>NZ_CBDCUG010000005.1:2007500-2216282 GCF_965222555.1 Flagellimonas sp. | reverse complement strand
AATTATGGGAAACATTTCGGTATCTGCATTCCTCCAACCCGGGCTTCCTTTTTGATGGATAAATTCGTGTCCCTCATTTATGAAACTCACCAATTCTCCCTGGTCAATTTTCACACTACAGTTTCCACACTCTAATTGCGTCATTTTTTAGAATTAATCAGCCTATAAATTAAGATTGCTGTTCGTTTGGTCAAAGCTTCAATGGTATTGAGATTTACAGTTTCTTGAGGGGTATGTGCCCCCGTGCCCATGGTGCCAAGCCCATCCAAACAATCTACATATTGTGCAACAAAAGATACATCTGCCGCCCCTCTTTTTCCTGGATCATAGGCCAATACCTCACCTTGGTTCAAATCCAAGCTTACCTCGTTCAACACATTCAACAAGGCTGTGTTTCCCTCAGTGGGCTGCATTGCCGGATAACTGTCCGTAAAAGTGATGCTAGCTGAAGTTTTGGGAAGGTTATTGTTCACCACTTCTTTCATTTTAGCCCTGGCCCGTTGCTTTTGTTCCTCTGAAATAAAACGCAAACCGCCTCTGGCAATAGCTTTTTGGGCAACTACATTTCCTTTTCCAAATACATCTCCCTTACTGGTTGTAGTGTCAAAATTCACAAAAGTTCCACCCAACAAAGTACCTGGATTAAAGGTCAATAGCTCCTCTCCTTTTACCTCGGTATAAAATTGATGTAGAATCCTGGAAATTTCGAAGATGGCTCCTGCTCCGGTACCCTCGCTGAAAACTCCCGAGGAATGGGCTCGTTTTCCCTCAACTTCCAAAGCCCATCCAGAGGCTCCTCTTCTAGCAACAGTTGCATAATTAAATCCGGTTGAGTTTTCAAAACCCAATGCAATGTCACTTCTTTGGGCGACTTCAATCAAATCTTTTCTGCTAATATCCAGCGGCTTTCCCGTACTTTCCTCATCCCCTGTAAATGCAACCACAATTTGTGCGTTTTTTAAAAGACCATGCTCATGTAGGGCCTTTAACGCATAAAGCACAATTACGTCACCTCCCTTCATATCGTTTCCTCCCGGTGCGTGGGCAATGCTGTCATTGACCATTGTAAATTTTTGAAAGGGGCTGTCTTCCTCAAAAACTGTATCCAAATGACCTATTAACAATAACTTTTTTCCTTTGTTTCCCGTAGTTTCGGCAAATAAGTGACCGGCCCTGTTCATTTCTGAAGGCATTCCAATCCATTTTGTATCAAAATTGATGTGCTCAAACGCATCTTTAAAGACCATTCCCACCTCTTTAACTCCTTCAGCATTTAAAGTTCCACTATTGATATTCACCACTTTTTCCAAAAAATCAATGGCCTCGGAATTATTATTGGCTACGGATGCTACAATTTTCTTTTCTGTGCGGGAAAGGTTTTGTGCAGATAAGGAAATGGATAACAAAAGAACGGAGACAATCAAAAAAGCTCTGTTTTGCATATTGACGGATTTTAACCTTCTAATTTAGGGATATTTTTAGTCTATATAACCTTTCTCCCTCATCCAGTCATCATTGAACATTTTGCCCACATAACGGCTTCCATGATCATGGAACAATACCACGACCACATCGTCTTTGGTAAAATGTTCTTTCAACTGTAACAAACCTTTTATTGCCGCTCCTGCCGAATTGCCCAAGAACATACCTTCTTCTTTGGCCAAACGCTGGGTATATACAGCGGCATCTTTGTCCGTCACCTTAGTGAAACCATCAATAATATCAAAATTGACATTTTTAGGAAGGATGTCCTCCCCAATCCCTTCTGTAACATAAGGGTAGATTTCATTTTGGTCAAAAATGCCAGTTTCATGGTACTTTTTGAAAACCGAGCCATAGGTATCGATTCCCCATATTTTAATATCCGGGTTTTGTTCTTTAAGATACTTTCCAACACCTGAAATGGTACCCCCGGTTCCCACTCCAACTACAAAATGGGTGACTTTTCCATCAGTTTGTTTCCAAATTTCTGGTCCGGTGGTTAAATAATGTGCCTTTGTGTTGCTAGGGTTGTCATATTGGTTCACGTACCACGAGTTTGGAACTTCCGTAGCCAAACGTCTTGCAGTCGAATAATAACTTTGAGGGTCATCTGGCTCCACATCCGTAGGGCATACATGTACCTCGCTTCCCATCGCTTTTAAAACATCCACTTTTTCCTTGGATTGTTTGTCGCTGATTACGCAAATCATACGATACCCTTTTATCACGGCAGCCAAAGCAAGTCCCATCCCTGTATTACCTGATGTACCTTCAATAATGGTACCTCCTGGTTTTAGAACACCGGAAGCTTCAGCGTCCTCAACCATTTGAAGGGCCATCCGATCCTTTACGGAATTTCCAGGGTTGAATGTTTCATATTTGGCCAGCACCAAACAGGGTAATTCGGCCGTTAATTTATTTAGTTTTACCAACGGGGTGTTCCCAATGGTTTCAAGAATGTTGTTTGCATATTCCATAGTCACTGCAAAGGTAATCTTTTGAGTTGCTGAATTTTTCGACCTTAAAATTTTTGAATATCTATTAAGTCAATTGAGTGCAGAAGGCGAAATAGTTAAACAATATGTAGTTAGGAAAATAAAAAAATCATATCTGACCTTAGTTTATTGCACAATCATCAGTCGTTAACTTATTCAAACTTAATAGCCTTTACCGGGGTAATTTTAGTTATGATGTAAGATGGCAGCAAAAGCATTAACAAACATAGAATCATTACGCCTAGGTTTAACAACAAAATCATGGGAAGGTCAATTTGAACTGGAATGTATTCAATGTAATATTCCTCAGGGTTGGGAAACTTAAAAAATCTGAATTTATGCTGTAGATAAAGTAACCCCAAACCGATGCCATTGCCCCATAACAACCCTATAATAATTAAATAGGAGGCATTATATAAAAAAACCTTTCGGATACTCCAGTTGTCCGAGCCCAATGCTTTTAGCACGCCTATCATCTGCGTTCGTTCCAAAATCAAAACCAATAAAGCGGTTATCATATTGATTCCTCCAACTATGATCATAATGCCAATGATCAATCCAATGTTAAAATCAAACAGCCCGATCCATTCAAATATTCTGAAATATTTTGTTTTGATATTTACCGCATCAAGGTCCGATGGCGTTTTACTATAGATTTCATTGCTTTTTTCCTCTAACTCATCAAAATCGCTAAGGAAAACCTCAAAATTTCCTATCTCGGTTTCCGACCATTTGTTCATTCGCTGTATATGCCGAATGTCGACAAAAACGTAAGTGGCATCAAATTCTTCAAAACCGCTGTCATAAATACCTACTATTTGAAACTTTCTGTTATTTGGCACTCTTGATGCATCTCCATCTTTCAAGAAAAAAGAGAAAAATGAATCCCCTACTCCCAATTGCAACCGATTGGCCATCATTCTGGAAATCAGCACCTCATCATTAAGCTTTGCGGAATAATCGGGTAATCTTCCATCAACTACATACTCCTTAAAAACCGACCAGTTATAATCTTTGCCCACCCCTTTGGCAAGCATACCTTCAAAAGTATCTTCCGTTCTAATGATTCCTCCTTTGGTTGCCACACCCTGTACATGTGCCACACCATCCACATCTTTGAATTCTGGATAAAAATCCTGTTCCAGTTCAACAGGTGTTATGGAAACTTCGGAAATGTTATTATCGTAGTTGGAAATCTGTATATGCCCATTGAAAGCCGCTACTTTCTCCCTAATCTTTTGTTTTAGGCCCACTCCTGTTGCAATGGCAATGAGCATCATCACAATACCAATAGCAATGGCCGCAATGGCAATTTTTATTATAGGAGCGGAAATACTAATTTTATGCTCCTTCCCTGTTATCAGGCGCTTGGCAATAAACAATTCTAAATTCAACGAATGCCCATTTTATCTATTGAACTCATTTAAACTTTTTCAAATGGCTAAAAAATTATCCTTTTGCACTCATTTTTTGCCTTTTTCTCCTTTCATAGCCCAGCTATGCAACTTAAAAAAATCTTCAACTGCGCACAAAACCGTTGATTTTCGCTTCATTTCAAAAAGGTCAAACGAGTTCATTTTCAAAAGTACAGTTTTATTGTTGGTTTTGCTGTTCTCATCCTGCAGAGGACAAGAAAAATCCAACAATCCCATCGCAGAAAATGTAAAAACCGATACCATACAACCTGTTGAAGTTGCCGCCAATAGAAGCTCTCAATATCTACCCCTTCTAAAAGGAAAAGCTATTGGGATTATCGCCAATCAAACCAGTGTTGTTTTCAAAGAGAAGGGTCATACCCATCTTGTAGATTCCTTACTTTCTTTAGAAATAAAAGTGGAAAAGGTTTTTGCACCAGAACACGGATTCCGTGGTAAAGCAGATGCAGGTGAGTATGTTAAGGATGGAATGGACGCTAAAACTGGTCTTCCCATTGTTTCACTGTATGGAAAAAACAGAAAACCTTCCAAGGAACAATTGCAGCATATTGATATGATTGTTTTTGATATTCAAGATGTTGGTGTGCGATTCTATACCTATATCGCCACTTTGCAATTGGTGATGGAAGCATGTGCAAATAACAATATTCCCATTTTGGTCTTGGACCGACCCAACCCCAATGGGCATTACGTAGATGGGCCAACTATGAAGGAAGAACATACCGGTTTTTTGGGTATGACCGAAATTCCGTTGGTGTATGGAATGACCATTGGCGAATATGCCCAAATGATCAATGGAGAGGGATGGCTTGAAAATGGAAAGAAAGCCAATTTAACTGTTGTACAGCTCAAAAACTATACCCATGATACTTCGTATCATTTGCCCATAAGGCCTTCACCCAATCTTCCAAGTGATACCGCTATCAATCTCTATCCCAGCTTGGGGCTTTTTGAAGGGACAAATGTCAATGCCGGTCGTGGTACGGAGTTTCAATTCCAACGCTATGGTGCGTCGTTCCTGGACAGCACAACATATGACTTTAGCTACGTGCCCCAACCAAATTTTGGGTCTAAACACCCAAAAGAGGAAGGCAAAAAGTGTTTTGGAAAGGATTTATCCAAAACTGAACGAATGGATTCTGTTTCCCTTCAATGGTTGATTGATGCTTACGGGAACTCTGTGGACAAATCAAATTTTTTTAAAACCAGTTCCTTTACCAAACATGCCGGTACTCCCAAACTACAAAAACAAATTGAAGCTGGATCAACAGAACAGGAAATCAAGGATTCCTGGCAAGAAGAATTGGAAGCTTTTAAAAATATCAGGAAGAAGTATTTAATCTATGATTAAATAGGCGCTTAGACCTCATCAAACCATTGAGAGGTCCGTTCCCAAAGCGTTTCCTTAAATTTTCTACTAAAAAATCCAAAATGCCCTATTTTGTTTACTCCAATATCTTTTGGATATACGGTTTCATAGTTTTTATTCGCATTTTGGAATAAATCATGTATCCGCAACAAAGCAGGTTTTGTTCCGATGGGGTCGTCAGAAATGGCCAAGGTCAGCAACTTTCCTGTGAACTGATCATAATACATGTCAAATCCATTTTTTGCGAATTGACCGACCATATCAGGTCTTTTCCTACGGGCATGCCATTGTTCAACGACACCCTTTGGAATATCCTCCAGCATCCCCAGTCTTTTCCCCGGAAAATATCCCATCATTTTGGTAATGGCCGGAAAGAACAAATGCCACATAAAATATAGTTTTAGCCGATCTTTTTTCCAATCCTTAAAATATGCAGTTTGTGCTCCAATGTTCACCACCGCGGCAATATGTTGTACGGCAGGAGTCATTCCAATCAATGTGCCTCCTATACTATGCCCCAAGACCAAGATGGAAAAATCCGGATAATTCCTCTTTACATAATCCAATATGGAGCTTACATCCTTCTCTCCCCACTCTGTAAAAGAAGCTTGAAAGCCCTTGAGTTTTGAAGGGCGCGAAGCAGCAATTCCACGATAGTCATAGGTTATGACATGAAACCCTTTTTCTGCCATAAAAAGAGCATAATTCTTGTACAATCCTTGACTTACGGCAGTTGCCGAATTAATAATTAAAAACTTCTTTTTTGTGTTGGCTTCATTTGGGGTATAAATTATTGCATTTAGAATGAAGTTATCCAAGCATTTAACACCTGTTTCCTTTCCAATCAAAATAGATAAATTATAGGTTAAGTTTCGTTTTTTTCGGTAGTGGGTCTACGATATTTATGAAAAGGTTGCTTTAATAATCCAACAATACTGCTGTTTTCTTTTTCATCTGGGAATGTATCCACACCATAAACTATTTTATCCACATCCATTGTCATGTACGTACCAAACAGTCTATCCCAAATCGAAAAAATATTTCCGTAGTTTGAATCTGTATAAGGCAATTTATAATGGTGGTGTACCTTATGCATATTTGGGCTGACAATAATCCAGCTGATTACATCGTCCAATTTCTTAGGCAATCTAATGTTGGCATGGTTAAATTGTGAAAGCACCACCGACATACTCTGGTACAACATAATAATTCCAATGGGAGCACCTACGATAAAAACCCCTATTAAGGTAAATGTATACCGAATCAAACTTTCCAAAGGATGGTGTCTGTTTGCAGTAGTGGTATCCACATTATGATCGGAATGGTGCACCAAATGAACCATCCATAGCGGTTTTACCTTATGCTCTACCCAATGTGCCGTGTAAGCCCCAATAAGGTCCAGGAAAACAACTCCTAAAACCACATAAAGCCACAAGGGCATCACTGGCAACCAATTAATGATTCCAAAGTGATTGGCAACAGCCCAATCTGATGTTTTCAACAGCAAAAAGGCCAGTGGAAAGTTGACAATAATAGTTGTAAGGGTAAAGAAAAAATTTGGAACAGAATGCCGCCATTTTTTATAGGGAACATTAAAAAGGGGCACAATACCTTCCAAAATCCAAAACAAAGTGATTCCGCCCACCAGAATAAGGCTTCGGTGCAGCGAAGGGATGGTTTCAAAGTAGGTCATTATTTGTTCCATTATGGGAGAAATTACACGTTTGGCATCTTCTAAGATAACCATTACGCTTTAATTTATACTTTTCCCATAATCTCTTTAGAAAACCCTAAATGTAGTCAAAAAGTTTAAATTATTGGTTGAGGATTCAGTTGGTCGACCTGAAAGTTTTGGATTGAAGCCATATCTTACCTCAACGGAGACAAGCTTGTAACGTAGCCCTATTCCAGTTAAAATGGCTGTCCGATTGGTTTTAATCTCCCCAGCCAAGGGTTCCCTTTCCCTCCTGTTCTCGTTGCCAAAAAATACGGAGTTCGAATATTCCGTGCTCTTATCCGAAAGCTGAAATCCTAGATTTACTCCTACGTTCAGAAAAACTTTTGCATTGTTTGATTCTTTCCCAAAATTATATCGAATCATACTATTAGCCTCAAGGTAGCTTAAATCCATGGAGAGGAAATAATCTACATATTGTTCCACAAACTGTTCCTGGCTTCTATAAAATGCATCAAACTTATAATTCTGCAAAAGAAGTTCATTGTAGAACTGTAATCTTTTAGTTCTTCTTAAGAAATTAAGATCAAATGCCACTCCGTATGTAACATTACCTTCATCCCCTTTATCAATATTATAGTTGCCATAGTAGCCTCCCGTCATATCATAAGACGTTTGTTTGTACCCGCCAACTAAGTACAGTGAAACCTCAATGGGATTTTTCTCCTCTACAAAAATACTTTTGCCAGAAATACATTCGTTGTAGGCAATAACTGCTTTCTTTAAGCTTGATGTATTAAAGTTTATATAGTCCGTTTTGGGAGCTCTTTCACAATCCGAAAACAGAATATTCAATTGACCTACATAATGATTTAAAGTAGCCTTACTTGACTTTTTGAGCCTAATAAGTTCCAAAATCTTTTCTCCCTTTGAAACAAAGTAATGTATTCTGGTATCCTTATAGGTAAACAAGCTAACATCCCCTTGAACCAAAGTTTTTAAAAAAACTTTTTTTTTGACCCATTCCAGTTCCTTAAAATCCGTTAAACTTTGAAGGTTTTGGTTAGTGGTATTTAATTCGATTTCCCGGGCAACGTATCTATCACCATTTGTTTTGAATCCTTTGATCTGTGATGGAGTGTAATAAAAATTCTCTCCATCCAGACTTACTTCAATCTTATCAGGAGTTCTAACGAAAGCATTGTAATCGGTTTCACCATTTATCACAGTCCCGTCGGCCAATACGACCTCAATGCTCTGTGCGCCTAAAAAATTAATGGATAAAAAAAGAAGACATGGGAAAATAAACGGAAGTTTTTGCATAATGCTTGATGAGGTTAAGTTTTGAATTAAAAGTCACAAAAATAATTTTTTATGCGCTACTTACTTAATCTTTTTTTCATCTCTTCCACGATGTTATAGGCGGCTGGACAAACAGCTACATTTTTAAGTGTTAGATGGCTAATCTGTTGGAACTTTTTTCTATCCGTATGTGGAAATTCCCTGCACGCTTTGGGTCTTACATCATAAATGGAACAATAGTTATCCGTTCCTAAAAAAGTACAGGGCACTTGTTTTAGCACATAATCGTTTTCCTCATCGATCCTTAGGTAATTTGTTATAAACTGTGAAGGTTTCAATCTAAAATATTTGGCTATGCGCTCAATATCCCCATTAGTAAATAGTGGGCCCGTAGTTTTACAGCAGTTTGCACAAGTTAAACAATTGGTCCGTTCAAACTCTGCATCATGCAATTCCTGCATCATGTAATCCAGCTTCTTCGGTGGTCTTTTTTTGAGCTTAGCAAAAAACTTCTTGTTTTCGTTATGTTTTTCCTTTGCTTTTTTGGGCAATAGTTTTAGTTCCTCCTCCATATATGGCAAACATAAAAAACTGTTCCCATTTAAACCTTAATCCGTAATTAAAGTCCCATTTTTGCACTATTCAGTTTATTATGTCAGATATTTTTGGAAACGCCCTGTTGGATTATCACTCGGGAAATTATACCGAGGACATCAAAACCTATTCTTCATTGGACGAGGAAGATTCCATTCCCCTCCCCTATTTGTTTCGAAACTTTAGTGAAATGCCCGTTCTAGAGCAAAAAGCACTGGAATTGGCCAAAGGGAAGGTCCTGGATATAGGTTGCGGGGCAGGAAACCACTCGCTATACCTTCAGCTAAAAGGTTTTGAGGTAACAGCTTTAGATGCGTCAGAGGGAGCGATTGAGGTTTGTAAAAAAAGAGGGGTTGAATCTACTGCGCATGGATCAATCCTTGATTATAGTTCCCAAAAGTTTGATACCCTTCTTTTGCTTATGAACGGCATTGGGCTGGCAGGAAAACTTATTGAACTGGATGGTTTTTTGAACCATTTAAAGTCATTGTTACGCCCTAATGGTCAAATTTTACTGGATTCCAGTGATATTATTTATATGTTTGAGCAAGATGATGATGGTGGTTTTTGGATTCCAAATGATGGTAAATATTATGGCGAAGTAGTTTTTACTATGGAATACAGGGGCAAGAAAGGCAGTCCGTTTAACTGGCTGTATTTAGATTTTAATACCTTGCAAAATGCATGTTTGGCCACAAATTTAAAGTGTGAACTTGTAATATCGGGAGAACATTACGACTATTTGGCAAAACTTTCTTTAAGATAATAATAGAACTCGCAATAGGGCGTTTTAACTAAACATCCATTTACAATGAAAAAGAAAATCATACTTTATTCCCTATTTTGTTTAGGTATTATTATAAGCTGTTCCAAAGATTCCGATGATACTCCGCCCACTAAAAATGTGGATAAATCGGCCAACTTATTGGCAACTGGTGCTTCGGCCAATGATATACTTTCAAATACCAATTTTGATGATTTGTTGATTGAAATAGCCTATGTTACCGGATTCAGGCCAACAACAACCTCTATATCCGACCTTGAAAATTATCTTAGGCAGCGAACTTTTAAGCAAAATATTGATTTTATCTATAAAGAATTGGAATCTCCCAACGAAGAAACGCTGGTTGTAGATGAGATTGATGATTTGGAACAAGAAAATAGAACCGCCTACAATGATGGGAAGACCTTGGCCTTTTACATTTATTTTGCAGATGCTCCCTCGGATGGCGATGACGTGGATGAAGGCTTGGTAACACTAGGCGCTGTTTATAGAAACACTTCCATGGTCATATACGAATCCACTGTAAGGGAATTGGCAAGTAGAAGCAATACCATATCCATTGCAGATGTGGAATCTGCAACAATGCAACATGAATTTGGGCATCTGTTTGGATTGGTCAACCTAGGCACTACTCCAGTAAACGACCATGAAGATTCCGAAGCAGAAAACCACTGCAACATCACAGGTTGTTTAATGAGAGCGGAACTCCAATTTGGTGGGCCAACAAACAAGAGTTCGAAAGTGACATCAAAAAGTGGACTGCATTCTGCTTGTGACTTATCTGGAATGGGTATGATGAAATTATTGCAGCAACAGGCTTCGAGAGGGCTCCCCGTAGTGCCTGCTTTAGATTCCGAATGTATTCTAGACCTTCAAAGCAATGGGGGGAAATAAAAGAGCCTTTTCCTCAAGGTATATTTAAATACTTATGTGTCTGTAAGGATACGATCCATTTTGGATTTCGCATTACATAATCCACAATCAATGGAATCATTTTATCACGCACACTCCATTCAGGTTGAAGGTATAGTATACAATTCTCATTGACCTTAGCAGCTTGTTCTTCAGCAAAGATAAAATCATGTTTGTTATACACGATTACCTTTAATTCGTTGGCTACGCCATAGATTTCTTCCTTCGGAAGTTTGTTTTTCTTTGGGGACAAACAAATCCAGTCCCAAGTTCCCGTTAAAGGATAGGCCCCAGAGGTTTCAATATGGGTTTTTAGATTCTTACTTTTTAAACCAGCGGTAAGCGGCTCCATGTCCCAGGTCAATGGCTCTCCTCCTGTAATCACTATAGTATTGGAATATTTAGCAGCGTTTGCAACAATTTTTTCAATACTTGTTGGTGGATGTGTCTCCGCATCCCAGCTTTCTTTCACATCGCACCAATGACAACCTACATCACAGCCCCCAATACGAACAAAATAGGCTGCCGTTCCTTTATGATAGCCTTCTCCCTGAATGGTATAAAACTCCTCCATTAAAGGCAGCATATGCCCTTTTTCAACCAAACTTATGACCTGTTCCGAAACCATTGCGCAAAGATACGTTGGATGGTTGGATTACTTTGCAATTGTAGGGACTGTTTCCCCATTCAGCTTGCAGAATTGCTTAAAATTACCCTATTTTTATCGGAAATTGAATTCCATGAGCACTACCGAAAAATTCTTTGAACATATAGAGAAAGGCTATACCACCAAAGGTGACTACATTACCATGGGGGCTGGAATGTTCAATGGAGAGGCCGTGACCAACGCCTTTGTAAAGGTTCCCTTAAAAACCCTCAATCGACATGGCCTTATTGCAGGTGCCACAGGTACCGGAAAAACCAAGACCCTTCAGGTAATAGCTGAAAATCTTTCAGAGAAGGGTATTCCTGTTTTGCTCATGGACCTTAAAGGTGATCTTAGCGGCATTGCACAACCCAGTCCCGGACATCCCAAAATTGATGAACGTCATGGAAAAATTGGATTGCCATTTGAAGCAAAAGGATTTCCGGTAGAAATTTTATCCCTTTCGGAACAGGACGGAGTTCGATTAAGGGCCACAGTTTCAGAATTTGGACCCGTTTTATTGTCAAGAATATTGGACCTTTCAGTTACCCAAGAGGGTATTGTGGCCGTGGTATTCAAATATTGTGATGACAACAAACTTCCCCTTTTGGACCTGAAGGATTTCAAAAAGGTATTGCAATATGCCACTGGAGATGGGAAAAAAGAATTTCAAGAGGCCTACGGACGTATTTCTACCAGTTCCACAGGAACCATTCTAAGAAAGATTATTGAACTGGAACAGCAAGGTGCGGACCTCTTCTTTGGTGAGAAATCGTTTGAAGTGGATGATCTCGTCCGCATTGATGAAAACGGAAGGGGGTATATCAATATTATCCGATTGACCGATATTCAAGACAGACCCAAATTGTTTTCCACATTTATGTTGAGTCTTTTGGCCGAAATATACGCTACATTTCCTGAACAAGGAGATAGCGACAGGCCAGAATTAATCCTGTTTATTGATGAGGCCCATTTAATCTTCAAAGAGGCTTCCAAGGCTCTGTTAGACCAGATTGAAAGCATTGTAAAACTGATTCGTTCGAAGGGCATTGGACTCTATTTTGTGACCCAGAACCCAACCGATGTCCCCGATGATGTATTGGCCCAACTAGGGCTCAAAGTGCAGCATGCCCTACGGGCATTTACCGCCAAAGATAGAAAGGCCATTAAATTGACCGCAGAAAACTACCCCGATTCTGAGTTTTACGACACCAAAGAGGTACTTACTTCCCTCGGAATCGGAGAAGCTTTAATCTCTGCCTTAGATGAAAAAGGAAGACCCACCCCTTTGGCCGCTACCCTGCTTCGTGCTCCAATGAGTCGCATGGACGTGCTAACGGATGCTGAACTTAAGGAGGCATTGGGCAAGTCAAAGCTCATTAAAAAATACAATGACGAAATTGACCGCGAAAGCGCCTATGAAATCCTCAATGAAAAGATTGAAAAAGCCGAAAAGGAGGCTGAAAAAGAAAAAGAGCGAGAGCAAAAACGAAAAACATCTTCAAGGAGAAGCTCTTCTTCAAGAAGAAGTACTCGTATGAATCCTGTGGTAAAGGTACTTACAAGTGCTACATTTATTCGTGGAGTACTTGGTGTGTTAAAAAAAGTTATTCGATAGCTAGTTTATATGTTTATGAAGAAGATAAGTTTAGTTCTTGGAATTTGTTTATTCATTCTAGGTTGTGGGGAAAAAGACACCACATTTTTAATCACGGAAAACTCTGTTGGCCCCCTCTTGGAAACTACTCTTGTAGATGACCTGGAGTCGGTTTTTGTGCAAGATTCCCTTGTAAAGGATTCTGTCGACCCAAAAACAGGAAAAATTAAGGTTTACGAAAAAGGCGGTAAACATCTATTGACATTCACCCCTGGTTCCGACAGTATTCCCACTATTGGAAATATTAGGGTTTTTGACGCTAGGTATAAAACGGACAAAGGCGTCAGTTTGCAAAGTACTTTTCAGGATATACAAAGCAACTATACCATAAAGAAAATTGCTACAACGCTCAACAGTGTGGTCATTTTTCCAAAAGAAAGCAATCTTTATTTTACCATAGACAAAGAGGAACTACCATCTAATTTGCGATATACTTCTTCCAAAATTGAAGCCGTTCAAATACCTCCTACGGCCAAAATCAAATATTTGATGCTGGGGTGGGAGTAGCAGCTGTTAATTAATTCCTAAAGAAAGCTGCCACTTTGGTTCATTTGGGTAATTTGATTGGATAAAACCATCCAAATGAAAATTGCTTTCCTATCCATTTTATTTCTGGTTCCTGTCTTATTAGTAGCTCAATACGATTTTGAACCTTCCCCTGAGCACCCTTTCGGACTTCCCAATCCCAACGCACCAAAGGAATTGCTGGATTTTGCTCCGCTGATTGGAGAATGCAACTGCAAATCGGTTACATGCAAGGCCGATCAGACTTGGGCCGAACCCGTGGATATGGTATGGCGTTTTAAATATATTATGAACGGCATGGCTATTCAGGATGAAACATTAAAAGAAGACCAAACCTACTCGGGAAGTATTCGTCAATTCAGCCAGGATAGTACACGTTGGTATGTACATTATTATTCCACCAGAGCAGTTTCCACAACGCTACGTACCTGGGAGGGAAATAGAAACGAAGAAGGTAAGATTGTGCTGTACAGAGAACAAAAAGCGCCCAACGGTACGGAGGGCTTCTATAGATTGTCATTTTATGATATTGATGAAAAAGGGTTTAAATGGGTTGGGGAATGGGTAGATAAAACAGAATCCGTAGTATTTCCCACTTGGAAAATCGATTGTTCCAACGGTAAGGTTTCACGGTCGGATTCAAAAGAAAAAAACAAAATAATCGCAGCATCCAAAAAATTTTCCAAGGCGTATATGGCCCAAGATTTTGATACCATGGCAGATATTTATACATATAACGCTAAACTTATTCCCTTAGGAATACCTATTGTTGAGGGGCGCGAAGCCATTAAAAAGAGATGGGAACAGGGAAAAGACACTAAAATTATTTCCCATAGCATGGATGCCTCAGAAATAAACATCATTGACAATTATGCCTACGATTATGGGTATTATAGCGGTACTAGCCAAAAGGGAAAAGAACCGATTACCAAATGGAAGGGCAAATATGTTGTTGTATGGAAAAAAGAAGAAGGTTCTTGGAAAATGTATATCGATATCTGGAATAGGTTAAAAGACTAGACCAATCCATATTTTTCACGATTCGCAATCACCTTTGGACTGTTCATTTGCATCCATTCGGTCAATTCCAAAAGACGTTCAACATATGATTGTCCAAAATCGGTAAGACTGTACTCCACACGTATTGGCACTTCAGGATATGCGGTTCTTGTGATATACCCATCCGCTTCCAAAACTTTTAAGCGTTGACTCAATACCTTATTTGAAATACCATAAACAAACTTTTTCAATTTATTGAAGCGTAGCACAGGAAAAAATCCCAACCAAAGAATAATCAAGATACTCCACTGGTCTGAAGCTACTGACATTACATCGCGTACGGGGCAAAGTTCCGGTGGGTTTTTATAATCAATGTGCCCAAACATTTTTTGTAATTTTTTTGCTGTTCTAATTTGCTGATTTTCAGTAACAGTTTCCATCGGTATACTTGGTTTTAGTAGAGTGACCTCTTTTTTCTTCTAAAATGAATACGTAATTTTAGTTTCTTATATAGAGTAAGTTACAAAAAGTAACCATATGAAAAAACTGCTCACTAAAATACTTCCTCTTGCATACGGTCAATATTTTAACCTCTATTCCCTTTTTACTCCTCAAAAAGCCGCGCATAAGGCTTTCAATTTATTTTGTACAGTTAGAGGAGGAAAGGTAAAACCGCAACAAGCTGATTTTCTGGAGAAAAGCAAAAATGGAATAGAACAAGTGGCTAATCATCAGTTACAATCATACCATTGGCCAGGAGAGAAAGAAACGGTGCTACTGGTTCATGGTTGGGAAAGCAATACATTCCGCTGGCGAAACCTCATTAAAAAACTACAGGAAGCTGATTTCAATATTATTGCCTTTGACGCTCCATCACATGGCCATTCCTCAGGTAAGCTTTTGTATGTGCCACTTTATGAGGAAGCCCTTCACCATATAGTCAAAAAACATAATCCAAAGTATCTAATAGGACACTCCGTTGGAGGAATGACATTACTTTATAACGAATACAAAAACCCAAATCCTGAAGTGGATAAAATGGTGGTCATTGGAGCTCCTTCGGAGTTTTATGAGCTAATGAACCATTACCAGGATCTTCTAAAGTTCAGCAATCGGTTTATGGATATCCTTGACCAGTACATCTTAAATCGGTTCGGGTTTAAAATCCATGAGTTTTCCACTTCAAAATTTGCAAAATCAAATACCAAAAAAGGATTGTTGTTTCATGACAAATTGGATATAGTTGCACCATACCATGCCTCTGAACAAGTTCATGCCAACTGGAAGGGCAGTAAATTGGTAACCACGGAGGGGTTGGGACATTCCATGCACCAAGAAGAGGTAAATAATGAAATCATTTCATTTCTTGAGGCATAGCTCATCTTATAAAAAATCCCAAACACCGTACAGCATTTGGGATTTTTAATTATCCATTAAAAGGAAATAACTAGAATTTTCTATATTCCCCTTCCAAATATTGATTGGCTTCTTCTTCCGAAAATCTCGCCTTTTCGCTATCCCAATGCAGTGTTTGATTGGGAAAACGTCCTGCTATGACTCCCAAAAGGATGGTTTCGGTCAAACGTGCGGCGTATTCAAAAGGAGCGGTACATTTGTCCTTGCCCAAACAGGCATCAATAAACTGGTGATAGTGCTTGGGTCCTTCACTATTATAATTTCTAACCGGTTCTCCTAAATTTTGCTTGGCAATTTCTTTAGAAATGTCCACATATTTACCGCGCACAATTTTTCTGGGCAATTGCATAAAATGAGGCAAAAGTAAGCGTCCCTTTGTACCCACAAACATAGCACCCTGTTCTGGTAATTGACCCTCTGCGGCAACGCCAGCATCCAAGGAATTGTTGTTTTTTACAGTTTGTTTCTTTTTGCCGGCGGTCTTTGCTCCCGGAAGCACTAAATCTTCATGGGCTGGAGGCATTCCAGGGCCATCATACCAAATCCACTTTAATGATTTTCCTGTGTATTCTGTTCCTGGAAATTCATAGGTAACCGTATTATTTTCCGGATATCCAAAACCATTCGGTTCTCGGCATTCGTTTTTAATGGTCCTAGGCACATCAAGGTTCAGCGCATTATATGGTGTATCAAAAATATGAACACCCATATCCCCCAAAGTACCACATCCGTAGTCCATTAGCTTTCTCCAATTCCCTGGATGGTAGTATCCTTCCTTGTAAGGACGCTCCGCCGAAGTGCCCAACCAAAGATTCCAGTCCAACTGAGCAGGCACAGTGTCTTCGCCTTCCGGTTCAGCACCATTGTATCCCCAAGATTTTGGGCTCCATGCATGCACCGTGTGTACTTTACCAATAATCCCATCCTGTATCAACAACGTGGCCAATTTGTAATCGTAAAAAGAATGTACCTGTATACCCATTTGGGTAACCAGACCTTTGTCTTGAGCCATTTTCTTCATAGCTCTCGATTCAGAAACATAGTGGGTCAAAGGTTTTTGGCAATACACGTGCTTATCCTTTTCCATGGCCATTAATGAGGCGGGAGCATGGGTATGGTCAGGGGTAGATACAATTACCGCATCAATCTCATCTGCCATTTCGTCCAACATCACACGATAGTCAAAAAACACTCGAGCCTTGGGATGTTGCTTTCGTGCAGTGGATAAGTTGATTGCATCAACATCACAAAGTGCCACCACATCAACTTGCGGGTGCGATGAAATATCATTAAGATCCGCAGCTCCCATATTGGCTACTCCAATATGTGCTGTTCTTATTCTGCCTTCAGGCTTTATTGCTCTTAACTTTTCATTGGCGCTAAGAACAGAAGGTGCGGCCAACAAACCGAGGGCACCCACACCACTTTTCTTTAAAAAATCCCTCCTATCTTGATTTGATGTCTTTTTACTCATACTATTATGTTATAAATTATTTTTTTGACGCTAACTCTTTGATTTTAATATTTCTAAAGCGAACAACATCCCCATGTCCCAAAAAGCCAATATGTCCTACTGTTCGTTGTAAGCCAGGGTGATTATTCTTATCCATTGTCCCATTTTTTGATGCCTCCAAGAAATCTCCATCAACAATGGTATTTCCATTAAGCACAACTTTAATTTTTGACCCTTGGACAGTAACAATCTGTTCATTCCATTGACCAACAGGCCTCAAAAAACCACGCTTTGCGGGAATGACACCATACACAGAACCATGGTATTGGTAAGCCTTTAATTCTGAATATTTTTCCGCGGTATTGTCCAGTATCTGCAATTCCTTACCAACATAAGCCACATCGCCTTCCAAAGGAGCGTGTATGCCCAATCCATTGTTTGCCCCAGGGGTCAACTGAAACTCAAACTTAAAAATAAAGTCGCTATACTGGGCTTCCGTAAATAGATTGCCCCCACTTCCACCTCCGTTGGGGTTTACCACAATGTTTCCCTCTATGGCTTGATATGATTTTTTGTTCCCAATCCAACCATCAAGGTTTTCGCCATTAAAAAGGGTTACAAATCCTTCTTTTTCTGGGATTTGATTCTGGCCAATGCAAGGGGAAACACAAACCGTAAGGTATGAAAAGAATAAAAACAGGTTGATATTTCTTAACATCAGTTCTATAACTTCTTAATTTTAATGTTTTTGAACCAAATTGGGCTGGAATGGTCTTGTAACGCTATGAATCCTTTTTTGTATTTCCCGTAATCCGGTGCATTGTCCCACTTTCCTGAATTTTTCTTTTCGTTCCATTCCTCGGACCAAGGTTTAAACTCCAACAACTTTTTACCATTAAGCCAATGTTCCACTTTTTCTGGGGTGAAAACAATTTTAGAGGAATTCCATTCCCCAACGGGATTTAGTACTTTTTGGGATTCATCGGCAACATGCATGGCATAATCAGCCCCGGTTTTTTGCCAGTCCTGCAACAACTCTGGGTGTTCGGCTCCAAACTGAGAGTTGTATTCGGTCAAATCATGTATCTTCTCATAATTCTCATCATCTATGAGCTGATATTCAGGTGATACAATCGGAGGTCCACTATATCCTTCCTTCACATGGTAAAAGATACCACTATTTCCTCCTTCAGGTATTTTCCACTCTAGGTACAGCTCAAAATTATCAAACTCCTCTGCCCCATAAATGATATCTGTCCCTCCTTTGTAATCTTGTTCCAACCCCAATTCGGTGTCAAAGGTCAACGTACTGTCCTTAATTGTCCATCCTGGAGGTAAAGTTTCCCCACCATAAGCTCTCCAACCTTCGGTACTGGTTCCATCAAATAGATAGATCCACTCGTTGGATTGCGGTTTTGGGTCTTCAACACTTGTTTTTTCAATGTCGGCTTTTTGTGCTTTTTTGCATGAAGCCATAATTACTAACGATATAAGAATCGCAATTTTTCTCATAATGCCTGTTATTCAATAAGTTAAAATGACAGCTACTAAAGATAATTACATTCCTTAGTTATGGAAACTTTTTTATACCATCAACACAACATAAACCATGAATGTTATTTAATTGGAAATAACCAACATATGGCACAGAAATTACCTGATTATCACTTGTAATATTGACATTCAGGGTTTACTTTTATTTATTATGCAGAACATCACTCCCTTCCATGTTGCCATTCCTGTTCATAATTTAGAGGAATGTCGAATTTTTTATAAGAATATTTTAGGCTGTGAAGAAGGTCGAAGCAGCGATCATTGGGTAGATTTTAATCTGTTTGGGCACCAGTTGGTCATTCACTATAAACCTAGGTCGGACGAGAAACTCCACACCAATCCTGTGGACGGTAAAAGTGTGCCAGTCCCTCATTATGGGGTAGTGTTACCTTGGGAAACCTTCCAATCCTTTTCCAAAGGGTTAAAAGCACAGGGAGTTGATTTCATTATTGAACCTTATATTCGGTTTGAAGGAGAAGTAGGTGAACAGGCCACCATGTTTTTTTTGGATCCCGCTGGAAATGCATTAGAATTCAAAGCATTTAAGGATATGACACAACTATTTGCCAAATAAAAAGACCGACTTTGATAAACCACCTATATGAAAAACCATCCTAAACAACTCTTAGCTCTTGTTTTCCCGATTGTATTGTGCACACTCTTTTTTAGCTGTAAACTCAAAAGCGAATGGATTCAGTTATTCAATGGAAAGAATCTTGAACATTGGACGGTTAAAATCCATCATTATGCGGTTGGTGACAATTTTGGCGATACTTTTAGGGTTGAAGATGGAATTATAAAAGTAAGATATGACAATTACGAAGGTGATTTCAATGAGCGATATGGACATTTGTACTACGATACTCCATATTCAAATTATCATTTGGTGATTGAATACCGTTTTGCGAATCCGTGGTATGATACGGCTCCGGGTTACACTGTAATGAACAGCGGGGTCATGTTCCATTCACAAGACCCTAGAACCATGCCCAAAGAACAGGATTGGCCCATTTCAGTTGAAATGCAATTTTTGGCCGAACTCAAGGAAGGAGAATCTAGACCTACTGGAAATATGTGCTCTCCTGGAACCGATGTAGTATTTGAAGGAAAAATAGACCCTCGCCATTGCATTTCATCCACCAGTGATACCTATGCTCCTGAAGAATGGGTAAAAGCAGAACTCATTGTACGAGGTGATTCTTTGATAACTCACATAATCAATGGAAAAAAGGTTTTAGAGTATAGCAAACCACAAATTGGTGGTGGGGTTGCCAATCGTTATGATGAGAGCATAAAAATAGATGGCAAGCCTTTAAAAGAAGGGTTTATCGCCCTTCAAAGTGAAGGACAACCGATAGATTTTAGAAAAGTGGAGCTAAAAATCCTTGAGGATTAAAAGTTACACCAACAAAATTCCTTTTCGCTTTACCCAGAAATAGGCAAAAATCATGTTGGGTACCCAGCTAAGCCAAGCCACTATTTTATAAGCAACTAAAAATTCTCCAAAAGCGATGGTCAAAAGAGGTAACCAAATACGCAAAGTTACCGCCGCAAAACAGGCTGCATAGCTGTATATCATCATTCCTTGGTGCAATTGCAAATCTTTGGAACGAATGGCCTTATAAGCTCTCAGCGTAGTATATAACCATATTACTCCCAAGCTGATGAACCCTGCCGCGGGAACAATTCCTCCCGTGGCAAAAAAACCTATATAGACCCCGCATATTCCGCTTATTAACACGGCAAAGACGTAGATTTTACCAAGATTTCTATGCAACGTAAGATTTTTGGCCCTTATTTTCTTACTGAATTGGGACCAACCTATTAGCAAAGCCAAACCTCCAAAATAAATGTGGCCATAAAATCCGATATTCCAAATATGACTTGCCAGCAGCTCTGCCGTTTTACCCTGTAACAGGCCCGAGTTCTCCGCTGCAAACACATACATTAATGGGTAAAGTCCCACCATTATTGCCAAAAGCGCAAATACGAACCAAGCTATTTTATTTCCGATCATCTGTTTTTTAAAATATATCCACCAACAAGTTATCGAATAATTGGTTGAAAAAACAAGATTTAAAAATTGAAATCGTTATAAAATCAGTTGAACAGGCAATATCGCCCCCAAATCTATTTTGTGATGAAAACTGTTCTTTTGTTTTTGACGATTATATTTTCTTCGATTGCATTGATGAGCTGCACCAACGATGAAGGTGACAATGACTTGGATTTTATTACTCCAAATGAGGAAGAAGAAAGTGTTTTGTCTATTAGTGAAACCGAAGGAGAAGATTAATCATTCCTTGTTTTATGACGTTCTCGGGCCAACAGCGTGTTTTTAAGTAGCATTGCAATGGTCATGGGACCTACACCGCCAGGTACTGGGGTGATGTAAGAAGCTTTTTTGCTCACATTCTCAAAATCAACATCTCCAGTAATGTAATATCCTCTTTCACGGGTTTCATCGGGTACACGGGTAATTCCAACATCAATGACCGCTACACCATCTTTTACCATATCGGCCTTAAGAAAATTGGGAACGCCTAAAGCCGATACAATAATATCCGCTTGAAGTGTCAATTCTTTAATGTCCTTGGTTCTACTATGGGTTAAGGTTACTGTTGAATTGGCTGCTTTTCCTTTTTGGCTCATTAAAATACTAATGGGCCTCCCAACAATATGACTTCTTCCAATAACCACAGTATGTTTCCCTTCAGTTTCAACATTATATCTGCGTAGTAGTTCCATAATTCCAAATGGCGTCGCAGGAATAAAGGATTTCATATCCAAGGCCATTTTTCCAAAGTTTGCGGGGTGAAACCCATCCACATCTTTGTCCGGATCAACGGCCATCAATACTTTTTGTTCATCAATATGCTTGGGTAATGGCAATTGTACAATATAGCCATCAATATCAGGATTGGCGTTTAGGGTAGCGACTTGCTCCAAAAGTGCTTCTTCCGTGGTTTCCTCAGGTAAGTGAATCAATGTTGATTCGAAACCTATCTTTTTACAGGAGCGCACTTTACTGCCCACATAAGTAAGGCTTGCACCATCGTTGCCCACCAGGACAGCTGCCAAATGAGGGACTTTCTCCCCCCTTTCTTTCATTTGTGCCACCTCAACGGCTATTTCATCTTTGATTTGGTTCGATATTTTTTTTCCGTCGAGAATCTCCATTTTTGGTTGGTTGTTATTTACTGGATTGATGGTTAATCGTGGTTATCGCATATTTTGCATCATCTGCATCATTTTTTTGCCTCCACCACCTTGCATCATCTTCATCATTTTGCTCATCTGCTCAAATTGTTTCAACAACTGATTAACCTCTTGAATGGTACGTCCACTTCCTGCTGCAATACGCTTTTTACGACTAGCATTCAATTTAGAGGGCGTTGAACGTTCATCTGGTGTCATGGAATGGATAATGGCCTCAATATGTTTAAAGGCATCATCATCAATATCTAGACCTTTTAAAGCCTTCCCAGCACCTGGAATCATCCCCATGAGGTCTTTCATATTCCCCATTTTCTTGATCTGCTGAATCTGGCTCAAGAAATCGTCAAAACCAAAGCGGTTTTTGGCTATTTTCTTCTGGATTTTCCGAGCTTGTTCTTCGTCAAACTGCTCCTGGGCTCGTTCAACAAGTGAAACCACATCTCCCATTCCCAGAATCCTATCGGCCATCCTTGAAGGGTAGAAAACATCGATAGCCTCCATTTTTTCACCGGTACCGATGAACTTAATGGGCTTGTCCACCACCGATTTAATTGAAATTGCAGCACCACCCCGTGTATCACCATCCAATTTGGTAAGGATGACACCGTCAAAATTCAAGACATCGTTAAAAGCTTTAGCAGTATTCACCGCATCCTGTCCTGTCATGGAATCCACTACAAATAAGGTCTCCTGCGGTGTAATGGCTTTATGGATGTTAGCAATCTCGGTCATCATTTGCTCATCAACTGCCAAACGACCTGCAGTATCTATAATCACCACATTGCAACCGTTGGATTTGGCATGGGCCACCCCGGCTTTAGCAATTTTGACCGGGTCATTGTTTTCCCTATCGGAATAGACTTCAACACCTATTTGCTCCCCTACCACGTGCAATTGGTCAATTGCGGCAGGACGATAGACATCACAAGCCACCAAAAGGGGCTTCTTGGTTTTCTTATTTTTGAGATAGTTGGCCAATTTACCGGAAAAAGTGGTTTTACCGGAACCCTGCAGACCAGACATCAAAATTACTGAAGGGTTTCCAGAAAGGTCGATTCCTTCGGCATCCCCACCCATCAATTGGGTCAGTTCGTCCTTAACGATCTTGACCATAAGCTGGCCAGGCTGCAAGCTGGTCAACACATTCTGCCCCAGTGCTTTTTCCTTTACCTTATTGGTAAACTCCTTGGCTATCTTAAAATTGACATCCGCATCAAGTAACGCTCTGCGAATTTCCTTGAGGGTCTCTGCAACATTGATCTCGGTTATTTGCCCATGTCCTTTAAGGACGTGTAGTGCTTTATCGAGCTTTTCACTTAAATTATCAAACATCTGTATATGTCATTTTAAAAGAGGCACAAATTTAAGAATAAAAAGAAAAGGACGGCTTTGGGGAGAGCCGTCCTTTTCAAAAAAGATAGGGGAAAAATCTTTTATTGCTTTTCGAAAACTAAAGTTTCGGTAGAATTTTCATCTTCATGAACCAATTCTATACGATCAGCTGTTACTGATTCGATATACCAGTCATCGGTGATCTCTCCAAACTTGGCGTCATTTGCAAAATTCAAGTAGAATTTCAAATGATTATCATGGTTTCTAATCACTCTCCATAAACCTTCGATAATAGGATTATCGTTTTCATCGACTTGTACACGGTGCATTTCGTTGAAATAGAAATCCAATCCTGTAAACTCATCTGTTTTATCAACATCGCCTTCCTTGTATTGGGCCACATTCCAGGCACCTTCCATCAACGCTGTTCTAATTTCAACTACATCACCATCATTGGCATTATCATCGCAAACTCTCTGTAGTATCAATTCATATCCCACTTCTTCCACATAGAACTTCAATCTATGATTATCCAAATCTCTTAAAGGCCAATCGAAGCTTACTCCTGGTTCGTCACCCATTGTAATCAGCAATGAAGGAATTTCATCGTCGTTCAATCCTATTTCCCAAGTACCTTCAGATGTTGTTTCACCATCACTCAAGGTCACCATACCTTCTGGCAAGAACTTGAACTCAAAACCTAAAAGCCTGTCAATCTCTTCACCTTGGTTTTTCACTTTTTTGATAATCCACTCACACTCTTTCAAGATTTCCCTAAGGGTATCAGGACCTGGTCTGTCATCCTCACAAAGTTGCTTCATGATAATCTTGTTTCCGCCCTCGGCATATAGTTTAATGGTATGATCTCCAATTTCATATACCAACCACTCTAGGTTAAAGTCAACCAAAGTATCGAACTCAAGGGTCAATAGTGGTCCTCGATCGGTAAAACTGGAACTCCATGTACCATTAAGGACATTACCTTCTCGGTCTTTTACGGTCACTTCTCCATCTTCGGTAAATACCATTAGGTACTCCAAGTACTGGTCTGTATGGTTTGTTCCATCTCTCTGTACCTCACGCACTTGCCATGGGCACTGGGTCAAACAGAAATCAAATCGTTCTTCATCAAAATCATCATCATTAAAATCATCATCATCATCCTCGTCACATTCATCCTTGGCCATTTCCAAAGCTTGGGCCAATTCAGCATTGCTGTTTACAACAATTTCTGTACCGTCAAATTTCTTTAAGGTCAATGGGAACTGAATACTAACTAAATCACCTTCTTCCAATCCATCAAAGAATCTTCTCAATTGTTCATCACTTTCAACTGATACTTCACCTGTTTGTTGGTTGTCAGTATTAAACGTAAAAAGGGTAATAGGATATACAAAGTCAATACACTCAATGTCATCATCATCTCCACCTTCCACACATTCAGCTGCCAATCCTCTTAATTGCTCTTTATTTTCAATAACAAGCTCTGAAAAATCAGCATAGGTAATGGTAATAGGGAAAAGAATTTCCAGAATGTCCTCATCTACATCAACTTCGTCAAAAATATCTTCAACGGTTTGAAGATCTTCTTTTGAATCTATAATTACCTCAATTCCATTTACCTCAACTGTATATGGGAATTTTAGTGCAAAACAGCTGGCACCATCTATAATATTATCATAAGATCCATCTTTGGAAGATGTTTTTTCGATCAATAGGGCGGTAGAAGAATTTGCCTCTATTGTTTCTTGGGTGCCGCCATTTACTTCTTCAAACTCTTCTTGACAAGAAGTAAAGTTAAGGGCCATAGCAAAAAGTGCCATGTACATTAAGTTATTGATCAACTTTTTCATAACGATTTGGATTTTTTGGGTTACAATTCAATCCTAAAACAACTCCCAAAGAAAAAACCCTACTTCATCTTAAATTTTTTAAAATATCTTTGGGCAACAGACAAACCCTTCTACATGAACAACGTTTGCGAAGAGCAGGTTTTTAGCTCCATATTTAAAGCTAATTCCAAAACGGTTTTCAACTATATATATTATAAGTTCGGGAATGAAGAGAAGGCCCATGATGCTGTACAGGAGGCCTTTGTAAAGCTGTGGGAGAATTGTGCCAAGGTAATGCCCGAAAAAGCTAAGTCCTACTTATATACGGTAGCCAACAATCTTTATTTGAATGTGATCAAAGCGGAAAAGGTTCGGTTAAAGTATGCAAAACCCACCTTGGAAATTTCAAACGAGTCGCCTGAGTTCTTGTTAGAGGAAAAAGAGTACCAACAAAAACTGGACAAGGCATTGAATAATCTTCCTGAAAACCAGAGAACCACTTTTTTATTGAACAGGATAGATGGAAAGAAATATGCAGAAATTGCCGAAATGGAAGGAGTGAGTGTTAAAGCTATTGAAAAACGGATGCACTTGGCCTTAAAAGCACTTAGGGAACAAATTGACGGTATATGACAATAATCAATATAATTACCAATAAACAATGAATTATTGGTTGTATCGAGATTATTGCTAATTGTCAATTGTGAAATTGTACATTGCTAAAAAGTAGGGTTTTTTGAAGTTGGGTTGTTATTAAATCGTAAAGCATAGAAATCATGCAAGAAAATTACTTGGCAAAATGGCTTAGCGGAGAGCTTTCTGAGCAGGAGCTAGCGGAATTTAAAAATTCCGCCGAATATGCTTCTTATCAGAAACTAAAGGAGGTTTCAGGCAATTTGAAGGCTCCAGAATTTGACGTTGACCAGACACTGGCACAACTCAAAGAAGAACGTATTGGCAATGCACCAAAGGTGGTTGCTCTAAATCCGTTCAAAAAATTCTTGCGCGTTGCCGCTGTTGTTGCCGTTCTTATCACTGGTTCTTATTTCTATGTAAGCACTTTGGATGAATCCGTTACGACACAGTTTGCAGAACGTTCCGAGGTGGTTCTTCCCGATAATTCCGAAATTATTCTAAATGCAGGTTCCAGAGTTTCCTATAGTGAGAAAAATTGGAGCAAAGAACGAAACATTGAGCTTAGAGGAGAAGCTTTCTTTAAGGTTGCAAAGGGCAAAAAATTTACAGTTTCTACCGCCCACGGTACTGTGGCCGTATTGGGAACCCAATTTAATGTTGAAAACAGGGAAGGTTTTTTTGAAGTTACCTGTTTTGAAGGTTTAGTGAACGTAACCCATAACAATGTGGAGACCAAACTGCCTGCTGGCACATCTTTCTTGGTTATTGATGGAAAAATCATGGACACTTCCGCACCGAATACCACCCAACCTTCTTGGGTAAATAACGAAAGTTCATTTGAGCGTATTCCCTTAAGCTATGTCTTCTCTGAACTTGAAAGACAATACAATATTGAGGTAAATACGGAGAATGTTGATAAAAATCTATTATTTACCGGAACTTTTAGCAACACAGACTTAAAAATGGCGTTAAAAAGTATAAGCACCCCATCTAAAATGAATTACAAAATCAAGGGTGATAATGTGCTTTTCTATGCTGAAAAAACTCCGTAGCAGCCTTTTTGGCCTCTTCTTAAGTTTTTTAGTCTTCCTACCCTGCCAAATGCAGGGTCAGGATAAGCAGAAAACACCCATTCCCCTTGTTTCATACATTAAAACCTTAGAAAACAAGTTCGATATCAAATTTTCATTTATCAATGAAGATTTGGAAGACATTACGGTCCTTGTCCCTGATAATCTTGTCGCACTTGATGATATCCTGTCATACATTCAAGCACAGTTCCAGATAAAATCCCAGAAATTAAGCAATCGTTACTATACCCTTACCAAGAAAACCTTGGTCACTATATGTGCCAAAGTATTGGACAATTTTGCCGATAACACCATTCCAGGGGCAACTATAGAAGTATTTGGGACCGAAATTGCCATGACCACCGCTGCAGATGGTACTTTTTCATTGAATGATATCCCTAGAAACGCCACCTTAAAAATCAGGTACTTGGGATACAACACCAAATATATTGGGGTGGAAAACCTATTAAGACAAGGTGGTTGTCCCAAAATTTTGTTGGCTCAGCATTATGAACAATTGAAAGAGGTCGTAGTCTATAAATTCCTCACCACAGGGATTATTAAGGAAACCGATGCGAGTATTACCTTAAATACAGCCGAATTTGGCATTTTACCAGGCCTTATTGAGCCGGACATCCTACAAACCGTTCAAGCGCTACCAGGAATCAAAAGTATTGACGAAACGGTATCGGACATCAATGTACGTGGCGGTACCAATGACCAGAACCTTGTTTTATGGAATGGAATCAAAATGTACCAATCCGGGCATTTTTTCGGGTTGATTTCTGCATTCAACCCCTATTTGACAGATAAAATCACAGTAATCAAAAATGGTACACCAGCTGCCTTTGGTGATGGGGTAAGCAGTGTAATCCAGATGGAGACCGACAATGAGCTCTCAACACATTTTACGGGAGGAGCCGGTTTTAACTTTATTAGCGGAGATGCCTATGGACAGGTTCCTATCACCGAAAAAATAGAACTGCAGTTTTCGGCCAGACGGTCCACAACGGACTTTTTAAACACTCCTACCTACAACAAGTTCTTTGATAGGGCCTTTCAGGATAGCAAAGTGACCAATCAGAGCAACATTACCGTGGATGATGAAATTTTAAGGGATGAGAACTTCTTTTTTTATGATTTCACCGGAAAACTGCTATATGATATCAATGACCAACATCAATTGCGGTTGAATTTCATTAGCATTACCAATAATCTTGATTATACCGAAAATAACCTGACCGACCTTGAGACAACCATCAGTCTTCTTGATCAGACCAATTTGTCCGTAGGCGGGCAGTTGCAAAGCCAATGGACCGACAGGCTTTCATCCAATTTGAATGTATATTA
Organism: Flagellimonas sp.; assembly: GCF_965222555.1. GTDB lineage: Bacteria > Bacteroidota > Bacteroidia > Flavobacteriales > Flavobacteriaceae > Flagellimonas. The sequence continues at coordinate 2,188,044 of NZ_CBDCUG010000005.1, read as the reverse complement.
TTCCAGATACAACCTGGATGCACAGAGTCTGTTCAACAATCAAATACAACTCCTTTTTCAGAATAACCAAGTACTGGAAAATGCGGTCAAATTGAATACGGATTACATTGTTTCAGATAAATTGAAATGGAACAATGGTTATCAATATATTGAAACGGGAATTGTCAACACAACAATTCTTACCCAACCCCCTTTCAATAGTGAAATAAAAGGTGTTATCCGAATCCATGCACCACATACGGAAATTGGCTATACCTCAGATGGCAACCGTTTTGTTGGAAAAGTAGGTGTACGCCTCAATTATATAGAAAATCTGGGCACCTTTAGCAAATTTCTGATAGAGCCGAGACTAAACCTAAGTTTTAGACTGGCCAACTATCTTAGGGGAGAGGTTCTGGGAGAATTCAAAAGCCAATCCACCAATCAAATCATAGATTTGGAACAGAACTTTTTGGGTATTGAAAAGCGCAGATGGACCCTATCCGACGATAATACCATCCCAATAACCCAAAGCAAACAAGGTTCCATAGGCATCAATTACGAAAAAAACAGCTTTTATCTGGGGCTTGAAGGATTTTACAAAAAGGTGGATGGTATCAGCACCCGTACTCAGGGATTCCAAAACCAGAACCAATTTAATGGTGAAATTGGCAGCTACGATGTTAAGGGTCTGGAGTTCTTGATCAATAATCCCCCTGGTTGGCCAAAAGGAAACAATTACAGTTCTTGGCTAAGCTACACTTACAATAAAAACGATTATACTTTTGAAACTATAATCCCCAACAGCTTCCCAAATAATTTGGATATTAGGCATACATTAACCTTTGCGACCACCTATTCCTATAAAGACTTACAAGTAGGGCTTGGGGCCAATTTTCGTTCTGGAAAACCGTTCACAGAGCCTGAAGATGGTAATTTAGCCTTGGACACTTCCGTTTTTCCGGTACAGATCAACTACAAAAGTCCCAACAGCAGCAGATTGCCCGATTACCTTCGGGTAGACGCCTCTGCAATCTACAAATTCAATATTGGTAGGCAAATTAAGGCCAATGCTGGCGTATCCATACTTAATTTGACCAACAAAAAGAACAGTTTGAACAAATATTACCGCATCACGGACGACAATGAAATTGAAGCCGTGGAAAGTATTTCATTGGGCATTACCCCAAATGTGAGCTTTAGGGTATATTTTTAAGCCTCCAGCTTGGCTGATTGAGGTCAAAATTCAGCATTCTTCGCAAGGTATCGTACAAATCAGGGAAATTCTTTGAAAACTCCGTTGGACTCTCAATAAAATTTTCCATGGTTACCGCAAAAAATTCATAGAAATTGGTCTTGCCATAGGCTCGAAAATAGGTAGAGTCTGCCAAATTTTCTTGAAAATCTGCTTGATTATAAAGCTTTTTGATTCTGGCAAGGCCCACTTTAAAACGCCTGGCCTCCCAAGTGGATTTATTTCTGGTCTCAAACATCAGCGCATGGGCCACCTCATGAATACCAAGATTTATATTGTCATTGGGTATTCGGAACCCATTTTCCAAATCCTCCGCCGAAAAAACCAATATTTTCAGGTTTGGATTGTACTCCCCAATATGGTGATTCTTTCTAATACGTGAATAATATTTGTTGGGATAAATTATGACCCTTGAAATGGACCTCTCAAACCGAAAATCCCGTATGCCCATGGTCAATAGGGCAGCAGAAGCGGAAACATAGGCCTTTATTTGTCCCTCATTGGTTATCCCATTGTAAAAGACAAACTTCTTTTTGGATTTAAACCAGGCAAAACGTTCTAAAAAAGTTCTTCGCTGTTCCGCATTGAATTGTTGATAAGGGACCAAAAAGTCTGCTATAAACTGCCGTTCCTTGGATGTAATTCGTTTAACAGGGTGAAAAACATTGTACAGCGTGAACCTTTCACCAAAAAAATACTGATAACCGACCCGGGCAAACACATAAAGCAAACCAAACGCTAGAATCAATGCAGCGATTTGTTTTTGAGCCTCGGTCAGTCCTAGTCCATCCATTACATGCGTTCTGGAACATCAATGCCTAAAAGTCTAAATGCAGACTGAATCACCTCTCCCACTTTTTTGGAGAGTTGTACCCTAAAGTGCTTTTTCTGTGTGTCAGCTTCACCCAAAATGGACACTTGTTGGTAAAAGGAGTTGAATTCCTTTACCAGATCATACGTATAATTGGCAATCAGCGCAGGACTGTAGTTTTCTGCCGCCAATTGAACCGTTTCTGGGAAAAGTTGAATCTGTTTGAGCAGTTCCTTTTCCTTTTGATGTAAACCAAATGTCATGTCGAGCGCAGTCGAGACATCAAAATCAGCTTTTCTCAAAATCGATTGGATCCGTGCGTAGGTATATTGGATAAAAGGCCCTGTGTTTCCTTGAAAATCCACAGATTCTTCAGGATTGAACAAAATCCGTTTTTTTGGATCCACCTTTAAAATATAATATTTTAAGGCGCCCAAACCAATGGTGCGGTACAATTGCTTTTTTTCAGCATCGGAATAGCCCTCCAATTTGCCCAGTTCTTCAGAAATGGTTTCGGCGGTATTTTCCATACTTTCGATAAGATCATCGGCATCCACGACCGTACCCTCCCTACTCTTCATTTTACCACTCGGAAGGTCTACCATCCCATAACTCAAATGATACAATTGTTTGGCCCAACTATAGCCAAGTTTCTTAAGAATCAGGAACAATACTTTAAAGTGATAGTCCTGCTCGTTTCCTACGGTGTAGACCATGCCATTGATATCAGGGTGGTCCGTCACCCGCTGAATAGCGGTACCGATATCTTGGGTCATATAAACCGCGGTACCATCCGAACGCAAGACGATCTTCTCATCCAAACCTTCATCGGTAAGGTCTATCCAAACACTACCATCCTCCTTTTTAAAGAAAATACCACGTTCCAGACCATCTTTCACCACATCCCTACCTAGAAGATAGGTGTTGCTTTCATAATACAACACATCAAAATCGACCCCTAGGTTTTTATAGGTTACATCAAAGCCTTCATACACCCAACCGTTCATTTTTTTCCACAAAGCAACGGTTTCGGCATCACCACTTTCCCATTTTCGGAGCATTTCTTGTGCTTCAAGCAAGATGGGAGCTTCTTTTTCAGCTTTTTCCTTTTCGGTTCCTCCAGCAACCAAATCGGCAATTTGTTCTTTGTAAGCTTTATCAAAAGCCACGTAGTACTTCCCTACCAGATGGTCACCCTTTAATCCGGTTGACTCAGGAGTTTCACCTTCACCAAATTTCTGCCAGGCCAACATACTTTTACAAATGTGGATTCCCCGATCATTAATGATCTGGGTCTTGTATACTTTCTTCCCGGCTGCCTTCAGGATTTCCGAAACCGAATACCCCAACAAATTGTTTCGTATATGCCCCAAATGCAAGGGTTTGTTGGTGTTGGGCGAGGAATATTCCACCATTACGGCATCTTTAGATGCTGTTTTTACATATCCAAAATCCGCTTCGTTATACATGGAATTGAAAAAATCCAAGTAAAACCCATCCTCAACAACAATATTCAAAAAGCCTTTCACCACATTGAATTTGGACACCTCTTCCACATTCTCCTGTAAATATTCCCCGATCTTGGTCCCTATTTCCACAGGATTTCCCTTTACAAAGCGCAACATGGGAAAGACAACCACGGTAATATCCCCTTCAAAATCCTTTCGGGTGGGTTGAAATTCCACGGTTGGAAGTTCTGTTTGGTACAACTCACCTACCGCTTTGATCACACTTTGTGAAATAACTTTTTGCAAACTCATGTATCTGGCCTTTTCAGCCTGCAAAACTACATATTTTTTGCCCTTTTCCCTTTGTGGAACCATTCTTGTTACAAATTCCTGTTAAAATCGTCCTCCTATATGCAACCCTTTTATCTAAAAAAACGTCTTTTGTTTAACAACCATCAAAAAACGAAGTAATGTCAAGATCATATCTAACGGTAATCATCTGTTTTTTGCTAATACCCGGTGGTATTGTATCTGCCCAGACCATTAGTTCCAAATTGGTGGATGCCAAGACCCAAAAGGGCATTCCCTACGCTACTGTGCAATATGGCGAACACCAGGGCGTGATCACCAATGAGGAAGGCCGCTTTAGCTTTGTACTGGATCAAGCGGTTGCAGATCAGGATTCCATTTACATCTCTTCCATGGGATACCAAAAAAAGGGTTTTACACTGGCCCAGCTGCAGGACACCATCATCACCATCACTCCCAAGGCCATTGAGCTCAGTGGGGTCTATTTGTTTGATAAGGAACTGGATGTGGACGAGATCATGGAACGGGTGGAGGACCGCATGCCAACCAACTACAACAAAGCACCTGTGAAACAGCGCTTCTTTTTGCGGCAATCCAGCTTTAATACCATGCAAAAAATGGATATTGAGTTTAAAAAATCCACCATTGCAGAACTGAACAAGCGGTTGATCGATAGTATCATTTCCATTCTCCCTAGAAATTCGGCCTATTACACGGAGACTTTGGGCGATTATTACCAAAATGGGGAAGAAAACAAGCTGGAGATCATAAAGGCGGCCGAACTGTACGATAAGAGCAATGAGGGTTCCATGGAAGCCCTGTCCGACAAAATGGAGGCCATTTTTAGGGCCAACGTAAAACCGGACTCTTATCTAAAGATAAAATCGGGGATTTTTGGCGAAAAAGTACCTATGGATTCCATTCTGGAAGCTGAAGACGACACCGATGAACTGGAGGACGAGCTAAAGAAACCTGAAAAGAGCCATTTTCTGAACAACCGCAAATATATTTTGAGTGAGATCACCGATCAGTTCTTTGGAAAGTCCAAATTGGATGTGGCCAAAAAACTGCACCGTTACGAGTATGAACTTTTGGGCTACTCCGAGCTGGAAAACCAGGGCGTGTACGTGGTGGGCTTTGCCCCCAAACGAGGCGCCGATTTTAAGGGCAAGCTCTTTGTGAACATAGAGGATTTTGCCATTATGCGCATGGACTATGAAAATATAAAGACCATAAAAAGCATTAAACTGTTGGGCTTTAGCTACCAGGAGCTCAAATATTTTGGCAGCACCGTTTTCTCCAAGTTTGATGGCAATAAATACCAGCTCAAGTTCATGAACTTCACTTTTGGGCGCAAAATGGGCGTGGACCGCCCCTTAAAGGTGATTGAGAAGAACAAACATGTAAAGGGCCGTAGAAAACAGAACGAACTCTCCCTGGCCCTTGACCTGGTCAATTATAACACGGAGAAGTACGAACTGGTGGTGTTTGACGCCGATCAAGTATCCAAAACCGCTTTTGAGGCCTTGGAAGAGGACGAAACCGTAAAGGCCACCTATTTATCTGCCTATAACCCTGAGTTTTGGAAAGGCTATACCATTATGGAGCCCAACCAAGCCATACGGGAGTTTGTGGTTGAGGGGGAATAAGTTTCTAAGATTTCAGTGTGCAGATTTCAGAACTTGCCATAAATGGCATTAACTAATCTACATATTTACCTTTTCTTGCCCGTATAAAAGTTAGGGCATGAAAAAAGCACAAATGAAACAATTTTTGAAGTGGGTTGAAGAAGGTTATGGCTCACCGGAGGAATTTGCCAAAATTTTAGACCAAGGCATTGAAATGCTCTTTTATATTGAAGATGATGTTTTTACGAAAAGGGAGATTCAAGAAGTGGTTGGTGTGATAAGAGGGGTTGTTACTGTTTTAAGGCACTAAATCTTAACTAGTACCAATCTAGAAAACAGCTTTATTTTTTACTTAAAGCCTTTAATATTCTTTCTTCATTGATTACAATATCCCTAAACAAAACATGGGGAAACTCTCTGTACTTTGATGTTTTAAACGCCTCATAAATTTTCGATAATGTCGAAGCTGTTATTAAAGACAAATTCATTTCTGTATCCATTTCGCAATCAGTCACAAAGTCATCGCTAAACTCTGGGGCAACTAGTAGAATTTTAACAATTCGTAAATCATTATCAAGTGCTAACTTTTGATATGACTTCAATTGTCTAGAAACCGAACTAAACTTATTATATCCTCTTTCCTTGCTCGTTTTACACTCCACTATGATTATTTCATCGTTATCCAGATTTAAAAGAATATCCATCATATCCTTTTTTGTATTCAATTCCTTTTTGAGTTTTTCATCCACATTAAATCCCAAACCTTTTAAAATAATCTTAGTTAAATCTTCAAATTTTCCTCCAAGTTCACTTTCCCTTATAACTATTCCATTTTCTTTGAGTACATTAAGATCACGATACGCTACATTTTCATAATTCTCTAGGTACAAATTCTCAACATCCTTATAATGTTCCAAAATATTTAAAATATCATCCCCTCTTTGCTTGATTCCATTGCTCTTTATGAACTTTGTTAAATCTGGTTTCCCAATCAAATCCAAGATATCTCGAGGTTTGATATTGTAGTCCAACAAAAAATCAGCTATAAGAACGAATTCTTCTTGGAACTCAAACTGTTCTTTTATCTGCCTATTCAGTTTAGGTAATGAAATATTTAGTTCTGCGAGTAGTTTATCAAATCCATCAAGTGCAATCCCGACTTTTTCATCTCTTTCAACATTTTCAAAATGCTGTATCAAACTCACAATCTTGTCATCCAAAGTACTGCCCTTTAAATTATTTATATTCAGTCCTTTTTCGCAAAGCTCATTGAGAATCTTTTTTTTCTCTGTAAGAGTGCTTCCAGGTTTATATATATCTTCTATTAAAAGATTGGTAAACGAAACTCCTTCCTTTATAATTTCTTCAACTTTTTGGGAATAGGAAAGTTTTCTATCAATATTATGCCCTCTGGCAATTTGATTTATGATTGGTTCTCTTAAAAGTTTGAGTGTTCTTCGATAAAACTTTTCTGCAACTTCTTTTTCGCGAACCTTTCTTAACATCCTTACTATTTCATCTGCCACATAAATAGTATTCTCTTTGTTCGAATAAAAAACTACTCCTATATTCTTCAAACCTTTGATGACATCTTGAATATCCAATTTTTCAATTGGAAGAATCGAATAGTTAATTAGCTTTACTTCTTCTTGAGAAAGGCCAAGTTGTCTTCTAAGGGTCAGTATAATGGAAAGTTCATCCGAGGTAATCTTCGCTTCCCTGTTATTACTAGTATCGTTATGATACGCCGTATGTAAACAAGACTTATATATTTTATAATCTCTTTTTCTGGTTTCGCTCAACTCGGATTTATCATTTTCAAAATCAGCATTAAGTTGCCTAATTCTTGTTTTTAAATGCTTAATCTCTGATTCATACAATCTAGAAAACCAATCTTGTTTCATTATACAGTTCCCGTCTCTAATAATGATATCAATCAGAATGTCTAGTTGCGAAGTTATTTCCTGAAACTCAGATTCAATATGTTCCTTAAATTCATTTGAAGTTAAAGCAAATATTTTTGCAATATTCTGGTTATCAACAGTTTTCAATCCTTTGTCTGAAGAGCTTAAAATTTTATCAATTTCTTTTTTGCTTTTTGGATTTTTGGATATGATATTATCAATTATTTTGATAAATGAATTTTTCTCGATTGAACCTAGCTTATCCAAAACCTTTTCTAATCTCATATACTAGTTTTAGTTTGATTGTAATCTATACTTGGGGGAGGTTGACTGAATGGGTCTTTCGAATATACTACTTCTAACCTAAATTCTTACAAAGAAAAGCAGTAAAATTCTTTATCGGTTTGTTCCATTGTCATTTCGAAATGAAATGCAAGGCATTGATTGAGAAATCCCACAATGAGATTTCTCGCTGCTCCTTCGCAAACTCAGGACAGGGCTCGAAATGACACAATTAAAAGGGGCAATACTAAAGTATTGGATGCCTGTCCTTGGTATAAGACTTCTCCATTGCTCCTTCGACAGGCTCAGGATGACAAGGTCCAGAAATACATCTCGACTGCGCTCGATGTGACAGGAAAAGGTGGTGTTACGGAGTAACAGCGGAAAGGATGGAACTAAAACAATCCCTTCCGTCCTCCGGACACCTTCCCTTAACCAAGGGAAAGAGTTTTTCATACAAATTCAGCCCTTCAGGGTTGTGGTGGTGGACTTTTCATGATTGAGTAGCCAACGTTTGCGTTCCAACCCTCCACCATAACCGGTCAATTGTCCGTTGGCACCGATTACCCTGTGGCAGGGTACCATGATCGCCACTCGGTTATGTCCATTGGCCGAAGCAACGGCCCGTACCGCTTTTGGATTTCCCAGGTTTTGGGCCAACTGTCCGTAAGCCATTGTTTTCCCATAGGGAAGTTGCCGTAATTTGTTCCAAACGGTTTGTTGAAATTCAGTACCGGGAGTATGTAGGGGAACCTGAAAATGCTTACGGGTTTGGTCAAAATACTCTCTGATCTCTTTTTTGGCCTGTTTGGTATGCCTATTTTCCCCTGCTATAATCTGGGCATTCAACAACCGTTGCAAATCTTTGAACTCGGTTTCCAACATCTTTCGGTCCACAAATTCCAACAAACAAACGCCCTTTTCGGTGGCACAGATAAACATGGGACCAATAGGGGTCGTCAACCTATTGATCAAGATAATGTTCTTGTCCAAACTAAGCTGTGGCGATCGGCCCATTAGTTTTTTATAGGTATACCCAAACCCGCTCAACGATTCATAACCCGAATCAAAAGCAGCGGAGGTAGCTTTTTTCCCCTCTTTCAGTTCTTGAAAAGCATTGTTTATTCGGCACATTCGTTGGTAGGCATGGAATGTTATCCCATAATTGCTCTTGAACCACCTACGGATTACTTCGGGCGCAATGTTGTTTTTCCGCAACACTTGATCCGAAATTTTCTCCTTCGGATTGTTCTTGACCAAATCCACGGCCATTTCCACCTGCTCAGGTGCCTTATTGGCATTTTGGGTGGGCTTACATATTTTGCAAGGACGATAACCATTGTCCAAAGCCTCTTTAAAGGAGGTATAGAACACCACGTTTTCCAATTTGGGCTTTCTGGCCCTACAGGTTGCAATGCAAAACACCGAAGTGGTCTTTACCCCCACAAAAAAAATACCCACAAAGCTTCTGTCTCTTTGGATCAGGGCATTATAAAAAGTTGCTATTTTCTTCTTATCGGAAATGAGCATCTAAAAAACAGGTTTAAATGATTTTTGATCCAATACTTTTTCAGTTATACTCTTTAGGGCATCAGACATTTTTGGAAACAAAAAATTGCCCATACTAATACGTTTAACACCTAGTTTCTTTAAAATGGCAAAGTCGGGCAGTTTGGGCATACACATCACATTGAGCGGTAAGGTGGTACAATTTACAATTTGTTCAATATCGGATTCACTTTCCATACAAGGCACAAAGATTCCGTTTGCTCCGGCACTTTCATACAATTTGGCCCTTTTTTGGGTTTCCACTAGTGCATTGGGTTGGTTTAACAGAAACGTATCGGTTCGTACATTAATAAAAACCTCCGTTTGATTTTTGGCTAATTCCTCCGTGATTTTTGAAAGTGTTTGGGCAAATTCATCAGCATCCAACAGTGTTCTTTCTTTGGAGACTACACTATCTTCAATATTGATTCCCACAACACCCAAATTGGCTAGTCTCCGGATATGGCCCGTAATTTCCTCAGGTTCCCTACTATATCCCGATTCCAAATCAACGGACAAGGGCAAATCTGTGTTAGAAATGATTCGTTCTACTATATATTCCAGTTCATCAAAACCCATTTCTTCCCCATCTCTGTAGCCCAACATACTTGCAATGGCCGAACTTGAGGTACCCAAGGCTCCAAAATTGAGCTGCTGGGCCAGTTTTGCACTGGGAACATCCCAAACATTAAAAATAAGTAAAGGCTCCTCTTGTTGGTGCAAATCATAAAATGTCATACGCTATAGTAATTTATACCGCAAAACAACACCTATAAAATCCGCTCTGCAACCGAAAAATTGACGACTATTTTTTATCGTGGACAGTTATACAATTTCCCAAAGATATTCCGTGGATCTTTTCTTAGCTCTGGTTGACTTGATATCAAATTAATTCTTGGGCAAAAACACCTCGGCCATCATGCAACGGGCGCTACCACCTCCACAGGTTTCAATGGTGGTCAACGAACTGTGAATAATGGGACAATGTTTTTCAATGGCCTCCCTTCGGGAGTTGTCCAAACTGTGGTAGGCGGCCGAACTCATGACCATATAGCGCTGGCCATCCGCACCTACCACCTGGAGCATGTTACCCGCAAAGTGGTACATCTGTTCTTCGGTGATGTTGATGACCTCTTTCCCATCCGATTTTAAGTGTTCCACTACATTTTTACGCTCTTTTTCATCGTCAATGGTGTCCAAACAGATAATGGCAAAGGTTTCGGCCAGGGCCATCATCACATTGGTATGGTAAATGGGCAAACGCTTCCCTTCCACCGTCTGATTGGCTGTAAAAATAACGGGCAGGTAATCAAAATCCTCACAAAATTCAATCACCAGCTCCTCCTCTGCCCTGTCTGATAAGGCGCAGTAGGCTTTTTTGTTCACCCGATCCAACAACAGGCTCCCTGTACCTTCCAAAAACACACCTTCTTCCTCTGCGGAAGTGTAATCCACCACATTGTCAATTCGGAAACCGTCCTTCTCCAAAATCTCAAAAACATCCTCACGGCGCTCGTTTCTTCGGTTTTCGGCAAACATAGGATACACGGCCACGGTTCCATCGGCATGAAACGATATCCAATTGTTGGGAAAAATGGAATCTGGGGTATCCGGTTCCTTGGTATCCTGCACCACGACCACATGTACTCCGTGGTTTCTCAATTTGGAGACAAAATCATCAAATTCCTGTTGGGCCTTGGCATTGATCTTATCTTGGCCAACACCCATTTTCTCTTGAAAATAGTTGTTCACGGCCGTCTGTTCGTTCATCCTAAAACTGATGGGGCGAACCATTAAAATGGTATTCGTTACCTGCATTACACGCTTATGTTTTTCTGTTTATTTGAGGAGGTAAATATACGTGCAAATGCAACAATTTTAAACAAAAAAAATGCCCCGGCAACCATTATATATTTTGACAAAATTCTGTCAATTAGAGTGAATGTCTGAATGAAATGAGTCGGATTTGTATCGAGAATAGGAATTTGAGCGTTTGAAACAGTTCTCGATACGTTTCCTTCGTGTAAAACACTTCGCAAACACTCGAACTGACATTAAAACTCCAAAACGGCCCAAAAAGTCAAAGGGTTGTTTTATTTAAAATTTCCATCGAAATCCACTTCGATATCAAAGGGGTTTAATAGCTTGTCCACCAAAATACTAACAGTCCTTCTGTCGAGCTGCGCTGATGGGGAGAATGCGATTTCCATTCCTGTCAAACTCCACACTTCTTTTATGGTTTCCATGGTGATTTTTTCATCGATTTTGCCCAATAAGCCCGCTAAGAATGTTGGAGTGACTCCCTGGCCGGAGGCATGCTCACTTTTTAGTTGAGGATAAAGGGGAAGCAACCCGTTCTTTAATTCAAACTCAGAGACTATCCTTTTAGGATAGAACCAGGTTTCATTGGCCCATTTATACGGAACTCCATAACCTTTGAGCACACCGGAAGCAGCAACACGCTGAATAGCTCCAAAGGCCATATCATCTGGTGCAACATCAATAAACGGCATAATATAGGCCTTACTTTCCAAAAGGGACTGCTGCACTTTTCTGATGGACACCTCGGATGTGCGTTTTTTCTCTTTAGTCGCAATTGCGGCTATGGTTCCAGCCGCTTGCCCAATGCCCAATACAACAGGCTGCAATCGTGTGGTTCCATTTACAATATTGGACACACTTATATTTTTATCCGAAACCAAAAAGTTGTCGCCCTTTTCTGGAATCAAACTTCCCATGGGAATGGAATAGCTGGGCACTTTTATATTGATAAATTCGATTTTGGGCGTATCTGGATTTTTGTCATGGTGATGATCTATGGGATAGTCTCCAACGGCAATTCCCGTTTTATATAATTGAAAATCATAGGGTCTTTCCAAATAATCCACCACCAAAAATGTTTTTCCCTTGGCCCTTCTACCCTCCCGGTGATACGGGATCATTGGAAAATTATCCTTAGTTGGAAATTCATCTGCCAGTCTTAGGTTTTTATATCCCAACTCGTTTTGAATGTAGTACACAAAACCCTGGGTGAAGGCCTTGGCCTTTTTCAAGATTTCTTCTTGCTCCACTTTCGAAAGTTCCGGCCAATTCACAAAAAAATCGTTTCCACAATTGGGCCAGTTGATCATATATTTTTTGTTCGGCAACTTTCCGTAGGTCAGCATTTGGTCACAATCGGCCACCGAACCGAACATTTCTCCTTCTTCTCGTTTGCATGCACATGCATATTCCTCCGGATTATAGTTTTTGGGCTTTTTCACCAATCCTTTTCGACTTCTAGCATCGCCAACATCCTTTAGGATGGCAACATAGGTCAAATCTTGAACAATGGTGTTGGAATTTTCTGGAGCTTCTTTTTCCCCGGTATCTTCTTTGGAATCCATTCCCAGTCTGAAATCAGCACCCACCAAAGGTAAAAGTTCACCTGTTTCCGTGGCATCGATGAGAATGGCTGCTTTGGTGGTAAAGGATTTTCCATCCTTTTTATAATGAACCAACCACTTACCATCTACTTTTTGTACGTTGCCATAACTAGCTTCATACACAATATCAAGATTGGGATGGTTTGCCATTTCGGTCAAAATTGACTTGCCCACCGAAGGCTCAAAAAGTGTATGGCTCACCCATCCGGTTGCCACCGCCTTTGGCCCACCATAATGATCATATAGTTTTTGGCGGAACTCTCCCCAAATACCGGAAGGCATTTTGTGGTTGCCATCAATGGCCGACACCCCTGCAGAGGTAAGCATCCCTCCCAACCAAATGGTTTTTTCAATAATTTGAACGCTTGCACCCATTCGTGCCGCTTGAATCCCTGCCGAAGTACCTCCAGCACCTCCTCCTACGATCACAACATCTACTTCTTTTTGTCCATTCGCTGGACATAGAAATATTGAGAATATGAATATGCAGATTATCCTTTTCATTTCTACAAGATGTTTTCCAAAGTTCTTGAAACTTCAAACAATGCCCGAGGCACATGAAAACAGCCTTTCCATTTGCCTCCTTTTAAATTTAGTAAAAGTTCTCCTTTACGGCTCAAATAGCCATACCACTCCCCACCATTTACAGGGTCCCTAAAATGGTTCCAGGTATACTCATGTACTTTTTGAAACCATTCAGCTGCCTTCGGGCTTTGGTCAATGGCATAGGTTTTAGCAAGGGCTACCAAAGTTTCCAGGTGCACCCACCATAATTTTTGGTCCCATTCCAATTTCTCAGGCGGGTGTCCTTTGGCATCCATAAAATAAAAGATACCTCCGTATTCTTTGTCCCATCCCTTTTCGAGTTGTTGATACATAACTGATTCGGCCTTTTTGACCAGATTGGGGTCATTTTTTCGCATGCCAATGTTCATTACAAACCACATGGCCTCAATGGCATGGCCGGGATTCAACAACCTTCCCTCAAAACTGTCCACAAACTTGCCTTCAGAGGAAATATTTTCGTAGACCAAACCACTTTCCGCATCATAAAACTGGTTCATGATCAAATCCACAATGGTGTTTGTTAAATCCTCAACTTGATTTCCTTCCAATACATGTTCAAGTTCCAATGCCAGGTTACACAGGATCATAGGAAGGGCAAAATCTTGTAAATTCCGAGTTCCCGGGTACTTTTTGTTGTACTTCCCTTTGGGGTTTTGTTGTCTGGACAAAACATTTTGAAAGGTATCCTTTGCAATTTTTGCATAGCGTTCATTCCTTTCCGATTTATAATATTCACCAAACGCCATGGCAGCAAAACAGTCTGCAAAAATATTATAGGGTTGAACCAATGGATTCCCTTTTTGATCTAAGGAGAAATACCAATTTCCATCATTGTCCCGTCCAAATTTTTCTAGAAAGTCTATGCCATTCTTGGCCATTGCTTTCCAATTGGGTCTGGATTCCAGGGAATTGTACAGTTTTGAGAACGTCCATACCTGTCTTGCCTGTAACCAAATAAATTTGTCCGTGTCGTATACTTTTCCCTCAGGGGTGAGGCAGGTAAAATACCCTCCATAAATTGAATCGTTGGAAAACTTCTCCCAAAAAGGAATAACTTCTTCCAAAAGTTCCGACCTATATAATTGGGCATACTCTTTCAAAGTGGTTATGATTTTAGGTTTGTGGAAACCTCTTCTTCGAAATATTCCATATAACGATTGTACAAATGACCCGCCTGCAAATAGGATGATTGCGGACTCATAAAATGTGAAAACTCAAACGTGATGGCCTTTTCACATCCTGCTCTTTTGGCTGCTTGCATTTTCAACAACAATTTTTCAAATTTTATAGGGAGGAATTTAATGGGCATATCACGATCAAAAGATTCGATATTGGTCCATGATTGCATCCCGTAGGTATCTGCCAGTTTTTTGTTGATGACCAAGTATTCTTCCAGCTCATCATAATCCACATGACCATCTTGAAATGCTACAATATCAACAGCACCTTGGATACCTTCAAAAATTTCATTCCATTCCTTAAAATGCTCTTCCATAGAAATTGCATTGTCCTTGGCCGTTGCACTCTCTGATGCCATAACGGCCTTTTTTCCATCAATCCAAGGGGAAATTAAAACTGGAAGGTTATTACTAACAGCTTTGCAGTGCTTACCCAATTGTGCAATTGAAGTGATTGCGCCTTTGGTCTTTCTACTGAGTTCAAGGCTCAAATACCAACCTTTGAAACTTTGGTAATGTCCATACTTCTGAAAAACTTCTTCAATGACTTTGAGGTTCACATCGACCTCGTTGGTCATGTCCCCAGTTTTCCAGTATTCTCCACTATCGTAGGTTCCAAAATAGAAATCCATTCCATACTCGTCCGACAGTTCCAAAAATTGTTGGACCAAATCCACTGGCGGGGTAAAGCATCCTTTTTTTTGAATAAGATACGCTGATGGGTAGGTGAGAAACTTTTGGTATCCGCAACGAATCAGTACCACCGTATTGATTCCCATCTTCTTCATATGCTGGAAATCTTTATCCCATTCTTTTCTGCCCCAATTCTGATGCGGAATATCATGGCTTATTTCATCCAAAAAAGTTGCGCTGATCAATAAACCCTTTTCCATGTTATTCAACATTTTTTAAGTTGTCCCACCAGAATTTCTTCAACAAATAGCTTGTCAGAATCAAAATAGCGGACCATATCACCATTTCCGTATTCTCTCGAAGCATAAAATAGATAGGGATGACAACCTGGGCCATTTGCCAAACGATACCCACAATCACATTAAAAGTATCCCGCTTGAAATCCATGTTAGGAACAAATGATGGATCTTCCTGCACGACTTCCTTTTTTATTGGCCCCCAAAAACCCCAAGGTTTGGTCTGTTTGTAAAATTGTTTCACTTTTTCCCTGTTTGGAAGTGGTTCTACATAAGTTCCAATAATGCATCCCAAAAGAGAAAACAGGAAGATGATAGGGAAAACAAAGATGTCTACATACTCCGGGAAGAAAAACAGTTTTACCGTCGAGGCAATCAGTCCAAAGAGCATGCCCCAGAAATATCCGTTCCCGCTAAAGCGCCACCAGATCCATTTGAGTACATTGGCCGCCACATAACCTCCATACAGGGCAGAGCTCAACCACAAAATCAGTTCGTTAAGGGAACCGGCATTTAGTCCGAAAATGATGCCGACCATCACCATTCCCAATGAGGATAAGATGCTCAGTTTCACCAAACGCTTATCGGTTGCTCCCGGATTGATGTATTTCTTATAGATGTCATTTACAAGGTAAGCTGGAGCTGCATTCACAAAGGCAGCAAAAGTACCCATAAAAGCAGCCAAGAACCCGGCCAACATCAACCCTTTAAGGCCTACGGGAAGAAATTTGTTGATCGCCATTGGCAACACCTGCTCAAAATCGATATTTTCTCCCATGGCCAATAGTTCAGGGCCCAGATACACCAGTGCCAGAACCGTGAAACCAACAATCATAAAATAACGGGGAATATAAAGCACGCAAATAGTCAAAAAACTCATCTTTGCAGCTTCCCCAGGGTTTTTGGTCGCCAAGATTCGTTGCATATCATAAGAGGGTACTGGACCGGCGATAGAGGCGAAAATGCCTTTGAGCACCATTAACACGAACAGCAAACCAAAGAGGTCAAAGCCATCTTTCGCTATTTTGGCATTCACTTGTGGAAACGCGGCATTGCTCCAATCCAGATTTAGATTCCAACCGAACATCAAGTCTTTCCAGCCATTGGGAACCACTTTATCAATTTGACCGGTATCAACCATGGTATAGGCAATTATCCCCACACCGATGCACGCTATGGTCATAATCACAAATTGCATGACCTCTGTAGCCACCACACTATGCATTCCACCCTTAACAGTATAAAGGGAAGTGAGTCCACAAACCAGCAAAGCATAGCTTTTTGCCGAAGAAACCTGATAGCCCAGAATATCAAAGGCCAAATCCCATGGTAAAATAGAGGTGCAGTATTTCCCTATCCCCTCAAAAAAGTAGGCGATAAAACCAAGTACACTGATGACCGCAAATATGACGATGATGATATGGGAAAGTTTGGCGCCTTTTCCATCCCCAAAACGAAAAGTGATCCATTCGGCGCCCGTCATCACATTGGATCTTCGCATCCAAATGGCCAGATATACGAAGATAAACACCTGATTCCATACAGGCCAAAGCCATGGCAACCAAGCACTTTTAAGGCCATAGACAAAAAGAATGCCCACCGTCCACATGGTGCCTGAGATATCGAACATGCCAGAGGCATTGCTCAACCCTAAATAATACCAGGGCAGTTGATTGCCTCCCAAAAAATAGGATTCCAAGTTTCGAGAAGATCTTTTGGAGAGATAAAATCCGAGTGCCAGAACCCCGATTATATAAGCAATAACGATTCCAATATCCCAATACGAAAGTGTCATAAAGTGCTTATATATAGGCCTTATGGTCTAATATACGCAAATATCCTTTTCGCTTGGAGAAGGTAATTCCGAAAAAAAAAACGACTAACTTCTAATCAGGGGCATTGTACTGCATCGCAGCAATCCTTCTTGTTTGGCAATCTCTGCATACGGAATTTCCTCCACGGTAAATCCTTGTTCCCTGAGCCAGTTGTTCAAGCGTGTAAAGTTTTGTTCTGAAACCACCACTTCTGGAGAAATGGAGAACACATTGCTGAACATCTGGTACATTTCATCTTTGGTAATCTCAAAAATGTTTTCCTGGCCAAAATAGTCTACTAACCATTGGTATTCTTCTTCCACCAAAAAACCATTTTTATGAAGAATGGCCTTGCCTTTTCCAACAGGCTGAAAACAGCAATCCAAATGCAAAGCATTGTCCTTTGCGTTAGTATTGGATTTACGCAGTTCAAAGGATTTTACCTTTTTATGTGGAAACTGCTCTTTGATAAATTCTACAGCTTCTTTATTCGTTCTTGCCGTGATGTAATCTGGATAATCATCACCAGTGTAAGTGCCAATAAAGATATAATCGTTCCAGGGCATTACATCGCCACCTTCAATATGCACTTCCTCTGGAGGTCGGATAATTTTATTGGGATCAATTTTGTCCAAAACATGCTGAATGGCCTCAAACTCCCTCTCGCGATCGGGCAAAATATTGGAGTGGAACAATTTGTCCTCGATCACAAAGGCTATGTCCCTAGAAAAAATCTGGTTACAGTCTTCCAAAATTGATGGTCTAAAAACCTCTACATTATATTTTTTGAACACGTCGGCAAAGGCGTCCATCTCCTTGATCATATCTTCCTCTACGGGATAGGTACCTGCTAAAATGTGTTCCAGTGATTTTGGATCATAGGCCTCTTCGGGTTTTGGGGTTGGTCCGCAACTTTCCGCAGTTCCCAATATCACAGCTTTTAGCTGGTTTGTTTCATTCTTAACATGTAATTGCATCATATAACTATGCTTCACTTTTGGACTAAATGCCCCTTTAAAGGAAAATCCTCAAAAATTCTGTGGCAAAACTAGTGCTTTGTTGTCGATTTTCCATTGACTAAAACAGAAAAAAACTTGATACCACAAAGGCATTCCACAAAATGTTATGAATATAAATTATATAGTTTTAACCAATTGATTTATAGTTTGTTAAAATCAAATCATTTTATCGATTTACCTTTCAAAAATGCAAAATTTTGATGCATATTGACTACATTTAATAGAAGAAAAAACCTTTAGGATGAAAAAAATTGTTCTCCCTTTCTGTTTTATCATTCTGGTAAGTATTGGTTTGTTATCGATGAATTCGTTTCCTCCCAAAGTCAATTTGTCCAAAGCTTTCAAATTTGAAAAAGAGAATGCTTCCAAACAAGCCACGAAATATGCAGATTGTATTAATGAAGCCGATTTTTCCAGATTTGACAGTATTGGTTTGAACAAACCCTCCCTGCACAAAGATGTACTTTTTAACGAGATAAATATATGTCTGGAAAAATATCGGCAATCGCTGGATTCTACGGTTAAAAACCTTAGTACCATTGATGCCCACGAATTTTTGCACAATGAATATGACAGATGCAAGACCATTGTTGATAAAGGGTCCGTATCAGAAATAAAAGCGTATTACCACAAAGGTATAATGCAGATATGTTATGACCGAGATAAGTCTTTGAATCAAACCTCAAACAAAGTTGCTAAACTATAGAAATTAGAAAAGGCAATCTTAATCAAGATTGCCTTTTATTTTAGTTGTAATATCTTGGATTATTATCTTTTATCAACCTTTACAAAAGGTCTAAGATTTTCCCCAATATATATTTGCCTTGGTCTTCCTATTGGCTCTCCCCTCAATCGCATTTCGCGCCATTGGGCTATCCAACCGGGCAATCTGCCCAAAGCGAACATTACGGTGAACATTTCTGTTGGTATTCCAAGGGCACGGTAGATGATTCCCGAGTAGAAATCCACATTGGGATATAATTTTCTTTTTACAAAGTACTCATCCTCCAGTGCTTCTTTTTCCAATCCTTTGGCTATATCCAAAATAGGATCTTCTATACCCAAATTACCCAATACTTCATCCGCAGATTTTTTAATGATTCTTGCTCTTGGGTCAAAATTCTTATAAACACGGTGTCCAAAGCCCATTAATCTAAAAGGGTCGTTTTTATCCTTGGCCTTGGCCATATATTTTTTAGTATCGCCTCCATCTTCCTGAATAGCTTCCAACATCTCCAGAACGGCCTGATTGGCTCCTCCGTGCAATGGCCCCCACAATGCAGAGATACCGGCAGAAAGCGAAGCAAAAAGTCCAGCATGTGATGAGCCCACAATACGCACTGTAGATGTAGAACAGTTTTGTTCATGATCCGCATGTAGGATCAATAATTTATCCAAGGCATCAATGGCAATGGTATCTTTTTTATACTCTTGGTTTGGTTTTTTGAACATCATTTTGTGTATGTTCTCCACATAACCCAAGGTATCGTCACCATAATCCAAAGGAAGTCCTTTTTTCTTACGTTGCGCCCATGCCACCAACACCGGAAATTTTGCAAGTATTCTCACAATAGAGCGGTACATTGCGGCTTCTGATGAAACATCCACTGAGGTTGGGTTAAACGCCACCAAAGCACTTGTCAACGAAGACAACACGCCCATGGGGTGGGCCGATTTTGGAAAACCGTCCAAAATCTTTTTCATTTCTTCATCTACATGAGATTCTTCTTTAATATCATTATGAAAAGTGGTAAGCTGCTCCTTGTTGGGCAATTCGCCAAAAATTAGAAGGTAGGCCACTTCAAGAAAATCCGCCTTCTCCGCCAAATCTTCAATGGAATATCCCCTATAACGTAAAATCCCCTTCTCTCCGTCCAAAAAAGTAATAGCACTCTCACACGAGCCAGTATTTTTATAACCCGGGTCTATGGTCACCATGCCACTTGTGCCCCTCAGGGTTTTAATATCTATAGCCAGTTCATCCTCAGTACCTTTTATTACTGGGAACTCGTATTTTTCACCTGCATATTCAAGTATCGCTTTGTCAGACATTTTATGTTTTAAAAGATTAGTAAAATAGAAACGGAAATTTACGAAAAAGCATAGGCATTAACAATTTCCAAGCCTCATTTATAGTATTGTTAACTATAGAATTTGTAGGTCGAAAATTAAACGGGTAGTTTACTGCAAATTGTATAAATATTTATAGTAATTATCCACCGATTTTTTCCAGGTGAAGCGTTTTTTCTTGGCGGCAGTTTGAATTTTCTTCCAAGTGGGCTTGTCATTTTGATAAACATCCAGCGCCAAATCAAAAGTTTCCAGCATACTCTTGATCTTTTCATCATAGGTATCGCCATCAAAACTAAAACCAGTTTTCATATGCTCAACTGTATCTTTTAGTCCACCGGTATGGTGCACTAAACAAGGATTGCCATTGCGCATGGACAACATTTGGCTGATTCCACAGGGTTCAAAAAGGCTGGGCATAAAGTAAAGATCAGATTCCAAGTAAATGGAATCTATAAGATTCTCCGATTGGCCATTGGTAAAAACAAAGTTTTTGTGTTCATAGCTCAATTGCCTGAAAAGCTCTTCATATTCGGGTGCCCCAGTTCCCAAAAGCATAAAAATGCCATCAACCTTTTTCAACTTTTCCAAAATCTGTACAAAAGCTTCGGGAGAGCGCCTAAAAAAATAGAATTTTTGTTCTGTAAGCCTAGCAACACTGGAAACAATGAACTTCGGTCTATTGTCCACATATTCCATGATTTTTTCACCGGTATGGGCTAAAAAGTCTGCTTTATATTTTTTGGATTCTTCCTGCAGCCATCTAAAGATTGCCTTTACGGTATTTCTATAGATAAACCCTTTTTCTTCTTTGTTGATGTTTTTGTAATTGCATCCATTTAAAATACCGAAGAGTCTTCCATCCTTGTCAGCTTGCTGTAAATCTTTTTCCAATCCTTCCCCACCAATAAACTCGGGTGGAGAACTTGGCAACAACACATCCTCTTTATAAGATGGCGAAACCGTGTGCACGGCATCTGCAAAACGAATTCCAACCGCCATTAAGTTGATACAATCTTGATAACGATAGTCCATAAGGGCCATATAGTCAATAGGCACATCTGGAAACCAATTCACCACAGATGAATAATTATCGTTAAATGGCCTTATGCCCTGAATGGCAAGGTTATGAATGCTATAAACCGTACGAATGTCCTTCAGGTTTTTGTAATCGGGATGGTATTCCCTTAAAAACAACAGTAGGCTGGAATGCCAGTCGTGCAAATGAATGATATCCAATTTCCCAAAGGCTCCCTTTTTGATTGCCTCTGCGACACCTGTGCAAAAAATGAAGTACTTTATGGCATCTGTGTAAAAAGGTTCCTCCGGGTCGTTATGGTAAATGTGCGCAATATCCCCAGCTTCAATTTCCGGGTGGTGCAGGACATAATGAACAATATTGGGAAATTCTTTCTTGGGCTTTACTTCATAAAGTTCAGCTGTATATGCCAAACCACGTAGCTTAAAGTTAAGGTTGGTCTTAAAAAGTCCATCTTGGTGAAGTCTGCCGTAGGAAGGAACAATAACATGCACCTTATCTCCCTTATCGGCAATTTGTCTTGGAACATCCCTGACCACATCGCCCATACCTCCGGCCTTGCAATTGGCCAAGGCATCGTTTTCTGCCGCAGCAAAAAGAAAATTGTTCATTAGGTAAGTTTTGTTTGGTTTACCCAATTAAGGTAGCCAAAGTTTATCTCTGAAACAAAAAAAAGCCTTTCACAATATGGAAAGGCTTTTTCAATGCTATAAAATCATTATGATTACTTTACTTTGAATGCTTTTTCTTGTGGATAGTACGCCGTACTTCCCAATTCTTCCTCTATTCTAAGTAATTGATTGTATTTTGCCATTCTATCACTTCGTGACGCAGAACCTGTCTTAATTTGTCCCGTATTCAAGGCAACCGCCAAATCTGCAATGGTGTTATCTTCAGTTTCCCCGGATCTGTGAGACATTACCGAAGTGTACCCAGCATTCTTTGCCATGTTCACTGCTGCAATGGTTTCAGACAACGTTCCAATTTGGTTTACTTTGATCAAAATAGAATTGGCAATTCCGTTTTCAATTCCCCTAGACAATCTTTCTACATTGGTCACGAACAAATCATCACCAACCAACTGTACTTTATCACCAACTTTATCCGTCAACATTTTCCAACCATCCCAATCATTCTCATCCATTCCATCTTCAATGGAGATAATAGGGTATTTTGAGCAAAGGTCGGCCAAATATTGTGCCTGCTCTTCAGAAGTTCTCACCACACCTTTATCGCCTTCAAATTTGGTGTAATCGTATTTTCCATCCACATAAAACTCAGCGGAAGCACAATCCAAAGCGATCATTACATCATCACCCAATTTGTATCCTGCTTTGTCCACAGCTTTTGCAATAGTATCCAAAGCATCTTCGGTTCCACCCTCTAAAGTTGGCGCAAAACCACCTTCATCACCAACAGCCGTGCTTAAACCTCTATCGTGCAATACTTTTTTAAGGTTGTGGAAGATTTCAGTTCCCATTTGCATGGAATGGCTAAAATCATTCGCCTTAACGGGCATAACCATAAATTCCTGAAATGCGATTGGAGCATCTGAGTGAGATCCTCCATTAATGATATTCATCATGGGCACTGGCAATGTATTTGCGCTTACGCCACCAACATATCGGTATAAAGGCATTCCCAATTCGTTAGCTGCCGCTTTTGCCGCTGCAAGGGAAACTCCTAAAATGGCATTGGCACCCAATTTTGACTTGTTAGGTGTTCCATCCAAAGCAATCATGGCCTCATCTATCTGATTTTGCTCAAATACGGATGTTCCCACCAATTCTTCAGCAATGATAGTATTTACATTATTGACGGCCTGACCAACTCCTTTTCCCATAAAAGAAGCTCCACCATCCCTTAATTCAACAGCTTCATGCTCTCCTGTGGAAGCACCTGAAGGCACTGCTGCTCTTCCTAAAACCCCATTCTCGGTAATTACGTCCACTTCTACTGTTGGATTACCTCTTGAGTCTAAAATTTGTCTTGCATGAATGTTGATAATGATACTCATCTGCTGCTATTTATGGTTGAAAAATTAATTGGGCAAAGATACGAAAGGAGCGTATTAGAATTTCATGAAAATTGTCATGAAACATTGTCAATAACATAAAAATAACCTACAACGTTTTAGTTCCTGCTAGTTTTGATCGCTTCAAAGAACTGGTCGAACAGATATTCAGCATCATGTGGTCCGGGACTTGCCTCTGGATGATATTGCACTGAAAACACTTCTTTGTCCTTCATTTTTATCCCTGCAACGGTATTGTCGTTCAAATGGGTGTGGGTAATCTCCAGTTCAGGATTTGCCTCTGTATCTTCCCTGTTTACCGCAAAACCATGATTTTGAGAGGTTATTTCTCCTTTTCCGGTTACCAAATTCAAGATAGGGTGGTTGATTCCCCTATGCCCGTTGTGCATTTTATAGGTGGATACACCATTGGCCAAGGCCAAAACTTGATGTCCCAAACAGATCCCGAACAAAGGCTTATCCGATTTGATCATTTCCTTTGCTGTAGCAATGGCATCGGTCAACGGTTCCGGATCTCCAGGACCATTTGAAATAAAATAGCCATCAGGGTTCCATTTTTTCATTTCTTCAAACGAGGTGTTGTATGGGAACACTTTGATATAGGCTCCTCTTTTGGCCAGGTTTCTAAGGATGTTCTTTTTGATACCAATGTCCAAAGCGGAAATCTTGTACTCGGCATTCTCCTCACCATAATAATAAGGTTCTTTGGCAGAAACTTTTGATGCCAGCTCCAATCCTTCCATACTGGGGACTTTTTTCAGCTCTTCTTTCAAGGCATCAATTTCATCGACCCTAGTAGAAATCAAAGCGTTCATTGCCCCGTTGTCACGGATGTAGCTTACCAAGGCTCTTGTGTCCACATCGGATATGGCAAAAAGGTTGTTCTTGTCCAAAAACTCCAACAGGCTCATATCTGCATTAGGACGAGAATATTCATAGCTAAAGTTCTTTACAATAAGTCCAGCTATTTTGATGGAATCGGATTCGATTTCATCGGAATTGGTGCCATAATTTCCAATATGGGCATTGGTGGCCACCATGATTTGCCCAAAATAGGATGGGTCGGTAAAAATTTCCTGGTACCCGGTCATACCAGTGTTAAAACATACTTCGCCCACAGCTGTACCTTCCTTATTCCCAATGGCCTTGCCATAGAAAATAGTACCGTCTGCCAATAATACCAGTGCTTTTTTCTTTGAGTGATACTTCATTGCGCTTTTTTAATTTCAATTTGACAAAAAAACATAAAAAAAGGATAAGTTTTCACTTATCCTTTTTTTAATAATTCAATAGTTAGTAACATATTGTTATTCTTCTGAATCATCTGCTTTTTGTGTTTCAGCAACTGGAGCAGCTGCTTCCACTTTTTTAGCTCCACCTCTTCTACTTCTTCTTGTGGTTTTCTTAGCTGGTTTCTTACCGGCATTGTACAGTTCGTTAAAGTCAACCAACTCTATCATTGCCATATCAGCATTATCCCCAAGACGGTTACCCAACTTGATGATTCTAGTATATCCTCCAGGTCTGTCACCAACCTTTTCCGCTACGGTACTAAAAAGTTCGGTTACCGCTTCTTTGCTTCTTAGGTTACTGAAAACAATCCTTCTGTTGTGCGTACCTTTTTCGGTAGTTTGATTGTTCTCTGTTTTAGACTTGGTAATCAACGGCTCTACAAATTGTTTTAAAGCTTTTGCTTTTGCAACTGTAGTGTTGATTCTCTTATGCTCTATTAGGGAACATGCCATATTGGCTAACATAGCCTTTCTATGGGCAGCTGTTCTTCCTAAGTGGTTAAATTTCTTTCCGTGTCTCATGTTATTGTTTTATCATCTTGCTACCAAACTCGTAGGTTACGAGGAGCAAAATATGATTACTTAATCTTTGTCCAGTTTATATTTAGATAAATCCATTCCAAATTGAAGTCCTTTGTTGATTACCAACTCTTCCAATTCGGTCAATGATTTTTTACCAAAGTTTCTGAACTTCATCAAATCATTTTTGTTGAAGGAAACCAAATCTCCCAAAGTATCAACCTCGGCAGCTTTAAGACAGTTCAACGCCCTTACGGACAAGTCCATGTCTACCAACTTGGTTTTTAACAACTGACGCATATGCAATGATTCTTCATCGTAAGTCTCGGTCTGAGCAATTTCATCAGCCTCAAGGGTGATACGCTCGTCAGAGAACAACATAAAGTGGTGAATCAAAACCTTAGCGGCTTCTGTCAATGCATCTTTTGGGTGGATAGAACCATCTGTGATGATTTCAAAAACCAATTTTTCGTAATCGGTCTTTTGCTCTACCCTAAAGTTTTCTATGCTGTATTTTACGTTCTTTACGGGAGTGTAAACAGAATCAACCGCAATGCTACCCAAAGGTGCATTGGATTTTTTGTTTTCCTCAGCAGGAACATAACCACGCCCTTTTTCAATAATAACCTCTAGGTTAATACTTACTTTAGGGTCCATGTTACAGATAACCAAATCAGGATTCAGTACTTGGTATCCTGAAATAAACTTTTGGAAATCACCGGCGGTCAATTGCTCTTTTCCACTAACGGAAACTGAAACAGTCTCGCTCTCAACATCATCAATCTGTCTTTTGAAACGAACCTGCTTTAGGTTCAAGATCATTTCCGTAACGTCTTCAACAACGCCAGGGATAACAGAAAACTCATGTTCAACTCCATCAATACGCACAGAAGTGATAGCAAAACCTTCCAAAGAGGAAAGAAGAACTCTTCTCAACGCATTTCCAACTGTTAATCCATAACCAGGTTCCAAAGGGCGAAATTCAAATTTCCCTTCGAAATCTGTTGAATCTATCATTATAACTTTATCGGGCTTCTGAAAATTAAGTAATGCCATATTGGATTAATGTTGATTTTATTTAGAGTATAACTCGACTATTAATTGTTCCTTGATATTCTCAGGAATCTGCATTCTTTCAGGAATGGCAACGTACGTACCTTCTTTCTTTTCGGAATTCCATGTAATCCATTCGTAAACACTGCTATTGTTGGCCAATGAATCATTGATGGCTTGTACGGATTTAGATTTTTCCCTTACCGCAACAACATCACCAGCTTTTAGAGAGTAAGAAGGAATGTTCACGATTTCACCGTTTACGGTGATGTGTCTGTGTGAAACCAGCTGTCTTGCACCGCTCCTTGAAGGAGAAAGTCCCATTCTGTAGACAACATTGTCCAAACGGGATTCACACAATTGAAGCAATACCTCACCGGTTACTCCCTTGCTACGGTTTGCTTTGGCAAAAAGGTTTCTAAATTGTTTTTCTAAAATACCATAGGTATACTTGGCTTTTTGCTTCTCCATCAACTGGATTGCGTATTCAGACTTTTTACCACGGCGTCTGTTGTTTCCGTGTTGTCCTGGAGGGTAACTTTTCTTTTCGAAGGCTTTATCGTCTCCGAAAATCGCTTCTCCAAATTTTCTAGCGATCTTTGATTTTGGTCCTGTGTATCTTGCCATCTTCTTTAGTTTTGAAAGTGCGATTATGAATTAAGGCTTATCCTTCGATAATCTATAGTGCACTTTCGTGAAGACCCTTTTGGGCCCATTATGATTATTAATTAAACTCTTCTTCTTTTAGGAGGTCTACAACCGTTGTGCGGTAGTGGAGTAACATCTACGATTTCTGTAACTTCTATTCCAGCATTGTGGATAGAACGAATTGCAGACTCTCTACCGTTTCCAGGTCCTTTTACATAAACCTTTACTTTTCTAAGACCAGCTTCGTGTGCTACTTTTGCACAATCCTCGGCAGCAACCTGGGCAGCATAGGGAGTGTTCTTTTTAGAACCCCTAAAACCTAGTTTCCCTGCAGAAGACCAAGAGATTACATCTCCTTTTTTATTGGTCAAAGAAATGATGATATTGTTGAATGACGCAGTAACGTGTGCTTCTCCTGTAGATTCTACAACTACTTTACGCTTCTTCGTTGTTTTAGTACTTGCCTTTGCCATAATACCTACCTATTATTTAGTTGCTTTCTTTTTGTTGGCAACCGTTTTTCTTTTTCCTTTTCTTGTCCTAGAGTTGTTCTTGGTACGCTGACCTCTAAGTGGCAATCCAGATCTGTGACGAATTCCACGGTAACAACCAATATCCATCAATCGTTTGATGTTCAATTGCGTTTCTGAGCGAAGTTCTCCTTCAATGGTGAAAGCGGAAACAGCTTCCCTGATTTTTCCTATTTCATCATCATTCCAATCTGAAACTTTGGTATCCTCACTTACTTGGGCTTTTGCCAAAATCTCTTGGGCTCTACTTTTACCAATTCCGTAAATGTAGGTAAGTGAAATAACTCCACGCTTTTGTTTAGGTATATCTACACCTGCAATTCTTGCCATAATTACCCTTGTCTTTGTTTAAATCTAGGATTCTTTTTGTTGATTACGTATAATCTGCCTTTTCTGCGAACTATCTTGCATTCGGCGCTTCTTTTCTTAACTGATGCTCTAACTTTCATCGTATTAGTATCTGTAAGTAATTCTTGCTTTTGTTAAATCATATGGGCTCATTTCAAGTTTTACCTTGTCCCCTGGAAGTAATTTGATATAGTGCATACGCATTTTTCCAGAGATATGAGCTGTAACAACATGACCGTTCTCTAATTCAACTCTAAACATTGCGTTGGACAATGCTTCAATTATAGTTCCGTCTTGTTCTATTGCTGGCTGCTTTGCCATAAATTATGCTACTTTTCTATTTTTACCGGTTTTCATCAAACCATCGTAATGTCTATTCAACAAATAAGAATTTACTTGTTGTACCGTGTCAATTGCAACACCCACCATAATCAATAGTGATGTACCTCCGTAAAACAATGCCCAACCAGCCTGTACATCCATCAACTTAACAACTACTGCCGGCAATACCGCCAATAGTGCCAAGAAAACAGAACCGGGCAATGTGATCAATGACATTATCTTATCCAAATAATCCCCAGTTTCCTTACCAGGTCTGATTCCTGGAATAAAACCGCCACTTCTTTTCAAATCATCAGCCATTTTGTTCGTAGGAACCGTAATTGCCGTATAGAAATAAGTGAATATGATAATCAATACTGCAAACAATATGTTGTATGCCAATCCGAAGATATCCGCAAACTGAACTTCCATCCATTGACCAGCAGCTGTATTGTTAAAGGTTTTTCCTATCAAGCTAGGTGCAAACATGATCGCCTGTGCAAAGATGATCGGCATTACCCCAGAGGCATTCAATTTTAATGGAATGTATTGTCTAGATCCCATCACGTTCTTTTCGTAACCTCCAGAAGCCGTTCTTCTTGCATATTGCACTGGAATCTGACGCACCGCCATTACCAATAGCACACTGGCTAAGATAACCAAGAACCAAATGATCACCTCAATAAGGATAAACATGATACCTCCTGTATTGTTGGTAGTTCTTGAAATAAATTCTTGAACGAATGATTGTGGCATAGTAGCTATGATACCGATCATGATCAATAAAGAAATACCGTTTCCGATACCTTTATCGGTAATCTTTTCTCCCAACCACATGGCAAACACACATCCTGTAACCAAGATGATTACTGCTGGAATGATAAAATCCAATCCTTTACCCAATATAAAGGCACTATCTGGAACTCCAAGTGCGCCCAAACCAAACAAGTATGCCGGTGCCTGAACAATACAAATTGCTATGGTCAACCAACGTGTAATCTGGTTTATGGTCTTTCTACCACTTTCTCCTTCTTTCTGTAATTTCTGCAAATAAGGAATTGCAATCCCCATCAACTGCACCACAATGGATGCTGAGATGTAGGGCATGATCCCCAAAGCAAAAACGGATGCATTTGCAAATGCCCCGCCTGTAAAAGCATTAAGAATACCCAAAATACCTTGCTCGGTATTTGAGGTCAATTGTGCCAATTGGGAAGTATCAATACCCGGAAGAACAATCTGTGCACCAAAACGGTATACCAACAGCAAGCCCAAGGTAATTATGATACGTTGCCTTAGCTCTTCAATCTTCCAAATATTTGATATGGTCTCAATAAATTTCTTCATGCCTTATTTTACTTATAAACTTATTGCCTCTCCTCCTGCGGCCTCGATTGCTGCTTTAGCAGAAGCAGTAAATTTATGTACAGATATTTTTAGTGCAGCTTTCAATTCGCCATCACCCAAAATCTTTACCAAATCGTTTTTGTGGGCCAATCTGTTTTCTACAAGGGTGTCCAAAGTAACTTCTTTCTTCACCACACCATCGTCAACCAACGCTTGCAATTTGCTCAAGTTGATTCCTTGGTATTCTTTTCTGTTGATGTTCTTAAAACCAAATTTAGGAACACGACGTTGTAAAGGCATTTGACCACCTTCAAAACCGATCTTCTTAGAATATCCAGATCTAGACTTGGCACCTTTGTGTCCTCTTGCAGC
Source organism: Flagellimonas sp. (assembly GCF_965222555.1). Classification (GTDB taxonomy): domain Bacteria; phylum Bacteroidota; class Bacteroidia; order Flavobacteriales; family Flavobacteriaceae; genus Flagellimonas. Next base: position 2,158,374 of record NZ_CBDCUG010000005.1, on the reverse strand, counting down.
AGTTCCGCCTTTTCCAGAACCTTCTCCTCGTCCTAAACGTTTTCCATCTCTGTTAACAGCGCCTTCTGCTGGTTTAAGATTATGTAAATCCATGTACCGTTATATTTTAAGCTTCCTCTGTGGAAACCAAGTGTTTTACCTTATTTATCATTCCAAGGATATTAGGCGTTGCATCGTGCTCAACAACATGCCCAATCTTGCGCAATCCAAGGGCTTCCAAAGTCCTTTTTTGGTTTTGGGTCCTTTTAATGGCGCTCTTTACTTGCTTAACTTTAATCTTTGACATAATATCCTTGTATTTATCCTTTAAAGACTTTTTCTAAAGAAATACCTCTTTGTTTAGCAACCGTATGGGCTCCTCTTAATTGTAAAAGGGCATCAAAAGTAGCTTTAACAACATTATGTGGGTTGGAAGATCCTTGTGATTTAGACAATACATCATGAACCCCAACAGCTTCCAATACCGCTCTTACGGCACCACCTGCAATAACTCCCGTACCATGGGATGCTGGCTGAATGTAAACTCGTGCACCACCGTACTTTCCTTTTTGCTCATGTGGAAGTGTCCCTTTGTTCAAAGGAATTCTTACCAAATTCTTTTTAGCATCTTCAATAGCCTTGGCAATAGCAGTGGCAACTTCTTTAGACTTTCCTAAACCATGTCCAACAACACCATTCTCATCACCAACAACAACTATTGCTGAAAAACCGAATGCTCTACCACCTTTGGTAACTTTAGTAACCCTTTGGACTCCTACCAAACGATCTTTCAACTCCAGTCCACCTGGCTTAACTGTTTCTACGTTTTTGTATTTCTGGTACATAGTTATATTAGAATTTAAGTCCTGCTTCCCTTGCTCCTTCAGCCAATGATTTTACTCTTCCGTGGTAAAGGTTTCCACCTCTATCAAAAGCTACAGCTTCAACACCAAGCTTTTTTGCTTTTTCAGCTATTGCTTTACCAACTAGGGCAGCAACCTCACTTTTTGTGCCTTTAGCATTCAAATCTTTGTCTCTTGATGATGCAGCAGCCAAAGTAACTCCTTTGTTGTCATCAATCAATTGAGCGTATATCTCTTTGTTACTTCTGAAAACAGACAATCTTGGTCTTGCTTCAGTACCAGAAGAAATTTTTCGTATTCTTCTTCTGATTCGTAATCTTCTTTCAGTCTTAGATAATCCCATAGTCTTAATTATTAAGCTGATTTACCTGCTTTTCTTCTTAGTTGCTCACCAACAAACTTGATTCCTTTTCCTTTGTAAGGTTCTGGCTTACGGAAAGCTCTGATCTTGGCAGCTACCTGACCTACCAATTGTTTATCGTGAGATGTTAATTTTACGATTGGGTTCTTTCCTTTTTCGGAAATGGTCTCAATCTTTACTTCTGGAGCAATTTCCAACACTATATTGTGCGAGAAACCTAAAGCCAAATCCAATTTTTGTCCTTGGTTATTTGCTCTATATCCAACCCCAACCAATTCCAACTCTTTGGTCCATCCTTTTGACACACCTGCAACCATATTGTTTACAAGCGCTCGGTACAGACCATGCTTTGCCTTGTGTTCTTTGGAATCAGAAGGTCTTGCAAGTTGAACATTTCCATCTTCAACCTTTATTTCAACTCCGGAAAATTCTTGGGAAAGCTCTCCCAACTTACCTTTTACGGTAACTACATTCTCGTTCACCTCTACGGTGACGCCTTCGGGAATTGTAATTGGATTGTTACCTATTCTAGACATTTTTCTTCTCTTTACTCAATTAATAAACGTAGCACAATACCTCGCCACCTACGTTTTCTTGCTTAGCTTGTTTGCTGGTCATAACCCCATGGGATGTTGAAATAATAGCAACGCCCAAACCGTTAAGAACCCTTGGCAATTCACCTGAACCCGTATATTTACGCAATCCTGGCTTACTTACCCTTTGCAATTTTTTAATAACCGGCTCTTTGGTAAACTTATCATACTTCAAGGCAATTTTAATGTTCCCCTGGACTTTGTCATCCTCGAACTTGTAGCTCAAAATATATCCTTGATCGAATAATATTTTGGTAATCTGTCTTTTTAGATTGGAAGCGGGAATATCCACTACCCTATGACCTGCACTACTGGCATTTCTAATTCTGGTCAAATAATCTGAAATTGGATCTGTAAGCATTTCTTTTCTTTATCTGTTTACCAACTTGCCTTTTTAACTCCTGGAATCAAGCCCTGATTGGCCATTTCCCTAAAAGTAACCCTAGATATACCGAATGTTCTCATATATCCTCTTGGTCTTCCAGTTAATTTGCAACGATTGCGCATACGAACTGGAGATGCATTTTTAGGAAGCTTTTGCAAAGCCTCATAATCACCAGCCTCTTTTAAAGCTTTTCTTTTCTCTGCATACTTTGCAACCATCTTAGCCCTTTTTACCTCACGGGCTTTCATTGATTCCTTAGCCATATTAGTTCTTTTTAAAGGGTACTCCCAATTCGGTTAACAATGATTTTGCTTCTTTATCTGTTTCTGCAGAAGTAACAAATGTGATATCCATTCCGTTAATTCTGTTGATTTTGTCAATATTGATCTCTGGAAAAATGATTTGCTCGGTAACACCAAGGTTGTAATTTCCTCTTCCATCAAATCCGGTAGCTCTTACTCCTTGAAAATCACGCACCCTTGGAAGGGCAGAAGTAATCAATCTGTCCAAAAACTCATACATTCTTTCTCCTCTGAGCGTTACTTTGGCACCAATTGGCATACCTTTTCTCAATTTGAAAGATGCAACGTCTTTTTTGGAAAGTGTAGCGATAGCTTTTTGACCCGTGATATTCGTCAACTCCTCAACAGCATGGTCAATAAGTTTCTTATCGGACACTGCAGCGCCAACACCACGGCTAACAACTATCTTTTCCAATTTAGGAACCTGCATTACATTTTTGTAACCAAATTCATCGGATAGTGCCTTTACAACACGCTCCTTATATTCTTTCTTTAATCTTGGAATGTAACTCATAACTAAATTACTTCATTGGATTTTTTGGCAAACCTAACTTTCTTTCCATCTCTCTCTTCATAACCTACTCGTGTGGCCTCACCAGATTTTGGATCGATCAACGAAAGGTTGGAGATATGGATAGGAGCTTCCTTTTTCACTATTCCACCTTGAGGATTTTTTGCACTTGGCTTTTCGTGCTTGGAAACGGTGTTCACACCTTCCACAACGGCCTTGTTCTTTTCACGGTCTACCTGAAGTACTTTCCCTTCAGTGCCTTTGTGGTCTCCCGCAATGACCTTAACCGTATCCCCTGTTTTAATTTTCAACTTCATCATTTCTGATATTTCTTTTAAAGCACCTCTGGAGCTAATGAAACAATCTTCATGAACTGCTTGTCCCTAAGTTCCCTGGCCACTGGTCCAAAAACCCTAGTTCCTCTCATTTCACCTGTTGGATTCAGCAAAACACAGGCATTGTCATCAAAACGGATGTAAGATCCATCTGGTCTTCTTACTTCCTTCTTTGTTCTAACCACAACAGCTGTTGAAACAGAACCTTTTTTTACCGTTCCATTGGGTGCTGCCTCCTTAACGGTAACAACAATTTTATCTCCCAATGAAGCGTATCTTCTTTTTGTTCCTCCAAGTACGCGGATGGTCAAAACTTCTTTTGCACCTGTATTGTCCGCAACCTTTAATCTAGATTCTTGCTGTAACATAATTATTTAGCTCTTTCAAGGATTTCAACCAACCTCCAACATTTAGTCTTGCTCAATGGTCGGGTTTCCATTATTTTAACGGTATCACCTTCGTTGCAATCATTCTTTTCATCATGGGCAACATATTTCTTGGTCTTCAAGACGAACTTACCGTACATAGGGTGTTTTACTCGCTTTACCTCAGAAACTACAATGGATTTTTCCATTTTGCTGCTGGTAACAACGCCTATTCTTTCTTTTCTTAAATTTCTTTTATCTTCCATAAGGCAAAACCAATTATTGTACTTCCCTTTTAGTTAATTCTGTTGCAAGTCTCGCTACCGTCCTTCTTGTCTTTCTAATTTGTAAAGGATTTTCCAAAGGTGTTACTGAGTGCGCAATTTTTAAGTCAGCATGTTGCTTTTTAAAATCGGTCAGCTTTTCCTTTAGCTCTTCAATTGAAAGTTCTTTTATTTCTGATTGTTTCATCTTCTTTTCAATTAAAAATTAAGCGGAATAATCTCTAGCTACGATAAACTTGGTTTTCACAGGCAGTTTTTGCGCTGCAAGTCTCAATGCTTCCTTTGCAATGTCCATAGGAACCCCTGCAACTTCGAACATAATCCTTCCAGGCTTAACAACAGCTACCCAATATTCAGGAGCACCCTTACCTTTACCCATACGCACTTCAAGAGGTTTCTTTGTGATAGGCTTGTCCGGGAATATTTTAATCCATAACTGACCTTGCCTTTTCATATACCTTGTCGCAGCAATACGCGCAGCCTCTATTTGACGGGAGGTAATGAAGTGGGAATCCAAAGATTTGATACCGAACATTCCATTGGAAAGTTGGTGTCCTCTCCCGAGTTCCCTTTCATACGCCCCTTCTGGGCTTTACGAAATTTTGTTCTTTTTGGCTGTAACATTTTACCTTTACTTTATCTTATTACTTTCTACGACGTTGTGGTTTCTTACCATCACGCTTGTCGCCTTTACCTTGACCTTTGGACAATCCTACTAGTGGGGAAAGTTCTCTTTTACCGTAAACTTCTCCCTTCATGATCCAAACTTTGATACCCAATCTTCCGTAAGTTGTGTGTGCTTCATGCAAAGCATAATCAACATCTGCACGGAAAGTAGACAAAGGAATCCTTCCTTCTTTGTAAGATTCCGAACGTGCCATTTCAGCACCGTTCAAACGTCCAGAAATCTGAATTTTGATACCCTCCGCATTCATACGTATTGCAGCGGCAATGGCCATTTTAATGGCACGTCTGTATGAAATTCTGCTTTCAATCTGTCTTGCAACACTAGCAGCAACCAAATTGGCATCCAATTCAGGTCTCTTGATTTCATGAATATTGATCTGAACCTCTTTGTTGGTGATTTTCTTAAGTTCTTCCTTAAGCTTATCAACCTCTTGTCCACCTTTACCAATGATAATACCAGGTCTGGCCGTGGTAATGGTAATGGTGATCAATTTTAAGGTTCTCTCGATAATTACCCTTGACACACTTGCTTTTGCCAAACGCGCATGGATATATTTTCTTATTTTATCATCCTCAGCCAGCTTATCGCCGTAATCGTTTCCGCCGTACCAGTTAGATTCCCATCCTCTGATTATTCCTAAGCGATTTCCTATCGGATTGGTCTTTTGTCCCATATTATACTCTAGCTTTGAACGTTGTTATTGGCTTCCAAGATCATGGTAACATGGTTGGAACGTTTTCTAATTCTGTGTGCTCTTCCTTGCGGCGCAGGACGTAGTCTTTTCAACATTGTTCCACCATCCACACGGATTTCCTTAATGATAAGATCAGCATCCTCGATATTGGCCTCCTCATTTTTAGCTTCCCAGTTGGCAATTGCAGAAAGTAGCAATTTTTCCAATTTTCTTGAAGCTTCCTTAGGATTGAATCTTAAAATTGCAAGAGCCATCTCAACCCGCTTTCCTCTTACCAAGTCAGCGACCAAACGCATTTTTCTTGGTGATGTTGGGCAGTTGTTCAACTTTGCAATAGCAAGCTGCTTTTTCTCTTCTTTTAACCTTTCGGCCATTTGTCTTTTACGAACTCCCATAGCTTACTTACTTTTTACCTTTGTTTTTAGCTCCCGCATGACCTCTAAAAGATCGTGTTGGTGAAAATTCTCCAAGCTTGTGACCCACCATATTCTCAGTAACATATACAGGAACAAATTGTCTCCCGTTGTGTACAGCTATGGTTTGTCCTACGAAATCTGGCGTTATCATTGAGGCTCTAGACCATGTTTTGATAACCGTTTTCTTACCTGAATCTATATTGTTCTGGACTTTCTTTTCCAGACTATGATGAACGTAAGGTCCTTTTTTTAATGAACGTGCCATTTACTTTTTCTTTTATTTCTTTCTACGTTCTATGATATATCTATTGGTGTCTTTTGTCTTGGAACGTGTTCTAAATCCTTTTGCAGGAATACCGTTCTTAGATCTTGGATGACCTCCAGAAGCTCTACCTTCACCACCACCCATTGGATGATCGACAGGGTTCATAGCTACCGGTCTAGTTCTTGGTCTTCTACCCAACCATCTGCTTCTACCTGCTTTACCAGATACCAACAATTGGTGATCAGAGTTGGAAACAGCTCCAATAGTGGCCAAACAATTGGCCAAAATCATACGTGTTTCACCAGAAGGCAATTTAATGGTAACGAATTTTCCATCCTTTGCCATTAGCTGAGCAAATGTACCAGCACTACGCGCCATAACAGCACCTTGACCTGGTCTTAGCTCAATGCAAGAAATAATGGTACCCAATGGAATCTCACTTAAAGGAAGTGCATTTCCAATTTCTGGAGCAGCTTTTGAACCAGAAGAAATCTTCTGACCTACCTGCATTCCATTTTGCGCAACCACATATCTCTTTTCACCATCTTTGTATTCAACCAAAGCGATAAATGCAGTTCTGTTGGGATCGTACTGGATTGACACAATTTTTGCATCAACTCCTTGCTTATCTCTTTTGAAATCGATAACACGATACCTTCTTTTATGACCTCCACCTCTATGGCGCATGGTCATTTTTCCTTGACTGTTCCTACCACCCGACTTTTTTAACGGAGCAAGCAAGCTTTTCTCCGGCTTATCAGTAGTAATCGCGTCAAATCCGTTTACTACTCTAAAACGCTGTCCAGGGGTTATCGGTTTTAATTTTCTAACTGACATTTCTCGTCTTTATAGATTACTGTAAAAATCAATAATATCACCTTCCGCCACATCAACAATTGCTTTCTTCAAAGCATTTGTTTTTCCGTGTTGGATTCCTGTTTTTGTATAACGACTCTTACGATTTGGACCATAGTTCATGGTTCTTACCTTTTCCACAGAAACACCATAAGTAGCCTCAACCGCATCCTTGATCTGAAGCTTATTGGCCGTTGGGTCAACGTAGAAACCATAACGATTGAAAAGCTCGCTATCCGCGGTCATTTTTTCCGTAATGATTGGTTTTATCAACACACTCATGATTTTCTTATTTCTTTAGGTTCGATTCTATTCCTTCCAAAGCACTTTCAGTAAGCACAACATTTCCAGCGTTAACTATCTTGTAAGTGCTTAATTCTGAGCTAGTTACAACTTCAGAACGCTCCAAATTGCGCGACGACAAATATACATTATTATTTGAATCGCCCAACACGATAAGAGACTTTTTATTTTCTATTCCCAAAGAGGTTAAAAAAGCAACAAAATCTTTGGTCTTCGGTGCTTCAAAATTGAAGTCCTCAACAACCGTAATCGCTTTCTCTTTTGACTTTAATGTCAACGCTGATTTACGAGCCAAACGCTTCACATTTTTGTTCAATTTTTGGGTGTAGTCCTTTGGTCTTGGGCCAAAGATTCTACCACCACCTCTAAAAATAGGAGACTTGATACTACCCGCTCTTGCGGTACCAGTACCTTTTTGCTTTTTGATCTTTCTGGTACTACCTGCAATCTCAGCTCTTTCTTTTGCTTTGTGTGTACCTTGTCTTTGGTGCGCCAAATATTGCTTTACATCCAAATAGATAGCATGCTCATTGGGTTCTATTCCGAAAACATCCTTAGAAAGGTCAACCTTTCTACCTGTTTCTTTTCCTTTAATATCTAAAACTGCAACCTTCATTACTTCTCAATTGTTACGTAAGCATTCTTGTGACCAGGAACACAACCTTTTACTACGATAAGGTTTTTCTCTGGAACCACTTTCAATACTCTCAAGTTTTGAACTGTTACTCTTTCACCACCCATTCTACCGGCCATTTTCATTCCTTTGAAAACGCGGGCAGGGTAAGATGCTGCACCAATAGAACCAGGAGCTCTCAATCTATTGTGCTGACCGTGGGTTGCCTGTCCAACTCCACCAAAACCATGTCGCTTAACAACCCCTTGGAATCCTTTTCCCTTTGATGTACCAATTACATCAACAAATTCACCTTCTACAAATAGGTCAACACCAACGGTATCACCTAATTTGAATTCACCTTCAAAATCCCGGAACTCAACGACTTTCTTCTTTGGAGAAGCACCTGCTTTTTTAACATGACCTAACTCGGCCTTGTTTGCACGTTTTTCTGCCTTGTCATCGAAACCAAGTTGAAGGGCACTGTACCCGTCCACCTCTTCGGTTCTGACTTGGGTAACCACGCATGGTCCAGCTTCAAGAACGGTACATGGAACATTTTTTCCATTCTCGTCGAAGATGCTGGTCATACCGATTTTTCTACCTATTAACCCAGACATAAATATTAATTATTAATTGTTTACTTTTTCAAGTGCCAATTGCTTGGCAAAAAAATTGGGTCAAAGAAAAGATTCTGTGACCCAGATTTTTTCTTTTTCCCGTTTTTCCATCGCACGCAGCTCCGGACATGTCCACCTTTCTTTCAAAAGGCGTGCAAATTTATACTTTTATTTCGACTTCTACACCACTTGGAAGCTCTAATTTCATTAAAGCATCAATAGTTTTTGAAGAAGAACTATAAATATCAAGCAATCTCTTGTATGAACTTAACTGAAATTGCTCTCTCGATTTCTTGTTCACGTGCGGTGAACGCAAAACTGTAAATATCTTTTTGTGCGTTGGCAATGGAATTGGTCCAGTAACCACAGCACCTGTTGTCTTAACTGTCTTAACAATCTTCTCAGCAGACTTATCCACCAAATTGTGATCGTAAGATTTAAGTTTTATTCTAATTTTTTGACTCATCTTGCTGAAAAATTAAGCGGTTACTCCTTTTACTGATTTAATGACTTCTTCTGCAATATTGGTTGGAGTTTCTGCATAGTGCGAAAATTCCATGGTTGAAGTTGCTCTACCAGATGACAATGTTCTTAATGAAGTTACATAACCGAACATTTCTGACAAAGGCACTTCTCCTTTAACTACTTTGGAACCAGCTCTATCACTCATATCGCTAATAGTTCCTCTACGTCTGTTAAGATCACCAACAATATCACCCATGTTTTCTTCTGGTGTCAACACCTCAATCTTCATGATAGGCTCCATCAATACTGATCTAGCAGACTTAGCAGCAGCTTTGTATCCCATTTTTGCAGCCAATTCAAAGGAAAGTGAATCTGAATCCACTGGGTGGAAAGAACCATCCTTTAAAGTAACCTTCATACTATCCATCTCAAATCCGGCCAAAGGACCATTTTTCATAGCCTCTTTGAATCCTTTTTCAACAGATGGGATATATTCTTTAGGAATATTACCTCCTTTGATCAAGTTCACAAACTCTAATCCAACCACTTCTTCACCAGCAGGCTCCATAGTAAAGACAATATCCGCAAACTTACCACGACCACCAGACTGCTTCTTGTAGACTTCTCTATGATCAGCAGATTGTGTAATCGCTTCTTTGTACTCAACCTGAGGTTGACCTTGGTTCACCTCAACCTTAAACTCACGACGCAAACGGTCAACAATAATATCCAAGTGAAGCTCACCCATACCAGAAATAATGGTCTGGCCAGACGCCTCATCCGTTTTTACCTGGAATGTAGGATCTTCTTCAGCCAATTTTGCCAAAGACATACCCAATTTATCCACATCAGCCTTAGTTTTAGGCTCAACCGCGATACCGATTACAGGATCAGGGAAATCCATACTTTCAAGTACGATAGGATGTTTCTCTGAAGACATGGTATCACCAGTCTTAATATCCTTAAATCCAACAGCCGCACCAATATCACCAGCTTCTATATACTCAATAGCATTTTGCTTGTTAGAGTGCATCTGGTATATACGTGAGATACGTTCTTTTTTACCTGAACGATTGTTCAAGATATACGAACCTGCATCCAAACGACCTGAATATGCTCTAAAGAATGCCAAACGACCAACAAAAGGATCCGTAGCAATCTTAAATGCCAAAGCAGAGAATGGCTCCTTTGGGTCTGGTTTTCTTGTAATCTCGTTTCCAGTGTTTGGATCAGTACCTACAATATCATCCTTATCTATAGGAGATGGCAAGTAACGACAAACAGCATCCAATAAAAACTGAACTCCTTTGTTCTTAAATGAAGAACCACAAACCATTGGAATGATAGCTCTATCCATAACAGCAGCTCTTAATGCAGCATGCACTTCTTCTTCAGTAATGGAATCTTCATCTTCGAAGAATTTCTCCATCAACTCCTCATCATATTCCGCAACAGCTTCGATCAAAGCAGCTCTGTACTCCTTAACCTCGGCTTTCATGTCTTCTGGAATGTCGATAACATCGAATGTAGAACCAAAGTTCTCATCATGCCATACAATTGCCCTGTTCTTAGCAAGGTCAACAATACCTTTAAAGTCAGCTTCCTCACCAATAGGCAGAACAATAGGAACTGCATTGGAACCAAGCATGGTTTTAACTTGGTTACACACCATCAAGAAGTTAGATCCTTGACGGTCCATTTTGTTCACGAAACCTATTCGAGGCACTTTATAGTTATCGGCCAATCTCCAGTTCGTTTCAGATTGAGGCTCAACACCATCAACCGCACTGAACAAGAAGACCAATCCATCCAAAACACGTAATGAACGGTTTACCTCAACGGTAAAGTCAACATGTCCGGGAGTATCAATAATATTAAAGTGGTATCCTTTTGCATCAGCAGTTGGTTTCCCATTCTCAGTTGGGAATTGCCATGTACATGTTGTAGCAGCAGAGGTAATGGTAATACCACGCTCTTGCTCTTGCTCCATCCAGTCCATGGTAGCGGCACCATCATGTACCTCACCAATTTTATGACTTACACCAGTATAAAAAAGAATACGTTCTGTAGTAGTGGTTTTTCCAGCGTCAATATGAGCTGCAATACCAATATTCCTTGTATATTTTAAATCTCTTGCCATTTTACCAACTAGAATCTAAAGTGAGAGAATGCTTTGTTTGCTTCCGCCATTTTGTGGGTATCCACTCTTTTCTTAACCGCAGCACCTTCTTCTTTTGCAGCAGCTAAAACTTCTGCAGCCAATTTTTGTGCCATTGATTTTTCATTACGCTTTCTTGCATAACTAATCAACCATTTCATTGCGGTTGAGATTTTTCTGTCTGGACGGATTTGCATTGGAATCTGAAATGTAGCACCACCCACTCTTCTACTTCTTACCTCAACATGTGGCATTACATTGGAAAGTGCATCTTTCCACAACTCCAAAGCAGTTTTTTCTTCGTCAGTATTTTTCTCTTCAACGATATCAATTGCATCATAAAAAACCTTAAAAGCAACTGACTTCTTACCATCCCACATCATCATGTTTACAAAACGCGTAACCAACTGGTCGTTAAACCTTGGATCCGGTAATAATGGTCTTTTCTTCGCCTGTCTTTTTCTCATCTCTTCTTATTTTTTAGGACGTTTTGCACCGTATTTTGATCTACGCTGTGTTCTACCTGCAACACCTGCAGTATCCAATGCGCCGCGGACGATATGATATCTAACCCCTGGCAAATCCTTTACTCTACCACCTCTAACCAATACTATCGAGTGCTCTTGGAGGTTGTGACCTTCACCAGGGATGTATGCGTTTACTTCCTTACCATTTGTAAGCCTAACCCTTGCAACTTTACGCATTGCAGAGTTTGGTTTTTTTGGCGTAGTCGTATAAACACGCGTACACACCCCTCGTCTTTGAGGACACGAATCCAAAGCAGCCGATTTACTCTTCTTGGTAATTGTGACTCTTCCTTTTCGTACTAATTGTGAAATTGTTGGCATTAAAATTTCTATTAAATAAAAATAACCCTCTTTTTGAGGGCTGCAAATGTAATGATAATTTGGAATAATTCAAATCCTATAAGATCAAATTTAAAATCCATCCCAAAAATCCAAAATTACACTCCAAATTAAAGGACTTCAAGGATCTTAGCTCCAAATGTTTTGCAGAACGAAGGCAACTCATACAATTGCATCCATATTTATAACTATCAGCAATCAATTTATAAACCCAATCTTTTACATTAAAAGTTATATTAGGATGACCTCACCATAATTATCGTTAAAATGCAACCACCATTCAGTTAAGATAAAAACCTCAAATTAACTCAGTGTATGACACCTCTACATCTTCAAGGTCACAATGAGCTCAACAAAACAATTCTATCACCAAAAAAATCCGACCACATTCCCTATTGTGCCCATAAAAATTTTTAACTTTTTGTTAAGATTTCAACATAAGGATAAAAGACGTCAGTGACCTTGTTAAAAAATCAGCAATATTTACCCCTATATATATTAAGGTATAGTAATCCTATTAAACCCAGATGGAATTCAGCCAAAGTACACCTTAACCAGAAATTGTGTTTTTCCGATTAAAAAGAAGGTTTTTTTTATAACTGCAACACTCCTCCCTTTCATTTTGGAAATATATAACACATTTTATTTGCTCAAAAAAACCAATCACAATGAATATCAATACCCGAAATTGAACAGTCAACAACTGACGATTTTTATTTCGGGGTCGCTCCATTTGCTAACAACGGCTTAAAATTTTAGTAAAATTAGTTTGGATTATTAACATGAAATTATGATTTTAGCGCCTAGCTAATTCAAATAATTTTAAAATGAGAACAAAACTTAATGGATTGTTAACGCTGTTATTGGCGTTTGTTGTGCAAATTTCCTTTGCGCAAGACAAGTCGATTACAGGTACAGTTACGGATGCCGATGGGCTTCCGCTACCTGGAGTCAACATTGTCGTTGAAGGTACCACAAACGGTACTCAAACAGATTTTGATGGAAATTACGCTATCAGCGCAAGTCAAGGTCAAGCACTACTTTTTACCTATATAGGTCAAAAAGCCGCAAGAAGGGTTATTGGTGCGGAGAACGTAATCAACGTTCAAATGGAAGAGGACGCACAAGCTCTTGAAGAAGTTGTGGTAACGGCCCTTGGTATTAAAAGGGAGAAACAAGCATTGGGTTATGCTGTTACCGAAGTAGGTTCCGAAGATCTTGAGCAGCGTCCCGAAGGTGATGTTGCAAGGGTACTTCAAGGAAAAGCCTCAGGGGTACAGATTACACAACAAAGTGGTCTTTCCGGTTCCGGTACAAATATCATCATTAGGGGGCAAACAACATTTAGTGGTAGTAACCAGGCGTTATTTATCGTTGATGGTGTTCCTTTTAGTACTGATACCAACCCATCCGGTAGAAATGGATCTCGTCAAGATTTCATTAACGGTAACAACGGTTCCAGTAGATTTTTGGATTTAGATCCAAACAGTATTGAAAGTGTAAACGTTCTTAAAGGTCTTGCAGCAGCAACGCTTTATGGATCACAAGGTAGGAACGGTGTTATCTTGATTACCACTAAAGGTGGTTCCTCAAGCCAAGGTCCTAAGAAGACTGAAATCACTGTCAATTCTTCAATGTTTTTCAATGAGATTGCTTCATTACCAGAATATCAGGATGTTTACGGTAACGGTTTTGACCAATCTTTTGGATGGTTCTTCAGTAACTGGGGACCTGCATTTGCTAGAGACGGAGCATCTGGATATGCAAACCAAGCTGCAATTGATGACAATGCCACATTGGCTCACCCATATTCTACTTCTACAGCTGCCATTCAGGCTGCATTCCCAGAATTTCAGGGTGCACGTTACGATTGGAGACCTTACGACAGTGTGAAGAATTTCTTCAAAACTGGTACAGTGGCCAACACCTCTATTAACGTAAGAGGAACTTCAGATGATGGAAAGGTCGGATACAACATGAACTACGGTTATCTTAAGGATAATGGGTTTACCCCTAACAACAGTGTTACTCGTAACACACTATCTGTTGGTGGTAGAGCAATATTATCTAACAAGTTCACCGTAAACGGAACCTTGAACTTTGCAAGAACAAAGTTTATTTCACCTCCGGTTGCATTGAGCCAGGGTAACGGTTCAACCGGTACTGGTTCTTCCGTGTTCGGTGACCTTTGGTTTACACCAAGAAGTATCGATATTCAAGGACTTCCTTTCCAAGATCCAATTACCGGTGGAAGTGTCTACTACAGACAGAACAACTCTATCCAGCACCCACTATGGACTGTGGCAAATGCTGAGACAAACCAAGAGACCAACAGGGTATTTGGACAGGCAACTGTACAGTACGAGCTAAACGATAACTTAAACATTGTTTATCGTGCTGGTATTGATGTCTATAGTGAAGGAAACACCAACTTCCAGAATAAAGGTGGGGTTAACAGTAATAGTGGAGATGTTAGATTGGCAAGTGGTGTTTATGAAACTTGGAATAACACCAACACTATTTGGGACCACAACCTTGTATTGAACGGGGATTATGATATCACAGAAAAAATTGGTTCTACTTTTAACGTAGGTGCTACTACAAGACGTGAAGTATTTAACCAAAACGGTGTTGCCAGTGATGGGCAGCAAGTTTTTGGAGTACTTAGACACTTCAACTTCTTGAACCAAAATGAGATTGAATCATTTACTGAAAGAAATATCGCAGGGGTTTACGCTCAAGCAGATTTTGACTATGACAATTTCCTTTACTTAACTCTTGCAGCAAGAAATGACTGGGTATCTAATTTCTCAAAAGAGAATCGCTCTCAGTTCTACCCTAGTGCAAGTGTATCTTTCATACCAACAGCTGCAATTGATGGTCTGAAATCTGAAAACGTACTGAACTACTTGAAGATTCGTGGTGGTATCGGGGTTTCTGCAAACTTTGACGTACTAACATCAGCATATCCAATTGCAAGTACTTTGACCTTGGATACTCAAGATGTTCAAGATGCAACTGGTAGAAACATCGTAACAAACACCACAGGATTTAGACTTGGTAACCCTAATCTACAACCAGAAACTTTGGAAGAGATTGAGATAGGTATTGAATCTAGATGGTGGGATAGCAGAATTACATTGGATGCATCTATTTACCAGAGAAAGACCAATGATTTGATTTTGGACAGACCACTAGATCCAGCATCTGGGTTTACTGTAACCGCTACCAATATTGGTGAGATTGAATCAGAAGGGGTTGAAATTGACTTAGGTGTAAATTGGTTCAGAGCTAAAGAAGAAGGTGCTTTTGATTGGAGTACAAATTTGAACTTCACTGCTTATGAAACTACAGTAACTGACCTAGGTCTTGATACTGATCAAGTAGTTTACTCAGGTTTCTCAAACCTTGGTAATGCAGCTATTGAAGGAGAGCCATTAGGTGTTTTCTTCGGAAGCCAGATACTTAGAGATGCCAACGGAGATTTTGTTGTAGGTGCTGATGGTAACTACGTTCAAGCACCAAATGATGGTATCATCGGAGATCCAAATCCAGATTGGGTAGCTAACGTAAGAAACAGTATCTCCTACAAAAACTTCACCTTAGGATTCCAGTGGAATTATACTCAAGGAGGTGATGTTTATTCTTCAACAATTTCAACATTGTTGGGTAGAGGATTGATTACTGAAACTATTGACAGGGAGAATACTTTTATCCTTCCAGGTGTAGATGCAAACGGAAATGTCAACAACAGACAGATCAACAACTCTACGTATTTCTTTAGTAACCTTTTATTTGGCCCAAGTGAACTACAAGTGTATGATGCTACCACAGTAAGATTGCAAGAAGCTTCTTTAAGCTACAGCTTGCCATCTAAGTTCTTGGATAAAACGCCATTTGGATCACTTACGTTTACTGTATCAGGAAACAACCTTTGGTACAGAGCGATAAACACTCCCAAGGGTGCAAACTTTGACCCCAACACTTCAGGTACTGGAGTTGGTAACGGTTTTGGATTTGACTTCCTTAACGGACCAAGTTCAAGAAGATACGGACTTAGTGTAAAAGCATCATTCTAAGAATAAAAACTATGAAAATAATGAGAAACATAAACAGATATATGACTTTGACGGTCTTGGGAGGATTGCTTGCATTCACCTCTTGCGAGACCACAGAGCTAGACATTACTGCCAATCCAAATGCTCTTACCCCGGATCAGGCAGGTGTTGACTTCTTTTTGAATTCAATTCAAGAAGATTTTGTAAGACAATTTGAAGGGGACGCTGATTTCGACTTAAATGACAACTGGCAATCTGGTGGTAATACCACTGGTGACGGTTTCAATGAGTTGGGAATGGAATTGACGCGTATAGTAAATATGAATGGTAGAAATTACCAAAGTGTATACCAAGGTAGTGACATGGACGATGAGTGGATCAATGCTTATAGAGGTGTTCTTGCAGACATTCGCGCTATGACTCCTTTAGCTGAAGCTGCAGCTCAGACAAGGCATATTGGTATTGCACAGTTCATTGAGGCCTATTTAATGATCAGTATGGTAGATTTCTTCGGTGATGTACCTTATTCTGAGGCTATCCAAGCAGGTGAATTGAATCTGAACCCTGCGTTAGATTCAGGAGCAAGTATCTACGATGCCATGTTGGTTCTAATAGATCAAGCTATTGCCAATTTTAATAGCACACCTTCTGCTGATCCAGCGGTTGATTTCTTCTATGGGAACGATTATGACAAATGGGTCAAAGCCGCAAATACATTGAAACTTAAGATTTATTCACAACGTAGATTAGTGGATACTAATGCAGCTGCAAGTTTTAATGCCATTATCACTGGTGGTAACTATATCCAGGATACGGCGGACGATTTTGTTTGGAGATGGCCTGCTACAAGTGCCACTCAGCCAGATTCAAGACACCCAAGGTATGGTATCAACTATCAAGCGGCAGGTGCAGGAGAGTACATGTCTAACTGGTTGATGCAAAAAATGGATAGAACAGATGATCCAAGAACCCGTTATTACTTCTACCGACAGACAGATGCAGTTCCTGGAGCTGAAATTGCTCCAAATGAGGAATTGTTGAACTGTTCTTTGGAAACTCCTCCTCAGCATTATATCAATGCAGGTTTTGGAGGCGATTTTTGCTGGTTACCAAACGGATTTTGGGGTAGAGCTCACGGTGAGGCTGATGGTATTCCACCAGATGGTTTGTTAAGAGCTACTTACGGAACCTATCCTGTAGGTGGTAGATTTGATGATGATAGCTTCTTGGCCATTAGCCCAACTGCTGGTGGCGGTGGAACTGGAATCACCAATTTATTGACTGCTTTTGGTGTAGACTTTATGAGAGCTGAAATGGCTTTGGTAGCTGGAAACACTGGGCAGGCACGTGGCTTCATGATTGATGGAATTACTAAATCAATAGCTAAGGTTCAGGGCTTCTTGGCCGGTAGAGAAGCTGGTGCAGATCTTTCTTTTGTTCCATCTGAAGGAGATGTAAATGCTTATATCACCCAAGTAGGTATCGATTTTGATGATGCTGATGCTGACGGAAAATGGGATGTATTAGGTGAGCAGTACTTTATTGCACACTTTGGTAACGGGGTTGAGCCATATAACTTCTATAGAAGAACTGGTTTCCCAACTACGCTACAGCCTAACTTAGAACCAGACCCAGGAACCTTTATCCGTTCCATGTATTATCCTACCGATGCGGTGAATAATAACTCGAACATTACTCAGAAAGCTGATCAAACTCAGCCTGTATTCTGGGATACTAATTCAAGTGCCCCTGCGGCCAATTAAAAAAGAGCTATGAACATAAAATTTAAATTCATGAAAAATTATAAGATATATGTCTTGCTTGTCATGGCAATCTTGGTTGCCTCATGTGAAACAGACGACAAGGTTACGATCACTGTGCAGGAAACTGTTGGCAGTGGTGCTATTCTTAGAACTCTAGATTCTACGGATCCAGACGATAATCCAGTGGACATGTTTGACACTGCTGCTACTTTATCATTTTCTCTTCAAGAGCAGGATGATCAAGGTGGAGATCTTTTGGACCGTGTAGAGATTACCGTAAGTTTTGTAGATAACAATGGAACTCCAGACGAGTCTGTGGCCAATGCTGCAATTGCAACCATCAACGAGTTTGGTGAGTTTGAAGGACTTCCAAGTTTTGACTATTCAGTTACATTGGCAGATATGCTTGCAGCAACTGGTATAAGCCTTACGCAATTATTGCCAGGTGATCAGTTTGTTTTGGATATGGAGCTTTTCACTACGGATGGAAGGTCTTTCAAAAATTCTGACACTACCGGTAACGTAAGTGGTGGTTCATTCTTTAGTTCTCCATACCAGTATACCTATACCACAGATGATGGTATTGCATTTGATATTGAGGATGTAAATGCTAATGAAGTTTCCTTGACAAATCCTAATGAAGATTTCGCAGTAAAAATCACCATTGATGATGGAAATGACCAAGCACTGTTAGAGACTTTGAATATTTATCGTGCATTTGTGGACAGAAGTCTTGCTGAGGGAGAAACAAGCAGATCGGAAGAAGAAGCGCTTTTTAAAACGTATACCATAGCAGATTTGGATATTGAGGAAGGTGTGAGCATGCTAGAATTGGATGTTACACTAGATGAACTTTATGGTCCAAACCTAACTTTCGATGACCTAGGTGTAAATGACGAATTCCAATTGCGCTACGAAATTGTTACCGCTGATGGAAGAATTGTTACCACTGATGAGAACGACACTGAGTATTACAGAGCTGTGTTTGTAACAGAGTGTGTCCAGTTGAATGCGGATGCTCCTTATCCAGGTGAATACACCATCAATCATTTTGACAGCTATGGTGATGGATGGAATGGTGCAGCTATATCTGTACAAATTGACGGTGGAGATGTTGTAAACTATACTTTGGAAGCTGGTGAGAATGGTACTTCAACCTTTACCGTTCCAGAAGGAGCTACATCTTTAGTCGTGAGCTTTGTATCAGGTGATTGGGATGGTGAGGTTACCTTTACCATACAAGATCCTAACCTCAAAACAGCTGCAGCTGTAGGTACTGCTCCTCCTGCTGTAGGTGAGATTACCTTGCTAGTTTGCGAGTAAAAATAATTTTATTATAAATAAAAGGGGCATTATACGTTGGTATGGATGCCCTTTTTTTTTGACAACCCGTCAAAATTTTATTAAATCAATTATACCTGTTGGTTTCGCTTTGTTTTCCCGACATATAAATTGGAGTCAAGCGTAAACCAAAGTCAGTTCTTTTTATAAAAAATTCTATGAAGCATACCTTTTTAAAACTGTTCTACATTCTAATTATAGGTTTGTTGGTATTCTCTTGTAATAATGATGATAACACAACTACAGTTGATGATGAGCCCACAGGCCAAAACCCTACTGATGATGAACCTACAACTGATGATGAACCTACAACTGATGATGAACCTACAACTGATGATGAACCCACTAACGAGGAAAAAGCTGGTACAGTCGAGTTTTTCAATGCGGATTTAACAGATGACAATTATATATTAATAAATGATGCCGGTAACGACCGTGTGTATTTGATGGATAAAGAGTCCATCATTTTACATGAATGGGACTTGCCAAGTGGAATAGGAAATGATGTTGAACTCTTATCCAGTGGCAAATTAGTAGGCATTATGAAAGCGGATGACCCCAAAATTGAATATGGTGGTCAAGGAGGGAAATTACAATTTGTAAACACGGATAGTTCAGTAGAATGGAACTTTGATTACTCTTCAGAAGAGTATATTACACATCATGACGTTGAACTGCTTCCCAATGGAAATCTAATTACCATTGTCTGGGAAAAGAGGACAATGGAGGAGGCTGAAAGTGCAGGATCCAGTTTAGACATCCCAGTTTTTCCAGAAGCCGTAATTGAAGTTGACCCTACGACCGATGAGATTGTATGGGAATGGCATTCTTGGGATCATTTAATTCAAGATCATGACGATACCAAGGACAACTTTGGTGTTGTTGCGGACAATCCCCAATTGATAAACCTAAATTATGTAACGGATAAAGAAGGGGACATCATGCACGCAAATGGGATTGAATATGATGAAATCAACGATTTAATCTATTTAAGCGTAAACTTTTATCATGAGGTCTGGGTTATTGACCATAGCACAACAACCGAAGAAGCAGCTGCCCATACTGGTGGAGCTAAAGGTGTTGGAGGTGATTTGGTCTATAGATTTGGAAATCCCAAGGCTTATGACAATGCGATGGGTGAAAGACTGTTCAGAAACAATCACCATCCTCGTCTCCTTTCTGGTGATGATTTGGGTAAAATATCAATTTTTACAAATGGGGCAGACTTGGAGCAGTCAACAGTATACGAGTTCCAAATTCCAGACCCCCTAAGTTTGCAACCTAATGTGGATAATGAACCGCAGGTTACCTGGAGTTTTACCGATCCAGAGCTGTATTCTCCAAAGGTTTCAGGAATGGTGAGGCTTCCTAATGGCAACAGACTTATCACCGAAGGTGATTTTGGACTTTGGGAGGTAACAGAAAGTGGTGAAGTGGTTTGGAAGTTTTCTAGCCAAGGTTTTTTCTGGAGAGCCTATTCATATGCAAAAGATGACCCGGCTATCATGGCTTTAGGGCTATAAGTAGTCATTATTGGTTTTCTTTATAAAAACTCCTTATAAACCTCTGCATAAATAGGCAGAAATTATAATAGTATATTCATCCAAATTTTGAAGATTTCAATGACAAGATTTCTCTCCATATTGCTGTTGTGCATCCTGATAGGAAGTTGTGGAAAAGCGAAAAAAAACGCACAGGTTACCCAGTCCGCTCCTGAGTCTTCCAAAGAAAGTCCTCTGTTCACAAAAATTGATGCAACTGCGAGTGGCATCAATTTTTCCAATACCATTGTTCATGATGTCTCCACGATGGAAAATCTTTTTGATTATGATTATTTCTATAATGGAGCCGGCGTTGGTCTGGAAGATTTAAACAATGATGGCTTGTTGGATGTTGTTTTCTGTGGTAATCAAGTACCTAACCGTATTTTTCTAAATGAAGGCAACCTAAGATTCAAAGACGTTACTCAATCCGCGGGTATCAATAACGGCAAGCATTGGTCCAACGGTATCACTTTTGTGGACATCAATCAAGACAAGTGGATGGATATTTATATATCCCAGGGAGGACCAAACTCTAGGGAGAATCGGAAAAACCTTCTATTAATAAATCAAAAAAACGGTTCGTTCACAGAAAAAGCTGAAGAATATGGCCTTGCCGATATGGGCATTAGTACGCAATCGGTTTTCTTTGATTTTGATAAAGATGGGGATTTGGATTGTTTGGTCATGAACGAAAATGAACTTTATGGGATGGATCCCGTAAGTCTGGAAAGATATATTGCATCCCATCCAGATGATCTGTATTTCAACTCTTCCCACCTTTACCGTAATGACAATGGTAAGTTTATTGACATTACCCAAAAAGCCGGATTGGAAAAACCTATTTTCGGACTTGGTCTGGCCGTTTCGGACATTAATGAAGATGGATGGATGGATATTTATATGGCCAGCGACTACTATCTACCGGATGTACTTTACATCAACAATAAAAATGGTACGTTTTCAGATAACATAAAAGAATCCACAAACCAGATATCCTTTTACGGGATGGGTATTGATATTGCCGACCTGGACAATGATAATCTTCAGGATATTTTTGTCCTGGACATGGCCGCAAATGACCATGTTAGATCAAAAACGCTTATGGCATCCATGAGCACCGGACGCTTTGATTATTTGGTCAACAAAGCCGATTTTCAATACCAGTACATGTACAACTCCCTACAAAAGAACATCGGGGGCGCTAGATTCAACAACATTGCCCAACTTTCGGGTGTTGCGAATACAGATTGGAGCTGGTCCGTTCTAATGAACGATTTTGACCTTGATGGCCATAAAGAAATCCATGTCACTAACGGATATCGCCGATACGCTCTAGATAATGACCTTCAGCGGCAAGTATTTGAAGCGCGTCAAAAATATGGCAACAGGGTTCCATTGGATGTGAAACAACGCTTGTACGAGTCCATGCCGTCAGAGAAACTGCCCAACATTATGTACAAACGTAAATCGGAACTATCCTTTAGCAATGTTTCCACAGATTGGGGATTAGATGATTTTTCGTTTAGTAATGGAGCCGCTTCTGGGGATTTGGACAATGATGGGGACTTGGATTTGATTATCAACAACATGGATGAAAATGCTTTTGTTTATCAAAACATGTCCGTTGAAGAAAAACGAGGCAATTACTTAAAAGTTATTGCCCAAGGAGATTCATCCGAAGAGTTTGCTAAAGTTAGAATAGACTTCGAAGGGAATTCTCAAATGGTTGAGATAAAAAGAGTTCGTGGGTATAGGTCAGCACAAGAAAACAATGCTTTTTTTGGCTTAGGAAACCACAAAACCATCGACACCCTTACTATTTACTGGAAATCCGGTAAGATGCAGCAAAAATTGAATGTTCCTGTCAACACTACAATTACATTTCAAGAAAGTGAAGCAAATCTGCCCATACCCTCTTCACAAATCAAAAATCAGTACTTCAAAAGCATAAACAGCACAGCGCTTGGATTAAATTTTGTGCATAAAGAAAATGTTTATGATGATTTTGAGGACGAGATTTTATTACCCTATAAACAATCCAATCTGGGTCCATTTATTACCAAAGGAGATATTAACGGTGATGGTTTAATGGATATGCATATTGGAGGTGCTTCTGGGCAATCAGGACAACTTTATGTGCAAACCGGGACAGGTTTTTCAAAATTAAGCTCCCCTGCCCTTTCCGGTGATGCACATTTTGAAGATATGGAATCTATGTTCTTCGATTTTGACGGAGATAAGGATTTAGATCTTTTTGTAGTGAGCGGCGGAAACGAATTTGCAGAGCATTCCTCATATCACAAGGACAGAATCTATATAAATGATGGCTCAGGGCAGTATACAAAGCTGGAAAGTGATGTGCTGGGTTCCTTTCCCAAAAATGGAAAAGCAGTGACCTTTATTGATTATGATAAAGATGGGGATAACGATATTTTGGTCGGGAACAGGGTTGTACCCAAAAACTACCCCAACCATCAATCATCCGCGCTGTATGAAAATGTAAATGGAGAACTGATAGATGTTACCTCCAAAGTGGCCCCCCAATTCTTAAATTTTGGGATAATCAATGATTTACAGACCACTGACATTAACAATGACGGCTGGGAAGATTTCATCGCTGTTGGTGAGTGGACAGGAATTGGCATTTTCATTAACGACCAAGGAACTTTTAAGAACGTTGGAGAGAACAATGACATTCTAAAAGAAAAAGGCTGGTGGTTCTCTGTCAACGAAACGGATATCAATAATGATGGACTTAAAGATTATATCATTGGAAACATTGGCCTAAACATCAAATTCAAGGCCTCTCCGGAAAAGCCCTTTAAAATATTTGCAGCAGATTTTGACGAAAACGGGACCAATGATATTGTTCTAAGCAAAAAATACAACGGTACTTATGTTCCTGTTCGGGGAAGGGAGTGTTCCTCTCAGCAAATGCCATTCATTAAGGAGAAATTCGGAACCTATACCGAATTTGCCAATGCAAGTTTGACGGACATTTACGGCGAAAAACTAGACACTTCCTATGAGAATAGTGTCACCGAGTTCAAATCCATTCTTTTGATCAACAAAGGAGGGTCTAATTTTGAAAAAAGGATTCTTCCTGTGGAAAGCCAAATGTTCCCTATTTTGGATTGCGCCATTATGGACATTAATAATGATGGCTATGAGGATGTGATCGCCGCCGGAAATATTTATGAAACCGAAGTAGAAACCCCAAGATTAGATGCCATTTCTGGAGTTATTTTGATGTCCAATGGAAAAGATGGATACAAAAGTGTCCCGTTCCAAGATTCTGGACTATTTTTGGACGGGAATGTGAAAAGTATCGAGGTCATAACCAATGCTAAAAACGAGAAATATTTAATCGGAACTACCAATAATGGTCCTTTAGCGATTCATAAAATTTCTTCTTAGCGTGCCTTCTGCTAACATATTTGCATTCCGCACTATCTAATTATATGTTATGAGCAACCAAATCTATGGTATCCGCGCAGTGCTGGAAGCAATTGATGCCGAACAGCCCATAAATAAAATATTTCTACAAAATGGATTGGGCGGAGAGCTCTATAAAGAGTTGGAAACGGCCATTAGAAAAAATGGCTTAAGTTGTTCGTACGTACCCGTTGAAAAGTTGAACAGACTGACCAAAAACAACCATCAAGGTGCTGTTGCCAATATTTCCCCAGTGCAATTCAACAATTTCGAGAATTTGGTGGAACAGGCTCTGGAAAAAGGTAAGGCCCCTTTATTTTTGTTGCTGGACCAAGTTTCTGATGTTCGAAACTTTGGTGCGATCATAAGAACTGCAGAATGTTGTGGCGTGGATGGAATCATTGTTCCAAAAAGTGGTGCAGCGCCCATTACGGATGATACGGTAAAAACATCGGCAGGTGCTGCCTTTAAGATTCCCATTGCAAAGGTCGATCATTTAAAAGATGCCATTTTTTACCTGCAGTCGTCCGGAATACGGGTTGTAGCGGCAACAGAAAAAACGGAGAATGAAATCTATAAAATTAACTTTACAGAACCTACCGCCATTGTTATGGGAGCTGAGGACAAGGGTATTTCAGCCTCAATCCTCAATCTAGTGGATGACAAGGCAAAACTTCCATTATTGGGAGAAATAGGTTCCCTGAATGTTTCTGTGGCTTGCGGAGTGTTTCTTTACGAAGTGGTACGTCAACGGAGATAAAAGCTACGTATTCGTATTCAGTCTTATTCATCATGAAGTTAATAAACGCTTAGCTCGTGAGTTACTCATTCATATGATTTTTCTACATCCAATAACATATTGTCAAGCTTTTCCCTATTTAGCCATTCTCCTTTAAGCACAACACCCAAAACAGTTCTAGTGTTCTCGATATCTTCTAATGGGTTTTTGGCCAATAAAACCATATCGGCCAACTTGCCTTCCGTTATTGTTCCGCTTTGTGAACTTGTATTCAGATATCTTGCCGGATTCACTGTAGCTGTTTTGAGGGTTTCATAAGTTGAAAGCCCAGAATCATGTATCAACTCCAATTCATGATGGAGGGAAAACCCGGGAAGGAACAACCCATAAGTATCACTACCTGCCATTAATGGCACTCCATGGTCATGCAATATTTTAGTGAATGTCTTTTGCCATTCCAACTCTTTTTCCAAACGAGCCATTGCTTTTTCTGTCGTAAACCAAGGTTTGGCCCTATAATTTATACTATCTGATTTCCAATAATCAGCGTACCGCTTAGGAAGGTATTTTAGGTTTTCATTTGCAATGAGGTTCGCATGCTTTTTATTATTGGCATAACGACTGATCATTTCAAAAATGCCCAAAGTGGGCGACACATATATCCCACTAGTTTTGATTTGCTCGGCAGCCTGTTTCAAATAAGAAGTAGACTTCCTCTCCGCTTCGCTAAAAATATTCATAAACTCCTCCAAATGGGCAATGGATTTCATTCTTAACGAATATTCTAAAGGCAATTCGCGCTGTCCATGACCTACAACTTCAATATTCTCTTTTTGGGTAAGCTCCAATAATTTCAGATAAATGTTCCGGGATAGATTATCGGCAATTTTTAAATAGTCATAACCTCTTTCTTTATGGTAACTCACTACTTTTTCCACAGAATCAATATGACTCAAATGGTTTCTAGTAAGATATGGCCCCGTTGTATAATAATATGGTGCCAAAAAGCTATTCTTTTGAATCTCTTCCTTTATTGCTATATGATCTTGTCCATCATATTCGGCCATATTTCTAGCAGAGGTTATTCCATTCGCCACCAAAAGTTTGAATTCATTTCTGACATTGTTCTGCAAATGATAGTGGGTTTCTACCAATCCAGGAATCAGATACTTTCCGGATGCTTGTATAATAGTGTCAACATCATAATTACTTACATGGGATACAGATTCGATCTTCGCGATCTTCCCGCTGGCTATTATTACTCTCTGATGGGTAAGAACCGTATCAGCATTCATAGGGATTACATTTACATCTTCAAATGAGATCACTTTGGTTTGACCCCAGGATAAAGATGTTAGAATGATAAAAGGTAACAGTACATAATTTTTTAAGATGTCCATATTTGATTCTTATGTTTAATGGAACAAACATAAAATGATGGTTGTACTTGGCGGTTCGGTATTCTCAACAGTTAAGAAAATAGCACCTATTTGTCTCGGTATTGTTTTGGGGTGAGGTCAGTTTCTTTTTTAAAATTTGAAAAAAAAGAGGTCTTTGAGTTAAACCCGCATTCCAATCCAATAGACAACAGGCTGTACTTATCGAACATTGGATTTTTAATCATCTCCTTGGCGTCTTTCACCCTATAAGAATTAATTAATTCCGTAAAACTATATCCGGTGTTCTGTTTGATGATCTGTGTAAGGTATCCACTGCTTATTTTAAGTTCTTCCGCAAGTGTATCCCTACCCAAATTGGGATTGCGATGCACCTTTTCCTCCGCCAGCATTGCAATTAATTTTTGAAAATGTGGATTCTCCTTACTTTCTATTGCAAGTGCCTCACCTTTCGTTTTTTTTAGAATAGTTCGGATCTCATATTGATCATTTGACAATTTGAATCGATAGAGGCCATGATAAATCAACCAATAAATAAAAATGGAGCCTAACGACCATAGATAAGTCAAAGGCAATTTTTCTGAATACATGAAGCGATAACATTCCAATATCACACCATAAAGCAGGAGTAGAGATAAGAAAATCCAAAGATGCTTTAACCATTTTCCTCTTGTATTTCCTTTTAGAAATGCATACTCATATGAAAAAAGAATTGCAAAAAGAGGAACCACAATCGATAAAAAACTAATGCCCTTATAAAAAGATGAAACATAGGTTTCAATTGTTTTGGAAAGATTGTACAAATGGAATACATAATCCAAAGACAAAATGATATTGAGCATGCTCAACACTAGAAAAGGAAGGTAAAGAAACTTCAGTTGCCCAGTCTTGGCAGAATCTGATTGTGCCGTTTTATAAAAGAAGATGAAAAAAGTTATTGGGTATAAAAATTGCCAGAGGAACAAATCCAATATATTTATTATAAGTGGATTGGTATTTAGATCCCAGAACCAATTGTTCATCCCAACAACGGCCATTATAAGTAAAGTAAAACCTAAGTACTTATTTCTATCATTTCTAAAGAATTTTGACAGTAAAATTACCCAACTCAAGACAAAACAGTGGATAATTGCTACCAACGCAACAAGTTCTAAAAATTTGATACTCATTAATCAAGTTCCATTTAAGAATTTCAGCGGTTTTGATTATCTCATATAATTTTCAATGGGATAGTCCACAAACCTTATTCTTTATCTTTCTTTTTATAATGATAGGTTATTTTGACGTTACCTTCTTCTTTTTCATCAACATTACCTTCAATAAAATTCCCATCTTCATCAAAATGTTTTAAAAAAGGGTCATCTTCCTCATTGTATTCTTCCTTCTCCCACTCATATTTTTTCTCATCCGGCACTTTTACCTTTATCAACAATGCCAGCAAAAATCCAGTAAGAAACCCTGAAAGATGACCTTCCCAAGATATTCCCTCCTCTATAGGAAAGATATACCATATCATACTACCATATATAAAAACCACCACCAATGACAGCGCAACCAATCTAAAATGTTTTGCAAACACCCCCTTAAAGAAAATAAAACTGGCCAAAACATAGATTACCCCACTGGCGCCAATATGATAGGAAGGCCGCCCAATTATCCAAGTAGCAAATCCAGAGATGAGGATACCCAAAAGCAATGTTTTTACAGCGGCTTGGTTATAAAAATAAAAGAGAAATCCGGTCAAAATGGCCAATGGAATGGTGTTATTGTATAAATGTTCCACAGATCCATGGATGAACGGACTTAACAAAACACCTTGTAGGCCAGAAAGTTTTCTTGGATAAACCCCATAATCATTAAAATTCACTCCAAATTGTACCTCAATCCAAAAAACCGTCCATATGGAAAGTACTGCCAATAGCGGTGCAAGTAGTACCGTATTAGAAAATCTAAAATGATCCTTCGCTGTCATACAATTCTATATGGCAATTAACCAGCCATTTACATGAATTTACACAAATTGTCAGGTTTATGTTGTCATACTTGCAAAATTTCAGGTCACATATCCCTCATATTCATCCTATAAAATTGTCTTATTTTTACCTTCATGAATGAACCTTTAGCAGAACGGATTCGCCCTAAAACATTGGAAGACTATGTAAGTCAGCACCATTTGGTGGGCGAACAGGGTTCGTTGACCCATCAAATCAAAAAAGGCATCATTCCATCTTTGATTTTGTGGGGGCCTCCAGGAACCGGAAAAACCACTTTGGCCAATATTATTGCCAATGAAAGCCAAAGACCCTTTTACACCCTTAGCGCTATAAGTAGCGGTGTAAAAGATGTAAGGGAGGTTATTGAGAAAGCCAAGCAGAGTGGTGGTCTCTTTACTTCAAAAAATCCCATTTTGTTTATTGATGAGATTCATCGTTTTAGCAAATCCCAACAAGATTCGTTACTGGGCGCGGTTGAAAAGGGATGGGTAACATTAATAGGTGCCACAACTGAAAACCCCAGTTTTGAGGTTATCCCCGCACTCTTATCCAGATGTCAGGTATATATTTTAAATCCTTTTAATAAAGAAGATCTTGAAGCTCTTTTAGACAGAGCAATGCACACGGACGATTTATTAAAATCGAAAAAAATAAAATTAAAAGAGACCGAAGCGCTATTGCGACTTTCTGGTGGGGATGGTAGAAAACTCCTCAATATTTTTGAGCTCATTGTAAATTCGGAAACCTCCGAAGACATAACCATAACCAATGATCTGGTACTTAACAAGGTCCAGAAGAACACGGTTTTGTACGATAAGACCGGGGAACAGCATTATGACATTATTTCTGCATTTATCAAATCTATACGGGGAAGTGACCCCAATGCCGCTGTGTATTGGTTGGCCAGAATGATTGAAGGAGGTGAGGATGTAAAGTTCATAGCTAGGAGATTGGTCATTTTGGCTTCTGAAGACATCGGAAATGCCAATCCAACAGCTCTGGTAATGGCCAATACCACTTTTCAGGCAGTCAATACCATTGGGTACCCAGAAGCACGGATAATCCTTAGCCAATGTGTTACTTATTTGGCGAGTTCCGCCAAGAGCAATGCTAGCTACATGGCCATCAAAAGTGCACAACAAAAGGTTAAGGAAACTGGCGACTTGTCGGTTCCATTGGCCATGCGAAATGCCCCAACTAAATTAATGAAGGATATAGGGTATGGCAAAGGGTATGATTATGCCCATGACCATGAAAACAACTTTGTTGACTTTGAATTTTTGCCTGAAGAAATATCTGGAACAACCTTTTATACGCCCGGAAATAATCCTAGGGAAAATGCTATGCGGGAATTTCTTAAGAAAAGATGGAAAGATAAATATCAGTTCTAAAACTTGATATTAAGTTCTTCAAGCTTTTTTGCACCATTTTCGGTGTATTCCAAAAACCACTTATCTTCTTTCTTGAAAACAACGCCGTTTTTTCCTTCGTAGTCCACCAAAAAGATATTTTCAACAGACGTTTCCACAATCTTCAAAACCACTTTCGGAGTGCTGTCCACTAGCTGATATCCACCTTCTATGGGCTGGGCATAGAGCAAATTTGAATTAACCGTTTTTTTTACAACGTTCTCCGCTCTTTTTATTGTAGAAGGCGCAGGTTTTATGCTTTTAAAGGTCTGGTTTTCCGTTGTCGCTTCTTGAACCATGACCTTCTCCTCTGGTTTTTTGTCTAGAGATTTTACGTCATTCTTAAAACTAACCGTAATAGGTTGCTCCATTTCCACTTCTTTACTGGTTTCCTTCTTGGGCGTATATGTATAACCCATTCCTTCAAACGAAGTAAATGCCCCTTTTATAGCCTCTCTATAGGCAGCTTTATATTCTTTGATCTTACTCCTACCCTCCAAGCTTCTAAAAACTTCTATGGACTGACAATCTCGCAATACCAAAACCGTCTTTGTGCTAAACAATGAAGAATTGTCCTCAAGATTAACCAAAAGCCCCAAACATCTGTTATTGGCCAAATCCTCCGGAAGAGCATCTTCATAAACCGCTGTAAACCCATTTTGGGTAAAAAGATGTTTGATTATGGTGCTGGTCTGGTGTTTGTTCTCCTTTTTAAAAGCATCAAACTTCTTGGGTACTATTATGTACTTATAATCATTTAGTTGCCCATTCATAGGGTAACTCAGACCAATGGCAAATATCAAAAAATATGTCAGTTTAAATCTCATATGGAAGATAAATCAATTATCGTTCCAAGATATAATATTAAATCCAAATTGTAAAGAAGCGTAATGGCTATCAGCTATATTTCTATAACCCAATAGATTGTCTCCCAAAATATAGAAGTTGACAGGGCCAGCCTGAAAATTAAGCCCCAGACCAATGTTAGTAAATGAATACTTATCTACGGTATATGTTGTTTTAAGAGACATTGCCCTTCCCAATCTTTTTTGATAAAACCCTGTTAATGCCGCTTGTATGCCTCTAGGTCTTTTCATAAGAAAAAGTTGTCCTCCCACACTGTTCCTATAAAACTCGCTGTTCTGCCCCCCTCCGTCCATATTAATAGGGCAAGCACAATCTACATTGGAAGACTCACCTTTTCCAAAATCGTAACGAATAGATCCATATGCCTTTACCGGCCTAAATGAGATGTAACCGGAATCATTCTCTTCATAAGGTAAGGATTCTTCAATTTCATCAATCAAATCTTGCCATAGATCATTTCCCAAATCATTTACATCTTCCGGCAAGATTATGGTCAAGCCTTCGTTGCTGGCACTACCTTTCAAGGTATAGTTTTTAATGTCCTTGGAATTATAGATGAAGCCAACGTCCAAAAGACTTCCAGTAATAGTGGTCTGCGGGTTAAGTTGATACGTGAAACCAGCATCAAAACCTAATCCCAGATTACCTCCCAGCAAAACCCTTTTAGCGAATAGCTCAGCCAAATCTCTTTTGGAAATGCCGTCATCTTCTTCCAGAATATCAACAATACCTTCTACCCCGGAAGTTCTTAACTCCATATCTGCAGTTATGCTATTGGTATAAATGTTGTTCTGACCTTGAGTAGTTCTAAAAGAGCCTGAGTTTCCAATAGACTGAAACTGAAAAATACTGGAGTATATCTTAGCCCTTGCCCCCACAGTGAGCGTATTGCTCATTTTCCTATTTATCCCAAAATGGTATACATTGACCATCTCTCCCCTAACACTAAGGTCCCCTAGGTTAAAGCTTCTTCCAATATTATCTCCCCCATTGCCTTCAAATCCTAAAATAGCCAAATCCTTGGGCCAATACACAATGATGTCGGTTTCGCCATAAACCCCAAAAGAATAATAGTCATCTGGTCTGTTTCTACCTCTAAAACCTATGTTAAAACCTTCTATTTGGCTTGTAGTGCTAAAGTCATCTTTTCTACTCATAGCATCCAACAAGCGTTCTCTTACCTTAGTGGTAAAATCAATTCCATCATCTGCAAAAAGGTCATTTACGGTAACTCCGCTCGTTCCTGCCTGGAATGCCAATCCAGAAATAAAGGGCACTCCTGTATGCCATTTTTGAAGTGTCTTTACCCCAGGATTTACAGACAATGATTGCGGAATTTCATAAAAGTCATACAACAATTGTTTGTTTTGGGACCATAACGAGGTAGCCCCAAGAAGCATGGTGAGCAAGAGCAATTGGCCTATCTTCATTTTAATCGAAATAAAAATTCGGCGGCCGAGCGCATTATTATTTTAGGTTCTGATGCCGTAGAAACACTGGTAGCATCACTCAAATTGGTTCCTGTGATTCTTAAGCCGGAAGTGGCCCTCAGAATATCAAGACTTTTGCCACTCGGCCCATATGTTATTTCGGTGGTTTGAGCGGGTGTGGTTGCCGGTTCAACATCAAAGGACTCAGTATCCAGCACTCCCCCTCCTTCATCCAAAAAATCAATGGCAATATTCAATCTTTTGCTGGTGGTGTTTTCAAATTCGTAGATAATTTTCCCTTCCAATAGTCGTTCAGCAACATATTGTTCGTTGAAGGCATCAAAATTTACCGTTTGGGAATAAAATGCATCAAACGCACTCAATGTATTGATAAACTGTTCGTCCGATTCTAAATAGAGAATACTGGATGTAAGGGTTGGGGTAATACTCAAGTCATCAAACTGGTTAAAATCCTGTTTTTCAGAGCATGACAGAAGTATTGTGAAAACCACAGCCAGTGACAGGGGATTAAAAAGCAATTTTTTCATAGGTTCACGCACATTTGGTATAACAACAAATGAGGCTGGCTTTACCCTATTATAACTCTATAAAATGCTTTTTATTTCAATAAGGCTATCGATGATTATACAAAAATCATGATGGGGTTCATTGTTTGCATTGAAGTGAAGTGCATGCAATCCAGCTGACTTGGCTCCTATGATGTCTGCCTCTAGGCTATCTCCAATCATCAACGAGTTTTCTGCAGCTACATTGGCCTTCCTTAAGGCCAGTTCAAAAATATACGGATGTGGTTTTTTCACTCCAGCTATTTCAGAATCTATTATTTGGTCAAAATACCCATGGATATTCGAACCTTTTAGCTTTTTTTCCTGAATTTCCTGAAACCCATTGGTAATAATGTGAAGTTTATATTTTGGAGCCAAATATTCCAAAACATCCACAGTATGCATAATTAAATGGGTAAAAGATGATAGGTGTTGGATATATTCATCTGCCAAGATGTAAACAGTTTCATCCGAAACTGTTGCTCCAATTGTGTCGAACGTACGCCTTAACCTTTGAAACCGGAGCTCCTCCTTAGCAATTCTATTTTCTCGATATAGCTTCCAGAATTCAAGGTTTATAGGCACATAGACTTCCAAAAAATCCCTTAGAACAACATCGACATGGTTGTCCCTTAAAATCTTATCAAAAGTAAGCTCGGAGTTTCTTTCAAAATCCCAGAGTGTATGGTCCAGGTCAAAGAAAACATCTGAAATCTGCCCGTTAAACA
Organism: Flagellimonas sp.; assembly: GCF_965222555.1. Classification (GTDB taxonomy): domain Bacteria; phylum Bacteroidota; class Bacteroidia; order Flavobacteriales; family Flavobacteriaceae; genus Flagellimonas. Next base: position 2,125,182 of record NZ_CBDCUG010000005.1, on the reverse strand, counting down.
TAGTACCGTTTTAAAAAGGATTGATAGATTTCCAACCAGTCTATTTTATGATTACCTCCCAACAATTCATTGGAAAAAACCATAATGAATTCTCCATTCACCTCTTTTACCTGTCTATAAACTCTATCCATCACCTCAAAAACTTCCTGCTTGCTTTTATATTCCAACAAAGCATAGTCATAGAGAGCAAAGGGATGGACTTTTAAAGGCTGTCTTACCTCCATGTTAATATCATAAAAATAAAATGGGGTGCAAGTACCTGCCCTAAACCCTATTTCTTGCGTATATCCCATTGAGAAATCATCGGTAAACTCTGTTTCAATAAGATTCCGGTAGGTGCTTGGAACATTAACCCGGTTATACCTAAGCCGTGAATAGCTAATTGGTCTGTTGATCAGATTCCCAAGCTGTTTCTTTTCTTCTTTTAAAACAATTTTATCCGTAGAGGACAAAAAAGAAGTGCTCAAGGATACAATACTATAGTCTGCAACGGATTTTATAAGATACCGAAACTTGTTGTTGTTTGGGGAAACATTCTTGTCATGTGCAGAGTACTTTGCAAACTGAAAAAAAAACATACTCTTTATCGGAAATTTTTTATGAATTTCTATCAACTCATAAAAGTTATCATATGGATCCTTTTTAATCCCGAGCAGCACGGAAATTCGCTTCACCATACTCCTAAACCTGAAATTCCCCAATTCTAAAAAGAAGCCGCCCAAACTCCGTGCAAACCCTCGCAAAGCATAACAATGCGAAGTGGTCACATTTACAATGGAAGTAAAAGTATAACTCTTTTTACCATGTTGCAGGTCCGGAAACCGCTCTTTCAATACCGCCAACAATTTGTACGCCCACAAATCCACAACTGGGAGCTCCAAAAACTTGTTTTGGTAGGCAACGCTTTCCTTTGCTGGAAATCTGCCCACACTATCTTTAACATGCGGGAGATATTCTTCATACCTGCTCAAAAGAAAAAAACTTGCCGAAAAAATGTCATAGGGAATCGAACTTTTCTCTCCACAAGAAAAAAAGCAAGGAACACCTTCCCAATCCATAACCTTAATATGAAGATCATTGATACCTTGTTCAAACAAAAGGTCGTTGCTTCTTATAAAAAATTCATTTTGCAATGGTTGTTTTGAATAGGTCATTTTTGGACCTACGTGCCTAATAAAATCCTCAACTTTTGTTGTAAAGGAAATTTCAATACCCAAAATCCTTTCAAAGACCTGCCTGGCCGTATAAGTCAGTCTATTGGTGATTTTATGGGTAAATATTAATAACATCTTCGGTTTTGGCTAAAGTATTCCCTTATCGGCAAAGCTCATATAGTTATGCTGAGTCACTATTAAATGATCCAGCACCTTAATATCCAGAGCTTCTCCTGCTCTTTGCATTTTTTTGGTAATCATTTTGTCAGCAGCACTTGGTTTCAGGGTTCCTGATGGATGGTTATGAGCCAATATGATACCAACGGCACCAAGTTCCAAGGCTTGTTTCATTACCAACCGTACATCTACCAAGGTTCCCGTTATACCACCTTTGCTCAGCTGCGATTTATGGATCACTTTGTTGGAATTGTTTAGATAAACTATCCAAAATTCTTCATGTTCCAGCTCACCCATAAGTGGGTATAATAGCTCAAATGCATCTTTACTACTTGAAATTCTTGATATTTTTTCCGCATCCTCTCCCCTTCTACGCCTCCCTACCTCAAGTGCCGAAGCAATGGTTACAGCTTTTGCTTCACCAATACCATTAAACTGCATAAGCTGGGCAATGGACAGCTTCCCAAGTTCATTCAAATTATGGTTAACAGATGCCAAAATACGTTTGGAGAGTTCTACAGCGCTCTCTTTTCTGTTTCCAGATCCAATCAAAATTGCAATCAGTTCAGCATCAGAAAGTACAGAGCGCCCCTTTTGCACTAACTTTTCCCTAGGCTTATCATCATCTGCCCAATCTTTAATGGAAAAAGAAGCTATTTTTTCTTGCATGGTTTAAATATAGGAGATTAATTTATGTAATTTTCAATTTAATATTCCGAAATGAAATCACTGTTTGAAACCGAATCAAAGTCAGAAATTTTAAATCGAATTTCTAAGTTAAATGAATCTTCCCAGGGTTCATGGGGTAAAATGGAGGTTGGCCAAATGCTACATCATTGTCAGTTTCCATTGAGTTTGGCTTTGGGAAGGTATGAAATGAAAAAACCAAACCCAATTATGAAACTGGTTTTCAAAAGTTTTAAGAAAGGTTTGTATGATGATAAACTGTGGAAACCCAATCTACCAACAGCAAAACCCTTTAAGGTGGAGGACAAAAAGGATTTTGAACCTGAAAAAGAAATTCTAATTGGTTTGGTGAACGACTTTCACCAAGAGAAAGAAAGGAAAAATTGGGATCCACATCCGGCTTTCGGTGTTTTTACCCATGAACAATGGGGAAAAATGCAGTACAAGCACTTAGATCATCATTTAAGGCAATTTGGGGTCTGACAGAGCAGTTCAATGCTCCTCATCTTCATCCTGAATCTCCTGATGTTCAATTTTGGCTCGGGTATCATTGATCATCCGGTCTTCTTCCAAAAAAACATTGGAAATTCCCAGCATAAATGCCGCCAATAATACAGAGGTGATACGCCGAAGTTTTTTGGGCAAGGTATCCATAAAAAAATGCACTGGTGATTTCACTCCACACAGACGACAATTTTCGTTCCATGGAAAAAAAGCTGACAAATTGCCGCCTTCAGATTCTTAATTGAAAAAAGTCTTCACTTTTTCAAAATCCAGTCCGCCATAATTCCCGGAGCTCATTAACAACAAAGTGGAACCATTAAAATCTTGGGCAAAAAGGTATTCTTGAAAAGCAGTAGAATCTGTAAAAATATTGACATCCTCTCGTTTCAAGGCCTCTGCGATCTGTTGTTCTGTGACTTCTTCCAACTGTTTGATCTTTACCGAATCTGGGGAATAGAACACCACTGCTTCGTCTGCCGCATCTAGGGCGCCATCATATTCTTTAAGAAATTCCGCATTTAGGCTGCTATAGGTGTGCAATTCCAAGCAGGCTATCAATTTCCTATTGGGATATTGCTCTTTAACGGCTTCGGTAGTTGCTTTTACTTTGCTCGGCGAATGGGCAAAATCCTTGAAAGCGACCTTATTCGTACCTTCGGCAATCTTTTCCAATCGTTTTGAAGCTCCTTTAAAGGTGGCAATTGCTTCATAAAAATCCGCTTCATCCACACCCATATTTTGGCAAATCCATTTAGCTCCGGCCAAATTGTTCAGATTGTGCTTCCCAAATACTTCAATGGGCATTTCCCCTTCAGGTGTATCCAGCAAAGTATCACCATTTTCAACACGATAATGAGGAGTAGAATATGGAAACTTACGGATAGCATTCTCAGAAGCTTCCACAACTTTTTTTACTTCAACATCTTCTTCATTATACGTAATGGACCCACCTCGCACAATTCCATCCACAAAAATCTGGAACTGTTCCACATAATTTTCAAATGTGGGAAATACGTTGATATGGTCCCAGGCAATTCCACTCAACAAAGCAATGTTGGGTTGATACAAATGAAATTTTGGTCTTCTATCAATAGGTGAGGACAAATATTCATCTCCTTCCAAAACTATGAAGTCATTTTCCTCAGTAAGATGCACCATCCGGTCAAAACCCTCCAATTGGGCACCTACCATATAATCCACAGCAATATCGTGATAGTTCAACACATGTAGAATCATGGAAGTAATGGTTGTTTTTCCATGACTGCCCCCAATGACCACCCTTGTTTTGTATTTGGACTGCTCATATAAAAACTCTGGATAGGAATAAATTTTCAATCCCAGTTCCTGTGTCTTTAGCAATTCAGGGTTATCAGGCTTGGCATGCATTCCCAAAATCACTGCATCCAAATCACTGTGAATCTTTTCGGGAAACCAACCAAATTCTTGAGGGAGCAGGCCTTTGGCCTTTAACCTGCTTTTTGAGGGTTCAAAGATAACATCATCACTACCTGTAATTTCGTATCCCTTGTGTTCCAAGGCCAAGGCCAGGTTATGCATGGCACTTCCGCCAATGGCTATAAAATGGATTTTCATCACTTTGATTTATCAATCAAAAATAGACATTGACAATGCCAATACAAACTAAGATATGATCTTATTAATTGCTAACTTGGTTTAAAATTGATAACTATGAGGTATTTAGTATTCTGCCTATTCTTTTCTCTACCTACTATTGCATTGGCCCAGAATTCGGATTATCCCATTAAATCGCTTTTGGAGGAAGGAGTCAAAGCACCAAATACACATCATTTAGGGGATGCATGGTTAAACTTTTTACTCCAAGAAGAAGATAGTCTGGGCTACAATGTTACTCAAGCGACATTTAGTCCAAACTCAACCTTAGATTGGCATAAACATAACACTCCCCAAGTATTGATTGTGTTAGAAGGAAAGGGATATTATCAAGAAAGAGGAAAAGATGCAGTAATTATTAACGTGGGAGATGTTATCAAGTGCGAAAAAGACACGGAGCATTGGCATACTTCATCCAAGGACAGTAAAGTGTCCTATATTGCCATTTACGGAAACTCCCCAACTGTTTGGACCGAGAAGGTTACAAGGGAATACTACAACAGCGTGTCTGAAAAAATAGATCAAGAATAGAATCAAACTACGGACAATCACTATGAATTTAAAAGAAATCCCCAGCAAAGAAATTATGCCAGGTTATCAGGGTAAAATGGTACATGGCAAAACCATGACTTGGGCCTTTTGGGATGTAAAAAAAGATGCGGAAGTACCAGAACATCACCACGTCCACGAACAGATTATGCATGTTTTAGATGGTACATTTGAATTTACCGTTGGAGGAAAAACAGCGATTCACCATTCTGGAGATGTGGTTGTTATTCCTTCAAATGTTCCACATAGTGGAAAAGCATTGACCGCATGCAGATTAATGGATGTTTTTAGCCCGGTAAGGGAAGAATATAAGTAATATGAAGATCTCATTTCACGGAAAAAAAGCCTTGGTTGGGGGAAGCAGTAAGGGCATTGGCGAGGCCATTGCCAGACAACTTGCAGAAAGTGGCGCCAGCGTCACCCTTATGGCAAGAAATAAGGAACGTTTAGAAGAAATTGTATCCGAACTACCTACTGAACAAGGACAAAAACATCAGTATCTCGTTGTTGATTTTTCAGATTTTGAAGGTTTTAAGGCAAAAATGACCACTTTCTTTGCTCAAAATTCCATAGATATTCTCGTAAACAACACTCAGGGACCGGAAGCAGGTGGAGCACTGGAAAAAAGTGTTGAAGATTACCAAAATGCCTTCGACATGTTGTTCAAATCGGTTGTTTTAACTACGGAACTGGCCCTAAAACACATGCAAGAAAGGCGATGGGGGCGAATCGTCAATGTTGCATCTATTTCGGTAAAAGAGCCGTTGAATTATTTGGCGCTTTCCAACTCCATAAGGGCCGCAGTGGTCACTTGGGCCAAGAGCCTTGCCTTTGACGTTGCCAAAGATGGAATTACAGTCAACAATGTGCTTACTGGCTATTTTGACACCGACCGCATTGCCCAACTAAATGCAAAAAAAGCCGAAAAAATGGGAGTTTCTGTAGCTGAGGTCCGTGAAGCCATGGAAGCACAGGTCCCCATGAAGCGAATTGGAAATCCTTCGGAATATGGTTTTTTGGTTGCTTTCTTGGCCTCAGAACAGGCAGGATATATCACGGGAACCAATATTCCCATTGATGGCGGATTGTTAAAATCTTTCTGATTTATTTTTCAAAACCCACAAAATCAAAGCCTTAAATTATCAAATTCATAATTTTTAGTTAATTTTATTGCTTAACCAATAACAATTAACCTTATGAATTCAAAAGTTTTTCTGGTTGCCCGAATCTTATTGGGATTGTTTGTCCTCTTTTTTGGATTGAATAAATTCTTTGGATTTCTCGAATTTGGAGAAATGCCTGAAGCCGCTATGAACTATTTTGCCGGCGTTGGACCAACCCAGGTCCTGAAAATTGTTGGGGTCATTGAAATTTTGGCCGGACTTTCTTTCATCTTGAACAAATATGGAGCCCTGATGGCTCTTATTTTGATGAGTGTTTCGGTAAACGCGGTACTTTTCCACGCTACTTTAGCTCCAGATGGTATCATGGGAGCTTTAATACTTATCGTTTTGAATATTGTGGTTCTAATTGGATATAAAGACCGATATAAGGAAATATTAAGAGCTTAAAAAGCAATAAAAAAAGGCCTTCTTTAAAGAAGGCCTTTCCATTTCCACAACTTTCGTTTTTTGATTATAAACTCATTTTGTCCTTGAAGATATAGGATTGCCTTCTGGACACTTCGATTTCTTCTCCATTTTTCATTTGTAGCTTAAGCTTTCCATTGAACCAGGGCACTACATTTTCTATAAAGTTTGTATTGACAATTTGTTGGCGGTTTGCCCTAAAAAAATATTGCTCAGGCAACTTTTCTTCAACTTGATTGAGAGATTTGTACAACAATGGTTTCTTCTCTTCGAAAAATACTCTGGTATAATTTCCAACAATCTCAAAATGTGAAATATCCCCAACTTTCACCAACCAACAAGCTTCTCCATCTTTTATAAATATTTGGCTTTTCTCCGATAATTTTTCCGTCGTGACCGTTTCTTCTTGACTGCCACTTAGCTGCATTTTCACCTTTTCAAAGGCCATGGCAAAACGTCTTTCGTTTATGGGCTTTAATAAATAATCCAGAGCGTTGTACTCAAAAGATTTGATGGCATATTCATCAAAGGCAGTGGTAAAAACGGTAATGGGAACCTCATCCAGCATCTCCAGTAGTTCAAAACCATCCTTTTCTGGCATGTTGATATCCAAAAACAACAAATCTGGTCTCTCCTTTTGTATGAGCTCAAATCCCATATCCACATTCTCAGCCTCGCCTACAAGCTCAATCTCATTATGTTTTTTGATAAGCTCCTTTAGCTCATTTCTGGCCAATCTGGAATCTTCAACAATTACAGCCCTTATTTTCATGCCAACGGAATTTTTATATGGGCCACAACCTCACCTGCAACTTCGTTCAATTTAAAAGATGCATTATCTGCATACAACAGTTTTAACCGCTGACGAATATTCTTAAGTCCTAATTGGGTAGTACTTTTTCCTATTTGGAGTTTTCCGGTATTCCTAACTTCAATAACAAGAAGCTCTCCATCTTGCTTTATACTCAAAACTATTCTACCACCCTTTTTAAGGTTTGAAATTCCATGTTTTGCCGCATTTTCTACCAACAGTTGTATGATCATGGGAGGTATTTGAATCGATAGCGTGTCCAGATCCACCTCCTTTACGAACTCCAACCGGTCTTCGAACTGGATTTTTGATAGGTCAATATAATTATCCACCATCTCCAACTCCTCCTCAACAGCAATAGCATCTATGTTGTTCTTGGTCAAGGAATACCTAAGAATTTCTGAAAGCTTGGTCAACATTTCACGCGATTTGCCAACATCTTCTAGCATCAACCCTCTTATATTGTTTAGACTGTTGAACATAAAATGAGGATTAATCTGTCCTTTTAAGGTATTAAGTTGGGCTTGTTTTAAGTGTGTATTCAGTTCCAATCGTTCTATACGGTCCCTATTGAGCTTAAGAAGTAGCTTAATAACAAGATAGGTTACCGTCCATGCGCCTACCATAAAAAGAGCATTCATGATTTGAATCCATACCTTATCGTAATATTGGAACATCTGTATTTCGGCTCCTGTAAGTTCTGGGCCAAATTCTCTATAGACATAGCCAAAAAAATAATTCAAGACCCCAAATATTCCGGCGCCTACTAAACATGATCCCGCAACCTTAAAAAATTCCGTAAAACCAAAAGAGTCGAACCGAATACTCCTTTTTAAATACCACCTCACCAAAGAAGTTGAAAACACGCCTATAAATGTGCCAACTACGATGGAGTACACCATCATTTCAACACTTATTTTTTGCAACATAAAAAGAGAAAGGGAGTTGATAAATCCCCAACCCAAAATTTGAAGTATCCAAAACGTGTAATTTCTTTTTCTGTTGGTCAATTCCATGACATCAAACCATCAATATTTCAAATATAACCTTTTGTTCTACGAAGTAGTTTTATGCTTTTGGATTTACCTTCTTTCTTCCAAAACCCATGCAACAACTTCTCTCGGTTTTTAAAAAAGCGACCCATGCCAGTGTGGATCCCGCATAGAAGAAGGGAAAGTAATCAATGTCCCAGTTGTTCCATTTGCCCAAAATTCCAATGGCCATTCCAAGAATGCCCATACATAAAATGACTTTTTGTGCTCTATTTAATTTCTTCATTTTTTTAATATTTAAAATTATTATCCAAGATTAAATAAGAATGTCCATGAGTACATTGATAATTAATTTTGCCAGGGCTACCATCGGTATTTGTTTTTTTGATTAATACCCCAAAAATATCCTGTATATCCACCAAAAGAAAGTAGATTATGATAAGCGGTAAATTGATTGAAGTAAACGGAAATTATCTTTTTTCTGGCGGAAACTTGGAGAATACCTTTTTTACCACGGCCCTTAACCTTTCTTCCCGGACACTGGGCGATGCATTCTCTCGATATCCGCTTTCACTTGTGGCTTGCCAGAACAGGGCATCTTTTTGCGCATCCACAAAATCGAACTGTATTTGGCGTTGAATACCGGAATTCCCCAAAGGCAATCCTACCGAAACCCCACCTCCAACATTCCGTCCTGTCCCTCCAATACCAACACCCACGGAATTGTTTGGGGCACTTCTGTATTCATTACTTAGAATATTGATGAAGAAATCAGGTTCCTCGGCCAAAAGATATCCTTTAGCCTGTAAGGTGGAATCAAGAACGCGCACCAACCTTTTTTCATCCAATTCACTCAACCCGGAATTTATATCCGAAAAGTAGTTGTAGCTGGTGTAGTTGGCAAAGTTGGTCGCTTTATCGTAATCGTAATTGACCTTTACACCTACGCAAGAGGTTAACAGACCAAGGAATACTATGAAAAAAAGGTATCGCATTTTTTATTTGGAACACCTTTAAAATTAATCAATATTTCGTTTTGAAAGCGCGTTTAGAAGGGTTATTCGTTCAAAAGCATCCAGAGTTTGTCCTTAAGTTCTTGAATACCTTGTTGTGCCACGGATGAAATAAACATGTAAGAAACACCCTTTAAATCCTTATCCAGTTCCACACGCATTTCTTCCATAAGTTCTTCATCCAGCATATCGCTTTTGGAGATGGCCACAAACCGCTGTTTATCCAAAAGTTCGGGATTGTATCGCCTTAGTTCATCCAGCAAAATTTCATATTCCCTGGAAATATCGTTGCTATCTGCCGGAATTAGAAAAAGTAGGGTGGCATTGCGCTCAATATGTCTTAAAAAGTAATGTCCCAACCCCTTTCCTTCGGCAGCTCCCTCAATAATTCCTGGAATATCTGCCATTACAAAGCTTTGAAAATCCCTATACTGAACAATTCCCAAGTTAGGTTTTAAAGTGGTGAACTCGTAGTCCGCAATTTTAGGCTTTGCTGAAGTTATTACGGAAAGTAGGGTAGATTTCCCCGCATTGGGAAAGCCGACCAAGCCCACATCGGCCAGTACTTTTAATTCTAAGGTAATCCGGGATTCCTGCCCTGGAATCCCGGGTTGTGCATAACGCGGAGTTTGATTGGTAGAACTCTTAAAATGCCAATTTCCACGTCCTCCCTTTCCACCTTCAGCCACAATTTTTTCTTCTCTATCTTCCGTAATTTCAAAAAGGACTTTATTAGTTTCAGTATCTCTAACCACTGTTCCCAGTGGCACATCCATATACACATCGGCCCCATCTGCCCCAGTACTTCTGTTTTTGCTTCCGTGCTCCCCGTGCCCGGCCTTAAAGTGCTTTTTAAATTTGAAAGTAACCAATGTCCAAAGGTTGCTGTTGCCCCTAACGATCACATGACCTCCTCTACCTCCATCGCCTCCATCTGGCCCTCCTTTGGTAATGTATTTTTCACGGTGTAGATGCACGGAGCCTTTACCCCCATTTCCGGAAGCTACATGAACTTTTACATAATCAACAAAATTACCTTCGGTCATTTTTGGATTGTACTGTTTGGTTTAAGTTTTTCTAATCTTGAACGCAATGTTGTTTCCAAACTTTTGAAAACTACGGTCTACGGTCAACTGAATTCCATCCAAGGTGCTTAATTTCTCCACCGCTCTTTGGGACCTTACATTGTCTCCATCCACAAAAAGGAGTATTTCTTCAACATACCTTAATGCATAGCCAATCATCAATTGTTTGATTGACCTATTGTAAATCCCTCCCCAATATGCTCTGGATAAAACCGTCCAGCCAATTTCTATTGAATCAGGATATTTTTCCAATACATTAAATCGAGAGCTTCCTACAAGTTTTCCAGATTCCCTGTCAAAAATCAGCAGTGCTCCTTTTGAATCCAAGGATTCATTAAAAAACTTGGTAAAGCCTGATAACGTAGATCGTTCTTTGTCAGGATGCTGTTCCCAAATCAACGGATTGGAAGCGACTTTATATAGTGCGTCAAAATCTTGTGGCAACAATGGTCTAAGGCTGACCAAATCATTCTCTAAAGTAGGTTGCCTGTCCAAACTCATTTTGATTCACTAAAAGATTGCCCTAAGCAAGTTCCTCAACAACCGAACTCAAACGCTCTGTAATCTCTTCAATTTCCCCAATCCCATTAACAGAGTGAAATTTCCCTTGTTTTTCGTAATACGCCCTTAATGGAGCTGTCTTTTGGTTGTACTCATCAAATCGATTACGAATTTTACCCTCATCCTGATCATCGGGCCTACCACTATCCTTTCCACGCTCCAGCAATCGCGCAACCAAAATATCATCATCTGCCTCTAGGGCAATTGTGGCGTTCACCATCATATTCTTGGATTGCAAAAAATTGTCCAACGCTTCAGCTTGGGCGGCAGTTCTGGGAAATCCATCAAAGATGAACCCTGCAGCTTCCGGATTCTTCTCCACTTCGTCCTTAAGCATGTTTATGGTAACCTCGTCAGGAACCAAATCGCCTCTGTCCATGTAGGATTGGGCCAATTTGCCCAATTCTGTCTCATTTTTGATGTTGTATCGGAACACATCCCCTGTGGATATATGCTTCAAATTATATTTTTCCTTTAAATAACCCGCTTGGGTCCCTTTTCCTGCGCCTGGCTTTCCGAAGAGCACTAGGTTGATCATATTTGCTTGATTTAGTTGATATACTTCTTTCAGATTTCTTCCCAATTCGTTGTAATCCAATCCATATCCTACAATAAAATTGTCGGGGATTTCCAGTCCAACATAATCTATTGCGTATTCTCCATTGTAGATTTCCGACTTGTAAAAAAGGGAAGCTATTTTAAACTCCTTTGCATTGGTCTGGGAAAACAAATGCACCAATTGTTTCAGTGTTCTTCCAGTGTCTATAACATCTTCTAAAATAATGATACTCCTTCCCTCAATATTATCCGGAACATCCAGTAAGGTTTCCACAATTCCTGTTGAGGTAAGACCTTGGTAAGAACTCAGCCTAACAAAAGAGACTTGACAAGGGTGCTGATATTCTTTAAGAAAATCGGATACGAACATAAAAGCACCATTGAGCACACCAACAAAAATAGGCACTTCATCTTTGTAGTCCTTGGCTATTTCTGCTGCTATTTTTTTTACCCCACCAAGGATTTGCTCCTCGCTCAAGTAGGGTTTAAAAACCTTGTCATGAAGCTTAATCACCTCGTCATCAATTTTATTAGGTTGGCAAAGATAACATTTTTAAGGGCGCTTTGCCCTTCGTTCCTTTATCCCTTAAAGGAATTCATGTATTTTTGCGTTCATTCCAATTCGCTGATCAATGCATTTTTTCTCTTCCAGTTTTAAACTCGGTATTTTAGGTGGTGGACAATTGGGCAAAATGTTGCTTTATGAAACCCGAAAATGGGACATCTACACCAAGATTATGGATGCTTCGGATGAAGCTCCTTGCAAAATAGCATGCAACAAATTTGTAAAGGGTAGTTTATTGGATTTTGATGCCGTCTACAATTTTGGAAAGGATGTAGATGTTTTGACCATTGAAATTGAAAATGTAAACGTGGATGCCTTGGAAAAACTGGAACACGAAGGTGTAAAGGTTTATCCTCCCACAAAAACACTGCGGACCATTCAGAACAAAGCAACCCAGAAGTTGTTTTATACCGATAATGAAATCCCCACTTCCCCATTTACACGATTCGCCTATACTTCAGAAATTGAAGATAGTATTTCAAATGGCGGGTTAAAATTCCCATTTGTCTGGAAAAGTGCCCAATTTGGATATGATGGCCAAGGGGTTAAGGTCGTTCGGAAAATAGAGGATCTGGAAGGACTGCCTAATGTGGAATGTATTGCAGAGAACATGGTCAATTTTAAAAATGAATTGGCAGTGATTGTGGTTCGAAATACGCAAGGAGAAGTAAAAACATATCCTGTCGTAGAGATGGAGTTTCATCCCGAAGCCAATCAGGTCGAATATGTCATCTGCCCTGCACGTGTTGAAACATCTGTTTCACAAAAGGCCATGGAAGTTGCCTTAAAAGTCTCTGAACATTTAGCACATGTTGGATTACTTGCTGTGGAGCTGTTCCAAACCCAAGATGATGAGATTTTGGTGAATGAAGTGGCACCAAGACCCCATAACAGTGGCCACTATAGCATAGAGGCCAGTTACACCAATCAATTTGAGCAACATATTAGAGCAATTCTTGGATTACCTTTAGGTAAAACAGATAGCAAAGTGGCCGGGGTTATGGTTAATTTAGTAGGCGCTGAAGGACATAAAGGCGATGTGGTTTACCAAAATATGGAATCCATTTTGGAAATGGATGGGGTAACACCGCACATCTATGGCAAGAAAGAGACGCGTCCTTTTCGTAAAATGGGCCATGTTACCATTGTGGACAAGGATATGAAGAAAGCCAGGGAGATAGCACAACAAGTAAAAGAGACGATTAAAGTAATAAGCAAATAAGTCATGAGTAAAGTAGCCGTAATCATGGGAAGTACTAGCGACCTCCCAGTTATGCAGGACGCAGTGGATATCTTAAAGGGATTTGATATAGAAGTTGACGTGGACATTGTTTCAGCCCACAGAACTCCTGAAAAATTATTCGATTTTGGTAAAAACGCCCATAAAAATGGCTATGCCGTGATTATTGCGGGCGCTGGCGGCGCTGCCCACCTTCCCGGAATGGTGGCATCCCTGTCCCCTTTACCGGTGATTGGAGTACCTGTAAAAAGCAGTAATTCCATAGATGGCTGGGATTCAATTCTATCCATTCTTCAGATGCCAGGTGGTGTCCCTGTAGCCACAGTAGCCCTAGATGGAGCCAAAAATGCCGGAATATTGGCAGCCCAGATCATAGGAAGTGCCGATAAATGTGTTTTGGACAAAATTGAAGTCTACAAACAGGGGCTTAAAGAAAAGGTCATAAAAGGTGCCGAAGAAGTAAAGAAGAAACATTAAGCAGAAAAATGTATGCTGAACTACAATGAGATGGGCATTCTAATGGGCTTGTTTGCCCTAATGCTGATTTTTTTAGTTCAAAAAAAAGTAAAGGGCAAATTCCTAAAGACCATTTGGAAATGTTCGCTGTTATTTTTCATTCTCTATACCTCAATCTTGATTTTTGTGGAAATCCGTTGGTACTTTATCAGTGAACATGCCAAGAGTTTTGATCTCAATCAGAATGGTTTTGTTGATTTGGACGAATACAACGAAGAAGCCATAAATGCTCTAAACCGAGTAACCCAGGACACTGCTAAAAATTTTGCCTTTATAACAGTGGGAATGTTATCACTGGCAGTATCATTTTCATTTCTGCTGGTAGAATTCCTAATGGCTCGTTTTAAAATAAAAAAAATACAATCAGATGCACAATCCCCTTCTTAAATCTTTTGACAAGGCTCCCTTTGAGCAAATCAAAAATGAACATTTTAAACCCGCTTTTTTAGAGGCCATTGAAAATGCCAGAAAAGAAATTGACAACATAGCCAAAAGCAAAGAAGCAGCTACGTTTGAAAACACTTTGGAAACTTTGGATTTCTCAGGGCGGCAATTGGATCGCATTTCGAGTGTTTTCTTCAACCTGAACTCTGCAGAGACCAATGAGGAAATCCAAAAAATAGCCCAAGAAGTTTCGCCTTTATTGTCTGAATTCAGCAACGATATTACCTTGAATGAAGGACTTTTTCAAAGGATAAAATCAGTTTATGACCAAAGGGATAAGTTAGATTTAACACCAGAGCAATACACCTTGCTGGAAAAGAAATACAAAAGTTTTAGTCGAAATGGCGCCAATTTAAACGACGATGATAAAAAACGCCTCCGGGAAATTGATGCTGAGCTTGCAAAGCTAAAACTTAAATTCGGGGAAAATGTATTGGCTGAGACCAATGCATATGAGTTATTGTTGACCAATGAGGAAGATTTAGACGGATTACCTGAAGGGGCAAAAGAAGCTGCAGTACAATTAGCGAAATCCAAGGACAAAGAAGGATGGTTAATTACTTTGGACTACCCAAGCTACATTCCCTTTATGAAATATGCCAAAAACAGGGAGCTACGAAAGCAGTTGTCCTTAGCGTTCGGCAGCAAAGGATTTCATGGCAACGAGTTGGACAACCAAGAAAATGTACTTCAAATTGTTTCACTACGCCATGAGCGGGCCAATCTTTTAGGCTATAAAACCCATGCTGATTTTGTTTTGGAAGAACGTATGGCTGAAACTCCAAAAAAAGTAATTGATTTTCTTGAAGAACTTTTGGAAAAAGCCAAACCTGCTGCTGAAAGAGAGTTTGTAGAATTGGAAGCTTTTGCTAAGGAGCTGGATGGAATTGACCGATTGGAAAAATGGGACAGTGCCTATTATTCAGAAAAATTGAAGCAAAAACTTTTTAATCTGGATGATGAGAAACTCAAACCCTATTTTAAGCTGGAAAATGTAATTGATGGGGTTTTTAAGGTAGCTGAAAAGTTGTTTGGACTTAGCTTTAAAGAGGTTTTTGATGTTGAAAAATACCATGAAGAGGTGAAGATCTTTGAGGTGTATGATGAATCAGGCAATTTTATCTCACTTTTTTATGCCGATTTTCATCCCAGACCGGGCAAACGCGGTGGCGCATGGATGACATCATACAAATCTCAATATCGATTGGACGGGAAAAATAGCCGCCCACATATCTCCAATGTATGCAACTTTACCAAACCAACGGAAACCAAGCCCTCTTTGCTTACTTTTAATGAAGTGACCACTCTTTTCCACGAATTTGGGCATGCGCTTCATGGCATGCTGGCCAATACTACATACCCGGGACTTTCGGGCACCTCCGTATATTGGGATTTTGTGGAATTGCCGAGTCAAGTGATGGAAAATTGGTGCTATGAAAAAGAAGCTCTGGAGCTTTTTGCGTTACACTACGAAACCGGAGAATTGATTCCTATGGAACTGGTTCAGAAAATAAAGGAATCGGCAACCTTTCAAGAAGGAATGGCTACATTGCGCCAATTGAGTTTTGGCTTTTTGGATATGGCTTGGCATGGTAACGACCCTTCAGAAATTAAGGATGTAAAATCCTATGAGACAAAAGCTTTTGAAGGCACCAACCTTTTCCCAGAAACTCCTGAAACATGTATGAGCACCGCCTTTTCACACATTTTTCAAGGGGGTTATTCCTCTGGGTACTACAGTTATAAATGGGCGGAGGTCTTAGATGCGGATGCCTTTGCATATTTTAAAGAAAATGGGATTTTCAACAAAGAAATTGCTGATAAATTCAAAGAACATGTACTTTCCAAAGGTGGTACAGAAAACCCGATGACACTCTATAAACGTTTTAGGGGAGCGGAACCCAAAATTGAGGCTCTTTTGGAAAGGGCTGGACTCATCACTAAATAATCAATATTAAAATCATGATAAAAAAACTTCTTATTGCTACTTTCTTTATTTCAACTTTGAGTGTAAACGCTCAGGAAAGTGTTGTTTTTAAATATGAATTTGCTCCAAACAAAAAGTACATCACCCAAATGACCACAAAGATGAGTGGCTTGATGAATATGAATGGTGATGAAGCCACAATGAACCAAATGGCTAACAGCGGCATGGAATTCCCCATAAAAATGGAGCAAAAAACCAATGCTACCTTAACCAATATTACGGGTAAAATGGATTCCCAAGGTAACATTCCCATGAGCATATCCTACGATAAAATGGAAATGGAAATGTCCATGAACGGGAAAGATGTTTCAACACCAAACGTTTTTGAAGATGTAACGCTATATGGTAAATATTTAGCTGGTTCCAAAATGCAAATTGATTCCATTTCGGGAAATGATATCGACCAAAATATGAAAAGTGTTTTGGAGAGCGCCCTTGAACAGGTGCAAAAACAAATCCATTTTCCAGAACACCCCATTGCCATTGGAGATGAGTTTGAAAACGAAATTCCCATGAGTTTTCCCATGGGCAATATGGCACCTATGGAAATGATAATCAAAACAACCTATAATCTTCAGCAGATTGAAAATGAAATTGCTTTTTTCAACATTGATCAATCCATTGAACTGGAAAGCCAACAACCAAGCATGACCATTAAAGCTGAGGGAGCAGGGTCCGGAAAGATGCTGTACAACATAACCAATAATTACATGTCCAAGTACGAAACAAAACTCCCTATGAAAATGTTGATGCAAATGGGAGATGTCATGAGCATGGAAATGGATATGAACACGGATACTGTATTGACCATTTCAATGGAATAAGCCCTTGACAGAAAATCAATCACAATTCTTAAGAATATGCCAATTTATCTTTTCATGAACTTTTCGTGATACTTTTTAAAGTCGTTTGTAATGGACAAAGCATGAAATCATTAACTAAAATCCATTACATTTGATACTTCTTGGAAAAAATATGGCGGCACACGAACTTCATCCTGAAACTTGGGTAGATCAATATGCAGACTACCTTTTCAATTATGCAGTAGCTCGCGTAAGTGATGCGGAAATTGCCAAAGATTTGGTGCAGGAAACCTTTTTCGCAGGCCTTAATTCGGCAAAAAACTATAAAGGGGACGCTGCTGAACGCACATGGCTCATTGCCATCTTAAAACGAAAGGTCATAGACCATTATCGTAAAATCAATTCGAAAAAAGGCAAAGCCGAGGTTAGGGTCAACTATAGTGCCAATACAGATTCTGAGGGAGATTGGTTGGAAGAACAGGTGGCAGATCCTTTTAGCAAGGATGGTGACAACTCCATTGAAAATGAAGAACTGGGGCTGGCCATACAGGAATGTATCTCAAAATTGCCCAAAAAACAGTCCTTGGTTTTTAACATGAAAACCATACAGGGAATGAGTACTGAGGATATTTGTAATGAATTGGGAATTAATCCGTCCAACCTGTGGGTGATGATCCACAGGGCAAGAACTGCCCTTATGGGGTGTTTAAATCAAAATTGGTTTTAACTATGAAGATTTCATGTGAGGAAGCAGCACATATTTGCAATAAATCACAATATAAAGAAGCTAGTTTTTGGCAAATTACAAAGCTTAAATTGCACATTCTTATGTGCAAGACTTGTGCTAAATTCACAAAACAAAATACTGCGTTAACGTCACTTTGTGAGCGTGCTGGCCTTAATGTCCTTTCTGAAAGCGATAAGGAGGCCATGAAAAAGGACTTGGAAAAACACCTTTAGAAAAGATTTCTCAACACCCAAAAAATCCCAAAACACAATATAGGGATTCCCTCTACCCAAAACGAAGCAAAATATCTGCGCTGCATCCTACCCTTTTGCAGAAACACAATGATCAATAAACTGCTGATCAACAATCGCATCAAAATTTCCATTCCTATCAAGTTATCTTTAAGAAAAGTGAGAACAAAAAACACAATTGTTAAAGCAATGCCCAACATTCTTGTTTTATAGATTCCAAAAACCTGGGGAAGTGTTTTTATCTGTGGATCATCCCATTGCAAATCCCTGATCTCAAAAGGCAAAATCAATGCAACAACCAAAATAAACCGCTGTAGGAACGATATTTTCAAATCCCAGTTGATATCGAGGTCATTATCTAGAATAGGCAACAATACAGTAAAGCCCACCCACACCAGAGCCACAATATAAATCTTGAACCCTCCAAGGTTTCTAAGGTTTTTGGCCTTGGGTAAAAATGGAATGGCATATAGCGTGGAAATCAACCCCAGACATAGTACAGCAATCCATATTTTTTTGTCCAGGTTAATCAAAAAATAAATGGCCAACACAAAACAGAAAAAACTAAAAAACTGTATGTTTTTGTGGTACGTACTGGCAACAACCAGGTATTTTTTTGCTTCAACTCCGTATTTCACAAAGTTGTAGCACACTATCGTGCTAAAAAAAACAAAGCCAAAAAGAAAAAAATTGAATGGGACTTCCAAAAAAAGAGAAGTTATCCCAAGTAGTGCCAACACCGATAAAGCCACATGTACACTGGCGTTCAAATAAAAATTGAATATAAAATCAAGTGTTCGCATCCACTGAATTCACTTTCCAGAACCAAAAGGTTAATTTGTGGTTAACAACTTTGGTTCGCTGCAATTCAAAATTGCCCATTTTCATCGAATTTATCCCTAATTTTGTGCACTTTATTGGACAAAATATGAATACAGATGTGTTTGCCTCACGGCATATTGGTATTACCGAAAAAGATTTCCAGCGTATGTACGAAATCGTTGGAGTCGAAAACATGGAGCAATTGATCTATGAAACCATTCCGGATGATATTAGATTAAAAGAACCCTTACAATTGCCACAGGGCATTAGCGAGCATGAATTTCTTACCCATGTTCAGCAATTATCCGAAAAAAACAAGGTTTTCAAAACCTATATAGGATTAGGGTACCATGAATGTTTAACCCCTTCTGTAATCAAAAGAAACATTCTTGAAAACCCAGGTTGGTATACAGCCTACACTCCGTATCAAGCAGAAATAGCGCAAGGTCGATTGGAGGCTTTGTTAAACTTCCAGACCATGGTTTCTGATTTAACCGGAATGGAACTGGCCAACGCCTCTCTTTTGGATGAAAGCACAGCGGCCGCAGAAGCTATGGCCATGTTGTTCGATGTGCGTTCCAGACAACAAAAGAAAGCTGGAACCGTCAAGTTTTTTGTTTCTGAAGAAATTCTTCCCCAAACCTTGAGCTTACTGCAAACCCGTTCTGTGCCAATAGGTGTAGAATTGGTTGTTGGCAACCACGAGGAGTTTGATTTCTCAGCCGATTTTTATGGAGCACTATTGCAGTACCCTGGAAAACATGGACAAGTGCATGATTATGCAGATTTTGTTCAAAAAGCAAAGGCAAATGATATTAAAGTGGCCGTTGCTGCCGATATTTTAAGCTTGGTTTTGCTTACCCCTCCAGGGGAATGGGGTGTTGATGTGGTAGTGGGAACCACACAACGTTTTGGTATTCCTTTGGGATACGGTGGACCTCATGCTGCTTTTTTTGCCACAAAAGAAGAATACAAAAGAAGTATTCCAGGTAGAATCATAGGTGTGACCAAAGATACAGATGGCAACCCGGCTTTGCGAATGGCATTGCAAACCAGAGAACAACATATAAAAAGGGATAAGGCTACCTCCAACATCTGTACAGCACAAGTTTTATTGGCGGTGATGGCAGGAATGTATGCTGTTTACCACGGTCCAAATGGGCTAAAATATATTGCCCACAAAGTTCATGACCATACTAAGCTTTTAGCACAAAGCCTCAAGGCTTTCGGTTTTGAGCAATTGAACACATCATTTTTTGATACCATAAAAGTTCAGGTCAAGAACGCTGAAAAATTAAGAGAGGTTACGGAAAGTAAGGACATAAACCTGAATTATATCGATTCCGAAACAGTTTCCATCTCATTAAATGAAGCTATCTCGGAGAGCGACATTAAACTTTTGCTTTCCTGTTTTACTGAATCCCATGGCATCAAAAATAATGTATCCCAATCCTCTGAGGTCGAAGAAGTAATTCTTCATGGTTTAAAACGTCAAGTTCCATTTTTGGAACACGAAGTATTCAATAGCTATCATTCCGAAACTGAGTTGATGCGTTACATCAAAAAATTGGAACGCAAAGATTTGGCACTTAACCACTCCATGATTTCATTGGGAAGTTGTACCATGAAATTGAATGCTGCTTCGGAAATGCTTCCGTTGAGCTGGGCAAATTGGGGAAATATCCACCCTTTTGTTCCTCTGGACCAAGCAGAAGGTTATCAGATAATGTTAAAAGAACTGGAATCACAGCTCAATGTCATCACTGGGTTCGCAGCTACCTCCTTACAACCTAATTCAGGTGCCCAAGGTGAATATGCCGGACTAATGACAATTCGGGCTTACCATGAATCTAGAGGGGAAGGCCACAGAAACATCTGTATCATCCCGGCATCTGCACATGGTACCAATCCGGCTTCAGCCGTTATGGCGGGAATGAAGGTTGTGGTTACCAAAACCGACGAAAAAGGAAACATTGATGTTTCCGATTTGGAAGAAAAAGTAAAGTTGCATGCTGAAAACTTGGCTGCGCTTATGGTTACCTATCCTTCCACCCATGGTGTATATGAGTCTTCCATAAAGCACATCACCAAACTAATCCATGAAAATGGCGGTCAGGTATACATGGATGGAGCCAATATGAACGCCCAGGTCGGATTGACCAACCCTGCAACCATTGGTGCCGATGTTTGCCACCTTAATTTGCATAAAACCTTTGCCATTCCGCATGGTGGTGGTGGACCAGGAGTTGGCCCTATCTGTGTTGCTGAGCAATTGAAACCGTTTCTTCCATCAAATCCAGTGGTGGAAACAGGTGGAGAAAAAGCGATTACGGCCATATCAGCCGCTCCTTGGGGAAGTGCCTTGGTCTGCTTAATTTCCTATGGATATATTAAAATGCTGGGAGCTGAAGGGCTTACCGACTCTACCAAAGCCGCTATTTTAAACGCCAATTACATCAAAGATAAATTGAAAGGTAAGTTTGATGTGCTCTACTCTGGTGAACAAGGAAGAGCAGCACATGAAATGATTATTGACTGTAGACCGTTTAAAGCGCATGGTATTGAAGTAACCGATATTGCCAAACGTTTAATGGACTACGGATTCCATGCCCCTACCGTATCCTTTCCAGTGGCAGGAACCATTATGGTTGAACCTACGGAAAGTGAAAGTTTGGCCGAATTGGATAGGTTTTGTGATGCTTTGGACTCCATTCGTGAAGAAATTGATGAAGCCAGCGCAGAAAACCCGAATAACGTGCTAAAAAATGCACCCCATACTTTGGAAATGGTGACCAACGATACTTGGGAGTACCCATATAGCAGGCAAAAAGCTGCATTTCCATTGCCCTATGTTTCTGAAAATAAGTTTTGGCCTACGATCAGAAGAACAGATGAGGCCTTTGGGGATCGTAATTTAATTTGTACCTGCACCCCTATTGAAGCTTATGCCGAGGTATAGCCAAATAACATAAACACTGAAAAAAAGCCTTGGTCTGCAATGCGTTCCAAGGTTTTTTTTTAAATCAATCCAATAAAGGGGCTGCTTGGACATCGTATGTTATTTTATACGTTTACAATCCCTTAACCATTTCATAACTATCTTACTAAATCAAAACCTCAACATGAAAATTGGCATTACAGGTACCGGAAGTTATATTCCATCGATTATTACAAAAAATGAGGATTTTTTGGAACATGAGTTTCTAGAGACCGATGGGTCATCTTTTGCTTATGATAATGCCGTGATTATTGAAAAATTTAAGGCCATTACCGGAATTGCGGAAAGACGATATGCAAAACCGGACCTAAAAACTTCAGATCTTGGTTATCTGGCGGCAGAAAAAGCCATTGAAGATGCCAAAATTGATAAAGAAGAGCTGGACTATATCATTTTTGCACATAATTTCGGTGACGTTTCACATGGTAAAATCCAGGGAGATACACTGCCAAGCCTTGCCACACGTGTTAAACACTTACTAAAAATTAAAAATCCGAAGTGTGTAGCCTATGACATGCTTTTTGGTTGCCCAGGTTGGATAGAAGGAGTTATCCAAGCCAATGCATTCATTAAAAGTGGATTGGCCAAAAAATGTCTGGTGATAGGCGGGGAGACACTTTCAAGGGTTGTTGATCAGCACGATCGGGACAGTATGATTTATTCGGATGGTGCAGGTGCCGCAATTATTGAAGCTAATCCCAATTCAGGAGAAATTCTCGGCCACGCCTCCGTAACACACGCAAATGGAGAAGCTTATCATTTGTTTTTCGACAAAACCTATAAAGCGGATGGGTGCCCGGATACTCGGTACATTAAAATGCATGGGCGTAAAATCTATGAATTTGCCTGTACTTATGTACCCCAAGCAATGGCTTCCTGTTTAAATGACAGTGGGGTTGATATTAGTGCCGTGAAAAAGATATTTATCCATCAGGCCAATGAAAAAATGGATGAGGCTATCATTAAACGGTTTTACAGACTTTATGGCACAAAAGTTCCTGAAGATATTATGCCCATGAGCATCCATAAACTGGGCAATAGTTCCGTGGCCACTATTCCTACACTTTTCGATCTGGTTAGAAAAGGTGAATTGGAAAATCATCATGTACAAAAAGGAGATGTTGTTATCTTTGCAAGTGTTGGTGCTGGAATGAACATCAATGCCATTGTATACCGATATTAAATGTACGAGAACAACTTTCCCAATAAACGATACAAGCATACCCTAGAATTTTTACAAAAGCACATCAATACCTCGGAGTCTATTTTAGATCTAGGTGTGGAGAATCCTTTTTCAGAAATCATGAAATCCAAAGGGTATGATGTTAAAAATACTGGTGGAGAAGATTTGGACGTAGATTTTAGCACAGTGTCCAATGTTAACGCAAATGTCGTTACGGCTTTTGAAATTTTTGAGCATTTGGTAGCTCCGTATAACGTATTGAAGGAAATAAAAGCGAACAAATTGGTGGCAAGTATACCAATGCGCTTGTGGTTTTCATCGGCCTACAGGAGCAAGACCGACCCTTGGGACCGTCATTACCACGAATTTGAAGATTGGCAGTTTGATTGGCTCTTGGAAAAAGCAGGTTGGACCATTAAAGATTCCGCTAAATGGACCAATCCCACCAAAAAAATTGGCATACGCCCTTTTCTTCGTCTTTTTACCAATCGGTACTACATTGTTTATGCCGAAAGAAGCTCCAAATTCCAAATAACAAGAAATCATAATTGGAATTTGTAATTTGCCTTTTGGAATTTTTGTGAATGAATATTAGCATCATCGTCCCGGCACATAACGAAGCGGCTTTTCTAAAAGAATGTCTCGATTCTTTCGTTTCCCAAACCCGCACTCCAGATGAAGTTATAATTGTAGACGACAATTCAAGTGATGACACCTTTAAAATTGCTTCGGATTATGCCCAAAAGTTTAATTGGATAAAAGTTGTTCAACGAAAATCTGTGGATGAGCATATCCCCGGAAAAAAAGTGGTGGATACTTTTAATTTTGGTTTAAAACATACTTCCAGTCCTAACTTAATTGGCAAATTTGATGCGGACATCATTCTCCCTTCAAATTATTTTGAGAGCGTTCTAAACCATTTTCAATCCAATTGGAAATTGGGTATGTGCTCCGGATTACTCCATATCAAAAAAGGAGCGAACTGGGTTTATGAAAGTATTGCGGATAAAAATCATATCAGGGGACCCATAAAATTATACCACAAAGCCTGTTTTGATAAAATTGGAGGGCTCCGCCCTGGTGTAGGATGGGATACTGTGGATATGCTCCTTGCTAAATACCATGATTTTGACACCTTGACCGATTCCTCCCTCCAGGTGAAACATCTGCGCCCCACAGGTCATGGGTATAGCTCCCAAAACTACCAAGCCAAGGGTGAAGCGCTTTACAAAATGCGCTATGGTATAGTCCTTACCAAAATAGCAGCATTAAAAATGGCATGGCAAGCCAAAAGCCCAATACTTTATGTTCAAATGATTCTTGGTTATTTAAAAGCAGTAGTAAGTCAAAAACCACGGTTTGTAACATCCAAAGAAGGTGTTTTTATTAGAAAGTACAGATGGAAAGGCATTAAACAAAAACTGTAGTCAATATCTTTAAGCCAACATAAAATCACAATGAACATGGCTCCAAAAAAAATACTCCTGACCAGAATTTTTCCAAGTTTAGCCATCCGTTTATTGGAAGATGCTGGTTTTGAAGTAACATCATGGGACAAAGAACATCCTATGCCCTATGATCAAATGATTTCGGTTGCCAAAAGCTGTGATGCTCTTTTCTGCACCTTAACCGATAAAATTGATCGTAATTTTTTGAATGCTTGCTCCCATTTGGACATCATTACCCAATTTGCTGTGGGTTATGACAATATTGATATTGAAGAAGCAACAAAATTGAAAATTCCTATTGGATATGCACCTAACGCTATGAACGAGGCCACCGCCGACATTGCATTTGGACTGATGATTGCCACCGCTCGAAAGATGTTCTTTATGAACCAAAAAATAAAGAACGGTAAGTGGGGTTATTTTGATCCTGTTGGACATTTAGGACTGGAGCTAAAAGGTAAAACGCTAGGTATCTTGGGCTTGGGGAGAATTGGGATGGTCATGGCTCAACGATGTAAAGGTGCTTATGATATGGAAATTATATATCATAACAGGAGTGCCAATCCAAAGGCTGAAAAGGAAATGAGAGCCAAAAGGGTGGATTTTGACACATTGATATCCCAGAGCGATGTAATTTCTGTGCATTGTGCCCTTACTCCAGAAACCCAAGGTATGTTCAATACATCAGTTTTTGAGAAAATGAAGCCTACGGCCTTGTTTATAAATACTGCCCGTGGAGCCATTCATAATGAAGAAGATTTAATAGATGCCCTCAATAATGGCACTATTTGGGGGGCTGGCTTGGATGTAACCAATCCAGAACCCATGAAACCGGACAATCCTCTTCTGGAAATGGAGAATGTATGTGTACTCCCCCATATTGGCTCCGCCACTATAACCGCTCGTAACGAAATGGCAAGAATGGGCGCTACCAACATCATCAGTTTTTATAAGCATGGTAAAGTCCCTTATATTGTAAATCCTGAGGGGCTATAAAAAGCTTCTTTTGTAGCTACCCTCCCTAAATTACTTTACTGGAAAGTACTATTGGCATTCCATCTTGCTCCAATGCTTATGGATTAGCTTTTTCATTCTCTTTTTCCAATACGCTTAACATTTCATCCTATAGGATGTCATCCGTCAATCCAAACCCGGTATCCGTCAATTTCCATGTCTTTTTCCTTAAAAAAAGTAAGATTTTACCACTTAAATGTAAAATGTGTTAACCTCAATATATCGACCTCTCAAACCTAGTAATTCAAAAAACAGATTATATGAAAATTTTGAGAAGTCACAGGCTATTCACCCTCTTACTGGTACTATCTATCTATTCTTGCCAAAAAGAACATAATTCTACCTTGGAACAAGGTAGTCAAGAAGAAAAAGATGATGTCAAACCCGTCGTTTTAGGAAAAGAACTTGACATTCCCTATACGACAGCAAATATGCAAACAGCATTTGATAATCTTACACTCAACCTTAAAAGCAACTCAAAAAAAAGCAAATTGGCCAAGACTTTTAAAACAGATAATGAAATTGAAGTGGTGCCCTCCCATTATTATTATCGGTTTTTGCCCAAAGATAGTCTAGAGCATGACCTCGTTATAAAAGATACCGTACTGCAGGTCTCCAATGTACCGTTACATTATGAGATTGAAGAAGAAGGGGATTTTTACAAGGACCCAGAACTGGAAGCTGACAATCCCTATTCCTATCTCTATGCAGTTGTTCCTTATGATTATCCTATTCCGGAACAGGTACAAAATGAACGACTGGAAAACTTTTATTTTGCCCCAGAGGACAACAAAGATGAATTACAAGAAGGGGAAATTGCCGTAAAACAGCCCGTGAACAAGACCACCAAGGACATTCTTACCGTTGACAACAGTGGGGAAGTATTTGAATACTTGGAGCTCGAGGCCCTTAAACTAACCAACAACTTGGACGAAGATGAGTTGGCCATACTAAAATTTTACCTACCTAACGATACCACGGGAACCCTGTACAGCTATACCCAAGCCCAAGAAATAGGCTACCAACAAAAAGACCTGATCATAGACCTCATCTCTGTAGAGGCCCTATTGGAACAAGAGGAAACAGCCAGACGCCGCAGATGGAGCCCTGATGGATATATTACCGTACAAGAGGATGCCGTTGACAAAACCGTGGGCGTTGCGGGCGCAGAGGTTAAAGTACGCAAATGGGGGTTGGTAGTGATACGCAGGGCCAGAACCAATGCCAATGGTTACTTTAGAACCAGTAGCACCAAGACCAAAAAGGTAAAATATGCGGTGTACTTTAACAACCCAGGCAATTTTGTAGTGAAAGCAGGTACCATTTATTACAATGCCAGACACCGGGGAACCCGCAAATATAAAAAGAAACCATGGAAACAGCATTTTTCTTGGGGCAGGGGCAAATTCTATGCTCTGGTACATAATGCTGCTTATGATTATTATACAAGGGCAGTGCCCCGTTATGGGTTAAAAAGACCAAGGTTTTGCAGTATAAGTGCCAAATACAATAGGGATGTACATTCTGAACACCGGCCTGCAGTCAACATTTTTTCTTCTGATATACGTGTAACCAGAATACGCCATAACAGTTATAGAGGCAGTGATGGGGTCTATGCCACAACGGTACACGAACTTACACATGCAGGGCATAGAGAGCTGGATCCCGGTATCTTTTCCATTGTGGCCCGCAGTTGTAAAAGAGACATACTTATGGAAAGTTGGGCCGAGGGTGTAGAGACCATTCTTACCAATGATAGATACTCCAGGTTGTCCAGCAGTTACTTTAGACCTGAAAATGACAATATTGGATGGAATTATCGCAAACAAAGAAAAACAGTATCCGAGATGACAGAATATACTCCGATTGTAGCTGATTTGATTGATAACCTCAATCAAAATAAAGCTTTCTCAACTATCTATCCAATAGATAGGGTTCAGAATTATCGGCTTAATCAAATTCAAAATGCCTTAAATGGATGCAGAACATTTGATTGTTGGGAGCGAAGCCTAAGAAATTACTATTATAATCCTAGTGAAAATAATTTAAGTGAACTTTTTGATTATCTACAGGCCGTATTAACCAATAACAACCCAGAAAGATGCAATTAAAATTTTTTATGATTTTGTTAATTATGTTTATCATTTGTTCATGTACTGATGAATCCGCTCAACATGATTTTTCCATAAGTATCAGCAACAATACAAACATATCATTGGAAATAAGATGTTTTAGCGAACATAAATTACAATTACAAAAAATTATAAATCAAGGTGATACCTTTAAAATATGCGAATATTCTTCAGAATCTTTTTATGGCATGGCCGGATGCAAACTGGATTCCATGGTAGTGGATTTAAACAATTCAAAAGGATACATTGATATTCGTCTAGACAATAATCAAAATACATATCGCTTTTTAAATGGAAAATCCATATTCATTCAGGGAATGGGTTTTCAAAATAATGGCAATAACTATGAGTTTTTAATTACTCAGCAAGATTATGAAAACGCCCATGAACTGCCAGATTAAAAAATGCAAAAAAAAGTTTCTTTTATCAGTCTTGTGTCATCTATCTTTTCAGCCTGTACAGGTGAACCTGATTTGCACAATTTTGACGTAAGCATTAAAAATGCCACCAATGCTTCTTTAACACTTCTAGCATTCAATAAAAATGAGTTTCTTTTTCAAGATAACTTAAACAATGATGAGAACAGTCAATCTTGTATTTATTCTGATGAAAACTTTAGAGGGTACTATCCAAACTTTTGCAATGTTGATTCAATGGTTATAAAATTTAGCACTAATAGGGGGTACATTTCAACGAGTTCTACTTTTGACGATTTTTCTTTTTCCAACAAAAGAAATCCTCTTTTACCAAATGGAGGTTTTGAAAATATCAATGACACTTATGAATTTCTTGTGACTCAAGAAGACTATGAAAACGCTCATGAGTTGCCAGAATAAGCATTTAAAATGGGTGCAAAGGAACTTTTTCCAACCCTATTGTTAGGGTTGGTGCTTTTTCAAACGGTGATGGTCCACACGGATGGAAAGAACGGTTAAAAAGTCAACACTATAATAGAACAGAAAGATTTATAGATGAATTGTTTGGTGTTTATATGTACAATAATTGCAGATAAATGAACAAATATATAATTACAGCCATATTTCTTATACTCTATTCTTGTGGTAGCGGTATAGAATATGATGGCCCCAACTCACGTACATACACCTATATTTTAAAAAACAATACGGACATTGATTTGCTAATTACAAGTGACTTTGGGCGTATGGAGCTAATCCCTGTAGGGGACATATTTCAATGTAAGGTTATTGTAGAAGATGGATACAGTGGTGGACTTTGTTCTTTAGAACTTGAGATTCGGATTCCAAATACTAAAAAAGGATATCGATGCCACGGATTAGCATCTAATATAGAAGGATTGTGCTTTGCTGAAGATTATAAAATATTTACTATATCCGCAGGTACTATTTTCACAGAAATAGCTCCAAGAACATACCAATACGTATTGACCCCTAATCTTTTAGAAAATGTTTTCGAGCTACCAGACTAAGAGTTATACAGAATAGTAGTCACAACACTAATGCCATCAAAGTATACTTACAATGCAAGACTAGATCCCGGTATATTTTCCATTGTAGCCAGAAGCTGTAAAAGGGACATACCTATGGAAAGTTGGGCAGAGGGTGTGGAGACCACTCTTACCAATGACAGATATTCCAAGGGTGGATTTTGAGTTTTCTTTTGGAATTAAACTTTATTTGTTAATTGCAAAAAAACGTTCCATTTAAGGATACTTCCCCGTAAAACCAATCCCATTAAGAGTTACTCCAACACCTCACCAATAGGTTTCCCAGTAGTTCCATTTGGAAATGCAATCCCTAATAAAGTGGCTATGGTAGGAGCAATATCCGGAATTTCAGTCCTATTTGCAGTGCTACCCTTTTTTATGCCGTTTCCATAGAACAGCAAAGGTACGTGCGTATCATAGATCATTGGAGAGCCATGGGTGGAACCTGTCCTATGATAGTCTGCAAAACCAGGACGTTGCACTATCCATACATCTCCAGACCGTTTTTGGTTGTAGCCGTTCTGAAGTAAATATGGTATTCCCGAAGTATACTCATTACCCCAAAGTTGATGGGCAGTATATACCTCATTCACCCCTTCATAACCTAAAAGTTCAAAAGCAATTTCCTCTTCCACATCGTCCAAATCCATATCCAAGTTGGCAATTACCTTATGATCTAAAAATATCTGCATGTCAGAAATTTGTTTTACTACATCAGTAGTGCCATACTTGTATTTTATAAACTCGGTGAACTTGGTTTTCATTTCATCCAAGTCCAAATATCCAGCCGGAATTTTTTGATCTTTTAAATAGGCTGGCACATTTACTGCTCCATGATCAGCAGTCAAGAATACAGTATATTGTCCAACTCCTACCTTATTGTCCAATGTGTTCAGAATACGCTCCAAATCCTTATCCAAACGTAAATACACATCTTGAACTTCCTTGGAATTCACTCCGTATTTATGTCCAATATAATCTGTACTTGAAAAACTGATGGCCAAGAAATCTGTTATGGCATCCGTACCCAAGCTTTCCTTTTCAAGAGCTTCAAGAGCAAAATCTGCGGTGATACTATTGCCATAAGGGGTGTATTTCAGGATTTCAAAATCCTTGGTCTTGCTCAATAGGTTTGGAGTGCTATGCGGAAATGTGGGCGTGGTTTCATCTTCAAACAATCCTTCATAACCATTATTGTCAGGGCCACTTTCCAAATACAAATTGATATCCTTCAAAGTTGTCCAAGGTTTTTTATAGGCCTCTACCCTATCAGACGCGTTAAAATCCATCACCCATTGCGGTAATTGCTGCATATAATACGTACTACTTATCCATTGGCCACTGTCTCCACCTTCAAACCAATAAGCAGCATTGGCAGCATGTCCGCCAGGCAATACCGCTCCACGATCTTTAAGTGCCACAGCAATCACTTTTCCTCTTTTTTGGGTATGCAGCCGCAACTGATCCGTAATGGTGGTGGTCACTAAACGGTGGGGCGACATTTCCCCAGCATCTGATGCAGTCCCTACTGATTCATAACCATCATCCGAGGCACAGTATACCTCTTTATCCTGGGTTTTATCGTACCAATTGTTGCCAATAATACCATGTGTGGCAGGTGTGGTCCCTGTATAAACCGATGCATGGCCAGGCCCGGTACTTGTTGGTGCATAATTAAAATGATGGTTCTTGCAATTAAAACCTTGACTAATCAATCGTTTAAAACCACCTTGCCCATAATGATTCCAAAAGCGGGTCAAATAATCATATCGCATTTGATCCACAACAATCCCAACCACCAATTTAGGTGATTGTGAAATTTGCACAGGTTTGGGCTCCGGAACATTCTTTCCTCTTCGCTGCGCTATGGAGGTACTTATACTAAAAAGCGATAATACTACTACTAACAGATGGATTCTTTTCATGGATCGTATTTTGTTAAACAGAAGCAAAACTATTCAATTATCTTTTTTAAAATTTAAATTCAAGGTTAAATGCACGGCAATATTCTTATTTTTATGGCTGCAAGTCTATTTTTAGTGCATGAATTATCTTGAAGCGATTGGAAAATACTTCATCATGGTTTGGGAAGTATTTAAAAAACCCACCAAATGGCCAATCATGAGATCCCTGATTTTAAAGGAAATCGATGAACTGATATATGGTTCCATGGGTATCATCATCTTTATTGCTTTCTTTATAGGAGGTGTTGTTACCATTCAGACCGCGCTAAACCTAAATAATCCGTTCTTGCCCAAAAGTCTCATCGGATTTGCCACCAGACAATCCGTTATTTTAGAATTTGCCCCAACTTTTACGTCAATCATTATGGCAGGAAAGGTAGGTTCTTATATCACATCCAGTATAGGTACCATGCGAGTTACCGAACAAATAGACGCATTGGAGGTCATGGGTGTGAATTCATTGAATTATCTGGTCTTTCCCAAGATAATTGCCATGTTTATGTATCCTTTTGCTGTTGCCATAGCTATGTTTGTTGGTGTTTTGGGTGGATGGATCGCTGCGGTTTTTGGAGGTTATGCCCCAAGTGGTGAATTCATCAAGGGGCTTCAAATGGAATTTGAATCGTTCCATGTGACATATGCATTTATCAAGACCCTCATATTTGCTTTTGTAATTGCCACAGTACCCTCTTTTCATGGTTTTTTCATGAAAGGTGGAGCTCTTGAGGTAGGTAAAGCAAGTACTACCGCTTTTGTCTGGACCAGTGTAGTCATCATCATTTTGAATTATATACTTACACAATTAATTTTAGGCTGATGATTGAAGTTGAAAACATCCACAAATCATTTGGAGATGCCCATGTACTGAAAGGCATTAGCACTGTTTTTGAAGATGGAAAAACCAATTTGGTCATTGGACAGAGTGGTTCCGGAAAAACTGTTTTTCTAAAGTGTTTGTTGGGGCTCTTTGAACCAGATGAAGGTCAAATTTGCTATAACGGGCAATTTTATTCTGAACTCTCCAGAAGCGAAAGACGTGATTTACGTCAAGAAATGGGTATGGTTTTTCAGGGAAGTGCCCTTTTTGATTCCATGACCGTGGAAGGCAACGTAATGTTTCCTTTGGATATGTTCACCAATCAGACTAAAGCTGAAATGCAAGATCGTGTAAACTTTGTACTGGAACGGGTCAACCTTATTGATGCCCATAAAAAATTTCCCTCGGAAATCTCTGGAGGTATGCAAAAGCGTGTAGCCATTGCACGAGCGATTGTAATGAATCCCAAATACTTGTTTTGTGATGAGCCCAATTCGGGCCTTGATCCCAAAACAGCAATCTTAATTGACAACTTAATCCAAGAAATTACCAAGGAATATAACATTACCACCATCATCAATACCCACGATATGAATTCCGTAATGGAAATTGGTGAAAAAATCATCTTTTTAAAAGATGGAATTAAGGAGTGGGAAGGCACCAATAAAGAAATTTTTAAAACGGACAATGAAGCAGTGACAAATTTTGTCTATTCCTCCGAACTTTTCAAGAAAGTGCGCCAGATGTATATTGAAGAAAGGAACTAACTGATGTCTTAGTCTGCTTCTTTCATTACAATGGTGCTGTCCTGAAGTCTGACCTTAAGCCAAGTCAACATCTTTTTTGCATCGTTCTCCTTTTGACTGTTTTGGATTCCATTTTTCCATTTCACCTCAAAAACAGGAACAGTATCCTGCTTTTTAAAGTCAGTTTGGATTTGATATGAAAAACCCAATCCCTCAATATTTGTATAATTGGCTTTAGCTTCAGCACTAATGTTGTTGAAGGGAATCTGTTTTCCCGCATTTTTGGTTAGAGTGGCCACTTCCTCTTCCAACAATCGTATTTGTTCATCCTTGTTCAACAATTCGGCTTTGTTTTTTTCATAAAGCTCACTTACATAATTGAACTTTTCTTCTGAATCATCCTTTCCACCCTGTAAAATCCGAAATTCCGCATCTTTCAATCGCGAATGTTCATTTTTTTGAACACGCCATGTATTGATGACATTTTCAGGAATCAATTCGTCCCCCATACAAACCAATTCGATCAAAGGAGTTTCTCCCTTGTTGAATTCCAATTTGGTTAAATTATCCACATATCGCCCAGATTCATTAAACTGATAGACTTCAATAGTTTCCTTTAGGAATTCTTGTGCTTGTTTCTTAAAAAGCGACTCCTGAAAAACCTGATAAAAGGTAAATCCGGCAGGAATCATAACCAAAATACCCGTTATGGAAGCAACTCGTGCAATAAACCGTCTTCGTTGCGAATTGGCATATCGAACCATTGGGAATCGCAAGAACTTAATGACCAAAAAAGTGGCCAAGCCAATAAAAATGGTATTGATAATAAACAGGTACATGGCCCCGGCCGCATACCAAGGCTTACCAATGGCCAGCCCAAAACCAACAGTACACAACGGTGGCATAAGCGCCGTGGCTATGGCAACACCAAAAATAACACTGGCAATTGTACCCTTTTTAGCCCGAGCAATCACCAAGGCCAAACCACCAAAAAATGCTATCAGCACATCACGGATATCAGGTTTTGTCCTAGCCAAAAGCTCTGAAGATTCATCCCGCAACGGAAACAGGTAAAAGAATAGAAAGGCCGTAACCACGCTCAGAACCACCATTACCGTAAAATTCTTGAGCGATCTACGCAACGTATCAATATCATTGATTGCCAAAGACATACCCATTCCTAAAATAGGCCCCATCAATGGAGAAATTAACATAGCACCGATAACCACTGCGGTAGAGTTAGCATTCAATCCAACGGAAGCTATAAAAATAGAGCAAATCAAAATCCAAGAAGTATGCCCCTTAAAAGGAATATCAACAATAATGGACTCTTTGGTAGCCGCGGCATCTGTATTGGTCCTTATCTCCAAAAGTTCGGAAAGAAACTTCCGTACACTGCCTAAAAGCCCCTTAAAGTCCTTTTTTACATCATCTCCACTATCTTGACCGGGTGTATTTTCCCCGTTAGCAAATAAATGTTCACTCATAATTATGCATACTGGTCACCAAATTTTTCCTTTACTTGGTTAAGCACCTCTTTTATGTTCTGCTGTTTAGATTTTGGATAAATCAACAACACTTCTTCTTTATCTACAATAATATAATCCTCAAGTCCATCCACAACTACCACTTTCCCCTTTGGGGAACGAATCATGTTTCCTTTAGCTTCATTCAATAATACCGTACTGTTTACAACAGCATTATCCTCAGCATCTTTATCCAATTTCTCATACAAAGCACCCCAAGTTCCAAGATCGTTCCAATCAAAAGTGGCTGGCAATGTAAAAATGGACTTGGATTTCTCCAAGATAGCATAATCTATGGAGATGTTCTCTGCCTTGGGATAGTTTTCCTGTATAAAGGCTTGTTCCTCAACCGTGTTATAACAAGAAATTCCCTGCTCGAACAACTGGTATTGTTTAGGCTGATAGTTTTTAAAAGCATTGACAATGGTATTCACTCCCCACATAAAAATTCCGGCATTCCAAAGGAAATTACCTTGTGCCAAAAACTCCTTTGCTGTTTCATAATCAGGTTTCTCCCTAAATTGGGACACCTTTTTCAGTTTTTTGTCACTTCCCTTTTCAAATTCGATATAACCAAATCCAGTATTTGGAAAAGTAGGTTGTATGCCCAAAGTACATAGCACTTCTTCTTTTTCACATTTGTCAAAACATGCTTTTACATTATTTTCAAATGCTTGCTCATCCTCTATCCAATGGTCACTGGGTGCCACGATCATCACGGCATTGGGATTCATTTTTTGGATTTTGAGCGAAGCATATAAAATGCAAGGCGCAGTATTTCTCATTGCAGGCTCTAGCACAACCTGTTCTTGTTTCACCATAGGCAATTGCTCCAAAACCAAATCGTTATAACGCTCATTGGTCAGAATCAAAATGTTCTCTGTTGGAATGAACCTGTTGAGACGATCGAACGTTTTTTGAATCAGGGTTCTTCCGGCGCCCAACATATCATGGAACTGTTTAGGGTTTGATGAAGTGCTCACAGGCCAAAAACGAGATCCCACACCCCCAGCCATAAGTATTGCATAATAATTTCTGTTCATTTTTGCTTATTCTTTACCTTAAAAAGGTGGTTCTATTGGTGCATTCTTAATCAGTTCCACTTCGGCATTGGGTTGAAACAAATATAACCTGCCCGAAGCCAATTCTACACACTCATATCTTTTTACCCGTTTTTGTCCTTTTTTAAACAATTTGCCGTTGTATAACCTAAAGGTACTTCCCATGGGCAATTCATACACATAACTGTTTTTCCGCTCCTCTTCATCAAATGCCTTCAGCGCAATGGACAAACGTGCATCAGTACTGCTACTTGCCTTTGGATTTTTAAAATGATTTGCAATGACTGGCAACAGTTGTGACGGAAATACTTCTGGACGTATGAAAGGCACCATTAAATGTTGAAAGGTTCGCTTCCATTCCAACCCATGAGGTTTGATTCTACGCCCGTATTTTTCAAAAGCTACCAAATGGGCAATTTCATGAATCAGGGTGATTAAAAACCGATATTTGTTGAGTGAGGCATTCACTGTTATTTGATGGAGACCATTGGGCAACCTTCTATAATCCCCATGCCTAGTGACCCGATGATTTACGATCTTTAAATGCACTGCATGGGTTTTGATGAGTTCAAAACAAGGTTCAACCGCACGTTCGGGCAAATATTTTTGTAAAGTGTCGCTCACCTTAACAAAGTTATAAGTTGATTTCTTTTGTGCGGAAAAATCCAAAGTTATTTTATCTAAATTTATCTAATTGAGCAAAATACCTGAATGATCTTACAAATTGACAACTACAAAATCCTAAAAAGAATAAAATTCTGGATACTTCCACTAATTGCGATGATTGGGTCTATTGCATGCAAGCAGCCAATTAAAAGCCCCGTTTTTCAAAAACCCAACATCATATTAATTATGACAGATGACCAGGGGTGGTATGATGTTGGTTTTAACGGAAACACCCAAATAAAAACCCCTAGTTTAGATTCACTCGCAGCAAATGGCATCATTCTCGATAGATTTTATTCAGCTTCCGCCGTATGCTCTCCAACAAGAGCTAGTTTGATCACGGGAAGAAATCCTTTGAGAATGGGTATTCCATATGCCAATAGTGGGCATTTGAAAGAAGAGGAAATTACCATTCCAGAAATCCTGCAAAAAGAGGGGTATACAACTGGTCATTTTGGTAAATGGCATTTGGGAACGTTAACAAAACAAATTACGGATGCAAATAGGGGTGGAAGAGAAGAATTCATTAATGATAATAGCATTCCAACTGAACATGGTTATGATGAATATTTTAGCACTGAATCCAAGGTTCCTACCTATGACCCCATGGTTTTCCCATCCGATTTTGCCCATCAAGAAAGTAAGAGATATGGGTGGAAATCCATGGAAAATCAGGAATCAAGCAAAGCATATGGCACTGCATATTGGAGTGGAGAAAATCAAAAAGTGACTGAAAATTTAGAAGGAGATGATTCCCGTATCATAATGGATCGTGTAATTCCCTTTATTGAAAATTCACACAAAGCAAACAAGCCATTTTTTACCACAATCTGGTTTCATACGCCACATTTGCCTGTAGTAAGCGACAGTATCCATAGAAGCTATTACAGTGACCTGGATTTACCTGAACAGATTTATTACGGGACTCTTAGTGCAATGGATGAGCAAATTGGTAGGCTGTGGAAAAAACTAAAGGAAGAAGGATTGGATAATAATACCATCCTTTTCTTTTGCAGCGATAACGGTCCAGAACTTGAAACACCTGGTAGTGCGGGTGTTTTTCGCGGACGCAAAAGAAGTTTATACGAAGGAGGTGTAAGGGTTCCCGCTTTTGTAATCTGGAAAGGTACATTTAAAGAAGGTGTTCGGATAGATTTTCCTATGGTAACAAGTGACTATATGCCCACCATTTTGGATATTTTAGACATAGAATACCCGAATAGTAGACCTATTGATGGCATAAGCATACTTGAAGTATTGAAAGGAAGTGAAATCCAAAGAAAAGATCCAATTGGATTCATATGCAAGCCGTACATTTCATGGGTAACACAGCAACACAAGCTAATAGGGGATTTAGAAAAAGGAAATTATGAGTTGTATGATTTATTGAACGATAAATCGGAAAAAGAAAATATTGCCAAACAAAATCCAGAACTTACAAGTAAGCTAAAAGAAGATCTTTCAGAATGGAGAAGTTCGGTAGAAAAAAGTAATAGGGGCATTGATTATAACTAGTATTCGGGTAAAGTTTTCATAAAAAAACGTTTACTTTTTTTCCATTCTTCTCACGAAAGCACTTGAAATGACCAATTTTTCTTAGTCAATATCTGTAATTGTTGTGTCATATCCTCGACTATACGGCCTCAACCATACGTTGTTTAGCCAATATTCTAAAACCTGATCTTGTCAAATGATATTTATTCTTCTTTTTATAGCTGCTGGATTTCTTGCCTATAGTAATGGCGCCAATGATAATTTTAAAGGGGTTGCCACCTTATTTGGCAGCGGTACCACCAATTATAAAAAGGCTATAAACTGGGCTACCATAACCACATTCTCTGGTTCGGTTGCAGCGATTTTTTTGGCAAGTACCTTGGTTAAAAACTTTTCAGGAAAAGGTCTTGTGCCCGATACATTGATTCAATCCCCTGAATTTGCAATTTCCATAGCTCTTGGAGCAGCACTTACCGTTTTTATGGCTACAAAAATTGGAATGCCCATATCTACAACCCACAGTTTGGTGGGAGCTTTGTTTGGAAGCGGTGTTGTAGCGGTAGGCAGTGCATTTAATTTTGCCAAACTGGGCAACACTTTTTTAATGCCCTTGATTGTGAGTCCGCTCATGGCTGCTGTGGTCAGTTTGATTGTGTACATCATTTTTAGGCGTTTACGGATAGCTTTAGGCGTCACTAAGGAAACCAGTGCCTATATTGGTGAAGAAAAAATTGCAGTGGCAAAACCTTTACACTCTAATAGTTTTAGCTCTGTGGAGACCAAATCGCAAAAAACATTGCACATATCCAAAGAACAGGACTTTATGGACAAGTATGAAGGAAACTTTATAGGAATAAATGCGCAAAAAGTTTTAGATACCGCGCATTATTTAAGTGCTGGAATAGTGAGTTTCGCCCGCGGGCTTAATGACACTCCCAAAATAGTTGGTTTACTTATTGTAATCAACACCTTGGATATTAAATGGGGAATGATCGTTGTGGCAATGGCCATGGCTATTGGTGGGCTCTTAAATGCGAAGAAGGTAGGGGAAATGATGAGTAAAAAAATTACTCCGATGAACAGTGGTCAAGGGTTTACGGCCAACCTTGTTACAGGAGTTTTGGTTACCACGGCCAGTGTACATGGGCTGCCTGTTTCCACTACCCATGTGAGTGTGGGTTCAATTTTTGGGATTGGAACTGTAACCAAAAAAGCTAACGTTAAGGTGGTCAGAAACATTCTTTTATCCTGGCTACTTACTTTGCCCATAGCGGCATTGTTCAGCGCTACAGTGTACTGGTTGCTTCTAACATTTAAGTAAAGGCACAAATTGCTTCTAGTTTGATTAAAATATGAAAATCGAGAACAGAATCCATCAAGGAGTGCTGTTACTCACCTGCAGTATTTTTCCATTGTAAAGTTTGTTTCCCGTAAGCGCAAAATCCTTGACATATGAAGCCATTTCCAAGGCTGTAACTGGTGCCTGATAACCTGGGAAGGCTTCTTCCAACATTTCTGTTTGTACCGCTCCAAGTGCCAAAACATTAAAACTGGGACCTGTCTCCTTAAACTCTTCTGCCCAAAGCTCTGTTAAGGTAATTACAGCTCCTTTACTGGAGCTATACGCAGAGAGTCCCGGAAATTTTGCACTGCCTTGCACCCCACCCATAGAGCTAATGGTGACCACATGTCCATTCTTGCCCATTTTGGGAAGTACGGTACGAGTCATTTCGGCCACGCCAAATACATTTACTTTGTAAACTGCTTCAAATTCTTCTGGAGAAGTTTCCAAAAAGGATTTGTTCAGTAAGCTCCCAGCATTATTTATCAGCACATCCACTTTGTTCCAATTCTGAAGAAAATCAGTTACTTTTTCAAAATCCTTCGGATTTGATAAATCAAAAGGAAAGGTGGATACGTTGGCCAAATTTAAATCGGCAATAGGCTTTTCATTTCGAGATAGGGCCAATACTTGATGTCCTTCCTTGGCAAAAAGCTTTACCAATTCAAAACCGATGCCCCTACTAGTTCCTGTGATAATGATGTTTGCCATATAAAAATCTCTCGATTGCGCTCGAGGCTACATTTAATTAATTCTATTGTCGTTCCCATGAAAATGGAGATTCAAAATACCCTTCAAGGATCAATTATTTTGAATTTATCTTGACTTCTTGAATCGGTGCATTGGCAATCCCCTCCAAAACTGGCAGTAATTTGTTCACCAAAGTGGCCATATGTCCAAAATCCATTAGGTCTATTTCATCGCCCACTTTATGGTAGTGATTAAAGTTGGTGAAATCGAAAGTACAATAGGTATGGGATGGCACCCCAAATTCTTTATGAAATGGGTAGTTGTCGGAACGTTGAAAAAGGTTGTATTCCTTCGCCGTTGGTAAAAATCCAACCAAATTCTCCTTGGCGTAGCTGTTGCTTACCTCTGCCAAATTGGAATTGTCATAACCAGTGATGTACACAAAATAATCCTTTCCCTGTAGTGGAACCCCAGTCATTTCAAAATTGAGCATGGCGTACAGGTTCAAATTTTGTTCTTTTAACTTTTTTGCCAAATGCTCTGATCCCAATAAGCCTTTTTCCTCAGCACTGAACAAGGCAAAAATCAGACTTCGCTTATTATTCTTATGGGTCCCAAAATAACGCGCCAATTCCATCACCGTAGTGGTTCCAGATGCGTTGTCATTCGCTCCATTGGCAATATAATCCCCATTTTCCGGGGCGATAGTGCCAATATGATCGTAATGTGCTCCTACCAAGATGTATTCATTTTTCAAAGTCGGGTCATTGCCTTCGACCACTCCCACCACATTATAAGAGGTGTCTTTAAAATTGGAAAGGGTATCCCGATAGGATTCAAAATAAGGCTTAACATGATAACTCTTGAAATAATTTTCGATATAAGTGGCCGCCATTTCTATACCCTCGCTACCAGAATCACGGCCTTTAAGATCATCCGAAGCGAGGTATTTCATAATATCACCCACTCGCTCCGAAGAGGTAAAAGCAGTCTTAGCTACATTTTTAACTTTTACCTCAGAGGTAGTTTCAGCTACGCTCCCCTTTACACCCTCGGGACCTGAAGCGGAAGTTGTTTTTGTAACAACTGATCTGGAAGAGCCACAACTTATTGCAAACAAGGTTCCGACAACAAGTAAAATTTTTTTCATTGTATTCGTTTTTTGAATTTTTTAAAGATAAAAAAAGCATCCTAAAAGGATGCTTAAAATAATATTGGTTTTGGATTATATCGGTACCGGCAATTAAGCCAACATAGTAACCGGATTTTCCAAGTAAGCTCTCAATGTTTGTAGGAATTGCGCACCTGTAGCTCCATCAACCGTCCTGTGATCACATGCCAAAGTCACTTTCATGGTACTACCTACCACTATTTCACCATTTTTGACCACTGGTTTCTCCACAATCGCTCCCACGGATAGGATAGCCGAGTTAGGTTGATTAATGATAGAGGTAAATTCCAGAATCCCGAACATCCCCAAATTGGAGACCGTGAAGGTACTTCCTTCCATTTCGTCCGGTTTTATCTTTTTGGTACGAGCCCTTCCCGCCAAATCCTTTACAGACGTTCCAAGTTGGGTAAGGCTCAACTGGTCTGCAAACTTAATTACAGGAACCACCAAACCTTCATCCACAGCAACAGCGACACCCATATGTACATGATGCTTGTATATGGTTGTATCAGCATTCCAAGTTGTATTTACTTGTGGATGCTTTTTCAATGCCATGGCACAAGCCTTTAGCACCATGTCATTGAATGATACTTTGGTATCTGGTAAATTATTAATCTGGGCTCTTGATGCTTTGGCATTATCCATATCAACCTCAATGGTGAGATAATAATGTGGAGCGGAGAATTTGGATTCACCCAAACGTTTGGCAATTACCTTACGCATGGTAGAATTTTTCACTTCCTCCATTCCTTCTTCCCCTACAGGTAGATTTATTGGAGCTGCCGCAACAGGAGCAGTAGTTTCAGCAGGAGCAGCAACCGCTGGTGCTGAAGCAGGTGCTTGAGATGGCTGGAAATTTTCCACATCTCTTTTTACGATTCTGCCATGGTCGCCTGAACCTTTTACATCGGCCAAATTGATTCCTTTTTCCCCAGCTATTTTCTTGGCCAGCGGGGAAGCCAAAATTCGTTGTCCGTTTGGAGAAGCCTGAACTTCCGGAGTCGCCTCCTGTACTTTGGGTGCTTCGGCTACAGCCTCTGGTTTTGCAGTACCTTCGGGAGCACTTGCTCCAGCAGGTGCATTCAACACTGCCCCAACATCCGTACCAGCTGGTCCAATAACAGCCAATACATCGTCAACAGGTGCTGATTCTCCTTCTTGTATGCCAATATGCAGGAGTGTACCTGAATAGAAAGATTCGAACTCCATAGTGGCCTTGTCCGTTTCGATTTCAGCCAAAATATCACCTTCTTCTACTTCATCTCCTACTTTTTTCAACCAAGAGGCAACAGTACCTTCTTCCATTGTGTCGCTCAAGCGAGGCATTTTAATGACCTCAACTCCTTCGGGAATTTCAGCACTTGAAGCAACAGGCGCTGCTGGAACTTCAGGAGCACTCTCGGTCTCAACTACAGGTTCAGCCGATGCCTGTGCACCTCCTCCATTCAACAATGCAGAAATATCTTCACCTTCATCCCCAATAATGGCCAAAAGCGAATCAACCGGAGCACCATCTCCTTCTTCAATACCAATATGAAGCAATGTACCTTCATGAAAGGATTCAAACTCCATTGTGGCCTTATCAGTCTCGATTTCGGCCAGAATATCGCCTTCCTCTACCTTGTCCCCTACTTTTTTGAGCCATTTTGCCACGGTTCCTTCTTCCATGGTATCGCTCAACCTAGGCATGTTGATTACTTCTGCCATCTACTTATAGTTTATGTTGTAAAAATGGATAATCCTCTTGTTCGTATACCGTATCGTACATCTGTTCCAACGGTGGAAAATCTGATTCCTCCGCAAACTTTTCACACTCCGACACCAAGGCCTTTACATTTTTGTCTATTTCCTTGATCTGGTCCTCGGTGGCCCATCCCTTTTCAAAAATGATATCCTTAACCTGGGTAATTGGATCTATCTTTTTGTATTCCTCAACTTCTTCCTTGGTTCGGTAATGCTGTGCATCTGACATGGAATGCCCTCTGTAGCGGTAAGTCTTCATCTCCAAGAAGGTTGGACCTCCTCCGGTTCGAGCACGCTCTATGGCTTTATCCACTTCTTTGGCTACCGTAGCCGGATCCATTCCGTCAACATCGGTACACGGCATTTCATAACCTAATCCCAATTTCCATATTTCAGTGGTATATGCTGTACGGGCTACAGATGTTCCCATAGCATAACCGTTGTTCTCACAAATAAATACCACGGGCAATTGCCAAAGCATGGCCAAGTTGAACGCTTCATGCAAAGATCCCTGTCTAACGGCACCATCACCCATGTAACACAAGGTCACTGAGTCTCTTTTAAAATATTTATCGGCAAAGGCCAATCCTGCACCTAAGGGAATTTGTCCTCCAACAATACCATGCCCACCGTAAAAACGATGCTCTTTGGAAAAGATATGCATGGAACCTCCATTTCCTTTAGAGGTACCTGTAACTTTTCCGTACAATTCTGCCATCACTTTTCTGGGATCCACTCCCATACCTATAGGCTGAACGTGGTTACGATATGCAGTGATCATCCTATCCTTGGTCAAATCCATGGCATGCAATGAGCCTGCCAATACAGCCTCCTGACCATTATATAAGTGAAGGAAACCCCTAACTTTTTGTTGAATATATACAGCGGCAAGCTTGTCCTCAAATTTTCTCCAGAACAACATGTCCTCATACCATTTCAGGTAGACTTCTTTGGTGATTTTTTTCATCAATGGTGTATTATATGAAATTCCCCTACATTGAGGAAAGGCAAAAATACATATATATCTGTTTTGTAAAAAAGATTTGGTTTAAGAATCGCTCAAAAATGAACTGCTAAAAGCCAAAGGCAGAATATGGTCCATTGAATCGCATTTGTAGATAGGTCCAACTTGGCCACGAAGCAAGATGGAAATTGGAGATTTTTGCTTCTGTTCATACTCTATAATCGATTGTCTACAATTACCACATGGACCGGCAGGTATGTCCACTACGTAATCTTTGGAGGTTGCGCTAATTGCTATGGTTTTTATTGTAACTCCTGGGTATATTGCTCCTGCCTGAAAGACCGCCACGCGCTCTGCACAAAGCCCCGATGGGTATGAAGAGTTTTCTTGGTTGTTGCCAACAACCACTTCCCCGTTCTCCAATAGAACAGCCGCACCAACTTTAAAATTGGAATAGGGAGAGTATGCATTCTCCCTAGCTCGTTCTGCATCACTTAACAATTTTTGTTCTATTTGTGACAGCTCATCTGGATTATCAAATATGGTAAGCTCAAAGCCAATCTGTTTTTTCTTCATGCTATCTGTTAGGTATTGACCAAAAATAAGAAAACCTGCCAATCGACAGGTTTTCATCTAATTCATATCGTTTTTTCACTAGTCATTGAGAAACTCCTCACCAAAATTAAAGGTAAGTGAAAAACGCAACGTATTTTCCAATGGGTTTCTAACCTGCGATGTAGAGAATAAATATGAAAGGTCTATTTGTGCTGACTTAAATTGAAAACCAGCTCCCAAAGTAAAGAACTTTCTTGAACCTTTATCCTCACTCTCATTAAAATATCCGGCACGTAGCATGAAAGCATCCATGTACTTATATTCTGCTCCCAAAGCCCATGTTACTTCTTTCAGTTCTTCGCTAAATCCATCAGGAGCATCTCCCAAAGATTCAAATGCGCCGCTTAAAAAACCTATTTGTTGATATTCATTATTGTCTTCAGCAGTAATTAATCCATCCCCCGTAAAATCTCTTGGAGTAGGCACCAAAAGTTTGTTGAATTCTGAATGAAGGCCTAAAACATTGTCTTGGTCAAAAATGAAATCAAAACCAGCACCAAATTTCAAATTGGTCGGTAAAAAGTTCTCCTGACCGCCTGCATCATATTGAATTTTGCCTCCTAGGTTGGAAATATTGAATCCAGCTCTCCAGCGTCCATCAAAACTATCATACGCAATTTCCCTTGAACGGAAAAAACCTGCAATATCTACCGCAAATGCGTTGGCCGCCTGCGAATCTTGTCCGCTTTCCTGAAATCTAAGGTTTGAACTAATAAACCTTCCTCCTACTGCCATGGAAAAGGTCTGGCTCAATTTTAATGAATATGATCCATCTATGGAAAACTCATTGGGTTTTACCAA
The DNA here is from genome assembly GCF_965222555.1 of Flagellimonas sp. Classification (GTDB taxonomy): domain Bacteria; phylum Bacteroidota; class Bacteroidia; order Flavobacteriales; family Flavobacteriaceae; genus Flagellimonas. The sequence goes on along the minus strand of NZ_CBDCUG010000005.1, from coordinate 2,080,675 downwards.
AGTAGGATCCAACTGATCAAAAGTTTGCCGTAATTCTATTTCTCCAAGACCAAAATATCTCAAACTAAAGGCAAAAGCACTTCGGTCATTAATTTTATTATAATAATTGGCGTTTAAAAGAGAAACATCGTTGACAATACTCTCCAAATAAGGTGTATAACTTACCCCAATTCCTGTTTTTTGGTTTGCGAAAGCGAATTTTGCCGGGTTCCATTGCTGCGAGAAAGCATCAACAGAAGTAGCCACCCCCATATCTCCCATACCGGATGCACGAGCATCTGCAGCAATGGTCAAAAATGGAACGGCCGTGGTAATTACTCTTTCTTGTTGTGCGCTTATCTTTGGGGCCATGACAAACAACACCGCCAATACTAGTAACTTTTTCATTTTAAGCGTTTAGCGTTTAGTTAATGTAACGTCCATAGCGTATATTAAGTTCAGACGTATTACATGTAAACGAACTTTTCCATAAATTCTTGTAATCAAAGGCTTTTTTTTATGCAAATTCTCTGAAAATGATGTTACTTGTACATTTAATCGTCCTTTACCATTGGATTTAAAATCGTTAAAACTCCCATGCACCATACTATTTTCAAACCATTAACGTTTAAAATATAGTTCGGTGCCCGTAGAATAGTTTCCATAATTATTTATGAGCACAAAATATTATGGCAGAAACATCGTTTTAATGCCATCAAAGGATTTAAAAAATCAAATCAAGTTAAAGTAATTCAGGGTTAAAACCCTATGTTTTAAAGTACTCAAGCCCAAATTATGAAAAAACACTTTATCAAAGTTGTACTTTCTTGCGCTATTATAGTAGGAAGTTTTTCAAGCTGTAAAAATTCCTCATCTTCTTCCAAGAATGTCTCTAGAGCCACGGGATGGAAAATAAATGCAAAAGAGGGTGGATTTCAATACAATTCTGACTTTAAAGAGCAGGAAACCCCTCCTGGAACTGTTTTTGTTGAGGGTGGTACATTTACCAAAGGTAAGGTTCAAGATGACATTATGCACGATTGGAACAATACTCCAACGCAACAGCATGTGCAGTCTTTCTATATGGATGAAACCGAGGTGACCAATGTTATGTACTTGGAATATTTGGATTATTTGAAGGCCGTTTATCCTCCAGAAAACCCAAATTACAGAAATATTTACAATGGTGCTTTACCGGACACCTTGGTATGGAGAAACCGACTGGGCTTTAACGAGACCATGACCAATAACTACTTAAGGCACCCTGCCTATGCAGAATATCCTGTGGTGGGTGTAAATTGGGTGCAAGCATCACAATATGCCGAATGGAGAACCGACAGGGTCAACGAGGTCATGTTGGAAAGGGAAGGCTATATAGCCCAAGATGCCAAATACAAAGTATTGAATGGCGAAATGAGTGGAACCTTTAGTACCGAAGCATATCTGAACAATCCAGAATCGGTTTATGGAGGAGAAATAGACTCTTTACAAGGTAAGCAAAAGCGTGATTCCATAAATGCATTTGCCAAAAGAAGTAGCGGTGTTATCATGCCAGAGTATAGACTTCCAACAGAAACGGAATGGGAATATGCAGCACAGGCGCTTATTGGATCTAGAGAATACAACAACTATAGAGGTAGAAAGAAATATCCATGGGAAGGTGACTATACCAGAAATGGACAACGTGTAGGTCGTGGAGACCAATTGGCCAACTTTAAACAAGCCAAAGGTGATTACGGAGGTATTGCTGGATGGTCCGACGACGGAGCGGATATTACCGCAGAGGTAAAATCATACAAACCCAACGATTTTGGACTTTATGATATGGCCGGCAATGTGTCAGAGTGGGTTGCCGATGTTTATCGCCCCATTGTTGATGACGAGATAAGTGATTTCAACTATTACCGTGGTAACATTTTCCTAAAAAAGGCGATTGATGAGGATGGAAAAGTAAAAGTACTTGAAGACAAAATTGTATACGACACACTACCTAATGGAAAAATCGTTGCATTGAATTTACCTGGTGAGATAGAAATGGTTCCTGTCACCGAAGAGGAAACTTATTTGAGAACCAATTTCGATTCAAGTGACAACAGAGGTTATCGTGATGGTGATCCAGGTTCTTCAAGATTCTTCCAAAGATTCAGTGATGAAGCGAACAATAGAATGATGTACGATTCTCCAAAACATAAGGTAGAACGAGATTCAACTGGTAAAATTCTTCGTCAATATGACACTTCCAATTACAGAACTTCCTTGATCAATGATGAGGTTCGTGTATACAAAGGAGGTTCATGGAGAGATCGAGCCTTTTGGTTAGACCCGGCTCAACGAAGGTATTTGCCTCAATATATGGCTACGGATGATATTGGATTTAGATGTGCAATGTCTAGAGTTGGTTCAAAATCCAAATCCAAGAACAAAACAGTTCGTCATAAAAAAGCCAAATAGAAAACATCAACATAATTTCATTGAAGCCCTGATTAAAAATCGGGGCTTTTTTTTATCTTCGATTCATGACATTGGAAGAACTTCATGAGCTTTTTTTAGCACACCCCATTATTTGCACAGATACTCGAAAAATTACCAAAAATTGCATGTTTTTTGCCCTCAAAGGCCCGAATTTCAATGGAAATGCCTTTGCAGAAGAAGCCCTAAAGAAAGGAGCCGCCTATGCCATAATTGACGAAGAGGAACATAAGACATCTGCTAACTGCCTTGTTTTTAATGACGTATTGGAAACCTTACAACAGTTGGCCTCTTTGCATAGAAACAAAAGCAGGGCAAAAGTCATTGCCCTAACCGGCAGTAATGGCAAAACAACTACCAAGGAACTGATAAATGAAGTCCTTTCCAAAAAATACAATACCATCGCAACCAAAGGAAATCTCAACAACCATATTGGGGTTCCACTTACTCTTTTGTCCATTGTTGAAGATACCGAAATGGCCGTTGTGGAAATGGGAGCCAACCATAAAAAGGAAATTTCCCTTTTAAGTAAAATTGCGCAACCAGATTTTGGCTATATCACCAATTTCGGCAAGGCCCATTTGGAAGGTTTTGGTGGAATTGATGGCGTAATTCAAGGCAAAAGTGAACTGTACGATTATCTCATTTCCAATGACAAACATGTTTTCATGAACGGGGATGATGATGTTCAACAAGAAAAGTTGAAATCCTACATAAAAAAAATAGGGTTTAGCACCAAAGACCATCAATATTACAACATCTCCTTTGTTGAAGCCAATCCTTTTGTGATTCTTGAGGTAGAAGGACATCAAATAAAAACTCAACTTATTGGTAAATACAATTTCCCAAACTGTTGTGCTGCTGTGCTTATGGGGAAATATTTCAATATTCCCTTAAACGATATCAAAACTGCTATTGAATCCTATGTTCCCCAAAACAATCGGTCACAGATCATTGATAAAAATGGGTTCAAAATTATTTTGGATGCCTATAATGCCAATCCATCTAGTACACAAGCGGCTTTAGAGAACTTTGCAACCATTGATGCCCAGGACAAAACCCTCATCCTTGGAGATATGTTTGAACTTGGCGAGGATGCCGCTAAAGAACACCAAGCAATAGCTGGTTTAGCCAAAGATTTAGGGTTTACCAATGTATTTCTTGTTGGAGAAAATTATTTTCAGGTACAAACTCCCTTTAAAAAATTCAGATCTTTTGACGACCTAAGGAGCGAACTTGAGCATAACCCATTAAAAAAAGGTGCCTTTTTAATAAAAGGATCTAGAGGCATGGCCTTGGAGCGGACGTTGGATTTTCTATAAGCCTGAACTCTTTCAAGATACAGATAGGTTTCTAATTTCATTGTTTTATCCTTATTGTGTTAAAATGGTGTGATTGCTGAGCTCTTTTCGGGTTCTTTTGTCACAATTGTAAATCCGATTTTGATGCAATGGAATTATAAGGGTAAATTAGGGCTATTCATATAACCAATACCATGAAATCCATTAATAAAAATGTGTTGCTAGCACTACTTATAGCTTTTACCGCCTGTAAAACCGAAAAAAAAGAAAAGGAAACCTCCCAAGTGGAGTCTCCAACCCAACCAAATATTGTCATCATCTACGCGGATGATCTAGGCTACGGTGAGCTTGGAGCCTATGGCGCTACTGAGATAAAGACACCCAATCTGGATAAATTGGCCAATGGCGGGATACGATTTACCAATGGATATGCCTCATCGGCCACCTGTACCCCAAGTAGATATGCTCTTTTGACCGGTGTATATCCATGGAGGAACAAAAGCGCTAAAATTTTACCCGGAACAGCGCCCTTGATCATTGATACTGCACAAATAACCATTCCTAAAATGTTGAAACAACAAGGTTATGCCACTGGAATTGTGGGCAAGTGGCATTTGGGACTAGGGACGGGCAATGTAAATTGGAACCAAAGAGTAAGTCCGGGACCTAATGAAGTAGGGTTTGACCACAGCTATATTATGGCCGCTACTCAGGATAGGGTGCCAACGGTATATATTGAAAATGGAGATGTGGTGAACCTTGACCCCAATGACCCCATCCAAATTGATTATCAAAAGAACTTTCCTGGAGAGCCAACGGGCAAGGACAATCCTGAAATGCTAAAAATGAAATGGCATCACGGACACTATAACAGTATTGTGAACGGAATTCCCCGTATTGGCTTCATGAAAGGTGGTGAAGCCGCCAAGTGGGTTGATGAAGATATGGCCGATGATTTTCTTAAAGAAGCGCAGCGTTATGTAAAAAACAACAAGAACAATCCATTTTTTCTTTATTATGCCTTACAACAGCCCCATGTGCCAAGAACGCCACATCCTCGCTTTGTAGGGTCAAGTGGTATGGGACCAAGAGGAGATGTCATTGTTGAGGCCGATTGGTGTATAGGTGAGTTTATCAAAACATTGGAAAGCGAAGGTTTATTGGAAAACACCTTGGTCATCTTTTCAAGCGATAATGGCCCTGTTGTCAATGATGGATATTATGACGATTCAGTGGAAAAACTGGGTAACCATAAACCGGCAGGGGCATTAAGAGGAGGCAAGTACAGTTTGTTTGAAGCAGGGACCCGAGTACCGTTCATCACCTATTGGAAAGGAAAAATTACACCAGGAACTTCAGAAGCATTGGTTAGCCAGATAGATTTTTTGGCTTCGCTGTCCGCATTGGTTGAAAGCAATGCCAAGTCACAGGACAGCAAGAACCTATTGGATGTATTTTTAGGAAAAAGCAATACTGGTCGTGAAGAACTTGTTCTTGAAGCCACCTCACGAACTGCGCTCCGCAAAGGGGATTGGGCCATGATTCCCCCCTATGAAGGCCCTGCCATGAACAATTATGTCAATATTGAGTTGGGGAACGATGATGAATATCAACTTTATAATCTTAAAGAAGATTTGGGTCAACAAAACAACTTGGCCAAAAGCAACCCTGAGAAACTGGCAGAAATGATAAAAACCTTTGAAAATATCAGAGAAACAGAAGTTGAGGAAATTGAATCATTGGAACTCAAATAGGGAACAAATAAAAGGTTTCAATTATGGCAAAAAAGTATTTTATGTATATCATTTGTACACTATTCGGTGTTAGCGTCAGTTATGGTCAAGGTGACATTATCCCATTATGGCCCAATGGAGTTCCAAACCAGCAAAAAACCAATGACTCTGAAACACAGAATGAAGATGACATACTTTGGATTGAGAATGTTCAGCAACCTACCCTGGAGGTTTTCTTGCCCACAAAAAGGAACGCTACAGGGAGGGCAATGATTATTTGCCCAGGAGGGGGGTATCAAGGCCTAGCCTACGATTGGGAGGGAACCGATATTGCCAAATGGCTAAATTCCAAAGGAATAGCGGCGTTTGTATTGAAATACAGGCTGCCACTTTCCAAATCAATTATCAAAAAAGAAAAGGCCCCGTTGCAAGATGCACAAAGGGCTCTGAGAATTGTTCGTCATAATTCCAGCAAATGGAACATCATAAAAAACCAAATTGGCATCATGGGATTCTCTGCTGGAGGTCATTTGGCCTCTACCCTGTCCACCCGTTATGAAGCAAATAATTCTTTTAAAGCTGATTCCATAGATCATGTGAGTGCGAGACCAGATTTTACAGTTTTGATTTACCCTGTGATCACCATGAAAACTCCTACCACACATTTAGGTTCCCGAAACAATTTATTAGGGCAGAATCCATCACAAACATTGGTAGATCATTATTCAAACGAATTGCATGTTGACAAAAACAGTCCTCCTACTTTTATTGTTCATTCTACGGATGATGAAGCTGTCCCGGTTGAAAACAGTCTTTTGTTTTACAAGGCTTTAAAAAAGGAAAAAGTTCCCGCGGAAATGCATATTTATCCCCATGGGGGCCATGGTTATAGTTTGGCCATTGGGAAAGGGCATCTACAAACATGGACAGATCGTCTTGCTGAATGGTTGGAAAACCTAGAGTGAGGAAAATCTTTATTTTCTAAAATTTGGAAAATCCGCAACTTCGGTACACCCTATTTGTTCCATAACTTGCTTTAATTGCGTTTTAAGCAAGGTTATGGTATGGTCTCCTCCTGACTTTCCAAGTGCCGCAGCTCCATACATGAATGAGCGTCCCATAAAGGTGAACTTGGCCCCGCAGGCAAGGGTTCTTGCAATATCTGGTCCAGAACGAAGTCCGCTATCCATCATAACGGTAATCTTATCATCATACTTAGCTGCAATCCGGGTCAATGGTCTGATAGTTGACTCACCCGCATCCAATTGCCGACCGCCATGGTTTGATACAATAATACCGTCAAGCCCCAATCCAATTGCTTTTTCCGCATCTGCCTCCGTAGCTACTCCTTTTAAAACCAATTTACCTTTCCAGAGGTCTCTGATAGCTGATATTTTGTCAACATCCATTCGTTTACTGAAGGTCTGGTCCATAAACTGCCCCAGCTGGCTAAGGTTTAGCCCCTTGGGCATATAAGGTTTAAGCACTTCAAAGTTAGGTTGACCATAACGCAACGTTTCCATGGCCCATTTTGGTTTTCCTAAAATTTGAAGAATATTGGCCACGGACATTTTAGGTGGCATTGAAAGTCCATTTTTAATTTCCTTGGGGCGAAACCCAAATGTTGGTGTGTCGCACAACAATACCATAACTGGACAACCTGCAGCATCCGCCCTTTTAATCAAATCGTTTCGTACCTGCTCTTCGGCGGGATGATATAGTTGAAACCATGCATTGCCTTCCGTTATTTCGGAGATTCTTTCAATGCTTGAGGTGGTAACGGTGCTAAGAATAAATGGAATATTGTTTTCAAAAGCTGCTTTGGCCAATATTTCCGAAGAATTGGGCCACATTAATCCTTGAAGCCCCACAGGTGCTATACCGAACGGCGCATCAAACGTTTGTCCAAACAACTTGGTAGATAAATCGGCACCCTCATATTTATCCAAATAACGAGGTGAAAGCTCAACTTCCCTGATATCTGAGGTATTCTTTTTTATGTTTACTTCTTCATTACACCCACCATCCAAATATTCAAAGGCAAACCTTGGAATGCGTTTACGTGCCCTTTCCCTTAAATCATCTATAGTTGGATATCTTGAATCGAATGCTGCTTTAGGACCTCTTGCCATTACTGATTTTAAACTGTTGTTAATGCTAAACTACTGCTACTGCTCCACTATTAAAGTTGAAAAATTTGATCCATCAGGAGCCACTTCTCATTGGGTTTGGCGCCAGGCAAGGCTTTTTGATACTTCCACATTAAATCTTCCCATTCTTCTACTTTTGGATTGTTGGCATCCATTTTTGCTTTTCTTTCAAAAGAAAAAGAAGAATCGACCTCCATGATCATGAACAATCTATTTTCAATCCTATAAATCTCCAAGTTTTGGATTCCAGAATCTTTGATACTTTTTATTATCTCTGGCCAGACTTTTTTATGATATTCTTCATATTCGCGAATAAGGTGCTCATCGTCTTTTAAATCCAAGGCCAAGCAGTATCTTTTAATGCCGTTCATCTCCTTCTATTCATGTTTTTTAAAGACATGGTGCCCGTACCAACTAATATATACAAAGCAGAGCATGGGCAATATGAAGGAGAAATTCACCTCTGACACCCCTAATATGGTTGTGTCGGCAACACCATTTCCGCCTATATCAATAATCATTCCTTGTAGTTTTGGCATTAAAGCACCACCTACAATAGCCATAATCAACCCAGCAGATCCAACTTTTGATTGATCCTCAGTAAGATCACCCAGAGCAATACCATAGATAGTTGGGAACATTAGAGACATGAACATTGAAATTCCAACGATACAATAAAGTCCTACCATTCCTTTTATAAGAATAGCGCCGAGGGTGCACAGTAAAGCTAAGATGGCAAATGATTTCAGCAACTTGCCAGGACTCATAAAACGTAGGAGATATGTTCCAATGGCGCGACCCACCACAAATACGATAAATGCAGCCATTTGATAGTAGCCAGCGGTAACACTGTCCATCCCAATCGCTTCTGCATATTGATAGATGTACGTCCAGCACATTATCTGTGCTCCTACATATAGAATCTGGGCCAATACGCCCAACACATACTTCTTGTCTTTGGAGAGGGTTTTAAATATTGCTCCTATACTTGGTATGCCATCCTCGTCCCTCGCCTGCGGCATTTTACTTACCAGAAAGACAACAAAAATTATGGAGATGACCAATCCCAGAATTACATACGGATTACGGATGACCAATAAATCCGAAGTTCTCACCAATGTCTTAGCTGCTTCATCCAGTGCGCTGAAATTTTCTATGTCGTCAGATTGCAGGTTTTTAAGCACAAATTGCTGGGCAACGACCAGACCTGCTATCAAACCAACAGGATTAAATGCCTGTGCAAGATTAAGACGTTGGGTAGCCGTTTCCTTAGCCCCCATGGCCAATGCATATGGGTTTGCAGCTGTCTCCAAAAAAGCCAATCCAAAAGTCAATATATATAGTCCCAAGCAGAAAAACCAGAATTTCTCGGTTATTGCGGCGGGGTAGAACATCAATGCTCCAACAGCATATAGGCCCAACCCAATAAGAATTCCAACTTTATAGGAGTACTTTCTCATAAACATGGCTGCCGGCAGTGCCATACAGAAATACCCTCCGTAAAATGCCATTTGCACCCAAGCGGCCTGGGAATTAGATAACTCCAATACCTTTTTGAACGCTTGCACCATTGGGTCCGTTACCGCATTGGCAAAACCCCAAAGCGCAAATAGGGAGGTAATCAGGATAAATGGAAAAAGTACTTCTTTTGATACTACTTTTGGTCTACTCATAATTTTTAGTTGTTTGGTTTGGTTAATGCCCTGTCCAGATGCGTATAGCCTCCATCCACATAGATAAGCTGGCCTGTTGTATGGCTTGATCTTTCGGAAAGTAAAAATACAACAGCATTGGCAATCTCTTCTGCGGAAGTCATCCGGTTTTCCAAAGGAATTTTATCGGTTATTTCTTTCAATCTTTCTTCAGGATTTTCAAATGTTTTGATCCAACGATCATATAAGGGCGTGTAACATTCTGCAACAATCACGGCATTCACCCTAACTGCATACGGAAGCAATTCAACGGCCCACTCACGGGTAAGGGAGTTTCTTGCCCCATTGGCGGCGGCGTAGCCGGAAGTGTTTCCCTGACCGGTAACCGATGTCTTGGAACCGATATTCACAATACTTCCCCTGCTTTTTTTCAATTCCGGAAGGGCGTTATGGGCCATTACGTAGTAGTGACCTACGTTACGCTGCAAAGAACGTTGAAAATCCTCATAGTTGCCATGTTCCAATCCAACCCCATCATTGACACCTGCATTGTTCACAAGTCCATCTATTCTTCCAAATTCCTTCACCGTTTTATCGATGGCCCTCCTACATTGTTCTGGGTCCGTAAGTTCTGCCAGTGCATAAAAGGCCTTTCCCCCTTTTTGTTTTATGGTATCAACAGCTTTTTGCACATCATGTTCTTTTCGGCCAATGATTACGGGTATAGCACCTTCATCTGCAAGCACAGTACAAATACCATTTCCAATGCCCTTGTCTCCGCCCGTAACTACTATAACTTTGTCCTGTAATCCTAAATCCATTCTCTTACTATAAATTAGTTGGCCGTATTTTTCTTGATCGGAACAAAAACACTATACGATTCATCTCCTTTTTTTACGGACAACACCAATACTTTTGGCTTCCCGTCTTCTTGATAAAGAAAAGGGCGTTCCATCCTATCCGGTTTCAATACTGAACCATCCGCTAAATTTAATGATTTTGGCAAGAGTTTGTATTGGTTTGAATTCTTCCAATCGCTACCATTTTTTGAGGTGATCATCCCAATAAAATCATGTGCATGAAAAACTGCATAGAAACGTCCTCGGTTTTTATCGTACCACATGGAGACATCCTCAGTATCCATATCATCTATAACGGCTTTTTCCTGAATCTCAAATGGTCCAACGGGCGAATCGGAAATAGCAATGGCCTGATTACGGATAAAGCGTTTTTCATTGGGTTTATCGCCTTTAACAATCAGATAGTACTTTCCGTCCTTGCCCTTATCAATTGCGGGGTTGACCGTCAAGGTTGTAATAGGTCCACTAGGCTCTATTAAGGGTTGATCCATTCTCATCCAAGGTCCACTAAGTGAACTGGCCACAGCAACCCCAGTACGTTGGTTGGGTCGTAAAATTTTCCAATTAGGGTGGGAATATCCGGTGAGCGCAGTTTCCACAAGATCTTTTTCCGAATATTCCTTTTTTCCAAGGTTTGTTCCTATGTAGTATAGGTAATATTTGCCATCAAAAAACTTGATTTTTGGGTTATGGGCAGTAATACCATCCCAGTGTCCTTTGCCACTTCCTTTCAACACAGTTTCTTCATACTCCCATGGCCCAGAAAGGTTTTCGGAAATAGCATGCGCAATTTCTGAATGGGTCAGCCAGCCATAAAAACTATACTCTTTTTTCCAACGGGAATAAAACAAATGATATTTTCCATCTTCCCCTTTTACAATTGAGGTTCCCCAGTTGTAATATCCAGGGGTTTTAAAAATATTATCCTTTGAAATAGGCAAAAACCTGTCATTAAAATGAAGGTCATCTTTAACCTCTTGTGACATCGAGGTAAAGAAGCATATAAAAAAAACAAATATAATGCCCTGTTTCATGGATACTAGTTTGATGTCAATACCCCAACCTCAGCAAAAGAAGCTCTGGTATCACCATTAATTTTTGAAGCTCGTAATTTAATATACCTTCCAGTGGTTAAATCAAAATTCACCTTTTGTTCAATTCTATTGTTGACAACATTCCCAAATTCACCCTTTGCAACTGTATTCCAATTTCTGTTATCATTACTGACCAAAAGCTCGTAATGGGTTATTATACCAAATGGATAGCGTGTTTGTATGGGCCAATATGTAAAGCCGGTCAATCCGTGGGATTTACCCAAATCTATTGTGATTTCCGGTGTCTTTTTATCTTCCTTGTCCGTTGCCCAAAAGGTATGCGGATTTCCATCCATTAGTTTTTCAGCATCTTCCAAATTCCCGGAAGAGGCAGTTATTACCTGCCATTCCCCTTTAGCAATATCAAAATATCGGTTTGCAGGCTGGGTTTGCTGTCCATTATCTGAATCTACGGCTATAGCTTTTACGGTTGCCGGTTCTAGCAAAGAGAATGGTTTTGAATATTTGGCTGATGTTGTTGTTGGGTCGCTTCCGTCGGTTGTAAAATAAATATCAACCTTATCATCTGGCACACTAATGGAAACCATTCCATCCCTATCTCTTGAAAAGGTAGGTTCAACCAAAAGTGCCGGAGCCCTGTATAGTTCCAGATTTGAAAGTGTAATAGGTCCTTTTGAATCAAGTATCTCTACCTGTATTTTATCCGCTTTTACCGTTTCAAATTGGAGAATACGCTTATTACCAATAGTGGTTTGTTCATCAATGGTTTTCCATTCGCCATTCACCTCAGCGCTAACCTTAAATTTTTTAACTCGTTGTCCCAAAGGAATATATTCCTGTAAAACAATACGATTGACCTCTGTGGGTTCTTCAAAAGATACGGTAATGGATGCTTGGGTTACACCATCATTGGTCGCCCAATAGCTTTCCTTATCACCATCAATAGCATTTTCTGCTGAAAAAGCCGAGCCATTGTCCCGTACATCCGAAGCAACAATAGCCTGCCCCTGTGCCAGTTCATTGGCAAAATCTTTGTCAATTTGTTGTTTCAAAGCCAACAATTGCTCAACATCCTTTTCATGAACAAGCCCTCTATCATCTACAGGCAAGTTCAATAGAAAATTACCATTCCTACCTATTGACTCATAAAAAGTCTGCACCAAGCGCGGTAAAGTCTTTACTTGGTGGTCTTCACCCGCATGATAATACCACCCCGGGCGAATGGAAGTGTTTACTTCAGCGGGGAGCCAATGCGTTCCATCTTCATGACCTGACCGCAGTTCTACGTATCTAGGCCAGCCGGGATGTATCTCATCCCTACGCATAACGCTCCAATTGGTTTCATTTGCCCAACCTTCTTCATTGCCTACCCAACGTATGTCAGGTCCGCCATCACTGAATATTACCGCATTAGGTTGTAATTCCCGAATCATTTGGGTGGTTTTGGGCCACTCGTAATAGGTTTTATTATCAATTTTGCGGGTTTCATTTGCTCCTCCATAATACCCGGACCCTCCATTGGCGCCATCAAACCAAACTTCAAACAATTCACCATAATTGGTCAAAAGCTCTCTCAGTTGTTCATGAAATATTTTCACATATTCAGGCGTACCGTAATGTTCATTATTACGATCCCAAGGAGAAAGGTAAAGTCCCAATTTAAGACCATACTCTTTACAGGCATCCGCCAAATCCTGAACTAAGTCACCCTGGCCATTTTTCCAAGGTGAATTTTTAACTGAGTGCTCCGTAGTTTTGGTTGGCCATAAGCAGAAACCGTCATGGTGTTTGGCGGTAAGGATTATACCTTTCATTCCCGCTTCCTTAGCCACTTTGGCCCATTGGCGCGTATCCAACTGAGTTGGATTGAACTGTTCCGGTTTCTCCCCTCCGGTACCCCATTCCATATCGGTAAAAGTATTCATGTTAAAGTGGACAAAAGCATAATACTCCAGCTCATGCCATGCCAATTGCCGTTCCGAAGGAACAGGACCAACGGGCTCAGGGGGTATTTGGCTGTTACACGATACAAATAAAATTATTGCTCCTGCTATAACGAATTGGAGTGCTTTTTTCATAATTACTACTTACTTATGTTTATTTTTTGGTTGGGTAATGGGATTATTTGTCCTGTTTCCTTATCAGAAGGCATTTGCGCGTTTACACTAACAAGGTGTTCTGATAATATTTGTGCCATTTCTCTTGCCTTTTCCACTTGAGTTGATACCATGTTTTGGGTTTCTCCAATATCTTCGGTGATATTGTACAACTCCATATGTTGATCTTCGTGAAAATAAATCAACTTCCAATCTCCTGATCTTATAGCGCTAAAAGCTCCAATACCAGGACCTTCAGGTCCCCATTCGTTAGGATAATGCCAAAACAATGGCCGCTCTTCTTCAATTGCCACTTCACCTTTTAAGATTGAAGTGAAGCTTTTTCCATCAATTGTTTGAACTTTATTGCTATTAGAAATTCCCGCCATTTCTAAAATGGTAGGGTAAAAATCCTCAATGATAACATAATCATCGGTTGATGCTCCCGGAATTGTTGTACCAGGCCATTTCACCAACATTGGCTCTCTTATTCCGCCTTCATAAATGGAACCTTTTCCACTAGCCAGAGGCTTATTATGCGTATGTGGCTTACCGCCTCGGGCAACAGCACTCAATCCACCATTGTCAGACATAAAAAGTATAATTGTATTGTCCTCTAGTTGATTTCTTTCAAGATAATCCATGATGTCGCCCAAACTTTTGTCCATCCCTTCAACCATGGAAGCATATTTTGCCTCTGTAGAATCCAATCCAGCATCAACGTATTTCTGAAAGTATCTTTTATCACCCATAATTGGAGTATGAACTGCATAATGTGACATATACAAGAAAAAAGGTTTCTTGCCCTTAATGGAATCCAAAGCACTTAAAGATTCTTGCGTAAGTGCTTCTGTCAGGTAGATATCCTCTCCATGGTACTTTTCGAGCCCGGGAACGGCCCAAACTTCTTTGCCTTCTTTGCCATTCCCAAAATTCTCCATACCAAAATAACTTTCTGGGGCACCAGCGGCATGTCCCGCTATATTCACATCAAAACCTAAGTTTAACGGGTTATCCCCAGGTGTTCCGATAGCTCCAAAATGGGCTTTCCCGGTATGCACGGTATAATACCCTGCATCTTGAAGTAATTTAGGTAATGGAGTTGCGTGAACCGCTTTGGGATCCCCTTCAACGGGGCTCATTCCATTCACGTTCCATTCAGGGAAACTCAACGTAGGATGATTTGTCTCCATAGGTTGAAGAGCATCCTTCCTAAGTGTCCAATTGGTAACTCTATGCCTAGCTGCATTCATTCCTGTCATAAGACTAACCCTTGTGGGGGAACATACTGGAGTTGCATAGGCTTGGGTAAACTTCATTCCTTCTGCTGCCAAACGCTCCATATTGGGAGTACGGTACAGATCATTATAGGCGGTTCTTTGGTTCCAGAAAGGAACGGAAGTATCCTGCCAGCCCATATCATCCACCAAGAAAAGAACAATGTTTGGTTGCCGTAGAACTTCCTTTTCGACTTCCTTGCACGAACAAATTAGGATCAACAGGCAAATTATGCCCAAAAACTTACTTTTCCCCATATTTCATTGCTTCTAAGATTGGTTTTCCTCTCCAAAAGTTGGGTGTCTTCAAACCCAGTAAATGGGCAATTGTAGCTGCAGTATCATAAGTAACAACACTACTATCCAATTTCCCTTTGGAGCTTATGTTCTTTCCATAGATTATCCATGGAATTTCAACTTCCAACAAGGTTTTTCCTCCATGTCCTTTCCCAACACCTCCATGATCAGAACTAAATAGAATCACAGTGCTATCCATCAGGTTATTTTCCTCAAGAGCACTTAAAATTTTTCCCACCAAGACATCAATTTTTTCTACTTCCTTATAATACTCTGGGGTATCATGTCCAATATTATGACCCGCTCCATCTGGTTCACCAAAATGTACAAAGGTTAGTGAAGGTTTTTCTTTTAAGATAAATTCAATGGCTTTTTGCATAGTCTCTTCATCTGTTTTCCCATTGAAATCGATGTCAACCATGTTCTTTTCAAAAAGATACCCAATACCTCCCCAAGAATAGGAAACTCCTTTTTTTGTTTCCGGAAGTTGCTGATGAACCAAGCTAAAAATAGTGGGGTATATGTTCCCATCACCAATTACCTTTGAAGGTAGTTCAGGTGTTTTACTGCCCCATTCAGTATATCCGTGCAGCTCTGGACCAGACCCCATGATCATGGATGCCCAATTCACCGCACTGGACGAAGGCAAAACTGACCGTGCCTCAAGTGTATATGCTCCATTTTCCATCATCTTTCTTAGGTTGGGAACTTTGGCTTTTTTAAAGGCATAAGCCCCAAAACCATCAGATCCAATCAATATTACATGCTTTGCCAAAGGTTTTGCTTGCTCTTGGGCCACAGAGAACAAGACACTTCCAAAAAAAAGGAGCACAGAAACAAGTGATTTTGCTTTAAGGTTCATTTCTAAGGCATTTAATTACTTTCTATAACAGCACCATCTTCACGGTATAAATCCACCTCCTTGTCCAATAATAAGGCAAGTACGGTCATGTGATCGTCCAAAACATGGTCTGGAATATCTATATAAGTAATCCCTGGATAGTGGCTCCAATATACTTTACCAACTACTTTATGGGACAGTTTTGTTCCATTGCCCACCACCCAAATACGGTTGATCTTGTTTTTAAGTCCGCGAACCACAACTTCACCATTTGGATTGCCCTTAACAAAAAGATAGAGGGTTTTCCTATCTTTTGATAAGGTTGTGGGTCCATAAAAATGCTCTTTGGGAATGCCAGCCCTTGATCCATATATGGCCTCTTTATGCTTAGCGGTCCAGTCACCCAACTCGTTCAGGATGTTCACCTGTTCCTTTGGAATGGTCCCGTCTGCTTTTGGACCTATATCCAATAGCAAGTTTCCGCCATTGGAAATAACATCGGAGAAAATTCCAATAATTTGATCCGGAGTTTTGTAATCATGGTCGTTTTTCTGAAAGCCCCATGAATTATTCATGGTCATGCACAACTCCCAATATTTGTCTTTTGGTCTAGTAATGGGCATTCCTTGTTCGGGTGTAGCATAATCACCATTTCCCTGTAATCGGGAATTCAAAATTGTATTGGGATTTTTCCCAAACAGCATATTTCTCACTTTAGGCACTTCCCATTCTTCAGAACTATGCTCCCAATCTCCATCAAACCAATAAAGATCCGGATCATATAGGTTTGCTAGCTCTTTTAATTGTCCTTGGTAGTATTTTAAAAAGGTACTCCATCGTTTTGGGTCCTCCTTAATTTGATACCTAAGAGAATCCCTCAAAAAATTAGTGTAATCGCCATAGGACCAATCTGGAAGGGAGTAATAAATCCCAACCTTTAGGTTATTCTTACGAAGTGCTTTTACAAATGGACTCAACACATCTTTTTTGGCAGCTGAACTCTTAACTGCGTTGAAATCCCCATACTTAGAGTTCCATAACGCAAATCCATCATGGTGTTTTGAGGTGATCACCGAATATTTAGCCCCGCTTTTTTTAATAAGCTCTGCCCAAGCCTGAGGGTCATAGTTTTTAGCGGTGAACCCTTTGGTTTGTTTCAAATAGTCGTCATGTGAAATATAACCGTTGTAGAACGACCAAGATTCATCAATACCATTTACAGCATATAGACCCCAATGGATAAAGATGCCCAGTTTGGCATCTTGAAACCATTGCATTTTTTCATCTGACGTGGTTTTTGCCTCACTCTCTTGAGACCAGGACAATATAGTTCCGCAAAGAAGAAAGCAAATAAAAAGTATACGTTTTATCATTGGTTTTAAAATTATTCAGAAATCTTGTTTACAATCTCATTGCCTTCTATCTTAAAGGTCCAAGCATGGTTCTCGTCCAGTTCTTCCAAAACTGTTGAAGGAACACTAATTTTTACTCCTTTTTCTGAGGTATAAGTCCATTCCAATGGAATGGAAGAGCCTAAAAGCACAATATCGGAACCCTCTTGGGCTTGTACATGCTCAATTATTATTTCCGTTTTGGGTTTGGTAAGAGAGATGGCATAATATACATTCTGTCCTTTCGACTTTGTAAAAAGTATATCATTTCCTTGTCTATAGGTCCCCTTCAGTTTTTCTGTACCATAAATGGCCTCACCATTTCTGCTCAACCATTCCCCTACAGCTTGCAAACGTTCAACGCTGGGTGCAGGAATAATCCCTTCTGCTGTGGGGCCTACGTTTAAAAGATAGTTTCCACCTTTTGCGGTAACATCGATTAAGTTATGAATAAGTGTTTGTGCCGATTTCCAATTGTGATCGTTTTTCTTAAATCCCCATGTGTCGTTCATGGTCATACACGATTCCCAGTCCAAGGTTGACGAACCCTCCAAAATTTCCTGCTCCGGTGTGCCAAAATCACCTGCATAATCAGCATCTGCCTTATTCATACCCTGCATTCCTTGCCTTCCCTTATCAACCCTGTTATTAATCAAAATACTGGGTTTTAATGATCTAACGTATTGATAAAGCTCCTTACCATTATCGTGGGTGAACTCTTCTATCCATTCTCCATCGAACCACATAATTTCCACATCATAATTTTCAATGAGTTCTTTCATTTGTGGTTTTAGGTAGTTCTCCAGATATAAAGGAAAATTGGGGTTTCCACCTGGTTCAGAAGCATTGTTGTATTCTGGATAATTAATGGATTGTGCATCCGGATGGTGCCAATCCATAATAGAGTGGTAAACTCCGAATTTTATGCCCTGCTTTTTACAAGCATCTGACAGCGCTTTTAAAATATCCTTTTTGTATGGTGAAAAATCAATGATATCATAATCGGAAACCTTAGAGTTCCATAAACAGAAACCATCGTGATGTTTGGAAGTGATAACTACATATTTCATTCCTGCTTCCTTCATAATTCTTGCCCATTCATCTGCATCAAATTGCTGAGGATCGAACTGTTTTGAAAAAACTTCATATTCGGCAATCGGTATTTGGGCGTTGTTCATGATCCATTCTCCAATACCATCAACAGGTTTTCCATTGTAGGTTCCTGCAGGAATTGCGTAAGGTCCCCAATGGATAAACATTCCAAAGCGGGCATTTCGCCACCATTCCATACGCTCATCAAAATCTGTTTTGGACTCTTCCAAATAGTTGACAGCAATTGGTTCCGACACAACAACTGGTTTCTTTTTTTCCGATTTACAGGAACATACAAGAATTAAAAGAGCAAGCGTTTTTCCAATAGTATAAATTATGCGATTGTTCATCTTTTACAATTTGTTTAGGCCTGCATCAAGAAATATGGTTTTCTCTTTGGGCAATGCTATTTTTTTCTTTGAATTTTTATATACCAAAATACAGTCTGTTTGCTCTGCGGCCTTTAATCCTACCTTATGAAGGGTTCCATCTTTCCAAACCAAATCCACTTCAATGTTTCCTCTTGCCTTAAGCCCTGTAATAGACCCATTTTGCCATTTAGGGGGCAACGCTGGCAACAGTCTTAAAAATCCTTCGTGGGACTGAATCAGTAATTCCGCCACTCCCGCGGTATAACCAAAATTTCCATCTATTTGAAAGGGCGGGTGCATATCAAACAGGTTATCTGCCAATGATATTTGCAAGAATTTGTCAATGTTTTGTTGTGCCGAAGCCCCATCCAATAAACGACCATTCATATTGATCATCCAAGCTCGACTCCAACCTGTGCCAGCACCTCCGTGTTCCAGGCGGTAATCTATTGTTTTCTGTGCAGCAGCAAATGCCTTTGGATCACTTTCAACAATATCATCCCCTGGATGCAGCGCATATAGGTGAGACATATGACGATGACCTTTTTCCGGCTCGTCATAGGGTTCATTCCATTCCAAAATACGTCCATCCTCTCCAATAAGTACACCTGGATGTAAACGCCTTCTTTTTTCCCTCACTTCTTTTACAAGTGGATCTTGGATTTCCAAAATTTTTGAAGCTTCCAAAAAGTTATCAAATACCTCGCCTATTATTTGATGCCCCATTGCACTTCCATAGGAAACAGCTGCAGATTTTCCGTTGGGTGCGATATATGAATTTTCTGGTGATGTTTCAGGAGCTGACACCCATTTTTTGCTCTTCTTATCCCATAACAACCAATCCAAATAGAAAGATGCCAAGTCTTTAAGCACAGGGTAAGCCCGTTCTTTTAGGAAAACAGCATCTTTAGTAAATTGATAATGTTCCCAATAATGTTGTGCACACCAGCCCCCTCCATGAATCCATGAGCCCCAATACGCTCTTTCTGCCCTCATAAAGGGTGTGGCCCAAAGGTCAGTGGTATGATGGGCCATTGATCCCCGGTTAATACCGTATTGTACTTTGGCTGTAGTTTTGCCTCTTTCCAACACCCGGTCAATCAAATCGAAAAAAGGTTGGTGCAATTCGCTTAGATTGGTGACCTCTGCCGGCCAATAATTCATCTGTAAATTGATGTTCAAGTGATAATCCGCATTCCAGGGAGCCTCAATATGGTCGTTCCAAAGTCCCTGTAGATTGGCAGGGTTGGTATTTTGGCGTGAACAGGCAATTAAAAGATATCTTCCAAATTGAAAAAGAGTAGCTGCCAGTGCATTATCATTTTCTCCTTTTTTAATACGCTTCAATCGCTGATTGGTAGGTATTTTGTCCAATTCATGGCTTCCCAAATCAAAAGAGACCCTTCCATAAAGGTTTTGGTAATCCGCTATATGTTCAGACAAAAGCGATTTGAAGGGCTTTTCTAGAATTTTGGACAAGGTTTCATCGTTCTTTTTCACATAGTTTTCACCATGATAAAAAGAGGTGTTGGCAACAATAAAAAGAAGTGCTTTTTTCACGCCCTTCAACACTATTTTACCATCTTTGGCCAGAACCGTCCCTGAATCATTGATTACTTTCAATCGCGTTTCAAAACGTACACCATGATCTATTGGAAGTGATTTTGAGAATCTTTTTCCTCCATTTTGGGTTACCATACCCTTCATACTGATCTCGCTAGGGATTGGGCTGGATGTTGTGACAGTAGATTGGTCGTGGTCTTTAGGCCGATCCAATCTCAATGCAAGGTTCAATCCATCCTTGGACGTTGTGGCCAGTTCAATGACCAAAACATCATCTGGATGGGACGCGAATACCCTTTGGGTATACTGGGCATTGTTCAGCGTATATGATGTAGTTACCAGTGCTTTGTTAAGGTCAAGTTCTCGCCGATAATTGGAAATGTCGCCCTCGCCTTCAAAATCAATATATAGATCTCCCATGGTTTGATGGGAACGGAGAATAGTTTTATTTGAGAATTTTTCAACAATAAGGCTATCGACAAGATTTGTTTTTCCTTCTTCCAACAGTTGTCGCAATAGGGCAAGATCAGCGCTGTTTCCCTGACTGCTTTCCCAATCGGGACCACCGGCCCACATGGAATCTTCGTTCAGTTGAATTCTTTCATTGTGAGGGTCACCAAATACCATAGCTCCCAAACGACCATTCCCAACGGGCAAGGCTTGCATCCACTCTTGAGCTGGTTCTGAGTACCAAAGTACATTTTGTTCACCTTGGGCCCGAACAGACACATTACAGCATATGAGTATCGTCAAACACGCTATTAGAGTTCGTATGTTCTTATTTTTCTTGACTATTTGAATGAGATTTTCCATCTTATAAATTATAGAATTCTTGTGCATTCAGACCCATAATTCGGTTTTGAACCTCTTCCGAAAACTGTTTTAAATATTCATTCAGAATAGATAATACCCTTGAGTACGGAGCGGAAAGCAAACAAACGGGCCAATCGGATCCAAACATGATTTTATCTGTAGCGAAAGATTTGAAGACCACATCGAGATACGGATGAAAATCCCTATTGTCAAAGGCATTCCAGCTAGTTTCGGTTACCATGCCTGATACTTTGCAATAAACATTCTTGGATGAACCAAGCTCTTGGATGCGACGCTGCCACTCACCATCAATATTTCCATCGATAACAGGTTTTGCAATGTGATCAAGTACAAAACGTTGTTTAGGAAACATTTTGACCAATTCAACGGCAGCTGTGAGTTGTTTTGGGTATATTAAAATGTCATAGGTAAACCCATGGGCCTCAAGTTTTGAAATTCCTCGCAAAAAACTTGGCCTAAGCATAAAATGGTCATCGGCCTCATCTTGTACAATATGTCGTAACCCTTTTAATTTTGGATATTTTGAATAGCTCTCCAGTATCTGTTCAATATCTTCCGAGCACAGATCCAACCAACCTACTACACCTAAAATAAAAGGATTTTCTTTTGCACATTGCAGCAAGAAGTCGGTTTCTTTTTCAGATTGGTCCGCCTGAACGGCTACACAGCCATCCATCTGGCTATCTTTAAGTATTGGAGCTAAATCTGAAGGTAAAAAGTCTTTTTTGATAACCTCCATTTGCGAATTTATCCAAGCATGGGTAACCGGATCATAATTCCAAAAATGCTGGTGGCTATCGATTCTCATATCATTCAAATGCTATTATGTGTTGTTTTGAGGTTCCAAGTCCATCTATGCCCAGTTCCACTACATCTCCCGGGTTAAGATATTTAGGAGGGTTCAATCCCAATCCCACGCCAAAAGGTGTGCCTGTGGAAACAATATCTCCTGGCAACAGCGTCATGAACTGACTGATATAGCTCACCAATTTTGGAATATCGAACACAAAGTCGGAGGTATTGCTATTTTGCATCATCTCCCCGTTCAATTTTAACCATAGATCAAGGTTATGGGGATCTTTTACTTCATCTTTTGTTACCAAATATGGGCCCAGAGGAGCAAATGTGTCACAGCTCTTCCCTTTTACCCACTGCCCTTCGCGTTCCAGTTGGTATTCCCGTTCGCTATAGTCGTTGTGCAATACATAGCCAGCAACATGATCCATTGCATTTTCCTCATCCACATAAGATGCTTTTTTACCAATAACAAAGGCCAGTTCTACTTCCCAATCGGTTTTTTGGCTTCCCTTTGGAATGATCACATCGTCATTTGGCCCAACAATAGCTGAAGTGGCCTTGAAAAACAATACCGGTTCTTTAGGCACATCCATCCCACTTTCAGCAGCATGTTGTGCGTAATTGAGTCCAACGCAAACAATTTTGGAAGGTCTTTTTAATGGCGAACCCAATCTAATATCCTCTTTTACAATAGGACATTCATCTCCATTTTTATCCAGCCATGCTTCAAGTTGTGCTAGACCTTCACCTCCAAAAAAATCTTCATCGTAGTCATTAACAAAACCGCTCACATCCAGTCTGGTTTTATCTGCAAGCTCAACACCTGGTTTTTCATTATCCTTAGCACCAAATCGTATGAGTTTCATATGATATTATTTTATTTTGATTACAAAGGCAGGGGTGCCCGCCAATTTACTTATTGCTGATTCAGGAATTTCAAATTGCAACTGATTCCCATCTTGACGCCATTTTACACTGCCTCTTGCACCTACAATAGAAGCCCGTTGTCCTCTCCTAAGTTTTAAACCATTAAATTCCACACTTTTGGGGAGTACTTTTTCTTCCTCTCCCATCAAATAAATCAGGTAGATGGTTCCATCAGGTTTGGATGTAACACATACATTATTGTCTTTATAAGGTGCCATGGCTTCCGTGCTATAAATGGCCTCGTTATTCACATCCATCCAATTTCCAATACCTTCCAGCAGTTCATAAGCTCCTTGATCCCACTCCCCTTCAGGGCTGGGAGCAACATTCAGCAGTAGGTTTCCGCCTTTTGCCACAATATCCACCAAAGTATGAACGGCCTGCTTAGTGCTCATATAATTGGCATTGAAGGAATAGGACCACCCCCCGCCTGCAATAATACAGGATTCCCATGGGTATGGAAGGGGTTTTTCTGGCACTCTGTTTTCCGGAGTTAGGTAATTTTGGTTCTTTCCATGTACTGCCCTATCAACCACGATAAGTCCGGGCTGTTTTTTTCGGGCCTCAACTACCAAATCATCCATACGGATATCTTGATTTACAATTCTATGTTTCAAGTATCCATTCTCATTGTTCTTGAGTTGACCGTCATACCAACTGGTAATTTGGGATTTGGGTGTTTTGGCTACCCAGCCACCATCCAACCAAAGAATATCAACCTTACCATAATCTGTCAGCAATTCCAAAATTTGGTTATGGGTGAATTCCACATAATCGTTCCACATTTCCGGATTGGCCTCTGGTTCATAGTTCACATTTCTATCTCTTGGCGGATAGTAGGGATTCCAATAATTGGGATGGTTCCAATCTGGTTTCGAAAAATAAGCTCCTGCCCAAAGTCCCTCTTGTCTAAAAGCATTAAAAATCTCCTTGGTGACATTGGCCTTTGGATTTGTACTAAAGGGGGTCTTACTATCCGTAATCTTATAATCCGTGTATTTTGAGTCAAACATACTAAACCCGTCATGGTGCTTTGTGGTAAAGACCACGTACTTCATCCCCGCATTTTTAGCGGCCTTCGCCCATTTTTCAGGATTGAATTTAACCGGGTTAAAAGTTGTTTGAAGGTTTTCATATTCCTTCTTGTACGCAAAGTAATTTTCGGGATTAGAGCCTTTTTTACGCTCGCACCAGCCATATTCCTCAGGACATAGGGACCACGATTCAACAATTCCCCATTGGCTATAGGCACCCCAATGCATAAGAAGTCCAAACTTAAGATCTTGCCATTCGTCAAGCTTTTTCAATACCAACGGGTCCGTTTCCGGCACATAGCGTTCATCTTCATAGACAGCTTGCCCCATTGCATGTGCCGCGAATATCAAAAAAAACAAAATTGCGAGACTTATGATTTTTGATTTGGATGTATTGCTTTTCATTGCGCTATTTATTTTCTTCTTAACCATTTAGTTTTATAAACCCTCCATCAATTGGAAAATCTGTCCCTGTGATGAAGGATGCTTCGTCAGAACATAGGTAAAGTGCCAAAGCGGCCACTTCATCCGGTTTGGCCATGCGGCCAATGGGTTGGGTTTTTGATAGTTTTTCAAACATTTCCTTTTCCTGGCCCGGATAATTTTTAGCTATAAAATTGTCCACAAAAGGGGTATGTACCCTTGCAGGTGAAATGCTATTGCAGCGAATACCATAATCCAAATAATCTTTTGCAATGGAGTATGTCATTGTCAATACCGCTCCTTTTGTCATGGAGTAGGCAAATCTATCTGAAATACCAACCGTGGAAGCTATAGATGCCATATTTAAAATAATCCCTGCTCCCTGTTCTTTCATTTTTGGAATACAGGCGTAAATACAATTATAGACTCCCTTAATATTTACTTGGTAAAGTTTGTCCAAATCACTTTCAGTAGTAGCTTCAATATTACCTACATGTGCAATTCCCGCATTATTGATTAATACGTCTACTGGACTTTTGGATGTAATTTTGGCAACGATTTCCTTAATCTGGTTTTGATCGGAAACATCACATTGGTGTACTTGGGCCCAGCCCCCATTTTGCAGAATTTCATCAACCACTTCTTGGGTTTTTTTGGCTTGAAAATCCAAAATATGGACATTGGCTCCGGAAGAGGCAAACTTTTTGGAAAGCGCCTCGCCTATTCCACTACCCCCACCTGTGATGATTACTGTTTTGTCCTTATAGTTATATGATGCCATTTATTTAAGGGTGATTTCTATTATGGTGTCTATGGAATCCAATCCTTCCTCTGGGATTTGAATCAACAGACCTTTTTTACTCTTTTTATAGTTTAGAGCTATTTGATCTTTGTAAAATCTCACTCCTTTTACTTTTTTGTCAAAATCTTTTAAAAATACCTCTGTCTGGCTTTCATCTAAAAGATGTAAGAACACTTTTTCACCTTTTTGGGTAGAAGCCATTTTCTCCGAAGGAGGAATAGGCCCACGTGTGGTTCCATATATTGTTTCCCCATTTGCGCGCATCCATTCACCAACTTCCTTTAAAGATTCTTTATGTTCTTCTTGAATCTTTCCATTAGGCATAGGGCCCACATTCAATAAAAGATTACTTCCGTAACCAGCAGCTTTGACAACATACTGAACCAACTCTTTCTTAGATTTATGCTTTCTATCCTGCAGATTAAAACCCCACGAACCATTGATGGTTTCACAAACTTCAAAAGGCAGGTTGCCAACATCAGAAGCATCGGTACCCCAACCTGTAGTGTTCTTTCCTGGCAAATCCCTTTCAAACATTTGAAAGTCCTCTCCTTCAATAGGAGCTAAATGATGGTTATTACCAATTAAACATTGTGGCTGTAGGTCATGAATCAATTTGTAGATTTCATCATAATGCCAATCTACATTTAATTTACCATATTTTTTACCATCCCACTCTTTCTGGTCCCAATGGCCATCAAACCAAATACCAGCTATTTCACCATAATTGGTCAACAGTTCCGTAAGTTGAGCTTTCATAAAAGCAATATACTTATCCCATTCGCCTGTTTTTGATCTTCCAGGTATTTCCGCACCTGTTCTTCCCCTTGGAAAATAGTTATCATCGTGCCAATCCAACAACGAATAGTAAAAAAACAATTTTATCCCTTCCTCCCTGCATGCTTCGGCCAAATCTTTCAAGACATCTTTTCCATATGGTGTGCCGTCAACAATATCATATGCTGTGGCTTTGGTATCAAACATGGAAAAACCATCATGATGCCTACTTGTAATGGTAATGTATTTCATTCCGGCGTCTTTCGCCATTTTCACCCACTCTTTGGCATCATACCCAATTGGATTAAAGAAAGTAGGGAGTTTTTCATAAGCTTTTACAGGAATATTTTGAGTATGCATAACCCATTCCCCATCACCCAAAATACTATAAACGCCCCAATGAACAAACATTCCAAACTTTGCATCCTGAAACCATTTTCTAGCTTCAAGATTTGATTGTGACGGAGTATAATTCCCCTGCCCTTGACCAAAGGTCGTAGCGCCAGAAAGCAATAAAACTATTAGAAATTTAAGGTGGGCATTCATGACAGCTCCGGTTTTAATTGCTTTTGCCAAACCTCCCCTTCAGGGAAGGTGTACCGTTCCATTGAAGCGGTTTTCATTTCAATACTGTATCCCGGTAAACTTGGTGGCATATAAGCACCATCTTTGATGACAACCGGGTCAATGAAATGTTCATGCAAGTGATCAACGTATTCAATGATTCGGTCTTCCATAGTACCACTTATACAGATGAAATCGACCATTGAAAGATGCTGAACGTATTCACAGAGCCCTACCCCTCCTGCATGCGGGCAAACAGGTATCTCAAATTTTGCGGCCATTAGCAAAATGGCCAGAATTTCATTGACACCACCTACCCTACAACTATCAATCTGACAAACCTCCAAGGCTTTTGCCTGCATCAACTGCTTAAAAATAACTCGGTTTTGACAGTGTTCTCCTGTTGCAACTTTTATTGGAGCCACAGCTTCCGCAATTTTAGCATGTCCTAAAATATCATCTGGACTTGTGGGCTCTTCAATCCACCATGGGTTAAATTTTTTCAATTGAGCCATATTTTGGATTGCTTCATGGACATCCCATTTTTGATTGGCATCCATCATCAACTTAAGGTCATCGCCAATTTCTTCCCTAATAATAGCAGCTCTGCGCATATCATCTGCCAAATCTGAACCCACTTTCATCTTCAAGTGTTTAAATCCTTCGGATTTGGCCTCTTGACATAAACGCCTCATTTTTTCATCGGAATAGCCAAGCCAACCAGCAGATGTTGTATAGGCCGGGTATCCATTTTGAATAAGGTACTCGATGCGTTCTTTTTTACTAGCCTCTCGTTTTTTCAATAGTTGCAATGCCTCATCTGGGGTAATCACATCTGTGATATAGGTGAAATCAACACATGAAACGAGCTGCTCTGGTGTCATCTCCGCCAAAAGCCTCCAAAGTGGCTTGCCTTCCACCTTTGCATACAAATCCCAAACAGCATTCACCAACGCCCCTGTAGCTAAGTGAATAACCCCTTTCTCTGGCCCAAGCCAGCGTAATTGGCTATCTCCCGTTATCATTTTCCAAAAACCGGACATGTCTTTAATAAAGCTGTCAAGAGTTTTTCCCACTAAAAGGTGAGACATGGATTTTATAGCACTGGCACATATTTCGTTACCCCTTCCTATTGTAAAGGTAAGACCATGACCTTCAAGGTTTTCCGGATGGTCTGTTTTTAATATTACATAGGCAGCTGAATAATCTGGATCAGGATTCATGGCATCCGAACCATCTAGGGATTGACTTGTTGGAAAGCGAATATCCTTTACTTCTAAATCAAGAATGGTCAACATATGATATATGACTAAAATGTTGGTTAGAAAATCAAAACTACGCCAAGATCATAGCGTCAACCACCTTAAAAATGACCAAGAATGATATTTTATTTGCCATATTGAAGGCTATTTTACTTTTTCTGCATGAAATTTAATATATTCTGAAGGAGACATGCCCTTAACTGCCCTGAACTGCCTATTAAAATTGGAGATATTGCTAAAACCTGATTCATATGCTACAGCGGTAATCTTATTTTCACTTTCAAGCAACAGTTTGCAAGCATAACCAACCCTAATTTCATTCAGGTATTTTGTAAAGGACTGTCTATGTGTCTTTTTAAAGAAGCGGCTGAATGCAGAGGAATTCATGCCAATAGCCTCAGCCACTTGACTCGCATTAATTTCACTCTTGAAATTGTCAAAAACGTACTTATATATTTGATGGAGTCGCTTGTTTTGAGCCCCCATGAAGTTGTCCAAATACCCAATGCTTGACAATAGCTGATAATCTTGGTGTTTTGACAACATGTTTAGCAATTCTATTAAAGCCATTGCTCTTTCAAAGGGATCCAAAGTCAGCATGGTTCTAAACGATTGAGCTATTTTGGAGTCAACATTCTGAAAGTTAATACCTCTTGCCGATCTCTTTAAAAGTTCATTGATCTTACTAAATTCAGGAACACTAAAGAATTTGTCCCCTAGAAAATCCTCTTTAAAATGAATAGCAATTGCATGTGCGGCATCCGGTATGTTCTCTTTAAAATATCTCTCGTTATTTAACCACATATGTGGTAAATTCTTGCCCAAAAGTACCACATCACCTGCCGCGAATTTTTGGATACTATCCCCAACAAACCGCATACCATTGCTCTTTTCAGTCAAAATCAGCTCCAATTCTGGGTGGTAATGCCAAACCTTTAGAAAATAGGGGTATTTATGGTCAGAAACGGAAAAAGATGACCCGCTGATATTACTCCTATTTAGTAAATGAAGTTTCATAATAACCTATTGCTTATTTTATCCAAAACTTGTTACTGTTGAGCAGAGCACTGGACGAATTGAACTCATACCATGTTTCTGAAAGAATCTAATATATCACTTTCTATGCAAATAGTGTATATTATTGACAAATAGTATTCCAATTAGCAAAAAAAATACCACATATTCTAAAATACAAACGATGCTTTGAAAACCTTGTTCTACTCGGCGACTTTAACATCCCTCACTAAACAAGTAAACATTCCCGATAAAATTTTACGTAAATCCTTATCGGCAAAACCCACACTTTATCACTTTCATAATACTTTAATATAAAGTTTAAAGACAATATCCATGAAGTGGTTCTTCCAACATTTTTTGTCTACATACAGACCTAGTCCCAAAGAACTTAGGCAGGGTTTCCAATCTAAATACTTAAAGTCCGGATTAACACTTCAGGAGGCCGCTGAGATAAAGGAGGAAATTAAATTGGCCTTTGAACGAGACAAGTTGTATAAGAACAATGTAATAGGTCTAAATGACCTTTCACAATATATTGCCAAGGATAGATACAAAGTTTCCCAGGTGCTGAACGAATATCTACAAAAGAACTTTTATTCCTTGTTAAATCATTATAGAATAAAAGAAGCCAAACACTTGTTGATAACCCAGCCTTTCCTAAGTGTTAAAGCTGT
This sequence comes from Flagellimonas sp., assembly GCF_965222555.1. Lineage (GTDB taxonomy): Bacteria > Bacteroidota > Bacteroidia > Flavobacteriales > Flavobacteriaceae > Flagellimonas. Next base: position 2,051,436 of record NZ_CBDCUG010000005.1, on the reverse strand, counting down.
AATGTATGAAGTAGGATTCAACAGTAAGACTAGTTTTTACAGTGCCTTTAAAAAAGAAACTGGCCTAAGCCCAAATGATTATAGAAGTCTAACAATGTATGCTTCTTAATCAAGAAGATTTTCAAGACAACCACAATCCCTTTCTTCTCGCCCTTATTTACCATACCCCACAATTTTTAGCATTCTCGTTTTAAGCGCCAAAGAGAGTCACTGATTTTTTTAACTCGGCAAGCACTCCCACAATTATCTCAAACATTGACATTTGATAATGCTCAACACATTTTCCACGTAAACTCTGTTAAAATTTAAGAAACCTTTTATTCTCCTGATTCAATCAATTTTTTGTTAAAAAGAGTACTTCCCGTTGGGCAAGAATTTTTTTATGGTACGCCCCGTTTTAAAAGTACTTCTCCTGTTAAGCATTACAATTGTTTTGTTGTTGCAATTGTAAAGGTGAGGCGGTGAGAGGCCTTACTACCTTAATAAATTTAGAGACTTTCCATTAAGTTTTGTTTTAGTACAGGGAGTATTATTTGAATTAGCTATCATACACTCTCCCGCCTGCCTTTCTCAGTTGCGCTAACTCACAATTACTAACAAAACTTTTAATCTATGAAAGTAAAGAAGCTATTTGGGACATTCGTCTTCATGTTATTATGTATAGCATCTGTTCAGTCTCAAGAAAAAACAATCACCGGAACAATTACCGATCAAACTGGAGCACCACTGCCTGGGGTCAATATTGTAGTCCAAGGCACAACCAATGGAACGCAATCTGACTTTGATGGCAATTATGTCATTACAGCTAGTGTGGGACAGACATTGGTATATACCTATTTGGGACAAAGAACAACCCAAAGAGAAGTAGGTGTACAAGATGTGGTCAACGTCCAAATGGAAGAAGATGCCCAAGCGCTAGAAGAAGTAGTGGTAACGGGTAGTGCCTCTGGTAAATCCTTGAAGGAACTGAGTTTTGCGCTTGGTCAAGTCAAAAATGAGCTATTGGAAAATGTTCCGGCTACCTCTGCGGCGGCTGCGCTACAAGGTAAAGTCTCAGGTGTTTCAATCTCATCACCTGGCGGTCAACCGGGCAGTAATGTATCCATTCAGTTGAGAACTGCAAATTCCCTTTCCACAGGTCAGGACCCATTGGTTATTGTTGATGGGGTAATCCTTGAAGGAGGATTGGCCGATATCAACACTGAGGATATTGATCGAATTGAGATTGCAAAAGGTGCCGCTGGGGCATCTTTATACGGTTCACGAGCAGCAAATGGGGTAATCCAAATTTTTACGAAAAGAGGAAAAGGAAACAACAAAATCAATGTGACCTATAGAAGTGAAATAGGGGTGAAAGAGATTACCAGCAAGTATGATCTGGCTACTACGCATAGATTCAAACTGACGGCAGATGGCTCAGCATTTGATCTTTCCAGCGGTTCGCGTGAGGTGGACGACGACGGATTAAGTGATAATCCTTATCCTATAAGCCGTATTTTTAATTACCAAGATGACATATTCACAACGGGAGTGTTCAACACACATTATGCCTCTGTTTCGGGCGGTGACGAAAAAACCAGATATCTTTTTTCTTACCAAAGACTTCAAGATGAGGGAATATATGTTTTGGTGGATGATTATAGAAGGGACAACTTCAGGTTGAACCTTGACAATAATCTCTCTGATAAAATCAGTTTAAAAACCTCTCTTTTCTATAGTAATTCCAATAGAGATGCATCAATTAACTCAGGGACAACGGTAGGTATATTGTTTCCTGCCTTGATTACCGAACCAATTTATGATTGGAATGCGGTAAATGAAGAGGACGGAAGTCCATTTAATTATGATAGCAACACCTTTGATCCAAATATAAAGAACCCACTTTATACATTGGCCAATAACGACAAGACAGAGAAAAGGAATAGGGTTTTGGGTAATGTTTCACTTGATTACAGAGTTACACCATGGTTAAAGCTTAATGGTTCGTATTCATATGATTTTGAGAACAATACTTTTGAGGATTACATTCCAAAAGGCTACCTGTCCGATGATCCAGATGGGCAGGCACAGAACATTGGTTTTATACAACGTTCCAATTTTAATGGCCGAGCTCAGAACACAAGGTTCAACGCTCTGTTTTCTCCTTTTTCGGTAGATTCTGATTTTAATCTGGCCTTACGTTTTAGTTATCTTCATGAAAGATATGAAAGTGAGTTTAACAACTCTGAGGGGTACAACCTAGCTGTTTCGGGGATACGATCATTGGATAATATCACTGATCCGCCATCACTTTCATCCCAGGCCCAAGAAATCTTGACCGATAGTTACTTTGTAATTGCCGATTTCGATTATAAAAGCAAGTACATCATCAGTGGTGTTGCAAGGCGGGAAGGTTCATCCCTTTTTGGTCCCAATACTAGGTGGGCCAACTATTTTAGAACAAGTTTGGCTTATCGTGTAACTGAGGATATTGAAATTCCAGGTGTTCAAGAACTTAAACTAAGAGCTTCTTACGGTACGGCAGGTATTAGACCTAGTTATGAAATGCGTTTTGAAACATTTGAACTCAGAAATGGTTCTCCAACGCGAGCCACAATTGGTAACAATGATTTAAAACCTGCAAAAACAGGTGAGCTGGAATTAGGATTGAACATGAATTTCCTCGATCGTTTTTCATTTGAATTTAACTATGTAAAGGCCAAGACGGAAGACCAGATTCTTCGAGTACCATTGTCCGCAGCAGCAGGATTTAGCGCCCAATGGAGAAATGCCGGGGAAATTGATGCCACCACCTATGAAGCTTCCTTAAATGCAAATATTGTAAGAAGTGATAATGTTACATGGGATTTGGGAATTGTTTGGGATAAATCCGAACAAAAAGTTAGCCGTTTGGATGTTCCCGCCTATTTAACAGGTCCAGGGACACAGGAGACAACCCTATTTAGAATTGAGGAAGGGCAGAATTTTGGCGTCATGTATGGTAATGATTTCATCAGAAGTCTTTCTGATTTACCCGCTGGGTTAACCCCAAGTGACTACACTATAAATAGTGCTGGATTTGTTGTGGACCAAGCTACTGGGGAAACCCCGGTTAGAAGAGCGGATGCCTCCGGAAACGAATTCTTTGTAATCGGTGATATAACCCCGGATTTCAGAATGGGTATCAACACCACTTTCAACTATAAGAATCTTTCCCTTTATGCCTTGGTAGATTGGAAACAAGGAGGAGATATATACAACAAGACAAAACAATGGCTCTACAGGGATGGAAGGCATACCGATATAACAAGTGGGCTGCCCTACAATTTTTATCAAGGCTTGTACAATGTTAATTTACCAAGTTCTGCTTTTGTTGAAGATGGTACTTTTGTGAAATTAAGAGAATTGTCCCTATACTATACTTTAAAGGGTGAGTCACTAGGAAACATAGGTAATTTCATTAATGCTATGAAGTTTGGTTTTGTTGGTAGAAACCTGCTCACTTTTACTGATTATTCTGGTTTTGACCCAGAGATAACCCACCAATCAGAAACCAATAGAGCTAATTTGACTACAAGGGATACCGATGGGATTGGTAATGACCCCAATACCCCCGGTGGAGACCCAAACATCTTTAAGGTTGACAACTTTCCTTACCCTACCACTAAAACGTATAGTTTTTCTGTACAATTAACATTCTAAAAAAAATAAAATGAAAAGATTAATTATAAACAAAGTTCTAATTCTTGGTCTTTTGGTCTTACCCTTTTCATGTACCAACGAAATAGATAACGTAGTAAACCAAAACAATCCAGATAGATCTCAGGTATTGGCCAATGGGAGCGATTTAATTGGTATAGTCGGTGGAGGTTTTGTAACCTGGTGGCAAGCCAATAATAGAGACCTTTATCCTGCTGTTGCAGTTGCTGGGGATATTGCGACCTGTTCTTGGGGGAATTTTGGTATGAGGGTTTTATCCAACGAACCAAGAAATCCAATTTTGAATGCTGCATCATGGGCAGATTTAGCTGTACTTGAACAACCATGGCAAGGAAATTATGCAGCTGTTTCTTCTGCAAACGATGTTATTAATGCTATCAATAACAATGGTATCACTTGGATTGTTGGTGGTGTTGACAATACTCCAATGGTTTTAGCTTCGGCATATTTGTTAAGAGGTTTTTCCTATGGATATTTGGGCCTTCTATTTGAAAAAGGCTTCATTGTTGATGAAAACACGGATATCTCACAAAAGCTACCATTTGTAACCTACAGTGATTTAATAACACAGGCAGTCGCTGATTTGGATGCCGCGATTGCTATCGCAAACTCCAATTCATTTGAAATTCCAAACACGATCATAAATGGTGTTTCACTTCCTCAAGACGAACTAATTAAATTATGTAATTCGTACAAGGCTCGATTTATAGTTCAATCCGCAAGAAATCTGAACGAGACCAACGCCATTGATTGGAATTCCATCAAGACTTATGCTGAAAACGGTATTACCGCTGATTTTGGACCAACTGGAGACAATGGAATAAGCTGGTGGAACAACGCAAATGTGTTAATGGACTCACCTAATGGTTTTGGTGCATTTGGAGGAAGATTGGATATGAGATTGGTGCATCTTTTGGATCCCAACCAACCCGAATTCTTCCCTGCAACCTCAGGGTCAACACTGGATAACCCAGAAATGACATCAGCCGATGCCAGAGTAGGCGATGGCAAGGATTTTGAATTTAGATCTGATATCTTGTTTAGGGCGGAAAGAGGAAGATTCCATTATTCACACTATTTCCACACCCGTAATCTATACGATGAAGGTTTTTCTGATGGAGCAGATGCCAAGCAAATAAAAACCTTTATGTTAGAGGATAATAGATTATTATTGGCAGAAGCAAAGGCAAGATTGAATGATGCAACCGCTGTTGATGATGTTAATGCAGGGTCCAGAGTAACGCGAGGAGAGTTGACCCCATTAGCCGGTGGCGCATCTCAACAAGAAATATTGGATGCCATTTTTTATGAGCGCTATATTGAATTGTTCAATACCGCAGTTGGTAGTGGTTTCTTTGATAGAAGAAGAATCAATGAACTTCAGATAGGCACTTTCAGGCATTTCCCTATTCCTGCAACAGAACTTGAGGTTTTGGAGGAAGAATTGTACACGCTAGGAGGTGTTGCCGCCGACCCAACCGGAGTAGTGCCTCATTATAATATTGCGGCAGCTCCGGCAAGAACGGACGACACAAACATCCCAACTTTTAACTAACTCAAACTTTTTAAATTAAAAAAAGGGGCTGTTGGCTTGAGCCAACAGCCCCTTTTCATTTTTGGTGCAATCCTGTTTTAAGAAGTATCTTTGATTAAACTCTAGTTCAATGATTGCCACTATTTGTAGAAAAGCCCACTTCAATGCAGCGCATAGACTTCATAATCCCAAATGGAGCAATGAAAAAAACCTTGAAGTTTTTGGCAAATGCAATAGCCCCAATTATCACGGACATAACTTTGATCTGGAGGTAAGAATTAGGGGCAAGGTAAATCCCGATACTGGGTTCGTTATGGATTTAGCGGTTTTGGGAAACCTCATAAAAGAAGAAATTGAAGATCGGTTTGACCATAAGAACTTAAATGAGGACTGTCCCGAATTTGTAGGATTGCTTCCTTCCACGGAACATTTTGTAAAAGTGATATATGATATTTTAAGGCCAAAATTGGAAAAAGATCAATTACTCCATATTACATTGTACGAAACAAAAAAGAATTCGGCAGAGTATGGAGATTGGTAACAATTTTACGATATTGCACTCCGTTTTTAAAGGGATATTAGCTCAGTTGGTTTAGAGCGCTGCCTTGACAGGGCAGAGGTCACTGGTTCGAATCCAGTATATCCCACACAAGAAGTCTTTTCAATAAAACCGTACTTCATCAGTAACGTTCCATATCGGCATCAATTTCTTGCGCGTACCTATCCATTCCTCCTTCCAAGTTGAATACATTTTGAAAACCCTCATTAGTGAGGTAATCAACAATTTTCCTACTTCTGCCTCCATGATGGCATACCACTACAATCTTTTTATTTGTGGGGATTTTAGAAAGGTTGTTTTTTACTCTTCCCGCAGGTACCAATACCGCTTTGGGAATATTACAAATATCATATTCAAAAGGTTCTCTTACATCCAACAGAAAAAAATCATCATCCAATTTCAGTAACCTGGAGAATTCCGCTACACTTATTTCATCTTTGACGTTTTCATGTTTGGATTCACCTCCTTTTGATATACCACAAAAAACCTCATAATCAATAAGCTCTTTGATAGTTCTATGATTCCCACAAACAGGGCAGTCAGGGTTTGCTTTCAGTTTTATTTCTGTAAACCTCATGTCCAAAGCATTATAGAGCAGTAACCTTCCTATAAGCGGACTGCCATTCCCAAGTATCAATTTGATGACTTCTGTAGCCTGAATCAGTCCGATGGTTCCAGGTAGCACTCCCAGAACACCAGCTTCTTCGCAAGAAGGAACAGCACCAGGTTCTGGAGGATTAGGATAGAGGCAACGGTAACATGGTCCATTCGCCGCTCCAAAAACACTTGCTTGTCCTTCAAATCGATATACAGACCCATAAACGTTTGGCTTGCCCAATAAGACACAGGCATCATTTACCAAATACCTAGTTTCAAAATTATCAGTTCCATCCGCAACAATATCATACTTCTCAATAATCTGCATGGCATTTTTTGAAGTGAGCGCTTCATCATAACGTTCAATTTTGATTTCGGGATTGATTTCGGTAAGTTTTTCAAATGCAGATTGATTTTTTGAGCGCCCTACATCAGACGTTCCATGTATGGTCTGTCTCTGTAGATTGGTCATATCAACAGTATCAAAATCCACCAATCCCAATTTTCCTATACCTGCAGCTGCCAAATACATGGCCACGGGAGAACCTAAACCTCCCAATCCTACCACAAGAACTGAAGCGCTTTTTAACTTCTTCTGGCCTTCAACACCCATTTCAGACAGCAATAAATGTCTGGAATACCTTATGAGTTCATCTTTTGATAACTCCATCGCATTTTTTTATAAAATTAAGCAATCACTATTTGATGTCTTAATACAAAAGATATAAATCCACCCACATCTTAAATTCGCAAAAACAAAGAGAATATTAGGAAGAGAGGACTTCTAGCACGTTTTCAAAACAACCATGTTTTTAGTGGCTGCCCATTAAAGGCCACAACGGAGTGTATCGAATTCCATAAGGTCAAATAATAATGAGGAATGACTTGCTTTAGACATACATACGGGCAAAGTTTTTGATCGATCTTGAAATATGGATTATTTTAAGGAAATTCGCCTTTCAAATAATTTTCCGATAAAAATGCAACAAGAAAGTAAGCTTAAGGAAGTGGCAGCGCTTTTTTTTAAATTGGGATGCATCGCTTTTGGAGGCCCTGCTTCCCATATTGCCATGGTGGAAGATGAAGTGGTCACAAAACGCAAATGGATGACCCAAGAACATTTTCTTGATTTGGTTGGGGCCACAAATTTAATTCCCGGGCCAAATTCTACAGAAATCGTGATGCACTGCGGACATGAAAGAGCTGGATGGAAAGGATTGATTGTAGCTGGATTGTGTTTCATTTTTCCTGCAGTGGTCATTACCTCAATCCTCGCTGGGCTCTATCAAGAATATGGACAGTTACCTGATGTAGAACCCTTTATTTATGGAATAAAACCAGCTGTAATTTCGATTATTGCCGTTGCTGCTTTTCGATTGGGTAAAAAAGCACTTAAAAGTACTTTGCTTGGCGTATTGGGGGCGATTACATTAACTGCCAGTCTTTTGGGCATAAATGAAATCCTAGCACTTTTTGGTTGTGCCGTTCTGGGTTTGCTACTGCATCTTTTTTCCAATACCCGTAAATCAGCAAATATTTTCACTCCTTTTTTCCTTCTTCCATTTATTGGGCAAGTACAAGTTGGAAACTTGAAAATATTCTTGGCATTTTTAAAAGTTGGCGCCATTCTTTATGGCAGTGGTTATGTATTATTTGCATTTCTGGATGCCGAACTAGTAGTCAAAGGATGGATAACACGGCAAGTTTTGATTGATGCTGTGGCCGTGGGGCAATTTACCCCAGGGCCCATTTTATCTACGGCAACATTTGTTGGATGGCAATTAAATGGTGCAACGGGAGCCCTGATGGCAACTGTAGGCATCTTTCTTCCATCTTTTCTTTTAGTTTATGCACTTAACCCCCTAATCCCAAAAATGCGTAAATCAAAAGCATTTTCTGCATTTTTGGATGCTGCCAACGTTGCGGCCGTTGCATTGATTATTTCAATTTGTGTTGAAATGGGGTTAGAAGCATTAGCTGGCTGGCGCTCCATGGTAATCGCAATACTAAGTATACTTTTTCTGCTGTTTGTTAAGCGAGCTAACAATTTTTTTATCGTTTTGGGTGGAGCCCTATTCGGCTATTTATTGACCCTGGTGCCTTTTACCTAAAAAATCTACCGTTCTTTCTTTTCAAATTAATATTTCCAACTATAATTGTTCAAAGCCAAAGTATAGGCTTTCCCAAATACATCCGTATGGTTAAGCAAGAAATATGATAAATATCATATTACGGTCATCTGCTTGAGTATACCTTCGCACAATAAAAGATAAAAAAGTCTTTTTTATTTGAGGCCAGCAAAAAAATTACAATTCAATAAAGCAGTTTATGGAAATTACAAAAGATAAAACCGTAGCAGATTTTGTTACTGAAAATATTAAAACCGCCCATATCTTTAAAAAGCATGGAATTGATTTTTGTTGCGGAGGGGGCATCTCCGTGGAAGAAGCCTGCGCAAAAAATAATGTGAATCAACTACACTTGGAAAAGGAGCTCATGGAGGTCGACAGTATTTTGGATAGAACCCACAATTACGACCAATGGGGCCTTAGTTTTTTGATAGACCATATCATCAATGTTCATCATACCTACGTTAACGAAAGTTTACCCATTTTATCAGAGTATGCCAATAAAGTAGCCAAAGTGCATGGAAAACATTATACAGAAGTTCTTGAAGTAAACATTTTGTTTCATAATGTGGCCAATGAACTTTTATCTCATTTGCAAAAGGAAGAACAAGTCTTGTTTCCATATATCAAGCAACTGATAAATGCCGAAAAAGAAAATGAACAAGAGAACATCCATCCTCCTTTTGGATCTGTAAACAACCCAATACGAATGATGGAACATGAACATGAAAACGCAGGTGACATCTTTAAGGAAATTGCCAAATTGACCAATAACTACACTCCCCCACCTGAAGCTTGCAATACTTTTAGGGCCTTATATGCCAAACTGAACGAATTTGAACAAGACTTGCATCTTCATATTCATTTAGAGAATAATATATTACATCCCAAAGCCATTGCATTGGAAAAGCGGTTAGGATAAAATAGTTTTAATTTCATAGCCATTAAAAATGGGGTGTCGACAAGTTTAGATGCTCCATTTTTTAGTTTTATCCGCTCAGAACATTTCTTCGGAAAAAGTACCTTTGACCCGTAATTGGATTTCGTGCAAACATTAAAAAAACACAGCATTTTTGCTTTGGGATATTTCCTTTTGATTGCCCTTTTGGGTATGGCCTTACGCCTTTTCCAACTAATTGAGTTTCCCTTTGATTATAAGTTTTTGGTCCACACACATTCCCATGTGGCACTATTGGGGTGGGTATATACTGCCTTAACCACGCTGATTTATAAATCATATTTGAGCAAGGCTTCTATCCATAAAAAATACCGAAACTTGTTTTGGTTTACCCAAATTAACATTATTGGAATGCTTTTCACTTTTCCTTTTACCGGGTACGCCCTGTTTTCTATCCTATTTTCAACGCTGTTTCTGTTTGCTTCCTACGTTTTTATGTGGTTGTTCATCAAACATACTTCCGATGAGCAAAAAAGAAGCTATTCATACAAATGCATCCATGTTTCCTTATGGTATATGGTAATATCCAGCCTTGGCCCTTGGGCTTTGGGTATAATTATGAATACAGCGGGGAGTGGCTCTGACCTCTATAGAAATGCCATCTATTTCTACCTCCATTTTCAATATAACGGCTGGTTTATCATGGCACTCATTGGCATATTCTTATATCTTCTTGAGCAAAACAGCGCAAACCTGTCTTCAAGAACATTTCGACAATTTTTTTGGACCATGAACATTGGTGTTGTAACAACTTTTGGTATATCCATTTTATGGATGAAACCACCATATATCATCTATCTTATTTCAGTTTTTGGATCTTTGCTACAGCTTTTTGCTTTTGGGATTCTAATAAAATGGTTGTCCCCTTTTAGAGATCAAATCAAAAGTTTTGATTCAAAACCATCTTATTTGTTGATTAGAATAGCCGCATTGTTCTTTTTAATCAAGCTTCTTTTTCAGATACTGGGCTCCATCCCTTACGTTGCCTCAATTATTGCTTCTAACATTGATTTAGTTATTGGATATATCCACTGGACATTTTTAGGAGTTGTCAGCATTGCCGCTTTGGCATTTTTATCCCACTTCAAGCTAATTCACATAACAAAGCGAACAATTTTTCTTTACCTGATTGGGTTTTTCTTGACCGAAGGACTCATTTTTTACAGAGGAATTGTTGTTTGGTCCAAAACATGGTTGGCAACCAATTATTCATGGTATTTGGCGATAGCCAGCGGGATACTTTTGGTAGGAATTGCCCAAATTTTTATCAATCAGTTCCAAAAAACGACTAAAAACTGATGAAGAATAGCCAGTTAAATAGTATCAATATTGAAATAGCCACCTCTATTTTCTTTACGCAATAATGATTGACCAATAATCAAGTGAGACACATTGATCATGTTTCGCAATTCACAAAGGGAAGTATTCACTTTTGAGGTTCTATAGAGCTCTTCTACCTCTTTATAAATGATATCCAATCGTGTGATGGCCTTTGTCAATCGGTCATTACTTCGCACAATACCCACATAATCTCGCATTAAAGCTTGTAATTCGAATAGATTGTGTTGAATCAATATGTGTTCTTTCGGAACAATGGTACCTTCATCATTCCATTCAGGAATTTCAAAATCCATGGATTGAACGGTTTTTGTAGAAAGATGCTCAAAGATGTTGTGGGCATAGACCAAGGCTTCCAACAATGAGTTTGATGCCAATCGATTGGCCCCATGCAATCCGGTCCGGGAACATTCTCCGCAAGCAAACAAGTTTTCAATCGTGGTTTTTCCATTCTTGTCGACTGCAATCCCTCCACACAGATAATGTGATGCCGGTACCACGGGAATCCAATCTTTTGCAATATCAATATGAAGATTTTTGCACTTTTCATGGATATTTGGAAAATGTTTCTTGAAAGCTGCAATATCCAAATGGGTACAATCTAAAAATACATGGGTGTCGCCCGATTTTTTCAACTCGTTATCCATGCTTTGCGATACAATATCCCTAGACGCCAGTTCAGCCCTTTCATCATAATCAAGCATAAAACGATGACCGTTTTTATCCCGTAAGTATGCACCAAAACCCCTAACAGCTTCCGAAATGAGAAAAGTTGTTCCCCTTTCGGGATTATACAGGGCTGTAGGATGAAATTGTACAAACTCCATATCCTGTATTTGGGCCTTTGCGCGATAGGCCATGGCTATGCCATCGCCTGTGGCAATTTCAGGATTGGTGGTATGCCCATATACCTTACCAATGCCTCCGGACGCCAATATGGTGTTCTGAGCCTTTATGGTAAGGATTTCCCTTGTTTTTTCATCAAGTACATAAGCTCCATAACAGGATAACTGTTGAGAGATTTGTTTTTGTAGATGATGTTCCGTAATCAGGTCTATGGCAAAATGATAAGGCAGCAATCGCACATTTTCAAGCTGATGGACACGTTGAAGTAATGCTCGTTCCACTTCATAACCGGTAATATCTTTGTGATGTACCACCCGATACTCCGAATGCCCTCCTTCTTTTCCCAAACTGAAGTTACCTTCGGAATCCACATCAAAATTAGCGCCCCATTGAATAAGTTCGTTGAAGCGTTTTGGCCCCTCTTTTATTACCATTTGCACCACCGATTCATCACATAATCCATCTCCGGCGATCAAAGTGTCTTCAATGTGCTTTTGAAATGAATCTTCTTTCATATCCAATACCACAGCTACACCTCCTTGGGCATATTTGGTGTTGGATTCATCCTCATTCCCTTTGGTCACGATTGTGATCTTCCTCTTGGGAAACCTCTCTGCAATCTTCACTGCAAAGGTCAATCCGGCAACTCCGGAGCCAATGACTAAATAATCTGTTGTAATCATGTTATTTAGAAAGTTCCAACATTCGCTCAATGGGAGCTAAAGCATTTTTTTGAATATCCTCCGCTATATGAATTTGTGGGTCTTCGTTCAATAAACATTCATATAATTTTTGCAGAGTATTCATCTTCATAAAAGCGCATTCACTGCAAGCACAGGTATTATCTTCTTTTGCCGGTGCAGGAACCAACTCGGCCGTAGGAACTTCTTCTTGCATTTTATGAAGAATTCCAGCTTCGGTGGCCACTATGAATTTTCCTTCGGGGTGGGACTTCACATACTCCATCATTCCAGCCGTAGAACCAATGTATGTCGCTGTTTTAAGAATATGTTCTTCAGATTCAGGGTGGGCAATGATTTTATAATTTGGGTATTCCTTATGAAGCGCCAAGAGCTTCTCCATGGAAAATGCCTCGTGTACTAAACAGCTCCCATCCCAAAGTAGCATGTCGCGTCCTGTTTTTTGCATGATGTACTTTCCAAGATTTCTGTCCGGAGCAAAAATGATGGGTTGATTTTCCGGAACGGACTCAACAATTTTGAGCGCATTGGAGGATGTGCACACAATATCGGTTAGGGCCTTGATCTCTGCACTACAGTTCACATAAGTAATAACAATATGATCAGGATGTAATTTCACAAACTCTTCAAACGCATCAGGCGGGCATGAATCAGCCAAAGAACATCCCGCATCTAGGTCTGGTAACAATACTTTCTTGGATGGATTTAAAATTTTGGCCGTTTCTGCCATAAAATGAACTCCGGCAAAAACAATTACATCCGCATCGGTTTCAGAAGCCTTTTGTGATAACCCTAAACTATCCCCCACATAATCTGCAATCTCCTGAATTTCTGGAATTTGGTAATAATGCGCCAGGATAATTGCATTCTTCTCCTTTTTTAATTCTTCAATTTTCTTTCTTAGATTCATTTTGGCCAATAATTCTGCTTAGCGCGAAAATAATATTGGTGCATACCAAAAAGCATGATAAAAGTCATACAAATCATATTCAATACAATTAAGACTAAAATGTCTTTTATATATTTGACAAAAAGAGATTATGTTATCCAATGCTTGCAAGTATGCCATACGATCTATTCTTTATTTAGCCATGCAGGCAGAAGAGGGGGAAAAAATCGGGGTAAAAAAGATTTCGGAAGCTTTGGAAACCCCTCAACCCTTTTTGGCCAAATTACTTCAACAGCTCACTAAGAATAAACTGGTATCCTCTTCCAAGGGTCCAACAGGAGGTTTTTTCCTGGATGAAAAAAACCTGGAAAACTCCATTTGGGATGTAGTCAAGTGTATTGATGGCACTGATAAATTTGACCAATGTTTTATGGGGTTATCCGCTTGCGGGGATGAAAACCCATGCCCAGTTCATTTTACCGTTGCTCCATTTAAAGAAAAAATTTATAGTGATTTTAAAGATAAAACCATAGCAGAGTTTGTAGGTGAAATAAAATTGAAAGGACGATATATCACATTAAAGGATATAGGGTTATAAAATGTCATCCGCAAGCCAATTACTGTCCCAACTTAAGTATCTCAAAATTTAATGTCTGTAATTTCTCTTCGCTTTTTCTCAAACCCAGAAAAATTGAAGACAAATCATTGCCTGTTTTAGTACAGACTTCATCAAATAGTTGATTATAGTATTGTAACCCTTCCTGCAAGTTATTTGCGAACGTTTTTACATATTTAATCTGCTTTGGAGTACTCGTCAATTTTGTTTCATTCAGCTTCTTTTTCAAAAAGTCAATATAAATATTCAACTCCTTAACAAACATATTGGGGCGTTCGGAACTAGTGATCGTGGGTGACTTACCGTATATGGTATTGATAATTTCCGTTAACCCCATGGCCTTGGAAAAATAGGCAATATTGGGTCCTGGACAAACAGAAACGCCTTCTCCTTCAGTTTTGGTTTCCAAATCATTGGCCAACAAAGCGGAAGTTCCTAAGCCGACACACGTACAGGCTTTCTCTATAATTTTAGTATACCTTGTTTGATATTCGCTTTCTGGGAGATCCTCTTTGTCAAGTGCTTTAATTTTTAAATGTTGGTATTGCCGTGAGGCGGTACAGATTCCTTTTTCAGTAAATTCTTTATTTAGTGCCACAAACTTTTTGGGGCATGCACTCCCTGGTCTCCCTTTTTCAATAAGACGCATTTTTTCCAAATCTTTTGTATTTCCCTTCAAATTATTGAAAGGGACCCCCAAAGGCGAAATATCACTTAAATAGACATCCTCTTCCTTGGCATCAACCAATTTGTTCAACGTGGCATCATCTACCGTTGTAGCTTCCGGAACCAATAAGAAAGGACTTCCCCAGCCCACGGAATCCACTTGATAGTGCTCTAACAAGAATTGATGCTCATCAGCTGTCCCCACACCACCTTGAGCTGAGATTTTGAACTTCAGCTCTGTTTTGGGCACTACGTTGTCATTTTTTGACAATGTTTGGAACAAAACCTCTTGCAAGGATTGACGCAATTCTTCTCTTTTGTGTTTGAATTCCTCCAACACTGGACCCAATAGATAGCCTTCTGTTGCAAAAGCATGCCCTCCACAATTTAATCCCGATTCTATTCTGAATTCCGAGATCCAAATTCCTTTCTTTGCCAAGAATTTCCCTTGAATCATGGCGGAACGATAATCACTTACCTTTAAAATAACCTTCTTTTTAATAAAACCATCCTCATCCGGATAAAATTCCTTGAACTGTGATAAGTAACTGTACAATCTAGGGTTCATCCCAGCAGAGAGCACTAAAGACGAATCAACATCACTCATTGCAAACCCTCTCAAGGCAGCATGGGCATCATTATACTCCGTGGGCAATTTTTCCCCTTCAACATAATTGTCCTTGTCCACTTTGGTCATGATATTTACATCAATTCCTCCCATGGGAAAATTTGCTTTGAACCAATCTTTTATCTCATTAAAATTTAAAGTGTTCTTGGTCAATTGTTTAAATTCTTGCTTTAGGGAAGAAGCATCAGGAAGCATGTCGAAAAAACCATTAATATCATTGAGGGTTCTAGTGGTGGTTTTCCTGAATTCTTCAAATTCCCGTTCCGATAGGGTTTTCATCAGATTTAGGTAAGAAGTAATTCTTTTTGCCCTAAAATCTTCCATCTTTTCCGTAATCTCTTCATACGGGATTTTGAATTTCTTGCAGTACATACTCCTCATTTTTTCAATTAGGATATCATCTACCAAGGATATCACCGAGTCTATGCCAAATTTTGAAACCTTTAGCGGAGAATCTATTGTAAAGCCTATTCCCATCACTGGGATATGAAATGTATGTGTTTGTGCCATAATTGCGTGAGGTCAATATTTTTTGATCTAAAATTTTATGAAATGGTTAAAATGATTGTTATGAATAATACCAAATAGCCTGTAATGATCAATTTCCAAAAGAGATGTGCTTTTTTCAATTCCATAAATTGAAATGCCACACCTAAAAACTTAAATCCTGCCAATACCATAACAAAAATGGATACATTGATTCCGTTCATTCCAGAAAATAGCGACGTGATGATGGTCAGCACCACTAAAAGAATCCAGGTTATGGTTGTTGTTTTGTCCATTTAAAAAAGTAAATACAGTACTGGAAACAATAAAAGCCATATGAGGTCGCACATATGCCAAAAAGCAGCACTGGCCTCTATATCTTCAATTGTAGTGGATTCTTTCCTCAACCCTAAATACACTGAAATCAAAATAACCAACCCTACTATTACGTGGATAACATGAAACAGCGTAAGCATCCAGTAATAGTTAAAAAAAGTGTTGTGCCCCATACTTAATCCGGCTTCTATCTTTTCATAATACTCCCAGCTCTTCAGCAATAAAAAAAAGCTCCCAAAAAGTATGGTCACCGGCAAGTATTTCTTCAAACCATGCTTTCCTTTCATATTCACTTCCTTAACCGAAAGTGCCATAAAAAACCCACTAGTCAACAAAAAAACCGTATTGATCATGCCACAAGTTACGTTAAGCGACAATCTAGATTCATGAAATTGGTCAGGTTCTGCTTTACTTTCATATACCATTACTATCAACGCAATGCCAAAGGTGACCAATTCTAAAAGGATGATAATCCATATCAGGATTCCGCCAGGTGGATAATAAACATTTTTATAATCAATGATTTTCTGATTCATGCATGGCCGTTAAACCTATTAGGACTGATGTTTTATTTTTTCATAGAGCTTTACCAGCGATTGCAACAACTCTACAGGTGTAGTTAAAATTTGATAGTGGTTTTGCCCAAACATCTGCGGTAAATAGTACTTTGCTTGGGCTTCAATGGCCAATGCGTAAGAATTTATCTGACGCTCATTGAGCTCACGCAGGGCCTGTTTGATATCGTTTATCCCATATTTGCCTTCATAACGGTCATAATCGTTGGGTTTGCCGTCCGAAATCAAAATCACCCATTTGTTCTTGGTATTCCGTTTATCCAACAAAGCTCCCGAATGACGCAAGGCAGGACCAATTCGAGTGTAACCGCTTGGTTCCAGAGCGCCTATTTTAAATTTTGCCCTGCTCCAATCTTCATCAAACCCCTTTAAGGTGGTATAGGTAGAATGATTTCTTGTTTTGGAATAAAACCCATTAATGGAAAAGTCGATGTTGAACTCATTCAATATTTCGCCAAATAAAATGGATACTTGCTTTTCCACATCAATGACCCTATTACCAGCGGCATATCCGTCGCTGGACAAACTGCTATCCAACAACAATAAAATAGAAAGGTCTTTTTCCTTTTTGCGCTTAGACAAGTATATTTTTTCCGAAGGGGTATGACCAGAATGCACATCCGCAAACAAGTCGGTAACTGCATCCAAATCAAATTCCTCTCCTTGGGTCTGTCTTCGTTGCTGCTGATATTTGTTGTTCACCGTGGTCAACATCTTCCGCAATCCCAAAAGTGTTGACCCATTTTTAGAAATGGTATCCTTGTAATATGCAGTATCAGTTTTTAGAATGGTCTTGGGGTATACTTTGCAAAAATCTTCTTTATAGCTTCGTTTTGCATAGTCCCATTCATCATAAGGGACAAAATAACCGCTATCATCACTATTTGCGCTTTCTGCTATGGTGGTGTTTTCTACAAAATCGGCCTGGTATACAGAGTGTGCGGTATCATCTACCCTGACCGTAAATTTCATATTTAGATCCTCGAGCGCGTTGGCATGGTCGTCCAAATCGTCATCGCCATCCATATTTCTAAAATTTCCACCAAATTCATCCGCAGTCTCCACTTTTTCAAACTGGTGCTGTAAAACGGCATCCTCCACTTGTTTTTCATCTACCTGAACCGAGATTATTTCTTCTACGGCATTTGCTTTAAGCGTTGTTTTGGGTTGCTCCTGATCAGCTATTTTCACCTTATCAGAGAAGTTTTTCAATTCGTCACCAGTTTGTTCTTCGGAGGAGTTCTTCATCCACTTTCCATAGATGAATGAAAAATCAGGAACAGTATTTGACTTTCCTTTTTCTGAATAGTGTACAATAAATTTTTGATGATATTTTTTGGTCACGGGAAATTCATGGAACAAATATTCCAATACCATAGCCGATGTTTTGTTGGCCTTTTCTTGTGATTCTTTTAATGAATGTTCTTCTGTATCTTCCCAATTGAATCCCAAATTCTTTTGAATGGATAAATACAAAATCCGAAATAGGTAAAAAGACAAGTTTTCTTCTACCGTTAAAAATTGAGCATATGTTGAAGGCAAAAAGAAGTTATTGTTTTTATACCCTCCTTCACGTTCTGCCGCATAAAGTTCGATGGGCCGACCTGTAATGGCACGTGCAAAAATGGTAAGTCTCGGTTTTATTTCTGCCAATGAAACGGCATAGGACAAACTTGCTTCCTTCTTCTTGCGACGCCGTTTGAAGTAGTGCGCAAATTTGGTGAAGATATATTCATCTGGTTCAAACTCGAACATGTTCTTTGTTGTTTATAGCAAGTTTCTCAATATTACATGCTCACTACTCATATTTATATCATTAAATCACACAAGTCATTCAATGCACTAACAACCTCTATATCATCCGTTAGTGGTTCAACCACTGCCACATGCACGGCCAGTCTTTTGGGTAAGCCTGAGCGTATCAGTTTAGCGGCATCGACCAACAACCTGGTGGAAACGGTTTCAGTGAGGCCTAATTCCGTCAAATTCCGAATTTTGTTGGCAATATTCACCAGTTTTTTGGCATCTGCCGCTAAAATATTGGTCTCGTTCACCAAAATATCCGCTTCGATCTTTGCATCTGGATAATTGAAGGAAACGGCCACAAAACGTTGTCGAGTAGAAGGTTTCAATTCTTTAAATCCACGCTGATATCCTGGATTAAAAGAGGCTACCAACATAAAATCAGGGTGAGTTTTTATGGTTTCTCCAAGTTTATCGATAAACAATTCCCTTCGGTGATCGGTCAATGAATGTATCGCCACAATAACATCCGGTCTTGCTTCGGCAATCTCATCCAAGTACAAAATAGCTCCAGTTTTGACCGCCATTGTCAGAGGGCCGTCCATCCAAACAGTTTCCGCACCTTTGATAATATACCTGCCAATCAAATCAGTTGACGAAGTTTCTTCATGGCAACTCACCGTAATCAACGATTGATCAAGTTCATGGGCCATGTATTCAATAAATCGTGACTTCCCAGTTCCCGTAGGGCCTTTTAACAAAAACGGGATTTTGCTGTTGTGGGAATGTTTAAAAATGGCTATCTCCTTTCCAACTGGTTTATAGTACGGTACCGTTGTCTTTGAATGTGAAGTCATGTTGATTCTTTTTTCCTCAATTGTATTGACCATGGCATATGTTTTAAGGTCTAAAAAGCAATTGTTTCATAAAGTACAATCCTAAGTAAATCAGGTATGAGCAGACAATACTTTATGGACTAGTTAGGGACTAGTTTCAATTGCTAATTAGACCTGTCTGTTACTGTTTCAATAATTTTTTCAATGGTTTCCCTATTATCCACCCCCAATCCTTCCTGCTGATGTACTAATTCACCTTGTGGATTAAATACACTTATAATGTTGGAATGGGAAAAATCCATAGGTGAAATCTGTTTATATTTTACCGCCAGCACATTGGCAAATTCCCTTACTCCGGTTTCTGTTCCTTGAAGGAAGGTCCAATGCGCTGCGTCCATCAGGTTTTCCTTGGCAAAGGCTTTTAAATGTTTTGGCGTATCCGTTTTTGGGTCGATGCTCACCAATACATATTGTAAATCTTTATTGAAGGCTTCCGGAACTTGTTTTTCAATATTTCGCATATCTGCCACCAATCTGGGACATGCAGCTTTACATGTGGTATAGATCATGACCATGACCAAGGTTTTTCCCTTTAAGTCTTTCAACACTATTGTATTTCCTTCTTCTGTATTCCATTTTGAGGTCAGATTAAAAATGGATTCCTCGGAAATCTCCTCTGTTTCCATATTTTTTGATGGCAAAGAGGCCATAGCCATTAAATCCATTTTGCAAACCGAACAACTACCTGCGGTATTATGCGTTTTTTCTCCTTCGCATTTCATGGGACATTGGTATGTTATTCCATCATCGGTAGATGCCGTCTCAACTTTATTCTTGCAAGCAACAATAGACAACACAAACGCCAGAAATATGAATATTACTCTAAAATGCTTCATCATTAATATCTTTTACACATCTAAATCCTAAATTCTTCATGGTATATTTTGCTTTTAGGCTGCCACGAGTGGCATAACGCATAAAAGCAGCATAATTCATTAAATCGGTAGCTCCAATTGCTGCACTACCGCAAAAAAGGTTGCTATCGTTGTCCACATCTTTTCGAGACTCACCGGATACCATCACCGAATTAAAATCGGAAGTCCATTCCCAAACCAAACCATGTAAATCATAAACACCCCAATAATTTTTGAAGGTGGAACCAATGGTATTGTTGAATGTTTTAGGTTTTTCGTACCACCCCAAAATATATTCATTGTAGGTTTGAATTTGCCTAGCATCCGGTATATTTTCATTTGCCATGGCCACATACTCCCATTCATCTATGGTCGGCAAGCGTTTTCCTTTACATTCGCAATAAGCATTGGCTGCAAACCAACTTACATTGACCACCGGAGCATCCAATTTCTGATTATTACCTAAAGTAATGTCAGACTTCCAACCCATGAGATAACTGTCATCAGCAAAGAGTTTTTTTACTTTTGACTTTTGCCATTTGGGGTATTCTTTCACAAACTCCAAATATTCCTGATTGGTGACGGGATACACATCCATATAAAAATCTGAAATAGTAACTGTCAATGAATCCCTTCCATATAGCGGAATATAAGTTCCTCCCTTAATCTCAACCATTTTAGATTGACAATTTGCATTGCCCATCCAAAGAAAAAGTATACAAACTGTCAATCTTAAAATAGTCATCTGTCAATGTTGATTAGTGCCCACTTTTAACTTGTTCAACTTGGGCTTTGGTCACATTTGTTTTTTTGTTCCCCCAAGAATTATAGATATAGGTAAGTACATCGGCCACCTCATCTGAACTAATGGCCTGTTTGGTCATTACACTGTTATACTTTTGGCCATTAACAGTAATCTCTCCTGTTTTACCATTAAGCACAATGTCGATGGCACGGTTTACATCAGCATTTAAATAATCCGACTCAGCCAAAGGTGGAAACGCGTTGGGGATTCCTTCTCCGTTGGCCTGGTGGCATGCAAAACAGGTTTTGGCATAAACTTGTTTCCCCGATTCCATTTTCTCTGCCAGGGTTTTAGTACCACTGCTTTCGCTTTCATCATCACCTCCATTTGGCATAACCTGGATTCCACCGCCTTCTGGATTATAAATACCCTCCTGCACTACACCGGAATAAATAGTCTTGTTTTCTTCTCCCTGCACTTTTAACATGCCCAAAGCACCTTTGTTAAAAGCTCTAAAAATGGAGTGGTCCACCAAGATAAAAGTCCCAGGGACATCAACTCTAAATTCTACAATTGCGGCTCCACCAGCGGGAATCAGCGTGGTCTGCACATTCTCATTGATGCTATTGCCCCCTTCGACCATTACTTTGTCAAAAATTTCACCAATCACGTGAAAAGAAGATACCAAATTGGGGCCTCCGTTACCTACATACAGGCGAACTGTCTCACCCACATTAGCCGTTATGGCATTGTCCCCGGTCATAGACCCAACACTACCGTTGAACACCACATAATCGGCATCCTCATCAACAGCTTTCTGCATATCAAAAGGTTGCAATCCAGGGTCTCCATTTTCGCCTTTGGTGTAAAAATCGCCTTGCATTACATAATATTCCTTGTCCACTCGAGGAAGTCCACCTTCCGGTTCAACCAAAATCAATCCATACATCCCATTGGCAATATGCATTCCAACAGGTGCGGTAGCACAGTGATAAACATATAACCCTTCATTCAATGTTTTAAAGTTGAATTTTTTCTCATGTCCCGGAGCCACAAAAGAAGAGGTTGCACCACCGCCAGGGCCCGTCACAGCATGTAAATCTATGTTGTGGGGAAGTTTATTATCCGGGTGATTTGATAGGGTAAATTCCACCTCATCTCCCACTCGAGTGCGAATAAAACTTCCTGGTACAGAGCCACCAAAAGTCCAATAATTGTAAGTGGTTCCATCGGTCATGGTTCCTTCTTTTTCAAGAATCTCCATATTTACAATAAGCTTTTTTGCCTTACGGTCACCCACTCCTCTTGGAACATTGGGTGGAGCTGTAAGTTCTGCAGTCATTTCCCTGCTTACTGGAATATCGGCCGCAGAAGCATACTCTTTTTTGGTAGTGTTATCAATACAACTTTGTAAAGTAATCACACTTATGGCCATAAGGCCAAGGAACATTAGGTTGTTCTTGGGTATTTTCATGTATTCTAATTTGGATGTTATTTATTGTGTTATTTCTAAGGCTTGATCTGTTGGACGCCCATGTTTTAGGAAATCAATGATGTACAGTATGATTCCAAATGTCAGTACGGAAGCGCATAACAGTAGAACCACAAAATGGATACTGATCTCATTTTGGACCTGCATAAACTCCATTTTAAACTTGCGCTCCAAGTATACCTGGGCAACACCTGCTACTCCAAAAGCGACCGTCATTCCAATCATACCAATATTGGAAAGCCAGAATGCTGCTCTTCCCCGGGCACTTAGGTACAATTTTCTACCGGTCATATTGGGCATACTATAACTGATAATGGCCAATACGATCATGGCATAGGCTCCCCAAAAGGCCAAGTGACCATGCATTGCGGTTACCAAAGTTCCATGCGTGTATAAATTTGTCTGTGGAAGTGTATGCGCAAACCCGAGCAGACCCGCTCCTAAAAAGGATACAATGGCGGCACCGAGCGTCCAAAACAATGCAAGTTTGTTGGGATGTCTTTTCTCCCCTTTGCGATACATATTGACCGCAAATAAGGCCATGGCCAAAAATGCCAATGGTTCCAAAGCAGAGAATATACCACCTACTATCAGCCAAATCTTGTTTACACCTATATAATAATAGTGGTGCCCTGTTCCCAAGACTCCAGAAAGGAAGGTCAATCCAACGATTACGTAGAGCCATTTTTCAATCACCTCGCGGTCTACACCGGTAAGTTTGATCAAAAGGAACGATAATATACCTCCCATGATCAATTCCCATACACCTTCAACCCAAAGGTGAACCACCCACCAACGGAAAAAGGAGTCTGTAACCTGACTGTCAAATGGCAGCATCCCGGGCAGATAAAGCAATGCGGCAAACAACAGCCCCATGGAAAGTACCAAGGCAGTTGTGGTTCTTCGTTTTCCTTTAAAAAGAGTCGCTAAAATCAATCCTAAAAACAACAGGACATTGGCTACAACAAGAAAATCCAGCTGTCTTGGAATTTCAAGAAACTTACGTCCTTCCCACCAATTGAAATGATAGCCAATTACTGCTGCCACTCCAACCAATGCCAAAGAAATCAACTGTACATAGGCCAATTTCACATTGACCAGTTCACGTTGTGCTTCTTCAGGAATAATGTAGTAGGCCGCACCCATAAATCCGGAAAGCAACCAAACAACCAATAGATTAGTATGCACTGCACGAGCCGTGTTAAAAGGTATAAAATCGTGCAACCCGTCAAGACCCACGCGGGCAAAACCCATGATAAATCCATAGGTCAATTGTAAAACCAGCAGCAACATGGATAGCGCAAAAAACCAGTATGCCACTTTTTGTGATTTGTATTTCATAACGTTAAGTATTAGTTGTTGGTTTTTTCTTTAGCCAATGGAGATACCACGGTATCAAAACCATTAAGGTCAATGTCGTCTATCCAGTCAAAAAATGCGATAAGGTCTTCGGCTTCTCCATCTGAAAATCCGTAAGCCACCATTTTTCTACCGTTGGGTGCCCAGGCATTGGGAGTTGTTAGTACAGCCTTGATATAGCCTTTACCCCGTCGGTCAATGACTTTTGTAAGTTCCGGGGCATAATAGGCCCCTTCGCCAAGAATGGTGTGACACCCCATGCAGTTGTTGGCCTCCCATAAATGTTTTCCTCGAACAACTTGTTCGGTAATGTTCTCATAATTGGATTGATCCTGTTCTTTGCTGAACGAAAAGATTGTGAGCCCTATGAAAATAAGAAACGTCACAACAGTCCCTCCAAGAAAAAAAGTTCGTGCTTGTTTTTTTGATAACATGGTGAATTGATTAGTATATAATATTAAAGGATATTTTTATCCTTTATCTGGTAAAAATATATCAGGTGATTACCAGAATACATGATTTTTATCATGTTTTGAATAAAAAATACTTGACAATTGCCTTTTGCGGAGATGCTCTAATTGCCGGTTGATGCTTCTAATATTTGCTTCTCCTCCGTTGTATAGCTCTTCCATATTTCCATTCTTTTCTGTGCTAAGCTTCCCCTTGCCCCTTCTTTATGGTAAAACCGTAACCCGTGCTCCTGTTGTCGTCCAGAACTAAAGCTAGAAACTCTTTTTAGGTATCCAATCACACGCGTTGCATGATCCACCGCTGCAGAATTGCATTTACTACAATTGTGCAAAGTTCGCTTGTCAATATGATCACAAGTATTACAGATGGTAATCTTAATGTTGAAACAGAAATAATTACACCCAGCCCTGGCCGTTGCATTAATCAGTTTGATAAAACCTTCTTTGTTAGGCGCTTCCTCAAGATTCAGGTGAAGTGCTGAACCTCCATCCAAATATTTGATGATTTCCTCGCCATGCAAGATTATTTTGTCCAATGTATTGGTTGAGGTATCCTCTACTTTGTAGAAATAGGAATTGTAGCAGTCCCGAGGAACGAAAAGTCCATCCTTTTTATCCCAACTGGCATTTTTAACCCCTAAATTTTCTGCTGGCACGAACTCGGTATTGAACATATAACCATATTCCTGCTTAGCTTTTTTATTTTCAACATAAATGGCTTTAAGGTATTTGTTGACGAAAGCCTTATAGCTATGATTGTTGCCAACACTTATACCTTGACTTTCGGCGGCTTCCACCATTCCATTGATTCCAATGGTCAGAAATTGTTTTTCCAACGCAATAAACCCAGCTTTATACACTGGAAGTAGTCCAGCTGCTTCATATTCTTCAATGAGTGTTCTATACGCGACCTGATATTTATGGATTTTCTGGACTTCCTCTACAATATCCGCTCCTTTTTGAACCAATCGGTTCATGTTCAAGGTAATCACATTTATCGATCCTGTAGCCACACCCCCAGCTCCTAAAGAGTAACTGAATGTGTTGTCACTTATTTCATTGCGTAATCTGCAACATGAAGCTAAACTGTCCGCATTTTCGGACTGATAGATAAAAAAAGAATTCCCTTCACTCAATTCTTGGGCGCACATTTCGGTAAATTCAGCATCGACTGGTGTGCCATCTTTCACCAACATGGCGGCCGTGACCACCGGAAAAGTAAGTACCGCTTTGGTGCGTTCTTCATTAAACCATTTCATAAAATAGGATTGTAGCTTTTTTACACTTTCCCATTTGGGTTTCGTCATATCTGGAAAGACAAAATCTCCAAACATGCTATTAAAATAGGCCTCATCATATAATGATATATTCCAAAACACGGATTGGTATCCCCGAGCTGCAGCTGGCTGGTTTATAGCATAGACTACATGTTGCATATGGTTTGCAATGGTTTTTTCATTGGTCTCCAAATAGTCTTTACCATAGTCTACAGTTGCAAAATGGTCAAAATACATTAAAAACTCAACGGTGGCCAATGCACCGGCAAATTGAGAGCTTATGGCAAAGACCAGATTCACAAATTCTCCACAAAAACTCTCCAAATGCATGGGAGCTCTACTTTCTCCCCCCAATTTTGTAAGTCCATCCAACAAAAAGGGATACATGCTTATGGATACGCAGTATGGTTTAAGTGAAGTTTCATCATGTACATAAATTTCATGCGATTCAATTTGTCTGATGTACTCCTGAGCCAAGTCCGACCCAAAAAGTGATTCGATTTTCAGCTTTATCAGCTCCCTATTTACCTGGATATTGATATCCTTGTTCAACTCCGCTTCCATTGTAGCTATGTTTTTGGAAGTAACATTGGCGTTGGCATCTACTTTTGAGCCATCAGCTGCGTTGGCCGATTGCATATACTGGTCGATAAAATCAATTTTTTTGGTAATCTGGGTATCGGTAAGTCGAATCATATTATTTAATTTTTTATGAATAAGTGGTTTAGAATTTTATTGGTCTTTACTTCTATGAATTTCTGATTGGTGTTTTTGCAGTCAAGCCCGCCACGATGGGTAATCCATTGGCCCGTTTTAATCCATGTAAGATGTTTTAGAACCTCGTCATCTACCCTATCCAAGCCCGTATAGAGGCAAGTTTTGTATCCTTTTGTTTTAGCACACCTTAAATTCTCAACTAACTCTTTTTGATGCCATTCTCCGCCCATAAAAACAACACATGTAGCAAACCCATAATACTTATACAGCATATTCTTAAATATTTGCTGGGTGAGCTGCTGCCCATTGCCTTCTTTCCATAAAAAAGGTGAATGGCAGCCTTCACATCGAAGTGGGCAGCCGGAAATTGTAAAGCAAAGGCTTATTTCTCCGGGCACTTCTTGAAGTACTATCTGAAAATCATTGAAAAACATAAATAATAAAAGACCTTTTAATCCTTTAAAATTATAAAACATAGAAATTGATATATAAGCGGTGTTGAATGAGTTATCAAATAGGTTATCAACAGGTATGAAACGGGGTTAAATCGAAAGTCGGAAAGTAGTCCATTACCGTATTGTAATATATCCTGAAAAAGAAAAGCTTCCGAAATATCGAAAGCTTTTTTACCATTGTGGGCCCAAAGGGATTCGAACCCCTGACCATGAACTAAAACATGGGTTATAATTTTAATCAGGTGCTATAGCGCTCATCTTGGAAACTGAAAAATTACCTGAAGTATCTTTGGATATAACTTCGACTGAGTAGTTTTCCCCATTTTTAAAGGCGACTGGATTAATGGATTCCATATTATAATCGGTCTCTTCCACTAAAATTGATTCATTCTCCGAAACAGTCACATCGTATGTAAGTTCATCATTGTCCTCATCACTGCCTACCCAAGCTACAGACATTTCCATGTTTTGTGTATTAAATTCTATGGTTATGGCAGCTGCGTAGGGGGCATAATTAGCTTCTGGAATACCAGGAGTTGTAAAAGAGTAAGTGTCCCCTGCCGTTTCACCATCATTATTTACCGCTGTCAATGACCAAGAGTAAGTCTTACCCCTATCCAGCTGTACTTTGGCTTCCAAATTGTTAAAAGAGCTTTTGAAAACCTCGGTAGTACCTTCAAAGATTTCCAGAACATAGTTTTGTGCCAATTGAGCAGCGTTCCACCTAAATTCAACGAGTACTTTGACATCATCATTATCAACTTCTTCATAATCCGAACATGGTTCGCCGTTCGTTGGCAATGTGCCAATAGTTTTTGAAGGCGGCTTGCTCTCCTCCTTAGGAGGTTCTTCTCCCTCACCACCTCCACCACCGCAGGAAAGTAAAAAAATGGTGGTCAATGCTAATATGAAATGGCTCAATATTAATTTAGTCTTTTTCATCTTTTAACAATTTTTATAGTTTCTTTATGCCCAGCTATTTCCATTTGAAGGAAATACATACCGGATTCGAATGACGAGACATCCATACTCTTTTCTTGTTGATTATAATTTTGTTCTTTTATCAATCTTCCATCAACGCCAAAAACATAAACTTTCAACTTGTTCGCTTCTGTTATAAAATTCACACTCGTAGAGGTAACTGTGGGATAAACCTGAATGGTTTCACCTATGAAAAAACTATCCAATATTTTTCCTTGACAATCATTTTCCCCTGTGATGCTAATTTGCGTTTGACCTTTCAGGTTTTTAAGTGAGATTGTTTGTTGTCCTGAATTTTCAAATACAAAATCCTTTGTTTCGCCATTGACTGAAACCGAATAGGACGTACTACCTTCGACTGAATATGAAACCGTACCTCCCTCCGAATTGAGTTCCGCTCTTTTCCCGGTAACTGAATCCAATTCATTTACGGTAACACCATAAGTCTGTTCAAAAAAGATTTCAGGTATTGATACCGTAATGGTGTAGCTTCCTGCGGATAAATCATTTATTTCCAAACCAGTTTCAGAAGATATATCATCAAATTGATTGGATAATCCTTCTCCAGAAATTGAAATGTCAAGTAAATATCCCGAAATGTTCATGGTAATCTCTATGATTCCATCTGAACTGCCAATGCAACTGGGTGTCAAAACATACACCTTTATGGCGTTATTGGGTATGATGTCACATCCATTGGCATCGACCTCGACCCCAGGAGGGGTTCCCAAACATGAATCTTTGTGGTCAAGTACACCATCGGAATCATTGTCTTGATTACATACAGGGTTTTCGCCAGCATCATTTATGGTCCAACCATACATATTAATTATATTTTGCCGTGCTTCTTCAGATTCGCAATATTGACTGCTCCCAGCATCAAAAGATACCCCAATCTGCAAAGAGGGTAGCTCAGCCCAGTTGTTAAGTGTGCGGTCATATTTCTCTAAGGATAATCCAGACATCTCAAACATAAGACCCATATTATTTACATTCTGAATATTCCAGTTCTCAAGACTTTGATCAAAATTGGTCGCCTCGGCAAACATCCACATCATGTTGGTAACATTGGTAACATTCCACGAACCCAAATCTTGATTAAAAGAACTTGCTCTTTGAAACATCCCCACCATATCTTCAACATTACTTACATCCCAACCATCAACATTTGAATTGAAAGAAATTGCTGTGTTGAACATATTTGTCATGTGTTGAACTTTGGACACATCCCAAGCTGATAAATCTTGATTAAAGCTTTCAGCATTTTGAAACATGGATAGCATATCCGTTACATTGCTAACATTCCATGTTGAAATATCTTTATTGAATACTCTATTGCTACTAAACATGCCTTCCATATCAACTACGTTACTTACGTTCCATGCGGAAATATCCTGATTAAATATAGAGTTTGCGAACATCCCACCCATATTTATAACTTTTCCTACGTTCCAAAGGCCAATATCCTGATTAAAGGAAGTTGCCCCGTTGAACATAGCAAACATGCTGGTTACGTTAGATACGTCCCAACTGGAAACATCTTGATTAAACTGCTCTGCCAGTGCAAACATGCTATCAGTAATGGTTACATTACCCATTTCCCAATTTTGGAAGTATTCATTTCCGACCAAAGACGTGCACCTTGAAAACATGCCGGAGGTCGTTGAAACATTTGAAAGGTTAGGAATGTCTTCGGCCAATACATCAAGATTACTGCATCCTATGAAGGCAGCGGCCATAGAAGTCCATTGAATTGACCCCCATTGATTTATCTGCAGCAGCTTTTCACTATCCGCATTGTTACCATTGAAGTTTGTTCTCGGAAACTCACCAGAAATGCCAATTTGATATATCCCGGGAGCGCTGTAAGTATGAACAATATTACCTGTAACCCCAATATCGGAAGTTCCATCACCCCAATCCACATCATAATTATAGGTTGTGCCAAAAGGCGCATAAGTTGATATTGATATTTGATTATCGTTTGAAAATCCAGGGTTATCCGTTTTCCAAGTAGTGATAAACGGACAATTCTTGCCATTATCATTGATTGTCCAATTAAAATTCTCCATTAATACCAGTCTGCTTATTTCACCCACACAGTACTCACTGTTTCCAGCATCAAATTGGACATTGCTTTGAAGGAAATCTAGGTTAACCCAACCAATAAGCGTACTATCGTAGTTATCTTGTGATAGCCTAGTCCCTCTGAACATATCAATCATACTTGCAACTTGTCCGACATCCCAATTCCCAAGGTTTTGATCAAAACTGGCTGCATCTTCGAATAGGCTTGTCATATCTGTAACTGATGAAACATCCCAATTGTTAACAGAGTGATTAAAGGCTTGAGAAGATTTAAAAAGATTCCTCATGCTCTTTACTGATGATACATTCCAGTTATCCAGAGGTTGATTGAATACTTGTGAATCTTCAAACATTTGAGACATATCGTTAACCTTGCTCACATCCCAATTCCCAATATCTTCATTAAAACTACCGGTCATATTGAACATGCTACCCATATTCTGAACATTTGATGTGTTCCATACACCTATTGGCTGATTAAAAACATCATTCATAATAAACATTCCACTCATATCTATGACATTGGAAGTGTTCCATTGATTTATATTGGTGTTAAAGCTATTTGCGGAAGCAAAAAGAAAGGACATATCTGTAACGGTACTGGTATCCCAATCGTTGATTGACTCATTTACCTGGAGAAAAGAACAACTATCAAACATACTTTTCATGGATGTAACATTGGTCAAATCAGGAGTGTCAGTTGCCACAACATTCAGATTATGACAAGCAGCAAAAGCCGCCTCCATAGAGCTCCACTTAATGGTTCCCCATTGTTCTATAGTCAGCAATTTGTCGTTATCTCCAATGAAATTGAAATATATCCGTGGAAAATCACCTGTTATTGAAACTGTATATGTGCCCTGAGTAGCGTATGTATGCGTGATATCTCCAGTAACGTTATTATCCGTGGAACCATCTCCCCAATCAACGATATAATCATAAACTTCCCCCGGAAAAGTTGGGATGGTAATCTGATTATTTGCAGAAGTACCTGAATTATCCGTTTTCCAGGTCGTTATGAATTCTGTTTGGGCCGATAAAAAGAAATGAATGAAACCCAATAGGGCAGAGAGGTAGATTTTTTTCATTTAGGTTGATATAGTAACAGCAACCTACAACTTAAGCCAAGAATTTCCAAGTAAATCTCGATGATTTGTTTTCTTTTTCCTATAAAATTCTGATAGAAAATTCCTAAAACAAAAAACCTCAGCAATTGCTGAGGTTTTTCTGTGGGCGCGAAGGGATTCGAACCCCTGACCCCCTGGGTGTAAACCAGGTGCTCTGAACCAACTGAGCTACGCGCCCATTCATTTTCCTAAATGGGAGTGCAAATATAGCATCATTTTTTGTTTACCAAAAAGAAATAACATAAAATATCTAAACTACCTCTGCCACTACAAAAGTACTGCCCCCCACATATATAAAATCTTCCTGATCCGCTTGCTCCAAAGCAGCCTCAAAACCATTTTTTACCGTTTTGAAAATTTCTCCCTTCAAACCAAAATCCAAGGCCATTTTCCATAATTCTTCTGCTTCCAAACCTCTAGGTATGTTAGGTTTTACAAAGTAATATTCAGCATGTTTCGGAAAAAGATTCAATACTTCAGCTAAGTTCTTATCATTTACAAAGCCTAGCACAAAATGTACTTTTTGCGCCTTGAAATCCTCAATCTGCTTCAAAACAATCTCCAACCCTTCCTTGTTATGTGCTGTATCGCATACAATTTTAGGATTTTCGCCCAATACTTGCCATCTACCCAAAATACCAGTATTACCAATAGAATTCCGAAGTCCTTCTAATATATGTTCTTCTTTTATTTCAAAATCCTTTAACTCATTAATTGTGGCAACCACTCCTCTTACATTCTTTGTCTGATACGCTCCTAACAAGTCCGTTTTATAGTTTTCTATTTCAAGTTGATCGGCAAAAACAATCTTACAGCCCTTTTGAGCAGCCATAATCTTAAAGATTCCTTTGGTTTCAGGTTGGGTTTCACTTATTACCACAGGAACACCTCTTTTTATGATCCCTGCTTTCTCTAAGGAAATCTTCTCCAAAGTATCCCCTAAAATTTGAGTGTGATCCAGTCCAATGTTGGTTATCAGTGAAACTTCAGGTGTAATGATATTGGTAGAGTCCAACCTTCCGCCCAAGCCTACTTCAATGATTGCAATATCAACTTCCTCTTTTACAAAATAATCAAAAGCCATTCCAACCGTCATTTCAAAAAAGGAAAGATCGTTCTGTTCCAAAAAGGGTTTATGGTTTTGAATAAAATCAACAACAAATTCTTTGGAAGCTGGAACGCCATTTATTTTTATGCGTTCCCTAAAATCTTTTAAATGTGGCGAAGTATAAAGCCCCACTTTATACCCAGCTTCTTGAAGAATGGAAGCTAACATATGGCTGCTGGAGCCTTTTCCATTGGTTCCTGCCACGTGGATACTCTTGAATTTTTCATGGGGATTCCCAAGTACTTTCGAAAAATAAAGAATGTTGTCCAACTTATTTTTTAAGGCTTCTGCACCTTTCTTCTGATACATTGGAAGTTGCTGGAACATCCAATCCAAAGTTTCTTGATAAGTCATTGGACTATTGGCCTAACTTAAAATTGACAACCACAAAACCTATCTGCTGTGAAGGTGCGTTGGAATCCAGGTTCCATTTATGTAGAAATGCGGTTTTTCTTGCAGGTTCCAGCAAACAAGGGGCATTATTTGTTGTTCCCTTTACTCCCGGGGTTGCTTTTATGACCTTTCCATTTCTATCCACAACAATTCGAACTACAACACGACCATCTTCATTACACTCCTGTTGCACTTTTCCTTTACTGACCAACGAACGACCGTTTAGACCATATCCGCCCGTACCGCTACCACTTCCTGGAGTTCCATAATAGCTAGTGGCGTAAGGATCTCCATCTGGCTTTCCCTTATCACCAGCTCTATTGTCGTCTCCTTCACTTCCGGTGGTTGTGCCATCAGATTTACCAATTCCTCCAATCAAGGCGTCCAAGCTTTTCTTTTTGGCTTCCTGCTCTTGTCTTTTTCGTTCTTCAGCTTCTCTTTTTTCGCGAGCAATGCGTTCTGCTTCTGCCTTAGCCTTTTTTGCAGCTTCATCGGCCTTTCGTTTAGCTTCTTTTTGCTGATTTATTTTTATGGTTTCCTCGGTATCACTGGTCAAAACTTTCTCCACAGGTTCTTCGGGAGCGGTCTGTTTTGGCACTACTTGCTCTTGAACCTGTTCCACTGGTTTTGATTCAACCTTCTTCGGCTCAGAACGTACTTTTTCTTTTGGCTGAACTTTTCCACTGCCAAAATCCATGGTTCCAAAGTTGATGGCTATACCATTTTCAATGGGTGGATCCATATAGGTAAGCCCGATGTAAAAAAGCAATAGTAACACTACGCTTAACAGAAGTGTTGTTAGCGTGAAAGATTTTTTCTTGTGTCTCGTATCTAAAAATGACATTATTTTGGCCGCACAGCCAAGATAACCTTGTAACTATTTCTATTGGCAATATCCATAACATTGACCGCTTCCTTTATGGCCACGTTTTCTTCCGCCCTTAGAATGATGGTAGGCTTTTCTTGTCCTTCAAGTGCCTTTTTTAATTCAATTTCAATGTATTCTTTACTTATCTGCTCGTTGTTCACAAAATATTTCAGGTTCTTGTCTATAGTGACAGAAACATTTTGAGTATTGGTAGACTTTCCCTTTGCTTTTGGCAACAGCAAATCCAGGGCGTTGGGAGCGTTGGAAGTCAGCATAAAAAACACCAATAACAAAAATACAATGTCTGTCATTGATGACATGCTGAATTCTGGACTAACCTTATTTCTTCCTTTTAATTTCATATTGAAATTCTAGATAGGTTCATTCAACAAATCCAAAAACTCCACTGCATTGGCTTCCATTTTATGAACCACTTTATCCGTTCTGTTCACTAGGTGATTATAACCAATATAGGCAATAATACCTACTACCAATCCAGCTACCGTGGTGGTCATCGCGGTATAAATACCAGATGCCAATGAACCCATTTCTGCTTGTCCTCCACTACTTGCCATTTCATGG
This sequence comes from Flagellimonas sp., assembly GCF_965222555.1. Classification (GTDB taxonomy): domain Bacteria; phylum Bacteroidota; class Bacteroidia; order Flavobacteriales; family Flavobacteriaceae; genus Flagellimonas. The sequence goes on along the minus strand of NZ_CBDCUG010000005.1, from coordinate 2,017,724 downwards.
AATGCCAAAATCATACCAATTACGGTTCCTAAAAATCCAATCATGGGAGCAGCGCCGGCAACGGTGGCCAACACACTCACATTTTTCTCCAATTTATAAACCTCCAAGGTACCTGCATTTTCTATGGCAGTATTGATATCATCCAAAGGCTTGCCAATTCTGGACACTCCTTTTTCCGTTAAGCGAGCAACTGGTGAATCGGTTTGAGCACATAGGATCTTAGCTGCGTCCAATTTACCGTTCATGACATGATCACGAATCTGGTTCATAAAGTTTTTGTCAATCTTTGATGCTGCCTTGATGGCAAAAATACGCTCAAAATAAATGTAGAGTGCCACGAACAAAAGCACAAAAAGTACCATAATAATAACCACACTCCCCGTTCCTCCATTAACAATCAAATCAATGACAGAAAGCGTCTTTTCTTCCGATATAGATGCACCTATCTCGGCTCCTTCCTCTAAATCTTGAAAAATAATCATATAAAATCCCCAATTTAAGTTGCAATAATAACGGAGATTTTTGACCTAAAGTATTTTTTAGAAAAAATATCGCATGATGATAAAGCAAATAGCACCAGCAATGAAGCCTATGAAGGCCAACCATCCAATTTTTTTAAGGTACCAGAAAAAGTCAATTTTTTCCATTCCCATAGCTACAACTCCAGCCGCAGAGCCAATAATCAGCATACTTCCTCCGGTTCCCGCAGAATACGCAATAAAGTGCCATAAAGGATTATCCATAGGTTCTGAAAACATTCCCAAACTAGCGGCAACCAACGGAACATTATCTATAACCGCAGAGCCAACTCCCAGCAATATCACCACTAAATCCGAAATTTGTGTCCCTGCAATCTCGGTTCCAAGCAACGGTGTGCCCTGCTTCAAGCCTTCAGCAAAATTGAAAAGAAGGCCCAGCGATTCCAAAGCGGCCACGGCCATTAAAATTCCTAAGAAAAAGAGTATACTCGGGAGTTCTATTTTGGTCAATGCACTATGCACCGGGCTATGGTGCGATCCTGCATCACTCTCAGGATCTACTGAAGAAATGGCTATTTTGGAGCTGCTGTATATTTCCGCAAATGTGGCCACTACCGCCAAGGACAACATCATCCCTACATAAGGTGGTAAATGGGTTATGGTCTTAAAAATTGGCACAAACACAATGGCGCTTAATCCCAAATAGAGCATCGTAGGTCCAAATTTGGATTTTGGCCCGTTGTCCTCCTCCGTTTCAATTTCACCCTTGAATGCAGGTAAAAAGGAAGCAATAAAAGTAGGAACCAGCATACAGAAAAGTGATGGTACAAGCAGGTATCCTATCAACTTAGCTGTTGTTACCTTATTGCCAATCCAAAGCATAGTTGTGGTCACATCGCCAATCGGGGACCATGCCCCGCCTGCATTTGCGGCAATAATAATAAGTCCAGCATACCATATTCTTACATTTCTATCCTTTACAATTTTCTGTAAAATTGATATTAATACAATTGTTGCCGTAAGATTATCGATAATGGCAGAAAGAATAAAGGCCAAAAAAGCAAAAATCCACAATATCTTCCTTTTACTTTTGGTCTTCACAAATGTCTTGATAGTAGCGAATCCATCAAAGTAATCAATGATTTCGACTATGGTCATGGCTCCTAACAAAAACACTAAAATCTCAGAGGTCTTTCCCAAATGATGGAGCAGCGTCTCCTCTAACATATGCATTTTATCTTCATGCCCCAATGCGGAAAAACCTTCCATCAAAGCATGCTTTCCCGAGTCAAACCAAGTGGTAAAACTATCAATCCCAAAGGCCATCAAAGCCCAAAGAATGGCCATCATAGCCAGAGCTGGAATAAGCTTGTCAATTTTTAGATTATGTTCAAGGGTTATGGCAAGATATCCAATGACAAATATGGCAATTAAGAGGGTCTCCATGTTTAGTTGGTTTAAGTTAGTTAAACTTCAAAAGACTAAAGTCTACATTGCTAAAGATATTCAAAATGAGTTTTCCAGCACAATGTTCTTCTTATAAAAATCTTGAAAAATAACAGCGCTTAATTTTACCGATCGGCCATATTATACTATTCTTATTTTTTTGCATCTTTTTGTGAAAAATCGACACCATAAAGCTATATTTGTATACCATTTTTACTTAATTCTCAATTTTATGGAGTTTACTCTTTCCGAAGAACAGCTAATGATACGACAGGCAGCAAAAGATTTTGCCCAAAACGAACTGCTTCCGGGTGTTATTGAACGAGACGATGCGCAAAAATTTCCTACCGAACAAGTAAAGAAAATGGGAGAACTTGGCTTTTTAGGAATGATGGTCAATGAAAAATATGGAGGAAGTGGATTAGATACCCTTTCATATGTATTGGTCATGGAAGAACTGTCCAAGGTTGATGCATCAGCTTCCGTAGTGGTATCTGTAAACAATTCTTTGGTTTGTTGGGGACTGGAAACCTTTGGCACAGAAGCCCAAAAAGAAAAATATTTAACCCGCTTGGCCTCCGGTGAGGTTATAGGTGCTTTTTGTTTATCAGAACCCGAAGCCGGCAGTGATGCAACTTCCCAAAAAACTACAGCAATTGATAAAGGTGATCATTACCTTTTAAATGGAACCAAAAATTGGATAACCAATGGCGGGACTGCAGAAATCTATTTGGTAATAGCCCAAACCGATGTGGAGAAAGGACATAAAGGAATCAATGCACTTATTGTGGAAAAGGGAGCAGAAGGCTTTGAAATTGGTCCAAAGGAAAATAAATTAGGCATTAGAGGTAGTGACACCCACTCCTTATTATTCAATGATGTAAAAGTACCCAAGGAAAACAGAATTGGTGAAGATGGATTTGGTTTTAAATTCGCTATGAAAACCCTTGCTGGGGGCAGAATTGGTATTGCCGCACAGGCATTGGGGATAGCAGCAGGAGCTTACGAGCTCTCCAAAAAATATGCAAAAGAGCGCAAAGCCTTTGGTACTGAAATTGCCAACCACCAAGCTATTGCATTTAAATTGGCGGATATGCATACCAAAATTCAGGCTGCACGTCATTTGGTGTATCAAGCCGCTTGCGATAAAGATGCTGGAAATGATTACACACTTTCAGGAGCCATGGCCAAATTATACGCCTCCGAAGTAGCTATGGAAACAGCCGTGGAAGCCGTGCAAATACATGGAGGAAATGGTTTTGTGAAAGACTACCATGTAGAAAGATTGATGCGGGATGCAAAAATCACTCAGATTTACGAAGGCACTTCAGAAATCCAGAAAATTGTGATCTCGAGAAGTATTCTTAAAGATTAGTATTACACTAAAAATTTACACCCCTATAATTGTAGGGGTCTTTGTTGATTATTTCAAATTAAGGCATCCAATACCCCTTGAAACTAATCTTTTTATATAAAATTCTGGATTTTTCACTACTTGACCCCTGAATTATTGAAAAACACCTTTTAACCAGCTTTCCATTTTGAGAGAATCATAATTTGATATTGGTCAAATTCCAAATATGAATATTTTTTAACCCTTCATCACAAAAGCTGATGATTTTATTACAATACCTGAAAAACCTTGTTTTTTATTTATCAAAAAGGATATTTTTGAGGAAATACCATAATGATGAGATTAGAAAAACAAGGTCTATATCTTCCGGAATTTGAACATGACAACTGTGGTGCTGGTTTTATTTGTAGCCTAAAGGGCAAAAAATCAAACGACATCATTCATAAGGCCCTTGAAATTCTAGATAAGCTGGAGCATAGAGGTGCGGTAAGTTCAGATGGAAAGACAGGAGATGGAGCGGGAATCCTTATAGACATTCCACACGATTTTTTTATAGAAGTATGCGCTTTTGATTTGCCAAAGGCAGGTGACTACGCCGTAAGTAATGTTTTCCTTCCACAAAAGGAAAACCAACGCGACTTTTGCATAGCAACACTTGAAGAAAATATTAAAAACCAAGGTCTGCAGCTATTGGGTTGGCGGGATGTCCCTGTAAACGGTTCAGTTCCCGGTAGAATTGCTGCTGAAACAGAACCTTTTGTAAAACAGTTGTTTGTTGGAAAAGGAGATGCCGAAGATGATTTTCAGTTTAACCTAAAACTGTTCATTGCCAGAAAGATTACAGAACATGCAATCATCAAAAGCAAACTGTCACAAAGCCAGTTCTTTTACCTACCAAGCCTTTCCACTAAAATTATCATTTTTAAAGGTCTGTTGGTACCACAGGACATCAGCAAATACTACGAAGATTTGTTGGATCCTCGTGTGGTCACTCGATTGGCACTGGTACACCAACGCTTTTCCACCAATACTTTCCCAACTTGGGATTTAGCACAACCTTTCCGTTATATGTGCCACAATGGGGAAATAAACACTTTAAGAGGAAATGTTTCCCGTATGCGTTCCAGGGAAGAACTCATGGAGAGTGATTGGTTTGGTGAAGACATTAAAAGAATCCTTCCTGTTGTGCTACCAAGAAAATCGGATTCAGCGAGCATGGATATGGTTGTGGAACTATTGCTTATGACGGGGCGCTCTTTGCCCGAAGTAATGATGATGCTCGTACCTGAAGCCTGGGAAAAGAACAAGGAAATGTCCGAAGCCAAAAGGGCATTTTACGAGTACAATTCCTGTGTAATGGAGCCATGGGATGGTCCCGCTTCCATTCCATTTACTGATGGCAACTATATTGGAGCCGTCTTGGATAGAAATGGATTGCGACCATCAAGATATTCGGTTACCAAACAAGGATATGTGATCATGTCATCAGAGACTGGAGTCGTTGAATTGGAACCAGAGGACATTGAATTCCACGGGCGATTGGAGCCTGGAAAAATGTTCTTAGTGAACATGGAGGAAGGTCGTATTGTAAACGATGAAGAAATAAAAGAGTCCATTGCCAAAAAACACCCTTATCAAAAATGGTTGAAAGATAATTTGGTCTACCTAAAAGATATACCTTATAATGATTGTCCTGTTTTTTATGGTGAGTTTCCTTTAGAAACTAGAAGATCAGCATTTGGATATACCTTGGAAGATATCAATACCATTATTTTGCCAATGGCCAAAAATGGGAAAGAACCTATTGGGTCCATGGGCTCGGACACACCTATTGCAGTTTTATCAGAGCGTCCACAACTTATATACAATTACTTTAAACAACTCTTTGCCCAAGTAACCAATCCGCCTTTGGATGGAATCCGGGAAGAATTGATCACCGACATCAGCTTGACATTGGGAAGTGATCAAAACATTTTTGATACCACTCCATACCATTGCAGAAAGTTAAAAATCCAAAATCCTGTGATCTCCAAAGAGGATTTGGATAAAATAAAAAATTACGATGCCAGTCCAGACTATAAAGTGGTTTCCATATCCATGCTTTATGAAATTGGAAAAGGACACAATGGACTGGAAGAAGCACTGGACTCCATCTTACAACAAGCTTCCAATGCTATAGATGAAGGTGCTAACATTATTATTTTATCTGATAGAATGGTCAGTTCTGAAATGGCGGCCATTCCTGCTTTGTTGGCCTGTTCATATGTCAACAGTGGATTGAGCAGAATGGGCAAGCGCTCCAAATTGAGCATCATTGTTGAATCTGCAGAACCTAGAGAAGTACACCATTTTGCACTCCTCTTCGGATTTGGTGCAAGTGCCATCAACCCATATTTGGTAAACGAAATCATTGCAGAGCAAATACAAGAAAACGATATAACAGAGTACACCTTTGACGAAGCCATTAAAAATTACAACAAGGCCATTGGAAAAGGAATATTAAAAGTGATGAACAAAATTGGAATCTCAACTTTGAATTCTTACAGAGGTTCCCAATTATTTGAATGCATTGGTATCAATACCAAAGTGGTAGACAAATATTTCCCGAATACACCAACCCGTATTCAAGGAATAGGTTTGTATGAAATTGAAAAAGAAGTAGCAAAACGCCACAAAAAAGCATTTAAGACCCAGGAGTTAGCAGCCAATCTTGATATTGAGATTGGCGGAGAGTACCGTTGGCGAAGAGATGGTGAAAAACATATGTTCAATCCATTAAGTATTGCCAAACTTCAAAAATCGGTACGCAATAACGAGCCGGAGACTTATAAGGAGTACTCCAAATTGGTTAATGAGCAATCAAAAAACTTGATGACCATCCGTGGATTGTTTGAATTTTCAAACTATGATCCAATTCCCATTGAGGAAGTAGAACCATGGACTGAAATCGTAAAAAGATTTAAAACAGGCGCCATGTCCTATGGAAGCATCAGTAAGGAAGCCCACGAAAATCTTGCAATTGCCATGAACCGAATTGGAGGTAAGAGTAACTCTGGTGAAGGTGGAGAAGATTCGGCTCGTTTTTATAAAAATCAAACTGGCGATTGGAAAAATAGTGCCATCAAACAAGTTGCTTCCGGGCGATTTGGCGTAACCTCCAATTATTTGACCAGTGCACAAGAAATTCAGATTAAAATGGCCCAAGGGGCAAAACCTGGAGAAGGTGGGCAATTACCAGGACCAAAAGTAAACCCGGCCATTGCCAAAACAAGAAACTCTACACCTTATGTAGGTCTTATTTCGCCTCCTCCACACCACGACATTTATTCCATTGAGGATTTGTCCCAATTGATTTATGATTTAAAATCGGCCAACAGGGATGCCAGAGTAAATGTGAAATTGGTTTCAGAAGTAGGTGTGGGAACCGTAGCTGCTGGTGTTTCAAAAGCTAAAGCAGATGTAATCCTTATTTCAGGATTTGATGGTGGTACAGGGGCATCTCCTCTTACTTCATTGAAACATGCAGGCCTACCATGGGAACTGGGAATTGCCGAAGCACAACAAACCTTGGTTCTTAACGATCTAAGAAACCGTATTGTTCTGGAATGTGACGGACAATTAAAAACAGGAAGAGATGTTGCCATTGCTTGTCTTTTAGGAGCAGAAGAGTTTGGTTTTGCCACTGCACCTTTAGTAGCCTCAGGCTGTGTTATGATGAGGGTATGCCATTTAAACACCTGTCCTGTGGGTATTGCAACCCAAAACCCAGAACTCCGTAAAAAATTCAAGGGCAAGCCAGAGCATGTAGTCAATTACATGTACTTCGTGGCACAGGAATTAAGGGAAATCATGGCCAAACTTGGTTTTAGAACCATTGATGAAATGGTAGGCCAAGTTCAGAAGCTGGATAGAAAAAAAGCTATTGAGCATTACAAAGCTGCTGGCATTGATCTTAGTCCTATCCTTTATCAAGTAGATGTACCAGAAGGCACTAAATTTTACAATACTGAAAAGCAAATACACGATATAGAAGATTCCATTGAGTTTGACATCATTGCAAAGGCGCATCCGGCATTGTTCAGAAAGGAAAAAACATCATTGGATTTTCCAATTCACAATACCGATAGAGCAGTTGGAGCAATCATCAGCAATGAAATCTCTAAGATTTATGGTGCTGATGGACTACCTGAAAACACTTTGAAATTAAATTTCACAGGTTCAGCCGGGCAAAGCTTTGGTGCATTTGCCACCAAAGGACTCACCATGGTGGTCAACGGAAATACCAATGATTATCTGGGCAAAGGACTTTCCGGAGCCAAGCTAGTTATTAAGGTTCCTTATAAATCCACATTAAAACCGGAAGAAAACATCATCACAGGAAATGTGACCTTGTATGGAGCCACATCCGGAGAAGCCTATATCAATGGCAAGGCTGGCGAGCGTTTTTGTGTAAGAAATTCGGGAGCAAAAGCCGTGGTCGAAGGAATTGGAGATCATGGTTGCGAATACATGACCGGAGGAGTTGCCGTAATCTTGGGTGCCGTGGGAAGAAACTTTGGCGCTGGAATGAGCGGTGGAATTGCCTATGTGTTAGACAAGGAAAATACCTTTGAAAAACAATGCAATGGTGAAAGTTTGAACTTACTTGCTGTAGAAGAAGATAACGATATCAAACAGCTAAGAGAACTTATTGAAAACCATTACAATGCAACGTTAAGCCCATTGGCCCAAGAAATCTTGGAAAACTGGGAAGAATACCTGCCAAAGTTTGTAAAAGTCTTCCCTGAAGAATACAAACAAGCATTAATACGATTAGAAAAAGAAAAATTGCAAACCTTATAAGTTAAGCCATGGGAAAGACAACAGGATTTATGGAGTTTGACAGAAAGGATGAAGGCTATGCACCTGTCAAGGAAAGAATAAAAAACTATAAGGAATTTACGGTTCCTTTAAAAGAAGGTGAACTTAAAAACCAAGGCGCTCGTTGCATGGATTGCGGCATACCATTTTGCCACAGTGGTTGTCCGTTGGGCAATTTGATTCCCGATTTTAATCATGCTGTTTTTCAAGGAAAATGGGAGAAAGCCACTAAGATTTTACATTCCACCAACAATTTCCCTGAATTTACTGGCCGATTGTGCCCAGCTCCATGTGAAGAGGCATGTGTCCTTGGGATAAATGAAGACCCTGTTTCCATTGAGAATATTGAAAAGAATATTGTGGAAACAGCATTCAAAAATGGATGGATAAAACCAGAACCTCCTTCTCAACGAACAGATAAAAAAGTAGCCGTTATTGGTTCAGGTCCTGCTGGTCTGACAACCGCTCAACAGTTGAATAGAGCAGGCCATACGGTCACTGTTTTTGAACGTGATGAAAAAATAGGAGGACTATTACGCTATGGAATTCCAGATTTTAAGATGGAAAAGAATGTAATTGACAGGCGCCTTGAAGTGATGGAAAAGGAAGGAATCAATTTCAAAACTGGAATCCATGTAGGTGTTGATGTAAAGGCTGATGAACTTCGAAATGATTTTGATGCTATCGTTCTCTGCGGCGGTGCCACGGTACGTAGAAACCTTCCTATTCCTGGAGCAGATTTAAAAGGTGTGGTTCAAGCCATGGATTTTCTTCCACAAAACAACAGAAAAGTTGATGGCATCCCGTATAAAGGTGAGGAACTAACGGCCAAAGGAAAGAATGTTATTGTAATAGGTGGTGGAGATACAGGTTCCGACTGTATTGGGACTTCTATTAGGCATGGAGCAACCTCGGTTACCAACTTTGAGATCATGCCTAAATCAACTCCAGAAAGACCAGAGGGGCAACCTTGGCCATTTTGGCCTATGCGACTACGTACCAGCACTTCTCACAAAGAAGGTGCTGAGCGCGTTTTCAGTATATCCACTAAAAAGTTTATTGATGATGGCAATGGCAATTTAAAGGGTCTTATTACCTGTGAAGTCAAATGGGAAAAAGTACCTGGAAAACGTCCGGTTCTCAAAGAGGTTGAAGGTACGGAAAAAGAGTGGAACTGTGATTTAGCGCTTTTAGCACTTGGTTTCACCGGTTCAGAAACAACTATAGCTGACCAACTAGGATTACAAATGGATGCCAGAACCAACATCAATGCCTCGGCAAGGGATTATAAAACAAATGTTCCCGGAGTTTTTGTTGCTGGTGACCAAAGAAGAGGTCAATCATTAATTGTGTGGGCCATTTCTGAAGGAAGACAAGCTGCACATCACGTAGACAGTTTTTTAATGGGTAAATCCAACTTACCATTAAAAGGTGATGGTGATTTGCCTCGAGTTTAAGATTACAATACCCAACCAAACCCAATGTGAAAAGCTCTCCAAGAATTATCTTGGGGGCTTTTTTTTATTACATCCTTTTTATTTTAAAAAATATTAAAACAAAAAAAGGCCCTTTACTTATTGTAAAGGGCCTTCAAGGAAGGCGGCGACCTACTCTCCCACTTGGTATAGCAGTACCATCGGCGCAAACGGGCTTAACTTCCCTGTTCGGAATGGAAAGGGGTGGGCCCCGTCGCCATGGCCACCTAGATTTTATCCTGAACTTGTTTCAGGACCTCCCACATAAGGAGGAATGTTTTTAATATGACATATGTTGGGACGGTGCTCTGCACCGGTCAAATAAGAAGCAAGAAGTGTTTTGGTATATAAAGAACTGCCGAGGGGCAGTGCGCAAGCATACGGGCAATTAGTACCACTCGGCTGCGTACATCGCTGCACTTCCACCTATGGCCTATCAACGTGGTCATCTCCCACGGCCCTTTAAAGAAATCCCATCTTGTGGCGGGTTTCGCGCTTATATGCTTTCAGCGCTTATCCCATCCCGACTTAGCTACCCAGCGATGCCCCTGGCGGGACAACTGGTGCACCAGCGGTCGGTCCAGTTCGGTCCTCTCGTACTAGAACCAGA
>NZ_CBDCUG010000005.1:0-2005000 GCF_965222555.1 Flagellimonas sp. | reverse complement strand
CCCGCGGCTTTTCGCAGCTTATCACGTCCTTCTTCGCCTCTGAGAGCCCAGGCATCCCCCATACGCCCTTCTTTTGCTTGTCACACCTGTACCTATGTACAAATGCCCTCGTAATCCTTTATTATATTCTATTCTACTTCGTGTTTCTTCTTTGACTTCGCAATGACGATAAAATCGTCACGCTCCGTCCCAATATGTCAATGAACTTGTGGCGAGTCGCCACTGACAAAAATCAATCGCGAACTCTACCGCAACACACTTGAAATTTACATCTCAAGGCATTGCCTTGGTGGAGAATACCGGAGTCGAACCGGTGACCTCCTGCGTGCAAGGCAGGCGCTCTAGCCAGCTGAGCTAATTCCCCGTCATCCCAGTGATCAGTTAACAGTTATCAGTTAACAGTACTATATAACGGTAACCCAACACCTAGAATTTCCTATTTTAATGAACGTACAGCCATAAGGCTGGTCCTCGTAGTCTCAGGCAGACTCGAACTGCCGACCTCTACATTATCAGTGTAGCGCTCTAACCAGCTGAGCTATGAGACTGTTTGGCCTAATTTGCCAGTATGTTTGCATATTATAAGACAGCATAAAAGAAAAAAACAAGCACCACCAAGATACGGGACCCTGTCGATAGGTCCGTCTCTTCTCTAGAAAGGAGGTGTTCCAGCCGCACCTTCCGGTACGGCTACCTTGTTACGACTTAGCCCTAGTTACCGATTTTGCCCTAGGCCGCTCCTTGCGGTGACGGACTTCAGGCACTCCCGGCTTCCATGGCTTGACGGGCGGTGTGTACAAGGCCCGGGAACGTATTCACCGGATCATGGCTGATATCCGATTACTAGCGATTCCAGCTTCACGGGGTCGAGTTGCAGACCCCGATCCGAACTGTGACCGGTTTTATAGATCCGCGCCCCCTTGCGGGGTGGCTTCCCTCTGTACCGGCCATTGTAGCACGTGTGTGGCCCAGGACGTAAGGGCCGTGATGATTTGACGTCGTCCCCACCTTCCTCACGGTTTGCACCGGCAGTCCCGTTAGAGTCCCCATCTTTACATGCTGGCAACTAACGGTAGGGGTTGCGCTCGTTATAGGACTTAACCTGACACCTCACGGCACGAGCTGACGACAACCATGCAGCACCTTGTAATATGTCCGAAGAAAAGTCTATCTCTAAACCTGTCATACTACATTTAAGCCCTGGTAAGGTTCCTCGCGTATCATCGAATTAAACCACATGCTCCACCGCTTGTGCGGGCCCCCGTCAATTCCTTTGAGTTTCATTCTTGCGAACGTACTCCCCAGGTGGGATACTTATCACTTTCGCTTGGCCGCCGAGACCGAGGTCCCGACAGCTAGTATCCATCGTTTACGGCGTGGACTACCGGGGTATCTAATCCCGTTCGCTACCCACGCTTTCGTCCATCAGCGTCAGTACGTTGTTAGTTACCTGCCTTCGCGATCGGTGTTCTATGTGATATCTATGCATTTCACCGCTACACCACATGTTCCGGCAACTCCACAACGACTCAAGACCTACAGTATCAAAGGCAGTCCCACGGTTGAGCCGTGGCCTTTCACCTCTGACTTATAGGCCCGCCTACGGACCCTTTAAACCCAATGATTCCGGATAACGCTCGGACCCTCCGTATTACCGCGGCTGCTGGCACGGAGTTAGCCGGTCCTTATTCTTACGGTACCGTCAGCTACTTACACGTAAGTAGGTTTCTTCCCGTATAAAAGCAGTTTACAACCCATAGGGCAGTCATCCTGCACGCGGCATGGCTGGATCAGGCCCTCGCCCATTGTCCAATATTCCTCACTGCTGCCTCCCGTAGGAGTCTGGTCCGTGTCTCAGTACCAGTGTGGGGGATCCCCCTCTCAGGGCCCCTAACCATCGTTGCCTTGGTGGGCCGTTACCCCACCAACAAGCTAATGGTACGCATGGCCATCCCTGTCCGATAAATCTTTAAACAAAATATCATGCGATATCTCGTTACCATGGGGCATTAATCCAAGTTTCCCTGGGCTATTCCCCTGACAGGGGCAGGTTCCATACGCGTTCCGCACCCGTGCGCCGGTCGTCAGCAGTTTGCAAGCAAACTCTGTTACCCCTCGACTTGCATGTGTTAGGCCTGCCGCTAGCGTTCATCCTGAGCCAGGATCAAACTCTTCATTGTAAAAAGTTGAATGTCATAAAACTTCACTACACAACAAAAGGTCCCCCGCATCAAAATGGTTCTTGTCTAAAATTCTCTTTTACGCTGTCTATACAATATGTCAAATGAACTTCTAAATCTTTCCAAAGGAGAAAAAAAACCGGGCAATACACCCCCTTGATCCTCCCCCAAAACACCCAGCCTCATCAGCTAAGCGGGTGCAAATATAAGCAGCTTATTTTTACTCCACAAATAGTTTTGACCTATTTTTTTTCAAAAAAACATCTTCTTTTTGTAAACCACTGTTTATCAACATTGAATTATACTTGTTTTTTGAAATTTTAAGAAAAGAAGTTCCAAACCAGTCCAAAACGAATAACAAAATCCCTGTATGGATAATTTGGAGCAGAATAAAAAGTAGGCTCGGAAAAAGATGAATTGAAGTGTTCCGCCTTTAAATAAATCCTTGTTTGCCGAACCTTTGCATTAATAAAAAAGTCCAACAAAGGATACCCCCCAAACTCCTCTCTATTCTGAATGTAAAATTCACCCAACAGAGGGTTATAGGCATTCATATTATAAGAGGTGAAATATTTAAAGGTAACCCCAGTTTGCAAGAACATAGCTTTCTTAAAAACATCTTTTGAAAAGTATAGTGTATTCCTTGTTACTAATTGAGGCACGTTCAACACCTGTCTATCCTGGGTGACATCTTGATACAAAACGGTATTGCTCAACGCCCACCTTCTCCATTTAAATTCTTTAGTATATTTTATCCTTAAATGGTTTATGGTCTCTGTTTGCTGAAAGGGTTTTACATATGCGGTTTCTTGAGCATTATCTATTTGCTCCTGTGTTGCCGCTGATTCAAAAAAGGTATAATTGTCCACTGCGCTATACGCTGCTTCCAGTAATCCAAACTTTTTTGAATCAAATGTAAAATTGATGCTCTGTATTTGCTGGTTTTCAAAAGTGTCTGTATTCTGCCAATTAAAATTTCGGTAGTCACTTTGATACAACAAAAAATTAAAATTTGGCATTCGAGAGGAAACATGAATGCCCCCAGATAACAAGTTATTATTATTTAGCTGATAATCCACAGAAGCGTTGAATTCATTTCCGGCCAACTCTTCTGTAATGTTATAATTGACATCTCCTTTGAGCACCAAACCTCCAAAATCTTTGAGATATGTTCCGCCTACAGCAATTTCTTCTCCCTTCAGTTGGTTTTGGATAGTTCCAGAGTCGGTTACCAAAATACTATTGAAGTAATAATTGTAATTATAAAGGCTTGCATTCCCGGTTAGCTGCCCTAAAGTCCTATTTGAAAATTCAGCCGAGACCTTATTGAACATTGTTTTTAATCTGGCTCTATCCTCTACGGGCACCACAAAAGGGTCTTCACCAAAAGCATTGTTCTGAGCAGATTGGACAAAATCATAAAACTTGGTCTCGTAATTAAACTCATGCCCCAGGGTAAGTGATGTTGGCTTTTTATCTGTTGAATCCCTTCCATAACCGAGCAGTTTAAACTGGTGATCAAGGTAATATCGTTTTCCTAGTATTCTATTGTTAGCATTATCGTATGAAATATCTAATCTGAACCTATCCGTAAAATCATCTGGATTAATCCCTGCAGCGCCTTCAAACTGGTCTCTGTTTGAAATCCCCCCATTTTCTTCTGACTCCAGGTCTTGGGCAGCGATATGCCCCCTTATATTATAATTACCTTTTTTGTTTCCATAACTGAACATGGTTCTAAAGTTACCTGACTGGGCTTGATCAAACCGATACTTACCCAATGACCTAAATCCTTTATAAGCGATAGAAACGTTAGCCCTTTCTGAAAGATTAAATGTCAACAGCGCATCCAATAATTGTCCCTGCTCCAAGGTAGTCTTGAACATCAGCTCTGTCATCGGGGTTGGCACGTTGTAATATTTGATATCCTCAACCTCAAAATAATTACTATGCCTTGCCTCGGCTCCCAATTTGGGATAAAATGAAGTATTGGAAAAGTCTACCCCCAAAGCATTGTACGGCCGACCGATATTGGAGAAAGGCATTACTTCAAAATCATCCTTTCTAAGGTAATTGTATTTGTATTCCTTTTGAATGGTGAGGGTCGTATCCAAAGACGTGGTGTCTCTGGTATATGAGATAATCTTGTAGTCCGTTATGGGCACAACCACTTCTTCCGGTTCTGGTATTGTTCTAGGCTGCGGCCTTCTTTTCTCAATTGAATCGATTTTCTTTACAGGTTTTTTCGGCTTCTTAGCCGGGGGCACGGAATCTTGCTGTGCAAACATGAATTGACCTGTAAAAAAGAGTAGGGCAAAAAATAAAAATCTCATTCCAAACTATTGGTCAGACAAAGGTATGTGTTTTGTTTCTAAAGAAATGTGAAAGTTTATCCAGCATTCAATTGTATCTATGTACTTTTTTACATTTGGTTGATTCTTCTTAGATTTCGCTATTCATATTATATATGAAGCCATATCAAAAGTAAAAATGCTCAAAAACCTTTATAAATATCAAAACGAGGCTGGCACAGATGAGGCGGGAAGGGGTTGTCTTGCTGGTCCGGTAACCGCTGGTGCCATAATTCTTCCTGAAGGGTTCACCAATGAAATCTTAAACGATTCCAAGCAATTATCTGAAACAAAAAGAGAGCATTTACGTCCCATTCTGGAAAAAGAGGCCATTTCCTTTTCGGTCTGCCATGTTTTTCAGGACGAGATAGATTCTATTAACATTTTAAATGCCTCTATTTTGGCCATGCACCGTGCCTTGGATGGCCTGTCTGACACTCCGAGTTTTATTTTGGTCGATGGCAACCGTTTTAAACCTTATCCTTCCATTTCGCATGAATGTATTATAAAGGGAGATGGAAAATTTATGAGTATAGCCGCAGCTTCTATATTGGCAAAAACCTACAGGGACGAATATATGGCCAAAATTCATGAAGAACACCCCATGTACAATTGGAAAAAAAACAAAGGATATCCCACCAAAGAGCACAGGGAAGCCATCAGGAAATATGGCTTGACCAAATATCACAGGAAAAGTTTTAGACAACTTCCAGAACAATTGACACTGGATATTTAAAACCCTAAATTTGTTGAAACTCCGAAAATGAAACCAAAGGCATACCTCTCCTTACTTATCCTTATTTTCCTTTCGTGCAAAACAGAAATAAAAACTACAAATTCGCTATTGCAGCATCTTCCACCAAATGCGGGACTGATTATAAAAATCAACAATCTATCCAACTTTAAAAGCGAACTTAAGAACAGTACTTTTATTGCAAAGACAACTGGTTTCCCTATTCACAAGGATTTGACGGAAAAACTTAAAGGTTTAAAGCACATTAAAACGGATGCCACCAGTCTTCTGGCTTTTTATGAAATAGGCAAGGACAATCATGAATTTGTTTTTATCTCCGATAACAGTGTCGATTTTTTCAATTTGGATGAAGTAACAGACAGAACTGTTGAAACATTGACCTATGAAGGCAACAATATTTCAAAATACAGTTTTGGAGATTACGAAGTATACAGCTTAATAAAAGACAAAAACATTATCCTGGGTTCTTCATTAATGCTTATGGAAAATATGGTGCGAGCCAAACAATCCTATCCTATTAATGAAAAATTAAACCGATTGTATGATACCTCCGGTCCCGCTAAATCGGCTACGCTCTTCTTTAATTTGGACGAATCACCTTCATTGATATCATCACAGTTAAAAAAAGATGGCAACAACACAAAGACATTTTCCGATTGGGTTTCAGTGGATTTTTCGGCTAATTCGGACCACATTAGTTTAAATGGGGTGGCTATTGCTTCCGATTCAACCAAAAATTTCACCAACTTATTTAAGGGAACATCCCCCCTAACCAATAAAACCCCTCTTTTTGCGCCCTTGAATGCCCAAGCAATCGTTTCCTATACTTTTGATGACTATCAAGAGTTTGCTAAAAATCAAAATACATACTTAGACAGGGTAAAGCCTGTAGATTCCCTTTTCAATACCATTGAAGAGGTTGGACTTATTTACCTTAATGGCGAAAAGGTGGTTCTTCTTAGCTCCTTTGGTACCGAAAGTATATCAGAATACTTGGATATGGACAAAACAGCTTCCTCAACATATCAAGGAAGTGAAATAATCACCTTAAAAAATCAAAAATTACTTGAGGAAAGCTTTAATCCGTTAGTGACCGATTATCAATCCACGTTTTGTACAATTCTAGAGAATACTTTTGTTTTTTCAGAAAATAGGGAAACACTCCAAACCATAATAAGTAACCACAAAAATCTGTCATCCTTTAAAAATGCCCCAGTATTTAAGACGGCAACCGAATCGTTGGCCAGTGAATCCAGCATACTTTTCATATCCAATGCTTCTGGAGCCGATTTTTTTTCAGAACGTGAGTTTGTCCCTTCACTTTTCAACGCTTTTAAACAGGCTGATTTTTCTGATCATACCTTTGCAGCACAATTGGTGGCGGACAATGATTTTGCCCATACCAACTTTCTCATTTCCAAAATACAAAAAGTGGCCAAGACCAATACAGTGACCCCATTATTCACTTTGGAATTGGACACTGACCTTGCCATGGGTCCCCAGTTTGTAAAAAATCATAGAACCAACAAGCAAGAAATTGTAGTACAGGATCAAAACAATTTTCTGTATCTAATTTCCACTGAAGGCAAAGTGCTCTGGAAGAAGCAGCTTAACGGCCGGGTAAGAGGTCCCATTAAGCAAGTGGATATTTATAAAAATGGACGATTACAATTGGCCTTTTGCACCAACAACCAATTTTTGATTCTGGACAGAAACGGAGAGGAAGTACCACCTTTTAATAAAACTTTTGAAGGAGGCAATCTAAATCCGCTGGCAGTATTTGATTACGAGGGAAACAAGGACTATCGCTTTGTTGTTACCCAAGGGGAGAAAGTATTTATGTACAACAACAAAGCCAACATTGTTAGCGGATTTACCTATACCAGGGCCCAGAGTCCCATTATAGCAACCCCAAAACATTTTAGGGTTTCCAATAAAGATTATTTGGTATTTCAGTTAGAGGACAAAAACTTGAAGATCCTTCATAGATCTGGTGGTGAGCGGTTAAAAATTTCTCAAAAAATCGACTTCTCCGACAACGAAGTATTTCTTTATAAAAACAAGTTTTCAGTTACCAATAAGAAAGGTGTATTGCATCAAATTGATACCAAAGGAAAGCTTACAAGCACCAATTTCAACCTTAATAATGATCACGGTATGTATACTACTAGCAAGACCCTGGTCTTCATGGATGATAATATCCTGAACATTAAAGGAAAAAAGGTTGAATTGGATTTAGGAGTGTATACCAAACCCAAGATTTTTTATATCTACGATAAAATTTATGTGAGTGTAACCGATATCCAGAACCAAAAAATATATCTCTACGACAGTCAAGCAAAACCCATTCCCAATTTCCCGGTATTTGGAAATTCGTTGATTGATTTGGTGGATATGGACAACGATAAAAAGTTGGAATTGGTAGCCAAAGACCAAGAAAACTCAATAATTGTGTACAAGATGAATTAATGGCCCCTTATTGCAACCTATACAATAGTTTGGCCCAAACACACATTCTTTCTTTTAATTATCCTGTAAATTTTTAATTTACAGTTGATTACACTATCTAAACACTTTGAAAATGAAAACCTCTTTCAGGAGCAAGATGCTATTTTGCTCAATTCTAGCATTTGCCTTAGGCATAAGCAGCAATGCCCAATTCTTTAAAAAACTGGCAAAAAAAGCTGAAAAAGCTGCAGAGCGCACTGTTGAACGCAGAGTAGAACACGAAACTTCCAAGAAAACCGATCAGGCCCTTGACAGCATTCTTGAACCTGGTTCAAAGGGTAAACAAAACCCAAAAGCTCCAGGCAATACTGGAGGCCAGAATACTTCTGGTGGAACAACAAACTCGGAAACATCTAGTGCAACAGGGCCAAAGACCATTCAGGTATACAGTAAGTTTGATTATGTTCCTGGTGACAAACAGCTATTCTACGATGATTTTGGCAATGATTTCATAGGAGATTTTCCCTCCAAATGGAATACCAATGCGGGTGGTGAACTGGTCACATTAGGTGATTCACCTCAAAAATGGTTAGAACTAAAATCTGGCTTTAATATTTATTACATACCGGATGTCCCCCGACTTCCAGAAGAATATACCATTGAATTCGACTTAGCCGCTGTAGGTCTGGATAACCAAACCTCCTCCCAGGCAAAAGTGGCCATTACCTTGAGCAATGATGATAAATTTAACCCTGGTAGTAACAACGCCTATGCTGAAATCCCCTTTTGCCAATACGCGGCCATTGGGGTTACGGTTCAGAATAACATCAATGGAAAAAGAGAGATTAGAAGCACCGTCAAGGCCGACTTGAGAAATGTGGTTTTGGAAAACCCCCATATCTCCATTGCGGTTAACAAGCAACGCTTTAGATTATGGGTGAACGAAGTAAAATATATTGATGTGCCCAGATTGGTTGCATCCGGTGCGGTAATTCACACTGTAAAATTCCTTGCCAACGGCTTCAAGGATGGTAAGGAAAAAGTGTTCATAAGCAATCTTAAAGTTGCGGAAGGTGGTGTTGACTTGCGTCGAAAACTCATTTCCGAAGGGAAAATATCGACCAATGCCATTCTATTTGATTCTGGCTCGGCCAATTTGCAGCCACAATCCATGGGAGTTATTCGCCAAATCTCACAAGTGATGATGCAAGAATCTTCCATTAACCTTAAAATTGTAGGACATACCGATGCAGATGGAAGTGATGTCGCCAATATGCAACTTTCTAAAGATCGGGCCGCTGCCGTAAAAAACGCACTTGTAGATATTTATAATATTGATTCCAATAGGCTAACGGTTGATGGCAAGGGCGAAAGCGAACCCGTTTCCGACAACAATAGTCCAGAGGGCAAGTCGCAAAATAGAAGAGTTGAATTTATAAAACAATAAAGATGAAAAACCTTATATCGAGTTTTGTGCTCTCCTGTTTTTTAAGTGGTACAGCCGTTTCAGCTCAAACCGATTGCAGTAAATATTACCCCGTTTCCGATGGTGCCAAGTTTGAGCATACACTTTACGGCAACAGAATGAACGAAGAAGGAAAAGTGGTATACTCTGTAACGGATGACGGCGGCGACAGCGTGCTATACACCATGGAAATGTTTGATAAAAACGGTACTCAAGTCGGTGATTCTTCCTATGGCATGAAGTGTGAAGAAAATGGTGTTTCCATTGACTTTAAATCCTTGATGGGCAGCAGCAGGGCTAGCCATTTTGATAATATGGAAGTGGATATCACTGGAAACAATATCTATATCCCAAACGATTTGTCCGTTGGTCAAACTTTACCCGATGCCGAGATGGAAATCGCCATAACCGGAGCGCCAATCGCCATGAAATCTTTTATGAGAATGTACAACCGTACCGTTGAGGGCAAAGAAAGCGTCACCACCCCGGCAGGTACTTTTGAATGTTTTGTCATTAGCTACGATACCGATATGAGAATGGGCATAAAGTCCACAGGAAAAACCAAACAATGGTTAGCTGAGAATATAGGTATGGTAAAAACCGAAGATTATAACAAAAAAGGAAAATTACGGAGCATGAGTTTGCTCACGGCATATGAACGATAGTAAAACCAATCAAAAAACAGAGGACCGAAGCTTAGGCTTCGGTTTTTTCTTTTACAAGCTCCGCTTCAAAAAGGGCTGTAAAATGATATTGTAGCTTTTGTTTCACCTCTTCCATATCTACCACAGTCTTGCCCAATTCCACATTTAAAGAAGTTACAGCCTTATCCTTAATTCCACAGGGAATCATCATATCAAAATAACCCAAATCGGCATTTACGTTGAGGGCAAAACCGTGCATGGTGACCCAACGACTGGCGCGGACTCCCATAGCACAAATTTTTCGAGCAAACGGAGTTCCAACATCCAACCAAACCCCTGTTTCTCCTTCGGAGCGAACACCTTTCAATCCGTACTCGGCAAGGGTAAGGATGACCATCTCTTCCAACAAACGAAGATATTTATGGATATCAGTAAAAAAATTGTCCAAATCCAGAATTGGATAGCCTACAATTTGTCCAGGACCATGATAGGTAATGTCTCCTCCCCTATTGATCTTGTAAAAAGTGGCTCCTTTTTCCTCTAGCTTTTTTTCATCCACCAAAAGATTATTGATATCTCCACTCTTACCCAAGGTATACACATGTGGATGCTCTACAAAAAGAAAATGGTTTGGAGTTTCAAGGTTCGCCTCTTCCCTTCTATTCTTGATTTTTAAATCAACAATTTCTTTAAAAAGAGCTTCCTGATAATCCCAAGTTTCCTTGTAATCTTTACGACCCAAATCTTGCAGATGGACTTTCTTGTTCATCCGGCAAAGATACGAAGACCTTTAGAGCGAAACTAGTCTTCCAATTCCACCTCAAGATCTAAAAGTGAGGGGTCTTTCATCAGATCCAAAAACTTAACCTCGTAGATAAGAGTCTTGCCATCTGCACTAAAAGTGGCTTCCTCCGCTGAAGTGGATTTTACTTTTTTAGGGAAATGATACTTAAGGGTATAGGTAGATCCAGAAAGGAACATTTCAGCACCCTGTAAACTATCAATCTGTTGTTGAAACAGCTCCTGATCCAGAATCTTGGCTTTTCTTGTAAAACTATTGTTGGTATAGGAATAACTTACTTCAGATGCAGAACTTTCCATTGGCGCTGGCCCAGCTCCTTGTTGTTGGGAGCCCAGTACATTTGCCCCTTGAAACGCATTAAATGCATCATTGACCTCGCTTACATTCTTAAATTCGCTGAACAAATCAAACTTCATCACCTTTTCATCTGGGTCCATAATCATATGCATTTGAAAAGGTTCCAACTTTTTTAATTTAGCCTGTTCTTCAGGTGATAAAGTCGCTATGCTGTCCTTTTTTTCTTCCAACAGATCTTTAAAGGAAATTAGGGAGTCGACAGCCTTTTCGTTGCTCTTTTTCATTTCTTCCCCAGCCATTTCCATGAGTTCGGAGCCATCAAAATTGATGGATAATTTACCGGAACCGTCTTCTTGCAAAGTGATTTCCTCGGTAAAATTGCACGAGGAGGTTAAGGCAATAAGTACTGCCCCTATTAAGATTTGGACTTTTTTCATGTTGGTGGTTTTAATTTGTATTGTTTAAAATGACAAGGGCACCAATTACTCCGGGCACCCATCCGCAAAGTGTTAAAAGTAATACAATAACAAAAGAACCACAACCTTTTCCGATAACTGACAGGGGTGGAAAAAGAATGGCCAATAAAACTCTCCAGAAACTCATTGATTTGATTTTGATTGATGTAACCTATTAGTCTTTCATTTCCCACATTTGTTACACAAAACCGTTATTTTTATCCCAGATAGCGCGCATTATGAAGATTGTTCCCTTTCTTGTCATCCTGCTCAGTAGTACGTCCATTTTTGGACAGTACAACTTTTCTGGCCATGTCTCCCTAGAGAATCAAGGGAATGCCATCTACCTTTCGTTGGTTGAGGATTACCGGAAAACCTCCCGCATCTATCTAGAACAGATCATTAGCAAAACTGTGGTAGACTCTTTGGGCTTTTTTCAATTTAAAGGCGACAATCTTTTAAAGGACAACCGACTGTACCGAATTCATTTGGATGGCTGTTCGGACAATGCAGATGCCAGTCATTTTTTGGGAACCTGCAACAGTAGCAAAAGTGTTCTCTTTATTGCGAACAATAGGGACACTTTGGAATTCCCCACTTCGTTTGAGGACCAGGCGCTATGCACCATTACTTCAACCAACCCAAAATCTTCCCTTCCTCTGGAAGTTGAAGCCTTAAAAGAAGAAATGATCTTTGATTTTTCGGATTACCGAAGCGAAGCCAATAGAAAATTGAACTCAGAAAAATGGTTCAGTACCCTTCAAAAATACGGCGAGAATTCCGGCGAACCCTTGGTGGAACTATTCATTTTTGATTTTCTCTCAGACAAGAGAAATGAAACCTACGCTCATTATCTTAAAGATATCTCAGCAAACCAGTACTACGGGCAATTGTTGGACAGGTTGAAAACCACCTACCCAAACACTGGTTTTACTCAACAATTTGAAGCGGAAATTACTACAGACCGGCAGTTGGCCAATTTTAAAAATCCTACAGATTGGAGTTGGAAATGGGCCATCTTGATTCTTCTTGCATTATCGCTAGGATTAAATCTTTATTTTCTCATTACCAGGAAATCCCTTGCACGGGCAAAAACTAATGATCTTCTTCAAAAACTGACCCCCCAAGAACAAAAAATAGTGCAGCAAATTTTGATGGACAAGAGCAATAAGGAAATCGCTTCCGAACTTTTTGTGAGTCACAGCACCATTAAAACCCACATCAATAATCTGTATAAAAAATTGGAGGTTTCCTCTCGTCAGGAAATTGCCGCCATCTTTAAAAAATAATTTCCACCTGGGGTCTAGTCCCCATTTCCAACCTCCAAAAAGCTGTCTGAGTCCAGATTTTAATGATTTTTCGGTTCCAAATTTTAAACAAGAAAATCATGAAATCATTTGTAGTTACATTTCTATTTATTAGCTCTTCCCTATTTGCCCAGGATTTCAACAAAGAGGTTGAACTTGAAAATGGTAAAAAGTTTCTGGTGGGAAAAATCAATTTAGAAGGCCTTCAGTCTGAACCATACGCCAACTGGTTCAATACCAATTATAAAAACTATGTAGTGGACAAATCCATGGTAAAAATGTTCAAAAAGAAACTGAAAAAACATCAAATCAAACTTTTTCTGGGCACTTGGTGCGGAGATAGTAAGCGGGAGGTTCCAAGAATGCTCAAAATTTTGCAAGAGGCCAAATTTCCTATGAACCAGCTGGAAGTTGTGGCCTTGGACTACCGAAAAGGACAATATAAAAAGAGTCCTACCGGTGAGGAAAAGGGTCTGAATATTATCAAAGTGCCCACTATGATCTTCTTTAAAAAAGAAAAAGAGGTCAACAGAATTGTGGAAAGTCCCTTGGAATCTTTGGAGGAGGATATGGCCCAAATCATCTCCAACAAACCCTACACACCCAATTATGCCACATTAAGCAAGGCCAAGTGAGGAATTAAAGCGCAAAAGTGTAATTTTGCGCTTTAATTTTTTATCGACTATGCAACTATCGGAACAGGAAATCGTTCGAAGAGAGAAATTATCAAAGCTTAGGGAACTGGGAATCAACCCTTATCCCGCCGCTCTTTATCCAGTGGATGCTACTTCAAAAAGCATCAAAAACGATTTTGAAGAAGGAAAACAGGTTGTGATTTCCGGTAGATTGATGTCAAGAAGAATCCAGGGGAAAGCTTCTTTTGCCGAATTGCAGGATAGTGAAGGGCGAATCCAGGTGTATTTTAACCGTGATGAAATCTGTTCAGGTGACGACAAGACCCATTACAACGACGTTTATAAAAAGTTGTTGGACATTGGTGATATCATAGGTGTGGAAGGCGAATTGTTTACCACCCAAGTGGGCGAAAAAACCGTGATGGTCAAAAACTTTTCACTGTTGAGTAAGGCATTGCGTCCGCTTCCGCTACCAAAGGTAGATGCTGATGGCAAGGTGTATGACGAATTCAACGACCCTGAACTTCGGTATCGTCAACGTTATGTGGATTTGGTGGTAAACCCTTCAGTGAAGGATACATTTATCAAGCGGACCAAAATCACAAATAGCATTCGTGAATTTTATAATAAAAGAGGGTATCTAGAGGTAGAGACTCCTATTCTTCAACCCATTCCAGGAGGAGCGGCTGCGCGTCCTTTTTTAACCCATCACAATGCCCTGAATATTCCATTATACTTGCGAATTGCCAACGAATTGTACCTAAAAAGGTTGATTGTAGGTGGCTTTGATGGGGTTTACGAGTTTTCCAAGGATTTTAGAAACGAAGGAATGGACCGGACCCATAATCCAGAGTTCACCGTAATGGAGCTCTATGTGGCCTACAAGGATTACAACTGGATGATGGAAACTACAGAGCAACTACTGGAAAAAATTGCTTTGGACGCTACCGGAGCCACAAAAGTGACGGTTGGTGATAACGAAATTGAGTTTAAAGCACCTTATGCTCGAGTGCCCATTTTGGAGGCCATAAAAATCCATACAGGTTTTGATGTGGCCGGTATGAATGAGGTTGAACTGCGGGAGGTGGCCCAAAAACTTGGTATTGAAGTGGACGACACTATGGGGGTTGGTAAACTTATTGATGAAATCTTTGGTGAAAAATGTGAGCATTATTACGTACAACCTACATTCATAACGGATTATCCAAAAGAAATGAGTCCGCTTACCAAAGAACATAGGGACAACCCGGCACTTACTGAACGTTTTGAGTTGATGGTAAACGGCAAAGAATTGGCAAATGCTTATTCAGAGTTGAACGACCCCATTGATCAACGTGAGCGTTTTGAAGAGCAGCTCAAACTTTCAGAAAAAGGAGATGATGAAGCCATGTTCATTGATCAAGATTTTTTACGCGCTTTGGAATATGGAATGCCCCCAACTTCAGGAATTGGTATCGGAATTGATCGTTTGGTCATGCTAATGACCAATAATTCTTCCATACAAGAAGTGCTTTTCTTCCCCCAAATGAGACCGGAGAAAAAGCAAGTGGAGCTGACCGAAGAGGAAAAAGTCATTATGGATCTCTTAAAACCAGTTGGTGAAATATCACTTGCCGAATTGAAGAGCAAGGCAGGGCTTAGTGGTAAAAAATGGGATAAATCCATGAAATCCTTGAATAAACACGGTCTCTTAAAAGTAGTTGTGGATGGTGACAACAAGAATGTTCAGCTAGTTTAACGATTACGTTCGTCCTTCACCAAAGGTGGTTCGTCTTTTTTGCAAAACATATAGCGTAAATTTTACATATATTTAATCCTCTAAGTATCAGGGGATGAGATCATATGTGCAATCTGGATTTTTCTTATGTGCCTTATCGGCAATGCTCCTTTTTAACCTAGCCTGCCAGCAAGCAGACCCTATTGATTTCAGCTCTCAGGTTAAACCCATCCTTAATAAACATTGTATCACTTGCCACGGAGGGGTCAAAAAAAATGGAGGATTTAGTCTTCTGTTTCAGGAAGAAGCTTTTGCGGATACAGAATCAGGGAAACCGGCCATAATTCCAGGAAATGCCTCTGGAAGTGAATTTATAAAGCGTTTGCATGAAGAAGACCCTGAGCTTCGTATGCCCTATGAAAAACCCAAGTTATCGGATGAAGAAATCAATCTTCTAACCGAATGGATAGATCAAGGTGCACAATGGGGAGAACATTGGGCCTACTCGCTACCTGAAAAAGTTGAAGTCCCCAAACTTACGGAAGAAGCGGGCTTTTCAAACTATAATACCTCTTTTGTCAAAAATGGCATCGATCATTTTATACTGAATCGATTGCAAAAAGAAAATGTTGAACCAAATCCAGCTGCTGACAACCATATATTGGCAAGAAGGGTGTCGTTGGACATTACAGGGTTGCCGCCAGGTGCTGTGTTGTTTCAGAATTTCAAACAAGGAAATATGTCATACGACGCTATGATAGACAGTCTGTTGTCTCAACCTTCTTTTGGCGAAAAATGGGCCAGCTGGTGGTTGGACATGGCGCGCTATGCCGATACAAAAGGCTATGAGAAAGATCAAGGACGGTCGATGTGGCAATATCGTGATTGGGTCATCAAAGCTTTAAATGCCGATATGCCCTATGATCAGTTCACCATAGAGCAATTGGCTGGAGATCTTTTACCAAATCCATCCATAGACCAGCTTATTGCCACTGCCTTTCACCGGAATACCATGAACAATGATGAAGGGGGCACGGAAGATGAGGAATTTAGGGTTGCCGCTGTAATAGATCGGGTCAATACCACTTTTGATGTTTGGCAAAGTACTGCCATAGGTTGCGTACAATGCCATGGACATCCATATGACCCTTTCAAACAAAAGGATTATTACAATGTGATGGCCTTTTTCAACAATACTAGGGATGAAGATACTCCCGATGAAGCTCCGGCATTACGGTTTTATTCTCCAAAGCAACAAGAATCCGTCGACAAAGTCAACAATTGGGTTTCAACCTATGGTGACCCAAAAACAGTTAAAGCATATACTGATTTTCTACGGTTTAAGGAACCAGTATACAAATCGCACGATCTTAAAGATTTTCAAAATGGTTCGTATGATGATCATGCTTCTGCCGTACTTTGGAACAATGGTTCCTGCCGATTGGAAAATGTTTGGACCCATGGAGCCGAATATATGTACCTCAATCTGTACTCTTACTATAATGGAACCTCGTTTACGGTTCGGAAAGATGATGCCAGCGGTGAAATCCTTACCCAGTTCGTACTAAATAAGACCGAAGAGCCTGAAACCAAACGGATTCCTATAAAAAAGATAGATGGTTTAACAAACATCCATATTGAGATTACCAATGCCAGCGCTCCAAAAACCATCAATGCCATGCACATCTATTGGCTTGCTTTTCTACCCGATATCCCGGGTAGTGATAAACCCGGTTTTTCCAAAATCCAAAGGGAATTTGACAAAGCTATCAACTTTAAAGCCCCTATTCTCCCTGTAATGGCCGAAAATCCGAACTATATGGGACGTACAACGCAGGTTTTTGAACGTGGTAATTGGTTGATTAAAACCGATACTGTACAACCCGGGACTCCTCCTGTGCTCAATACTTGGGAAGAATCATGGTCTAAAGACCGTCTGGGATTTTCCAAATGGTTGGTGGACAAAAAAAATCCTTTGACCGCAAGGACTTTGGTAAACAGGGTTTGGCATCAAATCTTTGGCAGAGGTCTTGTTTCTACGGTTGAGGACATTGGTTCCCAATCTGATTTTCCTTCACATCCAGAGCTTTTGGATTGGCTGGCCCTGCGATTTATGAATGAGCACCAATGGAGTATAAAATCCCTTGTAAAGGAAATTGTGTTGTCAGGCACTTATCGTCAAGAATCAGTATTGACCCCGGATTCATATCAAAGAGATCCTGAAAATGAACTTTACGCGAGAGGTCCTCGCCAGCGTTTAAGTGCGGAACAGATTCGAGATCAAGCATTGGCCATTTCAGGTTTGCTCAGCTATAAAATGTATGGTCCTGGGGTAATGCCTCCGCAGCCAGAAGGAGTATGGCAAACCGTTTATAGCGGTGAGCAATGGCTGGAAAGCAAAGGAGAAGACCGTTACCGTAGGGCTGTCTACACCTATCTAAAAAGGACAAGTCCATATCCCTCGTTTCTAACTTTTGATGCAGGCAGTAGGGAAGTCTGCACAATTCGAAGAACAGTTACCAACACGCCTCTTCAAGCATTGGTCACCTTGAACGACCCTGTTTATCTGGAAGCTTCCTACCATTTGGCAAAAACCATGTTAGTATCCGACAGTATTGAGGAGCAATTGACCCATGGTTATGAAAAAGCAACATTATCGGACATATCCCCTGAAAAATTGAATGTACTTAAGGAGCTGTACGCAACTTCCTTGAAGGAATTCAAAAATGACAATGATAGTTTGGACCAATTTTTACATTTTGATGAAAGCCCGACGGCTGAACTTGCTGCATTGACTGTCGTAGCCAATGCGATAATGAATCTTGATGAATTTTTAACCAAAGCCTAAAATGGATCAGATAGAGCGACTTATTCGAGAAAAACTGATGAGGGATGCACAGACCAAGACCCGTAGGCATTTCATCAAAGATTGTGCAACCGGTCTGGGTGGACTGGCGCTAGGTTCTATTTTTTTAGGTTGCGACCCATTGGAGCCAAAGACAAAAAAACAAAAGGTCACTTTTTCTGAACGGGATTTAAATCCCTTGGCGACATTGCCTCCACCGTATACTCCAAAAGTGAAGTCAGTGATATACCTTCATATGGCAGGTTCACCATCACAACTGGAGATGTTCGACTATAAACCTGTTCTCCATAAGTTGAACAATCAAGATTGCCCAGAATCACTCTTGCAAGGAAAAAAGTTCGCATTTATAAAAGGGACCCCTAAATTATTGGGACCACAGGCAAAGTTTTCACAAGAAGGTGAATCTGGTAATTGGGTTTCCAACTATTTACCCCATTTTAAAAAAGTAATTGATGAGGTAGCTTTTCTGAAAGCTGTCCATACCGATCAATTCAATCACGGACCCGCACAATTGTTTATGCATACTGGAAGTCCAAGGTTGGGAAGACCCAGCGTTGGTGCCTGGGCAACCTATGGTTTAGGCTCGGAAAATCAAAATTTGCCAGGGTTTGTTGTCTTGACATCAGGTGGAAAAACCCCAGATGCTGGTAAAAGTGTGTGGGGAAGTGGTTTCCTCCCTTCGGTATACCAAGGTGTACAATGCAGGTCGGAAGGAGACCCGGTTTTATATATTGAAGATCCAAAAGGTATTTCAAGAAATCTTAAAAAAAGTACTATTGATGCCATCAACAAAATCAACAAGGAAGAATACGCCAAGTATGCGGATCCTGAAATTTTGGCGCGCATCAATCAATATGAAATGGCCTACCGTATGCAAATTGCCGTACCTGAAGTCATGAACATTGAGAATGAACCAGAGAACATTAAGGAAATGTATGGAGTGGAGCCCGGTAAGGAGTCCTTTGCCAACAATTGTCTTTTGGCTCGAAAATTAGTGGAAGACGGTGTTCGGTTTGTACAACTTTTTGATTGGGGTTGGGATAGCCACGGAACGGATCATAGTACGGCAGTTGACCTGGGATTGCGAAACAAATGCCGTGAAATTGACCGCCCAATTACCGCTTTGCTATTGGATTTAAAACAACGCGGATTGCTCGATGAAACATTGGTTGTTTGGGGAGGTGAATTTGGTCGTACCCCAATGCAAGAAAACAGGGGCAATAAAGAAATGGGCTTTAAAGGTAGAGATCATCATGGAGATGCATTCACCATGTGGATGGCCGGAGGTGGAGTTAAAAAAGGAGCCTGTCACGGAAAAACCGATGACATAGGGTTTTTGGGTATTGAAGGAAGGGTCTCTGTTCATGACGTTCATGCTACTATTTTACATTTACTGGGCTTTAACCATGAGGATTTTACCTTCGAATTTCAGGGAAGAAACTTTAGGTTAACCGATGTTGAAGGAGAAATCATCAAAGAAATACTGGCATAAAACCAACCATAACCAACACTGAACTTTACATATTGATGAAAAACATTCTTACTGTCCTCTTCGTACTTCTTTTGGGCCGTCTACATGCCCAAGAGCAAAAACTGCTTTTTTTTCAAACCAATTGGGGGAACACGCTCTCCTGGGATGCCTTTTGTGAAAGAGCAAAAACTTCTGGATTTGATGGCATCGATGTATGGTTGCCTTCTGATAATGAAAGTCAAGAAGCGCTTAAAACTGCCTTAAAAAAGCACGGATTGCTGCTCAATTTAATGCATGGAACTCATAAAGGAGTTCCGTTTGACCAAAGTTTAACCCAATTTGAAGAAAAACTCAAGGTTCTTGTCAAATGGAACCCTGTGTTAATCAATTGCCATACGGGAAGTGATTTTTTCACACAAGAACAGAATCAAGCTTTTATCGATGTCGCAAACAAAATTTCCAAAGAAAGTGGAATTCCCGTTTATCATGAAACCCACCGTGGACGCTTTAGTTATAACCTTCCGGACACCAAAAAGTATGTTAGTACAATCCCAGATTTAAGATTGACCTTGGACATTAGCCATTGGATGGTAGTTCATGAATCCTTGCTTGAGGGACAGGACGGAGACTTAGAACAAATTATTGATCGTACCTATCACATCCATGCAAGGGTTGGGCATGCCGAGGGTCCCCAGGTGAACGACCCAGAAGCACCTGAGTGGAAAAAAGCTTTGGACAGGCATTTGGATATTTGGGAGCAAATCATTCGTAAACGTTGGGCCGAAGGGCAACAGAATGTCACGGTGACTTCAGAATTTGGACCTCCTACCTATTTACCGGCACTTCCGTATACCCAAATTCCCGTTGCAGACCAATGGAAAGCCAATGTATTCATCATGAATGCCTTGAAAAAAAGAATGAAAATTGAATAACCCTCCCTATGGATATTCTCAAGCAGTTTTTAGGTCGCTTACACCCTCTTTTGGTTCATTTGCCCATTGGCTTTATCATTTTGGGGCTTTTATTGCAGTGGTACGACAGAAAAATCCATGCATATACTAAAATCATCGCCCTTGTATTTTTATGGGCAGGCTTCTGTTCAGCATTTACATGTTTGACGGGTTATCTGCAGTATTTAGGTGAAGGTTACGCTTTTGCTACAATAAAATGGCATCTGTGGCTGGGTATCATTACTACACTGTTTTGTTTTTTGATGTATTTGAGACTCACTGAAACACCTTTAATGGTATTTCTGATGCGATTTCCAACTCTGTTGTTTTCTATTCTTTTATTTGTTTTGGTTTCATTCACAGGGCATTTGGGTGGTGATATCACCCATGGAAAAGGCTACTTGCTTGAACCCTTTCCCAATTCAGTGAAGTCATTTTTTGGGCATGAGACATTTGAAGAAAAAACCATCGCGCTCAATGAGGAAAACTGGCAGACCTCCCTATTTTATGAAGACGTGGTTCAACCATTGATCAATAACAAATGTGTGAGCTGTCATAATCCTAAAAAGGCCAAGGGGAAATTAAAACTCCATTCTTTGGAAGACATGTTGAAAGGGGGTGAGAATGGAGAGGTCATTGTACAAAACAATCCGGAAGAAAGCCCACTTTTTAGTAGACTTGTATTGCCCAAAGACCATGAAGACCATATGCCTCCGAAGGAAAAAACCCAACTAACCAAGGAAGAACTCATTTTGATAAAAACATGGATATCCAACGGCAATCCATCAGAAACAACCATTGGGCAATTGGGATTAGAAAAAGAGCTTTTCCTATCATTCTTTCCTCAAAAGAAAAACAACATTTATCCTGACACCACCGTTGCTGCGATTCCTTTAGATTCAATTGTGTCAATAAAGAAATTTGGAATCCATGTGCAGCAGGTTAACAACACTTCAAACTTTTTAACCGTTTCCTGTATCAACAAACCATCTTTTGGCGATAGTGACTTTGATATATTGAATCCGATAAAAGAACAAATAGTGGTTTTGGACCTTGGGGGAACCCAGATAACCGATGGTATTTTTGAAAAACTCACCACATTGCCTCATTTGACCCTATTAAAACTGGATAATACTTCCGTATCCGGAAATGGGATAGCTTTTTTGAAACAATTGCAACATTTAAAATCAATAAATCTGACCCACACCAATTTTAAAGGTTCCTTTATCCCATCGCTTGGTGAATTCAAAACACTACAAAAGGTCTATCTGTATAACACGGAAGTAAGTCAAAATGAAGAGCAAAGCTTAAATAACCACCAAATTATTTTGGATTATGGTAATTACGAACTCCCCAAAATTGCCGCAGATTCCATTGTTTATTAAATATGGGAAAGTAAGGGGAAGCTAAAACATCAATATTGAAGCATTCTCTCGAATAATGCGAAGGGCCTTGGACATCTGATTCTCGACAGTTTTAATAGAGATGCCCATATCCTGGGCTATTTCTCGATACTTTCTACGCTCCAGCTTGTTCATGATAAAAATCTCTTTACATTTTGGCGGCAGCTTATCAATAAGTTCTTCCAGTTTTACCAAAGTTGAATTCAGGTACGTATCGTCTTCCTTCTGCTCAAAATAACTCTCGTAGATCGTATCCCACCGAATCTTATCCAATAAATCGGGCTGTTTCTTTTGCTTCCGAAGCTGCTGTAAAAATTGGTTGTGGCATGACTTAAACAAATATCCCTTTAAAGAACCTTTTATGGTTATCTGTTTTTTCTTTTCCCAAATCTTTACCATTACATCCTGAACAATGTCCTTGGATAGGTTTCTATCCCCACTCAATTGAAAAATGTAATTGCACAACCAATCGTAGTATTGATCGAACAAATACTCATAAGCCTGAATCTCTCCCTGCTTCAATTTTCCAACAAGTTCTTGCTCGTCCATAGTTTGAGGTAAACTGGTTAAAATTAAAAAAATAAAATAAATAGGGGTTTTTTGAACATCCTGCATCTTTATAACACAATCCTATGTGAAAATGCAAAACAAGGAAACACTAATTGAGAAGTTTTTAGCAAGGACCATCTCGCCTGCGGAGCGGAAAATTCTAAAAAAATGGGTGCTCATGAAGAAGGAGAACCTGGAGTTTTTCAAAGAAGAGATAAGAAAACGCTCAAAAAATACCCTTTACCATCATTTTGATGAAAATGAGGCTTTCAAAAGGTTTTTAGGTACTGTCGAGAAAAAACAATCCAAAAACTGGACTCCATCAAGTTTCCTGAAATATGCTGCCATTTTTATCGGATTATTGTCCGTTGGCATATTTATATTCCAATCCCAAGGTTATTTGGAGCGGTCTGATGCTGTTGTCCAAAATGAAAGAGCTGATGAAAATGGGCAAAACAATGTTGTTATTTCCCTAGAGGATGGAACAAAGCAAATCATTACCACCGATGGCTCTACCAAACTTGTTGACAAGGATGGAAACACCATTGCTAAAAAACAAGCGCAAGGTTTAGATTTTAGCCAACTTAACAATGGAACGGACCAAAATCTTGTATTTAATGAAATTTACGTGCCATATGGGCAAACTTTTAACCTGACGCTTTCTGACGGAACAAAGGTTTGGCTGAACGCAGGAACTCGACTGAAATTTCCACGAAATTTAAGTGCTACCACTCAAAACCGAATAGTTTATCTAGACGGTGAGGCCTATTTTGATGTGACCAGGGATGAAAAAAGGCCTTTTATTGTAAATGCTGAAAACTTGGATATTAAAGTTCTAGGTACACAATTCAATGTTTCGGCTTATAAATCCGATGGGGCAATCGCGACCACACTCGTGGAAGGTGCTGTAAATGTCTATGAAAACTCTAATCCCGATGCAAAAATTTTATTGACCCCGAGTTATCAGGCGGCTTTTGTTAAAGAAAATGGCAGTATGTCCAAAAAGAAAGTGGATACCCGAATCTACACAAGTTGGATGGAAAATAGATTGATCATAGACAATCTCTCTTTTGAAGAGATTTTAGCCAAGCTGGAAAGAACGCACAACGTTTCCATTATAAATCAAGTTGAACACCTAAAGAACGAAGTGTTCAAAGGAGAGTTCGAAAACGAAAGTATTGGGACCATCTTGTCAACCATAGCTACAAGTACACCATTTACCTATAAAATTGAAGATAATGTAATTACAATTTCAGAATAAAAAAGGGAAGGTGTTGCACCACCTTCCCCAATACTAGATCGCTAACAAGGATTATTAACAATCAAACACTCAAAATTATGAAAAAAAGCATGGTTTTCAAGTCACCCTTATTCTTGGTGGCCAATGCAAAAATGTCGCTCAAAATGAAGATAAGTCTTTTGCTTACATTCTTTATTATTTGCCAGCTCTCTGCCAGTGATATCTACTCGCAGCAAAAAGTACGTTTTAACTTTAAGGATGTTCCTTTAAAAGAAGTGCTCAATGAAATAAAAAAACAGTCAGGCTTCAAGTTTTTTTACAACGTAAAGGAAATTGATGATACCAAAAGAACATCATTATCCGCTTCCAACGAAAAGATTTTTACCGTTCTTGACAGACTTACAGCCCAAGAAAGTTTGGAATATTCCATAAATGGAAACCAGATTGTCCTTAAAAAGCAATCTCTGGATAAAATGGACGCCCACACAAAAGACCAAAAAGAAATTAGAGGGTCTGTAAAGGATGCTGATGGCAATCCATTGCCTGGCGCTAACATTTTGGTCAAGGGCACCACCAATGGTACCCAAGCCGATTTTGATGGTAATTTCACTCTGGAACTTGACGATGAAAATGCAATTCTTGTGGTTTCCTATCTTGGTTTCAAAACAACGGAAATAGCCTTAAATGGTCAATCTGTCATCAATATAATTCTCGCAGAAGATGCTGCCCAGTTAGAAGATGTGGTGGTAGTGGGTTCTAGAAACCCCAATAGAACTGCAACCGAAACTACGGTACCAGTTGATGTTATCGATGTGGCAGCCATCGCCAATCAAGGTCCCCAGGTCAGTGTAAATCAAATACTGAATTATGTGGCACCCTCTTTTACTTCCCAATCGCAAACCGTTTCCGATGGTACAGATCATATAGATCCGGCTTCGCTTCGTGGATTGGGCCCCGATCAGGTTTTGGTATTGATCAACGGCAAGAGACGACACAACACCGCGCTAATCAATGTTAATGGCACCGTTGGTGCCGGTAGTGTGGGAACAGATATGAATGCGATTCCAGCAGCGGCCATTCAACGTATTGAAGTGCTTCGTGATGGAGCTGCAGCTCAATACGGTTCAGATGCCATTGCAGGGGTAATCAATATTGTTTTGAAAAAAGCCACTGGAAAATTGGACCTTTCATTAACGTCTGGAGCCAACTTTAGCGAAAACAGCAATCAATTTGAAGGCGGCAGTGATGGAGAAAAATTTCAGTTGGATGCCAACTTTGGACTACCGATCGGAGATAGGGGGTATATTAATTTTACGGGATCCCTTTCCACACGTGAACCAGCGTTGAGAAACAAAGACTACGCAGGCGATATTTTCCAAGGGTTTCACGGCGCCGAACGCATTTTCGCTGCTGGTGGAGGGACTGTTGCCGATATGACCTTGCAAGATTACGCCACCGCAGCACAAAGCATTGGTTATTTGGATCAAACCGTTAAAGATCAAATTGCGGGATTGAACTTGAATAATGAAACCGATATTGCCACATTTCGTGATCTTTTGGGCTTTGATGCCGATGAAGATGAGCTTTCTGCCCGTGGACTTACCCGTAAGGATTTTAGGTTTAAGGTAGGTACATCTCGACTTCGAGAAGGTAAATTCTTTGCCAATATGTCCGTTCCAGTATCTGAAACTACTGAAATCTATGGCTTTGGTGGTATCAGTTATCGTCAAGGCTTGGCGTCCGGTTTTTACAGAAGACCTGCCCAAGGTGATGGTCGTGCCAATACTCCGGCATTTCCGAATGGATTTTTGCCAAATATCGGTACGGATATTTTAGATCAATCGCTGGCTATCGGTATTCGCGGAAAAATAAATGAATGGGATGTGGATTTCTCCAACACCTACGGAAGGAACACTTTTGACATTACAGTTGGAAATTCAAGCAATGGTACCCTTGGTGTAGCCACTCCGCGCTCTTTTGATGCTGGCGGATTAGGTTTTACCCAGAACACGACCAATTTGGATTTCAACAGATTCCATGAAGATATTTTTGAAGGATTCAACATGGCATTCGGTGCAGAATATAAGGTTGAAAAATATGAAATTGTGGCTGGGGAAGAATCCTCATATACCAGCTATGATATCAACGGAAACCCAGTGAACAGTGTTACACCGGATGACCAATTGGTGAGAAATAATTTTACCGGAGTACCTTTAGGTGGAGGAGCCCAAGTATTCCGAGGGTATGATCCAGGTAATGCCACGGAAAAGTTCCGAAACAATATTTCACTATACGCAGATTTCGAAGCAGATTTTACAGAAAATTGGTTGCTGAGTTTGGCAGGTAGATATGAGAATTATTCTGATTTCGGCAGCACTTTCAATTATAAACTGGCCACCCGACTGAAGCTATCAGAGAATCTTGCACTTAGAGCTGCTAGCAGTTCAGGTTTCCGTGCGCCTTCCTTGCACCAACAATTTTTCAGCAGAACAAGCACGGTTTTTGTGGATAATGTTCCATTTGAACAAGGCACTTTCACCAATGATAGTAGAGCTGCCTCTCTAATTGGGATTGACAAATTAAGAGAAGAAACTTCCAACAGTTTTAGCGCAGGTCTGACTGGAAAATTTGGTGAATTCACCATAACAATTGACGGATACTTGATCAATATTGATGATCGAATTGTTTACAGTGGAAGTTTTGGCAATGGTGGTGATCCTGAGCTCACATCAATTTTCGAATCTGCAGGCGCCACCAGTGCACGCTTTTTTGTCAACGCCATCGACACAAAATCCTCTGGTTTGGATGTTGTGCTTTCGCACAAGACCACATGGGGAGATGCCACCCTTAAAAATGATTTAGCGGCAACCTTCAACAAGACCGAGGTAGAAGATATTTTTGTCCCTACCCTGATTGCCAATGCCGGATTGAGTGGTTCTTTCTTTGATGGGCAAGAGGAAGCTTTCTTGACCTTGGCTCAACCACGAACCAAATTGAACCTTACCAATATGGTTTCGTACAATTCATGGGATTTTCTTTTGAGGAATGTTTACTTCGGTGAAGTTACCGATCCAGATGATTTTAACGGAGATGCCAGAGTTGCAGGAACTACGGTAAGTGATGACGCTATTTACGGGGGAAAATTGGTGACCGATCTTACGGTGACCAAATCATTTTCCGAAAACCTGTCATTGACCGTTGGTGCCAACAATCTTTTAGATGTGTATCCGGATGAAAATAGGGCCGGTGGAACCTCTGGAGATCAATTTGTGTACTCAAGAAGAACATCGCAATTTGGATACAGTGGCCGTTACCTCTTTGCAAGATTACGTTTAAGTCTATAATTTTTTTATACTGCTTAAATTATTTGAGTTTGGTTTATTGATGAAAACCCTCCTTTAAAGGAGGGTTTTTTTTATGACCGTGAGACTGCTATCTTTAGAGCCTTGAATTCTAGCTTCTGAAATGGAAAAATCCAAAATCCTGGGACTCCTTTTAGGCCCAATCGCTTTCCTTATCTTAATTAATCTACCCATGGAGCTGGTCTCCGAAAAAGGCGATTCCGTAATTGCCGTCGCCGTATGGATGCTGATTTGGTGGATTACCGAAGCGGTTTCAATATCCGTAACCGCATTGCTTCCCTTGCTATTGTTGCCCCTTCTCAAAATACTGCCAATCGCAGAAGTTGGGGCCAATTATGGAAGCCCCATTGTTTTTCTCTTCTTTGGTGGATTTGTGATGGCTTTGGCTTTGGAGAAGGTAAATCTGCACAAGCGAATTGCCTTAAATATCATTCGGCTTACGGGCACAACCCCCAACAAAGTAATCCTGGGGTTTATGATTGCCACTGCTTCGTTGAGCATGTGGATCAGCAATACGGCCAGTACGGTTGTAATGCTGCCCATAGCATTATCTGTCATCAACCTCTTAATCAATGATGAGGACGGATTTACCAAAAACGATAAGAATTTTGCCCTGAGTGTGATGCTTGGAATCGCCTTTTCTGCGAATGCTGGTGGAATTGCCACTGTTATTGGCACACCACCAAACTCTGTGCTAATCGGGCTTTTGGAAAACGAATACAATACAGAGATTTCATTTTTAAAATGGATGACCTTGGGGCTCCCCTTTTCCATAATTATGGTCACAATTTGCTATGTGGTCCTTGTAAAATGGATGTTTCCCAATCGGGATTTAAAGTTCAATGCCTCCAAAGAGGTAATTGATACAGAACTTGAAAAACTTGGCCCTACCTCCGGAAAAGAAAAATTAGTTCTTGCCATTTTTGGAGTTACCGTTTTTCTATGGATTTTTAGAACACTTATCAACGCCATTTTCCCAAAACTAGGGCTTACAGATACCATGATCAGTATTTTTGCCGCTATTGCATTGTTTGCAATTCCTTATAACCTGAAAAAAGGAGATTTCATTATTCGATGGAAAGATACCTCTAAACTTGCATGGGGTATTTTGATCCTGTTTGGTGGTGGACTTGCTTTGGCCAAGGGAATGTCCACCAGCGGTATCGTTGATATGGTGGCCGCTGCAATTGCCAGTAGCGATATCAGTATTTTATTGACGGCATCCTTATTGATCTTGTTAATGCTCTTTATGACGGAACTAATGAGCAATGTTGCCTTAGTAGCTGTTTTAGCACCCGTAGTAGCGGGTATTGCCATAGGACTGGAGATTCCCATCCTATATTTATTGATTCCTGTGACCATTGCCAGTAGCTGTGCCTTTATGTTGCCCATGGCCACACCTCCAAATGCCATTGTTTTTGCCAGTGGTTATGTAAAAATTGCCCAAATGGCCAGGGTTGGAATAATCTTGAATCTAATTGCCGTTGGGTTATTGATACTAGTTTTTCAGTTTGTGATACCGCTGTTGTTCTAAAACAAGAACCCCTCCGGAAGGAGGGGCTCAAAACAAACTAACTAACTCAAAAAAGTATGAAACTAACTTTATTGTATATAGGGGTCAAAACCTACTGGTAAATACCCTGAAGTATCGAACCCTAATTCTATCTTATCACACTCATCAATATAATTGATGGCCTTCAATGAAAACTTTCCGTTATATGGGTCAAAGTTTTCAGGAAGATAAAGAGCAGTGTCAAATCCTAGATCCCAATCCTGATCTTCTTCAATGAACACCACTTTATTGATGTCAAACTCCTCTTTAGGAGCATTTAATTTATTGGCACTAACTGCAGTAATCGAAACAATTCCTGTAAGTGCCCCTAAGATGTAATTTCTGTATTTCATAACTGTCGTTTTTGATTTGTTATACAAAGGTAAAACCACATTATGTGAAGTTTATTACAATTAGTTTTTTGTTAACGTAGCAGGGGAAACAAGGTAAAAACGGAGTCGTTAATTCTCGGTTTCAATTATTGAAAACCTTGCTGTTTTGGAAAGGAAATTTTGTAGGATTGATAATGTTAAAACCTATTCTTTGCCATTTACACTTGGTCGATTTCTGTGTTATTTTTTTGTTAAGTGACATCAAAGCATTGTAAATAGGTTCAAATTGACCTTAAAACATCAAAAAGCCCTCTCAAAGAGGGCTTTTCATAACTAACTAACTCAAAAATTTGTAAAATGAAAATTAAAACATCCTACTTGGCTTGCCCAGTGTATGGGTCAAAGTTTTCAGGAAGATACGCTGTTGTATCAAATCCTAATTCTATATTATCTTCCTCAATAAAATTGATGGAAGCTATGCTTACAGAACCTTCATAAGGATCAAATCCTTCAGGCAACATATATTCGCTGTTCAATTCCAAGGTAAGCTCAACTTCTTCCTCAATGTATGGGATAGAATTCAAATCAACATATACTTCGTAAGGCGAAAACCCTTCTGGCAAGTAGTCCTTGGTATTGAAACCCAAATCACTATCTTCATGTTCCATATAATTGATGGAGTGAACATCCACTATTTCAGCATAGGCATCAAATCCCTCTGGCAAATACTCCGAGGTATTGAAATCCAGGTTCAACTCAGTTTCGTCTTCTATGTATATAATGGAATTCAAATCAAAATAGGTTTCATAAGGATCAAAGCCCTCCGGAAGATAATCCGAGGTGTCAAACCCCAAATCTTCCATGGATTCTTCTTCCACGAATTCTATTTCATTTAAATTAAGCTCAAAGGATTCTTCGTTATACTTAGTGTATAACCTTGAAGCCGTTTCCTTTACCTCAGCATTGATCTGCAATACTGTAAAATTGTTCTCAAACGTACTGGAAGTTTCCTCTTTGGTTTCTACAACAGGGACCGCAGTACTTTGTGGTGTTTCTGCTACGGCGGAACTGCTAAGGAGTACACAACCGTAAATCATTAATAACTTGTTCATTTTTGATTGAATTTTTTGATTGATGATGTATGCTTATAAGACTATACAAATTCTAAATTGTTACAACTTTTTCGTTTTTTTAAGGAAAAAAGAATTCCGGCTGAGCTCAACTATACGTAGCGTTTCAACGGAAACCATCAGTAAAATTGGATGCTCCCAAAGATTAATATGGATTTGAAAAAATATGAGAGTTAATATTTATTTAACAGTCTGTTTTTATGTTTTTTAGGTTCTTTGGTGGCTATTCATTATATCAAACCGACATTAAATGATCAAAAACGTTCTTACCAAAGTTTTTCTGGCCCTTTTTCTTCTAGGCGCCGCTCAAACTTCAGATGCACAACTTTTTAAAAAGAAAAAGAAGAAGACCGAACAAAAAGCGGATGCCAAACCCAAAAAAGGTGATATTAAACCTTATGATAAGGTAATCACCAAAGAGGCTAAAACTGATGAAGGGCTTTTCCAGGTTCACCAAGTAGATGACAAACATTATTACGAGATTCCAGATTCTCTATTTAATAGGGAAATGTTGATGGTAAGCAGAATTTCTAAAACTGCGACCGGAATTGGTTTTGGTGGAGGAAAAATAAACACCCAGGTACTTCGATGGGAAAAAAAGCCAAAAAAGGTATTGCTCCGGGTTGTTTCCTACGGAAATGTTGCAGCGGATTCACTCCCTGTACATGAAGCTGTTGTCA
Source organism: Flagellimonas sp. (assembly GCF_965222555.1). Lineage (GTDB taxonomy): Bacteria > Bacteroidota > Bacteroidia > Flavobacteriales > Flavobacteriaceae > Flagellimonas. Next base: position 1,974,410 of record NZ_CBDCUG010000005.1, on the reverse strand, counting down.
ATTCAAATTTTGAGCCGGTACTCTTTGCGTTCAATATCAAGGCCTTCAATAAAAAAGATTCCTTAAATCCAGCAACTGTCATTGAGATAGATCCATTATTCACCAAGGATGTTAAAGCTGTTGGCATGCCCGATTTTTATCGCAAACGATATAAAGTGAGTAGAATGGATGGAGAACGCAGTTACATCGAATCTGTTAAAAGCTATCCCTTAAACATTGAGGCACGGCACGTAAAAACGTATGCAGCAGGTTCGCCTCCGAGCAACCAAAGTTTGGGTTCTATTTCCATAGAGATCAACAATTCCATGATTCTTTTGCCAAAAGAACCAATGAAACGCCGCTATTTTGATGAGCGGGTTGGATGGTTTGCTCGGGGTCAGGTAGATTATGGCCTGGATGCCCAAGAAAGCAAAACTGTTCGTTATTTAGATCGCTGGCGATTGGAAGTCAAGGATGAGGATATTGAAAAGTTCAAAGCCGGGGAACTGGTTGAGCCCAAAAAGCCTATCATATACTATGTAGATCGTGCAACTCCAAAAAAATGGCTTCCTTATATAAAACAAGGAATCGAAGATTGGCAGGTGGCCTTTGAGGCAGCCGGATTTAAAAATGCCATTCTGGCCAAGGAACCTCCAACAAAGGATGAAGATCCTGAATGGTCCCCTGAGGATGTACGCTATTCCGTAGTGCGTTATTTGGCTTCGCCCATTCCCAATGCCAATGGGCCCCATGTAAGTGATCCACGGAGCGGTGAAATATTGGAATCGGACATCAACTGGTACCATAATGTAATGACCTTGCTTCGAAATTGGTTCTTCGTTCAAACCGCGGCTATTAATCCTGAAGCGCAAAGTGTTGCCTTTAAAGATGAAATTATGGGCAGATTGATTCGTTTTGTCTCAGCCCACGAAGTGGGTCATACCTTAGGTCTTCCTCACAATATGGGAAGTAGTGTGGCCTATCCAGTTGATTCGTTGCGTTCCAAAAGCTTTACCCAAAAATATGGTACCGCTCCATCCATAATGGATTATGCACGGTTCAATTATGTTGCTCAGCCGGAAGATAAAGGGGTAGCCTTAATGCCAGATATTGGAATTTATGACAAATATGCCATTCGTTGGGGGTACAAACCTATCTTGAACACATCGGCAGAAGATGAAAAATCCATTTTAAATAGCTGGATCAGGGAACATGAAAACGACCCTATGTACAGATTCGGACATCAACAAGTGGGAGATGTACACGATCCAAGTTCACAAACAGAGGATTTGGGAGATGACGCCATTAAGGCAAGTTTATATGGTATTGAGAATTTAAAACGTATTGTCCCCAAACTTATGGAATGGACCACCGAAGATGGTGAGGATTATGACAATCTTGGAACACTTTATGGACAGGTCGTTTCGCAGTTCAGACGCTATATGGGGCATGTTTCCAATAATATAGGGGGTGTTTATGAGCACTACAAAACCGCAGGACAAGAAGGAGCCGTGTATACCCATGTGAACAAAGAGCACCAGAAAAACTGCATGGCTTTTATGCAAGAGCAATTGTTCAAAACTCCAAATTGGTTGATAGATCAGCAGATTTTCAATAAAACGGAATATTCTGGATCTGTGGAACGAATTCGCTCCATGCAAGTGAGTTATTTGAACAACATTTTGCAGTTGGGGAAACTTGCCCGTATCATAGAAAATGAAACCATTAATGGAAACGAAGCCTACGGTTTATTAGAAATGATGCGAGACTTAAGACGGGGTATTTGGTCGGAGACTAGAAGTGGTAAATCCATAGATACTTATAGAAGAAATCTTCAAAAAGCCCATATCGACCGTCTGGAATATTTGATGACGGCACAAAATCAAGGAAAACTACCAGACTTTGGTGGGTATAGAAAATCCACCGCGGTGAACACCAGCCAATCTGATATTCGTTCCGTAGCCAGAGCAGAGCTCAATAATTTGAAACGGGATGTTAGAAGTGGCCTGGGACGAATCTCGGATACTATGAGTAGGTACCATCTTCAAGATGCCTTGGAGCGTATTGATTTGATTCTGGAGCCCAAATAGTCCAATGTTGTAAGAATTTACCATAGGAAATGGCCTTTTTTGGATAAACAATGCATTTTATCGATTATACCACGCATTTTATCCCATTCACATCTAAAAAAGGCCATTTCACAACATATGGTGGTTAAGTGCCCTTGCTTTCCCTATTTTAGTATTCCCAAATCTCAAAATCATGACCTACAAAATCAAGAGTCTTATCTACTTCTCCTGTTTTGTGATAGCTTCCATTATCTATTATGGAATTGAACAGGAAGAAAAGTTTCAAAATCAAGTGAATTCCTCCACGGTTGTAGAAACCGATTTTGAGGATACTGATGAGCTAGAAGAAACTCAAAAAGATTTTGTGTCAGATCAAGAGTAGCACCCCATATTTTTTGTGTTAAATGCTTCATAAATTCCGATTTGTTGGTTAAACCATCATGCACGAGCATTGTCCAACCATCAAATCATTAAAATTTAAACATATGAAGCAATTAACAGTATTATTGGTCTTATTGACCACGATGGGTGCAATGGCACAACGACATGCCGGACCAAGAATGGGAAAAAGTCCAAAAATGGACATGACGGCCGAGCAGATGGCCACCCTGAAAACAAAAAAAATGACCTTGGCCCTAGATCTCACCAAAGCGCAACAAGCCAAGGTGATGGACATTAGCTTGGAACAGGTCAAGTATCGCAAAGCGCGATTTGCCGAAATCCAAGCAAAAAAGGAAAGCGGAGAATGGAAAAGACCAAGCTCCGATGAGCAATTTGAGTTTGAAAGTGCCCGATTGGACCGTCAAATTGCACATCAACAAAAAATGAAAGAGGTATTGACCAAGGAACAATACCAAACCTGGAAAAAATTGAAGTTAAAAAAAGGAATGAACGGCAAAAAGAAAATGCAGGAGAAGGGAAGAAGAGGATAGTGTTTTTTGTTGATTTTAGAAGCCACGCCGGCCATGGACGTGGCTTCTTTTTTTGTCCCATTTTTAAACTCCCCTATAAAACGAAAATCGTATTTTGGAATGTATTCTTAATCCAATTTCATGAACCTCAACCAAATTAGTGTCCCTTCACTAAACGTAGAAAACAGCATTGTTTTTTATAGCACATTGGGATTACAATTAATTGTAAAAGCGCTTCCGCATTATGCCCGCTTTGTCTGCCCCAATGGCAACAGTACCTTTTCGGTCCATTTAGTGGAAGAACTACCAAAAGGAGAAGGCGTTTCCATTTATTTTGAATGCACTGACCTGGATGAAAAGGTCACCATACTAAAAGAAAAGGGCATCCATTTTGATGAACCACCTTCGGACCGTACTTGGTTGTGGAGGGAAGCCAGACTCCGTGACCCCGACAATAATCAATTGATTCTATATTTTGCTGGTGAAAACAGGCTGAATCCCCCTTGGCGCGTCCAGTAATTTTTTTGCTCAAAGTGATTGTTGGCCATTTTGGTTCTCTCCAAAAAGAATATCTTTAAAACCATGGAAAACCTGATAGCACAAATAAGAGAGTTTTCTTTGGTTCACAAGGAACTGGAGTCCAGAATAGCTGATGTGTTTTCCAAGATTCGAGTTCAAAAAAATACCACACTCATTGAAGAAGGTAAGTATTGCAAGCATTATTACTTTGTAGAGAAAGGGATTTTTCGCTCATATTACCTTAACAAGGGCAAGGAAAGGACCTATTGGTTTTATTCGGAGAACGAATTTTTTACCTCGTGGTACAGTTTTTATGCCAACCAACCCAGTTTTGAATCCATAGAGGCGGTCGAGGATAGTGATGTATTTGTTGTTTCAAAAAGTCAGTTCCAAGAATTGATCAATGACTTTCGTGAATTTGAAAAATTTGCAAGATGTTTCATTGAACAACAGTATGCCGTCATGGATTTCATCACCAAAAACTTTCAAGATCTAACCGCAAAGGAAAAATATGAGCTTACCATGCGGGAAATGCCTGGTTTAGATCAAAGGGCAAAACTTGGCCATATTGCTTCCTTTTTAGGAATGTCCCAAGAAACTCTGAGTCGATTAAGGGCTCAAAAGTGATTTTTTGATATAGGTCAAAAAGTTATCCATACCCCCTATCTATTTTTGTTTCCTAAAGTAATAGCAATGCAGAATCTTAAATTATTGATCACTAGCTTGGGAGTGATAGCCGTTCTGGCCGGAATTCCCCATTTATTGGCCAATCAATCAAAATCAACTCAAAATAAAGTGGCTGTTAAGACTCCACCTGAAACTTTGGAACCATCCAAAGAAACCCATAATGATAGTAATGACTTTTTATTGGGAAAATGGAAGGTCCAGTATGATTCAGAAGAGTTCAGAGGGGCAGTCATCAATGAAATAAAGGAAAGTAACGAAAAAATGATAGGAGTTACCATTGCTTATTTGGATGAATACGGCAATTCCCAAAAAGCAAATGACACCATCTTGGAGATAACTCTTGAAAAATCCAAAACCTACACGGGGATTTACCGGTTGGATTATGAGGGTGAGCGTTATAAAATCCCCTGTGAAATAAGATCCATTTCCGGAACACAGTTACAATTGAGTTATGATTATTACGGCTATGCCGACACTGAAATTTGGAACAAAATACCTTAGAAAATGATAGAATTTTTATCAAAAGAACTTAGTTGGGTCGATGTGGAATATTGGTTTTCCATTTTCAACGATTGGAGTCTTGTTTATATCATCATCCCCTTCTTTTTAATTGAACTGATTCGGTACACGGTGCTTAAAAGATTGACAACGGACGTTATTTTTGACTCCATTGCCAACATCATCACCTTTGGTGGTTTTGTATTGATTGAATACATCTTGGGAATCCTTGCCATCACCAAAATCTATTTTTGGGTCTATGAAAACTTTAGTTTACCTCATCTGCCTATTAACTGGGCCACGGTTATAAGCTGTATCCTACTGGCAGATTTTGCTTACTACTGGGACCATAGAATGATGCATCGTGTTGGTCTGGGTTGGGCAACACATACCGTTCATCACAGCTCAAAACACTTTAATATGTCAGTTGCCTATCGATTTGGGCCTCTTGATGCTGTTTTTCCCATTTTGTTTTCCCTACCCATCGTAATGTTGGGCTTCGACCCCATTTTAGTATTATTATCCGAAGTTTTTGTACAGGTCTTTCAGACCTTGTTGCATACGGAGGTCATTAAAAAGCTTCCAAAACCTATTGAATATATCTTCAATACCCCTTCGCACCATAGAGTGCACCATGGGTCAAACAGACAATATTGGGACAAGAACTATGCAGGCATCCTTATTATTTGGGACAGAATGTTGGGTACCTTTGAACCAGAGGTTGAAAAAGTGAGGTATGGCATCGATAAACCCATAAACTCAAACAACCCCATCAAAGTGTTCCTTCATGGGCTACAACGTTTGTTTGCCAAAGTTTCTGACACTCCTGGTTTTGTCAACAAACTAAAAGTATTGATCATGCCCCCAAGTTGGCAACCAAAACCAAATAAATGAAAGCAAATAATTTTATCTGGACAGATCTTTCAACTTTTGACCTCAAAGTTTCCAAAGAGTTTTATTCAAAAATCTTTGGTTGGGGCTATCAGCAAGTAGATACTGATTACCACTATGCCTACAAGTCAAAAAAAGAGGTTTCGGGCCTATATCTGATGCCGGAGACTTTTGTAAACATGGGGATGCCTTCTTTTTGGATGCCTTATATTCAAGTGACCAGTGTTGCCGCTACGGTATCTAAGGCTCAAGCTATGGGAGGAAAGGTTGAATTGACAGAATCCACAGGTGATTTTGGCTCCATTGCTCTGATTAGAGATCCTTCCGGTGCTGGTTTTACGGTGTATGATGGAAACCAATTAAATGGCCGGACCTTGGATGAGGAAAATACTATGGTATGGAACGAGCTCTATGTTTCGGATGAAGGTTTGGTTTTGGAGTTCTATACCCATCTTTTCGATTGGACCATTGAAGAAACCGAAAACAAAAGATTCTTGGTTTACAACAGTCAAGGACAAAATATCACTGCAATTCAACAGGTGGACAATGAAATAAAGGGAAAACATGAATATTGGTCTGTGTTTTTCAAGGTTGCGGATATTAATGCAACCATTGCCAAAGCTTTGGAATTTGGAGGCAAATTAATTTATCAAGATAATCACTCAGCCTTGTTGGCCGATTCCTTTGATGCCATGTTCCAGATAACTGAAAAATAAATCTTATCCCTATTGGTTTATCATTACTATCTTTACTAAACGACTTTCCTAAGTGCATTACGGAAAACCATTTTAACATTTTGGCCCGTATATATTTCAACCTCCCTAAGGACTGTCCTAATCCTTAAAATTCAGAAATATGAAATCAAAATGCACAATTGCGGTCTTTGCCGCCCTGTTATCTGTCACCTTTAGTTTTGCCCAACGTATCCATTGTCCCGTCACATGTCCCTTTGAACCCGGTGAACAGGTTTATGTCTTTGGCAATGATGTTAAGTTAAGAGCTGAACCCAATACCGAATCTAAGGTCTTGGAACTCCTTAAAATTGGGGAATGGGTGAAAATTATTGAAATGACGGATTCCTCATGGCCTTACAATGGCTATGATTCCCCTTTCTACAAAGTAGAGTACAATGACATGACCGGGTATATTCTGGGTGGATTGCTCTCTTTGGAAAAGAAAACCGTAGATGGAACCAACTATTTTTTCGCCTACTCCAAGGAGGGAGACAAAACCCTTTTGAATATACGGAGCATGTATTTTGGACGCTTGTTCAAAAAGAAAATACCATTGGACAACAGCTTTATTAGTATAGAAACTTATAGCGATAGAGGCATTGAACATTTAGATGGGATAATCTATATAGATTATCATGCCAATCATGACGGGGAAGAAAATGGGGGCATTTATGTATTTGCCTTTGAAGGCGCCCTTATCGCATATGAACTTTCACAGTTTAATGATGAAGATGCGTCCTATTATTCTGAAAAATTCGTTTTCCCTGATGAAGAAGGAGGTCTACCTGAAAAAATAATCTTTAAAAAAGAGAAAGGATATGATTGTTTAGGCCCAGAAGATGAATGGCTCTATACCAATGTGGAAACCTGGAAATTGAGTTGGGACCGTGGAACGCTCGTCCCTAATTTCCGGGAAAAACCAACAAATTAGAAAATTAGGCCCTTCTGTAAATTATGGAAGGGCTTATACTTTTCTATTACTATCGGTTATTTTACCGATAATTAATATTATCTGCTATTTTGCCGATATTTGTAATTATCGGTTATTTTACCGATATTTGAATTATGAAAGTAACAACGGCCATAATAACCGGAGATATCATTAATTCCCGAAAGGATATTCCCGAAGCTTGGTTGCCCAACCTAAAAAGGGTATTGAACACCTATGGGAAGGAGCCAGCACAGTGGGAAATTTACCGCGGTGATAGCTTCCAGTTGGAGGTACTCCCGGAAAAAGCTCTAGAAGCGGCCATTCATATCAAAGCGACCCTAAAACAAAAGAAAGGCATAGATGTTCGTATGGGTATTGGTCTGGGCGAAAAAGACTATAGTTCAGACAAAATAACAGAATCCAATGGCTCCGCCTTTGTATTCTCAGGGGAATGCTTTGAGGGTTTGAAAAAACAGACCCTGGCCATAAAATCCAATTCCGAAGAACTTGATACCTCAATGAACCTCATGCTCCAGCTGGCTGCATTGAGTATGGACCATTGGTTGCCCGCTACATCAAGGGTCGTGAGGACCGCCCTAGAACATCCTAAATCCAACCAAAAAGAGTTGGCGGGCATTCTGGATAAATCACAAAGCAATATTAGCGAAGCATTGATTCGTGCCGGATTTGATGAAGTCAAAAAAATGAACCAATTTTATATCTCCCAACTCATAAAACTATGACGCTATTTGCTCTAAAATTGATACTGGCCCATTTTCTGGGGGATTTTGTATTCCAACCTGCACATTGGGTCGATGATAAGCTAAATAAAAAATGGAAATCCAAATACCTCTATTGGCACATGGGAATTCATTTGTTGGCTTTGTTGATTCTACTTCAATTTAAACATCTGGGCATCATTGCCATTATAATCGTTACCCATTATCTGATTGATCTGGGCAAACTTGCCTTCACTAACGAAAAAAACTTTAGATGGCTTTTTGCGCTAGATCAAACTCTTCACTTATTGGTCATCGTTTTCCTTATATATTGGTACGAACCCTTTCAAATTGACCCCACCGTGTTGTTCGGTGAAAAAAACCTCTTGTTCATTACCTTCTTGGTATTTGTGACCTATGTTTCTGGAATTCTGATGCGAATGCTTTTGGCGCCATACATTAAAGAAGTTCAAAAAAGTGATGATGCGGAAGGAGGTTCCCTTAAAAATGCGGGAACATATATTGGCATGTTGGAGCGCCTATTTGTTTTTGGTTTTATCCTATTGAATCAATGGGCTGCAATAGGGTTGTTGATTACGGCTAAATCGGTTTTTCGTTTTGGAGACCTGAACAAAGGCAAAAACAGAAAACTTACCGAATATGTGCTCATTGGAACCCTTTTGAGCTTTGGACTGGCCATTTTAGCCGGAATGTCATACAATCATTTGGTAGGAGCAATAGCATAAAAAAAGCAGATCTTTTAGATCTGCTTCATTTTAAATAAGAGAACCGTATCAAACTCCAACTGGCTGGTTCCAAACACCCGTTACCGCTGTTTCTTTCACATAGGCTGAAAAATCTTTGGGTTTCCTACCCAAAACTTTCTCAATGTCATGTGTGATAACTTGATTTGCTTCATTACCCAGAACTTCGGTGAAAAGATAATTGATCAACCAAACGTAATCTTCTGGAACACCATGTTCCTTAAGCATTTTGGTATAAGCAGGTAGAGCAATAGCGGTAAACGCTATCTCTCTGTCCGCTTCTTGTCCAATTTCATTGATGATTTCCCTAAAAGTCAAAAACCTTGGCCCTGTCAATTCGTAGATATTTCCGTTGTGCTGATCTCCAATCAAGGCTTCAACCGCAACATCTGCAATATCATCGGCATCAACATAAGGTACTTTTACATCTGCTTGAGGCAAGGCAACAAAACCACTCTGAATAGGTTCCAAAAAGAAACTCTCACTAAAATTCTGGTTAAACCAACTAGCCCTTACAATGGTATGATCCAAACCACTATTAATGACCACCTGCTCACATAATTCCGCCTCTCGCTCCCCTTTCCCAGAAAGCAACACCAATTTTTGCACACCTTTCCTTTTTGCTTCCTTTACCAATCCTTCAATAGCTTCCAAAGCTCCCGGAACCGCCAAATCGGGTTGAAAAGTAATGTATACCTTTTCCATTCCCTCCAAGACATTGCCCCAGGTTTCAGGTTTATCCCAATCAAAAGCAGGACTTTCACTTCGTGAACCAATACGCACATTGTGCCCTTTATCGTTCAGTTTTTGGACGATTCTACGTCCTGTTTTTCCAGTTCCCCCCAATACTAAAATGTTGTTTTTCATAATTGTTTGTTTAAAGAAATTATATGTATTTATTAAGCTTTATATAGATTTTGATATACCAATACAGTACAGCCACTATCATAAATTCAAGGGCGATCAACCAAAAGCCGAAATCAGTAAAAAAGCTGTAGTAACTACCTCCATTGGGGATAATCAGAAAGGGCACGGTGATCAATGCATCAAGGGTGACGCTTGTTAAAAACAATGTCTGACCAAGTTGCCAACCATGTGTTGTAGCTCCCTTTTTGTAGTATAACCAACACCCTGCCCAAACCAAGGGTATCACCGCTGCAAATAAGACCGCGTTGGCCTGTTGTTCCTTATCATCCATTATGGGAAGGTAAAAGGACATGGCATATGTGCTAACACCAAGTATCCAAATCAATATTCCAATTCCGATGGCTCTAAATGTTTTCATGACTGTTTGTTTTTTAATTACATGGCAAAACTAGGACGACCCTTGGGGGAGAAGTTGTTCGAAAAGGAGTATGATTTGTTCGAAAAGGATAACTTTGAACTTATGGGGCTTTCACAAACCAATAAACGTCGGTGGCGCATACTCAGGTTCTACATGATCGGATGGACCTTGGCCTGTCTTTTTCTTGCCATTGTTCGCGGTGTGGGTACACAGGAGTTGGGTCTACTTCAGTTCGATTTTCCCAATAATTTTATAATCTCCGTTATCCTTGGTCCAATTTTAGGTTTAATGTCCGGAACCGCTCAGATTTTGGTTGAGGAGCGGATTTATAAGTTTATGTCCATCCAGCGGTTATTGCTCATCCGGTTTTTGTATACCATTCTATTCTTGACGTTGATGGTCATTACTGCCTATAGCGTTTACCAATTGCTATTTGGAACTTCAGTAAGCATGCTCGACTTTGCGTTTGATCGCGGCAGTGGAGCCATTTACTTTTATATGTTTTCCGTGGATCTGTTTTTGGCGGTACTAAGACAAGTAAATCTAATGTTGGGGGAAGGGAATTTGGCCAAATTACTTTTGGGAAGGTTTTACACGCCTCGCGAGGAGCTGCGTATTTTTATGTTTCTAGATCTTCAAGATAGCACGATCCTAGCTGAAAGGTTGGGCCATGTAACGTACAGCAAACTGGTGCAGGATTGTTTCAATGATCTGGGCATTGCCATCTCCAACGAGGCAGAAATATATCAATATGTAGGTGACGAAGCAGTTTTGACTTGGCCGCTGGAGGAAGGTATAGAAAGTCAGAATTTACTAAAGACCTTTTATAATTTTAAACAGCGTCTAGAAGCAAAAAGAGCATACTACGAAGGGAGATATAATTGCCTTCCATTCTTTAAAGCAGGCGTACATGCGGGAATTGTTACCGTGACAGAAGTTGGGAAATACAAAAAGGAAATAGCCTACCACGGAGATACCATTAACACTGCTGCCCGAATTCAAGGACAGTGCAATACATTAAAAAGTGATTTGCTTCTTTCCGAAAAATTGAAAAAGCATCTGGATTCACCTGATTATACCTTTAAAGCTATGGGAAGTATTCCCCTTAAGGGGAAAAAAGAAACGGTGGCCATTTTTTCTGCTGCCAAGAACTAAGTTACTTGCTTATCTTCTTATTTCACTTGGTCTAAAACCAAATTTCTTGGCAAAGGCATTGGAAAAAGAACTCAAACTATCGTATCCCACGTGCCATGCGGCTTCCTGAACTGTAGCTTCATTTTTTCGGATAAGCTCATGGGCCTTGGTCATGCGTTCATTCTGAAGATATTTGAAAACAGGAACCCCAAAAAGCTCCTTGAAATCTTTTTTAAGTTTAAACGTGTTCAATCCTATCTGCCGTGAAAGTTCGGTTAGTGAAGGAGGAGTATCCAAATTATTAGATAGGATTTCTTTGGCCTCATATAATTTTTCACGTTCTATATTTTTAATCCCATCATCCTTCAAGGTGGACAGTTGCCAAAAAAAGTGGGACAACAAAGCAGTAATCTGACTTCGAAAAAACATCATCTTGGCTTTGCCTTCATAAGTATTTTTGAAAATGCCATCCACAATATGTTGCATCTCCGGGGTCATAAAAAATCGAGGCCCTTCTACATAATGATCCGATGGTTTCACCAATTGCCCTAACAATTCTGAAAACAATTCCCCTTCGTTATTGGGCAACTTTTGAAGGTTTTTGGGTGAGGTGGCTATAACAATACATTGCAGCGATTTTTCCGCAGAAACTGTATGTTCACATTCCACACGTTCATCGGCATAGAATGAGAGTGCCAAGCCCTTGGTATGATCATAATCCCTTTGTTCATTACCATATTTCATGGACAAATGCACATTGCCAGAGCCATACAATGCTACCGCGATTACGGGCTCATCAAAATAGCAAGAATCTGTAATGATTTTATCGGAATCGGCTACTTCCACCAGAATGGTAAAATCATTGATGTCCAAAATATCCCTGGTCATACGTCTTAATTGTACCTATTAAAATTACCTAATTTGATATAATTATAACATACACTTAATTCTTGTCCTATGAAAACAATATTCGACACCTTTAAACCTCAAGGCTTCCATACGGTAAATGCCTATTTGTTCGTGGCCAATCCTGAAGAGGAAATAGATTTTCTTAAAAAAGCTTTTTATGCTGAAGAATTAAATAGAACCATCAATGATAAAACAGGTGAGATAGCCAACGTAATCATTAAAATTGGGGACAGTTGTTTTATGGTCAGTCAGGCAAGAGGAGAGTTTGAAAATATGAGAACATCGTTTTACTTATTTGTAGACGATGTAGACCATGTCTATCAAAATGCCTTGGACAATGGCGCCCAAAAAAGTTTTGACCCTATGGATATGGACTATGAAGATAGACAAGGAGGAATCATTGACCCTGCTGGTAATTATTGGTGGATTTCCAAGCGGTTGGTGGAAAAGGAATACCAAGAATAAAAAAGCCACCCTAAAAGGGTGACTTTTCATTCAAACTAACCAATCACCAAGCCTATTTTGAAATAAATGCATCAATGGTCTTGGCAATATTATCCTCTGAGCTGTCAAAATCCTCTGAAAAAAGATGGGCATAAAGCGGCATACCATCAACTTTGGCATTGAGTTTTAAATTCTGTTTTTGTGCAAAGACGTTGTCCCACTTCGTTCGAACCTTGGCCCAATTTGCTCCATGTTCTTTCCACCAGTTTTGGGCTACTAAACATCTGCTGTCAGAAACCTTTTTATAGGTATTGAATCCCTTTTCCTCGGCCAAAACCACATCGGTGGCTCCTTCTTTTCTAATGATTTTTTTATTGTCCTGGTCATGAACCCATCCTTCTGCAGTTACAACATGTCTATTGTTTCTAAGGGTCAGGTTATAATCACTTCTTTTGGTATATTCCCTTCTCGGTAGTGGTGCGTCAGCCGCATTTTCCCAATAACTTTGTCCATTTTCATGAATCCAGGTCGCGGATCCCTCATAACGAGGACTATCATCTACCTGATATACTTTTTGCGTCCACTGTCCTTTCACACGCTCTTTTGGAAGCGAAACATAGTTCCAAACATTATCAGCATTATAGGTATATAGATCGGTATTCTCAAATAGCCAATCCTGTCTCCAATGTTTTATGACTCGCGGCGAATCTTGTTTTCCCACCACTAACAGATGTTGCATCACTATTTTGTCCTTCTCATCGGACACCAATTGTACCCATTCCAATGCTTTGTCATGCTTCACTTTGGAAGGAACATAGCTTTCATCCTCCGAATATTCAAAAGTTTCGGCAAAGTTGAAGCCTACCTCATAGCACCCACACATGCTTTTTATGGCCTGGTGGTCCTTTTTCTTCTTGCTCTGAGCATTGGATTGCAATGCAAACGCTAAACATAATACAGTAAAAATTGAAAGTTGTTTCATCGTAAACGTCTTGTTTTTTGGAATTAAAAAAATTGAAAATTTAATGTTGTTCTTATTTAGATTAAATAAAAATAAATATATATTTGCCGCAAATCTAATTAGAATGATTCTAAATAAAAACGGTTTCTTCATTTATTTTTTCCTCCTTAGTCTTTTCTGTGCAGCTCAAGAATCTTTTAAAAAGCGTAATGATTCTATTCTAATGGAAAGCTTGGATGAAGTGATCGTAACGGCCACACGTACCGTTCGTCAACTTTCTTCCCTACCCTTACCGGTAACCTTGATTTCCAAAAAGCAACTGCAACAGACGGGGGTAACCCGCCTAAATGAAATACTGAATGAACAAACCGGAATCATCATGACCCCGGATGCCACTGTTGGTGGTGGTGAAGGTGTACAAATTCAAGGTGTTGCATCAGATTATATCTTAGTACTGATAGATGGTGTGCCCGTGGTAGGCAGAAGTTCTGGAAACCTTGACCTCAGTCGCTTTGCCATAGGCAACATTAAACAAATTGAGGTGGTCAAAGGGCCTTCTTCCAGCCTTTTTGGCTCCGAGGCATTGGGTGGGGTCATCAATATTATCACCGAAAAACCGGTTTCCGATAAAATCCGAGGTCAAATATCGCATAGAACGGCCTCCTTTAACCATCAGAACACCAACATCAGCCTTAATCAATGGGCCAATAAAATTGGATATTCCTTTTTTGCAGACCGGTTGAGCACAGATGGGTATGATCTATCACCGAGCCAAGAAGGCAAAACCGTAAACCCATTTTTTAATTACACCTTTAATGGTCGATTGTTTTACGACCATTCCGATCAATTGGATGTTTATGCCTCTGGACGCTATTTCTTCCAGGAGTTTGACATTGCTCCCAGTACCAGCGAAGAAAAGGATGCCAACATTCAACTCAGGATCAATCATAATCCCTCCAAAAAAATCAACTTACAGTACGAGCTTTACTTTACCAATTACATAACCAATGAAAATACAATTGATCCGGCCAACAATAACCTGCTCATTGAAAATGATTTTGACCAGAAGCTCTTTCGACCTGAAATCCGTTTCAATTATGCCATCAACCCCAACAACACCCTAACTGCGGGAGGTGGTTACAATTTTGAAACCCTCGATCGCTCCCTTTTTGCAGAAAAAGTATCCTTTGATTCCCAATATGTGTTTGCCCAGTACGATTTTAAACCTTTGGAAAAGCTCAATCTGATCGCTGGTGCCCGTTTTGATAATCACAGTGAATATAATTCACAGCTGAGTCCTAAAATATCTGCTCGTTACGAACTCACAGAAAATCTGGCCATCAAAGCTTCAGTGGGAAGTGGTTTTAAAGCTCCTGATTTTAGACAGCTATATCTTGACTTCACCAATGCCGCTGGGGGCGGGTACTCTGTATTTGGAAAGGACGTGGAAGCCGAAGGCATACAACGACTTCAAAACAATAATGAAATTGCAACCCTTCAGGTTGATGCTTCAGACTTAGGAAAAAAATTGGATGCGGAGAGCTCCGTTGGCTACAATCTTGGAATTGTCTACAAAAAAGGAAAACTGTCCTCAGAACTTAATTTTTTCCGAAACGACTTTAAAAACCTTATCGACACCAGAATCTTGGCCGCCAAGACCAATGGACAAAATGTATTTGGCTACATCAATAGGGAAAGTGTGTATACCCAAGGTTTGGAAATTGACCTCAAGTACAGACCTTCCAATCAACTTAATTTTTCAGCTGGGTATCAACTTTTGTATGCGTATGACAAAAACAAAGAGGAAGACATTGAAAATGGTGAAGTGTTTGCCCGTGACCCCGAAACTTTATCAACTATCCAGTTGGAAAAATCAGACTACTTTGGATTGGAAAACCGCTCTAGGCACACCCTCAATTTTAAAGTATTTTATGACATTCCAAAATGGGAGGCCAATGCCAATCTTAGAATAACCTACAGAAGCAAGTTTGGCCTTACCGATCGCAATGGCAATGGCCTGTTGGATGATTTTGACGATTCTTTTGTTGATGGCTATGCGCTGGTAAACCTGGCCTTCGGAAAAACCTTGTTTAAACATTACCAATTGCAATTAGGAGCCAACAACCTGTTGGATTTCAAAGGCAACAATCCCTTGGCCGCTCAGGATAGTAAGATCCTTATCAATCCTGGACTTCAACTGTTCACAAAACTTAATATTCAATTTTAATTTATACATACACATGAAAACCACTTTAAAACTTTTTAGTCTTTTGTTCTTTTTTATCGCCTTTGTAAGCTGTAGCGATGATGACGGCCCAAATCTGGTTCCTGTTCAAAGTAAGACAGCCTCCAATATTCCTGCACCACAGACCGGAGAACAGGGAGAGCCTGCGGGAGGGCCGTATACGAAATTCAGTTTTGCAACAGGTGAAGTGACCACAAGCGATACCGACTGGGATATTGCCTTTAGGGGCACATCTATTGTAGTAAACGGTGGAACCGCAACTGGCACAAATGACGAGCCAACCCGAAACGGAAATGGGGGAATCTCTATCCAATCGGGAACTTTTGCAAGTATTACTGATACCAAGGAATTTTCATTTACCCAAGATGCCGATGGTGCCTTTGCCATACCTACGGGAAGTAACAACGGATGGTACAGTTACAACCCTGCCACCCATATTATAGCACCCATCCCCGGGAAGGTTTTTGTAATTCGCACCCATGATGGAAAATATGCTAAAATGGAGATTGTGAGCTATTATAAAGATGCTCCTGCAGAGCCCAATTTTATGACTGATGAATATCGTTTCTACACTTTTAACTATGTGTACAATCCCAATGCAGGTGAAACCACTTTGACCCAATAAGATGAAAATAAATATTCTATTTATTGTTTTACGCTTGATTTTGGGTGGAATGATGGTTTACGGAGGAATCCAAAAGTTCCAAAAACCCATCCCCTCTCCCATTGAGGTTGTGGAAAAAGCAGAAAAGTTCAAGGCTCCCGAAAAAGAAAGTACACTTCAAAAGATATTGTACATCAGCGGAGCAAAACAGACAGGATACTTTTGGCAGGTTTTAGGCATAGCCGAACTACTTTTTGGATTGCTGGTATTACTACAGGGAAGTGGTTTTATTGGAGCCATTTTTTTGTTGCCCATTACCCTGCACATTTTTTTGTTCCATCTTTTTTTGGAGGCCGATGAAATCAATGAATTACTGCAAACGGGCGGACTTTTTGCCATTAACATCGCCCTTGTGCTAAAAGAACACAAAAAATGGAAACACTTGGTTTGGATTAAACCTATTTAGTCTGGTCGGGTTGGTTAGTTTTAGTTTGTTTAAATGAAAATGGGGCCTGGGCCCCATTTTCTATTCCCATAATTTCTACAACTTCCGTTCTTCCTCTTTTATGGGTACATCATTGATACTCGCATAGCGCTTTTTCATCAAACCCTTTGAATCGAACTCCCAATTCTCGTTGCCATGGGCACGAAACCAATCTCCATCCTTCGTTTGGTATTCATATTCAAACCGAACCGCGATACGATCATCACCATGGGCCCAATATTCCTTTTTCAGCTTATAATTGCGTTCGTTTTGCCATTTGTTTTCCAAAAACGACTGGATTTCTTCCCTTCCATTAACAAACTGCGAACGATTTCTCCACTCACTGTCCACTGTATAGGCCTTGGAAACTTTAATTGGGTCTTGACTGTTCCAAGCATCTTCGGCCAGTTGAATCTTTTGTTTGGCTGTCTCCAACGTAAAGGGAGGTACCGGTAATTTTATTTCTTCTTTTTTCATGATATGTTATTCTAATTTGTAATTGCGGTTAAGTCGTAAAAACATTAAAAACACTACCCGCAGCATCATGAAAAAAATGTGCTACGGGCAGCGAACCTAATTACTGAATCTTGTTCTTTTTCAAAAAATTGTCAATGTAGTTGGCAATCTCTTCTCCTTTTTCCTCCAAGGCAAAGTGACCTGTGTTCAACAAATGGAATTCCACATTCTTTAGATCCCTTTTATACGGATGTGCCCCAGCAGGTGGAAAAATATAGTCGTTCTTTCCCCATACGATCAAGGTAGGCACCTGATACTCCCTGAACAATTTTTGCCATCCGGGATATCTATCCACATTGGTACGGTAATCGTAGAACATGGCCAATTGGATCTCATTGTTTTCCGGACGGGTCAAATGTTGAAGGTCAATGTTCCAGTTGTCCGGACTTACTTTGGTGCTGTCCTGCACGCCATGCAGATATTGCCATTTTAGGCCATCCACAGCGTGAAATCCTTCCAAAGGTTTTCCATTTTCAACGGTGTAATCGTTCCAATACTTTTTAAGGGGAATCCAGAAATCTACCAAACCTTCATCATAGGCATTTCCATTTTGTACAATGAACGATTCCACTCGCTCAGGATGCTTTTCAAAGATTCTGTACCCTACCGGCGCACCATAATCCATCAAGTAAAGGCTATAGCGATTTACTTTAAGTTGTACCAAAAGCGCATCAATGATCTCCGCAAAATTGTCAAAGGTATAATCGAACTCTGCCATTGGAGGTTGCGAGCTACGTCCATAACCTGGGTAATCCGGTGCAATTAAATGGTATTTGGAAGACAGGTCCTCCATCAAATTGCGGAACATATGCGAAGAAGTGGGATAACCATGCAATAAAAGTAAGGTGGGAGCGTCTTTGGGACCCGCTTCGCGGTAAAAAATATCCAATCCGGATACTTTTGCGGTATGGTAAGTGGTTGGATAATCTTGTTTTGCTACGGATCTTTTGTTTTGTCCGTTAAGGTTCGAGGCGACCAATACCGCCAAAGTAAAAAGTGTTACAATTGTTTTTCTAGTTTTCATTGTTTTTAATTTAATTGTTATTATTATTTTTTACCGAACGTTCGGTAACATTAATGTTCAAATTTTTTTAAGTTTTGTATCGGTTTTCAATTTGTTTTATGGCATTCTGAAAAGGCTCCGTGCTATCCATGGCTTTGGAAAGCACCAAACTACCCTGTACCTCAATAAAGCTTTGCTTCGCCATTTGCATGGCAGTCTCCGTATCTTGCCCAACAGCTTTTCCCAAAATGCTGAACGACTCCAACCATTGATTGATTCCCTTTTCAATCTTTTCACCAAAAAGGGCCATTCCAGTATCCATGGAAAGGGAACGGTACAAACAAACCTCCCGCCCTTCGTTATACACCGCATTAATGTTTTTTAAAGCATCTTGTAAACGTTGTACTGGAGCTACTTGATTATCGGATAACACTTTATAGACCTTATCATTGATCCACGATTCCATAAAGTCGAGGACGGCAGCGGTCATTTCCTTTTTCCCTCCGGGAAAGCGATGGTACAGACTGGCCTTTTTTAAACCTGTGGCCTCTGCCAACTCATTAAGGCTGGCCCCATCATACCCCTTGGAGCGAAACACGGACATGAGCCCGTTTAAAATTTCTATATCTGATACTTTTGCCATTCTCATGGGACAAATGTAACAAGAATTTCAATTTTACCAAACGTTCGGTAAAATTTTAACATTATTTAACCAACAGCAAGCAACGGATTACAGAGTAGGAAATAAAAAACCTCACTTATCTAAAATAAAGGGGCCGGGCAGTGGTCTCTCACCTAAACCCTCATTCTGGCTTATCCCCTCCCTATATAGGAGCGAAATAAGAATCCCCGAAGCATGGCATCGGGGATTTCATTTTATATTAACCTATGAAAAACTTAATTGTTAGGTGTGGAGCGGGTATAGCCCATTACACCTCCATTGGAATCAAGGTTGGTAAAAGTAAGGGTAAAGTAGATGTCCTCCTCTATAATCCATACTCCCAAGGTTTTACCAATTAAATATGAATATTCCGTCTCTATCCCGCCTATGAAAGAATCGGTATCGACATAAAAGGGGCTGTTTACTCCAAAATACCCATCATCTGTATCCAAAATCGCACAAATGGAGACGATATTATTCAGACTGAAAAAATTGGTAGGGTCACCCAATATGCCATAATCATCAAAATCTTCCCAGGCCTGGGTATCTCCCTCTTTTTCCAGAATGGCCCATCGTAGCCCTTGGGGTCCACCACTGGGCAATGCATTGCCTACATCCGTGGTAGTTGGGGTTTCATCCAAATCATCTTGATATTCCCATGATAGGTCCAAAGCATCCGGAACCTGTCCAAAGTTACCTACCCACCATTGAATATTGGTAATCCATTTATCAGTTCCATCGTTTGGCCGGGCAAGAGCAATGTTCTCTGTAATCTGGTCTTGGTATTGAGGGTCATCTGCCCAATTTACATGGCCTGGCTTGAAAAAATTTAGGGGTGCCCCAAACCACACATTGGTGACCTCAGGGGTGCCATCACAATTACTATCAATACCGTCATAGGGGTAGTCATCTTCATTGCTTACACCTGGGTTAATATTGTCGTCCTTGTCATCACAGTCCCCACCCTGTAGAGCAAAGGTATAGTCCGGTTCAGGGTCACAGGCAAGTTTCGTCTCCGATATTTCGCTACCATAACCATCTTCGTCTTCATCCGCATAATAGGTAATGTCCGCCGCATTGGGGTAAATATTCTCATTTTCATCATTGCAATCCTCATTGTTCAGCACGTATCCTACCGGTGCATCATTACAGGAGCTTACCTCCAAGGGTACGTTGGGGTCTCCGTAGGTGTCTCTATCACTGTCAAAATAATAAGTAACCGTTTTAGGGTTAATGTCAGGATTACCGTCATCACAATCAAAAGGACTGCTCAGTTCGGTATATTTTTCCGAGTCAGGGTTTTCACAGGCCACAACCTTATTGTCATTATCAACACCGTAACCATCATTGTCCTTGTCCTCATAGAACACCTTGGTACAGCCAGGGTTGATATTAGGATTGTCATCCTCTGTGTCGCCGCCCACCAATACATAGTTGCCCTCGGGTTTGGTACAGGCAGTCTCAGTGGTGGCATCGGTACCATACTCATCGTCATCGGCATCCAAATAATAGGTCTTGGTTTCGCAATTGTCTTCCTTGCTACACGCAAATGGCACTGTAAGGGACATGCAAATGAGCAGTACCCCGTAAATTGGTTTCTTGAATTGTTGGTGATTTTTCATAACCATAATTTTAAGTTCATATTATGGCCGTAAGGCCCGTTAAGGCCCGTTAAGGCCCGTTAAGGCCCGTTAAGGCCCGTTAAGGCCAAATTTACTTTGGGTCAATGACCTGCTGTGCCACCAATTGACGGATGACCCTTTTGAGTTGATGGATGAAGATTTGGGTTGTTGAATTGTTAGATTTCTGGATTATTTGAGGGGGAAGTATGAAATTAGAAGTACAAAGTTGGGTAAAGGTTATTCCCTCCTCAAGGAGCTTTGTGGGTAATTATGTTCCATTCCCTTGGTATGGAAAGATGGTATTACGAAGTAACAGTGGAAAGGGTGGAAACTTCCTTTTTGTCATTCTGAAGTGAGCTTAGCGAATGAAGAATCCCATGTGCTGTTGGATTTAGATTTTTCGCTTTGCTCAAAATGACAAATGCCGTTAGTTGTGGTTTTGCCCCCTCCAGCTTTGGTTGAATCCTGATTGCAATTCGTCATGCCGAATTTATTTCGGCATCCCATTCCCATTCAATTTCAATATTTATGCGACCCTGAAACAAGTTCAGTGTGACGGCCTTGACTAAGGGAAGGAGTTGTTTTAAGAATTAAAATATAGTCTTTACCGCCTCTATGGTCTTGTCCAAATCAGCATAGCTAAGGGCATCGTTCAAAAAGTAGCTTTCAAAAGCAGATGGTGGTAAATACACTCCCTGCTCCAACATCCCATGAAAGTATTTTTTAAAGGTATCGTTGTTGCCTTTGGCCGAAGAAGCAAAATCCACTACAGGTTCTTCGCAAAAATGCACCGAAATCATACTCCCATAACGGTTAATTTGATGCGTCACCCCTTTTTCAATCAATACTCCAGCAATGCCCTTGTGCAAGTATTCTGTTTTTTCGGCCAGACTGCTAAATACCTCAGGTCTGTTGTTGAGTTCGGTAAGCATGGCCAATCCAGCGCCCATGGCCAAAGGATTTCCACTTAAGGTTCCCGCTTGATAAACGGGTCCTTCAGGTGCTAAATGAGCCATAATTTCGGCTCGCGCGGCAAAAGCCCCTACGGGGAGTCCGCCCCCAATCACTTTGCCGAACATCACAATATCGGCATCAATGCCCAAAGCTTCCTGTGCCCCTCCTTTGCCCAAACGGAATCCGGTCATCACCTCATCAAACAACAATAAAATACCTTCTTGGGTGCAAATGTCCCGTAAACCTTGGATAAATTCATCGGTTGGAATGATACAGCCCATATTTCCGGCCACAGGTTCCAGAATCAAGGCAGCAATCTCACCTCTATTGGCCTCCGCCAAAGCCTTTACACTTTCCAAATCGTTATAATTGGCCAAAAGGGTGTCTTTTGCAGTGCCTTGGGTCACCCCAGGACTATTGGGACTTCCAAAGGTTACTGCCCCACTCCCCGCCTGAATCAAAAATGAATCGGAATGACCGTGGTAGCAGCCGGCAAACTTGATAATCTTATCTTTTCCGGTATAACCCCGAGCCAATCGCACCGCACTCATGCAGGCTTCTGTTCCGCTGTTTACAAAACGGATTTTATCAATATTGGGCACCATGGAAACGGCCAGTTGGGCCAATTCGGTCTCAATTTCTGTGGGCATTCCGAAGGAAGTTCCTTTTTTTGCCTTTTCCACTACCGCATTGATCACAGGCTCATGGGCATGACCTAAAATCAGTGGTCCCCACGAAGCGATATAATCGATGAGATGGTTGCCGTCCTCATCATACAGATATGCTCCTTTGGCTTCTTTTACAAAAATGGGGTCGCCCCCTACGGCTTTGAATGCCCTTACCGGGGAATTTACCCCTCCGGGAATGTATTTTTTGGCCTCAGCAAACAAGGCACTGCTTCGTTGGTAGATCATTTAATGTTCTTGTGTCATTCCCGCTTGTTCACTAAGCAAAATCGAAGTGAAAACGGGAATCTTATGATTAACTGCTCTTGTCGGTTCTCGATACATCATGCTTTGCATGCCACTCGAACTGACAAGTTTATTTTGATTTTTCTTTTCGGATATTGAGCACCTGCCCAATGGAAATGGTATTTGTATTAAGGTTGTTGATTTGTTTGAGCTCATCCACCGAAATGGCATATTTACGGGAGATGGCATAAAGCGTTTCCCCTTGTTCCACCACATGGGTAAACACTTCGTATTTTTTTGGTGCCCGAACGGTTTCCAGTCCACCTCGCACTACCTCTTCATCATACTGGTCCAAATTGTACCGATCAATAAGGGCAATCAATTTTTGCGGATACTTTCTATCGGTTGCATAGCCTGCTTGACGCAAACCGTAAGCCCATTTTTTGTAGTCATCGCGCCGATAATTGAACAGGAATTTATACCGTGAACGAGACGACAGGAAAATACTATGATCACGGAATGAATACATGGGGTGGTTGTACTTTCGAAAGCACTCTCCTTTGGCGTCATCGTCATGAAAATCGAACTCTCCATCCCATCCGGTATGGCATTTTATACCAAAATGATTGTTGGTCTTTCTGGTAAGCTCCCCTTTACCAGAGCCACTTTCCAAAATGCCTTGGGCCAAGGTTATACTGGCTGGAATGCCAAAGGCACGCATTTCATATTTAGCAATTTCAGAAAAAGTATCTATATATTCTTGGGTGTCTGCAATCGGAAATTTTACAAACCTGCCAGGGTTGGCGGGTAAAGGATATAGTTCGGATTCATTGGGTCCATCCTTCGGAAGTCCACTATTTGGATTCCTGTCTTTTTTAACCTCAACAACCGGTTTAGGTTGATGGGCAACTGTTCTCTTTTTGGATTTACAGCCCGTGAATACCAAAACGAGCACCAAAACATATCCTATTCTTCTGATCATACGTCCAACAACGGTAAATTTCTTTTTTTCAATGCAAGGTTCATACCTTCTATGCCCTGCAGCCCTCCTGTGTGAATGGCTAAAATTTGGGCTCCTTTTTTAAAAGTATCCTTTTTTACCAAGTCAAAAATACCAAAAAGCATTTTTCCGGTATAAACAGGATCCAATGGAATGCCTGTTTCTTTTTTAAAGACGTTGATGAAATTAATTAAACCTACATCAACCTTGGCGTAGCCTCCAAAATGATAATCAGTAATCAAATCCCAATTTTCATTTCGGGCAAATTTACGGATATCTTCTTTTAGAAAATCACCTTTTAGGGCAGGGAAACCCCAAACGGTTTGATGGGCTTTTACAGAATTGATGAGTCCGGATAGGGTACCTCCTGTTCCCACACAGCTACAAACAATATCAAACTTTGTATCGGATTCGGTCAAGATTTCTTCACAACCTTTTACTGCCAAAGTGTTGGTTCCCCCTTCGGGAAGGACATAACATCTTCCAAAAACTTCTTCCAGTTTGTCCAAAAAGGTTTTCTCGTTTTTCCTTCGATAATCGCTTCGCGAAACAAAATGAAACTCCATTCCATGTTCGCGTGCCAATCTCAATGTTGGGTTTTCTTGCCAGCTGTCCCTTAATTCTTCCCCCCTAATGACACCAATGGTTTTGAATCCTTTTTCTTTTCCTGCGCAGGCAGTTGCGGCAATATGGTTGGAAAAGGCACCACCAAAAGTGAGCAGAGTGGCATGGCCCTGTCGCTCCGCTTCGAGCAGGTTGTATTTAAGTTTTCGGTATTTGTTCCCAGAGATATGTGGGTGGATGGTGTCCTCTCTTTTGATATAAAGGGTTACTCCTTTTTCTTCAAGAATGGGTAAATCTATTTTCTGATTGGGAACAAGCAAGTTGTTTGATTAACGCGTCAAGTAGTCCAAAAAACCAAAGGACTTTCTACGCGCAAGATACTCCTTATCCTTTTCATTGGCATAGGCCTCACGTTCAAAACTGATGTTTTGGTAAGCTCTATAACTGTCCAAATATAGAATAGTTCGCAACATCCATTCAGCAAGGTATAGGATATAGAAAGGAAGAATCAACAATTCTCGCTGTTGTTTTAGATGTATGCGTTCATGATTAATGAGCACTTCATCATTTTTAAGGGTATCCTCTTTTAAAAAGATAAATGGCCAAAGTGATAGGCCAACGTAGTTTTTATAGAAGAAATGTTTAAAAACCAATATCATGCTAAAACTATCATAGGTTTCCTACAAAGATAACCGCCAAGATATTAGAAAATTGGAATGATCCGATAATAACATTAACAATTTCGGTGAATTACTTAACAATCCCACAATTGGTGCTTTTCATCGGAATACTGTAATTTTATATTGGTTTCTATTTATATGAAGGAATATATTCCCTTGGAAGAGGGCGATTTTTACCTTTCTGAGGAAGGTTATAAAGTGTTTACCAAGCAATACCATCTAAAAAGGGGGTATTGTTGTGAGAGCGGTTGCCGTCATTGTCCTTATGGCTACGATAAAAAGACAAACTCAAGGCGCTAAAGCGCTGTTCGGCATAATATTTGTGACTTATTTTTAGTGATTTCGTTGAACTCAAAAAAGATTACTATGAAAAATTTAAAACTGTTATCCTTAGCTGCACTCGCAGTTGTTTTTTTGGCTTCCTGTACTTCGGTCAGGGTAGTTTCCGATTATGATAAAAAAGCTGATTTCCAAACTTATAAATCCTACGCCTTTTACAAAACAGGCATAGATAAAGCCCAAATCTCCGATTTGGACAAAAAACGAATCTTACGGGCCATTGAAAATGAAATGAGTTCAAGAGGGTTTGTTAAATCCCAACAGCCCGATGTTTTGGTAAGCATCTTTACCAAAGAACGAGAGCGTGTTGATGTTTACAACAACAACTTTGGCTGGGGCTGGGGTGGATTCTACAACCCTTGGGTCTGGGGACCTGGATGGGGTTGGGGCTGGAACAATCAGCCCAATGTTAGCACCCGTACCGAAGGATCATTATACATTGATGTAATCGATGCCAAAAAGAAGGAATTGGTATGGCAAGGCCGTGGAGTAGGCACCCTGAACAACACAAGCAATATTGAAAAGAAAGAGGAGCGTATTCGCGAGTTTGTATCGCATATCCTTAAAGAATACCCTCCATCTACCACAGCGGTTGCCGCGAATTAAAGGAATTTCTTTTTACTGAAGCTCCATCATTTGGATTCCCGGTTTCGCGGGAATGACAACATAGAAAAATAGAGCGAAGAATCCAAAGCAGCTAAGTTGAAAGTGTTCATCGAAGTTGGAAAAGTGAAGTGGGTTCTTCGTTCTCTTTATATTCCATAATTACAACAGCGGAAAAGTATTTTCGTTCTTCACCTCATTTAAAACAAAAGCACTTTTCACGGCTCCGATATTGGGCAGGGATGCAATTTTAGTCTTCGCAAACTTATAGTATGCATCCAGATTCTTTACGATGACCTTTAACAGAAAGTCAAACTCCCCTCCAACCACAAAACATTCGGTTACTTCTGGAAATTGCTTCATTTGATTTAAAAAATCATCCATTAGATGCCCTTTTTGGGCTTCTAATGAAACAAAGCTGAACACTGTAATACTGCTTTCAATTTTTTCCTTATCAATGATGGCAGCATAGTTCTTGATAAAACCCTCTTGCTCCAATCTTCTTATACGTTCATACACCGGGGTCTTGGTCAAACCAAGTTGTTCAGCAATATTTTTCGCAACGGTCTTGGCATCTTTTTCCAATATTTTTAGAATCTCACGATCAATGGCGTCCAATTGTGCTTGCATACTTTTTCCTGTTTTGCTTATTTCAACAATTCAAAACTAACACATATTCCTAAAATATTACGTATATCAAGTCTTTATTCCTTCAATATATAAATTAACATGTCATTTGTTCCGTCAGTAGTATATTTATAGGAAGATTTTAATTTATAACAATGAAAGACACTGCATACGAAAGCAATCCCATTTTGGATAAGCTGCCCAAACATTTAAAGCAGTTTATCAAACCTCAGAATTATGAGGAGTACTCCGCTATTGATCAGGCGGTATGGCGCTATGTAATGCGAAAAAATGTGGATTATTTAAGCAAAGTGGCGCACCAATCGTATGTAGATGGACTGGAGCAGACTGGAATTTCCATTGACCATATTCCCAACATGTACGGCATGAACCGAATATTGAAGGAAATTGGTTGGGCCGCGGTTGCCGTAGACGGTTTTATTCCTCCCGCAGCATTTATGGAATTTCAAGCGTATAACGTCTTGGTAATTGCATCGGATATCCGACAATTGGAAAATATAGAGTATACGCCAGCTCCAGACATTATCCATGAAGGAGCAGGTCATGCCCCTATTATTGCCAACCCGGAGTATGCCGAATATCTTAGAAGATTTGGTGAAATTGGCAGCAAGGCCATCTCCAGTGCCAAGGATTATGAACTTTATGAAGCTGTTCGACACCTTTCTATCATCAAGGAGGCACACGGCACTTCCCCAGAGGAAATTGACAAAGCCGAAAAACATATTGAGGACTTACAGAAGAATATGGGCAAGCCTAGCGAAATGGCCCTTATTCGTAATTTACACTGGTGGACAGTGGAATATGGATTGATAGGCACGGTAGATAATCCAAAAATTTATGGGGCGGGATTGCTTTCATCCATTGGAGAAAGTAAATGGTGCATGCAGGACGAGGTGGTCAAATTGCCTTATTCCATTGAAGCTGCCCATCAAGCCTTTGACATCACCAAACCCCAACCGCAGTTGTTTGTCACTCCCGATTTTGCATTTTTGAGCCAAGTACTGGAAGATTTTGCCAATACCATGGCCCTGCGCACCGGTGGACTTACAGGAATTAAAAAATTGGTCGATTCCAAAGCACTGGGCAGTATAGAACTTAGTACGGGACTGCAAATCTCAGGGCATTTCCAAAGTGTTATAGAACATGACGGCAAACCTGTTTATATCAGAACCATTGGCTCCACGGCTTTGGCGTATCGTGAAAAAGAACTGGTTGGACACAGCATACTAGAACACCCCGAAGGTTTTGGATCTCCCATAGGAAAGCTAAAGGGAATCAATTTGGCCATTGAAGATATGGGGCCACGGGATTTAAAAGCGTATAAAATTTACGAAGGCGAACAGGTTTCCCTTGAATTTGAGGGAGGAGTCAAGGTTGAAGGAACCATCATTACAGGCACTCGAAACCTGCAAGGAAAAATATTGCTGATCACTTTTAAGGATTGTACGGTCACCCATGATGGCACTATTTTGTTTTTGCCCGATTGGGGGCTTTACCATATGGCCGTTGGCCAAGAGGTTGTTTCGGCATTCAATGGCCCTGCCGATTTGAACAGTTTTAACCTGATTACCCATGTTCCTTCGGAAACTACCATAAAACAGGAGAAAAACGCTTTCAGAGAGCAATTGGAACTCTACTATCAACAAATCCGGGATTTTAGGGAAGGTAGAAATACCACCACTTCAAGAAATAAGGTATTCAAGGAATTACAAGAAAACTATCCAGAAGACTGGCTGTTATCCATTGAGCTTTTCGAACTAGCTAAAAAAGGTAATGATTCAGCGTTTCAGGAGGAAATCAAAGCACATTTGGAGGCCGTTAAACAAAATAATCCCAAAGTTGGGCATTTGATTGATGATGGTTTGGAGTTAGTCGAGCTTGGTTTTACCCAAGCGGAGTAGCCCATCATAAGAATCGATGGTTTTTTGATTGTATTCCAAAGTCCATCCCATGGAATCGGATAGCACATAGATTCGGGAAAGTTCACTGATCAACCTATTCTCTGCATTCGATTTTAACGAAGACGCTTCAATTTTTTGCAATAGAGAGGCATTTACAGTTTCCTTGATCGCATTATAATCCTCAGCTTTAAATGGGTTAAAATAATCCGCCGTTACATCATAGTATTCAAAATCCGGGTTGATTTTGACCTCAGGTTCGGGAATTGATGAAATTTTAATTGTTTTTTCAGCCTCGTCGAGCTCATATTCAACCTTGCTTAGATCATACGAAATAGTCGCCTCGGCATTCACCACCACCAATGCTTTTTTATCTGCCGTCACCAAAGATCCAAACAGCTCTTTGGAATCCGCATAATTGTATACCTCCACAAAATGACCTTCGGTCACAATAAGTTTGGACACATTTTTTAACTCCTGCTGAATCAACAAGGAACTCTCTTTAAGTGCAGTGGATTTTTCTCGATAATCTGTGTAAGATTTGTAGATCAAAACGGAAGCCAAAGCTATGATAGCACCAACAAGGACTTTCTTCATGGATTAGAATTTCATGAAAGGATATCTTTTTTGAAGATACGTAATTTTCTCCCCCAGCGACGTTTTGAATTTTTGATGCGCTTCAGAATTAGGATTAAATGGTTTGTGTTGCAGTCCTTTTTGAACAGCTTCTACCTCATCCATCACGGAGTAGATTTCTGGAGAAATCCATGCCGATTTGAATTTTTCCCATATATAATCAACTGCCAATGCATTCGGATGTACCATATCTTTCCCATAAAAACGATAATCGCGTAGTTCGTCCATTAGTATTTCATAACTAGGGAAATACGAAGTACGAGGTACAAGGTCAGAAATCGTTTGATGCGCAGCTGAAATCAAATTGGCCTTGCTTCGTTGATTCTCCATAAACCCATCTTTTAAGTGACGTACTGGGGAAATGGTGAAAACAACCTGTGCTTTTTCGTTTACGGATTGGATACGTCCCACAGTCCTTTTAAGACTGGATCGAATTGTTTCCGCGGATAATAGTTCTTTTGAAAATTCCTTTTGTGGCACCTTGTGACAGTTCGCTACAGTTTTTTGGGTTGAATTGTATCTGTATGTCCATGCCGTACCCAAGGTTAGAACAATATGGGTTGCGTCCTTTATTGCATTCTTAGTTTCTTGCAACCCAGTGTTCAAATTATCCAGTAGTTCCTGTTTCGAAGGAGCACTTATATCCGAATGTGCATCGAAACAATGCCAAATTCCGTTGTGTTCAAAAACCTCTTCTTTTTGATAGGGTCGATTCGTCAAGGCTCTTTCAATCAAATTTTCCATGGCAAGTGGATGAAAGAGAATCCCAAAGGGATTTTGGGTCATTTGAAACTTAAAATATACCAATTTATCTCCAATATTCTCCACAAAACAAGAGCCCAACAACAATACTTTTGACTGATAGTCAATAGGATTATGTGCCTTTTCAATGGGAACAATGGTTTGAAGTTTCATCGGAAAACTACTTGCAATTATCAATATTCTTAATCATGTCTTTATACTGGTCCTCCAACTGCCCTTCCAATTGCTTTAAAATCGCCAATTCCCGAACTAGCGTGCGCATGGACCCAGCCCGAAGGGCATCTGTAGCTTTATCCAATTCAACCTTGACTAAATCCTGGGTATAATATAAGCCTTGAAGATCATAGAGGCAATCATATCCGAATTCATGGAAAATTCCCGTTGATTTGGCAATTTCCCAAGCAATACTGCTCAAATCAGTGATTTCAAAATTCACAAAAGCATCGACATCATACTCATAAAGTCCATCGTCCAAGGCCACGGAATCAACACTAGAAAAATACCTAGGATACCTTTGCCTAAAATCTTGCATGGTGGATGGTTTCAAAATCAACTTTCCATGGTCATCGTTCAGGCTATCCATTTCAGCAAAAAAAGATGGGATCTGCTGGTTGATTTCCCTATTTTGGACCAATTCTTCCAAATTGGCTTCAATTTCACCCTTTATTTTGACCAGGGCTACCTCTTTATCCTGTTGAACAGCTTTAGAAGCATTCCAATCGTTAAACCAAATAGCAAGGTTGATTCCCACAAAAAGTAGCAATATCTCACCTAGAATGTATTTCCAATTAAGGTTTTTAAGTTTGAAGAATCGCATATCTTAGTTTGCCGCGGCAACAAACTCCCTGGCATTTTGTAATGCATCCGCTATCCCTGCGGGGTTTTTACCTCCGGCAGTGGCAAAGAAAGGCTGTCCCCCTCCGCCTCCTTGGATGTATTTACCCAACTCACGCACAATGTTGCCTGCATTTAATCCCTTGTTTGACGCCATTTCCTTGGAAATGTAACACGACAGTATCGCTTTTCCATCCTTTTCCGCACCTAATAACAGAAACAGATTCGAAACCTGTCCGCCTATCTCAAAGGCCAAATCCTTGATGCCAGCAGCATCCAAATCGACCTTTTTGGCCAAAAATTGAACTCCGTTGACTTCTTCCAATTCAGCTATTAATTCGTTTTTAAGTTCTTTGGCCTTATCCTTGAGCAACTGCTCAACCTGCTTTTTTAAGGTCGCATTCTCCTCTTGCAAACTTTCCACAGCTTTTACAGGATCCTGTGCTTTGTTCAACAGGTCTTTGATCTCGAACAACATTCGGTTGTTCTTAAAATAGAATTCCTTTACGGCATCAGAAGTAATTGCTTCAATCCTTCGGATTCCAGCAGCAACTGCCCCCTCCGAAACAATTTTAAAATGCCAAATATCCGCGGTGTTCTTTACATGCGTTCCACCACACAATTCTATAGATTGACCAAAACGTACGGTACGAACAGTGTCTCCATATTTTTCACCAAACAATGCCATAGCACCTTGTTCCATAGCTTCTTTAATAGGGATATTTCGGTTTTCCTCAAAAGGGAGTTGTCCTTCAATTCGTGCATTCACGAAGTTTTCCACATCCCTAAGTTCCTCTACGGTCATTTTTGAAAAGTGTGAAAAGTCAAACCGAAGATGTTTGGAGTGCACTGCCGACCCCTTTTGCTCCACATGCGAACCCAAAACTTCCCGCAAAGCTTGATGCAATAAATGTGTTGCCGTATGATTGCTTGCAGTTCGTTGTCTTTGTTTTTTGTCGACCACCGCTTTTAGTGTCCCAGAAATGTTCTTTGGCAGATTACTGGAAAAGTGGACAATTTCGTTGTTCTCTCTTTTGGTGTCCAAAATATAGACCACATCACCATTGGGAACTTCCAGATAACCTTTATCACCTACCTGTCCGCCGCCTTCTGGGTAAAATGGGGTTATGTTAAAGACCATCTGATATTGATCACCGCCTTTTTTACTGCTTACCTTTCGATATTTGACCAGCTTAACATCAGCCTCCAGGCTGTCGTATCCAATAAATTCTTGCTCAGAGTCTTCCAAAAGTACGGTCCAATCGTCCATGGAAACTTCAGAAGCAGCACGGGAACGGTCTTTTTGAGCCTTCAACGCCTTTTCAAAACCTTCAACATCCAGTTCATATCCCTTTTCTTCCAAAATCAAGGAAGTAAGATCTATTGGAAATCCAAAAGTATCATACAGCTCAAAGGCTTTTTCACCATCTACTTTTTTACCATTGGTGGAATTTATAACCGAGTCCAATAGTACCAATCCTTGTTCCAAAGTGCTTAAAAAAGAACTTTCTTCTTCTTTTACAACATTCTCTATCAACTGGTACTGCTCACGAAGCTCTGGAAACGCTTTGCCCATAGTCTCCCCTAACACTTTTACCAATCGGTAGATGAACGGCTTGTTGGTGCCCAAAAAGGTAAATCCATAGCGAATGGCCCGTCTTAAAATCCTTCGGATTACATACCCAGCTCCATTATTACTTGGTAATTGTCCATCAGCAATGGAAAAGGCCACAGCCCGAATATGATCAGCCACTACTCGAATCGCAATATCCGTCTCCTCGTCCTTTCCGTATTTCTGGCCGGTGATGATTTCTATTTCACGAATAAGCGGGGTAAAAACATCCGTATCATAATTGGATTGTACGCCTTGCAACACCATACAGAGTCGCTCAAAGCCCATTCCTGTATCAACATGTTTTTCCGGAAGGCTTTCCAGTTCCCCATTGGCCTTACGGTTGTACTGCATAAAGACCAAATTCCATATTTCCACCACTTGTGGATGGTCTTGGTTCACCAACGAAGCACCCAAAACTTTCGCTTTTTCCTCCTTAGAACGAATATCAACATGGATTTCGGAACATGGTCCGCAAGGACCTTGATCACCCATTTCCCAGAAATTATCCTTTTTGTTTCCCATGATGATCCTATCCTCTGGAACTATGGCTTTCCATAATTCGAAAGCTTCTTTATCCATTTCCAGCTTATCGGCATCATCACTCCCCTCAAAAACAGACACATAAAGACTGTCCTTATCTATTTTATAGACTTTGGTCAACAACTCCCACGCCCATTGAATGGCTTCTTTCTTAAAATAATCCCCAAAGCTCCAATTGCCCAACATCTCAAACATGGTGTGGTGGTAGGTATCCTTGCCCACCTCATCCAAATCGTTGTGTTTTCCACTAACCCGCAAACATTTTTGGGTGTCGGATACCCTTTTTGATGTCGGCACTGAATTTCCCAAGAAAAATTCTTTGAACTGGTTCATTCCCGCATTGGTAAACATCAAAGTGGGGTCATCTTTCATCACCATTGGTGCGGATGGAACAATTTTATGCTCTTTTCCCTTGAAAAAATTTAAAAACTGGGTTCTGACTTCTTGGGATGTCATTGAATTTGCTAGGGTTTTATTAAATTTAACACTTTAAGGAAAACAATTTTTATATTTGTTTGTTTTCTTAAAAAAGAATGCGCAAAAATAGGATAAAATCCCTTCATGTCTAAAGTTAAGTACTATTACGATCCAGATACGCTTTCCTATCGGAAGATAGAGCCCAAAAAGTCCAAAAAGTATAGGAATCTTTTCTTTTTTATTGTGGGTGCCGCCTTATTTGGATTTCTTGGCCTTATCCTATTATTGAACACCAATCTTTTGAATACTCCCAAAGAACTTTCCCTAGATCGGGAAGTGCGCAATTATGAGCTTCAGTTTGAGATATTGACCAAAAAGATGGAGCAGATGGAGCAGGTTTTGGCCAATATTGAGGATCGTGACAATAATATCTATCGACTCTATTTTGAAGCAAATCCAATTCCCGAAGAACAACGAAAAGCTGGTTTTGGAGGTGTAAATCGATACAAATCACTCGAAGGCTTTAATAACTCTCAAATTATCACCAACGCTACCCAGCGATTGGATATTATCCAGAAACAAATGGTGATTCAATCCAAATCATTGGATGAAATTGCCAAATTGGCTGAGGAAAAAGAAAAATTATTGGCTTCCATTCCTGCAATTCAACCTGTTCGGAATGAAGATTTGACCAGAATGGCATCAGGTTATGGATGGCGATCCGACCCTTTTACCAAAGCACGAAAAATGCATTGGGGAATGGATTTTACCGCTCCAAGAGGAGTGCCCATCTACGCTACCGGTGATGGAACAGTAAAACGTGCCGACAATCGATCTTCAGGTTATGGCAAGCACATACGAATTGACCACGGTTATGGCTATATGTCCTTGTATGCTCATTTGAGCAAGTACAATGTGACCAAGGGTCAAAAAGTAAAACGAGGTGACTTAATCGGTTTTGTGGGCAACACTGGACGGTCAGAAGCTCCCCATTTGCACTACGAGGTGTTCAAAGATGAAGAACGCATCAACCCTATTAACTTCTATTATGGAAGTTTAACGGCGGAAGAGTTTGAAAATATGCTCAAGTTCGCCAATCAAGAGAATCAATCCTTGGATTAATGCACGTAGATCTTCCCGAAAAACGATATTATGGCATTGGCGAAGTAGCCAAGGCCTTTGGGGTGAACACTTCTTTGATTAGGTTTTGGGAAAAGGAATTTGATGTGCTCCAACCTAAGAAAAATGCCAAAGGCAACCGAAAGTTCACGCCCAAGGACATTCAAAACCTCCAACTCATCTATCATTTGGTCAAGGAACGCGGTTTTACCCTGGAAGGCGCCAAAACCCATTTAAAAGAGGAAAAACAAAAAACACTTTCCAAGTTTGAGGTCATTCAAAAACTGCAAAAAGTAAAGGCCGAACTTTTAAAGATCAAAGAACAACTATAAATTAGAACAAACACTAAAACCATCGAAAATGAAAAAAGGTATACTTGCCCTCATTGTCCTTATCGTGCTTGCCGTTATTTTGGGCGGTTGGTATGTAAGGACCAATAACACTCTTGTTGACATGAAAGGTCAGGCCACCAAGCAATGGGCCAATGTAGAAAGCTCGTATCAACGTAGAAGTGATTTGATTGGAAATCTAGTGAAAACTGTACAGGGTGCTGCCGATTTTGAAAGAAATACTTTAAAAGAAGTTATTGAAGCGCGTGCCAAAGCTACTTCCACCACCATTGATGCAAACAATATTACTCCGCAACAGCTAGCTGAGTTCCAACAGGCGCAAACAGGATTGTCCTCTGCACTTTCCAGACTTTTGGTTACCGTGGAACGCTACCCGGAGCTTAAGGCCAATCAAAACTTTTTGGAATTACAATCGCAATTGGAAGGCACCGAAAATAGAATCAATGTAGAGCGTAACCGGTTCAACAACCTAGCTGGGGAATATAACATCAAGATTGAAAAAATCCCTACTAACTTTATAGCTAGTATTGCTAATTTTGACCCCATTGCATTGTTCAGTTCCAACCCAGGTGCTGAAAATGCCCCAGATGTAAATTTCGAATTCAATTGAACATGTCGCACGTAGAGGAATTTTTGACTGCCACTGAGGAGCAGGATATTGTCAATGCCATTTTAGAAGCTGAAAAAAACACTTCAGGAGAGATTAGGGTGCATATAGAGGCTACTGCCAAAATGGACCATTTTAGCAGGGCACAGCAGGTATTTCACTTTTTAAAAATGGATAATACCAAAGACGAAAATGGAGTACTTCTTTATGTAGCTGTAGAAGATAAAAAGTTTGTCATTTATGGAGATTCAGGAATTGACCGTGCCGTCCCCAAAGGCTTTTGGGACAATACCAAAGATGTCATCTCTTCCCATTTTAAAAAAGGTGATTTTAAACAAGGTATTGTAGAGGGTGTTCTAATGGCAGGCAAAGAACTAAATGCCCATTTTCCATGGGACCAAACGGACACGAATGAATTGAGCGATGCCATATCCAAAGGTTAGTCTACTTATTACCTTTTTATGCGTCTCCATGGCCTGGGGGCAATTTACCATACCTGAAAAGCCACAAAAGCAAACCAGTGTTTATGATTATGTAAACCTGTTGCCTGCCTCCCAAAGCAAAGCTTTGGAGCAAAAACTCATCAGATACTCGGACAGCACCTCAACCCAGATAGTGATAGCAATAATTGCGTCCACAGAAGGAGAAAACATCAATTACCTAGGTGCACAGTGGGGTCAAAAATGGGGGATTGGCCAGGCCGATAAGGACAATGGAGTATTGGTTCTTTTGGCCAGGGACGATAGAAGAATTGCCATTAATACCGGATATGGTGTTGAGGGGTCTTTGACCGATTTTATGTCGAAACGCATTATTGAATCTGTCATTATCCCAGAATTTAAAAGGGGGGATTATTATAGTGGATTGGACAAAGGCTCAGATGCTATTTTTCAGGTATTGACAGGAGAGTTTAAAGAGGAACGCACTTTTGGGAACGACCCCAGATTTTCCATCAAATCGTTACTGCCTTTTATCATCTTCATTGTCATTCTAATTATTCTTTCCAGAGGTCGAAAAAACAATCGCAACAATAGAGGTGGTCGCGGTGGCCGAAATTCAGGAATGGATATTTGGGACATGATCATCCTCAGTAATATGGGTCGCAGCTCGCGTTCCTCGGGAGGTGGGTTTGGAGGAGGAGGCTTTGGCTCCGGCGGTTTCGGTGGTGGCTTCGGCGGAGGCGGTTTTGGAGGCGGAGGAGCTTCTGGAGGTTGGTAATGGCATCTTTCCACAATTCGTTTAGGAGTTAACGCAACATCTTCTTTAGTTTTCCATCTATAGCGCAAATACTTTAGCTATGATTCTAAAAAAAGTTGTCGTCGTTGTTCTTACTTTTCTACTTTTTTCGAGCTGCGGAGGTGATGACGACTCCAACTGTCACTTGGTAGACTGTGCAGGATTTCCTGCCTTAGGCTTTGAGATTATTTTAAACGATGAAAATGTTTTTACCAAAGGTGATTATACTTTACAAGATGTTTCAATAGAGGGTGATCAATCAGATAAAGTCCAACCCTTTTTGGCCCCCATATATTCGGTTAACAAGTTCAACATTCTTGTTCTGGAAATTAAAATCACAGACGAGGGAAGCCATGAATTGACTGTCAATCTGGCCGATGATTTTTTAATGGACATAAATTTAAATGTAGCACTCTCTCCAAGTGGCGGTTGCTGTGGAGGCATCCCATATTTGACCCAAGCGGAGATAAATGGAGAGGAATACGGTAGTAATCCCTTTTTTACCATAACCCTTGACTAAAATATGGTCTGTGCTCAATCCATCCGTTTGTAAAAAATCTTGTTCACGATTTTCCATTCCCCATCAATCTTGAGCAGATTCATAAAGTCCACAAAAGTGAAATCCTTGTATTCCAACTCCAGTCTGGCATTGGCAGCATGACCAGAAACAGTGATTTCGGCAATCCGATTCACCCTATCAGCCCTTGGACCAGGTTTCATCCCACTGAAAAATTCAAGGGCGTTTACCTCCTTATACCCTTCTTCAGTAATATATTTCATGGTTGCGGTATCATGAAAAGCCTTTTTTAGTGTATCAAAATCCCTATTGGAACCCCCTTCCATATAGTAATTCAGTGTTTTTTCAATTAGTTGATAATCCGATTCCTGGGCGTTGACAGTGTAAAAAAAGCTCGCGGTAAAAAATAACAAAAGAAGATTGCGCATCATGACTTGAAGTTTTTTGTTCGTTAGTGTTTCAATTTATCAATTTTAAGGGCTTGACCCTTTGCTTCAAATCATAAATATTTCATAAGGTTCAGTCCAGCATGTCAAAACCATCCGTAAATCTTAACGAGTTATTCATCAACTCAATGCCCCCTATCACCCATTTTTGAGCTATCTTGTCTGTGGTTAATCCATAGTGTAATTAATTCCCATTTGGTATGTCTCAATATCTTCGAATCCTAGTTTTTTCCTTTGTCATCCTTTTCGTTTCTTGCAAAAAGAAGGCTCCCAAATCTGAAACAGACAATCTTTTCAAGTTCAAGGATTACATCAGTTACCATACCCATGGCAATCAAAGTATTTCCACTCCCATTACCGTTGTCCTTGCCAAACAGCTAAATCAGTTCGAGCTTACCCAAGAGCTTCCTTCGGAATACATAACAATATCCCCAAAGGTAGAAGGGAAACTGGCCATTGAAAATGGAAGGGAACTTACCTTTCAACCGTCAGAATATTTAAACCCTGATACGGAGTATGTGGTGAGTTTGGCATTGAACAAGCTTTTTGAGGACATTGATCGCGATTTTAAAGAATACACCTTCAGTTTTAAGACCATCACCCCAAACTTCAAGATAACTTTAGGGAATCTACAATCCTATAGTAAAGACTGGCAGTACCTTTCCGGGACCTTAAACGCTTCGGATATTTTGGATGCCTCAAAAATAAATGGCGTACTTTCTGTAAAACAGGGTGACAAGGAAATTCCGGTGAAATGGGACAACAAGGAGGAAAACGCCCAGTATTTCAGTTTTAGAATCGATAGCATCTCCCGTAAAACAGCTGATAGCGAACTCACCATCAACTGGAATGGCAAAAATTTCGGTATTGATAATCAAGGAGAGGAAAAATATATTATCCCGGGATTGAACAAGTTTGTGGTAGTGGATGCCAAGACTACATCATCACCCAATGCGGCCCTTACGCTGAATTTTTCGGAACCGCTAAAACAGAATCAGAATCTAAATGGTCTTGTCACCATCGAAAATGCCCAAAATCTTCGCTACGAAATTGACGGAAATCTATTGAAAGTGTATCCTTCCAATCGAATTTTGGGTGAAGTACGGGTCAGTGTTTTTGAGGGTATTAAAAGTGAGTATGGTTTCACCTTGAAAAATCAATTTTCTGAATTAGTGTCCTTTGAGCAGTTAAAACCCGCTGTGCGCCTCATTTCCAAAGGAACCATTCTCCCCAACGCAGCTTCAACACCCATTTATTTTGAAACCGTAAACCTTTCAGCTGTCGAAGTCCGGGTTATCCAGGTTTTTGAGAACAATATGTTGCAATTTTTACAAAACAATAATCTAACCCAAGAATACAATTCCGATCTCAGAACCGTGGGCAGAAGAGTAGCTTACAAAGTGATTCCGCTTTCGGAAAATGGTAGCGAGAACACAAGTTATTGGAAAGCACATGCGTTGGACCTTTCAGAATTGATCAAAATAAATCCAGGTTCCTTGTATCGGGTTGAGTTTAGCTTTAAAAAAGAACATACTGCATATGATTGTGGAGCTGAGGAGAGTTCCGAAGGAATTTCTTCAACTATTGCAATATCCACCCATGACGAAACCCAGGAAGAACGCTATTGGGACAATGAAATCTATAATTGGAGAAATTATGATTGGAACTGGGAGGAACGGGACAACCCATGTCACGCCGCCTATTACAATGATACCCGATTGATAACCACTAATCTTCTCGGAAGTGATTTGGGGTTAATCGTGAAAAAAGGGAACAATCGTTCCTATCATTTTGCGGCAACCAATTTGCTTACCACCAAACCTGAAGCTAACACCATCATTAAATTGTACAATTATCAACAGCAACTACTGGGTGAAATCACCACAGATGCTTCTGGATTTGGCATATTTGACAGTGAGAAAAGAGCAGCCTTCGCCATTGCAGAGAAAAACAACAATTTTGCGTACGCCAAACTTTCTGATGGCAACGCGCTCTCTTTGAGCAAGTTTGATGTGTCCGGTGAAACTTTGCAAAACGGGTTACAAGGTTTCATGTATACCGAGCGAGGGGTACATCGTCCTGGCGATACTGTGCATTTGACCTTTGTCTTGAATGATCAGAGTAATCCTATTCCCGAGGATCATCCTGTCACTTTGGAAGTCAATGATGCCCGTGGCAAGCTTGTCCAAAGAAATGTGCTCAAAGAAGGTTCACTGCATATAGAGGAGGGGCTTTATGCTAAAAAAGAAGGGGATTTTTATTACTTCCCAATTCCCACAAAACCCGAAGCTCCAACAGGCACTTGGAATGCCAAAATCATTGTGGGTGGTGCTGAATACAACAAGAGTTTAAAAATTGCCACCATAAAACCCAATCGACTTAAGGTTGATTTCTCCTTTGAAGATGAAATCCTAAAAGCAAACAAAAACAATATTGGCCAGGCCAAAGTACAATGGTTGCATGGTGCCCCAGCACGTAACCTTAAGATTGACATCAATGCCAACATCAAAAATGCTCCTTCGGCGTTTCCAAAGTTTAAAGATTATATCTTCCAAGATCCCGTACGTACCTTCAACGCCATTGAAAATCAATTTATCCAATCCAAATTGGATGACAACGGAGTGCTCAATATCAACGAAAAAATCAATATAAATGGAAATGCCCCAGGAATGCTCCAGGCCACATTTACCACCAAGGTTTTTGAAGGTGGAGGTGACTTCTCTATCGATGTATTCTCCAAAAAACTGGCTCCGTTCACTCATTTTGTAGGGCTTCGTTCCCCAAAAGCTCGTAGATATGGTTCGTTTTTAACCGATGAGAATACAGAATTTGATGTAGCAAGTGTAAATGCAGATGGGAAGCCAGCAGGAAATCGCAAATTAAAAGTGCAAATCTTCAAGATTGAATGGCGTTGGTGGTGGAACCGGGGTCGAGACAATCTCTCGCGATACGAAAACGCAACGGTTCACAGTCCCTTTAAAGAACTATCGGTAACCACTGCAAGCAATGGGAAAGGCAGTTTTAAAGTAAACATTCCAGATGATGACGGTGGACGTTTCTTGATTCGGGTAATTGATGAAGCCTCCGGCCATGCAACAGGTCGCACCGCTTATTTTTATCGAAATTGGTGGAGAAGGCCAGCTTCTGGAGATTCCGAAAGTTCAAAAATCTTGGTTTTCTCGGCAGACAAAGAAAAATATTCTTTGGGAGAAGAGGCCATAGTCACTTTTCCTTCAGATAGAGGTGGAAGAGCCTTGTTGAGTATCGAAAATGGTTCCGAAGTCCTGTCCCAACAATGGATTGAAACTTCTGCAAAAGAGACTAAAGCAACGATTCCCATTTCCGCAGAAATGGCACCCAATGCGTATATCAACATTTCGTTATTGCAACCTCATGGACAGGTCGCCAATGACCTTCCCATCCGACTGTATGGCGTGGTTCCATTATTGGTGGAAAACCCTGCTACGCATCTAAACCCAGAGCTTCAAATGCCAGATGTGCTTCAACCAGAAACTTCATTTAAAGTAAGTGTGTCGGAAACCAGCAACAAACCCATGACTTATTCTTTGGCCGTAGTCGATGAAGGGCTATTGGATCTTACACGATTCAAAACCCCGGATATTCATGGCGCATTTTATGCAAGACAAGCTTTGGGCGTAAAGACCTTTGACATTTTTGATGATGTCATGGGAGCCTATTCTATTAGTGTCGATAACATTTATGAGATTGGTGGCGGTGGCATCGGTGAAGGAGCCAAAAACCGAAAAGCACAACGTTTTAAACCTGTAGTTAGCTATTTGGGTCCCTTCAATTTAAAAGCAGGTGAAAAAGCATCGCATACCATAAACATGCCCAATTATGTTGGTTCGGTTCGCACCATGCTCATTGCCGGAAATCAAAATAGTGCCTACGGTAATACCGAAAAAACCACTCCGGTCAGAAAACCGTTAATGGTGTTGACCTCTTTGCCCAGAAAATTGTCACCTGGTGAAAAGGTGACCATTCCAGTGACCGTGTTTGCCATGGAAAAAAAGGTGAAAAACGTACGGGTTTCCATTGAAGCCGGTAATGCTTTGGAACCTTTGGGCGCAACTTCCAAAAACATCACTTTTAATGCCGTGGGTGAGCAAATCGTGAATTTTGATTTTAAAGTAAATCCAACCAAATCTTTTCAGAACATAAAGGTTTCTGTGGCGGGAGCGGGGGAAAGTGCCAGCAATGAAATTGAAATTGACGTAGAAAATCCAAACCCTGTTACCACCAAAAGTACTTTGTACACTTTGGATGCGAATCAATCCGAGTCTATCTCGATGGAAACCTTTGGGACTTCGGGCACCAATTCGGCAACAATAGAATTTTCAACCCTTCCACCCATGGATTTCTCCAAACGGATGGAATATCTATTGCAATATCCGCATGGTTGTGTAGAGCAAACCACCTCAGCGGCATTTCCGCAACTGTTTTTAGACGATGTGCTCGATATTACTTTTGATAAGAAAAAAGAGGCGGAAAAAA
The DNA here is from genome assembly GCF_965222555.1 of Flagellimonas sp. Taxonomy (GTDB): domain Bacteria; phylum Bacteroidota; class Bacteroidia; order Flavobacteriales; family Flavobacteriaceae; genus Flagellimonas. The sequence goes on along the minus strand of NZ_CBDCUG010000005.1, from coordinate 1,932,649 downwards.
ACATCAAAGCTGCAATTAAAAGGCTGAACAATTTCCAAACTTCCGGTGGTGGTTTGAGCTATTGGCCTGGCTATAGCGGAGCAGATGATTGGGGAACTTCCTATGCCGGCCATTTTATGCTGGAAGCCAAACAAAAAGGATATCAATTGCCTTTGACCTTTTTAAGCAATTGGTTGCGCTATCAGAAAAACACCGCTCGCCAATGGAGCAATCAGCAAAGTCGCTATAATGACGATATGGCCCAGGCGTACCGCTTGTATACTTTGGCCTTGGCACAACAACCAGAATTGGCAGCTATGAACCGTCTACGCGAAGCAAAAAATTTGAGCAATGAAGCTAAATGGCGATTGGCTGCGGCCTATGCCTTGGTTGGCAAAAAAGAAGTGGCAAAAGAACTGATTCAAATCGCCAATATTGACTTTGAACCGAATTCCTATAATTATAGAACCTATGGTTCTGTTTTCAGAAATCGGGCCATGGCTTTGGAAACCATGGTTATTCTTGGTGATTCCCAGCAACGTGATTTGGCAGTTTCCTTGGCCAAGAACCTTTCCTCCCAACGATGGTACAGTACGCAAGAAACATCGTATGCATTATTGGCAATGGCCAAAATGGTGGCCAAAAATGGCGGCAAATCCCTCGACCTTACTTTTACCAATAATGGAAAAGAAGTTGTGGTAAAAACGGATAGAGCCATCGCCCAGCGCAATCTTATTATTTCAGCTGCAAGGGAAGAGATTCAGGTCAAGAACAATCAAAATAATACCATTTATGCCACTTTGGTGCAAAGTGGAAAGCTTCCCGTAGGACAAGAATTGGCCCAAGCTCAAAATTTAAGGTTATCCGTTGACTACCTCGATGCCATTGGAAACCATATCGATGCTTCGCAATTGCGTCAAGGAACAGAGTTGCAAGCAAAATTGACGGTTTTCAATAGTTCTAACGATTACATTGATAATTTGGCCCTGACCCAGATTGTACCCAGCGGATGGGAAATTGTGGATACATCTTATGCAGGAACATCGGACTCCCACTCAAGCAAAGCTGAATACATTGATGTGCGTGATGACCGAACCCATTTCTATTTTGACTTGGCTGGCAAGAAATCCAAAACATTTATTGTCAAACTAAACGCTTCTTTCTTGGGCGAATACTATCTGCCTGGCTCGCAGGTTGAAGCCATGTACGATGATAATTATCACGCTCGGAACAAAGGAAAGTGGATTTCAGTGGTGCAATGATTTCATAGATGGCGTGGACATTGACATTAAAAAGAATCGTACTAAAACATAGGATCAAACTGTTTGTTTTGGTGGTTTTCTTTTTGATATGGTTGTTTTGTCTGCCCAAAATTTTGTTTGAAGAACCAACCTCAACCGTAATCACCAGTTCCGATGGAATTTTGATTGGTGCTAGGATTTCCGATGACGGGCAATGGCGTTTTCCGCAAATGGATTCAATACCCGAGCGTTTTAAACAAAGTATGTTGTTGTTTGAGGATGAATATTTCTACCAACATCCTGGATTTAATCCTATTTCCATCTTCAATGCCATAAAACACAACCTGACCAAGGATACCCGAAGGGGCGGAAGTACCATAACCCAACAAGTAATTCGATTGAGTAGAAAAAATAAGTCCCGTACCTATTTTGAGAAATGCATTGAACTTTTTTTGGCCACTCGACTCGAATTCAGGTATTCCAAAGATGAAATCTTAAAACTTTATGCTACGCATACTCCTTATGGTGGTAATGTAGTTGGATTGGAAACAGCTTCTTGGCGGTATTTTGGTATTCCGGCGCATGAATTGAGCTGGGGACAATCCGCAACTTTGGCCGTGTTACCCAATGCCCCATCTTTGATTTTTCCGGGGCGGAACGAACAAATCTTACTTGAAAAACGCAATCGCTTGCTCAAAAAACTTTGGGATAAAGAATACATCGACAAAACCACTTACGAGCTTGCCGTTTTGGAACCCTTGCCGCAAAAACCGCGTCCTTTACCCAATAGTGCTCCTCATCTCACCGAACGCATAAAAAAAGAGCATCCTGGAGAACGTGTTAAAACTTCTATTGACAGGCATCTGCAAAATCAGGCAAATGTTCTGGCGGAACGCCATTACAATCAACTGAAAAGCAATGAAATTTATAACCTTTCCATTTTGGTTTTGGATGTGGAGACCAGAAAGGTGCTTTGCTACGTGGGTAATTCGCCAACAACAAGGGCCCATGGCAGCTATGTGGATGTTATCACCAAAAAAAGAAGTACGGGAAGCACCTTAAAACCATTTCTGTTTGCCTCCCTGTTGCACGAAGGCCAATTGCTGCCCAATAGTTTAGTAAAAGACATTCCGACCGTGATCAACGGCTACAATCCTGAAAATTTCAACAAAAAATATGTAGGTGTCGTACCGGCCAATCGGGCGCTTTCACGTTCCCTAAATGTGCCCGCTGTTAGACTGCTTCGGCAATATGGACTTCAAAAATTCTACAATAAGCTCCACAGAATGAACCTAAAATCCCTAAACAGACCGGCTAGCCATTATGGTCTTCCGCTGATTTTAGGGGGTGCAGAAAGTTCTTTGTGGGACATTACCAAAACGTACGCCTCGGCGGCGGCGTCCCTAAACTATTTTTTATCCAATTCCAGCACCTATCGAGCCAATGAATTTGTAGAACCAACCTACTTGCAGGAAAGTGAAATTGATTTTGGCAAAGAACTATTCGAATCCCCTATTTTGAATGCAGGGTCACTTTACCACACTTTTAAGTCGTTGCGAGAGGTGAATAGACCCGAAGGGGATGAAAATTGGCAGTTTTTTGATTCGTCACAAGCCATTGCATGGAAAACAGGGACCAGTTTTGGGTTTAAGGATGCTTGGGCGGTAGGGGTTACACCCAAATATGCCATTGGCGTCTGGGTGGGCAATGCAGATGGGGAGGGCAGGCCAGGTCTCACCGGAATCACGGCTGCAGCTCCACTGCTTTTTGATGTTCTGGACGCCCTGCCCCAGAGCGGGTGGTTTCAAGAACCTTATGATGATCTTGTGGAACTGGAAATTTGTAAGGAAAGTGGGTTTATAGCCTCAACATTTTGTGATGTTACCCAGAAAGAATTGCTCCCTATAAAAGGTAGCAGAAGCAAACCATGTCCCTATCACCATCAACTTTTTTTGGATAAGGAAGAAACGTTTAGGGTGAATTCAGATTGTTATCCTCTGGAAAACATGGTGCAAAAAAATTGGTTCGGTTTACCCACTGTAGTCGAATATTATTATGCCAATTCCCATCCCAATTATAAAAGTTTACCTCCTTTTTTGGAAGGATGTCATGCCGAGGAAAAACAATTGATGGAATTTATCTACCCCAAAAAGAATGAAGAAATTCTTTTGCCTCGGGATTTGGGTAAAACTTCAAAGGAAATCATATTTAAACTGGCTCATCAGCAGCGAGAAAGTACGGTTCATTGGTATTTGGATGAAACCTATCTGGGTTCCACTACTAATTTTCACGAATTGATCGTTGAAACCCAACTTGGAAATTACAGATTAACTGCGGTTGACAATGAAGGGAATCGGATTCAGCAAAACTTGAAGGTGCAAATGGCCGCTGAAAACTGAATCTTTTACTTTTTCCGCATAAAAATGGTTATCGGCACTCCACTAAAGTCAAAGTTTTCCCGAAGCTTGTTCTCCAAAAAACGCTTATATGGCTCCCTCACATATTGTGGCAGGTTACAAAAAAATGCAAACTGCGGATAATGGGAAGGCAATTGTGTACAGAACTTGATCTTTACATACTTGCCTTTGTACGCTGGTGGAGGGGTGTGCTCAATAATAGGAAGCATCACATCGTTCAGCTTGCGCGTAACAATCTTCTTTGAACGATTTTTATAGACATCAACAGCCGTTTCAATAGCCTTGAAAATACGCTGCTTGGTCAATACTGAAATAAAAAGAATGGGGACATCATCAAAAGGCTCAATGGCCTTTTTAATTTTTTGGGTGTATTCTTTAACGGAATTGGTCTCTTTTTCCACCAAATCCCATTTGTTCACCAAAATGACGATTCCTTTATTATTGCGTTGTGCCAGCCAGAAAATGTTCTGTACTTGCCCATCAAATCCGCGGGTAGCGTCCAAAAGCAAAATACAAACATCACAATGCTCAATGGCCCTAACGGAACGCATTACGGAGTAAAACTCCAAATCTTCCTTAACTTTTGCTTTTCTTCTTATTCCCGCTGTATCCACTAGGTTGAACTCGAATCCAAAACGGTTATATTTCGTGTCGATACTATCACGGGTAGTTCCTGCAATATCGGTTACAATGTAACGGTCTTCGCCAATAAGCGCATTGATAAAGGATGATTTTCCGGCATTTGGTCTTCCAACAACGGCAAAACGAGGTAATTCACTTTCTTCTTCCTCAACATCAGGAAGTACCTCTGTCAAAGCATCCAATAGTTCTCCTGTTCCACTACCATTGATACTGGACAACGTATAATATTCTCCAAGTCCCAACGCATAAAATTCCACCGCATCGGCTTCACGTTGTGCATTATCGACTTTATTAACCGCCAAAAACACTGGTTTATCTACCTTACGAAGTAAACGGGACACATCTTCATCCATTCCAGTGACTCCGGATTCAACATCTACCATAAAAATAATGGCATCCGCTTCATCTATGGCCAACTCCACTTGTTTATCAATTTCTTGCTCAAAGATATCATCACTACCAACGACATATCCTCCTGTATCAATCAACGAAAACTCTTTTCCATTCCAATCGCTTTTACCATAATGGCGGTCACGCGTAACACCGCTCACGGCATCCACAATAGCTTCACGACGTTGTATCAATCGATTAAAAAAAGTGGACTTCCCAACATTGGGCCTCCCCACAATGGCAACAATAGCGCCCATCTGCATCAAATTTTGGCAAAAGTACCACTATTTATGAAGAAAAAATGATACCTTTTTCAATCAATGTCAACTACTTATGAGCGAGCTTCCCAATGAAATTGTATTACGCCCTAGGTTTGAGCTATCCTTAAACACTGGTATGGAACATCTAAAGTCCGTCTTCGATGAAGGTGCCAAAGATCCTTTTCAAGTAAAACGATTGGATGAGCATGTTTACATTCGGTTTAAAAAAAAGGACACTACATTTTGGACTCCTCAGTTGCACTTGGAGCTTACCTCTTTTGAAAAAGGAGTGAGCAAGATTCATGGTGTTTTTGGGCCAAACCCTACACTTTGGACGTTTTTTATGTTTTTGCACTTTGGGGTTGGCACCCTCTTCCTAATTCTTGGAGTTTTTGCTTATTCGAATTATTCCTTGGGCAAGGATATTAAACTATGGGTTGCCGGAATGGTTTTTCTAGTGATCATTTGGTTTGCGCTATATGCTTTCGGAAGGATGGGAAAAGCGAAAGGAAAACCCCAAATGAATGAGCTTAAAGCGTATCTGAGAGAGTTGATTTCGGATTTTCAGAAAAAATAAAAAAGGCGATTAGTTGTTGTAACCGAATCGTTTGAGTTGACGAGAATTGCTACGCCAATTTTTATTCACCTTCACATAAAGTTCGATATGCACCTGTTTGTCAAAGAATTTTTCAAGGTCTTTTCGAGCTTCCACACCTACCCTTTTTAACGCACTACCTTTGTGACCTATTATGATTCCCTTTTGTGTATCCCGTTCTACCATAATCAAAGAGCGAATGCGAATAATATCCTCATCCTCAATAAATTCCTCGGTCTCCACCTCCACTGCATATGGGATTTCTTTTTTGTAGTGCAACAATATTTTCTCGCGGATAGTCTCGTTCACAAAAAAACGTTCAGGTTTATCGGTGAGTTGGTCCTTGGGATAGTACGGCGGCCCTTCGGGTAACAATTCAAGAATCCGTTCAAACACTTCTTTAACGTTGAAGTTTTCCAGCGCAGAAATAGGATGTATTTCGGCTTTGGGCAACAGACTTTGCCAATGTTGTATTTGTTCCTCCAAAACTTGCTGTTCCGAAGTGTCAATCTTGTTGAGGAGCAATAGCACCGGTATTTTACTGTTCTGGATCCTTTGGAAAAAAGCTTCATCTTTCAAGTCCTTTTCTCCTATCTCAACCATATAAAGCAAGACATCGGCATCTTCAAAGGCCGATTTTACAAAATCCATCATTGAAGTTTGCAGCTCATATGCAGGCTTAATGATTCCAGGAGTATCGGAAAGTATCACCTGAAAATCATCTCCGTTCACAATTCCCAATATCCGATGCCGGGTTGTTTGGGCTTTTGAGGTGATTATGGATAGTTTCTCGCCCACAAAGGCATTCATCAACGTGGATTTCCCAACGTTGGGGTTGCCAATGATATTTACAAAACCTGCTTTATGCTTTTTCATGCTTCATTTTTGAAAAGTATTTTTTAGCCGCAGCATTTACCTTGGGTGCCAACAACAATACAGCAATCATATTGGGGATTACCATCAATGCATAAGACAAATCTATGAGGTTTTTTACCAATTCAAGCGAAGCGACTGCAGCAAAAACAATGAGGATTACAAAGAAATGATTATAGTACCTACCAATTTTTGCATTGGTCAAAAAGGAAAGACATTTAACACCGTAGTACGAATAGGTAAACAAAGTGGACAATGCAAAAGCCGTAACAATGATCATCAACAAATCATCTCCAACACCAAATAAAGTAGTTCTAAATGCTTGAAGTGTCATTACAATTCCGCTGGAATCATCCAAATAGGCACCGCTAAGAATTATGACCACGGCCGTGAACGTGCAGACCAAAATAGTATCTATGAATGGCCCCAACATAGCAACCAAACCTTCTCGTATGGGTTCATCATTTTTAGACTGACCATGATACATGGGTGCACTACCCAAACCTGCCTCATTGGAAAACATAGCTCTTTTAACACCGATAATCACCAAGCCCCAAAATCCACCCGTCACCACGGTTTTAAAATTCCAAGCTTCGGTAATTATCATCTTTAATGCTGGAATCACTTGCGATGCATTCATAACCATCACTACTATAACGGCCACCAAATACACCATGACCATAAATGGAACAATGGCGGTTGCCACTTTGGCAATTTTTGAAAGTCCACCAAAAATTACAAAGGATGAGATTATCGCAAGAACAATACCAACAATGAGTTTCCAATTGAACAACGGGTCAGCTTCGGTACCTCCCAGAGCCAAAAGACTTTCTTCAGGCTGGACAACGCTCATAAAGGTTTCGGTAAATTGGTTGGCCGTAAAGACCCCTAAAAACCCAAAGATTCCTGAAAGGCAAAAGAAAATCGCCAAAGGTTTATATTTCTCACCCAATCCTTTTGTGATATAAAACATGGGGCCTCCTTGCAGTTTTCCTTCCGAATCCTCTCCCCTGAACATAATGGATAAACTACAGGAATAAAATTTGATACACATTCCAATCAAGGCTGTCATCCAAATCCAAAAAACCACTCCAGGCCCTCCATCATGTATGGCGATAGCCACCCCGGAAATATTCCCTAGACCAACCGTCGCGGCTACAGCTGCGGACAAAGCCTGCAAGGAGCTTACATCTCCTTTGGCATTCTTATCGTCATATTTACCCCTGGTAATTGCAATTGCATGACCAAAAAAACGGTACGGCGCTAATTTTGAATAGAAAATTAAAAACAAGCCTCCTCCTATCAGCAGGACAAACATTGGCCAATTGGCCCAAGAATTGGCATTGACCAAAAAATCGTTGATGAGTTCCATGGTTTCGAAGGTAGTTATTTCGATTATAATTTGGCACAAGGATATGAATTTCGGTCAATTTTCAAATCAAAGCCTCACTAATTTGGAAATAAACTAAAAACGGTTGTATATTTGCCGTCCACATCGCGGGATAGAGCAGTAGGTAGCTCGTCGGGCTCATAACCCGAAGGTCACAGGTTCGAGTCCTGTTCCCGCTACTAGAGAAGATAAGGGTTTCAAGAGATTGAAACCCTTTTTTTATTCACTCTGTGAAACATATGTGAGACATTACATGGTCTAATATGGGTTATAAAGCAAGGAGCATTGACGTATGGCTCCATATAACCTGACACTATCTTGACATTAAATTTCCTTTTATCTTATTTATGTGGCCAACAATTAGTGGTTTGACTTTATCCAAGAACTATTACTTTATCCAATAGGGTTTTCTTCATTATCAGAACAACAGAGGATTAAAGCATTTCAAAGTCTCGAACACTTATAAATTTTACACATAAAAATCACATTTAGTTAATCTTATTCCTACTTTTAAAATTCTAAAACAATTAAAATTGAAATATAAATTCGTTTACTTTTTATCGAATTTTCCTCTTTTTATTATACTATTTTTTTTATTCTACGTTTATTTGTCCTAGAACACTTCAGAAAATGGCATCAAAGCCAGGCAACTGATATTGTTCCTAATGACCCAAATCAAATCCCCGGAGTCCAAAAGCGACTCTTCCTTTTTAAAAACCCACTATCCACATTTTAAAATCATTATGATGAAAAAGACATTTTCATTGGGCCTTGCTATGGCCTTGTTTTTTGCTGGCAACTTTTTAAATGCCCAAGAAATCCATACCCAGGCCAATGCGACAAACATTGCCAACGAATCCAATACCGTAACCGGATGGACCCCGCACAATTCGAGTGCCACATCCATGTCCGTGGAAACCAATGATGTTTACCAGGGCTCATATGCCATATGAACTGGAATCAATTCCAATGCATCGAATCTAGGCCAATAGTGTAGAACTGAACGAAATGAACAAACTCCTTTTGGAGAAAATTGAAGAACTCACCTTATACCTAATTCAGCTTAAAAAAGGAAAATCATCAAATAAAATGCACTACCCGTCAAAACATAAAAAGATTAGAAATCAAAATACAGGAATTACAAAATTAAATCAACAAACAATGAAATATCCAATGCGAATTACATTTTTACTTTTAGCGAACTTGTTTACGTTCACCTTCTTAAGTGCCAATGAAATAGATGGTGAAAATTATGCCGAATATGGTACCTACCGTTTTGTGGATGCCGAGACCAATACCATAATCCGGAATTTTTCCGGAGACCAAACCTTTGCGCTCACTGAGTTAGGCAATGCTCAACTTTTGACCATTGAGGCAATTCCCCCAGTTGGAAGTGGGGTTGAAAGTTTAATATTCACCAGCACCATACCCGGTAGTGCCACGATCGTGGAAAACAATGCCCCCTATGGATACTTGGGAGCCAGTAGCGTTTCTGGGAATTATACGGGCTTCACCCCGCCCTTGGGCACCTATACCTTTACCATAGAGTATTACTCCAGCAACAATGGAGCCGGAAGCTTGTTGGCCACAGACAGTCTGACCATAACTTTTGTACAGAACAACAACGACATCCAGGATCCAACTGCACCTACCCTATCCAGCATGGGCCAAACGCAGACAACCGTGGACCTTTCTTGGAGCGGGGCCACGGACAATGTAGGGGTGACCGGATATAAAATATTCAAGGATGGGAACCTTGAGGCCACACTGGGCGATGTGGCTGCCTATCAGGTTACGGGACTTTCGGCAGGGACCAATTATAGTTTTACGGCCACTGCCCTGGATGCCACCAACAATGAGAGTCTGCCCAGTAACACCGTTTCAGTGACCACCAATGCTAGTTCTGGAGGTGGGGGTTCCGGCGGCTCTGTATGGTCAGAATCAGGATCGGTCGCAAGCTACACAGGCGGTGTGGCAATTGGTACAAGTACGGTTCCTTCAAATTACAAACTTGTGGTGGAAGGCAATATCCGTACCCGTGAGATCAGGGTGGACCAAGACGCTTGGCCAGACTATGTATTCAAGAAAGGGTATGATCTCCCCACCTTGGAAGAAATCCAAAAGCACATTGATGAAAAAGGGCACTTACCAAATATCCCTTCAGCAAAAGAAGTGAAAGCCAATGGTATCGAGCTTGGGAAGATGGACAAACTGCTTTTGGAGAAGATTGAGGAAATGATGTTGCATATCATTGATCAACAACGGAGAATAGAAATTTTAGAAGGACAGAACAACAATAAATAAAGATTAAATGAGAATTTCAGTTACAACTTTGATGTTGTTCCTCTTCACAAGTCAAATTGGGATATCCCAAGAAAATGGAGATGTACAGAATCTATATAAAACAGAGCTAGACAAATTGGTTAAGGTTCCTGTTTCGCCTGAAGCTGCAGCGTTTATGAAATATGGGGACACTAAGGTCAGTCTTTATTCTGGTATTCCCCAAATCACCATACCCTTAAATACATTTGAAGGCAGGGAATTTAACTTACCTGTTACACTAACCTATGATGCCTCTGGCATAAAAGTGGAACAATTGGCCACTTGGATTGGTCTAGGATGGAACTTGAGCATTGGAGGACGTATTACCAGAGTGGTCAATGGCTTGGCTGATGATTACATCCAAGGAAATTACAACACAATAAATGATCCAGATGTTGTGAATAAAATCCAACAATACAGAAGTAACAGCAGCACCTTTTCCAGTACTCAAGATGTTCAGAATTATTTTGAGTTTCTGCATGATATTAGCACCAACTTTACAGATGCCGAACCGGATTATTATGTAATTAATGCGCCTGGAATCAGCGCCACAATAGTCAATGATATTGAGGACAATAATCAACTTAAGGCACTTAATAACCCAAGAATAAAGATTCTTAGGCAAACCAATGGCTGGACTATTACCAATGAAGATGGGACTGAGTATGAATTTTTGGACAAAAGTGAGACGACCCTAAAACATGGTAATGACGACATCCCAAATGGAGCCATTATCTCTGAATATGAATCCTCATGGTTACTGACAAAAATAACTTCTACAAACGGGAAGGACGTTTACGAATTCAATTACACTGATTTTGGCTATTGGGCACAAGAACAATTGGGATCCTCTGCTAACAGGGTAGTCAATGAATTTCAGGATAACATCTACGTTTATCCAGAGCCAACTCCCCAGTATGGAAGTGGGTCTGGATATTGGGTCAAGCAACAATTTTTGGCCGCCGTTGTTCACAACGGAATTACCCTGATGTCCACCAATTTAGGAACAAGACATGATATTGATGACAATGGGAATAATACCAGATTGGATAGAATCAACTTTTATGATTTGGAAGGAAACGATCATAAAAGCATCGAATTCAACAATTCCCACTATTTTAATCTAGATGGGGGCAATCCGGAAGAAAAAACCCGTTTTGACATTCGATTGAAATTGGATGGTATAACCATCAAGGGAAAACAAAATGGGTTATATCAAAATTATTCCTTCGAGTATGAAAACCCTGATGACCTTCCTCCAAGGGATTCTTTTGGGCAAGATTATTTTGGATATTACAACGGACAAAACAATTCTTCACTAATTCCCAAATACGAAACCCCGCCATATACTTTTCATGGAGCTGACAGGGAGCCCAACACGTCCTATGCAAAGATTGGAATGTTGAACAAAATAACTTATCCTACCAGAGGATATACTGAATTTGAATATGAAAGTCATGATATATACAAAACGGAAACTACGGCGTCCACTGCAACATACCTTGATGTTGCCCTTACAGGGTCAAGTGTAACAGACCCATCGCTTTATTACAACGATAATGGACAGCTTTGTGATGATCAGTTTTTGGATTATGATCTTCCCAAAATTCTTTTTAAAGTATTTACGATTCCTGAGACAGGGAGTTATGATGTTCAATATACTGGAATATCTGCCAATGCAGAAGGGTATATTATGTATTTGGGTCCAATTGATGAATCCACTTGCCAACCAGGCCCTAATGGAACAATGATATGCTCTTCGCCAAATGATTCCTACGAAAACTATTGTGATGTTTATTCAAACATAGGAGGTGCCCATTGGTTTTCAAACTCCAACAACAATGGTTTCACAACATTTGATGCCGGTGTCTACAAGGCCATGATAGTCTTGGATGAAAACAATTTCCAGGGAAACTATGGTACTGTTAATTTAAAAGTTAGCGGGCAAGTATCTACTGTCAGTTCTGGCAATTATGACATAGGAGGCCTTCGCATTAGGGAGATTCGTGATTATTCCAGTCCAGGAGAGCTGGCAAGAACAAAATTTTATTCGTATCGTGATGACCAAAACAGAAGTACTGGAGAAATTAATTTCCAACCTGTTTTTTCAACCGTAAAGTCCTTCAACACATCAAGTAAACCAGTCGCTCAATTGATAAGAACGGCCACTTTCCCCAAAGGAGACGAACCTTATGTGGTTTACCCAATGGTAAGGGAATATCTCTTAGATCGGCAGGGAAATTCCGAGGGTCATACCATTCATTCATTCCATAAAGCCCCAAAGGGTTCCGTTCCAAGGATGACACTTCCCTTTGAAAACAATTATTATGGTAGTATAAAAGCATCGCAACCAGTTCAGACCGTTCAAGTTGACTCTAATGGCGATAAGGTCTCCAAAAAGGATGTTGACTATTATGAAACATCTACTGAACACGTTTCAATAAATGGCTGGGTAAACTATACCGATGAAGGTAACTCAGATAAGCTAATTGCCATAAAAAAGTATACCCCACAATCAGGACCAGATTATTACACCTATGAATATGTATTAAACTTTGATTGTCAGGGGCCTACTTTTTGTCCGATACCCAGTTATATTACAGACCCGCAAGCTCATGGCTATGAGCTTATCTTAAATTCCAAATATAGTGCCCTAAAGGGAAGGTTCAGCTTTACGGCTGGCTCATACGGAGGGGTCTCTTCCGTAACTGATAGTCTCTACCTAAAAGATGTAAATAACAATCCTTTAGAGATCGTAACAGTTAATGAAACCACCTATGACCCATTGGTAGACTACCTCCCAAGAACAACCCGCACTATAGATAGTGAAGGAGAGGTTTTTGAGACGACCAATTACTATCCCAAGGATAATGTAGTTTCAGGATCGACAAATCTAATTTCTAAAAACAGACTTTCTGAAGTGGTTAAATCGGAAACTTTCAAGTCTCCAGATGATACTTCCCCTATTAAGATCCAAGCTACGGAAAAAGCATATGTGGATGTAATCGGTTCGCATACTCTTCCGGTTCTGGTAAAAACTCAAAAGGCTGAAGAAAATGTTCAAGATAGAGTAAGTTTTAGTTATCACACAGATGGCAACCTTAAAGAAGCTAATATCATCAATGGACCAACAACCACCTATGTTTGGGGATACAGCGATAGATATCCTGTGGCCGTTGTCAACAATGCTACTCAAAATGACGTGGATGCTGTTAACCTCAATATGACCTTGATCACTGGTCCAGCAACCTCAGATAGTGCAATGCGAAACGAATTGGAAAAGTTGAGGGCCAACCTTGCAGATGCCATGGTCACAACTTATACCTATGACCCGCTGGTTGGTGTTACCAGTATTACCGACCCAAGGGGACAAACCGCTTTTTATGAATACGATGAGTTTGGACGTCTTCTCAATATTAAGAATGATGAAACCAAAATGGTTCAAGAATATGTCTATAAGTATAGAACAGAAGATGCCGTTTATCCAGATGACCCTAGCTCTTACCCTCCATTAGGCGGGGCCATCAGTGGGTCCGAAAGCGCAAATTACAATTCAACGCATACCTATACTGCAACCCCTTCAGGAGGTTCTGAGAATTACTCCTTAACCTGGTACAAAGATGGTCTTGTTATTGGTAATGGTGATACAATGGATGTGACCTTTGATTCAGGAAGCAGCACCTACGTCCGAGTTGACATATTGGATACCGCAACGGGAAGCCAATTTACCACAAAAATGTTGGTGGCCGTAACGGATGTCCTAAACATATCACCCATTGTGTCTTCTCAAGGCGAAGACCATATTTTGGTGGGAAGCACCTTAACTTTTACCGCTCCATCGGTAAGTGGAGGTTCAACCAATAAAACGTATAGATGGTTGGTCAATAACAATGAAGTAGCTGCTGCCGCCACACCACAAAATTTGACCTACGATCAATTTAATCAATCAATAACGTACGACATTGTTTTTGAAGTAGAGGACAATGTTCTGAACATAACAAATTCGGTTGTCAAAACCATATATGTCCATGATCCATTAAGCAGTTTTACCCTGAATGGGGATATCTATATGCAGCGAGGAAAAACCAAGACCTATAGTGCTGTGGGTGTTTCAGGGGGATCTGGGAACAGGTCCTATAGCTGGGAAATTATTAATGGGGCTTCTTTGGGATCTGCCACTACAGCTTCTTTTTCCCCTAGCTCTTCTGGAAACTACACCCTTCGTTTGACCATAACCGATAATGACATTTCAAACCATGAAGAATATGCAGAACTCGCGCTAACTGCATATGAACCATTGACAATACCCACGGTTAGTACAGCAAAAACCTATGTTCTAGTTGGTAAAACCGTGAATTTTACCACCGGCAATATTGGAGGTGGGTCACCATTTAAGACCTATAAGTGGTATAATGGTTCCAACGAGATTAATGGAGAAACGGGAACTACTTATACTGACAGCTTTACGTTTGGATCACAAAATATCAGTTTTGAGGTATACGATACTCGATTGGGAACTTCGGTACAAAGCAATCCTACATCCATAAGCGTGCGAAACCCCTTGGTTATTTCCAGCGTGACTGCCAATAGTAGCACTGCTACGGTAGGCTCAACTGTTCGCTTTACCGCTGTTGGTGTAAGTGGCGGTTCAGGAAGTGACCAAAGGCAATGGTATATCAATGGCACTCCAGAGAGTGGTCAAACGGGGTCATTTATGGACAAAGCATTTAGCAATGGCGGCACCTATACTGTTTCTTATAAGGTTGTGGACAACAATCTTTTGGATGACTTGGGCGACCCGCTGGAAGCTGAGGACGATGTACAGATTTCTGTATATGATAATCTTTCTGTGTCCAATCTCGTTGTTCCTTCCACGGTCACTGTAAATACATCGGCAAGTTTTAATGTAAACATTGCCAGTGGATCGGGCAGTTATACCTATGCATGGAAAGTTCAAAAGGGAAGTACCATTCATAATGCCAGTACAAAATCCTTCTCTTTGCCCCTTGGTTTTGACTATTACGGAAGTGTCTATGTTGAATGTAAGGTCACCGACACCTTAACTGGGCAGGAACAGACCCTCAACACTAACCTTACAGTGAATGGGGCTCCAGCCTTGACAGGAAAACAGGGCATCTCCCAAGTGTACAATGACAACGACATTGAATACCATGTAAGGGTAAACATTACCGGATTGAACGGTTCAGGGGATTACAGCTATGTATGGACCATAGATAACCAGAGTTCTGGGACCGCAACTACAGCAACAGTATACTTGGACTGTAGTGACCAGAGCGACCGTGTGGTATGTACTGTGACCGATAACCTCACCGGGCAGACCAAAACCACGGACAAGACCTATGTGTTCACCGGTGAATGTAACGGTGGAGGAGGCAACCAGTAATAACCCTTAACAAGAGATTAAAGATGAAAAATATCAAGTTTTATATCACCATTATGATTGTTTTGGGTTCTTATGGGGCCCAATCCCAGACTACCTATGTACAACCCCAACCAAGTGATGATAACTATGTTTTGGCTCGCACCTATCAAGAGAAAAAGAATAATTATTCTGAGGTTTCCCAAGAAACTGATGTTATTGAGACCATTCAATATTATGATGGCCTTGGTCGACCCCAGCAGAATATAGCCATTGGACATTCCCCTCTTCGGGCTGATATGGTAACTCCCATTCAGTATGATGAATATGGTAGGGTAATAAAAGAGTGGATGCCCTTTCCAGCAATAGATGATGGCACGCGAGGCAACTACCAGTCTGGAAGTTATTTAATGGGCCAGCAGTTCTATCAAAACAAGTTTCCAAATGACTTTACGGACCTTCTCACCCTTCAGGTGAATGCCTATTCCGAAAAGAAGTTTGAAACTTCGCCACTGAACAGGTTGCTAAAACAAGGTGCGCCCGGCAAGGATTGGGTCATTAAAACATCTGGAGATGATAGAGCCGTTGAATTTTCCTATGGAACCAACGCTGCCAATGAAGTCCGCATGTTTGCGGTAACTACCGTTTCTACAAACAACACCTATGATCCTACCCTTGTTTTCTTGAAAGACGATCAAGGTGTGGACATAGAATTCTATTCGGCCGGAGAGCTTTCCAAGACCATTTCTTATAATGAGAATCATGTTTCTGGAAAGAACCATTCCATAGAGGAATTTACCGATAAGCAAGGGCTGGTGCTTCTAAAGCGTACCTATGCCGATCTGGACATTGATAATGACGCCATCGTTGAGACCGAGGTGCCGCACGACACCTATTATGTATATGACGATCATGGAAACTTGACCTATGTCCTAACGCCCAAGATGGATGCCACTGATGCAACTTTGGCCAACATCAACACCAACATGGACGAACTGGGCTACCAATATATTTATGATGATCGTAACCGACTGGTGGAAAAGAAAATCCCGGGTAAGGATTGGGAACATATCATTTACAATGATCTGGACCAACCCATCATGGTCCAGGATGCCATACAACGTGCCAACGATGAATGGTTGTTCACCAAATATGATGTTTTTGGCCGTGTGGCCTACACGGGCAAGGTCACGGATGCCCGTGATCGGGACATCATTCAGCAAAACAGTGTAAACGGCTTTAATAACGACCTATGGGTAAAACAGGGCAACAGCTATACCTTTGGTAATATAGATGTAAACTACAACAACGGTGCATACCCCACCGCTAATATTACCGAGATTCTGACCATCAGTTATTATGACGATTACAATTTTGACCGGGCCAACGAACCCGCACCGCCAACAACGGTCTTTGATGAAAATCTGGACAGCCGAACAAAGGGATTGGCCACGGGAAGCAAAGTAAAGGTCTTGGATACCAATGACTGGGTCACTACGGTTACAAGGTATGACAGCAATGGCCAGGCTGTTTATACATATAGCGAGAATACCCAACTGGGAACTGTGGATGTATTGGAAACGGACCTTGATTTTGTGGGCAAGCCCATCAAAATGCGCACCTCCCATACCCGAAGCAGCGACATCATTGTTACCATAGATAATTTTGAGTACGATCATGTGGGTCGTATGCTCAAGCAGACCCAATGCATTGGGGACCAAACTTTGGGTTACAGTTGTGACCAGGTCAACGTAGTGGCCAATGCTGTGGTAGATGATTCCCTGGTCACCGAAAGTGTAACCACAACATCCAGAATTACCATAAGCTCACCGGGACCTAACCAGCCAGTGGTTGTTAAAGGTGGCACCTATAAGGTAGATCCAAATGCCAACAGTAGTGGCGGACAGGAAGAGCTCATAACCTACAATGATTATGACGAGCTGGGCCAACTGAGGGCCAAAAAGGTGGGCGGCGCCCCTGGCGCTGATTATGTTGGCACCGCAGGCCTACAGACCGTTAACTATACCTATAACGTTAGGGGGTGGCTCAAGGCCATTAACCAGGATACGGAGGACGACAACGACTTGTTCAACTTTGGGATCAATTACAATACCGTGGCACATGGGGGCACCGCTCTTTTTAATGGCAACATTGCCGAAACGGAATGGGATACCGCTAACGATAATGTACAGCGCTGGTACCATTATGGGTACGATGCCCTCAATAGGATTGTTTCAGGAACAAGTGATGATGGCAAGTTCAATTTGGAAGGCATTACCTATGACAGGAACGGCAACATTGGAAAACTCTTGCGAATGGGCCATGTAGTGGCCGACCCCGAAATAGCTACGGCCAATGACTACAATGTTATGGACAACCTTACCTATGTTTATACGGGCAACAAGCTCATGAAGGTTTCTGATGCCGCTGCCGTGCCCCAGTTTGGGTTTAAGGACGGCACCAACACCGGAAACGATTATACCTACGACAGCAACGGCAACATAAAAACCGATGCCAACAAGGGCATTACGGACATTACCTACAACCATTTGAATTTACCTACAAACATTGCCCTGAATGGCGGCGCAATTTCCTATATTTACACTGCCTCTGGAACCAAATTAAAGAAAAGTACCAGCGGTGGTTCTTTGACAAATACGGAATACGCCGGCAATTACATCTATGGCAACGGTACGCTGCAGTTCTTCTCACAGCCCGAAGGGTACGTGTACAAGGATGGTAGCGCCTATAAATATGTGTACCAGTACAAGGACCATTTGGGCAATATTAGGTTAAGCTATGAAGATGGCAACGGGGATGGGGACATAGATGTGACCAATGACCCCATGACCACGGAAATTGTGGAAGAGAACAACTACTACCCCTTTGGCCTTAAGCATAAAGGGTATAACGATGCAGTATCTTCCCTTGGCAACAGTGTGGCCAAAAGATGGAAGTATAACGGAAAAGAGCTGGACGATAGTTTTGATGGGGCACTTGCCACCTATGATTTTGGCGCCCGTAACTATGACCCGGCCCTGGGAAGGTGGATGAACATAGATCCCCTGGCAGAGCAGATGCGCAGGCATTCGCCCTACAACTATGCGTTCAACAACCCCATGTTCTTTGTGGATCCAGATGGTATGTTCCCCTTTGCCAGCAGTAAAATGGGCTTGGGGCCTGCCTACCCAACAGGTGCTGGCCCAACCGCGCATGTCTATAAAGGGGGTGTAGCTTTTGCGGATACCCCAGAGCCGGAGGAGGAAGCTCTTCCAGATGATATTATTTTGAGAGGAAAAGATGCTGTCACAGGAGAATACAGAGATGCCATTGTTATCAAGAGTGAAAAGATTGATGTTACTTTAGATGTTGAGAATTTGATTCTTCCACCTTCAACTCAAGGGCCTGTAAAGAATTCTAAAAATAGTTCTCTTAATAAACCTATAGAACTGAATGGATTGGATGCGGCATTGGATTTGGCGGAAAACACTTTGGGGCAAGCAGATGCGCTTACCATAGACATAGGGGGAACAGTAGTTGCTGGTGAGGAGCTGCAGGCAATGTTCAAATAGCCACCATTTTGCAGGGAGAGGATGCTGGTGGAGGGTTTCTCTATGGGCCATCTCATTCTGACGTGAATCTGGGTTTCTCTGGAGGTGGAAGCATTGAATTAGGAGCTATATTCTCGACTACAGGTTCTTTTGACAGAAACACATTGGAAGGGACAACCATTGGTCTAGATGGTAGCTATGGCCCTGTTTCAGGCAGCCTCTCATTTGGCGTAGATGGTCCTTTCGATTGGGATGTGAATTATATTGGCGCAAGTTTGGGCGTTGGAGTAGGTCTCCCCGGTGCTCGTGCATTTGTTTCCCAATCAGAACTTATAACAACAATTAGAAAACCAAATAATGAAAGATAGAATGAAAGTATTATCATTTTTACTGACAATTGTATTTATCGCATCATGCGACTTCCAAAAACAAAAAGAGAATGTCAAGTCTACGGAGATTGATAAAATAGTGATGATTAGTAAAGGTGGAGATGGTAGGCACAATTTAAAAAAACGGTTGGATATTACGGATGAAAACGAGATAAACAGATTATCAAATGCTTTTTTGAGTTCCAAGCCATTGACCCGTAAAGTAAATGTGGGCTCAAATTATGGTTCAATAGTTGTAGATATGGTAGATAAAGAATCTGAATCCATATATTATCTTTCAATCATATATACAGTATATGACGGTGTTGTGATTAGAAATGATCTTAATGGTGATAAATTCCAAAACGATGAGTTTGTTGGTAATGTCAATAATTTAATGTCCAATAACAAGACTATTTTGGATAACTTGAAAGACCATAATTAAGAAGAACTCCCGCGCTGCTACTAGTCTACTTCCGTAAGCTCAGCACAGGTGTGACCAGTGGCAGTAAGAGTGAAAGCTAAACAATAAAAGCCAGTTCCTTTGTTGGGAACTGGTTTTTCTTTACAACCGTTATTGCTTTCAATGTAGAAAGAATGAAAGAAATTATAGGTAGAGAGTTTTGATAAACAAGAAATCTATGCATGAAAAGGCCAAAGTAATAATCCGTATTTTGATATTTATATTGTTAGTTGTTTGCGCTACAGTGTTTTTTAACAATAGGAAATCCAATTCTTTAAAAACTGAAATGTCCAGATCGTATAATGGAATAATTGAAAAGATAAGATCTGATCAAAAAAGGATATACTTTATTACTGTGAACGGAAAAGAAATTTACCTCAATAATTATCCAATAAGAGAATCATATTCAAATTTGCAAGTAGGAGATTCTCTTAATAAAGAAAAAGGAAGTAACTCTCTTAAACATTTCAAGAAAAGTAAAAAAGGATACTATTTTTATGCTAGCTACAAAATCAAATAGCTACCTGAGGCATGATAAAATCAGAGCCACGCGCGCTCCGCTCCCGCTAGTTTCCAACTAGTGATGTTAAAAAATAAATTTTCAAGCCAGTTCTTTTTGAGCTGGCTTTTTGGTTTCTAGGGTTTGAATTCCAGAATAGGTGTGCTTAACATGCACTTGCAAATTTTTATCCGGGGCATCAATGATAAACTGTAATATCAACTTTTCTGCATCCATTAGTAATGTGCCTTCGGCCAAAGGCCTGGGCAGTTGTAACATTTCTACTTTAAAATAGTTCTCTGTGGTGGGTTTTTCAAACCAAAAGGAAAACCGGAACACCAAATTGTCCATCACCTTCATTTTAAGTAGCGGTTTCTTTGAGAATTTATAAATGCAAATACGTGCATTGTATTTGGTAATCCGTTTTAGGGGCTTTCCATTGTGGTAGGTCTGTATTTCCAACTGGGCAAAAGTGATTACCAGTGTAGTAGATTGGTTTTGGTCCAGAAAAGCACTTAGGCTTTTGAGCAGATGGGATTTGGGCATAACAAAAGTTTTGGGGCGTTAAAATTCAATCGTGGGGCATATAAATATAATATATTTTAATGACCTATCAGTCATTGTTGAAAAGTTCTAAACACAAGATCTTGAGGTCATGCAAGAATTGTCCAAAGATCAAGAGCTATTAAAGCTCGCCACACGTGTAGCCCAACTTCGCGATCAGAAAGGCGTAAGCCAACAAAATGCTTTCAATGACACCGGAATCCACTTTGGACGTATTGAGCAAGGTAAAAGAGATATTAGCTATTTCACCTTGCTGAAACTCTGTCAATATTTTGAAATTTCCCTAAAGGATTTTTTTGACGGATCTTTTGATGCACGGTAAAATCCCCCCTCCGCTCCCGCCAGTTTGTAACTGGTGGTTAAATCACTACAAGAAATAATTTTACAGCTGCGGTTTCAGCCATGAACATACATCCCAAAAACCTGTATTACATAGAAAAAGGCTTCCTTGGCTTTAGGAAAAATCTTATTTTTAGGCCTTAAATCAACCATAGACCCCATTGAACCTACGACTTTCACTTTGCGCTATAGTATTTGCGCTGTTTTCAACCATTACAATAAAAGCCCAACTTGAAGCCTCTATCTGGTATTTTGGAGGTAATGCCGGCCTTGATTTCAACTCAGGTGCGCCCATAAGTTTAAATGACGGCCAACTTTATACCACTGAAGGCTGTTCCACAATTTCCGATGCTTCTGGCAATCTACTTTTCTACACCAACGGAATCGATGTTTGGGACCGTACCCACAGCATTATGCCAAATGGTGATGGACTATTGGGGGATGCCAGTTCCACGCAGTCGTCCATTATTGTGCCAAAACCCAATGATCCGGACATCTATTATATTTTCACCACCTATCCTTTTAATGGATTCCATTACTCAGAAGTGGACATGACAGCAAATGGGGGCCTCGGAGATATAGTTAACAAAAATGTACACCTGCTCACAGAAGTGACCGAAAAATTGACCGCTGTAAAACATGCCAACGGAACGGATGTTTGGGTAATTACCCATGGCAATTATAATAATCAATTTCTAGCGTACAGGGTTACCCCGGCAGGCGTGGTCGCCACTCCGGTCACAAGTAATGTAGGTTCAGATCTTGCAGGTCTTTGGCGTGTTCAGGGCTATTTAAAAGCATCCCCTAACGGTAACAAACTAGCTATTTGCCATGAAACACTTTCAGCAGAACTATTGGATTTTGACAATGCCACGGGTATAGTGAGCAATCCTATTCTTTTGGCGGAGAATACATACGCATATGGGGTAGAGTTTTCACCAAATGGGCAAGTATTATATATTGGGGAGGAATTTGGAGATGTATATCAATATGATTTAAATGCTCCGGATATACGTGCCAGTGTTTTGAACATCAGCGGGCCGGTGGGCCGGTCTGGAGCTGTTCAACTTGCCATTGACGGGAAAATATATGCCGTTTCGTTTTTCAATACTCATTTGAGCGTCATCAATAATCCCAATGTAGTGGGTATGGGATGTAATTTTACATTTAATTCAATTGATCTCGGTAGCAATTATGCATTTCTGGGATTGCCCCCTTTTATCCAGTCGTATTTTTTTGTTGGGGATATCCAAGCTAGCCACTTGTGCTTTGGAGATACCACAGAGTTTAGCATCAACACTTCAGAACCCATTGTGTCCATTCTATGGGATTTTGGGGATGGCAACACCTCCACAGTTGAAAATGCAACGCATACCTATGCAACGCCTGGAAATTATACGGTGACCGCTACGGTAAATACGGCATCTGAAACCCGGATGGAAACCAGGGATATTATCATTTCAGAAGTTCCCGTAGCCAACCCAATTACGGATTTGGACATTTGCCACCCCACAAACATGTACAATTTGGACCTTTCCACTCTGGACAATCAAGCATTGGGTGCCCAAGCAGCAGCGGATTTTGTGGTTTCCTATTTTAGCACCCAAGCGGATGCGGATGCCCATACCAATCCCTTGAATGCAACAAGTGCTTTTGGGTTGGGCGCCAATCCGGTATATGTCCGGGTTTCCAATCGTCTAAATTTAAGTTGTTACAACACCAACAATTTTATGGTGAACGTGTCTTTGCAACCGGTTTTGCCCGCAGTGACGGACTGGACGGTTTGCGATGATGACACCGACGGCCTTTATACTTTTGATCTTACGGACAAAGATGCCGAAATATTAAATGGACAGGATGCTGCAATCTTTTCCATTAGCTATCATGACTCCCAAGCGGATGCGGACAATAGGACCAATGCGTTGGGGACATCCCATACCAACACCCTGCCCTTGGAAACTTTATTTTTCCGGATTGAAAACAACTCCCATACGGATTGTTACGAAACCGGTAGTTTTAATATTGAGGTCATAGAACAAGTAGTGGCAAATACACCTAATGACCTTGAAATTTGTGATGTGGACAATGACGGCAATGCCACTTTTGACCTAAATCTGGCATCTGCCGAAATCATTGGTGCACAAAACGCTGCCAGCCTTGTGGTTTCTTTTCACCGTTCACAAGCGGACGCCGCTGCCAATATTGATCCGTTGAACACCAATTATGATAGTGCCAATTACCAGCAAACAATCTACGCAAGGTTGACCAACGTTTCAAATACAGATTGCTTTGACACCACCACCTTTCAGCTTTTGATTTATGATACACCCACAGCACCAACAGTTACGGATTGGTATGTTTGTGATGACGACAATGACGGTGTTTTTTCTTTTGATCTAGCCCAGAAAACCAATGAGATAATAACGAGTTTTTCTGATGGGGCAGTCTCTTATTTTGAATCGTACAACGATGCGGACCTGAACCAAAATGAAATTACCGGGGTGTATTCCAATACCTCCAATCCGCAGACCATTTATTTTAGGATTGAAAATAACAATAATGCCAATTGTTATGATGTAGGTCAGTTTAATATTCAGGTCTTTGACACTCCTTCCGCAACCATTCCGACCAATATTGTGTCCTGTGATGTTGACGAAACCGGCAGCTATACTTTTGATCTGACCCAAAAGGATTTGGAGATTTTGAACGGTCAGGATTCCAACACCTATGAAGTGCTGTATTTTGCTTCGGAGCAAGATGCCCGGAATAACAACAACGTACTATCCGCTTCGGCCTATCGAAATGGTTCCTACAATGATTTGATCTACGCCCGGGTCCACAACCCTGTTTTTCCCGATTGCTTTGCCACCACCAGTTTCTCTATTTTGGTAAATCCGCTACCCCAAATAAATCTGGAAGATACCTATGTGATCTGTCCGGATAGCCCGGACCTCACCATTGAAGCGGGCATTTTTGAAACTTACGATTGGCAGGATTCTTCTGGAAATTCAATGGGGTCAGGGCAAAGTCAATTTATTTCGGAATTGGGCAATTATAGCCTAACGGTTACCCAGACAACAAACGGGGTCACTTGTTCCAACAGTTTTAATTTTGAAGTGGTTTCCTCTGGTGCTCCGGACAGTTTTACGGTTGCCACAAGTGGAATATCAGATCAGGTCACTCTTACCATCGATGCTCTTGGAATAGGTACATTTGAATATTCACTTGATGGGATCAATTACCAAAAACTCAACCAATTTGTGGTTTTTCCTGGGCGGTATACGGTCTACGTCAGAGATCCTTTTGAGTGCCGTACCTTGAGCAAAGATGTTATTGCTCTGGGATATCAACGGTTCTTTTCTCCAAATGGGGACACTTACCATGAATATTGGAATGTAATTGGAGCGGAACAGTTCCCTAATTCCCAACTTTTCATTTATGATAGACTTGGGAAGCTACTTCGTCAGATTTCCCCATTGGGACAGGGCTGGGACGGCACTTATCTAAATCGTCCTATGCCTTCATCCGACTACTGGTTTAGGTTTGAATATGGTGAAGGCGAGGTATTTACAGGCCATTTTACGCTAAAGCGATAATTTTTTGAACTATTCGCCACCAACAGCTCCAAATCATATACGTCGAATGATTTAGAAAATCGCAAACAATGACTCTTTCATGTCAACTCTTTTGAACAAGCCTCTCGGGCAAAATTGTGAAACAAACCAAAAATCAATCTTTGGCTTTTTAATTTTTCAGCATATTTACTTTCTTAAATCGCTGGGTCGGAAACCATATCTTTTAAAAAAAGCATTGGAAAAATTGCCCACACTGGAATAACCTGCCTCATAGGCTATCGCTGTAATTTTTTTATCCGATCCTTGAATATCCTCGAATGCCCGTTTTAATCGTAGTTCAATAAAAAAGTCGATGACGCTCTGGCCAAACTGTTCCTTAAATTCCGTTTTAAGGCTATATTCGTTAAGGCCTGCATGCTTGGCAATGATTTTTAATGAGAGTTTTTGGTCCAAGTTGGACACTATAAAATCCTTGGCCCTCTCAATGTTTTCTCTTTTAACCGGTTTTTTGGGCGACAACTTTTTGGCATTCTCCCGTAACACCGGAATGGAATAAAAAATCAGTTCTATAAGTTTGTGCTTTACATAAACATCGTACAGATTGCCTTGATAGGGGTTTTCCAAAATTTCATGAATGATTTCTCTGGTTTTCACATCAAGAGAGGCATATTTTTTATCCAAATAGAACAAGTTGTTGTTTTCAATGGCCCGCTTTATTGGAGTCAGTTCCTGAAAATCTTTCAAGAAGGAATGCACAAAGTATTCTGGATCCACCCTAAACCCAAAACTCTTGTAAACACAATTATCAGGAAATCGAATCTTACAACATCCTTTTTTTTGGTATAGAATGGCAAAGGAGTTAGAATCGATCTCCACAATCCTGTCCTCCTCAACAATAAGTGTATTGGTTTTTCCCGATAATTGATAGTGAAACTGCAGCCAATTATCTGCTCCTTCAACCACTATCTCAACGGCTTCAGATGTTTGTAAACTGGAACTGTATATCAAAAAATTTTCCAGTTCAGCTTCCATTCGCTTGCCACGATATCCCCGCCCTTCTTCATTTTTAACCACTTTGGAATTGTTTTGACTCATCACTCTTCACGATTTGCTTCTAAAATAATAACAAGTTCTCCCGATGCCATATGCGCTTTTAAACAATCCTAAATAGTTTTCAAACTAAATTCCCATCAATGAAACGACCATTTATAATTCTGATTTCACTGTTGTCCTTCCCATACAGTTTTTGTGCAGCTCAAGAGGCATTAAATATAAAAAAAGCATCAGGTAAAATAATTATCGATGCTATAATGAACGAACCGGATTGGGAAAATGCAGCTGTTGCTGAAAACTTTTGGCAATTTTTTCCAAGTGACTCTGTACCGGCACAGGCCGATACCGAAGTAAGGTTGGTCTATGATGAGGATTACCTGTATGTTTTGGCCAAAATGCACAATTTAGGAGAAAGATCTTATGTGACCCCTTCCTTGCGTAGGGATTTTAGAGGAGAGGCCAACGATGTCTTCTCCATTGTTTTGGATACCTATACGGACAAAAACAATGCTTTTTTATTCGGGGTAAACCCTTTTGGGGTACAACGAGAGGGATTGATAGCCAATGGGGGCAGTTTGGCAAGTCCCAGTACCTTTTCAATGGGTTGGGACAATGTTTGGTACTCCGAAGCAAAAATTTATGATGATTTTTGGATGGTAGAAATGGCAATTCCCCTAAAAACACTCCGCTACAAACCGAAATCCCCAGCCTGGAACATTAATTTCTACCGTTTTGACAGTGAATATGCCGAACAGTCGACCTGGACCCGTATCCCAAGAAATCAGTTTATCATCAACCTTGCATTTACCAAGGAACTCATCTGGGACGAGCCCTTGGACCAAAGCAAAAAGAACATTTCACTCATTCCGTACGGGATTTATCGCAATTCCAAGGATTTTGAACAGGATACTCCAACAAACAATGATTTTGATTTTGGACTGGACACCAAAATAGGTCTTGGTCCTGCAATGACCTTGGATTTGACAGTAAATCCTGATTTTTCGCAGGTAGAAGTGGATCAGCAGGTAACGAACTTGGACAGGTTTGAAATTTTCTTTCCTGAAAGAAGGCAGTTTTTTTTAGAAAATGCAGATTTATTTGCCAATTTTGGTATAGACGGGACCCGTCCGTTCTTTTCTCGGCGTATAGGTGTCAGTGTTGATGCATCAACAGGGCAAAATCTCCAAAACAGAATTTATGGTGGTTTTAGGCTCAATGGAAAATTGAACCAAAATCTAAGAATTGGCTTGTTGGATGCGCAATTGGAGGAAAATAAGACCATTCAACTGCCCTCTACCAACTACTTTGTGGCGGCCTTACAGCAGCGTATACTTTCCCGTTCGTATGTAGGGGCATTTTTTATTAATAAACAGGCTTTCACGGATTCCGTCGGGAGTGATTTTACACTTTCTCCCTCTCAATACAACAGAACATTGGGGTTAGATATTAACCTGGCCTCCAACGACAACACTTGGAACTCCAAGTTTTTCTACCATCAGTCTTTTGATGAGAACAACAGCACCTCTGAATTTGCTACAGGTGGGTTCATCAATTACAATTCGTACCGATGGGAAAGTAATTTTACTTTGCAAAGCATAGGTTCTGGGTATAATCCCGAAGTAGGATTTGTTAGAAGAAGGAACATTTTCCAAGCCAATCCTGAGGTATGGCTCAATATGTATCCCAAAAAAGGATCCATTCAGCGTCATGGCCCTGGAATCTCTGCAGACTGGGTGGGAAACAACAGGGATTTTAGTGACCTTGATTGGAACTTTGGTATTAACTATAGATTAAACTTCAAGAATACGGCCATTTTAAACTTTTCGGCACTTAGACAATACACCTATCTTCTTAACCCATTTGATCCCAGCGGACTCAACACTTTACCACTTGATTCAGGTTCGGATTATACCATCTCGTACCTAAAAGCAGATTTTCGGTCAGATGCACGTAAAAAACTTTCGTATAACCTATCAACTCGATTAGGGGAATACTTCAACGGAAATCTTTATAATATTGGCGGAACCATAACCTACCGGTATCAACCTTTGGGTTTCGCTTCCTTGAACTTTGCCTACAACCGTATTCGTCTTCCGGAAGGTTTTAATGACTCAGATTTGCTTCTTATCGGTACTCGATTTGACTTTACCTTTACAAAAAACTTCTTTTTGACCACTTTTGTCCAATTGAACAGTCAAATAGAAAACCTGAACATCAATACCCGGCTTCAATGGCGATTTAAACCTGTTTCGGATATCTTTTTAGTGTATACCGACAATTACTTTGCCCAAAGTCTTTCTGATCGTGGTGGTTTGTTGTTTCCCGATATCAGAGTTCCAAGACAACGGGCCATTGTGCTCAAACTGAACTATTGGTTAAATCTTTGATCAAGTACATTTTCCTGAATGCCAAATATTCATTTCCTGTCGGTATTGGTCTGCTTCAATCCCTTCAATTTTCGATTGAAATGAATCACATAGGTGAAATTAAATCCGAAGTTCAGGTTGGGGTTTTTAAAATTGAAATTGTTCCGTGTTCTCGCGATAAAGGCATCTTCTACCATGCTTGGGGCATTGGTAAGCATAAACTGCAACATTACATCACCAATTTCCCAATTTATACCCAATCCAAAAGGACCATAGGTATCCATTGACTCAAGCGGATTGAACACGGTATAATATTCTGACACTAAGGAGACATGGTTGCTCAATTTGTATCTACCCCCAAACCCAAGGGCAAAATGGCTGTTCGGGTCCTCAGGACTGCCCTCCAATCCCCTGTGGATAAACGTGGGGGAAATTTGTAGCGAAAATTTGGAGTTGAATTTTCGAGCTATAAGTACTTGGGAAGTGTATGACAATCTGCTGGAAAACTCCCCAGTAGCGTATGGGCCGGTAATAGCTTCGCTATTATAGCTTGCGTTTTGAAAGAGTGTAATATTGAAAGGTGCTCCCTTTGAGTCGTTTCGTTGCCGTACCAACCTATATTTTAAATAACCATCAAAAAGACCATCCCAGGTAGACCCTCCAAGACCTGTTGAGAGTCTATCGCTTATTGCATACTCCAAAGCAATCCGAACATTCAACTTATCCACTCCAAATTTTTGCGACCGAAGTTCGGGAGTGTTCCAGAACCTGTGAGATGCAGAAACCTCCAAGATGCCTTTTTTTCTTGTCTCAACGGAATGACCATAGGTAATCCTGGTGGTTTTAAAGGTAGCAGAAGTATAGCGTGGAACAGTGTCCTTTTGTTCTTTCTCCAGAATTTCCAACAGTCCTTTTTGAGCCTCTGCATTATATGCAAAAGCCATTAGGGTTACCATTGTCAAAAAAACTCTAGTCTTCATAGGGCAAACATTCAAATGTAAAATCCACAGAAATTGTCTTCGCAATGTTTCCGGCCAACAAAGGTGGTATTTTTATTTTATAATCTTGAACCACTGTCTCAAAGGTCCCGGACAACAAATACGTTCGTTCGCTACGTTCTATTTTTGTCTTTATTTCCAACTGTTTAGTTTCTCCATGCATAGAAAAACTGCCTTTTACAATTCGGGTCTGTTCTTCTGATTGTGCTGGGTCAAAATCGATGATGTTGCCCTCAAAAACCGCTCGCGGATATATATCCGATTCCACATAACTTTCATTGAAATGCTCTCGCATTAGGGCTTTTTCAAAAATAAATGCATTCATCAGCATACTTACAGCAATTTCACCAGTCTGTAGATCCACAATACCCAATACCTGATTATTCTCTGCTTTTATATGCTCTACAGAGGTATAGGAAAAGAAAGAGACATGGCCTTGCCTAGCGATGACCTTAGTATGTTCCTGCCCAAATGCGCAAAAGCACAGGAATACAAAAAACGGAATGAGCTTGTTCGTTTTATTCATAGACCACTATACAGTTCAAAAATATAGCATCTTTTAAAAACCCCTTGTATATGCCTTTAATCACAATGGTATCGTTTACAGAAAGACCTTTAATGTAATCTTTTTGATTCTTGGCCATATCGCAAATAATACTGGGATGCTCTTTATCGGACCGACCCAATATTATGGTCAACCGATTGTTCAGTTCATTAATATCCTTGATCTCGCCAGTAATTTCCACAACTTTTTCGGGTACCAGGTCAAAGTTTTCAGATGTACCTCTTTCAAGTTTTGCAATCAAGTTTTGGGCATTAATGAACAACTCGGGCTCTTTGTTCAGGATATTTTCAGAATGTCTGGGCAATATGAACCAAATTAAGGAAAGGCCTACAATTAACAGCACAGCCGAGAATAGGATTTTACCCAAAAGACCTATTTTTTTTATTCTTCGCATGGAATCCAATAAAAACCCAGAGCCTGTAAACAAGCTCTGGATTCAAATCTACTAAAACTAATTTCCCTTTTCAATTTAGTTATGCCGCGCTGTACTCAATTCCCCTACAATTGCACAGGGGTGGTACGTAGTTCTCTTTTTGGATCACATCTCCCTGTGGAGGGTGTCCGAGCTCCATCAATTTGTTGAGAACATTGGACAACTCGTTTGCTCTTATAAAGTGAAAAACAACCAAGGAATCCATTGGATATGTCCTTACGTTGGAAATGTCATCGATGCTGGTTAGCTCATTTTGTATTACTTCTGCGCAATTATGGCAAAAAGGTTGCTGTACGTCTATCCGTGCCAAGTTTTTTTTCATATCTGAAGATTTTAGAATACCCTAGAAATGTTAAATCCGAAAAAAATGTCTCCTTTGCTCCAATCCCCGGTAGCTTGGCCCAGAAAATTGTTAATATTCATAGGTTGTGCATTTGTAAAGTGCAATTGGAAAACATGTCCTCCAGTTTCCAAATCAAACCCAATTGAAAGTGGATTTTTGAACGGGGAGCTCCCTGCTCTGTTAAAATGAATTCCATAATCCATATTTAAGCTCCACCTCTTGGTCAATTTATGTCTTCCTCCTATCCCCAAGGCGTATTGTAAGTTCTCTTGTTCCGTAACACTTACAAGGTTGTTATGGAAAAAAGTTGGGGCCAATTGCAATGAAAGGTTTTTGTTCATCTTTCTTGAAATCAGCGCCTGCGTTGCATATCCAAGCTTATGCTTAAACTCCAATCCCGGCAGGGTCTCCTCATCCAAAGAGGTATTCATCAAAACACTGCTATGCCATACAATTGTCACCGGAGAGGCTCCTTTTTTTTGTCTTATCAACCTCAACTTTAGGGAACCTTCATAGGTTTTTTGAAATGAGCTTCTTGAGATACCCACATTTATGCCATCGGTAATTCCATAGATAAAATTCAACCTGGTCACAGCCTGGTCCAATCCAAAGAAATCCTCTATACCAGTTTTTATTGATCCAAAGCGATGCGAGACAACAAAATACAGCTCTTTCTCCGATACCATTTTGGTAGATTCAAAATTTACCACCTTTAACCCTTTAAAAGCTGCTGCTTCAAATTTTGATGTGGTCTCTATATCTATTTCTTCTAACAAATCGTCCTGTCCCCATATAAATTGAGGAAGTATCGCCAATAAGAAAAAAAGTTTTTTCATGTTTTTCATGTTCTTTAGTTGGTTATGGTTGCTTGGTCTATCTTAACTAATTCAAGAAGGTCATCATATCCAATACACCTTCCTTTCACCGAGATAGGTTTTCCTTTTTCCACTTTGGATAGTTGGGCGTTTATAAAGTTCACCTGTACCTTATCATCCAAAATCACCGAATTTTTATCTATATCTGTAACTTTCCCTGATGTACCCACCACTTGATCTATATATACCTTTCCTTTTTCATTGTTGAAACCATTAAAAAGTTCACTGGCCTGCATTTCGTACCTAGCGGTCTCCTCAGCAATATTCCTTTGTTCAGGATTAAGATATCTGTAACTCATGATGAGAATAATCAATGTTAACATCATTAGTGTCAATACTGTCAATTGCCTTTTGGATATCATTTTTTGCTCAGTTTAAAGTCAATTTTCACCTGTACTTCCTTAGCTATCTTGTTCCTTACAATTTTTGGGATCTTAATATCAAAATCTGCAGGCAAAACAGTAAAACTGCCTATCATTTGAAGTACATCCTTAATCCGCTGCATTTGGACCGTTGTTGACACTTCTTTGTCCCTTCCATGAAAACTAAGTGTCCCTTTTAGCTTTACATGCATCATATCAGCACCCAAACGCTCCAGGTCAAAATCTTGTAGTTGTCCCGTGAATTTTGCTTTGGGGTAAATATCAGATTCGGCATAGTTCTCGTTAAAATGCTCTTGCATCAGGGAGTTTTTAAACTGAAATCCTTGAACCAAGACCAAAGATGCAATCTGATTGTTTTTGGCATCAAAAATGACCGTTGCCGTTTCATTGGTTGCCTTGACTTCTTCAAAAAGTTCTTCAGAAGCCTCAAAAATTACAATTCCATTCTTGTCAATAAACTTTGTTTGAGCATGCAATTGCAGAGCACCTAACCAAACCACAAGGCACCCTGCAACTACGCTGATTAAATTTTTAGGCATTACCAATCAATTTTGCGGGGTATCAGCATCAATCCAATCTTGGAACAAGTCAATGGTAGCTTGCGGTAGTCTTCCTCCCGGAGGCATAGCCCTAGGCTCTCCTGCCTGTTTACTAATCGCGCCGATAATTCCGGTTGCCCTGCTTTGTACATCGTTAAACGTTGTTAAAGAAAAGGGTGCGCCATTGGTAGGCGGGGAGCTATGGCAACCCACACAACTACTGGTCATAATAGCACGGATGTTACCCGTGTAGGTAACTTCTCCATTTCCTGGGTCGTCGTCGGTACCTGTTAAATCATCCTCATTGTCGCTGGAACAAGCGGCAATAGTTGCCAGTATCACCAATGAGGAAAATAGCATCAAAGTTTTTTTCATAGTCTTGGATTATTTAAGAGTTAACGGCATAAATGCCAATGGACTTCGAGTACCAAAGCAAATGAAAAATCTTTCCTAGCACCTATTAAATCTATGTGAAAGGGAAAAACCGGCCTTAACGGGGAATATTTTGGTTTAAACGGAATATCATTCCTTTAACCATTTATTATCCTACGGGTAAGTTTTTGTTGGGTTGCAAAATCATTATATATTCGAGGAAAATACGGGAGAATTCCTATGCGAAAAGACCGTCTCTATTTTCTAACTTTTGTCTCCATAGCTATTATCTATACGATAATCGCCAGTATTGCACTGCACTATATCAATAAGTCGGAAACCATCACTTTACTAGAGACCTATCTGGAATTCAGCAAGAATGAAACCAAGACCTTTGCATCCCTTGTAGGCCATCAAATGGATACGGGAATAGGAAAAGAAGCCGTAATCCAAAATGTACAGGAAAGTCTTGAAGAAACCGATTTGGATATTGGTTATTTAAGTATTCTGGATTGGTCGGGTAAAATTGTATGCCACCCTGATATTATGAAGGTGGGAGAACAAGCAGGGGCCTCAAAATCTTTTGTGTCCTCGATTACCGAAGATTTAACCATTGAGAGTTTCTATACCCAATTGAAAACAAGATTAAAGGAATTTGACAGTGCCAGTAACGATTCAGATGGTATTGACAACCAGTCCGAAGTGATCCATCTATATTCTGTTGCAGGTACGGATTGGATTGTTGCAGCCCATATAGGGCTGGGTAAAATCTCATTGAAGCTCAAGGAAATGAGAAGCCGGTTCCTCACGATTTTTTTTATTATGGGACTTTTGGTGGTGTTGAGTTATGCAGCTGCAGTTCGATTGATTGGCAGTGTTTATGAGAAAAGGCTTGAGCTTAAGAACAAACTATTGGAAGATGAAGTGTTCAACCTGTCAAAATTAAATAGTGCGGTTGGGGATTACCAGCAACGTGTGCACGATACAGGTATGGTCGGACTGGAAGACACCCCTTCAAAAAGACGTGTGCTCACATATTTGAGAAATGAATTGCTTTCAATTCCCATTGAGGAAATAGCACATATTTACACAGAAAATACAATTACCTATGTGGTTTCGTTTGATGGAAAGCGCTCTACAACCAACTCCAGTTTGGAAGAATTGTTTTCCCAATTGGACAGCGCCCATTTTTTTAGGGCTAACAGACAGTTCATCATCGCTATATCAAGCATTGACAAAATTGTGAAATATGGAAACAACCAATTAAAAATATTGGTTACGCCTAACCCAGATTCCAACATCATTATCAGCAAAAACAGGGCCGCGGAATTTAAGCAATGGTTGAATCTTTGATTCAACCTAACTATTACTGCCCCAACTCCCTTGCTTCAAATTGCAACAACTCATTGTTTTCAAACAGCACACTTGCCTCTATGGGGTTACAGCATACTTCACAGTCCTCAACATAGGCCTGTTTTGTCACTGAGTTATCCAGAAGAAATGATATTTCTTCCCAACAATACGGGCATTGAAAAAAGTGTTCGTACATGGGGTCAGAACTCCACATTCAACAATTGACCGCTTATTTGCAACATTTGCAGTTCTGCCAGTTTAGCACTGTACTTGGCCTGGCTTTGAGCCAATTCTGCATTCAGAAGATTTAATTGGGCTTGCCTAAATTCAATGGAGGTAACCTGTCCCAGTTTAAAACGCTCATCCGTTCGGTTGAAGTTGTTTTGGTTGGTCTGCAGATTCTTCTCTTGTACCTCCAAAACATATAGTGCATTGGTATAACTGTCCCATGCGTTTCTGATATCACGCTCCACCTCCAGTTCAATCTGCTTTTTTAACAATTCTTGGTTTTCATAACCAATCTTTAGGTTTTTTATGCCTGTGACCCCTCTGCCACCATCAAAAAGGCTCCAGGATAGGTTAACGGATCCTGTTAGGCCTGTTGATGTATTTTGAATTAAAAAAGCCAGGGGACTGTTGTTGTTGGATTCGTTCCATCCGTATGTGCCGGTTAGTCCAATTGTGGGCAAAAAAACACTTTTTGCTGCTTTTACATTGTATCGTGAGATGTTGATATCCTTCTCTACAAGTTGTAACCGAATATTATTGGATTTTGCATCATTGTGCATGTTCTCCATTTGCAGTCCAGGAACAAAATTGACTGCGGTATCCGCCACAAACTGTGTTGACAGGTCCTGATTAAGTACAAGATTCAAATCTCGAATCGTATTTCGTAATTGCTGTCTGGAATTCAATAGGTTGATACTATCCGTGTTTATGTCCACTTCTGCATTCAACACATCCAATCCCGTATTTTGGCCATAATCAAATTGATAGCGTGCTCTTTTGAGTCTTTCTTTCGAAATTTCAAGTGCCTGTTCCAAATTTTTGGTGTTCTCGGTCAATCTGGCCACTTCATAATACACACTGAACAATTGTAAAATAGTGTTCTCTATGGTCTGCTTTACTTCCAACTCCGATTGTTGTGACCGTTCTTGAAAACTCTTGTAGCTATAATGCCTGTTCAATCCATCAAAAAGGGTATAATTCACGTTTACGGAAGCATTGTAGCGCCTTGTTTCAACCCCATCTGCCGTTCTTACATCCCCACTGGCCAACTGGCCCTCCGTGCTTTGCCTGTCTATGCTCCCTCCCGCATTGGCAGTAACGCTTGGCAAATATCCAGAGTTCAAAATACTGGCGTTGTTGTCATCCACTTTCTTGGTGTTCCTGGCCACTTTAATTCCCAAGTTGTTCTCCAAAACCAAATCGATGGCCTCAGTTTTGGAAAGTATTTTCTCCTGACCTTGCCCGGTAGTTATAAAAGCCAATAAAAAAATGGGCAGTGTATAAATTATACTTCTCATTCTGTTGTTTCTTCTAAAACTTTTGAAGTGTCATCTTTAGATTCGACGTGGACGGTGCTCCCATTAAGTTGATATGCTCCTTCTTCCAACATATGTTGCTCCTCGTTCTGCTCCTTTATGGCCCTTTCCACTTCTTCCCTTGTTGTTTTCTCACCGGTCCATAATCTTTTGGCCAATACCTTTACGTTATTACCAAATGAAAGAAACAAAGGAAGCATCAATAGGGTAAGAACCGTAGCAAATCCAATACCGTAAGCTATGGAAATGGCCATTGGTTTTAAAAATTGGGCTTGCCTACTTTTTTCCAATAAAAGTGGTGCCAACCCGGCAATGGTGGTAACAGATGTTAAAAATATAGCTCTAAAACGAGAACGTCCAGCTTCATAAAGTGCATCATTAAAATTAAGTCCATTCCTTAGGTTGATATTGAACTTGCCTATCAACACCAATCCATCGTTCACCATAATTCCAATTAGGGCAATAATCCCTAACATAGAGAGAATATTTATGGAGAAACCATGTAACCAGTGTCCCCAGGCCACAGCCGTTAAACTAAATGGCACCAACAATATCAAAAGTAATGGCTGACTGAAACTTCGAAAAGTAAAGGCAATGGTGACATAAATTAGGAACAGTACTGTAAGACCTACAAATGTCAAGGAATCCAAAAGCTTGTTGGCTTCCCTATTTTGACCTTCGAAGGATGGGGTAATTGAGGGATATTTGGATTGAATCTCTGGCATCACCTCATCCTTAATCCATGTCATTCCATCCGTTCCGCTTGTGGTTTGCGGGTCGGTCAAATCTGATGATACCTGAATTTCCCGTTGCCCGTCCAAATGGTTTATGGCCACATCCCCACGTTCAATGGAGTAGGTTGCAATCTCTTTGAGCGGAATTCGCTCCCCGCTTGGGGCCAAAATGCGCATATCGTCCAAATCGGTAATTGAGGACCTATTTTCACGATCATAACGCACCCACACGCGAATCTCATCCTGTCCGCGTTGAAAACGTTGTGCTTGGGCACCGAAAAAACCAGCTCTCACCTGATTCATTACATTTCGTAGATCAAGACCCAACAAATATGCATTCTCTTTTAGCTGCAACCGGATTTCCTTAATTCCAGCTGGGTCGTTATCCGCAACATCCTTCAGCAAGGCATTGTTTAGCATTGCAGTCTTTAATTCAGCCTTAGCCGCCTTCAATTCGGCAATATTGTTCCCCAAAAGAGAAACTGAAACGGGGTCTCCACCAAAATTTCCCCCTGAGCCGTAAATCAGACTTTCTACCCCAATCACAGGACCAACCAGTTCCCGCAATCTTTTGGTCACCAAATCCGCTTTGATCTCATCAGGACGTTCTTCTCCAGGCAATAGATTGATGACCAAAGTGGCTGCGGATGAGCCCGGTCCCAGGTTCTTCAACATATTTTCAAAGAGCACTTTATCCGTTCCCTGTAAATATTCCTCTGTCAGTTCTTGGTTTACAATTTGTGCCTTATCCTGTATAACACTGATAATGGAATCGGTGACCTTTTCATTGGTACCATTGGGCATCAACAGTTCCACGGCAATACGATCGCTGGCAATTCTTGGAAAAAACGAGGTTCTTATGATTCCTCCCCCAATAGATCCAAAAGTCAATACAAGTGCCATAAAGAACAGGGCAAAGGTCAGTATCTTATAATCCAGGGCAAAGCGGAGTGCAGGACTGTACAATTTGTCCCTCATCCAAGCCATGGCCTGGTCGCCCATTTTATTAATGACCCTTAGCTTGGCAAATGCCTGGGCAATACTTGATTTTGGCCCTTCCTTTTGAGGTTGTAATGCTTTGGAATGTGCCAAGTGAGCTGGTAAAATAATCAATGCTTCTACTAGTGACACCACTAAGGTCAACATCACAATTACGGATACTTCACCAAAGAAATCCCCTATTCTACCATCCAAAAACAAGAAAATGGAAAATGCCAATATGGTTGTAATAATCGCTGAAAGAATGGGAGGCATAACCTCCATTGTACCGTCTATAGCGGCACGTATTGGGGTTTTTCCTTTTTCATAATGCTGATAGATGTTTTCCGCGATTACAATACCATCATCCACCAAAATCCCGATAACAATGATCATCCCAAACAACGATAGCACATTAATGGTAACATTGAGCATGGGCGCAAAAACGAACATTCCCAAAAAAGCAATGGGCAATCCAAAAGCCACCCAAAATGCCAATCTAGTATTTAAGAAGAGTGAAAGAAAAATAAGTACCAAGATCATTCCCACAATGGCATTTTCTGTGAGCAGATCGGTACGCTGTGTCAACGTTTTGGATAGATCACGGACAACATCCAGCTGTACATTAGTGTATTTCTGGTTGAACTCTTCGATGTATTCTTTTACCTTCTCTGCGGAACCGATCAGATCTTCAGTATTGGTACTCGTAACAGTTACATTAACGGATAACTCTTCATTAAAATAGGATGCATTTGGGGTTTCGGAGAAACGATCCCTAATGGTTGCAACATCCTTTAACCGAATAGCCCTCCCTGCAGCATCTGCCCTTACCATGACATTGGAGAGTTCATCCCCATAATATGAACGGTTATTGGCCCTGATCAGGTATTCCTCCGCATCTGTCTTTATATTTCCCCCAGTAACCAGAATATTGGCGTTGGATACAGCCTGAGCCACCTCATTAAAGGAAATGTCATAGGCCAAAAGGCTGTTTTCATCCACAGCGATCTCAATTTCTTCAGCAGGATATCCAGAAATGTCTATTTGGGAAATTCCATCTATGGCCCTAAGGTCATTTTCTATTTGGCGTCCAATTTGTTTTAGGGTTACCAGGGGAATGTTATCGCCGCTTATCGCAAAACTGATCGTAGGCCTAACAGGCTCCAACTTTGAAACCACCAAAGGTTCCATGCCTGTTGGAAAGGTGGGCACCCTATCCACGGCATTTTTCACCTCCAACAACATAAAATCAATGTCCCTGCCCTTTTCAATCTCCACATTGATGGAACCACTGTTCTCCCTCGAGGTTGAAGTAACCCGTTCCACGCCCTGCAAACCTTTTAGGTTATCTTCAATTTTGAGAACAATTCCTTCTTCCACCTCTTGCGGAGATGCTCCCGGGTATGTAATATTGATCAACACATTCTTTGACCCGACCAAGGGAAAAAAGGATGATTTTAAGGAAAAGGCACCTACTAGTCCAAAAATTAAAAATGCGATGATTATCACATTAACAGCAACGTGGTATTTAATAAAGTAGGAGATTACCTTTTTCACGATTTGGCTCTTTTTACATTGCTACTATCAAATACTTTTACCAACATTCCTGCATAGGCCCCGGTCAATGCCCTGGTCACAATAACTTCCTTGTTGGGAACATCCTTAAGTACTACTTTTTTATTGGAGAAATAAACCGGGTTCACATCGATCAGGTCCAAAATGGAGTCTCGCACCACAAATATTTGATTGTTTTCCAATAGTAAGGAGCGATCTATCTCAATGGCATTTGGCTCTTCCCTTGCCTCCAAATAGGCCTCTAAGTATTGTCCTTCTTTTAAGTCATCCCCACTTACCTCAATAAAAACCGTTATGGTTTGTGATCCTTGATCTACCCTTCCATTTACACGGGCAACTTTTCCCAAATATTTTTGGGTCTTTTCCAAATTGGTAAGCTCCACTTTCTTTCCAACTTTTAAAAAGTCTCCATAGGTTTTGCTTACCGAAACCTCCAACTCGTAGACTCCGGTATTGATGAACTCCCCCAACTTCTGGCCAGATCTTATCAAGGTTCCCTCGGTAACCAAGGCATCAGTGAGAACACCTCTAAAAGGTGCTGCAATTGTGTATTTGGACAAGCGCTGCTCCAAATTCTTTACGTTATAGTAATTGGATATCACCCCCCTTCCTGAAATGAAGAACTTTTCTTTTTCCGAGGTCATCTCCGGTAATTTTGGAGTGGTTTTGTTTAAATCGAAACTATTTAAATATTCCTGCCATTTGGGATAGATTTCAGGGTAATCCAACCTCAGGTCGGGCATAATTGAAGTAAGCAGATTGTACAAATTACTTTTTGAAGATTGCACACTGGCGTAGTATTCGTTAGCGTCTATTCGAATCAAGGTTTGCCCTGCATTATATTCCTGTCCTGTCCGGAACAATTTACTTCCAGACCTGAAAACTCCCTGTACTTCTGAATACAGTTCGACCCTCTTTTTGGCTTTCAGATTTCCGTTGGCAGGCACCACAATGGGAACAACTCCGTTTTGTACAGTATCAACAAAAACGGTTTTAACAACCTTCCGTGGTTCTGGCCTCCTGTTTTTTTTGCTTCCAGTAATGATTTTAGCAAAATACAGTGATCCAAAAATGATAAGGCCGCCCACTACGGCCGAGATAATTAGCTTGCGCATGTGTTGGTGAAAATTTGCTTTGCAAAGCTATTGGCTAGTAGATGTTAGTAAGGTTAAATATTTCATAAATTGTTTACGGACACGTTCGCTTTATA
Organism: Flagellimonas sp.; assembly: GCF_965222555.1. Taxonomy (GTDB): domain Bacteria; phylum Bacteroidota; class Bacteroidia; order Flavobacteriales; family Flavobacteriaceae; genus Flagellimonas. The sequence continues at coordinate 1,892,480 of NZ_CBDCUG010000005.1, read as the reverse complement.
AATAAAAAAAGGGGATACACGCCTGTATCCCCAAACCAAACAAACTAAAGTATAACTAACTACTCATTATCGTCAACATCTTCAAATTTTGTATCCGCCATTCTTGTGCGTTGAAGCTGTATATCGTTGAACCTTGGATTCAAGGTCTTTTCATCGGTATCAAAAACCAAAAATTGTTTTGTGTCCATTTGCTTGAGTCCGGTATAGGAATCAAATCGGTTATTTTGAATCTGAAGTATTTTTAGACTTGCCAATTGACTGAATTCAGCCGGAATCTCCCCGCCCAATTGATTGTTGGACAGGACCAGCTCACGCAGTTGGCCCAGATTACCCATTTCCTGGGGAATAGACCCTTCCAGGTTATTCTCAAAAAGCCCAAGGGCTTCCAATTTGGTCAGATTGCCTATGGAATTTGGAATGATCCCTTTAAGATTGTTACTGGACAGGTTCAACTCCTTAAGATTTTCCAGTTCACCAAAGGTGGGCGGTATAGATCCACTCAAAAAGTTATTGAACATGGAAAACACCTCTAATTCCTTCATCTGCCCAACACCCAATGGCAATGATCCTTTTATGCGGTTCATCTCCAACCGAAGTACCTTTAAACTTTTCAGCTTTACAATATCCTTTGGCAAAACTCCTGTTATGCCATTAAAAGCGAGATTTAAATGAGTTAAATATTTTAACCTTCCTAAACTTTCAGGCAGAACACCTTGTAAATTGTTTCTGAACAAGTTAATCCCGACCACATGACCATCCTTCAACTCAACACCTTTCCAAGTGCTTATTGAAGTATTCAAATCCCATGGTGTGGTCCAACCAGATCCATTGGTACTATGGAACAGGTCTATAAGTGCACTTTTTTCCTTTTGTGAAACCTCGGCATATGAAAACGTAGGACCAGAGGCACAAAGGAATATCATGTAAAGAATAGTTAGTCTCATAGAGGTTGAAAATCTATTTTTATAAGAATTTCCTTACAAATTAAGAGAAGAACCGGTTCAGCTACAAATTAATTGGGTGAAGCCAAGAAAATTTGTTGTGAAAGGGTCTAAATGTGTGGTGTAGTGATTCCCTATTGGGCTATTTATTCAATAATTCCAGGTCTTGGGACAATTTTTCCCAGTCCAACATCAGGGTTTCCAATTGGTCCTTTTTTCCCTGGTATTCATCAAAAAAGTTGGGTTTGGCAATAGTGGCATCATAATCCATGAGCAGCTCATGGTCTATGTCCGCAATCTCCTTTTCCAATTGGGAAATCTTTTTTTCTACCCCGCTCAGTTTATTTTTGAGGGATTTTAGCTTCTTCTGGGTCTGGTAGTCATTTTGCTTGGGCTTTTCCTGCGTTTTGACCTTATTCTTTTGCTCCCCCTTTTCAATTTTTCGAAAATCTTCGGCCTTGCGCTGCTCCAGGTAAAAGTCAATATCGCCCAAATATTCTTTGATGCCACCATCTTTGAACTCGTATACGCGATCCGTCAATCCTTGTAGAAAATCCCGATCGTGCGAAACCAATATCAAAGTCCCTTCAAACTTTTGCAAGGCTTGTTTCAACACGTTTTTGGATTTTATATCCAAGTGGTTGGTAGGCTCATCCATTACCAGCACATTAAACGGCTGCAACAACATTTTGGCCAGTGCCAAACGGTTACGCTCTCCTCCGGAGAGTACCTTTACATACTTTTCCACCTCATCGCCCCGGAACAAAAACGAACCCAAAATATCCCTGACCTTACTTCTGTTGCTTTCGTTAGCGGCATCGATCATGGTATCCAGAATGGTTTTGCTGCCATCCAAATATTCTGCCTGGTTTTGCGCAAAATATCCAATCTGCACATTGTGCCCGATCTTCAGCGTTCCACCATGCTCCAATTCCCCAACCATTATTTTGGCCAATGTGGTCTTCCCTTGTCCGTTCTGGCCCACAAATGCGGTTTTACTGCCACGTTCCACCAATAGGTCAATGCCTTCCAATACCAATTTTGGACCATAGCTCTTGGAAAGTTCTTCCAGCTCTGCCACCACCTTTCCCGGGGTCACCGATACCGGAAACCGAACATTCATCACACTATTATCATCCTCATCTACCTCAATGCGTTCAATTTTGTCCAGTTTTTTGATAAGGGATTGCGCCATGGACGCCTTGGTGGCCTTTGCCCTGAACTTCTCTATCAGTTTTTCGGTCTGCTGAATCTGTTTTTCCTGGTTTTTTTGGGCATTCAGCTGTTGCTCCTTCATCTCTTTCCGAAGCAAAAGGAATTTGGAGTACGGTTTATTATAGTCATAAATTCGACCCAACGAAATCTCGATGGTTCTATTGGTCACATTGTCCAAGAACATTTTGTCGTGCGATACAATGACCACGGCCCCCGGATAATTCTTCAGAAATTGCTCCAGCCAAATAATGGACTCAATGTCCAAATGGTTGGTGGGCTCATCCAATAGCAACACATCGTTGTTTTGAAGTAAAAGTTTGGCCAACTCAATCCGCATACGCCATCCACCGGAAAACGTATCCGTAATCTTGTCAAAATCCTCCCGCTTAAATCCAAGGCCCAACAATACCTTTTCGGTATCGCCTTGATAGTTATATCCACCCAAAATCTCATAGCGATGGGTAACATCGGTCAAATCTACCATCAACTGGTTGTAGCCCTCACTTTCATAATCGGTGCGTTCCGCAAGTGCGGTATTTATTTCATCCAGTTGCAACTCCAGGGACTTGATCTCTGAAAATGCCTGGTACGATTCTTCCAGAACTGTCCGCCCCATCACAAAATCGATATCCTGTTTCAGAAAACCGATTTTAATATCCTTTTCCATGGCAATGGTTCCCGTATCCGGAGCCATTTCTTTGGACAACAATTTGAGCAAAGTGGATTTACCAGCACCATTTTTACCAATAAGGCCCACCCTATCGCCCCCGTTTAGCCGAAAGGCAATCTCCTCAAAAAGATACTCGCCGCCAAAAGCGACAGAAAGGTTATGAATATTTAGCATTTTATGTGACCTGAATTACAAGGCAAAAGTGGGCGAATCCGTATTTTTGCACAAAATCGCTGCAAATGTTAAAAAAAGGAAACAAACTCTACAGTATTTTAACAGGAAGTTGTCCTAAATGCCATGAAGAGAGCATGTATACCAACAAGAATCCCTATGCCATCTCCCAACTTTTTAAAATGCACGAGCGCTGCTCCACTTGTGACACCAAATACAAAATTGAGCCTTCCTTTTTCTATGGGGCCATGTATGTGAGCTATGCGGTGGGCATTGCTTTTGCCGTAGCCGCCTTTGTAATTGCCTTTTTGATCATAGGCGCATCTTTGGTAAACACCTTTATTGCCATTGTGCTGACCATGATCGTTTTTATGCCGGTAATCATCCGTTTATCCAGAAATATTTGGATCAACTTTTTTATTTCCTACGAAAAAAAGGAAATCAGAAGTCAGTTGGAATAATACTTTTTGGTAAACCTTTCAATATTAATCTCCGCGTCCAGGGCCGTCCCCCTTTCAATATGATTGAACAATTGTTTTGAGGCATAGGGAGCTATCATCACCCCGCGGGATCCAAAACCGTTGAGCACGTACAGGTTCTTATGTTCAGGATGCTGCCCAATCAAAGGTCTTCTGTCTGCAACCGTTGGCCGTATGCCCGCCATATGGTCCACCACTTCAAAATCGCATTTTAAAAATGTCCGCAATTTTTCCAGCAGTTCGGTTTTAGCTTCCTCGGTGGGAACGTTGGTCTTATCTTTCCATTTATAGGTGGCGCCCACCAAGTAAAGGTCACCTTCGTAGGGTACCGTGAACACCGAAGATTTAATAATGTTGTCTTCCTTATACGCTGGGGCCTTTATGGTCAACAGTTCCCCTTTGGTGCCATTTAAGGGCAAATAGTTAAAAAACGGATTGTTTTTAAGCCCGTAGCCACTGGCAAACACAATTTGCTTATATAATATCGATTTATAGGCAATGTGCTCCCCTAGCGGCTCAAAACGGTCAAAATCAAAGGATTCCTGCTCCAACAGGCCTTTTTGGGTTAAATAAGAGGCATAGGAAGTGAGCAAGGCTCTTGTATCTATTCTTCCCGTATATTTTACCTCGCCATAGCCAAAGGGGGCATCTATGCCAGGGTTTTTATTTTCTACAATGTTGGTCGATAAAAAATAATCCAGCCCAGGGCGGTCCGCTGCCTCAAACCAAAGGTTCTGTTCCTCTACCGATGCAAATTTTCTGAGCACCGGAATCTTATGATCCAATTTCACCCCCAGTTTTTGCTCCAGGTCTTTGTAAAACGGAAGGGCCATTTCCAATTGCTCCTTAGCGTTCCAGGCCAGGGTAAACCGTTTTAAGATCACCGGATTGTAAAGTCCGCCCGCCACAAGGGACGATTGCTGCGAAGCATCTGAAACCACGGTAAAGGACTTGCCCTCGCGCTCCAATTTCTCACAAAACGAAATACCGGCCAGACCCAGCCCAACGATCAAATAATCTTGCATGCTGCAAAAGTAGGAATCCTTGGTAGAAGTTGGAGGTTAGAGGTTAGAGGTTAGAGGTTAGAGGTTAGAGGTTAGAGGTTAGAGGTTAGAGGTTAAAAACTACACAATTGAAAACTGTTCACTGTTCACTGTATACTGACCACTGTCAACTGTTCCACTAACCCACTATTTCACTGATAACTGTTCACTGATTACTGAAAACTTAAAACTGTCAACTGATAACTGTTCACTGTTTGCTGATCACTGTCAACCGTTCCACTAACCCACTATTTCACTGAATACTGAGAACTGAATACTGAGAACTGAAAACTTAACACTGCCAACTTAAAACTGTTCACTGAAATCCCCCATCCATCAACCCAAACCCTACATCCGTCAATTGGGATACAAACCGCTACCCGCCACACTATACCTTCACATTTTAACGCTAAATTTTTTCTATTATGAAAAAGAAACATGTATTTCAATGTGCAATGGCCATATGCCTTGCCTTTTTGATCATTACAGCCTGTAGCAAGGACGATGGCTGCGAGACCAAGACCTATTATTTGGATGCGGACAACGACACCTTTGGAGACAGTGCAAAGTCCAAGGAAGCCTGTACCAAACCAGAGGGCAATTATGTATTGAACGGTGGCGACACCGATGACGACGATGACAACGTAAACCCCAATTGTACCAACAAGTTCTATGAAGATGCCGACAATGACGGCGAGGGGGATCCCAATACCGAAGTGCTTGCCTGCAAATTGCCCGTGGAAGAGGGCAAGACCTTTGTGGACAACAAACTGGACCCCAACGACAAGGACGGGACCATTACCAGCGCTTGTAAGGATAACGATGCTAAGAAAACATTTTATGTGGACAACGATGGTGACGGCTTTGGTGTAGAGAGTGAGTTCGTTCTGGCCTGTACAAACCCGGATCCGGAGAAGTACACAGATTTGGACTCCGCCTTTGACTGTAACGACAACGACGAGAACATTAACCCTGACGTAGAGATAATTTATTACAGGGACAGTGACGAGGATGGCTACGGTTCCGATGACAAACTTGATAAAGAAATAAGGCCAGCCTGTGATCCACCAAAGTACAGTTTTGCTTTACAGGCTGGAGACTGCAATGATGATGACAAAAACATTAACCCGGGCATACCCGATGAAGATGATGACCCCACTGATGGCATTGACAGTAACTGCGATGGCACAGTGGAAATAACAGGTACCATCTGGACCGGCCCGGATCTTAATTTTAGCACGGTAAACGAGAATTGGGTGGATGATGACCAAAACCATGACCAGATAACCGAGAATATCTCCCTTGTCATATCAAATCATCCTAATGAAAAGGGCTATTTAACCAATCTCCAATGGTGGTTGGATACTTTTGGACAGGTTCCAGAACAAGACGATATTTTTTGGGAGTTTAAAAACAATACTGACCCGACCATAGCTGTGGGCAGCGAAAAGCCTAGTGCCGGCCCACAAGGTTTACGTTGGGCCATTTTGGAACAGGGAGGCGATACCCAAAGCTGGGAAGATTTTGAGCTCTATGGCTCTCTGGGAAACCCTACCCATTTTTATAGCCTGCACAATATTGTTGCTATTTGTGCAACATTGGATGGTATTGATGGAGGAGGAGGATTAGGAGCAGAATATCAATTTAACGGGGTCATCGATGATTTCACTATCGATTCCAATTTCCCCTTTGGTGATGGTAGTGGTTTTCCCTGGCTATTAGTTGATAAAACCCTGGGTGTATGGATCGAGGAAGAGGACATCTACTTTACCATTACCTTTGCAGAATTTGATTTTGATGATAGCATTATAAGCTATACCCGCTCCACGCCCAATGAACAGCAAAATTAAAGCTATAACACCCTAACCATAGGTATGCACCAAGGCCCCGGGAAAACCCGGGGCTTTTTTGCGTAATAGTGTCCCCTTGAGAGCCTGTGCTGAGCGTGGTCATTGAGCGTACGCGTGTCGCTGAAGCTTTAGCGTAAGCACAGTCGAAATGAAGCCGAAGTAGTACTTTAGGGGTGTCTGTGAGGGGAGATGTCAACCAACAATACTTGTCATGCTGACCCTGAGTTTAACGAGGGGGAAGCATCCCAAAACAATTATCCGTTACGTGGGATTCTTCAATCGCTACACTCATTCAGAATGACAAAAAAGGAGTTGAAAGTGGGGAGCATGAAGTATAATTTACTGTTCGGAATGAAAAGCTCCTTCCCCTGTCATCCTGAGCCTGTCGAAGGGAAGGGAAGGTGGATTCCAACCAAAGGTTGGGAGACGGAAGGGATGATCTAAGGCTGTCAAACACATGAAAATATTACCCTTTCCGTCCCGCAAACGCGACACCTTTCCCTTTAAAGGGAAAGGAACATTTATAGTTCTTGTTAGGTGTCAGTTCAAGCTGTCATCCTGAGTAATTTCACACTGAGCAATGTCATCCTGAGCAATGTCATCCTGAGCCTGTCGAAGGACTGTCGAAGGACTGTCGAAGTGCTGTCGAAGGACTGTCGAAGTGCTGTCGAAGTGCTGTCGAAGGACAAGAACCAGAGTTTGTGAAATCTATGCAATTCGTGTCAACCAATGATACTTGTCATGCTAATCCCTGTGTTTAACGAAAGGGAAGCATCTCACAACATTGTAAGGTTTGTTTCGTGGGATTCTTCAATCGCTACGCCCATTCAGAATGACAAAAAAAGGGAATTGAACGTGGGAAGCACAATTTGTTGTTCGGAGCAATTGTCCCCTTGAAAGCCTGTACTGAGCGTGGTCATTGAGCGAAGTCGAAATGAAGCCGAAGTAGGACTTTAGGGGTGTCTGTGAGGGGAGATGTCAACCAACAATACTTGTCATGCTGACCCTGAGCTTAACGAGGGGGAAGCATCTCATCTCAAAACAATTAAAGTTCGTTGCGTGGGATTCTTCAATCGCTACGCTTATTCAGAATGACAAAAAAAGGGAGTTGAACGTGGGAAGCACAATTTGTTGTTCGGAGCAATTGTCCCCTTGAAAGCCTGTGCTGAGCAAAGCCGAAGTAGGACTTTAGGGGTGTCTGTGAGGGGAGATGTCAACCAACAATACTTGTCATGCTGACTCCTGAGCTTAACAAAGGGGATGCATCCCAAAACAATTGTCCGTTACGTGGGATTCTTCAATCGCTACGCTCATTCAGAATGACAAAAAAAAGGGAGTTGAAAGTGGGGAGTACGAAGTATAATTTGATGTTCGGAGCAATTGTCCCCTTGAGGGGACTTTAGGGGTGTCTGTCTGAGCAGGTGTCAACCAACAATACTTGTCATGCTGACTCCTGAGCATCACAAAGAGGAAGCATCCCAAAACAATTATCCGTTACGTGGGATTCTTCAATCGCTACACTCATTCAGAATGACAAAAAGAACATATTATTTATCTTTGGGAGCCATGGACCATAGCTTTTCATAGGAGCCATTGTTGTACGCAGTATTTATTGTTCGTAAACATTTATTAATTCTTTATCAATTCCAAACTCATATTTGAAGTTTCCAACTCCAAAAGTTTGTTTATCGGTCTTTTTAAATCTTCCTTTGTTCATAAATAGAAAATCATCTTGATTGCAATCTTGAGTATAATGTGCTATCACTAAATTGTAGAAATTGAAATTTCCATTTTCGTTTTTATGTAATGTCAAAAATTCATTTTTCATTGCTTCTGGTACATTCATCAAAGCTTTTGTTTGATTATTGACTTCTTGCATAGCTTCAATTTCGTTTCTTTGGAATTGTTTAGCTTCTTTAACCATACTTTCAACCATTTTTTGGTTAATATCTTTCAGCCATTTAGTAGATGAATTTTCCCATTCAGATGAAGTAAATGCTGTGAGTATTCCATTTTCAAATTGAAGATAAAGTCCAAGTTTTTGTGATTTATATAAATCTTTGTCTTCTTTAGTCAAGTCAAGAATTGATTTAATAAAATCCAAATCAAAGTTTTCATAGTCGATGCCTTCTTGTAAAATGTCCTCAACATTTAAGTCAGAATATTCAAAGTCCCAATCTATTCCTTTTACAGCTTTTGAAACATCTAAAAATGAAATTTTAGTTTTGTTTTCAGCTAATACAAATTCAAGACTTTTAGTTAAGGTTTTAAATCCTAAAACTGATATTTTGTTAGAATCAAATGAATGTATTGTGTAAATGTGGTTTGTGGGAAAACCAATTGTTTCAATACAGTCGTTTATAGAGCCTTTTTCTAACCCATTTATTGGGATTAGTTCCTTGCCTTCAACCTTGAAGAATCCTGTTTTGCTGCTAAATTCTTTATTAGAAAATAAATTTTTAAACATTCGTATGGTTTGGTTTATATTGCATACAACGTTTACGCTAAAAATCGTTTTAATGATTGTTTAGCAACCGATAAGTGAAGTTCGGGAATTTTGATTTAAAAGTCGAGCGTAAATCGATTGTTATAAGATATGGATTGACAAAAATTGCAATAAAATATTCATGAGCTTCTTGCCTGCCCTTCGACAAGAAGCAGCGCAAAGTTTGTGAAATCTGTGCAATTCGTGTCCGCCAAAGCTACACGGGAAAGGAACCTATAAAAAAGCTCCTTCCCCTGTCATCCTGAGCCTGTCGAAGGGAAGGTGGATTGATGCAAAGCATCAAGACGGAAGGGATTGTTCCATGTCCAGAACCCAGTTCTACCCTTTCCGTCCCACTTGTGGGACACCTTTCCCTCCAAAGGGAAAGGAACATTTATAGTTCTTGTTGGGCGTCAGTTCGAGCTGTCATCCTGAGCAATGTCACACTGAGCCTGTCGAAGTGCTGTCGAAGGACGAGAACCAGAACAAAGTTTGTGAAATCTATGCAATTCGTGTCCGCCAAAAAAAAATAAAAACCACAACTTAACATCACCTCTAGGCAAGTCTATGGAAAACCCTTAAAAATAGGTCTCGACCGCAAATTGGAACTGATCGATAAATATATCTTTAAAACTGGTAATATTATTTTGTTCATAGAACAACAGCATGGCCTTTTTATAATGTATGGAGTCAACTGTCCTGAATGATTGCGGGCAATGACCGTACTCCATTAAAATGGCATTGGCCACAATACGGGCAGTTCGTTTATTACCATCCATAAATGGTTGAATGTAGGATACCAAAACCAAGGCCAACAATGCTTTTTCAAATACATTTTCTTTACCATTGACTACCTTACAGGTCTCTTCCAATGCCTCCAGTATTTGAAATTCATTGTCCAATGGTCTGTAATTGGTTCCAGAAATACCAACTCTCCTTTTTCTAAGGTTCCGTTCCACACCAAGTTCTTTGGTCAACATACTATGTATCTCCTCAATTTTAGAAACCGTAAGTTGGTTCAGGTAACCCTTATTCTCAATAATAAAGTCGAGTGCATCTTTGTGATTCAACAACATTATGGCTTCTTCCTTGGTTTTTCCTGCAGCTGTTTCCTTTTCTTTCAACAATTGTTCGGTCTCTAAAAGGGAATAAGTGTTCCCTTCTATCTGGGAAGATTTCCAGCTTAGGTCTATGGCAAGTCTTTCCAGTTCTTTTCCATATTCATTTTCAGAGAGCCCAGAAATATTCATGGTATATTTTTGCTGCAAGCTTTCCAGTTTTTTCAGTTCGCTTGTTGTGAAAATACTGTGTCCCACCAACGTTTCCCTTATCAGCTCAAAATTGAAATGTTCCTTGATCTGGCGTTCATCCACCTCTTTTTCATAATACAATTCCATATCAATGGGTTGAATCAACTCAAATATGGGCGATAATTGGTATTTTGTACCCTTTCCCAATCCTGTGGATACAAGATAATGTTTGGACTTTAAATCGCTTAAAATCCTTTTTAATGTGGCATAACTTATAGGCAGTTCAACCGCATCAAAAATCTGTTTTGAGGAACATTCCCCAGCATCTGTAACAAAATCTATAATTTTCTGCTCCCTTTCATTTATCATACATAGGTTTTTGGCTCATAAAAATACTTTTTTTAGCTCAATTGCAATGTGTTTTTGAGCTATAATAACATATTATTTGAGCTATAAATAGCTTCTTTGGAGGAGTTAAACTTCTCGACAACACCTGTTCACCAACAAAAGGCAGGCTCAAACCATCAATTTTGTCATGCTGACCCTGAGCTTAACAAAAGGGAAGCATCTCATCTCAAAACAATTGTCCGTTACGTGGGATTCTTCAATCGCTACGCTCATTCAGAATGACAAAAATGGTTCATGGACGTAAACAAGAACAATGCGCTCCTTCCCTTTCCTTCGACTGCGCTCAGGATGACAAGGGAAGGAACATTTACGGTATGCAACAAAAAAAACGCCGCACTTTAGTGCGGCGTTTATATGAATTGAATTGGAAATTTTAATTATGGCTAGTAAGCCCACATATCCTGTTCCCTATCGCGGATAACCTCCTTGATTCGTTTGGCTTCCAACAATTGGAACAGTGCATTGTCAAAGATATAATCGTCAATCTCACGATCCCCATGGACATTGTCCTCTTTATAGATCACACCATTAAAACGACGTGCGTTCAACAGCATATCAAAAGATATGGGACGTGCAGAGTTACGTTGGTTATAGACCTTGGCTTCGTGCAGAATCTGCCTTGCAGCTGGATACCAGATCCAAAACAGTTCCACTTTGTTTTCGCCCGGGTCTACAGATTCATCGTCAATGAAGTTTACATCCGGAGCAACCGGTGCAATCCCCAACAAACGATACTTTAACTCTCCTTGACGCTTATCAAAATACCACATTCCTTTTATACGATACTCCTCAACATCGGCAGCGTTCAAATCTCTTTGGTTTATAAATTCCGCAGAAATCTGCTCCCCGGCGTTGATCTGTTCGTATCCAAGATCGGTAGTATCCACTTTGCTCAATGTAGCGGTCAAATCCTCAAACTTTCGCTTTTCAGTAAAGTAAGAGTCCGTATATACCTCGGTCAAATTTCCATTTTTAATGTTCTTCATCAAAACATGGTATAGCGACCTTCTGTCCGCACCAATACCAATGGTATCGGTTGGGTAGTATAATGGAAAATTAACACGCTCATCCAGGTCGATCACTTCCCATACAGTCTTGGACCAAAGGATATCCCTATCATCAATGTATCCATAATCCAACGGGGCGTCATTGTCCTGTTCTATTTGGGCTTGCGTCTTTTTCCCAACCTCTTCTGGCAACTTGGCATTTAAAATGTTTGCCTGTGCCATAATAGATATGGGCATTAAGCTTAAAGCTCCAATCAGTAATGCATTTTTCCAATTCATGATTATCTATATACTTTTAGTTTGTAAGCTCAACAACAACCGGAGAAACCTTTTTCAACTTGTATGTCCTGTTGTTAGATATGAAAGCTTTGATATCGAATATCTGAACCGCCTCACCTCTCTTAGCTCTTTTAAGGGCAGATTTGGCTCTTCCATTCAATTTGTTTCCGTTTACTGTAATTGTAGGCTGACCCGGCACTTTAAATTTGAATCCGCTAACAGCAAGGTTCAAATCAAAATCAAAGTCTTCCAACATAGCGCCAATGGTAGAAATCTCAAGGTTTCTTCTTGGCATTTTTACGCTACCAGCTTCACCACGTACAGTACCTCCAGGTCTTGGAATATCCTTGATACGGAAGGTTGCAGGCGTGCTGATTCTTTGTCCATCTGGCAATACACCTGATGCACTAATGGTAACTTCTCTTCCCTTACCTGGGTTCATAACATACTTGCTACCAGCTCTTCTGGTAAGACCAGGAGCAGAAGCGGTAACTTTGTTATCAGGAATTCCAGGAATGGAAATCGTCATTGGGTTGGAAACCCCACGGTAAACCACGTTCATTTTATCGGCAGCGATTACGGCAGCGTTAGGCTTGTTGATTGTAGAGAAGGTATTCTTTACTTCAACTGGCACTTCGTTACCATCCTGCATATAGATCAATTCACCCTTAAGTTCGTGATCTCCTGCAGCACCGGCACTGATCAATAGTTTTACACCACCAGCTTCCAACTCATAATCTCTACCTTCTTTCAATTCTCTACCATCCAAAGTCAAGTTTGCTTTTTCTGGCTTAGCAGTCTTATCTGTTTTACCAACAACAATACTACCTTGGAATTTTTCACCGGAATAGAACACAGATTTCTCTTGCTCCAATAGGGTTGAAAAGTTCTTCAATGAAACAGCCTCTGTCAAGTTACCTTCCAAAAGTCCCTTAAGAACCTCTTGCTCAGTAGCTTTAATATCAGCTTGCAATTGCGTTACCTTGGTCAAAGATGCCACTAAAGGATATCCTTCAAAATGGTAATTGATCCAATCAACTTTTACCTTATCTCTAAGTCTGGTTACTTTACCATCCTTGTCTCCGGTTTCAAATCGGGTCTGTACAGCTCCTTTGATCTCTCCCATGTTTTCTGGAAGGGCAGCTGAGATTTTCTCCCTATAATCATTCAATTTTGATAAAAACTCTTGTCCTTCCGGCTTTAAGTTATCTCCTTTGAAGAATAGGTTGTCCAAGTAATCGGATTTATCCATTACAACATAGTTGTTTGGATCTTCCTGATCGGCCAACATTCCTTTTTTCAACTCTTCCAAGTACTCATAGTACTCTTGTGAAAGTTGCTTCACGGTTTTGGCTTTTTCGTATAACGGACCATACTTTATTGCATCTTCTGAAGCTTTTGTTTCCAAACCTTCAAAATAGGCCAAGTTGTTTGCATCCGCTTTTTCGTTGGAAGTTTCCAGCTTTGCATTCATCAAACCGAATGCGGCAAGGACTTCCTTACTCATATTTAGGGCCAACATCGCGATGAAGATCAAGTACATAAGGTTGATCATCTTCTGACGTGGTGTTTGTTTTCCTGATGCCATGTTTTTTCTCTAATTAGAATTAATAATTAATTTGATCTGGGTTTGGTGTCAATCAACAACCCTAATTAGTTTTTTGCCATAGCGGACAACATACCTCCGTATACTCCATTCAAAGAAGAAAGGTTGGTTGCCAAAGATTCCATTTGATCTTTAAGAGCACCTGCATTCTGTACTACTTCCTCGTTGATAGAAGCTTGACGGCTAGCGCTTTCCAATTGTACTTTGTACAAGCTGTTCAAAGATTCCATTTGAGCGGCTGCATGGGATAATTCCTCTGAGTACTTTTTAGTATGCTGAATAGCATCTGTAGTAGGAGCAATACCTTTGGCAGCACCTTCAAAGTTTTTGATACTATCACCCAAGCTTGTGAAAAGCTCAGAATCAATATTGGCTTCTTTTAAAAGATCATCCAATTTTCTGGAAAGAAGACCTTCAGCTTCTTGAGCTTGCTTAGCGTCATTCTTGTTTCCTTTAGATTGACCGTTGGCCAATTCTGGATAAACCAAAGACCAATCGTACTCATCATCTACTGGTTCAAATGCAGAGATAGCAAAGATCAATGCTTCAGTAATAAGTCCAACTGCAAGGAGTAATCCACCGGTCAGTGGTCCAAATTCCCAGTGAAGGATTTTAAATAGTGCACCAATAATTACTACCGATGCTCCAAGCCCGTAGGCCATGTTAAACAGCTTTTTTGTTGATTTTGACTGTGCCATAATTCTAGTTTTAATTAAGTTATATAAATAAGTATTTGGTTACTGGTTTATATAATGTCCTCTCTCGTTTTAATTTATCTTCCCGAAGGTAACCCGTTTCTTCCACTTGTGGAATCTTCCTCGCCCATATAATCCTGAACGGTTCTGAAACCTATGTAACTTCTTGCGGAATCTTGGTATTCATAATCCCTGGTACTTACTTGTAAGAAGTATGCAACATCTTTCCAAGATCCTCCACGAATCACTTTTCTTTTGTTCTGACCTGAACCAATATTTGGGTTCATGGTGGACAGATATTCATAAGCTCCCTGATCAAAGCTGGAACTTGTCCATTCCGCCACATTACCGGCCATATTGTAAAGGTTATAGTCGTTTGGCTCATAAGATTTTGCCTCTACCGTGTACAATGCGGCATCTGCGGCATAATCTCCACGCTGTGGCTTAAAGTTGGCCATAAAACAACCCGTATCACTAATTACATAAGGTCCACCCCAAGGATAAGTACCTCCTTCAATACCACCTCTAGCGGCATATTCCCATTCGGCCTCGGTAGGTAATCTAAACTGGTTCACAAATTGTTTTCCGCGACTTTTTTGATCATCGTTCTTAAATTTTGTTCTCCAAGAACAAAATGCCTTTGCCTGTTGCCAGTTTACACCAACAACCGGATAATCACTATAAGCGTCATGCCAAAAATAATCGTTGTGCATAGGCTCATTATAGGAGTATTCAAAATCCCTGATCCATACCGTGGTATCTGGGTAAATCTCCAATTCTTCTTGCTTGATGAAGTCTTTTCTCCTGCCTTGTTTTGCTCTGGCGGCAGCTTCAATATCCATCCAATTGTACTTATATTTTAATTGGGTAACATCAATGGTTCTTAACCCATTATAACTTTCCTCTTCAGGAATATATAATGAATCCATTACCTCAGCGTAGTATTCATCTGGGTATTCTGATGTATCCCAAACCAAATCCATATCCGTATTCAGTGCCCTACCTTCATAGCCTGTTTCTCCCAAACCGGCATAATTATCGAGCATATACTTTTCGTATACTGTAATTTTGGTGGTATCCGTATCCTTAAAGGCATACTCTCCTATACCCTCATCTTCAGGCCCAAGACCCAATTCATCGGCAAGGATGGCCAATTTTGTTCTGGTAATGGAATCTTTTACCCACTCCACAAACTGTCGGTACTCACTATTAGTGATTTCCGTATCATCCATATAAAAGGAACGTACGGTAACTGTTCTTGTGGGAGCGTTCAATACTTTCGCCTGATCCTCTTCAGCCTTACCCATTACATAGGAGCCGCGGGGAATCAGTTCCATTCCGTAGGGTTTCTCTGGATACCATTTTTTTCCTTTGGCTCCAACTAGTTCACCTTTTGACTTTGAATTTGAACCGCAACTGGCGAGTAAAAAAACAAATGCTATAGATGAAAAGAATAGCTTTCTCATACTTTAGGTTAAATTTTCGATTTAAGATTATAAGTTGTACAACACAAATTCACTATTCTCAAAACTGTTTTTTGAATAAATTATTGTGTAAAAACTATTAATGCTTAAAATTTAATTTGTTTAGTTAAGACCCTTTCTGTAGGCCTTGAACCACCTTTCGGGAATCTTCTGGTTGCAAGCATCCAGATAGTCTTCCTCAGTGCAAGGTAATAACGCCGGGGAATTTGTTTTAGTATGTTCCGGTAGAATTGATGGAACTTCTACCCACCAACGCTCAGTAACATGGCTCTTGTAGAACACCAATTCTTCCGTATCCGTAGGAACCGTGAACTTGGTAAAGTCCTCACTTTTGGAACTTGGGAATTCCTTTATCCTAAAACTGATGCCTTCAATAAAATACCATATGATCTGGGCAATCATCTGAAAGGCCTGGGGAGAGTTCTCCCCTTCATATATTCCAAACAACGAAACTTTATCACTTATACCAGCGTATCTTGCAATGGCGCAGATTTCCCTTCCGGTAAATCCGTTGGGGGAAAAGTTATTGTTCAATAATCCCATTTCGCTGGCACGTATGGATCGTAAATCCAAGCTTACCATATGGGAACTCCTCAATACCGGTTCTGCCAATTCTATATTGGCCGCTATTTCACCAAGTCTATAGGCATCAAAAAAAAGACGCTCCATAAGATCAATCTCTTCTTGGGCATTAAAATAACTTTGATATCCTATATTGGAGAAATTAAAAAGGTTGTTGGGCTTGTCGGTTATAATCCTACTCATATATGAGTGCGAGGAAATCAACTCATCATCTTCACCAAAATCAAAACGGCTGTCTATGCAAACCAAATTGATCATATCCCGTATTTGATCAAAAGCCCTGTATGTTGGAAAAGTAATGTCCTGGGTTGCTCCTATTATTATAGGTATAATATTTTCCTCAAGTAGTCCAGCAATAATTTCCTTGACCACAAAATAGGTGTCCTCCACGGTATCCCCTTCCTCCACATCTCCAATATCCAAGATTGTGGAATTCCAATTGCCCATCATTAAGCGGTACAGTTGAATTCGAATTTCATCCAAATCCAATCTTTCCGGTTTTTTCTCAAATGCATTTCTGGATTCCTGCACACCAAAAATTGCAACCGTTGCATTTGCAAAAACGGGCAATCCTTTTTTCTCGGTATGTTTGAAAACGTTTTTTCCCAATGCCTGGGGTGGCAACAATTCTGAAAATGCCAGAACCTTATCTTTAATGGGAACCAAAAAATCGAACGCCATCTGTTATTTCTTAGCCTTTGCTTTTGCTTTGGTTTTTTTCTTTGGGGCTTTCTTTTCCAATAGGGCCTGAGCTTCTTCCAATGAGATTTTGGATGCATCCACGTCTTTGGACAGCTCAACTTTTATTCTTCCCTTTATAATGTTATGCCTGCCCCACCTTGCTTTTTCAATGCGTATTTTCTCCGCTGGCCATTCTTGAACCAGTTTTTCTGCTTCTTTTATTTTTTTGGCCTCAATGAGTTCGACAATATCGGTTTTGGAAAGATTGTCAAAATCATATTTCTTGTTCACATTGATGAACATACCGTTCCATTTGATAAATGGTCCAAACCTACCTACTCCCTTGGTAACCTCTAAATCCTCATAATGGGCAATGGGAGCATCGGCTTTTTGCTTTTCCTTTATCAATTCAATGGCACGATCCATATCCACATCAAATGCGCTTTCTCCTTTTGCCAGGGAAATAAACTTCTTCCCAAAACGTACATAAGGGCCAAAGCGTCCAACATTTGCCTCGACCTCCTCACCTTCATAAGTTCCCAGTTTTCTTGGTAGCTCAAAAAGCTCCATGGCTTCTTCAAAGGTTATAGTAGTTATGGATTGCTCTGGCAATAAGCTTGCAAATAATGGTTTCTCTTCCTCATCAACGGTACCGATCTGTACCATGGGCCCAAAACGACCCAATCTGGCAGCAACCTGCCTCCCCGATTTTGGATCTGTTCCCAACACACGTTCTCCACTGGCTCGATCGGCATTCTCTTCCACATCCAACACCTTAGGGTGAAAGTCCGTGTAGAACTCCTTCATCATTTTTTGCCAATCTTCATCCCCAGCAGCTATTTCATCAAAATTCTCCTCAACCTTGGCGGTAAAGTTGTAATCCAATATTGTTGTAAAATGACTCACCAAGAAGTCATTAACGATCATCCCAATATCCGTGGGCACCAATTTTCCTTTATCGGAACCTATCATTTCGGATAATTTCTTTTCGGCTAACCCCCCTGCTTCCAAAACCAATTGCGCATAATGGCGCTCTGTACCCTCCACAGTTCCTTTTTCCACATAACCCCTGTTTTGAATAGTAGAAATTGTTGGAGCATAGGTAGATGGTCTTCCAATACCCAACTCTTCGAGTTTTTTCACCAAAGAAGCTTCGGTGTAACGGTATGGAGGTCTTGAAAAACGTTCTGTTGCAGTAATGAAGTTATTTTGTAATGCATCGCCCACATTCATGGCCGGAAGCATTCCTTCCTGCTCTTCTGCCCTATCTTCTTCATCTGTTCCTTCCAAATACACTTTAAGGAACCCGTCAAATTTAACCACCTCTCCATTTGCAGAGAATTCCTCATTATGGGAGCTGGCCTTGATCTTCACATTGGTACGCTCTAATTGCGCATCGCTCATTTGAGAGGCCAAAGTACGTTTCCAAATCAGCTCATATAATTTAGCCTGGTCACGTTCCAATGAAGGGGACTGCAATTTCATGTCCGTTGGACGAACCGCTTCGTGAGCTTCCTGTGCGCCTTTGGATTTTCCCGTATAATTTCTAACCTTACTATAGGACTCTCCATAGTTTTGAATAATGGCATCCTTGGCGGCATTCAATGCTTCGTTGGAAAGATTCACACTGTCCGTTCTCATATAGGTGATCAATCCGGCCTCGTACAAACGTTGGGCCACCTGCATGGTCCTACTCACAGAAAAGTATAATTTACGGGAAGCTTCCTGTTGTAATGTTGATGTTGTAAAAGGCGGAGCTGGAGATTTTTTTGCCGGCTTCTTATCCAGATTAGCTACAGAAAAATCAGCACCAATATTTTGTTTCAAAAAAGTTTGCGCTGCCTCCTTGGTGGCAAAAGTCTTGTTCAGCTTTGCTGAGAAAACATTTCCATTGGCAGTTTTGAATTCAGCTCTTATCCTAAAAGAAGCTTCTGGTTTAAAAACTTCAATTTCCCGTTCTCTTTCAACGATCAACCTAACGGCTACGGATTGCACCCTTCCTGCGGAAAGTCCTGGTTTTATTTTTTTCCAAAGCACGGGGGACAGTTCATATCCCACCAATCTATCCAAAACCCTTCTTGCCTGTTGGGCATTTACCAAATCATAATTGATTTCCCTTGGATTCTCTATTGCCTTTTGAATTGCCGATTTGGTAATGGAATTAAATACAATACGTCTGGTCTTGCTTTTGTCCAATTTCAGCTCCTCAGCCAAATGCCATGAAATGGCTTCTCCCTCCCGGTCTTCATCACTGGCCAACCAAATGGTTTCTGCTTTTTTGGCCAAGTCCTTTAGTTTTTTGACCAAGGCTTTCTTCTCTTTATCAACCGTATATTTTGGTTTAAAATCATTCTCTACATCTACCCCAAGCTCTTTGGAAGGAAGATCTGCTATATGTCCAAAACTGGATTCAACCTGGAAGTCTTTCCCTAAAAAACGTTCAATGGTCTTGGCTTTTGCTGGGGACTCAACAATAACTAAATTCTTTGGCATGCACTAGGTTTTGAGGTAACAAAAGTATATCAATTTTTCGATTTTGGATTTTTTGAAAAATTGACAACAAAAAAATATCCCGCTAAAAACGGGATATTCAATACAGTTATTGTGTGTTTTAATTAAGTCCTATCTGACTTATGAGCCTAATATTATCATCCGTGTATTCATATTGGTAAAGGACTCCATCCCCTACCATGATCAAATGGGTTTCCAAAGGAATAACATCAAACGTAACAATATCTTTAAAATGATTTAAAGATTTTAAGTCCTCAACATCCGTCTTGTCATAGACCTTAAGTCCCGATTTGCCATCACAAACAAATAACTTTTCATCTTTAATACCCAAACCATAAGGTTCATCCATAGGATAGTCCACTTTTAACTCAGGGTTTTCTATGTCCGAAATATCCACAATGAAAAGACCGCTTTCCAAAGCGCCGCATCCGTTACCGCCACGCAAGGTCACATAGGCATAATCCCCATCCACAACTACGGGGTCACATGCAGTGCCATGTTGGAACTCTGAAACAAATGTTGGTTTGGCAGGAGAGGAAATGTCATAAATATACATGCCACGCATACTTCCCAAAAATAGGTGGTTGCCTCTGTTGAATATGGTCTCAATATCAAAACCTGCATATACATCCTCCAAATCCTGGGGATTTTCCAAATCTGATATATCGAATATGTTTATGTTGTGGCTATCCACTGCATAGAGATAATCCTCCACAATTTTGAACCTGGCCAAAGAACCTCCTTCGCCAGTTCCTCCATCATTAGCAACTTCAGCTAAGGCAATGTCGTTAAAAAATACGTCTCTACCCCTATTTTGCTCAACCTCCTCAATCAATCTGCGCTCGGTCGCAGTATCCCAACCAACCAAAATTTCTGTTTCAGAATCAAAGTTAACATTCTCAATAATGTCGGCTTCAAACGGCCAAAATATATTATTGTACAGCACATTTTCCAGTCTGTTGGTCTGTTCTATCGCATTGATATTTGATATATCCAACACAATAAGATCCATCAAACTATCAGCATACAAAAAATCATCCTTCACCGAAATATCCACATTGCCAGGAATTTTGATAAATGAAATCTTAACGGGTTGTTGCGGATTACTGTTATCAATTACATGAACGCCTTCATATTTGTCATTGACAAAGATGTAATCCTTATAGGTATAAACCTTGCCTGACTCATTGATGGGTCTAGGAGGAATAATGTCAACACTGCTGGCAAATTCTGCCTTACTAATGACCAAAGGTCTTGCTACCAAATAATCGGCATAATCACCATTATCATCATTGGTGTCACAGGAAACAAATGCCAATGTGACCAGAGATGAAATTAATAGAACTTTCTTTTTCATTGTTTAAGTTTTTTGGATAAAATACACCCAATAGATAGAAAGTCTTAAACAAAGTTGCGTGGTTAAGCCCAAAAACAAAAGCGTAAAATTTACATTTTTAATGATAAAGTCATACTTTTAAGCTCAAACCAAAAAGAAATTGAAAGCACCCTTTACCTTTTTTATCTTACTTGTGTGCGCTACGGGCATTGCACAAAAAACATTTGAGACTTATAAACAAAAAATTCCAGGGACAGATTTGACCATATCAATGATGCCCATACCGGAGGGAAAATTTTCCATGGGAAGCCCTAATTCTGAAAAAGGCAGATCAGGAGATGAAGGACCAGTACATAGCGTTGAAATTGCTCCCTTCTGGATGGCCGAGCTTGAAGTGACATGGGACTTGTACCAATTGTTTATGTCGAGGGAAATAGACAATCTAAAAGGAACTGGTTCAAAAGGAAATGAAGTTTCGTTGGATGTTGATGCTGTTTCGGGAGCTACCACACCTTATGTGGAAATGAGCTTTGGCATGGGAACGGAAGGTTATCCGGCCATATGTATGACACAATATGCGGCATCCAAATTCTGTGAGTGGCTTTCCGCCATGACCGGAAATTTCTATAGGTTACCAACTGAGGCCGAATGGGAGTATGCCTGCAGAGCTGGCACCCAAACTCCATATTCCTTTGGCCAAAGTGCGTATCATATCAATGATTATGCGTGGTATTCCAATAATAGTGGAAACAAATATCAAAAGGTTGGACAAAAGAAACCCAACCAGTGGGGATTGCATGATATGCACGGAAACGTTGCTGAATGGACCTTAGACGCATATAGTGAGGATGCTTATGGCAAACGTAAAGGAAAAACAACGGCAAACCCATTCAAGAAACCCACAAAAACTTATCCAAGAGTGGTACGTGGAGGTTCTTGGAAAGATAGTTCGGACAAGTTAAGAAGTGCTTCAAGAGTATACTCGGAAAAGCGATGGAAAATGCGTGACCCACAGATTCCCAAGAGCAAGTGGTGGCATACCGATGCTACATTTGTTGGTTTTAGGGTGGTAAGACCTTACCATACGCCAAGCCAAAAGGAGCAAAAGATATATTGGAAAGAAAAACACACAAATTAAATATCATGGACGATCAAGGAACAAACAAGAAGAACGATTCAGTAAGCAGAAGATCGTTCGTAAAGACTACCGGACTGGTAACAGGAGGATTATTGGCAAGCAGTATTCCGTTCGAGGCAATGGCGCAAACTGGAAAGGTTCAAAAATTAAAGCTTGCGGTTATCGGTTGTGGTGGCCGTGGTACCGGTGCAGCCGTACAAGCCCTTACCGCCGATCCTGATGTGGAATTGGTTGCTATGGCAGATGCCTTCAAAGATCGTCTGGAAGGGAGTCTCAATGCCATTCAAGAACATTTTGATGGGGAACGGAAAATAAATGTCAAGGAGAAAAACAGATTCGTTGGGTTCGACGCCTATAAAAATGCCGTGGACTTGGCAGATGTGGTGGTACTTGCCACCCCTCCAGGTTTCCGCCCGTTGCATTTTGAATATGCCATTTCACAAGATAAACATGTGTTCATGGAAAAACCGGTGGCCACGGATCCAGCGGGTGTCAGAAGGGTACTCAAAGCAGCCAAATTGGCCAAGGAAAAACAATTGAATGTTGTTGTGGGACTTCAAAGGCACTACCAAAAAAAATACACCACCATATATGATCAAATCCAACAAGGAGCCATGGGTAAAATTGTCTCTGGGCAAGTGTACTGGAACGGCGGAGGAGTTTGGGTTAGACCACGGCAGGAAGGCCAGAGCGAACTGGAATACCAAATGCGCAATTGGTATTACTTCAATTGGCTTTGCGGCGACCATATTTTAGAGCAACATATCCACAATATTGATGTAGCTAACTGGTTTATTGGCGAGTATCCTACAATGGCCCAGGGTATGGGTGGAAGAGAGGTCCGCACAGGAAAAGACCACGGTGAGATTTTTGATCATCACTTTGTGGAGTTCACATACCCATCTGGAGCTGTAATTTCTAGTCAGTGCAGACACCAAAAAGGATGTCATAACCGCGTTGACGAAGCATTCCAAGGTAGCAAGGGAGGCGTGGTCATCAGCAAAGGCATTATCACTGATTTGAGCGGAGCCGAAAAATTCAATTATTCAAAATTGAATGAAGGACAACACGACCCTAATCCGTATCAAGTGGAACATGATAGGCTTTTTGCTGCCATCCGAAGTAAATCGGAGCTTCTTGCGGATGCGGAGAACGGTGCTAAATCCACACTAGCCGCCATTATGGGTAGAATGGCAACGTATTCTGGGGATATCATTACTTGGGATCAAGCCCTGAATTCAAATTTGCAATTGGTGCCCGATAATTTAAATTGGAACTCAGAAGCTCCCACCTTGCCAGATGCCGATGGAAAATACCAAATTCCAATTCCAGGAAAAACCAAGTTCAGTTAAACCCCCATATCAGCTAAAAAAATGAAAAGAAGAACCTTTATAAACAGCGCAACCATGGCCGGAGCGGCCCTTGGCGTTTCACCAACCTTGTTTGGTGCAGAAACCAAACCGATGGAACATAAATTCAATCTGAAGTATGCTCCCCACCTTGGCATGTTTAAAGCATCGGCTGGTGAAAATCCCATTGATCAATTAAACTTTATGGCCGATCAGGGGTTCACCGCTTTTGAGGACAATGGCATGAAAGGAAGAACCATTGACCTACAAAAACAAATGGCCAGCACTATGGAAAAGAGAGGGATTTCCATGGGGGTTTTTGTAGCTCACAAAATCTACTGGAAAGAACCTAATCTGGCCAGTGGGGATGAAAACCTGAGGGAGGAGTTTCTTTCCCAAATAAAAGAATCTGTTGAAGTGGCAAAAAGAGTAAATGCCAAATGGATGACAGTTGTCCCAGGGCATGTTGATCTAAGGCAAAATATGGGCTATCAAACTGCCCATGTGATAGAGTCCCTTAAAAGAGCCTCTAACATTCTGGAACCACATGGTTTGGTTATGGTGCTGGAGCCCTTAAATTTCAGAAACCATCCGGGTCTTTTCCTGTCAGAAAGCCCTCAAGCTTTTGAAATATGTAAGGCTGTGGATTCCCCATCTTGCAAGATCCTTTTCGACATTTATCACCAACAAATCCAAGAGGGAAACCTGATTCCAAATATTGATGCTAGCTGGGATGAAATTGCATATTTCCAAATAGGCGACAACCCTGGAAGAAATGAACCTACAACCGGCGAAATCAACTATAAAAATGTCTTTAAATTCATTCATGAAAAAGGATTCAAGGGGATTCTTGGCATGGAACATGGCAATTCCATTAAGGGAGCTAAAGGGGAACAAGCGGTAATAGATGCCTATAAAGCTTCGGATTCATTTCTATAAACAACTTAAATAAAGCATAATATTTGCCTGCCAAATTGTCACTAAAATGGAATATGCACTATCTTTGCAGACCATTTTAGCACAATGATAAAGAACGAAGGCATAGAGAAGATCATAGATGAAAGTCAACAAGGCAGCACGTTGGCATTGGAAAAAGATGAGAAAAATGGCAGAAAGCTCTATATAGAAAGCTATGGCTGTCAGATGAATTTCTCCGATAGCGAAATTGTAGCCTCTATCCTAGCCAAAGAGGGTTTCAACACTACCCAAGAACTGCAAGAAGCCGATTTGGTATTGGTAAACACCTGCTCTATCCGTGAAAAAGCGGAAGTAACAGTCCGTAAACGATTGGAAAAATTCAATGCCGTAAAAAAGACCAATCCTGGAATGAAGGTCGGTGTTTTGGGTTGTATGGCGGAGCGCCTAAAAAGCAAATTTCTAGAAGAAGAGAAGATTGTGGATATGGTGGTTGGTCCTGATGCCTACAAAGACCTTCCCAATCTCATTCAGGAAATAGACGAAGGCAGAAATGCTGTTAACGTAATCCTTTCCAAAGATGAAACCTATGGTGATGTTGCACCGGTCCGTTTAAATTCCAATGGAGTATCAGCTTTCGTATCCATTACCCGCGGTTGCGATAATATGTGCACCTTCTGCGTAGTCCCCTTTACCCGTGGACGTGAGCGTAGTCGTGATCCACAATCCATTTTGGAAGAGGTAAATGATCTTTGGAAAAAAGGTTTTAAAGAAGTTACGCTACTAGGGCAAAATGTGGATAGTTACCTCTGGTATGGTGGTGGGCTGAAAAAAGATTTTGAGAAGGCCACTGATATGCAAAAAGCCACTTCGGTGAATTTTGCAAAGTTGTTGGAACTTGTGGCACAGGCACAACCTAAAATGCGGATTCGTTTCTCAACATCCAATCCCCAGGATATGACCTTGGATGTGATTGAATCCATGGCCAAATATGATAACATTTGCAAATACATACACTTGCCCGTACAAAGTGGAAGCAATCGCATTTTAAAAGCCATGAACCGTCTGCATACGAGGGAGGAGTATTTTGAGTTGATTGACAACATCCGTAGGATAATCCCAGATTGTGCCATTAGCCAAGATATGATAACCGGATTCCCAACCGAGACCGAAGAAGATCACCAAGATACCTTGAGTCTAATGGAATATGTCAAGTATGACTTTGGTTTTATGTTCGCCTATTCTGAAAGACCTGGAACTTTGGCCGAACGAAAAATGGACGACGACATTCCCGAAGAAACCAAAAAGAGAAGACTTAGGGAAGTCATTGAACTGCAACAAAAACATGGATTATACAGAACCCAACAACATTTGGGGAAAATTGAGGAAGTACTAATTGAAGGGCCTTCCAAAAAATCCGATGCGCATTGGATGGGTCGCAACTCGCAAAACACCGTGGTAGTTTTTCCAAAGGAAACTTATACGATAGGTGATTTTGTAAATGTAAAAATCAACGAATGCACCTCTGCTACCCTTATTGGGGAAGCGGTAGGACTCAGTGAAAATAATTAAATCAATGTCATACTGAGCCCGTCGAAGTATGAATCAAAATATCCAGTCTTCGACAAGCTCAGACTGACAAAAAAGACAAATGGAATCAATACAATCCATAAAACAACGCTTTGAACTCATTGGCAACGATGTAAAACTGAATCGTGCTTTGGAAAAAGCCATTCAGGTTGCCCCAACGGATATTTCGGTTTTGGTGACCGGGGAAAGTGGTGTGGGAAAGGAAGCCATTCCAAAAATCATACATTCCCTTTCGCACCGCAAACATGCCAAATATATTGCCGTAAACTGCGGAGCCATTCCCGAAGGGACCATTGACAGTGAGCTCTTTGGTCACGAAAAGGGAGCTTTTACAGGAGCTACCCAAACCCGAAGTGGGTATTTCGAAGTGGCCGATGGAGGAACCATTTTTTTAGATGAAGTTGGGGAACTGCCCTTGACCACGCAAGTGCGACTGCTCCGGGTTTTGGAAAATGGGGAATTCCTAAAAGTGGGGTCTTCCCAGGTTCAAAAAACCGATGTGCGGATTGTAGCTGCAACAAACATCAATATGTTTGAAGCCATAAAAAAAGAAAAGTTCAGGGAAGATCTTTATTACCGATTGAGCACTGTGGAAATCAATATTCCCCCGTTGCGCGAACGACAGGAAGACATCCATTTGTTGTTCCGCAAATTCGCATCGGATTTTGGTCAGAAATACAAGATGCCAACCATCCGTTTGGAAGAGCAGGCCATTCAATTACTTTTAAAGTACCGATGGCCGGGAAATATTAGACAGCTTCGGAACATCGCCGAGCAAATCTCGGTTTTGGAAGAAAAAAGAATGATTTCAGCGGCAACATTGAATAGTTACCTCCCCAACGCGAGCAACACCAATTTACCTGCTGTAATTGGTTCCTCCAAAAAGGAAAGTGATTTCAGCAACGAAAGGGAAATCCTTTATAAGGTTCTGTTCGATATGAAAGGTGATCTAAATGATCTTAAAAAATTGACCTTGGAATTGCTAAAGAACAACGATTCTGAAAAAGTTCAGGAAGAAAATGAGACGTTGATCCGTAAAATTTACGGAGGCAAGGAAGAGGAAATTCCACAACAGGAAAGCTCGACTACAGAGGTGCTACACTTACCGGAACCTGTGACAGAAACAACGACAACCGTTGTGCAACCCGTGCAAGAAGATCGTTACCATTTTGCGGAAGAAATTGAAGAAGAAGAAACACTATCTTTACAGGAAAAGGAGATTGAACTCATCAAAAAATCGTTGGAACGCAACCGAGGAAAGCGAAAAGCGGCTGCGACGGAGCTTGGGATTTCTGAACGTACATTGTACCGAAAAATCAAACAATACGATTTATAAATTGAGCACTACATATTTGAATACAAATCAATGAAAATTAACAGCATTAAAATTGGAATCCTTGGTTTATTGTTGAGTCTCTATAGTTGTGGAGCCTATAATTTTTCAGGAGCAGATATTGGTACTGCCGAGAGTTTTCAAGTGAACTTCTTTCAGAATTACGCAGATCAAAACCCCGGATCAACCATTCAGCCGGGATTGGATAGATCCTTTACCAATGCCCTTCAGGAAATGATCAACAACCTGACCAGTCTATCGCTTACCGGAAGTAACGGAGATTTGTTGTATGAAGGTGAGATTGTGGAGTACCGGGTCACCCCCATGACCGCCACTGCGGACCAACTTACAGCTCAAAACCGACTTACCATGAGCGTAAATGTCAGGTTTTTCAATAAAACCAAAGAAGATGCCGACTTTGAACGTCGTTTTTCCTTCTTCTTTGATTTTGATGCCGCTGCCGCACTAACCTCAGTTCAGGCACAGGCACATGAGGAAATTTTTGAACGATTGACGCAGGATATTTTTAATGCCTCATTAGGGAATTGGTAAATGATATTTTTAAAAAAGTATATATTGTCCATCACTTTGATTTTCATTTTATTGATAAATTTTGGATGTGGTCCAAAACTCAATTATGATTTTCGAGGAATTAATACCAGTGCGGAGAGCTTTGAAGTTAATTTTTTTAAAAATCATGCTGATCAAAATGCAGGATCTATAATTCACCCTGGTTTGGATCGAGATTTTACCCAAGCTCTTCAAAACTCTATCGGCCACTCCACAAAATTGACATTAACTAATAACGGAGGTGAATTAATATATGAAGGTGAGATTGTGGAATACAGGGTCACACCCATGACCGCTACTGCAGACCAGCTTACAGCGCAAAACCGGCTTACCATGAGCGTAAATGTCAGGTTTTTCAATAAAACCAAAGAAGATGCCGACTTTGAACGTCGTTTTTCCTTCTTTTTTGATTTTGATGCCGCTGCCGCACTAACCTCGGTTCAAGCTCAGGCTCATGAAGAAATTTTTGAACGATTGACACAGGATATTTTTAATGCCTCATTAGGGAATTGGTAGTTTATGAACGTATCGGACTTTATACAGATTCTTCAGAAATCAAATACCATCCTGTCTCCCAAGCAAACAAGGGAACTGGAAGATATTATTGAAGAATATCCGTATTTTCAAGCCGCGCGGGCATTGCACTTAAAAGGACTGAAAAACCTGGATAGCTACAAGTACAACAACGCCCTTAAAGTCACGGCTGCACATACCACTGACAGAGATGTTCTTTTTGATTTTATCACTTCCCAGGAGTTTGTCCAAAACAACATTGCCGATGCCATTGCCGGGAGAGCTCCAAAACTGGAGGACAAAAAGACAGTTTCCGAAGAAATAGAACCCAATCCGGATGCAGCAACTATTTTAGGTGAATCAGAAGAAAGTGCTTTGCCCCAAAATATTCAGGATGCAGAACAAATATTGAATCCTGCACTCTTCAAGTCAAAAAAAGCAGAAGTAGAAACCTCATCTGAAAAGACTGAAAAGGAAGAACCAGAGCCATCAACAGACCTTAATTTGGGCAAACCCATTCCATTCACAAAAAAGGAAAAGCACTCCTTTACAGAATGGTTACAATTGGCCTCTCAAAATACAAGTGAAGAAACTTCCAACCCTATAACCGAGGAGCAAGAGAAAAAGAAAAAATTTGATCTACTCGATAAGTTTATTGAGAGCAAACCCAAAATAATTCCCAACAAAGATTTAAAGGCAAAGGTCAATATAAAAGAGTCCGTGAAAATGGACAAAACTGAATTAATGACCGAGACTTTGGCCAAAGTATATTTGGAACAAAAAAAGTACAAAAAAGCCATTCAAGCCTTTAAAATATTGAGTTTGAAATATCCAGAAAAAAATGGTTTCTTTGCAGACCAAATTCGGGCGGTGAAGAAGCTGCAGAAAGAAAACGAATAAGACAAAGACAATGAGTACGTTTACCATCTTTTTAATATTAATAATTGTAGTATGCCTTTTGTTGGTTTTGGTCATTATGGTACAAAACCCAAAAGGAGGCGGATTATCTTCCTCATTTGGCGGAAGTGGAAACCAAGTAGTGGGCGGTGTAAAGAAAACAGGGGACTTTTTAGACAAAAGTACTTGGACTTTGGCCACTTTATTGATCGTGTTGATCCTACTTTCCAATGTTTCCCTTAAGGGAAGCTATAGCCAAGCAGATTCCAAATTATTGCAAGGAGATGATATTGAGACCACGGTACCTGAAACTGTTCCAGAAGAAGTTCCTGAGCAAGTTCCAGCTGCCAACAATACAAATCCAGCAGATACCATTAATTAATAATTAATGACAGAAAAATACAAAATGCCAGCTTGAAATGACAAGCTGGCATTTTTGTTTTATCAGAATGTCAGTTTTTAGGTAATGGCATAATTTCTGCCCAATGTTTGGGGAATTTTTAAAACAAATACTTAAAAAATAAATAATATGGCTAAAGTTAACATCAAACCATTAGCGGACAGAGTTCTTATTGAGCCTGTTGAAGCTGAAACAAAAACAGCTTCTGGTATCATTATTCCCGATACCGCAAAAGAGAAACCACAAAAAGGAAAAGTAGTAGCTGTTGGCCCTGGAACCAAAGACGAAAAAATCACCGTAAAAGTTGGTGATACGGTTCTTTATGGCAAATACGCGGGTACTGAGCTAAAATTGGATGGTTCCGATTACTTGATGATGCGTGAGAGTGACATATTAGCAATTGTTTAATTAAAAATCAACTAAAGAAAAATGGCAAAAGATATTAAGTTCGATATAGACGCACGTGACGGGCTAAAAAAAGGTGTTGATGCCTTGGCCAATGCAGTAAAGGTTACGTTGGGTCCTAAAGGTAGAAATGTAATCATCAGTAAATCTTTTGGTGCCCCACAAGTGACCAAAGATGGTGTTACCGTGGCAAAAGAGATTGAATTGGAAGATGCCCTAGAAAACATGGGTGCCCAAATGGTAAAGGAAGTTGCTTCCAAAACCAATGATCTAGCTGGTGACGGAACCACTACAGCTACCGTTCTTGCACAAGCAATTGTAAAGGAAGGTCTTAAAAACGTTGCTGCAGGTGCAAACCCAATGGATTTAAAAAGAGGTATTGACAAAGCCGTTGATGCCATTGTGGAGAACCTATCCAAACAATCCAAAAAAGTTGGGGATTCCTCTGAAAAAATAAAACAAGTTGCTGCAATTTCCGCCAACAATGACGGAACCATTGGTGACTTGATTGCCCAAGCCTTTGAAAAAGTGGGTAAAGAAGGTGTTATCACTGTTGAAGAAGCCAAAGGAACTGACACTTATGTTGATGTTGTTGAAGGAATGCAGTTTGACAGAGGTTACCTTTCTCCATACTTCGTGACAGATTCAGAGAAAATGATCGCTGACTTGGACAACCCATACATTTTGTTGTTCGACAAGAAAATCTCTTCCATGAAGGATTTATTGCCAATATTGGAGCCAGTAGCACAATCTGGCAAACCTTTATTGATCATTGCAGAAGATGTTGACGGTGAAGCCTTGGCCACATTGGTAGTGAACAAATTGAGAGGCTCATTGAAAATAGCAGCGGTAAAAGCTCCTGGTTTTGGTGATAGAAGAAAAGCCATGTTGGAAGATATCGCTATTTTGACCAACGGAACCGTAATTTCTGAAGAAAGAGGGTTCTCTTTGGAAACCGCTACCATTGATATGCTGGGAACAACCGAAAGAGTGACCATTGACAAGGATAACACTACAATTGTAAACGGTGGAGGTGTTGCAAAAAATATCAAAACCAGAGTTAACCAAATCAAAGCTCAGATTGAGACCACAACTTCTGATTACGATAAGGAAAAATTGCAAGAGCGTTTGGCCAAATTGGCCGGTGGTGTTGCTGTTCTTTATGTAGGTGCCGCTTCTGAAGTGGAAATGAAAGAGAAGAAAGATAGAGTGGATGATGCCCTTCACGCAACCAGAGCTGCCGTAGAAGAAGGTATTGTTGCCGGAGGTGGTGTTGCTTTGGTTAGAGCAAAATCAGTACTTTCAAAAGTAGAGGTGTTAAATGCGGATGAGGAAACCGGACTGCAGATTGTAGCAAGGGCAATTGAATCTCCGTTGCGCACCATTGTTGAAAATGCCGGTGGCGAAGGATCGGTTGTAGTTGCCAAAATATTGGAAGGCAAAACTGATTTCGGATATGACGCAAAATCAGATGAATACGTTCAAATGATGAAAGCTGGTATTATTGACCCTAAAAAAGTAACCCGTGTTGCCTTGGAAAATGCTGCTTCGGTTTCAGGAATGATCTTAACCACTGAATGTGCGTTGACCGATATTAAAGAAGATGCTCCAGCTATGCCTCCAATGGGTAGCGGTGGTGGAATGCCAGGTATGATGTAAAATCGACCACATAATATATTTTAAAACCACTCCTAATTTGGGGTGGTTTTTTTGTTTATGCCTTTTTGCACTTAGCCTATTTCGTTTCAAATCTGCTGTTTATATTTTCCCCAGTGCCCTCCATCTAATAGATGCTGCAAAATCGTCATTATTGACTACATTTTAAGTGGTAAATTCTATTGAAATGAAACGCATTAATCCACAAGGCCCGCTTTTAGCCATATTGATACTCTTTATATTTGGAATGGCTTTTATGCCTTTTCAAAAACAAAAAGAGCGTTCTATTGTAGTCATGGGGTATTATGTCCCGGAAAAAGATTATGCCCCCGATCAACTTCCCTTAGAGCAATTAACTCATATCATCTTCTCTTTTACCAATGTGATTGATGGAGAAATGAAGTTTAGGGACGAGCAAACGGGGCAAAAACTACGTGATTTGGTTGCCCAACGAAAACAACACCCACATTTAAAGGTCATGATTGCTTGTGGTGGTTGGGGTGCAGATGGTTTTTCTGATATGTCCCACACGGCAGAGAACCGGGAAAAATTTGTAAAAAGTGTTGTGGCTTTCAACAAAGAATACCAATTGGATGGATTGGACATAGATTGGGAATATCCCGCCATTCCAGCGGCAGGTACCGGGGCTCGGCCAGAGGATAAGCAAAACTTCACTTTGTTGATGAAGGAATTACGACATGCCCTAAATACCCTGGAAAGGAAACAGACATTGACTTTTGCTTCTGCCGGTTGGAAACGCTATTATAAGAACATTGAGATCAAGGAGGTAATGAAACATGTTGACTATATGAATGTAATGACCTATGATCAAATTGGCTCCACCTCGCCATTTACAGGACATCATACCGCTTTAGGACTGATTGAAGAGAAAGATGTTCAAGGTACACCAGCTTGGGAGTATCTGGAAGAGCGTAAGGAAGAAATGAAAAAGCGTGGCTATACCTATGAACCTAGATCAGCAGAAAAAATTGTGGATTTCTGTATTGAAAATGGCGTAAAACCCGAACAACTGGTAATTGGCGGTGCTTTCTATGGAAGGGCATGGAAAGGTGTTCCCCCAAACAATAATGGGTTGTACCAACCCAATTCCGGGTCGCATATAGGATGGAGCGGCTATCGACAAATCCGTAAGGAGTTTGAATCCAATAAAAATTATAAACGATATTGGGATCCGGTAGCCAAAGCACCATATCTTTATAGTGCTACCGATAGTATTTTTATAAGTTATGATGATTCCGTTTCGGTACGATTAAAAACAGAGTATGCCCTATCAAAGAAACTGGGAGGAATAATGTTCTGGCAATTGGGGAACGACACTAAAGAAAAAAACAGTCTTTTAAAAGCCATGTACGACGCTTCAATCAAAAATTGATTTTCAAAAATAAACCACCAACAACCAAAGAAAACATCACCCCCATGAAAAAATCGGTATTGGCAATCCTCCTAGCAATAGGGTTTGGAGCCTCATCTTGTTCCAAAGGTCAAATTACAATTGCCAAAAATGGAAAATCTGACTATGAAATTGTGTATGCCAGAGATGCAAATGAAAGTCAGTACAAATCAGCTCAATTGTTACAATCTTATCTTAAAAAGATAAGTGGGGCAGCATTGGATATCGGTGATGACAGCTCGCAAACACTCAATAAGAAAATCTATGTTGGCAATATCAAACAGGAAGATCTGCAATCAAGCCAAATAAGAATCAAAACCGAAGAAGGAAATGTATTTATTTCTGGCGGTTCTGACAACGCTACACAAAATGCCGTTTTTGAATTTTTGGAAAGATACTTGGATTGCAAATGGTACGCGCCAGGGGTTGAAGAAATACCTAATTCCCAAACAATCAGTTTGCACCCCATTGATTATAGTTACACACCAGAGATTACCACTAGAACGGTGCATTCAAGGCTTTTTTATGAAAATCCCGAATATGCAGACCAGCAAAAGGTTACTTACGAGGCCTTTCCTTATTATGTCCCCGCTGCGCGGGTGCATACCTTCCATAGGTTTATGCCAGAGGAAAAATTCTACGAATCCAATCCCGAATACTATGCGCTACGTGGAGATAAAAGACTCCCCACGCAGTTATGCCTTACCAATGAAAAAGTACTTGAAATTGTAAAAGACTCTGTTGCTGCCCATTTTAAGAGAAATCCCTTGACTTCGGTAATTTCTGTGAGTCAGGATGACAACCAACAACATTGTCAATGCGATAATTGCCGTAAAATTGATAGCGAAGAGGGAAGTCCTGCAGGCACCATGATTCATTTTGTAAACAAGGTAGCTGAAGCTTTTCCTGAAAAGACAATATCAACCTTGGCCTATCAATACACCCGAAAGCCGCCAAAAATTCGGCCAGCTTCAAATGTATTGATCACACTATGCTCCATTGAATGTGATCGCAGTGCTCCCATAGCAGAAAAATGTACAGATTTTGCCGATGATCTAATTGGTTGGGGAAAACTAACCGATAATATCAGAATTTGGGACTACACCACCCAGTTCACTAACTTTTTGGCTCCTTTTCCAAACATCTATACCCTACAACCCAACATTCAATTGTTCAGGGACAACAATGCAAAGTGGGTATTTGAGCAACACAGCAATAATCCAAGTGAGCTGTTTGAACTGCGTTCCTACATCACCGCAAAATTACTTTGGAACCCTGATCAGGATTTTGATGCCCTGTTGAAGGAATTCACAGAAGGATATTATCAAAAAGCAGGGCCTTACATTGAAAAATATGTGCAATTGATACACTCCAAAATTCAGGAAGACAATGATTTTTTCTTGTTTTTATATGGGGATCCCTCCGAAGCATTCTCATCATATCTAAATCCGGAGTTATTGAAAGAATACTCCAATCTATTTGATGATGCGGAAAAAGCCGTTGCTGATAATCAAGTATTGGTTAATCGGGTGAAAATGGCTCGTTTGGGTATTGATTATGCGGTTTTGGAAGCCTCTAGAAAGAACATTACAAAAAATTACAGTCTAATGAGTGTTGATGAAAATGACAACTCCAAGGAAGTTATTAACCCTATGGTGGTTTCTTTATTGGACAATTTTATGAATGCTACGCGAAAAAACAACATTACCCTAATGAACGAAATGGGTTTTACTGTGAACGAATATGCCACTAATTATATGTCTGCCTTAAAAATTGCCCAAAAACCCAATAAGGCCAAAGGAAAGGAAGTCGTCTCGTTGACAAAACCCAAGAAATATGCCAATGAGGATCCCATGGTCCTAACGGATAGCGCCCTGGGCGGAAGTAGTTTTTATGCCAATTGGCTAGGGTATGAAGGTAATGATATGGAAGTTGTTGTGGATTTAGGAGAAATGCAAAGTATAAGTAGCACTTCCATGGCCTTTTTACAAGTAACCAACCATGTGGTGTTCTTTCCTTCTTCGGTTACATATCTTGGTTCTTTGGACAATATCAATTTTACCGAATTGGGGCATCTTAAAAACCCTTCTCCGTTGAACAAAAAAAGTAAGGTCAATGATATCCATTATTTTGACCTCAAGTTTGAACCACAGGAAGTTAGATATGTAAAAGTAGTGGCCAAAAACAAGGAAACCCCATATTGGCACCATGCTGCCGGTTTACCTTCATGGGTTTTTGCCGATGAAATAATTATCAATTAAACCCTTAGGTATGTGTTTAACAACCTGTACCTAGTTGTTATAAACAGCTGTTTGATAAAATGCCGGTATTGAAAACCAATAAGCCATAAACGCAGCGGGAGTGTTTAGCCGCTGCCCCTGCCTAGGCCCGGAAAATGCATTTCCGAATATATCCCATTCGTTACCTTCGTTATCCTCAAGAAGGATGTCGGACTCCCCGTCAAAAACATAGGTGAATTCCAAGGTTTTGTGTTCTCCATCCGGCTCGAACGCAACCATAAAATCCTGATTGCCCACAATAAGATAATCGCCCCCTCTATACGTATCCAAAATCAGGTTCTGAGCTTCGAAATCTCCAAACCGATATACCTTTGCACCTGCATCGTTGGTAATCGCAAGCACTCTTTCTTTTGAAGGCAATCTGCCATCTTTGCTTACCGGAAACAAAAAGAAATCATTATCTGTGCTGTAATTTCCGTAAGGAGAAGTTCCATACGTTCTTGAAAATCCTGTCTGAAGATTCGCAACTTGCGAATCGGGATACATTTGCTTCCATGTTTTCCAATCCATTTCCACCAACATGGACAAACTTGCCTTTGTGCCCAATAGGTCTCCATTAACGGATTCATTTAAAATCTGAGACCAATTGCTCAATGTCTCCCTATCAAAAGGAATCAAGTTAGTATTATAAAGCAATCCGGAAACACCAAAGGTGGTTTCTTTACCGTCAATAATTCTACCCCAACCTATTCCAGTACCCGTAAGCGGACAATAAGTAATGGCAAGGGATTCATCCCCAATATTGTCATTAATAATTTCATGCCAATCCAAAATAATATGGGGATATCCTCTCACATCATCTCCATTTTTAAACCCAATAATCAAATCATCATCCTTCAAAAAATCTATGCTGGATGCTTGGGTGAAATTAGGGTTTTCCAAAGCCGGAATACCATCCCTTCCAGGCCCGCCATCCAATACTTGGGACACGGGAATACTCCATTGACTGTTGACAGGTGGGGTGGTCCCTTCATCATCTGTGGTCTCACTAACACTGGATGAGCTGCAGGAAGCCAATAGCCCAATTGATGTCAGTATTAAAATCCAATTTTTCATTTTCTTAATTTAAAACTCCAATTTTCTTTTTCTGTAATTTCCATAACACTCCAACAGTAAATCTATTGGTAGGTGTGAGCTGTGTGCCATCTACATAGCTATACAATGGCAGCTCCAATCGGGATACCAAAACAAAGTTTTGGGAAATATTAGCGGACAGCTCAGGTCTTATAAATATCCATTCCCCGCCTGTATTTGGGAGATTGGAAGAATCGATTTGGTCAACTTGCGCTTTTCGATATTTAATGATCAACCCTGGGTTGAAAATGGTATTGAGCAGTCCAAATTGGTCTGTATATCCCAAATTGGCCTGTATCTCATTTCCAAATTCATACACCGCTGTATTGTTCAAATAGTTCTTGTTTGCACCTGTTGATCTATAGGTGAAACTTCCAGACAATGTAGCTGATGGTCGAAAGTTTAGTCCTTTGGACAACGAAACCAATCCAACAAAATCCCAAGCACCGCTACCAGGCTGAAGATCGGCCGTCAATTGAATTCCTTGCGGGATAGTAAAGTCAGATCTACCCAAAGGCGCTTTTGCCCCAACACCCAAGCTAATCGTGGAACGTTCTCCTAAAAGATTTGGAAAAGCGTATTTTACCAAGAAAACTGCATCACCAATACCAGTGGTTTCGGTATCGGTTTCATTGCCAAATTGGGTTATGGTCCGTAATTGGTTCACCCAAGTAAAAAGGGATTCCACCGAGAGTCGGTCAGAGAAAGCGTATCCAACGCTGAGCAAAACTGAATTGGTCACCCGCAATCGGGAATCATCATCGAGTTTATTTGAGCCTGCATTTAACGTATTGAGATTGTTATAATCATAGCTCAACCCTATAAGCAGAGTTCCCTTGCCTTCATTGGGCAGACCCAAATTATTTGACAAAGGAACCCCACCTGAACAACAGGTCTGTGAGAAACCCAATTGTCCAAAAAAAAGTGTGGTTAGGACCAAAAACCTCGCAAAGTTTTTCATAGTCGCCCTACTTAAGTAGGGCTTAAAATGAAGAACTTACACCAAGAAAAGCTTATAAATGTTAAATTTTTCTTGGATGTCTAAGCCAGAATCATCCAAAATGCCATAACCAACATAATCGCATTTTCAATAAATGTGGCCTCGGTCATCGGCAGATTTAAAGCTGTCCCCAAACAAGCACAGCGAATGCTTCGCTTATCCAGCAAGGTTTTGGTCACCCCAATGGTAGTAAGGCCCAAAATGACAATGGTGATGATCAATGCCACAGTCACTTGAAAACGCATTAAAAACAAAATCCCCAACGCAAGTTCCAAGAAAGGATATATCCAACCATAAGCGGGCAATACTTTTGCAAGTGGGTCATACATTCTGAAACTTTCCGGAAAGCCTTTTAAGTCCAAAAACTTGAAAAAACTAAAAACTATATAGAAAAGCCCCATAAAATCGAGCATGGCCTCCCCTAAATTCCAATCCTGATAATTTAATAAGGCCGAAGCAGCGAACAGATAGGCAAAAATCAAAAACAACGGACGTAATTGTACCCATTTGGATTTTTCTCCCAGCATTTCCCCTACAGTTGATACAATCTCCTTTTGGTATTCCCGAATCTGATACTTGTTGGGCAATGCGGCACTAAAACTTTCTATCGGAATATGACGCTCCATATTGATATGGGCCATTGAAGTCTCCAAATCCACATCAACATCCTTAACACCATTTACTCTTGCAAGCTTGTCCTTAACAGACACAACACATCCTTCACAGGTCATTCCTGTGATTGAATACGAATGTTTCATGACCTAGTGCTTGTCGCTATCGTCCGAGTTATCTTCCCGGTATTTGCAGCACGGATGGATATTGTCATAGGCTTCCTGGGTGGCCTTCAATTCCTTGGTATCGTGTCCTGCTGCTACCAAAGCCGTCTTTACCTTCATGGCATCTGTCTTTCGCTCGTCAACCACCAATGATAATTGATGGGAAGGAATATCCCAAAGGGCATATTTTACCCCTGGAACACCCAATGCGGCCTTCTCGATTCGCATTTTGCACATTTCGCATTTGCCATCTACCTCAAATGCCATTTTTTTATTCTTATCCTGCGCAAAACCAATTGTAGAAACCAATGCGCATATTAAAATCAAAATTCTATTTTTCATCTTGTATTTATTTAAGTTGTTACGATTTAAATCTAAAGCCAGCATATACCATCCGTCCAAAAATTGGGGCATATACAATAGTTGTGTCAAAGTTTGTTCCAAAAGGGTCATTGGAACCCAAAACTGGGTTACTTTGTCTAAAATTAGTCAAATTCTCTCCGCCTACATAGACCTCAAACTTCTTTGAAAAGACTTTGGTCACTTGAGCGTTCATTAAACTATATCCTTCAGCAAAATCTCCCAATTGAAGATTAACAGGGTTCGCCGAAGTATTGGGCAACCGTTGTTCTCCTAGGGCGTGCAAAGTATAATCAAATCGCCATTGAGAGCCACTTTCAGTTGGTGTTGTGTTATACCCAATATTTGCAAAGTAGCGATGTCTGGCTTGTAGCGGTTTTTGCAAAAGGCCAGTTTGGTAATCGGTTTTTACATCGTAGAATTTATAGGCAGTGCGCACCTCTACATTGGGCAATACCTCGTGATTCAACTCTACCTGCAAACTGTTGGCATAACTTTTCCCGTCTAGATTGGAAAAAACAACTTCATCTGGGTTTTCCCAGTCCACTACGATTTGATTGTCAAAATCGGTTCGGTAGAAATCCACCGAAAAGTTTCCCGGTCTTTCAAACAATGAAAACCCTTGTATAAAGCTTACACCATAATTTAACGCTTTTTCAGGGTCGAAACCGTAAATTTTCCCTCCATTTGTCTGTAATTGAATGGTTCTTGAGGAAGCAAAAAGTCGTTGGTTCTCTGCAAAAATATTGGCAGCCCTACGACCAATTCCAAAAGACCCCCGTAAACTTCCCTTTTCCCAAGGCGTATAACGGATATGGAACCTCGGCGTAAAGAATGTCCCCAATCGATTGTGGGTATCCAACCGAAGACCAGAGGTAAAACTCAACTTTTCCAAATTGGAATAACTGTATTCGAAAAAAGCACCCGCGGAGGTATCGTTACGACTAAATTCCTGACTATTGACCAATTCGTTATATCCATCGTAAGCAAAAGTCAAACCCGTTTTAAACTTGCTTTTGGTATTTCCGATTATAGAATTGAAAATTAGATTGGTGTAAATGCTCTCATGGTCAATATTATAAATATTGAATCCATAGTACGAATCTTGTTTATGACTGCTGTATGAAGTCTGAAAACCAAAACTCTGATAAGGTAACTCAGGAAAAACATAGCCCAATTTTACCGACCCATCAAATCTTTGGGTATCTATTTCACTTCCCCAAGCATTGGTGGTAAACTTGTCGGAGTCAGGATTGAAATCAACCTGACCAATCTGCTTTTCATCATTCAGATAGCGAACATTAAAAAAGCTAACCCATCCTTTTTCAGGATTCTGATATTGCCATCGGTTCATGATATTGATTTGATTGGCCAAGGGATTGTCCAAAAATCCATCATCATTGTTGTCCACTTCAACATCCCTTCGGTTGCCATGCAAGTACAAACCTGTACTCCATTTATCGGAAAGTTTTGTGTTCAAATGCGTGTTCAGCTCCAATCTTCCATTCAAATTGGCATAACCATTCACAAAAACGGGCGTGTCGGTCAATGGTTTTTGTAACTCTGTATTGATTTGACCTGAAATGCTCTCATAGCCATTGACAACACTACCAGCCCCTTTAGTAATCTGAATACTCTCTACCCACGTTCCTGGTGTAAAGGTCAAACCATAGGTTTGGGAAGCACCTCGAACCATGGGAATATTTTCTTGGGTAATCAACAAATATGGACTGGTAAGTCCCAACATCTGAATTTGTTTAGTACCGGTTAGCGCATCGTTAAAATTGACATCAATTGCCGGATTGGTCTCAAAACTTTCAGAAAGGTTGCAACATGCTGCTTTTAAAAGTTCCGCACTATTTACAGTAACCACATTT
Source organism: Flagellimonas sp. (assembly GCF_965222555.1). Lineage (GTDB taxonomy): Bacteria > Bacteroidota > Bacteroidia > Flavobacteriales > Flavobacteriaceae > Flagellimonas. The sequence goes on along the minus strand of NZ_CBDCUG010000005.1, from coordinate 1,852,223 downwards.
TGGGTAGAGAAAAAGGTTTTTTGCACAGCATCACGTTCTTTTTCTACCACAACCTCATCCAATTGGTTGGAAGGAACCAACCAATGATGTACCATTTTTGGTTCATTAATGGTCAATGTATCCGTCCGGAATCCCACAAAGCTTATGACAAGCTTGTTATAATCGTTGGAATAGGGAATGCTAAAGGTCCCATTTTCTTTGGTAATGGTTCCCAACTGGGAATTTAACCAGTACACATTGGCACCGGCCAATCCGATATGTTTATTTTCTGCATTGGCCTCCATAACCATGCCCTCAATCTTATCCTGGGCGGTCAGTAGCATGGGAAGCCAAAAAAGTATAATTAAAATATGTTTCATTGTTATGTATTGAATAATTATTGAAATAAAAATCAGCACCCGAATCGCATGAAACGGGTAAATCATTATTCAATACATCAAATCAAGAAGACCTGGTCCAAAACCTGAACGTCTCTGACCAAAATGGGAGGTGGGTATTTTTCATGGGGAACGGGAAGTTCCTCAACGGGTACGAACAAATCAAAATATGACTGGGTAAAGGCCACCAAAAAAGTTTGGTGCTCCAAATCCAAATCGTACCAAGAAAGTTTTAGATTGTCCTGCCCCTTCAATGTGAACGATTCATCATCACAACAATGGTTTTCTCCTGCCTCTGTTCCCAGAGCAGCCATCGCTTCCTCCATTCCACAATCATCGGCATGGGCAAAGAACGAAACATCCATTACCCTTCCCATGCACAAATGTTTGTCAACTGTCCAAGAAACTGTGGACAATAACACCATAAGTGCCAAGAAGATAGAACTGATATTGCGAAAAATGTCCTTCACGCCTCAAAATTACAATTTATTTGTATTTGTCTCCATTCCCATTTAATTCCTTAACTAAACTTTAGGTAAATGAATCTGTAATTTTTCACATTTCACTCGACCTAAAAAATCCATTTCAAATACATTTGTAAAAAATAATCCAATGCTCGCATCCCTAAAGTCAAAAGTGACCTCCATCTTATCCAATAACGCTGAAAGTGTGGAAAATCGTCTAGCGAAACTCTGCAATTTATTGAGAGACACTATCGATTACTATGATTGGGTTGGATTTTACTTTAAAAATGGGGATAAGGAAGAACTGAAGCTAGGGCCTTATGCTGGTGAACCTACGGATCATACTATTATTCCCTTCGGGAAAGGTATTTGCGGACAGGTAGCGGTGAGCAATGAAAACTTTGTGGTACCCGATGTAGCTGCACAGGACAACTATATCGCTTGCAGCATTACCGTAAAATCGGAAATTGTTGTTCCCTTATTCAAAAATGGTGAGAACATAGGCCAGATTGATATTGATTCCAACACCCCAGATCCCTTTACCGAAGAAGATGAACGCTTTTTGGAATTTGTAAACCAAGAAGTATCACAAATTCTTTAAAACTAGTGGTATTTTGTTGATAACCCAGTCCTATTTTTAGTGGCAAAAAAATTACTTTTGTGTGCTTAATAAATTGATTTTTAAGACACAAAATGAGCACCACCAAAAAAGCTTCCGCAGCACTTGTTTCCGTTTTTCACAAAGACGGCTTGGAACCTATTGTAAAAAAACTGGATGAACTTGGCGTAACCCTGTATTCCACAGGTGGGACCGAAAAATTTATCCGTGATTTGGGAATCAATGTGGTTCCTGTTGAAGACGTTACCAGTTACCCTTCCATTTTAGGCGGGCGTGTAAAAACACTTCACCCAAAGGTTTTTGGTGGAATTTTGAACAGACAGGACAACGAAAGTGATGTGGCCCAGATGGAGGAATTTGAGATTCCACAGTTGGATATTGTGATTGTTGACCTCTACCCTTTCGAAAAAACAGTGGCCAGTGGTGCTTCTGAACAAGATATTATTGAAAAAATAGATATTGGTGGTATCTCCTTGATCAGGGCAGCTGCCAAAAACTTCAAGGATGTGCTCTGTGTGTCGTCCATGGAGGATTATGCCGATTTCTTAAATGTTATTTCCGAAGGAAACGGTTCAACAACTTTGGAAGATCGCAAACGTTTTGCCACCAAAGCATTTAATGTTTCTTCACATTACGATTCTGCCATTTTCAACTATTTCAACGCAAATGGAGAAGAAACCGCTTTGAAAATCAGTGAACAAAACGGAAAGGTGCTCCGTTATGGTGAAAACCCGCATCAAAAAGGGTATTTCTATGGCGATTTTGAGGCCATGTTCTCCAAATTGCATGGCAAGGAGCTCTCTTACAACAACCTTTTGGATGTTGATGCTGCCGTAAACCTTATGGGTGAGTTTAAAAATGACGACCCAACCTTTGCCATTTTAAAACACAACAATGCTTGCGGATTGGCAACCAGAAGTACCATCAAAGATGCTTATGTAGATGCATTGGCCGGAGATCCCGTTTCGGCTTTTGGAGGAATCTTGATTTCCAATGTGGAAATTGATACTCCAACTGCTGAAGAAATCCACAAATTGTTCTGTGAAGTGGTTATTGCTCCGTCCTATTCCGATGAAGCTTTGGAAATTCTCAAAGGCAAAAAGAACCGCATCATTTTGATTCAAAATGAAGTTGCGCTACCAGAAACTTTGGTCAGAACTTGTTTAAATGGTGTTTTGGTTCAAGACAAAGATTTTAAAACCGATACTGCTGAAGAATTACAATCGGTCACCGACAAAAAACCTACATCAGAGGAAATTGAAGATTTGATTTTTGCCTCCAAATTGTGCAAGCACACCAAGAGCAACACCATTGTTTTAGCCAAAAACAGGCAGCTTTGTGCCAGTGGTACAGGGCAAACCTCTCGTGTAGATGCTTTAAACCAAGCAATTCACAAAGCAAAGTCCTTCAATTTTGAACTCGAAGGCGCCGTTATGGCCAGTGATGCTTTCTTCCCATTCCCTGATTGTGTGGAGATTGCGGACAATGCTGGCATCAAAAGTGTGATTCAACCTGGAGGTTCCATTAAGGACCAACTGAGCATTGATTATTGCAACGAAAACGGATTGGCAATGGTTATGACAGGGACTCGGCATTTTAAACATTAATTTTAGTACATTAGCCGATAAAATTTACCGTTAATCCGAAAAACCGACGCTTTTTATGGGATTTTTTGATTTCATGACCGAGGAAATTGCCATTGACCTTGGTACTGCAAACACCCTGATTATTCATTTAGACAAAGTCGTAGTTGATAGCCCTTCCATTGTGGCCCGGGATAGAATATCCGGAAAAATTATTGCCGTGGGAAGGGAGGCCAACATGATGCAAGGGAAAACCCATGAAAACATCAAGACCATTAGGCCTTTGAAGGATGGAGTAATTGCCGATTTTGATGCTTCGGAAAAGATGATCAATATGTTCATCAAAAATATTCCAGCGTTAAAGAAAAAATGGTTTCCTCCCGCTTTGCGAATGGTCATCTGTATTCCATCTGGGATTACTGAGGTGGAAATGCGTGCGGTACGTGAATCAGCGGAAAGGGTTAATGGCAAGGAAGTGTATTTGATTCATGAACCAATGGCTGCAGCCATTGGTATTGGGTTGGACATTATGCAGCCCAAAGGAAACATGATTGTGGATATAGGTGGTGGAACCACGGAGATTGCGGTAATTGCCTTGGGTGGTATTGTGTGTGATAAATCAGTAAAAATTGCGGGTGACGTATTTACCAATGATATTATTTATTACATGCGCACTCAACATAACCTTTACGTGGGAGAGAGTACTGCTGAGGCCATAAAAATTGAGATTGGTTCGGCCACGGAGGATTTAAAATCTCCGCCTGATGACAAATCAATCCAGGGACGAGATCTTTTGACCGGAAAGCCAAAACAAGTCCATGTTTCTTATCGAGAAATTGCTAAGGCACTTGATAAAAGTATTTTGAGGGTAGAGGACGCCGTAATGGAGACCTTGTCCCAAACTCCACCTGAACTAGCAGCTGATATTTATAATACAGGTATTTATCTTGCCGGGGGTGGATCTATGCTACGGGGATTGGACAGAAGACTCTCGCAAAAAACAGATTTACCTGTCTATATTGCGGAAGATCCATTAAGAGCGGTTGTACGCGGTACAGGTATCGCACTTAAAAATTTGGAGCGATATAAAAGTATATTGATAAAGTAATTCGGTTACCGAAACCGTTTTGGGGCCATTTGAAAGTTTCCGAACTTTCCTAATGATACGATTGCATGCAGCGCATCATCAATTTTATTTTAAGGTATAGAAATGCTTTTCTTTATGGCTTTCTTATGGTTGTTTCCTTGAGTTTGACCGTTAGATCACATTCCTATCATCAATCCAAGTTTTTTAATTCTTCCAAATGGTTAACTGGAAATGTCTATGGCATTGCTGCAAATGTTTCATCCTATTTTGGACTTAGAGAAGAAAATGAAAGACTTGTGCAAGAAAACGAACGGCTTCGACTGCTACTTTTCAACGCTGAAGAAGAAACCGCCCAGCAATTGGACTCCACATTTACGGCCAACTATGGAGTTTTTAGCGCCAATCTTATTAAAAACAGTTTTTCTTCCCCCAGAAACTACCTCACCATAGATAAGGGAAAAAATCAGCAGGTAGAACAAGATATGGGCGTTATTACCACAAAAGGAATTTTAGGCATTGTGGAAAACGTGTCCTCCAATTTTGCAACCGTGCAAAGTGTTTTGAACACAAAATCCAACATCAACGCCAAAATCAAAAACACCAACTATTTTGGCTCCCTAATTTGGGATGCCCAAGATTACAATGTGGTACAGCTTATAGACATCCCCAGATTGGTTCCACTTGTTGTTGGTGACACGATAGTAACTGGTGCCATGTCCAGCATTTTTCCAGAGAATATTCCCATTGGTGTCATAAAACGGTATGACCTCAACACATCAAGAAGCTTTTACAATATTGATGTTGAGCTCTTCAATGATATGTCCAATGTGAAAAATGTGTATCTGATCAAAAACAAGAACCGTAACGAAATAAAAGAATTGGAAGAAAAGAACACGAATGAATAGTGCAATTTTCATAAATAGCTTACGATTTGTGCTGCTTGTCCTAACCCAAGTATTAATTTTCAATACCCTAAATTTTCTTGGTTTTATAAATCCATTGGTCTATGTCATTTTCTTTTATTGGTACCCCATAAAAGGAAACAGGGCAGTGTTTATGATTACTGCTTTTCTTCTTGGTTTTATCATTGATATTTTTTCCGATACCATGGCCCTGCATACCATTGCATCGCTAACCGTTGCTTATGTAAGACCTGTTATTATGCGTTTTTGTTTTGGGGTCAACTATGAATTTCAGAATTTCAGTTTTAAGAATACTACAAAAGTTCAGCGAGTTACTTTTTTAGCTTTTTTAGTGTTGCTACATCAAATAGTTTTCTTTTCGTTTGAGGTTTTAAGTATATCGCACTTCTTCTTAATTTTAAAAAAGGTTTTTACCACAGGTATCGTAACTTTGATATTGTGCACCCTCTTTAGTTCACTTTTTAGTCCGCAAAGTGAATAAAATGGGTACTATTTCGTTGAAAACATATGACTTGGACTGACAAATTTGATTGTCTATGAAAAAACTGTTGCTATCCTCCATTATTGTCATCATTGGATTCACGTTTATTGGCAGGCTTTCCTATTTGCAATTGTTTCGGTTTTCTCCTGATCAAATTTTGGAAGACCCTGCTATTAAAAAAATTTACGACTATCCTGAAAGAGGCTATATCTATGACCGTAATGGCGAATTAATGGTGGGCAATCAACCAGCTTATGATGTCATGGTCATTCCCCGAGAAGTAAAACCTCTGGATACCCTTGAGTTTTGTGCACTATTAAAGGTTGACAAGGAGCACTTTGTAGATAAAATGCGAAAAGCTAGAAGGTACTCCCCAAGACTTCCCTCGGTATTAGTGCCCCAATTATCCAAAGAAGATTATGCCAGACTTCAGGAAAAAATGCGCCATTTTGAAGGGTTTTACATTCAGAAAAGATCACTTAGATATTATAATACCAACAGTGCTGCTAATGTATTGGGCTATATTAGTGAGGTTAATGAGCGTGACCTTCAAAACAACCCTTATTATGTAGCAGGTGAGTTAAAGGGCAGGACAGGTGTTGAAAAACAATATGAAGACCTGCTCCGAGGAAGAAAAGGTGTGATGCACATTCAAAAAGATCGTTTTAATAGGGATATAGGTCCTTATAAGGATGGTAAATTGGATACTTTACCAGAGCAAGGAAAGGAAATTCACATTACTTTGGACAAAACGCTCCAGGAGTATGGAGAACGTTTAATGCATGGTAAGAGAGGTGGTATTGTGGCCATTGAGCCTAAATCAGGAGAAATTTTGGCCATGATTTCAGGTCCAACCTATGATCCAGCTCTATTGGTAGGTCGGGAACGATCAAAAAACTACAGTAAGCTACATTACGATACCATTTCCAAACCAACTTGGGATCGCTCCATCTTGGCGCAACCTTCCCCAGGGTCCCCGTTCAAGACTCTTAATGCCCTTGTTGCCTTACAGGAAGGCGTCATTGACCCAAGTACAAAGTTTAGGTGCTATAACGGGTTTTACGTGGGAAGCACAAAGAGAGGATGTCATTGCGGAGGGGGTGTGCGGGATATGAATTCAGGTATTTATCAATCTTGTAATGCATACTTTGCTGGAACATTCAGAAAAATCTATGGAAAGTATACAACTACTGACGAAGGTATGGATGTTTGGGAAAAGCATATGAAAAGTTTTGGATTGGGTGGATATTTAGGAACAGATCTGCCCACAGGAAGCCCTGGAAGAATCCCAAGCAAAGCGTATTATGACAAGGCATATGGAGATAATAGATGGGCAGCTTCTTTTATCATATCCAACTCAATTGGCCAAGGAGAGGTAGCTGCCACACCTTTGCAATTGGCCAATATGACGGCAGCCATTGCCAATCGCGGTTATTTTTATACGCCACACATCCTGAAAAATGTTGGAAATACCGGAGCAATAGACCCAAAATTTACAGAACCGCGTTATACCACCATAGATAGGGAACATTTTGAGCCTGTAATCAAGGGTATGGAGAATGTATATAAATATGGCACTGGAAGGTGGGTACAAATTCCAGGAATCAATATTGCAGGAAAAACGGGGACTGTTGAGAACTTTGTTAGAATTGATGGAGAACGCATGCAGCTCACCGACCATTCCGTCTTTGTGGCATTTGCCCCCATAGAAAATCCAAAAATAGCGTTGGCTGTTTACATAGAAAATGGGTATTACGGATCCCGTTATGCGGGCCATATAGCTTCCTTACTCATTGAAAAGTATGTAAAAGGAGAAATTACCCGAAAAGATTTGGAAAAACGCATGCTTGAAAAAACTTTGGAACACGAATATGCCAAACCGTATAGTGGAGAACCTTTCAAGATAAATGAGTATGTCTGGTAGGGGGCTTTTTGGAAGAATAGATTGGCTTACCATTTTTCTCTATGCTTTTTTGGTCTTCATAGGGTGGATTAATATTTATTCCACCACGTTGAGTGATCCCAATGCCTCTATTTTCGACTTTTCCACCCTCTATGGAAAGCAGCTGTTTTTTATAGGGTTAGCTTTTGCGGGTATAATTCTTGTCCTCTCCATAGAATCTAATTTTTTTGAACGGTTTGCCTCCATTTTTTACATAACTGCGATAGTATTATTGATTGGACTTTTTCTTTTTGGAAAAACCATAGCGGGTGCTACATCGTGGTACGACCTGGGCTTTTTTAACCTTCAACCATCGGAATTGGCCAAATTGACCACCGCCCTTGCTTTAGCAAAGTATTTAAGTGACATCCAAACAGACATCAAAAACCGAAAGCATCAATTCTATGCTCTAATTATCATTCTATTACCAGCCATTTTGATACTTCCTCAACCAGATCCGGGAAGTTCCTTGATTTATTTCTCACTTTTCTTTGTATTGTTCAGGGAAGGGTTTCCATTATATTATTTGGGAATCTTGGTGGTCATGGTCGTGCTCTTTGCCACCACATTAATGTTTGGCACGGTCTGGATAGGTATTGGACTGGGAGTTCTTACCGTTCTCATTTTCACTTTTAAACGGAAATCAGTGAAAATCCCTATACTGCCCCTGGTCATAGGTATTGTGGCTTCTATGCTGTTTTCATTATCCGTAGGCTTTGTATATGATAACGTTTTTGAACAACGCCATCGAGATCGTTTTGCCCTTTGGTTGCGGCTTGAGAAGGACGAAAAAAAATTGGAAGAAATAAGGAAAAACATTGGTTACAACACCTATCAATCTGAAAAAGCAATAGAATCTGGCGGTTTTTTTGGAAAGGGATTCTTAGAAGGAACGCGAACCAAAGGAGATTTTGTTCCTGAACAGCACACCGATTATATTTTTAGCTCCGTAGGTGAGGAATGGGGATTTCTTGGCACGGTCACGGTGATTTTGGTCTTTTCATTTTTCTTTTTACGGCTAATATATATCGCTGAGCGGCAAAAAAATGATTTCAGTAGAATGTATGGGTACGGTGTCATCTCCATATTGCTCATGCACTATTTTATCAATATTGGAATGGTAATCGGTCTTTTACCTACTATTGGTGTTCCTCTTCCGTTTTTCAGTTACGGCGGTTCGGGTCTTATATTTTTCACTATGCTGCTCTTTATCTTTCTAAAGCTGGATTCCAATAGGCTTAAGGACGGTATTTAAAATTTCCAGCCGGAAGCATCAACAGTTTCCTCCACTTTTTTCTGCCAAGATTCTGTTTGGTTTTTAAAAAAGTTGATTCCCGTCTGTTCTTCCACCTCATCAACGGTAACCAAAAAGGAATTTAAAGGAGCCTGACTTTCCTTGTTCGGAATTAAAAACGCCAGAACATCAACAGAATTTCCATTTTTACGGAAAACCAGTTTATAAAATGTATTGGGGACATCCACGTCCTCTTCCCCTATTTCCTCCAATCCATTTTTCAAAACTCCACCGGTCACAATCATTAGATCCCCATATTTTTTACACCAATACCTCACCTGTTGCTCCAATCTGTTCCATACTCCGGCATTAAAATCCCGATCTTGCGGACTTATATTACTGGTGTAAAAGGTTTCGTTGTAAGCATACTTGGAAAATCTCCTATCCCCTGCTGGACAGAGATGTCCACGATCATATCCAGAGCCTTTGTAGTTTCTCCAATCCGCAGATTTGGTTTTTACCTTGGGATCCTCAATAAAATAAGGTCGTTTTCTATCGTCTTGAGTCAGATGGTCCTTTTCAAGTTTATATGCAACCCATTCGGCCTGTTCATGGGGTTCACTGTAGGAAAGCATGAAATGCTCATGGTGCACAACATCTCCGGTAGTTGAACTAGGCAAAAATTCAGATTCAGCAATAGTTATATCCTCATTGCCATTGGGGTCAGAATAAGTGGCGGGTGTATAAAAGTTTTCAAAAACCCAAAAACCTACCACACAAATGATGAATAGTATAGTATAGATTGTTTTGTTTTTCATTTTCAATTTTGAGTACAAAGCTAATTATCCTTTCAAAAAAAAACCGACCATTAATATGGTCGGTTTTTTCATTTTATTTTTGAGTCTTTTATCCCTTTACACTTGCTAATTTCTGCTCAGTGTTCTTAATATTATTTAGCTGAAGGTCACGAAGTACATTTACGGCTTCTTCTACATAAATATCTTTTGCTAAATCTTTGTGCCATCTATCTCTTTTTTCACGTAGAACTGAATCCTGGGTAAATAGCTCCGTCTCATATTTTAAGGATTCAAAAGTTAATTTAGAATCGTACTCCCTAAGACTTTTGAAGTGATCTGAGCGCTTTTTAGCTTGTTCCGCTCTTTGCTTATACGCATCATAGTTTAGCGAAACAATAACCTCATCTTGTTGCTCCTTAAGCCACTTGGCATTTTCCTCTATCAATTTGATCTGTGGATTATCGGCCATACGTTTTTTACTGTTGGCAACGGCCGTCTCAAAATCTATGTAACCTTCCCATATTTTATAATCAGCAGGAGTGATCTTATCCCACCCTAATGGATTTTCCTGGTCTCTTTCTCCAAGATCTATATAGCTATACCTATCCGGCACAACGATATCGCTCTTTACCCCTTCCAATTGTGTAGAACCTCCATTGATTCTATAAAATTTTTGAGTGGTTAATTTAATGGCTCCGAGATCTCCATGTTCGTTACTTCTGACAATATTGTCCAGAGGAATTACATTTTGAACGGTACCTTTTCCAAAAGTCTGCTTACTTCCAATAACCACAGCTCTTTTATAATCTTGCATGGCTGCGGCCAAAATTTCTGACGCCGATGCAGAAAGCTCATTTACCAAAATGACCAATGGTCCATCCCACTGAATACGCTCATCCTTATCTTCATGTACTTCTTTTCTTTGTCCTGATGATCTTACTTGCACAATTGGGCCATCTTTAATAAACAATCCGGCCATTTCCACAACGGTTTTTAGCGAGCCTCCTCCATTATCACGCAAGTCAAGAACAATCCCTTCAACACCTGCTTGCTTCAGTCGTTCAACCTCCTTGGCCACATCGGTTGCCGCATTGCGCTCTGTATAATCTTCAAAATCTACATAGAACTTGGGCAGATTGATCAATCCGTACTTGTTTTCGTCTTTTTTGACCGTTGCTGATTTTGCAAATGATTCTTCCAATTGCACCACATCTCGCATTACCGAAACCACTTCAATGGTACCATCCACCCTTCTGACCGTTAAATCGACCACCGTCCCTTTAGGGCCCTTGATCAACTTAATGGCATCATCCAAACGCATCCCCACAATATCAGTGGGCTCTTCGCCTGCTTGGCCTACTTTTAGAATTTCATCACCAACTTCCAAGCTTTGGTCTCTCCATACCGGCCCTCCCGAAATGATTTCCATGATTCGGGCACCTTCTGGCTTTTTTTGCAAACGGGCACCAATTCCTTCAAACTTACCCGACATTCCTATGTCAAATTTTTCCTTGTCGTCTGGAGCAAAGTAAAAGGTGTGAGGGTCAAATTCGTCAACAATGGTGTTTATATATTGCACAAACCAATCTTTGCGCTCAAAATCATCAATAAAATCAAAAAATTCATCCAAAGTGTTTTTGGTGTTTTCCCTTGAAGCAACTTCAATCTCTTCTATGGTTACATCTTTTAGAACCCCATTGGCATTTTTTAGATTTAGATTTATGTTGGCAGAAGCGATATCCCCGCCTTCCCCTACAGCACCACCAGTACTTTCGGCAATTTTATTATTGATCTTGTTATCAAAAACACCAAGGGTATTATATTTAAGCTGCTTTCTCCAACGCTCCTTAAGTTGCTTCTTGTTAGAGGCAAATTCCTGATCTTTATAATCTATATTAATGTCTTCAGCAATGGCATAATCAAATGGTTCTGAAAGCACTTCTTTATAGACTTCCTTTGCTTCATCCATACGCTTCATCAAGCGTTGGTACACTATGTTGAAAAATGTAATCTCTGTGTTCTTGATTTCATCATCGATCATGAATCTGTATTTTTCAAACTCACGTACATCACTTGCCAAAAAGTATCTTTTTGTTGGATCAAGAATATCTATAAAATCATCAAAAACATTTGAAGAAAAGTTGTCATTTAAGTCTTTGGGTTCATAATGTCCTCGTTCAAGCACATAGGTTATTAAATCCAAAAGCAACTTATCCTTGTCATCATTCTCAAAAGATTTATTGGTAAAACTGCAAGAAGCTACTGCAACAAGAATTACCAAAAGTGCCAAGGTGAAATTCTTTTTCATAAATATGGTATTTATTGGGAGCGAAATTATTTGACCTGTTGAATGTCAAATCAGCATTACGTCATCCTCCGTTTCTATTCATATGAATTCCCTAAGATACAGAAAAAACCGTGCCAGTCTGGCGCAGTGCTTTTAATTTTTTGTTAAACGACCAGGGCTTCATATCCTTATGAAAAACGTATTTTTACTCTATTAATTATATAAAATGAAAAAACCCCTTATCCTAGTTACCAATGATGATGGCATAACTGCCCCCGGTCTAAGGGTTTTAATACGGGTAATGAAGGAGATTGGAGATGTTATTGTTGTGGCCCCGGACAGTCCCCAATCTGGCATGGGACATGCTATAACCATTGACAATACACTGTATTCAAAACAAGTAATCATTGACAAGGAAGAAGGAGCTCCTAGAGAATTTAGTTGTAGCGGAACCCCGGCAGATTGCGTAAAATTGGCGTTGCAGGAAATTTTGGACAGAAAGCCAGATATCTGCGTAAGTGGTATCAACCATGGTTCCAATGCTTCTATAAATGTGATATATTCCGGCACCATGAGTGCTGCCATTGAGGCAGGTATAGAAGGAATTCCGGCAATTGGCTTTTCTCTTTGCGATTATTCCTGGGAAGCAAATTTTACACATACCACCCATTCCATAAAAAAAATAGTAACTGAAGCCCTTGCCCATGGCATTCCTAAAGGAACTGTTCTTAATGTAAATATCCCCAAAACCGATGCAGAACCCAAGGGCATAAAAATTTGTAGACAGGCCCGGGCCAACTGGAAGGAAAAATTTGATAAACGCATCAGCCCCACGGGTAAAGATTATTATTGGTTAACTGGCGAATTTGAACTTTTGGACAAAGGTGAGGATACAGATGAGTGGGCACTGGCACAGGGATACGTTTCCGTGGTTCCAACGCAGTTTGACCTTACCGCACACCATGCAATTCCCCAAGTAAATAATTGGAGTTTAAATGAAAAATAAAAAAGAAGTTTTAATAGGTTTTGCCGTGGGAATCATTGCAAATACCTTTGGTACGCTATTATATATCCTGGCCTTTTCGGATCTGGGCATTGTTGAGACCTTCAATGCCGCGGTTTCTCAAGGTCACGTAGGAAGTTTATTGGCATTGGGTGCCATTCTGAATTTAGTTGCCTTTTTTGGGTTCCTACGTTTAAAACGGGATTATAGGGCCAGAGGGGTGATGATAGCTACATTGTTGACCGCTTTGGTAATTTTATATTATAAGATTTTTAGTTGAGCTTGAACTTTTTTGATGAAGTACTACATTATAGCCGGTGAAGCCTCAGGAGACCTGCATGGTTCCAACTTGATCAAGGCCCTGAAACAAAAAGATTCAGAAGCCCAGATTAGGTGCTGGGGTGGGGATTTAATGCAAAAAGCTGGCGGGGATTTGGCCAAACACTATAAAGAAATGGCCTTTATGGGCTTTTTGGAGGTCATCAAAAACATCCCGACTATTTTCAAAAATATTTCTTTTTGTAAAGAGGATATCCAAAGGTTCAATCCTGATCTTATCATTTTTATTGATTTCTCAGGGTTCAATCTTCGTATAGCAAAATGGGCCAAGAAAAGTGGTTTTAAAACAAACTACTATATCTCACCACAAATTTGGGCCTCACGTGAAGGTAGAATCGAAAAGATAAAGCGTGACATCGACAATATGTATGTTATCCTTCCTTTTGAAAAGGATTTTTATGAAAAAAAGCACAACTACCCTGTTCATTTTGTAGGTCATCCGTTAATTGATGCCATTGAAAATACGGAAATTGTTGATGAAGCTACTTTTAGGCAAACAAACAACCTTCATCCACAAAAACCCATCATTGCGCTTTTGCCCGGAAGCAGAAAGCAAGAGGTACAAAAAATGTTGGACGTAATGCTATCCGTAAGTTCCGATTTCTCAGAATATCAATTTGTAATTGCCGGGGCTCCAAGTTTATCAGATGATTTCTACAAAGGTTTTTTAGAGGAACACGAAGTAGGTTATGTATCCAACCAAACCTATTCCCTACTCAAGCATTCACATGCCGCTTTGGTCACCAGTGGAACGGCCACTTTGGAGACAGCCCTTTTTGAAATCCCTCAAGTGGTGTGCTATAAAGGCAATTGGATTTCGTACCAGATTGCAAAGCGGATCATTACATTGGATTATATTTCGCTGGTCAATCTCATTATGGATAAAGAAGTTGTTAAAGAATTGATTCAGAATGAATTAACCGTAAAAAACCTAAGACAAGAACTTTCAAAAATTGTAGAAGGCAAGGAACGAGAACGCATATTGTCCGACTATAAAACCTTAAAAGAGAAATTAGGCGGAAATGGCGCAAGTCAATTGGCAGCCAAATTAATCATCGAAAATGCTTAATTTATACGCCAAGAGTAAAAAAACTATTCTTGGATGTTAAAAAAGTCCCTCTATTTTCTTACCCTACTATTAGTTTTTGGATGTGGTTCATCCAAAAAAAGAACCTATAGCAAGAAGAAGCCCATAACTGTTTCCGTGGAAGGGTCCACTGAAGAAGCTGCTCCACCAAAAAAATCCAAAAAGGAAGAAAGAAAGAACTCCAAGGCCAATGACATTGTTTCAACGGCATTGACTTTTAGCGGTACCCGTTACAAATTTGGTGGACTCACCAAAAAGGGGATGGATTGTTCCGGACTTGTATTTGTTTCCTTAAAAGAAAACGACATTAGTTTTCCAAGAGTTTCCTATCAAATGGCAGAGCAAGGGAAACGAATAAAATTGACCCAAGTACAAAAAGGCGATCTCCTTTTCTTTAAGACCAGCAAACGTGGCAAACGCATCAATCATGTTGGGTTGGTTGTTGATGTAAAGGGAGTCGATATAAAATTTATACACTCCACAACCTCAAGGGGTGTAATTGTCTCTTCCCTTCGGGAAGGGTACTGGAACCATGCGTTTGTAAAAGCAATGCGATTCTTATAAGTTAGTGCGATTTTTTGATTTTGTGTCCATACGACTGACCTTGTGTCTTGTGGCGGGCATTATTTTGGGATTTTATCTTGAAATTGCCCCGCTTGCTCCCTTTTATGCAATTCTTGGGCTGCTCCCCCTATTGTACTGGTCCAATATAAAACAAGCCCGAAAAGGGGTTCCTTATTTTGAGTTGACCACTATCTTATTGACATTCTTATTGGGTGTTTTTATCGTCAATCTATCCCAATCAAAACATTTGGACCATCATTATGCTCAAACCGATTTAAAAACCCAAAAAATGTGGGAAATCAAGGTTAGGGAGGTCCTCAAACCCAATCCTTTTAGCCAACGTTATGTTGTCGAAGTACTTTCTTTGGAAAAGAAGCATGCCTCTGGAAAAATACTGTTGAACATCCCAACTGATTCAACCTCCAAAAAGTTAAAGGTCGATGATGAACTTTTTCTGTTTGCCAAGGTTGAAAACATCAATCCTCCCTTGAATCCACATCAATTTGATTATAAAGATTTTCTGAAGAAACAGGGTGTTTATCATCAAATAAGAATCAAAGCAACACAACTATTGCCAAAAGAAAATCCTTCTTCGACCCTCATGGGAATGGCTTCAAATTTTAGGGAGGATATTATCTCAGGTTTACAGCAGGAGAACTTTGGAACCGAAGAGTTAGCTGTTATTCAAGCGCTACTTTTAGGCCAGCGTGACGATATTTCGGAAAGTACCTATAACAATTACAAAGATGCTGGGGCCATTCATATTTTGGCAGTTTCGGGGCTTCATGTTGGGATTCTGTTGCTGCTTTTCCAATTTCTGCTCACTCCACTTGAGCGATTACCTAAAGGTAAAGCCCTAAAATTGGTTTGTGTAGTGCTTATGCTATGGGGATATGCTTTTATTGCTGGACTTTCCCCTTCCATAGTTAGAGCGGTGACCATGTTCACTTTTGTGGCTTACGCAATGTACTTGAACCGACCGACCAACTCCTTCAACATAGTTGCACTCTCCATGTTCTTTATTTTGTTGGTGAAACCGCTTTTTCTTTTTCAGGTTGGGTTTCAAATGAGTTATGCAGCTGTATTGGCCATTGTATGGATCTATCCAAAATTGCAGCGGTTTTGGTTTCCAGATAATCTCCTAATTCGAAAAACCTGGCAATTACTTTCCGTCAGCATAGCAGCTCAGTTAGGTGTATTGCCTATCAGTTTATATTACTTTCATCAGTTTCCAGCCTTATTCTTTGTCTCCAACCTATTGATTATCCCATTTTTAGGAATTATTCTAGGGATGGGAATTTTGGTCATTGTTCTTTCACAAGGAAGTATCCTTCCCGGTTTTTTGGTCAAAATCTATAATATCATTATCAAAACCATGAATTCCATTATTTCATGGGTAGCTCGGCAAGAGGGTTTTGTAATCAGGGATATTCCGTTTGATTCTGTTCAACTATTTGTTGGGTACATCTCCTTAATTGCTTTGGTAGTATTTCTTTCCAAGCCAAAAAAGAAAAACACCTTGGTTTTTTTAGCTTCCATCATTATTTTCCAGAGTTGGACCATTTGGAAGCAATTCCATCAAAAGCAAAAAGAGACCTTGATTCTAGCACACCAAAATAGAAATACCTTGTTGCTTCATCAAACCGGGAATGTCATGAATGTTTATGAAACGGATAGCATTATAAGTAACCGTATCATTAATGATTTCTCCGTCGCTGAAAACGTAACATCCATTTCACATGATCAGTTACAACATAGTTTTGATATCAACAGCAGGAATTTTTATATCATGGACAGCTTGGCCATCTACCCACAGAAAAAACAGGTTGATTTCTTACTGCTGACACAATCTCCAAAAATCAATTTGGAACGTCTTATTGATTCAATTCACCCGAAAACGATTTTGGCAGATGGCAGCAACTACAAATCCTATATTTCCAGATGGAAACAAACTTGTCATAAAAAAGAAATCCCCTTTCACAATACTGGTGAAAAGGGATTTTATGTTTTTGATTTGGATTAGTTAATGGACATTGCCCAACAAACGTTTCATGAGTGGCCCAAATATCAATACGACTACCCCTGCAACCAATGCATAAATGGCAATTAAACGGAAACCATCCAAATACACGTGGAGCGTTTCAAAACCGCCTACGTTGCTATCCGTACTTTCTATAGCCAATTGCTTAGAGATAAACCCTACTATCTGGAAAGCAAATGCCGATGCCAAAAACCAAACACCCATCATAAAGGCGACGATTCGCTTTGGTGAAAGGTCCGTCATCTTGGACAAACCAACTGGTGACATAAACAATTCTCCAACAGAAATCAAGAAGTATAACATCAACAAATAGGAAAATGGAACCATGCCATTTTCGTCCGCACTAGCCCCACTAATGGAAACCACGTAGAACGCTAAACCAGCAAAGACAAGTCCCATTCCAAATTTATAGGGCGTTCTTGGGTTCAATTTCTTTTTGGACAACCAAGTCCACATAATGGATATTGGAATGGACAGAATAACAATGAACATGGAGTTCAAGGCATTGGTCTGACTTGCATTAATTAAAGAAAGGTCAACATTACGCGCGGCAAATAGGGTAATCACACTGCCATGCAGTTCATGGAATCCCCAAAAAATGGTCATAAAGAACGTAATCAATACGGCCATAAATAGCTTTTTGCGTTCATCCAATGTGGACTTGAACATGATATAAGCCATGTAAGCCAATACCGAAATACCAATGAGATAAAATAGAAGGTTTACAATGTTGCTGTCTCCAAAAAGAGTTCCTTCAGCACCTAAAGGTTTGTAGTAATATAAAAGAAATGCAATCAATGGAGCTGACAGAAATGCCAAAATAGGAATCAAATGCTTTTGGGCAATTCCCATTACTTTCTTCTCGTATACTTCCACACTTGGCGGCTTTCCTCCTTCTCCAAACACGTTCTTTTTAATTCCACTCCAAAAGAACAGCAATCCAGCTAACATTCCTATACCGGCCAAGCCAAATCCATAGTGCCACCCATAGGTTTCACCCAACCACCCACAAAGTAAGGGTGACACAAATCCACCAATATTGATTCCCATATAAAATATGGTAAACCCAGAATCTTTCCTTGGATCACCATCCTTGTATAAGGTCCCTACAAAGGTTGAAATGTTTGGTTTAAAGAATCCATTACCAACAATAATTAAGGCCAAGGCCAAAAAGAAAGCCATATTATTTTCAATGGCCAAAACAAAGTGGCCCAAGGCCATTAAAATTCCTCCTAGGAAAATGGAAGATCGCATTCCCAGGATGGAATCCGAAATTCTACCTCCAATCACAGTGGAAGCATATACCAGAGAACCATAAGATGCATAAACAGCGGCAGCCGCGTAGTCTCTTGTTGCCAAGGCCTCAAAAATGACGTTGACCATATATAACGTGAGCAAGGCACGCATTCCGTAGAAACTAAATCGCTCCCACAATTCGGCAAAGAACAAATAGAAAAGGCCTTGTGGATGCCCCAAAAGCTGTTTTTCACTGGCTGGTTTTACAGTATCTGACATATATTAAATAAGTTTAGTTACAAATTTTCTTTAACAAAGTTGGTCATTTTGGTGAATAGATGGAGTCTTGTGTTCCCTCCGTAAATTCCATGGTTTTTGTCTGGATATATTGCCCATTCAAAAGGTTTATTGGCCTGAATCAAGGCCTCAATCATCCGCATGGAGTTTTGTACATGCACATTGTCATCACCTGAGCCATGCACCAACAAATATTTTCCTTTTAAAAGCTCTGGGTAATTAAATGGTGATTCGTTATCGTATCCTTCAGGATTTTCCTGCGGGGTGCGCATAAATCGTTCTGTATAAATGGTATCATAAAAACGCCAAGAGGTTACTGGTGCCACCGCAATGGCCATTTCAAAAGTGTCGTTCCCCTTTAAAAGGCAATTGGTACTCATATGCCCACCATAACTCCATCCCCAGACTCCTGTTCTATCTTCATCGATATAAGGTAGTTCACTTAACTTTTTAGCCGCAGCTATCTGGTCCTCGGTTTCATATTTGACCAAATTCAGGTAAGTGACCTTTTTGAAGTCACGTCCTTTATAGCCAGTTCCACGGCCATCTACGCAGGCAACAATATATCCTTCGGAAACCAATAACTGATGCCAATAATCATTGCTTCCCAACCAACGATTGGCCACTTGTTGGGAGCCCGGTCCACTATATTGGAACATGAGCAACGGATACTCCTTGTTAGGATCAAAATCGGCGGGTTTGATCATCCACATATTTAGATCGTTCCCATTGATATTGATGGTTGAAAATTCTTTGGGACTCAATTCATATTCTTCCAATTTACTATCTAAAGCAGCATTGTCTTTGATGTTTTTAAGCTTCTCTCCGTTTGAAGCTAAATGCAAGGTAAACTCGTATGGTGTTGTTGCACTGGAAAATGTGTTGATGAAATACGTATAATCAGCACTAAAGTCGGCGGAATTTGTTCCCGTCTTTGAGGTCAATCGCTTCTTCTTTTTTCCATTGGTCCCAATGCTGTACACATCACGATTGATAGATCCATTCTCCGTGGATTGATAATAAATCCTTTTCCCCTTTGCATTGTAACCATAATAGCTAGTGACTTCCCACTCTCCACTTGTAATCTGGTTCTTCAATTTACCCTCATTATTATATAGATAGATATGGTTAAAGCCATCCATTTCGCTGGTCCATATAAAACTATCATCGGCCAAAAATGTAAGGTCATCGGTTATATCAACATAGGCCTTGTCCTTTTCTTCCAATAAAAGGGTAGCTGAATTATCCGAGGCATCCACTGAATGCAGTTTTAGATGGTTTTGATGTCGGTTTAGGGTCTGAACACTAAGATGGTTTGGATTGTTCATCCATTTGATTCGAGGAATGTAATATGCCTCGCCCAGATTCACATCAGATGTATCCCCCGAAGCCACATCATACATGTGCAAGGAAACCTCTGCGTTTTCCTCCCCGGCTTTTGGGTATTTAAATTCGTATTGAAACGGGTATAGGTTCTGTCCATATACATCCATTGAAAAATGGGGCACATTGGTTTCATCAAACCTAAGGAAAGCTATTTTTGTGCCATTACTGTTCCAATCAAAGGCCCGGACAAAGGCAAATTCCTCTTCATACACCCAATCAGTTACACCATTAATGATGGTTCCTTTACTTCCATCAGTTGTGATTTGCTTTGTATTTCCAGAACCAATATCCAAAATATAAATATTGTTCTCCTTAACATAAGCGACTTTGGAACCGTCTGGAGACAACAAAGGTTCCTGAATTTTGTCATCAGAAACCTTTGTTACTTTTTTGGTGGCCACATCGTACACATAGTAAACACCTAAACGCGAATGTCTAAATATGGCTTCGATTTCAGTGGCCAGCAATATTTTTGATTCGTCTTTGCTAAATGTATACGAAGAGAAAAAGGGTACATTGTCCGAAGAAGAAACAACGGTCTCCACTTTTTCCAAGGATTTGTAATCGTATTTATCCAAACTACTGGAACGTGGCGAACGGTTAAAATTCAAAATGGTGTATTGTTTTCCATTTTTCATGGAGCGGAGCACATCCATGTATTCGGTTCTGAATTCGCCTCCCCAAATATCTTCAAGGGAAATTTTTTTCTTTTGGGCTGTTGATAGGGTTAAAAATCCGAAAGTGATCAGGAACAGGAGAAACTGTTTTCTCATTGATGTTGTGAATTAATTAAAAACTGTCAAGTTTACTAATATTTATTCAAAAAATAAACTTTGAAATTGCATTTGTGATAATATCTGAACCGAAGTCGAAGGTTCCAAAAATTCAAAACAAGCATTATCCGTATATTTGAACCCTTTAACCAAGCACTTATGAACACTCCTGTTGAAGGATTTTCAAGACTTTCCAAAGCAGAAAAAATAGACTGGATTGCAACCAATTTCACTAAAAATCCAGAAGAATCCAGACAGTTATTGCAACAATACTGGAATACGGATGGCAAAGTCCAAAAACTTCATGACGAGTTTATAGAGAACACGGTTTCCAACTACTATTTACCCTTTGCCGTAGCTCCTAATTTTTTAATCAACGATAGGTTTTATGCAATCCCCATGACCATTGAGGAGAGTTCCGTGGTGGCAGCAGCCAGTAAGGCAGCCAAGTTTTGGTTGAACAGAGGAGGGTTTAAAACCACTGTGCTTGGGACAGAAAAAATAGGGCAGGTACATTTTATCTTTAACGGAGATTTTAACAAACTGCAAGATTTTTTCAGCAAAATCAAACCAGATTTCTTTAGTGATGCCTCTTCCATTACCAAGAGCATGGAAAAACGAGGTGGAGGCATAAAGGATATTGAGCTTAGGGATTTGAGCGATAAGGTTAAAGGTTACCATCAACTGCATTGCACTTTTGAGACCTTGGATGCTATGGGGGCCAACTTTATAAATTCGTGCTTGGAACAATTTGCACAAACACTAAAGGAAAAAGCCAATTCCTATCCTGATTTTACCCAAAAAGAAAGGGAAATTGAAGTGGTGATGAGCATACTTTCCAATTATGTGCCAAAATGTTTGGTACGGGCAGAGGTAAGTTGTCCCATAGGAGCACTAAACGAGGATGATATTTCTCCGACGGAATTTGCGCAAAAAATTGTTCGGGCCGTTGAAATTGCCAAAGCAGAACCTCACAGGGCCGTAACGCACAACAAGGGAATTATGAACGGGATTGATGCGGTAATCTTGGCAACTGGAAACGATTTTAGGGCAATTGAGGCAGGAGTTCATGCGTATGCAGCAAAAGATGGGAGTTATTCCAGTTTGACCCACGCTAGCATTGAAGACGATATTTTTAAGTTTTGGATTGAAGTTCCGTTGGCCTTGGGCACGGTAGGTGGATTGACCTCTTTGCACCCTTTGGTAAAATTGGCCCTTGAAATTCTCCAAAACCCAAAAGCCGAGGAATTAATGCAAATTGTTGCCGTGGCCGGTTTGGCCCAAAATTTTGCTGCCCTACGCTCATTGGTGACCACGGGTATACAAAAAGGGCATATGAAAATGCATTTGTTGAATATGCTCAACCAAATGGGCGCAAGCGAAAGTGAAAAACTGCAATTAGTTCAGTATTTTAAAACCCATACCGTGACCAATGCTTCAGTAAAGGAGGCCTTGGAAAAGATTCAATCGGAATAATGCAGAAAACATTCTACAGCAACGGGAAATTGTTGCTCTCTGGGGAGTACGCCATTTTGGATGGGGCAGTTGGACTTGCCATTCCCACCAAATATGGGCAAACGCTGCAGGTTACCGAAACTTCTTTGGGCAAATTGGAATGGAGCAGTTTTGATGAACAAGGTTCCATTTGGTTTGAGGGAATCTACGCTTTGGATGGTTTTAAAGAAATCTCAACTTCCAACAAAACCATCTCCTCCACACTGATACAATTACTCAGCGAAGCAAAATCACAAAAACCTGCATTTTTAAACAATGCTTCCGGGGTCAAAGTAGAAACCAAGCTCAGTTTTCCCAGAAATTGGGGATTGGGCACCTCATCCACTCTAATAAATAATATTGCCCAATGGGCACAGGTGGATGCCTATCAACTTTTATGGAATGCCTTTGGGGGCAGTGGGTATGATATTGCCTGCGCAAAACACAATTCGCCCATTTTATATGCATTGGAAAGTGGAGTTCCCATAGTTGAGAAAGTATCCTTTAATCCACCTTTTAAAGATTCCATCTATTTTGTGCATTTGAATCAAAAACAAAGCAGCAAAAAGGCCATCGCAGCCTATAGAAAGCAAAATTTTGATAAAAAGTGGTTGATTTCGCGTATTTCAGCAATTACAAAAAGAATGGTGGATACTTCAACTGTGACCGAGTTTGAATCCTTGCTAACGGAACATGAAGAAATCCTATCTGAGGTTCTAGGATTGCCTCCTGTAAAAATTAAACTTTTTCAAGATTATCCTGGCGCTATTAAAAGTTTAGGTGCCTGGGGCGGGGATTTTGTAATGGTAACAGGTTCTGAAGAAAACATGGATTATTTTAAATCTCACGGGTATTCAACCATCATTCCATTCTCAGAAATGACCTTATAAAATATAAAAGAGCCCTTAAGGGCTCTTTTATATTATCTAGTAAATTAATTATTTCCTAATAAAAAGTAGCGCGTTTATCTTCAATCTCCGCTCCTTCTTTTAGTGCGTTGTATACTGCACTGTTCACTCGATTGGCGGCATTACTTTTTAAAGTGTTGGCATAGGTGCTAAAATTATCCAAATTGGGTGCATCTTCCTTTTTGGTCACCTTTACCATAAACACCCCTGTTTCCCCTTCAATAAGCGTAGAGGTAGCATCTTGGGTCAAGGCAAAAGCAGTACCCACCACCAAAGGTTCTCTTCCAGCCCCTGGAAGGGTTGGGGATTTCATGGTCAATGAAGAAGCATTGGACAAGCTTACATTGTTATCCTTTGCAAAAGCATCCATGGCTTTACCTTGGTTGTTGCTTATTATTTGAGAAGCTTTGCGCTCTTTTCTAATCTTTGGCAATGCGGTTGCAGAGGCATCTTCGGTTGACATTAATCCTTCTTTGTATTTTTTGGTCAGCTGAACCACAGCATATCCATTGTTGATGTTGAACCTTTTGATATCACCTACTTTGGTTTCATCATTAAAAGCCCACTGTACAACACCGCGTTGAGCTGTCAATCCGGGAAGGTTTTCATCCATTTCCTTGATTTTGTTTACAGGCCTAACAGTGTAGGTGCTCTCTTTGGCAATATCACTAAAAGCCTCAGGCTCTGCATCAGTAGCGGACATTTCAAACTTGGTTGCATCTGTAAAGAGTGTATTGATTGTTTCTTCAGAAGGCTCAATCTCTCTTGTAAGGGTCGCTACTTGAACAATATCTTGTTTGTCGTCCACTTTAATAACATGAAAACCGAACTGCGTTTCTACCAAATCAATGGCCCCAACTTCATTTCCAAAACAGAAATCATTGAACGCATCAGCCATAACTCCTTCTTGAAAATATCCTAAATCACCTCCACGTGGAGCGGAAGGTCCATCAGAATTATCTCTTGCCAAGGTCGTGAACACGGCACCTTCTTTTTTAGCTTCTGCCAAAATTCTCTTTGCTTCCTCTTCGGCTTCTTCTTTAGTTCTTGTAATGCTAGGGTTGGCTCTTTCAGCACCTTGCCAAGTAAACAAAATATGGCTTGCCTTAACGGTACCATTGGCCTTTTTGTCCATCATTTTGGAAACCTTGAAGAAATCCCCATCTCGGTATGGACCATAAACTTCCCCAACTTCCAATGCCAACAAACTATCTGCCGCAATTGTTGGTAAATCATTTTTAGCTTTAAATATGGTATCGAATTTACTATCTGAGTTTCTGTCCAAAAAAGCCGCCATATCTTGGGTATTTCTGAACCCGGCAATAGTATCGTTGGTATCTTTTTCCTGTGAATATTCTACAGAGTCGTCAAGCAAAGCCGTAATGGCATCTTCCACTGCTTTTTCATCTGCTACAGATGCTTTTTCCTCAAAATATACAAAACGGATGTCCCTTGCTTTTTCTTGTTTAAACTCATCTTCATTCTTGTTGATATAAGCTTGAATATCACTTTTGGAAACTTGAATGGTACTGTCCGCAATTGAGGTATAAGGTACTCTCACATATTGGATATCCACTTTCTCATTGGACATTTTGTAATCAAACTCTCCTTCTGAAAGTGTGGCACCAACCCCTCCTTTGATCAAGTTGAAGTACATACGTTCTTTGGTTGATTGGATTATATCTTTCTCCCTTTCTAACCACCAATCAAAACGTAAAGGATCGTTGGCCTTCCAATCGGCTACTTTGTTTACAAATACCTCCTCATTGAATATTCCATTTTCATCCAAAAAATCAGGAAATTGTGCAAATCCCGAGGTCTTTACAAACTCAATAATCTGATCACTCTCCACATCGATGCCCAAATCCGCAAACTGTTGTTCCAAGATGGTTTTTCTAACTTCTTGATCAAAAATTGTATTCACCAATTGTGTGGAAGAAAAACTTGGGCCATACTGTCTTGAAGCATTTTCCACTTGTCTTCTAAAATCGTCAATGGAAATACTTTCCCCATTTATTTCTGCTACCGCGGAGCCTACTTTAGCACCTCCAAGATCGTTGCTGGTAAAAACTCCTGATATTACAAATGCGAACAAGGCCATACCAATAATCAAAATCAGTACCGTTGTTCGTTTTCTAATATTCTCTAATATTGCCATTTTACTGCTTGTTTTCCGTGAACTCTTTTAAACTTTTTGGATTGAAGTGAAAATTAAAAGTTTAAATGAGTTCAATAATTTCAGTGGGCGAAAATACCATTTTCTTTTCAAATAGGAAAGCTCATTAAAGTGTTGAAATTGTTAATCTTCAGGCTGAACATGAACACTTACCAAGTCTATTTTGGTATTGGACACCTCTAGGATTCGGAATGTAAAATTTTCTGTTTTTATTTCTGAGTCCAGTTCGGGTATTTCGCCAGTTTCACTCATGATGAGCCCGCCCAAGGTTTCGTACTCCTCACTTTCTGGTAGTTCCAACTTGTAATTTTCGTTAAGATAGTCCACCTCCAAACGGGCAGAAAACTTATATACGTTTTCACTCAACTGCTCTTCGAATAAATCTGTACTATCATGTTCGTCCTCAATCTCCCCGAACAACTCTTCTATGATATCTTCAACAGTCATTATTCCGGATGTCCCTCCATATTCATCCAAAACAACAGCCATACTTTTGCGTTTTTTGGTCAGTACATTAAGAATATCCTGAATAAGCATGGTCTCCGGAACAAATTCTACCGGAAGCAAAATGCTTTTAATGGTCTTTGGTTTTTTAAAGAGCTCATAGGAATGCACATAACCAATAATCTCATCTATACTTTCTTTATAGACCAATATTTTGGAATACCCTGTTTCTGAGAATAATTTGGCAAGGTTCTTCGGAGTTTCCTCAATTTCCACTGCCATGATCTCCGTTCTGGGCACCATTACCTCCCGTGCTTTTACCGTGGAGAATTCCAAAGCATTTTGGAATATCTGAATCTCCGAATCCACTTCATCTTCCTCTTCAACGGTTTCCATTTGTTCAGTGATATAATCTCCCAATTCCAATTTGGTAAATGCCAACTGCACCTCGTCTCCCTCGGTTTTAAAAAACACCCGTAGGATAAAATCGGAAACCTTGATCACAAACCATGAAATAATGGAGAACAGTAGGTAAAAGAAGTATGCAGGAATTGCAAAGACCTTTAATAAGGTGTTGGAATAAATTTGGAAAAGCACTTTGGGCAAAAATTCAGCTGTGACTAAAATAATCAGCGTGGAAATGATGGTTTGGGAAAGTAAGCTGAAATCGGTCAATAAGGCATCCAAAAATTCTGAGGACGTGGGAAGCAGGTTTTGGAACCACTCCATGAGCACATCACCCATAAACAAGCCATAAATAACCAAGGCTATATTGTTTCCAATAAGCATGGTTGCAATGAACTTGGATGGTTTTTCAGTAAGCCAGGTAAGCACCTTGGCAAAAAAACCTTCTTGCTTTTTCTCTATCTCAATATGAATTCTGTTGGCGGACACAAATGCAATTTCCATTCCGGAAAAAAATGCCGAGAACAGCAAGGAAAGAATTATAATGATCAATGAGATGTCCAACTATACCCTTATTGATTGTCCTTTTTTCGTTGTTCAAAACGTTTGCGATACTTTCTTCTAAAAAGAAACATAGCAGTGGATACCACGGCAAAGAATATAAAAATGTATGTTTCCTTGGGGTCAACCGCCCACAAAGTTGCTACTTTATATATTGAAACTGCGGCAACTGCCAAGTATAAATATTCGGTGTATCTTAAAATTTTAATCATCATCTTCTTCGTTTACCTTTTCTTTAATGGTCAATAAACCATAAGTTTTATGAGCCTTAAAATAATTGAACTCTCTATTAAGATCCAATCCCTCCCCATCCATTACCGAACCATCTTCTAGATTGGTGTATGTAAAGACCTCCTCAGTAAAAATCCAATTGTTGGATCGGTCAAAAAATAACTGGGGCGTTTCTAATTTTTTGCCGTCATGGGTTTCTATGACCACATTGCCCTGTAGGTCTATTAAACTGGTTTGGGAATAAAAAATCCCATAATCCGCAGTTATTACACTTTTCTGGTTTTTTTCATCAAAAAAGTCCACTTTTAAACCATTGGGAAAGGTTCTGTATTTGAAACTTTGGTTATCAAAATTTTCCGTGGTCGGGCTATTCAATATAGCAATTACCCTGGTCTGTGATGAATCAAGGGAACTCATTTCCTTTGGAGATTCAGTGTAAGTGAGTTCATAGTTTTCCGCAACCCATTGCGGAAATATAGGTTTAACGGCCTCTTCACCCACTCGCTGGTAGTTATCCTTACAGGATATAAAAAGGATTGCCACGGTAAAGACCGTGGCAAAACACTTTAATTTATTTTTTGATATTTGTTTCACATTACAACTTGGGCACCATAACGCTACCGCCTACCCAACAATTAAATGTAATTCTTTGTCCCGCTTTTCCAGAGCTGAATATCATCTCTTTAGTAGGTGCTTTTGCAGCATAACTGGCCGCAGATTTGCTAGCTCTACTACTTAAAGATGGATCTACACGACCTGCTTTTCTAGCCATATCAGCTGCTTTCCAATAGATTGCTCTTTTTTCAAAAGCTGTTGTTCCACATGCATTTGCACTACCTGCGTAAAGATTGGCAATCAACAAATATGCTTTTCCGTTCGCTGAATTCGCATCAATAGCCTTAAGTGCATAACTTCTTGACTGCGATTTGCTGCTTCTTCTAACCGTTGTAGCAATTTTATATAGGATGTTGGACTTTCTATACGGATCTGTCTCCAACTCAACTGCCTTGTTAAAGTCAGCAATAGCTCCCTTACTATCACCTGATTTTTGTTTTAACACCCCGCCATACATATAAGCATCGGCTGATGGATCCAACGCCAATTGCGCCTCAAACAATTTTCTAAACATGGGGTCATCAGTACATTCCTTGGAGAACATTCTTCCTACGGCACGTTTTACCCAATTTACATCGTTCTTTTTAGCATCAAAGCTCTTTTCATATAATGGGATAAGGTTGCCGCAATCTGCAAGTGCCCCCAATTTTGAATCGATACTACCAGCAATTTTACCGTAAGACTTTGAGTTAACGGTAGCTGCCTTAAGCTGTCTTTTTTCTTTTGTTGTTATACTTCCAATTGAATCCTTTGGAAGCAACTTGGTAACTATATTAGTCAACTTTTTATTTTCCTCTTCTACTTTTTCGGTAACATCGTCATAGACATCGAAGACTTCTTGAAGGTCTTTTTTACCTGTTCCATGTAAATCTACCAATGTTGAAAAATAGAGATAAAGGGCTTTTGGGTTCTTGAAGTTCTTTTTATCCTCCTTAAAGGCTTTACCCAACATATTATAAAGCTGCTCATCTGAGGCCATTTTGTTATCATAGGACAAAAGTGCCTTGTCTATGGCAACTCCAGCTTTGCTGAATTTATTTGGGAAATATTTCAAGCTATTGTCATACAAAGACATTAAATCTTGAATGTAGCCATCCTTATCCGTTCCCGAAGAATTTTTGATTTTGTGAGACAGGATTTTTTCTCCATAGGAAAAGTTGGCCTTGTTTATATCTGGGCAACTTTCATAAACCATTTTCCATGGTTCGTATGCAGCATCGTAATTTTTAACTTTTGCGTGTTCTGCGTAAATGGAAAGATTGGTCATGCACTCAGGGTTTTGAGCTTGGGCCATACTTAATCCCATCGACATAAAGACCGCTATCATCGTTAAGTAGTGTTTCTTCTTCATCTTACTAATTTTAAAGTGGTTAATGTACAAATTTTAATGAAAAAATCATCTTAAAGGAACATATATTGGTGGTTATTTATGGATTTTTCAAAAAAACAGTTCTTAATTTATTCTTCTTTTCTCAAACCATTTAGCATTTAAAGATAGTCCAACATTAATTTTCAGATAGTTCTCTTCTATCAGGTTTGCATCTGTTGTACCTCTTCTCCCAAATTCGAAACCTAGATTTAAATTCGAGAACAAATCATTATAACCTGTTCCAGTCAGTGGTAACCCAAATCCAAAAGTTATGCCAAAGTTATTGATCTCCTTGTTATTCACCTCCAGACCTGTAACATCATAACGTAATCCCGCCCTGTAGGTAATTCTTTTAAAATAACTTGAGAGTGAGGTGTATTCAGGAATAAAATATCCTCCCAAAGTATAGGTGTTGGCATCTTTATAGGTCACGTTTTCCAATCCCAAAAATCGGTTTTGAAAATCACTGAACTGTTGAAAGCTATATTCCCCTCCAAGAAACCATTTTTTGTTCTCTCCAAAACCTAGACCAAGGGTGGCCCTTGTCGGCACTTTCAGCTCAGTATTCCTTAAGTTGGAGGCATCCAAATCCACATCAATCACTTCAATTTCCTGGCCATTGACCAAAGAAAAGGATCCTAATCGTGCTGAGTTCTTGGAAATTAGGTTTGCCTGGGTGTTCACCAAAATGGACGTGTACAAAGTATACTTGTCTTTTATGGTAGGGGTATAGTTTATAGCATAGTTAAAATCATAACCGTTTATACGAGACTCCCTATTGTCCAAGGTTCCAAACTGCACATCTTCCACACTTTGTATTCTTCTATACTTCAGTGTTCCAAAATTAAAGTTTACAGTAGCTCCTATGCTCAGGTCTTTAATGGGTTCAAAACCAATTGACAAGTATGCTCTATTAAGACCTCCATCTCCTGTAAAAACATTGGTGACCAACTGACCATCACCATTGGTATCCTCAGCGGTTAAATTGTACCCTACGGAAGATAACGGCATTAAACCAAAGCCCATTCCCGCATTTTTCGCAATGGGAAAGCCAATGGCCAAATAATCCAAATCCGTTAATGATACATTTTGCTTTTCGGTAAAGTCTTCCAACCTAAACTGGGTATGCGAAATTCCGGCAGTATAGGTGGTCAAACGAAGCTTGGAATAGGCTGCTGGATTGTTCAGATTTACGTGAATACTGTCGCCGTACATACTTAGCCCACCCATCATTTGGTTTTCTACAGTACCACTGTTCCTAAGGTCTCCTATTCCAAAATATGAGTATGGTGATATGGTACCGTTTTGCGCAAAAATGCCATGTGCAGTTACGCAAAAAAAAGCAATCAAAAATTTCTTAACCATCTAGCGTTTATTGTATTCCAGCAAGTAATTTAGCCCCTCCAAGAGAAATTTAGAATTCGCAAATATGGTATTTTTTAGTCGTTTAGCAAAAAAATGGGAGTCTCCGCCTGTTAAAATAACTGTTAAATCTTGAAAGCGGGTTCGATACTGGCTTATTACACCATCAATTTCTTGTAAAACTCCATTGACAACCCCACTATGCATACTGCTTTGGGTAGAGTTTCCAATGAAATCCAAAATCTCTTCTGGTTGCAACAAAGGTAGCTTTGCTGTTTGGTTGTGCATGGCCTTATAACGCATTCGAATTCCGGGTGAAATTGCGCCTCCCACATACTCGCCAGAATCATTGACCATATCATAGGTAATACACGTTCCAGCATCGATAACCAAGGTGTTTTTTCTTGGGTTTTGATAAAAGGCCGATGCAGCCAATGCAACACGGTCCATCCCTAAGGTGTTCGGAGTAGCATAACTATTCTTGAAAGGTATTTTGGATTCATGCGAGAGGACATGCACTTTGCAGAACAATGAAACAATGTCTCGTTCCTTTCGTTCCAATGGCCCCACGGAGGAAATCAAAGCATGCTCAATTTTGGGATATAGCTCAAAAAGTTCCTTTACCTTGGATAAAAAAATACTTGACTCTGAGGCTTGGTCAAAAAGGACTGTCCCATTTTCAAAAACGGCATACTTTACCATGGTGTTCCCTATGTCAATAACCAAGTTCATATTACAAAGATGGAGAATTGAAAAAAAACCCTTGCCTTTTTTCAAGTTTTTGTTTGTATATCCTAATTTTGAAATTATATTTGCACCCGCTTATCACCAAGCTAGCAAAGTCGGGCAAGCCCGCTAAACACAAGATAAGCATGGTACCTTAGCTCAGTTGGTAGAGCAACGGACTGAAAATCCGTGTGTCCCTGGTTCGATTCCTGGAGGTACCACATAAAAAGACCGCAACAGTTGTTGCGGTCTTTTTTTATTTTACCACTATCTCCTGTATAAAATTGACTACATTTTTAAGTAAATAAGCAAAAAAAGGCCACTCAAAATGAGCGGCCTCCTTCAAACCAACTAATTAACTCAAACGTATAAATAAACTTTTACCACCCAGGATTTTGTGTTAATTCTCCATTGGGGTACAATCCTATCTCACTTGGAGGAATAGGATATAAATAGTTTTTATTCTCATCAAAAAGGCGTGGACGTGTTCCGCCTTGATATGGCTCTAAGAAGCCCTCTGAGTTTGTTCTAGCAAAATTCTGATCAACTGCATCTGGATAGATGATAGGATTGAATTTAGCACCCAAAGGCGTAAGAGTCAACAATTGTCCTGCCTTCCATCGCATTAAATCGTCTCTCCTAAAACCTTCACAAGCTAATTCTACCCTTCTTTCCCTTCTAATCTCATCTATAAGGACTGAAACCGAAGGTATCTCAGATAAACTGCCATCAAAATTAGAGTCTGGGTCACGAACTACACCGGCTATTGTCATATCAGGCATTCCAACCCTACCTCTTAGCAAGTTGATTGAAATATCCAAATCACCTTGTGTTATGGTTCCCAATTCCGCCCTTGCCTCAGCATAAATCAAATAGATCTCACCCAATCTAAATATGGGCATACCGTCGTCTGCAGCACTAGGCACCTGAAGGGCCCTATCCAGCTTGCTAAACTTTCTTACCACATAACCTGTTGGAAAGAAACGGTTAAGTGGCGGAACCTGATCTTCATTGAAATATTCATCTGGATCGCTAAGTCTTATTACATCCTTATTAAATATAGTTTGATGCATTCTTGGATCCCTGTTCGCCATTTCATCCTGGATTAAATCATAATCCGTGTCAGGGTCAAACAATGGGCTCAGTGACACCGGAAGACCATCGGTGCATAAAAAATCATCTGCCAAGGATTTAGATATCCCGGTCATTGCCTGTAAAATGATAAATCTTTGCGACCAATGTCCTCCCGTATTTTGTCCAATATCGAAATGTCTTGCCAAGATAGTTTCGGAACTTGTTCCAGGTGAATGAAGGGCAAAATAATTGTAATAATTTTGATTGGGGTCTCCATCATCATGCAGTGTATATCCACCTTCATCCATAATGGTTTGTGCCGCCTGAACAGCTTGGTTGAGCAAATCTTCCGAAGCTCCAAGTCCATGATATTTTCTAAAAGTACCTTCAAACAAAGTAATCCTAGCTTTTAAAGCCAATGCCGCAAACCTATCCAAGGTGGTTTTGTTCCCGGTATCCTGTGGGAGATTGGCAATTGCAAAATCCAAGTCCGTTAGAATATTGGCAATCACAGTAGCTCGAGGGTCACGCGGCTTGAAGATTTCTTCAGAAGTTTCATCAAGCGCTGTATTGTACCAAGGCACATCACCATATTTTCTAACCTTATCAAAGTATAGATACGCCCTAAAAAAGCGTGCAACCGCACTCCATTTACTCTTGGCGTCTTCAGATATTTCTGCCTCATCTAATTTAGCCAACATGAAATTGACATCTCGAATTCTGGAAAAATCCCATCCACCTCCATCATAACCCGGAGGGTTATCGTTTACAGTGTTGGCTCCAAAAGCAAAAATGTTGCCATTATCAAACTGGTGCATGTTATCACTATTATTATCCACATTCCAGATAAAGTCAACAAAACCTCTACCGTCCCTTGGGAAATAGTCATAAAACTTATTGGAAAATATTTCAAAGTCACTTTCGCTGGTGAAAAAGTTTGCTTCAGTGATAACACTATCTGGCTCTGTATCTAGAACATCACTGCATGAACCACACACCAGTAATGTTGTAATGAGAAGATATTTATATAATTTCATTTTTTTAGATTTTAATTAATGCTTGATTATAGCGTTATATCCAGGCCTAAAGAAATAGATCTGCTGAACGGATAACTTTTACCTGGACCCCAACCGTTGAATCCATCAGGGTCAATTTCAGGATCAAAACCACTTATGGTATCTGCAAATTCGAATAGGTTCTGCCCTGTTAGGTAAATATTGACAGATTTCAAGAATGTTTTGTCAATTGCAGATTTTGGAAAATCATATCCAATGGTCAACTGCTTCATTCTTAAATAAGAGAAATCTTGTAAATACCTATCTGAAGTAGCATAATTAAACCCTCCTTGGTTACCCAAGTATCTTGGCCAGTAGGCTCCTTTGTTATCTTCGGTCCAAAAATTTAAATGGCTAATCTGTGGTGTACCTCCCTCGTTTGGCCAAAAAAGGTTACTTCCTAAATCAAGATCTCTTTTACCTACTCCTTGCATGAAAATATCAAGGTAAATGCCTTTCCACTCAGCTCCCAAAGTGATTCCATAGGTATACCTAGGAGTACTATTACCAATAACTTTAAGGTCACCTGGGTCATCAACGGTCA
The DNA here is from genome assembly GCF_965222555.1 of Flagellimonas sp. Taxonomy (GTDB): domain Bacteria; phylum Bacteroidota; class Bacteroidia; order Flavobacteriales; family Flavobacteriaceae; genus Flagellimonas. The sequence goes on along the minus strand of NZ_CBDCUG010000005.1, from coordinate 1,818,739 downwards.
CAACCCCATTATCTATAATTCCATTACCATCTTGATCCACATACCAAACATCTCCCCCGGCAATGGGCAATGAAGTTCTATTGGAGTAATCCAGTCCAGAGGATTGGTATTCTGCGGCCGAATCAAAAAGGCCATTGGTTTCATAGCCCCAGATCTCTCCAATTTTTTGACCTACGTACCTTGAAGTCAGACTCTTGGTTGGGTTGTCGAACTTGGTGATTTCACCTTGGGCATCTGCGATGTTAAACCCAACATTGTAATTTAGTTCACCTACTTTATCTCTCCAACCAACTTCAACTTCCCAACCCTTTGTTATGGATTCCACCGCATTTGCCCTTGGGGCGGAAGTACCTAATGTGGCCGGAAGTGCAGCAGCTGCAGACAATTGATCTACAACCTCTCTCTCAAAATAGTCAAAGGTTAGATTCAGGCGATTATCCAAAAATGAGGCATCTAATCCATAGTTAACCGATGTTGCCGTTTCCCAGGTCAAAGTACTACTTACCAAAGCCGGTGTTCCTACGGATACTGGCCGGGTGCCTCCCAAAATTGTACCCGGTCTAAAACCTCCCAAAGTTGGCAGGTATGGGAAATTAAGGGAATTCAAGGTATCATCATCAACGGATTGGTTACCTAGTTCACCATAAGACCACCTAAACTTTAGATTTGAAACCACTGGTTTGAGCGATTCAAAAAAGTTTTCGTTAGAGATACGCCATCCCAATGAAACTGAAGGGAAAAAGCCCCAACGATCATCTTTTGGAAAACGTGATGAGGCATCGTAACGGCCATTAAGTTCTAGAAGGTACCGGTCCTTATAGATGTAGTTAAGACGATAAAAATATCCTTGAATAGCCCATATCGTACTACTTTCTCCAGCTTGGGCGGTACCGGTGGTCAGATTCAAATTTGGAATGGCATCAGTTATCAGGTTTGTATTGCTACTACTGGTAAAGTGGTATTTTTTACGCTCTTCATTAAATCCTAATGTAGCTTTAAAATAGTGGTCCTCTGCAAATGTCTTCTCATATTCACCATATATGTTTATGGCATAATAATCACTTTTTTGATTATTCAAAAACAATGCTGTAGGCGTTGTATGAACGGTTCGGGGCTGGTTCAACTCACTTGGACCCTCAAACCTTTCCACTCTTTTTTTGTGTTCTTTTCTTTCCTCCGTAAAACCATTATAAGAATATGAACCTACCACTTTAAGTCCTTCCATTGGTTTTAAAGTAGCACCAAGTGTCACCCAATTATCGGCTCCAGATCTTATGTCCCTTCCGCCCTCGGCCAATAGAGGAACTGGAGATTCCGTCCACGACCCATCCGGATTTCGGACAGGGATATTGATACTCTTTCTGGTAAGATCATGCCATAATGTCCCAACACCTGCATAGGTATACACACTATTCCTCTTTGTATTGGTATATAGTGAGTTGATGTTGAACTGTAGCCAATCCGTTGCATCTATGTCCAATTTGGCTCTAAGATTATAACGGTCATAGCTATCATTCCCATAATTTAAGATACCCCCTTGGTCCAACCAGCCAGCAGAAACATAATAAGAAACCGTTTCCCCGCTTCCGGACATTGACAAATTGTTCTGTAACAAAGAACCCGTGCCAATGATCTCATCAAACCAATCAGTATTACCGACGTAGATGTATCGAGAAGGGTCATTAGGGTTTATGAATGCAGCTGGATTGTTTTGTGGGTCATTGTGAAAAGCCAAAATTGCATCCCGAGTATCACCAGGAGTTACGGGGTTACCTAAATTTCTCTGTTTCTCATCCCTTAGCTCAAGCTGCTGACGGGAATCAACCAAATCCGGAAATTCGGTAGGCCGGTTTATTGCATAGTTGGTAGAGAATTGAATTCTTGGCTTTTGTCCCTTTTTACCTTTTTTGGTCGTTATTAAAACTACACCAAATGCTGCACGTGATCCATAAATAGCTGCTGATGCGGCATCTTTTAACACACTTACGCTTTCAATATCGTTCGGATTCAACAAGTTTGGGTCCATTACTACCCCATCGATCAATACAAGTGGTCCACCACCATTTATTGCGGTAAAACCACGCACATTGAAGGTAGCACCAGCACCTGCCTGGCCATCGTCAAAGCTGATGTTAAGGTTAGGAATCAATCCCTGTAAACCTTGTCCTGCATTGGTTATGGGCCTACTTTGTAGCCTTTCGCCACCTACTTGGGATACAGCCCCAGTAAGATTGGCCTTCTTTTGGGTACCATACCCCACAACCACCACTTCTTCAAGACTTGCTGTATCCTCTTCAAGAGTCACATTGATATTGCTTTGCCCATTTAGGGGTACTTCTTGTGTAGTGAAACCAAGATAAGAGATAATTAAAGTTGCATTTTCATCGGCAACTGAAATACTAAAATTACCATCAAAATCAGCTTGGGTACCGTTAGATGTTCCTTTCTCAATAATATTGGCTCCGGCCAACGGTGTTCTATCTTTATCAGATACACTACCTGTTATCTGCTGTTGTAATTCCACCTCAGCAGTTTGGGGTATAACCTTATCCGGTTTGGAGTTACTGTCTTTGATCAATATAATTTGTTGGCCAAGCACTTTATAAGTAACATTGGTTCCTTTAAACAACTGATCTAATATCTTTTGTATCCTTTTTCTTTTGGCTTGAACAGATACCAAACGATTATTGTCAATTACATTTTCATTCCCTAAAAACTTGAATTCGCTCAAGGATTCAATTTTCTCCAGAACCTCCATTACTTTCACCGATTCCATATCAATGGTAATTTTGGTGTTCTGTGAGTAGCTGTTCGCTTGAATTTTAAACAGACATAAAACAAGGAGAAATATCGTGGATAGCTTCATTTTCAAGCTCAATGTGGGTGAGGCCCAATTAGCCCTCCCACTAATTTTGGTTTTTTTCATACTTTCGTAATGTTTTTGTGTTTCGTTATTTAGTTAATCGAATCACTTTACTAAATCGGAGAATGTGGCTGCATTTTCCGATTTTTCTTTATAAAGCGATTATGGAACATCTTCTTTTTTGAAGACTAGGTTTTTTTGGGTTTCACATCATATTTTTGAGGTTTTAGATTGATAATTGGTCAATTAATTAGGTCCGTTAATAATTATATGGTTGCCATTTCTTACAAAGGAGAAAGGTTCGCTGTTCTGGAAAGACTCCATAACTTGATCTATAGTTTCTATATCGAAAGTGGCAAAAAAGCGTAGGTTATCTAGATGATGGTAATTGTTGGTAATGGCAACATCGTAATGCCTTTCCAGCACTTTAATTATTTCTGAGAAAGGTCTTATCTTAAATAAAAGCTGTCCTTTGGTCCAAGCAATGTATTCATGAACTTCAACTTCATCAACTCTCACATTTTTTTCCGATTTGCCCCAAGTCGCCTTTTCATTAGGGGAAAGAATTGTGGAAACTTCCTTTTCAAAAGTGGCGTCCCCGTCATATAGGGCCACCGAACCTTCTACCAACACAGCATGAGCAACAACATCCCCATCATAACTATTGACGTTGAATTCTGTTCCCAAAGCCATAATATTGATTTGAGAAGTATTAACTACAAACGGGTGTGCTTCATCTTTGGCAATCTCAAAATAAGCCTCACCGTCCAAAAACACACGTCTATTTTCATTGTGCAAAAACTTTACAGGGTACTTTAGGGTCGACCCTGCGTTTAAATGCACACTACTTCCATCAGACAGTTTTAGTTGAAATGTTTTGCCATTGGGAACGGCCAACTCATTATAAACCAATTTTTCAGTTGCATTATCACCAGCTGCGTTGCTATAGTTAATGCGTCTTCCTTCTTGTTTTCCCACTATCTGTCCATTCTTATCAAGGATTTTTTCAGCACCATCTTCCTGGATGATCTTCACTTCCCCATTATCCAAGGTAATGGTAATGACATCTTGTGGTAAATCTTGTTTTTCTATGCTGGAGTTCTTTGAAGTAAGCACATAATAATAACCCATTCCGAAGAGAATTATCAAGGCAGCTGCAGCTCTGAAATACCATTTACCCCTGGATGTCTTTTGGGAAGATTCAATGTTCCTATTTTTCTTGAGCAAGGCCAAATATTCCTTTTCCAAATCTATCTCCTGAAAGCTTAGGTTAAGATCATGGTAATCCTTTGCATATTTCTTAAACAACTTTTGATTGCTCGGTTTTTGCAATAATTCCAATAATTTCTCCGATTCAGAGCGGCTAAGGGAATTTGTAAAGTATTTTCTTGTTAATTCTTCCAACTCAAGTTCTTCTTTTATACATTAACACTTAGTAGACGCAAACGATTTAGAAAACCCTTAAAAAAAGTTTAAAAAATTGTCAATATTTGTATTCCCATGGAGTACAACTTGTTTAAGACATATGGATTATAGAGCATTGGCAAAGAAGATAAGTGCTGGTGATCACAAAGCTTTTAGAAGTCTTTTTGATGTTGTATATGATTCTCTCTTGGCCTATATAACCACTTTTACCCTTGACCGTGAAAATGCGAAGGATATTGCGCAACAGTGTTTTGCCAATTTATGGGACAAAAGAAAAGAGTTGAATGAAGTTCTATCCTTAAGGAGCTATTTATTCTCTATGGCTCACAATTTATACATTGACCAATACAGAAAAGAACAGTCCAAAAGCAGACTTTACGACCAGCTAAAGCTAGAAGCTTTGTCCAAGCGTATAAACGAACCAGAAGTTACAACCAATGAGAGAGCAAAAAGGTTAACCGCCTTGGTTGAACGATTGCCGCCGAAATGCCGGCAAATTTTACTTCTAAACAAAAAAGAGGGGAAAAAATATCAGGAAATAGCAGAGATTTTAGGAATCTCAGTTAAAACAGTGGAATCCCAAATGCGTATAGCTTATCAAAAAATTCGCGAAGGGTTCAATAGTAACCAGTTCCTTTTTCTGCTCTTTAAATTTTCAAATTCACCTAAGCTAACCGGCTCCTTTCTTATACTTAAAAAATCTAAAAAGCCCATAATACCTTAAGGTATTATGGGCTTTTTGTTTATATATTTTTGGAATTTATTCCACCTCCACTATCATTTCAATTTCCACTGCAATGTCGCTGGGTAAGGACCCCATTCCAACAGCTGCTCGAGCGTGTTTTCCTTTTTCACCAAAAACTGCAACCATTAAATCGGAGTATCCGTTGATTACTTTTGGATGGTCGGTAAAATCAGGAGTAGCATTGACCATGCCCAACACTTTTACAATCCGCTTTACCTTGCTCAAATCACCCAGTTCAGCTTTAAGTACTGAAAGCTGGTTGATGGCCGTAACCCTAGCAGCATAATATCCTTCTTCAATGGATAAATCCGCGCCTATCTTTCCTGTAATGTTTTCTCCGTTGGACTGCAAAGGTCCTTTTCCTGCCATAAAAATCAGGTTCCCTGTACGTACCGCGTTTACGTAATTGGCCACCGGAGCAGAGGGAGTACTTAACTCAATCCCCAATTCCTCTAGTTTGGCCTCAGGATTATAATCAGAAACGGCTTTTTCTTCAACAGGATCATCCGTGGGAGCTTCTTCTTTTTTCTCATGGGATATCACACAGGATACCATCAACAATAAAAAAAGAACTCCTGAAAAATAGGTTTTCATGGTAAAAAATTTAAACAATTTGCATAAAACTATGCATTTTCCAGCACTTCCTTCACTCTTTGCGCAACGATTCTTTCTTGACCGGGAACCATCATCCAAGTGGTTATTCCAATGGTATCCTTATTTCCTACTGTGGCTATTGAAGGGTGTCCATCTTTCAATTTTTTCCGAGCTTCCTCCGCTGTGATTTTCACCACATTTTCATCCCATGTAATCCTCAAAGAAGGTACATGGTTGGCATGGGGCGGCACATGAATTTCTGTTTCCACTCCTTTTACCGACAAAGCACTATCACTGATCAGTTTTATCTGACTCTCCCATAGTTTCCATTCCGCATCATGGTCTTTCTGCAAATAGGTTTCCAAAGCGGCCAACATTCCCAGTACTTCTTCTTTGTTTACCTTCATTCCTCTTCCAATGGTAGTTCCCCTGGGGGGAGTATGTAATCTAGCAGCCTCAATATATTTGCGTTTGCCCAATAGCAGTCCCGCACTTTGCGGCCCCCTAATTCCTTTTCCGCCTGAAAAAGCAACTAGATCAAATCCCATTTTTGTAAACTTGAAAAGGTTTTCTACCGGAGGAACATCAGCCGCACAATCAATAAAGGTTGGGATTCCATGTTTTTTGCCCAACGCCACAAACTCTTCCCTTTTTATTTCTCCTTCTTCGGTATTCGCATTTAAAAACCAAAGCATTGCAGTATTCTTATTGATGGCTTTTTCCAGCTCTTTTGCTGTTTTTACCCTAATCAACTTTCCTCCAACATTGGTCAAAGCCTGGGAATACCCAATATTGTGGGCTTCCTGAAGGATTACCTCATCTTTAAGACCCGTGGTATCGGGCAATTGGGAGACTTTGGTTGTATCCATTCCACATAAAACCCCAGCCATACCAATGGACATGGCTCCAAAAGCTCCTGAGGTGACGGTAGCATATTCACATTCCAACAATTCAGCGATTCGCTCGCCAACCTTATCCTGAAGTTCATCCAAATCCACATACTCCGTAGCTCCAAAAGTGATGGCAGACAATACATTGTCCGACATAAGGGAACCCGTCATAGAGGTATAAGTGCCCGCAGCATTGATGAATGTCCGCAGGCCCAGTTCTTTAAAAAAATTGCGCGAAGCTGTAGTCTCTACGGCACCACGCATCATTTGCGGGGTGAGCAAGCCCGTTCCCACCAATCCACCAACAACAGGGAGACTGGAAAGGGTCTTTAAAAGTTTTCTTCTGGTAAGTTTATCTTCTGATTTTTTCATTTTTCCAATTTTTAGTCCAGTGCAGCAATACAATCAATCTCTACCAATGAGTCGCCGGGCACTCCCCCATAAACGGCAACCGTTGTCCGTACAGGTGGGTTGTCTCCAAAACGTCCTCTATAAACCGAGTTCATCCCATGGTAATCTTCCAAATCATGTAGGTACACATTTACCTTTAATACCTTATCCATGGAAGATCCATTCTTCACCAATTCTTTTTCTATTTCTTTCAACACATGATCTGTATGGGATTTGATATCACCTTCAAAATGCGCTCCTTTGCCAGCAACATACAGCGTGTTGCCATGTTTTACCGCTCCTGAAAAAAGTGGAATTTTTTTGTCCTGTACAATCTCGCCCACTACCTCTTTTTTGGGTTTTGACTCTTTCCCCATAGCCTTTACAGTACCTACACCTAGTATGGCGGCTAGTCCCATTCCCAATTTTTTAAATGCTGACCTTCTATCTGTTCTTTCCATTTTTATAATGCTTTAATTAATGATTTGTTTATGATTTTTTGAATTTGTTTTACCACATACGTTTTTTCAACAGCTCTCGAACTTGTTCCTTCGGAACAGGAAGTTCATCAATATGATTTCTTAGCCATTGTGAAAAGTCCTTTTCTATTTCCTCGGTCCATTTGTTATCGATTTGTCCCGGGGTATATTTCCCTTCTTTCAATCTTGATATTCCGAATAAATCCCTTAGTCTGACCACTTCGGAAGTCACCACTACTTGTTCAGCCAAATGGGCGGGAATAAACATAACTCCTTCCTTTTTAGCCAAAACTATATCTCCCGGAAGTACCGTTGCGGCCCCCATGCGTATTGGGGCATTGATGCTTAGGAGCATCACCTCGGTAAGAAAGGATGGGTCCCACCCCCTGACAAAGGCATTGAACCCTTCAATTTCCGAAAGTCCTTCCATATCCCGGCTAGATGCATTAAACACCACTCCGTTTTTGGATTTAGCATAGATGGAATTTCCCAAATTGTCGCCAATCAAAGTTCCATTCACAATTTTTCCAAAAGCATCGGCCACATATACATCCCCTTCCTTCAACATGTCAATGGGCCATGAATTGGTGTTCCCTATCCGACCATCGGCTTTCCCTTTTTTCTTTATCTGGTCTGATACATCCGGGCGATTTGGCATGTACTGAACGGTAAGTGCACGACCTACAACCGGCACATCATCATGCAACGGCTGCCAACCACTTTCAAACTGATTGTGATAGCCTTCGTTTCGCAATACGCCCCACGCTTCCTCTATGGTGACTTTTTTCATTCGCTCCAAAACGTCATCCGCCACTTTTGGCCTTCCATCCTCAAATCGTTCTCCGGTCCATTGAGGGGTTAGGAACACCATTTGTTCCTTGGTCAAAGTCTGTGCAGTTCCATTTCCGAAGGCAAACAACAATAGGCCAATGGAAAAAGTGAGTTTAAAGATTAATTTCATTTTTAAAAATTTGGTTCTACTCATTTGATGTTTGTGTTTCTTTGGGTTCATCTGAATTCTTATTTGGGTCTTTGTCGCGCCACCATGTTGCTAGTGAGGACCCCGAAATATTCATCCAAGGACCAAAAACCGCTGGTGCCAATCCGATGGTGGCCACTTTCCCCATTTCTAAGGCAATGCCCGAAGCCAATCCCCCATTTTGCATTCCTACTTCAAGCGCAATAGTTCTGCAATCCTGTTCTTTCATTTTTAATGCTCTGCAAGACCAGTATCCCAAGAAATATCCAGCGACATTATGAATGATTGCAGCTAGAATCAAGAAAAGTCCAATGGTGAGCAAACTATCCCTTCCTGCAGCGGTAATTATGGCAATGATTAATGCAATGCCAGCCATGGATACTATGGGCATAGCCTTGTCCAACCATTTAGCCTTTCCATGGAAAAAGTAGTTGAACAGCAATCCTACTATTATTGGTAAGATTACAATCTTTACAATACTCATCATCATTCCCAAGAAATCTATAGGAACAAACTGTCCTGCAAAGGTTTCCATCAACAAAGGTGTCATTAAAGGGGCCAATAGGGTAGAAACCGCCGTTAACGTTACAGATAAGGCCAAATTGGCCTTGGCCAAATACGCCATTACATTGGAAGCCAATCCACTTGGTGATGATCCAATCAACACTACTCCGGCAGCAATCTCGGCAGGAAAGCCAAATAAGCTTGCAATGGCAAATCCCAAAACGGGCATGATGGTGAATTGACAGAGCAACCCAACCAACACTCCTTTCGGCATTTTCACCACTCCAGCAAAATCCTTAATGCTCATTGCGGTTCCCATTCCAAACATGATCAGCTGTAAAAGGGGAACAATCAATGATTTTAATTCAAAGTCACCGATGTTGGTAAAAAAAGACGGGTAAAACATGGAAACACTTACTGCCGCAAATACCAATATCGTAAAGGAAAAGCCTTTGAATTTCTCGTGCCCTCTGATGCCCAAAGCCAATAAAAGGAAAAAGAATACGATGAAAGGTCCGGTCTGTTCTCCTTTTCCCAAAATAAGCATGACAATGGTTGCTACCAGGCAAATAAGCGAAGCACCCAATAAAATTTGATATTGTTTTTTCATGTGACAGGTATTGTTTTTAGGTCATTATTCATTCCAAGGGGCACTTGCCATTCCATTCAAGTCCCATACTACTTTTCCTTCTCGCAAGGTTAATTCGCATTCCAATTTTTGGTTCCCTTTCATTTTTTTCCTTTTGGTGTCGATAAACCCGAAATCCCCTTTTCTCAGGTTCAAAATAGCAACATCGGCTACTGCTCCTTCTGAGAGATGACCCAAATCTTCCCTTTTGATAATTTGCGCGGGTTGCCATGTGGACACATCAATCACCTCTTTCAATGGCATATCCATATTGATGAATTTGGACATCACATTGATAAGATCCTTCATCCCTCCATTCATACTGCCCGTGTGCAAATCCGTACTTATAGAATTGGGTTTTAGCCCTTGTTTCATAGCCGGAACAGCCTGTTCAAACAAAAAACTTCCACCTCCGTGGCCCACATCGAAGATGATTCCCCTTTTTTGGGCATCGAAAACATAATCCCTGACTTTTCCATTTTCATCAACAATGGGGGTTCGTCCATTTACATGTGCATACGTATGGGTGAAAATATCTCCGGGACGTAGTTTTTCCATAAACAAGGTTTCAATTGAAAGTTCTGGATCACTCCCTCCAAAATCGATCATGACGGGAATGTTTGCCAATTTACCTGCCTCAACTGCGCGTTCTGTAGGAGTCCAATCAAACCCATGATAATGGGCCAACTTTACGCCTACAACCACTCCGGGATATTGTTTTGCAACCATGGCAGTTAGTTTTGGATTCATATCGTCCAAATTTTGCTCTATGGCCCCACCTTTCATTCCCGATCCTATAATATTGAGAAAGGACAGTACCCTTGTTTTAGATCGGTCAATAGTTTGTTTTTTAAACTGCTTGAAATTTCTCCATCCTGCCCCGCCAACATCTACAATTGTGGTTACCCCACTGCGGAATGAAAATCCATCAGGTGGCAATGCTGTATCACTATTACTTAAATAGGCATCGGGTTCTGTACCATGAAAATTATGACTATGGATATCCAGCAAGCCTGGAACCACATAAAATCCTCTGGCTTCTATCACCTTCTCGGCACTTCGCTCCGGAATTCGAGAATCGACCTTGGCGATTTTCCCTTCATGAATGGCGACATCCATAACTTGGTCGATCCCGTTTTTTGCATCAATCACATGCCCATCATTGATAAGCAGATCATACTCCTGAGCAGTAAGCTTTCCTCCAATGAACAAGGTCAAAACTGCTATTGCGATGTTTTTGGCATATGTTTTCATTTTCATGTGTTTGTTTCGGTGGTTAGCTAATATTCTTAATCCATATTTTATTTCTCACTTGATAATGGCATTGATTATCAGTTTATCGATTTCTTTTTAAGCATAGCTCATAAACCATTTCTTATCTCCTGTACTTCTTCAAGCTCTATAGCACTTGCATTGTTTTCAAAGTTTGATCGTATATAGGTCAGTACCTCGGCAATTTCTTTATCCGATAGAAAACTATGCTGCGGCATAACCCCATTATAGGTTTCTCCGTGCACTTGAATACTCCCTTCCATCCCTTCAAGAACAATTTTTATGAGTCGCTCTTTATCCCCACTTACCCAATCGGTATTTGCAATGGGCGGAAATCTTCCCGTGGCCCCTCCACCATCTTTTTGATGACAGGCGCTACAATAGGTATAATAGATTTTTTCCCCACCCGAAACGGCATCCTTCATTAAATTATCCTCTTTCTGATCAGGTGTACGGATATGGGAAAGTCCTTTTCTTTTTTCCATGAGGGCCAATTGCTCCTCACCAAACGTATCTCTATCTCCTGAAAAACTAATTTTCCATATTTTCCCTTTTACGGAATCGGAAATGTACATGCCTCCATCAGGACCAAAAGCAATTCCCATGGGCCTGTATATAGCATCATTTACACTCTCTAAAGGATCCACCCCTGCAAAACCGTCTACAAACACCTCCCACTCACCTGAAGGTTTTCCGTCCTTAAAAGGTACAAAACCAACAAAATAACCTGATTGTGGATATGGAGCTCTATTGGTTGACCCATGAAAAGCTATAAAAGCACCATTCTTATAATGTTCGGGAAATGCGCTCCCCTCATAAAATACCAAATCGTTTGGCGCCCAATGCCCAGGGAATCCTATTATGGGGTCGTCAAATTGGTCACAACGTCCTACAATTTCGCCATCGCCACCATATTCAGGTGCCAAGACCTTTTTCCCCTTCATTTGATCATAATAGCAGTATGGCCACCCAAAGTCTGATCCTTCTGTCACTCTAATAAATTCTTCCGAAGGAAGCAGTGCACTTTGCCAAGGGTCAAACTTATCGGGAAACAATCGTAATAGATCGTCCCTTCCATGCACTACTACATAAAGATTCTTATCCACAGGATTCCAATCCATGGCAACTACACTTCTGATACCTGTGGCATATTTATAGCCATCTTTTTGTGTCTGTCCCAATTTATTGGCATCAAACCGCCAAATACCACCATGATGTTCCAACTGGGGACAAGGGTCCAAACCAGGAGCTCCAGGTGTTCTTTTAGGATTCTGACAAGCATTTGAAGGGGCTCCAAAAGGAATATACATATGGCCTTCATCGTCAAAAGCTAAAGGTTTTCCTATGTGCTCATGCTTGCCATGTGGATGGTCATCGGTAAACACAATTTCCATCTCACCTTCCGGAATTAAGGTTCCAGGCTTTAATTTGTATCGGTACACCACCAATTCAGAACTAAAATAGAGGTATCCATTGTAGATACGCATAGCGGTGGAGTAGCTCCACTTTTGGCTTGTTCTATACGACCCAAAACTTTCTATTCTGTCTGCCCAACCATCTCCATTAGCATCTTCCATGGCGGTGATTGATCCTTTTGAGCTTGAGTTTCTGAGTTTTGCATATAGATATCCATCTTCAGAAACAGCCATATGCCTTACTTTCCCCTCTGTGCTATCCACTACTACTACTGCTTCAAAACCATCGGGAAGAAAAAGTCCTCCATTTGGAATACCGCTCTCTTCTGAACATTGAACAAAACAAATTGCCATTAGAATGTATAACAAGATGTTTTTTACTCGATAGACAAGTTTTACCAATGTTGTTGCATTGTTCATTGAGTGTTTTGGTTGGCCTTCCATGGTTTTAAAATAAGCGTGTTGAATTTTCCAAACTCGGAGTCGCTAGAAAATTTAATATATAGTAGTGTCAATCAATACATTGGACATACTATTAATATGACATCAAAAATTGATAAATGACATCAAAAAAATAAAAACTGTGCTTGACATTTACCATGGTCATGGATTTCCTATACGCGCCGTAGGGAACACACTCCATTAAACCTAACCTTTTAACCTACTCAAAACAAAAGATTTAGACCAAGAACATCTCAGAAGTAGCTATTCAACAGTATTTTAACCATTACTGCAATCAATATTGTTCAACGTAGCAGAAAATTGTCGCTTTCTTTAATATATGAGGGCAAGTTATTCGAATATCAGCTCCCCAAAGAATTCTGGCCGATGGAAATCCGGTTTTTTTGTGTCTATTGGATTCCAACTCAAGTAATGCTTTTTAGAAGTATCATCAGCGCATTTATAAAAATTAGCCCGCGATTTTAGGCCCTTTAATTGAATTCCCGGGTTATGGGTCAGAATTTCAGCAGGAAGAATCGTGATCATTTCCCAAGTATGCCCTCCTGTTTTTTCTGCAAAAGATTGTGCTCCCAGGGAAGATTCTATTTTTATAACATCTTCAATTATATCAGGGGTAGCATATTTACGAGTTTTTCGGTGTGGTCCATAAGCCAAAAGAGTTGTTCCGATGCAATTGAACTCAAAATTGTAATAATTCCCATCAGCCATTGGGTCAAAGAAGAACTCAACACAACTGTCCTTGAACACATAACTGTTTGGTTCTGTCCTTTCTGCTAAAATATTTTCTTCTTCTACTTCATATTTCAGCCATATTTGGTTGTTGCAATGGGCAATCTTAAACCCAACTTTAGGTTGATACGGAAAATCGGCCCAATTCAGAACATCAACAAAATGGGTTTCAACCTTTTCATCCAACAATCTGGACACATCTTGAAAATCAGCAATGCCTTCAAATTCAATTTCCTTTACTTTCAATGTTTTATTCCTTGTGATTTCTTCAGCTCTCAACTCTTTATCCACAGTAGTAATTTTTGCCTTGCACCCAAAGATTACAATACATAATAAAAAACAGTATAGCCCATTCTTATGCATACCTATTGTGAATTAGTGCTTCTAAAAGTACAAAATGTAAAATGTACGCTTCTACCTTTAAACTAAACCCCGCAAAAAAATTTGATTTTTTGGCCCTTTAAAAGCTTAAATGAATTAAGTTTGCCGCCGCATTTTACAAATCATAACATTTGCCGGTTTAGGGAATTTTGTGCGTTTTAAGGTGTAGTAGGATTCTTAATAATTTCATAAATATAAAAATCCAATACCTATATAGGTAGAAAATATGAAACTAAGGCTTATATTTAGCCAATCCAGATTAATTTTAAATAAAAATGACCGAAGATTTATTAGAAAAGGCAAAAGAGTTTGTAAACAGAACTTTGAGTCATATGTCCACTAGCGATAGAGTTGCAGCTTCAAGAGAAGCTAAACAGCTCATTCTTTCCATTAATGAAATCTACAAAGAGACCAAAGACCCAAACTTAATGGATGTGATGAAAAGCATTACTGAAAAGAAACGTAAGATTGAGAAGCGTTTAAAAGGCACGCCTTTAGTATAATCCATTTCCCTTTCCAGGTTTTAGAAATCATAATTTATTGAGTCTTTGTATTTTCATCGGATACCAGTTCAAAGGAATTACGATGCTTAGATGATGTTACACATATACATCTCTTCCTATTTCATATTTATTTTTGTATTCTATTTTTGATAAAGCTCGTTCTTTATCGGCTTATGCAATTCACAAGGTAATTTTTACCATTTACATCTTTTTTTCTACAACAGGTGAAAATGTAAAATTTTGAGGTGCTAGTTTTCAGTAATTTAGAAGTGTAAATCAAAAACTTCAACCGAGAACAAACACTTTATACAATGAACACTATAGAAGAAAAGATGGGCTACATATTTTGGTATATGGTGATTGCCTTTTCAATAGGCTCACTTATCAATAGCCTTTATCACTATATTTTCTAAAACCTAATTTCGTTATCTATTCTCAAGGTTTCTTTTATAACCTTGTATACAAAAAGATTTCGCCTCAATTACATATAGTAGTAGTTTTAGAAGGGCCTCACATAAATGTGAGGCCCTTGTCCTTTGATTAAACTTTATCCCTTCATCTCCAGAATCTGCCGTATCATTTGATTGGTAAAGCCCCATTCATTATCATACCATGTCATAACCTTCAATAAATCTCCATCGACAACTCTGGTCATTCCTAAATCAACAGTAGAAGCATATGGGCTTTTAATAATATCGGAAGAAACAATGGGTTCGTCCGTTGTATCCAAAACATCAGCATAACGTTCTGTTTGCGCCTCTTCCATAAGAATTTGGTTTACTTCTTCTGCCGTAACAGGTCTTTCCGTCACAAAGGTCAAATCCGATATGGATCCCACGGGAATGGGAACACGAATGGCCACTCCATCAAATTTTCCTGCGTATTCCGGTAAGGCCTTAGTAGTTGCAATAGCTGCTCCTGTAGTTGTTGGTATTAAATTCTGCGCGCCTGCCCTTCCCATCCTAAAATTCTTTTGCGAGGGAGCATCCACAATTCCTTGAGATGCAGTATACGCATGAACCGTTGTCATGATCGCTTTTTTAATTCCAATTCTACGCCCCAGTACCTCTACCACAGGGCTAATATTATTGGTGGTACAACTGGCACAAGAGAAAACATTTGTATTCCCATCCTGAGTATTTACGCCATGCACAACTGTTGGCGTATCGGCACTTTTGGTAGGGGCAGAGATAATGACCGTTTTTGCACCTGCTTTCAGATGCCTTTCGGCATCCTCCCCTTTGGTAAAAACCCCTGTGCTCTCAATCACCAAATCAACATTTTGTTCTGCCCATGGTAAGTCTTCTGGATTCCTTATTGAAGTATACTTGATTTTTTGTCCATCAACGATCAAGGTTTCCGGCCCATGTGAGACCTCTTTTTCATAAACCCCGTAGACGGTATCATATTTTAATAGATATGCTGTGTTCTCGATGGAAACGATATCGTTGACCGCCACAACCTCCAAACCTGGAGTTTCATTGATTACTTTTAAAGCGGCTCGACCAATGCGGCCCATTCCGTTGATTCCTATTCTCATTTTAGTGTTCTTAAGTTATTACTTGTTTAAGTGTTATTAGTCTGACAATCATTGCTTAAATTACAAAATGAAAAGGAAGATGGAGTTACTCATTCGGGTACAGTAATTACCACCGAAAAAGTCCATATTTTTGGTAAGTTTTGATGGATTACAAAGACCAACATGTGAAAATTTGAAACCACAAATCACGAACTATTGAACACCAAAAAAAAGAACCTACTTTTAATTTTTACACGAAATCCCGAACTTGGAAAATGTAAAACAAGACTTGCCTCCAAGGTTGGTGACTATGCTGCATTGGAAGTTTACAAATTCTTGCTTGAACATACTGTTTCTGTCACTCAAAATCTGAATATGGAAAAATATGTTTACTACTCCGAGTCAATTTGGAAGAATGATGTTTGGGACAATACGGTTTATCAAAAAAAGCTTCAAAATGGGAATGATTTGGGGATGAGAATGAAACAGGCCTTTTTAGACGGCTTTGATTCAGGTTTTGAAAAAATCATTATCATTGGCAGTGATATGTACGACCTCTCTCAAAAAAATCTGGAGGAGGCGTTTGCAAAATTGGATGAGCACGATTATGTACTTGGCCCTGCGGAAGATGGCGGGTATTATCTATTGGGAATGACTTCTTTCAAGGAAGAACTGTTCCAAAACAAAGATTGGGGAACAGACACTGTTCTCCACAACACTTTGAGTGATTTAAAAAACGAAAACTATTTTATGTTGAAAACCAAAAACGATGTTGACCATTATGAAGACATTAAGGACATTCCGGTTTTTCAACAATTTCTAAAACACATAAAAGAATGACCAAAAAACAACTGGAAGAATCTGTTGAGTATTTAAAAAAGAAAGGGTTTGACGCTCCCGATATTGGTATTGTATTGGGGACAGGATTGGGTCAATTGGTCAATGAAATTAACGACCCCATTGAGGCACATTACAATCATATCCCATATTTTCCTCTGGCCACCGTAGAGTTCCACTCAGGAAAATTGATTTATGGCACCATTGCCAATAAAAAAGTGGTGGTGATGCAGGGAAGGTTTCACCTGTATGAAGGTTACGATTTTTTAGACATTACCTACCCTATTAGGGTAATGCACCAACTGGGAATTAAAAAACTGTTTGTTTCCAATGCCGCAGGGGCCATCAATCTAAACTTCAAAAAAGGGGA
This sequence comes from Flagellimonas sp., assembly GCF_965222555.1. GTDB lineage: Bacteria > Bacteroidota > Bacteroidia > Flavobacteriales > Flavobacteriaceae > Flagellimonas. The sequence goes on along the minus strand of NZ_CBDCUG010000005.1, from coordinate 1,801,754 downwards.
TATTATGTTGATTGAAGATCATATCAACCTTCAAGGAGGTTCTCCATTAGCTTTTAAAAATGTAGCCGAGTTTGGAGATCGCTTTGTTGACATGAGCGAACCTTATGATTTGGATATGCGCACCAAAATTAAGGCCATTGCCAAAAAAGAGGGAATAACACTTCAACAAGGAGTATATGCCTCCGTTGTTGGGCCTCAGCTGGAAACCAAAGCAGAATATAGAATGCTAAAGACTTTAGGAGCAGATGCCGTTGGAATGAGTACGGTCCCCGAAGTAATTGTTGCCAATCATTTACGACTACCCATTGTGGCCGTTTCCGTTTTAACGGATGAATGTGATCCAGATAATCTACAACCTGTTAATATTCAGGAGATTATTGAAATCGCAGGTAACACCGAACCAAAAATGATACAATTGTTTAAAGAATTAATGGTAGAGATATGAGTTATTTAGATGCAACCCAAGATTTATATAAAGAAGCGGCATTGACTCCAGATGTTGGGCTATGTTGCACCACCAATCCTGTATGGCAGTTTCCGGGACTTTCCATTCCCAAAATCATGCAAGAAATGAACTATGGGTGCGGAAGTACGGTTTCGGCCCAGGACCTCATCAACAACCCAAAAGTGTTGTACGTGGGTGTAGGCGGAGGCATGGAACTGCTTCAGTTTTCTTATTTCTCAAGACAAAATGGTGGCGTAACGGGGGTTGATTCTGTTGACGAAATGTTGGAAGCCTCCCGTAAAAACTTCAAGGTTGCAGAAGAGGAGAACGATTGGTTCAAAAGCGAATTTGTAAATCTTGTAAAAGGAGATGCCTTGAACCTTCCGGTTGCCGATGAAAGTATTGATGTAGCTGCGCAAAATTGCCTGTTCAACATTTTTAAAATGGAAGATTTGAAAAAAGCCGTTTCAGAAATGTATCGGGTTCTTAAGCCACATGGGCGTTTGGTCATGAGTGATCCCACTTGCGAACAACCCATGAACGACGAACTACGAAATGATGATAGGTTACGTGCATTATGTCTAAGTGGGAGCATTCCAATAAAAGATTACGTAAAAGTATTGACGGATGCCGGTTTTGGCACCATAGAGATCAGGGCAAGAAAATCGTATAGAGTGCTTACACCAAACCACTACCCAACGGATGAAATCATACATATTGAGTCCATTGAAATAGCCGCTATAAAGGATCCTATGCCCAAAGATGGCCCTTGTGTTTTCACTGGAAAAACGGCTATTTACTATGGAGATGAGGAATATTTTGATGATGGTGATGGACATGTACTCCAACAGAACCAACCCTTGGCAGTTTGTGATAAAACGGCGGGAGCACTTACCAAAGCTTCAAATGAGATTCATGTAAGCGAAAGCACATGGCATTATAACGGTGGGGGCTGCTGTTAGTTTTTTTGAGGATTGTGAAAGGTTGGGCGGATTTTTAGGACTGTTTAGTTAGGATTTTCAAAAGTCTTCGATATACAAGCCTATGAATCTTATCACAAACCTATTGTTTGGCATACTATTGCTTTCTTGTAATGGAAAAGCAATGGTATCGGCAAACACAAAAGAATCCTCTATTAAAACTAAGGGTACCATCCGTGAGATAGAGGTGAAAAATCAATTCCATGATCACAGCTTATGGAACTTGCTTTTAAAAAAGTATGTTGATGATCTGGGCAACGTAAGTTATGCCGGATTTAAAATGGACATTGCCCAAATGGATGCATATTTAGATCAGTTGGGACAAAACCCTCCCAAACCGGATTGGAGCAAGAATGAGAAGTTGGCCTACTACATCAACCTATACAATGCCGGAACGGTAAAATTGATAGTAGATAATTATCCCACCAAAAGCATTAAGGACATCCCAAATCGTTGGAAGAAAAAATGGATAATTGTTGGGGACGATATCACTTCTCTAAACGACATCGAACACAAAGTTTTACGTAAAATGGATGAACCCAGAATTCATTTTGCCATTAATTGCGCATCGTATTCTTGCCCTAAATTGCTTAATGTGGCCTTCACCCCCCAAAGTATGGAAAGATTGCTGTCGAAAACGGCAATCGATTTTGTGAATGACAAAACAAGAAATAGTTTTGAAGGGGGAAAGGCCAGTCTTTCAAAAATCTTTAAGTGGTACAAAGGTGATTTTACTAAAAAAACATCGCTACTGGAATACATAAATACTTATTTGCAAAACCCAGTGGGCAAGAGTACAAAAGTTGAATACTTGGATTATGATTGGAGCCTGAATGATACCAAATAACCCTAGCATAAGTATTGTTATTCCTGTACTCAACGAGGAAAAATTGATAGGTAAAATCCTTAAACATGTTGCCAGCACAAGTTCCAAGGACAATATCAAGGAAGTAATCTGTGTGGATGGCGGCAGTAGGGACAAAACCATTTTCATTGCGGAACAACTTGGTGCCAAAGTGATACGATCCAAAAAAGGGCGTGCCAGACAGATGAACTTGGGAGCAAAACATGCCTCTGGTGAAGTTTTGTATTTTTTACATGCCGATACATTTACCCCCTCTAATTTTGATCAACTGATTCTAAATGCCATTGGAGAAGGTCACGAATCAGGATGTTTTAGAATGCGATTTGACACCAAAAACCCAATACTTCGCTTGTTTGCCTGGCTATCTAGAATAAACCACACGCTTTGCAGAGGTGGTGACCAATCCCTTTTTATAAAGCGAAATTTGTTTCAAAAAACCAAAGGCTTTAATGAAGATTACATGATTTATGAAGACACCGAGTTTATTCAAAGGTTGTATAAACAAACAAAGTTTAAAGTTCTTCCAAATCATGTTATTACCTCAGCCAGAAAATACCGCGAAAAGGGTTGGATAAGGGTGCAATTCCATTTTGGAATGATCCATCTAAAAAACTACCTGGGCGCCGGTCCTAACGAACTGTACAGATACTACGCAAAAAAAATCCTTAATTAGTTCGGTCTGGTTTCAAAATCCGTCAAGATACCTTCAGAAATCCATTTTGCCAGAGCTTGGCGGTTATCAGGATCTAAGATTCTTCGTTGATCCTTTTTATTACGGATATTCCCAATTTCAATATATGTCATTGCAGGCAATGTGTTTTTTACCAAATAAAGACCACTCCTATCGGTAAAAGTACCGGTGTATTTCCTGTTGGGCTGAAACTTTCTGTATTTCTTTTCAAAAGTTCTGTGAATGTTTTCCGAAAGGCGTTTCCCATTTTTACTTTTATGGTGATGGTAAAAGAACACATCAATATTGGTTCCCTTACTTCTACCATCTACGTGGGTTACAATAAGTCTTTGATACTTACCCTTGTTTTTTAAATATAGCCCATTAACCGTTTTTACCCGCTGCTTTAACCTTTTTACTTGGTTTAAGGGAATTGTTTCATTTGGATAGACCACTTCATCGGTATCTAAATCCAAAATCCTTGCATCCCTGATACCATCATTTTCATCTCGTACAACAATATATACTTCCGCTCCGTGCGATAATAGTTCATGAGCCAAGCGTAGGGTTACATCATAGGCATATTCATCCTCTGCAATTATCTTTCCGTTAAAAATGTCATTGGCACCCGGGTCAGGCCCTCCGTGTCCAGAAATAAGGTAGTACACTGTATTTTTAAGTCGAGTACTTACAGATTCAACAGTTGAATAATTTTTGCCAAATATGGAATACTCAGCTTTTTCAACAACTTCAACTTTTACCTTTTCTTCAGAAATGGTGGGATATGGTATCTGGTAAATATTCCCAACATATAGTTGGTTGTTCTCCGCTAAAATTTCACTGTTCAATTCCACAAAATCCTGATAATGTTTTGCAGGATTAAGGTCATATCTTCTTAAAAGGGAATAGATTCCATCACCTTCCAACGCTTCCACTTTCTGAATGGAATCTTGGGCAATAATAAATGCAGTAGAACACAAAAAAAATAGGATAGAGCAGGTTATTGACAATCCATTTAAAAAAGATATTGCTATTTTATTCCTCGATTGTGATATCGGCATAATCCTTTAAAATACCATTTGTAAGCCAATTGGTAAAGGCTTTTTTATCTGAACGAACTGGAATATACTCATTAGCAGATTCTTTGGACCTGTTGCCAATAGTCAATAGACTTACAGCCGGAAGCGTATTTTTAGCCAAATATAGACTGTTTTTGTCTTCAAAAATCATTTTTATATCCTTGAAAGAACGTTTGGAGACGCTATGTTTCCTGAAAACATTCTGGATATTCTCTGCAAAACGCTGTCCCTTTTCACTTTTGTTATGGTGATACACCGCGACATCCATGCTCCCATTCTCAATTAACCCATTTGACCTTATCAGCAGTAATCTTTGATATTTTCCGGCATTTTGAAGATAGCGTTTATTGATAGCTTCAACATATAGTCCCATTCTTTCTGTTTTGGACCGCACCTTGCTTTCTTTTAGCAGTGCCCGGTCTGTATCTTCAAAGATGTAAACAGTTGCACCATGCTCCATAAGTTCTGAAGCAAGATCAGTGGTTACATCAGCCACAAATTTATTTCTACCTTCAACTTGATCTTCGGTAATCAGGTAATAAACGGCATTTTTAAGCGCTTTGCTTTTGAGCGACATTTCAGCAAGTTCTTCCTCAAAAATTGGATTTTCTGTTTCACCCTTTATTTGCACTTTGACCCCTGTTTTTTTAAAAGAATCCAAGGCATGGGGTATTTTGTATTCCCTGCCAATATGAAGCATGCTTCCATCTTTAATGTTTGCGGTATTTAAGGTTAGGAAATCCTCATAATATTTAACAGGGTCCAGGCCCTGTTTTCTTAATATGGAGAAAATTCCATCCCCTTTTTGAGCAATAACAGTATAGTAATCATCTTGTGCTAAAAGCATGCATGACATGCTGACCCACAACAAAAGTGCTGGCAGTAATTTCATAAGAATATTTCAATTGCTGGGGTGCACTACAAATATGGTGAAAATCCGATGAAGTGCAAAAATCATCGATGAAATACCTATAAAATAGTTAAAAATATTGCCCTATACCAAATACAACTCCTCTAGCCGCATCCTTGGTTATACCATGGCCATAATCTATCCTAAAAATGGCATTAAAAATCTTTTTATGAATGAACCGTAAACCTATTCCCGGGTAAACCCTTATGTTTTGATTGTCGCTAAAATCACTAAAATCGCCTCCAGGGTTACGCCATGAGCCACCATCTACAAAAACATTGCTTTGCAATACAAACCAATTTTTATCAACCAGTGTATGCCTGTACTCCGTATTCAGTACAATGGAACCTGTTCCTCTGTCAATGGTATTCCCCACTCCCCTAATATTAAGGTTATTGTCCACAGAGAAAGGTGCAAACGGGGTTTCCATGTTACTGGAAAGACCTAAACGCAGCCTATTGGCCCAATTCCCTTTTTGACCCACCCTCACATAATAGGTGAAATCGTTAAACCCAATTACAAATTCTGGAAGTTGCTGACTTGCGCTATGGACATATTGAAAATTAAGGGTGCTCTTGAAACCAGATAGGTATTGATAGTAATATTCAATCGAATCATAGTTGTAAATAAGTTTATACAGATATTTCTTCACATTCAATGCTTGTGGAACATTCGGGTCTGTGCTTCCAAAAAGATAGGTATAGTCCTCCGTGAAAAAATTCATTCCAAGCTCCAATCTGTGCTTGAAGTTGATTTCATAAAGCCCTAATACTTCAAAAGATTCGTTATTATATTTATAATCCGCCGTCCCATTCTCCAAAAAAACAGGCTCTTGGGTAATCAAATCTTGATAACTAATGGCCAATCCAAATTTATCGCTAAACAGATATGGGGCCCTTAAATGTGCACCAAATGAATTAAAGATATCCCGCTGGTAAAATCCGCCCAGTATGACATTGTTCCCAAAGGCGTTGAACTCCTGCAACCCAATCCTAAAGGCAAATTCATCATTGTTTGAGGTATATACATTGGCAAAAGGAATAAGTGTAAAATTCTCTTCAATACCGTAAAATACATTGTATCCATTTTCAACATTTGCAGGAAATACCTGAAAATAGGCATGTGATACCGAAGGAAGTCGCTTAAGTCGGTAGATATCTTCTGCTATCAGCGTAGAATCCAACTCCATTCCTGGTTTAAGCTTGGTAATCTTTTTAATGAAATTGGTTTTGGTGCGCTCGTTTCCTTGAATTTTAACATCCACCACCGTATACTGCCCATATCCGTGTGCCACAAATAGCCAAAGCAATAAGAGCAAACTATTTCTCATGATGGTTTTCCAATTTCATGCTTTAAATATAGACCAATCCTCTGTACAAAGTATCACGGAACTAACATTGTAATCAATTAACGCCTTATTCCACCATAAACCCCACTTCGGAAAAGAGATTTACCCAATTGTCCTCACTAACCGCCAATAATGAAAATTTATATGGATCATTCAGTGCTAAGGGTGGTGGTGCTTCGGTTGTAATATTCAAAACCACATTGTCCAGTTGATAATATTGGAACATTTTATCTAAGGTATAGGTTCCTGACAATAGATTATCATTTTCGTCAGAAACTACCTGAAAATAAATTGCCGAATCATCAAAAGCACCATCTTGCCATGAAAAAATGGGCATAGTGCCATTTTGATCTATAGTTACATTTTGGGGCAGATACTCCGTAGGTTTTGTGTTCTGTTTTAATCGAATGGGGTTGGACAAGTGTACTTTTCCTTCTTCCTCAAAGGTAACTATCACCCATTTTTCTTCAGTTGGTGAAACTTCATATTTTAAAAGATAGCCATTAAAAACATCCAACAACTCACCTTCTCCTTTGGTATAGCTGGAAAAATCCGCTTCATCTACAACTGTAGACTCCGTTTGATAAAACCCAATATTGGTTGCTCCATTTCTGGGGTACAAAAAAATACTGACAACACTGGGATCTTCATTGCTGGCGGCACAGGCAATCACATTGCCCAGAACGGTTTCCTTTCCCGCTAACATGTTGGCCAGAGTGTCCTTTATGACTTCTTCTTCATCTGTGCTACAGGAAGTCAAGAACAAAAAAGTCAAGAACAGAACCCGAATATTACTTTTAAAGACCATTGGTACGGTTAATCTTTAATCAGTAGTCGTTATAAAAATTTTGAATTACATTTTCGGCAGGTTTGTTTTGCGGAGTGAACCTATTATCGCTAGAACCTCCGGAATTATTGTGATGAATGAACCACTTCCAAACAAAACCTCCCGAAAACCAATCTTCTTTCCAAAATTCCTCAAAAACGGCCAATGTAGCATCTGCTTGGGCATCAAGGTTAACATCCATTTGATTTTGATCCACCAACCATGGTTTTTTGGCTGTATAATCCATACTCCTATAACCAAATTCAGTAAAAAGTATTGGCCTATCGTATTGCCCCGATAAGTTCTCCAATTTGGTTTTCCAGGGCTGCCATCCATCTTTCAGCTGTTCCATTGTGGGGTGACGTTCCGCTGACAGCGGAAAATACGCGTCCACACCCACATAATCCAATTTCGTCCAAAAGGGTACTCTGGTGTATTCATCCCAATTGGCTGCATAGGTAAGTTTTCCGTGATAGACATTGCGTACTTTGGAAATTAATTCTTGCCAAAACTGAGGTCTATTTTTCACAAATTCTTCCAACTCGGTGCCAATGCAGTAAATTTCAACTTTAGTTTCTTCGGCAAGCCTCGCATAGGTCAAAATAAAATTACTGTACGATTCTTCGAGCGTTTTCCAATCTTCTTCCGATTTCATTAGTAGATCGCCCGTAAACTCACCCCTCCATATCCATATTTGGGGCTTTAGCATAATCTTCACCCCATTCTTTTGTAAAAGCGCAATGTATTGCTTTGCGCCTCTCCTTGTTTCCCCATACCATTGCCTATCCGTATCAAAAACAATATTGGGCGCATTCAAATGCCTTGCAAAGCCAAATGGCATTACTGCAGCATAATTGGCCTTTACGTTCAAGATAGGGTCCACATGCTTTTGTGACACCTTTTCGCGGGATCCAACAAAACTTACTCCATTAATTTTTTCAGCATCTTGGCTAGCGCAAGAAAACTGAAGTAGACATAAACAAAGGAGCCCTAATCTTTTCATAGTTAAAAAATTAAGACTCCTAAAATAATATTTTATGTAATTGAACCTATAACACAGCTCGTAATCCTATGTTAAAAGTTTCACCAAGACCCGTATTCTCTCCTCTAACAAAGTTTGTATAAAGTATTTCTAAATTTAACTCATTGGTAATTTGATATTTGGCCCCGCCTCCAAGTGCAGTAAAGTTTTGTGTAAAATTGTTCCCTAAATCTAACCGTTGGTTATGTTGCGCCAAAACCAAAACTGTAAATTTAGAACTTGGAAAATAACTCAGAAACACTCCTGGAACAACATTAAGACTATTATTGGCAAAACTTTCTTCCTTATCCCCAAAATTCAATTCTGTATTTAGTTCAGTAAATAATTGCCATTTTTTACCTGGAAAAGTGTAGTCGTAAAAGAAACGATTTTGCCAGGTGAATCCTTTTTGATCCAAGAATACTCCTGTATCCTCATCATTTTCATTACTGACCAATGGAATGGATAAAGAACTTAAGATTGAAAAATTACCCACATTCTCGAAGGGAACAAATTTAATAGATGGTGCAATTGAAGTAAGCCCTGAAGTGTTGCGTCTTTCAAAACTTCCATCGTTCTGTAAAAAATCCCGACCATTTGCTCGATATTCTGCAATTACCCCTACATTAACCCTTCGTGTATCCGATACTCCCGTAAAAACCTCTAAAGTTGAAGTAAAGAAATTTTGTCGAATTCCCTTATCAGATTCAAAAGTACTGTCATCTTGGGTATATAGGTTATTGAACAGTTTAATATCCCACTGACCTTTTCCAATCAATTTGGAAGGTGTTAAATTTTGAATGTTACTTCCTCCTTGATCGTCCTGTGAAAATCCTATAAAAGAACACATAAGGATTCCCGCTAAAAAGATTTGGTATTTAATTTTCTTCATGATAGTTGTTTTTATTTTTTTATTTGGTTTCGTTTAAACTCCAGTCATAAGGATAGTAATTGACCTTTGCCTTGGAATCTATTTTTTCATTTCTATATAAGTTCACATAATCTACCAGAGTTTTTCCGTCTTGCGTAAAATCGCCCTTATACCATTCAAAGATTTGTGAAAGCCCTACTCTCTTACCTTTTATTCTGACAAAGTTTGGATTGTTCAGCGCCAATTCTGTTTGTTTTTGCAATTGAGCATCCAATGTGTTGGGCAAATATGCATTATTGATTATTGGTGGACATCCCAAACCAGCACACACCAAAACAAAATGGAACCTGGCTTCTTTTGGGAAATTTGCACGGAGCAACTTGTTCTCGATATCATTTAGGGTGATATTCTCCCCTCCTATATCATATGTTATCTTGTCAAAAAAGCCGCCTTTGTCCAATGGGGATTTTATGGGATAATTATCCACTATACCTTTTATAACAGACAAATTATATCCATTGATCCAAAATGCTTGGTAGGTTTTTGCATCGCTCTTGGAAACTGAAATGTTCTTGGCCAGGTCAAGCAATTCATTTAAGCTAACCGAATTGGCTTTTATTGCAACATAATCAACCCTTCCATTGCTGACATGGGTCTTAAAAAACGAATCTGCCTTATCAAAAAAAGTAGTTGCATCCTGGGCAAATCCAAACTGGAATGTAATCAAAAGTACAAATACGGTCAGTGTTTTTCTATAGCTCATCTTCTTGTAATTAGTATTTGGTAAAACTGCTGCTTCTGTCGAATGCATTTCCCATGCCATACAGCAATTTTAACATTTTATGATTAATTTAAGATTTTACAAATCAAACACTTAGACGTACGTATTTTGACAGAAAACCTTACTAAACTTCATAAATTTAAATTCTTTCTAAATTAAACACTTCTGTTAAGTTCCTATATTTAAAGACGACACATAGCACAACCAAAACAATCTCATGGAGAATATTGTTATTATTGGAAATGGAATCGCAGGAGTCTCTGCGGCAAGGCATATCCGAAAACTTTCAGACAAAAGAATCATCATAATTTCAGGGGAAACAGATTATTTTTTCTCAAGGACCGCCCTTATGTATGTCTATATGGGACATATGAAGTTTGAACATATTCAACCCTATGAAAATTGGTTCTGGGAAAAGAACAGGATAGAATTGGTGCGAGGTTATGTTACCCAGGTGAGTCCTGAAGAAAAACAATTGACCATTGACGGTTCCAGGGCTATCAATTATGATAAATTGATCATTGCCACTGGTTCCAAACCCAATAAATTTGGATGGCCCGGTCAAGATTTACACGGAGTGCAAGGATTGTATTCCAAGCAAGATCTGGATTTATTGGAAGTAAATGCCCCCAATAAGGAAGTGTGCAAAAGAGCTGTAATAGTTGGAGGCGGCCTAATTGGTATTGAATTGGCCGAAATGCTCCGAAGCCGGGATATTCCTGTTACATTTTTGGTTAGGGAAGATAGTTTTTGGAACGGTGTTCTTCCCAATGGCGAATCCCAAATGATCAATGAACATATTTTGGAACATCATATTGATTTACGCTTGGGCACCAACTTAAAGGAAATTGTTGCTGATGAAAATGGAAGGGTGAAATCTGTGATAATCGCGGAAACCGGAGAGGAACTTTCATGTGACATGGTCGGTCTTACCGCAGGGGTGACCCCAAACATTGATTTTTTGAAAGATTCAGGAATTGAATTGGGCCGTGGTGTAAAAGTCAATCGGTTTTTAGAGACCAATGTTGAAGACATCTATGCCATTGGGGATTGTGCCGAGCAGCATGAATCCATTGGCAACCGTAGGCCTATTGAAGCGGTATGGTATACAGGGCGAATGATGGGCGAAACAGTGGCCCAGACCATTTGTGGAAATAAAATAGAATACAAACCTGGACATTGGTTCAACTCTGCCAAATTTCTGGATATTGAATACCAAACCTATGGTTGGGTATTTTCTGAAAGAGGAAAAAAAGAATACGAGGAGCATTTTCACTGGAGACATCCTGAAGAAAAGCTGTGCATAACAGTGGCCTTCAATACCGATAATAAGCAATTTTTAGGCATCAACACATTTGGCATTCGAATGCGCCATGAAATTTTTAATAGATGGTTGACCGAGGAACGGGATGTTGATTATGTAATGGAACATTTGGCCGATGCCAATTTTGATCCTGAATTCTATAAAAATTACGAGTCAGAGATTGTTTCCAAATTCAATAGCGATTTTGGAAAATCCATCAAGGCCAAAAAGAAAAGCATAAAAAGAATATTTCAATTTAGTTGATAGTTGTTGGCTTATAGTTACCAAAATAGGATACTTCAAACCATCAACAAACAACCACAAACCATCAATATAAGAAAATGAGTACTTACGATAGAAGTATGGCCCTCACCGGGCAACCGCCAAAAATATTGAGCAGAAATCAAAAAATTGCCACCTTAATCGGCATGGCTGGATTGATGATCATACTCTTGGCCGCATTCAATGTAGATTTCCCAAATAAGGGCCTATGGCTTTCCATATCGCTATCCGCCATAACAGTTGGAACCGTTTGGTTTTCCTGGGAAGCCTATTCAAAGAAACTCCCCGGAATCAAAAACGATGGCGTTTGGTTCAAGTCCATCTCAAGCAAAGGGCTTTGGGGGTGGGTCGCAGGTATTGCCTTAACGGGGTTTTACATTATCCTTTACTTCTACCCTGAATATTTAGGTTTGGTAAAAGGAGGCGACAACAAAGGGGTTATTGCCCTATTTGACCCTCTGAGTAAAATGCTGAGTGGAAATCCTGCAAGTCAATGGTTTGTGTATGGAACATTATATACGGTAGCCATTTTGGCCTTCGGAATCAAATTCCTGTGGAAGTATCGCCATAACAGATACGAAAAAATCCGAACCATGAGTGTGATGTTCTTCCAAACTGCATTTGCTTTCATAATCCCGGAATTGATGGCGCGTTTGAACGGAGATAAAATTCTCAATGGAGGCAGTCTTCCCTACTACGATCTAAAGAATGTTTGGCCCTTAAACTATTACAATTTTGAAGGATATCGCATTAAAGCATTTTTAAGTTCGGGGGATATTGGTTTTGCGCTATTGATTTTTGGAATTCTCTCCGTTTTTGTAATCACCCCTATTTTAACATACAAGTTTGGTAAAAGATGGTACTGCTCTTGGGTATGCGGTTGTGGCGGATTGGCAGAAACTGCTGGGGATTCATTTAGACAATTAAGTGACAAAACGGTCAAAGCATGGAATGTAGAACGCTGGGTAGTACACAGCGTAGTGGTTTTTGTCACCTTAATGACCACCGCAGTAATTTACTCGTATTTAGGAACGGACACTAGCAAATATTGGCTCACCAAGAGTACATTTTTAATTGGGGTTGCTGTGTTACTTACTGCTGTTTTTGCATGGGTTATGTTATTTAAACGCCAACAACTCCAGAAGGATGCGCAATATGGAGCCATAGGTTACTTCGTAATCATTATGGCATTGATAGGAATTCATTTTTTTAGTGGTGACGGTAATGTCTTTTTATTTAAATCCGAAACCCTTCGCAAATCCTACTCTTTTTTAATAGGAAGTATTTTTTCAGGAGTTATCGGAACAGGTTTCTATCCCATTTTTGGAAATAGGGTCTGGTGTAGATTTGGCTGCCCTATGGCTGCCATGATGGGCTTTCAGCAACGTTTGTTCTCCAAATTTAGAATTACGACCAACGGTGGTCAGTGTATTTCATGCGGTAACTGTTCTACGTATTGCGAAATGGGGATAGACGTTCGCGCTTATGCCCAAAAAGGAGAAAATATCGTTCGCTCTAGCTGTGTAGGTTGTGGTATTTGCTCTGCTGTGTGCCCACGAGGGGTGCTGAAACTGGAAAATGGTCCGTTGGAAGGCAGAATAGACAGCAACCAAGTATTATTGGGGAACGATGTTGATTTAATGACCTTGGTGAACAAGAAATAATATGATCCGTTTCGGGTTTTTGCTTCTTCTTTTTGTTATCAATCCCGATAAAAAGTACCATCGGGAATACCATAATAATGGTAGACTAAAAGCCGAAGGTTGGAAGGTTCATCAGTCCAAAGAGGAGTTTTGGAAGTATTATCATTACAACGGGAAACTAATGGCACAAGGGCCCTATAAAATGAATCTTCGTGACGGTTATTGGTTTTTTCGCACCAAAGAAGGCAAACTGAAAATGGAAGGGCATTTTAAGCAAGGAAAAAAGGTGAAGTGGTGGCTTTTTTATGATGAAAACGAAAAAGTGAACCACAAATGTCAGCTCCAAAATGGTATTAAGAATGGGTATTGCCTTAAGTATATGGACGAAGAATTAAAATCGGCAGAAAAATATAAAAACGGTAAAAAGATAAAAGAATGGTTTAGCTTTAACAGCTTCAAAAAGGAAAACAAACTTTCCGATTTAAAGTAATGGCAGACATCAAGGTAATAATTCCCGCGGTAAACGAAGGAGATTCCATTGGCAAGGTAGTATCTGAACTTCCTAAATCGGTTTCAGAAATAATAGTTGTCAACAATGGGTCAACGGACAATACCATAGAAAATGCCCAAAAAGCGGGTGCCACAGTACTTACTGAAAACCAAAGAGGGTACGGTTTTGCCTGCTTAAAGGGATTGGATTACATCGGTAAACAATCCAAAGCACCGGATATTATCGTATTTATCGACGGAGACTATTCAGACTATCCAGAGGAATTGGATAAAATAGTGGCTCCAATATTGAACGAGAATATGGATCTAGTCATTGGAGCACGAAAAAAAGAACTACGCGAAGCGGGCTCAATGACCTTTCCACAAATCTTTGGAAATGAGTTGGCCACTTTTTTAATGCGTTTGTTTTTTGGAGCTAAATTCACCGATTTGGGACCTTTCAGAGCCATTAAATATGATAAGCTCCAAGCGCTGGAAATGCAGGACAAAACCTATGGTTGGACCGTGGAAATGCAGTTAAAAGCACTACGTAAAAAACTGGCATATACCGAAGTACCAGTGCGTTATAAAAAGAGAATAGGTGTCTCAAAAGTTTCAGGAACCGTAAAAGGTGCTATATTTGCAGGCATAAAAATTCTAGGTTGGATTTTTAAATACAGTATAAAATAATATGGGACTTACAATCGCTTTTATTATCATCGCTATTTATAGTACGGCCTTGATTTTGATATTCTTCTACAGTTTGGCACAGCTAAATCTGTTGATCAACTATTTGGGCAATAAAAGACGAAATGAAGAAGCGCCCAAATTCAATCTTCTAGATCCAAAGGAAATTCCATTTGTCACTATTCAGCTTCCCATTTATAATGAGGAATATGTGATGGAGCGCCTCTTGGAAAACATCTCCAAAATAGAATATCCAAAAAGCAAATTGGAAATTCAAGTGTTGGATGATTCCACGGATGATACCGTAATTGATACCGCTGAAAGAATTGAGGCTCTTCAGAAAACAGGGCTTGATATAACACACATAAGACGTGAAAACCGCCAAGGTTTTAAAGCTGGTGCCCTAAAAGAAGGTCTTGAAATTGCAAAAGGTGATTTTGTGGCCATCTTTGATGCCGACTTTCTACCGGAGAGCGATTGGTTAAAAAAGACCGTTCCCTATTTTAAGGATGAAGAAATAGGTGTTGTCCAAACCAGATGGGGACACATCAACAGAGATTATTCCACATTGACCAAAATCCAGGCTTTTGCGTTAGATGCCCATTTCACTTTAGAACAGGTGGGCAGAAATTCCAAGGGACATTTTATCAATTTTAATGGTACTGCCGGAATCTGGAGAAAAGAATGCATTTTGGATGCCGGGAACTGGGAAGGAGATACCCTAACGGAAGACCTTGACCTTAGTTATAGAGCCCAGTTAAAAAATTGGAAATTCAAATATTTGGAAGATGTGGAGACCCCAGCTGAGCTTCCTGTTGTAATTAGCGCGGCGCGTTCGCAACAATTCCGTTGGAACAAGGGAGGTGCAGAAAACTTCAGAAAAACAGTTTGGAGCGTTATCACTGCTAAAAACATCTCGTTCAAGACAAAATTCCACGGAGTTATGCACTTGCTCAACAGTTCTATGTTCCTGTGCGTTTTTATTGTTGCACTGTTAAGCATTCCAATGCTCTATATTAAAAACATGTACGGCCATTTGGGCTGGGTATTTGAAGTTACCAGTTTCTTTATCATCAGCACCATTATTCTGTTCATTTGTTATTGGTTTACATACAAGAGCATACAGGGAAGTAGTTTTGATAATTTTGTTGACTATATAAAGCTCTTCTTTACTTTTTTCTCCGTTGCACTTGGATTTTCTCTGCACAATACCGTTGCTGTTTTGGAAGGCCACATGGGTAAACGCAGCGAATTTGTGCGTACCCCAAAATTCAACATCAATAACCTAACGGATAGTTGGAAAGGCAATAAGTATCTGGCCAAGAAATTATCTCCAAATATGATTTTGGAATTTGCACTAATGATTTATTTCCTGTTCGGAATGTACAGTGCTATTCCCTTAAATGATTTCGGATTGTTTCCTTTTCATTTAATGTTGTTTTTGGGCTTTGGCTTTGTATTCTTTAAGTCGCTTACGTCCAAAGCTTAATCTATCAATTTTTCAAGGGCTTCAATTCTTTTCTTTACATAATCCGTGGGAAATAATTTGTAGGCCATCTCATAATTCTCTTTGGATACAGGGTATTTCTTCAAATCGAAATTAATGTCTCCCAAGGCCGTGTAGGGAATTGGGACATTGGGATAGACTTGCTTGTAATACTCAAATATTTTCCTTGCTTCAATGTTGTTGTCAGCTTCAAGTGCACCATAGCCTCGATTGAACAAAATACGCTGGGGCACACGCTTGTCATAGTCAAAAGTGCTTCCCACTTTTTTATAATATTCCATGGTCTTTGAAAAATCGAGGTCACTATATTCAGCAGGCAACTGAAAGGGATCGAAAATGAATTTAATCCCATCAAAATAAGCCTTCCAAGGAACCGTAACATGGGATTCATCCAAATATTCCTTATAAGCAAAACTTGAAAAATGGTGAGATTCGAATAGTTTTTTCAATCGCAGTACACCTTCACGCTCCGGTCCAGTCTCACTCCCTATCCCTATAAAAATTGGTTTTCCGGATTTATTCAATTTCTTCATCAAATCTGATGTAAAACTATCCAATAGCTTAAAATTGTCCCATCGTATGGTGGGCGTTATCGCAACTATGGCATCAAAAGCATCCGTATTTTGAGTGATGGAATATGCAGCAAACAACCCACCCAAAGAATGGCCCATTAAGGTTCTGAAATCGGATATCCTATAATCTTCCTCCAAACGCTTCAACAATTCCTCATTAATAAACCGGTAAAAATTATAGGCATTGCCACTGCCGTCAATTTCAGGTGTGTTGGAAAAAGTCAAATCCTTTCCTCTATTATTGTTAATGATAGCAGCCACAATAATTTTTGGAAAACCGTTTTGGTACAACAATTTTGTGGCCCTACAAACCATATCAAAATGCCATTCCGCATCGGTCAGTAAAAGCAAGGGGTACTTAAAATCTCCCCCATCGTATTCATAAGAATCGGGCAGCCCAATTAAAATCTGCCTTTCTTCATTTAATATATTGGAAGTAAGTGTTAGCGTTTTGGGTTGGGCAAACATGTTAACATTGCCCAACAAAACCATGATTACTATTAGTTTTATATTTTGCATTGCAGTTTTATTGTTTTTGGTTTATACCACTATCAATTTTATGGCAATAGTTTTTAATTGGGGTTGTGTAAACCTGAATTATTTCTGAATTCGACAATTTCCCGTTTTTATACCCAACAGAGGATGTCAAAAAAAACATATCAATACAAAATAGGACATTGGACATTAAATCCATGGACTTCTGAATTGATACATGGAAATAAGAAGACCCACTTACAAAATCAAGTGGCAAAAGTCCTTGTTGTGCTGATTGAAGCCAATGGGAAAGTAATTTCCAAAAAGGATTTATTGGAAAAAGCCTGGGAAGGTGCTATCGTAACTGAAAATTCGCTGGACAAGAGCATATCCGAATTAAGAAAAATATTAGGGGATTCTAGGGCCAATCCAGAATACATAGAAACCATTCCAAAAAAGGGATATCGACTTGTTGCGCCCCTAAAAAAAGTTGAACTCGAGGAAAGCACCCTTCCCATAGAAAAAAAACGAAGTGTCTTTAAATGGATTCTTTTGTTTTTCTTGTTGGTATTATCGGCCATTGTATTCTTTTTCAATCAAAATAACCGCTCAAAGAAAATATTGGCTCCCAACGGAAAAACAATCGCTTCCATAAAGAATGACGGTAGCCACTATGGCCTGTACACAGAAAACATTATAAATGGCAAAGTGCACAAATTGGATTCCTTTCCCAAACCAGAGTCATTGGTGGTAAATTGGTCCTCAGATAGCAATCATATTATCTATAATGCCACGCTGTCCAAAGATGATTTTTATGCTATTAATGTCTTTGACCTTTCAACAAACAGTATTAGCTACATTAAGTTTTCAAAAAGCGAGAGCAAATCCATTCCATACCCAAATGACTTGGATTCAACACCCCAGTTTTTAGAGCACAAAAAACTATCCAAGAGTGATAATACGGTGCATTATATAGCGTACACCAACAATGACACCATTAAAGTGCTTTTTAATGATAAAATAATAAGTGATTTTAAATGGTAAATTGGTTTGATTCAAAGATGTCCATCAGCTAAAAGCTCATTTTCAAAATCCCTACTTTTATATCATTTTAACCAAAGAAACATTCCGAGTTTAGATGGAAGAAAAACCCAGACTTTCAAGACTTACCGCTATTTTGACCCAACTGCAGTCCTCAAAAATTGTAACGGCAAAAATGCTAGCAGAAAAGCATAATGTGAGCATCCGGACCATTTATAGGGATATTAGAACCTTGGAAAAGTCCGGCGTGCCCGTTATTACGGAGGAAGGCAAAGGGTACACCATGATGGAGGGTTATCATCTACCTCCGGTAATGTTTACGGAAGAGGAGGCAAATGCCCTGATAACCGCAGAACAACTTATCCTTAAAAACAAAGATGTTTCCTTTGTACAGCATTATACCGAAGCCATTCTAAAAATAAAAGCCCTTTTAAAAGGTTCCCAAAAAGAAAAAGCCAGTTTGCTTACGGAGCGTATCTACTTTTTTAACAACTATTCCGACCACAAGACCAGTAATTACCTTATGAGTATTCAATCGGCCATAACCAATTTTGAGGTATTGAACATTGATTATCACTCTCTTGATGAAAAATCTTCAAACAGGGACATTGAGCCCTTTGCTTTATACAGTACTCAGGAAAAGTGGTTGCTTATTGCCTATTGCCGACTTCGGAAGGCCTTTAGGGTATTCCGAATTGATTTGATTCAGAAAATCACCAATACCTACCAGCATTTTGAATCGCACAATATGACCTTAGAAGAGTACTACAAATCTTATGACGCCTATTATCAGGATAATCCTGAGCAGAATGGGAAATGATTGGACAATAAAGTGTGTGTTTTTCAAATAGCACTTATCGTTTACGCTAAAAATCGTTTTAATGATTGTTTAGCAACCGATAAGTGAAGTTCGGGAAATTTTTATTAAAAATCCATCAAGAATTGACGAATCCATACTCCGAATTGACCAATGCAAACCACCCCTGACACACACTTGTCATAATCCATCGATATTTTTGTGCAAATCTTAAAATTCAAACATCATGACAAACACCAAAAAAGACGAATTAACCATTGTGGGGCTGTCCATTAGAACATCCAACGACCCGGGAAAAGCTGACCATGACATTCCACAACTTTGGGAAAAAGTTATGGCCGAAAATACATTAAGCCGAGTTCCACATAAAGTGGATGATACCATTTATGCCATCTATACCGATTATGAAGGAGACCACACACAGCCTTATACCATGGTTATAGGTTGTAATGTATCTGAACTTGATAATGTTCCTGAAGACATGACGGTTAAAATGGTTCCCGCAAGCAATTATGCCAAGTTCATTGCCAAGGGTGATTTAACCAAAGATGCCGTGATCAACACCTGGATGGATATTTGGAAAACCGATTTGAAGAGAGCCTACACCACCGATATTGAGATTTATGGCGAAAAAGCCATAGATCCAACCAATGGCGAGGCCGAAATTCTAGTAGCTACGGAGTAGATTTGCCGGGAAGCAGCCCACATCATAAAACGTCAGTTCGAGTGATTTTGCATTCCGCAAAATTGTATCGAGAACTGTATTTGAGTTGAAATTATTGTTTTCGATACAAATTTTCAAAGTTATGCTTCGAAAAATTCACTCAAACTGACGAATTTCAGTAAAATCAAAATATATTTTTATAATTTTTACCAACCTAAGAGATGTTGGTAAGCTATGCCCCTTCACGTCATAAAATTTTGGAAACTTAACAAAATCCCAATTCTTCTTGTGCTGGCCAGCACTTTGTTCTATGCAAGTTTTGCATACGATTTGGCCAGAACCGATTTCCCAAAACTTTTAGGTCTCTTCATTGCCGTTTTCTTTTTGCATTACAAACTGATCCAATTCCAAAAATGGAACTTTAAGTTCCTGATGGTCTCGGGTATTTTATTTCGGTTGGTCTTTCTGATGGCGGAACCCAATCTTTCACAAGATTTTTATCGGTTTATCTGGGATGGTGAGCTCATTAAAAATGGAATAAATCCCTATTTGCATCTACCCAAACACCTGGTTCTGCAGGGAAATCTACCAATCGCAAATGCGCAGGAGTTATTTGCGGGCATGGGCGATTTAAGTGCCAGACATTTTAGCAACTATCCCCCAATTAACCAACTCTTATTTTCTATAGCAGCTATCGGAAGCGGTGGAAGTATTTTGGGCTCCATAATTATTATGCGCCTGACCATTATTCTGGCGGATATTGGAATTATTTACTTTGGAAGAAAGTTGTTACAGCACCTTAATCGTTCCACCCACATGGTTTTTTGGTACCTTTTAAACCCTTTGGTCATTATTGAATTGACAGGGAATCTGCATTTTGAAGGCGTGATGCTTTTTTTCTTTGTGTGGTCGCTCTATCTGGTAGCCGCAAAGAAATGGGTTTGGGCGGCACCGATCTACTCGTTTTCCATAATGGTCAAATTGGTTCCCATCCTGTTTTTACCCCTGTTTTTAAAACACTTCGGATTCAAAAAAAGCTTCATGTTCTATCTTTTAGTGGGGGGAACCTGTCTTTTAACACTTTTACCTTTCTATTCTCCAGCTTTCATCAACAACTATTCGGAAACCGTAGGGCTCTGGTTTTCAAATTTTGAATTCAATGCAGGCATATACAATCTGGTAAAACAAATTGGAGTTACTTTTTTTGACGCCAAACCATGGGAGTTGGTAAAAATTTATGGAAAGGTTGTTGCATTCTCCGTGATCATAGCAACTCTTGCAATCACTTTCGTTCGGAAAAATCAAAACCTGAACATTTTAATTGTATCAATGCTCATTATCATTTCAGGATACTATTTTTTGTCAAGCACGGTCCATCCGTGGTATATTGTGTTCCTTTTGACCTTGGGCATTTTCACAAAATATCAATATGCCATTATATGGTCATTTGTGGTTGTTTTGAGCTATTATGCCTATTCAAATTCCGATTACGATGAAAATTTGTGGTTATTGGCCATTGAGTATCTCTTAGTTTTTGGGTTCCTGATTTATGAAATACTGGCTAAAGCCGAAAAAAAGTTACATTTCTTTAAAAAATAACCTCATTTTCACGCTCACTGGAATTAATTTGTACATTTATCCCATAATGAAAGGACAAGAATACATATTAACTCCATTGAGCATTCCAGCTCCAGTACGTCCGTTCACTCGTCGCCGTCGCCCGTAAGGGTGCACATGACTTATGGAAATAGGTGAGTCCATTTCCGCAAAAACCATACAGCTTTCAATTTTTTTATCAGTTTAAAACGCCATAGCAATGGAAATTGTAATTGCTAACGAATCACATTATAAATACGCCCAAATGATCAGCGACACCATAACGGAGTCTGCCAAGGTTCGTGGTACCGGTATTGCCCAACGCTCACCGGAATACATCATGAAACGCCTTCAGAATGGTAATGCCGTAATTGCTCTAGATGGTGAAAAGTTTGCCGGATTTTGTTATATAGAAGTTTGGGGAAACAAGAATTTTGTAGCCAATTCCGGATTGATTGTTCACCCTGATTATAGAAACCAAGGGCTTGCAAAAAAAATCAAGAAGGCCATTTTTGAACTGTCAAGGCAAAAGTTTCCCAATGCCAAAATTTTTGGGATTACAACAGGGTTGGCCGTGATGAAAATGAATTATGCACTGGGCTACAAGCCTGTTACCTTTTCCGAACTGACAGACGACCCAGAATTTTGGAAAGGCTGTCAAACCTGCAAGAACTTTGATATCCTTACCCGGACTGAAAGAAATATGTGCCTCTGCACAGGAATGCTATATGACCCAGATACCTCAAAAACCGAATCAAAAAGATTGAATGGAAAAGCTTTTAAAAGATTAAAGCGAATCAAACAATCACTTTTCCTAAAAAAGAATAAAAAATGAAAAAACTAGTTTTAGCTTACAGTGGTGGTTTGGACACCTCCTATTGCGCCAAATATCTATCCCAGGAAGAAGGCTTTGAAGTCCATGCCGTAAGTGTGAATACCGGAGGTTTCTCCAAAGAAGAAATTCAATCCATCCAGCAAAAGGCATTGGCTCTTGGCGCTGCAACGTACACCTCCATTGATGCCGTTTCAACGTTTTACGAAAAAGTGGTGAAGTACCTCATCTTCGGAAATGTACTCAAAAACAATACGTATCCGCTCTCTGTAAGCGCCGAACGAATTGTTCAGGCCATTGAAATTGTAAATCACGCCAAAAAATTAGGGGCCAAGTATATTGCCCATGGAAGCACTGGCGCCGGTAATGACCAAGTCCGATTTGATATGATCTTTCAGATCATGGCTCCTGAAATTGAGATCATCACCCCAATTCGGGATAACAAGTTGGCTAGGGAAGAAGAAATTGAATACTTGCAAAAAAATGGCGTGGATTATCCTTGGGAAAAAGCAAAATACTCCATTAATAGAGGTTTATGGGGAACATCGGTAGGTGGAGATGAAACTTTGACCTCGCATCTACCCTTACCCGATACTGCTTACCCCAGCCAACTGGAAAAAGAGTTTTCTAAAGAATTAAAACTCAGTTTTAAACAAGGAGAATTGGTTGCCGTTGATGGGGAAGAAGGAAATCCTGTGCAAAACATCGAAAAATTGGAAGCCATAGCCTCAAAATATGCCATTGGCAGAGACATTCATGTGGGTGATACCATTATCGGTATAAAGGGGCGAGTTGGTTTTGAAGCTGCAGCTCCCTTGATTATTATAAAAGCACACCACTTATTGGAAAAACATACGCTGAGTAAGTGGCAGCAATACCAAAAAGAGCAATTGGGAAATTTCTATGGAATGTTATTGCATGAAGGAAATTATTTGGACGAAGTATTGCGAAACATTGAAGCCTTTTTGGCAGACACCCAAAAAAATGTTTCGGGAGATGTTTTCCTTTCACTGCACCCCTATCGATTTGAATTGAACGGAGTTTCTTCTCCCCATGATTTGATGAATGCTTCTTTCGGAAGTTATGGTGAAATGAACAAAGGTTGGACGGCAGACGATGCCAAAGGATTCATCAAAATTCTTTCCAACCCAGGAAAAATTGCTAACCATGTAAATCAACATCATGATTAAGGCAGGAATTATTGGAGGGTCCGGTTACACAGGAGGCGAATTGATTCGATTGCTCCTTAACCACCCTGAAGCGGAAATCGACTTCGTGTTCAGTACCACTAGGGCTGGAAAACCTATTACTTCGGCCCATCCAGATTTGCTTGGTGTAACGAACTTGGAATTCACCGGCGAAGTAAATTCCAGTGTTGATGTGGTTTTCCTTTGCTTGGGTCATGGCAATTCGTCAAAGTTTTTAAAGGAAAACACTTTTGATTCCACAACCAAGATCGTGGATTTAAGCAATGAGTTTCGATTGAAAGCCGACGCCTCCTTTCAGGGAAAAACATTTGTTTATGGTCTTCCCGAGTTGAGCAAGGAAAGTATTGAAAAGGCAGAAAATATTGCTAACCCTGGATGTTTTGCCACCACCATTCAATTGGGATTGCTTCCCTTGGCAAAAGCAGGTTTGCTGCAAAATCAGGTGCATATCAATGCGGTAACGGGAAGTACAGGAGCAGGAGTTGGACTTTCATCTACCTCCCATTTCAGTTGGCGGAACAACAATGTTTCATGGTACAAACCTTTTACCCATCAACATTTGGGTGAGATTGGAGAAAGCTTGGATTCCTACGGAACCAAAACTGGAAAATTGTTCTTTCTGCCCAACAGAGGAAATTTCACAAGAGGAATTCTGGCAACCAGTTATACCCAGTTTGATGGCAGTTTAGAAGATGTCCAGCAATTGTATCAGGATTTTTACAAGGATGATGTTTTTACCCATGTTTCGGATGAACCCATCCACTTAAAACAAGTAGTGAACACCAACCAATGCCATGTGCATTTGCATAAACATGAGGATACTTTATTGGTGACCTCAGCCATCGATAATTTATTAAAAGGAGCTTCCGGGCAGGCTGTTCAGAATATGAATCTAATGTTTGGATTGGAAGAAACAACAGGACTTCAACTAAAGGCGGGAGTATTTTAAAAAATAAACAAATGAAAATAGCAATCATAGGAGCGGGAAATTTGGGATTGTCCATTGCAAAAGGTGTTTTACATAGCAATGGAGCTACTACCATGTACCTGACCAAACGAAACATATCGGAAATCAAAGAATTTGAAAAGTACGGTAATGTCACCGTCACCACGAACAACAAAGAGGCTATCCAAAATTCGGACACTTTGATTTTTGCCGTGCAACCTGGTCATTTCAGTTCAATTTTGGAAGAAGTAAAAGACCTTTTGACCGAAAATCATGTCATCATCAGTACCATAACGGGTTTCAGCATCTCAAAAATTGAGGAAATTATCGGTTCGGATAAGTACATCATCCGTAGCATGCCCAATACCGCTATTTCTGTCGGAAATTCCATGACCTGTATCTGCAGTAATGAATTGGGTAAAAAGCGAATTGATCTGGCCAAGGCCATTTTCAACAGAATGGGTCATACCTTGGAAATACCTGAAGAGCAAATGCAAGCGGCAACCGTGATTTGTGCCAGTGGCATTGCCTTTTGGATGCGTTTGATTCGGGCCACAACCCAAGGTGCTATTCAATTAGGGTTTGATGCCAAGGAAGCCCAAGAACTGGCCATGCATACTTGTAATGGGGCTGCCAGCCTGTTAATTGAATCCGGAAACCACCCGGAAGAAGAGATCGATCGTGTGACTACACCCAAAGGGTGCACTATTGAAGGGTTGAACGAGATGGAACACCAAGGATTGAGCTCATCACTAATTCGAGGTATAGTGACCTCATTTGAAAAAATAAGTAAAATCAGAAAAGGATAAACAAATGTCAGGTCAAGCTGTCATCCTGAGCTTGTCGAAGGGGTAGCGAGGCCTAATTGATAAGATTCCCGCCTCCGCGGGAATGACAAAAAAGAAAAGATGAAACTATTTGACGTATATCCACTTTACAATGTAACCCCGGTTTCCGCAAAGGGTATTGAGGTAACTGATGATAAAGGCTCAACATATCTTGATTTTTACGGAGGTCATGCGGTAATCTCAATTGGTCACTCCCACCCGCATTATGTGAATCGACTTAAGAATCAACTGGACAAAATCGGGTTTTATAGTAACTCCATCCAAAATCCATTGCAACATAAGTTAGCAGAAAAACTGGGAGAATTGTCCCAATGTGAAGATTATAATCTTTTTATGTGCAATTCTGGAGCGGAAGCCAACGAAAATGCCTTAAAACTGGCTTCTTTCCATACTGGAAAATCCAAGGTCATTGCCTTTAAAAATGGTTTTCATGGGAGAACCTCAGCAGCTGTTGCCACAACGGACAACCCCTCCATTAATGCACCTATCAACCAGCAACAAAAAGTAACATTTTTAGAATTGAACAACTTTGAAGCTTTTCAAAGTGCTATTCAATCTGACGATCATTGTGCCGTAATCATTGAAACTATCCAAGGTATTGGAGG
This sequence comes from Flagellimonas sp., assembly GCF_965222555.1. GTDB lineage: Bacteria > Bacteroidota > Bacteroidia > Flavobacteriales > Flavobacteriaceae > Flagellimonas. The sequence continues at coordinate 1,776,444 of NZ_CBDCUG010000005.1, read as the reverse complement.
TTTGGATGAACCTACAACCGAGTTTATTCAATTTGTGGCGGAAAAATCCAAAGAAAAAGGGATTGTTCTTATCGCGGACGAGATTCAGTGTGGATTTGGTAGAAGTGGAAAATTCTTTGCCTTTCAACACCACAACATACAACCAGACATTATTTCCATGGCCAAAGGCATGGGCAACGGTTTTCCGGTAGGAGGTATACTTATTCATGAATCGTTCAAAGCATCCTACGGACTTTTAGGAACCACCTTTGGTGGAAATCATCTAGCATGTGCAGCAACTTTAGCCGTTTTGGAGGTATTGGAAAATGAAAATTTAATTCCAAATGCAGATGAACTAGGAAACTATTTCAAAGAAAAAACCGCAGAAATCCCCCAAGTAAAACGAGTTAAGGGAAGAGGGTTGATGTTGGGATTAGAGTTTGATTTTGAAGTTGGAGAGCTGCGCAAAAGTTTGATTTTCAATCAAAGGTTGTTCACTGGAGGTGCAAAAAACAAACACCTGCTTCGGGTTTTGCCTGCATTGAACATCACAAAAGAACATATCGACCTATTTTTTGAAGCATTAAAAGTAGAATTACAATGAGTTTGGTATTATCCATAGAAAAACGAAATGCTGTTTTGACCACCATGGCCCAATTGGTGAAGTTGGAACAATCCAAAATTTTAGCGGCCAATAAAAAAGACCTTGACGGTTATTCAGGGGAAGATTTGGCCATGGGAGATCGCTTAAAAGTTGATCCCTCTAAAATTGATGGAATGGTCTTATCACTTGATCAACTTGCTTCGCAGCAAGACCCTTTGGGAGTGGAACGTTTTCAATTTACCCATGAAAATGGCATCCATATCAGCAACAAAACAGCGCCTTTTGGCACCATCTTGATTATTTACGAATCCAGACCTGATGTGACCATTGAAGCTGCCGGAATTGCATTCAAATCCGGAAATAAAATATTGCTGAAGGGAGGAAAGGAATCCCTCAACAGCAACTTGGTCTTGGTAGAACTGTGGCACAAGGCACTGGAAGAACACAACTGCTCAAAAGATTGGGTCACTTATTTAGAATTTGATAGAGCTCAAACGCAAAACTTTTTGGAAAACCCTTCCCAAAAAATTGACTTGATTGTACCCAGGGGGGGAGAAAAACTCATTGCGTTTGTGAAACAGCATGCCACTTGCCCTGTAATTGTAAGTGGTCGTGGGAACAACTTTTTGTATGTAGATTCCGAGGCTGACCTGGAAATAGCGTTGGATGTCATCATCAATGCAAAAACCACAAAAATATCAGCCTGCAATGCTTTGGACAAGGTACTGATTGCTGCTGATTTGCCAAGAAAACAGGAGTTTTTGACCCAATTGGCCCAACAACTTCAAAAAAGTAAGGTTCAAATCTTAACTGACAAACCGTTGTCCAGCTTATCCGAAACCATTGAAATCCAAGATGATTCTGTTTGGCACGAAGAGTTCTTGGACTACAAAATTGTCCTTGGACAGGTATCCGACTTAACCGAAGCAATTCATAAAATAAACACCTACAGCGGTGGACATTCCGCTGCCATTATTACGGCCAACAATGAAACCGCAACCACATTTATGCAATCCGTGGACTCAGCTGCTGTTTATCACAACGCTTCAACACGATTTACGGACGGAGGTCAGTTTGGTTTGGGAGGAGAGCTTGCCATCAGTACGAATAAATTGCACCAAAGAGGACCCATTGGTCTTCAACATTTGGTAAGTAACAAGTGGTATGTTACCGGAAATGGTCAAACCAGATAAAATAAGATGAAGAAGAAACGAATACTGTTAAAAATAGGCTCAAACACCTTGACCAAGGAAACCAATCAGATTTCCCGAGGAAAGGTGGAGGATATTGGCAGACAGATTGCACAGCTTTCCAATGAATATGAATTTATCATTGTCAGCTCCGGGGCCATTGCAGCAGCAAAACAGTTTGTAAAATTGGAACATACCGGTCCAGAAATCAATGTGAAGCAAGCATTGGCTGCCATTGGTCAACCCCATTTGATGCGGATTTTCCAGGAAAATTTTAGGGAATTGGGATTGCTTACCTCACAATGTTTGCTTTCTTATTCCGATTTTGAAAATGCAGATTCAAAAGTCAACATTAAAAATACCATTAACGTTTTGGTGGCGAATAATTTCATCCCAATTATCAATGAAAATGATACTGTTGCAACGGATGAAATCAAATTTGGTGATAACGACAAGTTGGCTGCGTTAACCGCTGCTTTGTTGGACGCAGACCTGTTGTTGATCGCGACAAACACCAACGGAATCTATACGAAGGAATCCTTGGAAAACAATCAGCCAAAAACCATTGAAGCCGTAAACGACCTTCAAAATCTGATCAAAGAAATAGGTAATGGTAAATCCACCCACGGAACCGGAGGGATGCAGTCTAAAATAGAGGCTGCCACCATTGCCAAAAATGCAGGAATTGAAACTTGGATTGTGAATGGTTTGAATGAGAATTTCATCCAGGATGCCCTTCAAGATTCCACAAACCATACAAAAATTAAATGATGAAACACTACCTTTCCATAAACGATATAGACAATCTATCTGAATGTGTAGCGGAGGCCAGAGCACTCAAAAAAGAGCCTAAGAAGTATCTTGCGCTAGGTACCGGAAAAACCATTTGTTTGTTGTTTTTCAATAACTCACTCAGGACACGATTGAGCACTCAAAAAGCTGCCATGAACTTGGGTATGGATGTTATGGTCATGAATTTTGGCAACGAAGGATGGGCTCTGGAATATGGTGATGGCACCATTATGGATCAAGGAACATCGGAACATATAAAAGAGGCTGCACAAGTAGTTTCCCAGTTTTGTGACGTGGTTGCCATTAGAGCCTTTGCCAAATTGGAGGATAAAGCCAAAGATGAGGCAGAGGAGGTTTTGAACGGCTTCGCCAAATATACCTCAATCCCCATTGTGAACATGGAAAGTTCAACCGCACACCCATTACAGGCCTTGGCAGATGCCATAACTTTGGAAGAAAACAGAATACAAAACAAACCGAAGGTGGTTTTATCATGGGCCCCACATCCCAAAGCTTTGCCACATGCAGTAGGAAATTCATTTGTTAAGATGATGCAATTACAAGATGCCGATTTTGTCATTACCCATCCAAAAGGGTACGAATTGAACCCCGAAATCACCAAAGGATGTAAAATTGAATATGACCAAGCAAAAGCTTTGGAAGATGCAGATTTCGTTTATGTAAAAAACTGGAGCAGTTATACCGATTATGGAAAAGTATTGGTGCAAGATTCCAATTGGATGATGACCGCAGAAAAGCTAGGAAATGCTAAGTTTATGCATTGCCTCCCTGTTAGGCGAAACGTAGTGGTTGAAGATGCTGTTTTAGACGGAAACCAATCATTAGTGATTGAACAGGCCAATAACAGAACTTTTTCCGCACAAATTGTGTTAAAAAAGATATTGGAAAACCTATAACCCAAGAAAAATGAAACTAAAAGACCAAGTCTGTATTGTTACCGGAGCTACAAGTGGCATGGGAAAGAGCATTGCGGAGATGTTGCACGCTGAAGGTGCAAAACTTGTTCTTTCCGGACGTAACTTGGAAAGAGGCAATGCCTTGGTAAAAGCACTCAAAGGTGCTGTCTTTGTTGCTGGAGATGTTTCCCAACCTGATTACAATGAAAAATTGGTCAAAACGTCCATTGACGAGTTTGGGAAACTTGACGTACTATCCTTGAATGCAGGGATTTTAGGATTGGGCAATGTAGTTGACCTTTCGGTCTCCGATTGGCACAACACTTTGGACGTTAACCTAAGTTCTATTTTCTATTTGTCAAAATATGCCATTCCACACCTTCAAAAAAGTGGAAAGGGGAATATCCTTATCAATGCATCCATTGCAGCTTTTAAAAGCTTTCCCAATCATCCGGCGTATTGTGCCTCAAAGGGCGCAAGCATAGCTTTGATGAAACAAATGGCGGTTGAATATGCTCCAAAAATTAGGGTAAACGCAATTTGTCCAGGTCCCGTAGATACGCCTTTGATATGGGATTCGGCAAAAGCATTTCCAAATCCTGAGGAAGCGGTGGAAAATGCTGCAAAAGCAACTTTATTACAACGATTGGGCACCCCGGAGGACATTGCAAAGTTGGCTCTTTTTCTAATTTCAGATGATTCATCATGGATTACTGGAACGTCCATGACCATTGACGGTGGAATACTAAATACGTAAAATGAAAGAAAAACTTTCCATAGTAAAAATAGGCGGTAACATCATTGAAAACTCTGAAGAGTTATCACACTTGCTTGGGTTATTCTCCAAAATAGATGGTCACAAAATATTGGTGCATGGCGGTGGCAAAAAAGCCACCCAAATTGGAAACAAATTGGGTATTGAAACAAAAATGACCAATGGTCGAAGGATTACAGATGCCGAAAGCTTGGATGTGGCCATTATGGTATATGGAGGATTGGTCAGTAAGAAAATTACGGCGCAATTACAGGCGTTGGGATGTAATGCCATGGGAATGAGCGGGGCAGATGCCAATGCCATCCATGCTCACAAAAGACCGGTGAAAGAGGTGGATTTTGGATGGGTCGGTGATGTAGACGGAGTAAATTCAGAAGGGATTTCAAAATTATTGCAAGCAGGTTTTACTCCTGTTTTTTGTGCGTTGACACATGATGGCAAAGGGCAATTGTTCAATACCAATGCAGATACCATTGCTTCTGAGTTGGCTATTGGATTATCATCCAAATATGAAACTACGCTATATTATTGTTTTGAAAAGAAGGGCGTATTGCAAAATATTGAGGATGAAAATTCCGTAATCCAACATATCAATTCAGAAACCTATAAATTCCTTTTGGCAGATGGAATCATTGCGGATGGAATGCTTCCAAAAATGCACAATTGTTTCCATGCTCTTGAAAACAATGTAAAACAAGTTTGTATTGGTGACAGCGAAATGCTTCAGCAGTCAACATCAAATTTTACGACTTTAACGCTATGAAAATTGACCAAGAACAGCTGACCCAAAAAGCCATTGAACTGCTGCAACAGTTGATTGCCATTCCATCCTTTTCCGGAGAGGAGGACAAAACGGGTGATGCCATACAAAATTGGTTGACGGATTTTGGGGTAAAAACCAAGAGACAGTTCAACAACATTTATGCTTTCAACAAGCATTTTGATGAAAACAAGCCCACCCTGCTCCTTAATTCACATCATGATACCGTAAAACCCAATGCGGCCTATACTAAAGACCCTTTCAATCCCCATATAGAGGATGGAAAATTGTTTGGCCTGGGAAGTAATGATGCGGGTGGTTGTTTGGTCTCCTTATTGGCAACTTTTGTTCACTTTTATGAGCAGAAAAACTTAAGCCATAATATTATTATGGCAGCTACAGCGGAGGAAGAAAATGCAGGGGAAAAAAGTTTGCGGGCCCTAATTCCCATCCTTCCAAAAATTGATGTGGCCGTTGTAGGGGAACCCACCCTTATGGATTTGGCCATTGCCGAAAAAGGATTGGTTGTATTCGATGCAATGGTGGAAGGAACTCCCTCCCATGCAGCGCATCCCAATGACAACAATTCCATTTACAATACCATTGAAGTGTTGAACTGGTTCAAGAATTGCACCTTTGAAAAAGTATCCGATACTTTAGGTGAAGTAAAATTGACCGTTACCCAAATCAATGCGGGAAATCAGCATAATGTTGTCCCGGCCAAAGTGGATTTGGTGGTCGATGTTAGGGTAAACGATTGCTACTCCAACAAAGAAATTGCGGATTTTCTTCAAAAAGAAGCTCCATGTAAAATGACACCTCGTTCCCTTCGACTGAACTCATCTGCCATTGACCCGAATCATGATCTAGTAAAAAGCGGCATTGCTTTAGGAAGAAAAACTTATGGTTCCCCTACTTTGTCAGATCAGGCTGCTTTAAGTTGTCAATCAGTAAAGTTGGGGCCAGGACATAGCCCCCGCTCCCATTCGGCCAATGAATTTATTTTTGTAAAGGAAATTGAGGAAGGGATAGATCTGTATATCAAAATCCTTTCTGGATTCTTAATTCAAAAATAACACACCCATGTCAGGAGAAACCGATTTAAAAAAGTTATTGTCAAAGTTACAACCAGTACTTAATCAAGGAGATTTCGTTTTCGCCAGTGTGGATGATTCCTTTCAATTTAATCTTGACCTTGTACATGGTATTTTTAAGGAAAAAGAAGGGATAACATTGATTCTAAAAAAAGAAGATGCAGACAGTATAAATCTGAAATACAATTACATGGCCTCCTGCATCACCTTAAACACGAATTCTCCAATTCCTTTAGAAACTGTGGGACTCACAGCAGCGATTTCAAATGTTCTTGCCAATGAAGGAATCAGTTTCAATGTTGTGGCTGCTTACTATCATGACCACATTTTTGTGGAAAAACAGGAAGCACAACGTGCTATGGAAGTTTTAAAACAATTGAAAAACAACAACAATTCTAAAAAATGAAACTCTGGGACAAAGGTTTTAGTACCGATAAAAAAATAGACCATTTTACCGTGGGCAATGATCGAGAACTGGATTTGCTATTGGCAAAATATGATGTCATAGCATCAAAAGCCCATGCAAAGATGTTGAGCAAAGTTGGCTTGATCACCGAAGAAGAAACCAAAAAATTGGTCAAGGAACTGGATAACATTACACGTTGTATTGAAGATGGAGTTTTTACCATTGAAGACGATTTTGAGGACATGCATTCCAAAATTGAATTTGTGCTTACACAAAGGCTAGGAGATACCGGCAAAAAAATCCATACGGCTAGATCTAGGAACGACCAGATTTTAGTGGCCATGCAGTTGTACCTGATAAATGAACTGGATGAAATTAAAAATGAGGTGAAAACGCTCTTTGACCTCTTGTTGGATTTGGCCAAAAAACACAAAAAAGTACTGCTCCCCGGTTACACCCATTTACAAATTGCAATGCCTTCTTCATTTGGACTGTGGTTTTCGGCCTATGCAGAAAGTTTGATCGATGATTTGTATTTTGTAGAGGCCGCTCGAAAAATTGCGGACCAGAACCCGTTGGGGAGCGCTGCCGGCTATGGTAGTTCATTCCCAATAGACAGAAACTTCACCACACATGAAATGGGTTTTGAGACCCTAAAATACAACGTGGTCGCTGCCCAGATGGGTCGCGGAAAGGTAGAAAAAGCCACTGCCTTTGGAATTTCCAGTATTGCAGCCACGCTATCCAAATTGGCCATGGACATCTGTTTGTACATGGGTCAAAATTTTGATTTCATCTCCTTTCCTGATGAGCTGACCACAGGTAGCAGTATTATGCCACACAAGAAAAACCCTGATGTTTTTGAACTAATTCGTGCCAAGTGCAATAAGATTCAAGCTGTGCCCAGTCAATTGACACTGATCACCAATAACCTGCCCAGTGGTTACCATAGAGATCTGCAATTGGTAAAAGAGGTCATCGTACCGGCCATCCAAGACATTAAAGCCTGTTTGGAAATGATGCTTTTTAGCCTGAAGAAAATAAAGGTCAACACCAAAATTTTGGATGATCCCAAATATGACTATTTGTTCAGTGTAGATACTTTAAATGAGTTGGTAAAAAGTGGAATGCCATTTAGGGATGCTTATAAAAGCATGGGCAAGGATATTGAAGCGGGCACCTTTACTCCCAAAAAAGATATTAAACATACCCATGAGGGTAGTTTCGGGAATTTATGTTTGAAGGAGATACAGACAAAAATGGAAAAACTGTTGGCTTAAAAAGCTAATTCGTGAAGATGGTTAATCCAGCATGTAGATCCGTCAATTTAGCTTAGCTTTTTACATCAAAATTTAAGAACTTCACTTATCGGGCGATATAGCTCATTAAAACGAGCGATATCTTAAACGTTACCTGCAAGCGCAAAAAAAAATGAAGACAGAAGAATTTGTAAAAGCATTTTATTCAGAAAAACAGAACTTTCTGAAAGAATACCTTTCTGAAAAATCTGAAACGGAAGTAAGACAATTAATTGAGTCTCTTAATCTAACTGACCAACAGACCGAAATAATGAAAAAAGTATTAGATTCTTCATTTACTGACATTTTTTACACTATTCTTTTGGGTTTGGATGGTTCTGCTTCAATTGGCGGAATACAAGAAATGTATGACTTGAAAGATGAGAATGGAAATCAACTGAGTGGAGAAATAGAAGGATATGCTTATGAATATTTTCAAGAGAACAAATAAATGAAAGTATGCTAGATTTCTATTTGATAAATGATGAACAATCTAAGCCTAATTATCCTGAAAAGGCAAATCTGGAATACATTTCTGGCTTGAATTCAAAGACTTTTGAAAATCTAAAAGAAAATGGAATTATTGATTCTCGATTTGATTACTATTCTGACTTTAGATGGAATAATGGATTGGTAAAGCAAATCAGTAAAAAAGCATCTGAAAAAAGAGAATCGGATACTGACATTGAAAAGTTATGTGAGATTCTGGAGAAAGCTTTGGAATCGAAGTCTGGAATAATAGCATATTGTGATTAAAAAAGCCAGCAGGTAACAATGTATACCGCAATTAAGGTGGATTCGACTACGCCCGAATCCACTCGGAATTGCTAAAGTCAGTGCCAAACCGAAAATTAACGCATATTAACCCGTAACTGACGGTTATACGAAACCGATAAGTGTAACTACAAAATCATCCCTCTTGATATGAGTCACAATCAATAGGAAAAAAGCTTCGCTGCGATAATCTCCAATTTATTAGTAGCTTTCGGTGATGAACGATACTGATTATTATTCCCATCTCTACGAGATAGCAAGCCATCTGAACAAAGAGTTTTCCTTGCATTCCGCACTTCGGAAATCCTTGGAGAAAATGGTGGAAATCCTTAATCTGGAAACAGGATGGGTCTGGCTTACGGAGCCGGATAACAAGTCGGTATACTTAGCAGCTTCACACAATCTACCTCCTACATTGAGTAATCATCCGGAGCGGTTGTCAGGCGGGTGTTATTGCATAAAACAATACTTGGCAGACGGTATGGATCAGGCCATGAACATCAGTGAGATAGCCTGTACAAGATTAAAGGATATTGGCTCGGGTACCGAAGACCTCAAGTTTCACGCTACCATTCCCATCATTATCAATAACCAGAAAGTGGGACTCATTAATTTACTGAGCGAAGAAAACCGGAAACTCACCAAAAAGGAACTTACCATTCTTAACACCATCAGTGAATTGGTAGGAACTGCCATTCAACGCACCCGATTGCAACAATCCTATAGCCGTGAAAGTGTTGAATCAGACGCAAGCATACGTGACGTGCTAAAACGGGTTTTCATACCAAAAATAGAAGCTATTATCTCATCCCTTGAAAATACGGAGAGGCATAAAGTGATAGACGCTCTTAAAACAACTACAGATCTTCAAAAGCATTTGACCATTTTATTGGAGGAAACAGAGCCAAGTAAAGAGCCTAGAGCCAGATCAAAGAAGTTTAATTATCCCGAAATGCCACTGACAAGTCGTGAGCTGGAAGTATTAACCCTTATAAAACAGGGGCTTACAAACGAAAGTATTGGAAAACAGCTGTACATCACCGAGCGCACCGTAAAATTCCATGTTACCGCAATCCTGTCCAAACTTCATGCAGACAATAGGACAGAAGCCGTGGATATTGCACTTAAACGAGGGCTTTTTAGCATCTGATAATTTCACAACACTAAACTGTACTTTAGTACAGGACGCTTTCTGTACCAAGGTTCGTTTTAAGCCTCATTTTCTGGTTCCATCTTTGTAACCAATTAAAAACGAAACCTTATGAGTACGAAGCATATTTATTTGGAACACGCCAACATAACGGTAAACGATCTACAGGAAGCAATAAGATTCTTCAGAACCGCTTTCCCTCACTTCAAGATTAGAGGAGGTGGCAATGGTGCAAGAGAATGGGTCCATTTTGGAGATGACGACACTTATATTGCCATAAATCAAGCCAAGTACAGCGATTTAAAAACTGACAAGAACTATGACAAGATTGGTATAAACCATATTGGCTTTGTTGTTCCCAATGTTGAAGAAATAGCCAACAATCTTCTTGGCAATGGGTACAAAAGGGATTTTCCAAAAGAGGTGGAACAATTTAGAATCAGAGACTATTTTGCCGATGCGGATGGAAACCAATACGAGTTTGTACAATATCTTAGCGAGGTGCCCGAAGAACGAAACAGTTACAAAAGCTACACCACAGCTTAGCTACAGAGCATCCCATTTACCACCTCCAATCTACTATTTCATCCTACGCCAAATGGACTAACCTTTGGATAGCTTAAGGTCAGTTTACGGATTTTGGAGGTGGAAAGAAATTCAAATCCATCAATTCATAAGGCTAATCCATCAATTCACGTCCTGGGTTTAGACTAGAATCTTCGAACTTTATTTATGGACATCGTCCATTTTGTTCATGAAACCCAATAGATTTGAAGACGCTTGTTATCTTTCTTGTTTGTACTTTTTCAGTGAACATCACCTATTCACAAGAAAAGGCAATTAAAATCACAAATCCCACTTCCAAGAGGGAAATACTGATCAAAGAAAATAAGAGGATAAGAATTATAACAAATGATGGTCAGCGAATTTCTGGAACGTTTAAGGTAATGAGCGAGCAACATATCCTCATTAAAAATAGATCTATTGCATTAGCTCAAATAGTCAAAATTAAACGTAATCCATTACTGATTTCCATAATTACCACTGGTTTTTTTATGTATTACGGAGCTACCGCCATTGGGGCTAGTATCTTCGGATATCTTTTTACTGGCAATTCAGCCTTTTTCTTATTTGCCCCTCCGGGAGGAGGAATGATTTGGGGAGGAATAAAATCCCCAAACCTTCTCAAAGGCTATAAAAAGAACCGTCAATGGGTCTATGAAATAATAAAGGTTTCTAAGTGAAAAAACAATACGTTGTTTCAACGCCTCTTAATCCGAATCATGGAAATCAATGCATTGCTTACGAACAAAATCTGTCCGATCAAAAAGCCAGTGACCGTGATAAAAATGGTCAACTGGTCAACCGTCTCATGGACCAAATTCCCAGTATCGGATTTATCACTGCTAAAAGATAAACCTACCGCAAAGCAAAAAAGCAAACTTAAGACTAGATGTGCCCAAAACATCCATTCCACTATTTTTATCTTAAACAGATTGAACATCCAATAGCCATATCCACATAAAATAAACCAACCGCCCAAGGCATTACAGATATGTGCATAGGCCACTGCATAATAGATGTCATGAATATTTAGGTATAAGGCAGACGAATTTTCATCACTGACGATAAAAAAGAGTTGCAATGCAATTAACACAAGGCCTAAAATCCAAAAAACACGATGTGGTTTGATTTTTTGAATGGCCATACAGCGGATTTACTTGATCATCCCCAAATTGATCACTTCCTGTTCGGTCAAATGGCGCCAGTGACCACGGGGGAGGTCCTTTTTGGTGAGTCCTGCAAAAATTACCCGATCTAGTTTGGTTACATTATATCCCAAGTGCTCAAAAATACGGCGTACAATGCGGTTACGACCACTGCGAATCTCAACACCAACCTCCTTTTTGGGAGAACCTTGAATATAGCTCACATCGTCTACCTGCACAGAACCGTCTTCCAAATCCAGTCCAGCTTCTATTTTACGCAAGTCCGACAGCGCCAAATTCTTGTCCAAATGCACATGATAAATCTTTCGCACGCCATGCGTGGGATGGGTCAGTTTTTTTGTCAAATCCCCATCATTGGTAAAGAGTAAAAGTCCGGTAGTGTTGCGGTCTAGGCGACCAACCGGCAATAAACGGGATTTTGAGGCGCTGGAAACAAGCTCCATTACCGTACGCCTTCCTTTTTCATCACTGGTAGTGGTGATAAAGTTTTTAGGCTTGTTCAACAACACATATTCCTTCTTCTCCAAACTGAGTTTTCGGCCATCAAAACGAACATCATCCGTAAGCTTGACCTTATAGCCCATTTCCGTTATTACCTTTCCGTTTACAGATACATTGCCCGCAGCAATATAAGTGTCAGCTTCCCTTCGGGAACAGATGCCCGCATTGGCCACATAGCGATTTAATCGAATCTCATTGGGATTTGATTTTTTAACCGGCTTTTGAGGTCTTTTTGGAAATCCTTCTTTTTTGGAGAACTGCTTTTTGGGATTTCTTTTTTGAGAGTTTCCAGAAGCCTTTTTGCCCCTGTTATAGTCTGATTTCGCCATCAGTCATAAATTTTTTGCAAAAGTAGTGCTTTTTATTTCCCCCAACAGCTTACGAACGATCTGTTGAAGTTGGATTTTTAGTTTAAAATTCCCGAACTTCATTTTCCAATAGCCATACAACCCAAAACCATGACCCTATTTACTAGAAAATTTCTGCTCCTAAACGCTTTGGCCTTATTTTCTGCTTGCACTACCCAAAACGAATTGTTTGTGGATTATTCAAATCCACAAATTGTGTATTCTGGCAGGGTAGATTCATCACAGGTTGAAGGAGTGGCAATGTATTGGTCCGGAAGTTCCATAAAATTTAATTTTGAAGGTGAATCCATATCCGCATTAACTAAAGATGAAAAAGGGGATAATTACTACAATGTCATCATTGATAATGAAGACCCTTTTATTTTTAGACCAGATACCACCAAACACCTTCATCAACTTGCTTCTGGATTATCCAAAGGAAAGCATACCATTGAAATTTTTAAGCGAGCTGAATGGAATCGAGGAAAAACTACCTTCTATGGATTTAAACTGGAGGGAAATGTCAAGGTATTGCCCAAACCTATCCCGCTAAAAAGGAAAATAGAGTTTTATGGCAATTCCATAACCGCTGGTTATGCCATTGAAGATTTATCGGGAAAAGATTCCCCCGATAGCACTTACACCAATAACTATTTGAGTTATGCCGCCATCACCGCCAGACACTTTAAAGCAAAATATCAATGCATCTGTAAAAGTGGTATTGGTATAACGGTGAGTTGGCATCCTTTAATAATGCCCGAGATGTACGATAGATTGATTCCTACGGATCCAAGCAGCAAATGGGATTTTTCTTTGTACAGGCCCGATGTGGTCGTGGTCAATTTATTTCAGAATGATTCGTGGTTGGTGAACATGCCTGAATATGATGAATTTAAAGTGAGGTTTGGCACAGAAGCTCCAAATGATGATGAAATTATAGCTGCCTATCAACAGTTCATTGCCAATTTAAGGCAAAAGTATCCTGACGCCAAGATCATATGTTCCTTGGGTTGTATGGATGCTGTTAAAGAAGGTTCAAAATGGCCAGGTTATATTGAAAAAGCCATCGGCAATCTAAATGATGAAGCTGTTTACACTCATTTTATGCCCTATATCGAGGCTACGGCACACCCTTCAATTAAAGATCAGGAAGCAATGGCAAACAGCTTAATCAAGTTTATTGAAAAGAACATTGATTGGTAGCTAAAAAATCTACCAACCCGGATCCGACATCCATCAATTTGTGTTAGATTTTTAAGCGGATTTTCTCGAATTTCACCATTTTCATTTTTACATATCGAGAATTATAGATATATTTGTCTCATGAATTTGAAAACTGCCACTGAAATTGGTAAATGTCTATCTAACCAGACTAGGGTCCAGATCATGGAATGGCTAAAAGAACCTGAAAAACACTTTCCGCCACACGAAACATTAAAGCATTTTAATGATGGCGTTTGCGTAACATACATTCAAGAAAAAGCAGGACTCTCACAATCAACAATTTCAACCTATCTGACGAATATGGAAAAATGTGGTCTATTAATTTCTACACGCCACGGGAAGTGGTCATACTTAAAAAGAAATGAAGAGTTGATCGAAAAGTATTGTCATTTTCTAAAAAATTGATTTTTATTTAACCATATATATCTACATATACCGAAATAAAGATATGAATAACATGCAATTTAACCTTATCAACCCACTAGAGCATCTTGAAAAATCGTTTTATCTTCTGAAATTGCTAAATCCAGAAATGACTAATAACAGTATAGAAAAGTTGCTACGTCAGATGTCTCAATTACCAAATTATAAATGCTTTGCCCTATTTAGAGATAAAGAACTAGTAGGAATATCAAGTGGTTGGACAACTGTCCGAATCTATTGTGGGAAACATTTGGAGTTGGATAATGTAATTATTGATTCAAAGATTCAATCAAAAGGCTGTGGTAAATATTTTATGGATGAGATCAAAAAATGGGCGTTAAATAATGAATACCAAACTATTGGTTTAAATACTTATGTTCAAAATACACGTTCGCATAAGTTCTATTATAACCAAAATTTTAAAACCCTTGGTTTTCATTTTGAACATAAACTAAATCAGAAATAAATGAGAATATTAATAATTGGAGGAAATGGAACAATAGGGAAAACAGTTGTTTCCCATTTTGAAAAGGACAACGAAGTATTAATTGCAGGTCGCTCAAGTGGAGATGTCAATGTAGATATTGCCAACAGCCAATCTATTAAAGCTATGTTTGAAAAAACAGGAAAGTTAGATGCCATAATCTGTGTTGCAGGAGAAGCAAAGTGGAATGACTTTGATAAACTCACTGAAGAAGACTATTATGTTGGGCTGAAAAGCAAACTTATGGGACAGGTAAACCTTGTTCGTATCGGAAAAAACTATTTAAATCCAAATGGTTCAATAACCTTATCCACAGGAATTCTCGCGGATGATCCAGTAGTAAAAACTACAAGTGCAGCAATGGTAAACGGAGGAATACATAGCTTCGTTAAAGCTGTTGCTCTCGAAATAGAAAATGGAATTAGAGTAAATGTTGTTTCGTCAGGTATGGTAGAAAACGCATACGAAAAGTACAAGGATTACTTTCCAGGGCACAATCCGATACCTATGAGAAAAGTAATAAACGGATATGTAAGAAGCGTGAAAGGAAAAGGTAATGGAGAAATAATTAGAATTTATGATTGAAAAAGCCAGTTGCCAACAATGTATAACCACAATTACGGCGGAGTCGATTACCATTCGACTCTGTTGGGTTGGTCAGAACCGCTAAAGGCAGAGGTTAGTCATCAATCTTTAAACGCAACGGTAGATTGGCGTTCCCGATTGACCTGCAACTTGGTAACATCGGGCCTGGAATAATGACCTACGGGATCAAAGTTTTGGCGCTCCTCATACACGCGGTTAAAATCCAAGGTTTCATAGATGAGCCCTTCTTTGTTTACAACTGGTTCTACAATCCATTCGCCATCCGGTCCTGCAATGGCAGAGCCCCCATTGGCCAGAACTGAAGGTGCTTTTTCCAAAATTTTATCCAAATACGGAGTGTCTTTTGGAAAATCCGAAGTTTGCATCAACGAAGAAACCGAAATCACGAAGCTTCGTGATTCCCTAGCGATAAAACGGGTAATGTCTTTGGTATTGTGCAATCCTCCTGGCCATACGGCCACATGCAAATTTTCACCTTGACCATACAAGGCTGTTCTTGGTAAGGGCATCCAATTTTCCCAACAGTTGAGTCCGCCCACTGTAAATTGTTTTAAGGGATGTACCTGGAGTCCATTTCCATCTCCGGGAGCCCATGTCAAGCGCTCATCATAGGTGGGTTGTAATTTGCGGTGCACGGATTTTATACCTCCATTTGCGTCAATGTATACCAAAGAACAATACAAACTATGACCGCCACGGTCTTTGGCACGTTCCATCATGCCCAAATAAATGGCAATTTGATTTTCCTTGGCCAATTTGCAAATGGAATCCAGCTCGCCTGCTTCAATCTGAATGGAATTCCGGACGTAATGGGCATGTAATTCCTTGTTCACTTTTAAATCCCAAGCAGCTCCTTCGGTATAGGCCAGCCAGAAAGGGTATCCCGGCAAAAAGGTCTCTCCAAAGACCAAAAGCTCCGCTTTTTCGGAAGTAGCCTCTACAATTGTTGCTTCAATTTTCTTCAAAGTCGCTTGTTTGTCCAACCAAACAGGGGCAATCTGAGCCATTGCCACTTTCAAAAGATTTTCCATTACAGAATCCGATTTAACACCAAATCAACGTCAATCAATAGTATGCTGAAAACACCAGCCACAATGATGAACTTTAAAATATTGTGCAACCAAACATAGTGTTTTTTACTCTTTGCCTTCCATAACAAAATGATAAAAAGTCCCAGTACCGCAATACAGAGCAAAAAGTACAGGTGCATATACCCAACATCAAAACTATTGATGAGCAACAAAGCTGGAACAAGGGTAAGTATAATCAATAAACCAACAAGTACTTTAGAAACATTGGAGCCGTACATTATGGGAATGGTCTTATAGTTTTGTGCCATATCCCCAGCCATATTTTCCAAATCCTTGATCATTTCACGGGCCAGAATCAACAAAAACAAGAACAGGGCATGCACAAAAATCACGGTCTCAAAATTCTTATAGTATACAAAGACCACAAAAAATGGTGCAATGGCCAATGAAGCCGAAACCAAGTTACCTATAAATGGAATACGCTTTAGCTTGTGCGAATACAGCCAAATTCCAAAAATATAGGCCGAGAAAAAAAATACTGCCCTAAACGAAATATAGCTAGCGGCAAAAACAGCCAAAAGATTTAAAATAAAGTAAGTAGTCAATTTGAACCGCTGACTTACCAACCTATCCAGCATGCTTTTAGTTGGTTTGTTGATCAGGTCTTTTTCCGCATCGTAAAAATTGTTAATGATATAACCACTTGCAATGACCAAGGCCGAGGAAGTTACAATTAAAAAGAGATTTACATCCAGAATAACATGGCGTAAAGGAGAATCTGGCGAAAGTATGTAGATAGATGCCAAATACTGGGCCAGCGTAATTATTAAAATATTATAGCCGCGCACCACGGAAAACAAACTCAGTAGCTTGAACAGCAGGAGTTTATTTTTTCTACTAAGCATTTGATGGTTTTAGAAGTTGTATACCACTTCCAAGTTGTATTCTTTGAGGGCCTTTTTGGCTTTTTCAAAATCTTGGGTAAAGCCCAAAATATATCCACCACCACCAGAACCGCACAGTTTAAGGTAGTAATCATTGGTATCTATCCCTTGTTGCCAAAGTTGATGGAACTTGGAAGGAATCATTGGTTTGAAATGATCAAAAACCACATGGGAAAGTTGTTTTAGATTTCCAAAGAGGGATTTTATGTTTCCGTTTAAAAAATCTTCAACACAGGCATCAGTATGTTTTATAAATTGATCCTTGATCATACTCCTAAACCCTTCCTGCTTCATTTTTTCCATAAAAATCTGTACCATCGGAGCAGTTTCTCCGGTCATACCACTATCCAACAAAAACACCGCACCTTTTCCTTCCTTGTTTTGTGATGGGATGCTGGTAGATTCTATGTTATCTTTTGAATTGATGAGAATAGGCAAGCTTAAATAGCTGTTCAGCGGGTCCAAACCTGAAGATTTTCCATGAAAGAAGGATTCCATTTTTCCGAAAATCTCTTTTAATTTTAGCAGTTTCTTCCGAGTTAAATTCTCTAAGACCGTAATTTTATCAGTGGCATATTTATCATAAATGGCCGCTACCAAAGCCCCACTGCTTCCTATACCATATCCCTGCGGGATAGAGCTGTCAAAATACATGCCTTTGGTAACATCATTCCCCAAAGTCTCCAAATCAAAAGAAACCAGACCTTCTTCTTCACTTTCCAGTTTTCTAAGATAGTCCACATAAGCTTTTAAGCTTTCATTGGATTTCTTGGCCAATTCTGATGGATTTTCATCAGTTTTTAACGCTCCTTTGAAAAAATTATAGGGAATGGATAGTCCTTTGGAATCTTTGATAATCCCATACTCTCCAAAAAGTAGAATTTTAGAATAAAATAAAGGTCCTTTCATATATTTCAACTAAGATACAAATAATGTAGTCTTGCCCATGAATCCAACGACAAACAAAACCCTTTATTGGTTTAACTACCCAATTTTTCGAGCTCCGGTGCCAATTCGGTCGCAAATATAATGGCCATTCTCACAATGCGCAACTAATTCATCCTGAATAAATTGGATAGCCTTTTCTTTTACAGACTCAGGATAGAGCAAATGCACGTTGGCACCAGCATCCAAGGTAAAGCAAATAGGGGTCTTGGTTTTTTTTCGATAGTCCCAAATCTTATTGATAATCTGCAAAGTATCCGGTTTCATTAAAATAAAATAGGGCATGCTGGTCATCATCATGGCATGCAATGTCAAAGCCTCACTTTCAACCACTTCAATGAAACGCTCCAAATTCCCCTCAGAAAAAATGGCCTTTAAACTATCCAAATGTTCATGGGCCTGCTCAAAACGTCTTTCCGCATACGGATGGTTATGCATTAAATTGTGGCCTCCCGAGCTACTGACTTGTTTCTGACCTTTATGAACCAATAGAATGGTATCATGAAAATTCTTAAAAACAGTGTTTACCTTAAATGGGTATTTAATCCCATATAAATTTGAACTATCAACTATAGGTTGGTGTTCTCCCCATTGTATCAAATCACCTTCAATACTTCTGCAAGCGCTTCCGGAACCCAAACGGGCCAAAAAAGAAGCTTTTCTATTGAAAAAATCCGAATCCATTTCTGGATTCATCATCTTCTCCATATCCATTAAGCACAATGCCAAGGCTGCCATTCCACTTGCTGAGGAAGCAATTCCGCTACTATGTGGAAAGGAGTTTGAGGTTTCAATCTTTAAATGATAGGACTTCAAAAATGGGAGGTAGATTTCAATCCGCTCCAAAAAAGTCTGGATCTTGGGCTTAAAATCTTCTTTGGGTTCTCCTTCGAAAACCAGATCAAAGGAAAATTGCGAATCATCCTCTTTTCTGCTAAAGAAAATCGTGGTAGTAGTTGCGCAAGCATCCAATGTAAAACTCACAGAGGGGTTTGCTGGAATCTGGTTGGCCTTTTTTCCCCAATACTTGACCAATGCAATGTTACTGGGCGCTTTCCAAGCTACCTTACCTTCTGCTGGCAAATTATCATATTGGATGGGCAGAAAGTCATTTTCGGTCATTGCAGAAATATTTGGGCAAATATAAATGATACTCCTTTCTTACTATGAAGCGGATACGAATAAATTCTTATTTTAGATGAAGTTGCACCAACCATGAAGAAGAAGGTTACATATATTTTACTAAGCGTTGCAGTTTGCCTACTGATAGGCTTTCTATCCAGTTTTGCAACCCAAAGCTCTGTAAATGATTGGTATCTTTCCCTGAACAAGCCAGATTTTAATCCTCCCAATGCCATATTTGCTCCTGTTTGGGCCATTCTTTATGTTTTAATGGGGGTTTCCGCAGGAATAGTGTGGTCCAAAGGGTTTCACCATATTTGGGTTAAAACCGCATTATACCATTTTGGTTTTCAATTGCTCTTTAATGCGTTGTGGAGCATTGTATTTTTTGGATTGAAAAACCCACTGGGAGCTCTCTTTGTTATTTTAGTGCTACTCACCTTGATTATTTTGACCATTAAATGGTTTAGGGTGGTCAGTAAAGTTGCAGCTTTTCTCCTTGTGCCCTATTTGCTTTGGATTTGTTTTGCAACACTCCTAAACTACAAAATCTGGGAACTGAACTAGCCTTTCGTCATTTCCACAAGTTTGTTCAAGGTCCTTAAATTACGGGTGGTAGCTTGAACCTTCAGTCTTCTTTCCACAAAATTATTGTCAAGTTTTGCCTTTCCGAATCCTGCTCTACAAAAAAGATAAACACATTCTTTCGTTATACTAAAATCTTCATTCTCAAATTCTAGTTTATTGAACTCCCCTATCAAATCCTGACTGGGAAGGGTCTTGAGCAAAACATAGTACAGACCTTTTGTATCGGGTTCATTGGCATAGGGATTTAACTTCAAAATCCTAATGAGTTTCTCCACAGTTAAAATCAATACCGGTACGTCAAACCCAAAGTCGGCCAAAATTGCATGGTGCATTCTGTTTTGAAGTTCTTCCGCATTATCACTTTTACTTTGGAACACAATATTGCCACTCTGTATATAGGTTTTCACCTGTTGAAATCCATGCTTTTCCAACGACCTTGACAACTCGGCCATTTTGATTTTCTTTTGCCCGCTTACATTGATTCCCCTGAGCAATGCGATATGCGTTTTCATATTAACAAATTATGAAGTCTAAAAATACTCTGATTTATTTTAGTATTTTCATTGACATTAAATTCATTATATGAATCAATATATACTTGCTTTAGATCAAGGTACCACCAGTTCACGAGCCGTAGTTTTTGATAAACAAGGAGCTATAATTTCAGTTGCCCAAAAAGAATTCACCCAAATTTTTCCCAAACCGGGATGGGTAGAGCACGACGCCAAAGAAATTTGGGCCACGCAGGCGGGAATGGCAGCGGAAGCCGTCAGCAAAGGAGGTTTAAAAGGAGAGCAAATAGCCGCCATTGGTATTACAAATCAACGAGAAACGGTTATAGTTTGGGACCGTAATACCGGTGAACCTATTTACAATGCCATTGTTTGGCAAGATAAGCGAACAGCGGATTACTGTGATGAACTGAAAAACCAAGGAAAGGCCAAAATGATTCGTGAAAAAACTGGACTTGTCATTGATTCCTACTTTTCAGGCACCAAGGTAAAATGGATTTTGGATAACGTAGCGAGCGCTCGAGAAAAAGCAGAAGCAGGGGATTTGGTTTTAGGAACCGTTGATACTTGGCTCATTTGGAAAATGACCGAGGGAAGCCTTCATATTACAGATGTTACCAATGCTTCCAGAACGTTGATGTTCAATATTAACACCATGGAGTGGGATGACGAACTTCTTGAGCTGCTTACCATTCCAAAGAGCATGCTTCCCGAAGTACGACAATCCAGTGAGGTCTATGGACATACAAGTCCCAATTTTTTTACGGCCAAGATTCCTATTTCAGGGATTGCAGGAGACCAGCAAGCAGCTTTGTTCGGACAAATGTGCACCAAGCAAGGTATGGTTAAAAATACCTATGGCACCGGTTGCTTTATGTTAATGAACATTGGGGAAAAACCTATTGTTTCAAAAAATAATCTCCTTACAACGGTTGCATGGAAAATCAACGGAAAAACCCACTATGCATTGGAAGGGAGTATTTTTATAGCGGGAGCGGTGGTGCAATGGTTGCGGGACAGTTTAAAGATTATAAAAACCTCTTCGGAAGTGGAACAGCTTGCGGGGTCGGTTGAAAGTTCGGAAGGCGTATATTTTGTTCCAGCTTTTGCGGGATTGGGTGCCCCACATTGGAATCAACATGCACAAGGGACCATCTTTGGATTGACTCGAGGAAGTACAGATGCCCATATTGCAAGAGCAGCTTTGGAATCGATAGCCTACCAGACCATGGATATCTTAAAAGCCATGGAAGCTGATTCAGGGATTTCCATCAAAGAACTTCGCGTTGACGGAGGTGCAACCGTCAACAATATGCTCATGCAATTTCAGGCTGATGTGTTGAATACCATAACCATACGGCCAAAGATTGTGGAAACCACCGTTATGGGAGCGGCTTATTTAGCTGGACTTGCTGTTGGTTATTGGAAAAATCCAGAAGAAATTCAAGATATTTGGCAAACCGATGTTCATTTCAATCCATCAACCGAACGAGAATCCATAGAAAAAGGAATCCAAGGTTGGTACAGGGCAATCAAGGCATTGGAATTTTGGACCGAAACACATTGAATTCCATCAAAAAATAACCTTTAACCAAAAACTACTTTATGACTCCTTTCATTTCGGAAATTGTTGGAACTTTTCTACTCATTTTATTGGGATGCGGCGTAAATGCAAACGTATCATTACAAAAAACTTTCGGAAACGGTTCTGGTTGGATCGTAATTACAACCGGATGGGCCCTTGCGGTGTACACGGGCGTAGTGGTGGCAGGACCACATAGTGGGGCACATCTAAACCCTGCGGTGACCATTGGGTTGGCGCTGGCCGGTGAATTCTCCATTTATGATGTTCCCAATTACATTATTGCCCAATTTATTGGCGCCATGCTGGGAGCCTTTTTTGTTTGGCTATTGAACAAGCGTCATTTTGATGCTACCGATGACGGCAATACCAAAAGAGGTGTTTTTTGTACCGCCCCGGCAATTCCAAACACACCTTTGAATCTTTTGTCTGAGATTTTAGGAACTTTTGTCTTGATATTTTCGGTGTTGTACTTTACTGATGCCGTTTCCACTAAGGACAATACGATTATTGGACTTGGATCGTTGGGAGCCTTACCGGTTGCATTAATTGTTTGGGGCATTGGTCTATCTTTAGGTGGCACCACGGGTTATGCCATTAATCCAGCAAGAGATTTAGGCCCTAGAATGATTCATGCTTTAGTTCCCATTAAAAACAAAGGTTCCAACGGATGGGGATATTCTTGGATTCCGGTGGTTGGCCCTATTTTGGGCGCGGCTTTGGCTGCAGGAATTGCAATTGCACTTCAATAATAGTTATTGATCAGCGGCTATGGCCTGGGCAGCTATATAAGCTCCTGTCCATGCATTTTGAAAATTGAATCCTCCGGTTATTGCATCTACATTAATAATTTCCCCGGCAAAATAAAGATTAGGGTATACCTTGCTTTCAAAGGTTTTGAAGTTAATTTCTTTGAGATCTACTCCGCCGGCAGTCACAAACTCCTCTTTAAAAGTACTTTTTCCTTCTACCCTAAAAGAGCATGCCGTAAGTTGTTTGGCCAAATTTTGGAGTTTTTCCTTGGTCACATCTGCCCACTTCAAATCTTTTTCAATACCCGCAGCTTTCACTAGATTTATCCATAATCTTCTTGGAATATCAACAGCATTTGTTCTCAAAATGGTCTTTTTGGTCTCCACCTCTTTTATTTCCCTCAACAAAAGCTCCATGGATCCTGTAGCATATTCTGGTACCCAGTTGATGTTTACCCTAAAAACATAATGATAATCATTCAAAATATTAGCTCCCCAGGCCGAAAGCTTTAAAATTGCCGGCCCGCTAAGCCCCCAATGTGTTATCAGAATAGGCCCCTCGGACTCAAGAATTGGTTCTTCCTTGCGTGCACTTTTTAGTTTAAGATCGCCTTGTTGATGGGAAAAAATCCTTTTCGGTAAAATTTCAGCGGTAGCGTATGTACTTACTCCCTGTATTCCTTTAATTCGCTCATCATTGATATTAAACGTAAACAATGAAGGTACCGGTGGAATGATCTGATGCCCCATTTTTTTTAATTGGCCCCAAATTTTAGAGCTACTTCCCGTTGTCAGAAGCAGTTTATTGGCATAATAGTGCTTGTTCATTGTGGTGACACGCCACCCTTTCCCACTCTCATCTTTCGTGAACTGTTTTACGGAACTGTTTTTTAAAACTTTTACTCCCAATCTATTTGCTTCATCGACCAAACAATCAACAATGCTCTGGGAAGAATCACTCTTTGGAAAAACACGTCCATCGTCTTCAATTTTCAATGGGACCCCTCTTGCTTCAAAAAAAGCCATTACATCGAGGGGAGCATGGGTATGAAACGGCCCCAAAAGTTCTTTTTGGCCTCTGGGGTAATTGGTGATAAGTTCATGGGCAGAAAACTCTCCATGTGTTACATTACAACGTCCTCCCCCAGAGATCTTTACTTTGGAAAGTACGTTTTTGCCCCTTTCAAAAATGGCTATTTTTAAATTTGGTGCTTGCTCCGCTATATGGATAGCTGCATAGAATCCTGCTGCTCCTCCACCAACAATAATGATATCGAACATTAATGTGCCCGTTCAGGATAATTGGTAATGATTCCATCCACTCCAAAATCCTTCATCTTTTGAATATCTTCAGGTTCATTAACGGTCCATGTGTACACCTTAAACCCTGCGTCCTGCATTTCTTCAACAGTTTCTTCTGTTAAGGTTTTAAAATCAGGATTTATTGCCACGGCATTCAATTCCTTGGCCACGGGAATTGCCTGCAATGGATTCTCCTCTGTTAATACTGCAATTTTTACGGCTTCGTTCAGCTTTCTTAAATCCCGAAGTTCGTCCCATTTAAAACTGGAGATGATAATATTCTCAGGAGCCCAGCCTCTTTCTTTAATATAGTAGTTGGTAATAAAGTTCACCCTATCGGCAGTATTTGATCCTTTTAATTCTATATTCAAGGCCACCTGATTATCAATCAACTTCAACACATCTTGCAGCTGGGGTATTTTATGGTTCCCATCTAAAATCAGCTGTCTTAAATCCACAATATTGTAATCTTCTATTAAGCCTCCACTGTTTGAGAGTCGTTCCACACGTTCGTCATGGAATACCGCTATTTCCCCGCTCTCGATTTTGAAAACGTCAATTTCAATCATATCAACCCCTAAATCCAATGCTTTTTGCACAGATGCCAGAGTATTCTCCGTTTCATGCCCCATAGCTCCCCTATGCCCTATGACCAAAGGTTTAGAATCCATAAAACCACAACTGTTCATTAAAAAAATAGTAATTAAAATAAGTGGTAATCTTTTTTTCATGTTGATTCATTTTTACTGTTAAAAATACAATTTGAAAATGATATTGAGCATAGGGGTTATAATGTGAATTTACAGGTGTAAAGTTGCCATAATCCATATATTCTCAATATTTTACATAAATATTTAACAATTTGTTAAATTTTATTTAATACTTTTATCACATTATCAACCAATTAAACAACTAACATGTTTTCAAAATCTAATTTATTGGCTACCGTAGCTGCAACAATTGTTATGTTTTTGCTAGGGTACCTTTTATGGGGAATGGCCGCTGAAAGATTTAATGGATGGCCATGTACTTAATAGTTACATGAAAGACCCTCCTGATTTGGGGTTTATTATTTTAGGCAATCTTGTTTCTGCCTTTGCTTTAAGTACACTTTATAGCAAATGGGCTCAGTGGTCACCATAGTGGTAAAGAAGGAGCAGAGTTTGGTGCTTGGATAGGCATTTTTGCTGGATTGGGTCATGGGCTAATATGGTATGCTACGGCAAGCCTATTTGGATTTGGCCGGCCACCTTGGTAGATTCAGTATTAAGTTTAATATTCTTTGGTATTAACCGGGGCTGTCATTGCGATAGTCTATCAAAAAACTGCAGCTAAGGAGAAATAGCAAACTAACCAACTTTAAACTTTGGCGGATTGCAAAGCAATCCGCTTTTTTATTCCTCAATTCTTAAGATAAAGGACTCCAAGGGTTTAAGTGCCATCTTAATGCTCCCTATTCCATTTTCAATGTTGAGTTTTTTCTTATCACCATGAGAAAGTTCGTTTACCAAACTATATTCTTTAGTTTTTAGTTCCCATTTGGTGATAATATCTTCTGGAATCTTAAGTTCAAAATTGTAGCTTTTGTCAGCATCAAAATTTGACACAATTATCAACTTTTCATCCTCGGACCATCTCACAAAAGAAAGTACTCGATGATCATAGCCTTCTGTATGGTCTTTGTTAAAGAAATGGATTTCTTGATACTCTCCCATCAGGGCATCGCTCGATATGGTAAAATTCAAAAGGCGCTTGTAAAAATCCCTGAGTTTTTTTTCGTTCGTTGATAGTTGTCCGCCGTCAAATTGTTTGTCGTTCATCCACCTTTGGTGATGGGGTACTCCGATGTAATCAAAAATTGAGGTGCGGGAAGATTTCCCAAATCCTGCATCTTCGGCTCCAGGCTCACCAACTTCCTGACCAAAATAAATCATGGTGGGCGAAGTGCTCAAAGTTGCCGAAACAACCATGGCGGGTTTTGCCAGTTCAGCATTCCCAACAAAGTCCGGACTTGCAATCCGTTGCTCATCATGATTTTCCAAAAAATGGAGCATATGGTGCTCAATATCAGCCATTCCCTTTTGCACAACAGGAATATGGTCTGTCCACCCATAACCCTTCATAATATGTTTTATACTATCGTATAATTCCACCTTATCATACAGGTAATCCATTTTTCCTTTATGGATATAATCCCTATACAAATCAGGATTGTATACTTCAGCCAACAAAAATACATCCGGGTTTTTTATTTTGATGTTGGAATTTAGATAGCTCCAAAATTCCACGGGCACCATTTCAGCCATGTCAAAACGGAAACCATCCACGCCAAAATCCAGCCAATAAAGGGCAATATCCCTAAACTTGTTCCAAGAGTCTGGTATGGCCTTGTTGCTCCAAAACTCAAAATGGGCCTTGTGGTCCTTTTGGGCAAACTCCTGTGGTAATTCCTCAAAATCTTTTGACCCATCTGGACGAACACCATAATTGATTTTTACCGTTTCATACCAATCATTAAAATGAGGTTGGGACAAACGGGAACCATTTCCCGTCCACTTAGCTGGGATCTCCTCAAACTTTGAATCTGCAAACTTGTTTTCTTCTCCACCCAACGGTAGATATCCATCTTGCCATTGCGGCACTCTAAATTCAGTTCCGGGGATATAATAAAAGTTATTGTTTACATCATACTCCACATCCGTCTTATCATTTGCTCCAAAATCCACAACCCCTCCGGGGTTGGTCAACCCTTTATAATTTCTGGCGATGTGATTGGGCACAATATCAATAATGACCTTCATCCCCGCCTCATGGGTCCTTTTAATCAATTCCCTGAATTCGTCCAACCGTTTTGAAGGGTCCACAGCCAAATCTGGATTTACATTATAATAATCTTTAACGGCATAAGGAGAACCTGCACGACCTTTTACAACATCAGGATCATCATTGGAGATTCCATAGGTCGTATAATCATTTATTACAGCGTGATGGAGTACCCCGGTGTACCAAATATGGGTTACTCCCAAGTCCTTGATTTCAGCCAGTGCCTTATCCGTAAAATCCGAGAATTTCCCAATACCATTTTCTTCAATGGTCCCCCATGGTTTATTGGTTGTATTGGTATTTCCAAAAAGTCGGGTAAAAACCTGATAGACTACGGTTTTCTTTTTCATTGTTAGCTGATGTGGTTTAGTATTCACCGTGTTTTGACATGAGCACAAAACTGCAATAAGTGTTACAACGATACCGTAGCATAGCCTTTTCACACATGCACAATTTTTCCTGGAACCAGCTTTACTTGTTCATCATTTACCTGAATCATCAATTCGTTGGAGCCAGAAATCTCAAAGTCCGCGCCTTTCTCCGAAACCGCAATGGTAACAATCTGGTTTCTGAAATTGATTTTAAAGGAATAGGAAGTCCATTGTTTTGGAATTTGAGGAGTAAAACAAAGGTGGTTATTCTTAACTCGCATTCCTCCAAAGCCTTCCACAATACTCATCCAAGTTCCCGCCATGGAGGTAATGTGAAGTCCTTCTTCCACTTCTTTGTTGTAATCATCCAAATCCAACCTTGAGGTTCTCAAATAAAAGGTATAGGCTTGATCCATTCTTTCCAATTTGGCTGCCTGAATGCTGTGCACACATGGAGATAATGAGGATTCGTGTACGGTAAAAGGTTCGTAGAAATCAAAATGTTTTTCTAGTTCTTTGGTAGTAAAGTCATCTTCAAAAAAGTAGAATCCTTGCAAAACATCGGCCTGTTTTATGTAGGGCGAACGTAATATTCTATCCCAGCTCCATTTTTGGTTGATGGGCCTTTCGGACTTATCCAAATCTTCCACTTTGACCATTTCCTTATCCAAAAATCCATCTTGCTGCAAGTACACCTGATGCTTTTCTGAAAATGGAAAATATATGTTATTGGCAACCTTGGCCCAATCTTCGGTTTCTGCTGAAGTCAGCTTGGTTTTTGATACAATTCTCTTGTAATCCTCTGAATATTTGTCCTTGGTCACCTCAAGTTGTTCCAAAGCATAGTTGATGCACCATTTGGCCAAATAGTTGGTATACCAGTTGTTATTGACATTGTTTTCATATTCATTGGGACCTGTAACCCCGAGCATGACATATTTTTGTTTGTCTTCGGAAAAATTTACCCGTTGATGCCAAAATCTAGCAATTCCTATTAGCACTTCCATTCCCATTTTTGGAACATAGCTGTAATCATCTGTAAACCTGTGATAATTATGAATGGCGAAGGCAATAGCACCGTTCCTGTGGATTTCCTCAAAGGTAATTTCCCATTCGTTATGACATTCTTCCCCGTTCATCGTCACCATGGGATAAAGGGCAGCTCCATTTTTAAAGCCCAGTTTTTCGGCATTTTCTATGGCTTTTTCCAAATGGTTATAGCGGTATTCCAACAAATTCCACGCTACATCTTGGTTTTTGGTGGCCATATAAAAAGGAAGACAGTAAGCTTCTGTGTCCCAATAGGTGCTTCCACCATATTTTTCTCCTGTGAATCCTTTTGGCCCAATATTCAACCGGGAGTCCTTTCCCAAATAGGTTTGGTTCAATTGAAAGATATTAAAGCGGATGCCTTGCTGTGCTTTTACGTCACCTTCAATAGTGATATCGCTCATTTCCCAAATCTTGGCCCATGCTTCTTTTTGTTTTTGGAGCAGTGCTTCGAATCCATATCCTGAGGCTTCATCCAAAACGGTATTGGCCGCTTTAAGCAACTCATCTTTGGAATGATTTCTATCAACCGTATAGCCCCCGTATTTTGTCAAGGCCACTTTTTCATTTTTCTTGACCTCAACGATATACGAATTCCCTATAGAAAGTTCGTCTTTTTTTGCTGTTGGGTTTACATCGATCCTATCACCATTAACATGAAGTTCAGTTTGCATAAACGTACAGACCGCAAAGTTGGTCTTCATGGTATGCGACTCAATAAAAGCTCTATTACTATTGGATGTGATCTTGGTGGTGTTCCAAAACTTATCGTCCCAATTACTATCCTCATTGGTGATACCGCTATCCAAATAGGGCAGCAAGATAATCTCAGCATCAGAATTCAACACTTGCAGATTGTATTGAATTGCTCCTATTTCATCCAAATCAATGGATAAAAACCTGACGACCTCCACAGCTACCACAAGGTTATTAGTCATGGTTGCGGTAAAGCTTCGCTTGTACCAACCTTCCTTCATGTTAAGCTCCCTTTTGAAGTTTGAAACATTTTTACATGTGTTCAAATCCAGTGGCTCATCATTAATAAAAACATCTATCCCGATCCAGTTGGGCGCATTCAACACTTTAGCAAAATATTCCGGATATCCATTTTTCCACCACCCCACTCTTGTCTTATCTGGATAATAAACACCGGCAATATAGCTTCCCTGAAATGTTTCTCCAGAGTATTGTTCCTCAAAATTGGCACGTTGCCCCATGGCTCCATTTCCAATGCTGAACAAACTTTCAGAGGATTTCACTTGTTCTTTATCAAAGCCCTCTTCTATGACAGACCAAGGGTCTGCTTTTATATAATCTTGATTCATCTGCTTAAAATAAAACTCGGTAAGTTAAATTCTGATTCTAGTTCAAAAAAGCTGCAAACTTAATTAATTGTAGAATTCCTGACCACCAATGTTGGTTCCAATATTTTGGTATGGAATGATTCCTCCTCTTCCTCACTTTCAACTTTATCTATGAGCATTTGAGCGGAAATCTCTCCCATTTTTTCGCCATGCTGTGCCACCACGGTCAAACTAGGGTTGGCATATCTGGATAACAACCCATCTGTAAAACCGATAAATGATATGTCCTCAGGAATTTTCAATCCCTTTTTTTGGACCAAACGCATACTGAATACGGTAAAAATCTCATTTACACAGAGTACGGCATCAACATCCCGAGTATCAAAAAATTCTCGAATTCGCTCTTCATCCATCTCCATAGTGGATAATTTAAGTATCCTGGATTCATCAATATCCAATTCGCTTTCTATCAGTGCCTTTCTATATCCCTGTGTTCTGGCCTTACTTACGCTTAAATAGTCATCCGTTGTTATTAAAGCTATTTTTTTTCTTCCTTGTTCAATTAGCTTTTTTGTGGCCATATAGGCCCCCATCTGATCATCAATGATTACTTTATCACAATCGACCTCATTGGTGATACGATCAAATAGCACTACTGGAATTCCTTGCTCTGTAACTTCTTTTAAATGGTTATAGTCACCTTTTTGCTGCGTCTCTGAGGAAAGGGACATAATAAATCCATCAATACTCCCATTGGCCAACATTTCCATGTTAATCACCTCTTTATCAAAGGATTCCTCTGAAAGACATACAATTACATTATAGCCTCTTGCATTTGCATATTTCTCTATTCCCCGAATTACAGTTGTAAAAAAATGGTGAACAATGGCGGGAATGACAACACCAATATTTTTAGTTCTTTTGTTTTTAAGGCTTATGGCAATGTTATTTGGCTTATAATTATAAAGTTTCGCAAAGGCCTGAACTTTTTCCTTTGTATCCCTACTAATTTCTTCGCTGTTCTTTAGTGCTTTTGAAACAGTAGAAATTGAGACTTCAAGTTCTCTTGCAATATCCTTTAGAGTAATTTTTGCTTTCAAAAAATTAACGGTTTAGTCTGATGGTTTCCGGCTTTGAAATTAATCATTAAAAATCATTGGCATATCCTTAACATTCTTTTTAACAATCCATACAGGAATATCCCAAAATTAACCCAAAATCCATTCCAAAAATAAAATTGTATATTAGTCAAAAAATTGCGGATTTCTCTTAATACCCAAGGTTAAATTATGATTTAAATAATTTAGTCCTTTTAATTTTAACATTCTTTCATGCTTTTAAAGTTATCAACACGAAACCGTTTTCGTTCAGTGTTGCGCTACTCTTAAATTTCGTTTAACGCTTTTTTTATATATGTTTAACACTTGAATTAAAATTAACTAAACTTAAAATTAACTATTTATGAAGATTACGCTACTTAAAAGCTTTTTGCTATTAGGGGCATTTTTATGCTTTGGAATAGCAAAAGCTCAGACAGTCTCTGGTACTGTTTCAGATGCGAACGGACCTTTGCCGGGAGCTAGTGTTCTTGTAAAGGGGACAACTAACGGTACGCAAACCGATTTTGATGGTAACTACACTCTAAACAATGTTGACAACGGTTCGGTTATCGTGTTTAGCTACATTGGTTTTAGCACCCAGGAAATTACTTTTAACGGACAACCATCAATCAATGTGACCTTGCAGGAAGATGCACAAGCATTGGACGAAGTGGTAATCATTGGTTACGGTACCACTACCATTAAAGATGCAACGGGTTCTGTTGCTGCTGTAACATCTGAAGATTTCAATGGAGGTGTCATCGCATCGCCAGAACAATTGATACAGGGTAAAACAGCTGGTGTTCAGATTACACAGGCCAGTGGTGCTCCTGGAGATGGGGTTGCCATTAGGATTAGGGGTACAAATTCCGTGCGTTCCAACAACAACCCTCTTTTTGTTGTTGATGGGGTTCCACTTTCTGGGGCAAGCACTTCACCTTCAACGGGTGATACCGGTCTTGGAACCTCTACTTCTTCAAACCCCCTCAACTTCTTGAACCCAAGCGATATTGAGAGCATAAGTGTTCTTAAAGACGCTTCTGCGACTGCAATATACGGTTCCAGAGGTGCAAATGGTGTTGTAATCATTACCACTAAGGATGGTAGAGGTACCACCGGAGGAAGATTTGAATTCTCTTCCAATCTAAGCATCTCGACTCCTGCTGACGAATATGATCTGTTGAACAGAGAGCAATTTCTAGATGCTGTGGAGCAATTTGGAGGAGATCGCGCAGCGCAAGATTTCGGAAACAATACAGATTGGCAAGATTTTGTTACCAGAACGGTAGCCTCACAAAACCAAAACCTTTCCTACATGCACAATTATGGCTCGGGGAATGTAAGAGCAACTTTTGGTTACGGAAAACAATTTGGGGTTGTTGAAAATTCTGATCTTGAAAGAATTACAGGTAGAATCAATGCTACACATAGGTTTTTAGAAGATAAGTTAACCTTAAACCTACAGGGGACTATCTCAAGGGTTAACGAACAAAAAGCTCCGCTTAGTGGTAGTGCAGGATTTAATGGGGATTTATTGGGAGCTGCTTATTCTGCAAATCCAACATGGCCTACCAGTCCAAGCTTCTCTGCTGCAGGTGGTCTTCTTAGCCCAGCAACTTTATTGAAAGAAACCAGAACAACAAGTATGGTCAATCGTGTTTTGATCAATGGCTCTGTTGAATACAAATTTACTCCTGAGTTAACTGGAAAAATTAATGTAGGTTACGATAAATCTGAAGGAGAAACCGTAGCTCTTTCCACAAGAGATGCCATCAATGTTGGTAGGAACGTTTTAGGAAACGGTCGTGGTAACTTTAACACATTGGATTTAGAGAATCGTTTGATCGAGGCAACTTTAAACTATCGAAAACAGTTTGAAAACTCTTCTATAGACGCAATTGTTGGATATTCGTTCCAAGATTTTGGCACTAGTGGCCGAAATGTGGAAGGATTTGGATTCTCAACTTCGGAGTTCGGAAAAATGGATGAAGATATGCGAATCTCTGTCAATAGCACCCAAGCAGAAATAGATAATTCTTTCCAGCAGTTTGGTTATGACCCAAGGTCTTCCAGCATTGTGGTCAACAGGCTATTCCCATCCATTACCTCAGAACAGGTTGGAGCAGGAAATTCTACTCGCTTGGTTCGTTCCATTGCCGCCGATACTTTTGACAATACTGACGAATTGCAATCTTTCTTTGCAAGGGTGAATTACACTCTTAACGACAAGTACTTGTTTACCGCAACAGTTAGAGCAGATGGATCTTCACGTTTTGGTGGAAACAACCAATATGGATATTTCCCATCAGCTGCCTTTGCTTGGAAAATTCATGAAGAGGATTTTATGGGTGACACATTCTCCACTTTAAAATTAAGACTGGGAGCTGGTATTACGGGTAACCAAGAAGGACTAGGGTATGGTCAATTTATTAGACGTGAAAGATTTGGATCACCTTCGATCAATGATGATGGTGAATTTGTACCACCAGGTACTTCTCCTGTTACTTTTGCCAACCCAGATCTTAAATGGGAGGAAACACTTGACTTTAATGTAGGTGTAGATTTCGGATTCAATAATGATATGGTCTCAGGTAGTATTAACGTATACAGGAAGGAAACCACCGATCTTTTATTGAATATTGAGGCCGCTCAACCATCACCTCAACCACGATTCTTTGAAAACCTGGATGCTACTTTGATCAATCAAGGGGTAGAATTTGAACTGAATGTTGACTGGTTAAGTTCTGAAGACGCTAGTTTCAGCACGGCATTCAACATTGCATATAACGATAACGAACTACAGGATTTTGGTGGTCAGATTCCTGCAGGTACTATTAGAGGACAAGGTCTTTCTTTAGCTTTTGCTCAAATTCTTGCCGGAGATCAGCCACTCTTCTCTTACTTCTTACGTGAGTTTGGAGGATTTGATGACAATGGGTTACCTATAGGTGATGTCCAAACATTTGTTGGGGAGGATGCCTTGCCTGATATTAATGCTGGACTTTCGTTGAATCTTAATGTCAAAAATTGGGATTTCGCAGCCTATTTTGCCGGTCAATTTGGTTTTTCCGTGTATAACAATACCCGAAATGCCTTCTTTACAGCTGGTTCTATTGGTAATGCAAGAAACGTAACGCCAGATGTATTAACAACTGGTGAAAGTAATGTGGCTTCTGCGCCGGTATCTACACGATTCTTGGAAAGTGGAGATTTTGTTCGATTGCAGAACGCATCCATTGGTTATAATGTGCCTCTAAGTGGTGATGGCGCTTTAAAAAGCCTAAGATTGTCTGTTACAGGACAAAATTTGTTCTTAATTACGGATTATAGTGGTTTAGATCCAGAAATTAGTGTTCAACCCGGTACTCCAAACAATGGGGTAAGTGATTTGCTAAATGGTATTCCGACAGCGGGTATTGACTATACAGCCTTTCCAAGACCAAGAACTGTAACTTTTGGCTTAAATGCTACTTTCTAAACAAAAAAAATTGAAAACGATGAAAAGAAGAAATCGATTTATATTATTTGTACCTATTGCGCTTAGCATGGTACTTGTAGCTTCCTGTACCAATTTGGAGATTGAAGAAACAGACTCCAACTTCCCAGAAGAAACAGGTGAAGGATTCGCTGGACTTAGTGCTGAAGCCAGTGCTAGTCAGGTAACAGGTTTATACAATGATCTTAATGGTCACTTTGGTGATCAAGCCAATTTCTTTGCACTGAACGAAGTTTCTACAGATGAACAATTGGTGCCAACCAGAGGTACGGACTGGGGAGATAACGGTATCTGGAGAACTTTGCACCAACATACTTGGGATGCCTCCCATCAGTATGTATTGAATACTTGGAACCAATTTAACCAAAATGCGTTTAGAGCTTCAGAAGTTATCGACTCTAGAAGTCAGTCTTCTGCAACTGACATAGCCCAAGCACAATTTATTAGAGCTTTGAGCATGTGGGTTATCATGGATCTTTACGGACAGGTTCCTTTTAGACAAGTGGATGAAGGTCCAGAAATAAACCCAAATGTTTTGACCAGAACAGAAGCTTTGGATTTTATCGTTACTGACCTGGAAGCTGCCATAAGCGGCCTTCCTTCTGCGGCAGCACCAAGTAGTGAAGACAATGCCAAAGGAAGTAAGGCAGCCGCTCGTTTCCTTTTGGCCCGCGTTCTTTTGAACAAGCACATCTATAACGGATCTGGATCAGCCGATGCGTCAGATATGGCCAGAGTTATTTCGTTGGTTGATGAAATAGCTGCTGAAGGGTATGCATTACAAGACGGATATTTTGATATTTTCCGGGATACTGCAGATACTGAAACCATTTGGTACTTACCTACTTCCGTAGGTAACCGTATTTTTAATGGGTTACATTATAATTCTACTGAACTCAGTGGTGGTGGCTGGAACGGATTTAGCACACTTGCTGAATTCTATGACCTGTTTGAGGGAGATCCGAGCAATAACCGTGGTGAAGCCGATGGTACAGTGTTGGACGGTCAGGAAGAACGTAGAGGTTTTGTGCCTAGCGGTGGTATTCCTTTTACCGATGCAGAGGGAACTCAGGATGACAACAGTGATGGATTTGAAGATGGTTCCAATGTTGGACTTGGATTTTTGATTGGTCAGCAGTACAATACTAATGGAACTAAAATCAAGGATAGACCAGGTAACGATTTGGCATTTACAAAAGACTTCCCTGGTTTGGTTGGTAACAACGAACGTACTGGTATCCGTGTGCAAAAATATGCTGCCCGTTACGGAGCTTTTAATGGCCATGAGATTATTTTCCGTTATGCCGATGCCCACCTTATGAAGGCTGAAGCTATGATGCGCAGTGGCGGAGACGCAACTGCCATGGTAAATGATTTGCGTACTTTAAGAGGTGCAACTCCCTTAGGTTCTGTTACTGAACAAAATCTTTTGGATGAAAGAGGAAGAGAATTGTATGTCGAGTTCGTGAGAAGAGTGGACATGATTCGATTTGGACAATTCACTAGGGATTGGGAATTTAAGGATCCAGGTGCTGTAGGTGATGCTACCAAAGAGTTATATCCAATTCCAAATAACGCCCTGCTTTCTAACCCGAACTTGGTACAGAATCCTGGTTATTAAGAATCCAGTTTTAAGTTTATTTGATTATTTGAGAAGGCTGCCAATAGGCAGCCTTTTTTATTGCTAGGTACGGTCAAAAAAAGTATTTCAACCAGTAAAGCTTGTCTAAGAAAAATTGATCCAGTCAATCATAGCTTTTCAATGCAAAAAAAAAATCTACACAGAGCGGTATTTAACTCTAATTGTATTTGCACAATCAGTAATCAATCCTCTACTACCAGAGAATTATATGTAATGATTCCTATCCAAAAAGGGGTGGTTAAATAACTAACTCCGACTTACTAGAGGTTTTTATTTAGCAAAGTAGATATAGATCCCGATTACGATAAGGCAAATAATCGCACCAAACTGTTTTACATATTTAAATGGAGTAATTTCAACTTGCTGGGTATATTGCTGAACAAAATCTTCTTTTCTTGGATAGAATTTTCCAATCAACAACATAATCCCGGCATTCAATAAAAACAGCATGGCCATTACATGCAAATAATGAGGATATGCATCAGCCTCTACCAATCGCAATGCAGCTTCATCGGTCACTCCAGAAGCTTCTGCTTTTTCCAAAGCCTTATCCACAAAATGACCCTTTAAGATAAATTGACTCAAAATGTACATCAAAGAACCTGAAAGAATACCAATCTTAGCAGCAATTGCAGGAACTCTTTTGGTTAAATATCCTACCACAATAATAGTTAGGATTGGAATACTATAAATACCGTTTATTTCCTGCAAATAATTAAATAAGCTTCCCGCATTAGCTATCAACGGAGCAATGAACATTGCCGCCAGGGCCAAACAGACCCCAAAAATTTTACCATATTTCACCACCGTACCTTCAGGAGCTTCTTTATTGATATGCTGCTTGTAAATATCAATCCCAAAAAGCGTTACGGAGCTGTTCAAAACACTGTTGAAGGAACTCAAAATGGCCCCGAACAAAACAGCTGCAAAAAATCCCACCAGGTATTTGGGCAGCACCGCGCCAACCAAGGCAGGATATGCCAAATCGCTTGACTCCAAATTTCCATCAAAATAGTGATATGCAATCATTCCAGGCAATACCAAAATTAGTGGCCCTAAAATTTTCAAAAATGAGGCCAATAATAATCCTTTTTGACCTTCAGCAAGATTCTTGGCGCCCAAAGCCCTCTGTATTATTTGTTGGTTAGTGCCCCAGTAAAATAATTGCACCAACATCATCCCTGTAAAAATTGTGGAAAATGGCACTTCTTGTCCATGATTTCCAGTAGAATCAAATCTTTCTGGATTGGAAGAAACCAAAGTATCCAATCCCGTAAATACACTACCATCCCCTATTGCCATCAAACCAAATACGGGAATCAATATCCCGCCAATAATCAATCCTATCGCATTGATACTATCTGATACGGCTACCGCCTTTAAACCTCCAAACACCGCATAAATAGAACCTATGATGCCAATACCCCAAATGCAGATGACCAAAGCTGTGGAATCTGACACGTTCAACAGTTCGGGCACATTGAACATTCCGCTTATGGCTACCGACCCTGAGTAAAGAATCACTGGTAACAATACCACCACATAACCGGTCAAAAACAGTCCGGAGGTGATTGTTTTGGTGGTAACGTCAAAACGATTGGCCAAAAACTGTGGTACCGTAGTCAATCCACCTTTTAAATATCTTGGTAATAGAAACACCGCAGCAACAATCATGGCAATCGCGGCAAGTGTTTCCCAAGCCATTACGGATAGGCCATCTTTATAGGCACTCCCATTTAATCCAACAATTTGCTCTGTAGATAAGTTGGTAAGCAATAGAGAACCTGCTATGACACCGGCAGTTAAACTTCTTCCTCCCAAAAAATATCCGTCAGATGACTTTTCATCTGTAGATCTGGTTGCCAAATAAGAAATAATTCCTACCAGCAGTGTAAAGCCCAAAAAAGATAATATTCCTAACATATTGATTGTTCCGTTTGGTTTGTTGTCCATAAATATATTGGATTATTTATCAAAACAAGAACTCCCTACCAAGAATCCGAAAATCTCAAACGTTTTCGTTTAAATTCCACAAAATATTAACTATTGTTACGTTTCTAATTCTTATAGGATTGGCTATATTAACATCTTATTTTGTCATTATAAATGAGGGGGTTATACTGGATTTTTATTGGTTCTTTTTTACTGGTATTGGGCTGTAAAAAAAATGATTCAAAAACCCTTTTTTTGAACCGATCATCGGCTTATACGGGGGTCACTTTTAAAAATGAGTTGATAGAATCCCCAGAGCTGAATATTCTTAATTACCTCTATTATTATAATGGCGCAGGTGTTGCTTCGGGAGACTTTAATAATGATGGCTTGACAGATCTTTATTTTACATCAAACCAAGGTGCGGATAAACTCTATTTAAATAAAGGCCAATTAAAATTTGAGGATATTACCGAGATGGCAGAAATTGACAATACCCGTGGATGGACAACAGGCGTGACCCATGTTGACATCAATAGTGATGGGCTTTTGGACATTTATATCTGTAAAGTTGGCAACTACAGGGGAGTCCAAGGCAAAAACCTTCTTTATGTCAATCAAGGGATAAATGAAAAAGGTGTTCCCTCTTTTAAAGAAGAGGCGTCCAAGTACAATTTGGATTTTTCAGGATTTTCAACCCAAGCATCTTTTTTTGATTATGATCTGGACGGAGACCTTGACATGTACCTGCTCAACCATTCGGTAAACGTAAACCGATCTTATGGCAAGGGAGCCAAAAGAAAGTCAATCGATTCACTATCAGGCGACATTCTTTACAGAAATGACAACGGAAAATTTAAGGATGTATCCAAAGAAGCTGGCATTTTTCAAGGAAACATTGGCTATGGACTTGGTCTGGGAATAAGTGACCTGAACAATAATGGATACCCAGATATCTACGTTGGAAACGATTTCTTCGAAAACGATTACCTCTATATCAACCAAAAAGATGGCACGTTTAAAGAAGTTATATCAGAAAACGAAACAAAATTGGGACACACCTCCCACTTTTCAATGGGCAATGATTTGGCGGACATCAATAATGATGGATATACCGATATTGTTTCCTTGGATATGCTTCCCGAAGATTTGGAAACCTACAAAACATCAGGTTTGGAATATGGGTTTCCCATTTATCAACAGTATCTAAAAAATGGATATGCGCCACAGTACATGCAAAATACATTGCACCTCAATTTAGACGGAGAACATTTTAGCGAGATTGCTCATTTAAGCGGACTAAATGCCACCGAGTGGTCTTGGGGAACACTGCTTGCAGACTTTGACAACGACGGCTTTAAAGATGTTTTTGTATCCAATGGCATTAAAGGAGCTACCAATGATATGGATTTTATAAACTATATCTCCAACGACCATATCCAGAAAACCATAAACACTGGATTGTCCAAAGACGATATGGCATTTATTGACCATCTGCCCAGTAAGAAAGTGCCAAATTATTTTTTCAAGAACAATGGGGACATCACTTTTTCAAATATGTCGGGAGTATGGTCTAAAAAAATTGAATCTTATAGCAACGGATGTACTTATGCTGATTTGGACAATGATGGAGATTTGGACGTGATAGTGAACAATGTGGATGAAGAAGCCTTTATATTGGAAAATACTCTCGTTGCAAGCAATCACCTTGAAGTAAAATTTAGTGGTGGGGCCAACAATAAATTTGGCATTGGGGCTAAGGTTATTTTATATCAAGGCTCCAATATAATCGCGCAAGAAAATTTTGTTTCACGCGGATATCTTTCTGCCAAGAATCACACCCTGCACTTTGGAATTGGAAATGACAGCATCATTGATTCTATCCAAGTTATTTGGCCCGGTGGAAAATACCAAACCCTAAAAAACATTACCCTGAATAAAACGTTGAGCGTTTCTTTTACAAATGCAGCTGGAAATTATTATACAAAGCAAGACGGAGGCAATGAATCCTTTTTCTCCATCTCTACAAAGAAATTGGGTTTTGTTCATCAGGAGCAACAGTCACTGGATTTTGACCGCGACCCCTTGGTTCCATTTTCCAGTTCCAATGAAGGCCCATCGGTTTCTGTTGCGGACGTGAACAATGACGGTTTGGAAGATTTGTTCATAAGTGGAGCAAAAAAACAGGCTTCAGTGCTCTTTTTACAAAATGAGCTAGGCGATTTTCAAGAAAGTCAGTCAGAATTATTCGAACTTGATAAAATCAACGAGGATATTGACCATACTTTTTTTGATGCCGACAATGATGGGAACCTTGACCTAATCGTGGTGAGTGGCGGCAATGAATTCATCGAAGGCAAACCCTTAACACCAAGACTTTATCTCAATAAAAAGGGTCAGTTTACTAAAGATGCAATCCAATTTGGAACTATTGAAGTGAATGCATCTAAAGTAGCTGCCGTTGATATTGACAATGATGGAGACCAGGATATTTGTATCACATCTGATTTGGTGCCTGGCAAATTTGGGGAAACGCCCAAACAGTATCTTTTCTCCAATGATGGGAAAGGCAACTTTACAGAAACCACGTCCACTTATGCTCCAGAATTTGAAACTATTGGAAACATAAAAGACATTGTTTGGCAAGATTTGGACAACAACGGATATCCAGATCTCATTGTTGTAGGCCATTGGGGCCCAATAACCATCTTTTTGAATAATGGGAACAAGCTTGTAAAACAACGTGAAAATGGTTTGGAAAAAACCCATGGTTGGTGGAACAGTGTCGAGACAGCAGATATGGACAATGACGGAGATTTGGACATTCTAGCAGGAAATTGGGGGTTAAACACCAAGTTCAAAGCTTCTCTTGAAAAACCCATAACACTCTACAAAACCGATTTTGATGAAAATGGATCTGTGGAAACGCTGGTCACCCATTTCCATGGAGATAAGGAAACCGCTTTTGCATCAAAAGACGAGTTGGCAAAACAGATGCCCGTACTCAATAAAAAGTTTCTTTTTTATAAGGATTTTGCGAAAGCATCCTTGGAAGACATTTTTGGAAAAGAAAAGTTGGATAAAGCCAGCAAAAAACAAATTTATCAGCTCGGCACCTCCTATTTTGAAAATGATGGAAATGGCCATTTTTCACCAAAAAACTTACCGCTAATGGTCCAATCTTCAACAGTTAATAACATTTATATTAACGATATCGATGGAGATGGATATAAAGACGCATTATTCGTTGGAAATAATTTTGAGATAAGCACACAACTTGGTAGATTAGACGCATCGCATGGACTTTTATTGCAAAATGATGGAAATGGCAACTTAACCTGGAAACAGAACTTAAAAGTTTCAGGAGCTGCCAGAAAGATTGAGAAAATAATAATAAACGGGAGAGAGGAATTCATCATAACGCTAAATAATGATTCTCCTGTCTTTTTAGTCAAAAAACACAACACCAAATGAAATTGAGATATCTAATTATGTCCGTTCTTTTAATGCAGATTATTGCCTGCACAAACAAAGAATCGAACAACACCGAAGAGAAAAAAGCGGAAACGCTGTTCACTTTGCTTCCTTCCACAAAAACTGGGGTTGATTTTGTGAACAAGGTAGAAAACCAGAAGAATTTCAACATTTTCAAGTATAGAAATTTTTACAACGGAGGCGGTGTGGCAATAGGCGACATCAACAACGATGGGCTTTCAGACATTTATCTTACTGGAAATATGGTTCCCAATCGTCTTTATCTGAACAAGGGCAATCTAAAGTTTGAAGATATTTCTGAAAGTGCCGGAATAATGGGCAACAAACCTTGGTCCACTGGTGTTTTGATGGTCGATGTTAACCAAGACGGGCTTTTGGATATTTATGTGAGCAATGCCGGTAATTTGGAAGGCAATAACCACGACAATGATCTTTATATCAATAATGGGGACCTCACTTTCACGGAAAAAGCAAATGAATACAACCTGGCAAAAACAGGGTTTACCACCCATGCTTCCTTTTTTGACTATGACAAAGATGGAGATTTGGACGCTTACATTCTCAACAATAGTAATATTCCTGTAAGCAGTCTTGGCTATGCAGAACAAAGAGAAGTGCGGGCTCAAGATTGGGAAAAAGTGCCTCATATTTTCCGTGGTGTGGGCGATATGCTCCTCAGAAACGATAATGGTAAGTTCGTAGATGTTAGTGAAGAGGCCGGTATCTATGGTAGTTTGATTGGTTTTGGGCTTGGTGTCATGATAACGGATCTCAATAAAGATTTGTACCCTGACATCTATGTTTCAAATGATTTTTATGAACGGGATTACCTCTATATCAACCAAAAAGATGGCACGTTCACTGAAGAAATCAAGGATTGGACCTCTCATTTAAGCCTCTCCGCCATGGGAATAGACATCGCAGATGTCAACAACGATGGGCACAATGATATTTTTATCACGGATATGCTTCCAGAACCTGAAGAACGGGTTAAATCCGTTATGGAGTTTGAAGGTTATAACATTTTTGAGCTCAAACAGAGTAAGGATTTTTATCAGCAATACATCCAGAACACCCTTCAACTCAACAATGGAAATGGCACTTTTTCAGAGGTGGCCTATTACAGTGGTATAGATGCCACCGATTGGAGTTGGGCAGGCCTTATGTTCGATATGGACAACGACGGCCTAAAGGATATTTTTGTGACCAACGGGATTAACCACGACCTAACCGATTTGGATTTTGTTGACTTTTTTGCCAATGAAATCATCCAAAAAATGGCCCTAACCGGAAAAAAGGAATCCATTGATTCCATCATCAATAAAATGCCCATAAAACCTCAGCCAAATTTTGCCTATAAAAACAATGGCGATATCACCTTTAAAAATGCCAACAAGGAATGGGGGTTTGATTTACCCACCAGATCTAATGGTGCAGCTTACGGTGACCTGGACAATGATGGGGATTTGGATTTGGTGATCAACAATGTAAATACGGAAACATTTGTTTATGAGAACAACTCCGACAACCAACTCGACAACAATTACATCCAACTTAAATTTAAAGGACCCAAAGAAAATCCATTTGCTGTAGGAACTTTGGTGCAGTTTTATTTTGACGGAAACATTATCAACCAGGAACTCATTCCTTCCCGTGGCTTTCAGTCTTCCATGGATTACGGGATGACCATTGGAATGGGGAAATCGGATAAAATGGATTCAATCCGTATTGTTTGGCCCGATGACCGGACCCAAAAGTTGGAAAATGTAACTGCCAATCAGTTGATCACATTAA
This sequence comes from Flagellimonas sp., assembly GCF_965222555.1. Taxonomy (GTDB): domain Bacteria; phylum Bacteroidota; class Bacteroidia; order Flavobacteriales; family Flavobacteriaceae; genus Flagellimonas. The sequence goes on along the minus strand of NZ_CBDCUG010000005.1, from coordinate 1,733,605 downwards.
AACATGAAGAGTCTACCGGAGTCTATACAGTTCCAAAAAAGGAATCTCAAAAATCCTTTTTGAATGAATTGGATTCAGGGCCGCTCGCGTCACATACCGAAAATCATTATAATGATTTCGATTTTGAAGGCCTTATTTATAAAAAACTGTCTCAGGAAGGTCCTTCTCTGGCTGTTGCAGATGTAAACGGAGATGGTCACGAAGATTTCTTTGTTGGTGGAGCTGATGATCAAGCTGGTACAATTTACATACACAAAGGAAATGGAAATGTTGCCAAAAAAACCTCAAAAGCTTTTGAAGATGATAGAACACATGAAGATGTGGCGGCATCATTTTTTGATGCTGACGGTGACAATGACTTGGACCTATTGGTAGGCTCGGGCGGAAACAATGTGAACAAACAAAACAGCTACAGACCACGGCTATATTTAAATGATGGAAACGGTAATTTTTCCAAATCCGAAAAAGAACTACCCTCAACATTTAAGAACATTTCCACTATTTCACCCAATGATTTTGACGGTGATGGAGATATCGACGTATTTATCGGGTCACGAAGCGTGGTTGGAGTTTATGGGGTATCACCAGACCATTTGCTCCTTGAAAACAAAGGTGAGGGTGTTTTTGTGGACGCCTCCGAACGACTGGGTTACGACCTTAAAAATGCTGGTATGGTCACCGATTCCAAATGGGTAGATATTGATGGAGACGGAAAGAAAGATTTGATCGTTACCGCCGAATGGGACACCCCTAAAATTTACAAAAATACAGGAAGAAGGCTAATGAAGTACACATCTTCCCTGGATAGTCTTTATGGTTGGTGGAACACCCTTGAAACTGCCGATCTGGATAATGATGGCGACCAAGATTTGATATTGGGAAACCAGGGGTTGAATCTTCATTATAGACCAATGGAAGATCAACCCATGAAAATGTGGATCAACGATTTTGATGATAATGGCACCATTGAGCAAATTGTGACATTACATTCCAACGGTGGTGACTATCCCATACATCAGAAAAAGGAATTGACAGAACAACTTGTTTCCCTAAAAAAGGAGAATCTTAAGGCCTCGGATTATGCCAAAAGAACTATTCATGAGTTGTTCTCTAAAGAAATCCTGGATAATTCCATTGTAAAACAGGTAGAGACCTCAGCATCTGTGATTGCCATAAATAAAGGAGGTGGTAAGTTTACCATTCAAAAACTTCCTCCAAGAGTGCAATTGTCCTGTGTTTGTGACATTACCTGCACCGATGTAAACAATGATGGCAACCTTGATCTGATCATGGCCGGGAACAATTACGAATACAAACCACAATTCTCCAGATTGGATGCCAGTTACGGTAATCTTTTACTTGGAGATGGCAAACTCGGCTTTGAATGGCAAAACTATGACGCCAGCGGTTTTAAAATAAAGGACGAAGTAAAATACCTGGAACAGTTCAAGGACAAAAACGGAAACACCTTCATAATTGCGGCCATTAACAACAACAAACCAAAGATATTTGCCATTAATGAGTAGGCTATCGATACTATTTCTCATCATTGTGCTTTTGGCATCCTGCAAAAAGGAGGGCGGTCTTTTTAGAAACCCAGACCCTAAAACCACCGGGGTAGTGTTTAGCAATGACATCACGCCGTCCAACGACCTCAATATCCTGGATTATTTGTACTTCTATAATGGCGGAGGGGTATCAATAGGAGACATTAATAATGATGGATTACCTGACATTTTCTTTTCGGGGAATCAAGTAAAGAACAAACTTTATTTAAATAAAGGCAATCTTAAATTTGAAGACATTTCAGCCGCTGCTGGTATAGAGGGCAACAGTAGCTGGAACGCTGGCACATCCATGGCCGATGTGAATGGGGATGGACTGTTGGATATCTATGTTTGTGCAGTTGTGGGTCTAAACGGATTCAACGGATTCAACGAGCTCTTCATTAATAATGGTGATAACACATTTACCGAAAGTGCTGCTAAATACGGCCTTGACTTTGACACCTACAGTTCCAATGCCGCTTTTTTTGATTATGATTTGGATGGGGATTTGGACCTTTATCTGTTAAACCATGCCGTACACACCCAAAACTCCTATGGTAGATTTGATTTACGCTATGAGCGTAATTATGAGACCGGGGATAAATTGCTCAGAAATGATCAGGGCAAATTTGTGGATGTTAGTGAGGAAGCTGGAATTTACGGCGGCATAAATGCTTATGGTCTAGGATTGGCCATATCCGATTTTAATTTGGATGGGTTCCCGGATATTTATGTGGGCAATGATTTTCATGAAGATGATTATTATTATTTAAACAATGGTGATGGCACATTCACTGAAAGTCTGAAAGAGTATTTTGGGCATACCAGCAGGTTCTCCATGGGAAATGATGTGGCAGATATAAACAATGATGGAAGACCCGATATGATTTCATTGGATATGCTTCCTGAAGACGAAATTGCCCTAAAATCCTCCGAAGGAGATGACAATATCCAAACGCAAAAGCTTAGAATAAATAGGTTTGGATACCATTATCAGTTCACACGGAACATGCTCTATGTAAACCATCCCGATGGGAATTTCATGGAAACCGCCTTAATGAGCGGCGTTGCTGCCACCGACTGGAGTTGGAGCGCTCTTTTTGGAGATTATGATTTGGATGGGGTACAAGATATTTTCATATCCAACGGTATTCCCAAGCGACCCAATGACCTGGATTTTATAAAATTTGTGTCCAGTGATCAAATCAAGAAAAAAATTGACAATACCAAGTTGGTGGACCAAGAAGCCCTACAACTGATGCCCTCGGGTAATGTGCACAACTATATTTTTAAAGGCAGCAAGAATCTAGTTTTTGAGAATATGTCGGGGCAATGGACAAGCAACGACACTTTGGTTTCCGGAGCTACGGCAATGGGTGATCTGGATGGTGATGGCGACCTTGATTTAGTGACCAATAACCTGAACCAACCTGCATCACTTTACATAAACAAAGCGGCCAATAATGGGAATTACCTAAAGGTAAAGTTCAATTTTTCATCAGAAAACAAGCTTGGAATCGGCACCAAAGTATATGCCTACCATAAAGGAGAATTACAATTTAAAGAGTTGTTTCCTTCCCGTGGGTTTCAGGCCTCTTCAGAGCCCATCATACACTTTGGGTATCCAAAAAATGTCCAGAATGTGGATTCTTTAAAGGTAATTTGGCCTAACAGGACTTTTCAAGTGCTAAAAGATGTCACCCTGAATCAGACCTTGACAATTCAACCAAAGGGCACCAAATCTTTTGATTACCAAACACTCAACAAAAAAGCTGAACCCTTGTTCATCCCAATACCAGATAATTTGGGCATTGATTTTGCCCATACGGAGGACAATTACACCGATTTTAACCGGGAAAAATTAATCCCCTATCAAATATCCGATAGAGGTCCTGCATTGGCCGTGGGAGACCTAAATAATGACGGAAGGGATGATATTTTTATAGGCGGGTCAAAATTCATTCCCTCAAAAACATTTCTACAACAAGATTCTGTTTTTATTGACCATCATTTTCCAGGCATCAAAAAAGATTCCATCAAAGAAGATGTCGCGGCCGTTATAGCAGATTTTAACAACGACCAAAAAAACGATTTGTTTGTAACCTCGGGCGGGGGTGATTTTTTTGGACAGTCCAACGCACTTTTGGAGCGTTGCTACATTCAAGAAGATGCAGCTTATGAGGCTATAAATCTTCCAGAGTATTTTCAAAATGCTTCTGTGGTCAAACCCAACGATTTTGATAACGATGGTGATATGGATGTCTTTGTTGGTGGACATACCATTACTTCCAAATTTGGCTCTCCGGCCAATTCCTACATTTTGAAGAATGAGAATGGAATTTTCAAGGTGTTGGATGGATTTAATAAACAATCACAAGGAATGGTCACCGATGCGCTTTGGACCGACTTTGACAATGACGGCACAACAGATTTGATTCTCGTGGGGGAATGGATGTCCCCTAAGTTTTTCAAGAACGAAAATGGAACTTTCTCAGAAACCCTGAACTTAGATCTAAAAGGGTTATGGCAACGTATTGAGGCCTTCGATATTGATGCCGACGGCGACACCGACTATCTTCTTGGAAATTGGGGCACAAACTCAAAATTTAAAGCTTCCAAAAAATTCCCAATGAAGCTTTTCCTCAATGATTTTGATGAAAACGGACAAACAGAGACTGTAACTGCAATGGAAAAAAATGGTTCTTATTATCCCTTAGAGTCATTGGATGGGTTAGCTTCCCAAATGGTTTTCCTGAGAAAAGAATTCAACAGTTATAAATCATTCGCCGGAAAAACAGTGGAGGAAATCTTTGGAAAGGAAAAATTGGACAAATCCATAGTGCTCAAAGTAAACACTCTAAGTTCCGGGTATTTGAAAAATAACAATGGAGAATTTGTTTTTATTCCCTTTAAAAATGAACTACAGGTTTCTCCCATAATGACTTTTTTGGTGGATGATTTTGATGGAGATGGAACCAAAGAAGCACTGGTAGGGGGCAATTACTTTGGAGTAAAACCTTATCATGGCCGTTTTGATTCCTTCCCAGGAGCATTGCTGAAAAACGAAAATGATATAATTTTAGGAAATCTATTAGGACTGGATTTTACTAAAAAGTCCTTGAGACATCTAAAAACAATAACACTCAACAAACAAAACTATTTGCTTGCGGTCTTTAATAATGATAGCTTGCAGGTATACAAACTCAATAACTAAACAGTGAGATCATGAAAGAACGATTAGGCATAGTATTATTACTGTTAATTTTCGCTTCCTGCCAAAAAAAGGAAGAATCCATTACCATAACCCCTGAAGATTTCCATTACTCGGTAGACAAGGTTACCGAAGTCATGATCCATGATATCTTTTCACCTCCGGTTGCCAGTAGAATTTATGCCTACCCAAACGTGGCGGCTTATGAAATCTTGGCCAAAAATGACGATTCCTATAAATCATTGGCAGGTCAGTTGCGCAATTTGGAAAGTATTCCAGAACCTGAAAAAAGCGAGAAAATAAACTTTGAATTGGCTGCCTTGATTGCACATATTGATATGAGCAAAAAGCTAATTTTCTCTGAAGAGAGAATTGAAGCTTACCGCGATAGCCTCTACACTATTTGGGCCGAAAAAAATGATGCTGTTTTTAATGCATCCAAAACTTATGGCCTAAAAGTATCTGAACATATTGCTGCTTGGATGGACAAGGACAACTACAAGCAAACGCGTACAATGCCTAAATTCTCAGTTAACTCGGATGATCCATCACGTTGGCAGCCTACCCCTCCATCTTACATGGATGGTATTGAGCCCCATTGGAACAAAATTCGTCCTTTTGTTATCGATTCTGCAGGTCAATTTAAGCCTTTACCCCCTCCTCCTTTTTCCATGGAAGAAGATTCGGATTTCTATAAAGAAGTAAAAGAAGTCTATGATATCAGCAATGAAATTACGGCCAAAGGAGATGAATCTGAAGAAGTGGCCATTGCTCAATTTTGGGATTGCAACCCGTACGTTTCGGTTACTAGGGGGCATTTAATGTTTGCCACAAAAAAAATCACTCCGGGTGCCCATTGGATTGGGATTGCAAAAATTGCGAGTCTTAAAACCAATGCCGATGTAGCAAAAACCGTATACACCTATACCAAAACCTCCATTGCAATTGCAGATGCATTCATAAGCTGCTGGGACGAGAAATACCGAAGCAGTTTGATTCGCCCAGAAACCCTGATCAACGAACACATTGATGATAGCTGGGAACCCGTTTTACAAACTCCGCCGTTCCCTGAATACACAAGTGGACACAGTGTTGTTTCTGGCGCTGCGGCCACTGCCCTAACTTCCATTTATGGAGATAATTTTGCGTTTGATGATGATACCGAAATACCCTATGGGCTGCCGATTAGGTCATTCAAATCATTCAAAGAAGCTGCCGATGAAGCCGCAATCAGCAGAATGTATGGCGGAATACACTATCGTGCAGCGGTGGAAATAGGTGTTAAACAAGGGCGGGATTTGGGCAAATTTGTTGTTGACAAACTGGATATGACCGCATCCAACTAAATTCTTAAGCTCGGGAATGAAAAAAGTTCTAATATCCATTGTCGCAATTATCATCATTGCTTTGTCTTGGTATCTTTTTATAAAACCACAAGATTACCAAGTTAACTTTAAGGTTAAAACCACTCCCGGAACCATAAACCAAGCAGTAAAGGCATGGAATACCTCAATGGGTGATTTTAAATCCATTGAACAACAGAGTTTAAACAATTTTATACAGCAACTGGCTTTTAACGATTCCGTTCACGAGTACCACTGGAACGTGTCCCCAATCAACGATTCCTTAAGTCAGGTGAAGGTGAATATTAAAGATGCTGAGAATAGTTTGACAAACAAAATCCAAATACCCTTTTCCGATACGGATTTTGAAAAAAAATCCAGAAAAACCTTGCTTGCTTTTAATGATTTCCTCAATGATCATCTGAAAGATTTTAAAGTGACCTTGGTTGGCGAAGAAGACCTTTTTTCAACAGCTTGTGCTTGCATTCCTGTGAAAACTTCCCAAATTGAAAAGGCCAAGGGAATGATGCGGAATTATTCCTTTTTGAATTCCATCCTGTTTGAAAACAAAGTGGAACTCAATGGACCTCCCTTTGTGGAAGTGGTGGATTGGGATATAAAAACCGATAGCTTATCCTATAATTTTTGCTATCCAATTATCCGCTCTGAAAACCTGCCAAAGCACCCGGACATTACATACAAACGTATTTTTGGCAAAAAGGCATTAAAAGCCGAGTACAACGGCAACTATATTACTTCAGACAGGGCTTGGTATGCGCTGCTTAACCACGCAGAGTTAAATGGTATTGAAATTGAAAAAAAACCAGTGGAAGTTTTTTACAATAATCCCAACATGGGAGGTAACGAACTGCAGTGGAAGGCGGATATTTATTTGCCCATAAAAGAAACCAATGAATAAGCTCCCCGTTTTCTTGCTTCTGGTATTCTTACAGGGCTGTGCACAAAAGCCATATTATGGCGATTTGACCCATTTGGGAAAATTGCCCTCTAAACTTAGCGAAGTTTCCGGCATTGCCACCTTTAACCAGTCAAGGGCATGGGTTATAGAAGATAATGGAAATAAAGACATCATTTACGCCATAAACCTTGAAGGAAAATTGGTTAAAGAATTCAAGGTGAAAAATGCAAAAAACACCGATTGGGAGGATTTGGCCGAAGATGACCAAGGAAATCTTTATATAGGGGATTTTGGCAATAATGACAACGACCGGAAAAATCTGATCATCTACAAACTGCCTAACCCCGAAAAGGAAAAAGGCAGCAACATTCCTGCGGAGAAAATAGAATTTCACTACCCGCTGCAAAAAGCATTCCCTCCATCCAAAAAAGACCTCTTGTTTGATGCCGAAGCCTTTTTTCATTGGGACAATCAGCTGTACATCTTTACCAAAGACCGTTCACGACCTTATTTGGGAAAGACTTTGGTGTATCGCGTTCCTGACAAAAAGGGGACGTATAAGGCCCAACTTATTGGCACTTTAAATTTATGCAACGAGCAGAACCATTGCTCCGTTACCGGTGCCGATATCTCTACGGATGGAAAAACCCTTGCCCTTTTGGGGTATGGTTATCTGTATGTGATCCGGGATTTTGAACTTGACAATCTGGCCACCAGTAAAATTGACCGTATCTACCTCAAACATGAGACCCAAATGGAATCTATTTGTTTTCTTAATGATTCCACTTTGCTTATTGCTGACGAACAATCTCAGACCAAAGGGCGGAATCTATATTCTTACAAAATCGAATAGATTGATCTAGACAGCTCCTTTGACACTTCGGTCTTCCTCAGTGCAGTAGGGGCAGTATGCTATTTGGAAAAAGAAGTTTTTATGATGGTGAAAGAAGTAGGTGCTTTTTGGATTGCACTTATCGTGTTTGTATAAGATTAGTTGTGTGTTTAAGCACTAAAGTTAGCAAATGAATCACGCTAAGAAAATCTGCAAGGACTTTCGTAAGTAGACCAGAACTAGCAATTAATTTTATATGGTGTTGGTAGTAGTTTTTATTTTTCTTCCGAATAGTTTAAAATCTAAGGAAAAGTGACCTCCTCCACTAATTAATAAGCTTATGTAGGTAATCAAATAAACAAAACTTTTTTCTTGAACAATAAATCCTTTTCCCCCATTAATTATCCAAGTAGCAATAATCATTGTAATGATTAGTGGAATACAACTCCACCTTGTAAACAATCCAAGAATTAAAAATAAAGAACAAAAGAATTCGGCAAATATAACCAGAGCTAAACTTGTTTCAGCCCCCAACCCTAAAGGGTCTGCAAATTCTGAACTGATTTTGCTAAAATTTATAAGTCTTGGATATCCGTGCAGATAAATCATTGAAATCGAAACACCAATTCTCAATACAAATAAACTGAAACTTACACTTTTTGAAGAGGTGGTCACAACCGATTTTTTTAATAGCCTTATTGCTTCCATATTTCTAGTTTGCAAATTTTTGAAGTATTACATTTCTTGAACCTCTCAAAATGTTGTTATCATCTTTGGTTAGTGTCGTAATATTGGAAAGTCCGCCGTCTCTTTCTATTTTATCTAAATAAGATGCTACTCTTGGGTCATCCGAAAACCACAAGCCAGTTAGCCAATATTCAGGATAATCAGGATGTTCAATAGTATAATGGATATGTGCAGGTTCTCCATCGTGAGTTTCATATGGTGCGGGACGTATAGTTTCAAATTCATACTTGCCATTAGCATCCGTTTTCATCCAACCACGCAAATAACCGTGATATTTGCCGTGTCCATTTTCATTTCCTTTTTTTGGATAAATTCCCCTGTTATTTGTATGGTACACGTAAACAATAACATCTTTTGCGGGAGTTTTACCATCAGGTAAATAAACCGTTCCAGAAATAATAAGTTTTTCTCCTGGTTCGCCTTTTGGTGGAATAATGGTTCTCCAAGACACATTTTCTGGAGCTTCAAAAGTACCGCCCCAACTTGGTTTTTCTTGATTTGTAACTGTTGTTTTTAAATCTGGTTTTTGCTTTTTAGTCGATTGCGAACAAGCATTTAAAGAAAGAAATAAAGCTACAATACATAACATTGTTGTGTTTTTCATACTTATCATTATTTTGAATTTTAATCACTTCAAAAATCAAAAAAACATAATACTCTGAAAATATAACTTCCTGTAAATAGGCTAAAAGGAGTGGTTTTAATGCTTAGTGGTTGAGCAGTACATTCCAATTTTGACGGTAATGTCTACTAAATCGAACAGACTGTCCGTTGGTTAAAATACCATCATAATCACCATTTTTCCGAGATTTTATTTCGGTTATATGATTTTTATTTATAATTACTGAACGGTGAATTCTAATAAAAACTTTAGGGTCTAATAGTTCTTCAAGTTTTTTTAAACTCTCATCGTGTAGTAATTTTTGGTTAATAGAAAATACTGCTGTGTACGGTCTGTCCGTTTGAACAAACAGAACTGTAGAAGCATCTATTTTTATTCTTCGGGGTCCATTTTTTACGGTTATAAATTTTTGAATTGAAATGTCTTTTTTCTGTTGTTTTTTTCTGTTTAGGTATTCAATGATAAAAGGAAGAAATAGATATGTAATGATTGTTATTTGTGACTGATTTGAAATAACATTTTTAAGTATTGTTAAAAATCTATGAGGTATAGGATAGATAGCATTGCTTAATAAAATGAAAATCGAAGTAAAAAGAAATATATGTAGTACACTAAAGACAATTCCAAAGAGCAAAGCATAAAGAAATTTATTTAATAGTGTTTTTGGCTGAATCTTACTGTAAACATAATTAGCAAATTTTATAAACGGAATAAACAAGAGCCAATAAATATTATACAGCATTGTATCCGACCAATAAAAACCAGTTGATTTAAATCTTGAAAAAAGATAATCCTGCAAGATTGCTAATCCATAAATAATGATGCCAAACAAAATTATTACTCTAAAATTTGCATTTAAGAGTTTGTTATTTGCTTTGCTAAGTTTTTGTGTTGTCATTTCTTAAATTACTACCAACGTCTAAGATATGGTTCGTTTTAATGAGCTATATCGCCCGATACTGAAACACTGAAATAAATTCAATGCAGGCAAGTTCTGCACAGGTAAGTGAAGTTCGGGAATTTTGATTTAAAAGTCTAGTGTAAATTGATGTATGTGGGCAGTAAACAGATAAACCAATCAACGAACACCCATCAACCTTTTACCCTTTACCTTCTACCCGTCATTAAAACCCAAATCCTACACCAAAGGCAAATCGCATTCCATCGGAGCTGTTAAAGAGCCCAAAATTAGCCGACAAAAGATCTGCTCCGTTCAAAAAGAAACCACCTCCGTATGAGTTGTGCCATTTATCCGAATCATCACCGGGAAACCAAACCCTGCCATAATCAAAACCACCATAAATTCCTGGGGTGACCGGCAACAATCCCGTTTGCCTGTTCCTAAAACTCAACCTCAGGTCCATATTCTGGTAAAAGGCCGATTTTCCCGTAAAACGTTCAAACCTAAACCCTCTTAACCCATTATTGGCCCCAATATTGGCTCCTTGATAAAACTCAAAATCATCGCCAATATTTATATGCCCTTTGATCTTGGTTGCCAAAACCAGCTTCCCATTGGAACACAACTTATGATCAATGGACAGGCTTGGAATAATATACCCAAATGCCCGATCGGAATCATTTAAGTTCATTTTGTAGCCCCCGTGCAACGAAAAGCTCATTCCCATAGTAGGAAAGGCTTCATTATCCGAATTAGAATAACTGTATTCAGCATCCACGCCAAAGAAACTCTGCTCACTCTCTTCACCATTATCCACATAAAATTGATTAATGAACCGATCTTCGGTCTCTTCCACCTCAATATCTTCATAAGATGCCCCCAACCTTACTTTTGACCCCAAATATCCTCGCCAAACCAAGGAAGGAGCAACTTTTATGGTTCTTAACCTAACCCTGTTATAATCGAGGCCTAAAGGCTCATCATCATCATTGTTTTCCGTCTCGTTGCCAAACCCAAAAAAGTTGATGGCAAAATTTGGACTGGTAAATCTGGCATCCAACTCAAGATTCACCCCTTCAAAAACATTGGCAAACTCTCCATTGTATCCCAAATCAAAACCGTTGGTGGCAAAATAGTAGGTTGCATTAAAAATGTGACGCTGGGTAAACGGATTTTGCCTAAAACCATTGAAAGTGTACGTATTCGTAAATCCTATTCTAAAGCCATCATCCGGATTAGATCCAATGGTCGGCAGGAATTGATTATTGCTCGCCTTGATTTTTAAAAAATCGTAGGTGTTGGTGTCATAATCATTGATACTATGAACTGTTCCACCAAATGCCTCATCGTAGGTGTTCTTTTTGGTCTTGAAATCATAAGTGTGCACCTTTTTTGATTTTTCATCAATCTTGTACACATCGTTGTTCTGACCACCTACGATACGCACTTTAATTTTTGAGGTTTTGGTGTTTACCTCAAAAACGTCATCATCATCAAGGCCATAGACCCAAACTTCTTTGGTGAACTGTGGATGGTAGGTTTTTTTAAAGAACATATCGGTTTTCTCACCATTTTTGATACGATACCCCCTTACTTCCAAGTCGCCATTTTGGGTTGAAGTGATATTGAAATAATCATCTTTATCGGTCCCTGTGACCACACTATATTTATTGATGACACCAAAATATTCCTTGGCCGTGTCCACCAAGTTTCTTTTCCTTGCCAACAAAGTTTTTTTGATTTTATCAACGCTTTCATCCCTTACCTCCTCTGGAAAATTTAAAAAAGCTTTATCAATTACCGCTTCGGTAATATGTTGTTGAATAAATTTTGCCTGTGCGACCCATACATCCATATCTACTTCTGACAACAAGGCCATATCCAGGGCAAAAGTCCTGGGGGAAGAGGTGAATCCTTTTACACTTCTGATTTCCTCATGAAAGCCTTCAAAAATGCGAAGGGCGGGTACGGCACGTGAACCAAACTCCAAAATAAACCCATCTCCCCAACGGGAATACGCTTGATCTCTATCCCTAGGTATAGGCTTGTACACTTTTTTACCATCTTTTCCCTTAAATTCTGCCCATCGCCACTGATCTACATGTCGGTCCCAATCGCCAATAAGTATATCAAACAATCTGGCCCTGGCATAAGTTTCGCTGTCCAAAACATATTCCTCGTCCTCTCTTAGCTTTTGGATAAAATCATAAGTGCTTTCAATCTTTTTGGTTTTTCCGAAGCTTTCCAAATTGGAATGTCCATCCGAAACATGCTCTTCTATCATGTACAACCCTCCTCCAAAATCGGCATTAAAGTCGCCCAAAATGGACTGTTTTGGCACATAGTACAGTTTTGGATTGGTATGATACAGTTCTACCGCATCAGAAAGTTCTCCGATAGTAAAAGGAGCATACGGGTGGGCCCCGGTGTAGAGGTCCAAAAGCAACTTTTCTGTATAAGTGTCATCAAATTCACCAATCACAAATCGTTCTTGAAAAGCCATGGCTTGCAAATAACGTTCGGCACTCTTTCGTAAATCGCGCAATACATATTGCTTGCCCTCTTTATCCTTTAGTCGTAGAGAGTTGGATTGATTGCCACCTCCTTTTCTTACTACAGAGAGTCCGCCAAAAAGAGTATCCAGTCGAACTGTAGGGGCTTTGACCTTTGTGGCATAATACTTCCTATAACGTTCGCCCCAAAGCCATTTGTGGAATCCGCTTTTATCAATTTCTTTATCCGAATAAATGGATGTAGTCTCATATTCCGGAAAATCACTTTGGTATGACGCACTTTCCGTAGAAGGGGCTGGGGAAAGCACCTGAGATTGATACAACAGTTCTTCCGGCGTTTCACCAGCACCATAAAAGTCTACTTTTGAAGACCCATCGGTATAAACATTCAAAACGGCATAACCGGTTTTTCCGGTGGAAAATTTACTGCCGTTCAACAATCGGGTCGCTCCGGTGTTAGCACCTGAACCACTTATGATCTGCGGAATCCCGTTTTCTTCGATATATTGCAGGGAATGTTCATGTCCCGACACAAAAACTACCTTCTCCGAATATTGTGACAATGTGATTATCCTGTTTCTTAGATGATTGTACATTTTGTTGTACATGTCAGTTATAGAGGCCCCAGAGGTCTTTCTCAATAAATTGGCCAAGGAGCTAATCCCAGGTAGCGGGAACCCTTTGCCACTTGGATTCATATGTTCCTTAAACGAAAAATACCCTCCATGGGAGCCATAAGTAACCATGGGGTGATGCATTGCGATAATAGTGGTCTTATCCAAGTTTTTTTTGATCAGACTTTCCAGTTCTTCAAAAAATCGGGTACGGGATTTAATTTCGCAATCATCATTCATGGTAGGGTGTTTATCCCAATTGGTTAAATACCACTCTGTATCAATCGCGATTACCAAGATATTATCACTCACCTCTATTTTTTCAATGGGGCATCCATTGTCAGGTCGGAACACTCTTTTACTATCCAGAGCATTCTGAATGTACTTTTCTTGGCGTTCCAATCCTTTAAGACCATTACTGTACCAGTCATGATTACCGGGAATAAAAGCTGTTTTTCCTTTAAAGTCCTTCACAGTTCCCAATTGGGCATCCAAATGGTTTTTTGCCAACGCATGACCCTTCGGGTCACTTTTTTTGTCTGGAAAGCCGGCAGGATAAATGTTATCTCCCAAAAAAAGAACGGTGCTGTTCTTTGTGGCTTTTTTCAATCTTCCTTTAAACTGCTTGAGGGTAGAGTTCATATCCCCTTGGGGAGATTTCCCTGCATCACCGATCAAATAAAAAGTGTGCTCAACTTCTTTCCCTTCGGAAATGTCGGTTTTATTGAATGGTGTTTTATACTTTGCTTCGTAGGTAGCACAACCTGTGACCAAGGCCAGCAATAGGACAACTAAGTAATGTATTTTCATATCTCTGAGGTTGATTCCAAAATTTTGTATTTTGGAGAATTCAAAGTACTGTTATGTCGGAAATAATAGAAAAAGCTGAACAATTTGTCTCGGAACTTTTGGAAAAAGAATTAGATCCAAAGTTCTTGTACCACAATTTGCGACATACCCAGCGTGTGGTTAAAAGTACTAAAGAATTGCTCAATTTCTATAAACTTGGGCCTGCCGAGGAGGAAAAGCTGATTCTATCCGCATGGTTCCATGACACGGGTTATACCAAAGGAGTGCAAAACCATGAGGAGGCCAGTTGTAATATAGCGACCAATTTTTTGAAGGAAAACAGTTATGACCCCAAGAGCATTGAAGATATAAGTGCCAATATAATGGCCACCGAACGGTACCATAAACCTGAAAATCTGCATGAGGAAATACTACGTGATGCCGATGCTTCCCATTTTGCACAAAAGAGTTATTGGGAAACCACTGATTTTTTAAAAGAGGAACTGGAACTACTGGATATTGCCAAATACTCCAACAAAGAGTGGAGAGATGCCAACATTAAAATGTTCCGGAACGAGCACCAGTTCTATACAGATTATGCCAAAGAAAACTGGGAAGAGGGCAAGGAGCGTAATTTGAAGCAATTGGTGAAAGAGAAAAAGACGGAAAAAGAGATTGCTAAAAAAGAGGCTCTAAAGGCCAAGTATAAAAGTGAGAGTCCTGATCGTGGTATTCAAACCTTGTTCAGGGTAACCCTCAAAAACCACCTCACACTTAGTGATATTGCAGATACCAAAGCCAATATATTGCTTTCTGTAAATGCCATCATTATATCTGTGGCATTGTCAAACCTTATTCCCAAACTGGACAATCCCTCCAATGCCTACCTGATTTGGCCCACGTCAATTTTCATCACTTTTAGCGTTGTTTCCATGATTTTGGCTGTGTTGGCCACCAGACCCAACGTTACCAGCGGACAGTTTACCAAACAGGATGTGGAAAACAAGAAAGTAAACCTGTTATTTTTTGGCAACTTTCATAAAATGAGCCTTGCTGACTATGAATGGGCCATTCAAGAATTGGTGAAGGACAATCAATACATTTATTCTTCGCTCACAAAAGACCTTTACTTCTTAGGGTTGGTATTGAACCGAAAATATAAGATTCTCAGGTTGACCTACACTATTTTTATTATTGGGATAGTAATATCGGTAATCGCCTTCGCCATATCGTTCCACTTTTTAGGTGGAGCCGATAGATTAGCATAGTTAAGATTTTAGTTCTTCCATCAAATCTTCATAGGTATAAGTGCGCTCAGATTTGGTGTCTTTGTCTTTAGTATACAAAATTTCTGCCCTGATAGCTTTTAACCCGGTAACGCCTTGTAATCCCTCAAGCTCAACAATTTCAATGTTATTGGTGAAGTAACCTTTGGCCTTAAGGAACTTGATGTAGCGCATGTATTCTTTCTCATCCTTACGCTGACTATATACAATGGCCAATTTCCCTTTTTGTGTCAAACGTTCATTGGTCCCCTTAATATAGGATTTGTCAATGCGTTTTTTAATAATCTCATATCTGGCATTGTAGGTTCCATCCACATCAAATCGTTTTTCGTCCATTCTGAAACGAATGGCCAATGAAGTACTGTATACCAAAATAAGGGATGCAACATCCAGTTTTACAGGCAATTTTGGTTTCAGCGCATAGTACTTATTTTCCATATCGCACATTACCTGCAATTGCCACAACCTTAGGTTGCTCAAATAAAGTTCATCAAAGTTTCTATCATTGGCTATGGAACTGCCAATGTACATATTGTGCTCTACACCATCAGTTTTGTAGCGCTCAAAATAATGTGGGAACATTTCTTGGGCCTCAACCTGTTTTCGGTCCAACAAAGCGGCTAGTTCCATGTTAGCCTCCATTACACTATTATCGTAATTTTTACGATGGTCGTAATAGGATTCTGTTCCTTCGTCTATCTGCGCTTCATAGTTGTCAACCAACGCTACCAACTCCTTATTTTCACGTTTCAGATGTTTGAAGACAGGAACTATTTCCTCCTTTACAAAATCGAAGATACTCTGCTCAGTATGAGTGTACAATGCCTCCTTTACCTCTTCAATGTAGGTGTTCACCCTAAATATGAGTTCTTCATATATGGGAAGCTTGAACTTTTTGAACGCTTCGGTCAAAACTCCGCTAATCTCGGAGAGTTGAATCATTAAATCGCGCTGAATGGAAAGGTTTCTTTGCTTGGATGATTCCTTGATATCAATTTGACCATACAGTGGATAAACATCCTTAAAGACAATTTCCTTAAAAATAGGTTGGTTTCCTTCAAGCTCATCGGCCATAAACCGTTTGGCTTCTTCCTGGAACTTCCAATAGACCGAAGAATGCACCGTGGTGCACTCGTGCTGGATAATGGCATCAATCAAGTTCTCTTCTTCTTCAATAGATCGAAGCACAGCCGAAATAATAAATGGCATCACATCCTCCAATTTATTGGCATTGACGCTATTCAATTCATTCACAGTGGTCGACACCAACTCCAAAACACCCAAAAGATTACCATCACTGGCTATTGGAGCCAATATGGCGCTTTTTATTCCTTGCTCGTGCAGATTTTTATAGGGTTGTTCCCCTTTTGATTTTTTGAAGTACTTCTCTACATTGGAGATAGCAAAATAAGTGTTATCCGTAAACAACTTTTCACGGGAATAGCTACACAACATCTGATCACAGGATTCCATTTCCTTTCCTTTAAGAATATAACTTTCTATACCCTTACCATAAATTTTTAAGAATCTATTGGTGTTGGAATCATACCCTGTGAAACCGACGTTTATTTTTCTTAGGTTGAAAAGTGATCTGAAGGTTTCCTGAAAACTGTTCATTACGTTTTCATCACTCCTTTTACTGCTTCCAATCAATGTGGATTTAATTTCAGAAATGGAATGCTCGGCGGTAACATCGAACATATTGGAGATGACAAATCCCTTGGAAATAAAACTGTTCGGTGGGATTTTTTCCTTCCACAGCTCAAGATTATCAAAATTTTCCAGCAATTCATCCACATCCGCCTGGGAAAGTTCCTTTGCCTTTTCCGTGGGAACTATCTCCATAAAATCGGCATTATAAAGTATACGGTAATGGCGCATTACCCCATTGGCATCTGGAATATCATAAAACAATGGCCTCCTAAAGTCCATTTTAAACCCGTAGTAAAAGCTCAGCACTACGGTGCAACGCATGATATAATCCACATTTTGAGGTAAGTTCCGAATCTGGAGCTCAAATCCCTCTCCAGCGTCTTTTAAAATGTTCTGAAACCGCTCCGAGGAGTTAAAGACTGTATTTTCAAATGGAGTTGATACCGTTTTAATCTCATTTTTGGTAAGAACGGGTGAAAAGGTATCTGCAAGAATGACCTTAATCACATCCTTGTACTTGTCTAAAAGTGCAAAATCGCTAAAACCTTCCCTCAATTCTGGGTACGGCGCTTGTGCATCAAGTACATATTTGGCCCTTTCCGCCAAATATTTATCCTTGCTTTTAAGCTGCTCATCGTAGTGTTGCAACAGTTTGTTGAAACTCACCAGATGCAACATGGGACTCTCTGCCTGGTAATTTTGCTCCATACAATATAAGTCGAGGTTTAGCCTGTAAAGTTACAAAAAGAAAAAATGCGCAGTTGTTAAGGGATTCCTTATGGATTTGTTGTCATTTTTTGGATATTTAATGAAAATTGTTCCATGTCCTCTAGTTTTAGGTTAGATCGAGCGTACCAAAATGCCAAAATCATCCCTTTTGATGATTCTTCCAAGTTCATTTTATTTAGTGACTGCCATAGGGGAGATAACAGTTTTGCTGATGATTTCGCCAATAACCGGAACATCTATTTCCATGCACTGAACCATTATTACCGTGAAGGTTTTCAATATTGTGAATTGGGCGATGGGGACGAACTTTGGGAAAACCTCAGTTTTGAATCCATTTTTGAGGCTCATAAAAATGTATATCAATTGTTGCGACAATTTCATTTGGAAAATAGGCTCCATATGGTCTGGGGAAACCATGATATGGTATATAGGCAAAAAGCATATGTTGATAAGCATTTATCCAGTTATTTTGAGCCTATAGAAGATACGGATAAGGAACTTTTTGAAGGCATAACCTATCATGAAGCTCTTATTTTAAAACATAAAGAAACCGAACAAGAATTGTTTTGCACCCATGGTCACCAGGCCGATTGGTGGAACTATGTTTGCTGGCGAATTGGACGTTTTTTGGTGCGAATTCTTTGGAAGCCTCTGCAAGTGGTGGGGATAGCTGACCCAACAAGCCCTGCAAAAAATTACAAAGAGCTTATCCGGATTGAAAAGCGCATAAAACGCTGGATCCTTAAGAACAACCTTAGAATCACCATTGCGGGACATACCCATAGACCCAGGTTTCCAGAACCTGGACAAATTCCGTTTTTTAACGATGGTAGCTGTGTGCATCCACGAAGCATTACTGGAATTGAGATTGAAAATGGTGAAATCTCTTTGATCAAATGGCATATTGATACCAAACCGGATGGCACCCTTCAAATTGTGAAGGTATTGTTGGAAGGCCCTGAAAAATTATCGGACTACATAGATTCCTAAACCATGTAAATCATCGATTTAACGTCTCTTTATCACCTAGGTGGCAAGGTATTTGTTAACTTTAAGAAAAGTTATCGACCTATTTGCTATGAAAAATCTTGTTTTTTTTCTCTCCTTTTTGGTTTTTGGTTCTGCTTCTTTGCAGGCTCAAGGGGATATTCCCACTACGCGACCATTAAAGATTGGAGAACGGAACAATTTGGATATTAAATCCAGTAACCAAGGTACTTCACTTCGCATGCCTTCCGTAATTGATGAGAACCTAACTTCTAAAAATAACAAGCCTGGGATTAAAATGTTACCAGATCGAGATTTAAAACAAGCTGGTCATGATTTGGTCATTGATCCCAAAGTAGGAGAAAAAGAGAAAAAGGGATCTAAAGAACATCATGGCGACCAATATCTTGGTGATGTAAAAACCAGTGCCAAGTTTGTTGGGATTGTTTGTAGGGATCATGAATATGTGGATGGGGATCGCGTAAAAATATATCTTAACGGTGAGGTTATAGAACACAATATGTTGCTTTCCGGGACTTTTAAGGGAGTAAACATTGATTTGATTCAAGGGTTTAACCGGCTCGATTTTGAAGCTTTGAACCAGGGATCTGCAGGCCCCAATACCGCTCAAGTGGTTATAGCGGATGATAAAGGCAATATTATCCACAACAACCGATGGAACCTTTCCACTGGCTCCAAAGCAAGTTTAATAGTTGTCAAGGAAGAGGAATGATCACTCTCCGGGCTTATATGTTCTAACCGCTCTTTTTAAAACATCTTCCTTGTAAAAAGCTGCATCTTTCCATTGAATATCCGCATACATTTGAATTTGGTCCTCAAAATGTGGTGAATCTGGATTTCCACTTTGTCCCCCAGCTAAAATGGTCTTAGCCTTGACCTTATCGCCAAATTCCACTGCCGCAACGAAACTATTGCCCCTGGTACCATAAATCTTTTTGGTTCCATTGTTATAACGTGCTCCATAGGCAGCCAACGCACCCCATCGTCCACTGGCAAAACCAATGGGAATACTGGGTTTGGTATCATCAAAAGCTTGACGGATATCACCATTCAACCGTTGATAACGGTTTACCTCACCCCAGGGCATTTTCCATGTACCAAAATCCTGCTTTAGACGATATACAGTTTCTTGAAATAAAGCCAATTTTTCCGAATCTGGCGATTCATCGCCCCAATAGTTCACCAATTGCATGGCATATAATCCATCTGGCCTATTGGCCTGTCTATAACATTCCGTTCCATAATAATGGGCCAAAGTCATTGCCACGGATTCTTTGGAAGTTCTAAAATCCCAATTACGCAATATTTCAATGGGTTCTTTCAATTTGGATATTGGATTTTCATCATATGCCGCTATTAGTCCTGGAATCAAAGCTTTGAAGGCCGGTAAATATGGGTCATGGGCTAATACAATCAAACTGTCCAAGGTATAGCCGTTTCGGTCTCTCAATAATTCAATGGCATGTACCCCTCTAAAATTTTCCTGATCTCGCGACATATATTTGGGATAATCACCTCGTTTGGGACTGTTCTCCAAGGCTGAAGTGTAGGGTGTTGAATTACAATTTTGAAGCCATCCGTTTTCAGGATTTAGCACCAAGATATTTTCGTCCACTGTGTGGAGTCCCTGCCAATCTGTTTTGGCGTTACTACCATCCACAGGATTTGTATAATCAAAAATAGTATCCCTTTTAGGGATAAAATTCCCATGGAAATAGGCAATATTGCCCCCAGCATCTGCATAAACGGTATTGTTGGAAGAATTGGTACGAATGTCCATCATTTTTCGGAATCCATCATATCCATTTTGCTTAGTGCGGATGTATGATTGTTCCAAAGCTTTCACCGGTTCCCACATCATGGCCGAAGCGGTCCATTGCCCATCAACAATATGGGTGATAGGGCCGTGATGGGTTCGATACATAGGAAAAGTTTTTTCTTGCAATCCATCCCCAGTTTTATATTTGAGAGTCACTTTCGTAGAATCTAAAGGCCTTATTTCATCTCCATACGCGTAAAACAGTTTTCCATCATTCTTCAACAAAACTTCTTTAAACTCATCCATCACATCGGTATAAGTCGATGTATGCATCCAACCTGTTTTTTCATTAAAACCTTGGTATACAAAAAACTGCCCCCAGGTAACTGCTCCGTAGGCATTTAATCCCTCTTCACTGACCACGTGCACTTCTCCCCTAAAATAAAAAGAGGTATGTGGATTGATCAATAACATGGCATTGCCCGATTCCGTCAACTTTCCAGATATAGCAATTCCGTTGGATCCTTGGGGTTCGGCCATTTCATTTGCTTTGCCGCTCTTTATCAATCGCATTTCAGGAACCTGCGTCCCACCCTCGTAAAATGCTTTGATTTTCGCTATAGAAATCCGTTCAATGTCTCCGCCAATGCTCCCCTCACTAAAATACATGGGCATCCAGGGTTCAAAACGGGTCAAAAGCTTGGGTTTTACTTCGGGATGGGTGTGCAAATAGTAGTTAATACCATCAGCAAAAGCATCGCAAAGCTTTTTTAACCAATCAGGGCTTTTTTCATAATTGGCAATAGCTTCTTCTTTGGTCATGAACAATTGTGCACGGAGGTCACTATAAAGTGCATCTTCGCCTTCTACCTCTGCCAATCTTCCTGTTGCCCAAATGTAATTTTGTTCTACGCGATTAAAATCATCTTCGCATTGAGCATATAACAATCCAAAAACTGCATCGGCATCCGTTTTCCCATAAATGTGGGGTACGCCAAAATCGTCTCGTATAATGGTGACGTTTTCTGCTTGGGCCTGCCATTTCTCAACTTCAGTTTGAGGTTTTGGGCTACAGTTCACTAAAGTGAACAATACAATTAACAATGAGGTTCTCATATAGGTTCTATGCTTTTTTCAAAAACTGGGTCTTAAGTACGATTTGCGCTTTTCCCACACGACATTCCACCTCCTGCGGGCTTCCCGTTAACCGAATATTTTTTATCACATTCCCTCTTTTAAGGGTTTTGGACATGCCCTTGATCTTTAAATCTTTAGTGACATGCACATTGTCTCCATCTTCAAGAATGTTTCCGTTACTGTCTTTGGTATCCATACGTATGTTTTAGATCGTTAATGTACAGCAAATGCCATTGAATTGCTAATTGAACAATCCATTACCAACTGCCACTGGCTCCACCACCTCCAGAGCTTCCACCACCTCCTGAAAAACTACTGGAACTACCCCCAGAGGAACTGGAACCAAAAGAATGACTCCCGCCTGAAGAGAAGGTTTTGCTCATGTACTTACTATCACTTTTGAGCAATGAAAGTTTGAACCCTTCTTTTCCTTTGATGAGAATTTTTACCACAGCCAATACCACAGTAAATCCGAAAAAGCTCCCGATTACCCAATAAATCCATGAAAAGTCATCCAATAAATACAAATAGTCTTCGAAATTGATGTTAAAACCAAATATTTCCATTGCAAAGAACAGAGGCATTAAAATGAAGACCATAGAAAAAAGTATGGGGATCATTTGGAAAATCACCATGAACAGGCCTTGCAAAATGCCCAGCTTACCAATCAACATCCCCCGAAATGCTTCTACCATACCTGAATATGTCCTGAAGAATACAAACCCGCCGGCACCAATAAATATTAGAAAGAAAAGACCAATGAAAATTCCAACTCCCCAACCTATATCGTTTTCAGATTCCAGTTCATTCTTAAATTCCTCCAGCGCTTCCGGATTGTTCAGAAATTCAATGATCTGATCAGTGGCCAAGTCCAGCCCCTTAAAATAATTTTCCTCTTTGAATTCGGGAATCATGGTATTTCTGATGATTCCAGATGCAACAGCGTCTGTGATATAGGGCTCCAATCCATAGCCTACTTCAATACGAACTTCCCTGTCGTTTTTGGCAAATAGGATGAGAATACCATTGTCTTTCTCTTTTTGACCCAATCCGTTTTGGTTGAATGTTCCGTTGGCATATTCCTCAATGGTTTCATTTTCCAAAGCATCAATTGTCAAAATCACCAGTTGGTTGGTGGTTTCGGTTTCAAACTGTGTAAGTTTTGATTTCAGTCCTTCCAACTCTTGAGTTGAAAAAATATGGGCGCTGTCGGTAACAATTTCTCGCAATTCCAAATAGTCCTGCTGTCCAAAGACCATGGAAGAACCTATAAGAAAGAAAGCAAAAAAAAGAATTTTTTTCATGACACCTCTGAAATGGAAACCTTTAAATATACGATATGCGGGAATGTTCTTTTCCTATCAATGTACAGATTGCGTAAACGGTTTTATGTCCGTATAATTTCAACTAACTTGTACCTTCTTTTAAAACTCTTTATGTCAGAGAAAAAAGTAAGTATTCTAACTGCATTTAAAACCATAATCTGGCCCAAAAGAAAGTTGGTCTTTATTGGTTTGTTTTTGATTGCCCTTAGTAAAGCTGCCAGTTTTGTTGCTCCAATCGCTTCAAAATACCTTATTGATGATATCATTGTCAAAAAAGATGTGACAATGCTCAAATATTTGGTAGCGGGAGTAATGCTGGCTATTTTAGTTCAATCAGTCACTTCATTTTTGTTAACTCGAATTTTAAGTGTCCAAGCCCAGTTTTTAATATCTGAGTTACGAGCAAAAGTGCAAAAGCACGTACTCTCATTACCTATTCGCTTTTTTGATAATTCTAAATCAGGCGCCTTGGTATCCAGAATCATGACCGATGTGGAAGGAGTACGGAATTTGGTGGGTACAGGTTTGGTGCAATTAGTGGGAGGTGTGATCACTGCGGTAGTTTCGCTGATCCTTTTATTGGATATCGACGTTTTTATGACGCTTTTTACTTTTATTCCCTTGATCATATTTGGTTTAATCGCCCTAAAGGCATTTAAAATTATCCGTCCCATTTTTAGGGAACGAGGCAAAATCAATGCTGAGGTAAAAGGACGGTTGACAGAAACTTTGGGAGGCGTTAGAGTAATCAAGGGGTTTAATGCTGAAAAACAGGAACATGAAGTTTTTGAGGTTGGAGTGGATCGCTTGTACCAGAAGGTAAAAAAGAGCCTGACCACCACCGCATTTATGACAAGTTCTTCCACTTTTTTACTTGGGGTTGCCACCACAAGTGTAATGGGGTTTGGCGGTTATATGATTATTCAAGGAGATCTTAGCGTAGGTGAATTTGTGGAGTTTACCGTCTTACTTGGCATGATGATAGCTCCCATAGTGCAAATGAGCAATATTGGAAGTCAACTGACCGAAGCGATGGCTGGTCTGGATCGAACTGAAGAGCTAATGAACATGGTTCCTGAAGCAAATGAGATTGAACGGACCAACACGCTCAAATCCATTCATGGGGATATGAATTTCACCAATGTCTCCTTTGCTTATGAAGAGGACAAAGAAGTGCTTCACAATATCAGTTTTAAGGTAAAATCGGGACAGGTGATTGCACTAGTGGGCAGTTCAGGTTCTGGAAAATCCACCATTGCTGGGCTCGCAGCCAGTTTCTTGACTCCAGATTCAGGTACCATTACCATTGATGGGAAAGATATGTCCAAAGTAGAATTGAGCAGCTTCAGACAACATTTAGGCGTGGTTTTGCAAGATGATTTTTTGTTTGAGGGCACTATAGGGGAAAATATCCTCTTTCCAAGACCCAATGCAACGGAAGATCAGTTACAAAAAGCTATAAAAGCAGCTTATGTAGATGAATTTACCAACCGTTTTGATGAAGGCCTGGATACGTTGATTGGAGAGAGAGGGGTAAAGTTATCGGGAGGACAACGACAGCGTATTGCCATTGCCAGGGCCGTTTTGGCCAATCCAAGGATATTGATTTTGGACGAAGCCACCTCAAATTTGGATACAGAATCGGAAGCTTTGATTCAGAAAAGTTTGGCGGAACTCACCAAGGGCAGAACAACCTTTGTTATTGCCCACAGATTGAGTACCATTAGAAAGGCAGATCAAATCTTGGTAATTGAAAACGGACGGATTGCCGAACAGGGAACCCATGAAGAACTGATTGCTTCTGAAGGAAGGTATTATAATCTATTTACGTATCAGGCAAGGATATAAATAGATATGAGATATTAGACCGCTACGCTATTAGATTAAAGACATTTTACCAAAACAATGTCATTCCGAATGGAATGAGGAACCTCAAACCACACCCATATCATTGAGAGTAATAACTCAAGCCTCCTCCGGAGCCAATTCCACTTCCAAACCTTCAAGCTCAGGAGTAATATGCAATTGACAGCCCAATCGACTATTATCTTCTACAAAAAAGGCTTCGGCAAGCATGGCTTCCTCATCATCCGACTTTTCTGGAAGTTCGTGATCCGACTTTACATAACATTGACATGAGGCACACATGGCCATTCCCCCACAAATCCCAATGGTTCCTTCTGGAGCCAATTCATAGGAACGAACCACTTCCATCAGGTTCATGTTCATATCCGTTGGTGCATCTACTTCGTGCAATACACCATCGCGGTCGGTTATTTTTATTTTTATGTCGGACATAGTTATCTAGTGAAAATAGTGGGTTAGCTAATTAGTAATAAAGTGATTGTTACTATGCTTCATTTCATTGATTTAATAAAGGCATACAACATTTTTGAAACCTCATTGGTCTTTTCAAGTAATACTTCGATTTGTTTTTGTCGGTGTAATTCAATCTTTCTGACAGGTATAGCATTGATCTAACTTCACTGTTAGAAGCTAATGCGAAATAAAGAAATCTTTTGAAATCAGCATTGGATTGTCTCTCATAACCTTCAGCAATATTATTTGAAATTGAAACTGATGCTCTAGTAATTTGATCTCTAAAACCGAAGTCATTGGTTTTTGAGAATATCGCATATACCTCCACAGCCAAGTCTTGGGATTTTTGCCACATTTTCAAATCTTCAAAACGTTGTACCGTCATACTATTTCACTAACCAACTATCAAACTAATCTATAGATTTAACCACAGCCTTTGGCGCTTCCTTTTTACTGCCATCAAAACCTGTGACCCCGCCAACAGTGGTATATTTCATTACATATTTTTTATCCGGAAAAATGCGTTGATAAGCACTTTGGCACATCAATGTTGCTTCATGGAAACCGCATAAAATCAATTTTAATTTGCCCGGATAGGTATTTACATCCCCTATGGCATAGATTCCCGGAATATTGGTTTGATAATCCAAAGTGTTGTCCACTTTTATGGCATTTTTTTCAATTTCCAATCCCCAATCGGCAATCGGGCCCAATTTAGGGGAAAGTCCAAAAAGAGGAATAAAATTATCCACCTCCAGATCAATTTCCTCTGAATTGTCCGTTTTTCTAACAATTATCTTTTCCAGTTTATCCTCACCCTGAAGGTCGATCACCTCAGCAGGGGTAATCAAATTGATTTTCCCTTGATTTTTTAGCTGCTGCACTTTCTCCACGGAATCCAAAGCGCCCCTAAACTCGTTTCGACGATGTACAAGTGTCACTTCTGATGCTACATCGGCCAAGAAAATGGACCAATCCAAAGCAGAATCACCTCCACCAGCAATCAATACTTTTTTATCACGATAGATTTCAGGCTCTTTGATCATATAGGCCACTCCCTTGTCCTCAAACTTGGAAAGATTGTCCAACAAGGGTTTTCTAGGCTCAAAACTTCCCAACCCGCCTGCAATGGCAATTATGGGAGCATTGTGTTTTGTTCCTTTGTTTGTGGTGACCACAAAAGAGCCGTCTTCTAGCTTCTCAATTTTTTCAGCACGTTCTCCCAGGGTAAAACCAGGTTGAAATGGCTTTATCTGTTCCATCAAATTATCAACCAGTTCTCCGGCCAATACTTCTGGAAATCCTGGAATATCGTAAATGGGTTTCTTGGGATATATTTCTGCGCATTGCCCTCCGGGTTGCGGCAACGCATCGATCAAATGGCATTTTAGTTGCAATAAACCTGCCTCAAAAACGGCAAAAAGACCCGTAGGGCCTGCTCCAATAATCAGTATATCGGTTTTAATCATTCAGAATCGTATTTGGATATCTGTGCAACTTAAGATTTGTAGCGAGAAGGGTTTATGACATTTATCATGTCTAACTCACATTTATAACCTCCTCAATTTGAGGAACATACTTCTTTATAGTCATTTCAACCCCACTCTTTAGGGTCATTTGGTTGACGCTGCATCCAATACAATTTCCCTCCAGTCTCACTTTTACGGAGCTATCATTATCTATTGAAATCAACGAAATATCGCCTCCGTCACTTTGTAGAAATGGTCGTATTTCATCCAAAGCTTTTTCAACCTTGCTTTTAATCTCTTCTGATGTCATGCTCATTTCTTTTTAACGGCAGCACAACCTGCCATTGTTGTAATTTTTATCGCTTCTGTTGGTGGTAGGTCTGTATTTCTTTTTACCAGTTCCTGCACCACATTCTTGGTCAATTCTTCAAAAGCTGCTTCAATTGGTGTGGCGGTTTGCATTGCTGCGGGCCTACCTACATCTCCAGCTTCACGAATGCTCTGCACCAATGGAATCTCACCCAAAAATGGTGTATCCAAATCTTCGGCCAGGTTCTTGGCACCATCCTTCCCAAAGATATGGTATTTGTTGTTAGGGAGCTCTGCTGGTGTGAAGTAGGCCATATTTTCCACAATTCCCAGCACAGGAACGCTTATAGCTTCTTGTTGAAACATGGCAACTCCCTTTCTGGCATCGGCCAATGCAATTTCTTGAGGAGTGCTCACCACAACTGCCCCTGTTACAGGCAAGGACTGCATTATGCTCAAATGGATATCCCCAGTGCCCGGAGGTAAATCCAACAACAGAAAATCCAGTTCACCCCAATGGGCATCAAAAATCATTTGATTGAGCGCTTTGGAAGCCATAGGCCCTCTCCAAATCACTGCTTGATTGGGTTGTGTAAAAAACCCGATAGACAATAGTTTTACCCCATAATTCTCCACTGGCTTCATCTTGGACTTTCCGTTGACGTTGACCGACAATGGTTTTTCCATGGCAACATCAAACATAATGGGCATGGACGGGCCATAGATATCTGTGTCCAACAATCCCACTTTAAAGCCCATTTTTGCCAAAGTAACCGCCAAATTAGCAGTTACTGTGGATTTTCCAACACCACCTTTTCCAGAAGCTACCGCAATTATATTCTGAATTCCAGGAATAGGATTCCCTTTGATTTGATTGACCTTGGGTTTTGCAGGTGCATCAACCTTAAGGTTGACCTTTATTTTAGCCTTTTCATACACCTCTTTGTGGATAATCTTTAAAATTTCCACTTCGGTTTTCTTTTTGGCCTGAAGGCTTGGGTTTTTTATGGTCACATCTACCTCAACTTCATCTCCAAATACCTGTACATTGGTCACCGCACCACTCTCCACTAAATTCTGTCCCTCTCCCGGAGCGGATATGTTTTCCAATGCCTTGAGAATATCTGCTTTGTTCAGCTTCATCAATCCTGTTTTTGTTTGCAGTCGTTTAAACTTATTCTAAATTACAAAGATACGGCTTGGTGGTTATATTAAGAAGTTTGGGTATTGAAAATGAAGATGGTGGAATAGGTTGGGATGATAGTTGGATTTTTCGATTGCTGGATTGTTGGAGTTTTGGTTAAATAGTGGGATAGTGAATTAGTGGAAAGGGTCAAAGGGGAAGGGGAAAGGAAAGTGCTAAGTGAGAAGTTGGAGGTGCGAAGTACGGAGTTAGATGATTGGGTTTTTCGATTGTTGGATTGCTGGATTGCTGGAATCTTGGTTAAATAGTGGGATAGTGAATTAGTGAAAAGGTTAAAGGGTGAAAGGAGGTCAATGTTAAGTGGACAGTTGTAAGTTTTTAGTTGATGGCGGGATAGTGGGATAGTGGAACAGTGAATTAGTGGAAAGGGTCAAAGGGAAAAGGCGAAGGGTAAAGGAAGTTGGATGATTGGATTTCTGGATTGTTCGATTGTTGGTGTTTGGAGTTTGGATTTTTAGTTGATGGTAGGTTAGTGGAACAGTGAGTTAGTGAAACAGTGAGTTAGTGAAACAGTGGGTTAGTGAAACCGTGAGTTAGTGAAAAGGTGTAGGGTGAAGGGATAAAGGTTAAGGGGGAAGTTGGAGGTACGAAGTACGAGGTTGGATTTTTGGATGGTTAGATTGTTGGTGTTTGGGATTTGGTATTTAGGATTTGGTAGACACGAATTACTCTAATTGTACGGATTCTGTCAACCGTCAACTGATAACTGATAACTGATAACTGATAATTGATAATTGATAATTGATAATTGAACATTGTAAGACTCAAAACAATTCCTTGCCCGGATCCCAAAAGTGCTTTTTAAAATCTACAATTTGATTGTCCTTTACTTCTATTCCCTCATTTTCCAAAAGTTGTTGCATTAAACTGGTGCCGTCAAAATGATGTTTCCCGGTAAGTACGCCAATTCTATTTACCACCCTGTGGGCCGGCACATCTTTTGCCGCAGAATTGTTCATGGCCCAACCTACCATTCTGGCACTACGTGCCGCACCCAAATATTTGGCAATGGCACCATAAGAAGTCACTTTCCCGTAAGGAATCTGTTTGGCCACTTCATAGACCTTATCGAAAAAGTTTTTCTCTTCCATGTTATTTGTAAAAAATACGAATCAAGGTAATCACCAACAACACCAACATTAAGGCACTTAAAATATAATTGGAATTTTTGGAGAATCGGTTGGTCTTGGTCTCCAATTTATTGAAGTAAAATGTGTAGAGGTATAACACTGAAAATGTTCCAGCTCCGGCCGCCAAAACAAAGGTGGTAATGTCCCAAGCCTCAAACTTGATCCAACCTGCCTCGTTCCACATGGCATTCAACCCACTGTAGTAGGGAATGGTGAGCAAGTTGAGTGCGGCCAGCAACACGCCTTTAAAAAAACTATTCTTTTTGCTTACCCCAACTTCCTGAAGGTTCTGGGTTTTATTTCGTTTGGCCACAACAAAAAAGTAAACGGCGAAAAAAGCAAAAACCACCAGGGCAATCTTCAATAAAATGTCTATAACCTCTGGGTTCCTGTACAAAAACTTGGAAATAAGGACAGCGATATACGCTTGCACCATAATCATTGATGATACCCCCAAGCTAAAAATCACTCCGTTCAGCTTTCCTTTTTCAACGCTGGTTTTGGCAGCGTTCATATTTAATAAACCCGGGGGGACCGTTGCCATAAATGCAGCCGAAAATGTAGCAAAGAAAAGAATGAGTATATGCGTCATTGGCTAGTTTATCCTAAACTGGATGTAGGTAATTGGTTTTCCCTTGTCAAGATACTGATTTTCATAAAAAGTCTGGATTTCCAAAACTTCCGCCGGACTTCCTGCATTTTTGTAGACATCATGATTGGAATATAAAATTTCATGCCCTTGTCCCTGTAAAAGCCCCAGAGTGTACCCGTGCATAAACTCACTATCAGTTTTTAGGTGCACCACTCCTTTTGGCTTAAGAATTTGTTGGTATTTCTTTAGAAATACAGGATTGGTCATCCGATGTTTGGTCCGTTTGTATTTAATCTGCGGGTCTGGGAAGGTAATCCAGATTTCATCGACTTCATTTTCAGCAAAAAGAAGGTCGACCAATTCAATCTGCGTTCGTAAAAAAGCTACATTCTCCAGATTCTCCTCTTGTGCCGATTTGGCTCCACGCCAAAATCGTGCCCCCTTGATATCAATTCCAATATAGTTTTTATCTGGATTTCGCTGCGCAAGTCCAACGGTGTACTCGCCCTTACCACAGCCCAGTTCCAAAACTATGGGGTGGTCATTCTTAAAAAAATCGTTCCATTTTCCCTTGAGTTGAAATCCTTCTAGAATTTCTTCTCGTTTTGGCTGGATCACATTGGAAAATGTCTCATTCTCCTTAAATCGTTTTAGTTTGTTCTTACTTCCCACTTAAGCTGTTTGAGTTGCGCAAAAATTAATGTTTTGGCAAAACTAAGGAAATCCAAAAGCAATCTTGATATTGAATCTATGAAGAACTATTTGCTACTTTCTCTAAGGTAAATGAAAATTCGGAACCCACGCCTTCCTCGCTTTCCACATAAATTTTCTCACCATGGGCCTCTATGATGTGCTTTACAATGGATAATCCCAGTCCTGAACCTCCTTCATTGCGGCTTCCACTCTGATCTACCCGATAAAATCGTTCAAAAAGTCTGGGGATATGTTGTTTGGGAATTCCGTAACCATTGTCCGTAACCCTAATTATTACTTTGTTCTTGATCAGGTTTTCCACACTTACCTCTGTGGTTCCATTGGCATGCCCATATTTTATTGAGTTTACCAAAAGGTTACTTACCACTTGTTGAATTTTTTCCCTGTCGGCATTGACAAAAACGGGTTTGTATTCCATATCGAAGGTGAGCATGATATCCTTTTGTGCTGCCTTCATTTCCAGTAAATCAAATACATTCTGAATCAATTCCAGAATATCAAATTCCTCCCGTTCCAGTTTTAGTTCCCCAACTTCGAGTTTTGTGATCAAATCGAGGTCTTTTACAATATAAATCAGCCGCTCTACCCCTTTGTTGGCCCTATTCAAGTACTTTTCCCGAATCTTCTTGTCGTTCATTGCACCATCTAACAAGGTAAGAATATAGCCTTGTACGGTAAATAGCGGTGTTTTGAGCTCATGGGACACATTTCCCAAAAAGTCTTTCCGGTATTCTTCCTGAATTTTTAGAGTATCGATCTCAATTTTCTTCCCCTGGGCAAATTTTTCAATTTCCCTGGTCAAGGTTTTCATATCCGTGGTCACCGCCCTTGATGAGAATGATGAGGATTCCAAAAGCGAAACATCGTCATATATTTTTTTGACCCGTCTGTAGATAAAGCGCTCAACCCGTATTTGGATTATGGTAAAGGACACTCCCAAACAAACCAATGCAAATAGAATGATAAAAACCCAGTCTATCTGATTTTTATAAACTTGGAAAGCTACAAATAATGCGGTAAGACATCCTGTTATGGAGAGCGATGACCAAAAGGCAAACTTATAGGATTTCCTTAGCTGAATGGCCATTACAAGACAAACTTATACCCTACGCCCTTAACAGTTTTAAAATGGTGATCTCCTATTTTTTCGCGTAATTTTCTAATATGCACATCAATGGTCCTGCCACCAACTACAACCTCATTCCCCCATACTTTATCCAGAATCACCTCTCTTTTGAACACCTTGTTGGGTTTTGAGGTCAATAAGGACAAAAGCTCAAATTCTTTTCTGGGGAGCACTATTTCTTCTCCATCGTTAACAATTTTGTATTCCTCCCTATTGATTACAATATTGCCCACCTTAACAATATCCTCTGCTTCTGCTTTTTCTTCTTTCAACCTTCTAAGCAAAGCTTTTACCTTGCTAACCAACACTTTGGGTTTTATGGGTTTGGTAATATAGTCATCCGCTCCAGCATCAAACCCGGCTACTTGTGAATAATCTTCACCGCGCGCGGTCAGGAAAGTAATGATGGTGTTCTCAAGACCAGGTGTGCTCCTGATAATTTCACAGGCCTCTATCCCATCCATTTCCGGCATCATTACATCCAAAATGATCAGGTGCGGATTTTTCTTTTTAGCCTTTGCAACGCCTTCGGCACCATTTTTTGCCGTAAAAACCTCATAGCCTTCAGCAGAAAGGTTATAGCTTACAATTTCCAGAATATCAGGCTCATCATCAACAAGTAAAATCTTAATATCCTTAGTTTTCATTGGATGGTATTTAATGCATTAAATCGCCCAAATGTAAAGATAATACTATAACAATATTAATGCTTAACATTCATTTAATGTCATAACATTATTGTAACAGTTCCTCAATAAATACTTAACTCGCCCGTAACATCGCTTTTACAACCCGTCGCGTTCTTTGCGCCAAATTATGTATAAGCTATAATGAAGTATATTTTATTGATTTTCACGCTGTTTGTAGGATTACAAGGGAGCGCACAAGACACCACGGGAAGCATCGTGGGCAAAATGACCGATAAAGAGTTAAATGATGAGCCCCTGGCCTTTGCAAATGTTCTTATAAAGGGCACAACACAAGGGACAACCTCAGATTTTGATGGACTTTATGAAATTTCAGGGGTTGAGCCGGGAGTTTATACGGTTGTGTTCAGTTATTTAGGTTATGAGACCATAGAAATTCCCAATGTAGAGGTTGTTGCTGATAAGGTAACAAGTATTGACGTGCCTATGCGGGCTTCCTCAGGTTTTGAGCTGGATGAGGTTGTTGTAACCACAGTTTCACGAAAAGATTCCGAGGCCGCACTGCTTCTTGACCAAAAAAAGGCCACAGAGATCAAAACATCAATAGGTGCACAGGAATTGGCCAGAAAAGGAGTAAGTGATGTTGCCGCGGCCGTTACCAAAACTACGGGTATTTCAAAACAGGAAGGCTCTGGAAGTATTTTTGTGCGTGGACTGGGCGATCGTTACAATATAACTACCATGAACGGGCTGCCACTGCCTTCCAACAATCCATCCATGAAGAACATAGACCTAAATATTTTTTCAACAGATATTGTGGAGTCCATAGGAATTGACAAAACCTATGTGGTTCGCAATTATGGGGATTTCGCTGGAGCCAATATAGATATCGTTTCAAAAGATTATAAGGGAGAGGGATTTCTTTCGGTAGGTCTTGGAACTGGAATAAATTCCGAAGCAACATCCGTAGATCAGTTCTATTTAAATGATGGTCCAAACAAATCTGGATTCTACGATATCATCTATCCTGCTTCTCCACTGAGCAACTATAATTTTACAACCAGCTGGGACAGGACCGAGGCTTCTTCACCCATAAATCTTGATATATCGTTGAGAGCAGGTGATTCTTTTCAGCTTGGTGAAAATGGGCGATTGAGCATTTTTGGAGTTGCTTCCCATTCCAATGATTACAATTACAACGAAGGTGTTACCAGAGGTAGTGTCAATGTTTCTGGACTTGCCAGAAGAGACTATACCTATAACACCTTTAAATACAATACCAACACTACTCTTTTAGGAAATATAGGTTATAGGACACCCGAGCACAAACTTCTTTACAACGCTTTGATGGTAAATACAACCACCCAACAGCAGCAAGAATACTTTGGTATTGTAGATGTCTTTGATTATGCCCCAGAAGGTGGCGCTTTTGTGCAAAGAGCACTTTTTGACCGAACTGTTTTAGTGGTACACCAGCTTTTGGGTGAACACTCACTTTCAGATAATCTTGAAGTAAACTGGGGCGGAGCATACAATTTTGTTGAAAATGATGTTCCCAATAGAAGACAAATTGTTCTTACACCAGACGATTGGGATGTACCCGAAGGTCCAAAATCCTTCCAAGAAACCTTGAACTCTTCTGACAACCATCGTTTTTATCAAAATTTAGAAGAGGAAGAGGTAGCGGCGAACATGGCGGCCACCTATAAATTTAAGGAAGATGCTGAAGAGGGAACTTTTGGGGGAAAATTGACTTTGGGGTATAGCGGAAAATTCAAGACCGTTGATTTTGAAGCCATACAGTTCAACTTCAATATCACCCAAAGAAATCCCGATAATTCCATAGTGGACCAACCTATTGTTGACGACATTTACAATGTAGATGCCTATTTCAATCAAGAAAATTTGAATGCAGGTCTTTTCAGCATTGCAACTTTTAGGGGTGGATTGGGCACTCCAAATGTTTTGGATCCCCAAACCTATGATGGCACACAAGACATCCATGCAGGTTTTTTAAATCTGGAATATGCCTTCAATCCTAAATTTACCATTACTGCAGGTTTGCGCGGAGAGCAGATAAATCAGACTATTGAATGGAGCACATCATTAGACCCTACTGGGGATAAAAGTGAATTTGACACTTTTGAAATTTTACCCTCCCTTTCCATAAAATATGCCCTTAACGAGAAGCAAAACCTAAGGTTTGCAGCCAGTAAGACCTATACCCTGCCCCAGTTTAAGGAAAGAGCCCTGTTCCAGTTTGAAGAGGTAACACAGGTATATTTTGGAAACCCATCCCTTTATGCGTCCACCGATTACAATGTGGATGTAAAGTGGGAGCTTTTTCCTAAATCCACAGAACTTGTATCCTTGGGTCTTTTTGGAAAACTAATCCAAGACCCCATCAACAGTGTAACCGTAAACTCGGCCACAAATGATATCAGTTATGTTAACTCTGGTGATCAGGCCACAGCTTTAGGAGCAGAATTTGAGTTAAGGAAAAGCATTTTTGAAAGGGAGACAGAGTTGGAAGATTACTTTGCAAAAGAAAATCTGACGTTGGGTTTCAACATGTCCTACATGACCTCGGACCAAGATTTGGATGCTGAAAAAGTAGTAACTGAAACCACCGAAGCAGGTATTTTGCCATTAAGTGTAGATTTTTCCAATGATAGTGATAGAATTTCCGGAGCTTCTGACTTGCTGCTTAATGGAGATTTAAGTTACTATAAAGAATTCAAAAAAGACAAAAACATCTTGGTCACTCTGGCCTACAACTATTTCTCGGACCGAATCTACGCACTAGGGACTGAAGGAAAAGGCAACTTGGTCGATAAAGGTTTTGGCACACTCGATTTTGTTGCTAGAGCCAACCTCAACAAGCATATTGGGTTATCATTGACAGCCAAAAATTTGTTGAATCCAGAGATAGAACGTTTTCAGGAAACGCAAGATGTAACTGTGCTATCCTACCAGAAAGGACAAAACATAAAACTATCCCTCACGTATAACTTTTAATTAAAGTTAAGATCACTGAAATGTAACTATTTGGACAAGTCTAAGTTACACACCAGCAATATTTTAGCCTCAAATTAATTTATATAAACTTAAAAAAAATGAGAAAAAAGACAGCATTGATTATGCTTGTATTGACTACAGTTACATGGATTAGTTCTTGTAGCAGTGATGACAACAGCCCACCAATGGTGGACACCTGTTCCAATGGTAAACAGGATGGCGATGAGACAGGAGTAGACTGTGGTGGTTCTTGTGACCCATGCAAAACCAGCAATCTTCTTGCAGGAGAAATCACGGAAGACGTAACATTGGATGCTACTATAGAATACGAACTCACTGGAGCTTATATTGTTAAAGATGGCGGTAAGCTGACCATTCCTGCTGGAACTGTGATTAAAGCATCTGGTGGAACCAGCGCCTATATTGCTGTCGCTCAGGGAGGACAGATTTTTGTAAATGGAACAGCGGATAATCCTGTTGTTATGACCTCGGCCAAAGCAAATCCTGCGCCCAAGGATTGGGGCGGTCTTGTTATCTGTGGAAAAGCCCCTACCAATGTTGGAGCAACTGCCACTTCGGAGGTTGCCGATCTTACATACGGAGGTACAGAAGCAGGCGATAATTCAGGAAGCATTCAATACCTACGAGTTGAGTATACCGGAGCTACTTTTAATGGAACCAAGGAATTTAATGGAGTTTCCTTATTTGGTGTTGGTTCAGGAACCACTTTTAGATATGTGCAGTCTTATAATGGTGGTGACGATGGTATAGAATTCTTCGGAGGTACTGTTAATGGTGAATTCTTGGTGTCATTGAACAGTGGTGACGATTCCATTGACTTTGCAGATGGATGGGCTGGAACAGGTTCCAACTGGTATATTGCTGGTGGTCAAAAGGCTGGAATTGAAGGTTCCAATAATGGAGATAATGGCGATGCATCCCCTGTAACCAATGTAACATTGGAAAACATCACTGTTGTTGGTCCTGTTGGTGAAGGCGCACTCTTCTATAAAGAAGGTGGCGGAGATTTTACAATCGATAATTTCTTTATCAGCGATGTAGATCTTGGCGTTAAAGTAAAAGATGGAGACACTGAAGCAGCTGTGCGTTTAGAAGCGGACAAATTGGTGATGACCAATGTGCAGTTTGTAGATGTTGAATCTGAATTTGCTTACACAGATTATACCGGAACGAATACTGATTTTATCCAAGAAGGCAGTGCCACTGGAGCTGGAAATGGTGCAGCTGCACCGGATTGGGCTTCTGGTTGGACCGTGGGCCTTGACAACAGTGGATCCCAAAAAGGTGAAGCATTGAGCGGAGAGGTTACCGGAGAGGTAACTTTGGATGCTTCTATCGCATATGAATTGACCAGTTCCTACATCGTTAAGGATGGCGGTAAGTTAACCATCCCAGCAGGTACTGTAATCAAAGCTACTGGAGGAACAAGTTCCTATATTGCTGTAGCCCAAGGAGGACAGATTTTTGTGAACGGAACATCAGACAATCCTGTTGTTATGACTTCAGGTAAGGCCATTCCAGCCCCTAAGGATTGGGGAGGTTTGGTAATCTGCGGAAAAGCACCAACAAATGTTGGAGAAACGGCAACTTCCGAAGTAGCTGACCTTACTTATGGCGGTACAGCTGCAGATGATAATTCTGGTTCCATTCAATATCTTAGGGTGGAATATACCGGTGCTACATTCAACAACACCAAAGAGTTTAACGGAGTATCCCTATTTGGTGTAGGTTCAGGTACTACTTTTGAATACGTTCAATCCTATAATGGAGGAGATGACGGTATTGAGTTCTTTGGCGGTACGGTAAGTGGCAAATATTTGGTGTCCATTGGAAGTGGTGATGACTCTATCGATTTTGCTGACGGATGGACAGGAAATGGAGATTACTGGTATATTGCTGGAGGTGCCAAAGCGGGAATCGAAGGTTCCAACAATGGTGACAATGGTGATGCCACTCCCGTAACTACCACAACCTTGAGCAACATTTCTGTTGTTGGCCCAGTAGGAGAAGGAGCCCTTTACTTTAAAGAAGGTGGTGGCAACTTTACAATCACTAATTTTTACACTAGTGGTGTTGACCTTGGTGTTAAAGTAAAAGATTCTGATACTGAAGCTGGTGTGCGGCTCGAAGCAGATGCGCTATCGATTAACCCAATGCAGTTTGATAGTCCTGCTGATGGATTTGAACAAACTGATTATACAGGCGCAAACCAGGATTTTATTACCGTTGGAGACAATACCGGTGCTGGTAACGGTGCTGCCAAGCCTGATTGGGCAAATGGCTGGACAACTGGGTTCTAAGTTTGTGAAAACCAAATTTTAATACTAAAAGCCCTGCATTGCAGGGCTTTTTTCTGCACTTCATCGAAAAGTGTGGGTTTTTTCCGTAACCAAATTCAAATCGGCCCTCAATTTATTTATATTTGTGGCATAGCCTTTGTAACCAATACTTTATGAAGCACTTTTACCTCGTCTTATTCTTTTTTGTTTGTTCACTTGGATTCTCTCAAGATTCACAAGCAAGCGCAGATATTAACGGGTTTAAGCTGTATCCTAATCCAGTTACGTATGGAAAGGTTTATATAGAAACCACCAAAAATGCCCCAAAACAGATACTTATTTTTGATGTACTGGGTACGCAAGTACTAAAAACCACCATTTTGGGCAAAGAACTGAATCTTTCCAATCTGGATAAGGGAGTTTATATCCTCAGAGTGGTTGAAAACAATAAGGTTGCCACAAGAAAACTTATTGTTAAGTAACTTACATTGCAGCTTAATTCTTACGGCTAAAACATCAGTTTTTCAAGCTTCACCTACATAATTCTTTGTTTCACAACATTTTATAGCCCTTTTTAATGGGTTTACATACTTTTATATTGCTAATTACCCCCAAATCAGCATTTATGAAGAAAATCTACTTTGTTCTCATTATGGCTTTACCTTTATTTTCTTTTGGTCAAGAATTGGTCAGTGTAAATACTGAACAAGTACAAGAATTACAGGGTTTTAAAATGTACCCTAATCCCGTCTATGGCGAGGAAGTATATGTTACAACCGCTACCAATGGAATTAAAGAGATTAAAATTTACGACGTTTTTGGAGAGGTTGTGCTCACGGACAAAATTTCAACCAATACCCTAAACATATCCAGATTGGTTCCTGGGGTGTACGTGCTCCAAGTAACGGAACAGAAAAAAACAATGACCCGTAAACTGGTCATAAAATAAAAAAATGATTCTTTAAAAAAGGCCCTTCAATTGAAGGGCCTTTTTATTTTGGGTACTTTTGTTGCACCTATGAATAGTGCCAATATTCAACATATTTTTTCCATTGCAACTCCCACCGAATTTGAATTGTTGGCATTGAAAGTCTTTGGGTTTCAATTCAAAAACAATCCCGTTTACCAGACCTTCTGCAAACACTTGGGAAAATCCCCTTCCAATGTTCTTCATGTTGATGAAATTCCATTTTTGCCCATAGAATTTTTCAAAACGCATAAAATAGTCTCTTCACCTAAAAAACCTGATGCAATTTTTGAAAGTAGTGGAACTACTGCGGGAAATACCAGCAAACATCACGTAACGGATATTGAATTATATCGACAGAGTTACAATAAAGGGTTTGCCTCATTTTATGGGCCAATTGAAGAATACTGCGTTTTGGCCTTGCTACCTTCTTATTTAGAACGAGAGGGCTCTTCATTGGTATATATGGTAAATGACCTTGTGGCCAGGTCCAAACATCCGGATAGTGGGTTTTATTTATATGATTTGAAGACGCTACGTGAAAAGTTGGCACAATTGGAAAAGCAGCGAACAAAAACCTTATTGATTGGAGTTTCTTTCGCACTTTTGGATCTGGCGGAGCAGCATCCCATGAATTTGAAACACACCATTATTATGGAAACTGGCGGCATGAAAGGAAGACGTAAAGAATTGATTCGGGAAGAATTGCATTTCATCCTTAAAAATGCTTTCGGTGTTTCCAAAATCCATTCTGAATACGGAATGACAGAATTGTTGTCACAGGCCTACTCCTCAGGCGATGGTTTGTTCAAATGCCCGCCTTGGATGGAAGTTATGACACGCAATACCGAAGATCCTCTTTCCATTCAACCCCATGGAAAAACCGGTGGCATAAACGTTATTGATCTGGCCAATGTATACTCTTGTTCTTTTATTGCCACTCAAGATTTAGGAAAAACCCATAAAAATGGAACTTTTGAAATTTTAGGAAGGTTTGATCATTCTGACATTAGGGGGTGCAACTTAATGGCACTTTAATTTTTGTCATACCTCAAATTAATCTCATCATCTGCAATATCTGGATTGTCCACAAAAATGAGTTCCATTGAGTTTGCACTTATATTATAAATGTATTGCCTCCCATTTATGATTATAGTATTGCCATTATTTGCAAAGGTGTAGGTTCCTGACTCAGCTACAAACCAAGTATCATCCGAGTTTTCTACAATAACCCTTTGCTCAGAGCTATCAAACATTAGCTTATGACCAGTAAAATCAAAGTCCTCGCCAAAACCACAAAAACAACTTGCCCTATTTAAGACCCATGTTCCATTCAATGCTGCATCCACAACATAATCATCATCAGAGGAACAACTATTCAGCATTATAAGTAAGACGAAAAGAAAACCCGCTTTTTTCATATAACAAAAGAATTGATTCACCCTATAGATGAGCGGCTATGTCAAAAGTTGCGCAAATTAATCCACTACCAATACAAAGTAGTTTTTCTTTCCGCGTTGCAATAGCACAAACTTATTGTTGATCAAATCATCTTCGGAAATGAGGTAATCTTCCTTTACTTTCTGTTTGTTTACAGAAATGGAATTCTGCTTAAGCTCCCTTCTGGCCTCTCCGTTGGACCCCAAAAAACCTGTTTTAGCGGCCAGAGCCCCGATCATATCCAAGCCTGGACTTAATTCGTCCTTGGACACTTGTGATTGAGGTACTCCTTCAAATACGTCCAAAAAGGTCTTTTCGTCCAATTGTTTTAAATCTTCGGAAGTAGACTTTCCAAAAAGGATATTACTCGCCTTGATCGCATTTTCCAAATCAGCCTTAGAATGGACAGTAGTAGTAATTTCTTCTGCCAATCGTTTTTGCAATGCTCTTAAATGTGGTTCTTTTTTGTGTGCAGCTACCAAGTTTTCAACTTCTTCTTGGGTAAGGAATGTAAAAATCTTGATGTATTTTTCAGCATCTTCATCAGACGTATTCAACCAATACTGGTAGAATTTATAGGGTGAGGTTCTTTCCGCGTCCAACCAAACATTTCCACCTTCGGTCTTTCCAAATTTAGTGCCATCGGCCTTGGTAATCAAAGGACAGGTCAATGCAAAACCTTTACCCCCTCCAATGCGTCTAATAAGCTCGGTTCCCGTGGTAATATTTCCCCATTGGTCGCTTCCGCCCATCTGAAGGGTACAGTTATGATTCTGAAATAGGTATAGAAAATCGTACCCCTGTACCAACTGATAGGTAAACTCTGTAAAGGACATCCCTTCTTTGGCATCTGAAGAAAGCCGTTTTTTAACGGAATCCTTGGCCATCATATAGTTAACGGTAATATGCTTTCCCACATCCCTAATAAAATCCAAGAACGAGAAATCCCGCATCCAGTCATAATTGTTCACCAAAACCGCTGCATTTTCTGCATCGCTTTCAAAGTCCAAAAAACGACTTAACTGTTCTTTTATAGCTTCTTGATTGTGTCGAAGTGTCTTTTCATCCAAAAGATTACGCTCTGCCGATTTTCCAGATGGGTCACCGATCATTCCGGTAGCTCCACCAACCAGTGCAAAAGGTTTATGGCCCGCCAATTGAAAGTGTCTGAGCATCATTACACTTACCAAATGCCCAATATGCAAAGAATCTGCCGTAGGATCAATGCCAACATAAGCTGCTTGCATGCTTTCCATTAAGTGTTCTTCAGCTCCAGGCATGATATCGTGAATCATTCCCCTCCATTGCAGTTCTTGCACAAAATTCTTTGTCATGGTAATCTTTTAGAATAGCTGCAAATATAAAATGAAGTTCTTACATCACTGAATAAATCCAATACAAATGGTACTTTTACGATATGATTTTGGTTACCGGAGGTACAGGCTTGATAGGTTCGCATTTGTTGTTTCATTTGGTTAAAAGTGGAAAAAGTGTCAAAGCATCCTATAGGGATAAAGATACCATTAACAAGGTTTCCAAGATTTTTGGTTATTATTCTGAAAATCCATCCGCCTTATTGGGCAAAATTGAGTGGGTACAGGCTGACATTTTGGACATTGGAGCCTTTCATGCTCTTTTTAAGGATGTTGAATATGTCTACCATTGTGCCGCATTGATTTCTTTTGATCCAAAGGATTATCAGCGTCTTGTAAAAATCAACATTGAAGGCACCGCAAACATTGTCAACCTTTGCTTGGAGTATCACATCAAAAAACTTTGCTATGTAAGTACCATTGCGGCAATTGGACCAAGTCCCAAAGGCAGCGAAGCAACCGAAGAAAATGAATGGAGTGATTCCAATGTTTCAGTTTATGGGCTTACCAAACACGATGCCGAACTGGAAGTTTGGCGAGGTTCCCAGGAAGGTTTGCCCGTAGTGGTCGTAAATCCAGGTGTGGTTTTAGGTCCTGGTTTTTGGAATTCGGGCAGCGGAACTTTTTTTAAGTATGCCTCAAAAGAAAAAAAATCCTTTATTCCCGGCGGAACAGGGTTTGTTACCATAAACGATGTGGTCAATGCAATGGTCATGCTCATGGAATCCCAAATAGTGCGCGAACGGTTTATTTTGGTCAATAAAAATCTGACCTATAAAGAGATATTCCACAAAATTGCAACCGGACTTGGTGTAGAACCGCCCAATAAAAAAATACCATTCTGGTTACTTGAATGTCTCTGGAGAATGGACTGGCTCCGAAGTAAATTGAGGGGAAAAAGAAGAAGACTCACCAAAAATATGGCCAAGGGTTTATATCGTCAGGAAATTTATAGTAATCAAAAAATTAAAAGTGCTCTTAATTTTGAATTTGGAGATTTGGATGCAATGATAGATTATTGTTGTGCAAAATTTAAAGATTAAGCATCCGGACCATTCTTTTTATTGGCCCTGGCTTTGGTTACGGAGTCGTTTTTCCGTTCACGAACCTTTCTTATACTATCATTTCTCTTTTGGGCTTTCCCTTCCATAGCATTTTTCTTGCGCTCAAGAATGGACTCCACTTTTTCGTAGATTTCCTGATATTCCAATGGAATGGAGGCGTAGTACAAATCGCTCTGCGAAAATTGAACACTATCTATTTGGTATTTCTTATAGAGAAACTCCATAATATCTATATCATTATTGTCCAATGCAGCCTTATAGGATGACTTGGTGGCGTTGAGCACCGCCAAATCATGCAGAACCAAGACCATTTTTTCTTTTGGAATAAGATTTTCTGGCTCTTTTATCACTTTCTCACCGCAAGAGAACAATAGCATTCCAACAAAGATCAATATCGCCTTTCTCATTTTTATCTATTGAAAGTAAGCCTTTTGGCTTTTTTATCTTTTGCAAAACTTCCTTGGTCATATGCCAAATGACCGTTTATGAAAGTACGCACCACTTGGGAATCAAA
The DNA here is from genome assembly GCF_965222555.1 of Flagellimonas sp. Classification (GTDB taxonomy): domain Bacteria; phylum Bacteroidota; class Bacteroidia; order Flavobacteriales; family Flavobacteriaceae; genus Flagellimonas. The sequence continues at coordinate 1,690,484 of NZ_CBDCUG010000005.1, read as the reverse complement.
TGTAACACCTTCAAACGGCGACCATCCACATTTATAGAAAATATTATCCTTTTTAACCTCAATTTGGGAATCTCGGTTCACCTGTACCAAATCGGCATAATACCCTTCCTTAATAAAGCCTCTCCTATCCAAATCGAAGAGCTTTGCTGGATTATGACACATTTTCTCAACAGCCTTTTCCAAAGTTATTTTTCCTTCTTTCTCTTTCTGGAGCATAGCTTGCAACGCATGTTGTACCAATGGCCCACCTGATGGCGCCTTGGTGTATGGGTTATCTTTCTCTTCCATGGTGTGGGGCGCATGATCTGTAGCGATTACATCAATGCGATCATCCAACAACGCTTCCCACAGCTTTTCCCGATCTCCTTTTGTCTTTACCGCTGGGTTCCATTTGATCAACGTTCCCTTTTTCTCATAATCCTCATCAGAAAACCAAAGATGATGTATACATACTTCGGATGTAATCTTCTTTTCTTCCAAAGGAACCGCATTTGTGAACAGGTCGGTTTCAATTCCTGTTGAAACATGGAAAACATGGAGTCTTGCACCCGTTTTTTTCGCTAGGGCAATGGCTTTTGACGAAGAAAGATAGCATGCTTCCTCGCTTCTGATAACAGGATGGAACTTTATGGGAATGGCATCTCCATATTGGTGTTGGTACTTGGCCATGTTGGCCCTAATGGTAGCTTCATCCTCACAATGCGCAGAGATAACCATTTCCGTACTTCGAAAAATCTTTTCCAGAACAACCTCATCATCCACCAACATATTACCGGTAGAAGATCCTAAAAACAACTTCACCCCGGAGCATGCATTTTTATCCAGTTTTTTTAACTCCTCAAGATTGTCGTTGGTCCCTCCAAAAAGAAAGGAATAGTTGATATAGGAATCCTTTGCCGCTATGGAAAACTTCTCCTCCAGTTTTTGTATAGTGGTAGTCTGTGGATTGGTATTGGGCTGCTCCATAAAAGTGGTTATCCCACCAGCTAGAGCCGCCCTACTTTCAGTGCCAATGGTTCCTTTATGGGTGAGTCCTGGCTCCCTAAAATGAACTTGGTCATCAATAACTCCCGGTAACAGCAAATCTCCTTTTATGTCGATTACCCTGGCATTGGTATCCGAGATGTCGCTATCCAATCGCTCTATAAAATCCCCGTCCAAAAGCGCGTCCGTTTCAAAAATCTTACCCTCATTGACGGCTTTGGCGTTTTTTATTATGGTTTTTGGCATCTAAAATCTCTTTTTGAAAAATATACTTCTAAACTTCATTGCAATCACCCCAAAAATTGCTTCCCTTATGATTGCCGAGTTCATTTTTGATTTCCCATTTATCCGATCCGTAAAAATTATGGAAACCTCCTCTATGTTATACCCTTTGAGATAAGCTCGAAACTTCATTTCTATTTGAAAGGCATAACCAATAAATCGCACCGAATCCAAATCTATGTTCTCAAGAACTTCTCTTTTATAACAAACAAAACCTGCCGTTGGATCATGAACTTTCATACCTGTGATGAATTTTACATAGAATGACGCACCATAAGACAACAAAATTCTAAAAAGTGGCCAGTTCACCACATTCACCCCCTTCTTATAACGCGACCCTACCGCAACATCGGCATTGTTTAAACATGCTCTATGCAATCTGGATAAATCCGCCGGACGATGTGAAAAATCGGCATCCATCTCAAAAATATATTCATAATCTCTTTGCAGTGCCCATTTAAAACCATGGATGTAAGCGGTTCCCAAACCTGATTTTTCCTTACGTACTTCAAGAAATAATCGGTCTGGAAATTGTTCTTGTAAGCTTCTTACATTTTCTGCTGTGCCATCCGGTGAATTATCATCAACAACAAGAATGTGAAAATCTTTCTTTAGGTCAAAAACCGTTTTTATAATGGCCTCAATGTTTTCAATTTCATTGAAAGTGGGTATAATGACTAAACCATCTGGCATTCGAACAAGATTAGAGGGCAAAAATACGGTTTTCTATCGTGCGTTTACAAATTGTTGTGTGTATTACCGTACAGCTTGTTATTCAATATTTGTAACTTTGGAACCTATAAAATGCATTTGATGACCCAAAAGTTTCCCAGACTTTTTCTCATTCTTCTGGCTACCCTTTTTGTACTGAATCTTGTTCAAAGTTATTTTACGGAACTAATTTACGATGAGGCCTATTATTGGTATTATGCCCAAAACTTGGATTGGGGGTATTTTGACCATCCACCCATGGTGGCGTTTTTAATTGAAATCAGCAGTTGGTTTTTTAATGGTGAGCTTGGCGTCAGGTTTATGAGCTGCGTACTTTCTGTGGGCACATATATGATTTTATGGTTGTTAATTGACAACCCCAAGAAAAAAGATTACGTACTGCACTTTTTCCTTTTGATGTTCTCAATGACCCTAATGAATGCGTATGGGTTCTTAACGCTTCCCGATACGCCACTTCTGTTTTTCACGGCACTTTTTCTATTGCTTTACAAGCGTTTTTTGGAAAACCCTACGCTTTGGGTCTCTGTTTTTATGGGCATGGTAATGGCGGCCCTTATGTATAGTAAGTATCATGCTGTGTTGGTCATCTTATTTGTTCTTCTTTCCAATATTAAGATTGTAAGGGACTGGAAGGCTTGGTTAGCTGTTGTGATTGCTTTAATCTGCTACACTCCTCATTTTTTATGGTTGTATCAGCATGATTTTGTATCCATAAAATATCATTTGTATGAACGGCCCAATCAGGCATATTCATTCACAAAATTTACTTTAGGATATTTTGTAAACCTCATCGCTATTTTTGGATTACTTTTTTATTGGGTTTACTTGTCACTTTATAAAGCCAAGGCTTCTGACAAATTTTCAAAAGCTTTGTTGTTTTTGACCTATGGGTTTTTACTGTTCTTCTTTGTTTCAAGTTTCAACCGAAGAGTACAAACACAATGGATCATTATTGTTTCCATTCCAATGGCCATTATTGCTTTTAACCATCTTCTTGAGAATGCAAAAAGTAGAAAATGGATGTACCGGATGGGTATTGCCAGTTTGATCATCTTGCTATATGCTCGTGCGTGGTTGGTGTATCAACCTTTACTTCCTAAATTATATGAAACCCACGGAAACAAAGAATGGGTAGCTTCACTAAATTCAAAAGCGGGTGATATTCCCATAGTCTTTGAAAACTCCTATCGTAGGGCACCCATGTATGAGTTCTATTCTGGAAATCCTGCTTTTTCCCTTAATAATCATATGTATCGGAAGAACCAATATTCCATAGACGGATCGGAAGAACGTGTAAGAGGTGAAAAAGTATTGTACTCCTCCAAATATAGAAACGCTGGTGATATTTCCTATAAACATCCGGACAGCACTATTTTTTATGGTGCTTTTATGGAGGGTTTTCAATCTTATCGTAAACTACAATGCATCGTGGAGAAAACCGAAGATGCCTTTCAATATAATTTAAAAGTTTACAATCCATACGGATTTGATATTCCACTGGAGCAACTTAAATACACAATCGCATATTCCAACAAGTACAAACAGGTAAAAGAGCTAAAATCTTTAAGGGTTCAAGCTATACAACTTAATCAGCTAATGCTCAAATCCCGGGATACGGCTTTTTTTAATTTTCAATTGCCTATACCCAAAATGGAAAATCCGGGTTATTTTAGGGTTGGGATATCGGAACACGATTTACTTCCCGGGTTAAATGGCAAACCCATAAAAATTAACGAATGAACCCAATTTACAAAGTTGCGAATGCTGTGGACTGGATAACGGTTGTGCTCTTTTTTAGCATGGTTGTGCTGGCTTTGGGAAAATATCTGTTTCAAGGGAGGTTTTTGAACTTTCTAATATTGCCCTTCAACAACAGATATGTGGTACTCTACAATAAAAAGGGTCAATTATTAAATTGGTTCCATATCCTCTTGACTATTTTCCAACTGGTTAATCTATCCCTTTTTATCTTTTTGATCCAAAAGGGTTTATTGGCCTCGCCTGCCGAATCTTCAATTACAGTGTTTTTTACGATCATGGGGGTTTTGATTCTTTTTCAGATGGTAAAACTACTCCTCCAATATACAAAGGGCTTTGTTTTTAATACTCTGGATCTTGTTTCTGAACTGATGTTCAATAAAATCTCCTATCTCAACTATAGCAGTCTCATAATGTTCATAAGTAATATTATTCTTGTATACATTTTTGAAGACTCAAAGATTGTAATTTATACTGCTTTAATCTTAATTGTTTCCATTAATCTTATTGGTGTGGCAAAGCTGTTGAAGAACCATCAAAAAGCCATAATTTCTTACTTTTTATATTTTATTTTGTACCTTTGCACACTCGAAATTGCACCCCTAGTGATAGTTGGAAGCTATCTAAAAGATTGAAAGCTTATGAAAGTAAAAACAATTTTGGTTTCCCAACCTGAACCCAAAATCGAAAATTCCCCCTATTCACGCTTGATTGAAAAAGAGAAGGTAAAAGTGGATTTTAGGCCATTTATCCATGTAGAAGGAGTAGCGGCAAAAAGTGTGAGGCAGCAAAAGATTGATTTGAACAATTTTACTGCCATTGTCCTCACCAGTAGAAACTCTGTGGATCATTTCTTTCGAATTGCGGAAGAAATGCGTTTTAAAGTACCGGATACCATGAAGTATTTCTGTCAGTCAGAAGCGGTAGCTTATTATTTGCAGAAATATGTGGTTTATAGAAAGCGAAAAATCTATGTAGGTAAACGAACCTTTAATGAATTGGTTCCGCTTATTAAAAAATATAAGGACGAGAAGTTTCTGCTCCCCTCCTCCGATACCTTAAAAGCGTTGGTTCCCCAAGCGTTGGATGAACTTGGTGTTGACTGGAAACGAGGTATTTTCTATAAAACCGTGATAAGTGATCTATCCGATCTTAGAGAAGTGACTTATGACGTTCTGGTTTTCTTTAGCCCTTCAGGAATTGAATCGTTATTGAAGAATTTCCCTGATTTTGAACAAAATGGAACACGCATAGCGGTGTTTGGCAACAGTACGGTAAAAGCAGCAACTGAAGCTGGACTTCGAATTGATATTCAGGCTCCAACTCCTGAAACACCTTCTATGACCATGGCGCTTCAAAAATATATCACCAGCGTTAACAAATAATCTTTACTTATTATATAAAAAAGGCCCGATTCAATGAATCGGGCCTTTTTGTTTTAGAAAGCGTATCGTTGCGGGCCTCCTCGCCTGATTTCCTCGCTGGCGTAAGCTTCATACTTTTTAAAGTTTTCCCTAAATGCATTGGTCAACTTGAATGCCGTGGTATAATAAGCTTCATCGTCATTCCAAGTTGCTCTGGGGCTTAACACACTGGTAGGCACTCCAGGACATTCCCTGGGCTGAGCAACTCCAAACACTGAATGTATGTGGTATTTGTCATAGTTGTACAGTCCCAATTCACCACTCAGTGCCGCACTGATCATGGCTCGGGTATATTTTAATTCCATCCGCTTGCCCACACCATAGGGACCTCCGGTCCAACCCGTATTGATCAACCATACATCCACACCAGATTCCTGCATTTTATTGCTCAACATTTCTGCATAGGTCGCAGGGTGCAAGGGCATAAAAGGTGCTCCAAAACAGGCCGAGAATGAAGGTTGAGGCTCAACAACTCCTGCCTCAGTACCCGCTACTTTTGCCGTATAACCTGAAATAAAGTGGTATGCTGCCTGAGCAGGTGTCAATTTGGAAATAGGAGGCAGCACTCCAAAAGCATCCGCTGTAAGGAAAAATATATTCTTTACGTTTTTACCAATAGAAGGTTGCTGAATATTATCAATATGATAAATAGGATAACTTACCCTAGTATTTTGCGTGACGGACGTATCGGCAAAATCTACCACTCCTTGTCCATCCATAATTACATTCTCCAGAATGGCTCCCTTTTTAATAGCTCCGTAAATCTCAGGTTCCTTCTCTTTTGAAAGGTCAATCACTTTGGCATAACATCCTCCTTCAAAATTAAAAACCGAATTATCTGCAGTCCACCCATGTTCGTCATCCCCAATCAATTTTCGGTCAGGGTCAGTGGAAAGTGTTGTTTTTCCCGTTCCTGAAAGTCCAAAGAAAATTGCCGTATCGCCACTTTCACCAACATTAGCTGAACAGTGCATTGGCAAAGTGTTTTTGAACACAGGAAGAATAAAATTCAACGCTGAGAAAATTCCTTTTTTAATTTCACCGGTATAGCCGGTACCCCCAACCAATGCAATTTTTCTTGAAAAATTTAAGATGGCAAAGTTATGCTGGCGTGTACCATCTACTTCGGCATCTGCCATAAATCCAGGGGCATTAATAACCGTCCATTCTGGGTCAAACCCCTCCAGTTCTTGTTCGGTTGGCCTTAAAAACATATTATGAGCAAACATATTGGACCATGGATACTCATTTACAACCCTAATATTCAACTTATAGGCCGGGTCGGCGCAGGCGTAGCAATCCCGCACAAACAATTCCTTTTCATTCAGATAGGCAATAACCTTATCATACAGCTTGTCAAATTTTTTAGGCTCAAAGGGTATGTTAATGTTCCCCCACCATACTTTGTCCTTGGTAATCTCATCTTCCACAATAAAGCGGTCCATTGGAGATCTTCCAGTAAACTCTCCGGTATTTACGGCCAAAGCCCCAGATGAGGCTTCCTTTCCCATATCCTTTTCAATAGTAACCCCGTGTAGATCATCAGAAGAAAGCTGATAATGTATTCGATTATGATTGATTCCATAAGAATCCAACGAAATCGATTTCGTAGTTGAATTAGGCGTATTCATTAAGTTAATTTTAAGTTGGTACAAAACTAGAAAATCTAGCCAGACCCACCTTGAAATATTGCCTATTTATGCGATTTATTCGTCAAAATATAATAGCCGAAGAAAATCCATCCCACAATTAAGATTGTACCGCCAATGGGTGTAATGAAACCAATCTTTTTAAAATCGAATGTAGTCAGTTCATTTAGTGCCAATGCATAGATGGAAAACGAAAATAAAACCACTCCTATCCATATCAATCGAAAAACAGTTTTTTTTCTGTTAATAGTCATTCCGTCCCACATTCCCAAAAGAAGCAAAAAAAGCGCATGGTACATTTGGTATCGAACGCCTGTTTCAAAGGAATCTAAAGCGCTTTGCTCAACCACCTTTTCAAGCCCATGAGCGCCAAAAGCGCCAAGGATAATTGCCAATAATCCAAAGATAGTTGCAGTCAATAAAATTGTTTTGTTCATAACTTTGTATTCTATTTTTTTTAGGAATATAACAATTTGATACTTTAGTGTCCGTTTTAATCAAAAGTAAACAAAACCCATGGTTCGCACTATTTTGGTTCTTGGAGCGGGAAAATCCACTTCCTATTTGTTGGATTATATCCTTGAAAATTCTGAAAAGGAACATCTTCAGATGGTCATTGGTGACCTCCATCCAGAAAATATTCCTCAAGATGTTTCCTCACATCCCAATTGCAATGTGGTTGCATTGGATATTTTCAATGACGAAGAAAGAAGAAGGTTAATCGAATCCTCTTCCATTGTGGTTTCTATGCTCCCACCAAGGTTGCATATTAAGATCGCCCAAGATTGCGTCCATTATAAAAAACATTTGGTCACAGCGTCTTACATCAGTGATGAAATTGCCGCGTTGGATAAAGAAGCAAAGAAAAATGGCCTGGTTTTTATGAATGAGATCGGGCTGGATCCTGGCATAGACCATATGAGTGCCATGGAAATTATTGACCGTATACGTGATGAAGGTGGAAAAATGTTGCTTTTTGAATCGTTCACTGGTGGTTTGGTGGCTCCCGTCCATGATACCAACCTTTGGAACTACAAATTCACTTGGAACCCACGAAATGTGGTTTTGGCCGGCCAAGGCGGTGCCGCCAAATTTATACAGGAGGGTACTTATAAATATATTCCATATCAAAAGTTGTTTAGACGGACGGAGCTGGTGGACATTGAAGGTTATGGTTCCTTTGAAGTATACGCCAACCGTGATTCCTTAAAATATACAGAGGCTTATGGACTTCAAGATGCATTGACCCTATACCGTGGAACCATGAGAAGGGTTGGTTTTTCCAAGGCATGGCATGTGTTTGTAATGCTTGGCATGACAGATGACAGTTATGTACTAGAAAATTCAGAGGGAATGTCTTATCGTGACTTTGTTAACCTGTTCTTGCCCTATTCGCCAACGGATTCTGTTGAACTTAAATTGAGACACTATCTCAAAATAGATCAAGATGATATAAGATGGGGCAAACTATTGGAACTGGATCTTTTTAACCCTTCCAAAAAAATTCCTCTTAAAAATGCCACCCCTGCCCAAATGCTGCAATACATTTTGGAAGATAGCTGGACCTTAAAAAAGGACGAAAAGGACATGATCGTAATGTACCACAAGTTTGGTTTCGAGATCAATGGCAAGAAAAAACAGATTGATGCCAATATGGTGGTTCTGGGCGAAAATCAAAGTCATACAGCCATGGCCAAAACAGTTGGCCTGCCGGTTGCTATGGCCACCCTTCAAATTTTAAACAAAAAAATCGCTACACCTGGAGTGCAAATTCCAATAAATAAAGAGGTCTACAAGTCCATTCTTTCAGAATTAAAGTCTTATGGAATAACCTTCAAGGAATATGAAGTTCCCTATTTGGGTTACAATCCAGATTCTATAGGAAATTAATCATTTTTGGTTTTTTGGTATCTTTAGCTTCAATTTTGAAGCTTTTCTATGAAAAACACTAACACTTCTGTCAAAATTGATGGAATTGACAAAAAAATACTTAGGTATTTAATGGAAGATGCCCGTAGGCCTATTCTTGAGATTGCCAGAAACATTGGTATTTCGGGGGCGGCTATCCACCAGCGTTTACGAAAACTGGAAAATTCAGGGTTGTTATCCGGTTCAAAGTTTATCATTAACCCTAAAGTATTGGGCTATACCACCATGGCCTATATTGGTATTTTTCTGGACAAGGCCATGTCCAATCCCCAAGCAGTGAAGGAGCTTGAAAAAATTCCTGAAGTGCTGGAATGCCATTACACCACGGGAAATTGGTCCATATTGATCAAAGTGCTTTGTAAGGATAATGAACACTTGATGCACGTGCTCAACAAACGTATCCAACAAATTGAAGGTGTTTCCAGAACAGAGACTTTTATTTCTTTACACCAACAGATCGATCGTCAGATTTCCATTTAGTTATAAATACATCTCGACTGCGCTCGATGTGACACATCAATACAACAATTAAAAAAACCTGTTTGAATTGTTCCAAACAGGTTTTGTATTTTCTTACAGGTGGAGTTTAATCTCTCCCTCCAAAAACCTGGAAGGCCCAATAGACCAACGAGGCGAGGGCACCCAATGCTGCCACCAAATAGGTTCTTGCTGCCCATTTTAAGGCATCTTCTGCACCGGCATATTCCTCTTGGCTTACCATATTCTTTTGTTTTAACCATGCCAAAGCCCTGTTGCTGGCATCGTATTCCACAGGTAATGTGATAAAGCTAAAAACGGTAGCCAACCCCATCATCACCAATCCGGCAACGGCGATATAAAATCCAAATCCCACTCCAGCTGCCGCACCGAGCATCAATCCACCAAAAACTATCCATGTGGACATTCCTGAGGTCACACTCACCACAGGCACCAATTTAGATCGCATGGTCAACCATTCATAGGCTTGGGCATGTTGTACGGCATGTCCCACTTCGTGAGCGGCAACAGCCGCAGCGGAAGCATTGCGTTGACTGTATACTCCCTCGCTAAGGTTAACTGTTTTGTTTTTAGGGTTGTAATGATCCGTGAGCATTCCTGGAGTCGAAATCACCTTTACATCTCGAATCCCATGATCATCCAACATCTTTTGGGCAATTTCAGCCCCACTCATACCATTGCGAAGATGTACTTTGGAATAATGCTTGAACTTACTTTTTAATCTACTGCTCACCAACCAACTGATTAGAGCAATTCCACCGATCAATATATAGTATGTCATCATAACTTTCGTGTTTTAATTCATATAAATATACCAACAATACAACAAAAATCTAGCCATTGTAAAATCAGTCATTTTTACTGACAATTTGTACATAAAAGAAACAGGTTACCTTGAACAAGTCTTCGCTAAAGCTAAAAATATGAGGTAAGATTATTTATACTTGATTTTTAGAACAAGCATAAACAAGACCAAAAGTCCCGTTACGGCATTGGCTAAAATTATGGCCAAACTATCATATTGAATTCCATAATACAGCCAGAGGAACGTTCCCAACAAGAATACCAAATACATGGTTAAGGAAATGTCTTTTGTAGACTTGTCCTTCCAAGTTTTATACACCTGAGGTACAAATGAACTTGTAGTCAGTGTGGCAGCAACAAGGCCAATAATCTCAAGGGTTTCCATGGCAACGAATTTATATGGTCATACCGAGCCTTACGAAGTATGTCTCATTTGTATAAACGCTCCGGTTGGCTCAGCGTTAAATCAGTATTGTGCTACCCAACAATATTCACAATCTTACCCGGTACTACAATAACTTTTTTAGGCGTACGTCCTTGCAGCTGTGCCTGTGTTTTTTCATGGGCCATTACAGCAGCTTCAATATCATCTTTGCCCATATCCAATGGCAACTCCATGGTGAAGCGCATTTTGCCATTAAAGGAAATGGGATATTCCTTACTGCTTTCCACCAAGTACTTTTCCTCAAATTTTGGGAATGGTGCTTCTGAAATGGATTCAGAATGATCCAATTTTTCCCACAATTCCTCTGCAATGTGCGGTGCATAGGGTGATACCAAAACAGCCAAAGGCTCCAAAATAGCCTTGCTGGTACATTTTTGGGCGGTCAACTCGTTCACACAGATCATAAAGGTGGACACCGAAGTGTTGAAGGAGAAGTTTTCAATATCTTCTTCCACTTTTTTGATAGTCTTGTGCAAGGTCTTTAAGTTTTCTGCGGTGGGTTCCGCTTCGACTTCGCTCAGCGACCCATCAACATAGGGGGAATAGAGTTTCCAAAGTTTTTTAAGGAAGGAATACACTCCACTTATCCCAGCAGTATTCCAAGGTTTGGATTGCTCCAATGGCCCTAAGAACATTTCATATAGGCGCAACGAATCTGCTCCATATTCCTCACAAATGGCATCGGGGTTGACGACATTGTATTTGGATTTGGACATTTTTTCGATTTCCCTACCTACAATATACTTTCCATCTTCCAGAACAAACTCAGCATCCATATATTCTGGTTGCCACTTTTTGAAAGCTTCAATGTCCAATTCATCCGAAGCGTTTACCATAGAAACATCTGCATGAATAGGAATAACATTGTTTTCTCCTTTCAGTCCTCTTGAGAATATCTTGTTCGAGTCCAAATCCTTATAAACAAAAGCACTCGTTCCTGTGATCATCCCCTGATTGATCAATTTTTTGGCAAACTCATCTTTGGGCGCAATGCCCTTATCAAACAAAAATTTCTGCCAAAAACGGGAATACAACAAGTGCCCCGTGGCATGTTCACTTCCTCCAATATAAAGATCTACATCCTGCCAGTAGTCAATCGCTTCTAGGGAATAAATAGCTTCGCTATTCTGTGGGTCCATATAGCGGTTAAAGTATTGGGAACTTCCGGCCCAACCAGGCATGGTATTCAATTCCAAAGGAAATACAGTCGTGTTGTCTATTTTTTCATTTTCCACTACGGAATTGGTTTCCGTATTCCAGGCCCAAACGGTGGCATTGCCCAATGGTGGCTCACCAGTTTCGGTAGGAAGGTATTTTTCAACCTCCGGTAATTCCAAAGGCAAATGTTCATCCGCAATCATTTGCGGTATTCCATCCACATAATAGACCGGAAAGGGTTCTCCCCAGTATCGCTGACGACTAAAAACAGCATCACGAAGACGATAATTGATCTTACCTTCGCCTTGTCCAATCTTTTCAAGTTCAGCTATGATTTTCTTTGTCGCTTCTTTATAGGGAAGGCCATTTAAAAAATCGGAATTGGCTATAACTGTATTGGCCTTATCGGCAAATGCTTCTTCCGAAATATCCACTCCCTCAAAAATATTGGGAATAGGAATATTAAAGTGTTTTGCAAAATCGTAATCACGTTGGTCCCCACAAGGAACCGCCATTACGGCCCCTGTTCCATAGCTCGCCAAAACATAATCGCCAATCCAAATTGGAATGGGCTCCTTGGTAAATGGATGCTCCGCATAACCTCCGGTAAACACTCCGGAAATGGTCTTCACATCTGCCATTCGATCACGTTCGGAGCGTTTGGCCGTAGCCTCAACATAGGCATCCACTGCCTCTTTTTGCTCCGGAGTTGTGATTTTCGCCACCAATTCATGCTCTGGTGCCAAAGTCATAAAGCTTGTTCCAAAAATAGTATCGGGACGGGTGGTAAAAACTGCAATAGTGTCCTCCGAATCCTGAACTTTGAATTCAACGTGCGCCCCTTCGGAGCGACCAATCCAGTTAGTCTGGGAATCCTTTAAAGGTTGTGGCCAATCAATGGTGTCCAATCCATCCAACAAGCGTTGGGCATAAGCCGTGATACGCATCATCCATTGGGTCATCTTTTTCCTAATTACAGGATGTCCTCCCCGTTCCGAAACGCCGTTCACCACCTCATCATTGGCCAAAACAGTTCCCAGCGCCGGACACCAGTTCACCTCAGCATCCGCTAAATAGGTCAGCCTGTATTTTAAAAGAATCTCTTGCTTGGTTTTATCGGAAAAATTGGCCCAATCTTCCGCCGAAAATATCCGCGTATCATCATCACAAACGGCTTCTACCTTTGTATTTCCAGCTTTTTCAAAAATGGAAATCAATCCAGAAATATCCTCAGCCTTATCTGTTTTTTTATTGTACCAGGAGTTGAACAATTGGATAAAGACCCATTGTGTCCATTTATAATATTGTGGGTTGGAAGTACGTACTTCACGGCTCCAATCGAATGAAAACCCTAATTGATCCAATTGCTCGCGATAGCGATTGATATTGGTCTCGGTGGTTATAGCCGGATGTTGCCCAGTTTGAATGGCATATTGCTCTGCTGGAAGACCAAAGGAATCGTAACCCATGGGATGCAGTACATTAAAGCCTTTATGTCTTTTATAGCGGGCATAGATATCACTAGCGATATAACCTAGGGGGTGTCCTACGTGCAATCCAGCCCCAGAAGGGTATGGAAACATATCCAACACATAATATTTTGGCTTATCCGAATCATTATGAGCCTTAAACGTTTGGTTGTCTGCCCAATATTTCTGCCATTTGGCCTCTATCTCCCTGAAATTGTAATTCATTTTATATCTTACTCCTTTGATTTGGCAAAAATAGGTTTAATCGTGCAAAGCGAAAAAGATAATCTGAGTTGCTCTGAAAAGCCCTAAATAAGCAAACCGTTGCAAAAATTGACCCCCGTACTTTCGGCTCTATTCTTTTGTTTCATTGTAAATGACATTGATGCGCAATTAGGATTTTGTAATGGTAATTCCGGAGACCCAATTTTTTTAGAAACTTTTGGAGCCGGAACCTCAAATGGACCGGCCTTACCCGCCGGAACCACCACCTACAGTTATATAAATGGACAACCTTTTGATGGTAGTTATACCATCTCCAGTACCACAACTTATTTTGACTGGTTTGACACCGATGACCATACCCCTGGAGATACCAATGGGAAAGCCTTTATTGTAAACGCCAGTTATACTGCAGGCGAATTTTTTAGGCGGACCATTGATGGGCTTTGTGAAAATACATCTTACGAATTTTCTTCGTGGTTGATGAATCTTCATCCGCAACAGGGCTGTAATGGCAATGGAATTCCCGTAAATGTGAAGTTTCAGATTTGGGACAACACCGACACCAATCTTTTAGCTTCGGGAGATACAGGAGACATTGTTGACAAGACCTCGCCTATTTGGGAGCAGTACGGTCTTGTATTCCAGACCTTGCCAGGGCAGACCTCCGTAATCCTTAAGATGCTCAACAATGGAGCCGGAGGCTGTGGTAATGACCTGGCCATTGATGATATTGTTTTTAGAACCTGTGGTGACCGCATTACCCTAACGGATGCTTCAAATAATACTGAAATCCTTGGTGTATGTCAAGAAAATGCTCCAACTTCTGTGGAGCTCACAGCCAGTCCAGATTTTTCGGTTTATAACACGCATGCCTACCAATGGCAACAAAGTACGGATGGTACCAGTTGGAACGATATTGCGGGAGAAAATAGCTCAACCTATACTTCCCCGTTGATTTTTGGAACAACTTTATTTAGGGTGAAGGTAGCCGAGGATCCTGTCAACCTTTCCAATCTAAAATGTAACACGGTATCTGATGTTTTTCAAGTTATTATTGAAGGAAAGCCAAATGCTCCTATCTCAGATGGAGATGTAAGTTTTTGTGCCGATTCCATGGGTGGGGTTTCTGCCTCGGTTCCCAATGGGATTACAGTAGATTGGTACGATTCTCCTACGGGAGGAAATCTTTTGGAAGCAGACAATCAGTTTTATGCCACTACTATTAGTGGGACCTATTATGCCGAAGCGGTAACCAAAATTGCAGGTTGTTTTTCTGACACAAGGACCGCTGTTTCCATCACTTTTAATCCTCTTCCAGTTTTGAATGATGAAAAGTTAATTCTGTGCGAAGATGAAACCCTGATTTTATCTGCAGATTTGCCTAATGCCACCTATTTCTGGAACACAAGGGAAACCACCCGTGAAATTACAATAGATAGCCCAGGAACATATTCCGTCAAAGTGACAGATTCAAATGGTTGTAGTGCCAATAAAACCATTGAAGTGGCTCAGATTGACAAGCCTGTATTGGATACCGTCGTCTCAGACCATAGGGATTTGACTATAATCACCAAAAACTCCGGCAATTTCGAATATTCCCTTAATGGGTTTATTTTTCAGAACAGCCCCCAGTTTGAAAACCTTTCAGGGGGAGTTTATATAGCGTACATTAGGGAAAAAGGCCATTGTGGCATAGTTCAATTTCCATTTGTCCATCTGGTAATCCCTAAGTTTTTTACTCCAAACGGAGATAACATCAACGATAGTTTTAAACCTGAAGGGGTTGAATTATTTACTGATTTTGAGATTCAAATTTTTGATCGTACTTCAAAACTCATAGCACAATCAAAAAGCAAAGATTATACATGGAATGGAACATATAACGGCAGGCCGTTACCAGCTTCGGATTATTGGTATATTCTAAAGGTTGACGAAAACTTGTTCAAAGGACATTTTGCACTGAAACGCTGATTCTTTTCCAATAAAAAGTTAAAAATTGCAATAGCAAAGAATTATAAGGTTGTTAATCCATACTTTTCTATTTTTACGTATTGATTTTTCCATATGGCCCAATATATTGAACGATATCAACGGAGAAGGCTGATTTCGTCTTATTTTTCAGTTGTTCTTAGTATTGCCCTAGTGCTTTTTCTTTTGGGCGTTTTGGGGCTTTTGGTCCTCAATACCAAAAAGTTAGCGGATCATTTTAAAGAACAGATTACCATTTCAGTCTTTTTAAAGGACAATGCCAAACCTGTAGAAATTGAACAACTTCAAAAAAGTTTGGCCATGGCCGAGTATACCAAATCGGCGGATTTTGTATCAAAGGAAGAAGCCGCGGAGCAGTACAGTGAAGATATTGGCGAGAATTTTATTGAGTTTTTGGGTTACAATCCACTTAAAAATGCGCTAGATGTAAATCTTAAGGCAGATTTTGTATCTCCAGAGCAGATTGCTAACATTGCTGAGGGCATTTCAGCAAAGGCATATGTGGATGAAGTAAGTTATGATAAACCTTTGATTTCTTTGCTCACCAACAATGCACGGAAAATTAGTTTGTGGATTCTTGTGGCCACTGGCGTTTTTACTTTTATAGCAGTGTTATTGATCAACAGCTCCATTAGGCTGTCCATATATTCAAAAAGATTTATCATCAAAACCATGCAAATGGTGGGTGCTACCAAAAAATTTATCCGAAAACCATTTATTTGGACAAATATTAAACTGGGGATGTTGGGTGCCACCATTTCACTTATTGCATTGGGAGTTGTCCTCTATCACGTGAACACCAATTTCCCAGAGCTGAATATTTTCCAAGATATAATTGTGCTCATTGTTCTCTTTGCTGGGATTTTTGGACTTGGAGTTCTTATTTCCTGGTTTAGCACGCATATAGCCACCCAACGTTTCTTGAATTTAAGGACAGACGATCTTTATTATTAACTTTACGCCATGAGTAAGAAAAATAAGAACATCCAAAAACCGACCAAAGAATTCATATTTCAAAAGAGAAATTATACTTTCCTGTTTGTCGGTCTGGCTTTTATTGCTTTAGGGTTTATTTTGATGAGCGGTGGCGGAAGCGATGACCCCAATGTCTTTAATCCGGACATCTACAATTTCAGAAGAATTCGCTTGGCACCTACTTTGGTACTTATAGGCCTTGGCATTCAAGTTTATGCCATTTTGTTGAACCCTGACAAAAAGAAGAAATAGTTTGGAAATTATTGATGCTATCATCCTTGGAATCATTCAAGGACTTACCGAGTTTTTACCTGTATCATCCAGCGGACATTTAGAACTTGGCAAAGCCATTTTGGGTGCAGATTCACTCCCTGAAGAAAGCTTGTTGTTTACTGTGATCCTCCATTTTGCCACAGCATTAAGTACACTTATTGTTTTTAGGAAAGATGTAGCAGAAATCTTTAAAGGCCTTTTTCAGTTTAAATGGAACGAGGAAACACAATTTTCCTTAAAAATTATCATTTCCATGATTCCCGCAGCCCTTGTCGGCTTCTTTTTGGAGGATTTTCTTGAGGTCTTTTTTGACGGAGCCATTATTATAGTTGGTATTATGTTATTAATCACCGCTGTTTTATTGTATTTGGCAGATTTGGCTAAAACTACGGATAAAGGTGTCTCGTACCGAAGTGCATTTGTTATTGGAGTGGCACAAGCAGTAGCTATATTACCCGGAATCTCACGAAGTGGCGCCACTATTTCTGCAGCTGTATTGTTAGGAGTGGACAAAAGCAAATCTGCACGTTTCTCATTTTTAATGGTAGTACCGTTGATTGTTGGCAAAATGGCCAAAGATCTTTTAAGTGGCGATGTTAATTTTGTAGGAGACCAAGCAATTGCTATGGGTGCCGGATTTATCGCAGCATTTATTGCCGGTCTGGCCGCATGTACCTGGATGATCAAATTGGTACGCCAAAGTAAGCTAAGCTATTTTGCCATTTATTGTTTAATAGTTGGTCTAATTGCCATTGCGTGGAGTATTTGGGGATAACCAACTAGCTCTAAGATTCCAATTAATAATCTATAATTCGCACGTGTTTGAAAACCAAGGACGATTTTTTAAACGGGCAGATTCTTTTGATTGACAAACCCTTGGAATGGAGTTCATTTCAAGCAGTGAATGCTTTAAAATGGGCTATTCGTAAAAAGTTCGACCTCAAAAAAATCAAAATAGGGCATGCGGGAACGCTAGATCCTCTAGCTACTGGTCTATTGATTATATGCACGGGTAAATTCACCAAAAAAATCCCAGAACTACAGGGACAAATCAAAGAATATACCGGCACGTTTACTTTAGGGGCAACCACACCCTCCTATGATCTTGAAACCGAGGTGGACGAAACCTTTTCCACAGAGCATATTACAGATGAGGATATAAAAAGTGCCACCAAGCAATTTCTTGGAGAAATAGTACAAGTACCTCCAGTATTTTCAGCCTTAAAAAAAGATGGCAAGCGCCTTTATGAGTTTGCCAGGGAAGGAAAAAAGGTAGAAATAAAATCACGGAAAATAGAAATATCCGAGTTTGAAATTGTTCAAATTGAAATGCCGAAAGTCCATTTTAGGGTAGTCTGCAGCAAAGGAACTTACATACGT
Source organism: Flagellimonas sp. (assembly GCF_965222555.1). Classification (GTDB taxonomy): domain Bacteria; phylum Bacteroidota; class Bacteroidia; order Flavobacteriales; family Flavobacteriaceae; genus Flagellimonas. Next base: position 1,672,510 of record NZ_CBDCUG010000005.1, on the reverse strand, counting down.
TCTTTGGCCCATGATTTTGGCAAATCACTACAATCTGGAGCGCATTTATCCTCCCTCAGAAGAACCAAAATAGGTGATTTCAACGTAAGTAATGCTGTCACCCCAATGGTTTTCAAGGAAAATCTGTGAAATTATTATCTTTAATAAACAGGCTGGCATAACCCTTGGAGTAAAATATTTTTAGAAAAAAACGGTTATAATAGCACCATGAACCTAAACAGAAACCAGTTATCGTTTTTAATAACTTTTTTCTCCATGTCCCTCATTGTATTGTTGTTATACAATATTCATTTGGGCGGTGTGAAAGAGGAAGAGTATGTTATTGAAATGAGTTTGGCAGATGAGGATATTGAAGAACTTTTAAAAGAGGAGGAAGAACGGTTGGAAGAATTGGCGAACAATGACCCTATTAAAAGCCATATGGCCTTTAATGAAGCTGCAAAACCCTCTGTAGGGAATCCGGAACCTTTAAAGACTCTTGAGGAAATCATGGAAGAAAGGGCTTTAAACGGAGATGAAGGCGAATATTCGGATGCTGATGGTGAATTTGCCGAGCAACTTAAAGAGTTGGCTGCCAAGCGTGAAGAGAAAAAACAACTTTTGGGTGAGCGTGAGGCTCAAAAAGAAGAATTCACCAATAATCTAAAAGATAAACGCACCTCTATTTCATATTCTTTGGTAGATCGAAATGCCTATTCCCTTCCCCCACCTATTTACACATGTATTGAAGGTGGCAAGGTCGTTATCAATATAAAAGTCGACAATAACGGGTATGTTATGGAAGCGGATTTTAACGACCAAAGCTCTGGGACCAGCAATGGTTGCCTTGTGGACAACGCCATTGCCTATGCTCTAAAAGCGCGCTTTAGCCCAGATACCAAAAACGCACAGATAGGCACAATCACTTATCTATTCCAAAGGAAGTAGTTCTGAGATATCTGATAAGGTATTCTGCCCTTTATCTTTATTGTACCAAACCTGGAGTGCTTGTTTAAATTCGGAAGTTAAGCTTCCATGCTCTTTTTTAAATGCTTCCACCATCTGAGTTGCTATACTAGGTCTTGGACCCCACTCTTCAACCACTCTCTCCTCTTCATTGTCCCAAATAATCATCTTGGGAATGGAACGTGATCCGTTGGTCAAAAAATCATCCATCAATTCTGGATTCTCATCCCGCAATACAATTTTAAAATCAATGTTTGGATTTAATTCAGAAATCTTATTGATAACGGGAAGACTTGGTGCAGCATCTCCACACCAACTTTCACTAAGGACCAAAAACGTTAGTTTTGAATTTACGTTCGAAATCCTTTCCTGGATTTCGCTGGGCACCTTTAAGGTTTTGTCCCATCTATTCATCCTACGGTCATTCAACTCTGTATAATTCACTAGAGATTCAAGCTGTTCTCCTCCCGTGGTCTGACCATGCACCGCAAGTTGATGCACCAAATCTCTATATTCATCATAACTCATCCCTTCCGAAATACTCCTACGGATAAGCTCTGCCTGTTCTTTACTTGTGTGATTCTCTAACACTTCCATTTTAAAATTTTTCCAAAATTAAAAGTCTCAACCTTCTTATTTTGTGACTTTTGTCACATTGGTTGTATTCTTTACCTAAAACTTACAAACATCAATTTGCATGGAATCTAAAATGGAAAAGAAGCAAATTCTTTAAGGGTACCATGGTTGTTTTTTGTTGATATTATGTATTGAGGAACCTTTTCTTTACCATGCCTCCTTTGGTATCATTAATACTGTTCATGACCACAAATGCCTTTTTATCTATCTTTTCAATTTCAATGTGCAGCTTTCTAATTTCCAAGCGAGTGATAACGGTATAAATAACATCATATTCGTTCTGCTTTCCATTTTTACCATACCCCCCCTTTGCTTGGTATATGGTAAGGCCCCTGCCCATTTTCTCAATAACCATTTCCCGGATTTGCTCACTTTCGTCAGATATAATGGTCACTCCCGTATATTCCTCAATCCCTTCAACTACAAAGTCCAAGGTTTTTGAAGCTGCCAAATAAGTGAGCATGGAATATAAAGCCGCCTCAATGGACAACAGATAAGCCGCCGCCATGAAAATAACAACATTGACCAGAATTATAACATCACCAATTTTAACTCCCCATTTTCTGCTAAGAAAAATAGCCAAAATCTCTGTGCCATCCAGAACACTACCTCCTCTAATTGACAATCCAATACCAGCACCAAGAAAGAAACCTCCAAAAACAGCAACCAACAACTTATCCTGGGTCACTTCCGGAAAATCAACCGCAAACAAAACGAGGGCCAACCCCAAAATGGCGATAATGGCCTTTATGGCAAATTGACGTCCAATAGCTCTAAAAGCCATAAAAATGAAAGGCACATTCACAATAATAATCAAGACCCAAAGTGGTATTTGGGTAATTTCAGTAATCAATAGGGAAATACCAGTTGCACCGCCATCTATAAATCTGTTTGGCAACAGAAAACTCTCCAACCCAAAGGCTGCAGAGCAGATTCCTGCGACAATAAAAAACGCATCTTTTACATAAAGGTTGATGGACATCAAGTTTAAACCAACCTTTTTAGGAGTTTCTTTCTTCTTATTTTCTTGTTCCATCGTGTGTGTATTACAAATTCAAAGGGTTAATTGCCAAGCTCTTAAAAAGCATTGCCTTTGCATAAAAGAACTTGTTCTGCATTTGGTTTCGCTTTAGATAGGCGTCAATAAGCTTGCTTTCGCGGGAATTGATTAAAAACAATGAGCTTTCACCAAAGCCAAATTTTCGCTCTTCTGCGGCCAGTAATGTACCATAGTCTTCCACAATGTCAGCGATCAATTGATTCTGAACAGTATATGAATCCAATTCGCGATATATTGCCAACACTTTGTTCTGAATCTCAATAAAGGCATTATCCCTCTCAAACTCGGCATCCCTAAGTTTAAACTTGACCAGTTTTAAATCGCCACGTTCCTTTCTTAAAAACAGCGGAAGCTTAAAAGTGACCCCTCCTTTAAATGCCTCTACATCAAAAGAATTGATATTTTTGGGTGTTTCGGATAAAAAATTGTACTCCACATCCAATTTTGGCAATAATTTGTTCGCCTTGAAACGCTTTTCCACCACAAGTCCATCAATCTTATATTCCAAAGATCTTAGCTTGGGATGATTCCCCAGCACAAAACTGTCCAAAGAACGGCCCATTATTTCCAAAGTAAGGTCTATGTCTCTTTCAACATTGATTTCAGGAACGACCTCTGCTTGAAGCTCTACGGGAACATCATTTATCCATAGAAAATTAGAAAGCTCCAAAGATTTTTTCATAAGCTTTACGTTGCTCTGTTCCAAACTCAAAGCTCTGTTCTGTACGGCAATTTTGGCCTCAACGGTATCGATCATGGCAATTTCACCTGCCATTGCGCTTTTTTTCACCCCGCCAAAGCGTTCCTCCGCATTCCTTAAAAAATCTTGGAAGACCTGTTGATCCCTATAAGCTTGCAACCAATCAAAATATGCCAAGGATGCCTTGTAGAGCACTTCATTTACCAAAATATCTTGGTCTGCCTTGGATTGTTCCCGATAAAATTTTGCCTTGCGCAATGTGGCCATACGCTTGTTCACCCAAAAACCTTGGCCCAACGACATGGAAATTCCTGCACTGTACAAGCCATCTGCCGGAAGGGTTTCATCTGGATTGATGAATTGTCCTTCTCTGTTTTCATAACTCCCCTTTAATTCTATTCCAAACCAAGTGGGAATTTTAAATGTTGTATTAAGCCGGTCCCAATATTCGGTTCCCTTAAATTCCTTCCGGTCATAATCCACTTCAATCTTGGGGTCAAAACCACCTCGGGCCTTCATCAAATTCGCCTGTCCAATAGCAATGGTAAGTTGGGCTTGTTTTGCCACGGGATGATATTTTTTCACATACCCCAAATACTCCTTAAAATTGAGCACTGTAGTTTCTTGTTGACCGTACAGCTGTGTGGCAACAGAAAGAAAGAATAGGCAGAAAAGAATGTTGAATCTATTTCTTGTTAACATCGGCCACCTTGTTTTGGGGTTGATAATAGTTAGGAGGAAAACCGTTCAATTGTCTCCACAACTCAAACCAAATGGGCACATCTTCCAATAAAGCCATGGTATTGGCTCCCGATCCAACTCTAATATCTTTGGGCCAAGGTACATCTTCATGGTCTGGTGCCAACAGCACCCTATATTTTCCGTTATCGCTGATAAACGTTTCAATAGCGACCACTTTTCCGCCAAATGTTCCAAAAGAAACGTTAGGCCAACCGCTGAAAACAATAGCAGGCCAGCCATCAAATTGAATACGTACCTTTTCACCAATGTGCAACAACGGCAAATCAATGGGCTCAACATAGGTTTCCACCGCCATATCATAATCTGCCGGCATGATTCCCACTAAACGATCTCCTTCCTTAAAAGTCTCTCCAATTCCCGATTGCAGTGCCTTGTTGATGAATCCACTTTGTGGTGTGCGGATGTACAACAAACTATTTCGCATTTCATAATTGGTGTATTCATTTTCCAATTTGGTCACTTGGGCCTCAGAATCAAATTGGTTGGACTGAGCGGTAAACTTATTGCTCTTTGCTTTTGAAATCTTGTCGGTATACTCTGCCTGCACCCTATTGATTTCGACCTGGGCATTAATAACATTGTTTTTACTGGCCAATAATTTGTTCTCCTGCGAAATGAGCTTTGCTTGGGTATCTTGCAGCTTTAAACGTTTGGCTTCTACATCCGTTATGGCCTTTAGTCCTTCTTTCTCCAATTGGGAGATACGATCATATTGACGCTGGGCAATGGTGATATTCGTTTTTGCCGTCTCCAAATCAATACTGTCGCTTTGGACCTTGAGTTTGGATTGCATCAATTTGTTTTTAGCCTGTTCCAATTTCAGTTTGCGTTCATTAGAGAGGGCCCCTATTTGAGTGTCCAAGGCTTTCACTTTTTCTTGGTACGAGGTCACTGCCATGCTCTTGGCCTGTATTTGTTGGCCGGTTCTCTCTACCAAATTGGGGTCAAAATATTCACTTTTGATTTCCGAAATATGTAAAATTGTATCTCCCTTTTTTACAAAGTCCCCTTCTTGAACATACCATTTTTCAATACGACCGGGGATTGGGGATTGTATGGTCTGCGGACGTTGGTCGGGCTTTAATGTTGTCAAATATCCCTTGCCAGAAATGTTCTGGGTCCATGGCAGAAACAGCACAATGATGGTGATGACAAAAAATGCCGCCAAAAACCTATTGAAATGTTTGTAGTGGGTTTTATGAAAAACTTTTACGCCCGACTTATATCCAGTTAGGTCTACCTTTTGATTCAATTTATTATGTGAAATGTTCAGCATACCCTCTATCTTTCATTTATCAATTTTCCATTTTCAACCGTAATTATGCGCTCGCAACGTTCTATCCATTTGGGATTCTCACTTACTATTACCAAGGCCCATTCGTTGGCACTATCCGTTAAAAAGTTCATAATCTCTGTAGCTTCTGTATCACCAAATTGATCTAAAGGATCTTTCAGAATCAAAAGTTTGGGTTTTGCAACTATGCTACGTGCCAAAACAATCTTTTTGGAAACGGTGTAGGGGATTTGTCTGCCTTCAGGGTATAAAACTGTATTCAATCCTTGGGGCTGCTCTTTGACAAATTGGGTCAATCCGGTTTTTTTCATGGCCCAGTACACATCTTCCCTTGGAATATCCTCATTTCCAAAAGTGATGTTGTTGAGAATGGTTCCTTCAAAAGGCGATTCTTCACTTAACGATTGTCCTATTTGGAAACGATAATCATTAAGGTTTACACCTTGCAGTGCTACATCGTCAACAAATATTTTACCCTGATCCGGTTCTAGAATCCCTGCTATTAACCGCAACAAAGTAGATTTACCGGAACCACTTGAGCCTTGCAACAAGGTGGTGCTGGAAGGTGTAATTGTCAAGGAAACATCGTCTACTATTTTTTTCCCGCTATCTGGCACTTTATAAGAAACATCTTGAAGTTCAATAGTGAATCCTTCTCCTTTGGCAAAAGGTTTCTCCCCGTTTTGTGGCTCCAGTTCCTTATCCACAACCTGACCTAATTTTTCAAGGGATGTCAGTAAATCATAAAAGGTTTCCAATCCCAAAATCATCTTTTCCACGGAGCTTATCACCAAAAGAATGATGATTTCAGCAGCCACAAACTGCCCAATGTTCATTTCTTGGTTCAACACTAAAAGTCCTCCTATCAAAAGAAGTCCTGCAGTTACCAAAACCTTGAACCCGATCATCTGCACAAACTGCAGAACCAATATTTTAAAATGACTTTCACGTGCCTCCAAGTAATTGGCAACCAGAGTGTCATTTTTGTCAATGGCATGGGTTGTTTTTCCAGAAAGTTTAAAACTCACCAAGGACCTGGCAATTTCCTGAATCCAATGGGCCACTTTGTACTTGTTTTTGCTTTCATCCAAACTGGTCTCCAATCCGCGTTGCGCCGTAAATTTGAAAACAACATAAATGAGCAGGAGAAGGAGCAGACCGTAAATGATAAAAAAGGGATGATAAAAAGACAGTAGCAAAAGCCCAAATACTATTTGCAGGAATGCCGCAGGGAAATCAATCAGAATTTTTGATAGCCCTTTTTGAATGGTCAACGTATCAAAAAACCGATTTGCCAATTCGGGGGGATAATAATTGGTTAGTTGACTCATTTTAATTTTGGGAAACCGGTAGGCAAACTCGAACGAAGCCCTGGTGAATATTTTTTGTTGGATATTCTCAATGATCCTGATTTGCATCAACTGCAATGCCCCAACAAAAGCAACCCCAAGCGTGACCAATGCCACCAAAACAATCCATGAGGTGCTTACTTGAGCTCCTTGTATTAAATTGATTATCGCCTGAATTCCCAAAGGAAGTGAAAGGTTTACCACACCTGCAAAAACGGCGTAGTAAAAAACTTGCAATACATCCTTTTTATCCAAAGTCAACATCCCAACAAGACGTTGCCAAGCAGTTAGAATGTTTTTTTTAGCCATACGAATTTTGGTTAAGAGCCCTAAAGACCAGATCGGTAAAATATTCTGTTGGGGTAGTGCTATCATTGCAATCCGTGAGCATTGGAAAATGCTCTTTTAAAAAGTACTGGTGCAACGACCCTTCAAGGACGGTACTGGCCAAACTTGAAGGATAAGGGTAGCTGCCATCCACAGCGGCTATCATTTCATGCAACCGATTCACCAGTCTTTTATAGATTACAAAATAACCCTCCTTATTTTCCTGATCCACTTCTTTGGTCAAGTAAGATTTGGAGTATTCATTGATTACTATTTTATTAAGCAGTACTTCATTTATATGGGAGAAAGTCACGTCTTTTTTTACTGTATGTGTTAGGATTTCCAAGGCTTTTTTCAGCTTTTCGGTTTTGTCCGTCATACCCGTTGTGGCGAACACCATCTTGTATTCCACCCAGCCCCAGTACCAAGAGGCCAAATACAGTAATAGTTTGTGCTTGTTTTCAAAATAGCGATAGATGGAGCTTTCATTGGATTTGATTTGCTCTCCAAGTTTTCGGAACGTAAAGCTTTCAAAGCCCATTTCATCAATCATCAAAATACTTTGTTCAATAATCCGTTTCCCCAAATCCGAAGATTCAGGGTCTTTCACATAGATTTTATCATTGATTCCTATACGTATTGATTGCATTAACCTTTCCATGATCACATTTTGATATATTTCCTCACAAATATAATAGTATTACTATCAATATATAATAGTTTAACTAATATTTATAATAGTAATACCTATTTTTATGGTGTTATTACCGCTTTTATGTTGTAAATTGTATGTGAAATGAGAAAAGTATACCTCTTAACTATCGCGTTTTTTTCTTTCCTGTCTTTTTTATCTGGGCAGGAAATCCAGATGGACAATATTAAGATTGGAGATAAATTAATTATCGGCGAACCTTCAAGTAATTCATATATCCATATTGATATTCCCAAAAATAACTTTATCATAAAACGGGGAGGACTTCCTAAAATAAGCGGTCTGCAGAATCAACATGTCATTGTAACCGATATTTCCTACGGAAAAAATACTATTGTGACTTTTAAAAACGCCAGGGGCAAAAAATTTTTCAAGGCCTACAAAACCTTTTCGGCCGACCTTGCCAAAGCATTGGAAACAGGGGAACTTGTTATTTCTAAAAGTTAGATTTTATTTTAGTGTTTTTTTGAGTCGATGTTCTTCCATTCTCACAATATAATTCACCAATGTATTGCCATTATCTGTTTGGAAAAGTAGCGTTTAGCACAAATACAATTTGGATTATCTTTAGGCAAAAACTTACTTATGAGCAAACATCGTTGCGGTTGGTGCGAAGGCGATTCACTATACGAAGACTATCATGATCAGGAATGGGGCGTGCCCGTTAAGGATGATGAAACCCTTTTTGAATTTTTGATTTTGGAAACTTTTCAAGCGGGTCTCAGTTGGATTACCGTATTAAAAAAGCGAGAAAACTTTAGAAAGGCCTTCGATGATTTTGATTATAAGAAGATTGCCAAATATGATCAGGCCAAAATTGAGGAGCTACTTGACAATCCTGGCATTATTCGCAATAAATTAAAGGTAAATGCTACAGTCTCCAATGCGCAGGCATTTATTAAGGTTCAAGAGGAATTTGGAAGTTTTAGCAATTATATCTGGGGGTTTGTGGACGGTAAACCCATTAAAAACTCACTCAAAAACTATAAGGAGGGACCAGCAACCACTCCATTATCTGATACTATCAGCAAAGATTTGAAAAAGCGAGGTTTCAAATTTGTAGGCAGTACCGTAATCTATGCCCAAATGCAGGCCACGGGAATGGTCAACGATCATGAGGTCAGTTGTTTTAGGTACAATGAAGTCTAGGGTTTAGCCTGTAGTATTTTTAAAAACTTTTCTCTCGGAATTTCCTCAGCACCCAGACTTTCCAAATGGTCTGTGTGCACTTGACAATCAACAAGCTCGTATTTTTTGTCCTGTAGTTCTTGTACCATTTTAATAAAGGCATATTTGGAAGCATTAGGCACTTTACTGAACATACTTTCGCCACAAAACACATGTCCTAAATCCACTCCGTACAACCCTCCTACCAACGCATCATTTTCCCAAACTTCGTAAGACTTTGCAAAACCACTATCAAAAAGGTTTACGTAAGCCGATTTCATTTTAGGGGTTATCCAGGTACCCTCTTGGCCTTTCCGTTCCGCTTTGGCGCAATTGTCCAACACTTTTTCAAAACAAGTATTTTGGGTAATTATAAATTGATTGCTTCGCAATACTTTTCGCATACTTTTGGAAATTCTTATTTTCTTTGGAAAGAGCACCATGCGTGGGTCAGGACTCCACCACATGATCAAGGTGTCCTGATTGAACCAAGGGAAAATTCCACTTTTATAGGCCAATAACAGGCGTTCCGGTGACAAGTCTCCCCCAACGGCCAACAAGCCATCATCATTTGCATTTTCAACTGGAGGAAATTCCAATCGGTCTCCCAAAAAGAACAGCGGAAAATCTTTTGAGTCTTTTTCCAAAATGCAATTTTAAATAAAGTTACAAATCTCTACTAAAAGATTAGAAGTCCACCAATATAGATCAGACTGCCTACCAGCATAAAAAGTAGGGTATACGGTAATATTTCTTTGGCCTTCAGCTTGGTAATTCCCAACAACGGTAACGCCCAAAATGGCTGTAGCATATTGGTTATTTGATCTCCATATGCCAAGGCCATTACCGCTTTTGGCAGCGGAACACCCAACTGAAGCGAAGATTCGAGCACCAGTGGCCCTTGAATGGCCCATTGCCCTCCTCCACTTGGCACAAAAATATTGACCAACCCAGCACTCAAAAAAGTAAAAATCGGTAATGTTGTATCTGTGCTTATGGACACAAAAAAGTCTGAAATCCCATTGATCATACCACTACTTGCCATAATTCCCATGATGCCAAAATACAATGGAAACTGAATCAAAATCCCCGCTGTATCACCAATGGCCTCTTCCACTGCTATTAAAAAGCTTTTAAAGCTTCCATGTAGTACTATGGCCAATCCCAACATAAAAAAATTGAGCATGTTAGGTGTAATGTTCAATTTCCGCAACGCAGGTAAGTATTGAAAGAGAAATGCCAGTAAAATCAGCCCTCCAAAAACAGAAGCCGCAATTCTGGAATAATCCAATTTCTCGGCACCTTTTAAGCTTTTTCTTCCTATGGATTGAAATCGATACTCCCTTAACTCAACACTTTTCGGAGCAGCCTGCTTGCCTAAAAAATAGGCCAGCGCACTTATTGATATAGCAACAAGAAGAAACAACGTAAGATTCCATCCACTGAAAACGGTCAATGAGGTGGAGATGATTTCAGGTAATTGACCAAGCACTTCCTGATTAGTGATACCTCCCATCAATTCCCTTAAATGTCCAGCTTCAGAAACCTTGATCGGGGCAGACCCACTTATTCCACCGTGCCAAACCATTAAACCCACATACCCCGAAGCTCCTATTAATGGATAGTTGATGGGAATATTATTAGCTTGGGCGTATTCTCCCACTTTTCTGGCCAAAATGGCTCCAAAAATGAGCCCCAGCCCCCAATTAAAGAACGAAACCAACATTGTTGGCAATGCAACTAACACTGCCGCATTGGATGTGTTTTTTACAAACTTGGTGATACGAAGTATCAATCTTTCCATAGGTTTGCTCAGCACCAAAACGTGGCCCAAAACCAGAATCAACATCATTTGGTAGGCAAATACCAAAAGGCCGCTGTTCCAAATACCATTTTCCCAATAGGACAGAATGGCAACTATATGGTTTCCCTCCGAAGTGTTCTCCGTGAAAACAAGTGCCAATACAATTGTTAATACCGTTAAGAGTACTGCAATTGTAAATGGGGAAGGCAAATACCTTCTAAAAATATGTTCTATGACCTTTGTAAGGCCCACGGTGGATTAAAAAGGTAAGTCATCGTGATCCTCTTCATTGAGGTCATCTGCTGGCTCAAAAGCTTCCATGGGAGGTACCGGAGGCATATTTTCATCTCCTTGGGCCGCTTCTAAATTTTCAATACGCCATCCTTGGATTGAATTAAAATATTTGGTCTCTCCCTGCGGATTTACCCACTCCCTACCTCTTAAATTGATACTCACTTTCACCATTTGCCCAACAGTGTAGCTGTTTAAAAGATCACATTTATCTTGGACAAATTCAACCAAAATATGTTGTGGATACTGCTCCTCTGTAGTGATTACCAATTCTCTTTTTCTGAAACCATTATTACCATACGTTTTGGTCTCATCAATCATTTTAATTCTTCCCTGAACTTCCATGTAATTTACTTTTCAATAGGCATCAAAAATACATAAAATGACCACCTTACGGGAAAGACCTAATAAAGAACTATCAACAAATTTTTACTTTTTCCGTTATCTTTAAAACCAATTTGCCCAAAAATGAACTTCAACCCCAAAAAGAAAGCTTCCAATATCACCCTGTTGATATCTGCATTTGTTATTGTAAGCCTTATTCTTTGGAACACAAACAGTTTTTTTAAGAAGTTCAAGGAAGAGGAACGTTTAAAAATGGAAATCTGGGCAACTGCCCAATCAGAACTTATCCAATCTTCGGTAGATCAAGAATTGGGAAATCTTACTTTAAAGGTAATGGGGAACAACACTTCTACCCCTATGATCTTGGTCAATGAGGAGGGCTCCATAAAGACCCACAACATTCCTGAGGAAAAAGCAACTGACAGTGTATACATTCAAAGAAAAATACGGCAGTTTGAAAGTGAGAACAGGCCCATACATATTATTCAGGAAGGAGAACTTTTGGAGACCCTTTATTATGGGAATTCGGAAGTTTTGAATAAACTAAAATACTATCCCTTGGCCTTGCTTCTTATCATCTGTCTTTTTGGAGCAGTCATTTTCTTTTTCTTTAAAACCAATAAAGCGTCAGAACAAAATAAGCTCTGGGCGGGAATGGCCAAGGAGACGGCACACCAAATTGGCACACCGTTGACTTCACTTTTGGGATGGAACGAGCTTTTAAAATCCGAGGACATCAATCCTGATATCACCAAGGAAATAGCCAAAGATATTACCCGACTACAGACGATTACAGAGCGATTTTCCAAAATAGGGTCCATTCCAGATCTAGAAATACATGACATTGTTGAAGAAACTGAAAAAGCTTATCAATATTTAAAGCGTAGAAGCTCTAAATTGGTGCATTTCTCTTTTAGTTCTGATATTGATAAGCTACCCGTGCTACTCAATCCCCCGTTATACAATTGGAGCATTGAAAATTTGGTAAAAAACGGGATAGATGCCATGAAGGGCAAGGGAAACATTTCCATTGAGATTGAAAAAAAGGGGCAAAACGTTAATATTTTGGTTTCGGATACCGGGCATGGAGTCCCTAAAAGTGATTTTCAGAACATCTTTAATCCCGGGGTAACATCAAAGCAAAGGGGTTGGGGCTTAGGACTTTCACTTGTTAAAAGAATTGTAGAAGAATACCATAAAGGGAAAATTAAAGTACTTTCGTCAAGTAAAGAAGGAACAATCATGCAAATTTCCCTTAAAGCTAACACCCCCTAAGTCATGGCAAAGGAAAAACAAGTTGCAATAAAAGATGCGGCATTGACCAACAATTGCCCAGAATGCTTTAACCAGGAGCTAAAGCTCACTTTTTATCAAAAACATACCTTCAACCCATTTTTTCATAGGACCACGGATCAGGTAACATCCGAAATAAAATGCAAGAAATGTTATTCCATTATTTATCCGGTGAACTGGACACCAGATATTGAAAGGGTGTTTGAATATTATAATAAATTGGTCACTCCCGATAAGACCTCCATACGGTTTACAACGCTCTTCCTTGTTCTTCTTGTGCTGATGCTATGCTTGGTTACTGCAGGGATTTACCTTTATATGGAAGGTTATTTTAAGTAGTTTCTAATTTTCTCAGCAGTAGCTTCAAATTCTTCTGGCCCCATACTTTCTTTATATTGAAAAGTAGCGTTCTTCATGCTATGCAAAGGAATAAGGTGCACATGGACGTGGGGAACTTCCAACCCAATTACAGATAGTCCAACCCGCTCACAGGGAACGGTTGCCTCAATTGCTTTCCCTACCTTTCTTGAAAACGCCATCAAGTTCATATATGCTTCTTCATCAAGGTCCATTATTTTGTCCACTTCCTTTTTAGGGACACACAGGGTATGGCCTTTTGCATTTGGGTTGATGTCCAGAAAAGCAAAATTGTCGTCATCCTCTGCAATTTTATAACAGGGAATTTCTCCATTGATGATCTTGGTGAAAATACTTGGCATGCTCGGTTTATTTGGTTTGGTTTTGAATAAAAAATCCCGCCATTTGAGACAGGATTAAATATAGGTATTTTAGTAGCTCTTAATCTCTGGTAATTTCTAAAATATCAAATTTTAACGTTCCGTTGGGCACCTGGATTTCTGCAACATCCCCAACGGATTTTCCCAACAATCCTTTTCCTATTGGTGAAGTCACTGATATTTTTCCGGCTTTCAAATCCGCTTCGCTTTCTGCTACCAAGGTGTATTTCATTTCCATGCCATTGGTCTGGTTCTTCAATTTTACAGTGGACAACACCAATACTTTTGAGGTGTCCAATTGGGACTCATCAATCAACCGGGCATTGGACAAGGTTTCCTCCATTTTAGAAATCTTCATTTCCAAAAGGCCCTGCGCTTCTTTGGCAGCATCGTATTCAGCGTTTTCAGACAAATCGCCCTTGTCTCTTGCTTCCGCAATGGCTTGGGAAGCCTTTGGTCTTTCCACATCTTTCAAGTGGTTCAACTCCTCTCTTAACTTCTTTAATCCTTCCGCTGTGTAATAAGATATCTTGCTCATGTCGTCATGTTTTAATGCAAAAGAACATTGAAGAAAATACACTTATTTTCCCAATGTGCTTTATCGCCAGAAATACAAAAAATCCTCTACGACCCCTATGCCGAGCATAGTTTTTTTGCGAGGATTTAACGCAAATATAGGTATTTTTTGCCCAAATTTGCCCTTGTAATGTTTTGAAATCCTAACTATGAGGCACCTGTGGAGCTGTATTTTGTTGATTTTCCTAATTTCTTGTAATTCAGATGGTACCAACCGCAATCCTTTCCTTCAAGAAGTCAGTTTTCGATTTGATCTGAACCTGAACCTTCCTTTATATTCCAACCTAAATACGATTGGAAATCCAGTCTACGTTGGGAACAATGGGGTAGGCACACGCGGGGCATTTGTTATGAGAACCAGCTTTGACACTTTTTTTGCCTTTGAGGCCAGTTGCCCCAACCATGCTCCAAATAACTGTTCTACCATGACCTTGGATGGGCAAAATGTGGTTTGTTCTTGCGAAGATTACACCTATAACCTTTTTACGGGTGAGCAATTGAACCGACCTGATGATGGCAAACGTTATTATGACCTACTTTTTTACAGGACAACTCAAAGTGGTAATATCATTACCATCTCCAACTAATCTGGATTATAAATTTCCCAAGATTTTATCCATTACCCAACTGGTTTGTAGCCCTGAATCTCCTGTTGAGGGGTGTATGGCTGTCCCGACTAAATGATTTTTGATGTTTTCCACGTGAAACTGTTGAATATGCTCTGGGTGGGGAACTTCTAAACTTTGTTTACCTGAAGCATTTTCCAATGTTATCGCAGCTTCATCCAATACTGAAAAACATATTCTCCCCTCCGAACCCAATATTTCAACCATATCTTCCCGTTTACATGACCCAAAATTCCAACTTCCACTCCCAACAACACCACTTTCATGCTTCCATGCTCCGGTAACCGCGTCGTAAGCGGAGTATAATCCTTGCTGATTTGAAGCAACTCCGTAAGCCTCTTTAATATCGCCCAATAAATAAGCAAACAAATCCAGCCCGTGACTGGCCAAGTCATCAAAATAACCACCAGGAGCTACCTTTTTATCCGTTCTCCAGTTGAGTGAACCATTAAGGTCCATTTCACTTGGTTGCTTTGTTTTTTGCCAATGAATATATCGAACTTCTCCAATCAGTTTCTCATCCAGCCACTGCTTCACTTTAAGGAATCTGGGCAAGGAACGTCTGTAATAAGCAATAAACAAAGGAAGCCCTTTTGATTTGAAGGCCTGGTAAATTGACAAGCTATCCTGATAAGTGGGGGCCATGGGTTTTTCTATGCAGCAGGGTTTCCCTGCTGCGGCCACTTGAAGTCCGTAAAATCGATGGGTATCTGGTGGAGTAGCAATATAGATGGCATCTATTTCCGGATTTTCAATAACCTCTTTCGCATCTGTTGTCCAATGCGGCACCTTATGCCTTAAGGCATAGTCCTTTGCTTTTTCGGCATCCCTCCGCATCACCATGCCTACCTCAAACCCATTTGTGATCTGATATGCGGGCACACTTTTTTTCTCTGTAACACCGCCACAGCCAATAACGCCCCACCGAATTGGAGTTTTATTAAAAAAATTAAGGGATTCTGTCATGATATATAAAAATACAGAATCCCTTAAAATAGTAATGACTCTATTTAAGAATCTCTTACATCAATATATGGATTCCCGCCTTCGTGGGAATGACATCTGACTCAATTAAAAATTAACTGCGGCCCCTAGCAAAAAGTTGATTCCGGCCTGGGGATAATAATAAATAAAACCTCCTCCATAATCTGCTCCGTTGGAAACAATGTCCTGATCCAAAACATTATTCACCAAACCAGTTAGTGCAATATTCTTTATAAAAGAGTTGACTTCAATAACATATTGTACGTTAAAATCTGTTTGGGAATAACTATCCAATATTGATGCCTCAGAATCTATATTACCCATATATTGCTCTCCCACATATTTTGAAAGCAATGAAACCTGAAGGTTGTCATTAGGTGCGAAGGTCAAAATACTTCCAGCAATTATGCTGGGTGAAAATGCAATATGGGTATTTCCCAGATTTTGAAGCACATCATCATTTTGAGAAATAAAGTCGACATTTCTATTATCGCTAAGTGCTACATTGGGTCTTAACATAAATTGTTTTCCCAGTTGGATATTGGCATCCAGCTCCAATCCCAAGCGATAGCTGTCCCCCACATTTTCTCTCAGCGGAGCTCCAACATCGTTCAGTTCGCCTGTGAGTACCAACTGATCTTTGTAACGCATATAGTACGCATTCGCATTCAATTGAAATGAGGGAGAGACATAACGCCATCCCAATTCAAAATCATTTAACCGTTCGGGTTTAGGATTCCCATTTTCATAATCGTTGCGGTTGGGTTCCCTATTGGCTACAGCATATGAAAAATAGAAGTTGTGGTTGGAGTTCAAGTCAAAAGTGATTCCAGCTTTAGGGTTAAAAAAATTAAAAGTGTCATCCACTAAACCGGTATCTTCTCCATTGGCTTCGTAACCCACGCCGCGATACTGCATATCTCCAAAAATTGACCACTTATCATCCAACTTATAGTTTGCCTTTACATAAGCATTGAAGTCAGTTTTTGTGGAATTGTCCTCATAATACCGATCTCTAATATTGGTATTGCTTGCAAAACGGGCCCAAATGACCTCACCGAAGTGATCTCCTTTATAGGTATTATATCCTCCACCCAAAATTAGGTCAAGGTTTTCTTTTTTGTGGTTTATGGATGCCACAACACCATAAACATCATTGTCCAACCATCTTCTTCGTACCAAATCAGCTGTATTGACAGTCTCTCCATTTACTGTCAAAGGTTCAAAACCATAGGTTGCAAAATCATCATCTTCCCTGAATTGCTCAAAAAATCCTCGCCCGCGAGTATAGTGCAATGCAATATTGGTGTTCCATTCAGAATTGATTGTTTCGTTCCAATGCAATTGAAAATGGTCTTGTTTATAATTGTCCTCTTCCCTTTCATAGAACTGTGTATTTCC
The DNA here is from genome assembly GCF_965222555.1 of Flagellimonas sp. Classification (GTDB taxonomy): domain Bacteria; phylum Bacteroidota; class Bacteroidia; order Flavobacteriales; family Flavobacteriaceae; genus Flagellimonas. The sequence goes on along the minus strand of NZ_CBDCUG010000005.1, from coordinate 1,655,501 downwards.
ATTTTCATCGGTATAGATTCCTGCAGAATTAAAAGTCCTATTGGTTCTTAAAGTTTCAGCATCAATACCATTCCATGCCTGATACGTTACCTCATGTCCGCCAAAAAGCAATGCTTTTACCAGGGTATTATCATCCTTGTACACGCCTTGCAAAAAATAACTATCCAGTTCAGAGCTGGCCCGGTCTATATAGCCGTCGGATGTAATCCGCGACAATCTTCCGGAAAGTTCAAAATGTTCATTGATGAGCCCAGTACTAAACTTCATATTATTCCTGAGGGTATTAAAACTCCCTATTGATGAAGATATTCTACCATAGGCTTGTTCCGAAAATGCATCGGTAAGTAAATTTAAACTGGCTCCAAAAGCACCTGCTCCGTTGGTAGATGTACCAACACCTCTTTGCAACTGCAAACTTTCAGTTGATGATGCAAAGTCGGGCATATTTACCCAAAAAGTACCTTGCGATTCCGCATCATTATACGGAATCCCATTAATGGTTACATTGACTCTTGTGGCGTCACTTCCTCGGACCCGTATCCCAGTATAGCCAATTCCGGCACCTGCATCAGATGTAGTGACCACAGCAGGTAAAAAGTTTATCAAAACAGGAATATCCTGCCCCAAATTTCTTGGAGCAATCTCATCCTTATCCAAATTAGAAAAAGTGATGGGAAATTCCTTGGTCACCCGAACTGCTTGTACCAGTACTTCATCCAATACAATTTTTTTGCCTTCAAGCGAATCTGTTGGCGATTGTTGTGCACTTGCCGTAAGTGCCAGCCCTGTAACCGCCATTGTTGTGAATAAGGTTTTAATGCGATGCTCTTGATTGTTTTTTGGTTTTCGCATTGAACCGCTTTTTACCTCTGCGGTCTTGAGGTTGATCATTGAATAAATCGGTTTCATCCGTAAAAATTTTACGAATAAAAGGGGCCATTATTCCTGTTAGTTAAAATGATTTTGTTTCAAAAGAAACATAGAAATTCCAAGATGCGCCTTGCGCAATCCCTTGGCAGCATTACCCGCCCAGGTTCATTGGGTATAATCTCAGCCTCAATAAAGTTATCAGTTCTCAGTGGTCAGTTCCAAGTCTCGTTCATTTGGATGAAGTCAATCTCAGAACTTTCAACTTTGCACTTTCAACTAAATAAAAGCACCCCTTTGAGATGCCGCAAATGTAAGACCGGATATTGATTTTTCATAGCAAAAAAGTATCATAATTAACATTTTTCTATAACTATACCCTATAGGCTTCCCGTATATATTGGAGTAATACATTTTTATGCTCCCCAGATCAAAGAATAGATTTACCATAAAAATTATTGCCGGTTATTTCATACTGGGCATAATAGCTTTGCTGGCCGGTTTCTTTATCTATGCTGAGTTCAATGACTATTTGGAAGCTCACAACAAAGAAAGCGGAAGCGTTAAACTACTAAAGACCAACTCTTTGCTCACAGAACTTTATGAAGCAGAAAACCTCTCTAAACTGGCATTACAAAATAGGAAAAGGAAAAATCTGAATGCCTACGCAAAAAAGGTAGATTCTATTTTCAATACTATAGAAGCATTGAAGCTGCTGACAAAAGATAGCCTTCAAATTGATAAGCTGAAAACTGTGCAAAAACTGTTACAGCAAAAGATGTATAACAATGCAGAGCTTAGAAAACTTAAAGTGAAAAATGAAAATAACGCACCTCTGGATTCTCTTTTGGAAGCCTTTAAAAAAATGGAAACAGATTTGGGCAGAATTACCCCTGAAACTTTTGTGCCCAATTTTCACCAGCTTCCGGTCAAGACCCAGAAATCCATCCAGGATTATGTAGCCCTATTGAATAAAAACATCCCAAAAAATACTACTGGTAAGACAAATACAAATGAACTTGATTCAATACTTACCCTATCCAAATCAATGTTGGAAGATGCAAAGGTGGAAACTGCAAAAATAGAACAATCAATGATTGCCAAAGAGTTACAAATCTACAAGGTAGACCTTGAGCTTTCCCAAAAACTCAGAAGCATTATCTCCGCATTCGAGCAAGAACTGATCATAGGAATTTATTCTGAAAACCTTGACAAACAAACACTCCTAAAAAGAAGTGCAAAATTTGCATGGGGTGCGGCCATTCTAGGTTTCATACTTGTTTGCATTTTCACTTTTTTGATTGCCAATGATTATTGGAAAGGGCAGCTATATCGAGAAAGATTGGAAAAAGAAAAAAAGTATTCCGAATCTCTTTTAAAAAGTAGGGAGCAATTAATATCAACCGTAAGCCATGATATAAGATCTCCGCTAAACACCATAAAGGGTTACATGGAATTAATGGAGCATGGAGCCATGGACAATAAGCAAGCACACTATTTTGATAACATGAAATCTGCAGCAGGATATGTTGAGAATCTTGTGAACGATCTTCTGGATTTTTCAAAATTGGAGGCTGGAAAAATACTAATTGAAAACATTCCTTTTGTCCTTTCGGAACTGATTGCCGAAACTGTCTCATACTTTAATGAATCAGATTCGAATAAATTCATTTCCCTAGAATTGGAAATCACTGAAAACTTGAAAGCTCCAATACTAGGAGATCCCTTCAGGGTTAGACAAATATTGACCAACCTAGTTGGTAATGCCTTTAAATTCACTCATAAGGGTTCAGTAAACATTAAGGCCTTTACCAAAGAAGAGAATGGGGTTTCCAAGGTAATAATTCAAGTAATTGATACCGGGATTGGTATTGAAAAAGAGAAACAAGAACTGATATTCAAAGAATTTGCACAAGCAGGAAGCTCCACTCCAAAAAAAATAAGAGGATACGGTTTGGGACTCACCATTTCAAAAAAACTTACAGAACTATTACACGGGTATTTGAAGGTTGAAAGTGAAATAAACAAGGGGAGTACATTTACCTTTTCGATGCCCTTGAAATTTTCAAGCAAAGCCATTCCTTCTAAAAAAAACCAAAGTGCCAATTTTGAAAACAAATCATCTCTCATCATTCTGGATGACGACCAAAGCTTGCTTAAACTCTTAAAAGAAACCTGTAAAATACATGGTCTTGAGGTAAAAACATTTTCATGTTTTGAAGATTTAAAAAAAGCACCCCCATTGGACTACGATGTTGTTTTAACTGACATTCAAATGCCAAAAACGAATGGGTTTGAAGTGATTAATAAGTTTAAAAAAGGAGCTGTTCCAAACTATAAAAACCAACCTATTATCGCAATGACCGGTCAACGGGAAATTCCAAAGGGTCAATTCCTCAATGCTGGATTTAAGGATGTTCTTTTAAAACCTTTTTCAAACGAAAGTCTAGTAAAAATCCTAAAAGGCATTGACGAATCTTTTGATTCAGTAATTGCTAAAAATGATGCATTGAAAGGTGTGTCTTCTGATTTGTTCAGTACGGAAATCATCTCTTCTTTTTTGGACAATGAGCAGGCGGTCTTTGAGGTTTTATGCACTTTTTTGAGCAATACGGATAAAAACCTTAACCTTCTTTCAAAGGCGGTTAAAGAAAGAAGGTATACTAAAATTAGAGCCATTTCACATAAAATGCTTCCTATGTTCAGGCAACTCAAAGTTGAAAGTGTGGTGCCCATTTTAGAAGGTTTTGAACAAATCACATCAGGTGTTTCATCCAAAAAGAACCTTGAAGATTTAGGGTTACTAAAATTTTACGTTAACGAGTTGGAAAAGGAAATACGAACTTATCTGGCTACACTTTTAGCTGATAGTAATTGATTTTGTTGTAAAGGGTCTTTCTGGTTATCTGCAAAAGCTTGGCGGCTTTGCTCTTGTTAAAATTAGTCTGCTTCAATGCTTTAAGGATTCTTTCTTTTTCAAAATTATGCTTTGAAAAATCTTCTAATTCATCTTCTTTTGATTCAATCTTCAAAATTTGGGGGATGGCATCCAATTTTACGGTATCTCCATCCGTAAACAATACGGCACGTTTAATCACATTTTTAAGTTCCCTAAGATTTCCTGGCCAGTGATAATTAAACAATACCTGTCTTACTACTTCGGATAACTGGCCGACATTTTTGTTCAGTTCGGCATTGGCATTTTGCAAAAAGAACTCAACAAATAGCATCAGATCTTCTTTTCTATCCTTTAATGCTGGAATTTCAATGGAAAATTCATTCAGGCGGTGAAATAAATCTTCTCTAAAATTGCCTTGTTCAACAGCTTCCATCAAATCTTCATTGGTCGCGGCCACAATCCGAACATCCACAAAGACCTCCCGGGTACTTCCTACCCTCTTTATTTTTCGTTCCTGAATTGCCCTGAGCAATTGCACTTGATTTTCATAGGAAAGATTTCCAATCTCATCCAAAAAAAGCGTACCACCATTTGCCGCTTCAAAATGCCCAATTTTGTCTTCAATGGCCCCCGTAAAGCTCCCCTTTATATGGCCAAAAAACTCGCTAGTGGCCAATTCCTTGGGTATGGCCCCACAATCAACGGCTACAAAATTTTTATCCTTTCGTTTACTGATATCATGAATCGCCCTAGCTGTTACTTCCTTTCCAGTACCACTTTCCCCAGTCAATAAAACCGACATATTTGTTGGAGCTACCAGTTCAATATACTGTTGCAATTTTTTTGATGCCTCACTATTCCCTACTATTTTGTTTGCAGGCCAGACATCTCTTTTGGTAATTGCATTATCAATTTCCTGAGATATTGGCTCTTTGGAATCATCCACATGCAACGCACTGGCAATAACTTCCAATATACTTTCAGGTGTAAAAGGTTTCGAGATATAATCAAACGCCCCCTTTTTCATGGCCTGCACGGCAGTTTTAACTTCGGCAAAGCCTGTCATTAAAATTACACGGGTTTTGGGCGATTTCTCCTTTACTCTGGAAAGCAAGGAAATACCATCTCCTTCTGGTAGTCTAACATCTGACAGAATGATATCAAAAAAAGTACCCTTTAGTTCTTCTTTGGCTTCTTTAAGATTGGAGCTTGAGGAAACCTCATAACCTTGCCTGGCCAAAAACTTTTGAAGCATTTGACAGAATGCGGTATCGTCCTCAATGATTAAGATTTTGGGCATATCTCAGTATCTAATATACGATACCGATGTTGTAAGGGACTTTAAATATTTGGTAAAATTGTCACAAAAAGGAGGGGTTTGCAGTTGCAAACCCCTCCCAAACCAAACTAACCTAACACGATTAATCAAAACTCATGCTATATCTCTATCCAATTGCCTTCAGCATCCGCATAAACGGTGCCCTTGGTGCCATCTTTGAGGGATAGTTCCAATTTATATTGATCTGACTCATTTTTGTAAGCTTTGTCTACACTGGCTGTTGGGTAATCTTTTTTGACGGCGGCTTTTACGGTCTCCGGTAAATCCGCAACATTGATTTCTTGGAAATCCTGTATTGAGGCTATTGCTGTAGTCTCATCTGTTTGCAACTCTGCGGTTTCTTCCTGAGCCATAGCTGTTAAACCAACAAAAGACAAAACTGTGGCAAAAAATAAATTTTTCATGGTGTATTCTATTTTTAAAAAATTAAACTTGACTATCCCTATGAAAATCCAATGCCCTTTTTTGAGATAACAAAAAAAAGTTGTAAGTGATTGATAAATAGCAAGTTATTTTTACCTCAAAAAAAGATACAGTGTGTATTTTTGTTTACAGAGCCCTAAAAAGTGTATATTTTTTACACAGAAAAGGCTGCCGAAGCAGCCCTTTCAACTTCACCAATATTCTAACCTTAAAAGATATTGGCTGTCGTGGATAACGCAAAGGTTAGTGTTTGCATAGCATCATCCTGATTTTCTTTTTTTTCTCGTTTTATATTCATTGTTCAAATAGGGTACCACAAGGCAAACGGCCAAAACAAAGGAGAACAACCCAAGAACAAATACGATTTTAAAAAGCATTTTCTGTGTTTCTATATATTGGACACCATTTTTTTAATTAGGTCACAAAGAAAAGGTCGTACATGGTACGACCTTCCAACCAAATCAACCAACCAAAAAAATCTAGACATCCTCGCCTAGATGTATCTTTAATTTCTTTTGCTTACAATTTCTTTCTTCTTCAAACATTTTTCGTGCTTCTATATATTGGACACCATTTTTTTAATTAGGTCACATCTCCAACAAAAAATGCGGCCTTGGATAAAATTCCAAGGCCGCATTTCAGTAAAACAAGTTCTATAACTATGCTTGATGTGTAGGTTTCAACAAGTCGTTAACGGTTTTCACTGGATTAAATGTCACCAACGGAACCTCAACAAAAATAGTGTTCCAAAAAGCCATAGCGCCATTCCATAGTCCAGGTAGCTCCAAGGCTTTAAGTTCCTTTCCTTCTTTGGTCTTGTTGGTGATAAAACCCTGTTTTTCATCCACAAAATCCAAAAGATTGTACTTTTCTCCTTTAAAGTTTCTTACCCCACAAATCAAATCTACAGGATTAAAGTGTGTTGCATTTTTCAAAATAGCTGCCTGCTCCTCGTTTGACATATCGATTTGGGCAGATTCTATAATTTGAAGGGAAACATCTCCTTTTGAATTATAAATCCAAAACGGTCCTCCTCCAGGCTCTCCTTCATTTTTCACCATTCCGCACACTCTAATAGGACGATTCAACTTATCCTTCAACACCTCTATCTGTTTAGTTAGGTCTAAATCATCAAAACCGTTGGACAACTTCGCGTTCAATTCTTCTTCCAGAAAATGCTTGATTTCCACCACCTGCTCTTCAGACGCATTACCATCTTCAAGCAACCTTGCATAAGCGAAAGCTTTTGTTTGTGCTTTTCTTAAAACACCTGCCAACATTTTTTTGCTGTTTGCCACTTCATTCAAATTCCCATCAATTACCACATTGTCTATGTTTTTGATGAAAATAACATCAGCATCTTGGTCATTTAAATTTTCAATTAACGACCCATGTCCAGCCGGCCTAAACAACAAAGATCCATCATTGTTCCTAAACGGTTTGTTTTCCATATCCACAGCAATTGTGTCTGTTGAAGGTTTTTGGTTGGAATAGGAAATATCGAATTGTGTATCTGTTGCTTTTTCAGTTTTTGGGCCCACGCTGTCATGTTCTGCTTTGAACATATCGTTGTGCTGTTCCGAAATAGTGAAGTGAAGATTGGCTGTTCCATCCGTTTTTGCATAAAGTGATGCTTCCTTTAAGTGTTCTTCAAAAGGAGTGGCACTTCCAGAACTATAATTATGAAAAGGAAGTAATCCCTTGGGGTAAAACCCGTAGTTTAATCCTTCTGTCACCAACATTTCCTTTACAAACAAATAGATTTCTTCATCTCTATTAGATGTCTTGCCCGAAATTCTTTCCATAATAATGGAATAGAAAGGAAAGTTCTCCATTCCATCAACAAATTGTTTAACGGCAGTATCTCCAGTTCTATCTATATAAGTCGATAACTTCTCTTTTGAAAAATCATAGGCATCCAAAAAATTGAACATTGCCTTGAACATTCTGGAAGCAGCTCCTGAAGCTGGAACAAATTTTAGCAGTTCCAACGTCTTTCTTGAATCTTCAAAATATTGAATCAATTCCTTTTGATCTTCTTCAGAAAACCTAAAAATACCATCTGAAACTACCGCTGCACTTTTAAGTTTCACAAACGGAATCCCAGCTTTGAATGTTTCTATTTGATTTTCAACTTTTTCTTTGGAGATACCTTTTTTTTGAAGCTGTTCTTGGTCATTTACAGTTAAGTCTATCATGCTTTGAGAAGTTTATCAATATGTTTGATTGCGGTTTTAAGCCTTGTTTGTTTATCTCCCTTCAAGATAACGAAATTCCTATCATATTTTTCCAAAGCTTCTTGAAAGCACTTGAACATTTTTTCCCTTTCATTGGGTTTGTCCCTAAGATCATCTGGCTCCCAAGGCGTATCTATATAGGTCAAAAAATACAAATCATAGGTATTCTGTAAGGCGTACTTTTCCAATATTGGATCACAATGTCCAATATAATAGGCCTCCGAATACACCTTGGTCTCCAATAAATCCGTATCGCAGATAAGCAAGTCCGTTGTTTTTTTGGACAATTCATTTTCCAAGCGAATCTGTCCTTCGGCAATTGGCAATAAATCATGAGGTTCGCAGGTTTTACGTTCGTTGTTCCATTTATCCTGCAAATATTCCCTAGCATATTCCGGCACCCAGACTGTATTGTAGTGTCTGGCCAACTGCTGGGAAAGTGTGGTTTTACCAGTGGATTCCGGTCCAAACAAAACTATTTTAACAAGGTCTGAGGGCTCTTGCCTAAGTTTTTCTTCCATGCCTTATACCCATAAATGGCAATAATAGTTAATAAAAAATATAGCAGAGAACTAAAAATAAGCCCTTTATACCAATATAACGGTACCGTAATGATATCTCCAATGATCCAATATATCCAGTTCTCCAATTTCTTCTTTGCCATCAACCACATGCCCACAAAAAATATGGCTGTGGTCACGGTATCCACATAAGCGGTCCATACATTGAATTTATCAGCAAGAAAATAAACGACACTTACAAATACTATGGTGCCCACAAAAAGAAAAACCGACCATTTTTTTTCATTCACAGTGGTCTTGGTTATGGGAACAAAATGCGTTTCGTCCACTTTCCGCGTCCACAGATACCATCCTATGATACTCATGATAAAATAATAGGCATTGATGAGCATATCGCCCAAAAGTCCCCAAAAAAGCAAAATATATGCTGCAATTCCCGTAGCAATTATCCCGGTGGGATACACCAAAATATTTTCCCTTTTGGAATACCAAACGCTCAAGAGTGCAAAGACCACACTTATGAGTTCCAATACCACAATATGGGTAGAAACCCCTTCGTATTGTGAAAAAATCCAATCAAAAATGTGGCTCATATCCGCTCCGGTCCGATTTAACCATCTTCATTGTCAATACCACATGTTCTAAATTCATGAAAGTTTCTTTTATTTCGGTTTGAAGCAGCTTCATCACCTCGTCATAAGCTCCATAAACTTGAGTGCTCAAGGGGTTTTCTAAAACCGTAAGCCCAGAAGCTCTTAATTTTTTAATGAATTCGATAATTGGAGGTTCAAAATTATCTTGTAAAGGGGTCAGGGTAAGTTCAACAGATATGTTCATGGGCATTATAAGGTTTGTAGCGACAAAACTACTAAAAAGAAGCATCAACCACCCATCATTCGAAGTGCATATACACAGGTAAATCCATCAAATTCCGTAAACTCTACTTCATAGTGCGATTTGTTCCCCTTATATAAAATTTGAGCAACTGTCCTTTTATCATCAAATGCAAAATCCATAACATCAATATGCTTTAAAAAGCTAAGCCCTTGTTCCGCATAAATCTTATAAAGTGACTCTTTTGCCCCCCAAACTATGGTCAACTTTCTAATAATCGCTTCGGTATTGGCCAACGTTCTGTATTCTTCCAGGGGAGTGAACTTATTTGCAATCCTTAGGATTTTATCACGTTGCATCTCAATATCAATGCCTACTTCATCAGTAGAGCTTACAATAATACCCGTGTAATTACGGGAATGGGTTATGGATATATGATTTCCATCTTTTAAATGTGGCTTTCCAAAATCGTCATAATACATGTCATGGTCCTTATACCCTGCCTCATCCATTAAGTGGCGAATGCTTAGGAAAGCCCTTCTATGGATTTCGGATTTCATGCCATCAATTCGTTTTTGGCAATGCGGGGTGAGTACAATTCCTCGGGAAAGTTGCTCTTCTGGCTCCTCAACTTTCCAGATATGCGCTTTAGTGGTGGGTGAAACTGTTATGGTTTTGTAAATAGGCACTGTTAAAAATTAAGTGATTTCGTATCTTTGCATCCTATTTTAGCTAAGCTACAAAAAGTAAATCGAAGATAAATATGAGCACAAAGACAATTCCATATGTTCCTTACAAAGTAAAAGATATTTCCCTTGCGGATTGGGGGCGGAAAGAGATTGAGCTTGCCGAGGCGGAGATGCCAGGTTTGATGGCATTGCGTGAAGAATATAGAACTGAACAGCCCCTTAAGGGAGCAAGAATTGCCGGATGCCTGCACATGACCATCCAAACGGCAGTTTTGATTGAGACTTTGGTTGAATTAGGAGCTGATGTTACCTGGAGTTCATGCAACATTTTCTCTACCCAAGATCATGCTGCAGCTGCCATTGCAGCCGCAGGAATCCCAGTTTATGCTTGGAAGGGAATGACGGAGGAGGAATTTGACTGGTGTATTGAACAAACCCTATTCTTTGGTGAGGACAGAGCGCCTTTGAACATGATTTTGGATGACGGAGGAGATCTTACCAATATGGTATTGGATCAATATCCTGAATTGGCAGCCGGTGTTAAAGGGCTTTCCGAAGAAACTACAACGGGAGTTCACCGTTTATACGAGCGAGTAAAAAATGGGACACTGCCCATGCCAGCCATCAACGTGAACGATTCTGTTACCAAATCCAAGTTTGACAATAAATATGGTTGTCGTGAAAGTGCGGTTGATGCCATAAGAAGAGCTACCGATACCATGTTGGCCGGGAAGAAAGTAGTGGTTGCCGGTTATGGAGACGTAGGAAAAGGAACTGCTGCTTCATTTAGAGGTGCTGGTGCCATTGTTACGGTTACCGAAATTGATCCTATTTGTGCATTACAGGCTTGCATGGATGGCTACGAAGTAAAGAAATTGGAAACTGTTGTTGGCAAAGCCGATGTGGTCATTACCACAACCGGAAACAAGGATATCATTCGTGAAGAGCATTTTAGGGCTTTGAAGGACAAGGCCATTGTTTGCAATATTGGTCATTTTGACAATGAAATTGACATGGCTTGGTTGAATGGAGCCTATGGAAATACCAAAGACGAAATAAAGCCACAGGTAGACAAGTACACTATTGAAGGTAAAGATGTCATTGTTTTGGCTGAAGGTAGATTGGTCAATCTAGGTTGTGCTACAGGACATCCAAGTTTTGTGATGAGTAACTCATTCACCAACCAAACCTTGGCACAAATTGAGCTTTGGAACAATAGCGACAAATACGAAAATGAAGTGTATATGCTTCCCAAGCATTTGGATGAAAAAGTGGCCAAACTTCACCTAGCACGTTTGGGCGCCGAACTTACCGAGCTTAAACAAGATCAAGCAGATTATATTGGCGTGAAAGTGGAAGGCCCTTTCAAGCCGGATTACTATAGATATTAGATCTTGGAATGGAATACTATTGAAGCCCTCGCATTTCTGCGAGGGTTTTTTTATATATCCCTATGGAACGGTTACCCTTTTAACCATGCATCCCTCAATTCTTTTTGAGCTTGCGTAGTTTCAGGATTTTCAACTAAGGTGTTTGCCTTTGTATAGGAGGGCGTTGTCGTTGTCTTAATAACGATTTCCTCTCCGCCACGGTCCAAAACCACTTCGATTTCCTTTCCGGGTTGCCACGTAAATACTTCGCCGAAAACTTGATTGGCATTGGCTAAACTTACCTCAACCCCATTTAAGGATTTAAAAACATCATTGGGTTGGGCTCCATTGTCATTCCAAAAACTATTATTGGCAACCAAACCGTTAAACTTTATAACCCCTTTTTCAGGATCGGCACCAACAATAATATTTCCCGCATTTTGAATGTAGTTAGTTTCTACTTCCGCTTCTGCAAAATGTAAGCCTACCTTTTCAAAGAATACATCATAATCAATGGGGGTCCCTTCCACAACATGTGTATTCAAAAACTCCCCTACAGCTGAATAGGTCATCTCCGTAATTTCCTTAACCAAGTCGTCATCTACAAAAGGCTTGTCCTTACCATATTTATTTGACAGCTCCTTCATTAAAGTTAACAAGCTTCTATTTCCATTGCTGTTTTCCCGCATCAAAATGTCCAGGCACATGCCTATTAAAGCCCCTTTCATATAGACATTTGCATAGTTTTCCTTATATGGGCTCTCTAAGATATTCTCGCTCATTTTAGTAAAACTCATGGCATCCTCATAATTAGAGCGGGAGGTATTTATCTTTTGAGTGGTTCTGGAATAATACTCATGGTGATCAATCAATCCTTCATATACCTGAAAATGTTGGGCAAAATACTCCGTCACCCCTTCATACAACCATAAATGTTTGCTAAAAGTAGGGGCGTTGTAATCAAAATAGTGTACGTCTTCTGAGTGTACAGATAGCGGAGTCACAATATGGAAAAACTCATGCGCAACAACGTCTATCATTGATTCTGCCAAAGCTTCTGCCTCCATCTGTTCAGGAAGGACGACCACGGTAGAGGTATGATGCTCCAAAGCTCCAAAACCTTTGGGCGCATCTTCTTGTGCTGTATCTGAAAGATAAAGCAGAATATCATATCGTGGGGTGCTATCCAAATCACCCAAATATTCCTTTTGGGCAAGCATCATTTTATTGACCGTATTCTTTATTTCGGAAGCGCTGTGCACTCCATTGGGTGAAAAGACACTAAGTACTATTTTGATGTTTCCCACCATAAATTCCTCTACTTCTGTTTTACCATACATCATGGGGTTGTCCGTAACCTCAAAATAACGATTGGCCAAGAAAACGGATTTTCTGGTCTTTCCATCTTCACTTTGAACACTATTTACTTCTTGTAATGGAGATGTATAATTGAAAGATTCAGGAGCGGTAATGCCTATTCTATAGGCACTGTTTTTAAGTGAATCAAAATAACCAACAAATCCATGAAGGTTCAACATTACTTGCTTAGGTTCAATATTTGTCCCTGAAGGTGAAAACGGAACCTCTTCCCCAATTCCCCCTTGTATTTCTTGATCAAAAGTATCATTGACCAAATACAATATTTTATCCAAGTTTTTAGCTTCCGAAAATAGCCATGTATTGGTATCCACCTTTGTAGCATTCAATTCGTTGCCTTGGTAATCAACTCCTTTTACTTCTTCGACATATTTTCCAAAATCAGAAACAGCATAGGTTCCTTGAACCACCCTTGGCAATCTATACACAACGGTGTCCTTAACAAACCTTCCGGGGTCAATGGAAACTGCTACTTTATCATTATCAATATTTACCAAATCCAAATGAGCGGTAATCGGATTAGCTGTGGCCAAGTCATTGACCGCTATTTTTGTACCACAAGAAAAAAGTATAAGACTTAATCCAATAAAGGATATTTTTTTAACCATTGTATAGAATTTTTGATTGTGTGGCCTAAGATATGGAGAAAACCTATCCTTAAAACAAAAGAAAAAGTGAAAGTTGTAAAAACTACATATCCAACCACTTCTTAAAATTGGTAGTGCGCTCCCTAGAAACAATTACCTGTTCTTCCTCCATAGGAAGTAATTTTAAAAGCAAACGACTGTTGAAATAGCTATGGATCTCCACCACAGCTTTTACAGAAACCATAAACTTACGGTTGATCCTAAAAAAATGTATGGGATTGAGAATATTTTCGAGCTGATCAATAGTGTACTCAATGGGATAAGATTGTCCCGAATGGGTTTGAAGACAAATTAAGCCATCTTGGGATTTAAAGTATGCAATGTCCTCAACGTTGAAAGATCTAAATTGATTTCCAACCTTTACCATAAAACGATGCTTGTACTCCTTGTGGAAAAGCTGCTTTAAATGCTCCAAATTATCGGTATGTGTATGTCCGTTTCTAGTTACATTCTTCTTGAACTTTTCCAAGGCTGCCTTTAGATCCATTTTTACAATGGGCTTTAATAAATAGTCCACTCCATTGTATTTAAATCCACGAATGGCAAATTCATTATAAGCGGTTGTGAAGATTACCGGAGGATGATCTTCAATGTCATCCAAAATGTCAAACCCATAGCCATCATTTAATTGAATGTCCAAGAATACCAAATCTGGCAGTTCATTCTTTTTGAACCATTTCGCTCCACTTTCCACAGAATTTAACCTAGCCTCAATTTCAATCTCAGGAGCCAATTCCCCTACCAGTTGTGCCAGTCTTTTTGAGGCGAATTCCTCATCTTCAACAATTACTGCTCTCATATCATGAAATTGACTTAAGGTTCATTTTTGTCACATCTTTATCCAAAAGTGGAATTATGACTTCAAAGTAATCACTTTCCTCCATTACCAATACCTGTTTGTTGGTATAGTACGAGTATCTTTTTTTAATGTTTTCCAACCCAAGCTTTGTAGTGTCCTGTTTTCGCTTTCGCTTTCTAAGATTGTTCTTAACAGCTAACGCATCAGCGCCTATTGAAGAAATTGAAATTTGCAATGGTCTCTCCTTGGAATATAGATTGTGCTTCATTGCGTTTTCAATCAACATTTGTAAAGCCAGGGTAGGAATCCAATGATGGTCTGGTGAAACTTTAATATTAATCTTAATGACAACCGCATTTTTATGCCTGACCTCCATCATAAATGCATAGGCATCCAAAAAATTCAATTCTTTTTGCAAACTCACTAGATCTTCTTCTTTATTATCCAAAATATAGCGATAACTAGAGGCCAATCTCGTTACAAAATCAGAAGCCAAATCCCTGTCCTCATACATTAATGAGGTTAAGGTGTTTAAACTATTGAATAAAAAATGAGGGCTTATCTGGTTTTTAAGGGAAGTATACTTTGACGCCATCATTTCCTTTTTTAAGTCCTCCATTTGCTTGTTCATTTCTTCCCTTTGGTTCATGGCAAAATGAAACATATTGAAAAAAATAACTGTCAAGCCGAGGAGTACAGCTCTAAAAAAATCTATGGTAAACTCAACCAATGGTGGATCATCGCAAATAATTCCAAAGGTATCCTTAAACGGGAACAATCCAAGGTAATAGATCAAAGCTGCAACTGGAGCAACCAAAATCATGTTTTTCCCTATAATGAGCAAACTACTTTTAAAATCTAGTCCACCTTTGGTTCGCTGTTTTCTTAGGAACCAGTCATTCAACTCCCAAGTCAGCATGAATAGAATGAAAGCAGAAACATAATAAAAAACGCTGGTAGGGCTAAAAAAGCCCTGAATACCATCATCATCACGTTCCATGGTAATTTTTATAAGAAAAAAGACCACGTTGATCACGGTCAACCTGAACAAAAACTTCTTCATTCCTGCTTTTTTGAACATTCCAACTGCCATTTGTTAAAGATACATAAGGCTGTTTAACGATAACGCACACCTGAAAGTTCAATCGTTAAAAAAAAGGCTGGATCGTACTCAAATCCATTTCAGTTGAATTCAACTCGCCTAGCGCTTGTAAATCTTGTTCAAACTCTTCTTTAACACTTCAACTTCTCAAAGATCATATCAGCATTTCTACGTGCCAATCTTCCACAGATAGCTTCAATTTTGAGGAAAACAAATTAACAAGTCATGAAAAAAATCATTTTGGCAGTTACTTTCCTTTTTGCGTTTTCAAGTTGGGCACAAACAGGAATCATTAAAGGAATTGTATTGGACAAACAATCTGAAAGCCCCTTGGAAGGAGCAACCGTTCAACTTATGGATATGGAAGTAGCCACAGGTGTTATTACTGATCTTGACGGACGATTTATCCTAAAAGATGTTCCTATAGGCAGGCAAAGTATTCATATAAGCTATATAGGTTTCGAAAGTTCCACAGTTCCCAATATAGAGGTAACAACGGGAAAGGATGCTGTAGTCAACATTGCTTTGCAAGAAAGCTTTAATCAACTCAATGAAGTTGTGGTATCATCCAATACCACTTTGGACAAGCCCAATAACAAACTGGCTACAGTATCGGCACGGCAATTTGGGATTGAAGAAGTCGGTCGGTTTTCTGGCGGAAGGGGTGACATTGGAAGACTGGCCTCCAACTTTGCAGGAGTATCGGCACCTGATGATAGCAGAAATGATGTAATCATTCGGGGAAATTCCCCAACCGGATTGTTATGGCGAATAGAGGGCATTCCAGTTCCTAACCCCAACCATTATTCCTCAGCTGGCACAACAGGTGGTCCAGTATCGGCCTTGAACCCCAATATGCTAAAGAATTCAGATTTCATTACCTCCGCTTTTCCTGCAGAATACGGCAATGCCATTGGAGGAGTTTTTGATATTGGACTTAGAAATGGCAATGTGGATGATTATGAGTTTTCCGCCCAGGCAGGTGCTTTTTCAGGCGTAGAAGCCAATGCGGAAGGCCCTATGGGAGAAAAAGGCTCTTTTTTGGTCGCCGCTCGCT
This sequence comes from Flagellimonas sp., assembly GCF_965222555.1. Taxonomy (GTDB): domain Bacteria; phylum Bacteroidota; class Bacteroidia; order Flavobacteriales; family Flavobacteriaceae; genus Flagellimonas. Next base: position 1,639,340 of record NZ_CBDCUG010000005.1, on the reverse strand, counting down.
ATTCCCTTGTTGGATTGATAGGTTCTGCCGGTGCCGGGACTTCTGCAAATCCCAACTATGGGGATTTCTCGTTCAATCTCAACTTTGGAAAAGGGAAATTGGGCAATCTGTCTCTTTTTGGTATTGGAGGTACTTCGGATATAGAATTTTTAGGTGATAATATAGAAGCGGATGATCTTTTTGCAGCCGAGGATGAAGATGCCTTTGTTAAATCTGGTTTTGGGGTAATTGGGTTAAAACACAGTTTTCCTGTTGGGAAAAACTCTTTTCTGCGAACTGTTGTCGGTTACTCTACTTCCAGCAGTGAGTATACCGCTGATAGGTATTTTGATAAGGACACCCCTCAGGAAAACATTATTCGTTACACCAGAGATGATGAAACTGAAAACAGGTTGACAATTTCATCGCTGTTCAATTCTAAGATAAACAACAAGATTACACTAAGAACCGGACTTGTATATGAAAACTTACGTCTGGATTACATCAACCAGGACCGTGAAGAACAGCCTGATAATGATGGGGATGGTTTTTCCGATCTTGTCACTTTGGTAGATGTGAATGAAAGCCTTAACCTTTTTCAGCCCTTTGTTCAGGGCCAATTCAGACTTAGTGAAAAACTGACCTTAAATGCAGGATTAAATGGGCAATATAGCAGCTTGAACAAACAGTTTGCCTTGGGGCCCAGGGCAGGACTCAGCTTTGATGCTACTAATAAACATAGGTTCAGTTTGGGTTATGGCCTCCATTATCAAAACATACCTTCTCCCATACTTTTCCTAAATGAGAATGTGAATGGCAATTTGGTACAGACCAATAGGGATTTAGAATTTGTACGGAGTGCTCACTACGTATTGGGATATGATGTTAAACTTGGCAATAAATGGAGGGGGAAAATTGAAGCTTATTACCAAGATATTGACAATGCACCCGTGCATCCGTTCCCATCAAGCTACTCTACATTGACAGAAGGTGCTGATTTTGGATTCAGCAAAGATGCAGTATCATTGGTAAATGAGGGAACAGCCTTCAATCAGGGTATTGAACTGACCCTGGAAAAATTCTTTAGCCAAAATTATTATATGCTGCTCACCTCATCATTTTATCAAAGTAAATATAAGGGCAGTGACGGTGTAGAGCGTAATTCCCCTTTTAACAATGGACAGGTAATCAATTTTCTGGCAGGCAAGGAATTTGTTGTTGGGAAGGCCAAAAAGAATAGGTTTTTTATGGATACCAAAGTGACCTTCTCTGGTGGAAGGTACTATACTCCCATAAATCTAGAGGCTTCAAGGGCAGTCAAATATGAAGTGCTTTATGATGATTTGGCATATAGCCTCCAATATGACAATTATTTTAGATGGGATGTAAAATTAGGTTTCAAGGTCAATAGTAAAGCCAAAAAACGGTCACATCAATTCTATGTCGACATGCAAAATGTAACCAACAACAAAAACATTTTTTCCAGAATGTACAATAGGTTAACGGACAATATTGATCGTGAGGATCAGATTGGGTTTTTTCCTGATTTTGGATATAGATTTCAGTTTTAGTAGTTTGTTTGGTAGTTTGCTCAGAAACCCTTGCCAAGAGCAAGGGTTTTGTTTTTATCGCCACTATTGCACCTTAAGCTGATAGTATTTTATTAGCTTTAAGACTCATTTTTAAAATCACTTCCATTGGCAAAAAGTGAATTGAATTCCACTTCATTTTTAAATAAAGAGTTTTCTCAAATTGAAGCGTATATTTTGCAAAGGGATTCTTTTAATCCTAAAGTATCCAAGGTGGATGTTGCTTGGCACCTAGATCATATGCTAAAGACCATCAATGTAATATGTAAATCTTTGGAGGCTTCCAATCCCGCAGCATTTAAACCCAACTTTAGTCTTACCAGAACCTTAATCTATGCATGGGGAGATTTTCCCAGAGGTGTTGCTAAATCTCCCAGGGTAGTGCTTCCTCCAGATAATATTCTGACCGAAGATCTTTACATACAAATTGAAATGGCAAAGGAAAACTTGCAAAAGATTCAAGATTTGGATTCCAAAGTCCATTTTGAACATCCCTATTTTAGTGTCATAAATAAAAGACAAAGCATCAAGTTTTTAAAAATACATACTCGGCACCATTTAAAAATTGTTGCGGATATTGTGAAAAAATAACAACAGAAGCCATTTAGCATATGAAAAACAATTGGTTTGAGATTAAAAATATTGACTCGGTGGATTCACCTTCCATTGCATTGTACAAAGAACATTTACAGTTCAATATTGACCACATGCTAGCTATGGTAAATGGTGAAACACATAGGTTAATGCCCCATGTTAAAACCAACAAAATGCCAAAGGTTTTAAAATTACTTGTGGCATCAGGAATTACAAATTTTAAGGCTTCTACCATTTCAGAAGCTGAAATTGCGGTTGAAGCCGGAGCTAAATCAGTTTTGATCGCGCATCAATTGGTTGGTCCTAAAGTAGATCGTTTTCTTTCTTTGCTCAAACATTTTCATGCTGCTGATTTATCCACAATTATTGATTCAAAAGAAACCGCTTCCCTTCTCAACCAAAAAGCCATCGAAAAAGGGATAACCGTTCCTATTTATATTGACATCAACAATGGCATGAATCGTTCTGGGATAAAAATTGGATCCGGCATTGATTCACTTTTATCATTCATCAAAAAATGCAAAGGTCTTCAATTCAATGGCTTTCATATTTATGATGGTCATTTGAGGGACAGTGATTTTTCAGTCAGGAATGAAAAGATTGAAAATGAGCTTAAAGATGGCGCCACATATTTTGAGGCACTTCAGAAAGTACATCCTTCAATTAAATTAATATGCGGTGGAACACCTTCTTTTACCTCACATCTTTTGCGGGAAAATAGAATTACAAGTCCAGGGACCTGCGTTTTATGGGATTGGGGATATAGTGAAAAATTAACAGAGCAAAAGTTCAAATATGCTGCTCTCTTGGTGACCCGTATTATTTCAAAACCCACAGAAGGTATTGTAACCCTTGATCTGGGCCACAAATCCGTAGCTCCTGAAAATCCCATAGACAAAAGGGTCAAATTTTTGAACATCAAAAACTACGAACTCCTCTCACAAAGTGAGGAACATGGTGTGCTTCAAGTCTCCAATTGGGAAGAACTCAACGTTGGGGATGTCCTTTACGGAATCCCCTATCATATTTGCCCTACCATTAACTTGCATGATGAAGTATCCGTCATTGAAAATGGAGCAAAAACGGATTCTTGGGAAATCACTGCCAGAAAACGGAGGCTACGCTTTTAGTTTTTTCTTGCTTCTCCCAATACTTTTCCCAGATCATGGAAAAAGAAGTTTTGTTCATCGTTCATGGAAACCAAAAGCCCATTTGGAAAGGTCTCATTTAGCGGAACGGTTACCACTTCACAACCATCGGTTTCCAGAGTGGTCAAATTTACTGCCTTTATAAATGAGTTGTCTTTTCTTGAAAAAACATTGAACTGACCGCGTTGCTGGTCAGATACAATAATGTATCCCGCTCCATTGGAGTATGTAGCGACCGCAATTCCTTCAATGTCATTCAAAAAATATTCCCCACCAAAGAATGAAAGCTCATCATTGCCTTTATAAGGTTCTGCATGGTATTTTCTGATACAAACTCCTTCATCAGAATAATATATCATTGCATTTTCATCATCCACAGCAATGGCCTCAATCTCCTTCTGCCCACTAAACTTTCCAAATTTTCGAACCAGTTGGGATTTAACCCCACTACTATCACCAATCAACCTATATTGATATAAATAATTGTCTAACGGACCGGTTTTTCTCCCTACAATAGCATATATGGATGAATCTTTAGGCGATTTAAACAGGCTTATCCCCATGGGCAATCGCCATTCAGTATTTGATTCGTCTTCAAAGACGGGAAAACCGCCTCCATCCAATGGTTTCATATCTGGAACAGAGAACACCCTTATTTGTTGTTTCTCGCGCTCGGTGAAGGCCAAAATATCGACGGTAATGGAATCATTCAGCTGCAAACCATACTCAACATCTACATTGTTGGGTCTTTCAATATTTCTAATGGTTTTTTCCTCAATGATTTTCCCCTCCAAATCAAAGGCATAAATGGCCCCATTGGTTTTTTTGTCTGTTCCAAAAACAATGCTTTTTTCAGCGTCATCCGGATTGACCCATATAGCCGGATCATCAGTATCATTCAAGGTTTTTTCGGTAATTACATCTGGATGTACGGGTGGCAAAGTGCTTTTGGTGTTGCAGGATACCAGTCCTACAAACCATAAAAGTAGTGTGGTTCTATAATTTATCATTTTGTTTTGTTTTATGACAAAAGCTGCCCAAAAGGCAGCTTTAAAGACTATAGGTTAATGTTTTTTATTTTTTGAAAAGGTCATACTTTAAGCCGAAGGTCAACCTTTTTTCATAAAATTCAACTTGCTGTGTCCTGTTTTCAACACCTTGGTAATACCGTAGGGGCTGATTGGTAATATTGTTCAAATCAGCATACAAACGCAGATTTTTGTTGATGGCGAACGAGGCATTCAGATCTACAAAAAACTGCTTGTCATAGTATCTGTCTTCAAATGTATTGCCTCCCAACTCATCAATATAAGCATCGGAAAAATTGGTGGATAAGCGAAGGCTGAATTTCTTATCGGCATAACCCAAAGAACCATTGAACATATTGGGTGCTGTACCCGGAAGGTCAACATTTTCCCGAATTTCGTCCCCGTTTCTAATTCCATCGGTTGAAGAAGTAAGCAATGTATAATTTAAATAGATGCTCAAGTTTTTGGCAAACCCAGGCAAGAAATCCAATTGTCTCTGGAATGCAACTTCGGCACCAAAAATGGAAGCGTTATCACCATTTAAAGGTTGGAACAGATCGTACCCGGTAGTGGTATCCTCACTCAACGAGGTATAGATAAAATCTTTAATGTCCTTATAAAAAATACCTCCGGATATGATTCCAACCGATTCAAAATAATGCTCTGCCACAAAATCAAAATTCATGGACCGGGTTGGGTCTAGATTGGCATTCCCGGTCTCTACTTCCTCATCTTCATTGATCACATTTCTAAAAGGAACCAAATCCACATAATTTGGTCGTGCTATGGTGTTTGTCCAAGCAAAGCGCAATACGGTTCTATTGCTTGGGTCAAATTTAAAATGGATTCCCGGAAGGATATTGGTATAAGAGCTCTTATCACGGATTTGGTTGAAACTTGCAAAGTCGCCCTCATCATCAAAAATCACTTCATTCCCCAAACTATTGATTTTGGTATTTTCAAGCCTTACCCCAGCAAGTACAGATAGTTTTTCCGAAAGTTTTTGATTGGTCATAAGATAACCGGCATAGACTTTTTCATCCACATCAAAGTTACCTGCCAAAAACTCATCTTCAACAGTGCCAGTATCAAAGCTGGCGGCATTTGAAAAGTCAAGTGTTCCCAAAAATGCTGGATCTACAAATTCCCCAGCAGCATATTGGCTTCCGGCCAAAAAGTCACTTTTTGTGTAATCTTGGGTATCTATATCGGCCAAAGTACCAAAACCGCTTAAAGGCTCCGCTTCTATGAAGTCATTGTCCCTTACCTTGTTTTTAGATTTATACCTTGCCCCAAATTTTATGGTTCCTTCTCCAGCTCCAAAAATGTCAGCGGGCACTTGAAAATTCAGAAAGGCGTTAAAATCTTTCTCTTCTGTAAATTGATTTTCTTCGGTAAACTCCTTCAACTCAAAATTGGAGAGTGTGGCCTCAGAGGCATTTGACGGGCTGAATGAAGGGTATCTTGGGTTTCCAAGATTTGCATTGATTCCAATGGCGTCGCCAATTTCATATTCGGCATAGCGCTCATTGGGGCGCTCTTCGGAAGCTTTGGCATAAGAAGCCATCCAATCCATTTTTAATTTACCAAACAAATGATTGCCTCCCAAGCTGTAGTTCTGCATACGCTGATCTTCCAATCTTGTATTCTTGATGCGACCTCCGGGGATACCTCCTTTGGTCTGTCTACGAATTTCACCCTCATAACCAATAATATTCTCCGTACCATCTGCAAAAACAGGTTCTATTTTTCTAAAACGAAGACGAAATCTATTCTCACGGTCATCCCTCCAGTTGTACATGGTTTTTAGAAAGATGGTGTTGTTTGCATCAAAGGCATAATCCACATTGGCAGAAAAACTTCTACGGATACGTTGTACCAAATAGGTTCTGATGTCGGATTCTTCCACAAAAGGATTTACTTCAATATCTTCTTCCGTCAATGGGCTTTCTGCTTCATTGACCCATTCGGCCTCAACATTGTCCGAACCAAAATCCACATTATTATAAGAGGTGGCGACCATCCAGCCAAACTTGCCATTTTTGGTACGATCACCATATAAAAACCCAATATTGTAAATAGGCTCGTCGTTAATGAAACTCACCCCTGAACCCAGAGTTGTTGACAATCTAAAACTTTGCGGTGAGGAACGTGTTATAAGATTCACGGAACCTCCCAAAGCATCGCCGTCCATGTCTGGAGTAACCGCTTTATTCACCTCAATTGTCTGAATCATGTCCGAGGGAATCAAGTCCATCTGAACATTTCTGTTATCTCCTTCAGCTGAAGGAATACGACTACCGTTAAGCGTTACGGAGTTCAGTTGCGGAGCAAGTCCCCGCACAATAACATTTCTGGCCTCACCTTGATCTACTTGCATGGTAATCCCCGGGATACGCTTTACGGCATCGCCTATATTTGCATCTGGGAACTTTCCTATCTGATCTGTAGATACTACATTGGTAATGTTCTGATTTGTTTTTTGAGTGTTCAGAGCTTTTGCTTGACCGCTCAATCCGTAGGCTGATACTTGAACCTCATCCAACTCTAAGTTTTTTGGGTCTAAATTGATTGAAACCAGGGTTGTCTCCCCATTTTCCACGCTAACGTTTTGCTCTATGGTTGCATACCCCAAATAGGATATTTGGAGGGTATGGTTTCCTGAAGGGACGTCAAGTATTGTAAATCTTCCGTCAAAATCTGTGATTGCTCCCTTGGATAATTCAGAGATGATAACGTTTGCCCCTGGAACGTAAATTCCATTCTGATCTGATATGGTTCCTTGAATGTTACCTGTTTGGGCGAAAGCAGATAACGGAAAAATAATTAAGGTAAAAAACTGTAAATATTTTTTCATTTCTAAGTGGTTGTTATTACGCCACAAAGAAATTATTATGTCTAAAAAAGGGGGTTAGCTCATTTTTAAGAATAGGTCATATTTAGCGTCATTTTTAAAGTAATTTAAAATAGCTTAACAATGAAGTAACAAAAAACCCCCACTAAAAAGTGAGGGTTCGTCAATATTTTATTGCTTTAGTTCTTAAGCCTCAAATGGGTCAATGGAAACAAATGATTTTCCTCCAGATTTCTTTTGAAACTTTACTATACCATCAACTTTGGCGTGCAATGTATGGTCTTTTCCCAGGTAAACATTTTCTCCAGGATTGTGCTTGGTTCCTCGCTGTCTAACAATAATGTTTCCAGCTACCGCAGCTTGTCCACCAAAAATCTTAACACCTAGTCGTTTCGATTCTGATTCTCTACCGTTTTTTGAACTACCTACACCTTTCTTATGTGCCATGATATTTAAATTTTAGTTCTTTCTATTTGTTTAAAGCTTCGATCAAATCAGCTTTCTTCATAGCGGAAATACCAGCAATTCCTTTTGCTTTTGCCATTTCCTTCAATTCAGCAACAGTTTTTCCGCTCAAATCCTCAGCTGCCTTTTTTGGGGCCGCTTTCTTTGGAGCTTCTGCTTTAGCTTTGGCAGGAGCTGCTTTTTTAGGCTCAGCTGCCGGCTTTTCAGCTTTTGCTTTTGCAGGTGCTGCTTTCTTGGCTCCCTTTGCCACTATACCTTCAACAACAATTTCTGTTAAATGTTGTCTGTGACCGTTCTTTACTCGGTAACCTTTACGTCTTTTCTTTTTAAAGACGATTACCTTATCTCCTTTTAGGTGTTTTACTACTTTGGCCTCAACAGCCGCACCTTCTATGACTGGGGCGCCAATGGTAACGTTGCTTCCGTCATCCAAAAGAAAAACTTTGTCAAAAGTGACCTTTTTGCCTTCTTCTGTCTGCAAACGATGAACGTACACCTTCTGGTCTTTTGCAACTTTAAACTGCTGCCCTGCCATCTCTACAATTGCGTACATAATGCGTTAATTAGATTAAATATATTCGCTTTACTAAAATTAGCGGGTGCAAATATACTGCTAAATCCTTAATCCACAAGTATTATTAGGGTATTTGGAACTTATTTTTTTGGGTTATTGGAGGTTTTAAAGAGCTGCATAAATGATAATGTCAAAACCAAGGTAGTGGCAAAACCCATAATTGCGACGGTAAAGAAAACAATTCCTTCAAAATTGCGATAGTCCTTGGCCCAGACTTCAGAAAGTTCATTTAAGAATTCTGCATCCAGCTCCGTTGAATAAAATGCAAAGAAAATAGTGAACAACAAGGTAGCTACAAATCCGGTTGTAATACCTGCCATAAAACCTTTACTATAGCTAAAATCCTTCCCCAACCTTAACTTGGAATACTTGATGGTCTCATAAATCCCAAAACCGGTAATGATTCCATTGAAAAGACTATAAAACACATTGGTATGTTTTCCCATGAGGGAAAGTATCAGGAAATAAGCAATTAAAATGGCACTGGTTACTATACCAAAACGAATGGGTAAGGACAGATTTTTCATTTCGTCAAATTTTTGGGTGGATGTTTAATTTACTGAATGTTGACGAATTATGCTACAAATTCTTGTTAAAGACTTACCTTGTAATCCATAGATTTTTTAAATTTTACCCATATTTAATGTAACATCAATCAAAAATTCCATACTAATCCTATTCATTACGTAAACACTAAATACTATATCATGAAAAGACATTTGCTATCAACACTTTTCATACTTATTGCAGGTAACTTTTTAACAGCCCAAGAAGTTGCTTTTGAGGAGTATGATCTGGACAATGGGCTCCATGTAGTTTTACATCAGGACAATACTGCTCCGGTAGTTACCACCGCTGTAATGTACCATGTGGGATCCAAAGATGAAGATCCAAGTAAGACCGGATTCGCCCATTTTTTTGAACACCTATTATTTGAAGGGACAAAAAACATTGAACGTGGTGAGTGGGACAAAATAGTTTCCTCTAACGGAGGAAGTGGAAATGCCAATACGTTCTTGGATCGCACCTACTATTATGAAACATTTCCATCAAACAGCTTGGAAACAGGATTGTGGTTGGAGTCAGAGCGATTGCTTCATCCCATAATAGGCCAGGTTGGTGTAGATACCCAAAAAGAAGTGGTGCAAGAAGAAAGAAGGTTACGGGTGGATAACTCTCCCTACGGTGCTTTCTTTGAAGTGCTATTGAAAAATCTTTACAAGAAACATCCTTACAAATGGGGTGTTATTGGTTCTTTGGACCACTTGGCCAGTGCAACTCTGGATGATTTTAAAAATTTCAACAAAATCTATTATGTCCCCAACAATGCCGTTTTGGTAGTTGCTGGCGATATTGATGTGGATAAAACAAAGAAAATGATCTCGGATTATTTTGGACCAATCCCCAAAGGAGCTGAAATAAAGAGAAATGTTGTTGTTGAAGAACCTATCACCAACACCATAAAGGCCACTTACCATGATCCCAATATTCAAATCCCGGCCATTTTATTGGCCTATAGAACTCCAGGGCAGGCCGAAAGGGATGCTTATGTGATTGACATGATTTCTACGTATCTAAGTGATGGGGAAAGTTCCAAGCTGTACAAGAAATTGGTGGACGAGAAAAAAATAGCCCTTCAAATATTTTCCGTGCCCATAAATGCTGAAGATTACAGTTCCTATGTTGTTGGAGGACTTCCCGTTGGAGAAAATTCCATTAAGGACATTAAAAACGAGATTGATGCTGAAATCTTGAAAATCCAATCGGAATTAATTTCCGAAAAGGACTACCAAAAACTTCAGAACAAGTTCGAGAACAACTTTGTAAATGCAAATAGTAGCATTTCGGGAATAGCAAATTCCCTTGCAGAAAATTACATGCTCCGCGATAATACCAATTTAATCAACACGCAAATTGACATTTATCGCTCCATTACCCGCGAGGAAATCATGGAAGTTGCCAAAAAATATTTAAAGGTCAATCAAAGAGTAGAATTAGAGTATCTGCCAGAACAAAAAGAAGCCAATTAAGATGAAAAAGTATATTGTTTTTTCTTTACTGTCCTTTTTTATGGCAGTATCGTATGCCCAAATAGATAGAAGCAAGCAGCCAAAACCCGGACCTGCTCCAGAAATAAATTTAAAGGAACCTGCACGTTTTGAGTTGAACAACGGCCTTAAGGTTATGGTGGTGGAAAACCATAAATTGCCAAGGGTTTCCATGCAGCTTTCCATTGACAACCCTCCAATTTTACAAGGTGATAAAGCCGGGGTTTCAGATTTAACGTCAAGTCTTTTGGGAAAAGGATCAAAATCCATTTCCAAAGATGATTTTTATGAAGAAGTGGATTTTTTGGGAGCCTCCATTAGCGTAGGTGACCAAAGTGCATCAGCAAGTTGTCTCTCCAAGTATTTTCCAAGGATCTTGGAACTTATGGCAGATGCCGCCCTAAATCCAAACTTTACCCAAGAAGAGTTCGACAAGGAAAAAGACCGAATAATTACCGGAATAAAATCCGAGGAAAAAGATGTCTCCGCAATTGCAAGTAGAGTGCAATTGGCATTGGCCTATGGGAAAAACCATCCATATGGCGAAATTACCACGGAAGAAACCGTAAACAACGTCACCCTAATGGATGTTGAGAAACACTACAGGGATTATTTTGTTCCTGCCAATGCGTATTTGGTCATTATTGGCGATGTGGATTTTGAAAATGTAAAAGAATTGGTTACCACTCATTTCACACCTTGGTCAAAAGCTGCTCCACCATCCTTCAGTTATGCAAAACCAATGGACGCACAATACAACCAAATCAATTTTGTTGATGCTCCCAATGCCGTACAATCTGAAGTTGCCGTCCAAAACATCACAGAACTCAAAATGAAGGATGAGGATTATCTGGATGCTCTCTTGGCCAATAGAATATTGGGGGGAGGTTCCCAAGCAAGATTGTTCAAAAACCTAAGGGAGGATAAAGGTTATACCTATGGATCATATTCCGGAATTAGAGCCAATAAGTATAGCCCCATGCGCTTCAATGCATATGCCCAAGTAAGAAATGTGGTAACGGATAGTTCCGTGACACAAATTTTCAATGAAATCAATAGAATTGTCAACGAGCCAGTTACTGAGGAAGAGCTTACCAATGCCAAAGCCAAGTATGCAGGCAGTTTTGTGATGGCACTTGAAAATCCTTCAACCATTGCCAATTATGCCCTAAACATAGAAACGGAAGATTTACCAAAGGATTTTTACAAAACCTATTTGGAACGCATTGAAGCTGTTACCACTGACGATGTTCAAAAAGCTGCCCAAAAGCACTTTTCCACCACAAATGCAAGGGTAGTGGTTACCGGTAAAGGGAGCGAGGTGCTGGAAAACCTTGAAAAGGTTGATTTCAATGGCAAAAATGTTCCCGTTTTGTTTTATGACAAATATGCAAGCAAAACAGAAAAGCCAGATTATAATGCAGCAATTCCTGAAGGAATTACAGCGGAATCAATTCTACAGAAATATGTTGAAGCAATCGGAGGTCAAGAAAAGTTGGAAGGTGTTGAATCTTACGCCATGCTTGCAGAGGCGGAAACGCAAGGCATGAAACTGGAATTGGAGATGAAAAAAACAACCAAGGACCAGTTTATGCAAGATGTAAAAGTGATGGGGAATTCCATGCAAAAACAGGTTTTGGATGGTGACAAAGGTTATATGGTTGCCGGAGGCCAGCGCAAGGACCTTTCGCCAGAGGAAATCTCAAAAATCAAAGAAGAGTCGGCAGCATTTCCAGAATTAAACTATATGGCTGTTGGTGGTGTCATTTTGGAAGGCGTTGAGCAGGTTGGAGACAAGAAGGCTTATAAATTGAAAATCACTGATAGTAAATCAGCATTCTATGATGTTGAGACTGGTCTTAAACTTCAAGAAGTGAATGTTGAAGAAGTACAGGGACAACAAATGAACAATACCCTGGAATTTAGCGACTATCAAGAAATTTCAGGAATCAAGTTCCCATTTAAGCTTACCCAAACCATGGGGCCACAAAGTTTTGAGTTTATGGTGAAGGAAATTAAGGTCAACGAAGGTGTAAGTGCCTCGGATTTTGAATAAGGCTTGATTAATTTTTATTAGATAAAGACGCCCTTTGTGGCGTCTTTTTTTTGTTCACCATGTAAACCCCCAGAAGTATGACCAAAGCGGCCATAAATTGCCATAAGGTAAACCGCTCTCCATCCATCAAGCCCCAGAAGATACCCACTATTGGGATCAAATAGGTTACAGACACAGAGAAAACCGCTGTGGAAATTTGAACCAATCTATTGAACATTATCTTGGCCACGCAGGTGCTAATTATGCATAAGATGGCAATATATCCCAAAGAACTAAAAAAATGGGAGCCTGTTACGACCTTGGCATCCATAAAACCGGAAAACAGGAGAACAATAAGACCTGGAATAAAAATAACCGCAAAATTTCCAACTGCAATACCCATTGGAGAGACATTTTGCAATTTGCTTTTTATGATATTGGCATTGCAGGCATAGCATATGGTAGCTACAATAACAAACCCTGCATACCAATAGTTCTGGTCTGGATTAACGGTTGTACCAAAGAAAATCAAAAATGCCGCACCGATCAAACCAATAAAAACCCCCAAAAGTTGATTACGGGTAAATCCTATACCAAATGCAAATAATCCAATAAATAGTGTAAAAAGAGGCACTAAGGAATTTAAAATGGAAGCTATACTACTATCAATTTCCGTTTCGGCAAAAGCAAACAAAAACATGGGAATAAAACTGCCAATAACACCAGAAACTCCAACCCAAAACCACTCTTTCTTGGATATGGTTCGCATAGATTTAAACCCAACAACAAATAAGAAAAAGGTGGACAAAACAGCTCTAATGGCACCAAGTTGGATGGGAGTAAAACCTTCTAACCCTTTTTTGATCAAAATATAGGATGTTCCCCATATCATGGAAAGCGTTATCAAGTAAATCCATTTTACGTTATGGCCTTTCACACCTTAATTTTAAGATGCAAAAGTGCGTCTTATTTGAGACATTTTAGCATTATACGGTTTAATTTTGCGGCTCGACCATTTTCTCTTTGAAGCATTCTATTGTATACGGATTTGTATTGCTCTACCTGATAGCCATGGTACGCCCAATTGCACCTGTACTGGAGTATGTGATCAATGAAGATTATATAGCTGAGTTTCTCTGTATCAATAAAGATAATGTTGAATTGCAATGCAACGGAAAATGTTACCTGATGCAGCGTCTTTCTGAGCAAAATGAGGAGAAAAAACAAAACCTTCCCAAGATTTCATTAGAAGAATATCCAATAGGCTTTGTAAAGATCACCTCGCATTCATCAGCAAAAGAAAACCATAGTACTCTTCAACACAATTTTGGCTATCACAACCATTATACTTTTTTGTATTACTCCAAGAGCTTCCACCCTCCCAATTCACTTTCCTAACAATTCAATAGCTCCTTATTTTATTTAAAGGTGATGGAAACATTGCCAAAACTTCAATTATTAAAACCGAATGAAAAAATACATATCGGCCATTATGATGGTGGCCTCAATTGCATTGTATGCGCAAGAAACCAATAATCAATCCACAAAATGGTCTGCAGGAAGACCCGATGGACATGCTCCCATTTCTGTTATGGGTGATCATATGCATAGCAAAGGAGAATGGATGTTCTCCTACCGATACATGCACATGAATATGGAGGACCTTAAATTGGGAAGTGATGATACCACTACAGATGTTGCTTTGAACAATTATATGGTGACCCCAACCCGTATGCCCATGAACATGCACATGTTGGGAGCCATGTTTGCCCCAAGCGATAAAGTTACCTTGATGGTAATGTTCAATTATGTGTCAATGGAGATGGACCACCTTACCCGAATGGGAGGAAACTTTACCACAGAAGCTAGTGGTTTTGGTGATATCAACCTAGCCCTGCTCTATAAATTCTTCAATAAGAACCAGCAAACCCTTCACGGACAACTAGGGTTTTCCATTCCAACCGGAAGTGTTACTGAAAGTGATGTCACTCCAGCTTCCACACCCAATGAAACAGAATTGCCTTACCCCATGCAATTGGGCAGTGGCACTTTTGATCCTAATCTGGCATTGACCTATTTAGGCCAGAATGCTTCTATTTCCTGGGGAAGTCAAGTGAAAGGTATTTTCCGTATTGGAGAAAATGACCGCGACTTCCGTTATGGAAATCGATACAGTCTTAATAATTGGTTTGCCATAAAAGCAGCCGACTGGATAAGCTTTTCGGTACGACTTGAAGGTTTGATCGTTGGAGAAATTGAGGGAGCTGACCCCAACCTAAACCCAATGATGGTGATTACGGCAGATACTGACAACACCGGTGGAACCTTTTTAAACGGAGGAGCGGGCTGCAATATTTACATTCCAACGGGTGCACTAAAAAATCTTAGATTTGGATTGGAACTGGCCACTCCCATATACCAAGATTTGAACGGTATACAACTAAAAAACAAGGAAACCTTCACTTTTGGTGTTCAATATGCATTATAAATTTAAAATCCTGGGGCGCTTGTCGTCCCAGGTTAATTCGACTTTATGACAAAAAGAAAATTTATACAACTTAACCGAAAATGGCATCGATATTTAGGTGCTATTTTGGGTATTCAATTTTTATTGTGGACGCTGGGAGGGTTATACTTTAGTTGGACCAATATTGATGAGATCAGGGGCGATAATTTAAAGCAACCAAAAATAGCACTTGATGTTTCCAGTGATGTTGTTTCACCAAGCACTTTTTTGAATGCTCAATTTACTTCTAAAGACAGCATTAAATCATTAGAACTGACCTCTATCTTAGAAAAACCTGTTTATAGGGTTGTTTACAAATCGAATGATGGAACAAAAGTTAGACTTTATGATGGTAAAACTGGAAAGCAGAGATTACCTCTGAATGAAAAAGAAGCCGTTCAAATAGCCCATGAGGGTCTTAAAGTTAGTGCCAACCCAACTAGTGTTGAATACTTGACCGAAACGGGAAAGCATCATGAATATAGAGGGAGGCCATTGCCCGCTTATGCCATCACTTTTGCAAAACCTGCAAATACCACCATCTATGTTTCTGCTGAACATGGAAACATTCAAACCTTTAGAAGTAACAAATGGCGTGTTTTCGATTTTCTTTGGATGCTGCACACCATGGATTATGAAGGTAGGGATGATTTCAACAATCTATTATTGAGAGCCTTTGCCCTTTTTGGACTTTTTACCATCTTCTCAGGTTTCAGTCTGTTCATCATCACCTCAAAAACGGTTCAAAAAAATCGTTTTAGTAAAAAATCAAAAGAAATGGGCAAGTAACTTGTTTGGCACTTGCCCATTTTTTAACAGCTCTATTTAAAAAGTATACTGAATAAATGCTGACAAATTTCTGCCCGGATCATTAATAGGCACTCTCCCAAAATCTGCTTGATTGACAAAGGAAAAGTTCAAGTGATTGTTATAGGTGACATCAAAAATGTTCATTGCCGCCACGCCAATATTCACATGTTTAAAAGGTTTTGCCCCAAAACGGAAATCTACAATCCCGTAACCATCCGTGACCTGCTCTCCAAAGGATGGTGCAATATCCGATTGTTCTGAAGTAAGTGTATATGTAGCCCTTGCCCAGATTTTCTTCCTTTCGTAACGTAAATTAAAACGTGTAACCAATGGTGAGGTAAGTGGAAGGGCTTCATCCAAATCCTTGTTCTTGGTGTACACGTAGGCAACCTCCGTCTTGAAATTGAAATCATCAAAAAATTGCATTTCCCCAAAAACCTCAAAACCTGTTTTATAGGCATCATCAACATTGGTGAATCGTTTTACCTCTCTGGGCTCTACCATTGGCATGTATTTTTTCTGCAAGGATGGATCAATCAACCCCGCGATATAATTGTCATAAATGGCATAGTACGCAGATGCCCCATAATTGATCTTATCAATAAAGGACCCTTCAAAAGTGGTTTTAGCTTTCATCCCCAATTCAAACTGATTGTTCACCTCAGCATCCAAAAAAGGATTTCCCACATACTCGTAAGGATCTTGTCCTGCATTAAAATGGTTGATATACCGTTCTACCATATTGGCTGATCGCACCCCTCTTCCATAAGCAAATTCGAATAGGACATTGGGGGTGGCCATATATTTTACTGAAACCGTAGTGCTAATATTGTTCTCTGTTCTGCTATCCAATTCTGGATAGAGCGCAACAAAATCGTCTGCAGGAGTATCACTTTTTGAGTATACCAAATCATAGCGCACACCAGCATTGAGCAATAGTTTTTCTGCCAATGGATACTTTCCTTCAACAAAAAAACCGTAATCGTCTATTCTGGATTCTTGCCATATATCATCAGTAAACTCCATGGGCATTGGAAGTAGGTCACCGTTCATATTTCGTTTCATTGTACGAATGCGTTCTCCATTTCTTCCTACAGAAATTGCATCAACCCCAGTAAATAGCTTAAAATTGGCAGATGGCTTCCATTTTAACTCTACTCGACCACCTATTGTGGTGGCATCAACCGTTGAAACTCCACTCATATTAGCAAAACTTGGTCTTAATGTATTGGACATGATGTGATCCACTTTTGAGCGATACACTTTGGCGCTCACCTCTTTTAATGCGCCTTTAAGGTCTTTTACTTTGTAATCCAAAGAAATTATGGAGCTGTTGTCCTCGTCTGTATCCATGGGCAGACCAGCATGCATAACATCCCTTCCAAAAGATTGTCTGAATCCAAGCTGAAAACGTTGGGTTGTCCCCAGGTTATATCCCAGTTGCACCCCGTAATCGGTACTCTTGAAGGAGGCAGGTATTTCATTCCCGTCACCATCCTTATAATCACCAAAATCACGATAGCCCACATTAAGATTTACATCGTACTGATCATGTATATATTTTAGGTTTGCCAAGGTAGTAATGGAGTTCCCATTGCTTTCATCACCAAAATTGACCTTGCCATGATAGCCTTTTTCCTCCTTTTCAACTTCTTGGGTCACAAGATTGACAACACCTCCAAATGTAGGTCCATACCTAAAGGTATACGGGCCTTTTACCACTTCGATTCGTTCAATTTCCTCTGGAATTACATGAGTGGTTATTGGATCCATTCTGTTGGGGCAAGCATGCATTATTTTAGTGCCCCCATTAAATTGGACATTTAACTGTTCGTATTGCGAAGCTCTGAAAGAAGGGTCAATAGCATAATTTCCACGTTTGATCAACGCAAATCCGTTTAACCCATTAAAAAGGTCGGCCACATTTTTAGGCTGAACTATTTTTTTTGCATTTTCACTCCTGACCATAGAAAAAACTGGATCGGATTTACTCTCTCCGGTTATCAGAACTTCATCTAGCCGAATGAGTTTATTTGTTAAAGAATCTTGCTCAGTTTGAGCTTGAGCATGAAATATACACGCTCCAAAGAGCAAAGCAAAAAGCCCTGCTTTTATATAGGTTTTCATTTTATTTAAAGTTTAAGATTATACCAAAGTGTAAAATCGACAATCGCCGATCTATGTCATTAAATCTTAAACAGTTGGAGGCTTATAGGTTATGCAACTAAAATTGAAGGAATAATTATTGGTATAGTGAAAGTAAGCTTTTGGGGTCTGTTTAACATCCAAAACGGTGTAGGATGATGGTTCCTTTAGGAAAAATAGTACCTGTTCCCACCCCATTAAAGGCATAGGGAGTTCTTTTTCATTGTCTTGACTCACCAGCATTTGGGACAACATACATTTGCCCTCACATTTTAACTCAGGTCTGTCTGTGTTTTCACAAAGAGCTTCAATGAATCCCTCTCTATCAATGCTATAATATAAGTACATTGATGAAAAACGAAGATTGCTCACCATAACCAGGGCAACAAAAAGTGCCGAAAAAACAACTGAATTATATTTTGTCCGTGTCGATGGTGCCAATCGAATCTATTTTAAGAACCTAATCCTTGGCAAATTTACTGGGCATCCCGTTCTTAAAACCTGATAATTGTCACACTTTTAAATACTTCAAAATTCCATGGCACATCCCAAAAGAATAGGGTTACAATCCTTAAATTTGT
This sequence comes from Flagellimonas sp., assembly GCF_965222555.1. GTDB lineage: Bacteria > Bacteroidota > Bacteroidia > Flavobacteriales > Flavobacteriaceae > Flagellimonas. The sequence goes on along the minus strand of NZ_CBDCUG010000005.1, from coordinate 1,620,984 downwards.
TGTTCAAATTAGCATCATGAAAAAAATCATCTTTTTACTTCTATTAGCACCGTTCATTACAGTGATTTCCTGTAAACAAGAAAAAAAGAAGGACGATACCCCCACCCAAATGGAAAAAGTTATGGCAATCCATGACGAGGTAATGCCCAAAATGGGAACTCTGGGTAAATTGGTGGGTGAGCTCAAGAGTAAAGTTGATACTACTTCCGCTGGCCAAGAATATGCGGTGGCCATGAAAGATTTGCAAGATGCCAATAGGGCAATGATGGATTGGATGAGGAGTTTTGGTATTCGTTTTGATTCCGATGAAATTCTGAATGGTAAGGAACTTACCGAAGAAAAGCAGAAATGGTTGGATGAAGAGGAAGTAAATGTTAAAGCTCTAAAGGAACAAATCAATTCAAGCATTGAAAAAGCAGAAAAGTTGCTTCAAAAATAACCATCGTCCTTTCTCCATCAATTCAAAGGGTAAATATGTCAATTCATCATTGACGTCCATCTTGCCATAGGCTATTTTTATATCCTCAATTTTAAAGATCAAATAAAAAATGGATGCCCATAAGTTTGCAGAGAAATGGATCAAGTCTTGGAATTCCCACGATTTGGATGATATCATGGCTCACTATACAGAGGATATTGAAATAACCACCCCAATGATCAAGATGGCCGCAGGAATTGACAGTGGTACTTTAAAAGGCAAAAAAGCAGTTGCCGATTATTGGGAAAAAGCTTTGGATAAAATCCCTGACCTACATTTTGAACTCATAGATGTTACAGAAGGTGTGGATTCAGTTGCCCTGTATTACAAATCGGTAATGAATAAAAGAGCTGTTGAGGTCATGTTTTTTGATAAAATGGGGAAGGTGAGCAAAATGATTGCCCACTACACCTAGGAAAAGCCATGAGTTCTTTATTCCTCCCAGCGCAAGGTTTCCATTATCCTTCTAATGTCTTTTTGCAAATAAACCGCCGCGGGAAGAATGGAATCATAATTGGGTTTGGCATAAAAATACAATGACCCCGTTACAAAGTGGTTTGTGCTATCCGTTACATAAAACTGAGATTGTGATGCGGCATTACCACTTACTTCGTAAAACATTCCATATACCCCATCTTCAGGGTTTATAAAAGGTTGCTCCACAATATTATCTGCCTTTACCACATGCTCATAGGATAGCTTTTGGGCGTCGGTCAACAAGGTCTTGAGGTTGTTTTCAACAGGTTTATAGGTAAGGTAAACCGATCCCTTCATCATAGGGTAATCCAAAACCAGGGAACAATCTTTGTTCTCTTTTATGTTTGATAAGGTGTTGAGCTCAAAGGTATAGCTACAATCTCCATCAATCTTTTTGTAGCTTGCTTCTGGATAGTCCAGTCGCAACATTGCTTTAGGCTTGGGCAACACTTCATCTTTACAAGCCGTAAAAAGTATAAGAAACACAACAAGAACTAGTAAAGAATCAAGCTTCATGAGGTAATGTAATTTTAATGCGTTTCAGTCTTTTTTTATCCAAACTTTCAACAACAAATTGATAATTTTTAAATAACACCCTTTCTCCCCGTTTGGGAAAACTCCCTGATATTTCCAACACAAACCCTGCAATGGTCTCCGATTCTCCTTTTTGGTTCTCAAACTCCTCTTCATCCTCAATTTTTACCACGCGATAGAAATCCTTTAAGGTCGTTTTTCCATCAAAAACATAATTGTGGTCATCCAACTTGGAGTAAATCAGGTCTTCGTCATCAAACTCATCACTAATATCCCCAACTATTTCCTCTATAATGTCTTCCAAAGTCACAATACCTGAAGTACCTCCATATTCGTCGACCACAACTGCCAAATGGTTCTTCTTATCCTGAAATTCCAAGAGCAGATCATCCAACTTCTTGTTTTCCGGAACAAAATAAGGTTCACGGATCAAGGACATCCAGTTAAAACTCTTCCGATCAATATAGGGCAATAGGTCTTTCACATATAAAACCCCCAATACATTGTCCATGTTTTCTGAAAAAACCGGGATTCGGGAATAGCCGTTCTTTTTAATTTCCTCAAGGACTTCAGGAAATTTCATTTCCTCATTCAAGGCAAAAATGTCGATTCGAGGGCGCATGACCTGCTTAGTATCCGTATTGCCGAAGGTCACAATCCCCTCCAAAATCTTTTGTTCTTCTTTTGTAGTATCTCCTTCCGATGCCAGTTCAAGGGCCTGGGACAAATGATCTACGCTCAGGTTTGATTTCCGTTTCCCTAATTTTTCCTGAAGAAACCCAGAGGCCGAACTCATGGGAGAACTCAGCGGTGTAAACAAAAAATTCAACAATTTTAGTGGTATGGACATGAATTCTGAAAACTGCACCCTGTTCCTGTTGGCATAAATCTTAGGAAGAATCTCACCAAACATCAAAATCAGAAAAGTTGCCACAACCACTTCCAATAGAAAACGTACTGAAACAACTCCAAACAAAGTTTGGGTTACCTGTGAAAAAATAACATTTCCAATGGAGCTGAACAATAGCACAATTCCAATATTAATGGCATTATTGGTAATTAATATTGTAGCAAGAAGCTTTTTTGGGTTTTTCAATAATTGGACAATAAGTTTTCCGCGGGATGTATTTTCCTCTTCCAGTTCATTTAAATCGGTTTGGGAAAGTCCAAATAAAGCCACTTCTGCTCCAGAAATAAGGGCAGAACATGCCAAAAGTAGTATGAGTACAATCACTTTTGCAGTGAAAATACCGCTAAATGTGGTTAAGAAAATTGCTAAACAATAGGACTCAGGATCCAAATTTGGTATTGTTTAAACTTACTTTTTAGAACGGTAAATCATCATCCTGTTCTGTTTCTTCAACAGGTGCGGGATTGGCTGGTTTTACCGGCTCACTCTGTGGTGTTACAGCGGGTGTTTGCTGAGCATTGGCCATACTCTCCTTTTTGGTCGATAAAAATGTAAAATCCTGCACATGCACCTCCGTGGTATATCTGGTATTTCCATCTTCTCCTTGCCACTGTCGGTTCTTTAACCTTCCTTCAACGTAAACCTTATCTCCTTTGCTCAGGTACTTTTCGCAGATCTCCGCAGCCTTGTTTCGCACCACAATATTGTGCCAATCCGTATTGGTCACCTTTTCACCTGTTTGTCTATTGGTATAGGTTTCATTGGTGGCCAAAGGAAATCTTGCAATACAATTGCCTCCTTCAAAATAGTGGATTTTCACCTCATCTCCCAAATGCCCGATCAGCATCACTTTATTTAATGTTCCGCTCATAATTCTTTAATTAATCAAAAGTACTAAATTTTATATGTCTTGATGAAATCGGCAATCAAAACTGGAACAGGAAAAGTGGTGATTTCATCCCATGAAATTCCTTCCTTTAATCCATCTGCTGTTTCCAAAATCCAAAACTGGGTATGTAGGTGTTGGTGCGAAAGTTTGTGAACCAACGGTTCTTTATTATATAATATCAGTGATTCCATTTTGGGAAAACCATTTTGCCCATTAATCTGTTCTGTAAGTTCCTCCAAATTCAGCATTTTTTTGGCTTCCAATAAGGGGAATTGATATAAATTTTGCCAAATACCCTTTCCTTTTCTTTGCTCCAACAGGGTGTTCCCGTTAGCATCCGTAAAAACCAGATAGTTAAAATATCTGTTCTTAATTTTAGTTTTATTGATTTTTACAGGAAGTTCCATCACTCTATTTTCCTTAAGGGCCACACAACTTTTATTTAAAGGGCAATGCAGACAATATGGTTTTTTGGGAGCACATTGAATGGCCCCAAACTCCATAATTCCTTGATTATAGTCCCTAATATTTTCAATATACATGACTTCTCCGGCCAATTCTTTAAAATATTTAATGCCTTGCGTACTATTTATAGGAAGGTCCACACCAAAATATCTGGACAGTACTCGATATACATTACCATCCACCACAGGCTCCGGTTCATCAAAACAAATGGAGGCAATGGCGCTTGCAGTATAATCCCCGACTCCTTTAAGCTTTTTGAGTTCTTTATAGGTATTTGGAAAACTGCCATTGTATTTTTCAACCACCATTTTGGCCGTGGCATGAAGATTTCGGGCCCTGGAATAGTATCCTAGTCCCTGCCATAACTTCAAAACTTTCTCCTCTTCGGCGTTTGCCAGATGGTAAACTTCGGGAAATGCTTCTAAAAATTTATGATAATAGGGCATTCCCTGGGCAACTCGGGTCTGTTGCAGCATAATTTCAGAGAGCCAAATTTTATAGGGGTCTTTTGTTGTTCTCCACGGGAGTTCACGCTTGTGCTGGCCGTACCATTTTAGAATATGCTCGGAAAAAGTCATGCAAGAAAATAATAAGCGTTAAAAGTATCAGTTTATATACTTAAAATTAAAGGGTTTAAACAAAAGATTAATTTTAATTTTTATATTTGCAAGCCTAAAAAAATAAGAAAATAATAATACGAAATGACGAAAGCAGATATTGTAACTAGAATCTCAGAAAAACTAGGTATAGAAAAAGGAGACGTACAAGCGACAGTAGAATCTTTTATGGAGGAGGTAAAATCGTCCTTGGAGAATGGTGATAATGTTTATTTAAGAGGTTTTGGAAGCTTTATCATAAAGACCAGAGCGGAAAAAACAGGTAGGAACATTTCAAAAAATACTACCATCAAAATTCCAGCACACAATATACCAGCCTTTAAACCTGCCAAGGTTTTTGTTGAAGGCGTAAAAAGCAACGTTCAAGTAAAATAAAATATAACTAACACTAAAGGAAGAGCCATATGCCGAGTGGTAAAAAAAGAAAAAGACACAAGGTAGCTACTCACAAGCGTAAAAAGCGCAGAAGAGCTAACCGACACAAGAAAAAGTAGTTGTTGCAACTACTTTTTCATTTTACACACATACGTTCTTTGACATAGAGATTCAAGTAAAGAATTTCAATCGGTTTAACACAAAACCGATTCTATATATTGTTTAATCATTTATCCCTTAAAATTATGGGATAAATAAAAATCGATTCAGGTGAATAGAGAATTAATCGTTAGATCTAGTCCTGATGCAGTCGATTTTGCCTTACTAAAGGATGGAAAACTAATTGAATTACACAAAGACGAGGATGACAACAACTTTTCCGTTGGGGATATCTTCCTAGCCAAGATAAGAAAACCCGTCACAGGCCTTAATGCGGCATTCGTAAACGTAGGTTATGAAAAAGATGCGTTCCTGCACTACCATGACCTTGGTCCGCAATTGTCCTCCATGCTGAAATTCATTAAAAAAATTAGAACGGGAAAGCTAAAAGACTATTCCCTAAAAGATTTTCCATTTGAAAAAGATATAGACAAGAATGGCAGTATTAACGAAGTTATTAAGGCCAATCAGTCATTATTGGTACAGATTGTAAAAGAACCAATTTCCACCAAAGGACCACGAATCAGCTCCGAGCTTTCCATAGCCGGACGTTATTTGGTCATGGTACCGTTTTCAGACCGTGTTTCCGTATCACAAAAAATAGGGAGCAAGGAAGAAAAGGACAGGTTAATACGACTTGTAAAGAGTATTAAACCCAAAGGGTTTGGTGTAATCATTCGTACCGTTGCAGAAGGCAAGAAAGTTGCAGAACTGGATAAAGATCTTCAGAATTTGCAATCCAAATGGATTGCAATGTGCAAGAAATTGCAAAAGGCACCTCATCCATCCAAAGTATTGATAGAGCTTAACAGAGCTTCTTCCATATTACGGGATGTTTTCAATGACTCCTTTACCGGAATTCATGTTGATGATGAGACCCTATTTAATCAAATCAAGGATTATTTGCATGAAATCGCACCACAAAAAGAATCCATAGTAAAGCATTACTCTGGTTCAGCTCCAATTTTTGAAAAGTTCGGAATCGAACGTCAAATAAAAACCTCTTTTGGCCGAACAGCCTCCATGAGCAAAGGAGCTTATCTTGTAATAGAACATACCGAAGCACTTCATGTAATAGACGTGAACAGTGGTAACCGTTCCAACAAGGCCAAGAACCAAGAAGACACTGCTTTGGAAGTAAACCTATTGGCAGCTTCAGAAATTGCTCGTCAACTTAGGCTTAGGGATATGGGTGGAATCATTGTTGTTGATTTTATTGATATGACCAAAGGTGATCACAGAAGAAAATTATACGACCACCTTAGGGATGAAATGAAGGATGACCGTGCCAAACACAAAATTTTGCCTCCAAGTAAATTTGGGTTGGTACAAATTACAAGGCAGAGGGTACGTCCCGAAATGAACATTAAAACAAGTGAGGAAAACCCCAATGGTTCAGGTACCGAAGTGGAAGCCCCAATTGTTTTAATCGATAAGATCAATGTGGATCTAGAGCGAATCATGAAGGGCAATCACAAGGATAATGGTATTATTTTGAACATTCATCCTTTTATTGCAGCATACCTAAACCAAGGATTTCCATCTCAGCGCTTCAAATGGTTTTTGGAGTACAAAAAATGGGTGAAAATCCAACCAAGGGATGCCTACACATACCTTGAGTATCGTTTTAAAAACAAAGACGGTAGAACAATTAGATAATACAAAGCGACCTCAGCAATGGGGTCGCTTTTTTTGTTTCATATATTTGAAAAATGTATTCTTCCAAATCCTACACCCTAACTGAAGCACAAAAAAAAATGGAGCGTTATTGTGCTTACCAGGAACGTTGCCATAAAGATGTTTCGGAAAAATTAAAAGGGATGCGCATGATTCCCCAGGCCATCGATCAAATTATGGCGCATCTTATCCAAGAAAATTATTTAAATGAGGAACGTTTTGCCAAGAGTTTTGCAAGAGGGAAGTTCAACATTAAAAAATGGGGTAGGAATCGAATCGTAAATGAGCTGAAACAACGTCAAATTTCAACATTCAATATCAAAAGTGCACTAAAGGAAATTAATGAGGAAGACTATCACAATACTCTGAATGAACTTGCGCTTAAACGATTGGCACAGATTCATGAATCCAATCCTCAAAAAAGAAAAAAGAAACTAGCTGATTACTTACTTTATCGTGGTTGGGAGAGCAATCTGGTCTATGAAAAGTTGAAAGAATTGATTTAGGTTTGTAACTATTGCTATTTCCCAGCCAACAAACGATGGGTACGCACTACTGCCTTTTCGTTCTTCCGGTCAATCCATTTTTGCCCTTTTATTTTACGCATCAAATTATCAAAATGACGCATAAAAAAGATGTTATATACAGCTCTTCCAAAGTTTTGGGGCTTTCTAGGTATTGCTCTCAAACTCATTGAAAATCCAGGAGAAATATATTTCATATGATGCCAGTACCCTTCGGGTATATAAAGCATATTGCCATGTTCCAAATGGGCAATATGCCCCTTAGCGTGCCTCAAGGCGGGCCATTTTTCCAAGTCCGGATTGGCAAAATCTATATCCTCCCTTGTAATTAATGAATGCGGAATTTTATATAGGAATTTGGTCTCGGATTGTGAAAAAAGGATACACTGCTTCTTTCCTTCAAAATGAAAATGAAAGATATTGGCCAAATCAATATCATAATGCATAAAGGTGTGGGAATTGCTCCCTCCAAAGAAAAGCATTGGCAATCCTTTCATCAGACGCAGTCCAAAATCAGGGTATTTAAAATCCTTTTGAAGTTTAGGGACCTCTTTCAGAACATTCCAAAGAAATATGCGATACTTGGTAGGTTCTTTTTTCAAAAGATCAATATAGTCCCTCATCTTCATTTTAGCATGAGGTTCATTAAACCCTTCATCATGCTTTACCGGCCTATCATCATACAAAGGAACATTTTTATCCCCTGCTATTTCCCTGATATAATCAAGATTCCATTTAGAATATGCAGGCCAATCCTCAATACAGCGTTCTATGACCACTGGTTTTTGAGGTTTGAAATACTTTTGGATAAACGCTTTCTTGGAAAGTGTTTTTTCTCGAGGAATTTGGTCAAGGTTAAGCTCCAAAATTTCAATGATTTTGAAACAGCTAAAATAATAAAAGGTTTTTAAACAGCTTTTGTAGTCCTATTCCTTGGAAACCAATTTCTTTTTTTGCTTTGCCGCTTCATTACGCTCAATGGTGTGCTCTGGGCGGGACCATTTTGGTTTTTCTCCCAAAGGTTGAAGTTTGGAGTCCTCAGCTTCCACAGTTTTGGGCTGGGAAATTTTGGTAAATGGTTTTTGTGGGTTCAATCCCAGCAATTTGAACATTTCCATATCCTCATTCACATCAGGATTGGGAGTGGTCAGTAATTTATCTCCTGCAAAAATGGAATTGGCTCCGGCAAAAAAGCACATGGCCTGTCCTTCCCTACTCATATCGGTTCTTCCTGCCGACAGTCTCACCTGGGTTTCAGGCATTACAATTCGGGTAGTGGCCACCATTCTGATCATTTCCCAGATTGAAATAGGTTCCATCTCCTCCATAGGTGTACCTTCAACGGCCACCAAGGCATTAATGGGTACCGACTCAGGTTGCGGATTAAGGGATGACAACGCCACCAACATTCCTGCACGATCTTCCAAGGCTTCACCCATTCCAATAATTCCACCACTGCAAACGGTCACATTGCTCTTGCGAACGTTGTCTATGGTTTCCAATCGATCTTCAAAAGCACGGGTGGAAATCACATCCTTGTAATAATCTTCAGAAGTATCCAGATTGTGATTGTAGGCATAAAGCCCAGCTTCTGCCAACCTTTTTGCTTGGTGTTCTGTCAACATCCCAAGGGTACAGCACACTTCCATATCCAACTTGTTGATGGTACGCACCATTTCCAATACTTGGTCAAACTCTGGCCCGTCCTTCACATTTCTCCATGCAGCTCCCATACATACCCTAGAACTTCCTGAAGTCTTAGCTCGAAGTGCCTGTGCCTTCACTTGCTGTACGCTCATAAGATCATTGCCTTCAATTTCCGTATGGTATCTTGCTGCCTGAGGGCAATATCCGCAATCTTCCGGGCAACCTCCTGTTTTAATAGAAAGTAAGGTAGACACCTGTACCGTATTTGGATCATGGTGCTGTCTATGAATCGTGGCCGCTTCGTATAACAATTCCATCAATGGCTTGTTATAGATTTCCAAAATCTCTTCTTTGGTCCAGTTATGTCGTGCTGCAATCATGGGTTGAGTATAAATCAGGTTCAAAAATAGGTCTTTTCCCAAAAAGCTGTAATAATATCACCTTAAAAAGAAAAAGGCCATGATAATTATCACATGCCCAAATAAATTATTAGCCTTTGGAAAGACCTAAAAGAATACTCACCGCATTACCACCAAATCCCACAGCATTGACCATTACCTTCTGAATTGGTTTGGTTCCAACATTCTGTTTTAAAAATGGTGTTTGAATGTAGGTTTGATTTTGCAACATAAGCAGTGCCATCTCCATGCTCAGGATTCCAGAAGCTCCAAAGGTGTGACCTACTTTCCATTTATTGGTTGTTAAAAATGGAGTTTTGTTACAAAATATTTTTTCGATGGCATTAATTTCTGACAAATCCCCCTTAATTGTGCCCGGGGCATGCATCACTACAACATCTATTTCCTCAGGATGCATAGTCCCCAAGGCCATTTTCATGGAATCTTGAAAACACTGAGCGTCTGTTGAAATGGAAATATTATGTTGTAAGGGTTCCGTGGCAAATCCAATCCCGTCTACAAAGGCCAATGCATTGGACTTTTTGCCTTTTTCCAAACAGGCCATCCCAGCTCCTTCTCCAAGAACCATGGTGTTTTTCTTCTTTTGTAGATCCAAAGCCTTGCATGGATATTTCCCTTGCCCTTTTGAATAAATTTTCAAAGCCTGTATTTGAGCAATGGTAAAGGGTGTCAATGGTGCCTCGCTTCCTCCAACCAAAAACTTATCCGTCATTCCACTTTGAATCCAAGCGACCCCATTAAGCATAGCATGCAATGCTGTGGAACAAGTAATGGAATGGGAGATTTCAGGGCCTTTGGTTTTTAAATCATGTGCTACCCATGAGGAAATGTTGCCCAAAGTAGTTGTGGGAGATGACAATGTAGAAGATTTTCCACTTTCCAAATACTCTTGGTGATACTTTTCAAAAAGTGAGGTGGCCCCCCGTGACGACCCAATATTGACCCCAAAATTGGGTTGTTGGACCGAGTTGAAACACCAACCTGCCCGCTCCACTGCTTTTCTAGCCGTATACATGGCGTAAAGTGCAGTTTCATCCAAAGCTGCATATTTGGAATCAGAATTTTGAAGCTCTGCTAGTGAGGATTTTATAGCATTCGGCAATTTGGAAGCCCAAACTTTTTGATTCCCAACATTGATTTCCGAAAAAAAATGATTTTCATCCAAGTAAGACTTCCACACTTCTTCGGAAGAACTTCCCAATGCCGAAATAGAGGACAATGCTGTTATGGAGATGGGTTCTTTCAGCATATTAAACTACACAATTTCCAATGCTGATTGAATGGTTGAGTAAATCTTTTCCATTTGTTCCTTAGAGATAATGAAAGGTGCCAAAATATAAATGGTGTTCCCCAAGGGACGGAGAAACACCCCATTATCCATAAAATGTTTGAACAATTTATCCCTTAAATTCCCATAGCGCTCCATTTTCACATCTAAATCCAATGCATAAATGACTCCTAAGTGTCGTGTTGCACCAACTTTAGGATGATTTTTGATTTGGGCATCAAATGCTTTGTGCCATCGGATAATGTTCTGAATGTTATTTTGGATTTCATCCGTTTGCAATAACTCAACAGCGGTCAAAGCAGCGGTGCACGCCAGGGGATTTGCCGTGTAGGTATGACCATGGAACAATCCTTTTGCAATATCATCACTATAAAATGCTTGGTACACTTTTTCAGTACAGGTTGTCAATCCCATGGGAACCAATCCCGCCGTCAATGCCTTGGAAAGACAGATAATGTCGGGTTTGGTTGCTATATGATCAGAGGCAAAATGCTTTCCTGTTTTGCCAAATCCGGTCATGACCTCATCGGCAATGGTGAGCACGTGGTGTTCTTTTAATACAGCAAGAATTTGATCAAGTCCATCTGCATCATGCATTTTCATGGCTGCCGCGCCCTGAACCAAAGGTTCATAAATAAAGCCAGCAACATCATTACTTTTTAACCTGACTTTTAAATCAGTCAAAATATCTGCTATGTTTTCCTTGGTCGGAACCGGGATTCTTTCCACCGAAATAAAAAAATCTTCAAATGGCCCATTGTAGACCGAAAGTCCTGAAACGGACATGGCGCCAAAAGTATCGCCGTGGAACCCCTCTTCAAAAGCCAGTAATACATTTCGTTTTTCTCCACTGTTGAAATGATATTGCAAGGCCATCTTAATCCCAATCTCCGTAGCGGTGGAACCATTATCTGAAAAAAACAGCTTTTCTTGATTCTCTGGAAGAATCTTAATCAATGCCTCGGACAGTTTCACCGCAGGTTCATGGGTAAACCCACTAAAGACCACCTGATCCAATTGCTGCATCTGCTGGCCCACCTTTTCCAAAATGCGCGGATGGCAATGCCCATACATACAGGTATACCAAGATGCGATTCCATCAATGTATTCCTTCCCGTTCTCATCAAAAAGTAAAGCTCCCTTAGCTTTGGATATGGCCAACATATTAGGATGTGTCTTATGTTGGGTCAATGGGTGCCAAAGGTGTTTTTTATCCCTTTCCGATAATTTTTCCGATGTAACTGGATTAGTCAAACGCTTCAATTTATCTATCTTGCAAAGATGCTAATAAAACACAAAAAACTCCCCTCTAACCGTGCTTAAAAAAGCAATCTCATTTTTAACTCCCAATTATCAAAACTTAAACTGGAAAACGGTTTTCCTAATCTTGTTTTTGATTGCTTTCTTTATCCGATTCCCTTTTTTCTTTCGGGACTATGTAGATCGAGATGAAAGCACCTTTATTATTATGGCGCAATCTTGGGTAGATGGATATTTACCCTATACCCAGCTTTGGGACCTGAAACCGCCCATTACCTTTTTATTTTTTGCGATTATCATTAAAATATTTGGCAAGAGCTTTATTGCTATCCGATTTTTTGGAGTTGTGCTGGTTGCTCTGACAGCCTTGTTCACCTATGGAATTGGAAGGCAGATTACCTCGCAAAAAGTAAGTTTTTGGTGCTCAGTTTTCTGTGTTTTCCTATTGAGCATGTTCGGAAGTTTGCAAGGAGTGATGTCCGAACACATCTGCACATTGTTTTTTGTGATTGGCGTATATCTTCTACTTTCTAAAGAAAGCATTGGATGGTATTTCGTAATTGGTCTACTCTTTGGCTTGGCCGTAATGTCAAAATTGAACATGGCCTATCCGCTGCTCTCGTTGGTGATTTATCTAATCTGGAAGTCATGGGCAAACAAACAATTTTGGCAGCGTTTCCAACAACTCAGTTTTATGGGAATAGGGTTTATCGCTCTCATTATTTTAACCGCTATACCTTATTATCTACAGGGAGAATTACAAACATGGTGGGAATCTATTTTTGAGGCACCCATTGCTTATTCAGGGTCTAAACAACATTCCTTGGTCAAAACACTGCCCTTCGTGATCATCGTTGCCGGATTGTTATATGCAGGGTTCAAGTCAAAGGTGGTGGATTTCAAGTCAAAACCGATTCAATTGCTCACTGCCATTGTTATCGGTGTTTTGCTTTCTTTTATGCAGACAGGTAAGGTAAATGGACATTATCTGATTCAACTATATCCCTTTATCTTGATTCCCACAGGTATTGCTGTAAGTAAGCTCCCCGCTATAAATCAAAAGTATTCCCTTGCTTTTGCCTTTCTCTTAGTTCTGCTTCCCATGGAAGCATATTTGGAATATGGCAACGTTGTTTCCAACAAGCTAAAAAAAGGTTCCTTTTTTAATGGCGAGGGCATTGATGTTCCCAATTATATCATTGAAAATAACATTGAAACCAAAAACATCTTTTTCACGGAATACCATATCGGGTATTGGGTATTGGGGAAACATCCTCCAACCAAGGCAGCAACGCACCCCAGTAGCATTGCCCGGGAAGAGCTTTTTCCGTATATGAAGAATCCCAGAGAGACTGGAATGCAAGAATTAAAATATATTTTGGAAACCGTACAGCCAAAAACCATCGTGGCTCGAAAAGGGAAACGAATATTTGACAAAAAATTGATTGAATTTAATACTTATATAGATTCATACTTAGCTGAAAACTATACCTTGATTAAAACCATTGACAGAGGACTTATCTATCAGCGATTAGAATGATTTAAGTGCCGACCTGAATTGATGAGCATATTTTTTGACCATTTCCCTGTCAAAATTTTCTTCTTCGTTTATTCTACCCAAAAAAGTCACTCCAGTTTTGCTGAGAATAATGCTTTCGGTAGTCGGATGTTCATCTCCACTAAAAATGATGCCAATTTCCAGATTTCTTTCCTGAAGTTTTTCAATGGTCAAGAGGGAATGGTTGATGCTTCCCAGATAATGTCGAGATACCACAATGACTTTGTCATCCGGTTGGATTATGTCAAAAATCGTATCGGTATCATTTAATGGAACCAATAACCCGCCTGCACCTTCAATGACCAAATGATTTTCTGTTTGTGGAGGAACGATTTTATCCAATTCGATGGTAATTCCATCAATTTCCGCCGCTGCATGCGGACTCATGGGCGTATTCAGCGCATAACTGTTCTTATGGATTTTCGTCTTTGTGTTCGAAATCAAATTTTGAATCTTATGGCTATCAGAATTATCCAAATCTCCTGCCTGAACGGGCTTCCAATAATCTGCCTCAAGTGCCTCTACCACTATGGCAGAAGCTATTGTTTTGCCCACCTCCGTGGATATCCCGGTGATAAAAAAATTCATTATTGCGGTTTAGTAATAAAGTTACAATGGGTACATCGGTACTTTTTGGATTCGAAAAAAGGGAAAAGTTTATAGAATATGGTGTTTCTCAAATAATGTGTTTCAGATTTGCTCTCGCCACAGTTTGGACATTTTACAAGAACCCCGTTTTCATCTACCGCATAATTCCGGACTTCATTAAAAATAGCCTGGGCTCTTTCTTTATCAGATTTAAACACTTGCAATTTAATTCCACCCAATGCATTGCTTGCAAATGGCTCTACTCCAACTGTATTTGCATCCTTCAGTACAACTTCAATACCTTCAGCCTCCAACCTGCCTTTGATAATTTGAACATCTGCCAAAAACTCAAAACTTCCCAATGTCACCAAATCTTTACTCATCTTTACTTCCAATTATTTGAAACAAGCTGTCTATTTGCTCTTTTGTGTTGTACGAATGTAAACAAAATCGGAGTCGTTCCGCTCCCGTTTTTACCGTTGGGGAAAGAATGGGTTTCACATCAAAACCTTGTTCCCATAACCGTTTGGACAATTGTTTTACTTTTTCGTTTCCAGGCACCACAAAACAATGAATTGCTGAATCACTCGTAATGAACATCTTTCCAAGCTCCAATGATTGAATCTGAGCCTTAAAATAATCAATATTGAATCTTAGTTTTTTACGTTGTACTTCACCATTCTTCATCATATAACTATAGGCAACCAAAACTGAGGCTATGGTATGCGGAGAAAGTGCTGTAGTATATATCAAGCTTCTTGCAAAGTTGACCAAGTAGGTTTTTAAAGCATTGCTGCACAACACTGCTGCTCCATGGCTTCCCAAAGCTTTACCGAAGGTAATAATTCGGGCAAATATCTCTTTTTCCAAGCCTAATTGAGAAATCAGTCCTTTTCCTTCTCCAAAAACTCCAACAGCGTGAGCTTCATCCACAATTAAATGACAACTATTCTCACCGCAAAACCTTACCAAAGTCTCTAAATCCGGGGAATCACCATCCATGGAAAAAACAGATTCGGTGACGACATAGATTTCCATGTCCTTGATAAGGTCATTTCGACTTCGCTCAATGACCTTTGATAAGTTTTCAAAATCATTATGGTTGAACTTATAGCTCTTGGCATTGCTCATTTGAATACCATCACGAATGCTGGCATGTACCAATTCATCATAAAAAATGATATCGCCCCGTTGCGGAATGGAGGAAAAAAAGCCAATATTGGCATCGTAACCCGAATTGAATACCAAAGCCGATTCTGAATTATGATATTTTGGCAAAAAATCCTCAAGCTCATCATATAAAATGTGATTCCCAGTAAGCAAACGAGAGCCCGTGGAACCATTTTTGGACCATCCCACTTCTTTCAAAAACTCATCGGTCAATTTTGCAAGTTCCTTGTTTTGAGCAAAACCCAAATAATCATTAGACGAAAAATCAACCAGAGACTGCTGCCCAAGTAGAACCCTTAGAGCATCTTCCAATCTCCTTTTTTCCAATTTTTGTTCAAGCTTCTTGGGAAGTTTTGACATAGAACAAATTTAGCATTTACTATCCTTAAACATTATATTTAAGCCTTAATAAACTTATAAGAAGATGAGAGTCCCTTTTACCTTTCTAACCCTATTTTTTGTTTTGGTTGTAGCTGGTCAAACCAATACCTATAAGATTTCATTTGAGAATGCCGTGCATCACGAGGCTGTCATTGAAGCCACCTTTCCCAAATTGACCATGGATACGGTTTCATTTCGAATGAGCAGGACCTCTCCCGGAAGATATGCCTTGCATGAATTTGCCAAAAATGTGTACGGATTCAAAGCCATGGACAGTAAAGGAAATCCCCTAAAGGTATATCGCCCTAACCCCTATGAATGGGAAGTAACTGGCCATGATGGCACCATACATATCAGTTACATCCTTTTTGCCAATCGGGGTGGCGGAACATATGCACAGATAGATGAGACCCATGCGCATTTGAACATTCCGGCAACATTTATGTTTGTGTCTGATTTAAAAAATCGTAAAATCGAGGTCGAGTTTGATGTTCGGGAAGATTTGAATTGGAAAGTGGCCACACAATTGCCCTTGGTTTCTGGAACTACATATATGGCTCCAAATCTGTACTATTTTATGGACAGCCCAACCGAAATCAGTGATTTTACCTTAAAATCTTTTGAAATTGACGGACAAACGGTTCAACTGGCATTACACCATAATGGAACAGAGGAAGAAGCAAATCAATATTTTGAAAAGGTCAAGAAAACTGTGCTAGAACAAAAGGAGGTGTATGGCGAGCTTCCAAAATTTGATTATGGCACCTATACTTTCTTAGCTTGCTATATTCCCAATGCCTCTGGTGATGGAATGGAACATCGAAACTCCACCATTTTAACCGGCACACGAAGTTTGGCAGACGGGGGAATGAGAGGCAATATTGGTACGGTTTCCCATGAATTTTTCCATGCTTGGAATGTTGAACGTATTCGCCCCAAAAGTTTGGAACCCTTTGATTTTGAGGCTGCAGATATGAGTGGAGCCCTTTGGTTTGCTGAAGGTTTTACTAGTTACTACACCAACTTGATCTTGTGCAGGGCAGGTCTTATTTCCCCTAAAGAATACGTGGAAGGGCTTGCCGGTAACTTCAACTATGTTTGGACTTCCCCGGCACGACAGTTTTTTAATCCCATTGAGATGAGCTATCAAGCTCCTTTTGTGGATGCAGCCACTTCAGTTGACCCCGTAAACCGGGAAAACACCTTTATCTCCTATTATTCTTATGGCAGTGTTTTGGGATTGGCATTGGATCTATCCCTTAGACAACATAGTTTGAGTTTGGATGATTATATGAAATTGGCGTGGCTACGGTATGGAAAAAAAGAAATTCCCTATACCATTAATGATTTACATTCACTTTTGAATGAGTACGCGGGGAAAGCCTTTGGGGATGATTTTTTCAACACCTATATCTATAAAAGTGGAATGCCTGACTATGCCTCACTTATGAAATCTGTTGGGGTGGCTTTAAAACAAAAGAAAGAAGAACCCTATTTTGGCGCCTATGTCTCCATAAATAAGGACGGAACGGAAGGTGCTATTACAAGTAATCCTAAAATTGGAAGTCCTGCATACAATTCTGGATTGAGTCAAGGGGATATTATTATAAATATTAATGGTGTTCCTTTCTCCAAGGGACAGCGATTTGCTGATTATCTTAAGCAATTTGCAATCGGTGATTCGCTGCAGGTTAACTTTTCTCGATTTGGAAATGCCAAAACCGCAGCTATAGTCTTGACTCCCAGTCCCAGTTATTCCATAAAATTAATGGAAGATATGGGGCAAAAACCTACGGCCAATATGCTAAAAAAACGAAAGGAATGGCTCAAAAGTGAATAGATGATACGCTATATCCAAGCTTCAACAATTGATCATCTTGAACAAATTCTTTTGTTGCAGCAACAAAATCTCCCCAAAAGCCTTACGGATAAAGAAAAGGAACTGGAAGGTTTTTTAACTGTAGAACATTCATTGGAAATTCTAAAAGAAATGAATGATGAGTGCGGTCATGTGATTGCATTGAACAATGAAAAAGTGATAGGCTATGCCCTTTGTATGCACCCCAGATTTGCAGAAAGTATTGAAGTGCTCAAACCTATGTTCCATGAAATCTACAAAGTTGTAAAGGGTAAAAGCAACTATATGGTGATGGGACAGATTTGTGTGGCCAAATCACATAGAGGTCAAGGTGTATTCAGAAGACTCTACGAAACGATGAAGGAAAACTTGCCCGCTGGTTTTGATACCATCATAACCGAAGTTGATGCTAAAAATCAACGATCTATCTGTGCACATAAAGCTGTTGGTTTTAGGAAACTCAAAAGGTATAGTTCAGATGGAAAAGATTGGATATTAGTTGTTTTGTGATAATTTATTATTGTTTTTCGATAATTTTATTATATTTGTTATCGTTAAACAATAACTTTACGATGAAAATGTTTGGTCAAAAATCCTTTTCCACAGTACTATCTTATCTATTCTTGATTGTTTCAGTATTAACCTTACTTTTTACAATTTATGTCGATATTTCTTTCTTAACGGGTAATTTCACCCAAAGCAATGGAAGATATCGTATGGATATTCCACTTACCGGAAGCTATATCCATGGTGACTATCAATTTAACATTATTCTTACCCTATCTCTAGGTTTAATTTTTGGGGTATTGTTTTTCTTTTTATTATCCAACATCTTTAAAGCCCTAACCAAGAAAGTTATTTTCAATAATAAAGCCATTCGGAACCTGAAATACTTTACAATTTTAAATTTAGGGGTTGGTCCTATTTTATATTTTCTCAGCCATTTTCTTATTCTAGAAAAGCCCTATCATAAAGACATACATAACCTTATACTGGGATTAATCTTCGGAATGATTGCTCTTTTTTTGACTTACATCTTTAAAAAAGGTTATAATGTCCAATCTGAAAACGACTTAACCATTTGATCATGGGCATTATTGTAAACTTAGATGTGATACTTGCCAAGCGTAAAATGAAAAGCAATGAGTTGGCAGAGAAAATTGGAATTACCACCGCTAACCTTTCTATACTTAAAACGGGAAAAGCCAAGGCAATTCGGTTTTCAACGTTGGAAGCAATTTGCAAGGAGCTAGACTGTCAACCTGCAGATATTTTGGAATATCAGAAGTGACACCCCAAAAGTCCCCTCAAGGGGACATTAACTTCTGAAAATAAAAAAAACCGCTCATCTGAGCGGCTTTTCTATTCTATATGCCTGAATTGGTTAATCTGCCAATACAATAACTTTGTTATCCTTCATTTCAATGGTACCACTGGAAATGGACAGTACAGTTTCTCCATTTGCACCTTTGGAAAATTTACTCTGAAAATCTTCCTCAATAGTGATATCTCCTTGCACCTTAACATCTCCTTCTTGTAATAAAGAAACTATGGGTGCGTGGTTTTGTAACATTTGAAATTCGCCATTAATTCCTGGAACGGTAACCGAGGTTACTTCTCCTGCGAACAAAGTGGCTTCTGGTGATACAATTTCTAAATACATTTCCTTTTTCTGTCATTCCCGCAAAGGCGGGAATCTTTTATAGTTAATAATGCTTCGACTGCGCTCAGCACTCACCTCGGTTATGCCTCGGCGAGCATTTTCTCTCCAGCCTCAATAGCATCTTGGATGCTTCCTTTAAGGTTGAATGCAGATTCTGGAAGGTGATCCAACTCTCCATCCATAATCATGTTGAATCCTTTGATTGTGTCCTTAATATCTACCAATACCCCAGGGATACCTGTAAACTGCTCGGCCACGTGGAAAGGTTGTGACAAGAAACGCTGCACCCTTCTTGCTCTACCAACCGCTAATTTATCCTCTTCTGAAAGTTCTTCCATACCAAGGATGGCAATAATATCTTGAAGCTCTTTATAACGTTGCAACAACTCTTTTACACGCTGTGCACAAGCATAGTGATCCTTTCCTAAAATTTCAGGAGTCAAAATCCTTGAAGTGGAATCCAATGGATCCACCGCAGGATAAATACCCAACTCCGCAATCTTACGTGAAAGTACGGTTGTAGCATCCAAGTGGGCAAATGTAGTTGCAGGAGCAGGATCCGTTAAATCATCCGCAGGAACGTAAACCGCCTGTACAGATGTAATGGAACCTCTTTTTGTTGATGTAATTCTTTCCTGCATGGCACCCATCTCTGTCGCCAAAGTAGGTTGGTAACCTACCGCTGATGGCATACGACCCAATAGTGCGGATACCTCAGAACCGGCTTGTGTAAAACGGAAAATATTATCTACGAAGAACAGTACATCTTTTCCTTGTCCATCTCCAGCACCGTCACGGAAATATTCAGCAATGGTCAATCCTGAAAGCGCCACACGTGCACGTGCTCCAGGAGGCTCGTTCATCTGTCCGAAAACGAAAGTCGCCTTGGACTCCTTCATTGCTTTTTTATCTACTTTGGATAAATCCCATCCACCTTCTTCCATAGAGTGCAAGAAATCGTCTCCGTATTTGATAATACCGGATTCCAACATCTCACGAAGCAAATCGTTTCCTTCACGTGTTCTTTCACCAACACCTGCAAATACAGAAAGACCACCGTGTCCTTTTGCAATGTTGTTGATCAATTCCTGAATCAATACGGTTTTACCAACACCAGCACCACCAAACAATCCAATTTTACCTCCTTTTGCATAAGGCTCGATCAAATCGATTACTTTGATACCAGTAAAAAGTACCTCAGTAGATGTAGAAAGATCTTCAAACTTTGGAGCTTCCCTGTGAATTGGAAGTCCATTGTCGCCAGTCTTTGGCAGGTTCTCCATTCCATCAATAGCATCTCCAATTACATTGAAAAGTCGTCCGTAAACATCCTCTCCAATTGGCATTTGAATTGCGTTTCCAGTTGCGTGAGCTTCAGCTCCCCTGCTCAAACCATCGGTAGAATCCATAGAAATGGTCCTTACCGTGTTTTCACCAATGTGTGACTGAACCTCCAAAACCAACTTGGAACCATCGGCTTTATTGATTTCAAGGGAATCATAGATTTTTGGGATTTCTGTTCCCGACTCAAACTCAACGTCAATGACCGGGCCTATAATTTGGGCAACCTTACCTGTAACTTTCGACATTACTGTGTTTATTTTTAATTGAATACGAAGGAAAAAACTGCTTTTTTTCCGGCTGCAAAGATATACTATTCCATTTGTAATAAGAAACTTAAAATTTGTTTTTTTAGCAACAAAAAAGGCATCGAAAAATTCGATGCCCTTACTATTACTTTGTGTTTTTATTTTAGGGATTAATTGTCCAAGATATATAATAGATGGATCCTATATTACCTGTACCAATGGCTTGAAAGTATTCATCTCCCAAAAGGTTTGACCCTCCTGCTTTGAAAACAGATTTAATACTTGGTACTGCATAATTGATCTGTGCGTCCAATACGGTATAGGCAGGAACGTCTCCATCAGCAAAAGTCGCTTCCCAAAAGAAACTGTCACTCCATCTATAGTTAACATTAAATCCAAAGTTTTTGAAAAGCTCCGTATTTCCAAAGGATGCTTTTACTTTATGCTTTGGAGTATTGAAATTAGTTTCAAAATCAGGGAACCTTGCTTTATCAAAATCAAACTCGGCATAGGTGTAATTAACTCCTAAATCAAAATTGCCAAACACTTTGGTATCCACACCAACAGTACCACCCCAAGAGTCAATATCAACCTCAGCATTGGTATAGGTTTGGTAAGGCTGCCTATCACCATTTTGAAGCGCAAGCAACGAAAGCCCTCCATCTCCGGCAGTTCCATAAAATGGAACCAATACGGTTACATTAGAAATAAAATCCTTATATCTGTTATAATATCCGCTTAAATCTATAGTGAATTTTCCAATCTGTCCTCTATAACCAGCTTCAAAAGCTGTAATCTCTTCTGGTTTAATCACTGATGTGTTAACTGCTTCTGGTGTTCCTGCTAAAACGGAGCTTAATGAATATGCATTTTCATAGGCAGCACGACCCACTATCTCTGTTGTCGCCGGTTGTCCTAAATCATCTTGGGCTTTTTGGCTAATATTAAAAGTTCTTACATCCTTATCCAAATTGGAAGGAGCAGAACCTACTAAAATTGCCGATCCAGCATTTAGCCCAATAAAAAGGTCTTGAGTAGTTGGGTTTCTAAAACCTTGTTGTGCAGAAACGCGGAAATTATGATTTCTATTTTCGCCTGCGGTGTATGCCAAAGAAAGTCTTGGTGATAAAAACCCATCAAAAAATTCATTTTTGTCGTATCGTGCGGATCCCGTAAACTTGAATCTATCATCAAGGAATTTTTTCTGCAGTTGGACGTACGCGCCATATTCGTTGTATTTGATGGGACCATCAGAATCGGTAAAAATGGTTCCGCCCGAATTTAGCTCATACTCCCTGAAAGAACCTCCAATTTGTAAATCAGCCCAGTCATCGATTAAATGTGCAAAATTGTAATTACCGTTCACATGACGGAATTTGGTATTATCGATAAACTTTGCACCTGTCGTTAAATCACCATCATTGATCACGGTATTAAAAGCACTTTGGAACTGTGGTGTTCCGGGAAGGAATCTGCCGGTATCCGCGGCTTGTCTTGCAGCAGCATGCGCTGCGGTTGAGGCTTGTTCCCTGGTCAATCCACCCTGCTGTATTGCACCTAAGAATGTTGGGATATAGGTTGATGCATAGTCGGTGAACCACTCCGTATCACCTTTCCAAGCCCGGTTTACGTTGATAGCCGTAAATCGGGTATCATAAGAATCCCCTGAATTCTCTGTGGTTATGTACCCTCTCAGGAAAAAGTTCTTATTTCTGAACTCCAGCTTATGCTGTTGAAGAATAAAGTTTTTTACCGAGTATCGGTTAGCTCCTTGATAAATGGTATTACCACGACCTACTCTACCATTATATATAATCTCAAAGTCGTCAGCAAAAGGTCTATAGAACACTGAAAAATCGGTCTTTACACTTTGCGCATCATAATCCACCAAATCTCTTTCATTATATCCGGTTCTTGAAACCTGAGCGGTACCTACAGTGCCAGTTGGAAGACCTGCCGCTGCATCAAAATTCAATAGGGTAGACACCTCATCCCCATAAACATTTAGACCATTATAGTTAGGATCGGTCCTATCCGCTCCGGGATTGGAAAAATCAGCGGTGTTAACCGCATGCCAGTCTTCTCCTTTTAAAAAGGAAAGGTTGGCTTTTACGGCAACCTTATCGCTAAATGCGTGGGCCACTCTAATTCCGAAATCATAATAGTTGTTGTCACCTGCAGCATCTTGGGAAGTTATCCCTGTTTTACCATAAGCGCTTATTCCCTGAAAATCGAATGGACTTTTACTGTTCATGAACAAAATCCCATTGAAGGCACCTGCACCGTAAAGTGCTGATGAGGCTCCTGGTAGAATCTCAATGCTCTGCACCTCAAGTTCGGACATCCCTACCAGGTTACCCAAAACAAAGTTCAGACCTGGCGCTGAGTTATCCATTCCATCCACTAACTGCAAAAATCTATTGTTTGCAAAGGTGGCGAAGCCTCTGGTATTAATGGACTGGAACGTTAAACTGTTGGTATTGATATCAACCCCTTTTAGATTTTGCAATCCACCGTAAAAGGATTCGGCCGTGGTGTTTTTGATTTCCTTTAAACCAAACCGCTCAACAGACACAGGAGATTCAAAAATACGTTCCGGTGTTCTGGAAGCGGAAATTACAATCTCATCCAAAATTGTTGAAGCTTCGTTTAGGGTAATGGAGAGTGTTTGATTATTGGAGGTTACACTTGCTACAAAATCTGAAAAACCAATAGCTGTAAATCGAAGTTGGAACGGGGGTTGTTCTGAGGTATTAAAAGTGAAATTTCCATCAAAATCAGTAGTGGTTCCTTCCGCTTTTCCAACCAACACCACATTAGCTCCAGGGATAGGCTCATTATTTTCGTCAACTACTTTTCCCTGTACTGTGGTCTGTGCATATGAAACAACACCAAACAGCATGAGGGAAATGATTATTAGTCTTTTCATTAGCTTTGAATTAGAGTTAAATAGTTTTAAGTACCTGTTAAGTATTGGAGGTGGAAGATACATTTTTTTTCATTTGATTTCCACAAATTTGAAAAAAAATTATGCATGCATAATACTTTTTTATTAAAAAAAGAACACTTTGACTACATAATTAACAAAAAAAAGCACCCTAAGAGGTGCCTTTATTAGATTTTTTATGATTTTCCAAAGTTACTCGACGGTAACCGATTTTGCCAAATTTCGAGGCTGATCCACATTACAATCCCTCATAACAGCTATATGGTATGAC
Source organism: Flagellimonas sp. (assembly GCF_965222555.1). Lineage (GTDB taxonomy): Bacteria > Bacteroidota > Bacteroidia > Flavobacteriales > Flavobacteriaceae > Flagellimonas. Next base: position 1,597,240 of record NZ_CBDCUG010000005.1, on the reverse strand, counting down.
AATAATTGCAACGGTATTGTTGTAAGTAACGGAGAAAGACTTTCAGAGGTTTCGGGAATCTCTATCACATGGTCGGCCAGTTCCTTTACACTCTTATCACCTTCGGTCACCACGGCAATGATCCTACCACTTCTAGATTTAATCTCTTGAATATTGCTCACCACTTTCTCATAATGGCCTTTTTTAGTGGCAATGACCACTACAGGCATTTGCTCGTCAATCAGAGCAATTGGGCCATGTTTCATTTCGGCAGCAGGGTATCCTTCGGCATGGATATAACTTATTTCCTTTAGTTTTAATGCTCCTTCCAAAGCTACCGGGAAATTATATCCCCTACCCAGGTAAAGACAGTTGGTTGAATCTTTATAGGTATCTGAAATCTGTGCCACCAACTCATTGGACAATAGTGTCTTTTCTACTTTTGCAGGAATTCCTTCCAATTCTGCCAAATACTCGTGGTACTTGGATTCTGAGAACATCCCCCTTTCATGCGCCAATTTTAAGGCAATAAGGGTAAGCACTGTAATTTGTGTTGTAAATGCCTTTGTTGAGGCCACACCAATTTCAGGTCCCGCATGGGTATAGGCTCCAGCATGGGTTTCCCTAGCAATGGAAGAACCTACAACATTACATACACCAAATACGAATGCTCCTTTTTCTTTTGCCAACTTAATGGCCGCTAGTGTATCTGCTGTTTCACCAGATTGTGATATGGCTATTAAAACGTCATTCTCTGTTATTACCGGATTTCTGTACCTAAACTCCGAAGCGTATTCTACCTCAACAGGGATTCTGGCAAGATCTTCAAAAATATATTCAGCCACAAGGCCTGCATGCCATGAGGTTCCGCATGCCACAATTATAATTCTGTTCGCATTGAGGAATTTTTCCAAATTCTGGTCAATCCCCGCCATTCTGATAATTCCCTGATCCGCTAATAAACGTCCTCTATAGGTATCCAATATGGCTCTCGGCTGCTCATAGATTTCCTTGAGCATAAAATGATCATATCCTCCTTTTTCAATCTCTTCAAGGTTCAACTGAAGTTCCAAAATATTTGGATAGGCTATAGCATCATCTTTGATTTTCCGAAGCTTGATTTCCTTGCCGATACGAATTATCGCCATTTCCTCATCTTCCAAATACACCGCATTATTGGTGAATTCAATAAAAGGAGAAGCATCTGAGGCAATGAAATATTCGTTTTCCCCAATACCAATAGCCAAAGGACTTCCCAATTTGGCCACTACAATCTCATCTGGCTTGTTTTTGTCAAAAACAGCAATTGCATATGCCCCAACAACCTGATTCAATGCAATCTGAACGGCCTGACCTAATTTAACGCCTTCTTTTTTCTTTACTTCTTCTATAAGGTTTACCAAAACTTCGGTATCCGTATCCGATTCAAAAGTATATCCACGTTCCATGAGTGCCTTCTTTATAGCCTCATAGTTTTCAATGATTCCGTTATGGATAATCACTAAATCTCCAGAATTTGAATAGTGCGGATGGGAATTGATATCGTTTGGTACTCCGTGGGTCGCCCATCTAGTATGCCCAAGTCCCAATTTCCCCTTTGTTGCAATGGCCGCTTCAGATTTTTTCTTTAAATCCTCCACCTTGCCCTTTGTTTTGGACAAATGGGTTTGCTCTCCATCAAATAGCACGATACCCGCACTATCATACCCTCTATATTCAAGCCTTTGGAGTCCTTTTATGATGACGGGGTAGGCATCCCTATGACCAATATATCCAACAATTCCGCACATAAAATCGGTTTTAAGTAGTTAATAGTTTGAGTTAATCGCAAATTTAGTACTACAATTGGTATAAATAGTATCGTAGCGGTCCTAAGGCAGAAAAAATCTACAAATGGTAATTAAAATGAGTCTAATTAGTTGGCTTTGGTATAATAAATCACCAATTTTAATTTTTTATCCTCGCTTACACCTTCTCCACTACCGTAAAGAACCGTACCTAAAGGACTAATAGTGGACATCAATGGCATATTGATGTTAGGGGCTTCGTTACTTAATGACTCCGAAACCCTTGGGTCCACAACATTGGCAGTTAACGTAAGACCCAATTTGGCATTTGTAGAGTCCCTAATTATTATATTGTTGATATGGTCCGTAATCCTGAAAGTATATTTTAATCCTTTACCATTGCTCTTTTCTAGAATACCATCAAAATCCAGAAAACGTCCAAGCGGTTCTTGAACCTCACCTCTTTCGTTGTTTGGATTGTATATTGGCTGATCCGTTTCAGCATTGTACAAATAAAGTCTAGGTGGTTCCTCAGCATTGTCCCCAATGGCATCCCGATCCACATAAAAAACCAGGTTGGCTTCATTAATGATCCAATTGTTCGCCTTTATCTCATTGATAACGTCCATGCCATCATTAAACTCGTCGAATAATTTAATCTCGGTAAAAGTACCTGCGCCACCCTTTGCATATATTCTAGAGGCATTTTCTCCATTATCCAACGCATTGGGAATGTCCCCTAGGTATGCATCATTTGTAAGGGTATTCACCGCATTACCTGTTACCGCTCCATTGCTGTCTTGAAGAAGTAGGTTCAACACAAAGTCCTTTTCCGCAGTCTCCGGACCCTCGGTTTCCGTATTATAATCCTGATATTCATAGGTTACTGTTATGGTAGCCTGTGCAAGATTCAATAAAAACATCAAATCTTCCATATCTGACCCTGATATTTGTATTCCTCTGAAGTAATCGTTGAAATTGGCCTGGCTCAAAAGTTCTGACTGTCCCTCTTTATCCAAGATTTCTTGAAAAAGCGCATTATCCAATTTCATCCTCAATCCAGGAGCTATTCTATTTTTAATCTGCGTGGTCTCATCTTCCTCGGTATCCGGGTCGTCTACCTCAGCTTCAAAAATGATTTTTTCCCTGTTGCTAAAAGCCACTTCACCATTAAACAATTCATCCGAGACAAATCCAGAAAAATCTTGGTTGGAAAAATATTCCTGTCTTTCTTCAAAATTGGAGTTTGGATCCAAGTCCCTTAAAAAGAATGTAGATCGAAAGATTTTTAGTTTAACTGTTCCTTCTAGTATTTGATCCTCTGGATTGGGGTCTTCCAAACCATATATACTATCTAGGTCAAATATTTTTTCAAAGGTATTGGCCACAAAATCATCCCCTGTCCCATCTTCATCTGGGTCAAAGGGATCAGAGCCTACAATACGCTCGTCATTATCACTAACACCATCACCATCCCAGTCAGAATTTGGATCTTCTGGGTCTTTATCAAATTCATCGTCCACACCATCCCGATCACTATCCTTTAAGGACGCCGGAGGCACCTGAAATGGAATGTGCAAGTATACCTCTTTAACTGTTTCATTTTCCGGAATGGTTGCATCGGAATCGTCATCGTCTGCATCGTCCTCAACGGCTTGCGATAAATCCCCAAAAGTTGGATTTCCCTGTCCACCTGGCAAGGTTACCTGGGATACAATACTGGCATTTGTTCTTCCATAAACAGGGTCATTAAATGTCCCCAGTTGATATAATGGAATGCGATTGGTCTGGACCGCTTCTATTCCTCTGTTAAAAGCAAAAACATCGTATGATTTTTTACCTGTGGTAAACGGCTCCCCAGCAACAACTCCTTCCCCTATGGTATTGGCCAACTCATCCTCACAGGAAGTGATTATCAGAAACAAAGCTCCAACCAAAGTTGAAACTTTTATAATCCTAGAAAATTTCATGCAATTTATTTTAAAACTTCTGTTTTATAGAAATTTGTGTATGCATCCTCTGCTTCCTGAAGAGAAACATAGGGCAATACAGGTTTGGATAGATTTGCAATGTGGTTCTTTAATTCCTCTGGCACCTCTTCCGAGGCTAAAATAATGGCATCAGAATAATCTACTGCTACTTTTAACAAATTATTATAGTCAGGAGTGGAAAGCGAAGAAATACTTTCTTCCTCAATGCCATCAAAAGCAATTTTATTCTTCATTTCACCATCTAATTCCCCTTCATAACCTCTGTCATATATAGAGGTTACAATTTTGCTGTCGGCAAACAAGGGTTCATCTGCATAATATTTACGCAAGTACAGGGGCAACAAGGAAGCCATCCATCCGTGAACATGGATAATGTCTGGCGACCAATTCAATTTTTTAACCGTTTCAACCACACCTTTAGCAAAGAAAATGGCCCGTTCATCATTATCGGGGAACAAATTTCCATCCGCATCGGCAAATGTTGCCTTTCTCTTAAAATATTCTTCGTTATCAATGAAATATACTTGTATCCGCTCCTTGGGAATTGATGCAACCTTGATGATAAGTGGCATATCCATATCATTGATTACCAAATTCATCCCTGATAAACGGATTACCTCATGCAGTTGATGCCTTCTCTCATTGATGTTTCCATACCTGGGCATAAAAATGCGTATCTGCCCCCCATTGCTATTGACCATTCTAGGTGCTTCATACGACATTAAGGAAACTTGATTCTCTGGGAGGTAGGGCACTAATTCAGAAGATACAAACAATATCTTTTTACCATTCATAAACACTTTCTTTTGCTTATCTGAAAAACGTAGGCGCAAAAGTACAAAAATTATGCTGATTAGCAGTATTTATAGTATTTTTGCACGCTTTTGAATTGCTCTATGCATGTATTTGACCGCAAAAAGGAACTCACGCTCTTCTTAGAAACAGAAAGAAGCAAAAATCGTACCGTTGGCTTGGTCCCTACTATGGGGGCACTACATCAAGGTCACATTTCGTTGGTTAAGACCGCTCTTTTGCAAAACGATCTAGTAGTTGTGAGTGTTTTTGTAAACCCTACACAATTTGATAAAAAAGACGATTTAAAGAAATATCCCAGAAACCTGGAAAAGGATATCCATCTTTTAAAGAGTGTTTCCAACAACATTGTGGTTTTCACTCCTTCTGTGGACGAAATGTATGGCGATAACATAGCTTCCCAAGCTTATGAATTTGATGGTCTGGACAAAGTAATGGAAGGAGCGTTCAGGGAAGGCCATTTTGATGGGGTTGGCACAATTGTAGAGTTGTTCCTCAAAACAGTTTCTCCTGACAAAGCATATTTTGGTGAAAAGGATTTTCAGCAGCTCCAGATTATCAGAAAAATGGTAGAATCCAAAAAATTGCCCTATCAAATTGTAGGTTGCCCTATTGAAAGGGAACCTAGTGGCTTGGCCATGAGTTCCCGGAACGAACGACTGTCAAAAAAGGCAAGGGAGGATGCAAGTTTTATCTACAAAACACTACTAACTGCCAAGACAAAATTTGGCACGGAAAGTGCTTATGTCATATCAGAATGGGTACAATCCCAATTTGAAAAAAACGAAGTACTGGAGTTGGAATATTTTGAAATTGCAGATGAAAGCACGTTAACACCATTACTTAAGAAACAGGTAAACAAAAACTATAGAGCGTTTATTGCCGTTTATGCCGATGGCATTCGTTTGATAGACAATCTAAAACTGAATTAACTAATTTTGCACCATGCAAGTAGAAGTTGTAAAATCCAAAATCCATAGGGTAAAGGTCACAGGGGCCGACCTCAATTATATTGGCAGTATAACCATCGATGAAGATTTGATGGATGCTGCAAACATAATCAGGGGAGAAAAAGTGCAGATTGTGAACAATAACAATGGAGAACGACTAGAGACCTATGCAATTCCAGGACCAAGAGGTTCTGGCGAGCTTACCCTTAATGGTGCTGCTGCGCGAAAGGTAGCCGTTGGAGATGTCCTTATCCTAATAACCTATGCATGGATGAGTATGGAAGAAGCAAAATCCTTTAATCCAGCATTGGTTTTCCCCAATGAGGAAACCAACCTTTTAAACTAGTTTTGAGCCATTCCCTCAAAAAATTCCTAAAAATTGTAGTTCCCATTCTAATTGGATTGGGACTTGTTTTTTACTCATATACTTCCACAACTCCAGAAGATAGGGTCAGAATTCTTGAGGCAATAAAGAATGCAGATCCAATTTGGGTATTTCTATCCATATTCATTGGTATATTGAGCCATATCTCCAGGGCTATTCGTTGGAATTATCTTTTAGCCCCTATGGGCTACAAACCAAAACTGGTCAACAATGTACTCATTATCCTAACCAGCTATTTTGCAAACACTTTGGTATTGCGATCTGGCGAATTTCTAAGGGCAACTGCATTGAACACCTATGAGAAAGTCCCGTTTGAAAAAGGGTTTGGCACTATAGTAACCGAAAGAATTATTGATGTCATCATGTTACTGTTGATAATATTAATGGCACTTCTTGTACAAACCAATGTAATCCTAGGTATTTTGGAAGAAAATGGTATTGGCCTGGCCGGTTCACTTGGATTCCTTTTGGCTGGTGTTCTTGGGCTATTTGTAGCTATACGCATCATCAAAAAATCCACTTCCAAATTCGCGCTCAAAATAAAAACATTCCTAAACGGTCTGTTAGATGGTGTATTGAGCATTTTCAAAATGAAACAAAGAGGAGCTTTTATCTTTCATACACTTTTTATCTGGGCATGCTATATTGCCATGTTCTGGGTAATAAAATTTACGGTTCCCGAAACAACCGAGCTGCCCTTAGGGGCATTTTTGGTGGCCTTTGTTGCCGGAGCTTTTGCCATGGCCACCACTAATGGCGGATTAGGGTTATTTCCCATTGTTGTAACCGCAGCTTTATCGGTTTATGGCATCAGCAAAACCTCAGGCGATGCCTATGGCTGGATCATGTGGACAGCCCAGACCTTAATGGTAGTTGTTTTTGGAACAATATCCTTTGTCATCTTACCGTTATTGAATAGAAATCGGTAAACCCCTACCACTTAAATATTTTACCAAATGAAAAGATGTCTATTTATTCTAATAGGCCTATTGTGCTTTAATTTAGGAGCACAGGTAAAAAAAGAGATTTTCGAATCTTTCAAGCTTCAAGAAAGAAGGGATGTCTCTTATTACTTCCCAGAGGATTATTCCGAGGATAAAAAATATCCCCTTTTGGTAGTGCTCGATGCCGAATATCTTTTTGATATTGTTGTGGCCAATGCTAAATTCTATAGTCGTCACCACAGGATGCCCGAGGTAATAATTGTAGGGGTAGATCAAGGCAAGAACGATCTGCGTTGGGAAGATTGTGACTTTGAGCAGACCACAGGACTCCCCACAGAGAAAGGTGCTCAATTTTATGAGTTTTTAGGCACAGAACTTATTCCATATTTAGAGACACAATACAATGTAGCCCCTTTTAAAATGTTTATCGGCTACGACATTACCGCAAATTTTGGAAATTACTTCTTGTTCAAAGATAAATCCTTGTTCAACTCTTACTTATCCATATCTCCTGTATTGGCCACAGAAATGGAAAGTAGGGTTCCGTCAAGGCTTTCCGATTTGGACCAAGAGATTTTCTATAATGTGGTATTGGAAAAAGAACCCACCGAGGACAGACAGCGCATCCTTCAAATGAATAATGCCGTTAAGTCCATTGATAAAGAATCCTTACATTACTTTTTTGATGAGTATAAAGAAGCTGATCACGTTTCCATTGCGGCTTATGGCATAAGCAAAGCTTTTGACAACGTTTTCAAAATCTTTCGTCCAATCACACCAAAAGAATACAAAACCCAAATCCTTACCTCTGATGAACCTGTGTTCAAATTTTTACAAGATCGGTATGATATGATCGAAAGATTGCTTGGGTTTAGAAAACCTGTGGAGCTCAATGACATCATGGCCATTTATGCAGCTAGTTTGAAAAAAGAGGATTTTGAATCCTTAAAACCGCTATCCGAAGTCTGTAAAAAACAATTTCCCGATACCATGTTGGGCTTTTATTTTGAGGGTGAATATTATGAGCAATTGGGCGAGCCCAAAAAAGCCTTTAAGACTTTTGAAAAGGCATTCCAAATGGAAGAAATTGACTTTCTGACCAAGGACATGGCCCTGGAAAAAATAGATGCCCTTAAAGCGGATTTTGGATACTAGACTTCTGGATTATTAGATTTACGGATTTACGGGAAATTGAGTTCTCAATAGTTAAAAGTCCAACTATCCAAAAATCCATTCGTCCCATCATCGAATTCCATATCTTTAGGCTCTTCTTTTTAAACGAATGGCCAAGACTAAAACTGCTTTTTTCTGTCAAAACTGTGGCTCCCAATACCCTAAATGGACTGGGCAATGTTCTTCCTGTAAACAATGGAACACCATTGTGGAAGAAGTGGTACACAAAGAAGACAAAAAAAGTTGGAAAACCGATTCCACCCTAGCAAAGAAAGTTTCAAAACCCTTAAGGGTTTCGGAGATAACCAATGAAAAAGAACTACGGTTAGATACCCAAGATCAGGAATTCAATAGGGTTTTGGGAGGGGGTTTGGTACCAGGCTCCTTAACCCTTTTGGGAGGCGAACCGGGGATAGGAAAAAGCACATTGCTATTGCAAATTGCCTTAAAACTTTCCTATAAAACCCTATATGTTTCAGGTGAAGAAAGTCAAAAGCAGATTAAAATGCGAGCGGATCGTATTCACCCCAATAGTGAAAACTGCTTTGTACTTACTGAAACAAAGACACAAAATATCTTTCAGCAAATAGCTGCACTTGAGCCGGATATTGTAGTTATAGACTCTATACAAACATTACATACGGATTACATTGAATCCGCGGCCGGAAGTATTTCACAAATCAGGGAGAGCACGGCCGAACTTATCAAGTTTGCCAAAGAGAGTAATACCCCGGTAATTCTCGTAGGCCACATTACCAAAGACGGCACCATAGCCGGACCCAAGATTTTGGAGCATATGGTAGATACCGTGCTTCAATTTGAGGGAGATCGGAATTATGTCTACAGAATTCTTCGTTCTTTGAAAAACCGATTCGGTTCCACGGCCGAACTGGGCATTTATGAAATGCAGGGGAGCGGACTTCGCGAAGTAAACAATCCATCCGAGGTGTTGATTTCAAAAAATGAGGAAGACCTCAGCGGAACCGCTATCGCAGCCACGGTTGAAGGCATGCGTCCTTTATTGATTGAAATCCAAGCCTTGGTAAGCACTGCGGTTTATGGAACTCCACAACGATCAGCTACCGGATTCAATGCCAAAAGATTGAACATGCTTTTGGCCGTTTTAGAAAAAAGGGCAGGATTTAAACTGGGCGCCAAGGATGTTTTCTTGAACATTACCGGCGGAATTTCCGTGGATGACCCCGCCATTGATTTGGCCGTTGTGGCCGCCATCCTTTCCAGCAATGCCGACATTTCCATTGAAAAAGGAGTTTGTTTTGCCGCTGAAGTAGGACTTGCAGGTGAAATAAGACCGGTTCAACGTGTGGACCAACGCATACTTGAAGCTGAAAAACTGGGTTTCACTGCAATCTATGTTTCCAAAAACAACAAGATTGGACTGAAGAACACCAACATTCAAGTACATCTGGTTTCCAAAATCGAGGATGTGGTCAGGGGATTATTTGGTTAAAACCGCAGTTTTTAGGTTTGAATACTGTTTTTCAACACCTTATCATTTATATTTAAGAAAGTTTCAAAATGAAATTGGTAAGAATTCCTCTTCTTTTAGCCTGTTCAATATCTTTTTCATGTGGTCAAATCGCTGAGCATACAGATCATCATACTACTTGGCAGCACTACTTAGGTGATCCTGAAAGGACACATTATTCAACCTTGCAACAAATAGACACCTCCAATGTAACCAACATAAAATTGGCTTGGAGTTATAAGAGTGGAGGAGGCGAAAGCGGCAGAACAACTCAAATCCAAACAAATCCATTGATTGTTGGCGGTACCCTTTATGGTGTAAATGCCGCTAACAGCTTGTTTGCCATCAATGCAAAAACAGGCAAGGAAATCTGGACATTCAACCCTTTTTCAAAAGGCAATTCGGGCGCTGGGTTAAGTCGTGGATTAAGTTACTGGAAATCCTCTGATGAAAATCCAAGTCGTATTTTTTTCTCTTCAGAACATAATCTATATGCTATCAATATTTTGGATGGAAAACCAATTTCTTCCTTCGGAAATAATGGCAGCATTGATTTAAGGAAGGGGCTTGGCAGAAATACAGAGCAGCTATCCGTAATGACCAGAACCCCCGGTACCATCTACAAAAATCTGTTGATTCAAGGAACACTGGTCGGGGAAGGTCCTGGTTCTTCTCCTGGCCACGTTAGGGCCTATAATGTGTTAACGGGTGAAATCGAATGGATATTTCATACCATCCCTCAACCCAATGAATTTGGATATGACACCTGGCCAAAAGACGCCTATAAAAAGGTGGGTGGCGCAAATAGTTGGGCGGGCATGGCTCTGGACATTGAAAGAGGTATTGTTTATGTTCCTACGGGTTCACCGGCCTTTGATTGGTATGGTGGCGATAGGTCTGGGGCCAATTTATTTGCCAATTCATTGTTGGCTTTAACTGCCGAAACCGGAGAGCGTCTATGGCATTTTCAAATGGTCCATCATGATCTATGGGATAGAGATTTACCCGCACCACCCAATTTGTTTACAATGGAACGGGATGGAAAGAAAATCCCTGCGGTGGCCCAAGTTACCAAAAGTGGTCATGTTTTTGTGTTTAATAGGGTTACTGGAGAACCCTTGTTTCCCATTGAGGAGAAACCGTACCCTTCTTCCCCGTTAAAAGGAGAAGAAACCTATAAAACCCAACCGCTACCTACCAAACCAAAACCATTCGCTCGTCAATTGCTGACGGAGGCAGATTTATATGACCCCAACAGGCCCTCATTTGTAGATGATCTGGTAGATAAAAATCAAAAAACAAACCCTCCAACAGTTCAGGAAAAATTTGTTGAAATCACCTCGAAGGGACAATTTACTCCCATTGATACTACGGGAACAATTTTGTATCCAGGAGCTGATGGTGGTGCCGAGTGGGGAGGTGCGGCTTTGGATCCCCGAAGTGGAATAATGTATGTTAATTCCAATGAAATGGCATGGATTGTTCGTATGAAGGAAATCCAGGAAAAAGAAGGGGAACATAGCAATATTGGGCAATCCTTGACTCAAATCCACTGTGCTCGGTGTCATGGAGGAGAGCTGCAAGGGTTGACCGGAATTCCTGAACTTAAAACGGTGAAAGAACGATTTTCTGTCGATTCGATAGCCATTATCATTAAAAAAGGAAAGGGTGCAATGCCCGGAATGCCCAATTTATCCAATGATGAAGTACGCGCCATTTCAACCTTTATCTCTGGTATTTCAGAAGCAACCGATCATAGGGTTGAGGAAACATCCATAAAAGTTCCTTACGCCATGGCAGGATTTGGTCGTTTTAAAGATGACAGAGGGTTTCCTGTTGTGAAGCCACCATGGGGAACACTTAATGCCATCGATTTAAACACGGGAGAATATTTGTGGAAAGTCCCATTAGGCCACGAAGAACAACTAAATGACCCCAACATTCCAGTTTCAGGAATAGAAAATTACGGAGGTCCTGTGATTACGGCTGGCGGGGTCCTGTTCATTGCTGCTACAAAGGATGAAAAAATCCGAGCCTTCCATATGAAAACCGGTGAGCTGTTATGGGAGGATAAATTACCCGCTGGTGGATACGCCACCCCAGCTACCTACGAGGTTGATGGCAAGCAGTATTTGGTTATCGCCTGCGGTGGCGGTAAAATGGGAACCCCATCAGGCGACGAATACAGAGCTTATGCTTTAGATTAAATTAGGGAGCCGGATTTGGAATGGAATTATGGATTTCTTCAATTCCTTTTAACACCTCATCAGAAAGGTCAACATCAATACTATCAATGTTCTCCTTTAACTGCTCCATGGTTGTAGCACCAATAATGTTGCTGGTCAAAAAAGGTCTTGTATTGATGAAAGCCAATGCCATTTGCGCCAGGCTTAATCCATGCTCCTTTGCCAACTCATTGTACTTTTGGGTTGCAACCTTAGCTGTTTCGCCACTGTAACGATCGTAATGTGGAAACAGCGTCAATCTTGCCTTTCTTGGAGCTATTTCATCCAAATATTTACCGCTCAGCACACCAAAAGCTAGCGGAGAATATGCCAAAAGTCCAATATCTTCCCGCATAGAAATTTCAGAAAGTCCAACTTCAAACAACCTGTTCAATAAGCTATACGGGTTCTGGATGGTAAGCATTCGTGGTAGACTCTGGTGCACTTTGCTTTCTTCCAAATAACGCATGGTTCCCCATGGCGTTTCATTGGACAATCCCACATGTCTGATCTTTCCCTCCGCAATCAAATCGCGAAGGGTTTCCAATACTTGATGTATGTTGTCTTCCCATGGATCTATGGAATGTGCATTAAACCCACGTTGCCCAAAAAAGTTGGTGTTCCGTTCCGGCCAGTGCAATTGATATAGATCAATATAATCGGTCTGCAGACGTTTCAAGCTTCCATCCACAGCACTGATAATGGAATCTTTGCTAAACCCTGTTGTTCGGATATACTTGGCAAAATCTGCCCTTCCCACAATTTTGGTTGCCAACACTACCTTATCCCGATTTCCGGTTTTTTTGAACCAGTTCCCAATTATTTCTTCGGTTACCGCATAGATTTCCTTTTTTGGTGGAATGGGATACATCTCAGCGGTATCAAAGAAGTTGACGCCCTGGTCCAACGCATAATCCATCTGTTCATGTCCTTCTTCTTCATTATTCTGCCTTCCCCAGGTCATGGTTCCCAAACAAATCTTGCTGACTTTTATATCGGTATGTGGTAGTCTGGTATATTTCATCTAGCTAGTCATTTTTCAGTTGGCTAAAATAATCAATCCATTTTTTGCCATCTTAAACCTAATCTTACTTTTCTATTTCCAGAAGAATCGGACAATGATCACTGTGCTTGGCATCTGAAAGAATAACAGACCGCTTCAATCTGTCCTTCAATGAATCGTTCACCATACCATAATCCAAACGCCATCCTTTATTGTTGGCCCTAGCGTTGGCCCGGTAGCTCCACCACGTATAATTGTGCGGTTCTTTATTGAAATGTCTGAAGCTGTCTATAAATCCACTTTTCATAAAGTTCCCGATCCATTCCCGTTCCACGGGTAAAAATCCGGAAACATTTTTGTTTCTCACGGGATCATGGATATCGATGGCCTCGTGGCAAATATTATAATCCCCACAAACGACAAGATTTGGGCGTTCTTTTCTTAGCGTGTCCGCATATTTTTGAAAATCCGCCATATAGGTAAGTTTCAAATCCAAACGATCCAAATTGGTTCCTGATGGGAGGTACATGCTCATTATGGACAAATCCCCATAATCGGCCCTAATATTTCGACCTTCAAAATCCATATAATCTATTCCAGTACCATATTCAATATGATCAGGCTTTTCCTTACAGAGCAAGGCCACACCACTATACCCTTTTTTTTGTGCACTAAACCAGTAATGGTGATTATACCCTGCAGCTTCAAACAAAGAAACATCCACCTGTTCCTTCATGGCTTTTATTTCCTGTAAACAGACCACATCGGGGTCAACAGCTTGTAGCCATTCCATAAAACCCTTGTTCAATGCCGCCCTAATTCCATTTACGTTGTACGATACTATCTTCATGCTCAAATTTTCACTAAAAATAACCATTGTCTTTGGCTCCTTAAAATGATTCTATTTAATCCTTGTGGGTTAAATTTGATTTTTGGAACATTAATTGATTATCCTTGATGGATTTAAAATCGTGGTTATGAAAAAATTAGTATTTATTGGAGTATTGCTTTCCGGATTTTTCTTGAACGCTCAGGCCTATCCCAATTTAGATTCCGGTAATGAACTAAAGTTCAACATTGGACTTTTTTTGGCAACCACAGCGGTAGAAGGTTCGTATGAATATTACCTCAGTGAAGACACCAGTGTTGGGGGAACCCTTTATTTTGACAATGATGCAACCGATTACAATGGCAATTTTGGAATAGGACCCAACTTTAGGGCCTATTTTGGTTATCAACCCAGAAGCGGATTCTTTGCCGAAGCCTTTGGACTGTATTATACCGGTGAAGATGAAACCTCCCAAGATAATCTTGGTTCCAGAAACAATGATTATAGCACGGTGGCACTCGGACTGGGATTGGGTAATAAATGGGTGACCCGAAGCCAAAGATTCTCCTTGGAAATCTTTGGCGGATTTGGTCGAAACATCAACCCTGATGATTTTCAAGATACCTTTATGTATAGAGGCGGCTTATCTGTTGGTTTTAGGTTTTAAATTGTTGCCATCATCAAAATATCCTTTATTTTTAATCCCATTAAAAAACCTCTAAACCAAAAAAGAATGGGTGTTAAAAAATTGATTGTTTTACCTCTTTTTCTATGCTTGCTATCCACAAAACTAAGTGCTCAAGAAATAACCATATTTCCCAGTTTTTGGGGCTATCAATATTATCAGGATGATAAACGGATCACAAAAAAGGATTTGATTTCCCTATTGGAAAAAAATGAAGAGTCCTATTCTTATTGGAAAAAATCCAAAACAACCAGCACTTTGGCTTACATATCCGGGGTTGCCGAATTGGGTTTCTTTGCTTGGCAATTAAATAATCAAGCAAACGACAAAGATATAACCGGGCCATTCCTTGGGGTGCTGGGTTCCTTTGGGTCGTTCGTTACTTTTGCCCTAATCTCAAACAGCCAAAAAAAGAAATCAATTCTAAAGTATAACGAAGGTCTTACCAAAAAAACAGCATTTAAATTGGTCCCTTCTAGACAAGGTTTTGGATTGGCACTTCAGTTTTAGTATCAATCTTTAGCGTCAATAATCTATTTTTCAGATGCCAGCCCTTCTATTAATAGACATCCAAATAGGTTTACAAGAAACCGATTACTACGGAACCGAGCGTAACAATCCCGATGCCGAAGCCAATGCCGCAATAATTCTCGGGCTTTTTAGAGCTAAAAAATTCCCTATCTTTCATATTCAACATTGTTCCACAAATGCGGAATCGCCGCTTCATCCATCCAAACCAGGAAATGCTTTACATCCTTTAGTTTCACCTTTGGAAGATGAACCTATATTTCAAAAGAGTGTGAACAGTGCCTTTATAGGAACACCTCTGGAAGACCAACTCAAATCCAAAGGCATTGAAGAAGTAGTCATTGTTGGATTGACCACCGAGCATTGTGTTTCCACCTCAACCCGAATGGCGGCCAACCTCGGTTTTCAGGTCAATTTAATTTCCGATGCCACCGCTGCCTTTGACAAAATTGGGGTCAATGGACAAAAATTCAGCGCCGAACTCATCCACAATACGGCCTTGGCCAATCTTAAAGATGAATTTGCCATCATAAAAGATACCGCGACCGTGTTGAAGGAACTTCAGGATTAGTTCTTATTTTTATGGGATATTGATTTTGAACCAACTAACCCTATGTTTCGCTCGTTTATTCTCATCTGTTGTTTTGTATTGTTTGCCCCAAATGGCTTGTCCCAAGAAAAACCCTTGCGAATTGGCGTGGCAGGACTTACCCATACCCATGTGCATTGGATTTTGGGCCGTGAGGATATTGGAGATGTAGAGATTGTGGGAATGGTGGAACCCAATCGCGAGCTGGCACAACGCTATGCTGATCAGTATGGCTATTCCATCGATTTGGTTTTCAACAGTTTGGAAGAAATGATCTACGCAACCAAACCCGAGGCCGTTACAGCCTTCGGAACTATTTATGATCATTTGGAAGTGGTACAGACCTGTGCTCCATTGGGCATTCATGTAATGGTGGAAAAACCCTTGGCAGTTAGTTTGGACCACGCCCAGCAAATGGCCGCCCTTGCCGAAGAACATGATATCCATCTATTGACCAATTATGAAACTTCGTGGTATCCCACAAACCATATGGCCAAACGGTTCTTGAACCATGGCAAAATTGGAAGGCTCAGAAAGATTATTGTTAGGGATGGACATAAAGGACCGGTTAAAATAGGCGTCAACAAAGAGTTTTTGGACTGGCTCCAAGATCCGGTTGAAAATGGCGGGGGAGCCATTACGGATTTTGGTTGCTACGGGGCCAACTTGACCACTTGGCTCATGAATGGACAGAAACCCAATACGGTAACCGCCGTTACCCAACAGTTACAACCTGAAAACAATCCGAAGGTAGACGATGAGGCGACCATTTTACTTACTTATGATGATGCCCAGGCCATCATCCAAGCATCATGGAATTGGCCCATTGGTCGTAAGGATATGGAGTTATACGGATTGATCGGTGCACTCTTTGCCGATAACAGAAATGAACTCCGTCTTCGCATTGCGGAGGGCTATGATGGTTATCATGAGGAAAAATTCACTTTGGAAGAAAGACCATCTCCTTACAACGACCCCTTTACCCTGCTGGCCGCAGTTGTAAACAATAAGATTCGGTTACGACCATATAGTCTCTCCTCTTTGGAAAACAATCTGGTGGTCATGGAAATTTTGGATGCCGCCCGTGAAAGTGCCCAAACAGGAAAAACAATTACCTTAAAATAATAACTTCATCAATCAATCTCAACCACAACGCAACCTATGGCCTATATAAAAGCCCCTATTGTTTTTGTTTTCTTGTTTTTTACCCTTCCATTTTTTGCCCAGGAAGTCCAAAAAGATTCTGTGAACCAATTGGATGAAATTATTCTCATTGAGGATTTCACCATCAGAAATGCTACGGGAATCACTCCCTATTCCATTATAAATGCGCAGACCTTTGAAAAGTTCAACCCCATAGACATTTCCTCTGCTGTCAATCAGATTCCTGGGGTGTATGTGCTCTCCGGGGCACTCAACACCAACCGAATCACTATCCGTGGCGTGGGTGCGCGTACGCCTTTCGGCACCGATAAGCTCCGCATGTATTTTAATGGTATTCCAGTGACCAACGGAACAGGCTCTTCCACCATCGAAGCTTTCGATTTGGAGAATCTGGGTAAAATTGAGGTCATTAAAGGACCCAAAGGCACCGCTTTTGGCACCAATTTGGGTGGGGCCCTTCTGCTCGATACCAAAGAACATGAAGCGAACGAGACCAAACTCTTCAACTCCTTTACCGTGGGATCGTATCAAATGCTGAAAGAGAATCTATCCTTTACACATTCCGAAGAAAATTTTAACCTCACCTTTAGCTACAACCATTTTGAAACCGATGGCTACAGACAGAACAACAGTTTTGATCGTGATGGTTTTTTGCTGAACACCAATGTTAACCTCAGCGAAAAAAGCAAATTGGGCCTGTTGGTCAATTATATTGACTACACCGCACAGATTCCAAGTTCGTTGAACCAGACCGATTTTGACGAAGATCCCACCCGTGCCGCTGGAAATTGGCTGGCCGCAGAAGGTTTTGAGGCTAACAAGTATGTGCTCGCCGGGCTGTACCACACCTACGAGTTCAACACTTCCTTACAAAATACCACCAGTGTTTTTTACACCTATTTGGACCATTATGAACCTCGCCCTTTCAATATTTTGGATGAATTTACCAACGGATTTGGTGTTCGGAGCCAGTTTAAGGGCATGGCAGGAAGCCTTGAGTACACTTTTGGCGGCGAACTGTACAAGGACGAATACCATTGGGGCACCTTCCAGAACTTGTTTCGCGATAACAATGGCAATGGTAGCTTGCAGGGTGACCGCTTAAGCGATAACAGCGAATTCCGGAGGCAGTTTAACCTGTTCGGTACGCTTACCCACACCATCACAACCCGGTTTTCGGCCCAATTAGGGCTCAACCTGAACAAGACCAATTATAATTTCCAAGATCTGTTCAACCAAGGAGGTGCCAACACCTCCGCCGACCGAAATTTTGATGCCATTCTCCTTCCCAGTTTTGGACTGCAATACCTGTTTGCGAGTGGAAAGCTGTATGCCAATGTAAGCCGTGGATTTTCCAACCCCAGTTTGGAGGAGACCTTGACGCCTGACGGGGTCATTAATCCGGATATTGCCCAGGAGACGGGAACCAATTATGAACTTGGCGGAATGGCCACACTTTTTAATGAGCGCCTATTTTTGGACTGGTCCCTGTATCATATGGACATCAACAATTTGTTGGTGGCCCAACGCGTGGGCGAAGACCAATTTATTGGTCGCAATGCGGGCGAGACCCGCCACCAAGGTTTGGAACTCAGCGCACGATCGGTATTTGAGCTTTGTAAAGACCTTAAGGTCTATCCCTACCTTAACTACACCTTGAGCAATCATAGTTTTGTGGATTTTGTAGATGGGGACGATGATTTTTCAGGCAATCCTTTGACAGGGGTACCCAAGCACCGGATCAGTTCCGGAGTGGATATAAAACACACCGCTGGTTTTCAATTGAACTTGATCCACCAATTTGTGGACGAGATTCCGTTGACGGATGCCAACAGTCTGAGCAGTGATTCTTTTAACGTGTTCAATGCCAAATTGGGGTGCGAGGCCCAACTCTCCAACCATTTTTCCTTGGGCTTGAATATTGGTGTGAACAACCTTTTTGATACCCGTTATGCCCAAAGTGTATTGATCAATGCAGTTGGTTTTGGTGGTGCCCTGCCCCGCTATTTTTATCCCGGTAATGATAGAAACTTTTACGGAGGGGTGAAATTGGGGTATCTGTTTTAAAGTTTGTCATTCCTGCGTGTCACACTGAGCCTGTCGAAGTGAAGGCAGGAATCCCTTTCTTGATTATGCATTTATCGCACAATAATAACAATATTATGTCATTTGTATAGCATATTGTTATTTTCTATCTTTGTTTTTAATCTGTAGTGCATTTTGATAAAAATTTGTCAATTCGAGTGGTTTTTCAGGGCCAAGCCTTGAAAAACTGTATCGAGAATCAGAATTTTAAAAGCAAAAACTGTGTTCTCGATACTTTTTCCTTTGGAAAAAACTCGAACTGACGGCCTTTAATTCCGATAAATTTCCAAAATGCGCCGAGGGTATTTTTTAGCATAAACACATACAATATGGGTGCAATAAAAAAGAAACAATTTCCCTTTCGTTTTGATGTGGAGCTAATCGAAATGATAAAGGAAAAAGCTGCCGCAGAGCATCGAAGTCTCAATAATTATATTGAGGTGCTGCTCTACAAAGATGTTGGGAACATCCCAAACAAAGTAACAAAAGCCGCCATTGCAGAGGCAAGGCAAGGCAAGGATTTGGAAGAAATAAAGGATGTTGACACTTTTATGGATTCCCTATAAAGTGGATCAATGTATAAACTTGTTATTACAGGCCAGTTTAAAAAAGACCTGAAAAAAGTCATCAAAAACCCCAAAAATGACCAACTGACCAGAGCAACCTTAAAAATGCTGCAACAAGATGGTGTGGCCGGCATACCGGATAAAATGTTGCCCCATAGGCTAAAGGGCAACTTTAAGGACCTTTGGGAATGCCATATAAAACCTGACCTACTGATCATCTGGTTCCAGTTTGAATCTCCAAATGTTATACGTTTAGTGCGGATTGGTTCGCATTCAGAACTGTTTGGACGTTAAACCCAGTCTTTTTCATTCCTGCGAAAGCACTGAGCATGTCCATTGAGTGCGGTTATTGAGCGAGATAGAAGCATACTACGGAACAAAAAAACCACCATACCCATACAAAGTTACTTACACAAAACTTTACAGATATCCCTTACACACGTATAAGTTTATACGTTATATTTGAAAGTGTATGGATGTATCGCGTGTCTAAATAAAAAGTTAGCAGCAATAAAACCGCTCATTAGAATATGGCAAGAATAGCAAAATATAAATCAGATTCACTCAAAACAAAATTTGGAAATGTAACTGTCTATACTCAACAAATGAAAGTCAAAGATGTAGTCAAATTACATTATGTTGCTATCAGAGGTAAAGATAAAGAAGTAGGCGCAATCCAACGTCCACTTAACAAAAAGAGAATTTTAGATATAAAGAATTACGTACTTCAGGGGCGAATATTTTTTAACACCTTTATCCTAAATTGGACAAATACGAAACATCATTTATCATATCTGAATGGTAAAATAGAAATCCCAATAGCAGAAGACTCTGCCCAAGTTATAGATGGACAGCATAGGCTAGCTGGTTTGAGCGAGGCAATTAGCGAAAAAAATTCCATCGGAAACAAATTAATTTTAGTTTCTATTACTGAAAATCTTACTACAGAAAAAGCGGCAGAAATCTTTCTGAATATAAATTCAGAGCAAAAACCGGTTCCTAAAAGTTTGATTTATGATTTATTTGGTATCGTGGAGAAAAATAAAGAACATTCAATTGTTAGGGCAAAGGATATTGCCGATGCCTTACATACAAGAGAAGAATCTCCATACAAAAACCTCATTAAGTACCCAGGAGTTCCAAGTGGAGCAATTGGACTTTCAACTGTAGTATCTACTTTAAAAAAACAACTAGATTCAGATTCTTCGGTATTCTATAAATACAATATCACCAATTTTGAAACTCAAAAGACTATAATATTAAATTATTACAACGCAATCAAATCCTACTACGATAAGAAAGGTTGGTGGCTTGATAAATCCAAAAATCCATTCTTAAAAAGTGCAGGGTTTATTGGAGCCTTTGAATGTTTCATTGATTCACTTTTTGTTAAGTGTATTGAGAGAAAATCATTTAGTGAGCAAACATTTAAAGACATTTTGAGACTAGATGAAGTTGGCTTGATTTTACAAGCTGAAATTAAGGGGATGGATGGAAAATCAGCCAGAATAAAAATTAAAGACCATTTGTCCACTTTCTTAATTCTTGAATTACCAGACCAAACAGAGTATGACCTCTAAGAATAAGATTCAAATAGAGGTAGAGACCATACTTTCAACGTCTTTACTAACATCAGTAGGTGATTTAGGAAATACTAATATCATAAATTACGAGTTCAGCCAATCTGATAAAGAAAAATTAATAAATGTAAAAAATGAGGATGTTAGAGGTTTGTTATTCAAGGGTACTGTTAGCTTGCTAATTGCTATTGAAAAATTTAGAGATAAATATTACTCTTGGCCAACTGTTAATCTCTATTATTCTTGTTTTTATTTATTGAAATCATCGTTATGTTCTAGGAATGTCTTTTTATTTAGAAAAGAAAGAGATATGTATCATATTGACATTGACGAATCCTCTAATTTGACAAAGGTTCCTGCGAAGCACAAATCGGATCATAATTCAAGCATTTATCTTTTCAAAAAAAAATATTCAGAAACAGATATTCTTCAATCAAATGATATAGGGTCTCAAAACTCCTACGAATGGCTTAGAGGCAAAAGAGAAGAAATAAATTATAAATTCCCAACCTTCTATGAACCTGCATGCCCGAATTATTGGGAAGAAATTAAATCCAATTACCCTATTAGTAAATTTACTAAACTGTTGAAAAGTTATATTAATGATGATGATTTTATTTATCCATTCTTAGAGGACCATGCTATATTAGCGCTTCCTATTAAAAGATTAGAACTGTCCATTAAAGATGCCAAGGACAATGGGTTAGCAAATCCATTTAACACAGAACAGAAAAAGATACTAAGGGAAAGGCTGAATAAATTAAAGATTAATAATGTCATGAAAGTATTGATTGAGTAAACCCATTTCTAACAATGTATGAAAATAGCGGTTTAAGTACTTGAACAAAAATTAATACGTAGAATCCGTTACTTGTCATATACAAGACCGTTGGAACACTTTCGACTAAAGTTGATTTTTGTAGCTATGTGCTTAGGCACTCCCACCCCAAAACCACCCCAAAACCCTTTAACAATTCTGCTGCGCTTTGTACCTCTCTTTTGGTAAAAACTTCTTCTTCCAAAAAGAGGAGCATAAAAACTAAGTTGTCCAATTGTTTGGTCAGTTCTTTTGGAGAGCCATAGGCTTCCTTAATCCATTCGTTTAGGTTTTCAATTTGGTCAGGTGTCAACATGGGAGCAATTTATGCCCCAAAGTTTTTATGTGTTACTACTAATTAGTGGTATTTTTAAAATAGAAAAGTGAAAAATGACCATCAAACACCTTACCCCAGAAGACTTAACCGTAGACATGGAAAACCAAATGGTTAAGCTGTTTAAGCAGTTAAATCCCGATCTAAAACTTAACCCCTTGGTCAAGATTATGGAGAAGGAAGACCAGTTGAGCTTGGTGTATTGCCAAGAGGGCGACCAAATTATAGGTATGGCCTCCATGGTTACCTACAGTGTGCTTTCGGGCAGTAAAGGTTTGGTAGAAGATGTGGTGGTGGATACCGCTTACCGAGGGCAGGGCCTAGGCCGCCAACTCATGGAAAAACTGCTCCAGATTGCCCAAGAAAAAGGGCTAACGGAGGTATTGCTCTTTACGGGCAACCACAGGCAGAGCGCCATCCGTTTATACACCAAACTGGGGTTTGAGAAATCGCAGAGTGGTATGTACCGTATAAGATTCAATCAAAGTTGACCAAATCATCGGCCTGCAAAGTGGGAAAACAGGTTCTACTGCCTTGGTGGACAAAAAACTAAACTTCAAACTAAAAATGTATGGGACCAACCATTTACAAGACGGATAATTTTAGGGTGACAGCGGTGGAGCATCCACTGGTGACCAGAAAAGATGGCGGGCATATAGAAATAGCACCAATTGTTCGGCTGAACGATAGGACATTGTTATCTCCCAAATTGGCCATTGAGCAAATGCGGTTGACCATGCTGATCGGGGAGGCCATGACCTTGGGACTTAACAATCGTGGTATTGATGTGGGACGCATCAACTATCAAGACAATGGCAACTGGGGAGTGTTTAAACCTGAAGGGCCTTTTCTGCACGTTCACTTATATGGGAGGGCGAAAAGCGCCACCATTCAGAAATATGGGGAGGCCTGCCAATTTCCGTTTAGGGATACCGGTTTTTATGATGATTTTGAACCCCTGAACGCGGGTGACATTACCGAGATTCAAAAACAAATTGATATTTTGCTGAAAACTGACCGCTATTTATTAGCCAACTGGAACCTATAGCCATCTATGGACAAGCTGCCCTTTATCCTGGTTTTGATATCTATTTTTACGCATGCCTACTGGAACTATCTTATCAAAAGTTCTGAGAACAAACATATTTTTACGGCCCTGAGCAAAATAGCGGAAACTGCCATTTTTGCAATTCCCGCAATCTACTTTTTTACGGTTTCGGACTTTAAGGTCAGCTTCCTTTGGTTAATTCATGTTGCCGCCCTTATCACATTTTTTAATTATTTCTTTTTGTCCAGTGCCTATAAATATGGAGACCTTTCATTGGTGTACCCGGTTTCCCGATCCAGTATCATATTCTTACCCGTTTTGGCCTATTTTTTTATTGGGGAAACCGTGGACACTGTTGGCATTGTGGCCATCGTGCTGATAATCTTGGGAACCTTTATAATGCACTTGGATTCTTTTGATAAAAAAGGGGTGCGCTCCATTCTGTCAAATATTGGAAACAAGGGAAGTGTATATGCCCTCTTGGCTGCACTAGCCGTGGCCGGCTATACCCTTTGGGACAAGGTTTCGGTAACCAAAATGGAACCTTTTCTGTATTTCTATCTGTATACTTTGGTCATTGCTGTGTTCTACAATTTATTTGCGTCCTTTAAATTTTCCAAGCTCGAAGTTAAAAGTGAGTGGCAGAAAAATAGGTCCAAAATTATTCAAGTGGGATTCTTTAATAGTTTTACCTACATATTGGTCTTAACAGCCTTGACCATGAGCAAAGCCACCTATGTTGGTGGGTTAAGGCAGCTGAGTATTGTTGTTGGGGCCTTTCTTGGTTATAAGTTGCTCAATGAAAATCTAAGCAAGCCCAAAATAGCGGGCATATTGATCTCCATCATTGGTGGAAGTTTAATATATATTGCCAAATAATAACGCTTTTAAGGATGAAAACTTTACAACTACAATCCAAGCCCGAGGTCTCCTCGGTTTTTGCAAACTATCCCGATACGGTACGCAAGCAAATGGAAGCCCTACGGGAATTGGTTTTGGAAGTGGCCCAAGAAGACCCCAAGATCACCGAACTTGGAGAGACTCTAAAATGGGGCGAACCCAGTTACGTGACCAAAAATGGCAGCACCCTGCGTATGGATTGGAAGGCTAAAGCGCCCAACCAATATGCGCTTTATTTTCAGTGCACCAGCAAGCTAGTGCCCACTTTTAAGCTGATCTATGGCAAGCAATTTACCTATGAGGGCAGCCGGGCCATTATTTTTCAACTGGATGATGAACTCCCAAAGGCCGAACTCAAAAACTGCATCCGTGCTACCCTAAACTATCACAAATTAAAGCACTTGCCCAATTTGGGATTGTAAGTCATCTCGAGTGTAGGCGAGAGGTCTTGCCGCCACCTTGCCCAAATAACCGTTTATTCGGATTTTTGTATCATCCAAAAACAATACAAATTGAACATTAGAAAAGCCACAGCATCCGATGAAGATCAAGTATGGGAAATTTTCTCCGAAGTAATCCAAACCGCCGACACGTATGTATTTGATCCAAATACTCCAAAATCTGATCTGAAGAAGCATTGGTTTGCAGATTACATGGACACTTTTGTATTGGAAGATCAAGGCAAGATTCATGGCACTTATATCATAAAGCCAAATCAAATAGATCTGGGCAACCATATTGCCAATTGCAGTTATATGGTGGGGCCAAATGCCCAAGGCAGGGGAATTGGGAAAAAACTGTGCGAACACTCCATCCAATTTGCAAAGGAAAAGGGCTATCACGCGATTCAGTTCAACATTGTGGTAAGCACAAACAAGGGCGCGGTAGCATTGTGGAAAAAGTATGGTTTTGAGATCATTGGAACCACCCCAAATGGATTCAGACATCCAAAGTTGGGACTTGTGGATACCTTTATCATGTACAAAGCACTGTAATACCTATGTCGCTGTATCAAAACTTAATGGGAATGGGGGAAAAGTTCTTTAAAAAGAACGTGCTTCTCAAATATGGGTTCAATCTATCGCCCATGTACCGAAGGAGCACGGGTAGAATTACTTTTGTTTCCGAAGACCTGTTGACCATTACGATGAAACTTCCCATCACTTACAAAAACCGAAATTATGTGAATTCCATTTTTGGGGGCAGCATGTTCTCTGCCGTGGATCCCATTCCCATGGTACAATTGATCAACTTATTGGGTCCCGATTATGTGGTCTGGGACAAATCTGCTGAAATTTTCTTTAAGCGCCCAGCCAAAGAAACATTGTATGCCGAGTTCAATTATACCTTAGAAGAACTTGAGGAAATCAAAGCCCAAGTAGCCCAGCAAAATGAAATAGAGATCATAAAAACCACCGATCTCACCAACAAGGACAAAAGCAAGATATTCTGCCAAATCAAAAAAACCATTTACATTGCTGACAAAGTCTATTTTAAAGAAAAAAGGGCCAGAAAACGACCTTGAAAACTGTTCTGATTGTAGTATCTTGTTGCCTACAAAAACAAGGACTTTTTTTTCCAAGCTAACTCAAAACATCTACCCATGACCGATTTGGAAATTGCCAAAGGCGTTACCCTACAACCCATTACCAACATTGCAGAAAAATTTGGAGTCGATCCAGATTCCATAGAAATGTATGGCAAGTACAAGGCCAAACTGCCCTTGGACGCCATTGACAAGCAAAAAGCGAGCGAAAGTAATCTCGTACTGGTTTCGGCCATTTCACCAACTCCGGCCGGAGAGGGCAAGACCACCATGTCCATTGGCTTGACCGAAGGCCTGAACCGATTGGGCAAAAAAACGACAGTAGTGTTGCGGGAGCCTTCTCTGGGGCCTGTTTTTGGCATTAAAGGTGGTGCCACAGGGGGTGGATACTCGCAGGTACTCCCTATGGAAGATATTAATCTGCATTTTACAGGGGATTTTTCCGCCATTGAAAAAGCGCACAACCTACTCTCAGCAGTCATAGACAATAACATTCAAAGTAAAACAAGGTCATTGCGCCTAGATCCCAGAACCATTGGTTGGAAAAGGGTGATGGACATGAACGATCGTTCCCTTCGCCATGTGATCGTAGGCTTGGGCGGAACCACATCCGGTATACCTCGGGAAACTGGTTTTGACATCACCGCCGCTTCAGAAATTATGGCCATTCTTTGCTTGGCCGAAAATCTGAGCGACCTGAAAGAACGTTTAGGCAATATTTTCATTGGCTATACTTTTGACAAAGAGCCCATTTACGCCAAAGACCTAAAGGCCGAAGGTGCTATGACAGCTTTGCTAAAAGATGCGGTAAAACCGAATTTGGTGCAGACCATGGAGGGGAACCCGGCCATTATCCACGGCGGACCTTTTGCCAATATTGCGCAAGGAACCAACTCCGTAATCGCTACACGAATGGGAATGACACATTCGGACTATACCGTTACCGAGGCTGGTTTTGGGTTTGATCTGGGGGCCGAAAAATTCTTTGACATCAAATGCCAGAGTGCTGGCTTAAAACCGAAAGCGGTTGTGCTTACAGCTACTATTCGAGCTTTAAAATATCATGGGGGAGCAGATTTAAAATCCTTAACGGAACCCAATGTGGAAGCTCTTAAAAAAGGATTGCCCAATCTGGAAAAGCATTTGGAGAACATTGCAAAGTTTAATGTGGTTCCTGTGATTGCTATCAATAGATTTGTATCGGATACTGATGAGGAAATCAATGTTATCAAGGAATTGGCCACATCCAAAGGTGTTCGCGTAGCCCTAGCCGAGGTTTGGGCCAAGGGAGGTGCCGGAGCCGAGGAGTTGGCCCAACATGTAATCGATATTGTGGAATCCAACGTTTCCGATTTTAAACCGCTCTACAATTGGGAATCCAGTGTTGTGGACAAAATTGCCACCATTGCTACGGAGATCTATGGTGCGGAGCATGTGGATTATACTTCCAGGGCCAAAGCACATCTTAGAAAAATCTCCAATTTGGGATTGGACCATTTACCGGTCTGTATTGCAAAGACTCAAAAATCATTGTCGGACAATCCCAAACTTTTAGGACGGCCCAAAGACTTTATCATCACGGTACGAGAGATTGAAATTGCCGTAGGTGCTGGATTTTTGGTTCCCATTACCGGAGACATTATGCGTATGCCCGGCTTGCCTGCAACACCTTCATCCGAAGGTATTGATGTAAGCGATGACGGGGAGATTTCAGGTTTGTTTTAACGGATAGAATCCATTTATTGTCAGCTCGACCCGACATGATGACTATATCTTCTGCAACCAGTATCGCATATCCACTTCCTTCGAAATGATGTCTTTGACTTCAGATAGCTTTACACGCTGTTGCTCCATGGTGTCCCTGTGACGGATGGTAACGGTTTCATCTTCCAAAGTTTGATGGTCAACCGTAACACAGAAAGGTGTTCCCGCAGCATCCTGGCGACGGTAACGTCTACCTACAGCATCTTTTTCGTCATAGACCACGTTGAAATCCCATTTCAATTCATCAATAAGTTTGTGGGCCACTTCTGGAAGTCCATCACGCTTTAACAATGGTAAAACTGCTGCTTTGGTGGGTGCCAATACCGCTGGAATCTTCAAAACCGTTCTTGTGGTGCCATTTTCCAGTTCCTCTTCTTTCAACGAGTTGGAGAACACTGCCAAGAACATACGATCTAGACCAATGGAGGTTTCAAGTACGTAGGGCACATAGCTCTTGTTTTCTTCCGGGTCAAAATATTGCAACTTCTTCCCTGAATATTCTTCGTGCTGACTTAAATCGAAATCGGTGCGGGAATGGATTCCTTCCAGTTCCTTAAACCCAAATGGAAACTTGAATTCAATATCGGCTGCAGCATCTGCGTAGTGTGCCAATTTCTCATGGTCATGGAATCGGTAGTTGTCCTTGCCCATTCCCAAAGAAAGGTGCCAGTTCAAACGCTTTTCTTTCCATTTCTCATACCATTCTTGTTGGGTTCCCGGTTTAATGAAATATTGCATCTCCATTTGTTCAAACTCCCGCATACGGAAGATGAACTGGCGGGCCACGATCTCGTTACGGAATGCTTTTCCGGTTTGGGCAATCCCAAACGGAATTTTCATACGCCCTGTTTTCTGTACATTCAAAAAGTTGACGAAGATTCCCTGGGCTGTCTCGGGACGCAGGTATAGATCCATGGCAGAATCTGCAGAAGCTCCCAATTTGGTGCCAAACATCAGATTGAACTGTTTAACATCCGTCCAGTTTTTAGATCCTGAAAGGGGACAGGCAATTTCCAATTCTTCGATCAAAGCCTTTACATCGGCCAAATCTTCATTTTCAAGCGATTTTCCCAAACGTTTTAGAATTCCATCGGCCTTGGCCTGGTAATCCAATACCCGTTGGTTGGTGGCCAAAAATTGTTCTTTATCAAAACTATCCCCAAAGCGTTTAGCCGCTTTTTTGACTTCCTTATCTATTTTAGCCTCAATTTTGGCCACATGGTCTTCGACCAAAACATCGGCACGGTATCTTTTTTTGGAATCTTTATTATCGATCAATGGATCATTGAAGGCATCCACGTGACCTGAGGCTTTCCAAGTGGTGGGGTGCATAAAAATGGCCGCATCAATCCCAACTATGTTGTCGTTGAGCTGCACCATGGCCTGCCACCAATATTCGCGAATGTTCTTTTTTAGCTCAACCCCGTTTTGTGCGTAGTCGTAAACAGCGCTGAGTCCGTCATAAATCTCACTGGATTGGAATACATACCCATACTCCTTTGCATGCGAGATTACCTTCTTAAAAATGTCTTCTTGATTTGCCATGCGGCAAAAATAGAATTTTGCCTAAAAAGAAAAGCCCTATTTCAACTGAAATTCGGCAGAAGCCAACAGTCTTTCATCCTCAAACACATTTAGGGTGTAAATTCCTTCAGAAAGAGAGCCCTCTGGAACAGTAATGGCGTCGCAAATACTTATTTCTTTTCCGGTAAAAATTAATTCTACCCGTTTGCTATAGGTATTGCCACTTACAGAGATTGTACTGGCGTTATCTTCAATAACCGCCATGTTGGGGTCCAAAAACTGCAGGTATAACACTTTTTCATGATCATCTTGGTTTGGATCGGCCAAAATGATGACACAACCACGCAGTTTTTCTATAGTGGATGCCTTATTGGTCTTCAATGGTCTTCCTGCTCTTAATCTAAAACCACTGCCTTCGGCATTTTGCAGTTTTAGATAGCTTTTCATTTTGAGCTCCCTGGCCAACTCTCTATTGGTCTCGCGCAATAAAGATTCCGCTTTTTCTATATTACTTGCCCTTCCCCGAGCTTCCTCCAATTGTTTTCTGGTTTCTTCAAACCTACTGGCCAAGAGACTATTATTGTATCTAAGAAAGTTGTTCTTTAGTTTTAGGCTATCAAATTTGACTTCCAACATTCGAAGTTCTTTTCGGGACTCTTTCAATTTGGTTATGCTGAAGTTTAGCCTTCCCACAGAATCTATTAATTGCTGCACTTTGAACCTAGAGGTTTGTAGTTCAATATCGTTTACCTCATTTAAACCAGACAATCGGTCAACCTCTGCCTTCATTAAGGTCAAATCCTTTACCAAAAGGGATTTTTCCTGTTCCAGAAAGGACATCTGGTTTTTAGATTGGGCATAACTATAGTAGAAGGCTATTAAAATACCCACGATCACAGCGACAAGTGCTGCAAAAATAATCTTGTAGTTGAAATTGTTATCTTGGGCATCCATGGGTTAATAGACTACTCTAAAACATATAAGATTTGACTTCGAAAAGGTTGGCTAAGATACTAAACGAGATTAACAACATCCTATTGCCACAGGTATGTTTTGGATGTAATGCGCAATTAACCAGAGGAGAAAGCGTATTGTGTACCGTTTGTCGACATGAGCTGCCACTCACCGATCATAACTTTACCAGTGACAATGTGGTAGACCGTATGTTTTATGGGAGGATTCCTATAAAAAAAGCAGCTTCTTTCGTGTTTTTTTCCAAAAATGGAATTGTAAAGAATCTTTTGCATCAACTTAAATATAAAAATCAAGAGCAAATTGGTGGTTTTTTTGGGGATTGGTTCGGTTCCCAATTGAAGGGAGAAAAATTGCTTAAAACAGTGGATGTCGTCGTTCCGGTACCATTACACCCCAAAAAAGAGAAAAAACGGGGTTATAACCAAGTATCCCTATTTGCCCAGCATATTGCCGCGTCCATAGATGCTGAATATAGAAATGACATACTTTTAAGGGCAATCAACACAAAAACCCAAACAAAAAAGGATAGGCAATTGCGCTGGGAAAACGCAAAGGATGTTTTTCAATTGAATCCTCTTATAGAAAAGAACTTCAACCATATCTTGTTAGTTGATGATGTAATTACCACTGGAGCCACCATAGAGGCCTGCGCAAAAACATTATATCAAATTAAAGATGTAACCATTTCCGTGGTCAGTATTGCGGTAGTTCCATAGGTTAAATTTTATTAATGCCGGGTTTCAGTTTTCAAATTAGTTGTTTCTTTGTCCCATTCTAGTTTTTAAGATGCGATACCTAAAAAAACTATTGAGCTTTTCTTTTCTTGTCCTAATGGGCTTGGCGCTTTGGCAATGTGCAAAAAGAGGAAACCCGTCAGGTGGCCCCAAGGATTTTGACCCTCCAAAATTACTGCGGACAGAACCCGAAAATTTTACAACCAGTTTCAAGGCCGAGAAAATACGATTGTACTTTGATGAGCTTATAAAATTGGAAGATGTACAGAATCAATTGATTGTTTCCCCTCCATTAAAATACCCGCCAGAAGTAATGCCTTTGGGTGGCCCAAGCAAATACATTGAAGTGGTCATTAAGGATACCTTAAAAGAAAACACAACCTACACCCTTAATTTTGGGCAAAGTATAGTGGACAATAACGAAGGGAATCCCAATAGCTTTTTAACCTATGTTTTTTCCACTGGCACTTATATTGACTCTTTAACACTTTCAGGAGCGGTTAAAGATGCTTTTAACCGAAAGGCCGATCAGTTTATAAGTGTTATGCTGTATGAATTGGATAGCACCTATACGGATTCAACCATTTACAAAAGACCACCCAACTATATCACAAATACGCTAGACAGTTTACCCTTATTTGAGCTTAAAAACCTAAAAGCGGGGCAATATATTTTAGCGGGTCTAAAGGATATAAACAAAAACAATCTTTTTGATCAGCGGCAAGACAAAATTGGGTTTTTAACCGATACCATCACCCTACCCACAGATTCCATTTATTTGCTTAACCTCTTTCAAGAAAAGCCAGGTTATAGTATTTCTGTGCCCAGTTATGCTGCCAAGAACCGCATTCTGTTTGGTTACCAAGGTGATTCCAGAAATATTCAAATAGAAGCTTTAACGGAATTGCCTGATTCCGTAAAGGTCAAAATTCTAAAAGACAGGGAGAGAGACACTTTAGATTATTGGCTTACACCAACGGATATAGATTCCATTATTTTTACTGTGACCAATACGAAGTTGGAACAAATTGACACTTTTACAGTAAAAACCCGAAAATTGCCTTTGGATTCTTTACGCCTGAGTTCCAGTGTTAAGGGCTCCATGAATTTTGAGGACTCATTCAGTGTTTTGGCAAGTACGCCTCTTACAGCCTTGGATACTACAAAAATGGGCTTTTTTATAAGTGATTCTATTAGTGCGCCTTATAGTTTTGAATTGGATTCCATAAATAATAAGGTTGATTTTGATTTTGAGGTTGAGCCCAACCAAAGTTATACCTTTGATTTCTTGCCAGGTGCCTTTACGGATTTCTTTGGCATTCAAAACGATACATTATCCTATAGATTGTCAACGGGAAGCTATGCCGATTATGGAAATCTACAAATCAATATCAGCGGAGCGGTCCGTTATCCTCTAATTGTACAATTGACCAACGAAAGAGGGGAAGTGCAACGCGAAATTTATGCGACCGAACCTAAACCCTTTGGTTTTAATAATCTTGATGTTGGGGAATATCAGCTAAGAGTAATTTTTGACGATAACGGCAATGGTGTATGGGATACCGGGAATTATTTGAAAAAAATACAGCCTGAAAAAGTGAGTTATTATCCGAATAAAATTGAAATGAGGGCCAACTGGGAACAAGTTGAAACCTTTACAGTTTTACCAGATTAAATTCGTCCCGGTCTTCCAAGAACTTTAACTTGGCCCTAGTTTCATCAATATGTTTTTTGTCTAAAGTGGCAAATAGGGTTTCTTCTTTTTCAGAATATGCAATTTGATTTCCCAAGGTATCATAAACTGCTGAATGGCCCGAATATTCATATCCCAATCCATCCAATCCAATTCTGTTCACACCCACACAATAGGCCATATTTTCAATAGCGCGTGCCTTTAGCAGAGTGTCCCAAGCTTCAATACGTGGTTTTGGCCAGTTGGCAACATAGATTAAAACATCATAGTCTTCCACATTTCTGGCCCAGACGGGAAAGCGAAGATCATAACAGATCAATGGACAGATCTTGAACCCCAAATATTCAAAAACCAATTTGGAAGTGCCTGCCTTGTATACTTTATCCTCTCCGGCCAAAGTAAAGGTGTGCTTTTTGTCGTATGTTTTTAAGTTTCCGTTGGGATCAACAAAAAACAGGCGGTTATAATTGGTTTTATCTTCGGAAAAAACAATACTTCCTATAACGGCCGTACCTTGTTGTTTTGCTACATGCTTCATCCACTCCACTGTTTTCTCCCCTTCTTCGGCCTCAACATTTTCTGGATTCATGGTAAATCCAGTGGAGAACATTTCCGGGAGGATTATTAAATCCACATCCCGGGAAATTGCTCGAATCTTTTCCTCAAATAACGTTCTATTCGCTTTAGGATCTTCCCAAATCAAATGGGATTGGATCAAGGCCAGCTTTAGTTTTGTGTCCATAGCTTGTACTAAAAATCCTCTGACTGCACTTCGACAGGCTCAGCGTGATATTGTTCAGGATGATTATCAAAGTTGCTAATCAAAATATACTTCAGATTCCGAAGATTTGGCCAACTGGAACAAATGCTTCAATTGGCTTTCCAAAATCCTTTCTTGAGAAAGTTCAGGGAGTTTTTCCAAGGGAAAAAAATCGGCTCCGAGCATGTCAAATCCTGCTTTGAGCTCGCCTCCAACAATTCTACATAGAAAAAACAATTTGTAAATATAATAGGGTTCAGGTGGATGGGCATGCACCTGTTTATCATAAACTCCCAAAAACCTGACCACCTCTGTTTTAATTCCTGTTTCTTCCTCAATCTCCTTAACCGCAGTTTCGGAGGGTGTGTTGCCAATATCTGCCCAACCCCCTGGAATAGTCCATTTACCATCAATGCTTTCCTTGGCCATTAAAATTTCATCCTTCTCATTCAATACAAGTCCCCTAACATCAACTTTTGGGGTAGGGTAGTCATTCTCCGGCATAAAAAAATCCTGTAGCACTTCAATAGGTCTGTTGGCCATATATGCCATAAGTTTTAAGCTAATTTTCTTCAATTCCTCATAGCGCTCTAAATCATACGGGTCCTTAGCATATACCAAACCGGTTTCGGAAATTGCTTTGATTCTTTTTAAAAGGTTGAGCTGTTCTTTTGAATCCATTAATTGTTTTATTCTTTGTTTTCCAATACTTCTATTAGTGTTTTGGTTCCCTGCATTTTCGCATGATCCAAGGCTGTATTACCCCTTGCATCTTTAGCCGAAGTGTCTGCCCCGTGTTCCAAGAGCAATTGTGCAATTTCAATACGGTTGAATGTTGCAGCGTAAATGAGACTTGTAGCCCCCATGGCATTTACATGGTTTACATTGGCCCCAGCTGTAATCAATAGTTTTGCCAAGTTAACATAGCCCTTAAAACACACACCCAATAAAGCAGTATTACCTGACCCATCTTTTGCATCTATTTCTGCTCCCTTTTTCAGCAGCAATGCCGAAATTTTTTCATGATTGTAGTAGGTGGCCAGAATCAAAGGTGTTGATCCTCTTTCATCTTTGGTTTCCAACAATTTGGCATCTGATTCCAACAATTTTGAAACAGCTTCAAGATTACCGTTTCTTATTTCGCTAAAGAAGTTTTCTTTATTGTTCATAATCCTTTGGAAAGGTATAAAAAAAACTGCCACAACCTTAACGGGTGTGACAGTTCTGTATAGTTAATTTTCTTTTTCTAATGTTTGCTATGATCAGTTCAAATCAAAACGATCCAAGTTCATCACTTTGGTCCAGGCAGCTACAAAATCCTTTACAAAACGTTCTTTGGAATCGTTGCTTCCATAGACCTCTGCTATTGCTCTAAGCTCGGTGTTTGATCCAAAGATCAAATCCACTCGGGTACCTGCCCATTTCACTTCACCTGAAGCCCGGTCACGACCGGCAAAGACATTGTCTTCCTCAGAAGTTGCTCCCCATTTGGTGCTCAAATCCAGCAGGTTTACAAAAAAATCATTTGTAAGTGATCCAGCTCTGTCCGTGAAAACACCGTGCTGGGATTGTTCGTGATTAATATCAAGTACTCTAAGTCCTCCTAAAAGCACAGTCATTTCCGGAGCGGTCAATGTCAATAGTTGAGCCCTATCAATCAACATTTCCTCTGCGGATACAGAATATTTGGATTTCATGTAATTACGGAATCCATCAGCTTTAGGTTCCAGTACCGCAATGGAATCAATATCTGTTTGCTCTTGCGTGGCATCACCTCTTCCGGCAGTAAATGGAACTGTTATATCTTGACCTGCATTCTTGGCGGCCTGCTCAATACCTACACTTCCTCCCAGAACAATTAAATCAGCCACAGAAACTTGCTTGTTACCGGATTGTGTGCTATTGAATTCTTTTTGAATTCTTTCCAGCGTATCCAACACCTTTGATAGTTGCTCCGGATTGTTCACCTCCCAATTTTTCTGCGGTTCCAATCTGATTCGAGCTCCATTGGCTCCTCCTCTTTTATCTGAACCACGGAAAGTTGAGGCCGAAGCCCAAGCCGTGCCCACCAATTCTGAAATAGATAGACCCGAAGCCAAAATATTGGCTTTTAAAGCAGCAACATCTTCATCATTGATAAGCTCATGTTCCACCACTGGAATGGGATCTTGCCAGATAAGTTCTTCCGTGGGGACTTCCGATCCAAGGTAACGTGCAATAGGTCCCATATCACGATGCGTAAGTTTAAACCAGGCGCGTGCAAAAGCATCGGCAAAATCATCAGGATTTTCATGGAAACGTCTTGAGATTTTCTCATACTCTGGGTCCATGCGCAAAGAGAGGTCCGTGGTCAACATAATTGGGGTATGGCGTTTGGTCGAATCGTGCGCATCTGGAACGCTATTGGCCCCAGCACCATGTTTTGGTATCCATTGGTGTGCTCCCGCCGGGCTTTTTGTTAATTCCCATTCGTAACCAAACAGGTTCCAGAAAAAGTTGTTGCTCCATTTGGTCGGCGTAGTTGTCCAAGCACCTTCCAAACCACTGGTGATGGTATCTCCAGCATTCCCAGTTCCAAAGTTGTTTTTCCAACCCTTACTTTGCTCTTCAATTCCAGCGGCGGCAGGTTCACGCTCAACGTATTTTCCAGGATCCGCTGCTCCGTGGGTTTTTCCAAAGGTGTGCCCGCCCGCAATAAGAGCAACGGTTTCCTCATCGTTCATTGCCATTCTGCCAAAGGTTTCACGAATATCATGAGCAGCGGCAATTGGGTCAGGATTTCCGTTTGGCCCCTCTGGGTTCACATAAATTAATCCCATTTGTACCGCACCAAGGGGGTTTTCCAATTCCCGGTCTCCTTCATAACGCTTGTCGCCCAACCATTCAGTCTCTGCCCCCCAATAAATATCCTCTTCCGGTTGCCAAACATCTTCACGCCCTCCGGCAAAACCAAAGGTTTTAAAACCCATGGATTCCAAAGCGCAGTTTCCTGCAAGAATCATCAAATCTGCCCAAGAAATCTTCTTCCCATATTTTTGTTTTATCGGCCATAACAATAATCGCGCTTTGTCAAGGTTTGCATTATCCGGCCAACTATTTAATGGCGCAAAACGTTGTGTCCCAGAGCCTGCCCCTCCACGGCCATCGGCAATACGATACGTCCCCGCACTATGCCATGCCATCCTGATGAAAAATGGACCATAGTGTCCATAATCTGCGGGCCACCAATCTTGGGAATCTGTCATTAAATCAAAAAGATCTTTTTTAATAGCGTTCAAATCAAGTGTCTTAAACTCTTCTGTGTAGTTGAAGTCCTCATCCATAGGGTTGGACAAGGAAGAGTGTTGACGAAGGATATTTAATTTTAACTGGTTGGGCCACCAATCGTGGTTGGATGTACCTCCCCCTGCGCCATGTTTTACAGCACCATTCATAAATGGACACTTACTAGCCCCATTCTGATTGCCCCCTGCGGCTTCCGTTGCCGATGTTGTTGATTTTTTACTCATGATAGTATGTTGTTTAAATGTATTTCTTAACCTCCATAAAATTAAGAAAACAGCAGTCCGGATAATAGACGATTAATATTAAAATGTTATTAAAACATAAATATTATTTATATCCAGAGCAACATGCCAAATTCACCCAAACCCTGTTTTTAGCATAAACAACGCCATGGTTTGGCATATTTGCCCCCTTAAGTAGTTGTTTTATACCTTATCTTTGATTTTGAGCATTCTCGATATACTAAAAATGTACTAAGGGTGTCCAATCCGCGTACGTTTAATCGTCTTTACCGTGAGTCATATAATAAATCTATAATTAACTCAAATATCATTACAGATGAAAAAACTGATTTTACCAATTGTTGCCCTACTGCTCTTTAGCTTTAGCGCTGACACTTTTAAACTGACCGATGATGATCGCAAAATGGCAATCAAGCATTTGACAGAAACCCGTGATCATATGTCAAAAGTGCTTAACGGTCTTACCGATGAACAACTAAACTTTCTTCCCGAAGAAGAAGCATGGTCCATAGCTCAATGTGTAGAACATTTGGCTATTTCTGAAAATGCTTTTGGAGGTCTGATACAAAAAACCGTGGCCTCTGGTGCGAATCCAGCCTTAAAAGATTCCCTAAAGTTCAAGGATGACCAACTCATGGGTATTATAACGGACAGAACCAATAAGGTAAAAACGAGAGAACCTTTTGAGCCTTCTGGCAAATTTGGCTCCCATGAAGCTACCGTAAAGACTTTTATGGATAAAAGAAATGAGCATATAGCATACATCGAGTCCACAGAGGATGATTTAAGAAACCGCTTCAGCAACGATTTGCCCTTTGGTACTGTTGATGGCGTACAACTTATCATCTTTATGGCCGGACATACAGAACGCCATGTAAAGCAAATGGAAGAAGTAATGGCACACAAACTTTTCCCAAAGTGAAAATAAAGTGCCCGTTAACACTTATTGGCAAACCCTTTCCAGATTGGAAGGGGTTTATTTTTTACCTTTATCCTTTCTTTCAAATACAGCATATGAAAATAGTAAAATCCGTTGCTTTTACCGTATTGATGCTACTGATGGTCAATGTAAATGCGCAAACTAAAAAGGATAGAAAAGTAATAAATGATGCAAAAAAAGCAAAGAAAACACTATTGAAGGCTGATAGTGGTCTTGAACGCTTTTTTGATAACTCTGCAGGTTATGTTCTTTTTCCCAATGTGGGCAAAGGAGGTTTCATTATTGGTGGCGCCTCTGGGAATGGAGTAGTTTATGAAGCTGGTGAAATGGTTGGAATGGCAGGACTTAAAAAGTTGAACGTTGGTCTGCAGGCTGGTGGACAGGCGATTATTGAGGTTATCTTTTTTGAAACCCCGGTGGATTTGGCGCGTTTTAAAGAAGGTAAATTTGCCTTTGCTGCAGAAACTTCGGCAGTTGCCCTAA
This sequence comes from Flagellimonas sp., assembly GCF_965222555.1. Lineage (GTDB taxonomy): Bacteria > Bacteroidota > Bacteroidia > Flavobacteriales > Flavobacteriaceae > Flagellimonas. The sequence goes on along the minus strand of NZ_CBDCUG010000005.1, from coordinate 1,559,430 downwards.
AATCTGGGATTGCGTTCAACGCAAAATATAAAGATGGGGTGGCTGTTTTTGCACTTCCAAAGGCTGGTCTTATGGCCGATGCATCTGTGGGTGGGCAAAAATTTAGCTTCCGCCCATTCTAAGATTTTTTTCGATATGAAAAAGCCCATGAAGATATGATTATCCACATGGGCTTTTTTTGAAGTTTATTCCTATCAGAACTGATATCTGATTCCCAATCCTAGGTCAAAATCAAAATCGCTGCCATAACCTTCATCGTTAAAACCTATTTCTGGTCTAACATCAAGGGACAAAAGCAATGGAATCTTAAAATTATACTCTATTCCAATGCCCCCGGCCAGTAATGCAAAGGTGCTGGAACCTGCACCATCAACACTAACATTTCCTACACCCGCCCCGGCACCTACGTACCAGTGAAAAGAACGATCTAAAGGCATTACCCATTGGTAAAGACCAACTAACTTAAAAGCATCATAAGAATCTTTTTTGTTTCTAATTCCTAAATCCAGTTCAAGCCGGTTTGCATCTGAAAGGCCAAGTTGATAACTGATTTCCGCACCAAATCCATCATCGTCACCAACACGGATTCCCAAAGCATGTTTTGAAATTTCCTGGGCTTGGCACTGAAATACCAATGCAAGACTAAAAACTAGTGTAAATAAAACGTGTTTCATAGTTATGGTTATTTATGTTTGTTGGAATAATCTACGTGCTTTTTGTAGCGCTTGGATGTTTTGTATTAGAGATTGCATTGTTCAATAACATACTAATGATGCCCTTTTGGAGTGAAATCTTCTGGAGCATTCTGAGGTAACTTAGTGGTTCCTGAATCTCCCGTATCGTTAAAAATTGTCCATTCTGAAAAGGTGTAAGAAGGGTTGCCTTTGTTTATGTTTGCATTGCGTACCGCCCTGCCATCTTCAAATTCATGGTTGGTGCCAGAGCCATCCTCACCAATAACCCCAAACCTGTCGATAACCATCCCAAAGGGGTCCACCAATTCCAAATTATCATCTCCGTTGGAATCTGCTGGACTGTTCGTTGATACACCCAGGTCTGGCGGAAACCCATAAACCAATTCAAATTCCTCGGCATTGGGTGAAATCACCAATGTGCTTTGAGCTTCAATAATAAATCCAGATAAATCAATGGAAGAACTAATCTCTGTTTTATCATTGGTAAAACGATTCAACACCCATTTGTTAAAGTCCAAGGGCTGCGAGGCGGCATTATACAACTCAACAAAACGAGCACTGGAATTGTTGTCAGGGTCTGCTAATTCTGAAATAAAAATCTGTCTCGATGTAAACTCTGTGATGATTTCAGGACAACGGTCATTGATAAAATCTAAATCTCTCAAATCCCGAATAACGATTTGGTTTTTCTTTCCATTTTTTTTCAGAATTCCGGTTATTGCTCCATTTCCTTCAGGTAAAATTTCTGCCTGAAAATCTGAAAAACCAGAATTCAACATTACAATTTCATTTTCCTCACAGTCTTTAAGAGTAATCTCTGTCTCTTCTTTTGGCAACGCAAAGGTCATTCCCAATGCTTCATCAACAACTTCCAAACTATCGATTTTGACCAAAATGTTTGTAGTTAGATTTTCCAAATCAGGAATAGTCGTCAAAACAGGTTTTACCATTTCCTTATCTTCACATAACAAGAAAATATGTTCAGGAATCTTCAAAGCAGGTAATCTTCCTACTGATACATTCCCGAAAGCCGAAAAAGACCCGCCCAATTTGAGTGTTTCACCACTTTTTCCAAGGTACAATCCTTTCAGTTTCACCTGAACTTTGCTTCCTGTTTCAAAAAATAGATGTGAGTCTCGTAAATCAACTTCAAGTTGAAGGCCTTTAGTGGGTATTGTTGGGTGGTCTTGTAGGTGAATGACACCAAAAAAGTTTCCAGCCCTGTCCGATGAAATCACATATCCTTCAATGATTAAATCTTCATGAATTTGAATAGTCTCTCCTTTAAATAAAGTATCCAGTTCCTCAAAACTGATATTCGCCTGTAAATTGGAATCGCAATCTTGTTCCAGAGCATCAAAATCAGAGCCTACAACACAAGAAAAAAATAGGATTGAACTCAGTAAATAGCATGTCTTATTTATAGATTTCATTGTTATTAATAATATTTGGTTTATAGTTAAAAGCTTATGGCGAGGTTCAAAAAATATGTCCGCCCATAGCTATACCAATATTTTGGTCCAAAAGAAGGAGTCCCACTTAAATTGTCTTTTTGGAGTTGTCGATAATTACCATTCCGACTCTGTTCGTAACCTCCGGTTCTAAAAGCCGCTCCAAATACATTGTTCACGCTCACAAAAGCGCTGATATATTTTTTGTTTACCAACCATGATTTGCCTCCAACGATATTGAGCAAGTAGATATCATCCAGCCTTTGCTGTTTTAAAATTCGGGTTACATTTTCATCAGTAGCATCCGGAAAAGGTTCACCTGTATCAGGGTTAAACAAAAAGCTTTGGGTGCGGGTTATGGTTGAGGGATTCAAATAATTATTGGTCAAATAATTGGTAGTGGCGCTGACCCACCAATATTTTGGGGCTCTATATTCCACTCCCAGTGCAAAAGCGGTTTGTGGTCCTTGTGCCAATTTCAGTTCCTTTAGACTGGCAATACCTAAATCCAAATTGCCTTCAACGTTCAATAGTTCCTCTTCGTTCCCTGCAGTATCAAAGTTTATGGCAACAGAAGGGTCACTGGCATATACATATTGTCCCAGATTTCCTGCTGCAGATAACTTTACACTTGAAGAAACTTCATATTCTAGTCCAAGTTCAATTCCTTTATGGAGCTTGTCCAATCCTGTAATCACTTCCTGAACAAAATCGGAACCAAAACCTGAATCCACATAAAAGAAATTGATATCCGTTGTGTGTTGAAATCTGGTATAGAATGCACTTACACGTCCAGTAACATCTGGTAATCTGATGAAGTAACTTAAATCAACAGCTGTGATAATCTCCTTTTGGATTTCCGGAACAATATCATTGTTTTCCCTAGGATTGACGAACATATTCTGGATGGTGGGAGGTCTGTTCACAAGTGCCCCATTCACCGTAAACCAATGTCTTCCAGAAAGGAAATAAGAAACTCCTGATTTAAGTCCCAAACCAGAAAAGGAAATTTTATCTCCATTGCCCAAGGAATTTTCCAAAAAGCGTTCGTTTTGAAAAAGACCTTCTCTTTGGGTATTAAAACCAGAAAAAGATGCCGAAGCAAATCCCTTCCAACGTTTAAAATTTGCTTCAATCTGTGCAAAACCTGTAAACTGGGAGGCCATTAGGTTATAGTGGTAGTTGAACTTCTCTCCTTTCGTCTTGGTCAAGCTGCCAGCCATATCATTCTTTGTCCCTGAAAAAGAATCAGTATCCTCATGGTATTCGGCTCCCAATAAATCATCAATTTCAGCAAAGTTTTTAGAGATAAGCGTTCTGTAGTTTGCTCCCGCCCCCGCGCTGAAATGTTCATTAATCGTATAGTTTGCAGCACTGGAAAAGGTTATTTGTCTATCACTTGCCACATCATTGTACAGTATGTAGGATGCCTTTCCTTCATTTGATATGTTGGTGTTGGCCCTATACATTGTCTCCCATTGGATTTGCGAATTCTGAAAGAGGCCATCCTTGGCAAAAGCTGCATTTCTGAAATCAGCGCCCAAAGGACTGTTCACATAAAAACTGGGCAAATATTTGTAATACGTAGGGTCTGGATTTGCAGCGCTATAATATCCCAATCTGCTTCTGGTATTGCTCCCTACTTGATAGGCAACTCCCGTCATCCAATTTAGTTTATCCGATTGAAAAAAGTGGTTCAACATAAATAAGGGTTCAAAAATTTCCCTAGTTCTTGAGTTCCTTATTTCTCCACCTTGGCTTCCCCAATAGGGATTGTACTTGCTTCCCATCAAATCAAAAACCTCTTGGGTAATTGCCGAGGAGCGGCCTCTCCGGTTTTTGGCCAAAATGGCGGTCAATACGATACTGTTTTGTGCATTCAGCTGGTATTCCAAAGCACCAAAAAATGAATAGGCATCGTACAAAGTCCCATCCACATAACCTTGACCCGCCCATCTTCTGGAAGATGAAACTGAATATGCCAATCCGCTATGCAATCCAGAATTGTACGTTGCCATTAATCTACCTCTATAAGTGCGGTTTGACATTGAACTTGACAATCGAATCCCTGGTCTAGATACCGAAGGTCTTGTATCTATATTAGTGTTGCCCAGTATTCCGCCAAATGTATATGGGTTTATTGCAAGGCCATTTGTATATTCTTGATTCCGAAGTACATCATTAAGGCCACCAAAGTTGTTCCACTGTGGTCTTCCGTCGAAGAACTTGTTCATTGGGATTCCATTAATCAGTACCTTTCCATTCCGGGAATCATAACCCCGTACCTTAAAAAATGCCTGACCAAAATCAAATGCGGCTCGATTCAGAAAAATATCCCTGCTGGACTGTAACAAGCCCGAAGAAATTGAAACGGTTTCTTCATCTCCCGATAGTTCATCATCTGTTAATGAAACAAGATTGACCTCTTTTTCTTTGACAATATCCTTTTCCAGAAAAATGTCACCCAAAGCAATGGGTTCACCATCCAAAAAAACAGGAAGTTGTTTTAAAACATAATCAGGAGCACGAATTTTAAGGGTTTGTTCTCCATTTTGAAGGATAGTGACATTAAATTGGCCATCGCTATCCGACAAAAACTTCTCGGACAATCCGTCAACCGTAACCGTTGCACTCTGAATTGGTCTTTTGGTGACCCCATCTTTAATAGTTCCTGATATTGAAGTACTTTGCTGTCCATAAAAAAGTGAGGCACAGCATAGCGCAACTTGGAACATAGCTATTCTCATAAGCTAGTTAAGTAGATTAATAAATAAGATTTGGGGTTATTATCTTTCTTTTGATGTAAGAAAAACAAACAATCTTACTTATTTTCGAATTAAAATCAAAATCCAAATGCGACTTTTAACCTACTTCTTTGTATTCGGCATAACATGCCTATCTGCCCAATCCCCAAAATCCTATTGCATTAGAACCGTGGCATTCTACAATGTTGAAAATCTTTTTGACACGAGGAATGATTCATTAATCTTTGATGACGCACGAACTCCGGAGGGCAGTTATCATTGGACTCAAACTCGTTATGAAAAGAAAATTGAGCATATTTCAAAAGTGTTGTCCAAAATTGGTGCAGAAACTACCAAAACTTCCCCAGATATTATTGGGCTATGTGAGGTTGAAAACAAAAAAGTGGTAGAAGATTTAGTTAATCACCCAAACTTACAGGGTAAGGATTATGGCATTGTACATTTTAATTCTCCTGATGAGCGGGGTATTGATGTGGCCCTGCTTTTTAAGAGATCTTCTTTCCTTCCGTATTCGTTCAAAAGCCATAGGCTTCTTTTGTTTGATGAAATGGGCCAAAGAAACTATACCCGAGATCAGCTCGTGGTTGGCGGTCTAATGGATGGAGAGGAATTCCACTTTATTGTGAATCATTGGCCCTCCAGAAGGGGTGGGTCTGCAAAGAGCAAGCCGAACCGTGTACGAGCAGCTTTGTTGAATAAACGTATCATTGATTCCATTCAAAATTTGGACTTCAATGCCAAAATTATAAGTATGGGCGACCTGAATGATGACCCCAGAGATGATAGCCTTAAAAAAATTCTTAACACAAAAGCCAAGGTAAACCAGTTGGATAGCCTATCGCTTTTCAACCCCATGGAAAAATTGTACAAAAAAGGAGTTGGATCATTGGCTTATCGTGACAAATGGAATTTGTTTGACCAGTTCTTTATGACCCAAAATTTAGTTGACAAGGATGATTCTGGATATTCTTTTTGGAAGACCAGCATCTACTCCCCTGATTATTTAAAAACCAATAAGGGTAGGTTTAAAGGTTACCCCTTCAGAACCTATTCCGGAACCAACTATACAGAAGGGTATAGTGACCATTTTCCCGTATACCTATTCTTGATCAAGGAAGTGAAAGAATGAGATTCCCGCCTTCCCGGGAATGACAAATAAGATTTTAATTAAACCACTGTCCCCAAGGAATCATAAACAATAATAAAGCAAGTCCAATTCCATAGAAAATGGCAATGCTCTTGAATTTTGCAGTGCTCTCATTTTTCTTTTTATGGCGAGACCAGCCAATTGTAATCAAGGCCACCGCCAGAATATTGGTAAAGGGGTGCTCCACCGCCAATAAACGTGCCGCCGAGTTCAATCCACCCATTCCCAAAGCCTGAATGGCCTTAAGGCCATTGTCAGAAATAAAATATAGAATTAACCCGATCAATAATTGCATATGGGTCAAAATCAAGGCAAAGAGGCTTACCCTTAAATCTTTGTGCATGGTAAATTCCCCTTTTCCAAGCCATCCCTTTATGGCATTAAAAACGGCTAAAATCAATATGGCCAGTACAACATAAGCAAAGTAAGAGTGAAGGTTACGTAAAATTTCCATTGGTATAATTTGATGTTTAAAAGTAAGGATTTTGAACATAAAAAACCCTGCCAGTGGCAGGGTTTTTAGTTTATTAGAAGCGAGAATTAGAAATTATATCTCATGCTTACGTTCCATGTTCTTCCAAAACCAAAGAATACTTTGTTACTGGTATTTAAACCTCTAAAGGTTGGGCCATTGTCTTCTACAAAGTTATTGGTCAAGGACTCAGCAATATATTCTGTGTCAAATAAGTTATTCACGTTGGCCGCAATACTAATAGTATTGTCACCTGCAATGTTGAATTTGTAGTATGCTCCAAAATCAATCAGACTATAACTTGGTAGCCTTAAAGAACCTTGATGGTTTGGATCGGCAAAATCCTCAGCATTGATCTGTGCAAACAATCTGGATGCAGAGTAAAGGTTGGTGCTCAATTTTAAATTCTCACAAGGTCTAATAATCATTTCCAAGTTAGTTGTGAATTGAGCGGCATCCCCAACTTTGACATTATCCAAATATAAGGTCACATCTGGATCAATTATATTTCTGTCATCATCCAAAGCAGCTCCTGAAGCATTACCTCCATATTCCCAATTACCCATGGACAGCATTCCTTTAAATTGAACTGCATCTGAAGCTCTGTAGTTGGCCTCAAGTTCAAACCCGGAATGAATTTGTTCCACACCATTGATATTGGCCGTTCCTTCGTCTCCAAGGTCTGTTTCTATATCCAAATCTTCAAATCTGTCTTTCCAAGCTGTTCTGTATATATTGATCTTCGCTCTGAAATCACCAAGATTAATTCCATATCCTGCTTCAAGACCCAATATTTTTTCATTGGTCAAATCAGGATTCAATTCATTCCTAAAGTTCAGGTATACGGCATCGAACAAAGGTTGCTTTGAGTAGTACCCCGCATTAAAGAAAACATTATGGGCTTCATTGATATTGAAGTTGGCCCCTCCTTTAATGTTTCCGCCCAATCTGTTTTCAAAATCGGTTTCTTGCTCTGGATCGGAATTTAAATAGCCAAAATAGTCTATCCTTTTAAATCCCTGTTGTGACACTCCTCCTTGTAAAAAGGCAGAAACTATTCCATTACTGTACTCTAACTGTCCGAAAGCACCCAACCACCTAACAATGCCATCATTGTAGTAGTCGATTTTTTCTTCATCGTCAATATTCTTAAAGATATTTACAATTGAACCAAAGTTAGATTCTATAACACCATCTTGTCTTACAGTGTGGTTAGGATTGTTCATATCGTCATCATCAAAATATCCATCAGCACCTAAAAGGTTGTCCACTCTTCTGTAATGAATTCCTTTATAGGACCTTGCATCAACTCCAACATCCCAACTCCATTCCGTATCAATATCCGTGTGTAAATTGGCAATTAGGCCAAACCAGTTATGAGAGTTCATAGAAGCTCTTCGAATAATTCCATCCCCAAAACTTGTTACAATTTGCTCTCCATTTGTAGGGGCTATTTGGCGAGGGTTTCCTCCGTTGTCTCCATTATAAAAGGTAACGGACTCTCCACCATTAAATCTTGAAATCAAATCATAATCTACCTGTCCTGTTGCAGGAATCCTATATCTGCTTGAACTTGCAAAACCAAAACCAGGTCCAACTCCTATGTCACCCGTTCCACCACCTCTACCAACAGAGGCATAAATTGAGGTAGACAATGTAGTCTTATCATTGAATTTATGATCCCAGTTTAAAGAAGCAATCGGTTTGTGGTAAAAGTTTCTTCTCCACCCAAATTCTTCACCATTTAAGAATCCATGGTTAAAGTTATACAGTGCACCATATTCCACATGATCTGCCAGAGTTGCAACGTTGAAGAAACTAGAAGTCCTTTGGTTGTGTACCTGTGGTGCACCTGTTAGAACAAACTGGAAGCTGTTTCTATCGTTGGGTTCGTATCCCAATCCTATAAAGTAATTATACCCTTCAAACTTGGTTCCCTGTACATATCCATCCCCAGCGGTTCTTCCTAAAAGTATAGATGCTGCAAATCCTTTATCGTTTTTACCTGTGTTATAGGAAGCAGTTGTCTTTATATAACCATCATTACCTCCACCAAAACGAACGGATCCGCCTTCTTCCTTATCGGTTGACTTGGTGATAATGTTGATAGTCCCTCCTACAGAGCTAATCGCCAATTTGGAAGATCCAAGACCTCTCTGTACCTGCATGGCAGTTGTAACATCACTAAGTCCTGCCCAGTTACTCCAGAAAACCCGACCGTTTTCCATATCGTTAACAGGGATTCCGTTAATCATAATCGCCGTGTTCTGTGAATCAAAACCTCTTACATTGATTCTTCCGTCTCCAAATCCGCCGCCAGTTTTGGTCGCATAAATTGATGGGGTGGATTTTAACACCTCCGGTAACTCTTGAGAGCCGATTTTTTCTTGAATTTCAGCAGCGGTAATAGTTGAAACTGCTACAGGTGTCTCCCTATCCTTGGCAATATCCAAGATTCCGGTTACGACAACACCTTCCAATTCTTCAGCATCGGGATTAAGGGTAATGGACCCAATGTCTCCATAAGAATTAAAAGGTACTCTTTTGGTTACAAACCCGATATAGGAAACAACAAGAGTTCCCGAAGCTTCAGAAACCTCTATTGTAAATTTCCCATCAAAATCTGTTGATGCACCATTTTGTGTGCCCTGTAGAACAACGCTGGCACCGGGAAGTGGACTTCCCAAGTCACCGTCCATTACGGTACCGGTAACCGTTCCTTGTGAAAACATAATTGTGGATGCAAACAGCGCCACAATAAATGAATAGACCTTTTTCATTTTAGTTGAGTGTTTTAAGTTATTTGAATAGTCATGCAAAAATCCCGTTTTTTAACACAAGCCATGTTAAACAAACGTTAATAAATCAAATATAACAATAATCAGCGACTCTATAGTTTGCTGATAAACAACTAGTTAAATGTCTATTGGTTTTTAAGAAAACTTAAATCAATTCTTAAAAAATTGCAAAAGATTCAGGGTTGAACTGTCATGTTTGCCAATTTCGGAACCTTCTATGTCCTGCAGTATATTTTTGGCAAGTTGTTTACCCAGTTCAACACCCCATTGATCATAGCTGAAGATGTTCCAGATAATACCTTGGACAAAGATTTTATGCTCGTACATAGCAATCAATGAACCCAAGGTTTTTGGGGTTAATTTTTTAATCAGGATAGTATTTGTTGGCTTGTTGCCCTCAAATATTTTGAAGGGCAGTAACAACTCCAATTCTTCTTCGGAAATGTCTTGTTTTTCCAACTCCTGCCTAACTTCTTCTTCATTTTTCCCGTTCATCAATGCTTCTGTCTGGGCAAAAAAATTGGCCATTAACTTATTATGATGATCCAAATCGCCATGCAACGATTCTTTAAACCCAATAAAATCTGAAGGAATAAGTTTTGTGCCTTGATGAATTAACTGAAAAAAGGCATGTTGTGAATTTGTGCCAGGTTCCCCCCAGATAATCGTACCTGTTTCATACTGGGCACGGTTACCCGCTCTATCCACACTCTTACCATTGCTTTCCATAATGCCCTGTTGTAAATAAGCGGAAAAGCGATTCAAGTATTGCGTATAAGGAATAATGGCCTCTGTCTCTGCTTCGTAAAAATTATTGTACCATACACTGAGCAGTGCCAAGATAACCGGAATATTTTCCGAGAAAGGAGCTTCATTAAAATGAACATCCATTTCGTTGGCTCCCTGTAAGAGTTCTTCAAAATTCCCATATCCAACAGAAAGGGCTATGGAAAGACCAACTGCACTCCAAAGCGAAAAGCGACCTCCAACCCAATCCCACATGGGAAATACATTTTCATCGGCTATACCAAACTCTTTGATTTTTTGCGTGTTGGTTGAAACAGCCGCAAAATGTTTGGCAATGTCATTTTGTGCACCATGCTCCAAAAACCATTTTTTAATGGTAAGGGCATTGCTGAGCGTTTCTTGAGTGGTAAACGTTTTGGAGACCACAACAAACAAGGTGGTCTCGGGGTTCAACTCTTTCAATATTTCATGGACATGATCCCCGTCCACATTGCTCACAAAATGAGTTTTTAAATGGTTTTGATAATATTTAAGGGATTCAGTGACCATAGCGGGACCCAAATCTGATCCTCCAATACCAATATTCACAATATCCGTAAAGGGTTTGTTGGTATACCCCTTGCTTTCTCCTGAAATTACAGCTTCTGAAAAAGCCTTGATTTTTTCCTTTACCTGATAAACCTCCTTAACAATGTTCTCTCCTTCAACAAATACCTCGTCATCTGCCTTGGCACGAAGTGCCGTATGGAGAACAGCTCGTCCTTCGGTTTGATTTATCAATGCTCCATTAAAATAGCTGGAAATTGCATTTTTCAATCCCACTTCATCCGCCAATTCCAACAAGAGTGAGAGAGTCTGCTCGTCTATTCTGTTTTTGGAATAGTCTACTATAAAGTCTTTCCACAGCAAGGTAAATTTCTTTCCACGATCTAAGTCCGAAGAAAACAGTTCCCTGAGATGTACGTCTTTTGTGTTTTTATAGTGTTCCGATAATTTTTTCCAAGCTTCTGTAGTGGTAGGATTTATTTTGGGCAATGTCATTTTATGGGTTGAGTGTTAGTTGGTCTCCTTCAAGTTCCGGTTCAGGAATTACATATTCTATGCAATCCAGTTGTGTTTTTAATGGATCTATATGGGATAAGTATTCTGTTCTAAGAGAATCAGCAATGGGTTCTGCCGCAGGTAATTTTTCACGCAGGGGATCTACCTGTCTGCCATTTTTCCAGAATCGATAGCAAACATGGGGGCCTCCGGTATTCCCAGTCATTCCTACCCAGCCAATTACATCTCCCTGCCTAACAAATTCACCTCTTTTCACCTTTTGTTTTTTCATGTGAAGGTACTGGGTGCTATAGGTTCCGTTATGTCTGATCTTTACATATCTACCATTACCTCCTCTTCGGGTTGATTCTGTCACTGTTCCATCGGCAGTGGCAATAATGGGAGTTCCTATGGGTGCTGCATAGTCTGTTCCCTTATGAGGTCTTACCTTATAACCGTAATATGCAATTCTACGTTTTAAGTTATAACGGGATGACAATCGGTATCCAAATTTTATGGGAGCTCTTAAGAATGTGCTTCGCAGATTATTGGCGTCTTGATCGTAGTAATCCAAGATGTTCTTAAGGGAATCCGTTACATATGGAAATGCATAAATAGGTGTTCCCTTATGCTCAAATAAAGCTGCTTTAATGGGTCCTCGTCCCGCATAAACAGAATCGTTGATGAAACGCTCGTCATAAATGACCTTGAACTTATCTCCTTTTTCCAATCTGAAGAAATCTATTGTCCACGCATAAATCTCGGACAGGTCAATGGTCACATTATAGTCTACCCCAAGTTTGTCAAGTGTTTCGGACAGGTTATTTTCTATAACCCCTGCAACTTCACGCTCCAAGGATTTCACTTTTCTTTTTCCTTTATAGGCATAGGCGCTACTATCCCTAAAATCTACCACTGTATAATTAATCTTATCGTTTTGATAGATAAAAACTTCTGCTGCCTCTGCAGTATCTTTTGATTTTAAAAGAATGTAGGGTTTGCCCACCATTACTTTCCTAACATCAAAAGTGTCTTTATAATTCTCCGATATGGAATATATTTTAGGGTAGTCAACTTTATTTTTTAACATGAGTTCCCCAAAAGTTTCCCCTCTTTTTATAGTGTCGTATACCGTATTGAAATCATCAAGGTTGAACCCAAAGTGTTTTACTATAGGTTTTTGAACCGGTTCCTGTGGTTCCAATTGCTGTACCAGTTCCTTTTTTTCTTTGCAAGACACCAAAACCATTAGTGCCAAGATTGCCCCAAAAAATCTTTGCATTTTACTATTTATTAGCGGGATTAAAAATGTGGTCTACCCATTGTTTCCCCCATGTATCCAACTCTTCTTCAGTATACAAAGTTGGGAAAAATATTATTTTCTGAAAACTTGGCGGCAAAAAGTCCTTCCAGTTTGTGCCTCCAGTGGCATCTACTTCTTTATTTTCTTTGGCCAAATACCTATATGCGGAACCCATGTGCATCAATGGCCAATTCACATTTGCGTTCAAATCCAAGTCTTTCAAAGACTTGATCAAAACTTCGTTATTCCTTGATTCTTCAGGTAATTGAAGGTATTTGTGATAAATGGTGCTGTTCTTTACCTGGTTGGATATTCTCAATAGCCTTGGGGTGTATCTGAACTCAAACTGCTTTAGGGTGAGTGTTTTTTCACCAGTGGTTAAATCCGTAGCTCCTTTTTTCCAGTAAATGTGTTCAAAAAGGTCTTCAATACTGTTTTTGGACGAAAAGGATTCCCGTTCTGAAAAGTGCACCAAATTTTCCAAAGGCGTGGAATAAATCTCTATCATCCGGTATTGGGCAGATTGAAATCCACTTGCTGGCAACAATGCCATTCTGTATCTTAAAAATTGCTCGCGCTCCATTCCTTTAATCATAATACCAAAGGAGGAAATAAGCGCCTTAAAATAGTTATTGATTCGGTTTGCCTTTTCTATGAAAAAATCCAGATTTTGGGATTTATCCTCCACAATTTGCTTTTGCTCATGCAAAATCAGTTTAAAGTAGAGCTCTGTAATCTGATGGTACATGATAAAAATCTCCTCATCCGGAAAATGGGTGCGAGGTACTTGTATACTTAAGAGGGTATCCAAATGGATATAGTCCCAATAAGTTAGGTAACGTTGGTAAAGGAGTCCGTCAAGGTAGGAACTTAAGTCTTGTCCAGAGTTTTTATACTTTTCTTCAAGCTTATTGATTTGGGACTCAATTCGCTCATCATTCTTCATTCAATACTATCACATTATAATTTTAAACTGGTTTCTGAGCCCATTATAGGCATCCAAATCTGCTTTTAATGATCCAACCGCTAAATCTGCCTTGATCCTTATTGGGATTTTGTTATAATCATTGGAAACCCAAAGCGTAAGGCTTTCCTTTTCTTTAAAAACGCGACCCGACTGAACCACGGGCCTAAATTTAAGACATTCTACCTTGCCAAACTTGGTGCGAATCACTTCTTTTCCCAAAAATTTCAGTTTAAACTTATAAACACCATCATCATCAAACAACATATCCATGTCTATGGATTTGCCAACTTCCAAATCATCCAAACTATACTTATTTCTTAAGTGGTATGAAGCTGACAACAAATCTTGAATATCGTCATGGACAGGAATATCCATCTGTGTACCATGTTTGTTGTCTTTTAGTATGGCCTTGTCCTCATTATAATTGAAATCAATTTCTATGTCTTTGGTATACCCTCCTTCGTTTATTTTTCTAATAAATCGATATGGCTTTCCATCCCTTTTACCAAAATAGCTTTCATAGGTATCATCCACTTTAAAAAATATGCTGGCAAAGCCAGTGGTCTTTCCTCTCCCTACAACATGGTAAACAGGAAGGCTGTCTATGGTATCGTTACTAAGCTGAAGTGTAGCGTAGCTAGCATTTAAAAATCCATAGTGGATACGAAATTTTAACCACTCTCCCGCCTTAAAAGCAGGCCTTTGGTTCTGGGCCATCGCCGGTATTGTTAACAATACGCAAAAAATGATAAGTATCTTTTTCATAGGTCTTGTATCAGTGTAAAATTACTAAAATCACTTTTGAGGCTTAATAGTTTACAATAACATAAACAAAACTTGTTCCAAAATATTATATACAAAAAAAGCCCAGTTTTAGAACTGGGCTTTTCCTAAATAACCAACCAAACTTTAAATTATGAAAAACCAATACTTAAAGTTATAAGGGAACCACCCCTTACGTGCCGTAAAGATACATCAAGGTTTTGTAGGAAAATAAGTTTTTAACGGACTTTAACTATAGTTTTCGCATATTACCATATGCTTGACAAATATTTTGCAAACAATTAAGAAAAAACCCTAGTTTTTTAAAGGTTAAAATCTCGTTGGAATGCACGAAATCCCTAATTGGACATCAGTCAAAAGTGTGGCTAAAAATTTTGTTTTAATCAAAACCAATATCCTACACTAAAAAAGACATTGCTATTACTAATCTCTGGGGTCCAGGAATAATATATTTGGACAGGGCCCAAGAAAGACTCTAATCCATAACCAATTCCGTATCCTGAAAAGCTCGGTTCTGCAAACCAATCCCCTGTCCGGAATAAATCATCGGCAACATTGGCAAAATTAGCGGAGAACAATAGATGGTTTTTAGGTGCAAACTCATAATCCAATCTCCCAAATGCTTTGACAAAGCTGTTTCCGGGAAGACTTAAAAAGTCGTACCCAAAAAATGGGATAAAATTGTTCACAAAATCGTTACCATAACCTCCAAGGACAAAGTCAAAGGATGTTACCCCGGAGGTGCCCAGTTTAAAACCTCCCTCGGTTTCCAGGTTTAAACTTAAGTTAGGAAACAATGGCACAACGGTCCCCAATTTTGCTTTTCCCACAGAAAACTCCCTGAAATTGTCATTAAAATCTGAAGAAAACAGATATAAATGGAAGTCACTATCAAAATAGACTCCTTTGGAGGGAAAGTACTTATCATCATAAGTGTCCAAGGTTACCTTTCCATAAGCACTAAAATAATTGGAGTTGTCAAAATATGTCCTCTCTGAAGGTGTTGGAGAAAAGGCAGCCTCATTTTCATCTGCTATCTGATTCAGGGTACGGCTACTATATCGCAAAAGTTTATGCTCAACCCCAACAGTAAATGCAAACTCTTCCCGCAAAACGGTCTGCAGGTACACTTGGTTTGTCAAATCAGTCACGTCCAAATTGATCTCGCGTATGTTTGGATCATCCGGCACATTAAAATTTGAGCGAATCAGTCCAAAGTCAATTTCTTCATCAAAATCGGTAAAATTTGATGTAATCCCGAAGCTCCAGTAGAATCCTTTGTCCAAATAATACTCCATGTTATATCTGATATGGTCACCTAGGATGAAATCAAAGGACGCCACATCATCTTTTAACAAAAAATTCTTCTTGGTAAGATTGATCAAAGCAGCGCTTTTATACAAATCATCATAATGGGCCGCCATTTTAATAAACATCTTTGTTGGATCTTCCTTTAGTTTCAACACAAGATCCGTTCCCAATCCATTGGAAATCAACTCGTACCGAATTGTTTTAAAATTACCGGTTGCCGACAAGTTATTGATGCCTTGTTTTAATTCATCAAAAGAAATCTCCTCAGCCAAACTAAACCTTAGTTTTCCTTTAATATATCCCCTGGTATACCTATCGTTTCCTTCAATAATCAATCTGTTTATAGTAAGGCTGTCAATTACCTGAATTCTATTTTTGGGAGTATTGACCTTGCCTTGCTTTTGGCCAACTTCTATTAATTCAGGAAGTTTTTTGTATGCCGCACTTTCTCCAATTTCCACAATTTCAGCTGAGCGATCAAAGTCGATTACCGAAAAATCATCAATATCCGGCCTAATGTATATATTCGTTTTACCGGCTTTCTCCTTCATATCCCTTACCGTTCTATAATTGTTGATCTGAAGTAGGATTTCCGTTGCGGACGACAAGGACTCCCTTGTGGACAAACCATGTTGCACATCGACCCCAATAATTAAATTGGCCCCCATTGCCTTGACTTCTTCTATGGGGTAATTGTTTACCACACCGCCATCTATCAAAATTTCATCTTCAATCTCCGATGGCTCAAAGAGCGAGGGGAACGTCCCACTGGCCATAATTGCTTCCGGGAGATACCCACTGTCCAAGAGTACTTCTTCCCCAGTTTCCACATTGGTTGCAATACATAGAAAGGGAATGGGCAATCTTTTAAAATCCTGTATGTCCTTTACATGAAAAAGCAGCCTTACCAATTCATTGTAGATGTTTTGTCCACCGGAAATTGCCTGGGGAAACGACACATTGAAGTTTGTGAAAGGTAATCCCAAGGCATAGCGTTCAGAGTCGTCCTTTTCATAAAATGTTTTAGCCCCTCTGGGTACATTGTCCTGAATAAGTTTGGAAAAATCGGTTACCCTAAAAATGGAATCAAGTTCATTAGCGGAATAGCCTGAAGCGTACAAAGCTCCCACTATCGCCCCCATGCTGGTCCCTCCAATGTAATCCACTTTTATTCCAGCTTCATCAATTACTTTAAGGGCTCCAATATGTGCCAAGCCTTTTGCTCCCCCTCCACTGAGTACCAAGCCAACTTTTGGCGCATCTTCAGCTCCATTGGTTTGGGAAAACCCAAAAGCTCCCAAAAAAACAAATAGTATTGAGCCAATTACGTTTTTCATACTCCTTTTTTGCTAATGGAAGGTTTTATAGATTTTTTTTGCTTTTGCCATTCCCACGGATTCAGCAAGACTTTCAATAGTTGCTTCCTTAACTCGTTTTACCGATTTAAAATTCTTCAATAACTGCTCTGCGGTCTTTTTGCCAATTCCTTCTATGTTCTCCAATTCCGAATCAATGGCCCCTTTACTTCTTTTATTTCTATGATGGGTAATCCCAAATCTATGGGCTTCGTTCCTGAGCTGTTGGATGATTTTTAATGTTTCCGATTTTTTATCCAAATATAAGGGGATAGGGTCTTCCGGAAAATAGATTTCCTCCAAACGTTTGGCAATTCCTATAATGGCAATCTTTCCTCTCAGTCCCAAAATATCCAAACTTTTTAATGCCGAAGATAGTTGCCCTTTACCTCCATCAATAACTATAAGCTGTGGTAGAGGTTCATCTTCATTTACAAGTCTTTTGTACCTTCTGAACACCACTTCTTCCATGCTTGCAAAATCATCAGGCCCTTCAACTGTTTTAATATTAAAATGGCGGTAGTCCTTTTTAGATGGTTTTCCGTTCTTAAAAACCACGCAGGCGGCAACAGGATTGCTTCCTTGAATGTTGGAGTTATCGAAACACTCAATATGTACGGGTTCTTTTGAAAGTCTTAAATCGGCCTTCATTTGCGCCATGATTCTTTTTGTGTGTCTATCTGGGTCAGTTATTTTTATCTGCTTGAACCTGTCCTGCCTAAAAAAGCGGGCATTGCGTTCTGAGAGTTCCAAAATTCGACGCTTATCGCCCAGTTTTGGTAAAGTTACCTTCAAGTTTTCTTCAACCAATACCGGAAAAGGCAAATAAATCTCTTTTGACTGGGATTTGAAACGCTGTCTAATTTCGGTAATGGCCAATTGCAATAGTTCTTCATCTGTCTCCTCCAATTTCTTTTTTATTTCCATGGTATGAGACCGTATAATCGCCCCATGCGAGAGTTGTAAAAAATTCACATAGCCATGGGTCTCATCAGAAATTATGGTAAACACATCGACATTATTAATCTTTGGGTTGACAACCGTGGACTTAGCCTGATAGTTTTCCAAAATTTCTATCTTATCCTTAATTCTTTGGGCTTTCTCATATTCCATATTATGGGCCAATTCCTTCATCTGTGCCCTAAAAAATTGCAATGAACTTTTAAAATTGCCTTTGATAATCTGCCTGATATCCTCTATCTGCCTTTGATAATCTTCTTCCTCTTGCAAACCTTCACAAGGCCCCAAACAATTTCCCAGATGGTATTCCAGGCATACCTTATACTTCCCGGCAGCAATCTTTTCCTCCGACAAGTCATAATTGCAAGTCCTCAGCGGATAAAGACTCTTTACAAGATCCAATAAAGTTCTTACCGTTTTCATACTGGTATAAGGACCGTAGTATTCAGAGCCATCCTTAATCAACTTACGCGTTGAAAAAACCCTGGAAAACCTTTCTTTCTTGATACAAATCCATGGATATGATTTATCATCTTTCAGTAAAACATTATATCTGGGCAGCAGTTTTTTAATCAGATTGTTTTCCAAAAGCAGCGCATCAGATTCTGTGGGTACCACAATATGCTTAACGGAGTGTATTTTTTTTACCAGGACCCTGGTTTTACCGTATTCTTGTTTTTTATTAAAATAAGAAGCTACCCTTTTCTTAAGATTCTTTGCTTTGCCCACATAAAGAATCTTGTCGTTGGAGTCATAGAACTGATATACTCCCGGGTCACTCGGGAGAACGCTTATCTGTACACTTATGGGCGAAGAATTGGGCATATAATCTTAAGAAAATAGACTCTGAAACAAAAGTAGTTTTAATAATAATGCTTTTTTGCTAAAATTGAGCAATCCCTTTTATGGTTTAACCTTTATTTGATTTTGATATATCAATGCCATTTGCAATTACTTTTTCCTACAAAATGACGCCCTAATTGTTTTAATTCTTAAAAAGACAAGTTTTTTCTTTTTTTTTATTTGTCCATATTGTTTGTCAAACCTCCAAAAAAGTTTGATAAAACATTCTCACTATCAAATACTTAAGTAGTATTTATTTCAAAACAAATCCTTAAGAAAAATCAACTTCATGTTAAACTGTTACTAAAAATTGTGCGTTTCATCGATTAAAAATGCATTTCATGGTGAATTTTCCAATTCTTTTACCTACTTTTAACCATGTAAACACGATTATATGGAAAACTATGTTATCGTTTTGGGAATGTACTTGATTTTGATGATTTTTTTCAAAATCTTTTTTTCAGTATCGACTAAGGAATAAAAAAATAAGTTTCCCCAAAACACAACCCCAAAATTTTCAACACTCTAGATGTTGAAACATGAATTAAGAAAGAAATATAAAAATTTGAGAGAAGAACTAAGTTCTTCCGATATTTCAGATTGTAGTATCCTTTTAGCAAATCATGTACTTCAAATCCCTATTTGGGATTTTTTTTATTTCCATATCTTTTTGAGCATTGAAGAAAATAAAGAGGTAGATACACTTCCGTTAATCACTTTATTACAAGGAAAGGATAAAAATATTGTAATTCCAAAAGTAAGTGGCCCAAATTCAATGGAAAATTATCTTTTAACCGACAATACTGTTTTCAAGAAAAACAAATGGCATATTCCCGAACCTGTGGATGGAATCAAAATCCCCGAAAACCAAATAGATGTAGTTTTTATGCCCTTATTAGCCTTTGACAGAAAAGGAAATAGGGTGGGTTATGGCAAGGGGTTCTACGATAATTTTCTTCACAAATGTGAAAAAGAAACCCTAAAAATTGGACTGTCTTTTTTTGAGGTGGAAGATAATATTGACGATGTCCATGAAAATGATGTCCCCTTGGATTATTGCGTTACTCCAAAAAGAGTTTATAAATTCTAACTGTCCGACTCTTTCCTGTTCTGTTTTGGGAAGGCCTTTTTGTTGAATACGATCAAAATCCCAACCCCTGTGCTTATTGCTGTATCCGCAATGTTAAAAACAGGTTCAAAAAACCGGAAGCTTTTCCCACCAACCGAAGGGACCCAATCGGGCCATGTAGTATCAACTAAGGGAAAATATAACATGTCCACAACTTTGCCATAAAACAGCTTTCCATAAGATTCTTCAGCAAATAAGGTGGCTACCTGCCCGTTACTATGATCAAAGATCATTCCATAAAAAACAGAGTCTATAATATTACCCAAGGCACCTGCAAAAATCAAAGAAACAGCTAAAATCAGCGTTTTGGGAGATTGCTTTTTAATAATATCCCATAACCAGTATCCAATTCCTACAATGGCAAAAAGTCTAAATATGGTCAAGACCAGCTTTCCCGCAGATTCCGAAATTGGCAAAAGGTCACTCAATTTAGTTCCCCAGGCTGCTCCTTCATTTTCTATAAATAGGATTTTAAACCAACCAAAAACATCAAAGGATTCACCCAAGACAAAACTTGTTTTGACATACACTTTGCTGATCTGGTCAACAAGAAGAATCAATATGATGATTAGTAGGGATTTTTTTAAATTCATGTGCTTAAAAGAGATTGCGCAAAAGTATGGATATTATTTTGTTTTCCTAAGGTGAATTGTTCCCTCTATCGTGTTCAATTTGTATTGGTTATGCCCAGAAGGAATATTTTCTTGTAGAACTTTGCCATAGGTACTTTTGGCAACAATATTCCCATTTGAGGTCAAGAGCAAAATATCCCCTTTCTGAGTGGTAACCGCCACAGTTTCGGTAACATTGTCAATGGTACATCTTCCATCAGATAATTTCACTTCTAAATTTCTGTACTTTCCCTCTACCAAAACATTACTGTTGGTGCCATAGACCAAAACATTCTTGTGTTCGGGCAATATTATGTCCAACGCAATGGAAACAACTTTGTGGGCGCTGAGTTTGTCATTAGGGTTTGAGAAATTGGGTTGAAACCCTGTACTGATCAGCATGGTAGCACTGCTTTCTTCTATAGAAACCAATAAATCTTTGGAATATTCCCCTTCAATGCTTGCCACTACTTCCACTTCAGTTGTGTTTGAAGTATGGAGCTTAACATCATAACAATACTGGGAGTTAATCTGAATGTATTCCGTTTCTGGATTGATCAGCGCCTTTTTGACCAGTTTTTGACCATGTAATTGTACAAAACCAAAAAACACCAGAAAACACCACAGGGCTTTCATAAGCAAAAAACGCCCTAAGGCGTTTTTATTATTTCTGCATATTCTTTGCCTCAATGCTCAGCGTAGCATGCGGCACCAGTTTCAAACGCTCTTTGTTGATGAGCTTTCCGGTTACACGACAAATCCCATAGGTTTTATTCTCTATACGAAGCAAGGCGTTCTTGAGATCCCTTATGAATTTTTCCTGGCGAATGGCCAATTGGGTATTGGCTTCTTTGCTCATGGTCTCGGAGCCTTCCTCAAATGCCTTAAAGGTAGGCGACGTATCATCCGTTCCGTTATTGCCATCGTTCATATAGGAGCTCTTCAAAAGCTCTAAATGCTTTTGGGCCTTTTCCATTTTTTCTTCAATAAGTCCTCTAAATTCTTCTAAGTCTTTATCCGAATATCTTACTTTTAAATCTTGTGCCATGTTCTAATGTTTTTGGATAAACAATTTTGTATTCACTTCATCGAAGGCTATAGCAACACCTTCTTCTAGTTTCTCTTCAAAATTCAGTTTAGCGGTCAAGGTTTCCGTTTTAATGTATTCCTCATTACTGGAAACCGCATTTTCCACAAAACCGTCTTTCAATATTTTAATATCAATTTTATCGGTCACCTCAAATCCTGATTCTTTTCTCAGATTTTGAATTCTATTGACCAATTCTCTCGCAATTCCTTCCTTCCTCAGGTTTTCATCTATGGTAACATCGAGGGCCACTGTTAATGCTCCTGAGCTTGCTACCAACCAACCTTCAATATCTTGAGAGCTGATGTCCACATCAGATAACTGTAAAATAATACTTTTATTTTCCAATGCAAGCATTAATTCGCCTTCACGCTCAATTTTTTGGATATCATCCTGCCCCAATTGGTTTACAGCAGTGGCTATCGCCTTCATATCCTTGCCAAATCTAGGGCCCAAAACTTTAAAATTGGGTTTTATTTGCTTTACCAAAATACCAGATGCATCGTCCAACAACTCTATTTCCTTCACATTTACTTCTGATTTGATCAGGTTGGAAACCGCGTTTATATCCTCCTTTTGATTATCATCCAAAACAGGGATCATAATTTTCTGTAATGGCTGACGCACTTTTATCTTTTCCTTTTGTCTGATTGACAGCACCAATGAAGACACCTTCTGGGCCAACTGCATCTTTCGTTCCAGTTTTTTGTTGATCATTTTCCTATCAAAAACTGGAAACTCCGCCAAATGTACACTCTCAAAACCATCTTTTTGGGTAGTGGCATCCAAATCCTTGTACAACCTATCCATAAAAAAAGGTGCTATAGGCGCCGATAATTTGGCTATTGTTGCCAAACAGGTGTGGAGTGTCTGGTAAGCCGATATCTTATCTTGTTGATAATCTCCTTTCCAGAATCGCCTTCTGCTCAAACGAACATACCAGTTGCTCAAGTTTTCCTGCACATAGTCAGAAATCATACGCGCAGCCTTCGTAGCCTCATAATCCGCATATGCTTCATCCACTTTTTTGATCAGTGAATGGAGCTCTGATAAAATCCACTGGTCAATTTCTGGTCTTTCCTCTAAAGGAATATCAGCTTCAGCATAAGTAAACTCATCAATATTGGCATACAAAGCCATAAAGGAATAGGTATTGTACAGGGTGCCGAAAAATTTGCGTTTTACCTCTACAATCCCCTCAATATCAAATTTGAGATTATCCCAAGGATTGGCATTGGAAATCATGTACCAACGCGTGGCATCCGGCCCGTGTTCTGGCAATACCTTAAAAGGATCTACTGCATTCCCCAACCGTTTGGACATTTTCTTGCCTTCCTTGTCCAAAACAAGTCCGTTGGAAACTACATTTTTGTAAGATACGGTATCAAAAACCATGGTGGCAATGGCATGCAGGGTATAAAACCATCCACGTGTTTGATCCACACCTTCCGCTATAAAGTTTGCCGGAAAGGCAACCCCATCATCTATCAATTCTTTGTTTTCAAATGGATAATGCCACTGTGCATATGGCATTGAACCACTATCGAACCAAACATCTATCAAATCAGATTCCCTTTTCATTGGTTGCCCTGATGGTGAAACTAAAGTAATCTGATCTACTATGTTTTTATGTAAATCGATTTTGTCATAATTGGACTCGCTCATATCACCCACCACAAAATCCTCAAAAACGTCTTTTGCAAGCACCCCTGCATCAACGGCTTTGGTCATTTCTGACTTCAATTCTTCAACAGAACCAATTAGCATCTCCTCTTTACCATCCGCCGTGCGCCAAATAGGCAATGGAATACCCCAATAGCGAGAACGGGAAAGGTTCCAGTCGTTTGCATTGGCCAACCAGTTTCCAAAACGCCCTTCTCCAGTAGCTTTGGGTTTCCAGTTGATGTTTTGGTTCAGCTCGAACATACGGTCCTTAACATCCGTGACCTTAATGAACCATGAATCTAACGGATAATATAAAATAGGCTTATCGGTTCGCCAGCAGTTAGGATAGCTGTGCACATATTTTTCAACCTTAAAGGCCTTGTTTTCCGTTTTTAGTTTGATGGCAATCTCTACATCAACCGATTTTTCCGGAACCTCATCATCGGCATAGTATTCGTTTTTCACATATTTGCCTCCAAACTCTTTCATCTCTGGCCTAAACTTACCTTGAAGGTCGACCAAGGGCACCGGATTGTTGTTTTCATCCAATACCAACATGGGTGGGACCTCTGGTTTTGCCTGTTTTGCAACCAAGGCATCATCCGCACCAAAGGTGGGAGCGGTATGCACTATTCCTGTACCATCTTCCGTGGTTACAAAGTCTCCGGATATAACTCTAAATGCATTTTCAGGATTTTGATAGGGTTGTGCGTAATCTATCAATTGCTCATATTGGATTCCAACCAAATCCTTGCCCACAAAACTTTGGCCTATTTGATAAGGAATTTTTTTATCTCCAGACTGATATGCTTCAAATTCCTCAATGGTTTCAGCCTCAAAAAACTTGCCCGAAAATTGTTTTCCAACCAATCCTTTGGCCAATACCACCTGAATGGGTTCAAATGTATATTGGTTGTAGCTTTTTACGAGAACATATTCGATTTTGGGTCCAACTGTCAGTGCTGTGTTGGAAGGCAACGTCCACGGAGTGGTCGTCCAAGCCAAAAAGTAGATACCTCCCTCAACATCTTTTAGAAAATCTGGCAAGGAATCTTTTTTAGCTTTGAATTGTGCCGTTACCGTAGTATCCGTTACGTCTTGGTAAGTGCCCGGTTGGTTCAACTCGTGGGAGCTTAATCCGGTTCCTGCCTTTGGCGAATACGGCTGTATGGTATATCCTTTATAGAGGAGTCCTTTGTCGTAAATTTGCTTCAGCAACCACCAAACAGATTCCATGTACTTGGGTTTGTAAGTGATGTATGGATCATCCATGTCTACCCAATACCCAATTTTTTCGGTCATCTCGTTCCACACATCGGTATAGCGCATCACTGCTTTTTTACAGGCAGCATTGTATTCCTCAACCGAAATCTTTTTACCAATATCTTCTTTCGTAATCCCCAGTTCCTTTTCAACACCAATCTCAATGGGCAATCCATGGGTGTCCCATCCCGCTTTTCTCTTAACCTGATAGCCTTTCATGGTCTTGTACCTGGGAAAAATATCCTTTATGGTACGGGCCATAACGTGATGAATGCCGGGCATACCATTTGCAGATGGTGGTCCTTCATAAAACACATAGCTTTCCTTACCCTCTCTTGTGGAAACACTTTTTTCAAAAATCTGAGCGTTTTTCCAAAAGTCAAGAACTTCTTCCGACACTTTGGGTAAATCCAATCCCTTATATTCTGCAAACTTCATATGTACTGCTACTTCTTCAAGAATTCCAAGTTTGCAAAATTATAAATTTAGATGGAATAATAGCCCTGTAAACCTGGTATTTGAGTTTCCTTAATACGCTTAACCTAAAGATGATACCCTAAAATCACCATTTATGTTAAAATCCATATCTTAACACCATTAACACTAAACCATTTTTAAGATGAAAAGAGTATGTATTGCAATTATGGCATTGTCTATATCAATGACCACAATGGTGTCTTGTAAGGAAGCTGCCAACAAGGCAAAAGAGGCCACAGAAGAGGCAGGAGAAACACTTGATGAAGCAAGTGAAGGCCTAAAAGACGCTGCCAATGATGCGGTTGATGCCGTAAAAGATGCTGGCGATGAAGTTATGGAAGCGGGCGAACAGGCTTTGGACAGTATTAAAAAGGCAGGTGAGGAAACTATGGATAAAGCCAAAGAAATGGGAGAGGGTATAAAGGATGCCGCCAATGAGACTGCAGAAGACCTTAAAAAGGTAGCTGAGGATACCAAAGACAAGTTAGAACATTAATTTTCCTTGTATTCAACAGAAAAAAGAAGCCCGGCAATTGTCGGGCTTTTTGCTTAAAAACTATAGCCTATCCCTAAAATTAGGTTGATTCCCGGAGCAGCAATCCCTGAAGAATAGGTTCTGTAACGTTGATCCGTGATATTTTCCAAACTCATTGTTGTTCGTAGCGCATTGGACAATTGGTATTGCGACCTAAAGTTTAAAGTGTACCATGATGGTGAGTATGGATTCCCATTACCATCTACCGCATAAATATATGCCTTGCTTCTTTCGGACAAAGCCAAATTATCATAACTGATTTCCCCATTATAGTTTAGAAATACATCAGCTTTGAATTTTGGGTTTTGCCAAACCAAATGAAGATCGCCAAACGTTGGTGCCACATGTCTTGCTGGCGAATCGGTACCGTTATCATCTTCCTCCGTGCCTTCGGTAAGGGTTATATTTGACGAGAGTGACCAGTTATCATCCAAAAAAGCTTCCAATCCCAATTCAAATCCATATACATAAGCCTTTGCCGCATTCTGAATGGCCTGTACATTGCTCAATTCGCCATTATAAACAATTTCCGTTTCACCATTAAAGGTAAAGTCTCTTCGCACCAAAGCATCTACCAAATAGGTATAGAAGGCCGCCCCTTTTAAAACTAATTTATCCTTAAAGTTCTTTCTAACCCCAACTTCCGCATTATAGGCATACTCAGGTTCCAAATCTGGATTTGGCACAACTACCGATCCCGGTTCTGAATCAAAGATCTTTCCAATATCGTCAATATTGGGCGCCCTAAACCCGGTGGATCCATTTAAGGTGATTTGAAGGTCAGCTTTTGGAAACCAACTAAAACCAACGCTTCCTGTAAATGCCCCGGTAATTAAATCTGCCTCATCAAAAGGAAAGGGGTAGAATGTTTTATCAAATTGGGCGTCTACCCAAACTTGACTGTATCGAGCACCAGACAGTAATGTGAAATTCGGTTTTAGTTGATATTCTCCATTAATGTATCCCGCAAAAGTCTGCCAAGTTGCTCCATCTGGATAACGAGACGCTGCAGCGGAAACTGCACTTGTTTCAATGTTTTTCTGACTTCCTTCTGAATTTACCTTGTTAAAAATGTATTCGGCCCCATAATACAATCTTAAATCCCCAATTTTTTTGTTCTCAAAATCCAAGTTCACCGATAGTGCATTAACCTTTTCCTTGGTGGTAAACAAATCAACAGCTTGAAAATCTCGATTATTGCGACTTTCCTCAAAATACTGGTAGGCCGTGGTCAATTTTACACCATCATAGAACTTGTTCTGTCCTTGTTTGGTTACTTGAAGGTTTCCCATGAGCCATTTCTGTGGACCATAAAACCATTCAGCAGACCGAAGCCCGTCGTCAGAACTATCTGGTCGTATCAACCTGTCATATCTTGAATACTCAGAGGTCTCCGAATAATACAACCCTAAATCATAATTCCAGGTATTATTTGGCTTATAAACGAACTTCTGAAGAAAGTTTATCTGGTCATACCCGGATGAAATCTGTTTCCTTGGATCACTATTCGCCATTAAAAAATCCATTCCGTTTTCCCGTATGGCATAGTTGTTCCTTAGATAAGAATCCGGGCCATTTTTTCCCATGACCAGGTCATCAAAATTATTATAGGTAAAACTGGTATAGGAAGCCCATTTTTGCTGTCCAAGATTAAAATCCACATGAGCCGTATTCTCTCTGTTGGCATAGGCAAATCTATAGTTCACATTCCCTGAGAAAGTAAGACTGTCTGTAAAAGAAAATCGAGGCTTTTGGGTAAAGAAATTCATAACGCCCCCAATGGCATCACTACCATAGATTACGGATCCAGGGCCAAAAATAACCTCCGTGTTTTTAATGGTGAATGGGTCTATGGAGATCACATTCTGAATATTTCCTCCCCTAAAAATGGCATTGTTCATCCTGACCCCGTCCACGGACAGTAACAGTCTATTTGTAGCGAACCCCCTGATCATGGGGCTTCCTCCCCCTAATTGACTTTTTTGCACAAAAACTTTTCCACTATTCAGCAATAGGTCGGCCGAGGTCTGAGGGTTGGAAAATGCTATTGAACGGGCATCTATAGATTCAATTTTTAGGGGAATATCCTTTTTTTGTTGCTCCCATTTGGAAACGGACATGACCACCTCCTGTAACTCCTCTGGTCTAAGGTTCAAATAAACCCTGTTCCCTTTTCTTCCTATTTGGGCCTTGGTAGCATTATAGATTTCATAGCTGATATGTCTAAAAATGATCCGTTCGTTCTTTGAAAACACACTAAGATCACTTTTCCCGTTAAAATCAGAAACAGCGGTTTTAGACCTGTCCTTGTTATAAATTGCGATGTTGGCAACAGGATTCCCAGTATCCGAGTCCAAAACGGTGATTTCTTGGGCACCTAGGAAGAGGGAGAACATGAAAAAAAAGAGGATAAAACCTGTGTTGCGCATACTATCCAAAAACTGCATTTAAAACGGCCAAAGACTTGGGTTTTCTGAATCCGTGCAAATGTAATTCAAAATACAGAATAACTTTTCTTAGGAGTTCTTGTCTTTGGGGTTTGTTTACTTTAATTGCTTGAAGTGTATCAAAATTTATGCCCAAAAATTTCTTAAAACAGTCCAAGGTCTCCCCTTCAATCAATGGATTCAACGTTGGCACCTTGCAAAAACTTCCTTCCAATAAATCAAAGAATGGGGCATTTTCATAAGTGGTATCCGGGAAGAAGCCCAAGTACTTGGTCAAATTAAGCAAAAAAAGTAAGTGGAAGTTTGGTGTTGAGGGATTTTCATCCATCCAAAGCAAAGCATATTCCAGATAATTATAAAGACTTTTGTCTTCTTCCTGTTCCTGAATACTGTTGCTCAGCATTTCGGCCAAAAAAAGGACCAAGCTGTTTTTGACAACCTCGGTATGAAGTGTTTTATAGGGTACGGCGACCTTTACTTCCTTAATACTTTCTAAAGTCCCTTTGTTCTTATGGTTGACCACCATTTCCAATTGCATCAAAGGGAGAAAGTAAGCAGCTTTCAGTTTCCCTTTCTTGGAGGTCAAAACGCCTTTGAGCAAATAGGATTTCAGTCCATCCGATTCTGTAAATGCTTTTACAATAAGGCTGGTATCTCCATATTTTAGTGATGAAAGTACTATGGCCTTGGTGGTAATTTGCATTGAGAATAGATAAAATAACTTATTGAAAATATAAGAATTGAATCAAGATAAAAAAAGTGGACGATTGAAAATCAACCGCCCACTTGACAATTTCAAATTATGGACAAGAGCTTAAATAACCCCTTGTGCCAACATGGCATCGGCAACTTTTACGAAACCGGCAATATTGGCTCCTTTTACATAGTTGCAATAACCGCCTTCTTCTTTTCCATATTCTATACAGGAGTCATGGATGTCTCCCATAATTCCTTTTAATCTGTCATCAACTTCTTCACGTGTCCAGCTGATACGAAGTGAGTTTTGCGACATCTCCAATCCTGAAGTGGCAACACCTCCGGCATTGGAAGCTTTTCCAGGAGCAAACAATATTTTTGCATCATGGAATGCATGGATAGCTTCAGGGGTTGAAGGCATATTTGCACCTTCCGCCACAGCGACACACCCGTTTTTGATCAAGGTTGCTGCATCATCACCATCAAGCTCGTTCTGGGTTGCACAGGGTAGGGCAACATCACAAGCTACCTCCCAAGGCGTTTTGCCTTTGTGGTATTCTGCAGAGGCATATTTATCGGCATATTCGGAAATTCTTCCTCTTCTATTGTTCTTCAAATCCATGACAAAGGCCAACTTCTCCTCATCAATACCATCCTTGTCGTAAATATATCCTCCAGAATCTGAAAGGGTCAATACTTTGCCTCCCAAGTGCATTACTTTTTCCGCAGCATATTGGGCTACGTTCCCAGAACCTGAGATCACCACATTTTTACCTTCGAAAGATTTTCCTTGGGTTTTCAACATACTGTCCGCAAAATAAACAGTACCGTAACCGGTTGCTTCCGGACGAATCAATGATCCACCCCAGGAACGACCTTTTCCGGTCAACACCCCGGTAAACTCATTTCTGATTTTTTTGTACATCCCAAATAGGAATCCAATTTCACGGGCGCCAACACCAATATCACCAGCTGGAACGTCGGTATTAGGACCTATATGCCTGTTCAATTCCAACATGAAAGCATGGCAAAAACGCATTACTTCGTCATCCGACTTTCCTTTAGGGTCAAAATCTGAACCCCCTTTACCCCCACCCATCGGTAAGGTTGTCAAACTATTCTTAAAGACCTGCTCAAACGCCAAGAACTTCAACACGCTGGCATTCACCGTTGGGTGAAAACGAAGTCCACCTTTGTAGGGACCTATAGCGGAGTTCATTTGTATTCGATATCCACGATTTACATGAATCTCGCCCTGGTCATCCACCCAAGCAACTCTAAACGAAATCAATCGCTCTGGCTCTACCATTCTCAAAAGGATATTTTTCCCATGGTAGATATCGTGTTTTACAATGTAAGGGATAACAGTTTCAGCTACCTCCTGTACCGCCTGGATGAATTCAGGTTCATGGCCATTTCTAGCAATGACCTCATCCATAAATGCTTTGATTTTTGCTTCCATAAAACGGATTACTTGTTTAGTGCCCCCAGTTTCTGATATGGGGTCAATTTTATTGAATTAGTAATTAGACGGCAAAATTATGGTATTTACATAATTTGAACCCCTGTTTTTTAAAAATTTTTCAAAAACAGTTTATCCTATAGCTTGTTCCAGGTCAGCTATTAGGTCATCAACGTCCTCAATACCCACACTAAGTCGAATAAGGGAATCGACCACTCCGCTTTTCTCACGTTCTTCTTTGGGAATACTGGCATGTGTCATGCTTGCAGGATGCCCGGCCAAACTCTCTACTCCGCCTAAAGATTCGGCAAGGGTGAACACTTCCAGTTTTTCCACAATTTTAATGGCATCTTCATAGCTACTTCCTTTAGGAACAAAGGATATCATTCCGCCAAAATCATCCATTTGACTTTTGGCCACATTATGGTTGGGATGGGTTTCAAATCCGGGCCAGTACACTTTTTCAATCTTTGGATGTTTTGCCAAATACTCGGCAATCGTCTTCCCATTATCGCAATGCCTTTGCATTCGTACATGCAGAGTCTTTATTCCGCGAAGCGTTAAAAAGCTGTCCATTGGACCGCAAACAGCTCCACTGGCATTTTGAATAAAATAAAGCTGGTCCGCCAAATCCTTATCCCTTACAACCAAAGCTCCAACTACCACATCACTGTGTCCGCCCAGGTATTTGGTGGCCGAATGCATCACAATATCAGCTCCCAAATCCAATGGACGTTGCAGATATGGGGTTGCAAAAGTATTATCAACTGCCAAGAGTAAATTGTGCTTCTTTGCCAAATTAGAAACAGCCTTAATGTCTATGACGTTCATCATGGGATTGGTGGGAGTCTCCACCCAAATCAACTTGGTCTTGTCATTGATATGCTCCTCAATGGCATCAACACTTTGCATCCCAACAAAATGAAAGGTAATCCCATATTTTTCAAAAACCTGCTTGAACAAACGATAGCTCCCTCCGTACAAATCATTGGTAGAAACCACCTCATCGCCAGGATTCAACAATTTTATCACTGCATCCATAGCGGAAAGTCCACTGGCAAATGCAAGTCCATAAGTACCATTCTCAATACTGGCCAAAGCATTTTCCAATGCCGTTCGCGTTGGGTTGGCACTACGTGAATACTCAAAACCTTTATGTCCCCCCGGAGTGGTCTGGGCGTACGTCGATGTTTGGTAAATTGGGGGCATCACTGCTCCATATGCTTTATCAGGATGTTGTCCTCCGTGAATCGTCTTACTGTTGAATTTCAAATCTTTTTTGCTCATTTCGTCTAAATCTGCCTACAAATGTATCGTTATCTTTTGGAGTAATCAATCATGTCTTATTTTTGAAGACCCTAAACCCTCACCTAATGAAAAAAGCATTCTACACACTCCTTTTGATTCTGCTCATCCTTGGTTGTGAAAATGGCAATAAACTTACTTTTGAACCTATTCATTTATCCAATGAGGCATGTGCCGATTGTCCCAAAATAGATATCAATATTCCCCGAGCTTTGGACGAGACCAACTTATCCGATCAAATAAATACGGCCTTGGAGGAGGAAATTATTTTCCTCTTGTCTTTTGATGATGGGCAGGAAACCACTTCCATGGACAATGCTATTGACTCATTTACGAATAGTTTCAAGGAACTAAAGGCCAAATTTCCAGATGAGACCGCTGGCTGGGAAGTCAAGGTGGAAAGTGATGTATCCTATGAAAATGACGATATGCTTACTTTGGAATTCAACGCTTATTCCTTCACCGGGGGAGCCCATGGATATAGTTCCGATTCATTTTTGAATTTTGACAAACGAAAAGGAAGCGAGTTGGAAAATTGGGAACTTTTTGATGATTTGGAAGGGTTTCTAAAATTTGCCGAGACCAAATTCCGAATCCAGGAAGCTATTCCGCAAGATGAGAACATCAATGCCACCGGATTCATGTTTGAAAGGGATGCTTTTCATCTGTCTGAAAGTGTAGGTTATACCCCAAAAGGTATTTCACTGATCTACAATCAGTATGAAATAGCTTCTTATGCCGATGGGCCAATTACGTTGGTCTTACCCTATGCCGAAGTCAACAAATATTTGAAAAGAAAAGTAATACTTTAACCCGTTGTGAATTTTGCTGTTAAAAATGCAATAAACTGTCAGTTCGAGTGATTTTGAGACACGAAAAATCGTATCCAGAACTCCTTTGAGGTTGAAATCCTTGTTTTCGATACAAATTTTCACCGATTACAATGGTGAAAATTCACTCAAACTGACGAATTCCATCAAAATACACAACGACATACTTTAATAAGCATCCTTTCTCAGAGTAAATGCAAAACTTAAGTTAAAACATATCTACTTTTTTAGATATATATATATTTACATATATTTGTGTTATGGATATTGTTGAAATCAGTAAAGTATTGTCAAACCAAACCAGGGTCAATATCTTAATGTGGCTCAAGGAACCGGAAGCCAATTTTCCGCCACACCAAGACATTGATCATTTTGATGATGGGGTTTGTGTTGGATTTATACAGGATAAAACCGGATTGTCGCAATCCACTATTTCAACCTATTTAAATACCATGCAAAATGCGGATTTGGTCATTCCAACACGGCATGGCAAATGGACCTATTATAAAAGAAATGAAAAAGTGATCAAAGCTTATGTGGAAAGCTTAAAGCACGATTTATAATTTTTTAAATCCACATATCGATATTTAGCGAAATATAAATCTGAAAACTATGGAAAATTGTATCAACTGTACCTGTATCGATGAAGTTGTAATTCCTCAGAGGCACTACAACTCAATAACAAAGCGAGTCGCAAACTTCCTAAGTACTTTTACGATTGAAGGTGCGGAAGAACTATCAAAAACTAAATAAAAAAGCAATGAAAACTATAGGCCTAATAGGTGGGATGAGTTGGGAATCCTCAAAAATCTATTACCAACACATCAATGAAATGGTTAGAGAAAGATTGGGTGGTTCTCACTCGGCCAAGAGCATTCTCTCCTCTGTCGATTTTGATGAAATTGAGCGTCATTCATTTTCTGGTGACTGGAACAACATCGGAAATATCATGGCTTCTTACTCCAAAAATTTGGAAAAAGCCGGGGCAGATATGGTAGTCCTTTGCACAAATACCATCCATTTGGTCAGCGATGCCATTACCAACGCCGTAAACATTCCTTTTTTGCACATTGCCAATGCCACGGGAGAGGCAATTCAAGCACAAGGCTTGAAAAAAATAGCACTGTTAGGCACCAAATTTACCATGGAAAAGGACTTTTACACCAAAATATTGGAAGGTCAGTATGGTTTGGAAGTTTTGGTTCCGAACAATGAGGACATGGACATTTTACAGGATATTATCTATAACCAATTGGTCAAAGGAGTCTTCACGTCAGAAGCCAAAGAAACTTGCATCAAAATCATCAAAAAATTGGAGGAACAAGGTGCTGAAGGTGCTATTTTGGGATGCACGGAATTACCCATTTTGATTCCAGACCACGAAGTGGACATCCCTACCTTTGATACTGCAAAATTACATGCACAGAAAGCTGTGGACTTTGCACTTTCTTACTGATAAATCAATCTAAATATATGTCCCTTTCTTGATTGAAAATAGGTTTATTTTGCAACTCAGAATATCACCCATAAAAGTTTCACAAATGCAACGTTTTAATCTAAACAACAAGACTTTCTCGCTTCTTGAAAATTCTGAAAACGGAAAAGTTACTTCAGATACGGTTTTTAGATACCAACAAGAAGGCAATCTTGTTACAGCGGAATATGATGGGGGAACTATTCGATATGGAAAAATAATAGCCAAACTCAATGAAGATAAATTGGAAATGTTATATCAATGCATAACCGTGGATGGGGAGTTGAAAGCCGGAAAAGCAAACGCGGAAATACGTGTTGATACAGACAATAAAATCCATTTACATTTAGATTGGGAATGGCTGGACAGTTCATCAGAAAAAGGAACCTCAGAATACATAGAAAACTAATAGAAACCACTAAAATTAAGTCAGCACTTTATGAAAAAAATCTACCATTTGGGCAGCTGCTCCACGTGCCAGCGAATTTTAAAGGAATTGGAACCTTTGGACGGAGTTGAATTGCAAGAAATAAAGACAGTGTCCATAACCCCAGAACAGTTGGAAGAAATGAAAAATTTGGCTGGAAGCTATGAAGCTTTGTTTAGCAGAAGGGCTATGCTTTTCCGGCAGCGGGGGCTGCACGAACAGCAACTATCGGAAGATGACTTTAAAAACCTCATCTTGGAACATTATACTTTTCTAAAAAGACCGGTAACCATTATTGACGGTCAAATTTTCATTGGAAATTCTAAAAAAGTGGTTGAGGCCGCAAAAGAGGCATTACATTAATGAGCAAACGCACACTAGCCATCTTAGCCGCCCTTGGGGCCACGATCATTTATGGCATTAATCATACTATTGCCAAAGGCGTTATGCCCGATCATGTGGGGGCTTTTGGCTTTATCATGCTTCGCTTGGGTGGAGCCACAATACTTTTTTGGGCCATTTCGGTTTTTGGCCCTAAAGAAAAAATTGAAAAAAAAGACTGGGGGCGAATTCTTCTGTGCTCACTCCTGGGTATGGCCATAAATATGCTGGCTTTTTTTAAAGGCCTCGAGTTATCAACCCCAATCAACAGTTCTGTCCTAGTCACCATTACGCCTATTATGGTTGTAGTGCTTTCTGCCCTATTTATTAAAGAACGCATAACCTGGAACAAGGGATTGGGAATCTTTATGGGGTTCATAGGTGCTTTGGGACTGATTTTGTTCGGTGCGGAGATTAGACAGGATGCACCAAATATTCCCTTGGGCAATGCCTTATTTGTGTTAAACGCCACCGTATATGGCTCTTATCTGATTCTGGTAAAAAAATTGATAGAAAAATACCACCCCTTTACCTTGATGAAATGGCTATTTACTATAGGATTGGTTCTTGCTTTTCCCATTACCCTTCCAGAATTTTTGGAAATTAAATGGTTGACGATGCCACTCTGGGCCTATGGTGTAATTGCCTTTGTGGTCATAGGCACCACATTTTTAACCTATCTTTTTAATGTATTCGCACTTACCGAACTTAAAGCATCAACCGTAGGTGCTTTTATCTATGTTCAACCTGTATTGGGTATTCTATTTGCTCTTTTTTCAGGAAAAGACAACCTCACTATGGTGAAAATTTTGGCAACCGCCTTGGTGCTATTGGGAGTTTATCTTGCTAGCAAGAAACCGAAGCCAGCACCTTAACTTTAACCTCACTTCAGAATATTTACGAACATTCGTAAACTTAAATTGCCCATTCGTCAATTGGGCTAACAGTTTTTGCCAGGCAGGTATTAATTTACCTCTTCCTGATTTCAGGTAACCAGTAAAATTATGGACTTACCGTAT
The DNA here is from genome assembly GCF_965222555.1 of Flagellimonas sp. Taxonomy (GTDB): domain Bacteria; phylum Bacteroidota; class Bacteroidia; order Flavobacteriales; family Flavobacteriaceae; genus Flagellimonas. The sequence goes on along the minus strand of NZ_CBDCUG010000005.1, from coordinate 1,523,984 downwards.
TTAAGTATCTGCGCTGGTATAGTTGCTTTTGTTCTAGTGCTTTGCATATTGAAAATAATTTTCAAGACCCAGCAAATTAATCCGCTGTTAGGCTTTGGTGGTGTTTATGTTTTCCTTTATTTTTTGACAGGAAAGCTATTCAACAGTGTGCCAGAATCATGGAAAATAAAACAAATTGACAATCAATTTTTGCTAGATGGGTCCATTGGATTTTTGCTGCATCTGGGCCACCCCCGACTATCTGCTTATGAGTTGGCCTCCACTACTTTTAAACTTTGTCTGATTGGATACTTTATCTATGTCTTTTCCTTCAGAAAGGGGTCATGGAAAAAAGTTAAACGACGTGATGACCAAACAAGACAGGGACCAAGGTTGTAATATTTTCTATCTTTATTTTAGACTGATACCGAAACATCAATGAAAGATTATTCCCAACAAATTCAGCGAATCAAACTGAAGCTTATTAAAGCCAAAGAACTTGATCTGGATTTTAAAACTGTGATCATGGGACGTAAAACCTATGAATTCGGGTACCAATTTGGTCTTGTTCCTGGGCAACCGGCCTATCCACATATGGAGCATTTCATTTTTTCCAATTCCATGGAAATCGAAAATCTGAACAGTTCCGTCTATATTGTAAAAAGATCCATTGAAGAAATTGAGAAAATCAAGCGCAACGCCCAAACCGATATTTATCTGTGCGGAGGTGGGGTGTTTGCCGGATGGCTTTTGGACAATGGGCTTATAGATCAGTTAAAAATAAAACTCAATCCTATTGTTCTTGGCAACGGAACCCCGCTCTTTGGCGAATCCAACACTGCTTTAAAATGGCATTTGGAAAATCAGGAATCTTATGACGAGGGATTGCAGATTTTGACCTATAATCTGGAAAAATAGTTAAAGTCAGTTATAAGTCCTTAGGGATTTGAACATGCTTTCGAGTATCTGAATTGGTCTAATTTGAGGTTTGCCATGCCAGTAAAAAGCCTAAACCAAATACCTGATTGTGTTTAATTAATTACATCATCTTCAGGAACTGTTTCTTCAATAATCTCATCAGGACTTGGATCGCATGCTGCCAATTCTATTTGGTATTTCGTGTCAAAAGCTATGGTTATGTCCATTGGGAAGGATCTTTTATACAGCCTGTAAAGAAAACCCAGCTCTGCATCTAGACGATTTTTGGTTTTTCTATTCATAGATAGTTGTTCCATAAACTCTAAATCTGAACTAATGCTATTTTCCACTCCGTTTGTGTCAAATTCCCCCAAGATTTCATCTAATTTTTTCTTTTCGGTTTTATTTAAATTAATTTCAATCTCCTTGGTCGAATTTGTTTCAAATTCAAAGAAACTTGAATAAACTTCATCGTCAAGATACGCGATACTTGCAATTACAGCAGGCTTTCTTTTAGGAATCAACATTTCTCTTGAATTTTCATTTCCCACAAAAAAAGTTTTGCTATCCAAGGAATTAAGCCTAAATAAGCTTTTAATTGATTTATAAAAGATATAAGTATGCACTCTATCATAGAAATCACCATTTTTAACCAAAACTTCCAACCTTTGAGATTCCCAATCCTTTTCTCCAGCCCCACGATCAATATTCAACCAACCTAGTTCGGTTTGCTGAAAGCCGTAGGTTTCCATTCTGTGTTTTTCTCTTTTCTTTAGAATTTCACGATAAGCTTCGCGTATTTTCTGTTTCTTTTTTTCTTCTATCTTTCGACTCTGTTCTAATTCTTCAAATATTTTTCTTGACTCTGTCTTGATTTGTTTTAGTCTTTGCTTATAGTATTTACTTAGAATTTGAACATTCTTATCCGCCCCTCTAATTTTTGTTTTTCGCTCTTTAGAAAACCCTAAAAAAGCATCTTCATGTTTATCTCCTTTTAATATTGTGGCTGCCAAACTATCAAGTTCCCATAAGTTTTTATCCAGATTATTTATATAGATGTCCAAAATATCTGGTCTGCATATCTTAAACATTACCTGCAACCTTTTCTCAAATTCTCTTGTTGCTATTAGCGTATTTTGAAATTTTTCTGATTTTAACGCTTTGATTTTAAGTGGATCAACACCATAGGTAGCATACAAAGTATCTTGAATATCATTATTAATCAAAATGTCAGATTCTTCTGATTCAGGCACCATGGAATCAACTTCGTCTGATGTTAATATGGAATAGTAGAATCCTTCATTTTCGGTAGCGGATAAGCGTTTTTTCTCAATAACATCATTTATATAAGCATTACCATAATAGTACAAACTATCAATAACCTGAGGCGTGGCCTGCCTAAAATCTCTAAATGGTAGTCCTTTTTCAACCTCCTCTTCGAATCCGCGTGGTAAGAGGTTTAAAGAAAAAATATCGATGGCCACTAACGAATTCTCCAATTTTTTGGGTTGCACCCAATTCATGTTTCCACTTTCATCTCGAATACCTTTATAAACCATCATTCCAGATTTGACCTCATCTGTGGGGATTTCAACGTAAATGGGAATCTCTGGATTTATCGATAGCTGCTTATTTTCAGTAGTGGCATTCAAATAAATCATTCCATCAGTCTCTAAAGGTTTTCCATTGGAAGTAGTGGTTAAATTTGAAAGCAATATTTGATCTAGAGATAAAGCTTCGGCCAGTTCTATTTCAACATTTTCAATTACTGGACTTCCATTAGAGCGAATAAAACAGCCCTTAGGAAAAATAACAAGCGTTCCTTCTTCTCCCTCTATTATATTGTCGATATTTCCTGAAATATTGAAGAATTGACTTTTTACAATAGATTTTTCATATGGATCATCTTTCGAACATTTTATTACAGAAGAAATATTAGTCTGGAAACATCCCGTTAAGGTAAAAGACGCTAACAAACACAAAAGTAATTTACGTAATTTCATAAGCTTAGGTGGTTTTGCCTATTAACTGCAAAAATCAAACCATATTGATTATTCAGTATGTCTTTAAGTCCTTTGGCACTTGAACATACTTTCGGGTATCAGCTTTGGTCAAGGTTTTAAATTCCTTGGACTTTTCCATTTTATCAAACGCATCCAAAAAAGCCTGTGGCAAGGTGATAAGTTTTCGCTCCTTGAGGTCCATCCAGGCCCCCATCATTTCGCAACGTGCAAAGTTTTTACCGTTGCTGTCATAAAAATCATGATGAAACTCAAAGAACATCCCATCTTCACTCATCCCCTTAAAATCCAGTGATACTTTTACAGGTTTTCCGGGAAAGACTTCTTTAAAATAGTACATGTGTTCATAAAAGACCACTGGGCCAATACTGTACTGTGCCATAGACTTTTGGTTAAATCCCAATAGACCCAAATACGCCATTCGGGTATGGCTCATAAAATTAATGTAAGCCGAGTTGGCCAAGTGACGATTGGCATCCAAATCGCTCCATCTAATATCAAATTCTTTAAAAAACATTTTCAGTTATTTGTTATGCGTGCATAATAATTGTAAAATTACCATAGTTTTGAAAACAGACTGCATTGAAGTGCGATAAATAATCCTATTTTTAAAGATACCTTAATAGAAAACCCATGAGCGAAAAAGCCGAATTCATTAAAGACCTTTCCCTGCCAGCAGTGGCCGCCCCTATGTTCCTTATTTCTGGACCCAAATTGGTCATTGAATGTTGCAAAAATGGAATTGTGGGTACTTTCCCAGCACTTAACCAACGTACAAGTGAAGGTTTTGAAGAATGGCTTATCGAAATAAAAACAGAACTGCAACAGTTTGAAAAGGAAACAGGTAAGAAACCCGCTCCATTTGGGGTGAATCTTATTGTGCATCCTACCAACCCAAGGTTAGAGGCCGATGTTAAACTTTGCATGAAACACAAAGTTCCCTTGGTTATAACCTCCCTAGGAGCAGTTAGTATGGTTGTTGATGCCATACACAGTTACGGTGGCTTGGTTTTTCATGACATTATCAAAAAAAGGCATGCGGAGAAAGCTGCCGAAGCGGGAGTGGATGGACTCATTTTGGTTTCTGCTGGTGCCGGGGGCCATGGTGGCAATCTTAACCCAATGAGTTTGATTGCCGAGGTGAAAAAAATCTTTAAAAAAACCATTTTACTTTCTGGATGCATCAGTACGGGAAGGGACGTAGCTTCTGCGATGCAGATGGGTGCCGACCTTGCTTATATGGGAACCCGTTTTATCAACACAGAGGAAAGCAAAGCCCCAGAAGAGTACCGAAAAATGATCATTGAAGCCGGAGCCAATGACATTGTCTACACCGCTGCAATCTCTGGAGTGCATGCCAATTTTTTGGCTGCCAGTCTTCAAGCTGCTGGAATTACAGAGGAAGATCTTAAAAAAGAGCATAAAGTTGATTTTGGAAAAGAGCTGGACACAGAAGTCAAAGCGTGGAAAACCATTTGGTCTGCTGGGCAGGGTGTTACCACCATTGAAAATGTTATGCCAGTTTCTGAACTGGTGAACACTTTAAAATCTGAATTTAAAACAGCAATCGAAGATCAGGCAAAACTATTGGAGGTCTTTCCAAAAGATTAGCACATCCTAACTTTCTTTGTATTTTGGTAATGCATAATCAACTAACTCAATTGCCATGTACATCAAAAGAAATATAAGCATAGAGCTCATCTTACGCTTTGCCTGGAAAAACCTCATCTTTTTTACCATTTACGCTGGGGTTATTTTCTACCTATACCATGCCTTGGATTGGAAACATATCGATATTCCCTTCCAACCGCTTTCCGTAATCGGTATTGCTGTTGCCTTTTATATTGGTTTTAAAAACAGCCAGAGTTACGATCGCTTCTGGGAGGCTCGTAAAATATGGGGTGGAATTGTAAATTATTCCAGAACATGGGCCAACAATGTGCTCAGTTTTGTTGTGGATGATCGTGATGCACAAATAACTTTAATCTACAGACATATAGCTTGGATCAACGCATTACGAATTCAATTGCGACAGCCCTCAAGTTTTTCGATTAGGGAAAACCGTGCCATTGAACGTCTTTTTGATCGACATGGAGAAAGAAATCCAGTCTGCAATGGTATGGATTCTTTATTGGGTCCTGAAGAAGTTGAAGGTTTGGAAAACCGTAAAAATGTGGCCACCCATTTGATCAAAAAACAAGGGCTACACCTAAAAAAATTGTTGGAAGAGGAGAAGATAACAGAGTTCGACAAGCAAATATTCCACAATAACCTGGAAGAAATGTACAACCTTCAAGGGAAATGTGAACGTATTAAAAACACTCCCTTTCCAAGGCAATATGCGTACTTCAGCACCTTGTTCACTTGGATTTTTATCCTTCTGCTTCCTTTTGGACTTCTGAACGTTTTTGAAACGCAATTAGCAGAATTGGACTTTGGGCACAACTGGTGGTATATTGTTTTAATGATCTTCTTTTCTGTACTGATTTCATGGATGTTTGTCACCATGGAAAAAGTGGGCAGCAATAGTGAAGATCCCTTTGAGGGTCGAGTGAATGATGTACCCATGACCGCACTTTGCCGTACTATTGAAATAGATTTGAGGGATATGCTGGATGAGGACAATTTACCGGAAAAGATAAAACCGCAACACAATATCCTTTATTAATGCCCCAAGTACTATCCAACTATTTGCCTCCTTTGTTTTTTAGAAGTGGACATTTGGCAACCATGTACTGTGGTTTGTTCCGAAGAGTACATGGGGTTATCCAAACCCGGGAGAGATTGACCCTGTCAGATGGAGATTTTTTGGATTTGGATTGGAGCAAATCGTCAAACCCTACCAAAAAATTGGTGATTCTTCTTCATGGTCTGGAAGGTGATGGCCAACGCCCCTATATTACAGGAAGTGCAAAACTGTTCAATCAAAATGGGTTTGATGCTTGTGCAGTAAACTACCGGGGCTGTAGTGGGGAACCGAATATTTCATATCGTTCCTATCACTCCGGAGCCACAGAAGATTTAAATGAGGTTATTCATCATATTCTTTCAACCAAAGCGTATTCAGAAATCTATTTAAAAGGTTTCAGTCTGGGTGGAAATCTAGCTCTTAAATATTTGGGGGAAGGCAATGCTGTTCCAAAAGAAATCAAAGGAGCTGTGGCCATTTCTGTTCCTTGCAGTTTAAAGGATTCATGCGATCAATTGCTTTCCAGCGAAAACATATTGTATGCCAGAAGGTTCAAAAAACACCTGATTGCCAAACTAAGGCAAAAGCAACCCTTGTTTCCAGGTTTGATCAAAGATGCTGACATCAAGGCCATAAAGACCCTGAAGGATTTTGATGATATCTATACCAGTAAAGCACATGACTTTAAAGATGCCCTAGATTACTATGCCAAGTGTAGCTCTTTGCAGTTTTTACCCCATATTTCAATACCAAGTTTGATCATCAATGCTAAGGACGATTCCTTTTTGGGACAGGATTGTTATCCTATTGCGGAATCTGAAAAAAATAAAAAACTTTATCTGGAAATGCCAAAATATGGAGGCCATGTTGGATTCTGGGGCAAGAAAAACATTACATATACCGAACAACAGGCCTTAAAATTCTTTAATCGTCATTGATGTCTCCTCATCATGCTACTTAATTTTTAACGAAAAGGTTTTCGTTTGATAAATCCTTTTAGAATGAGTTAAAACCCCTATTTTCCTGCCAATATTTCTCTATATTAGTAGCTTCTGTTTAGCACAATCAAATTATCACCCATGAAGAAACTGGTATTATTTATAGCCTTAGGTGCATTTATTGCAAGCTGTGGCGGAAAAAAGGAAGAGAAAAAGGATGGCTTTGAAGTAAGTCGTGCCAAAAAAGAAGAAAAAAAAGCGCAGACAAGCGAGGGGGTTCCCGTTGATTTGGACAATGATGGCATAGGCCCTGTTAAAGGCTTTGAATTTCCAAGTGATGTTGATACTGAAATGGCTGCACGCGGAGAAGCAAAGTTCAATTCCATTTGCGTGGCCTGCCATATGGTGGACCAACGTATGATTGGGCCGGCTATGAAAGGTGTTTATGAAAGAAGAAGCCCAGCCTGGGTCATGAACATGATTCTTAATCCCGATGGCATGCTTAAAGAGGACCCCATTGCCAAGGCACTATTAAAAGAGTACAATAATGCCATTATGCTCAACCAAAACCTGACCGAGGAAGAAGCACGTGATGTTGCAGAGTACCTGCGTACGTTGTAAGCTTGTAAAATAATCTATTGAAATGCTGTTGTCTTTTTGGATGGCAGCATTTTTTTTGCTCCAATTCTGTTTTAACCCTAATAAATGTTGAAAAATAGCTCTAAATAGAAAGGTTGACCTAAATCAGTTATTTTTATCTTGTAAGGGTTAAAATCGCCAAATTTTAAAAAGAATGAAGTTATTTCTTTTATTGCTATTACTTCCGTGCTTTGCACTCTCACAGGAGAGTACAGACCAAAAATCGCATTTCATTGCGCTTTATACCATTGGGGAAGGTTGGGATGTAGAAAAAAAACCGCACGAGCAGGAGTATTTTAAAGAGCACTCAAGTTTTCTGTCCAAAATGCGAAAAGAGGAAAAAATTGTGATGGGAGCCCGTTACGCCGATACTGGAATGATTATAGTATTGGCGGATAATCTGGAAGCCGCTAAAAACATGTTAAACCAAGATGTGGCTTTGCAACAAAAGCTTTTTACTGTAGAAATCCATCAATTTAATGCCTTTTATAAAGGTTGTATAGAATAACTATTTATATGAAAAAAAACATATTTTTCGGCCTTATTTTCATTTTGACTTTTAGTATGAACGCACAAAACGAAGAACTTCCCTATTCTCAAATTCCCGATTATCCAGAAGATTATAGCCCCGGCAATGTTGCAGCTCGAATGATCGATGGTCTTGGGTTTAGGTACTATTGGGCAACCGAAGGGTTAACCCAAAAGGATTGGGAGTACAAAGCCTCAAAGGATGGCAGGACCATTATTGAGACCATGAGACACATCTGCGGAATGTCGGAAACCATTAAGAATGCTCCCAATGCCGCACCTAACACAGGCATAGAAGGACTTGCTGATTATTCTTACGAACAACTTCGCAAAAAAACCCTAGAAAATCTTAAAGCTGCAAGTGAATTAATGAAAGGCAAAAAAGCTGAAGACTTTGAGAGTTTTAAGGTCATTTTTCAACGTGGTGAAAAACAATCTATATTCCCGTATTGGAATATGATCAATGGAATGCTTTCGGATTGCATCTATCATTCAGGACAAATTACTATGTTGAGACGTGCATCAGGCAATCCCATCAATCCCAAAGTAAGTGTATTTAATGGACGATTGAGAGAATAACCGAACCTCACCTTATGTAACAAAAAGTTGTTTTCTGCTACCCATAAATAAACAGTCATCCATATGGGCTCAGCCAGTCAACCAATGTTAGTTATAAAAGCCAATCGTGCCTTGTTGCGCAAAAGGCGAAGCTATAGTGATATTCGGGAGGCTTATGAAGGATATGCCAACGACACCCAACTACATTTTAAGGAACTTACCGCCTTTGAACGAAAAAAAATACGGGACAAAATTATTTCCCAAGCAAAAAAAGATCGGGCTCAAGAGATAAGGAATTATCTAGGTGCATTTTTTATTTTATGCCTCTTGATTTTTGGCGTGTATTTAATCTTTTCTAGCTAAAGATTTTTCTACTTGATCTTATCGACCACAACTTTGTAGGTCGGGTCTTCAAGAACGTTCACCTCAATAATGTCCTGGGCATTTTTCAACAGGCGGATGCAGTCTTTGCTCAAGTGCCTTAAATGCACTTTTTTGCCAGCCTTGGCATAGCGCTCAGTGATTTTGTTCAACGCTTCAATACCAGACATATCAGCAACACGGCTTTCCTGAAAATCAATAATTACCTCTTTTGGGTCATTTTGCACGTCAAATTTTTCGGCAAACAAAGTGGTAGACCCAAAGAATAAAGGGCCATAAATTTCATAATGTTTTACACCATCTTCGTCAACATATTTTCTGGCCCTGATGCGTTTTGCATTTTCCCAAGAATAGGCCAAGGCAGAAATAATAACCCCCAATAATACTGCAACGGCAAGGTTATGGGTTATGGCAGTGATCAAGGTCACCAAAACCATAACAATTACATCTGAATTGGGCATTTTTCTAAACGTTTTAAAACTGGCCCATTCAAAAGTTCCAATGGCAACCATAAACATTAACCCTACCAAGGCGGCCATTGGTAGTTGTTCAATAAGGCTACTGCCAAACATAATGAACACCAATAGCATAACTGCTGCGGTAATACCTGAAAGTCTTGCACGTGCTCCAGAAGAGGTATTGATCAAACTCTGCCCGATCATAGCACAACCTCCCATACCTGATAGAAAGCCTGATAATATATTTGCGGTTCCCTGAGCCACACATTCTTTGTTTCCACTACCACGGGTTTCGGTAATCTCGTCAATGATATTCAAGGTCAACAAACTTTCAATAAGTCCAACTCCCGCAACTATTCCCGCATAGGGGATAATGATTAGAAAGGTATCTAGGGTAAAGGGAATTTGAGGAATGGATAAGGGCGGAAATCCACCTTTGATACTTTCACCTTCTTGCATGGTATCCGCCACGGTCAAGGTATCAATACCAAAACCAATAACAATTGCGGAGACTACAACAATGGCCAATAATGAAGATGGAACAGCCTTCGTCAATTTTGGAAAGCCCCAGATAATGACCATGGTCAAAAGTGTGAGGCCCAACATGGTGTACATTGAAGTTCCTGAAAGGAGTTCCTCAGTTCCTTTTTCATAAAAATTGGGAAACTGGGCCATGAAAATGATGATTGCCAAACCATTCACAAACCCAAACATTACAGGGTGTGGAACAAGTCGAATAAATTTTCCCAAGCGCAGTAGCCCAGCTAGAATCTGTATCACCCCAGCAATAATGACCGTGGCAAAGACATAGTTTAAAATGGTAGTGGGCTCAATTCCGGGAAACGTTTTTTTGAGCTCCAAAATCAATCCTACAAAAATAACGGCCACAGCACCGGTTGCCCCTGAGATCATTCCAGGTCGGCCACCCAAAATTGAAGTGACCAACGCCAATACAAAAGCTGCGTATAATCCGGTCAAAGGAGAAAACCCAGGAATCAATGCAAAGGCAATAGCTTCTGGCACCAACGCTAAGGCTACGGTTAAACCGGATAGGACTTCTGTTCTATAATTTACTTTTTGGGAAAAATCAAAAAGGTTGAGATACTTTTTCATCTGTCATACTTGAAGCCGGCAAAAATACTATTATTCCCTCAGCAGACCATAAGTATACTCATTTTTAAGGATTTGCTAATCTTACCAGTCCTTTAGCCCCAATAACTTCTCTCCCAATGGGCTTAATTTTGCAGTTTCGTATTTATCCCTTTCCCAATTTCTAGGGTCGCCCGGAAATGCATATCCCTCTGGCGCAATTCTATTCTTCCATGAATTCACACGCCATTTTCGCAATTCCCCATTTTCTTCCTCCGCTGGCATCATTGAAATGTATTGCGCAATTCGCACCTTATCTTTTGATTTATTGGGTCTGATACCGTGAGGTTCAGTGCTGTTAAAAATCAATAAATCCCCTGCCTCCATTTTCACCTTTACAATTTTATCCTCCAGACCCTCCAAACTGGGTTGAAAATGGTCTCTATCTTCCGGTTGGGTCAATTTCCAGGTATCATAATTACGGTATAACCACGGAATACATTGGAACCCTCCCATATTTTCATCGGTCTGGTCAGCAAGAGCCAATACCCCCTGTACATTTTGTGGACGGGTCTCCGGATCATAATCCCAATGGATGAACCCTTTTTTTTCCACGCCTGGTTGCAATGGAAAGTTCAGATTGGCCCTATCTATGGTCACCCATAGTTTCTCTGTTCCCCAAACATCAACAAAGGCATCATAAACCCTCGGCATTTGTCGGTTGTTCCATAAATGTTGATGGTTATATACCTCTACCATGCCGGTTCCGGTCAATTCTTTCATTTTCATTTCCGCGCGGGGCGGGGCATACCAGGTTTCAGGATCATTCGGGTCTTTCTCATCAAACTCCCAGATAAAATCTGCCGTTGCTTTTGCTTGCTCCTTGGGTATTGCATTTTTAATGACAATGTATCCGTTATGCATCCAAAAATTCCAATCTTCTTCCGAAAGTACCCGTAAAGGTTTTCCATTGGACCTATCATTTAATTTAATTTTACTACTTGTTGCCGTAGATGGATTTCCTGGAATCTCTTCATGCGCCTTATTGGCCATTTCCAGTTTTACTTCTTTGTCCATAATCTTACTCTTTTTGGTTCTCTTCTATAATTCTATGGAATAAAACTATTATGTCTGCAAAAGGTTATCCACCGTAATATTGATATAAATTTGAACTATTTTGATAATAAATATCAAATTTTGTATTTTGAATGATATTTAAGTGAAAATTGAAGGTTCAATTAGAGACCATAGCGCCAAATACCACAAGCCCGTTCCGGCTCTTGCACCTCCCGCGTTTGAATCATCTTTTTTATTGGCATTTTCATCCTGAATATGAACTGGTCTACATTGAAGGCGCCAGTGCCACCAGGCACGTGGGCGATAATATTTCCAACTTTGTAGACAGCGATCTTGTCTTTATCGGGTCCAACATTCCGCATTTGAATTTTGATTATGGGGTACAGACCGACTACATCAAAGAAGTTTTGCATATTAAACCGAAATTTAAGGATCAAGTGCTGGGGGATATCCCCGAACTTGAATCCATTGACACTTTATTTGAAAAATCGAGACATGGTATTGTATTTACCGGAGAAACAAAAAAACGAATTGGGGAACGATTGAAAAAACTCTATCAGCTATCTTCTTTTGACCTTTTTATGGAATCCATTCACATATTGAAAGAACTTGCAAGCAGTGATGAGTATTTTTTACTTCATGAATATCCTTTTATAAATAGGTATAGAAAAAAAGAGCAAGATCGACTAAGGGACATTCACGAATTTGTGGATAAGAACTATCAGCGGAAAATTGCGATTGCGGAAATAGCTGAGAAGTGCAATCTGGGCAAAGAGGCTTTCTGTCGCTATTTTAAAAAGACCACTGGCAATACTTTTACCAATTTTTTAAACCAGTACCGTATAAGTCAGGCCAAAAGGCTATTGTTGATGGGCAAAAATGTTGGTGAAACTTGTTATGATTGCGGGTTTGAGAGTCTTTCGTACTTCAACAGAACTTTTAAAAAGATAAGTGGTGAAAACCCTTCTGATTTTAAAAAGCAGTATTTGGTGAATTTGAAAAAGGTGAAATAGGTTAAACATGGTTCAAAAAAAAACCGCCCCAAGTGAAGTATACTTGAGGCGATTTTTAACTAAATAACCAACCAAAAAACTTGTATGTATTGTCGAACACTATATTCTTTCCTTACTTTTTTCTCATTCTATTAACGTTCATTATGGAATTTTTAACTTTTGAACGCTTTTTATCGGCATTTTTACTCGATTTCAAATATTGTTTATATCCCCTTCCGGTGAACTCATATATTGTTTCGCTGGACACGTGGTACAACTCTATAGTACTATCATTAATAACGTAGAGTTCAAAATAATCATTGCCCAAGAAGTCATAATCCAGTGTTAAAGTTTTGAGCGTAGCATCATTGGCCACATCAAAAACTTCATAATCCCCTTCATAATCCCACTGCAAATTCACAATAGGTGTCCCAGCGCCATCAACAGAAGATCTGAAAAAATCCCCGTTTGTTCCAGCCAAAAACTGAAGGTAGTTTTCATCATCAAACTCATTTATAGCTCCCAATTCACTGGTATAGGTCTTTTCCCATGCATCATATTCCTGCAAAAAGTAGTTAATGTTATCATAGAAAACCATGTCATAATCAAAGTCATTGCTATGGTACCCCCTTAAAACATATGAGGTGTTTGAACGGGAATCATGAAGTTCAAGTGTGCTATTGTTTAAGGCATAAACTTCCAATAACCAAAGACCATCCACATCATGGTTAATTTCAACAGCTGCATTCAATGTTCCATAGGAACCAACATCAATTCCCAAGCCATTTCCGGTTTTTCCTATACCTACCATATTATTGTTGGCATATACTACTCCCCTGTCAAAAGAAACGGTAAATGCTCGTTGTAAAAATGGAACTTCCCCGCTGCCTTTTGTTGCATTGATGTCCACGTACCACAGATCATATGACTCGAGTACCAAAGCCGTATTTAATGGGGACTCTTCTATAAAATCATCTTCAACGATGACTTCCGTATAGCACGAAGAGGCTAAAATTCCTATCAATAAAATTCCTAAGAGTAGTTTTCCATTTCCCATAATCTTGGTTTTTGATTCCCTTAAACTAAACCAAGCACCATGCCAAAAAACGTAACATACTGACATTCAATATATAATGATTCGTCTGATTTATTTTTTAGCTTTGCGGCCTAAAGTCTGTTGATGAACGATAAACTTAGGTTTGGTGTATTGGGAGGAGGTAGTTGGGGAACTGCAATAGTTAAAATGCTCTCTGAAAATTTGGAGCATATTTCTTGGTATATGCGGAATGAATCTGCAATACGGCATTTAAAAGCCGAAGGGCACAACCCAAATTACATCAGTTCAGTCCAATTTGATGTTTCCAAATTTTTGTTGAGCAATGATATCAATGAAGTGGTCAGTTCATCTGACGTTCTCATTTTTGCCATTCCATCTGCCTTTTTGGAAAATGAACTTAAGGGACTTACGGTATCACTTTCAGATAAAATAATTTTCTCTGCTATTAAGGGAATCGTTCCGGAGAGTGGATTAATAGTTGGGGAACACTTCCATGATCACTACCAAATTCCGTTTAAAAATATTGGTGTCTTAACGGGTCCTTGCCATGCTGAGGAAGTAGCCATGGAGCGTTTATCCTATCTTACCATTGCATGTGCCGATGCATCCAAGGCTGAATTGGTGGCAAAAGCGTTGAAAAGCAGTTATATCCGAACAAAAATTTCTGACGATATCATTGGTACCGAATATGCGGCCATGTTAAAGAACATTTATGCCATTGCTGCGGGAATTGCGCATGGTTTGGGATATGGTGATAATTTCCAGAGCGTGTTGATGAGCAATGCCATCCGTGAAATGAAACGGTTTATTGATAAGGTGTACAAAATGAAACGTAACATCAACAACTCTGCTTATTTGGGTGACCTTTTAGTGACCGGCTACTCCACTTTTAGCCGTAACCGTATGTTTGGGAATATGATTGGCAAAGGCTATACGGTAAAAAGCGCCATGATGGAGATGAATATGGTTGCAGAAGGTTATTATGCCACCAAGAGCGCTCATTTATTGCATCAAAAACTGCAAAAAAAATCGAAGACACCCATTATCAATGCGGTATACAATATTCTCTACCAAGATAAAAATCCAAAAAAGGTCTTTAAAAAATTGACGGAAAAGCTGGATTAGGGTTAATTTAAAAGTACCTCGTCTGTAATGCTTTTTCCTCTGGGAATGGAATTGTCCTGAATGTCAATGGTCATGGCATCATAGGATTTTATATAGGCTTTGTTCACAATATAAGATTTATGCACGCGCCTAAAATTGTCGGGCAATTGTTGCAACGTTCCTTTTATGCTTCCGTAACTGGTAATTTTTGATTTATCCACCAGATGATAGGTAACATAATTGCCAAGCCCTTCCACAAAAAGGATATTCTCCGTAGGTACGCGATGGGTTTTTCTGTTGGAACGTATTTCCAATATTTCGTTTTCCAAACCTTCGTTTTTTTCGTTTTCGATGGCCCAAAGCTGAAACAACTTAACCCCAAGAACCAGCAATACCGTTGTATTGATCAACACAATGGCCCTTATCAACATCATAACACTAAACAAACCAGAGCTGGAATCGTTCAATAACAGGTCTTCATAAAAAAGATGGATAAAAACCCGTTGCAATATGCCACCCAATAACAATGTGAGGCCATAACCTATAAAAAAGTTCAAGAACTTTCGCTTCAGCAAAAAACGGGGCAACAAAAAATAGATGGTGACATAAACCGCCAAAATTCGAATTGGAAGCAATACAAATTCCAAATAAAAAGAGGCCAGGTAGCCTTTATCGCCTACCCAAATCAATCCAAACAAAACATAGTACAATACCCAAAAAACAACATGCGTTGCAATCCTTGAGTTGAACAGGTAAAAATTAGTTGTGGATTTCATGATTTTAAGATTCCATACATCATAGTTCAAGGTTCATTCACATAAAAAGTGGCTCTCTACGTATAAATTCTCCCTCAGCTAAAAATAGGCAATCTAATTTTAAAGAAAACTTAAATCCATCATCATGAAATCAAAAAACGGTTTATTCCTCTTAAGTGTTCTTGCCTTATTTTCAACCTTAAATGTCTCATCCCAAATTTTAGGTAGAAGAAGCTCTTGGGAAGCAAAAATAAAAGGTCCAGAAGGGGGGCTTCCCGGAGCAAAGGTTGTTTCCATTAACAATAATTCACCATTGGAGAAAGCTGGGTTTTTGGCCAATGACATCATCATTGAAGTAGACGGAAAACATATCACAGATGATGAAGTCTGGACTGAAGTCTCTTATGGGTTAAGAGCCAATAAACCTACAAAAATAAAAGCAGTACGGAATGCTGAGATGGTTGAAGTCACGGTCCAGTTTAATGCTTTGGAAAAGGAAAAACATGCTGGGTTGGACACCTACTATGAGGAAATAACCAGTCCATACGGAATCACCCAAAGAATCATCATTACCAAACCCAAAAAGGCAGGAAAACAACCTGCCATAGTATTAATTGGAGGATTGAGCTGCTCCAGTATTGAAACGTATCCGGGCAGGAAAGGAAATTGGGTACAGACGATAAAAGATCTCGTCGAAAAATCAGGGATGGTGGTGATGCGGATTGAAAAGCCCGGAGTTGGTGATAGTGATGGGGATTGCAGTCAATCCGATTTTAAAACGGACGTGGAAGGCTTCCGTACTGCAATACAAAAATTGAAGACGAAACCTTATGTGGATACTTCCAAAATTGTAGTTTATGGTTCGAGTATGGGTAGTGCCCTTGCCCCATTGTTTGCCAATGAATTTGATCTGGCCGGGGTTATCTCAGATGGAACCTTCTTTAAGACTTGGTTTGAACATTTGCTGGAAATTGAACGTCGCATGCTTGGGTTTAAGGGTAATACCGAATCGGAAATTGTGGAAAAAATGAACAAGTACTATATTCCTTTATATTATGGCATGCTCATTCAAAAAAAGACCTATCAAGAAGTGGTTGACGAATACCCAGCCCTAGCAGATTACAATTATCACTCGGCAGCCCACATGTATGGAAGACCAACAGCTTACTATCAACAATTGCAAGATTTTGATTTGGCAGGACAATGGGAGAAACTAAAAGTCCCTATTCGAATTTTGCGTGGCACCAACGATTGGATCATGTCTTCTTTTGACAATAACATGATTATCGATGTTTTGAAAAGAAATGGACACCAAGACCATCTTTTATATGAATATCCAGGTTTGGATCACTGGAACACCATACATGAAACTCCTAAAAACTCCTTTGAAGGCAAACCAGGCAAATGGGATGAGGGTACCATCAACATAGTCATAAAATGGGCCCAAGAAATGGTAGGGTTAAAACCCTAATTACGTTCTAGGGAAAAGTTGGAGTGGGACGCTATTTCTTCCTTTAATTTTTCCCTAAAAGCATTGATTTCATCATCACTGTAGCCATATGTTTTTTTGAATTCCTCCAAAACTGGTTCCATATAATTACGTACACTGTCGATATCAAAGTATAACATTCCGGTTCTTCGGATGAAAAAATCCATAGGATTGAGTGCCATTTCGTGGCTAATTGTGAACAGTGCTTCAGCGCATATTAATTTAACCTTGGCATCCGCCCCGTTCAATGACGCATAGTTTTCCAAAATCACTTCCACTTGCTTTCCATAAGTGGTAACCAGATACCAGGCATCATACTCTGTGAATCTATCGTCCTTTAAGCGATTAAAAACTTCATCAATGTACTTTTTAACGTGTTTGTATTTTTTAAAATCGCTTCCACAAAGTGGGATTTTATCCGTAGTGCATTCAGGGAATTGGACTCCATAATCTTCCTCCATGGACTTTACTATGCGATTGACCACTCTTTCGGCCATTTTACGATATCCCGTAAGTTTACCTCCAGCTATGCTCACAAGGCCTGTGTCCGAGGTGAAAATTTCATCTTTTCTGGAAAGTTCGGATGCCGATTTCCCTTCTTCATGAATCAAAGGGCGTAATCCTGCCCATGAAGAAATGATGTCATCCATTTCCAGATTGATCGAAGGAAACATATTGTTCACTGCTGAAATCAAGTAGATAGCATCGGCCAAATCGGTTTTGATGTTGTCCTTATCCAGGTTAAAATTTGTGTCTGTTGTGCCCACATAGGTAACCTTTCCCCTTGGAATGGCGAACATCATTCGTCCATCGGGAATGTCAAAGTAGACGGATTGTTTCACTGGAAGTTTTTCCTTTGGAAAGACCAAATGTACCCCTTTGGTCAAGTGTAACCGTTTTCCTTTTTTGGAATTGTTCAAACTCCGAAGTTCATCAACCCAGGGCCCAGCAGCACTTATAACATATTTGGATTTTATATTGAACTCTTTGCCAGAAACCTCATCCCTGACCCTAACACCGGCCACTTTTTCATTTTCATAAATGAAGCCCACCACTTTTGCATAGTTTAATGCCTTAGCTCCAAATTGCAAGCTGGTTTTTATGTTCTCAATGGTCAATCTGGCATCATCGGTTCTGTATTCTGCATAATACCCAGCACCGTTCAGTATTTTTTTGGGTAAAAGAGGTTCCAGTTTCATAGCCTCTTTTTTTTCCAACATCTGACGTTTATCATCTCCTGAAACCTGAGCAAGGATATCATAGACCTTCAAGCCAATTGAAGTTAACCACTTGCCATAAGAACCACCTTCTATCAAGGGTAGCAACATTTTCTCTGGCGAGACCAAATGAGGTGCCAATTTGTGCACAATGGCTCTTTCATATCCGACTTCTTTTACCAGCCAAAAATCAAATTGTTTTAAATATCTGAGTCCTCCGTGAATCAATTTGGTTGATTTGCTACTGGTTCCGGATGCGAAGTCATCTTTCTCCAACAACACGACGTTCATTCCTCTTGAAGCGGCATCCAAAGCAATACCTCCACCTGTAATCCCCCCGCCAATTACGATAAGGTCATGTGCTACTTCTGTAACTTTTTGAATGGTTTCTTTTCGATCTAGGTTGGAAAATCCAATATACTTTTTCATATGCATTATAGCCAATTAAAACAAGTTACACAAAAAGAAAGCATTTACGGAGGATTTTAAATTAAGGTTGTATCAAATCTATTTGGCAAACTCGTATTCCCGCTCTACCAAACACACCCTTACCTTATACCAAGAATACCACTCCTTAACACCTTTGCGTTGAGCCACCAGATGACCCATATTGGCTTTCCAATTGGCAATGGCCTCCAAGCTGTCCCAATAGCTCACTGAAATACCAATGCCATCGCGAGCACTTTCAAAATCTATAAATCCAGGCTGCTGGCGGGCAAGTTCTTCCATTTTATCCGCCATTTGTCCGTAGCCATTATCCCCTTCAGTTCGGGTATTGGTAAAAATTACGGCGTAGTAAGGTTTTCGCAGTTCCATTATTCTATGTATTGCTTTTCCAAAAAATAATTTACAAGTGCCTCTTTCATTAAAACCGATTGCTCTCCAGCTTTTAATGGCGGCAACGGTTCCTTTATTTTATAATGTGGCCAACCATCCTCATCAAAAAAATCGAAATCATAATACCCATATGGCTCCAATAACCTACAAATGGCTATGTGCATCAAATTCACTTTTTCATCCTTTTTAAAGCTGCTATGAAGTTTCCCCAGTTCCTGAACCCCTACCAAATAAATAATCCCATCAATTTCCAAAGGGTCACCATCAGAAAACTGACTGGACAATTTCTCAACCAGCAACTCCCATCTTTCCTTAAGTTTTTCGTCTCTTGACATCTGCTTTTTTAGAAGTTCTAAAGGTACAAATCAATATCCTATATTTGTTAAAAACCAGCTTATGAGCTTTTTGGATATTGTTATTGGAATACTCTTGGTTTGGGGGCTTTTTAAAGGATTAAAAAATGGCCTTTTTGTGGAAATTGCTTCGCTAGTGGCCCTTATCGCAGGTATATATGGAGCCATTCATTTTTCCTACATTGCTGGTAATTACCTTGCTGAGAACCTAAATTGGAGTGAGCAATACCTAAAAATAACTTCTTTCCTTATTACCTTTTTTATCATTGTGCTACTGGTACATTTTGCCGGAAAATTTCTGACCAAGATTGCGGACTTTGCCATGTTGGGATTGCTGAACAAAATCGCAGGGGGGCTTTTTGGTGCGCTTAAGGTTGCCATTATCGTTGGCGCTCTATTGGTTTTCTTTGATCGTCTAACTTCCACGTTTAATTTTATCAATGAGGATACCAAAAAGGAATCCATCTTCTATGAACCTGTAAAAGAAATTGGGGCATTTGTCTTTAGCCTAGTGCTTGAGGACAAGAACGAGGACCTCAATACCCAAGAAAATTGACATTTCAATAAAAGGTATGTTTTTACCGATAAACTGAAACTCGAAAATAAGGGGGATTAGCCCTTTTTGCCCTTTTTTTGCAGCTTAACGGATTAATATGCAATCCCATGGAAATTTTTGGCCTCCAAAGCATCTCCCTCTAGTTTAGCCTTCTGGAACACTTGGAATTCTTAGAACAAATTCCAAAAAATATCATCTGAAAATGAACAAATTGTACTCCGCCTTTTTAGCGTTGGCACTAATCTTTTCGCTAGGTGCTTGTAGTAAGACATCCGATAGCGAAGAAGAAAAATTGGCTGAAGCTCTTCTAGGGAACGAAAAAGTCAACATTGATCCTGAAAAAATGGAAGACGAATTGCTCAATCTGGTGAATGACCATAGGGCCTCCATTGGATTGACCAAGCTTCAAACCAGCGATTCATCCTATAAATATGCCCAGGAGCACAACGATTATATGATTTCAAAAAATAAGTTGAGCCATGATAATTTTCAATCCCGTGCCTCAAAAATAGCGCTGGAAATCAATGCGGTCAATGTAGGTGAAAATGTAGCTAGATATTACTCCACCGCAGAACTTACTTTACAGGGTTGGTTAGATAGTTCTTCACACAAAGAAACACTTGAAGGCACTTATACCCATACCACTTTAAGTATACAGCTGGACAAAAATGGAAAAGCATATTTTACACAGATTTTCATGAAGGTGGATTGATCTGTGTCCTATATATTTTTCTTAGTTTATAGAAAGGACCTGTACAATTACAGGTCTTTTTTGTTAAACACTGGCACTGCCATAGGTTTTTTTATACCTTTCCTGAAAATGTTTAACAATGGCAATACAAGCTCCTTTTAATCTTAACAAATGGATTGAAGAGAACCGGGATACACTAAAACCTCCGGTGGGCAATAAAAATCTTTATAAAGATGCAGGGGACTACATTGTTATGATAGTGGCCGGTCCCAATGCTCGTAAAGATTATCATTATAATGAAACCGAAGAACTTTTTTACCAGTTGGAAGGCAATATAGAGGTTCATATTCAAGAAGATGGACAAAAGAAAACAATGCAACTAGGACCCGGAGATATGTATCTGCACCCTGCCAAAGTTCCACATTCCCCTGTCCGTCATGATGGGTCTATTGGACTAGTTGTGGAACGAAAAAGAGCGGACATGAATGTTGATGACGGGCTACTTTGGTTTTGTGATCATTGCAACCACAAACTATACGAAGCCTATTTTACATTACATGATATTGAAAAAGATTTTTTAAGCCATTTTGAGCATTTTTATGGTTCCGAAGAACTGCGCACCTGTGATAATTGCGGGACTGTAATGCCTGTTGATGAACGATTTATTGCAAAAGATTGATTTATGCTTATAGTTGCCAAAATTTTTATCGTACTGGTCGCTGTTCTACATTTCTATTTTTTATGGCTGGAAATGTTCGCTTGGACCACAAAGGCCAAAAAAGTGTTTCGCAAGTTTCCAGAAGATTTGTTTGAGCCCACCAAAACTTTGGCGGCCAATCAAGGACTTTACAATGGCTTTTTAGCCGCGGGTCTTATTTGGTCCCTGTTGATTCAAGATTCACAATGGCAAATGTATGTGGCCTTGTTCTTTTTAAGTTGTGTGGCCATAGCTGGTATTTACGGAGCGCTTACAGCATCCAAAAAGATATTTATGGTCCAGGCACTTCCCGCACTCCTAGGAATTGTACTATTACTTTTATCTCATTTCCTTTAAAAATCTTAGTTTCGCTCTCTCGTATTATTCGTAGTTTTGAAAAAATATAACAATTCACGCTTAAAAAGTTATAAATGTCAAATACAGCAGCAGCCTTTGGGATGGCTGAAGCCCTAAAACAACTTGGGCTAACAGAAATAAATGATGGAACCTCTACAGGTTCAAAGAACTTCGGTTCAGGTGATATAATCGAATCCTATTCTCCGGTTGACGGGGCACTGATAGGGAAGGTCAAAACCACCACAAAAGCAGATTATGAAAAGGTTATGGATGCCGCTACCTCTGCTTTTACAGAGTGGCGTTTGATGCCAGCTCCCCAAAGAGGAGAAATCGTTCGACAGTTTGGCGAAAAACTCCGTGAGCTAAAAGAACCTCTTGGAAAATTGGTTTCCTATGAGATGGGAAAATCGTATCAAGAAGGTTTGGGCGAAGTTCAGGAAATGATAGATATCTGCGATTTTGCTGTTGGCCTCTCAAGACAATTGCACGGTTTGACCATGCATTCGGAAAGGCCTGGACATCGCATGTACGAACAATACCATCCTTTAGGAATTGTAGGTATCATCTCTGCTTTTAATTTCCCAGTTGCCGTATGGGCATGGAATACAGCCCTTGCCTGGGTTTGTGGAGATGTCTGTGTTTGGAAACCTTCGGAAAAAACTCCAATGTGCGGAGTTGCATGTCAAAATATCATAGCACAAGTTTTAAAGGACAATAATCTTCCGGAAGGAATTTCTTGCCTGATCAATGGCGACTATAAAGTTGGTGAACTCATGACCAATGATAGTAGGGTTCCTTTGGTTTCAGCTACAGGTTCTATCCGAATGGGAAAAATTGTAGCCCAAGCGGTAGCAGCAAGATTAGGGAAGTCCCTGTTGGAATTGGGTGGGAACAACGCTATCATAGTCACACCCGATGCAGATATTAAAATGACCGTGATAGGTGCTGTCTTTGGAGCTGTGGGTACGGCCGGACAACGTTGCACCTCGACACGTAGATTGATTATTCATGAATCTATATATGACAAGGTAAAAGATGCCATTACCGATGCCTATAAACAAATAAGGATTGGAAATCCTCTGGATGAGAACAACCACGTTGGTCCATTGATCGATACGGATGCAGTTAGCATGTACCAAAGTGCATTGGAAGAGGCCAAAGCCGAAGGCGGTAAAATTTTAGTTGAAGGCGGTGTATTGGAAGGTGATGGTTATGAAAGTGGTTGTTACGTGAAACCCGCAATCGTTGAGGCCAATAATTCCTTTAAAATTGTTCAGGAAGAGACCTTTGCCCCTATTCTTTATCTATTAAAGTATTCTGGTGATGTTGAAAATGCCATTGCACAACAAAATGGGGTGGTACAAGGATTGTCCTCAGCAATTATGACTACCAGTCTTAGGGAAGCTGAAAGATTTTTATCCGCTTCAGGAAGTGATTGTGGTATAGCCAATGTAAACATCGGAACCTCCGGTGCAGAAATTGGTGGAGCCTTTGGTGGCGAAAAAGAAACTGGAGGAGGTCGCGAAAGTGGTTCTGATGCATGGAAGGTGTATATGCGAAGACAGACCAATACCATAAATTATACTACAGAACTACCGTTGGCTCAGGGCATAAAGTTTGATCTGTAAAAATGAAAAGGCCGCCTATTTTTTCAGAACATTGAAATAGGCGGTCTCCCAAAATAACCAACTAAACTAACTCAAATATAAATTTAAACCCTATTTCAATGCCGGAACTTCGTCGGGAGAAATAGGGTTCCTTACCTAATATATAGCGCTAAGATCAGCATATTTGCACTCCTAGCTAAATACAATATTACCATTGGTCATAAAAAGTGTATGATTGGCTTTTTTTGGTACATTTTCTGTTTTCAAAAAGTATGTTTAGATAGCTATCCATATATCTAAACACCTCACATTCTTTAGGTTAAATACGGAATTTTAGCATTTTTTTAATATTTTGGTGTTATTATAAACACTTAATCGTTACTAATGACAACAAAGACTTCCTATCTGTTAGGGATACTTGCCACAATCGTTATTGGTACGTTGCTCTACCAAAAATTTTGCGCCAGTTGTATACTTGTTCAAAACCCAGCAGATCCTGAGCAAGAAAAAATACAGGAAACAAGTCCTGCCAAATCCCTGATTTCAACATTCTCCGTTAATGATGGAGCATACGGCTATGAGGTCAATGACAATTTTGATTTCTATCTTTCAAGCCCTTCTTTTATCATGCCCATTTCAAATGAGATAAAGGATGGTATTTCAAGTCTAAAGAACCATCTAAGTTCCCATCCTGAAAAACGAATTACCCTTACCGGTTTTTATACTGAAGCTGAAGAGAACAATACCCCATATGAAAACTTGGGATTGGCCCGGGCAAACTCTGTGAAAAACCATCTTGCCCTAAGCGGTATTTCCACCTCCCAAATTAATACTTCAGGTAAATTGATGCAAAATATGGCATCTGAGAAGGGCATTCTGTTTGGACCCATTTTATATACTATTTCTGATTCTATTCCAGAACAGCAATAATCGTAAACTAAACATTCAACCTCTAAACTATACAAAATGAATCTTGAAAATTTAAATATCTGGTGTTGGATTATCCCCGCATTGGTCGGAATTATTACTGGAATTCTTGGCTACCTTATAGGAAAGGGGTCAAATACATCAATAACGAGCAATGCGGCAAATTTAAATGCTCTTGAAACAGAAAATGCAAAGCTGAAAACAGAGCTTGAAAATTGTACCAAGAAACTCTCTGCGGCGGCCACCTCACCGAAAACCAAAGTCACCCCGTCTTCATTGGCAGCATCAAAGCCAGCCACTGACTCTTTTGATGCCGAGGCTGCAAAGGCAGCGTTTGGAAAAAAAATAAAAGAAAACGATCTCAAAATAGTTGAGGGTATCGGTCCAAAAATTGAAGGCCTGTTCCATAACTTCGGAATTAAAACATGGAAAGACCTATCTGAAACCTCCACCATCAAATGTCAACAGGTCCTAGACTCCGGAGGAAGCCGATACCGCATTCATGACCCGGCTTCATGGCCTATGCAGGCCAAAATGGCGTATAAAGGACAGTGGAAAGAACTGGTCAAATGGCAAGACATACATAAGTCAGGAAAGTACTAACCTGTAAAATGAAAATGACAAAGAAGTTGACCAAAAAGGTCAGCTTCTTTATAACATACCATTGGCCTCTACCCATTTAAACTTGTACTGGTCCTCTCCAAATTGCATTCGTCCCGCAATTCTTTCAAGCCTCTCGGGGAGATTCATAAGGTAATCACGTGCTTTTTCCGCTTGTTCAGAAAGTCCGTTTAAGTTTCCAATGTCCCAGTAACCGTTCAGCTTTTGCAAAATATCAATATAATCTTGCGCCGTATAAACCCCAAGGCGTTGTGCACAGTTTGAGAATTGCTCAAATGCAACTCCAATACTTTCTCCAGATTCCCTTAAAAAGTGTGCCGGCATTACAATTTTTCTCTTCATCATATCGGCAAAGGCCTCGATCATTCCGTTGGGATCCTGTCCTAAAATGGTCTTCACAAATTCTCGATACGCCAAATGGTGCCTCATCTCATCACCGGCTATTATGGAACACATTTTTCCCAACAAGGTATTTCCTTTTTGTTTGGCCATTTTACCAACCCGCTTGTGCGAAATATATGTTGCCAATTCCTGAAAGGAAGTATATACAAAGTTTTTATATGGATCTCTATCCGTGCCAATATCAAATCCATCCGCAATTAAATGTTGCGTAGTAATTTCTACTTCCCTCATATTTACCCTGCCCGATAAATAAAGGTATTTATTGAGCACATCACCATGCCTGTTTTCTTCTGCGGTCCATGCTCTTACCCATTTGCTCCAGCCGTTTTCACGTCCATCATGTTGATCAATCCCTTCAACATCCATCAACCATGATTCATAGGTTGGCAATGCTTCCTCGGTTATGGTATCTGCCACAAGTGTGACCCAAAAATCATATCCCAACTCTTTGGCTTCTTCCCTTATTTGCTCTATCTCAGTAAAAAAATCATCACTTTGGGAGTCTGGTAAAAAATCGCTTGGTTGCCATATTTTTTCTATAGGAACAAGGAATGAATCCATAAAGCCCTGTACCTGAGGTTCAATCGCCTGCATCACCTCCAAGCGGACATTTTTTAACGCCATAAATTATTTTTTGCAAAGGTCTTTATTAATATTCGATAATCTAGTGGATTGTTTTAGTTTCTTCCCTTTTCTTTTGGGTAGAAAGTATGAACCGGGTCACTTTGCCAAAACTCCTTGGTTTCCACATCCATTGCAGTCAATGCTCCCATAAAAGCAGCCCCAGTATCAACATTCCAAACATTAGCTCCCTTTTGTGGTGCTACTACCTCTTTTTTAGATATCGGAGTATGTCCAATGAATATCTCCTTGTAATGAATCAACCTTTTAGGGAAATCTTTGTGGTTGATTGATAGCGTAGGGTCCAATGCTCTCGCCAATTCCCACAACGTACGGTCCCAATAGAAAAGTTGGTCAAAATATTCATATTCGACTCCATTTAAATTGGTGTACCCTGCATGAAGGTAAAGTCTATTGTCACTATCCAAAAAATAGTTTTCCAGTCCTGCGTAAAACTCCAAATGGCCCTTCCAATTTTCTCTTTTATCCTTGAGATATGAATCTCTGGTTGCCATACCCCCATGGGCCAACCATTGCGGATTTTCCTTTTTGGTCAACAACCATTCCCTGCAAAGTTCATCATGGTTTCCACGGATAAAAGTACACTTGTATTCTTCTTTTAATTGAATTAAAAAATCAACGGTCTCAACAGCAGTGCTCCACCCATCCACATAATCTCCTAAAAAAATTAGATGGTCTTCCTGTTTAACATTCGCGCGGAGCAACAGCTGCTCCAATGCTTTTAATCCGGAATGCACATCACCAATAACTAATGTTCGCATGGTAAATTTTTCGCAATGATACATACAAACCAACTTATTCAAGAAAAATTAATGTAAAGTTTTGGTATTATCCACAGGTGTTTGCTCAATAAAAAACAGATAACTTTTGGTTGCTGGATGATTTTCTGTGTACATTGTAATACTGTATTTATAGTATGAAGAAGGTTTTTTGTGTTGGGGAACTGCTCATAGACTTTGTGGCAGAAAAACAGGGAAGCGATCTTTCCAGAGCAACTGAATTTACCAAAAAAGCTGGAGGTGCACCCGCCAATGTTGCCTGCGCAATAGCAAAACTTGGAGGAAAAGGGGTTTTTGTGGGAAGTGTAGGCAAAGATCCTTTTGGGAGTTTTTTATTGGACACACTTAAAAAAGAAGGTGTCGATATTTCTTTGACACAAGTTTGTGACACATTTACCACGCTGGCCTTTGTTTCTTTAGCAGAAGATGGCGAGCGTGACTTTGTTTTTAGCAGAGGTGCGGATAAGGAACTAAGCTACGACCCACTGGTTAGAAAAACTTTTCAGGGAAATCTTTTGCATTTAGGTGCCGCCACAGCCCTTTTAGGAGGTTTTTTGGAAAAAGCATACAGCAAATATTTTTTTGATGGACTTATGAAGGAAATGTTCATAAGCTTTGACCCCAATTTTAGGGTTGATCTATGGAAAAATAACCAACAACAGTTTATTAAAAAATGCATGCCTTTCATTGAAAAATCCCATTTGTGCAAATTCAGCCTTGAAGAGGCGCAATTGCTTTCCGGGAAAACCGATCTTGATGAAGCTTGCGATTTTTTTCATGAAATGGGCGCTAAAATTATAACAGTCACCCTTGGCGGGAAAGGCACTTTGTTGAGTGTTGAAAATTTCAGGGAAATTGTGCCCAGCACAAAAGTAAAACCCATTGACACCACAGGTGCCGGTGATGCATTTATTGGATGTTTGTTATATCAAATTGCTAACCTGGATAACTTCGATAAAGCGCTAGAAGATTATCAATTACTGATAAAAATGGTGGAAACAGCCAACAAAGCAGGAGCCATTACTACAACCAATTATGGGGCCATTCCCGCTTTGCCAACCAAAGCCCAGCTTGAGACCCCATGAACCAGGCAACAGCACATAGACTGATTTCCTCAACAGTGGAAGAAAAAAACCCCGGGAATCTTTTTGACCTTAGGTTTTATGCCAATCTGGGTTATGTGCAACATCTGTTTTATTCGTTGTATCCGGAAGAAAAATATAAAGCTGTATTCCAGGACTTACTTTCCCTACTTCCAAAGCTATTTGCATCAAGACCGGAAGAATTAAAATTTCAGGATTTACAGAGACTTTCTGATGGAAATTGGTATCAATCTGAACAAATGGTAGGCATGCAACTTTATGTTGAGCATTTCAACAAAAACCTGAAAGGACTAAAAGAAAAGCTCCCTTACCTTAAAGATCTGGGCATAAATTTTCTTCATCTCATGCCAATTTCTCCGCGACCAAAAGGGGAGAACGATGGAGGTTATGCCGTAAACAGCTATCATGGTGTAGATAAAAAATATGGCACAACAAAAGAGCTTTTGTCCCTTACAAAAGAATTAAGGAAACAAGATATGTTTCTGATGTTGGATTTTGTGGTAAACCATACCTCCGATGAATTTTCTTGGGCAAAAAAGGCCAAAGCCGGAAATAAAAAGTATCAGGAGTACTATTATACCTTCAGTGATGATACTATTCCCAAAGAATATGAAAAATGCATGCCCGAGGTCTTCCCCGAAACTTCTCCAGGAAACTTCACCTATGATCTAGAAATGAATAGATGGGTCATGACAGTATTTAATAGCTATCAATGGGACCTAAATTATACCAATCCCGAAGTTTTTCTGGAAATGCTGACCAATCTGGTCAAAATGATTAATCAGGGAGTAGATGTGGTTCGTTTTGATGCCCTCGCTTTTTTATGGAAAAAAATGGGAACCATTTCCCAGAACCTTCCAGAGTCCCATACTTTGATTTCCTTGTTCAGAATGTGCCTTCAAATAATTGCCCCTGGAACAATATTCTTGGCCGAAGCAATTGTAGCTCCAACAGAAATTGTAAAATATTTTGGAGAGGATTTTGGCGCTGGAAATGAATGTGAGATTGCTTACAACGCATCTTTAATGGCTCTTCTGTGGAATTCCATTGCCACTAAAAAAACGGGGTTACTTTATGAGAGTCTTACCAATATCCCCAACAAACCTCAAGATTGTACGTGGATAAACTATATCCGTTGCCATGATGATATTGGTTTGGGTTATGAAAATGACTTTATTAAAAAGATGGGATGGGACCCACAACAGCACCGTACATTTTTATTGGACTATTACTGTCAAAATCTGGATTGGTCCCCTGCAACGGGCATGCTGTTTATGTACAATCCAAAAACTGGAGATGGAAGAATAACGGGTAGTGCTGCCTCGCTTTTGGGATTGGAAAAAGGAATTTCCTCAAAAAACGGGGAGCTTATTGAAGAAGCTGTTTCAAAAATTATACTGCTTCATGGCATTGTACTGGCCTACGGAGGTATTCCCATGATCTATGCAGGGGATGAGATTGGCACTTTAAATGATTATTCCTTTCAAGAGGATGCTGACAAAAAGGGCGATAGCAGATGGGTGAACAGGCCTAAACAGGATTGGAACATGATTTCAAACCTTGATGATAAAAAACTGCCCCAGTCCAAAATATTCCATACTCTTAAAAAGTTGATTGCCATACGGAGAAAAAATTCTGTTTTTGCGGATCAAAACAATTTGGTCATTCACCACACGGGCAACAATCATGTTTTTGCTTTTGAAAGAACTGGCGAAAATGATGGTTTATTGGTCCTATGTAATTTTGATGAAAAACAGCAAGTAGTGGAATCTAGTTGGATGATGAAATTGGGTTATTTTACCAAAGGTGAACCAAAAGATTTGGTTTCGGGAAAGAAAGTTGCCTTTAATAGTGGTTTGTTCACCTTAAGTCCTTATCAAGTTTTATGGTTGAAAAGGGACTAATTGTATCTCACTTTTCTGAGCACCCTTAAAGACTCCTTCAAAGATGCATACACCTTTTTATTGCTTGCCTTTAAAATTGGTCGCGCCAATTCCATTTGTTCTTTTGCCTCCTCAAATCCGTTTAGGTAACATATAAGGTATGTTGCGGGTAAGTGGGCAAGATCTATTTCTTCCGCTTTACTTAAAGTAATTTGTTTTTCAACCTTTTGTAAAAGTGAATTGTTTGAGTTCAATACGTGGTGAAGTGTCTTTTTATCGTATTGCGGAGGTTCAAAAATCAATTCGTTGTTAATGGTATAATTTCCATTTTCAGAAAACGTAATGACCATCTCTTCCAAAGGATAGTACTTTTGCTGAGCGCCCAAACCAAGTTGTACAAATTCCAAAGTGGTAAAAGAATCTTCATCATAGGTAATGGTAATCTCATCCAAAGCGGAATAAAAAAGTTTTACCTGCTCATTGATCAATTCAATATCTACCCTAGAATAGTAGGTTTTGTTTTTAATGGTTTTTTTGTTTCCTGCCCAACAGACCACAAATTGTTCTTTAAAAACTTTATAATCACTTGTTAAATCTGCATGCCTGTTATTGATAAAGTCAATCACTCCATCCAGTGTCAATTCAATATTGTTGCGGGCGTGCTGTTCAATGGTGGCAACGATCTCCGAATTTATATCCCTTAACTCAATATCGAACGCTTTGGGCAGGCTAATACTTCCTTCCCTAAAAAATACCGCCCCTCCATAATACTTCCATATATTTTTTCTGAGGGCACACACTTTACCATTAGATCTAATGGTCACCAGCCCAACAACCTTCCCTTCGGGAAGATGTGGAAAGGGTATGTTTTCATAAGAAATTAACGGTGGATTGTCCAGATAGGCGTTGACCAAATTTTGGATTTTACTATCATCAAAAAAATCGACCCCAACAATTTCATTATCGGCATCCTCAACCCCTATAACAATGAAAGAATTGTTTTTTGGATTACTATTTGCGAGTGCGCAAACGTGCTTTAAAAATTTGGCCTTCCCTTCCTTTTCACCTATTGATATAAATCTTTTTTTGTCATAAAAACTGTTCTCATCATTATGCGCTAAAAGATTTTTTACCAGTAGGCGTTTATTGATCATAGTTCTTTCTTCACAATGGTACTGCTGGCTTGTGCGGTGGGCATAACAACCAAATCGGCAATGTTAACATGATAGGGACGGGTGATGGCAAAATATATAATATCGGCAATATCTTCTGGTTTTAGGGGCTGATATCCTTGATACACTTTTTCGGCCTTATTGGAATCTCCCTTAAAGCGAACATCACTGAATTCAGTTTCCACTAAACCAGGATTAATTGCTCCTACTCGTATCCCATGTGCATTCAGGTCCAAGCGCATTCCTTGGTTAATCGCATCCACCGCATGCTTGCTGGCACAATACACATTCCCTTTGGGGTATACCTCTTTTCCCGCTGTGGAGCCAATATTGATAATATGCCCAGATTTCCGTTTCACCATTTGCGGAACTATTGCTTTTGAAACATACAATAGCCCTTTAACATTAATATCCAACATCGCATCCCAATCGTCCATACTCCCTTCATCAATGGTGTCAAGTCCGTGGGCATTTCCTGCATTATTGATCAAGATGTCAATTTTAGAAAATGGGATGGGCAATGATTCAACAGCTTTGAACACAACTTTCTTGTCCCTAACATCAAAATTTAGGGTGTGAACTTCGGTAAGGCTCCCAAGTTGTTGCTGTAATTCATCCAATCGTTCCTGTCGCCGTCCGCACAGCACCAAGAAAAATCCATGTTTGGCCAACAACTCCGCAGTAGCTTTTCCTATGCCGCTCGTTGCGCCCGTAATCAGTACTGTAATTTTATTTTCCATTTTGTTGTATTCTAAGGCATCGTCTATCTCTAACCAGCCTTCAAAAATTCAAGTCAATTTACCAATGAATCTCCTTAATAAATATCTGCATATTCCAATAAAACCACCTCGCCCTAAATTCAGTGGTGCATTGAATCAATTATTTTATTTATAGGAAATTTTATCCCAACTTACTCAGATTATGCCTCCAGCTATAATTCTAGAATATTTATCTGTATTTTGCATTAGGAGTGAAAGTATAAAATTAAACCCTTAAATCCTTCACAAAACTGGGGCTTCAGCGTTTTTTTTAACCATTAATTAACAGACGGATTTTAAATAAATTTTCATTTTGCACTTCTAGAAAAAAACTAACATTAACATTTAACGATAAAAGTTAATATGGAAGAAAACACTACTATTGATATTAGTGCTGTGAATGAAAAAATTGAAAAGGAAAGTGCTTTTATTGATTTGCTTACCCACGAAATGAACAAGGCCATTGTAGGTCAAAAACATATGGTGGAACGGTTGCTGATCGGTCTTTTGGGCCAAGGCCATATTCTTCTTGAAGGTGTTCCTGGGCTTGCAAAGACCTTAGCAATAAACACTTTGGCAAAAGCAGTAAAAGGTAGTTTCAGCAGAATACAATTTACTCCTGACCTTTTACCCGCAGATGTTGTGGGTACATTGATCTACAACATAAAAGAAAATGATTTTTCCATTAAAAAGGGACCCATCTTTGCAAATTTTGTGTTGGCAGATGAGATAAACAGGGCCCCCGCCAAAGTACAATCCGCGCTACTTGAAGCCATGCAGGAAAAGCAAGTGACCATTGGAGATGAAACGTTTAAATTGGCACCTCCTTTCTTGGTAATGGCCACCCAAAATCCGGTAGAACAAGAAGGGACCTATCCATTACCTGAAGCACAGGTTGACCGTTTTATGCTAAAAACGGTTATAGATTACCCTAAACTAAATGAGGAGCAGCTTATTATAAGACAAAATCTAAAAGGTGCAACCGAACCGGTAAAACCTGTAGTGACCCTAAAGCAGATATTGAGTGCGCAACAAGCCGTACGTGAGGTCTACATGGATGAAAAAATAGAAAAATACATCTTGGATTTGGTGTTCGCTACCCGATATCCGGAAAAATATAATCTTGAAAATCTTAAACCCCTAATCAGCTTTGGTGCCTCCCCAAGGGGAAGTATCAATTTAGCAAGTGCCTCCAAATGCTATGCATTCATTAAACGAAGGGGATATGTTGTTCCTGAAGATGTTAGAGCCGTTGTTCATGACGTGTTAAGGCATCGTATTGGGATAACCTATGAGGCCGAAGCTGAGAACATCACTTCTGAGGAAATCATTAACAAGATTGTCAACGAGGTAGAAGTACCTTAAAAAGTTGATATTTGGCATCATGGAGTGATGGCACCTCCCTAAACAACCCACCACTTTGAAACATTGATTGCTGAACACTGTTTGCTTGCAGATGGATACAAAAGAGTTACTAAAAAAAGTACGCAAAATTGAGATAAAGACCAGGCGTCTTTCCGACCATATTTTTGGTGGGGAATACCATTCTACCTTTAAAGGTAGAGGTATGACCTTTAGTGAAGTACGACAATATCAATTTGGGGATGATGTAAGAAATATTGACTGGAACGTAACTGCCAGATACAACGAACCTTTTGTAAAAGTCTTTGAAGAAGAACGGGAACTCACCATGATGTTAATGGTGGATATTAGTGGTTCAGAACTCTTTGGAACCTCCAATCAGTTCAAAAAAGAGGTCATTACCGAAATATCTGCAACCTTGGCTTTTTCGGCATTACAAAACAATGACAAAGTAGGATTGATTCTGTTTTCCGATGAAGTGGAGTTGTTCATTCCTCCAAAAAAAGGAAAAAGCCATGTCCTGCGAATCATCCGTGAACTTTTGGAATTTACCCCAAACAGTAGTCAAACCAATATTGCGGAGGCATTAAAGTTTTTGACCAATGTAATGAAGAAAAAGGCCATTGTCTTTATGCTCTCCGATTTCATTGCCGATGATTATGACAATACGTTGCGCATTGTGGGCAACAAACATGATGTTACGGGTATTCGAATTTTTGATGAACGCGAAGAATCCATCCCTAATTTGGGAATGGTGCAGATGCAAGATGCAGAAACTGGCGTGTTGCAATTGGTAAATACGCGCTCCAAAAAAGTACGTAATGCCTATGGGCAATTTCATAAGGACAAGGTCGCATACTTTATGGATTCATTTACCAAATCTGGTTGTGGTGTAATCAACTGCCGAGTAGATGAGAGCTATGTGAAAAAATTGTTGGGCTATTTTAAACGCAGAGGGTGATGCAGATTGAAAAGTTACATATCAAACACTTGCTGGTAATAGCATCTATAACATTGCTGATGCTTTTACCCTTTGCCGGGTTTTCTCAGGATGATTCCAAAATCACCTCAACAATTGATACCACTTCCATAAAAATTGGGGAGCAGATACAATATACCATTACCGTTGAAACAGATTCCCTGAACGTTGTCCATTTTCCGGAAGGGCAAACTTTTTCTCCCTTGGAAACCGTAGAGGCCATTATGCAGGACACGGTCAAAAACGATAATAAAGTCATTCTTCAACGTGTTTATGCCCTTACACAATTTGATAGCGGAGCATACACTATACCTGCTCAACGGATAGCAATCAATGAACAACCTTTTTTCACTGATTCGTTCCGCATACAAGTTGCCGATGTAGTAGTGGATACCACCAAACAGAAAATGTTCGATATAAAGCCCCTCATCGAAGTTGAAAAAAGCAATGCCAAAATTTGGAAAGCTATCCTATGGATACTTCTTGCTCTTTTGATCATTGGCGGGTTGGTATATTGGTTCTTCCTAAGAAAAAAACCGCTTACCGAAGAGGAAAAAGAAGCTTTGCTCCCTCCCTATGACAGAGCCTTATTGGAGCTTAAAAAATTGGAAAACTCCAAATATCTCATCCATGATGAGTATAAAAAATACTATTCAGAGCTCACGGATATTGTCCGTTCTTATTTAGAGGAAGATGTTAATGTTTCTGCCTTGGAAAGCACCACTGGACAATTGATCACAAAATTGGAAATGCTCAAAGATTCTGGAGAACTCAACCTGGATGATGATACCATAATCCAGTTCCAGAAAATATTGCAGACAGCAGATTTGGTCAAATTCGCCAAATCAAAACCTCCAACTTCCATTGCAGAGCAAGATCGCAAAGCCGTGGAACAAATTGTGGTTAAAACACATGATGCCCTGCCGGAACCCACTGAAGAAGAGTTGTTGCAAAATGCAGAGTATTTGGAAGAACTCGCCAAGAAAAAGCAACGTAAAAAAATCTACTGGGCTGCTGCCATTTTTGTTGGCGTCCTGCTTTTAGGAGGCGCGTTCTCTGTGGCTTATTTTGGATTTAAAGAAGTCAAGGATACCGTTTTTGGTCATCCCACAAAAGAATTATTGGAAGGCGAATGGGTAGCCAGTTCTTATGGATTTCCGCCAATAGATATTGAAACACCGGATGTACTCCTCCGCCAAAAAGTAGAACTCCCCCAACAGATACTGGACAGTATTCAGGATATACAAACTTTTGCTTATGGCAGTTACCTTCAGAATTTCTCTGTGAGCAGCACCTCAGTAACTTTCAAAAACCAGGGAGATCCTGATTTTGAAGGAGCCATTGGTTCCGCCCTAGGTATTTTTGAACAGGTGGGTGTAAGGAACATCATTACCAAACAAGAGGAATTTACCACCCAATCTGGTGTCAATGGGCTCAAAGTGTATGGCTCAGGTAATTTTAAGAATCCTCTAACTGAAAAGTCAAAAAAATTAAAGTATAATATTCTAATGTTCGGCGGCAAGGGGTTCATACAGCAAATTGCCATTACCTGGGAAGATGGCGATGATTATGCAGAACAGATCGTGAACCGAATATTGAACACTTTGGACGTAAAAACGAAGACATAAATGTTTGAGAATATAGAATTTGCAAATCCACAGTTTTTTTGGTTGCTGCTTTTGCTTCCGTTGGCTTTGCTATGGTATTTTTTCAAACGAAAAAATGAAGTGGCATCTTTAAAGATTTCGAGCATAAAAGGATTCTCGGTGAAAAATATTGCTTCGCAACTTAGGCCTGTCCTTTTTGCACTACGTCTTTTGGCTCTTGCGGCCATTATTACAGCATTGGCAAGACCTCAGACGGAAGACATATCAACACGCACCAAAACCACCAAGGGAATTGATATTGTAATGGCCATTGATGTTTCGTCGAGTATGTTGGCTCGTGATTTAAAACCAAATAGGCTCTCCGCACTTAAAGAGGTGGCCGGGGATTTCATCAAACAACGCCCCAATGACCGTATAGGACTTGTGGGTTATGCTGGCGAAAGCTATACCAAGACTCCAATAACAAGCGATAAATCCATAGTATTGGGAGCGTTGAGGGAGATAACCTATGGCGAGCTGGAAGATGGCACCGCCATTGGGATGGGGTTGGCAACCGCCGTAAATAGATTAAAAGAAAGCAAAGCCATAAGCAAAGTCATTATTCTTTTAACAGATGGGGTTAACAACTCGGGGTTTATAGAACCTAAGACCGCTGCAGATTTAGCAGTGGAATTTGGCATAAAAGCCTATACCATTGGACTTGGCACCAATGGGAATGCACTTACCCCTATTACTTACAATCCTGATGGGTCGTTTAGGTATGGAATGCGTGAGGTAAAAATTGATGAAAAGCTGTTGAAAGAAATTGCAGAGGTGACGGGCGGAGAATATTTCCGGGCTACGGATAATGAGAAATTGGAGGAGATCTATGATGAGATCAATAAATTGGAAAAGACCGAGATAGAAGAATTCAAATATTATAAATACGAAGAAAAGTTTAGACCCTTGATATTATTGGCAGGAGCCTTATTATTGATCGAATGGGTGTTGCGAAACTCAATTTTTAAAAGTTTTATTTAGAGAAGAATGATTCAACTTGATGAAAAAATGTATTTCTACCTATTGGCCATCATCCCGGTTATGGTCATGGCTTTTTTCTTTCTTCAAGTTTGGAAAAAAAGGACCCAACGCCAGTTTGCGGAGACCAAGCTTTTAAAAAGATTGGCGCCTAATAGGTCTAGTTTCAAATCAGCTTTAAAATTAATTTTCCTTTTAATAGGATTGGCCTTTTTGATTATTGGTCTGGTCAACCCAAAAATTGGAACCAAACTGGAAACCGTAAAACGAGAGGGAGTGGACATTGTTTTTGCAGTGGATGTTTCCAAAAGTATGTTGGCAGAGGATATTGCTCCAAACCGATTGGAAAAGTCCAAAAGATTGGTTTCGGAAATCATTAACCAACTGGCCAGTGACCGAATTGGTATTATTGCCTATGCCGGCCAGGCATATCCACAATTGCCCATCACCACTGACTATGGAGCTGCCAAAATGTTCCTGCAGGGAATGAACACCAATATGCTTTCCTCACAAGGAACAGCCATTAATGCGGCAATAGATTTGGCAAGTACTTATTATGACGATGATGACCAAACCAATAGGGTCTTGTTCATAATTTCGGATGGAGAGGATCATTCAGAACAATCAACCATCGGCGCTGTGGAAAATGCCGTGCAAAATGGCATACGCATCTTTACCATTGGGGTGGGAAAACCTAAGGGAGCTCCCATTCCCATCAAAAGAAATGGTGTTGTCCAAAGTTTGAAAAAGGACAACCAAGGCGAGGTTGTCATCACAAAATTGAATGAGACGGTTCTTTCAGAAATCGCCAGTGAGGGCAATGGGGAATATATTGAAGGCTCCAATACGGAAAATGCGGTAGAATACATAAAAGAGCAGCTGAACCAGATGGACAAAAAGGAATTTGAGGCCAAACAGTTTGCTGAATATAAGGACCAATTTCAGTGGTTTCTGGGCTTAGGCCTTTTATTTCTATTTTTGGATATTTTCGTTTTGGACAGAAAAACGAAGTGGTTGAAAAAACTAAATCTTTTTAATGAACATGACGATGTATAAGATAAGATGTGTGTTTGGTCTATTGCTGTTTATCGGTTTAGCTGGTCAAGCACAGGAAGACAAAGTAATCAAAGACGCTGAAAAAGCCCTTCAAGCCTCTACAAACCTTACTTGGGAGGCCAATAAGGAACTTACCACAAATGACTTTACCACAGCAGAATCCAACTATAGAAGGGCCATTTCAAAAAGTGGTGAAAATACAGTGGCCCCATTCAATTTAGGTACGGCCTATTATAACAGGGAAAGTTATGGTGAAGCTTTTGGTCGATTTAAGCAAGCGGGTGAGAAAACCACTGAAAAACCCAAAAAACATAAGGCATTCCATAATATGGGCAATGTTTTTATGAAGAACAAAGAGTATCAAAAAGCTGTTGAAGCATATAAGGAAGCTTTACGTAACAATCCAACTGATGAAGAAACCCGTTATAATTTAGCATTGGCCAAAAAGATGTTGGAAAAACAACAGGACGAGCAGAAAAACGATCAGAACCAAGACAACAAGGACAAACAGGATCAGGAAGATCAAAAGGATCAAAATAAGGATCAGAACGACGAAGGAGACCAGAACAAGGAAAATGAAGGAGAGCAAAATGAAGATGAGAACAAGGATAAGGGAGATGAAGGTGATAATGGAGAAAATAAGCCTGAGGAGAACACCGAAGGAGATGGTGACAAAAAGAAAGAACAAGAGAAAAAACCTAGTGAAGGAGATCAACCCGAAGAACAAAAACAACAACCTAGACCCAACCAGCTTTCCAAACAGCAGATTCAAAATTTGCTAGAGGCCATGCAAAATGAAGAAAAGAAAGTACAAGAGAAAATGGAAGCAAAAAAGGTAAAAGGCAAAAAGATTAAAAACGAGAAAGATTGGTGATGCAAAAGGTTTGGGGTAAATTTTTGTTGTTTTTAAGTGTGTCCTTATTTTTTGGACTCTCTTCCTACGCCCAAGAAAATGAGGTCACTTTCGAGGTAAAGGTCAGCAAGGAAAAATTGGGTATAAATGAACGTCTGCGAGTAGAGTTCACAATGAACAAGGACGGGGACAACTTTAACCCTCCTCCCTTTGAAGGTTTCAAAGTGGTCATGGGACCATCACAATCCATAAGTTCATCATGGGTCAATGGAAAACGAACTTTTTCCAAATCATATATCTATATATTGGTGCCTACGGCAAGAGGCCAGTTTACCATTAAACAAGCTACTATTGAAATAAGTGGAGAAACCTATAAAACCCTCCCAAAAACTATAGAGGTCACCGCTGCGGTAGATAAGCCCAATGATCAAAAAACTGTGGATGATGTTGCAGATGAAAGTCTTCATTTGGTTGCAGAAGTTTCCAAAGGAGGTCCATATTTAAATGAAGCGGTAACTGTTATTTATAAATTATACGTAAGTCCCAACATCAGTGTTACCAATTATCGTCAGTTGGACAATCCCAAGTACCATAATTTTTGGAGCCAAGAAATCCCTGTTACCAAACACACCGCCCAAAATGGAACCTATAAAGGAAAATCATATCGTTACGTAGTCCTAAAAAGGGTGGTACTGTATCCGCAAAAATCCGGAAACCTGGAAATTGAACCCCTTTCTTTGGAAATATTTGTGGACGTTCCAACGAATAGAAGAGATTTCTTTGGAGGTCGTATTTATACGCAGACCAGTAAAACTGTTTCCGCAGGGAGGCGTACCATAAATGTTAAACCATTACCGGAAGCTGGCAAGCCTGCCAATTTTGGGGGAGCCGTAGGAGATTTTGACTTTTCGGTTACAACAAGCAAGAAACAGTTAAATGCTTCAGAATCACTCCAGGCAAAGGTACAGGTTACCGGAAAGGGAAATTTGAAACTCTTTCAATTGCCAGAACCGGAACTCCCCAGCGCCCTGGAAGTTTACGAGCCGGAATATGATGAAAACGTCCGAACCATTAGTTCAGGAATGGAGGGTAAAGTAGCCAACAATTATACCATCGTGCCCTCTTACAGGGGGAAATACCCCATTCCAAGTATTTCCTTTAGTTATTTCAATCCTAAGACTGCCAAGTATGTTACACTAAATTCCGATGAAATCAATATTGAAGTATTGGAAGGACCTCTTGGAGCTTCGGACAACGCGGTAATCCCATCAAGCAGTAAGCAATTTGTGGTGCCCACTGGAAAGCAGTTCCATTTTATAAAACTAAACCCTAATTTAAGTAAGATAGGAGTCAACTATTTCTTTGGTTCAAGCAAATTCTACCTCATGCTTTTTGCGCCTTTATTGTTGATTCCCATAGCAGTTTTCTTTTTTAAGAAGCGAGAGGCCATAGCTAGTGACGTGGTTGGAAATAAGATAAAAAGAGCCAATAAACTTGCTAAAAAATACCTGTCAACGGCAAAAAAGGAATTGGGCAACAAAGAAGCGTTTTATGTGGCTTTGGAGAAAGGTTTACACAATTACTTAAAAGCGAAGCTCAAGATTGAAACTTCAGAGTTCAGCAAGGAAAAAATCACGACTATTTTAACGGATAAAAATGTTGAAGCCTCATATGTCGAAAGCTTTATTAGCCTGTTAACAAGCTGCGAAATGGCTCGTTACAGTCCTTTTTCGGATGTGCAAATGCAAAATGACTATGAAAAAGCAAGTGAAGTAATCTCTAAAATGGACAAGCAGTTATGAGCATTAAAAAACTAAGCACATTTCTTTGTCTTTTTGCGTTCTTTTTTGGGGTGTCGCAGAACAACTCCGTATTTGAACAAGCTACGGAACACTACAATAAAGGCGAATATTCAAAGGCCATTGAAAACTACGAGCAAATTTTAAAAAATGGAGAACACTCTGCGGAGGTATATTTTAATTTGGGTAATTGCCATTACAAGTTAAATGCCATTGGCCCAAGTATCTATTATTATGAAAAAGCCCTCCTTTTAAAACCAAATGACGGTGAAATCTTGAACAATTTAGGATATGCCCAAAACATGAGATTGGATGCCGTGGAAGAAATGCCAAAAACCGAAATTGCACAACTATATGGCAACTTTGTAAATATTCTCTCCTTTGACCAATGGGCCTATTTGGCTGTACTACTGGTTATTTTATTTGTTTTGGCTTACTTGGCCTATTTCTTTTTACGTTTCGCATCCAAAAAACGTATTGCATTCATTGCCAGTATCGTTTTCTTATCGGGAGGAGCCTTAAGTGTTTTATTGGCCTATCTGCAGTACCAGGATTTTAAAAACGATAATCCAGCGATCATCTTTAGCAAGGAGGTAAAAATCAATGCGGAGCCGAACAACAATAGTGAGGTTGTCTTTATGTTGCATGAGGGGACCAAGGTAAATGTTCTGGATCAGCTCAACGATTGGAAAAAAATCAGACTGGCAGATGGGCAAACCGGCTGGCTTCCCAAGAATAATTTAAAATTGTTGAAAGATTTTTAAAGTTTCCTTAACAGAAAAAATATTGTTTCACCTTATTTTTGTCGCAAAGTGCCCAAATGCTTAAAACTATAGCACATCCTCTAATCTGTCTTATGTTGATATTCTCCATATTGACTCCATCCATTATTCCATTATTAGACAAGGATTGTGCGGTTGCTGTTCTTTTGGACACCAATGACGAAGAAAAAAAGGAAAAGGAAGCTGAAAAAAAAATAGGGGAAAAAGATTTGTTCTCTGGACCCTTTTCAATGGACGGTGATTTTTTTCTTCAACTAGCAAATGCCGAAAATACTGAATATCTTTTCCTCCATTCGGATTTTATGGCCGAAATACTACTTCCTCCCCCAGAGAAATTGACTTAAACCCTCATTTTTTTAATCAATTTCTAATCGTCTCCAACCTAAAAACATTGTTGGGGGCAAAACTATTTTATTATTATGTTCAAGCATATTAAAAACGACTTGCCTGCAAGTATCGTTGTATTTTTTGTAGCCTTACCCCTATGTTTAGGAATAGCATTGGCCAGTGGAGCTCCTTTATTTTCAGGTTTAATTGCCGGAATTGTTGGAGGAATCCTTGTAGGCTCCCTAAGTGGGTCTCAAATCGGCGTGAGTGGTCCAGCGGCAGGTTTGGCAGCAATTGTATTGACAGCTATAGGAAGCTTGGGAGGTTTTGAAAACTTCTTGGTTGCTGTTGTTCTCGGTGGCCTGATTCAAATTGTTTTTAGCATTCTAAAAGCAGGGGTCATTGCATATTATTTTCCATCTTCAGTCATCAAGGGAATGCTTACGGGAATCGGGATTATCATTATTCTAAAACAAATCCCTCATTTCTTCGGCTATAATTCCAATTTTTCCTTTTTCCAAACAGATGGCGAAAGTACTGTTAGCGGCATTGTCAATGCTTTCAGCTATATCAGTCCAGGAGCTACTTTAATTGCAGTAATCGCTCTTGCAATCCTTATTTTATGGGATAAGGTTTTGAGCAAAAAATCGAAAATATTTCAGCTGATACAGGGTCCTTTGGTGGCCGTAGTGCTCGGGATATTATATTTTGTGTTCACCAAGGACAGTGCTGCATGGGGAATAAATGAGAAGCTATTGGTAAGTGTTCCTATTCCAGAGAGCATAGAATCTTTGGGCGGTTTATTGAGCTTTCCAAATTTTGCTGTAATAGGTAATTCTGAGGTATGGATTACCGCTTTTACCATTGCCTTGGTAGCGAGTTTGGAAACTCTTTTGTGTGTTGAGGCAACGGATAAGCTAGATCCGCACAAAAGAATTACCCCTACCAACAAGGAGCTTTTTGCCCAAGGAGTAGGCAACAGTGTCTCAGGTCTTTTGGGAGGATTGCCCGTTACACAGGTTATCGTTCGTAGTTCAGCAAATATTCAATCAGGTGGAAGAACAAAAGCATCTGCCATCATACATGGCTTCTTCCTGTTGATTTCTGTCCTTTTGATTCCAAGATTACTCAATATGATTCCTTTGTCTGTGTTGGCATCTATCCTATTGATTGTCGGTTATAAATTGGCCAAGCCTGCTTTGTTCAAAAAAATGTATGATCTAGGTTGGAAACAGTTTATCCCTTTTACGGTTACTGTTTTTGGTATTGTCTTTACCGATTTGTTGATCGGTATCGGACTGGGTCTTATGGTGGGTATTGTTGTGATTTTATTGAAAAGTTACCAAAACTCACATTTCCTTCATATTGAGGACAAAAGCAATGGCAAGCACAAAATAAAAATGACCTTGGCTGAAGAAGTGACCTTTTTTAACAAGGGAGCTATTCTAAAGGAGTTGGACAGTCTTCCGAATGACACTTACTTGGAGTTAAATCTTTTAAACACAAGATTCCTTGATAATGATATCATCGAAATTCTTGAAGATTTTGCATTAAAGGCCAAGCAGCGGAATATAGATATTCAGTTGGTCTCTAAGCGTGGGGTGGAAGAAAACCCTTCAAGCTATATTGAGTTCTTTAGAACTCGTCCAAAATCAAAACTAAGTTTAAGTTAAAACATAAAATCATGGAAACTAAAAATTATAGAATACTGGTACTCTCAGAGTTGAGAAAGACCACAGAAACAATTCTGAAAAATACCGCTAGTTTAGCAAAAATGATTGGTGGTGAAATTGCGCTATTGCATGTAAAACAACCTCTGGGTGTAATAAAGCAAGACAATCAACTATCTGCCGTTAGGTCCATTAACGATACTTATACGTCAACCAAAAACCAAATCAATGCTTTGGTAAATCCAATTACTGAAGAGTATGGGGTAGACATCAGCACCACTTTTAGGGTAGGTAACGTCAAGGAGGAAATCAACAAAAAAATAGAAGAATTCCATCCTGACATTATCGTTTTGGGGCAGCGAAAATCCTCCCCAGTAAAGTTTTTAGGCAACAACATAACAAAACATATTATGTCAACTTTTGATGGTTTGGTTATGATCGCATCCCATGAGCAAGTGATTGGAAACAATAAGGACCTTTCCCTAGGCACTTTAAATGGCTCAAAGAATTTGATGAAAATGGAGCTAATGGAGCAACTGATGAAACAAAGCTCCCAACCCTTAAAATCATTTAAAATCAATCATGGTAAAAGTGAGTCCATTCAAGAAGAACCTTCCAACAAACGTATGGTAGAGTATGTTTTTGAACCACAAGATAATGCCATCAATAATATGTCAACATATCTCACCAGAACAAACGTAGATCTTTTGTTCATGGATTTAGATGACGAGGTCAACGCCAACATCAATGTTAAAAATGTAATTGGTAAATTTAATGTACCTTTTCTCTTGGCTGGAAAACAAAGATCAAAAATTAATAACTCTTTAAACTAAGAACAATATGAATGCACATACCAAAGAAACGCAGGCCGCCATATCTCCCCAAAACGCTCTCGAGCTTTTAAAGGATGGCAACAAACGATTTGTAGAAAAGAATCAAGCGGATAGGGATTTGTTAGAACAGGTTTCACAAACTGCCTCAGGACAGTACCCTTTCGCCACTATACTAAGCTGCATTGACTCCAGAGTTTCGGCCGAATTAATTTTTGACCAAGGGGTTGGCGATATTTTCAGTGCCCGTGTAGCTGGAAATATTGTAAACGAAGATATTCTTGGTAGTATGGAATTTGCCTGTAAATTGGCTGGCACCAAGATCGTTGTTGTCTTAGGCCATACCGCTTGTGGTGCTGTTAAAGGAGCTTGCGATGATGCAAAAATGGGTAACCTAACCGAGTTATTGAGCAAAATAAAGCCCGCTGTAGATGCTGTTCCAGAGCCTGCCGATGCTTCACAACGAAATTCAGGTAATATTGATTTTGTAAATACCGTGGCAGAAAAAAACGTTCAAATGACCATTGACAATATTAGAACCCAAAGTCCTGTGCTCAAAGAAATGGAGAACAATGGAGAAATCTTGATTGTGGGTGGTATGTATGATATTTCCAATGGAAAGGTTAGCTATATGTAAGCTATAAATCATATGAAACTGATGATTAAGGCCAGTGTTTAACATTTCATTGGCCTTTTTTAATTTCCTAAAATTAGTATCTTACCTGTGCTACAATAAATAAACCACAAATAAACCATCACCATGTTCAAACATTTTAGAGGAGATTTATTCGGTGGCATCACCGCAGGTATCGTTGCATTGCCATTGGCCCTTGC
This sequence comes from Flagellimonas sp., assembly GCF_965222555.1. Classification (GTDB taxonomy): domain Bacteria; phylum Bacteroidota; class Bacteroidia; order Flavobacteriales; family Flavobacteriaceae; genus Flagellimonas. The sequence continues at coordinate 1,479,594 of NZ_CBDCUG010000005.1, read as the reverse complement.
TTTTGGGGTAAGTTCAGGATTAGGCCCAAGTGCAGGACTTTATGGAGCAATTTTTATCAGTTTTTTTGCTGCCCTTTTTGGTGGTACAAATACCCAAATATCGGGGCCTACAGCGCCAATGACCGCTGTAAGTATGGTCATCATTGCTGGTATTTTGGCGGTTCATGATGGCGATGTGGGCAAAGCCCTTCCCATTATATTGGCAGTTTTTCTTTTAGCTGGATTAATGCAGATTGGGTTGGGACTCATTGGCCTTGGAAAGTACATCAAATACATTCCATATCCAGTGGTATCTGGGTTTATGACCGCAATTGGCGTCATTATTCTAGTGACCCAGATTCTTCCAGCAGTGGGATATTATCCCAAGGAAGATGCCGAATATGTGAATGAATTCAAAGCCGCGGCCGAAGAAGAAATTTTGGAAAACATCCTCAAGGAAGAAGCCGGAGAAGGAATTTTAGTGCTCGAAGATTTTGAAGAGACCATCCGAAGAGCAGGGAAAATCACTGAGGCGGATATGCAAAAAGAAGCCAAAACTTTGGCTGCCAAGGATGCCTCTGGGGTTTTGGGAACCATAAAAGTACTCCCCAAGGCGCTACAAAACATCAATTGGTTGGAACTAGGTTTAGCTCTGGCCACCATTATTATCATCTACGGCTTTAAACGGATAACCACGGCTGTTCCCAGCACTCTAGTTGCCTTAATTGTCGTTTCTGGTGTGGCTGTAGGATTTGGTCTGGATTATAGGCCCATTGAACAAATCCCAGAAGGCCTCCCGATTCCTCAGCTTGGAATTTTTACAGAATTTAAGTTTTCAGCCCTTACCCCCTATATATTTACAGCTCTTACGCTGTCGCTTTTAGGTGCCATTGATTCGTTGTTGACCTCAGTTGTAGCAGATAACATGACCCAAACCAAGCACAAACCGAACAAAGAACTCGTAGGACAAGGTATTGGTAACAGTATCGCTGCCGTATTCGGAGGAATCCCGGGAGCAGGTGCAACCATTAGAACCGTCGTCAATATCAACTCAGGTGGAAAAACACGTTTGTCGGGTATGATTGCGGGTATACTTTTACTTGTTATTCTTTTGGCACTTGGACCGATAGCTTCCCAAATTCCAGCAGCTGTGCTGGCAGGAATCTTAGTCACAGTGGGCATTGGAGTAATGGACTATAAAGGTCTTAAGGCCATTCCATATTTGCCAAAAGACATGAAGCTTGGTCCATTAAAATTAAGTTCAGAGGTAATCATTATGCTAACTGTTTTAGTCCTTTCCTCTATTTGGAACCTTGTTTATGCTGTAGGTATCGGACTGGTAATCGCATCGTTGATGTTCATGAAAAAAATTGGGGACCTTACCGCTACACGATCCAATGTTAAGCCATTAAAAGAACAACCTTGGGCAGATGAGAAAGGCTTTCCTTCAAAGTTGAAGGAAGAAGTTTTTATCAAACACATTAAAGGTCCTTTGTTCTTTGGTTCAACCAGTGAATTTCAACAATTGGCAGAGCAAATCCCGGACACGGCTTCAACAGTGGTCATAAGATTAGATCGTATGCAATATATGGATCAGTCAGGCTTATATGCCATGGAAGATATTTTGCAAGACTTGAACAAAAAGAATATTAAGGTATTGTTTGTAGGTCTTCTTGACCAACCTAAATACATGATGCAACGTATTGATATTATTCCGGATCTTATACCGAAGGAAAATATTTTTGAGGACTTTCAGCACTGTATGGACTGGATCTTAGCCAATATTGAAGACACCCATGCAAGTTGATTCCTTTTTTTGGCAACAATGTGATGCTTTTTTTCAAGTTTCCAAATGATTCAGGGCCCATTTACTTGGAGACCTTAGAGGGAAGGTTCCCAGTGGAACCCTTCAATACCTATAGTAATTTGGTCTTTGTTGCCCTCCTAATTTATTGGGGAATAAAAATCTACAAGAACCCAAGACAACACCTTTTCCTGTCTTGGGTTCTTCCCATTATTGCCATAAGCTATATTGGTGGTACGGTCTTTCATGCAACCAGGAGCCATGAATTTTGGCTTAGGCTGGATTGGATGCCTATCATGCTTTTATGTTTTGCGGTCGTTATCTATTTTATTTTTAAACTGACATCCCATTGGTGGAAGCGTGTTTTACTTATCATTCTCATTTTTAGTGCTTCGTTTCTACTCAGAATCCTTCCCATTCCTATTGCACTCCGTATTTCTTTGGGCTACATAATTACAGCGGCAACCATTCTTTTGCCCCTAGGTTGGTACTTGGCAAAAACCAAATGGCATAACCTTAACCTCGTGCTTTTGGCCTTTTTCATTTTTGGTTGTGCGGTTTATTTTAGAAGTATCGATTTAACCCAAAGCTTTTTGAGTATGGGAACCCATTGGCTGTGGCATCTTTTTGGCGGTATTGCAGTACATTTTCTGATTGCCTACATATTCAAAGACAATTTGCTAAATTTGTCGGCCAATAGCGCCAATAACAATGATTGAGACCATTAAGGAACATTTGGTTGAAGTAGAAAGTTTTACTTCAACTTCAAAAGATGAAATAGAAGCTTTCCGAATCAAGTATTTAGGAAAAAAAGGGCTGTTGAATACCTTCTTTGCAGAATTCAAAAATGTTCCAAATGAGCAAAAGAAAGAGTTTGGGCAGGTTATCAATCAATTGAAGGGTGCTGCCACGGAAAAGGTAAATTCACTAAAGATCGCTCTTGAGAGCCAGGCAGATTCCAAGGGAAAATTTGGAGATCTTACCCGGCCGGGTGAACCCATAGAAATTGGAACAAGACATCCTATTTCCATTGTGAAAAATCAGATTATCGATATTTTTTCACGAATAGGTTTCAATGTTTCTGAAGGTCCCGAAATTGAAGATGATTGGCACAATTTTACAGCATTGAACTTGCCGGAATATCACCCTGCTCGCGATATGCAGGATACTTTCTTTATCCAGACCGATCCGGATATTTTGCTTCGCACCCATACTTCTTCGGTACAAGTACGCTATATGGAGAACAACAAACCCCCGATCCGTACCATTTCTCCCGGCAGGGTGTACAGGAATGAGGCAATTTCAGCTCGTTCCCATTGTTTTTTCCATCAAGTTGAAGGGTTGTATGTGGACAAGGATGTTTCATTTGCCGATTTGAAGCAGACGCTACAATATTTCACCTCACAGATGTTCGGAAAATCAAAGATCAGACTAAGACCTTCCTATTTTCCGTTTACGGAGCCCAGTGCAGAGGTTGATGTGTACTGGGGATTGGAAACCGAAACCGATTATCGCATGACTAAGGGAACCGGATGGTTAGAGATCATGGGTTGCGGTATGGTTGATCCCAACGTGCTTCAAAATTGTGGTATAGACCCTGATGTATACTCAGGTTTTGCGTTTGGAATGGGTATTGACCGCATTGCGCTGTTATTGCACCAGATATCCGATATTAGATTGTTGAGCGAAAACGATATTAGGTTCTTGGAACAATTTAAAAGTGCACTTTAGCATATTGTTCTATGCAGCCTAGCATAAAATTGCTCGAGGAAAAGAAGTTGGTCGGCATGCATCTTGGTATGAGCCTAGCCAGCAATAGAACCTTTGAACTTTGGAGCAATTTCAGACCTCGAGCACATGAAATTAGAAATAGGGTTTCTGCTGATTTCATCTCCATGCAGCTTTATGATGCTTCCCATTTTATAAACTTTGACCCCTCCAACCAATTTACGAAGTGGGCCGCGGTTGAAGTTTCAAACTGCGATACTATTCCGGAAGAAATGGACTGCTTTACCCTTGAAAGCGGAACCTATGCCGTATTTCACTATAAGGGTTCCAGCGCAGATTCGTCCATTTTCCAATACATTTTTACCCAATGGCTTCCCAATTCGGAATACCAATTGGACCATAGACCGCATTTTGAAGTTTTGGGCAGTAAATACAAAAACAACGACCCTAACTCTGAAGAAGAGATTTGGATTCCAATAAGGAACCGTAAATAAAAACCGTATTTGCTGTTCCGTATCAACAGCAACCACATGCTGTTTTATGGTTATATTTATCTAGTTTATCCCAACCGTTTGATGTTTTTCAATCAGTTAACCCATTAAAATTCACAGTATGGCTGCTAGACTAATCCTGTTTTTGTTTTTGTTCCCTTTTAATATTGCCATCGCTCAAAAGACACATCTTAGAGTTGATCAAAACCGTTTGGAAAACCGAATTTTGGAACTTGCAAAATTTGGGCTTCAAGAAAATGGTGAGACGGAACGGGTTGCTTTTAGCGACGCAGATATTGAAGCTAGAACATGGATTATGAACACTTTGGAGAGTTTTGGTCTAGAAACATCCATTGATTTTGCCGGAAATATTGTTGGGGTTAGAAAAGGTACTGGCAAAACTGCCAAACTTATTTCTTTTGGTTCACACATAGACCGTGTTCCCAATGGTGGCAACTATGATGGATGCGTGGGCTCCATGGCCGCTTTGGAAGTCATCAAGACCTTAAACGAGAACAACATCAAGACCAAACATCCTTTGGAGGTCATTATTTTTTCCAATGAAGAAGGAGGCGTAATGGGTAGCAGGGCCATGTCCGGTCATTTGAGCAAAAAAGCTTTTAAGGTGGTTAACTCAACCGGATTCTCAATGGGTGAAGGTATAATGCGATTGGGTGGAGATACCACTCGAATTGCAGAAGTGCAGCGTAAAAAGAACGCCATGGCGGCATTTCTGGAATTACATATTGAACAGGGTGGAATTCTTGAAAAAGAAAATATCAATATTGGCATTGTTGAAGGTATTGTAGGATTGAAATGGTGGGATGTGGTTTTTACCGGATTTGCCAACCACGCTGGCACCACTCCAATGAATGCCAGACAGGATGCCCTATTGGCGGCGGCCAAATTTACCGTTGCCGTAAACGAAATCACCAACAGTTTTGAAGGAAACCAAGTGGGTACTGTGGGCCGTATTAAAGCTGAGCCGGGAGCGCCCAACGTAATTCCTGGAAAAGTAGTGGCCAGTTTGGAAATTCGTGACCTATCTTCCAAAGTAATCGAAAAAGTATTCCACGCCATTAAAGCCAAAGCAGCTGAAATTTCCGCTGCATCCAATGTATCCATTGAGTTTAAGCCTCTGGATACTACTGCAGACCCTGCCTTAACGGATAAGATCATCCAAAAGGAAATAGAAACTGTAGCCTCAAAATTGGGACTTACTTTTAAATACATGCCCAGTGGAGCAGGACATGATGCACAGGATATGGCCACCATTTGCCCCACAGGAATGATTTTTGTGCCAAGTAAAGGAGGTATCAGTCATTCTCCAAATGAATTTACTTCTGCGGAAGATATGGCCGATGGTGCCAACGTTCTTCTCCAAACCATCTTGGCTTTGGATAAAAAGTTGGATTAAAAAACATCAAATTCAGCTTTTCTTTCCCAAAATTAAATAGGAAGCATTTGAAATTAATGCAATGCTCATCCAATACGTACTCAATATGACCAAGCCAGACAGGTTGAAAGGGGATTTAAATTTGTTGATGGCAATCATGGTATCGGAAAACATAAACAATAAAACCGCCAGCGCTATTAGTAGATAGGCTCTTTGTTTTTGTCTTAAAAAAAGACCCAAGCCTTGCCACGCCATAAAAATGATGACAATAACATAAATCGTCACGGGCAGTTCAAAATCACCTAAGTCGGGTCTCAGCCAAAATAAAATACCTCCTCCTATTGCTAGAAAAATAAGCAGTGAAACCCAATGGAAATGAAATCCTTCCAATTTGATAAAAGCCGATGCAAACAGCAAATGACCTATTAAAAATGACCCTAGACCAAAAACAAAGTAACTGTCCTTAAGTAAAAATATATCTCCCAGTAAACAGAATACCAAAGCTACAATTATGAGGCTCCTGTATTTGGAGAGTGTGCCGCTTTGCACAAAAAACAAAAGTGACAGTATTAAAATTGTGGTCAAGGGTTTAAATACGGAAAACAGAATTTTATCTGCAGCATAGTCAAAATAAATCGCCAAGCATGCAGAAATAAAACTCAATATGTTGATGGCCCTTTGGGTTTTAGAATTTTTCATTACCAATCTTTAAATGGCTTTTTGCTCAATTGGGAATTATAGTATTTTACATCTCCTGTTACTTCTTTTCCCAACCATTTAGGTTTGTCAAACGGTTCATCTTCATGTTGCAGTTCGACCTCGGCAACAACAAGGCCTTTGTTCTCTCCCAAAAATTCATCTACCTCAAAAACATGGTTGCCAAAAAGTACTCTAAATCGGTTCTTTTCCAAAATGACCTCCTCACATAGGTCAATTAAATTGGTGGCTTCCGACACACTGATCTCCGTTTCCCACTCAAATCTAGTAGTGCCCGCCTGGTTACTTTTTCCCTTTACTGTCATAAAGGCCTTGTTTCCCTTAATTCGAACACGGACCGTGCGGTCTGGATGGGTATTCAAGAACCCCTGTACAATTCGCTCTTGCGAATCTGATTCAAATTTATATTCGTCCGATTTTACCAAGAACTTACGTTCAATTTCCAAGTGCTCCATCAAACTAAATATACCCTAAATTTGGGTATGGACTTCGATTTTCCTTTACGAAAAATCATTCATGTAGATATGGATGCGTTTTATGCCTCCGTGGAACAACATGACAACCCAGAGTTAAAGGGAAAACCTGTGGCCGTTGGTGGGGGATCAAAACGGGGAGTGGTATCAGCTGCTAGCTATGAAGCCAGAAAATTTGGGGTCCGTAGTGCCATGGCAGGATACATTGCCCGAAGAAATTGTCCTGATCTGATTTTTGTAAAGCCTCGTTTTGACCGTTATAAAGAAGTATCCCAACAGGTACGTAAAATCTTTTTTGAATATACCGACCTGGTAGAACCCCTTTCGTTAGATGAGGCCTATTTGGATGTTACCGAAAACAAAAAGGGAAATCCATCTGCAACACTTATTGCCAAAGAAATTCGTGAAAAAATATTGGAATCCACAGGCTTGACGGCTTCCGCTGGAATCTCCATAAATAAATTTATTGCCAAAGTCGCCAGTGATTACAATAAGCCCAATGGACAAAAGACAGTGAACCCAGAGGAGGTCATTGAGTTTTTGGAAGATCTCGACATCCGAAAATTTTATGGAGTGGGAAAAGTGACCGCCGAAAAAATGTATAAGCTGGGTATTTTTACCGGTAAAGATCTAAAGCAAAAGCCCATTGAGTTCTTGGACAGCAATTTTGGAAAGAGTGGAAAATACTATTATTATGTGGTTCGGGGAATCCACAATAGTGAAGTTAAGCCACATCGTATCCCAAAATCCGTTGGTGCGGAACGTACTTTTTTTGAGAACTTGAGCAGCGAAATCTTTATGCTGGAAAAGCTGGAGAATATTGCGAACGAACTCGAAAGAAGGCTTAAAAAATCCAAAATTTCGGGAAAAACCATCACGCTAAAAATTAAATACAGTGATTTTACGCTACAGACCCGTAGCAAAACGCTTCCCTATTACATCGCGGACAAGGAACTTATTCTAGAGACCGCCAAAGAGCTGCTCTACCAATCATCTTTGGAAAATTCGGTAAGGTTGCTGGGTATTTCACTGGCCAACCTCAACACTGAAAAGAAAGAGAAAAAGGAAAAAGAGGAATTTGTATCTGTACAGCTTAAATTCGATTTTTAAAAATCTTTATATCAGACACTATATCTTGTTCATGGAAACGGCAACTGTCCAAACAAAAACCGAGGAGATAAAAATACCTATGGTATTGGCCAAAAACGCCTTCTTTTTTTCAATTCCAAACAAATAGGAAGCTATACTACCAGCATATACTCCGGTACCTGGCAACGGAATCATCACAAAGAACATTAAACCAAAGAAACCAAATTTTTCAATTTTCTTGCCCGATCCAGTTTTGGCGCGTTTGGCAACATAAATGGCCGATTTTTTATAGAATCGCCACTTAATCAGGTAGCGATTAATATGCTCTAGAAAAAAAAGCATCAGTGGAAATACCGCAACATTTGCCAGAAAACAAGCAACAAATACCACATAGCTATTAAGACCTTTCATGATACCATAGGGTATCCCCACTTTGGCTTCACCAAAGGGAGACAAGCTCCAAAGTATAGCGGTCAATAAATCTAGCATTGCAATTTTTTTAGTTTGCAAAATTAAGCCAAAACAGCTAGTCCGCTAGTTAAAAAATCATCAACCTCTGTAATTGCACAAAGAATTCACATTTTAGAATAAAATAAGCCAGACAGACCAGTCTTTTTTATCTTTGGCATATGGAAAAAGCCACACTTCGCGAAAAAATCATCACAACTGCTGGCAAGCTGTTCTATTCAAACGGGTACAATTCAACGGGCATCAATGAAATCATCGCCAAAGCAGATATTGCAAAGGCTACCTTATACAGTCATTTTAAGTCCAAAGAAGATATATGCATTGCATATCTAAAACAACGGAATGATGATTTTTTGGAGTCCTTGAAAAGCTATGTTTCCAGAAGAAAAAAGGGAAAAAACCAACTCTTGGCCATTTTCGACCTTTTACAGGATATGTACCGAGAAGAAGATTTTCATGGTTGCTGGGGACTTAAAACATTAGGTGAACTCTCACCAAAACAGAAAAAACTATTGACCGAAATACAAAGACAAAAGAAAGAGTTATTGCTGTATTTAGGTGAGGTTGTGAATGACAATATCTTGAATATTTCCAAAGCGGAGACCGAAAAAATATCCGGAGGGCTTTATCTTTTGTATGATAGTGCCATTACAGAAAGTCATTTGTTTAAAAACGATTGGCCAATTTATATGTCCAGAGGTATTGCCCCATCCCTTTTTGCAAATTCAGAATTGGTATGAATAAAAAAAGCTCCTTGAATCAAGGAGCTTTTTTTGTCGACCATTCTATCCTTATTTTACAATCAAGGTATTGTCTGTTGAAGTTGGATTCAATGGGCAGAAATATACGTACTCCCCTTTTTCCAATTTTGTAGGCTTTGAAGTTTGTGACATTCCCGTTTTAACTGGTTTTGTCACATACGCCGTCTGAATGTGATTTTCGGGCTTGCTAACATCTTTCCCTTTTTTGACCAATACAAAACCAACATCATGACCCACTCCATTATTGGTAATATCAAAAACGTAGGTTCCTTCGGAAACAGTAATCTGTTTTTGTGTGAATTCTCCAGAAGTCTGCTCCAACGCAACAGTTTTTACAGCTGCATCCTTCATCATCTTATCTTGGGCATTTGTGGAAAAAACGGTTCCAACGGCCAATACTAAAATTGCAATTACTTTTTTCATTTTATTCTATTTAAATTATTTAAGGTTATTGTTTATTTATGCTTCAACAGTTTGTAAGGGTTGAGCTACTGGAAAATCAACAGGTATTTCCGTGGTGTTGTTGATATAGTTTGAAATGGTTTTGTCCCCTACCAAAACTATAGTGTCAATCAAATTTTCCTTAGTCCACCCAGCAGCAAAGAAATTGTCTACAACTGTGGCATCCGTAGCTCCTCTATTTTCTGTGATATTTTTGGCCAATTTTGCCAAAGCATCCAGTTTATTATCAAAAGATGCCCTACCAGCTCTTAATTCCAATATTTGGTCTTCTGTAAAACCGTTCATTTTACCAATGGCAGTATGCGCAGACAAACAATACAGACAATCATTGACTTCGCTCACGGCAAGGTTAACTGCTTCTTTCTCTTTTGCCTTCAATGATGTTTTGGCATTGGCAAAGTTTAAATAATTGCCCAATGCATTCTCTGAATATGCATATGTGGCATACAGGTTGGGAACAAAGCCCACAGCTTTTTCCAAATTGTCAAAAATTGCCTGGTTGGCTGTACTTACCTCTTCTCTTTTAGGTACATTAAATGTGCTCATAGTTCTAAAAATTTTATGTGTTGTTATATGGATTAATAATTCTTTACAAATGGTTTTTCTGTATCACAATAAAAATCGTGATGGTGTTTTTGCTCACAATGTGATGCAGGTATGACAGCCTGATTAGCGGATTTCTTTGAAGTCCTAAAAATCTCTATGAGATTAAAAATTGATTTTTCTATTGCTTTCATCTTTACCTTACTTTTAATTACTGAGCAAAGATGTGACGAAAAAGAGGGGAGGTGTTAGCAAGAATTTCCCGATGGCTTGCCCAAATTTCCCTTAGGCATTGGCAAGCAGGTTTTCTCGGTATTCGGAAGGTGTCATCTGGGTCATTTTCTTAAAGAAACGGCTAAAGTGTGCCGGATCGTTGAACCCAAGATCAAAAGCAATTTCTTGGTTTTGCTTATCGGTAAAATGTATGAGGCGTTTGGCTTCCAGTCCTAAACGATCCAAGATAATTTGTTGTGGGGATTTCTGATTGTATATGGAAAACAAATTGGACAGGGTCTTGGGCGACTTGAACAACATTTCCGCGTAATCGCTGACCTTTCTTTTGGTCTTATAATGTATGTCCACCAAATAGTTGAACTTCCTAATTGTATCTATCTGATCGTTTTTCAATGTTTTTACAATAAGCTGTTCCTTGGCCAAACGGGTACTCATGATTATCAATCGCTTAAGAAGCATTTGTAGCATATCCCCCTGAATATTATCGGGAGTTGAAAATTCCTCAACGAAAACTTCAAACCAAAGATTGAATTTTCTGATTTGCTCCTCCGGGATGGAGACAATGGGAAGGTTCTGGGTGCCAAAAAACAAAATTCCATTACATGAAACCTCGCTATCATGGTCAGAGATGCAATAAAACTCCCTATTAAAAAGTATTGCCGAGAGCGGCAGATCAGTTTTGGAAAAAGAGACATTTTGCAGATAAGTAACCGTCACCAACTGATTGGGTTTCAATTCCAGTTCCATATCATCCACATTGATGACTAGCGGTTCATTATTCCTGTTCCACAAAAATTTTATGGTATTGGCGGTTATGGAGAAACGGTCATTATCATTTTTAATATCATCACTAAGTCCTAAAATAGCACCCAACTTTGTATCCTTATATTCGTGTCTCATCTAACTTTTGTTCCTTAAAATTGATTGTTCAGGTTGAATTAATTTAGCAATTAGTCCTTCTATGTTGTTTATACTTACAAGGGGTTTAGAGCCTCTTTCCACCCAATTTCTTAAACAAGACTGTTAATATATTGACCAAATTTTACCTATTCCCGTGTTTTTCATAGTATTGGGTATGGAAAATACCAGGTTTTACGATGAAGCTGTAAGCAATTTCTATAGTGACAAGGAAATAAATGGATCTCCTTTGATTGCTTTGGATATTTATGCACAACACTTTGGTAGAGTATGTAAAAATCTAAATGACCTTAAAAATCTTAATGATTTGGCCAAAAATGAAAAGTGGGAAAGAAGTTTGCCGCTACGCACCGAAATTTTGGACAAAGAACATGTAGTGGTTGTCACCGATACTGACTTGAATATTGTTTACGCCACCCAAAACATGCATCAAATGAATGGGTATATGCCAAATGAGGTTCTGGGCAAAAAGCCCAATATGTTTCAAGGTGAAGCGACTTGTAGAAAAACCACTAAACTTGTTTCGCAAGCAATAAAGGACCTTAAACCTTTTGAGGTAACATTGGTCAATTACCGAAAAAACGGAAGCACTTACAACTGTAAAATTAAAGGAGCTCCGGTTTTTGACATTACCGGAAAGGTTGTCAATTTTATAGCTTTTGAAAAAGAGGTCGCCTAAGCTTAAACTTGTTAAAAGTTGCAGGTTTCTATTTCCGTAACCCGAAGGGTGTTCACCATACCCTTATCTTTAATGGGCATAGCTGCAAGACTGATCAACATATCTCCAACATCCAAGAATCCTTTTTTACATGCAATTTGGTTTACATCATCAATGGTCTCATCTGTTGAAACGTACCTGTCATAATAAAAGGCCTTGACTCCCCACAATAAATTCAATTGTGTCAAAATTCTTTTGTTGGAAGTAAACACAAGAATATGTGCACTGGGCCTCCATGCCGATATCTGAAAAGCCGTATATCCACTGTTGGTAAGTGTAGAGATGGCTTTTGCCTGAATTTCATTGGCCATGGTTGCAGCGTGATAGCAAACAGACTTGGTAATGTATCTTTTGGTACGGATATGTGGCGGTGTTTGTGGCACGCTGATCAAGCTTGAACCTTCCACACTCTCCAAAATGCTGGCCATTTTTTCTATCACTTGCACAGGATAGTTTCCTACGGAGGTTTCCCCTGAAAGCATAACCGCATCGGCACCATCCATTACCGAATTGGCAACATCATTCACCTCTGCCCTGGTTGGTGTTAAACTCGTGATCATGGTTTCCATCATCTGGGTAGCAATAATCACAGGAATTCTTGCCTTTTTGGCACGCAGCACTAATTTCTTTTGAATAAGTGGAACTTCATGAGCAGGAACTTCCACTCCTAAATCTCCTCTGGCCACCATTAGCCCATCGCAATAGGCAACAATCTTATCAATATTTTCAACGGCTTCGGGTTTTTCAATTTTGGCGACTATGGGAATCTTATGCTCCGAGTGTTGATTGACCAAATTCTGCAAATCCATAAGATCTTGGCTATGGCGAACAAAGGAAAGGGCTATCCAGTCTACTTCTTGCCCTATGGCAAATATGGCATCCTTGATATCTTTCTCCGTGAGCGCCGGCAAAGAAATATCCGTATTGGGTAAGTTTACTCCTTTTTTAGATTTTAAAGGACCGCCCTGAATAACTTCGGCCTTCACCTCATCTTTACCATTAGTTGATTTTACCTCGAAAATCAATTTTCCATCATCCAACAAAATACGTTCCCCTGGTTTTACATCCTGTGGAAAGCTTTTGTAGTTCATATAGACCTTCTTGGCACTTCCCTCAAAGGGTTCCCCGGTGGCAAATACAATTTCATCTCCAGGGGCCACCACAGCTTCGCCTCCCATTACACCGACTCTAAGTTTTGGTCCTTGTAAGTCGGCTAGAATAGACGTGTTGACCTCCAATTCTTCATTCAGTTCCCGAATCAATTTAATACGTTCTGCAACATCATCATGTGAAGCATGGGAGAAATTTATTCTAAAAACATCCACCCCTGCTTTCATCATTTTTCTGAGAACTTCTTTCTTACTGGTCGCTGGCCCTAGGGTAGCTACAATTTTTGTCTTCTTTCTGGTTGGCATTGTTAAAAGATTAGGTTTCTTTTTGATTTCAAGGTTTGTACATCTATTGGATAAGCGGTAATAACCTTCGGTATCTTATTAATGGATTTTATTTGTTGTTCCAAGGTGATCTCGTCTCCGGCATCAACTTTCAAAAAATAATCCACCTCCTTTTGCTCTTTGATCAGATAGTCTGTCCTAAAAGAGGTGTTTTTTTCAAAAAGACCATCAGAAGGAATATCCACTTGAATCGCACATTTATTAGAAATAAGGGTCCAATAGGTATCGTTCATCTCATCATCCCACTCAAATACGGAAAAAGAAAGGTTTTGATTAAATAACAAATCCTTTTCCAGCCTTTTTAAATACAGTCCGCAATTGGAATTTATGGCATAACCTATGGCATAATCTTCCAAATCGCTGTGTATTGCGATGAGTTGAAAGTCGTCATCATAGAAGTCAGCTGATATCTTATGTGTCGTAGACATGATCCAAAAGCGAACTGCAAATATACTCTTAATACCTTAGCCAGCCTAGCCCAAATAGGACAATGGCCCTTGAAACACTACGAAAACGTTTGAGTTTACCTCTATTTAAAGTCACTCATTTTCTATTCTGCTCTGTAAAGCAAAATATGCTCTTCTTGAGGCTTTTTCTTCAGCTTTCTTTTTGGAGGTGGCCCTTGCTTTTGCCATAATTTTATCTCCAATGGTAAGTTTTACCGCGAAGTGCTTTAATTCATCATTGCCGGTATCTTCGTAAACTTCATAGTTAAAAGTCTTTTTCTGCTTTTGGCACCATTCTATTACCAAACTTTTATAGCTGATGACTTTTCCTTCTAACTGTTCAATGTCCACATAAGGCCTTATCACCTTTTCGTTGATGAATTTTTCGCAATAGGCATAGCCTCTATCCAAATAAATGGCCCCTACCAATGCTTCAAACACATTGCCATGAATGTTCTCTCCAAAGTGCGATTTAGGGATTCTGCTCTCCACATAGCGCAAAAGCTCCAAGTCCTTGCCCAATTCATTCAAATGTTTTCTGCTCACAATTTTGGAGCGCATTTTAGTAAGGTATCCTTCATCCCCTTCGGGGACTTCATTGTAAAGGTGTTTTGAAATTATAGTGCCGAGCATGGCATCTCCCAAAAACTCCAACCGTTCATAGTTCATGGGGTTGCCATCTGCATCCCTTTTGTTTACGGAGCGGTGAAGGAATGCCTTTTTGTATATATCCAAACCTTTAGGTTTGAATCCAAGAATTGCTTTGACGCCCAAAAAAAAATCCCCATCCGATTTTGGATGGGAATTGAATATTTTTGAGGTTAGTTTCATCTTTTACAAAACTATCCTATTTTTTTGAACAATACACATGCATTGTGTCCACCAAAACCAAAAGTGTTGCTCATGGCCACGTTCACCTCACGTTCTTGAGCCTTATTTAAGGTCAAGTTTAACGATGGGTCTATATTTTCATCAACTACACTATGGTTTATTGTAGGTGGCACCAAACTATGTTCCATGGCCAATATGGAGGCAATGGCTTCAATAGCTCCTGCAGCACCCAACAAATGTCCTGTCATGGACTTTGTAGAGTTGATATTAATGTTGGAAGCATGTTCCCCGAATACTTTGGATATAGCTATTAACTCGGCCACATCTCCAAGTGGGGTTGATGTTCCGTGTGTATTTATGGCATCTACATCCTCCGGTTTCATGCCAGCGTTTTGCAGGCAATTTTCCATCACTTTTACCACTCCAATTCCTTCTGGATGAGGAGCGGTCATATGGTGGGCATCACTAGAAAGTCCTCCACCAACAACTTCTGCATATATTTTTGCTCCCCTGGCTTTGGCATGTTCGTATTCTTCAAGAATCAAGGCACCTGCACCTTCTCCCAAAACAAAACCATCCCTTGTAGCATCAAAAGGTCTTGATGCCGATTCTGGGCTTTCGTTTCTTGTGGACAAAGCATGCATGGCATTGAACCCGCCCATACCAGCTATGGTTACAGCGGCTTCACTTCCACCGGTAACAATTACATCACAATGGCCTAGTCTGATATAATTGAGAGCATCAATCATTGCGTTGGCAGATGATGCGCAGGCCGAAACCGTGGTATAGTTGGGGCCCATAAATCCATGTTTTATGGAAATATTTCCTGGTGCGATGTCTGCTATCATTTTAGGGATGAAGAACGGATTGAACCGAGGAGTTCCATCACCACCTGCATATCCCATCATCTCATTTTGGAAGGTTTCCAAACCTCCAATTCCGGCACCCCAAACAACACCGACCCTAAATTTGTCGATTTTGTCCAGATCTAATCCAGAATTTATAATAGCCTCATCTGAAGAAACCAAAGCATATTGTGCAAACCTGTCCAGTTTTCTGGCCTCTTTTCTATCAAAAAAGTCTTCAGGTTTATATCCTTTAAGCTCACAGGCAAATTTGGTCTTGAACTTTTCCGTATCAAAATACGTAATTGGAGCGCATCCACTTTTACCATTCTTTAGTCCTTCCCAATAAGCCTCCAAATTGTTACCTATAGGTGTAAGTGCACCCATTCCAGTAACCACTACTCGCTTTAACTGCATTGAACTATATTTTTACCTTTAGAACCTAAATTAAAAAAAAATTATCCATGCGATGATCATCACATGGATAATTTAAAATCTTTAGTAAAATATCATAAAATTACTTCGCTTCTTCTATATAGCTAATGGCTTGACCAACAGTTGCAATGTTTTCTGCTTGATCATCTGGAATTTGAATATCAAATTCTTTCTCAAACTCCATGATAAGTTCAACAGTGTCCAAGGAATCCGCACCCAAATCGTTGGTAAAGCTTGCCTCAGCTACTACTTCATTTTCATCAACACCTAGTTTATCAACGATGATAGCCTTTACTCTTGATGCAATGTCTGACATAATTATATCGGTTTTAAAAATTTAATCGTTGGCAAAAATATAAAACTTTGGATTAAATACACCATTTGTCGATAAAATGTGCCTCAAATTAAACATCTTAGGCCATAGTATACTACTTTAGCCTGATAAATTTAATGCAAAAACCCTAGTAGCAGTCCCATAATGAAGCAAATAGTGATCTTAGCCTCGGGCAGTGGTTCAAATGCGGAAAACATTATTTCTTATTTCAATGAAAACAGTACCGTAACGGTGGCCGCAGTCTTAACTAATAAAAAAAACGCCAAGGTGCTGGAAAGGTGTGAAAGATTGGAGGTTCCGGCCTACTATTTCAACAAAAAGGCATTTTCTAGCTCTGGGAACCTCGTTCAAATGCTCCAAGGCTTAAATCCCGATTTAATAGTTTTAGCCGGGTTTTTATGGAAAATACCTCTTACGCTGATCAATGCGTTCCCCAACCAAATCATCAATATCCACCCTGCACTGCTTCCAAAATATGGTGGAAAAGGTATGTATGGGGCAAAAGTGCATCAAGCAGTGAAAGACAATTCAGAGCCCGAAACTGGGATCACCATACACTATGTAAACGAAAATTATGATGAGGGTGCTATCCTATTTCAAGCAAAGACTAAAGTGGGTCCTACGGATGATGCGGACACTATTGCCCAGAAGGTACATCAATTGGAATATGAGCATTTTCCAAAAGTGATAGAAAAATTGTTGCTAGAAGATGGCGAATAAGAAGAAGAAGTTTTATGTAGTCTGGAAAGGGAAACGCCCTGGCATCTACGAATCGTGGGATGATTGTAAAGCGCAGATTGAAGGTTTCAAAGGTTCCCAGTACAAATCTTTTTCAGCTTTTGACCAGGCCAAAAAGGCTTTTAACGGCAATTATTTGGAGTACAAGGGCAAATCCAAGGATAAAAGTGAACTATCCCCAGAAGAATTGCTGAAAATTGGAGAACCCAACTACAATTCTATTTCTGTGGATGCTGCATCCAGCGGTAATCCGGGTAGAATGGAATACCAAGGTGTGGACACCAAGACCAAAAGAACTCTTTTTAAACAAGGCCCTTTTGAGCAAGGAACCAATAATATTGGTGAGTTTTTGGCCCTTGTGCACGGTCTGGCATTTTTAAAACAGAAGAAAAGCAATCGTATAATTTATTCAGATTCCAGAATTGCCATTGGCTGGGTACGAAAGAAGAAATGTGGCACCAAACTGAAAAAAAATTCCAAAAATGCGGCAGTTTTTGAGCTGATAGAACGTGCTGAGGATTGGCTGAAAAAAAACCGTTACAACACCCCAATCGTAAAATGGGAAACCAAAGCATGGGGAGAAATTCCTGCCGATTTTGGAAGAAAATAATCCCTATAAACCCAATTTTCCAATCTTTATCTTAAAAACAGCTTCAGTTGATGCAAATGGATTGGCTAAAGTGTATATTTGCAGCAAATTTCAGGAATGGGCAAGTTGTTGATTGTTGGAAGTGTGGCCTTTGATGACATTGAGACACCTTTTGGCAAGAGCGATAAAATATTAGGTGGAGCGGGAACTTTTATAGGCTTGGCCGCTTCACAATTCAAAGTACAATCATCCGTAGTATCTGTTGTGGGCGAAGATTTTCCGCAAAGCTATCTTGATATTTTCACTGACCATAAAATCGATATCTCGGGAATAGATATTGTAAAAGGTGGAAAAACCTTCTACTGGAAAGGGAAATACCATAACGACCTAAATTCTAGGGATACTTTGATTACGGAACTCAATACCATGGCAGATTTCAATCCTGTTGTTCCAAACAACTTTAAGGATGCCGATGTGGTCATGTTGGGCAATCTTCACCCTAATATACAATTGGGTGTAATTGATCAAATGGAAAAACGACCAAAACTTATTATAGCGGACACCATGAATTTTTGGATGAACAATACATGGGACGAGTTGATGGAAGTTGTTAAACGGATTGATGTAATTACCATAAATGACGAAGAAGCGCGCCAGATGACCAATGAATATTCATTGGTAAAAGCCGCTGCTAAAATCCAGGAAATGGGTCCTAAGTATGTGGTCATTAAAAAAGGAGAGCACGGAGCACTTTTGTTCCACAAGGAGCATATTTTCTTTGCGCCCGCATTACCTTTGGAAGAGGTTTTTGACCCAACAGGTGCAGGAGACACCTTTGCGGGAGGGTTTGCAGGCCATTTGGCCGAAACCAAGAACATTTCTTTTGAAAGCATGAAGAATGCAATTATACACGGTTCCAATCTTGCTTCTTTCTGTGTTGAACGATTTGGCACAGAACGGATGATTAACCTGGAAAGGCAAGAGGTTGACAGCCGCTTATTACAGTTTAAAGAATTGACACAGTTCAATATTGAATTAACATAAATACACGCCCTGAAAATTTTCGGGGCTTTTTTTATTTTGGTTAGTTATGAGTGATGCGATTAAGCACGAATGCGGAATATCAATGATCCGTTTGCTTAAACCCTTAGAGTATTACAAAGAAAAGTACGGTACAGCTTTTTACGGAGTGAACAAAATGTACCTGATGATGGAAAAGCAGCACAACAGAGGTCAGGATGGTGCTGGTTTTGCAAGTATTAAGCTGGACATGAACGCCGGAGAACGCTATATGAGCAGGGTACGCTCCGCACAACAGCAACCCATTCAGGATATTTTTGCCCAGATCAATGACAGAATCAATACGGCCATTGAGCAAAACCCAGAATATGAAAACGATGTTGCCCTTCAAAAAAAGAACATTCCCTATATAGGAGAATTATTGATGGGTCATGTTAGATATGGAACCTTTGGGAAAAACAGCATCGAAAGTGTCCATCCATTTCTACGCCAAAACAATTGGATGCATCGTAACCTTATTGTTGCAGGTAATTTCAACCTAACAAACGTCAACGAGCTTTTCAATAATTTGGTAGAATTGGGACAGCACCCTAAAGAGTTGGCGGATACCGTTACTGTAATGGAAAAGATAGGACACTTTTTGGACGATGCGGTAGCCAAACTCTACAAACAAATAAAAAAGGAGGGGTATAACAAAAGAGAAGCATCCCCCTTGATTGCCGAGCGATTGAATGTTGCCAAAATATTGAGAAAATCTTCCAAGAATTGGGATGGTGGATATACCATGGGAGGTCTTCTGGGACATGGAGACGGATTTGTGGTTAGAGATCCCGCAGGTATCAGACCTGCCTACTTTTATAAGGATGATGAAGTTGTAGTAGTGGCGTCCGAACGACCCGTGATACAGACCGTGTTCAACGTTCCTTATGAAGATATTCGTGAGTTAGATCCAGGACATGCCTTGATCATAAAGAAAAGTGGATCCACCCGTATTGAGCAAATAAAAGAACCGGTTGAGCGCAAGGCTTGCTCTTTTGAACGCATTTATTTTTCAAGGGGAAGTGATAAGGAAATCTACCAAGAAAGAAAGATGTTGGGAAAATTGGTGTTCCCTCAAATTTTGAAATCCATTGAAGATGATTTGGGCAATACTGTTTTCTCATATATTCCCAACACTGCTGAAACCTCCTTCTTTGGAATGGTGAAAGAGGCCCAAAACTATCTCAATAAAAGAAAGGAAGAACAAATTTTGGCTCTTGGGCCAAATATTACAGGAGAAGAGTTACATAGAATCTTGGCTGTAAGGCCTCGTATTGAAAAGGTAGCCATTAAAGATGCCAAGTTACGTACCTTCATCACCCAAGATAGTAGCAGGGACGATTTGGTGGCCCATGTCTATGACATCTCTTATGGTTCTGTCAAGAAAAATGACAATCTTGTTATCATTGATGATAGTATAGTGAGAGGAACAACCCTTAAAAAGAGTATCCTCAAAATTCTAGACAGATTATCTCCTAAAAAAATCATAGTGGTTTCCTCTGCACCGCAGATTAGATATCCCGATTGTTACGGTATTGACATGGCCAAGCTGGAAGACTTTGTAGCTTTTAAAGCTGCCCAGGCGCTTCATGAAGAACATGGCACCACACATAAAATAAAGGAGATTTATGAAAAGTGTTTGACCCAGACAGAATCAAAGGATAAAGAGGTTGTGAATTATGTTCAGGAATTTTATGCTCCATTCACCGCTAATCAAATCTCTAAAAAAATTGCAGAAATACTCAGTCCTGAAGGAATAAACGCAGAGGTAGATATTATTTACCAGAACATAGAAAACCTGCACGAGGCCTGTCCCAAAAACTTGGGCGACTGGTATTTTACCGGTAACTACCCCACACCAGGCGGGAACAGGGTTGTAAATAGAGCTTTCATCAACTTCTACGAAGGAAAGAACGAAAGAGCATATTGATGCCTTGCATAAATTAAAGTTAATCCGTGCATTTCATCGATGAAATACGCAGATTATCGTGTTTTTGTACAATGGGCAAATGTCGCACCTACTTTAGTATTGCCATAGCATAAGTAGGTTAAGTTCATGGTAAGATTTGGGGCAAAAAAGGTGGAAGCTATTCCACCTTTTTTATTTTGCAGTAATCCAAACGCATCTTCTCGTAATCCTTTTCTTTAACAATAGTACTCCCTGCTGACAAGGTTGGCAATTCAACCAAATAAAAGGGGTTTCATCTAAAAGCTTTTTCAACTAGCACTCCCTTGGCTTACATTTGGAGGACCATAGCATAAGTAGGTTAAGTTCATGGTAAGATTTGGGGAAAGAAGGCGGAGAATACTCCGCCTTCTTTATGTTTGAACCTCAACGATTTATCAAATTTCCCGTCCAAAATCCATTTTGTTTTTTCTTTAAAACACAAAAAATTTCCTCAAAAACTTTTGTTATTTCTCACAATACCAGTAATTTAGTTTTGCCATAGCATAAGTAGGTTAAGTTTATGGTAAGATTTGGGACGAAAAGGGTGAGGGCTTCCTCACCCTTTTCTATTACTACATATTTATACAATAAAAAAGGGGTGCCGTAAAGGCACCCCTTTTTTATTCAGACATCTTTTGCCTATTTGTTCGATTCGTAATTTTCAGAAACTTTATCCCAATTAATTACGTTGAAGAATGCCGCAACGTAATCTGGCCTTCTGTTCTGATAGTTCAAATAATAAGCATGCTCCCAAACATCCAATCCAAGGATGGGATGACCTCCACAGCCTATTTCTGGCATAATCGGATTGTCTTGGTTTGCTGTTGAGCAGATTTCAAGTTTTCCTCCTTTGTGAACACAAAGCCATGCCCAACCAGATCCAAATCGGGTTCCTGCAGCTGCACTGAATTTCTCCTTGAAAGCATCAAAGGAACCAAACGCATCATCAATGGCAGCAGCCAAGTCTCCGCTAGGTGCGCCTCCACCGTTTGGCGACATTACTTCCCAAAACAAGGCATGATTATAAAATCCTCCACCATTGTTTCGTACTGCACCATTGGACATATCCAAATTGGATAAAATGTCCAAGATATCTTTTCCCTCTAAATCCGTTCCTGCTATGGCACCATTCAATTTAGTGGTGTATCCGTTGTGATGCTTTGTATGGTGTATTTCCATGGTCCTCGCATCTATATGTGGCTCCAAAGCATCGTATGCATAGGGCAAATTAGGTAATTCAAAAGCCATAATTATTCTGTTTTTAAGTTAATAATGATAACTGTAAAAATACGGTTTTAAGACTTATTTTTAATGCCTTTGCTAGTTAAGTTCATGTTCGTAATCCGTAATTTGCAATAAAAACATTTTTGGAGGTTTCCAATTTCGAAATATACAGTGCTTCCGCAGGTTCCGGCAAAACATATTCTTTGGCCAAAGAATATCTTAAACTATTATTGTCCAATAATTCTCCATTGAAGTTTCGCCAGATTTTGGCCATTACATTCACCAATAAGGCCGTTGGTGAAATGAAAGCTCGAATTCTTGAAAACCTTTATGCTTTTGGTATTCCCAAGGATCCAGAGAATCAAAGCAACTTGTTCAAAGAGCTTTGTCATGATCTTTCAATGAATGCAGAAGAATTGCAGCAACAAGCAAAGCTTGTGCTGAAAAGGATTTTGCACAATTATTCTTTTTTTGAGATCTCCACCATTGACAAGTTCAACCATAAAATCATAAAAACATTTGCTAGGGACCTCCAACTTTCCCAAAGTTTTGAGATTGAACTGGACACCGAACTATTATTGGAGGAAGCAGTAGGCCGATTATTGGAGCGTGCAGGAACCGATAAAGAACTCACCGAAGTTCTATTGGCATTTTCACTTGAAAAAATTGACGAGGACAAAAGTTGGAACATTACCTATGATCTAATGGAAATTGGGAAATTGCTCTTTCAGGAAAACCATTCCTCACCTATTGAAGCATTGCAATCAAAATCACTCCATGATTTTAAGGAAATCCAGCAGAAAATTGCATCACTACTAAAATCAACTGAAGCTTCGGTCATTGAAGAAGCACAAAAAATACTAGTGGAAATGGACAATCAGGGATTTGCCCCCTCTGATTTTCCAAGACAGACCTTGCCCAATCATTTTAAAAAAATAGTTGCCAAAGAGTTTAAAATCAAAATACTTTACAATAATAAATTGGGGCAAAACCTTTTAGAAGGAAAAATTCTGAAGTCCACAGATAAAAGAGATGTATCCCATTTGGCGGGTTCGGTTTTAGAATCTTTTCTGTTCATCAAAAAGAAGCTATACAAGCGAAGCTACCTTAAAAACATTTACGACAATATTGTCCCGTTGACCGTGTTAAATGAAATTGCCAAAGAAATCAAGAACATAGAAAACGAAAAGGATATTATTCCCATTTCATCCCTAAACTCTTTACTGTCCAAAGAAATTAAGGACCAACCTGTTCCATTTATTTATGAGCGAATGGGTGAAAAATATCGACATTATTTTATTGATGAGTTCCAGGACACTTCCCAAATGCAATGGGAAAATCTGATTCCGCTTATCGGCAATGCCCTTGAAAGCGAAAGCGAAAGAAAAGAATTGGGCTCTTTATTTCTTGTGGGAGATGTAAAACAGGCCATTTACCGATGGCGAGGTGGAAAGGTGGAACAGTTTCTTGATCTTTTAAATGGGAAGTCGCACCCTTTTGTGGTGGAACCAATCATTAAAACATTGGACACCAATTGGAGAAGTTACAGTGAAATCATCCAATTCAACAATGACTTTTTTACCAAGATTGCTCCATTCCTGAAGCGGGAAGACCATAGAAATCTCTTTTTGGAAGGTTGTAACCAAAAAACCAACAGCCGCACTGGAGGCTATATCCAATTATCTTTTCTGGACAAAGAAATCAAAGACAAAGAAGAAGCATACTGCCATCAAGTTTTAAAAACAATTAATGGAGTTACATCAAAAAAATATGCGTATTCGGACATCTGTATTTTAGTGCGCGACAATAAAAAAGGAATGCTTCTTGCCAATTTCTTATCACAAAAGCAAATTCCCGTTGTGTCCTCAGATTCCTTGTTGCTGAGCAACAATGAGACTGTAATTTTTCTAATTTCAATTTTAAAGGTTATTGAAAATACGAATGATAAAGAGTCCTCTTATACCATTCTTAATTTTTTAGCAAAAGAAGACACTAAAAAGCATGATTTCATAGCATCTTACATAAATAATTTAGAGGAGCTGCTTTCTAAAGGATACGACTTTCATCTTCAGAATCAAAAAGGCAGATCGGTCCTGACAGTTTTGGAGAACGCCATCATTCAATTTGATCTCCACACCAATGTTGCAGCTTACCTTAACTTTTTAATGGATGAGGTTTTAAATGTTGAGAAAAAAGATGGCCCGGGCATATATGCTTTCTTAAAACATTGGGAACTAAAAAAAGGTGTTCTTTCTATTGCCGCTCCGGATAATGCATCCGCTGTAAAGATCATGACCATCCACAAAGCAAAAGGGCTCGAGTTTCCTATTGTGATCTTTCCTTTTGCCAATTCCATTATTGATGACAAACGAAAGAAAAAGAAATCCTGGGTGCCTGCCACAACTTCAGAACAAGATTTAGGGTTGGATGAATTCCTCATCAATACCAACTCAGAAATGTTGGAGTACAACGATAGCACGGCTGAAGTATATACTGATGAAGTTGTAAAAACAGAGTTGGATGCCTTAAACATTCTTTACGTGGCCTTGACCAGGGCAGAAAAAGGCTTGTACATTATTTCCGAAACCGGAAAACCAATAAACACATTGGCCAATGCCAATTCATATTCAGATCTGTTTCAATACTTTTTGCAAGAAAAAGGCCTTCAACAAAATGACCTGGGCATCTATACTTTTGGTGATTTGGACGAAAACAGCACTCCATCGAACTTGAAAACAGATGGACAATATCACATTCAATACACAACAAGAGATAAAAAGGACAGGGATTTTACTATTTCCACCAGGTCTAGCGGGTTATGGGATGATGAAAAAAGGGATGCTATAGAAATGGGAAATTTGATTCATTTTGCACTTAGCCAAGTCAAAATAGCTGACGATGTTTCCCTGGTTCTTGAGGAACTTGAACTACTGGGGCGTATTCCAAAGGATTCTGTACAGTATGTCAAAGAAAAAGTGCTGAGTGTTGTCAACCATCCGCAATTGAACCAATATTTTTCCAATACCTATGAAATATTAAATGAACAGGAAATTTTAACCGTAAATGGTGCATCTTTGCGCCCTGATCGGGTAGTGATATCCAATAACGAAGCGACAATAATTGATTATAAAACCGGAAAACCATCTCCCTCCCATAAAGAGCAGATAACACAATATTCCATTGTATTAAAAGAGATGGGTTATAAAATTAAACATTCCATAATTGTATATATTGACCAAAAAATTAATACCATTTTTCTTTAAATAAAAACACTATGTACGGTAAAATAAAAGAACACCTGACCAATGAACTGGACGCCATAAAAGAAGCGGGGCTATTTAAAAAAGAACGTATTATAACCTCTCCGCAAGATGCGGTGATTAAAATATCTACCGGGCAAGAAGTCATCAATTTTTGTGCAAATAATTATCTTGGACTTTCTTCTCATCCAGATGTGATCCAAGCGGCTAAAGATACGCTGGATTCACATGGTTTTGGAATGTCCTCGGTTCGATTTATATGTGGCACACAGGATATCCATAAAGAACTGGAACAAAAAATAGCTGATTTTTATGGCACTGAGGACACCATTTTATATGCTGCGGCCTTTGATGCCAATGGTGGGGTTTTTGAACCTTTGTTGACCGCCGAAGATGCCATAATCTCAGATTCATTGAACCATGCTTCCATTATTGATGGGGTTCGCCTATGTAAGGCCAAGAGATATAGGTATGCCAATAATGATATGGCCGATCTGGAAGCTCAGTTAAAACAAAGCCAAGAAGACGGAGCTCGATTCAAAATCATTGTTACTGACGGTGTTTTTTCTATGGACGGACTATTGGCTCCTTTGGACAAAATTTGTGATTTGGCCGATAAGTATGATGCCCTTGTTATGATAGACGAGTGCCATTCAGCTGGGTTTATTGGAGAGACCGGAAGAGGCACACTAGAAGAAAAAGGGGTTATGGACAGGATTGATATTATAACGGGGACCTTGGGCAAGGCTCTGGGAGGTGCTATGGGTGGATATACCACCGGCAAAAAGGAAATTATAGAAATTCTCCGCCAAAGGTCGCGCCCGTATCTATTTTCCAATTCCTTGGCACCAGCCATAGTTGGGGCTTCCATAAAGGTGTTTGACATGTTGGACAGGGACACTTCATTGAGGGATAAGCTTCAAAAAAATACAGAATACTTCAAGAAAGGTATGAAAAAAGCCGGGTTTGATATTATTGATGGGGACTCCGCCATTGTTCCAGTTATGCTGTATGATGCCAAGCTATCCCAACAAATGGCAGATATGCTTTTGGAGAAAGGCATATATGTCATTGGGTTTTTCTTTCCGGTGGTGCCAAAAGGTAAGGCCCGAATCCGTGTACAGTTATCTGCTGCACATGAAAAGCATCATCTAGACCAAGCGATAAATGCATTCATTGAGGTGGGAAAAGCTCTGAAAATCGTTGAAATGCAGTAAAACTTCCATGTAATGCAGCAAAAAAAAAGAAAATTTGATTTTGTTAATAAGTCTTAACAACTTACATTTGCTGCTGATAAACACTTAAACTTAAAATTTTGAGCATGAAACATCTTAGCAAATTATTGGTTGTTGCCCTAGTCTTTTTGGGCGTAAACAACATACAAGCGCAAGACGAGAATAATCCATGGCAGATTAGTTTTGGTATAAACGCAATTGACGCTTATCCAACTAACGACGAAAACAACGCGTTTTCGAGCACAACACTATTTGACGAGTACTTCAACGTCTCTGACCACTGGAACATCTTGCCTTCTGTTTCTTACGTATCCGTATCCAAATATATTGGAGATGGTTTTTCTGTAGGTGCTAAAGGTTCTTTAAATAGAATTGAAAAAATAGGCGACCAAGGAGTTGATGATTTATCTCACTACGCTATAGATGGAACCATCAAGTACAACTTCCTAAAGAACACTACTATTGACCCTTTTGTTGAGATTGGTGGTGGTTACACTTGGGTTGATGAAATTGGAGCTGGTACCGCTAACGGTGGTGTAGGTGTAA
Organism: Flagellimonas sp.; assembly: GCF_965222555.1. Lineage (GTDB taxonomy): Bacteria > Bacteroidota > Bacteroidia > Flavobacteriales > Flavobacteriaceae > Flagellimonas. The sequence continues at coordinate 1,452,869 of NZ_CBDCUG010000005.1, read as the reverse complement.
ACTTCTGGTTTTCAGAAAACATTGGTCTTACCCTACAAACACAGTATAAGCATGCCTTTGAAGATTACTTGATCAAGCATTTCCAGCACATGGCAGGTATTAGCATCAAGTTTGGTGGTACAGATACTGATGGTGATGGAATCTATGACAAAGATGATGCTTGTCCAGAGGTTGCTGGTCTTGCTGCTTTCAACGGTTGTCCTGACGCTGACGGTGACGGTATCGAAGATAGCAAAGATAGCTGCCCTAACGAAGCTGGTTCTAAAGAAATGAACGGTTGTCCTGATGCTGATGGTGACGGTGTTGCTGACAAAGACGATGCTTGTCCTAACGAAGCTGGTCTTGCTGCACTAGCAGGTTGTCCCGATGCTGACGGTGACGGTGTTGCTGATAAAGATGATCAGTGTCCTAACGAAGCTGGTCCTGCCGAAAACAACGGTTGCCCTTGGCCAGATGCTGACGGTGACGGTGTTCTTGACAAAGACGATCAGTGTCCACAAGTAGCAGGTACTGTAGCTAACAATGGTTGTCCTGAGGTTACTGAAGAAGTTCAGAAGCAATTGAACGACTACGCAAGAACTATCTTGTTTGATACTGGTAGATCTTCTATCAAAGCAGAATCTACTTCTGTAATGGTTGATATCATCCAAATCTTGAACGAGTATCCTAACGCTAAGTTTACTGTTGAAGGTCACACTGATAGTGTAGGTAGTGGTAAATTGAACCAGTCACTTTCTGAAAAGAGAGCTAACGCTGTTAGAGATTTCTTAGTTGACAAAGGAATTTCTGCTAACAGATTGACTGCAATTGGTTATGGTGAAGACAAGCCAATCGCTACCAACAACACAAGAGCTGGTAGAAAGCAAAACAGAAGAGTTGAAATCAACTTGGTAAAATAAGAAGAGAACTTTAGTTTTCTTTTCAAAAAAAGGCCTTGCAATTGCAAGGCCTTTTTTATTTTTAATCCATGCACCAAAGTTTTCTTGAATATGTTTTGGATGACCTAGAGGGAAAAAGCATTCCTATTGAGGCGTGTACTTATGTTCTTCCAAGTAAACGTTCCGGAACATTTTTAAAAAAGTACATTTCAAGTCGGTTCACCAAAAACATTTTTAGCCCGGAAGTCTTATCCATTGAAGATTTTGTGGCCCAAATTGCCGGCATTACCACTGCTCCAACCATAGACCTCCTCCTTGAACTTTATAACGCGTACCAAGCTTCCAAAATTGAGGTACATGACGACTTTTTAACGTTCTTAAAATGGGGACAAACATTATTGCAGGATTTTAATGAAATTGATAGATACCTCATTCCTGCAAAAGATATTCTCAACTATCTATCCGCTATAAAAGAATTGAACCACTGGTCGCTAAAAAAGGACAAAACCAATCTGGTAGAAAACTATCTATTGTTCTGGAATCATCTAGAATCACTATACGCTGCGTTTTCAAAAAGTCTCTTAGCACAGCAAAAAGGATATCAAGGCCTGGTTTATAGAACCGCTGTCAACAAACTACAAAATAGCCTAGAAAGCAACACGGAAAATCCGATTGTATTCGTTGGATTCAATGCCCTTAATACTGCCGAATCCCAAATAATTCAAAATTATCTTGAGCAACCTAATAATCATATCTATTGGGATATTGATTCTTACTTTCTAGATGATCCTTTTCATGATGCGGGACTTTTCATCAGAAATTATAAACGGGAATGGCCATACTACCGCACAAGAAATATTCTTGGTGCCCAGAGTAGTTTTTTATCCCCAAAAAGTATTTCCGTAACGGGTGTTCCCAAAAGTATTTCCCAAGCCAAATACGCAGGGAAATTATTACAGGATATTCATATTTCATCCAAAGAAGGAATTCAGAACACGGCACTTGTCCTAGCAGATGAATCTTTGCTAAATCCAATGCTTCAAGCCATCCCGTCCTCGATTGACCAAGTAAACATAACAATGGGGTTGCCCCTTAACAAAACCGTTCTTTATTCTTTTTTTCTATCATTTTTGGAGCTCAGTATTTCCAGAACAAAAAAAGGATGGTTCTATAAAGATGTCCTTAAATTCATTGCCAATCCCTATAGCGAAACCATTTCAGCATCTGAAAAAAATAATCCAGTAAAAGTTATTGGCAAAAACATCAAAGAGCTCAATTGGGTCTATATTACTTCAAATGACCTGTCGGACCATACCTCCTCAAATTATGTAGAAGCCGTATTTCCTAACCAAAGTGGCTCTCCTTTACAATGGATTGAAAATTGCTTGTTGCTTGTCAAAATGTTGAAGGACATTTTTCAAGAGGAAAAGAATGCCATGGAGTTGGAATATTTATACCGATTCTATACACTATTTAACCAACTAAAACAACAGGTAAGTACTCTTGATTTTATTACAGACCTAAAATCCATCAAGAGCTTTTTTAAACAACTTGCATCAACAGAAGCATTGGATTTTATAGGAGAACCGCTCTCAGGTCTTCAAATAATGGGGATGCTTGAGAGCAGAAACCTTGACTTTGAAACGGTTATAATAACTTCGATAAATGAGGGCATTCTACCCTCGGGAAAATCCAACAATTCCTTTATTCCTTTTGATGTAAAACGGGAATATGGCCTTCCCACCTATAAAGAAAAAGATGCCATATACACCTACCACTTTTACAGATTATTGCAGCGGGCAAAAAATATATATCTTATCTACAATACCGAAACAGATGTGCTGGAAGGTGGTGAAAAAAGTAGGTTGATATCCCAATTGCTAACGGATCAAAATATAGCATATAACATTACCCATACTATTGCATCACCAGAGGTTAAAATTTCCCCTTTGCCATCCGACAGAGTCCTTAAAACATCCTTGTTACTCCAAGACATAAAAGAACTGGCAAGCCATGGGTTTTCACCAACATCACTTAGCAATTACATCAGAAACCCAATCGAGTTTTATAAAAAGAGTATTCTTAAAATCCGTGACCTGGATGAAGTGGAAGAGAATATCGCGGCCAATACTTTTGGAACCATTGTACACGACAGTTTGGAACAACTGTACCAACCGTTTATTGGCAAGCTATTGACCATCCAAAATATTTCCTCATTAAATTCTATAGTTCCAGAGGTTGTTAAAATTCATTTTCAAAAGAATTTACCTGGCATTGATATCAACAAAGGAAAATTTCTATTGGTGTACAGCGTAATTGTAAAATACCTCAGAAATTTTATCGATAAGGAGAAAGAACAGCTCTCAAGACATGAAATTAGAATTCTAGGTCTTGAAGAAAAGTATGAAGTTGCATTGAATATTCCAGGGCTGGATTTCCCCATAAAACTCAAAGGAACTTTGGACAGGGTAGACGAGGTTAATGGCATTATACGAATTGTGGACTATAAAACAGGGAGGGTTGAACCTAGAAATGTCAAAATTGCCGAATGGGAAGAGTTGATTTCCAATTATGATAAAAGTAAGGCTTTCCAGCTTTTATGCTATTCGTATATGTATTCGGAAAAAAATCCTGCCCGTGAACTCCAGGCTGGGATTTATTCTTTCAAAAATCTGAACCAAGGCTTTATGTCCTTTTCTTCAAATGGAAATATAATCACAACCGAGGTCTTGAAAACGTTTGAAACGTATCTGCAAAAGTTGATTCTGGAAATATGCAATCCCGATATCCCATTTATGGAAAAGGAGGTTTGAATTATTTTAAATCAGGTCGTGTAGGCCGGACTTCTATCTTGCTTGGCAATGTACGTGGGTGCATCTGTAATAAATCCACCACAAGTTTTCCAATGTCCATTGGTTGTATTTTCCAAGCATCCTTTTCCGAAGGTTCATTGTCATTAAAATAAGTCGCAACCGAACCGGGCATAATGGTGGTCACCTTAATATTATATTTCCGTAAATCCAACATGGCTGCTTGGGTAAAACCTACAACTCCAAACTTGGTAGCATTGTAGCCAGCTCCCTGTGCAAAAAAGTTGGTTCCCGCCAAACTTGCCAAGGTCATATAATAGCCTTCTGAAACCTTCAACGCCCCAACCGAAGCCTTCAACGTATGGAAAACCCCATTAAGGTTGGTATTTATCATTTGGTGCCACTTCCCTTCTTCCATCTCATCAATCGGTGCAAAATGACCAACTCCCGCGTTGGCCAAAACCAAATCCAATTGACCCCACTTGTCCAATATTTGCTGCACTGCTTTTTCTTCATCACCCAAAACAGTTACATCAGAACATATTCCAAGGACATTTTCATTGGCATCCAATCCTTTGATTGCTCCTTCAACACCATCCCAATTTCTCCCGCTTATGGCAACTTTCATTCCCTGATCAAGAAGACATCTGGCCACACCAAGCCCAATTCCTTTCGTGCCTCCTGTAATGTAAGCAACTTTGTTCTCTAGTTTCATATCTCATCATTTTTTATAAATGTATAAAGATTTTAGGCAGATTAAAGTATATCCCGGTTTAAGCAATAATAATATTGAGATGGGCAAAATAACTTCTTGCCATTTGGGGCTTGCTGGTCTAAATTGGTCAGACTATTTATCAATATCATAAATGAGACTGTCGATTAAAATATTTTTCATTCTATTGGCAATGCATTTTATAAGTTGTCAAACAAAAGAATACCATTTGTATGTAGGTGATAGTTCCCTGGAATCTACCGACCTCTCATTCAATAAAATACAGGATGCCCTTACCAAAGCAAGACAAATTCGTGAAGACAACAAAACATCCAAGCTTATCATTCATCTGTCTTCAGGAAACCATTATTTGGAATCTCCCCTGTCGATTACACCCAAGCTCAATGGACTACAAATAATTGGGCCAAAGGACGGTATTGCAGTAATTAAAGGGTCCCAAAAATTAGTATTTGACTGGAGAAAATACTCTGATGATATATGGATGACCACATTTCCGGAAAGCCTCTCCTTTGATCAAATGTTTGTAAATGGCAAAAAGCAGATTTTGGCCAGATATCCCAACTATGATGAAAATGGTGGGCATTGGCATGGCCATGCCGAAGATGCTTTTGCACCTGAACGTGTTGAAAGTTGGAATAATCCCATTGGAGCTATTATCCATGCTATGCATGGTGCCGAATGGGGTGGCTACCATTATATGGTTTCAGAAATTGATGAAAACGGAAAACCGGTTCTAAAAGGAGGGCATCAAAACAACCGTCCCAGTGCGGGAATGCACAAAAAATATCGAATGGTCGAAAATGTATTTGAGGAATTGGATGCCCCTGGAGAATGGTTTTTGGACAGCAATACCCAAACCCTTTATCATTGGCCAGAAAAAGATGTTGACATCAATAGTGCTATTGTAGAGGGGGTACACCTTAAACATTTAATCAATATAAAAGGAGAAGAGAAAAATCCGGTAAAAGATATCTCAATTGAAGGAGTACAGTTTGAGCATGCAAAAAGGACCATTATGGAATCTTATGAGCCCTTATTGCGCAGTGACTGGACCATATATAGAGGTGGAGCAGTATTCATTGAAGGGTCAGAAGGAGTTACGATCAAAGATTGTGAATTTTCCAATCTAGGGGGAAATGCGGTTTTTGTTAGCAATTATAACAACGGAACCCGTCTTATTGGAAACCATATCCATGATTGTGGGGCTTCTGCCATTAGTTTTGTTGGAAACCCATCGGCCGTGCGTTCTCCCTCTTTTCAGTATCGCGAATTTGTATCATTTGAGGAACTGGACACCATCAAAGGCCCGGCAAACAATGCCTATCCCAGAGCCGGTTGGGTAGATAACAATCTCATATACAGAATAGGAAGATTAGAAAAACAAACAGCTGGGGTGCAGATATCCATGGCCATGGATATCACTGTAAGCAATAATAGTATTTATGATGTCCCAAGGGCTGGAATAAACATCAGTGAAGGTACCTGGGGAGGTCACGTGATAACCTATAACGATGTTTTCAATACCGTGTTGGAATCTGGTGATCATGGGTCTTTCAATTCTTGGGGAAGAGATCGGTTTTGGCATCCAAATAGAAAAATCATGGATCAGATGGTCCTCGAAAATCCTGACATGCCTCTCTGGGATGCCATAAAAACCACGGTCATCAAAAATAATAGGTTTAGATGTGATCATGGATGGGATATTGATTTGGACGATGGCTCCTCAAACTATGAAATCTATAATAACCTATGTCTGAACGGTGGTCTCAAATTGCGGGAAGGGTTTTACAGAACCGTTGAGAACAACATTATGGTTAACAATGGTTTTCACCCACATGTGTGGTTTAAGAACAGTGGTGATGTATTTCGTAAAAACATTGTGCTAACAGATCACAAGGATATTCGTTTACAGGAATGGGGAAAGGAAGTGGACTATAATCTTTTTCCAGATGAAGAGGCCCTCTTGGATGCACAAAAGAACCGTGTTGACATGAACAGCATTTTTGGTGACCCAAAGTTTGTTGATCCAGAAAATGGCAATTATTTGGTGGAAGAGGGCTCCCCTGCCTTGACACTTGGCTTTAAGAATTTCGCGATTGACAGCTTCGGGGTGAAAAAACCCGCTTTGCGGAAATTGGCCAAAACACCTGAAATACCCACACTATGGTCCATTTCTAATTCAAAAAAATCAGGAAGCACAACCATGGTATGGCTTGGAGGACATCTAAAAAACATCGAGACCCTAGCAGAAAGATCTGCCTCAGGACTTGATAAAACCTCTGGAGTGCTAATCACTAGGATTGACCCACAAAGCATCCTGTCCAACTCTAAACTGGAAATTGGAGATGTCATTATCAGTGGCGAGGGAGCAGAGATAAACACCATAAAGGATTTGATGAAACTATATCAACAGCACAGTTGGCGAGGTGCTCTTAATCTTGAAATCTTTAGAAATCAAAAAAAGAACGAAATTAGAGTACAATTGAAAAAATAGTGCGATTCAGCATACATCTCCTTGACCCATGAGCTAACCAAGGGTATATGCGTTAGCGCATAGTGTAGTTTGAGCAAAATATAATAGGTAACCATTTAAATGGATAACAGTAGACGAAACTTTGTCAAGAAAGTTGGAGCGGCTTCCACCTTTACCATTTTACCAGTAGGAAGCATCTTTGCCAATCAGATGACCATCTTTGAAATGGAAAATGGGATTCCAACCCCAACTCCAGCACAACTGGTCTGGCAGGACTGCGAAGTGGGTGTCCTGTTTCATTTCGATATATCCATACTCGCCGGAGATTATTCACCGAACAATACTTCAAAAAAGGTTTTCGACCCGCAAGTGTACAACCCCTCAAAACTTGATACTGATCAATGGGTGAAAGCCGCGAAGGCAGCTGGTGCAACATATGCCATTTTCACCGCCACCCATTTCAACGGCTTCATGCAATGGCAAAGCGACCTTTATCCATATGGACTAAAACAATCACCATGGCGTAATGGAAAAGGTGACATTGTTGGCGATTTTGTGGCTTCGTGCCGTAAGGCTGGTATCAAACCGGGAATCTATATAAGTACCCATAGAAATTTCTATCAAGGTCTTTGGGGCCATTTTGTTGACTGGGGAAGTGGGAAGGGCACAGAAAAGCAGAAGATATTTAATCGTTTGGCGGAAAAAATGACCGAAGAAATTTGCTCAAAATATGGTGAGCTTATACAGATTTGGTATGACGCAGGGGTAAAGTTGCCCCATGAAGGAGGTCCGAACGTATTGCCCATTTTTGAAAAACACCAGCCCAATTCCATATTCTACAACTCTTCCAAAAGAAGTGACCATCGTTGGGTGGGAAATGAAGCAGGTTATGCCGCTTACCCATGTTGGTCCACAATGCCCGTAGGGGAAAATCAATCACACAACGGCAAAAGCTGGAAACCTATACTTGATACGGGAGACCCCAATGGAAAAATATGGTCCCCCGCAATGGTCGATGTTCCGTTACGGGGGGCAAATGGAATTCACAATTGGTTTTGGAATCCCGATCAGGAACATGGGATTTACTCTACTGAAAAACTGGTGGACATGTATTACAAATCAGTAGGGCATAATAGCAATCTTCTTCTAGGAGTAGTCGTAAATCCTGATGGGCTCGTTCCAGAGCCTGATCTTATAAGGTTACAAGAATTCGGAAGTGAAATAGAACGTAGGTTTTCCACCCCTGTGGCAACGACTTCAGGTTCGGGAAAAAAGCTAAATCTGAAAATCGGGAAAAAACAAAAGATAGACCATATAGTGCTCATGGAGGACATTACCCATGGAGAACGCGTACGAGCATTTAAGGTCGAAGGAAAAACCAACAAGGGTTGGAAAACCCTAACAAAAGGAAGTTGCATCGGCCATAAGTATATCGCGAAGCTCGATGTGACCGAAGTGTCATCGCTGAGGCTGATTATAGATAAAAGTATCGCAACTCCAATGATCAAAGAATTCTCCATATATAAAACCGACTGAATGTAGGTTTTATGAAAACAGTGAGTTATCTATTGAAGTTTAAAGGTTAAACCAATCCTTCGTTTTTTCAATCATTTCCTGATCTCCACCATTTACATATTCAAACTCATTGTTTAGAGGGTTGTATTTATAATTCTTTTTCCAATCATGGGCATTTTGCGAAACGGATTTAACAGCTTCGCATATATAAATTACCTCTTCATTTGTAGTTATAGGATGGAGGGATAAACGTACCCAACCCGGCTTGGTGGCCAAATCTTTATTTTCAATATCCTCCATAATTTCATTGGAGGCATTTTTGTCTATATTGAACAAATGGTGACCATATGTACTGGCACAAGACCAGCCACCACGTACCTGAATTCCAAAATAATCATTCAATAATCGTACAATCAGGTTATAGTGGATGCCTCCAATGCCAAAGGAAACGCATCCAATACGTTTTTCATCATTATCGCCCAATATGTACAATCCCTGTATTTGCTTCAGTTGTTCAAAACACAGAGCCAATAATTCTTCTTCTCTCTCCGCTATTTTATCCTCGTCCATTTTTTCTTTTAACCGAATCGCCAAAGCGGTACGCATTACTTGTAGAAATCCTGGGGTACCCCCATCTTCTTTGGTTTCTATGTCATCATAATACCCATATTCTCCCCAAGGATTGGTCCACTTTACATTACCTCCTCCAGGAACATCGGGGCAATTGGTATTGTATAGCTCTTTATTGAACACGAGTACTCCACAGGTGCCTGGTCCTCCCAAAAATTTATGTGGTGAAAACAAGATGGCATCCAAACGTTCTTCCTCATCTTCCGGATGCATATCTATCTTAACATAGGGCGCTGAGGCTGCAAAATCCATAACACAATATCCTCCATGCTTATGCATGAGCTTTGCTAATTTTTGATACGGGGCAATAATTCCAGTTACATTGGAACAGGCCGTAAAAGCGCCTATCTTAAGCAATCTGTCCTTGTATTTATCCAGCTCTTTTTCAAGTTCATTGGGACATACCAACATTTGGTCATTGCACTTTAAGATCACTACATCGGCGATGGTTTCCATCCATGGGACTTGATTGGAATGATGTTCCATATGTGTAATAAACACCACAGGTCTTTCCTTTTCGGGTATTTGCACCTTGCCCTTTACAGTATCGGGAAATCGTAACCCCATTATTCTCTGCAATCGGGACAATACGCCCGTCATACCCGTCCCTGCCGTAACCAAAACATCATTTTCATTGGCATTTACGTGTTCTTTAATGATTTGGCGTGCATACTTGTAGGCATAGGTAGATGCCTTTCCGGTTTCACTTGAAAATGAATGGGTGTTCGCCACCATTGGTCCAATGCTATCGCGCATGGTGTCTTCTATCTGCCCATATAAACGTCCACTGGCTATCCAATCCGCATATAAAAGCTTCTGTTTACCATTTACCGATTGAAAAACAGAACCATCTCCAATGATATGTTTCCTGAATTGCTGAAAATGGTTTTCTAAAGAGTTTTTCGATGAAATCAGATTATCTTTTAATTGTTCCATTTCTAAAAATAACTTTTAAAATGTTTTTCCCGTAACCATCTGGAAAATTGCGGACTAAAGTAAACAAACCATCATAAATTCGTTTAAAAAACCAAAACAATTTATCGGACAAATCTGGCTAATCTTTAAAATTTACTGATTGATAATGATAAACAATGTTGTTCCGTTGTTCATATTTAAAATAACAAATAGGTTTTTGTTACCGATGACCATTTTAGAAACTACGTCCCTTTTTCCTTTTTCCATGTCATCATGACCAATACAATACAGATAACCGCAGACAATGCACATGTCGCGTACATACCACTCCAGCCAAAAGTCTCTGTTATTTTGGCCAAACCTATACCGGAGAATGTAGCGCCCACATAACCAAAAAAGCCAGTCATCCCACATGCCCCAGAGATAGCCTCTTTAACAGTAACCCGTGATGCCTGAACCCCGCTCACCAAATTTTGTGGTCCATCTATCAAAAACCCAATAAGTAATAGAAAAACTCCAGTGAAAACAATGTTATTTGGCCCGGAATAGATATAAAACCCTATTATACTAAGTGCAAGTAAACTTAAATAGATGACATTGATTGGTACACACCTTCCGTTCCAAAATCGATCGGCCAAATAGCCCGCAACAATTCCCCCCGGAATACCCGCCAACGGCATTAACGTCCAAAATATGGCAACACTAACTTGATCTATTCCTTTTACATCGTATAAAAATATGGTCGCCCAATCCAATGTTCCGAACCTAATAATATAGATGAACATATTGGCAAGGCTCAATATCCAAATCTCACGATTGGTAAATAAGTATTTCTTTAGGATTTGCCAATGGCTCAAATCACTTTTAGTGAGCTCTACCACTGGTTTGTCCTTCTTATACTCTTCAATTGTGGGCAAGCCCAAAGAAACAGGTCGGTCTCTTAATACGATCAACAGAAAAAGCGCCGTAATGCAGCCCAAAATTCCAGGAACGTAGAATACCGCTTCCCACCCAAGAATCCCCTTGTTGTATAAATTAAGTATTCCTGCTACCAGCAAACCAATACCAAAAGTTCCCGCGGTATGGGACGAAGCAAGAATGGTCCACTTGGTCGCTCTTTCTTTTGGGGAAATCCAATGCACCACACCTTTGGCAATAGGCGGAAAACCCATGGATTGAAAAGCTCCATTCAATCCCCAGAAAAAGACAATTAAATACAGGCTGTTCAGATAACCCAAGAATAAATGAATTATAGATGCCGCAAAAAGGCCTATGGCCATAAACGTTCTAATATTGGCTCGATCTGCCAAAAGCCCACTGATGAATTTCCCAATTCCATAAACTACATAAAACACACTGCTCAATATTCCCAGCTCAATGATATTGATATCCAATTTTTCACTTATCAAAGGCAGGGCAGGTGAAATATTCTTTCGTGTAAAATAGAAAATGGTATACCCAATGTACATGCCAATGAACATTCTCCATCTCCAATGTCTATACGTTTTGGCTATTAAAGCATCAGGAACTTTTTTTACAGAAGGCTTAACTTGTTTTAAGGGAGGTATTATTTTTTGAAACATTGAATCCTACATAATTATAAGGCAAGTGCGTCCACAAGTGGACGCACCTATCCAATCAAAACTAACTCAACTTACTAATTGTTAATGTATTACATGCTCACCCCTACCATCCTTCATTTTGCTGGATGGTTCCTTCACTTGTAGCAATTACCAAGGGTGGTATGGGCCATACGTGATAGATGCTGGCATCAAACTGAGGTCTGGCCGGCCATACTTCCTCAACAACAAAAGGAGAATCTGGATCTGATTTGTCAGAATGTATGCGACCATGGAGTGCATTGGGAATTACTGTTGCCGCATCCCCCCATCTTATCAAATCTTCATATCTGCCAAACAATTCGCCAGCAAATTCTGCCCTTCTTTCATATTTAAGGTCTGTCAAGGTAGCTTCGGATATAGATGAAAGCCCTGCTCGCTGTCTTACCTCATTTAAGGCAGCATCACCGTTTTGACCCTGCATAATCTGCGCTTCTGCTTTCATCAACAGGACATGGGAATAGCGCAGCAAAGGAAGGTTCAGATCCGTTGTGGGATGATCTCCATTTCCATTTAAATGTTGGGCGTCTGGATAACTATAGGGCTCCATATATTTTTTAAATTGAAACCCTGTTAAATTGATTGTGGACCAATATCTTCTACTCTCTCCAAAATAGGTGAAGGTATCTCCAAATTTTAGTATAGTGGCTTCCCTTCTAGTATCCCCGGGAAGATATGATTCATACAATTCCAATGTTGGAGCAAAATACCCCCAACCATTATACTTTCCCCAGCCTTTGTTCTCTAAAGATGCTCCAGGGAAAATACTACCACCTTCCTTATTACTAGGTACGGACCACAGATATTCAGGACCCCAGTTGTTTGCAATCTTAAATGCATCCTCAAAAATAGGTTCCAAGGCATTTTTTCCAGAATTTATGACCTGATTACAAGCTTCTACTACTTTACCCCATGATGTGGAATCATATTGCGCATTATGAAGATGAGTTCTTGCCAAATATCCATATGCGGCGTTTTTATGGGGTTTTCCATAATCATCCTGACTGATTTGGTCGAAATAGGGTAATAATTCGGCAGCTTTTGAAAAACTATCGGCCGCAAAAGCATAGCTCTCGCTAACATGTACAGGTCTTTCAATAAAAAACGATTCTGTGTTTTCATCAACAATGGGTATACCTGCCCTTTGATCACCATATATCACCGACAATTGAAAATAAGCGAGCCCTCTCATAAAATAAGCCTGCCCTAGTGCAAAGTTTTTAAGGTCACTACTGATGTCCATATCGGGAACATTAACGATAATATCATTGGCCCTTTTAACCACCTGATAATGCATTGCCCAAATGTCTCTGGTATATGAACCGGACCCATCGGTAAAAAAATTCTTGATGTCCTCAATTTGTCCCTTGGATTTACCTACAACAAAATCATCACTTGGAATTAGGGAATAAAGGTGTATTCCTCTACCATAAATCCCCTGAAAGTCATTCAACAAGTATAATCCATTGGTTGCAGCGATAACGTCCGCTTCCGATTTCCAAAAAGTAGCTAGGGTAGGTGCTCCTTCTGGTTCTAGTTCTAAAAAATCTTTTCCACATCCTATAAGGATGAAAAGCATTGCAAATGCACTTATAACTTTTTTCATAATTGTCTTTTTTCTTGTTTAAAATGATAGATTAAGTCCAAGAGTGAATACCCTGGAAACAGGATATTGGCCACCATCAATTCCTTTATTGGCGACTTCGGGGTCCAAGCCAGAATAATTTGTTATGGTGAACAAATTCTGGGCTGAAGCATAGGCCCTTAACCTATCGAAAATCTTTACTTCTGAAAATGTATATCCTATGACCAGGTTTTTCAACCTTAAATAATCCGTGCTTTCCAACCAAAAGTCAGATGGCCTTAAATTATTATTAGGGTCATTTAATGAAAGTCTAAAATTGGTTCCACTGGTATTTCCCGGATGCCAGGTGTTTATCGCTTCCGCCGATAAGTTTGCCCCCGCAACAGAAGTTTGGGCCGGATAAACCGTGGTAATATTGAACCCATTATAGGCGGTTGACCCACTTACCCCTTGGAAGAAAAAGGAAAAATCAAAATTCTTGTAATTGAAATTTGCATTTAGTCCATAAGTAAAATTGGGAAATGAACTGCCCTTGTACACTTTGTCGTCTCCGTTTATTTCCCCATCTCCATTTTGATCTTTAAACCTAAGGTCACCTGCAACAGCATTGGGTTGCGCTGTATAGGCCGAAGCCTCTGCATCTGACTGAAATATGCCATCCGATTCCAATAAATAGAAAGAAAACAGAGGCTGACCTATTACTGATTCAATGGGAAAATGGGTTGCCACCTGGGTATTGTCCAGAATTGTATTGATTCCGTTGCCCAAGGCTACCAATTCATTGTCTATTTTGGAAATATTTCCTGAAATATTATAGGTAAAATCACCTTCAAACTTTGCATATGACATGGACACTTCTATCCCTTTATTTCGAACCTGCCCGGCATTTACAAACGGAGCATTGCCCACACCGGCAAGTGAACTTATAGGTAATGGAAGAATCAAGTCCTTGGTATCCTTTATAAAATAGTCAACGGAACTGGTAAACCTGCTATTGAACAGGGAGAGATCCAGTCCAAAATTCAACTGCTCCGTAGTTTCCCATGTAATATCCGGGTTGGAAATACCATCCAACGCAAAACCACTTACCGGAGTGGTTGCCCCAAGGATTACCCTAGTCTCGGAGAGTGGCACATTGGTGGGGTAGTTGCTCAAAGAGGAAATATTACCTATTCTTCCCCAGCTAGTACGTATTTTAAGATTGTTAATGGATTTGCTTTCATTGAGAAAATTTTCCTCTGACATTCGCCAGGCCAGTGCCACTGACGGAAATGTACCCCACCTATTGTCGTCTGACAATTTGGAAGTTCCATCTCTCCGTATACTTGCAGTTAGAAGATATTTGTTGTTGAAGGTATAATTTAACCTGCCAAAGTATGATGACAGTCTATTTTCCTCTTTTCCACTTAATGGTTTATCGAATAATGTAGCATTGATCAAAAACCTTGAGCTTGGATCTTCACTGGGGAGGTTTCTTCCGATTATCGAAAATATCTCTCGCGAAAAACTTTGTTGCGTAATACCTCCCAATAAGGTCAGTGCATGAATTTCGTTAAAAGTCTTGTTGTAGGTAAGCGTATTTTCAAAAGACCAATCTTCTTGTTTTATCTCAGCTACTTGAAGACTATTGGTTGTTTTTTGCGTTTTTGAAACTTCGGGCACCCTTGGATCAAACTCTTTAAACGATTCTGTTTTTAAGTTGATTCCAAAACTGGACTTAAACTTTAATCCCTTAGCAACGGTATAATCCAAATATAAATTTCCGAACACATCCGTTACCGGATTGTCAATATCAATCCTTTGCAAGGTAGCAACCGGGTGAATGGTAAGTCCATATCCCGCATCTGGCATATTGGAGTAATTTCCATTTTCATCAAATACCGGCACATGGGGCGGAGCTTTAATGGCTTGCGCAATGATCCCGTTATAATTGGTCTCTCCATTGGTGGCCTGTGTTCCTGTAAATGCACTGTTACCGTTGGTTCTTGTATAGGAAACATTTTCTCCGATCTTTAATTTTTCATTTACCCTGAATTCAGAGTTCATCCTTACACTTATTCGGGTAGCCTCTGTATTTAGTAAAGTTCCTTCCCTTTTGTTAAAACCCAAAGACGAGGAAAAGGTGATTTTTTCATTTCCTCCCCGAACTCCAATATCATAGTTTTGAATCATCCCAGTTCTAAAAATTTCATCTACCCAATTTGTTCTGGTAATCTGTCCATCAGGGTTTTGCGAAGCATCATGGACCGGGTCTCTATTAACACCGGTATTGTCGGCTGCAATGTTATAATATTCTGCCTGTTGTGCTGCATTTAATGCACCTGGTTTGTTCCAAACACTTTGCATGCCGGTATAGGTGTTGAAATCGAATGTCAACTTTCCATCTTTTCCTTTCTTGGTAGTAACCAAAATTACCCCTCCAGCTGCTCTTACTCCATAGATTGCCGTGGCGGAAGCATCTTTTAACACCGTTATTGATTCAATATCGAATGGATTCAACGGGCCTCCATAATAAGGAACACCATCAACCACCCATAAAGGAGATTCATCCGAAGTTGTTCCAACACCCCTGATCCTCACTTTTGGCACACTTGTGGGATCACCTCCATCTGCAACAATGGTAACACCGGCAACATTCCCCTGTAGAGCCTCTTCGGTATTTGTTACCGATCTGTTATCAATGTTTTCAACCTTGGTAATGGCACCGGTCAAATCTTTTTTGGTCACACTTCCATAACCAACAAGTACCACCTCATCCAGTTTGGCAGCATCTGGTTGCAATTGAATATTTATCTCGGACCTTTCTTCAAGAAGAATTTCTTGCGTAGTATACCCTATATAGGAAATCACCAATGTTGCATTACCATCGGCAACTTCAAGGGCAAAGTTTCCATCAAAATCAGATTGCGTACCATTGGTAGTTCCCTTTTCAAGAATGTTTGCCCCTGGCAAAGGCCCTCCATTTTCATCAGTTATGTTCCCGCTAATTTGTAACTGGGTATTTTCCTCTAAGGCCCCATCTTTATCCTTATCTTCTGTACTTTTTGGCTTTCTTTTGACCACAATGGTATTGTTACCGGTAAACTCATAGGTGAAATCAATTGGTGATAGGCAATCGTCCAATAATGTTCTTGTCTTTATAGTTCCCTTTTTCAATAAGATCTCCGGTGCGCTCTTTACCAGATCGTGTCTATAAATAAATTTATAGTTCGCCTGTTTGTTGATAAGCTTGAAGACCTGTTTAACGGTCATCTTTCGGTCCTTGTCTATGGTGATGAAAGCATCCTGGGAGTGGCCGATTTTAGGGCCAAACGCAAATACAATCGCACAACATAAAAAGATAAAGGTTTTCATAATGGTTTTCAGGAGCAGCTTCCCTATACAGGAACACTCCTTGGTTAAATCAAATTCCATAAATTTGTTCTGGTTTAGTTAGACATTGTTTTAATTAAGCTGGTGGAAAAAGGCTAATACTGTCCAAGGTGCTGGCCTTTTCCTTTTTTTATTTGATAAATATTGTTTTTCCTTCTATTTCAAATTTGATTTCACCATCGCTGGTTGCAGCAATGAGTTCCAAAATATCCACAAACGATTTTGTTTTCTCCAATACTCCGGTGAAAATAAAATCCTGATGCTCGGCAGATTCAAAAACCACCTCTACATCATACCATCTGGATAAGACTTTCATCATTTCTCCCAAAGATTCTTCATTGAACGTGAACAATCCGTTTATCCACGAAATTGCCTCCGAAGCATCAACATCCACAACTTCTATTAGGTTAAGGTCGGCGCCAATTCGTGACTGTTGGTTTGGACTCAATACTTTTTTGGCTCCTTCTGTTTCAACTACAATCTTTCCTTCAACCAATGTTGTTTCAATTTGACTATCATCTGTGTAAGCCTTAATATTGAATTCAGTTCCCAAAACACCTATCTCTTGAGCCTTGGTTCTCACATTAAAAGCAGCCCCGTTGTGCTCAGAACTTGGGGACACTTTTAAGTAGGCCTCACCATATAATAATTCTATTTCCCGAGTTTCTCCCTCGATAAATTTTGTTGGATATTTAAGTTTGGAATCAGAGTTTAACCAAACTTCAGTACCATCTGACAGCTGAACAAAAAACTGCCCTCCCTTTGGAATCGTCAAATAATTGAAAAGTAATTTTTCTTTGGTGTTGACTTTTCCACTTTGGGAATTATAAACCAGCTCTTCACCATTGCTGCGAACATTTCCCGTTTGGTAACTTTTCCCTTGACCCAATGCAACCTGATTTCCATTTTCCAAGGTCAATATGGCTCTGTCAGAACCAACTTCTATGGTATTTTTGTTATCAACAACGGTTGTCACAGTAGTATCCTTCAACTTAAAAAGTGACAATCCCATTATTAAAAGTATGGAGGCCGCAGCAGCTATTTGTTTATACATAAGCCTTTTCCTTTTTTTCTCGGAACTTCTGACCTTTTGACTAATTGATTTCTTTGCTTTATTTAAATCGTATTCTCCCATGTAAAGTGTAGTAAGATATTCGGTGCGAACAAAACGGTTGAAAACTTGAATGTTATTTTGGTCCTTTAACCAGGATTCCAAGTTTTCCAGCTCATTTTGATTCGCTTCCCTATTAAGGAATTTCACTATTGTAGTATGAATTTTGGAGTCCTTCACGCTATTGCATTATACTAACATTACGTATGAAAATCTGACACCCCTCTACTTTTTTATTCTTTTTTTTTAGATTTGTTCACCATCCATCCGATTTTTTTGAGAATAATTCAGTTTAACTGTGGATTTTGAAAAGAACTTTTTTTTGGCAAACCGATTACGTTCCGGTGATGCCAAAGCATACGATTTTTTGATGGACTCGTTCTACCAAAAACTTTGCACCTATGCCTATACGTTGGCCAAGGACCATAGCAAAGCTGAAGATATTGTTCAAAATGTATTTGTGGGAATTTGGGTAAACAGAAAGAAAATCAACCCTGATTTTTCCATAAAAAACTATCTGTACAAATCGGTTTATAACGAATTCATTGATCAATACAGAAAGAACAAACCTGTGATCTTTCTGGAAAAAAAATACATGGAAGCTATTGATTTGGTGGTGGAGAAAGAGGAGGGAAATTTAGACGAGTTGATGAAACTGGTCAATATTGAAATCAATAACCTCCCTCAAAAATGCAAGCGTATTTTCCTGTTGAACAAAAAAGAAGGTCTGACCCATATTGAAATTTCAGAATATCTTGGTGTTTCAACAAAAACCGTTGAAGGTCATATGACAAGGGCCTTTAAAATATTGGGAGAAAAACTAGGTGAAAAAATGGCCGCTTTGCTTTTCTTGCTTTTTGATTTAAACCTCGAAGTGTCTTTTTTTCAAAAGCCCACTCGAAAATGACAAAAAAAACCTCACATCTGTGAAGGCCTCTATTTATCATAAGGAGAATGCCGGAGTCAGACCGGTGTTAACCTATTCACAAACTTCATTCATACAAGAAAATAACGCTACCCTGTTTATTCTGCTTGACCCAACCCTTCGAAATATGTAAATGACGATGTCAATTTTTATCTTTGATATATTGACTCTATGTCTTTAGAAAATTACATATTGTTTTTTTTTAGTGCCCTAGGAGTATTCAATGGTCTTGTGCTTACCATTTACTTTTTGGTTATTGCCAAGCCATGGCACATTTCAAATGGTTTTTTTGCTTCATTGCTATTAGTATTATGCATCCGCATCGGGAAGTCTCTGTTTTTTTATTTTAATCCCGATCTGGCGAATACCTACATACAACTGGGAATCTCCGCATGCTTTTTTATTGGTCCACTTTTATACTTCTATAGCCTCTCCATTTTTAAATCTAATAGCTTGGTTTTCAAGTATTGGAAATTTCATTTAACCTTATTGGCCCTGATTATTTGTATTGCTGGGTTTTATTTTCCATATAGACAACATCTGGCATTATGGAAAAATTACTTCATGTATATCGTTTACGTGCAGTGGTTCATTTATATGCTGTTAACAGCGTTTATAATTTTTCCAATAATTCGAAAAAAATGGCTTCAAAATGATCAAATACCAACAATAGACTCCTGGGTAATAAATGTGTTTTTGGGAACCCTTGCTGTTTTCGCAGCTTACGTAACTGGCTTTTATACCAGTTACATTGTTGGTGCTCTCAGTTTTTCGGTAATAACTTACTTGTTACTATTGTTTTTCATATTTAACAAAAACAAGAAATCAGTTTTGTACTTAAGTAGTTTAAAACTGGAAAAGCGTAAAATCCCCAACGAAAGAGCTTCCGAACTATTGACAAAGCTTAAACAGCTAATGGATGACGAAAAGGTATATCTAAATCCAAATTTGAAGTTAGAGGATTTAGCAGAAAGACTTGGCATGTCTGTCCACGGACTATCTTCACTGCTCAATGATACCATGGGAAATCGCTTTACGGAAATGGTCAATAATCACCGTATTGAATTTGCCAAGCAGTTGATGCTTTCAAACAAAAATCTAACGCTTGAGGCAATTGGATATGAGTCTGGATTTAATTCCAAGTCTACCTTCTATAATTCCTTCAAAAAAAGTGTTGGTGTCACTCCTGCCATGTATCTAAAACAACTATAGATCTTTGTTCAAACTTATAAATTGATACTTCTTTGGCTCGGAAAAATTAGCTAAGAGATAAAATATATGGCAACTTGGCATAAAAACTCCAAACATGTCTTTTTATCAAAAATGTCTTTATAGTTTATTCTCAATTGTATTTTTTAGTGGATTGCTAAAGGCACAACATCTCAGCACTCAGCAAAAAGAAAAAATAAATTCCATTTTTGACAGCTACAAAAACGCTCCTGGTTGTGCTGTTGGAATATTTAAAAAAGGAGAGGTAATTTATTCCAACGGATATGGGTTGTCCAATATTACCACTCAAGAAAGCATTACTAATGAAACGGTTTTTGATATTGCTTCTGTATCCAAACAATTTACAGCTGCCTGTATTTTTTTGTTGGAAGCAGAAAGCAAACTTTCGCTCGAAGATGAAATACAGAAATATCTTCCTTCTATTCCAAAATATAATGGACAAACGATTAGGGTAAAACACCTATTAAATCATAGCAGTGGTTTACGAAGTTATTTA
Source organism: Flagellimonas sp. (assembly GCF_965222555.1). GTDB lineage: Bacteria > Bacteroidota > Bacteroidia > Flavobacteriales > Flavobacteriaceae > Flagellimonas. The sequence continues at coordinate 1,432,577 of NZ_CBDCUG010000005.1, read as the reverse complement.
AAGCTTCTCTTTGCAAAAGGAATTTCTTGGGATTCTAAATTCACAAATCAAGATGGATTGGAGCTTATGGCCGAACAGCGTGGGTCAAACTTTGAACCCGGAAGCAAATTCTCTTATAGCAACACAGGGTATATGTTATTGGCAAGCATAATAGAGATTGCAAGTGGCAAACCTTACCCGGAATATGCCCAAGAAAAACTATTCAATCCCTTGGGAATGGCCAACACCTATATTGGTCAGACCAAAAAGAAGAAAGAAAAAGCTATTGGGTATATAGAAACCGGTGAGGGCTATCAAGAAGAGCATTATGATAACAACACCGTTGTTGGGGATGGTGGAGTGCATTCCACCATTTTGGACTTTTTCAAATGGAGTGAAAATTTCAAGACCGGAAAGGTTGGGGGGGAATTGCTCATAAAAAAAATGACGACCTCTGGATATTTAAAGAACAACCGCCCAACCAATTATGGCGGAGGACTCTTTTTAGGGGATTATCAAAATACACCAGGCCTATATACCATTGGACATTCCGGCGAATGGGGAAGCTTTAGGTCTTTGTTTTTCAAATTTGTTGAACAAGATATTGCCTTTGTACTGTTAAGCAACAATGCCAATACCAATGTTTGGGCTTTATTAGATCAATTGGTTGGTAATGTAATGCAAATGGAGGTTGAAGAAGCAAGGAACGCCCTAATGACAAATGAAATAAAAAAACCAAAAGAAGCATCCGCAGTTGTAATTGGCAAAAAAGAGCTCTCTACATTTTTAGGCCATTATTTTAACCCGGTTGAAGGAAATACCAGAACCATAGGCATTGAAAACGATACATTGGTTTATCAGCGATCAAATGGAGTTGGAACCAAACTTATCCCTATGGAAAAAAACAGTTTTCATTTCATGGGCATGCCCCATGTAACTGTAAAGTTTGATATGGGTTCCCTACCATACAGCTTGTCTTTGGACATAAATGGTCGTACATCCTTTCAGTTTAATAAATATACCCCACTAGAATACGATTCCAAGGAGATCAAACAATTTACAGGAAACTATTATTCCGATGAATTGGATACAACTTATCAAATAAAAAGTGAAGGGAAACAGCTATTGGTTCTCATAAAGGATTCAGATACAATTACGTTAAACCCGGTAATGAAAAACATATTCAATGAAGTTCACTTTGGATATTTAAAATTTGAAACAAACAAAAAGGGAAGAATAAATGGTTTTACGGTGAATGACGAACTGATCAACAACATTTATTTTGAAAGAATATAATTCATAATGGTTATCTAAAAAGTCCTTTAGGATGTTAGAGAAATTATCATAAAAGTGTAAAAGCTATGCCATGCATGAATTTAGATTACATCTATTGATCCTTATCTTGTTTTGCGCATGCCAACCTCAAAACCATACTAATGAAGGCTGGCAGAAAGTGTATCAAAATGATGCATTGGGAAAAACTACATTTGGAGACAAATCACAATTGATCGATGCTGTTCGATTAGGGTATCCTGTCAGAATAGGATGGGGAAGTACTCAAGTGGAACATGTTACGGATGCATCTTTTATTACCATCATACAAGGCAAGGAGGTTTTTGCACAGATAAATACAATTATTGGTCAAGCCCCTCAAATTCAAGGAGGCTCATTCAAAATTGGATTTAGGGCCCAAAACTACTGGACCAAAATTGCAGGAACCAACGGATATTCTACAAGTCTGGCAACAGACTATTTTAAGGACTCTATCTTAGGAGGGAATTCGGATAACGCTTCGGCAACAACCTGGTATGTTTTCTATCCACGCCATCAATCTAAAATGGAAGCATTGCCCCTTTGGAAAAAAGAATCACCAAACTGGAAAGCATGGAACAATACCAAAGAAAAGGATGCTGCTCCATAAATTCAATTAATTATGAAAAAGATTTTTTATACGCTTTTGGTTTCAATTTTGTTTATTCCCACAAGCTGTCAAAAAAATTGTAATACCCCAGTTTGGGCAGTTGCAATGAAAACCGCTAAAAATGGTGAAATTGTTGAAGGTTCAAAAAAAGTACTAATAAATGCAATACGAAATGGCGCAGACATTAAAATTGGTTGGGGGTCTAAAGGGAAAAACCATACTATTGAACATTTGGCAACACCTATTTGGTTGGCAATCTTAGATGAAAGTGAGGTACTTGCCCATTTATCTCCCCAAGTTTTGTCCAATATTGATTGGGAACATCTTGAAGCCAACTACGAGAAGAAGGAAATGCTTGGGCAGGAATGGCGTGTTGTAATCACCTCAAAGGGTAGTTTTGATGCCATTTGGTACGACAGAAAGCATGATACTTTAATAAAAAGGATTCCCCAACAACATTCCATGACTTGGTTTGTTAGTTCATCTTTGACCAGAACGAGCAAAAGTCTTTACGAATAGTTCACGAATATCCAAGTGGATAACTCTGAAAGCCACAAAAAGTAATTTCTATTATCATTTAATTACAGCAAGTAACCACTCTTTTCAGCAAATGCGATTAATTTCCCAGCAAACTAAAAGCTCCCTTAGTTAAAAATTGTGTGCTCGGACCAAAGCTCTCAATGTTTTCAATAGCTATATACCCATTCGATCTTGATTTTACCGTAACTTCTTGTTTATAAAAATAATATGTGTCTCCTTCCTTTTTATCCAATACCAATACATAAGGGATTTCATCCACTTCGATAACAGTTTCACTGGGTAATGTCTTTGCAGTTTCATAATCAGTATAAATACTTGCCTCTACAAACATCCCTGTTAAAAAATTACTTTCCGATTCATTCTCTAGGTGTCCGTGTACTTTTATCGTTCGGTTTTCCTCTATTGCTGTTCCTACAAGATGTACTTTGGCTTTAAAAGTGTCCGTAGATGCCTCGGGAATTTTAAAATCGATCTCCTGACCTTTTTTCACCTTCATAATATCTTTTTCAAAAACTGATAACTCCAAGTGAATGTGGTCGTTGTCAATAATCTCCAAAATAGACATTGCTGGCGAAACGTAGGTTCCTTTTGTTACATTCATTTTAGTGATACTGCCAGAAATAGGAGCATATATGGTTACCACAGAACTGAAATTGCCTTGTGAGACATTTGAAAGAGAAATATTAAGCATTTGTAGTTGCTTACCCAATCCTGTGTGCTTTGCTACTGCAGTTTTATAATCGCTTTCGGCCTTTAGATAGCTTTTTTGTGAGGTGATGTTTTCTTCGGTCATGGTTTTCTGTCTTTCATATTCAGCCTTTAAATAGGTGAGTTGCCCATTGACCTCCATATATTCCTGTTGCAGGGCCACAAATTCAGGATTTTCAATAGTGACCAGCACCTGACCTTTACGAACCTTATCTCCAATGAGTAAAGGTGTAGTTTTGACATACCCTCCCATAAAAGCATTTACCACTACCCTGTTGCCCGGAGGCACATCAATCATCCCATTTACATTGATTCTGGCAGGTACATTCTTTTCTTCCATGGTTCCCAAAGTCATTCCACTTTGTTCAAATTGAGCTTGTGTCACTTGTATGCGGCTATCTTTTTGTTCTTCGTTTCCTGATTCGATGCCAGTTGATGCTTTATTTTTTCCGCCACAACTGGATAAGGTAAAAACAAGACTTAATGCTACTATTTTATATAGGTTTTGTATCATAACAATGTATTTATAAGGTTAGGAAATTGATGGCAATAACGGTTTGGTTGTACAGTTGGAGTTTTTCCAAATAATCCAATTTTATTTCATAAGCACTTTCCAAGCTCTGGATGAATTGATAAAAGTCGATTTCTCCGTTTCTGAAACTGCCATTGGCCGTTTTTAAAATTTCATCTGAAAGCGCAGTGCCTTCATTCTCATAATAGTCCAGCGTTTTTTGAAGTTGTGCCAGTTCCATTTTGAGTGTATTCCACTTTGCATTCAGTTGAATTACATATTCATTGGACTCAGCTATTGCGACATCTTCCGCAAAACGAGCTGCTTTTATTTGGGATGATTGGCCTCCGAAGAGAATAGGTACTTTAATTCCCAATTGATATCCGGACAAACTTTCATTGAGCTGTGAATTTGTTCCTTGAAAATATTCAAGACCGATATCCGGCAACAACTGTTGTTTTTTAAAACGCCTTTCCGCTTCAAATAAAGAAACCCTGTTTTGATGGTAATTTATTTCAGGACTACCATCTATATCCAATGCTTTTAGCGGGATTTTGAGTACAAGTTCATCCACTATTTGAATGCTGTCCTCTGATTGAATGATTTTATGCAAATTCCTGTATGCAATGGCAACATCCTTCCTTGTCTGTGCATATTTAAGCTGTATTTGTTTTTGTTTGGATGATGCCGTTATTTTTTCCAAATAATTGGTTTCTCCCAACTCAAATCGTCTGGTGGCCACCCTGGAAAAATTGGAATACAGGCTGTCCAATCTTTGATAGACCCGTTCCTTTTCCCTAGCGATTTGATATTCATAATATTTGGCTGTCACTTTTCTTTCCAATCCTTTTTTATGAATGTCATAGGTGCTGGAAACAACATGGTAACGGGCCTTATTTACCTTCCTTTCTGAAAAATATACGGTAGGAAAGCGAAAATCTTGCTGAATACCAAATACCCTAAGCGGCTCATTGTTCAATGCCAAATTGTTCTCGTCAAACTGATAATAAAGTTGTGTCTTATCAAAGTTGAATGCGCTATTGATCAAGGCATCTGACTGTTCCACTTTTAATTCACTTGCTTTCAACGTCGCATTGTTTTCAATGGCTAAAGGAATGAGTTCTTGCAACGTTTTGGGTTGTTGCTGACCTGTTGCGTTCATGGAGAACAATAACGCAAGTATACTCAATCCGGTTATTGCCCCTTTACTGGAAGTGTTATGTTCTTTTTTGTCCGTATTCAAGTAAGCATAGAGAACCGGCAATACCACTAAGGTCAATAATGTGGCGGTTATCAAACCTCCAATTACAACTGTGGCCAAGGGTCGTTGTACCTCAGCACCTGCATTGGTTGAAATTGCCATGGGCAAGAACCCCAACGCAGCTGCCGATGCGGTTAACAACACTGCTCGCAATCTATCTTTTGTGCCTTGTTTTATCAGGGCTTCCATGCTGTCAAAATTTTGTTGTTTTAGTTCTTTAAAGTGTTCTATCAATACAATTCCATTAAGCACAGCAATACCGAACAGGGCAATAAATCCTACCCCTGCGGAAATACTAAACGGTAGATCCCTAATCCATAACAGTAAAACCCCACCCACAGCAGCCAACGGAATCGCTGAATAAATCATTAAAGCTTCTTTTACAGATTTAAAGGCAAAATAGAGTAGTACGAATATTAAGATCAAGGCGATGGGTACCGCTACCATCAATCTTGATTTAGCGCTCTGCAAATTCTCAAACTGACCACCATAGGTAATGGTATAACCTACGGGCAATTTTATATTTGAATCAATTAACTCCTGTATATCATCAACTACGGATTGTAAATCACGATTGCGCACATTGATTCCCACAACAATCCTTCTACGCGTATCATCACGGGAAATTTTTGCAGCTCCCTTTTTATAACTGATATCGGCCAATTCACTTAGCGGAATCTTTCCACCAGCGGGTAAGTCAACATATAGGTTTTTAAGATTGTCAATGTCTTGCCGTTTTTGTTTATCCAATCGAACCACCAAATCGAACCGTTTTTCACCTTCAAAAACACTCCCTGCTGATTTTCCAGCAAATCCCATGGACACCATATCGTTCAACTCCCGAATATTGAGGCCGTATCTAGCAATTTTAGCACGATTATAACGCACACTCATTTCAGGTAATCCGACTATTTTTTCCACAGTGATATCCGCTGCTCCCCTTATATTTTCAATCAAAGTACCTATTTCATTTCCTTTTTTTGCCAGTACCTCCAAATCCTCTCCAAAAACCTTAATGGCAATATCGGCACGCACTCCTGTAATAAGCTCATTGAATCGCATCTCAATAGGCTGGGTAAATTCAACTTCCATTCCGGGAATAACAGCAAGCGCCTCTTTAAACTTGTCCGCCAACTCATCTTTGGATGATGCAGACGTCCATTCGCTTTTTGGTTTAAGCACAATTATGATATCACTTTCTTCCATGGACATGGGATCGGTTGGAACCTCAGCAGCCCCAATGCGCGTGACAACCTGCTTTACTTCTGGAAATTCTTTTAGCAGTATTTTTTCGATTTCTGTGGTGATTTTTACGGTATTGCTCAATGAGGTTCCCGTTTTCAAGACAGGTTGAATCACAAAATCACCTTCGTCCAAAGTCGGTACAAACTCACTGCCCATGGAAGTATATAGATATATTGAAATGGCCAAAAGTGCCGTAGCGATTCCCAGCACCAACCTCTTACTTTGCAATGCCCAATGGATAACAGGATCATATCCTTTATTGATCCATTTCATTAATCGTACTGATATATTTTTATCGGTTACATTGGACGGTTTTAAGAATATGGATGCCACAACAGGGACATAGGTAAAGCAAAAAATCATTGCCCCAATAAGGGCAAAACTGAAGGTCAATGCCATAGGCTTGAACATTTTTCCTTCTACCCCGCTCAATGATAAAATTGGGATAAAAACAATTAAAATAATGAGCTGACCAAAGATGGCCGAGTTCATCATTTTTGAAGCTCCTGAAAAAGTAATCTTATCTTTTAATTCTTGTTGTTCTGTTTTAGTGAAAGTGTTGATCTCATCTCTTTTCCGGGTAATCTGAAAAGCAATGAATTCAACAATAATTACTGCTCCGTCAATGATGATTCCGAAGTCAATAGCACCCAAACTCATTAAGTTGGCATCTACCCCAAACAAGTACATTAGGGACAAGGCAAATAGCAGACATAAAGGAATAACCGATGCTACAACCAACCCTGAACGGAAATTGCCCAATAACAATACCACCACAAAAATTACAATGAGACATCCAAGAATCAAGTTCTCCGTAACCGTAAAAGTTGTTTTTGCAATAAGTTCGCTACGATCAAGAAATGCATTGATATAGACCCCTTCGGGTAATGATTTTGAAATGGAAGCAACACGTTCCTTAACCGCTTCAATAACTTTTTTGGAGTTGGCATTCTTGAGCATCATAACCTGGCCCAGTACTTTTTCACCTTCACCGTTTCCTGTAATGGCTCCAAAACGCGTAGCACTTCCAAAACCTACTTTGGCAACATCTTTTATATAAATGGGAATCCCTGCGTCATTTTTAACGACAATGTTTTTAATATCCTCAAGTGAAGAAACGAGTCCTTCCCCACGAATGAAAAATGCTTGATTTACTTTTTCAATATACCCGCCGCCTGAAACGCTATTGTTCATCTCCAAAGCAGAAAAAACATCATGCGCGGTGATATTCATCGCATTTAGTTTTTCCGTATTGATGGCCACCTCATATTGTTTTAAGAAACCACCCCATGTATTGACCTCAACTACCCCGGGTATTCCAGAAAGCTGCCGTTTCACTATCCAATCTTGTATGGTTCGCAAATCGGTAGCGGTATATTTGTCTTTAAACTCCGGTTTAACATCCAGAATGTATTGGTAGATTTCTCCAAGACCAGTGGTAATAGGGCCCATTTCGGGTGTGCCAAAACCCTTAGGGATTTTTTCTGATGCAGATTTGATTTTTTCGGCTATGAGCTGTCTGGGCAGGTAGGTTCCCATCTTATCTTCAAAAACAATGGTAACAACAGATATTCCAAATTTGGAAATAGAACGAATCTCTTGTACCCCGGGCAAATTTGCCATTTCCAACTCCACGGGATAGGTGATGAACTGTTCCATATCCCGAGTTGATAAATTTCTGGATGTTGTAATCACCTGAACCTGATTGTTGGTTACATCGGGTACCGCACCAATGGGTATTTGTGATAATGAATACAACCCAAATCCTATAATAAAGGTTGTGAACAACAGAACAATAAACTTGTTCTTTATACTGAATTTAATAATATGTGATAGCATTTTTTCATAATATAATCAACGTGAATCGCACCAAGTCAGTGCTATGACCTAGTGCTAAATGAATTATTCTGATTACTTTATGAAAGCCGAGGTGGCTGAAAGAGTCCTTTAGAGTGAAGGGAGGAGGTAGATGCTTGATAATAAAAATCAGCAGCGCTAAATTCTGAAAATTCAGGAGCCTTAAGCTCGGTAATGTATGTGTTTAAGGTAAAATCTGTAAGACAAGAGGTATGTGATTGATGTTGAAATGGGAGCTCTTCATGTTCTTGCTCCTCTTCTTGATGTTCTTTCTCGTGGTCGGCTTTAAGTTTGCCGTAATGTTTGGAAATAAATACTATGACATTGTCTCCATATTGCTCATTATGAAATTGGGCATGTTCTACAAACTCATCAATCTGCACCAAATCATCAAAGTGCAATCCAAAACTTTGCAACAGGACCAAAAAAGATAACGATATTGAAAATAGTTTGTTCACTACCACAAAGTTAACAAATTGGTTGAGCGTTCTAAAGTCGTAACCAAAATTTAAGTTCACTTTAGCAAATAAGATATAAAATGAAAACGTCTAATGGTACTTTCGCAATATGAGGGGGGGGGTAAGTTCCTTTTCTAAAAAATTAAAAATAACTTCCAAAAAACGCAGATAAAATCTACAATGGTTTGATAGATTTTGGCTCTATTTATGGTCAATTTTACTTGACCTTAAAGAAAAGTGTGGGCAAACTGTACCTTCCAACAAACAAAAAAGCCCTCACATCTGTGAAGGCTTCTATTTACTTGGTGGAGAATACCGGAGTCGAACCGGTGACCTCTTGCCTGCCAGGCAAGCGCTCTAGCCAGCTGAGCTAATCCCCCCTTAGAGCGTCGCAAAGGAAAGACATTTTTACAAAGTTTCAAAATGGAACTTTTTAACTTACTGCTACTTTTTAACGCTTAGCACCAATACCGGAATAGGCACAAAAAATTCGGCCTTTGGAATGGTGTTTTTTTCCCAAAGCTTCTTGAAAAAACCTCTTTTTCGTCTAAACACACATAACATATCTGGGTTTTCCTTCTGAAAATATTCCAAAACACCCAAATACGTTGTTGCTTGTTCAGTAATGGTCAGCTTTTCGCTTAAATCCAAAAGTGCTGTGTTTATCTGAAGATCCTCCTCTGAATATCCTGGTCTTTTCACCAATAACAAGCCTATTTTAGATCTAAATTTATCCTTAACGGCAATCAAAGGGTTCAATATCCTGTTTCTTTTTAAAATTCCCGACCCAAAGGCAGTCATTATTTTTTTGATGGGTTTAAATGTCGTTCCTTTTGGAACTATCAGCGTAGGAAGATTGGTCTGCTTAACTATTCTACCAGAGGTATTCCCCAAATAAAGTCCCTCCTTAATATCATTACTGCGTGGCGCTATTATGATCAGGTCAATCCCCAGTTCTTTGTTAATATCATTAAGGCCATCAATAATATCTCCATTGTAGGTTGCTATTTTTAGCTCCACATTATTGGTGTTCACAGCATCAATAATGTCTTTCAAACGATCTTTGCTGCTTTTGGCCACTTTTTCCGCAACATTGGCAAGACTCCCAGTCCCAGAGGTAACTGAAAAAACATCCATTACAAAAACCTTTGCTCCAAAGTTGGAAGCAAAGTCAATAGCATATTGTAATGTGTCCGATGCGTTAGGAGAAGTTCCAATGGGTACCAGTATATTATTCATTGTTTGGCGGTTATGATTATAGCTTAAATTTACAATTTAATTGAAACCAATGCATGATTAGACCTGCAAAGATATCCGAAATTAAGGATTTACTGGACATTGCCAAGGCGTGTGCCCTTAAAATGGAAGCCAATGGAATTTATCAGTGGAATGAACATTACCCCTCCAAGAATGCATTTTTAAACGACCTAAAAAGAGAAGAACTTTACGTCAAAATATACCAAGAGCAGCTTATTGGGGCCATTGTCATCTCCACACACATGGATGCCGAATACATTCCCATACAATGGCTTACCCCTAATGGGAATAGCACTTACATCCACCGTGTTTGTATCCATCCTGATTATCAGGGTTTGGGATTTGCTCAGGAAATGATGGATTTCGCGGAAGAATTTTCCAGAACAAATGGCTTTAAGTCAGTGCGATTGGATACTTTTTCCCAGAACAAGCGCAATCAACGTTTCTATGAGCAACGGGGATATCAAAGATTGGGCGATATCTTTTTTCCCAAACAAAGTGAACATCCCTTTCATTGTTATGAATTAGTGCTGTAACTTGCATCGACTTTGAGAACAGAAGTCAATTTTAAAACCATAAACCGACTAGCGGTTCCGGCAACCATTTCAGGCATTGCAGAACCCATACTCTCCATTACCGATACGGCTATTGTGGGCAATATTCCTGTAGATGGATTGGAGTCGTTGGCAGCGGCTGGTATTGTTGGTTCCTTTCTCTCCATGCTCATTTGGGTTTTGGGACAAACGCGAAGTTCCATTTCTGCCATTATTTCACAATATTTGGGTGCCGGAAAGTTGGAAGAGGTCAAGAACCTCCCTGCCCAAGCCATTTTCTTCAATATTCTATTGAGTATTGTATTACTGTTATCTACCATTTTTATTGTCGAAGAAATTTTTAGTCTGTTCGAGGCAAGTGGGAAAATATTGGAATACTGCATTTCCTATTATTCCATTCGCGTGTGGGGATTTCCACTGACGCTGTTCACATTTGCCATATTTGGTATTTTTAGAGGACTTCAGAATACATTTTATCCCATGATAATTGCACTAATCGGTGCTGTGCTCAATATTATTTTGGATTTCATCTTCGTTTATGGTATTGATGGTCTTGTTCCAGCCATGTATTTGGATGGAGCCGCGTGGGCCAGTTTGATCTCACAAGCCGTAATGGCCATTTTGGTCTTTATTCTATTGTTGAAAAAAACCGATATAAGTTTAAGACTTGTTTTTCCACTAAACAAGGAGCTCAAGCGTTTGGTTTTCATGAGCCTAAACCTGTTTGTACGGGCTTTGGCCTTGAATGCAGCATTGATCATTGCCGTTCGTGAAGCCACTGCACTTGGAGATCGTTTTATAGGCGCCCATACCATAGCTATCAACCTTTGGTTGTTCGCCGCTTTTTTTATTGATGGATACGGTGCTGCCGGCAACAGCATGGGTGGCAAACTATTAGGTGCCAATGATTATAAAGGGTTATGGAAATTGGCTAAGAAAATCATCACCTATGGAATGATCATCAGTTTTGTATTGATGGTCTTTGGATTTGTTTTCTACAGACCCATTGGTCACATTTTTTCAAATGAAGCTGTTGTTTTGAGCACTTTTTATGGCATCTTTTTTATTGTGATTTTGGGATTGCCCATGAATACCCTGGCCTTTGTTTTTGACGGTCTTTTTAAAGGACTGGGTGAAATGAAGTATTTAAGAAATGTGTTGCTCTCTGCCACTTTTTTAGGTTTTATTCCAACCTTATATCTGGGCAAATATTTGGGTTGGGGGTTTTACGCCATTTGGATTGCTTTTGTGGTTTGGATGCTGATTCGCGGACTTGCTTTGGTATGGAAATTTAGAAGAAAGTTCAAGCCCTTGGTACAAAACAGTTAATTTAGTGTTCTTTAATATAGAGTTCAGAGTTCAGAGTTCAGAGTTCAGAGTTCAGAGTTCAGAGTTCAGAGTTCAGAGTTCAGAGTTCAGAGTTCAGAGTTCAGAGTTCAGAGTTCAGAGTTCAGAGTTCAGACAACTGACAACTGACAACTGTTAATTGATAATTGATAATTGAATCCAATGTCCACAAATCGAGTCAACGGAAGCCTTTACACCAAAATTGAAAATCGGATTGCTACTGTAGAGTTTGGACATCCGGCCAGCAACTCATTTGTATCCGAATTATTGGCACGTTTGGCCAATGAGTTTGATAAGCTTTCAACAAACTCCGATGTTTCTTTGATTGTTTTAAAATCCGAAGGGGAACGTGCTTTTTGCGCTGGTGCTTCCTTTGATGAACTGGTCGCCATATCCAATCTTGAAGAGGGAAAAGCTTTTTTTAGTGGCTTCGCCAATGTGATCAATGCCATGCGAACCTGTGCCAAACCCATTATTGGACGAGTTCAAGGAAAAGCCGTTGGCGGAGGAGTTGGTTTGGCATCGGCATGCGATTATGTTTATGCTACGGAAGCAGCTTCCATAAAATTATCAGAAATCTCCATCGGTATTGCACCTTTGGTCATAGCGCCAGCTGTGGAACGAAAAATTGGAAAAGCAGGATTGGCAGAACTATCCCTCAATCCAACTGAATGGAAAAATGCTTACTGGGCCAAGGAAAAAGGATTGTTTTCCAAAGTATTCGATTCCATTGCTGAAATGGACAAGGAATTGGATTTCCATACCCAAAAATTGGCATCTTACAATCCCGAAGCTCTGACCCAAATGAAGCAGATACTCTGGGAAGGCACAGAACACTGGAATAAATTATTGATAGAACGTGCAGAAGCTTCAGGAAGACTTTCTTTATCTCCAAATACTAAAAACGCACTGGAGAAGTTTAAGAAGTAGTCATGATGGAAATTCTTTCTTTTTTAAATAGTGATGTCGTTCTACCCTTAGTGGCTTTTCTCGTAATAGCCGTTTATCTCATTACCCGGTTTCGCAACAGAAGAAAATTTAAGCGGTAGCCAAAAGATTCCCTTTAACGATTGTTACCTTTGCATTCTAAGGCATCCTAATGGGAAAAATCAGAATCACCAAACAGTTCAATTTTGAAGCGGGTCACGCCCTTTACGGGTACGATGGCAAATGTAGAAATGTGCACGGACACAGCTACAAACTTTCCGTAACCGTTATTGGCACGCCCATTTCTGACGCAGATCATGTAAAACATGGAATGGTCATCGATTTTGGCGACCTTAAAAAAATTGTGAATGAAGAAATTGTGGACCAATTTGACCACGCTACCATTTTCAATAAGAATTCCCCTCACGTAGAACTTGCCAACGAATTATCGGAAAGAGGTCATAGCATTATTTTAGCCGATTACCAGCCCACCAGTGAAAATATGGTCATCGATTTTGCATCAAAAATAAAGGCCCGACTCCCAGAAAACATCCAACTGCATTCCATCAAACTTCAAGAAACGGAAACCTCCTTTGCTGAGTGGTATGCATCGGACAACTGATCCATTGCAACATCCCCAAGAGGTAATTCTTATATTTACAGGCAAATGAAAAACATCACCATTCCATCAGGTAAAAAAGTTTATTTTGCCAGTGACAACCATTTAGGTGCACCCACTGCCAAGGATAGTTTACCGCGGGAAAAAAGGTTTGTGGCCTGGTTGGATTCCATAAAAGATGATGCAGCTGCCATTTTTTTAATGGGTGATCTTTTTGATTTTTGGTTTGAATACAAGACCGTAGTCCCAAAAGGTTTTACGAGAACGCTTGGAAAACTTGCCGAGCTGTCTGACATGGGCATCCAAATCACGTATTTTGTGGGCAACCACGATCTATGGATGAATGGTTATTTTGAGGAAGAACTCAATATTCCGGTGTACCACAAGCCGCAACAGTATAATATCAATGGTACTTCCTTCTTTTTAGGTCATGGTGATGGCTTGGGACCACATGACAAAGGCTTTAAGCGAATGAAAAAGGTCTTTACCAATCCATTGGCCAAATGGTTGTTCAAGTGGTTGCACCCCGATTTGGGCGTACGATTGGGTCAACACCTCTCCGTAAACAACAAAATTATTTCCGGAGATGCAGATGCAACGTTTTTGGGTGAGGATAAGGAATGGCTCATTCTATACGCCAAACGAAAATTGGAAACCGAGCATTACGACCATTTCATTTTTGGACATCGTCACCTTCCTATGGAAATCAAATTGAACGAAAAATCTACCTACACCAATTTAGGCGATTGGATTTCCTATTTTACCTATGCCGTTTTTGATGGGGAAAAACTGTCATTGGAAAAGTTGGAGGGATGATAAAATCAAAAAAGAACAGCGAGCATTATCATTGGGGAGATAATTGTAGTGGTTGGTATATGGTGAACACTGAAAGTCTGAGTATCATTGAAGAATTAATGCCTCCCCATACTCAGGAACAAAAACACTACCATCTGCATGCCCAGCAGTTTTTCAGAATTTTAAAAGGAATTGCAACTTTTGAAATTGAAGATGAGGTCATTCATGTAGAAAATGGGGAAGGAATCCATATCCCTTCGAAAACAAAGCACAAAATTCGGAACGACCAATCGGAAGATTTGGAATTCATTGTGATTTCAGAACCAACAACCCGAGGTGATAGACATCACGAAACCGCTTAATTATCCTTAATCCTTTTCGTGTTCCTCAATATCTTTTTGAAGGTCCAATCTTCTGAATTTGGGGGACACCAATGCTGTTGTTCCCACCGTCAACAAAGTCATACATCCACCAAAAACCACAGCGGGCACTGTGCCCAAAAGCTTTGCGGCAACTCCACTTTCAAAAGCACCCAATTCGTTGGAAGATCCCACAAAAATCGAGTTCACCGAAGCCACCCTTCCCCTCATGTTATCCGGAGTCTTTAATTGCAAAATGGTTTGACGAATAATCATGGAAACACCGTCAACCGCCCCACTTAAAAATAGTGCGGCCACGGAAACCCAAAACAAGGTTGAAATTCCAAAAACAATAATACAAACACCAAAGGCAAATACGGCCAATAGCAGTTTCTTCCCCGCTTTTTTGTGCAATGGAAACCGGGTAGATCCCAGCATAGTGATTGATGCCCCAACGGCTGGAGCTGCCCGCAAAATCCCAAAACCTTCCGAGCCTACATGCAAAATATCTTGGGCGTAAATGGGCAATAAAGCCACGGCGCCTCCAAACAATACTGCAATCATATCCAAAGTCAGGGCACCAAGAATGGCATTACTACCAAACACAAACTTTAACCCATCTTTTAAGCTTTTAAGCACAGGTTCACCAATGTTTGGGTTTAGTATGGGTTTTCTTGAAATTTTTAAAAGAAAGAGCAGTGCAATAAGAGAAAATGCAAAAATGACGCACATGGACCAATGCACTCCGATCCACCCAATTAAAAATCCTGCAATTGCCGGCCCCACAACTGCAGCTAATTGCCATGTGGAACTGCTCCAGGTGGCGGCATTCGGATAAATTTTCTTGGGAACGATCAAAGCAATAAGTGAAAAAACGGTTGGTCCTATAAATGCTCTTACCAATCCGCCCAAAAACACCAAAAAATAAATAGTGTACAAAATTGTTCTTTGGCTGACAGAGGCTTCCAAATCCGGGTCACTGACTAAAAACAGTCCGAAACTGATAACGGAAAAACCCAAAATGCACTTGATCAGCAAATTCCGTTTTTCCTTTTGATCCACTACGTGACCAGCAAACAGGGCCATTCCCACGGCGGGAATTATCTCCATCAATCCAATAATTCCAAGCGACAATGGGTCTTTTGTCATGGAGTACACCTGCCATTCAATCACAATAAATTGCATGGACCAAGCAAACACCATCGCAAAACGAACCACCAAAAAAACGTTGAATTCCTTATACCGAAGTGCTGCGTATGGATCCATATATGCTTATCGAATATCCCGTAGTTTTAGTTGAAGGCTAACCTGACCATTCCATTCGTTTTCATCCAAAGAGAAAACGGCATCAAAGGAATTTTTCTCTTTTACTCTATCCAACTTTTGTCCTAAATTAAAACCTATGGCCCCAATAGCCATTGACCTACTTTGAACAACTGAAAGTTTTAAATGCTTTTCGCCCTCGCCGACACCTTTTCCATAACCAGTGTCATTTAATTTCTCCACCATAAAAACCGGTGTCATGTTGCCCGGTCCAAAAGGAGCAAATTGTTTTAGGATTCGCATCAGCTTTGGGTTGATTTGGTTTAAATCAATTTTCGCATCAATGGCCAATTCTGGTTCCAACAACTTGGGATCTATGGATTCGGCTACCACCTTTTCAAATTGTTGTTTGAAGTTTTCATATTGTTCTTCCAAAAGTGTCAATCCAGCGGCATATTTATGTCCACCGAATTGCTCCAAACAATCCGAACATTTTTCCAGTGCATTGTATACATCAAACCCTTTTACAGATCGTGCTGAGGCCGCCAACTTTTCCCCACTTTTGGTAAATACCAGCGTTGGACGATAATAGGTTTCGGTTAATCGGGAAGCCACAATGCCAATGACCCCTTTATGCCAGGTTTCACTATAAACCACCGATGTAAAACGTTCTTCCTCATCATTTTCTTGAATCTGTTTTAACGCCTCTTCCGTAATTTCTTTATCCAAGTTTTTTCTGTCCGCATTAAATTGTTCTATCTCCGAAGCAAACTTTTGGGCAGCGCCTAAATCGGTTTCTTTTAAAAGATTTACGGCATGTTGGCCGTGCTTCATTCTACCTGCAGCATTGATTCTGGGGGCAATGATAAAAACAACATCTGTTATGGTAAGCTCCTTCTTTTTGATTTGATCAATAATGGCCTTAAAGCCAATTCTTGGGTTTGTATTGATGACCTGAAGCCCGTAATAGGCCAACACCCTGTTTTCCCCGGTTATTGGAACAATATCCGCTCCAATGGCCGTAGCCACCAAATCCAAATAAGGAATCAAATCTTCTATTGTAGCTCCATTTCTTGAAGCCAAAGCCTGAATTAGTTTAAACCCTACTCCACAACCACAAAGTTCCTTGTACGGATATTCACAATCGTTCCGTTTGGGGTCTAAAATTGCCACAGCCTCTGGCAAGGTATCTCCAGGTCGGTGGTGATCACAAACAATAAAGTCAATCCCCTTTTCTTTGGCATAGGCCACTTGCTCGATAGCTTTAACCCCACAATCCAAAGCTATGATCAAGGAAAAATCATTGTCTGAAGCAAAGTCGATTCCTTTTAAAGACACCCCATATCCCTCGGAATAACGATCTGGGATATACGTGGCAACATTGGGATAGTTTTCTTGAAGAAAGGAGGACAAAAGAGCCACCGCCGTGGTGCCATCAACATCATAATCCCCATACACCAAAATATTTTCATTGTTGGTAATGGCGGATTCAATCCGTTCCGCTGCCTTGTCCATATCCTTCATCAGAAATGGGTCGTGCAAATGAGATAATTCTGGGCGAAAGAATTTTTTCGCTTCTTCGTATGTTGAAATCCCACGCTGTAATAAAAGGTGAGCTATCAATGCATCAACATTTAATTCTTTGGAAAGGCGGTCAATTTCATTGGGGTTAGATTTAGGTTTTATGGTCCATCTCATAAGTAAAGTTCAAATACAAGTTCAGGAAAAGCTTAATTCAAAATTTAAGTGCAAAACTCAGGGGGTTTTATTTTTGACAATGGTAGAGATTATTTTAATCAGTTGCTCAATTTCATCCAAAAGCTTGTGTTTGGTTTGTTCGGAACCATAACTGATTTTACCTAAGATTCTCAAATTAACCCTTGATTCCTTCAACTCCTTTAAAACCAGTGATGCTTTAAAACGGTAATCCCTGTTCGTCCTAGTTCCTTGGACTTCACCAAAATTCAACGCTGCACTTCCTCCTGAACGAAGCAATTGATTTCCATAATAATTCCCTGTAAAATCTGATGGCAAACCTTTACAGAATAAAGCGATGTTTGCAGCCAACCCAACAAACCTATCCTCTAAATCAAACTTTTTGTCATTCATAATTTCTATGATTTGATTTTGAGGCTGAAAATATATTTAAATGTAATGTTATTTCCTGTATTTGCGTTTGAACTTGAACTTATTTCTGACTTTAACCTATATCGAAAAATTAATCCCCTTTATTCATCATAAATAGGTGTTCCTTGAATCATTCTTTTAATCGGATTCGGTTTTTGTAGACCTCCTCCCCGTCAATTATCACTTTTAAGTAGTACCGCTGTTTGGGCAGGTATGACAGGTCGTAGGTAAAAAGTCCTTGTTTTAAGGTATGATACGTATGGGATTCCATTATTTTTGATTCATCTTCCTGATCAACGATCAGCACTTTCACCTCAACTTCCGCATTGCTAAAATAGTCCAGGGTCAACGGGCCTTTGGTGCGGGAAGGGAACATAGAGATAAAAGGTTTATCATCCAGCTTGTACGTTTCATTGGACTTCACCACAAAATTCAGGCTTAAGTTCTTGCCGAAATCAGGTTTAAACTGTTTTAAGGCCCTACCCATGGTATCCAGAATCTTGATATTTCCACTTCCTTCTTTGGCCATAAACCAAAACTCCAAACCGTTGTTCCCGGTATCATCCACATTAAAGCGATAACTGCCTTCGGGAAGTTTTAAAGTATCCCTGTGCACCATATCTGGCTTGAGTTCCGTGCTATCCTTTTTAAAAACCTTGTTGCCCTGCACATCTTCAATATAATAGCTGTTCTGTCCCGGTTTTTTATTGGTCTTAAAATATAGGATAAGCTCTTCCGGCAATATTGCGGGTTTTTTATAGATTGATGTTAATCGATTATCATACTTGAAAGCATCCTTTTTCCCGTTGGGCCGCTTGATTGAAACTTCAAAAGTGGATTCCGCTTTGTTGGAATAAATAAGTTCTGGTAACGCAATAAGCGCGTTGCTGTTGAAAGGAATGTTGCCCTCCCATTTAAAAACTTTGGGTTTATCCCCTTCCAGATCATAGGTAATGGTCATCTTTTTCAAAGGTTGACTTCCGTTGTTCTTTACTTGAATGAGCGGCCGGCCTCCAGTTGGGTTTTCCCTCCCATGAATAGGTTTTGTTGAAGGTTTGATAATATCCGTCAATGTCACATCATTTTCCGCATTGATGGCGCCATATTCTATCACGTAGGCCGAAATGAGTTCGTTGGCACTTGGTTTTTCAATTTCAAAAGGCTCCATGTTCACATCTATAGTGAAAGGGGTATTTTTTGATGTCTTTAAAAGCACCTCATCAGGCTGGACCAAGTACCCGGGACACCAATTGGCGCGATCAAAAATCCAGGTGCCTGCTTGAGGGTAAAGTGGATTATCGCCGCACGCCATCCACAAATCCTTATGATCTATAACCGTTCCGTTAAAAACAATATCTCTGTACTTGCTACAAAACTCCCCACATCCATCGGCATCCATGCCATGACCCGTTTGGTGTATTTTCATTTTTGAAAAAGCAGTATTTGAACCCGTGGTAAGGGTAATTGGCTTTAACTGGTCCTCAATGGGTTTCTCTTTATTGCCGTAGGCGTAGTTGCCATCATATATTTTGTGGACTGCTAATGGTTCGGCAACGGGTGTGCCATAGACAATCTCAAAATCCACCGTTACCCGCCATCCTCTGGTCTTGTTGTCTTCGTAACCTGTGTGTATGTAATCTATCTCTATCTCATCTCTTAAAATTGAACTGAAATCTGTAACATCCACTTCCCACTTAAAAATCCAATCTTTTTGAAAAAACCCTCCGTATGGGGTGAGCATCCGGGCTATTTCATAGGTTTCATTGCCATTTTTTGGTCGGGCTTTTATATGGTCCACATAATCCCAATCCGCGCAACGCATACCATCTTTGTCAGGGCACTCAAAAGTGAGCAATAACTTAATTTGACGAATTGATCTATCCTTTGAAGGAAATACAACCGTGTTTTTGTAACTGTTTGCTCCCTTGCTGGGGTCCGTCACAATGGTTTCTTGATCATGGGAAATTACATGGGTGATTTCTTGCGCTTGGGAGCAAAAAACCATGCCCAAAAATAGACATAGCGAACAAGCCAGGTGTTTCATCAAAAAGCTATTTATTAAAGTGAAGGGT
Source organism: Flagellimonas sp. (assembly GCF_965222555.1). GTDB lineage: Bacteria > Bacteroidota > Bacteroidia > Flavobacteriales > Flavobacteriaceae > Flagellimonas. The sequence continues at coordinate 1,412,777 of NZ_CBDCUG010000005.1, read as the reverse complement.
TACATTAAGTTCGGCGAACCTTCTAAACATTTCCATGACACCGCAGTATTTTTCAATGGAAAGATCTACTGCTTTTTTTAGCTTGGCCTCATTTAAGTTAGAACCATAAAAATGGTATTCAATGGTAACGGAATCGTAGTATTTTGGATGCTCATCGGTTAGGTTGGCAATGGTATCAATAGAGAAATCATCCACTTCCAATTTCATTTTTTTAATGAGCGAAGCTACGTCCAATCCAGAGCAGCCTGCCAAGGCAGAAAGCATCAACGCTTTGGGTCTAAAACCCTCTCCTTTGCCACCATCATCGGGGCCTGCATCAATTTTTAAATTATGTCCAGAGGGGTTGTTACTTTCAAAGGCCATTCCGCCCAACCATTTGGTAGTGATATGATTTGTCATGCTATTAAATTTTTGTTTCTTGTAGCAATCAAAAATACGATTTAAAACCGCACTTATGGCATTAGTAAAACCGCTTGACCCCAACCATGATCCAGAGACCAAACAGCTGGCTGAATTCTTTAATGAAACCCTTGGATTTTGTCCAAATTCGGTGTTGACCATGCAGCACAGGCCCGCTATCTCCAAGGCATTCATTAACCTTAACAAAGCCGTTATGGCCAATGAGGGAAGGGTTACCTCGGCACTAAAACGTATGATTGCCTGGGTGAGCAGTAATGCCACCGGGTGCCGTTATTGCCAGGCCCATGCCATTAGAGCTGCTGAACGCTATGGTGCGGAGCAGGAACAATTGGACAATATTTGGGAGTACCGAACCCATGCAGCCTTTTCAGAAGCGGAACGTGCTGCCCTTGATTTTTCATTGGCGGCCTCACAGGTTCCCAATGCCATTGATGCCGATATCAAAGCGCGTTTGTACGAACACTGGAACGAAGGTGAAATTGTGGAAATGCTCGGGGTGATCTCCCTATTTGGATATCTAAACCGTTGGAACGATTCCATGGGTACCTCCATTGAAGATGGTGCCGTGGAAAGTGCAGAGCAATATCTGGGAAAAACCGGTTGGGAAAAAGGGAAGCATGATGGGTCTAGATACTAGATGTCTGATGTCTGATGTCTGATGTCTGAAAGTAAGATTTCTTGATTTACGTCAACATTTATTACCGGCTATAACCGAACAATAATTAGTAGACTGTAACAAGTGACAAAAAACGTTATCTTTTTGGAAACAAAGTTTCCAATATGCCGTTTCGAGTCGCCATTTTTCTCATACTGCTTCAAGCTGATTTTTTATTTGGTCAGACCTCCTTACAACAAATAGGGCTTAACAATGGAAAACACAAAGTAGGGTTTCTCCATTATACCGCTTCGGATAGTACCAGAACCTATAGTAGAATCTATGATTATAGCAATACGAAAATAGCAAGACCAATCCCTATAAGCATATGGTATCCTGCCCATCAGAACGAAGAGGATTCCATACCGCAAAAGGTTCTGGATTACCTAAGAATTTTAAAGGAAGAAGAAGAGTGGGAACACCTTCCTGATGAGCACATATTGAATTGGTTTTATTATGCAAATACCCCTGCAAACCAAAATCATCTCAAAGAAAAAACAACCGCTTGCCCAAAACTAGCATTTGCCAATGGCAAATTTCCCGTGGTGGTCTATGCACCAAGTCTCCTAGCCTCTTCCATAGAGAATTTTGCCCTGTGCGAATATTTGGCCAGCCATGGTTTCATTGTAATAGCAAGTCCCAGTAGAGGAACTGAAAATAGATGGTTCAGCAATAACGGCGCTAAAGAAATGGAAACCCAAGCAAGGGATGTAGAATTTTTGATAAAGGAGGTCGCTCAACTCACCAATGCCAACACGGATAAAATTGCGGTAATGGGGTTTAGCCTTGGTGGGCCTGCAAACATACTTGCCCAAACAAGGAACAAGAACATTAAAGCCGTTGTAAGTCTGGACGGTTCGGAAAGGTATCGGTATCCTCTTCTAAAAAAGTCCCCGTTCTTTGCTGCGGACAGAGTGGATGTTCCATACATCCATATGGCACAAAAAATCATTCCTGAAAAAGTGCTGAAAGAAGATAACATTGACCCTGCGCTCAATACCAAATTTGACCTATATGACAGTATTTCCAAAAGCAGGGCGTTCCGATTAAGATTTCATGACCTGACCCATTCCTATTTTAGCACGCTGGGGGTTCTTTTTCAGAATAGGGATAAAAGGCAGGACAAAAGCGATGCTGAAATCATGGAATCGTATAAATGGGTTTCCGTTTATGCCCTAAACTTTTTAAATGCCTTTTTAAAGGATGATGATACCGCTTTGGACTTCATTGAAAACCAACCTTCGGACAACGGAATTAAGGAGGGTTTAATTTCCCATACCTCCAAGCAACCCAAAAGGGATGCATTTTCCTTTCAGGATTTTAATGATCTGGCAGCAAAGCAGCACTATAAAGACCTTATGGAATTATATCTCGCGATCAAGGAAAAAAATCCTTCTTTTCAACTCCCGGAAGGTAATTTAAACACGCTTGGATTGCAATTGGTCATAAATCCTGAAACCTCTGAACAAGGAATACCAGTCCTTTCATTGGCAACGGAACTCTACCCAAATTCAGCAAACCTTTTTGATAGTTTGGCCGAAGCGTATCTGTTTCTTGGAAATACGGAAAAAGCGATTGAAAATTTTGAAAGATCCTTGGAGTTGAATGCCCAAAACCAAAATGCGATCATGCGATTAAAACAACTTAAAAAATAGCGTTGACTTGACTGGGAAAAAGGGAAACATGATGGCTCTAGATATTAGAAGTTAGGACGCTTCGCTTTTAGATATTATGCTGTAGTTCATTTTAATGAAATTCGTCAGTTTGAGTGAATTTTCACGATTGAAATGAGTGAAATTTGTATCGAAAACGAGAATTTCAACGCTACGGTGGTTCTCGATACAATTTTTCGTTCCTCAAAATCACTCGAACCGACGTTTTATGGTATTTCTTGACCTACATCAACATTTATTGGTTGTGTATAGCTGAACTTTGACCCAATCAAACAACGAGCAGTTATGGCAAGCTTACTTCTTAGCCCGGAAAACCAAATTCAGCGCCTGAACCATATTGTCAACAAGGTGAAAAAGCTGCAAGCATTGGAGCTTTCGCAATTGACCACACCTCCAAACCCAAAATCTTGGAATGTTGTTGAGGTCCTGGAACATTTGAACATTGCCTACGGTATTTATATGCCCAGACTGGATGATGCCTTTACCAAATTACCGGATGTAGATTCCGGTCCTTCGGAATTTAAGGCCCGATGGTGGCAAAAAATTGTGATTGCAGGGCAACGGCCCAAAAACGGGGTGCGAAAATGGAAAATGAAAACATTGAAACGTTTTGAGCCCTTGTTGGAGAATCAGCAACTGACTCAAGAAAAAATAGACACCGTTTTTGAGACCTTTTTTACCCGACATGCACATTTAAAGGAGGCCATCCTAAAAAGTAGAAACAAGGATGTGACCCAGGTAAAGATCATCTCGGCCATTGGGCCATTAGTAAACTTTTATTTACCGGAGTGTTTTGAGTTTTTGCTCTGCCATTTGGAACGGCATATGGTGCAGATTGAGGAAGTTTTGGAATAATACTAAACGACCATGAAATTACCTCAATAATTATTTTCCTTTCTTTTTTTATTGCGGTATGCATCTCCAATATTCCATAATATTTGTTCTTCAATTTTTTCCCATGTTGGATTCAGCCTTTTGTTTACTGAATAAAACTTTTCATTTGGAATCAATTTAGAAATTGAAATTGCCAGTTCAGGGTTGTAAGTCTTTAGAGAATTAATTTCAAAGGGAACTTGAAAAAAATTTTGACCACGAGACGTAACTTTAATAGAGTCTGGACTTTTCTTTACAATGATGATCTCCATATATGGGTAAGTGGTAAAATTTCTGGATAAAAGGGTTGAGAAAAAGGTTTTCTTAAATAATTTGAAGTCTTTTAATGCAATCAAAACGTTATTTTTGGAGCTGTTTTTTGCATTAGGAAACATTCTGTTCCATTTTTCATATAATCTATCAACATTTTTTTTGAGCCAAATACTATCAATACCTTTTGTATTGAGATAGGGGTATGGTGAAAGACTCTTTGAATTCAAAGTTGACAAAAAGACTTGGATAGCCTTTTTGTCAATTTGGCCCAAATCTTTTTTCCCATTCCAATTTTCTGGTCTTTTAGAGGTTCCCCAAGCAATAGTATCCATCTTTTCTTTAATCATTGAGCGCTTTTTATTTCTTTCATTTATTTGCGCAGTCATTTTTTTTGCTTTCGATTTTGAAATCCCCTTGGACTTAAGAATTTTCAGGGAATCAAACTCTATTTCGTCAACATCAAACTCATAATTTTTATAATATTCCTCTAGCTGATAAAGTCTGAACATGTTCGTATGGAATTCAATTACATACCTTCTGCCCCAAACTCTTTCATAGTTGTCATTATATGCATCAAGGATAATTATTTTTTTTATCGAATCGATTTCAATTTTTGGGATTGGTTGTTTTGGTATTTGAGAGTTCCCTAACAAAGGAAGTACTAACAAACACCATATACGGATTGGGTTTTTCATAAGTATTACAAACTCATTTATACCTCAATTTACCCTTTTTACACAATTAACCTTTGGTTGGGAGCCGAAAAGGCATAAGGTACAGACTGATGAGATTTTGGGGTGGCACAAAACCACAATGAACTATACCCATTGTTAGGCACAGGTAATAATCCTAATTAGACCACACAAGCATTTATACAGATTTCTTAATGACTTCTGAAAAATAAGAATTCGGGATAAGCCTATCTACCCGATTTGTATTAACGATTCCATAATCTTTGCGGAAAATATCATTTACGAATTCTTCTATTACTCCACTATTATTTAAATCATCAATTACTCCTTTATCATTTAATAGTTCCAGATATTTGACTTTATCTTCGCGTTCTGCATAAATCATCACCTGAGCTAGACAATGAGTGGTCACTTGAATGTGGGTTGTAGGTAATCCAACACATTTTTTTAAAAATTCAACCAGAAAATCGATTTTATTGAAATCAAAATTAATCCAATAACAACTAGCGGTGTACCATAAGAATATGCTTTTTTGTTCAAGAGAATATTCTGATTCATTATTCAAAACTTGTTCTAAAAAAAGTCTAAAGTTTTTATTATTCTCAAGATTTGAAAAATATTGAATTACTTGAGAAACATTAGAGCTAAATTTTTCTTCTCTCATTTTTTTAACATCTGTTTTAAGAAAATCGATTATAACTTTTTCTTGTTCAGAAGTTGGTATGTCTGGAATGGGCAATCTATTTATCCGATTTCGATTTGATTTGATTCTGTTGCTCAATTCTCTTTTAAGTGCTTCAGAACTTTTATTTCTGGAAGAAAAAAAATATATAAATGTTAATAGAATTATTATTAGGAACATACTACCAATGATAGCAATGGTGCTGCCATCCGCATAAACAATCTTGATAAATTGCGCTCCATATCCTTTCCAATTGTCATTATTGTTCGCTTGAATTTTATCACAAAGCTCAACTAGCTCCTGATTTTTCCCTATAAGAGCTAATTCACTTAAGAAAAAAGCAACAGTAAAATATAAACAGCTTTGAAGCGTTTTTTTTCGAAAAATATAGTCCGTAAGTTTTTGTAAAAACTCCTTTATCATTTATGGATTGCTTGTGCCTAACGTTTAAGATATTGCTCGTTTTGAAAAGTTATATCATCCGATAAGTGAAGTTACCCCTTTTTGACTTAAAAATCCCACCATTTTATTATAAGCTGTATCTTTGGGTTGCTACACTTATTGTTTTACAGTTTGCTGTTCCCAACCTCATTTGATTTTAAAGATTTGGACAGGCAAAAGGTGAAAGTCCCTAGACCATTTTCAGTTTAACTGTAATGAGTGTAGCAAGTGACCTGTCCTCTTTTGTTTAACCATTAAATCTTTTGTTATGCTACACTCAAAAGGTCGGTCATGCCCGCATTGTAATGCGCCCATGGCTACGGATAATGCACGACACGCATTAAAAAACTCCCAAACGCTTACCCCAGCGCAGTTAAAATTGTTGCAATATGTAGATGCCCTTGATGGCCCCGATCGGGTAAAGGCCCTAAAATGGGTGCACGACATTGCAATCTACGAATCCAAAGAACCCTTGTACGAAGAAGAAAAAGAGGCCCTGTACCAAGTTAAGGTGCTTTGGCAGCTTATTGAGGGGACTTTAGAATAAACTGTCACACTGAGCCTGTCGAAGTGTGTTTAGAATTTAAAACATCCTTCGACAAGCTCAGGATGACAATGAAGGTGGCTTTCACCCAAAGGTGAACAACACCTTTCCCAAAATACGGGAAAGAGCTTATATCATATCAGTTGTCAGTGCCTTTTTGGTCTGGATTCAGGTTAATTTCAAACAAACAGGCCGGGGCCTTCCCATAATGGTCCGGCAATCCATCCGTATTCTTTAAATCAAACATCCCCAAAAATTCAAAACCCGAATTGACATAGTGTTTGATCAGCCTTTGATTGTTTCCCAAAGTATCCAATCGTACATAATCCTTATTAAGTTTTGTGGCATACGTTTTTGCCCATTCCACAATAATGGCAACAAAATTGTTCCCCCTAAAATCAGGATTGGTGGCAATTCGATGAATGTAAATAGCGGCATCAGCATTCTTTTCTTCCCAGATTTGCTCATCACTGAATGCAATTGCCCAAACACAGGCAATTTGATCGTCTATAAGCAATTTCCATTGGCGGTTTTCATCAATTTCAGTTGCTACAAGTTCTCTTTTAAACGTAGGCCAAACCACTACTCCCTCTTTTGATTTTTGATACTCAGATGCCAGACCGTACAACCGAAATATTTCATCAACGTCGTTTGCTGTAGAATTTTTAATTTCCATGGGAATAGTTTTCAATGATGCTATTGTACAAATATCGAGAGTGTTCGCCAGTTCTTCAACCCGAAACTTGCTATTTCCTCCTGCTGATTTTTGTTTGAAAATCTGACCAATGAGGCTTAACACGGCTTTACTTCCTAAATCAGAATGGCTATTTTTAAAGAAATTTCGCTGCTAGTATGGATGATGAAACATTCCTTCGCCTAAAGGCATTTTTTCCACATGTTGCCTTTGATAAAGAAGAGGAACACCATTTTAGGTCTTTATGGTCCATTAAAACTTTTAACCAATACGATTTGATCACCGAGGCCGGGAATATTGAGCGATATTTTTATTTTGTGCTGGAGGGTGTACAGGCCATTTACATTTTGAACGAGAAGGGCGAGAAAGTGGTGCTTGGCTTTTCGTATTCGGGAAGTCCCTCCGGAGCTTTTGATTCTTTCATTAAAAAACAACCTTCCGATACTTTTCTGGAAGCATTGAAGCCTTCAAAAATGTTGGCCATTTCGTTCAAGGATTATCAAAGCTTGTTTAAGAAATATCCCAATTTTTATGTCTGGGGGCATGAGTTTTTCCAAAACATATTGTTTGGAAGGTTGAGCAGGGAGGTTGAACTGTTGACACTTTCTGCGGAGCAACGCTATATTGCCTTTATGCAACGTTGCCCCGATGAGCTAAAAGTGATTCCACAAAAATATTTGGCATCTTACCTCAACATGAAACCTGAAACGTTTAGTCGGTTACGGTCTGGCATTTCCTATTAAAGATTCAATGCTCTTGAAATTCGATGCTGAAATTTAGGTATCACCTCTTTTTCAAACCAAGGGTTTTTGCTCAGCCAAAATCGGTTTCTAGGAGAGGGATGTGGCAATACAAAATAGTTTGGTGCGTAGTTGCCATAATTTCTAACCGTCTCTGTCAGGTTTTTTTCCATTTTGTTTCCCAAATAATGGCGTTGGGAATATTGCCCGATCAAAATGGTCAATTTAAGGTTTGGCAATCTGTCCAATAATTGCCTGTGCCATTGGGGAGCGCATTCAGGCCGCGGGGGCAAATCGCCAGACTTTCCCTTTCCGGGATAACAAAACCCCATGGGCATTTGGGCAATTTGGGTTTCGTCATAAAAGGTTACATCGGTAACCCCCATCCATTTTCTGAGTTGTTTCCCGCTCTGGTCATCCCACGGAATTCCTGTTTGGTGCACTTTGGTACCCGGAGCATGTCCTATGATCAAAACCTTGGCATCGGAATGTGCAGCAACAATGGGCCTGGGGCCCAAAGGTAAATTGGTAGAGCACAAGGTGCATTTTCTAATCTCCGAAAGTAGTTTTTCCATTACTTAAAGATAAAAACTAAAGCACATCAATTTAAATTGACATGCTTTAGATCATGAAAAAGCATTCAATAGCCTAGCGTACTATTTGGTGCTCAAATTTTTCCAATTCTTGTTTGCCGTGGCCAATAATTTTGACTCATTTTCGGCAATCCACAATTGTTTGGCGTCCACTTCAACATCGTTCAAGAACAGATAATATTTACCATTGCTCACAACAAATTTGGTGGGATCCACCCTGAATTTTGCCCCGGCATAAACTCCAAAGGCACAAAAACCACCGTATTGCGGCATATATTTTCCAGGATTTTTCTCAAACTTTGATTTCTGCTCTGCCGAAGTAAAATAATAGGCAATGTCCTTGTGAATAGCCTTGTATTGCTTGGAACCTCTTTGTGCCAAACCAAGGTCCAAATAAGACACCGGGCTATATCCGTGCAAGCCAATCTTGCTGTCATCAATGTTATTTGCTTTTTTATCTTGCCCAAAGGTTATTGAGCTTATTGCCAAAGCAAAAAGGATTACTGTTGTTTTAATTGAATTCTTCATTGTTCTATTTTTTTAATAATTGTTTTATGTGTTTATAATTCTTCTTTTGTTGCACTTAGGGAAACCACGGTAAAAACCACCGCTGCATTGACCCAATAATAGTGCGCATCCAACCCTTGAAAACCAAGGGCAAAGGGGATAACCATAAAGGCTATGGCCACCGCTAGATCAATGGTCAAATGACCTTGGAACGGGATAGTGCGAAGTGCTCCCAGTCTATAATCCGTTAAGGCACTTACCACCAAGACCGCCGTTCCTGTGATCACCGATATCCAGAGGGCCAAATTGTTGGTCCCACCTAGCCCTAGTAAAAAGGGAGCCAAAATCAAACCGATTCCGGCTGAATAATCGGCTACGCCGTGTAGTGTTGGAGAAATACATCTGAACCTCATTTTACTGTGCATTAAAATATTCTTCCTGTACTACTTCTCCGTTATCGTTCCAGATACGTCGAATGATCTCGTGCCAGTAAATTTTACTGTCGTCCTTCATGTTGAAATCGAAAGTGAATTCCGATGCAGACACATTTCCATCCACAATAGTGTGGTGATGGGTAATGCCGTTCACTTGGGCAATAGCACCTGCAAAGCCTTCCATTTTTTCAACCATTTGTTGTTTGTTGGTCGTTGCTACGCCATTGTAGTCAGCTGTGGTCGCATCCTCTGCAAAGAACTGTTTTACAGCATCCACAATAGCGCCTTGGGCAACTATACCGTCCATTTTCGTGGCTAATGATTTAATATCCATTACTTTTATTTTTTAATGATTAAACAAATTTTAGTTTGTAATTACATTGCAAATTTCAGCATGGAATGGCCGTTAAGACCTACAAAAAAGACGCTAAGAATTGTACTTTTTGATTCTGTAATCGGAGGGTGTTGTTCCGGAATAATTTTTAAAGAAGTGGGAAAAATGATTGGCTTCTTCAAAACCTAGGGCAAATGCCACTTCTTTTATCGGCGCATCTTGGTCCAATAGTTTTTTTGAAGTGGAAATCACCTCGTTTCTAATCAATTGACCCAGAGAAGCATTCATTTTTGTCCTGGTTTTTTTGGAAAGGGCTTTTACGGAGAGATTCATTTTATCCGCATAAAAAGCAAGGGAACGCTGCTCGGCATGATGGATTTTTAATAACTCGATAAGGTTTTGGGCAAAGGTGTCCCTGTTTTCATAATCAAAGTCGTTACGAAATTCGGAGGGAGTCATCCCCGTGGTACTTTTAAATACACGATTGAAGTAGGCAGGATCTTTGTAACCAGTTTCATAAGAAACCTCTTGAATGCTCTTGTCCGTAAAAACGATTTTCTTTTTGCCCTCCATCAGCCTCTTGTTTGATATCAAATTTTTGATGGACAGTCCAATTTTATCCTTGACCAAGGTCTGAGCTTCATACCCATTTTCGGTCATTAACTGGGTGAGGTCATTGTTATTAAAATTACCGTAGTAGTTTTCATCAATAATGTCCTTAACATCAAATATGATCTGGTACTCTTGCTTGCTGGCCTTGAACGGATTTTGCCAATACCATTGTTTTGAAGAAATGTCGATGATTTCGGAAGTATTCTCAGAAAACACCGTGTTGGTCAGGTATCTTTTGCACTCCTCACATTCGTTAAAGTTGATGTAGCCCAATGAAATTAAATGCTTAAAAAGCACTCTTACTTCCTTCTTTTCAAAAATGGTCTTGCTGGGGAATTCTATTTTTCTGACCACAAAATCATCCGAAAAGAATTTGATGTACTGCCCTTTTTCCAGATAGATGGCCTTGTCCTGCCAATCGTTATAGTTTTTAAAATCGACTTGGATGGTCCCCGAGCCTGAAATAATGTGTAGCAGGGTATACTTGTTGATAAAGTACACTTTGTTGATCTCCGGATGTAGTTTTTGTACCACTTTGGCTTTTGGTTATTGCCAAAATAAGTCGGAAATGACGTGGTTTACTAACAGTTTATGCCTTTCCGCCTACCACAATAACAAATTCACCTTTAGGTGGTTTTGCAGTAAAGTGCTCCATGACCTCAGCAACGGTTCCCCTCACGGTTTCCTCGTACATTTTGGTCAATTCCCGTGAAACTGAAACGGGTCTATCTTCTCCAAAATATTCAACAAATTGGGTAAGGGTCTTGATTAATTTATGAGGTGATTCGTAAAAAACCATGGTTCGAGATTCCTCCGCGAGCTGTTTTAACCGAGTTTGACGCCCTTTTTTTATGGGAAGAAATCCTTCAAAAACAAATCGATCATTGGGGAGCCCACTGTTCACCAAAGCGGGCACAAAAGCTGTGGCCCCAGGTAAACATTCTACCTCAATATTGTTTTGAACACAGGCACGGGTCAATAAAAACCCTGGGTCGGAAATGGCTGGGGTCCCGGCATCGGAAATCAACGCCAAAGTGGCTCCGCTTTTCAATTTTTGCACCGTTGCATCCAACTGTTTGTGCTCATTGTGCATGTGGTGGCTCTGCAAGGGTGTGGCTATTTCAAAATGCTTGAGCAATTTTCCGCTGGTGCGGGTATCTTCCGCCAGAATTAAATCGACCTCTTTTAGCACTTTGATAGCCCTGAGGGTGATGTCCTCCAAATTTCCTATCGGTGTTGGAACCAAAAACAGTTTTCCCATGGGCCAAAGTTACGGCCTTACTTGCTTTCCTGTAAAATAAGAGATCAAAACAAAAACAAGTCCCATTGCAGCACCTCCTTGACTACCATCACCAATCATGTAATGGGCGAAAAACGCCAGAAGGGTATTAAAGAAAAAACCGGCATAAGCCCATTCTTTCAACCATTTTGAAAAATTGCCCCAAATGGCAACCAGGCCCAATAGTTTTGCTATCGCCAATGGATAAATAATATAGGTGGGATAACCCATGGCCTCAAAAAAACCGGTAATGGTTTCATGATTGAAAAAGTAGTTGTAAACGGAAAAGCACATCAGTGCTGTTAGCAAAGCGGTGGATGCCCAAAAAGCAATCTTCTTGATTTTCATGTTGGTATTTTTAGGATGTGTTCCTTAAAATATAAAAAGTAAATGGAAAACCGTTTAAGCAAATCTGCGTTCCACCAAGGCCACAAACCTTGCTTCGTAATCCTCCTTGCCTTCCCAATTGTTATATTCCGGCTTTACCATATTGTTGATGAACGAAATAGAGCGTTCTTCGGTATCAATAGTGTTCAATTGTGATAACACCCTGGTGTAGTCGTTCATGTTGTCATCGAACAAGTGTTTCACAAAGGCCAATTTATCATTGAGTCCTACCTGAATATCTTTTACAAAAGTATCGTTCAATGATTTGGGTTTCACATTTTCCGAAGGAGACAAAATTTCCTTTTCATTCTTCATGGTCTCCGGTTTGGCCACAAACTCGGTAAAAACCTGTTCCAAAGCGGCCTCAGTAGGCATTTCCGAAACCATGTCCTTTATAGTGTCCATCCCAGGTGTAATCAAATCGTCCTCATCTTCATGAGGGTTGCTCTCTGGCACTGCAATGTTTCCGCTGAGCACGGCATTGGCCATTTTTTCAAATCGTGTGGCGATTACATTTTTGGATACATCGACCTCAATGTCGCTTAACTTCTCATCTATAAATTTGAGTACGGCAAGTTTTTCGTAGATTCCCTTTGCCTTATCGTACAGTTCTATCAACTCCTTATCTTCCCGTGCAGTAATAATATCCGTGGATAATTTTACCAACTCTTCCCTTAATTTCCTTATCATCGCTATTAATCTTTACTATAAAAATAAAATCATTTTAAATACACCACTACGAACAAAAGGTTAAATTTTAATCCAAAATTGGGGCATATTTTTTTAGTAGTTTTGTGCTTTCTCATAATAAAAACGAAAAAACCACTCAATTTCGTTTAAAAGTACATTATGTTTCTCGAAAACACGGTAAACCCTAAAGAACAATTTGGATGGATAGAAGTTATCTGCGGTTCCATGTTCTCTGGAAAGACCGAGGAACTCATACGAAGATTAAAGCGTGCGCAGTTTGCCAAACAAAAGGTTGAGATTTTTAAACCTATTGTAGATACCCGCTATAATGAGGAAATGGTGGTCTCCCATGATGCCAATGAAATTCGTTCTACACCCGTTCCGGCTGCTGCCAATATTCGTTTGTTGGCAGATGACTGTGATGTTGTTGGAATAGACGAGGCCCAATTTTTTGATGATGAGATCGTATCGGTGTGCAACGATTTGGCCAATAGAGGTGTAAGAGTGGTCGTAGCTGGTCTGGATATGGATTTTAAGGGGAATCCCTTTGGCCCCATGCCTGCATTAATGGCCACGGCCGAATATGTGACCAAGGTACATGCCGTATGCACACGAACAGGAAATCTTGCCAATTACAGCTTTAGAAAAGCCAATGATGATAAGCTTGTACTACTTGGTGAAACCGGAGAATACGAACCTCTGAGCAGAGCGGCATTCTACAAGGCCATGCTCAAGGAAAAAGTAAGCCAAATGGATGTGGAAGCTGAGGAAGTACAAGCCAAAAAGAAACCTGCCAATGGATAAAATTGGTGAATCCACACTTTTTATCGACCTGTCTGCCCTTGAGCACAATTACAGGTATTTAAAATCCAAAATAGCTCCAGAAACCAAATTTTTGGGTGTTGTAAAAGCCTTTGCCTATGGCAGTGATATGGTTGTCGTTGCTCAAAAACTGGAAAGCTTGGGAGCAGATTATTTAGCGGTTGCCTACGCAAAAGAGGGTGTTTTGCTGCGAAAGGCAGGCATTGAAATGCCCATTTTGGTGTTGCATCCCCAACCGGTAAACTTTGGGGAAATCATACATCATGATTTGCAGCCCAGCTTGTATTCCCCAAAAATTCTACGAGAATTTTTAGCAGAGGCAAAGCAAAGACAATTGGAAAACTTTCCAGTCCACATCAAATTCAACACCGGATTGAACAGGCTTGGTTTCTGGGAAAGCGATGTGGATTATATCCAGCAACAATTGCAGGGACGAAATGAATTGAAGGTAATTTCCATCTTCTCCCATCTGGCCGCTTCGGAGGATGAAAACGAAAGGGAATTCAGCCAAACGCAAATTTCCACTTTTGAAAAAATCAGTAAGGAAATTGACCAAAAATTGGGTTATGCTCCGTTCCGACACATGCTGAACACTTCAGGGATCATCAATTATCCCGAAGCACAGTTTGAAATGGTTCGAAGCGGGATAGGACTTTATGGGTATGGCAACGATGCCCAAGTTGATGCTGAACTTAAACCGGTGGCCACCCTCAAGACGGTGATTTCGCAAAAGCATAAAATTGAGCCCAACGAAAGTGTCGGCTATAACCGGTCATACAAATCTGACGGGTACAGAATTACCGCCACCCTTCCCTTGGGTCATGCCGATGGCATTGGTCGCCAATACGGAAATGGAAAAACCTATGTTTCCATCCAAGGAAAAAAAGCACCAATTATTGGCAATGTCTGTATGGATATGATCATGATTGATGTCACGGATATTGATTGCTCAGCGGGTGATGAAGTAGTTGTTTTTGGTAAAAATTGCTCCGCAGAAGATTTTGCCGCTACGGCCAGCACCATTTCCTATGAAATTCTCACCGCTATTTCTTCCCGGGTTAAACGAGTGGTAATCCAATGATTTTTAGGTCTTCCAATTGAAAAAAACCTTTTTTTAGTTAAATTGTAATCCTATTAACTAACTAAAAAGCTATAACATGGGATTTTTAAAGGAATTTAAGGACTTTGCAATGAAAGGAAACCTGGTGGATATCGCCGTAGGTTTCGTAATGGGTGCAGCATTCAATAAGGTGGTTGCCTCTTTTACAGGAGGAATTGTATCTCCCTTGATCGGCCTCTTGTTCGATGCAGATTTCAAAGATTTAAAATATACTATAACCGAAGGAACTATGAACGATGCAGGAGAAAAAGTAGGGGAAGTCGCCATTATGTATGGTGAATTCTTGACCAATGTTATTGATTTCCTCATTGTGGCCTTCGTAATGTTCATGGTTGTAAAAGGAGTGAACAAGATGAAGAAGAAAGAAGAGCCAGCTCCTGAAGCTCCAAAAGGTCCGACTACAGAGGAGTTGTTGACTGAAATTAGAGATGCTCTAAAGAAATAAAAACCGTTTGCCCATAAGGGCAGCCGCTACATCACAGTAGTCCAATTAAAAACCGTCAGTTTGTTTCGCTAACATTCTGACGGTTGTTTTATTTATAACATTTTGTTATTTTATGATTATAGTGTGATAAAATGCTTGCTTAAAAGCTATTCTGCCCTAACTTTGTCCCTTCATTAAAGAAAATTAAAATGAAAGTAGCAGTTGTAGGTGCCACAGGAATGGTTGGCGAAGTGATGTTGAAAGTATTGGCAGAGCGCAATTTTCCAATAACGGAGTTGTTGTTGGTTGCCTCTGAGCGTTCCGTGGGTAAAAAATTGACCTACAAAGGAGAAGCATACACTATTATTGGCCTAGCAGATGCGGTAGCGGCACAACCTGACATTGCCATCTTTTCCGCAGGTGGCGGAACTTCCTTGGAATGGGCTCCAAAATTTGCAGAAGTAGGTACAACGGTGATTGACAACTCATCCGCTTGGCGTATGGATCCTACCAAAAAATTGGTGGTTCCGGAAATCAACGCCCATGAATTGACTCCTGAGGACAAAATCATAGCCAATCCCAACTGCTCTACCATTCAAATGGTAATGGCACTTGATCCATTGCATAAAAAATACCAAATGAAGCGTGTGGTGGTTTCCACTTACCAATCCGTTTCAGGAACTGGAGTAAAAGCTGTTCAGCAATTGGAAAATGAAATTGCAGGGATAGAAGGTGAAATGGCCTACCCTTACCCTATTGGCAGAAATGCATTGCCCCACTGCGATGTGTTCATGGAAAACGGCTATACTAAAGAAGAAATGAAATTGGCTCGTGAGCCACAAAAAATATTGAACGACCGAACGTTCTCTGTTTCGGCAACAGCGGTTAGGATTCCAACTGCTGGAGGTCACTCAGAATCTGTGAATGTGGAGTTCCATAACGATTTTGACCTATCCGAAGTACGAACATTATTGAGTGAGACCCCAGGGGTAACGGTTCAGGACAATCCGGATACCAACACCTATCCCATGCCCATTTATGCGCATGACAAGGACGATGTGTTTGTAGGTCGCATCCGCAGGGATGAAACCCAACCCAATACGTTGAATATGTGGGTGGTATCGGACAACCTTAGAAAAGGGGCCGCCACCAACGCCGTTCAGATTGCGGAATATTTGGTGGAAAACAGTTTGGTTTCCTCTACCTCTGAAGCTATTTCCTAGAAAACACTAAACATCCTTAACGTCATTCCGAATTTATTTCGGAATCCCGTGTGTTTTGAATTGGATATGATGAGAACCGGAATCTAGTTCAGGTTGACGCTTGTTTTGTAATTGGCTTCTAGTATTAAAAAATTTATTTATGGTATTTTTATCAGAATCAATCTGAAAAAAATGCGAAAAATAAGTCTAATAGCTGCTGTAGCCATAGTTGCTGCCTGCGAAACCACAACAAAAAGAGAGCCCATTTCCGTGAATTATCCCGTTACGCAAAAAGTTGACACCGTTGACACCTATTTTGGAACAGAAGTTGAAGATCCTTACCGATGGTTGGAAGATGACCGAAGTCCTGAGACTGAAGCTTGGGTCAAAGAGCAAAATACCGCCACTTTTGGCTATTTGGATCAAATCCCTTTCCGAGAAGATTTGAAAAATCGTTTGGAAAAACTATGGAACTACGAGAAGTTGGGTTCCCCTTTTAAAGAAGGTGATTATACCTATTTCTATAAAAATGATGGGTTGCAGAACCAGTACGTGGTCTACCGAAAAAAAGACGGTGGTGAGGAAGAAGTGTTCCTGGACCCCAACACTTTTTCGGAGGATGGGACCACTTCCCTAATGTCTTTAAGTTTTACCAAGGATGGTTCCAAAGCGGCCTACCTCATTTCCGAAGGCGGAAGTGATTGGCGTAAGGGAATCGTGATAAATGCGGAATCCCGTGAAATTGTTGAAGACACTTTGGTGGATATCAAATTCAGTGGTATTTCCTGGAAAGGAAACGAAGGTTTCTTTTATTCCAGTTATGACAAACCGGAAGGAAGTGAACTTTCTGCTAAAACCGACCAGCATAAATTGTACTACCATAAATTGGGAACATCCCAATCTGAAGACAAGATTGTTTTTGGAGGTACTCCAGAAGAAAAACATCGTTACGTTGGTGGTTATGTTTCGGAAGATCAAAAATATTTGTACATCACGGCATCAACCTCTACATCAGGCAACAAATTGTTTTTAATGGACCTTACCCAACCTGATAGTGGTTTGATTACCGTTTTGGACCATACCGATTCAGACACTTATGTAATTGAAAATGTAGGTTCCAAATTGTACATGGTCACCAATATGGATGCTCCCAACAAAAAAATTGTGGTGACAAATGCCGCCACCCCCACCGCTGAGCACTGGGAAGATTTTATTCCCGAAACAGAACATGTGCTTACCACTGGAACCGGAGGAGGTTACTTTTTTGCAGAGTATATGGTGGATGCCATTTCAAAAGTGTTGCAATATGACTATGACGGCAACTTGGTACGCGAGGTTGAACTGCCCGGTGTAGGGAGCGCCAACGGTTTTGGCGGCAAAAAAGATGAGAAAGAATTTTATTTTTCCTTCACCAATTATAACACCCCAAGTTCTTCATACAAATACAATGTAGAGACTGGGGCCTACGAGCAATACTGGAAGCCTGAAATTGATTTCAATCCAGAGGATTACGAATCTACCCAAGTGTTCTATACCTCAAAAGATGGAACCAAAGTACCTATGATCATCACCCATAAAAAAGGAGTGGAGCTCAACGGAAAAAACCCAACCATTTTATATGGTTATGGCGGTTTCAATATCAGTTTAACACCCTCTTTTAGCATTGTAAATGCCGTTTGGATGGAACAGGGAGGGATTTATGCCGTTCCAAACCTAAGAGGCGGAGGTGAATATGGAAAGAAATGGCATATTGCCGGCACCAAACAACAAAAGCAGAATGTTTTTGATGACTTTATCGCTGCCGCTGAATACCTTATTGAGAACAAATACACTTCGAAAGAATATTTGGCCATTCGTGGTGGATCCAATGGTGGGCTTTTAGTGGGTGCTACCATGACCCAACGCCCAGATTTAATGCAAGTAGCGCTTCCAGCTGTTGGGGTTTTGGACATGCTCCGCTATCATACGTTTACAGCAGGTGCGGGCTGGGCATACGACTACGGAACCGCTGAAGAAAGTGAGGAGATGTTCAACTACTTAAAAGGTTATTCGCCCTTACATAACATTAAAGAAGGGACATCCTATCCTGCAACCTTGGTTACCACAGGCGATCATGATGATCGGGTAGTGCCCGCTCATAGTTTTAAGTTTGCAGCGGAGTTACAAGAAAAGCAAGCAGGGGATAATCCTACCTTGATTAGAATCGAGACCAATGCAGGGCACGGGGCCGGCACCCCGGTTAGCAAAACCATTGAACAATATGCCGACATTTTTGGTTTTACCTTTTTTAATATGGGATATGACAAGTTGCCTAACCAAGCAGTTTTAAAAGAATTCAAGGATTAGGAATACTTCAATCGGTCTAAAATCCGTTTCAATAGAAGCGGATTTTTATTTTTCAACTTCAATATGCTTAAAGTTCATATCGATTCCTTTGCCTATGCTTCCAAAAGCACCCTGAAAGCTATTTCCTTTGAGGTGGAGAAAGGGGAGCATGTGGCTTTAATGGGCGAAAGTGGTTCGGGAAAAAGTACATTGCTTAAAATCATCTACGGCCTTTTACATATTGAAAGCGGTTCCATTTTTTGGGATGACAAACAAATCCTAGGCCCCAATTTCAATTTGATTCCAGGAGAGTCTTACATGAAATACCTTTCCCAAGATTTTGATCTGATGCCGTTCACTACTGTTGAAGAGAATATTGGACAACATCTTTCTGTATTTGAAATGGAAACCCATCAACAGCGCATTCAGGAATTATTGGAACTTATAGAACTTCAGGATTATGCCAAGACCAAGGTCAAAAACTTGAGTGGCGGACAACAGCAACGGGTGGCTTTGGCCAGGGTATTGGCGCAAGAACCCGAAATATTGTTGTTGGACGAACCCTTTGGGCATATTGATAATTTTAAACGAACCTCTCTCCGAAGGAATCTGTTCCATTATTTAAAGGAAAAAGGAATAACAGTGCTTACCGCCAGCCATGATCCCAATGATGTATTGCCCTATGCCAATCGAACCATAGTATTGGAAAATGGCAAAATCATCGCGGATGAAAAAACCAAAAAACTGTATAAAAATCCGCCAAATTATTATACGGCCTCGTTGTTTGGTGAGGTCAATGAGGTTCCCATAAAACTACTAAAATCCTATGCGGCAATAGATCGTTCGGTACTGGTATACCCACACGAGTTTCAACTATCAAAAGGCTCTGGACTGGAAGTAACGGTAAAAGAGTCCTTTTTTAAGGGAAGTCATTATCTAAATGAAGCAGCTGCGGAAGAAGGCACCGTTTTGTACTTTGTCACTTCCAAAAAACTAAAACCCGGCGATACCGTTTTCCTTAATGTATCTTTGGACACCATTAATGCACGCCTCCACGTTGAACAAAGAGCAGATTCTTAAGGAACTCAAATTTAAAGCCATACGAAGTAGCGGTGCGGGCGGACAACATGTAAACAAGGTGTCCTCCAAGGTAGAGTTGTCATTTCCCCTACAATCTTCTGAAGGACTCACACATACCGAAAAAGAGCGATTACTTTTAAAACTGGATGCACGACTCAACAAGGAAGGGGTTCTTATACTGCAATGTGACGAAGCCAGAAGTCAACACAAGAACAAACAAATTGTGATTAAACGTTTTTTTGAGGTGTTGAAAAAGGCATTGGAGGTTCCTAAAAAGAGAAAAGCCACCAAGCCCTCAAAATCTTCCATTGAAAAACGGTTAAAATCCAAAAAGAAAGCTGCAGAAAAAAAGGCGGGGCGTAAAAAACCGGATTGGGATTAACCTACATCACCTCAAGAACATTGATTTGTTTGCCATTGAAAACAATGCTATCCCCTTTTTCTTTTCCCAACAGCAATTGTGCAATGGGCGCTCCGGGTGAAATACAAAAAACAGTGATTCCCTCTTTGGCATACATTCCAGTTGAAACGGCTATAAAATAATTGGCGGTTGAAGTTTTTACAAGACTTCCCAATATAATTTTTGAAGAGTCTTTGGCCACATCCACTTTTTGAAGTGTTGCCTTTGTTCTGTCCAACGCTACAAGTTGCTTTCCCAGCTTTTCCTGTTCCAATTGTACCATGGCCCGGCCAGTTTCATGCTTGTCGCCAGCACTACTTTTTGTTTCGGAGCCAAGGGATTCCTGTAGTTCCTCACTTCGCTTTTTTAGGCGAGCTGTTTTTTCGTCAATGCTTTCCCAGCAGAATTTTAGAAGTTGTTCTTTGATGTTTGTCACTTACTTTGGTTGAAGGTCAATCTAAAAACGGTTTCCCTATTTGGAACGGAGTGCACTTTTAGGTTGCCCCCATGCATTTGCATTACCCTCTTGGAAAGACTAAGTCCAATCCCGGTACCTTCATTTTTAGTGGTGAAAAAAGGAACAAAAATTTCATCCATCAAATCTGGTGGAATTCCCGGCCCATTGTCCCTCACCTCAATATATTTTATGCCTTCGGCATCAATCCCTGCAATCATATGCACTTGACCATTTTCGGTTTCTTTTACGGATTGAAGGGCATTTTTTCCCAGATTGATCAACACCTGCGTTATCTGCTTTTCGTCAATAAAAAATTCAAGGTCCTTTGGAGAACAGCTCACCGAAAACTTTGTATCGGTAGCCAAGCGTGCCGACATCAACACATCTATCTTTTCCAACAATCCCACGCCATCAATAATGGCCCTGTTAGGTTCTGGAACATTCAACAGGCTCCGGTACGATTGCACAAAATCCATCAAGTCTCCTCCTTGCTCCTTAATCACTTCCAAACCTTTGAGCGTGTTCTTGATTTGGCTTTCATCCAATTTTTCCAAAGGAACTATCTCACCGCCTTTTCTGTAATACTTGATTATGGAATCTGAAATTGAGGCAATGGGTGTTATGGTATTCATGATTTCGTGCGTGAGTACACGAATCAGCCGTACCCAAGATTCTGTTTCCTTTTCATCCAGTTCTTGATGAATATCCTGTACCACCACCAACAATAATGACTGTCCATCCAAAGTTAAAGGCGTAGATTTCAATGCTAATTGAATCTGTTCCCGTTCATTGGTCAATTGGAACAGTTTTCGTTCAAACGGTTGAAAAGTTTTAAAGACCTCGTATAATTTTTCATCTACCTGGGCCAACTGTTTTATATGGTTAAGGGGGGTATAGTTCAGTAATTTTTCCAGCGTTGGGTTGGCAAAAAGAATATGGCCCTTCTCATTAAAAGTCATAATACCAATGCTGGCCTGCTTAAGAATTTCCTGATAGTATTGCTCTTTGACCTGCAGCTGTAAATGAACCTCCTGGATCAGGTCATTTACCCTGTTCAAACTCTTGTTAAGTTCTTCAAAGGATTCTATGGACACCCTTTCTGGAAATCGCAATGTAAAATCTTCATTGCGGATGGCGTCAAAAAAATAGGCGATCTTACGGTTGGTGCTATTGATGAATTTAATTAGAAAATGTACCTGTGCCCAAAGAAAAAAGGCAGCAAATGCCAAGGTAAAATACCATTCCCAAACAATGGAAAAAGCCAAGGCCAAGGCCGTTAGGGCAATCAAAAGCACCCTGAAAATCAGCTGGAAATAAAAATTTCTACTGGCCATTATTTACTCTTTTTCTTCAGTTTGTTGTACAGCGTCTGACGCGAAATGCCCAACTGCTCCGCTGCAGCACTATAGTTCCCGTCATGTTGATCCAGCGCTTTTAAGATCATCTGTTGTTCCATTTCGTCCAAAGTGGCCGGACCATGCTCAAATGACTGTGAGGGCTTACTGTGCAATAAAAAGTCGGAAGGTTTTAATACATTTCCTTCGGAAAGAATAACCGCCCGCTCCATGGTATGTTGCAGTTCACGCACATTACCGGGCCATTGATAGTCCATCAGTTTTTCTTGTGCCAAATTGTTGATGCGCAAACCTTGCTTGTCGTATTTGTTGGCGAATCGCTTTAAGAAAAAATCGGCCAAAATAAGGATGTCGCCTTCGCGTTCCCGTAGCGGTGGCACTTCTATATGAATGGTATTGATTCGATATAAAAGGTCTTCCCTAAAAAGTCCGTCTACCACCATTTGTTCCAAATTGCAATTGGTGGCACAAATCAATCTAATATCAACATTAATAGGTTTATTGGATCCAACCCGGGTAACCGATTTGTTTTGGATGGCCGACAACAATTTGGCTTGCATTTGCAAGGATAGGTTGCCCATTTCATCCAAAAACAGAGATCCTTGGTTGGCAGCCTCAAACTTTCCAGCGCGATCCTCCTTGGCATCGGTAAAGGAGCCTTTAATATGTCCGAACAGCTCACTTTCAAACAAGTTTTCGGCTATTGAGCCCATATCAACCCCAATAAAAACCTCATCTTTTCGGGATGAGAGTCGATGCAGTTCTCTGGCAATCAATTCTTTTCCCGTACCATTTTCACCAGTAATCAAAACATTCACGTCTGTTTTGGCAACCTTTCTTGCAAGATTCAGCACGGATGTCAATGCTTTGGAATTGCCAATAATGAAATTCTTGTCATCATTGATCACCTGTTTTAAATGGCTCTCTTTCTTCTTAAGATTGCTGATTTCCAGTTTTGATTTTCGGTATTCGTAAGCAGATTTTACCGTGGTCAACAAACGTTCGTTGTTCCATGGTTTTAGAATAAAATCGGAAGCTCCTTGTTTCAATGCCGTGACCGCAAGATCAACCGCTCCGTAGGCGGTCATCATGATTACAGATGTATTCGGGGATTTCTTTTTAATCTCATTCAACCAAAAGAGTCCCTCGTTCCCCGTGTTTACCCCGGCCGAAAAATTCATGTCCAAAAGCACGATATCAATTTCATCCAAATTGGGAAAGGAAGAAATTTGGTTGGGATTAAAAATGGTCTGAACACTTTTGTATTCAAACTGCAATAGAATCTCCAATGCGCTCAGGACACTTTTATTATCGTCTACCACCAAAATCTTGGCATCAGTCATAGGGTTTCAAAACTTATATGGTTAAAGCTACAAATTGAAATCATAAATTTTTTGCAAGTGTAAAATAATTGGACATTTTTTGTACAAAAATTTTACACTCCTTCTCTGCTGATTTTCCTAAAAACAATGTAACAATATGATTATCAGCATATTGATTATTTGGCACAAGAATGGCAAATAGTTTGGCACAGTATAAAGACCATGACATTTAAAACATACATAACGGCACTTGTTTTTCTAATTTCCGTCGCTGGAATTTCCCAAAAGGTTTGGACATTGGACGAGTGCGTTGCCTATGCCATTGAACATAATCTTCAGGTAAAAAATACCTCGTACACCAAAGATTCCAGCAAAGAAACCTACAGACAGTCCGTACGAGATTTATTGCCCACCATAAGCGGTTATACAGATTATAGGATTCAGTTTGGTAGATCAGAAGATCCCAACACCAATGATTTTGTAAACACAGAGTTCTTCAGGAACAATTATTCCCTAGGCTCCAATTTGGATATCTTCCAAGGTTTTCAAAAATTGAATTCCATAAAAGCATCCAAGTTCATTTATAAGGCCACCCAGGAGGATGTATTGCAGGAAAAGTTTTTGCTGGCATTCCGAGTGATGAGTGCTTATTATGACATTAAGTTTTATGAAGGTCTGGTGGCCAACTCCTTGGAGCAACAGGAAATTTCGCAATCCAATTATGACCTGGTGCAAAAACAAGTGGATTTGGGAATGATGGCCGGAGCGGATCTGTACGAAGCCGAATCCAATCTGTTGGGGGACAAATTTTTGGTGACACAAAACAAGAATTTGCTTGCAAATGCCAAGCTTACTTTGCTTCAGGAAATGAACCTAACCGAAGAAAACGATATCAATCTGCAACCCAGCTTGGATGCTACAGAAGAAATTATCGATAAAGAAATTGAACTCGATTCTCTTTATACTGTAGCGAGAGGTTTTGTGCCTATTGTAAAATCGCAGGAGTATAGGGTTAATGCGGCCAAAAAACAACTGCAATCCATCCGCGGAGGGCTTTATCCTTCCCTTTCATTAATTGCAGGTATCGGAACCAGTTACTTTGAAACCAATGTGGATGCCGATGGAAATCTTATCCCGTTCAGAACACAGATTAAGGACAACACTTCAAAATTTGTAGGTGCAGAACTCAGTATTCCCATTAGCAATGGATGGTCCAATCGGTCGAGGGTAAAACAACAAAAAATAGCCTATTTACAGGCCAAGAACAACCTTGAAATCCAAGAGCAGGAGCTCTTTCAACTACTGCAACAATTGGTACAGACAAACCGTGCACTGACAGACGAGTTTCAGCAGAGCAAAAAAAAGGTGCAGGCCCAAGAGTTGGCCTTTGCCATAGCGCAAAAACGGTATGAAAAAGGATTGATCAATGCCTTGGACCTTTTTCAGGCCAAGAACTTGTTCGGCGTTGCACAAAATGAGAACTTACAGGTGGGCCTAAGGCTTAAAGTGAACAAAAGCACGATTGATTTTTACAACGGCCTGCCCATTTTTAACATCAACTAAAAAGAACCATGGATATACAATTAGAAAAAAAGAAAGGACTTAAACCAAAACATTACGGCTATATAGCTTTAGGCCTCTTGGTATTGTTCACGGGCTATAAGTTGATTTTTGCAAGCTCCGTTTCTACGTACAGAACAGAAAAAGAACGCCTTTCCATTGCCCAAGTTACAGAAGGAAAGTTTGACGACTATATTACCATTAATGGTAATGTGGCTCCTATTGCCACCATTTATATGGATGCCTATGAAGGAGGAAGGGTTTCAGAAAAATTGATTGAGGAAGGTACCATGGTAAAAAAGGGAGACATCATCCTGAAACTGGAGAACACCAACCTCTACGAGCAGATCCTTTCCAGCGAAAGCAATATGGCGTTAAAGGAAAATAACCTGCGCCAGACACGCCTCGATTTTGACTCGCGCCAGTATGATGGTCGTAGAGCCTTGGCTACGGCGGCCAATGAACTGCAACGGCTAAAGCGGAACTACGAACAGAACGAGGCCCTTTACCAAGAAGAACTCATTTCCAAGGAGGCATATCTTACCTCCAAAGAAAACTACGAACTTTCCCAAAAACAATACGAAATCGTTAAGATTCAAACGGAAAACGATAGTAAAATGCGAACCACTTCCTTAACAGGTCTTGACACGGATCTTACACGAATGAAAAAAACATTGTCCATGGTTTACGAGCGATTAGACCATCTAAATGTTAGGGCACCGGCCGATGGCCAATTGGGTTTTTTGGATGCCGAGATTGGACAGAATATTTCACAGGGAGAGCGTATTGGACAGGTAAATGTTCTGACCGATTTTAAAATCGAAGCAGAAATAGACGAACATTATATTGATCGTGTTAAACGTGACCTATCTGCAACTTTAGAGCGGAACGAAAAAGAATATGGACTGCGATTACGAAAAGTTTATCCCGAAGTACGAAATGGCAGGTTTAAAGTGGATTTGGTTTTTACGGGTGAAAAGCCTGAGACTATTAGAGCAGGTCAAAGCTATAATATACGATTGCAATTGGGCGCTTCAAGTGATGCCATGTTACTGCCCAAGGGTGGATTTTTCCAAAGTACCGGAGGTCAATGGGTCTTTGTAGTTGGAACAGATGGCAATGAGGCCCTAAAGCGAAACATCAGAATTGGCAAACAAAACTCCAGATACTATGAAGTATTGGAAGGATTGCAGCCAGGTGAAAATGTAATCACCAGTAACTATGACAGCTTTGGAACCGCAGAAAGAATTGTATTGAAATAATTTAGAGAAAAACCATGATGCTAGTAGCATCATGGTTTTTCAGAAACAGAAATGATGAGTCTAATTACTGTAATGGAACAATACGATAAAGTTATGTGCAAAAGAAATGGAAATGGTTCGAGAAGAATTATTGCAAGTCCAAAACAGAGAAAAATAACCAGGAGGACATTGATTTAATACGTGTAAAATGTAACAAACACTTTGAAAACCTTGTCTTTATGTATCCAAGATCTACGTATTCTAAAAAACAGCAAGTCATGGATATAAAGGCGGACAAAATTGAAGATTTGCTTTCCAATGAGGAGTTTAGGGATTGGGTGTTGAAGCCTGATACAGCTAATCAAGCCTTTTGGTTGGAATGGATGAAAAGTAATCCCTGCAAAAAGAAAGTCGTGTTGGCAGCAAAAGATATTATATACACTCTCGGACAAAGAAATGTCAATGATAAAATAACCAATAAAGAAAAAGAAGAATTATTAAATAGAATACTAAACAAATATTAAGCTAAAAAATGATACAGATACAGAACCTTAAAAAGAGTTTTAGAACAGAGGAGGTAGAAACACTTGCTCTTAACGGGGTAAATCTCAATGTGGCCGAAGGGGAATTTGTTGCCATTATGGGGCCATCCGGATGTGGAAAATCAACATTGCTCAACATTATTGGAATGCTGGACAATCCAACGGAAGGCAGTTATCAATTTGCCGGCCATGAGGTCAGTGGGCTTAAAGAAAGCCAACGTACCCAGTTGCGAAAAGGAAATCTGGGCTTTGTTTTTCAAAGTTTTAACCTCATCGATGAACTTACTGTTTATGAAAATGTGGAATTGCCATTGATCTACTTAAAAATGAGCAAATCGGAACGCAAAAAGAAGGTTAAAGCTGTTTTGGAGCGTATGAAAATTGCCCATCGCGAAAAGCATTTCCCCCAACAACTTTCTGGTGGACAGCAGCAAAGAGTTGCTATTTCAAGAGCGGTGGTCACCAATCCTAAATTGATTCTAGCTGATGAGCCAACAGGTAATCTGGACTCCAAAAACGGAATCGAGGTTATGAACCTGCTTACCGAACTAAACCAAGAAGGAACCACCATTGTAATGGTTACGCACTCCGATAGGGATTCACATTATGCCCACAGAGTGGTGAACCTATTTGATGGTCAAATTGTAACCGAAAGCAAGAACCGAGAGATAGGCGCCATGGTATAATCGAGTTTATTCATCAATCATAACAATCAAAAAACGAAACCATGTTTAAGAATTATATTAGAATCGCCTGGAGAAATCTTTTAAAAAGGAAAGTATTTACCGCCATAAATATTCTGGGACTTGCCATTGGGTTTGGCAGTAGTGTTCTAATTTATCTGTTCTTAAGCTACCATCTTTCTTTCGATAATTTCCATGCAAATTCGGATAGAATTTATAGAATGGTCACGGAAGAGCACAGGGACTTTGTTGAATATGATCCCAGTGTTCCTCCCGCATTTGCCAAGGTGTTTAGGGAAGATTATGAGTATGCCGAAAAAGTCGCCAAAATTGTTGTTCAAGATGGCTTTGTCCTACATTCAAAAAAGAATGGGGACATTGACAAGTTCAAACAAAATGTAGCCTTTGTGGAAGAGGATTTTTTTAAGATCTTCAATTACCCTTTATTAAGTGGCGGTAATAATGTTTCACTTACGGCTCCCAATACCGCATTGATTACTGAAGATCTAGCCCAAAAAATGTATGGTAAAACAGCGGTTGTCGGAGAGACTTTTGTCCTTGAAAACGACAAGACCATCCAGATTACCGGAGTTTTAAAGAGCCTTCCAAAAACTACTTTCTTAAAATCAGAGGTTTTCGTTTCTTTTCAAAATTTGGAAGATTTTTTTGAGTTTGCCGCCACAGAAAACTGGAATGGCATTACCACCAATCTACAATGCTTTTCTCTTTTAAAACCAAACCAAAATATAGATCATATTGAGACTGCACTTTTGGAGCTTCCAAAAAAACACAGACCCACAACCAAGAATAAACATGTTTATAAATTACAGTCCCTTTCCATTATGCACTTTGATCCGCTTTATGGGGGGCTTGATCCCACGCTCCTTTGGGTCTTTGGTATCATTGGGCTTTTCTTGATCGTCATAGCATGTATTAATTTTATCAATATTTCAACGGCGCAAGCTTTTTATAGGTCTAAAGAAATTGGGGTTCGTAAAGTGCTTGGAAGTTTTAAGCAACATTTGTTCTGGCAGTTTTTATCGGAGACCTTTGTAATAAGCCTTTTTGCAATTTTGATAGGCTTAGGACTTGCTATTCTCTTTCTTCCTTCTTTCAACGAGCTATTTCAAATAGAGCTATCGGTATATCATTTATTGAACCTCCGCTTTTTTGCATTTCTCATCCTGGTCTTGGCAATGGTTTCCTTTCTATCGGGGAGCTATCCCGGAATATTAATGTCACGTATAGTTCCTGTATTAGCGCTAAAGGGGAAACTGAGTCATAATGATACCGGAGGCAATACTACAAGAAAGGTACTGGTTGTAGCTCAATTTGCAATTTCCATTACCCTTATAGCGGCAACACTGATTATTTCAAGACAAATTGACTATGCGGTAAATACGGATTTGGGCTTTAATAAAGAGTCCATAGTAATGGTAGATATTCCAACAGAAATGGAACCTGTTCAACTACAAGGATTAAAAGACAGGTTCAACCAAATTCCAGGGGTACAAAGTACTACTGCCTGCTTAAGCAGCCCAGGAGGGGCCGACAGTAGTTGGGGCACCAGTATAAAATATCATAATAGACCTGAACCGGAAGAATTCAGCATTGAGTTAAAGGCCGGTGACATTGATTTTATAAACACTTTTGACATACCGCTTATAGCAGGTCGGAACTTTTTTAAAAATGACTCCCTAAGCGAAGTTTTGGTCAACGAAAAATTTGCCCAAAAACTGGGCTTGGCATCTTCAGAGGAATTACTAGGAAAAAAAATAGAGGCCAGCGGTGGCAGTGTCAAAGCAACTATAGTCGGGGTGGTCAAAAATTTTCATAATGCCGATTTTACAGAAGAGATAAACCCCATATTCATTGGAGCCAAAAATAGCTGGTATGCTGAATTGGCTTTTAAAATTAACATGCGCAACACCGCATCCACATTAGACCAAATTGAACAGGTGTGGACCGATGCTTTTTCAGATTATATCTATGAGTATCACTTTTTGGACGAAAGGGTAGCACAACAATATGAAGCAGAACAGCGGTATCTCTCCCTTTCAAAAGTATTCTCCGCCTTGGCCATTTTAATTGGCTGTTTGGGGCTGTACGGTTTGATATTGTTTTTTGTTGGACTTCGTACCAAGGAAATTGGTATTAGAAAAGTATTGGGAAGCAACGTTGCCAATATCCTGGCCCTTTTTACAGCAGATTTTTTCAAACTGATATTGATTGCAGGAGTGTTTGCAACTCCAATCGCATGGTATTTAATGGAGCAATGGTTACAAGGATACACCTACAGAACTGAAATACATTGGTGGGTATTTGCATTGGCCATACTGTCCATAATGGCCATCACATTGTTTACCATCAGTTATCAAACATTAAAAGTGGCCGTGGCCAGCCCGGTTAAAAGCCTAAGGACAGAATAATCAAAACTTACCCTGAGTAAAGTCGAAGGGTCAAAAACGAACGATCATGTTAAAGAACTATTTAAAAACCGCTTGGAGAACCTTACTCAAGAACAGGGTGTATTTGTCCATAAACACCATAGGATTGTCCATTGCCATAGCGGTTTCCTTTTTGATGCTACTCTGGGTTTTTGACGAGTATGGCATGAACAAGTTCCATGAAAAGGACGATCAGTTGTTTTTGGTGAAAAGAACCATTCCTTTGGAAGAGGGTGTGTTCGATGTATATAGTGGCATATCATATCCACTATTGAAAACCGCCAAGGAAAAGTTTCCCGAGGTTGAGGAATACATTACACTTGGAGCTACTTTTCAAGATAACCTTCGAATTGAGGATACCGATTTTAGGGCACCGGGGGCATTTACCAATGCTGCCTTTTTCAAATCATTCTCTTTTCCTGTACTTGCGGGAGATATCAATGCCTTAGATGAAAAACCCGAAGCTATTGCAATCTCTGAGCGTTTGGCCCAACGGTTTTGGGGTGATGAATGGCCTCAAAAAGCATTGGGTAGTCCTGTTCATATCTACGACAATGGGGATTTTGCAGTAGAAGCTGTTTACAAAAATTTTCCAACGCAATCTTCTATACAAAACGATTTTTACTACGGCTTCGAGCGGCACCTAAGCCAAAATGATTGGATGTTGGAATGGGGTAACAATGGTATGCAAGGAGCCTTTTTACTTCGTAAAGATGCTAATCCGGAAGCTGTTGCAAAAAAAACTGAAACCCTCTTTCAAGAAAACATTACTGGTGAATTTAAGGAAGGTATTCTGATGCAAAAGTTTTCTGAAAGCTACCTTTATAACCGTTTTGATGAACAAGCAAAAGTATCGGGTGGCCGCATAGAATACGTTAGGATATTTACTTTGGCTGCAATCTTTCTTTTGATCATTTCCTGTATTAATTTTATCAATCTTTCTACAGCATACGCTACTAAAAGATCAGGCGAAATTGGTGTGCGAAAGGTGGTTGGTGCAAAGAAAAATATGTTGGTGGGGCAATTTTTCATGGAAACCTCTATAATTACCTCTCTTGCTTTTTTTATAGGTTTATTGCTTTCCGCGCTGCTTTTGCCTTCCATAAATACCCTTACCGGTAAGCAGCTTGCCATTGATATTGCCAGCCCACAGCTTTGGCTCATTATTTTTGGTGTTTTCACTTTTACCACACTTTTATCCGGAGCATACCCTTCTTTGATTATTTCATCCTTCAAACCTATTGAAGCCCTAAAAGGAGTTGGTAGAGAACAAAAGAATACCATCTCTTTACGAAAAGGATTGGTGGTGCTGCAATTCTCTTTATCCATCCTGCTTATCATTTCAGCCCTTGTCATTCAAAACCAGATAGATTATGTGAACAAAAAAGATTTGGGGATTGCTAAAGACCATATCATAACCATACACCAAGATCAAGTAATTACCGAAAAATATCAGGCCCTAAAGAATGAGCTAATCGCCTCGACCGGCATTGAAGATGTCACCTTGGTTGGCCCTTCACCTTTGGCAACACCTGCATCAAGTAGTGGGGTAAGTTGGCCAGGTAAAACCCAGGAGCAAGAAAACATTGAATTTGCACTTTTATGGACTGCCCATAATTTCCCAAGTGCTTTTGACATCCCTATAGATAAGGGTGACTATTATAGAGAAGGTTCGCAAGACACCTTGAACTTGGTAATCAATCAAACGGCTGCTGACTTAATGAAATTGGGCGAAAATCCTGTTGGGAAAACAGTCCAATTATGGGGGGCGCAACGGCAGATCATTGGTGTACTCAAAAATTTCCATAACAGATCACTGTACGAGCCTATACAACCAACCGTTTTTTTATTGGAACCTGATAACGCAGGTGAATTGATCATCAAATTGGATGGTGCGCAAACGAAGGAAGGATTGGCTTCCGTTCAAACCGTTTTTGAAAAAGTATTGCCCGACACACCCTTGCACTATGATTTTCTGGATGAAGAATATGCGGCAAATTACAGGACGGAAATGTTGACAGGTACTTTGGCGCGTTATTTTGCCATAATTTCAATCCTATTGTCTTGCTTGGGATTGTTTGGCTTGGCCACATTTATGGCCAAACAGCGTACCAAGGAAATTGGTATTCGGAAAGTCCTTGGGGCCAGCATCAACAACATCACATTTTTAATTTCCAAAGACTTTTTAAAATTGATTGCTATTTCAATATTAATAGCATCTCCTTTGGCTTACTATTTTATGACCGAATGGCTAAGCGATTTTGCCTATCGAATAAACATCCCTGTTTGGGCCTTTGGGCTAGCCGGTGTACTTACACTATTGGTAACACTTATCACCATAGGTTTCCAAGCAGTGAAGTCGGCCATGGCCAATCCGGTAAACAGCTTAAGAACCGAATAAAGAAAAGATTATGTTCAAAAATCATATTAAAATAGCATGGAGAAGTCTTAAAACCCAGCCATTCTTTACCTTTTTGAACATTTTTGGACTATCCGTAGGAATGGTGGGGAGCTTGCTCATTTCTCTTTATATATATGATGAGATGAGTTTTGATACCATGTTTGCTGATGCCGACAACATTCATAGAATTAACATTGACAACACCAATGGTGGTGAAACCAACAAATATGCTTCGGTTGCAGCTCCTTTAGGCCCTACTTTGGCGCAAGATTATCCCCAGATAAAAATGGTCACAAGGTTCAGGGATATGAATAGTGTTCTCCTCAAAAAAACGGAAGCTGAACAAAATATAAAGGAAAATCATGTTATTGGTGTTGACTCTACTTTTTTTGACATGTTTGGGTTAACCCTTTTAAAAGGCAACCCCAAAACAGCGCTCAAAGAACCAAACACCTTGATTTTGACCAAAAGTGCGGCTCAAAAGCACTTTGAAGATAGCGAGGCTTTAGGACAAGCAGTACTCTTGGACAATAAAGACGTTTATACCGTTACCGGAATTATTGCCGACTTGCCCAAAAATTCTTTTTTAAGGAACCATTCCATTTTTATTTCGATGGCGAGCTTTCCAGATGCCGAAAGTCCTTCATGGGCCAACTGGAGTTTTTCAACATTCATTAAACTTCATCCAGAAGCAAAAATCCAATCCTTAGAGGCTCCCTTGAATACCATATATGAAACCTATATGATTCCTTGGATCCAAACATTTGATCCCAGCATGACGTTAAAAAAATTCAGGGAAAGTCGCAAAGCATCTGGTAATAACATGGTCTGGAGTACTATCCCCTTGACCAAAATCCATTTACATTCTTTAAATAGAAAAGGAGAGCTGAGCCCTACCAATGATATTGAAAACATTTACATTCTCTCTGCTATTGGTTTGTTTCTTATTATACTGGCCAGCGTTAATTTTGTAAACCTTTCAACAGCGCAAGCGTTAAAAAGGGCCAAGGAGGTTGGCATAAGAAAAACACTGGGGTCTAAAAAATTTGGGCTTATCAAACAGTTCTTGTCTGAAGCTGTCATAATTTCATTCTTTTCACTAGTGCTTGCACTGATTATTAGCGCTATTGTTCTTCCTTTCTTTAACGAGCTTTCAGGGAAAACTATTTCCTTGCCTCTTGGCAGTCCTGTTTTCTGGATTCTTCTACTTCTTTCCGCTGCTTCATTGGGCCTGTTATCAGGTTTTTATCCCGCATTCTTCCTTTCAAGATTTAACCCCATAACTGCACTCAAAGGTGGTAGCAAAAGTGGAACGGGCAATAGCAAGGTCAGAAATTATCTGGTAGTGTTCCAATTTGCCATTTCCATATTTTTAATTATTGGAACTGTAGTGATTTTTCAGCAATTACAGTTCATTCAGAATAAGGATTTAGGTTTTCAGAAGGATCAAGTAGTAGTTATAGATGATGTGGATGCATCTGGAGATCGCATTCAATCCTTGAAGCAAGAGGTTGCTCAAGTTGGTGGTGTCAAGAATGTGTCATTAAGCAGTTTTTTGCCTACTCCTTCCGCACGCAACGGTATTACTTTTTTCCCGGAAGCGGGTAGTGGAGTAAAACATGATGGGTACATTTTTGAAAAGTGGGGTGTTGACCATGATTATGTGAATACTTTGGACATGAAAATTATTGCAGGTAGAAACTTCAACAGGGAATTCCCCACCGATTCCTCTGCGATAATTTTAAACGAATCAGCCGTAGCCATGTTGGGACTACAAAACGAAAACGTACTTGGCACAAGATTGACCCATGATTTTAAACGCCCAGATAAGGAAAACATGGAGTACTTAACCGTAATCGGTGTTGTAGAAAACTTTCATTTTGAATCATTGCGAAACGAAATCAATGCCATGAGTCTTTCCTTGGGAAGTAATTCCAACAGAATGTTGATAAAATTGAATGCCGGTGATTTCACAAATACCATAGCCCAAGTTGAACAAATATGGGATACCGTGGCGCCTGGCCAGCCTTTTCAATTTTATTTTATGGACGATTCGTTCAACGATACCTACAAAGCCGAACAACGACTGGGAAGTATTTTCATTGTCTTCACTTTCTTGTCCATCCTCATTGCATGTTTGGGCTTATTTGGTCTTGCGGTGTTCAATGCGGAAAAGCGCACCAAAGAAATTGGAATAAGAAAAGTGCTGGGTGCCAGTATTAGAGGAATTGTGTATACGCTCACTGCCGATTTCTTAAAGTTGGTTGGCGTAGCAATTGTAGTTTCATTGCCCATTGGTTGGTACGCTATGGACAAATGGTTACAAGACTTTTCATATCGAATAGAAATTGATTGGTGGGTTTTTCTACTAGCTTCAGCATTGGCTGTAGCAATTGCCCTATTGACTATTGGCTTTCAAAGTGTAAGGGCGGCCATTGCAAATCCTGTAAACAGTTTAAGAACTGAATAAACAAAACTAAAACGAACTATCATGTTAAAGAACCATATTAAAATAGCTTGGAGAAGTCTTAAAAAGCAGCCCTTTTTTACCTTTCTCAACATTTTTGGCCTTGCCATTGGAGTAGCCGGAGGCCTTCTCATCTCTCTCTATATTCTTGACGAACTGAGCTACGATACCATGTTTGCCGATGCTGATCGGATTCACAGGGTAAATGCCGATATCAAGTTTGGAGGTGAGGACCGTAAATTTGCTGTTACCCCAGCTCCCATTGCAGAAGCCATGAACAATGATTTATCTGAAGTGGAGCTCACTACAAGGTTTCGCACCCAAGGAAGTATGCTGATTAAACGAACTGGAACAGAAGTCAATGTAAAGGAGCTGCAATCCACTTTTGTGGACTCCACTTTCTTTAAAATGTTTGGTCTCAAACTATTGGCGGGAGATGAAAAAACAGCCTTAAAATCGCCTAACACTCTAATTCTGACCAAAACTGCCGCTGAAAAACACTTCGACATCAACAATGCTGTAGGCCAAACCCTACTACTAAACAATACCCAAACTTTTACGGTAACAGGGGTTATTGATGATTTACCTAAAAATTCCTTTTTAAGGGAACATACTGTTTTTATGGCAATGGCAGGTTACGAGGATTCCCGAATCGTAAACTGGGGCAGCAACAATTACCAAACCTTCATCAAACTAATTCCTGCGGCCAATATAGCCGATATTCAACAGCCATTACGTGACTTTTTGGGAAAATATGTTATCCCAGGGGTACAACAATTCATGCCCGGTATCACCGAAGAACAGTTCAAAGCTGCCGGCAATCATTTAATTTATAGTACCATTCCTTTAACAGATATTCATCTGAACTCTGATAGAGTGGCTGAAATAAGTCCCAACAACTCTATTCAAAGCATTTATATTTTGAGTTTTATCGCTGCCTTTCTCCTTGTTTTGGCCAGCGTTAATTTTATGAACCTTTCCACAGCACACTCATTAAAAAGAGCCAAAGAAGTTGGTGTACGGAAAACGTTGGGTTCAAACAAAATAGATCTGATTCGCCAGTTTTTGGTGGAATCTGGATTGGTTTCCTTTGGAGCCTTACTATTTGCAATTTTAATCGCGGTTATAGCACTCCCTTTCTTTAACGAGCTTGCGGACAAAGATATTTCCATGCCCTATGGCAATCCTTTTTTCTGGCTAATATTGTTGGCCGCCGGAATCGTTCTTGGTCTTTTTTCTGGAAGCTATCCCGCTTTTTTCATGTCAAAATTTATTCCTGTGGAAGTGCTCAAGGGTTCCAACAGCAACAGTCTTGGCGGAAGTAGGGTAAGAAATGGTCTGGTGATATTCCAGTTTGCCATTTCCGTTTTTCTCATCGTTAGCACCCTGGTTGTTTATCAACAATTGAAATATATCCAAAACAAGGACCTTGGCTTTTCCAAAGATCAGGTTTTGGTGGTCAATGATGTGTATGCCCTTGGTGACCAGACCGATTCGTTTAAAAAAGAGGCAAAAAAATTGGGGTATGTTAAAAATGCCTCCCTAAGCAGCTTTTTTCCTACCCCTTCGGCGAGAGGTGATAGCACTTTTGCCCCTGAAGATGGAGCAACTGACCAAGAAAGAGCAGTAAGCATGCAAACCTGGGGTGTAGACCACGATTATATCTCAACTTTGGGATTTGAAATCGTTGCAGGAAGGGATTTTGAAAAACAATTTAAAAACGACTCCACTAGTATCATCATCAATGAATCGGCAGTTTCAACAATTGGCCTTCCCCTAGAAGAGGTAATTGGTAAACGATATACCCAGGATTTAGGTTCAGACAACCCAAAATTTTATACTATAGTAGGTGTGGTGAAGGATTTTCATTTCTCTCCGTTCAGGGAAGATATTGAAGCCTTAAGCTTGCACCTTAGCACTTATGCAAGTGCTATGGCCATTAAACTGAATACTACCGATTTTCAAAATGCCATTAATGGTGTTGAAGATATCTGGAACAAGCTAGCGCCAGGTCAACCTTTTGATTACTACTTTATGGAAGATTCTTTTGAAAGAACGTATAGAGCAGAACAACGCCTAAGCCATATTTTTTTCATTTTCACCACGCTTTCCATTCTTATAGCATGTCTAGGGCTGTTTGGACTGGCCGCTTTCAATGCAGAAAAACGCACCAAAGAAATAGGTGTTAGAAAAGTATTGGGAGCCACTGTTGGTCAAATCACCTACAAGTTGACCCAAGATTTTCTCAGGTTGGTCGGTGTTGGCATCTTGGTGGCGCTTCCCATTGGTTGGTTTGCCATGGACAAATGGCTCCAAGATTTTTCCTATCGAATCAATATAGGATGGGAAGTGTTTATAATTGCTCCTTTATTGGCGGTGACCATTGCAATTTTTACAGTGAGTTATCAAAGTATAAAAGCGGCTGTAGTGAATCCGGTTAAAAGTTTAAGGACCGAATAATCAATCAAAAAACAAACCATCATGTTAAAGAACTATATAAGAACGGCCTGGAGGAATATCCGAAGGAATAAACTTCATTCATTTATTAATATTATGGGACTTGCCATAGCGTTTTCCGTAAGTATTGTGTTGTTCTTGGTGGTATATTTTCATCTTAGCTTTGATTCCTTTCATGATGGAAAAAGCCAATTATTCAGGACTTCCCTATTTACGAATTCCATCCAAGGCGCGGGAATCAATTCTACAATGCCCTTGCCCTTAAAAGCGGCCTTGGAGAATGATATCCCTGATATTGAAACCGCCGTAAGAATAATGGGCACAGTAGAAACCATTTCCTATCAGGATAAAAGTATAGAAAGGTCTATTACTAGAACTGATTCCGAATTTTTCGAAATGTTCAATTTTCCAATTCTAGTTGGGGATAAAACCATTGCCCTTTCAAACCTACAAAGCGTTGCTTTAAATGAAAGTACTGCAATTGCAATTTTTGGAGATGCCAATCCTCTAGGAAAGGAAATTAAAATAGGTAGAAAAGGGAGTGAAAAATCATATACTGTGTCCGCTATTATTAAAGATGCCCCAAGAAATTCCAGTATTAGATTTGACGCCATCGCCAGAGTCCAAGCACTTGATGATTATGCAGTAAACAATATGAGATGGGATGTTAACACTTCCAATATTTTCATTAAGCTATCTAGCAATAGCAATAGCCAATTAATGCAAAGCAAGTTGAATTCGTTGGTAGAGAAATACTATCCTGAGCAATTGGCGCAACTGAAACTGGAACATCCTGAAGTCAAGAATACTTCCGACTTAATGAGTTTGAATTTGACCAACATTGAAGACATTCATTTTTCAGGTCCAAAAAGTGCGCCCTTACTATTGATTTATGCAATTATGGCGTTAGGAGCATTTATTCTTTTGATTGCCTGTTTCAACTTTGTTAATCTTAATATAGCCCATGCTTTTAAAAGAAGTCGTGAACTTGGCGTTCGAAAAACCTTGGGCGCTTTTAAAGGGCAGCTTTTTGCCCAATTATGGGGAGAGGCTTTTCTTCTCTATTTTATCGGCTTCGTACTTGGAATTGTTCTTGCAACTCAATTAATACCATTTTTTAACTCACAATTTGGTGGAGGCATAAATGTTTCGACCTTGTTCGAAGCTGATTTTATTGCTATTATTTTTGGAGTCTTCTTGATGGTCACTTTAATTGCCGGAGGGTATCCGGCCCTTAAGATGACCAATTTTAATCTTGTTCAAATTTTAAAAGGAAATGTTTCTACGAAAAAACCCGGAGTACTTCAAAATACATTGTTGGTATCACAATTTGCTATTTCGAGTTTACTTATTTGTGTAAGCATAATTGCTGGTCAACAACTTGATTTCTTAAGACAAAAGCCCATTGGTTTTGATAAAGAACAGGTGGTGAGCATTCCGGTTGGCACTACGGAAGATGGTCGAAAAGTACTGGGTCTAATGCGCGATAAACTTGCAGGTGACCCTAGTTTTGTTTCCGTTACTGGCAGCAAAAATAATTTAGGCCGTGGAAAAGATAGAAGAACTTCTACAGAAAACGTGGATTTTATATACAATCAGAACCAAATCTTTACAGATTGGGTTCTTGCTGATTTTGATTATCTAAAAACCCTTGGAATCCCTTTGGTACAAGGAAGGGATTTTAGTCGCAATTTCGCTACCGACTCTGTAAACGCCGTAATAGTTTCAGAAAGCTTTGTAAAGGCCATGGGAGAGAAAAATCCTATCGGTAAGTTCTTTGGAGGAGAAACCAGCACTTCGGGCAATCGGATAATAGGTGTGGTCTCTGATTTCAATGTTAAATCGCCTTCCGCGGAAGAATTGCCTATTGTGATACATCTATCGGCCAGTGAAGCCATCAATTATATTTTCGTCAAAACCAGATCAGATAATCCGCAGCTTGCAATCCAAAAACTTTCTTCTGCTTGGGAAGAAGTGACTTCAGGCTCAGAGTTCAAAGGTTCTTTTTTGGATGAAAACCTTCAGGCCTGGTACGAAGTTGAAAAGACAATGACCACTATTTTTGGACTTGCATCCACAATAGCCATTTTCTTATCATGTCTGGGTCTTTTTGCCATTTCATTACTGGTTATTGAATCGCGCACGAAAGAAATCGGTATTCGAAAGGTAATGGGAGCGTCCGTTAATAATGTTGTCGGGATGATTTCATTTCACTTTTTAAAACTAGTGTTGGTAAGCCTATTACTTGCCCTTCCAATAGCTTGGTTTATTGCTCAAAGTTGGGTTGAAAACTATGAATATCAAATGGCTATTAACCCGTTGACTTTTATTTTGGTCGGAATATTAGTGGCTTTAGTTGCATTGGTTACAGTTGGTTTTCACACCATTAAAGCAGCCTTGACCAACCCGGTAATATGTTTGCGCACCGAATGAAATAGATAATTATCATCAAAAAACAACCCATCATGTTAAAGAACTATTTAAAAATCGCCTGGAGGAACCTTACCAAAAACAAGGGTTATACTATTATAAATGTAGGGGGGTTGGCTTTGGGTATGGCCGTTACCTTGATCATTGGTCTTTGGATGGAAGACGAGCTTACCCATAACGATTATTTCAAGAACAGGGATAAGATTGCACAAATAATGCAATCACAAACCTTTAATGGTGAGATAAATACCTGGTCAGCCATTCCACGTCCCTTAGAGAAAGCACTTCGTGACGGTTATATGGACAATTTTGAGCATTTGGTAATGTCTTCTTGGCAAAATTCGCAGTACCTAAAATATGAGGAGACCAGTATTTCCAGACAAGGCAATTTTATGCAAAGAAAGGCTCCGGAAATGTTGAACTTAAACATACTAAAGGGAGAAAAAGATGGCATTCGCGAAATCAATTCCATTATGCTGTCTGAAGAAACTGCCAACACCTTATTTGGCAATGAAGATCCCATTGGCAAGGTAATCAAGGTCAATAGCCAATTCGATATGATGGTTACCGCGGTCTATGAAGATATCCCTTTCAACAACTCTTTTTCCAACCTTGATTATTTAATGCCCTGGGATAAATACATCACCACACAAGAATGGATAAAAAAAGCAGAGGATAGTTGGGGCAATAATTCCTTCCAAATGTTTATCCAGATTGTAGGTAATACCTCAATGACCAAGGTGGAACAAACCATTAAGGATGTAAAGAAAAATGCGTCCGAGGAAACTCTAGAATACAACCCCCAGCTGCATCTACTGCCAATGGGTGATTGGCATTTGCGTTCTAATTATGAAAATGGTAAACAGACAGGTGGAAGAATTAAAAATGTTTGGCTTTTTGGTATTATTGGTGCTTTTGTATTGCTTTTGGCCTGTATCAACTTCATGAACCTGAGCACAGCCAGATCAGAAAAGCGTTCCAAAGAAGTGGGGATACGAAAATCCATTGGATCACAAAGAAGTCAATTGATCAATCAATTTTTGGGCGAATCTTTTTTGGTTGTTGTATTTGCATTTGTTGTCGCCCTGTTGATAGTTCTAATTTCGTTGAATGGTTTTAATGAGTTGGCGCGCAAGGAAATAACCTTCCCTTGGGTAAATCCTGTTTTTTGGATTGCTTCCGTTGTCTTTATTCTTTTCACCTCCTTATTGGCAGGTAGTTATCCTGCACTCTATCTATCCTCTTTTAGACCTGTTGATGTGTTAAAGGGGACTTTTAAAGCTGGAAAACATGCCAGTATGCCCCGTAAAATCCTTGTTGTTTTTCAATTTACCGTTTCAGTGGCCTTTATTATTGGTACTGTAATTGTAATGCAGCAGATAAATCATGCCAAAAACAGACCTGTCGGATATGATAAAGAAGGGTTGGTACAAGTACCGGTAATGAGTCAGGATTTTGAAGGAAAGTTTGAATTGATGCGCGATAAGTTCATCGGTTCCGGTGCAGTTGTAGCCATGTCTTCCGCCAGCAGTCCAACAACCTCGGTTTGGTCCAATTGGAGCGGGTTCAAATGGGAAGGAAAACCAGAAGGGTTTCAGGAGGATTTTGCATGGACTCAAGTGTCGCCTGAATATGCCAAATCTCTCAACTTGAAAATAGTTGAAGGCAGGGATTTTTCTAGGGAAATGGCCACGGATTCCAACGCAGTGCTCATTAACGAAGCTGCAAAAAAATACATGGGCCTTACCAATCCCATTGGTAAATTTTTGATGGATACAGCCGAGGAAGACCCACGACCTCCATTGAAAATTATTGGTGTTGTGCAGGATATCATTGTGCAATCTCCCTACGAGCCTGTAAAGCAAGCGGTGTACGAATTTGATAAACATGGAAACGCCACCTATTATAATCTTCGGTTGAATCCAAAGCAAAGTGCTAGCAAGAACTTGGCCATTATTGAAAGGATTTTCATTGAACAGTTTCCCAATATCCCATTTCAATACGATTTTATAGATGAAGAATATGGTCAAAAGTTTGCTGCCGAAGAACGTATAGGAACCCTTTCGGGAATCTTTACCGCATTGGCCATTCTCATAAGTTGTCTTGGGCTATTTGGCCTCACTTCTTTTGTTGCCGAACAGCGCACCAAGGAAATTGGGGTAAGAAAGGTATTGGGAGCATCCGTGTTCAATGTATGGAATATGCTTTCCAAGGATTTTTTAAAGTTGGTCACTGTTTCCTGTTTTATAGCGATTCCCATTTCCTATTACGTAATGAACGGTTGGTTACAGGAATACCCGTATCGGGTAATTCTGGAATGGTGGATTTTTGCCCTGGCTATGCTTGGCGCCATGGGGGTTACTGTATTAACAGTGAGCTTCCAAGCCATTAGGGCAGCAAGGGCCAATCCTGTTAAAAGTCTCAGGATGGAATAATCAAAAAACAAACAATCATGTTAAAGAACTATTTGAAAATTGCCTGGCGAAACTTAACCAAAGACAAGACGTTTACTCTTTTAAATGTAATTGGGCTTTCCGTGGCCTTTGGTGTGGCCATTCTATTGGTGATGGCCGGATTCTTCGATTTGTCCTATGATAAATTCCATACCAATGCAGATAGTCTTTATAAGGTTTATTGGGTAGGGCAATCTCCAAAAGGTCCCAAAGCATATACTACCCATCCAGCCCCATTGATGGATGCAATAAAGGCAGATGTTCCAGGAATCAAAAAAGCCACACGTCATCTACAGCAAGAGGCTGTTGTGTCTTATGGCGAAAAAGAAATCAATATGGACGCTATCTGGGTAGATGCCGATTTCTTTAGCATGTTTACATTCCCTCCTGTCAAGGGAAAAATGGAAAATCTTTTGACAGAACAATCCGATATTGTTATTACAGAAGAGACTGCTGAAAAACTCTTTGGGAAAGACCAGGCCATTGGTAAAACAGTTCAAATTTTGATAAATGGAGAAGATAGGTCTTTTTACGTTAGTGCTGTGGTCGAAAACAATTTACCACAAAGTACCATTGAATTTGATTTAGCCGTTCGATTTGAACAGGAAGCAAGTTTCTTGACCAACCAGAACACATGGAGTTCCAGATATCATGATGTTTATGTGCAATTGGAGAGTAGTGCAATCGCTCAACAATTTGAAAAAGCAACACGTTCCTTGGTGGATATCAACTTAAAGGAACGAATGGAAAATGCAAAACGTGATGGGGCACAGGCAAACAGTGACGGTCGTTTTTTTAAGTATGAGCTTTTACCTTTCAAAGATGAAAGTTT
This sequence comes from Flagellimonas sp., assembly GCF_965222555.1. Classification (GTDB taxonomy): domain Bacteria; phylum Bacteroidota; class Bacteroidia; order Flavobacteriales; family Flavobacteriaceae; genus Flagellimonas. The sequence continues at coordinate 1,370,234 of NZ_CBDCUG010000005.1, read as the reverse complement.
TGCAAGCTTCAAAAATGGATATGCCCATGTGAGTAGAAGCACTCCCTATCTAGTTCTAGGTGTTGCATTTTTAATTCTCTTCATAGCCTGTGTCAATTTTATAAACATGAGTGTTGCCAGAAGTGGACAACGTTTAAAAGAAATTGGCATGCGAAAAACCCTTGGGGCAAAAAGAAAGCAGCTTTTTCTTCAATTCTGGAGCGAAAGTCTTTTTGTGTTTGTCTTTTCCGTTGGTATTGGAATTTTCTTAAGCATTATGCTGATCGATGAGTTCAAAACACTATTCAGAACAGAAGTGTCTTTTGACATGGTCATTTCCCCTTCCATCATTACAATCTTCGTGTTGACAGTCCTGTTGATCACACTGTTTGTTGGAGGCTACCCCGCACTATTGTTGAGCAAGTTGGGAACCATACAGTCCCTAAAAGGCAAAATGGCGACATCAGGGAAAAATCGAGTGCGAGACGCCCTAATAGTAGTTCAGTTTTGCATAACAATTTTATTGATAAGCGGCACTCTTGTATTACAAGGGCAATTGGATTTTATGCGGAATAAAAACCTAGGTTTTAACAAAGAGCAGGTGCTTTCTTTTCCTTTGGATGGAAAAAAGAACAGCCATGAAGCACTAGAGCTACTGCGAAACGAACTAGCCGACAATTCGGATATTTTGCAAATAACCGGGGCCGACAATAATTTGGGATACGGAAGAGATGGCAATGTTTCAAAAAGTATGTTCGGGTTTGAGTATAAAAACCGAATTATAAATACTCATTCATTAAACGTAGACTATGATTATGTTGAGACTCTGGACTTAGAAATGGTTGCCGGACGTAATTTCCATAGAGATTTTGCCAGTGATAATAGTTCAGGAGTTGTCATCAATGAAGCTATGGCAAAAGAATTTGGTGAAAAAGACCCCTTAACGGCCTATGTGAGCTTTAGTGATTCTATAAACCTTCCTGTAATTGGAGTGGTCAAGGACTATAATTTTGAGCGTTTGGATAGAGCAATTGAACCCATCACTATGTTCATGACGCGCGATTGGGATTTGTATTATGCCTATGTAAAGATAGCTCCTGTAAACATGGCGAAGTCCTATGATGCAATTAAAGAAGCTTGGGCCAGAATAGAGCCAAATGCACAATTTTTGGGTTCTTTTTTAGATGAAAACATCGACAGAACTTATAGAAAAGAACAAAAGATGGCAACTATGGTTACCTCAGGAGCAATCATTGCCATTACTCTTAGTTGCATCGGTCTCTTCGCCATAACATTGCTAATAGTAACCCAGCGAACCAAGGAAATAGGAGTAAGAAAGGTAATAGGTGCCAGTGTCGCCAACATTACATTTTTATTGACCAAAGATTTTCTAAAACTAGTAGGAATGGCCTTTTTGATAGCCTCCCCCATTGCCTGGTGGTTTATAAAAGAATGGTTAAAGAACTATCCCTTTAAGATAGAGTTGAGCATTTGGTTTTTCCTGGCAGCAGGTTTGTTGGTCACTCTTATCGCATTAGCTACGGTAGGGACCAAAACCGTTAAAGCAGCAACTCAAAATCCCGTCAAAAGCCTCAGGATGGAATAATCAAAAAACAAAAAATCATGCTAAAGAACTATTTGAAAATTGCTTGGAGGAGCTTTGCTCAACATAAGGGGTATTCCTTTTTGAACATTGGTGGACTTGCTATTGGCATGGCGTGTAGCATACTTATTCTTCTTTGGGTCCAAAATGAATCTAGCTATGATACTTTTCATGCCAATGCGGATGAGCTCTATAGGTTAACGGCAATCGCCAACGAAGATTTTAAGGCGGCGGTAAGTCCGGCAGGGATGGTGGAGGAACTGCCTAATCTTATCCCGGAGATAGAAACCAGCGTTAGACTAAGTTCTCCATTTGAAGCATTGTTTGAAGCCGAAAATCAAAAATTCAAGGAAGAATCTGTCTTCTTTGCAGATTCCAATTTTTTGGATGTTTTTACTTTTCCATTGATCAAGGGAGATTCCAAAAAAGCCCTGGCACAACCTGACGGAATTCTACTTACCGAAGCAGCCGCAACAAAATTCTTTGGCACCACAAACGCATTGGGAAAAACTATAAAGGTCGATAACAATGACATTTTCACCGTAACAGGAATTCTTGAAAATATTCCAACCAATTCCCATTTACAGTTCGACATTCTGATGCCGATGTCTTATCACGCCAAGACAAATTCCGACCTTATCAACAAGGTGTGGGACAGTTTTAACTTTTACGGGTATTTTCAATTCAAGAAAAATGCCATTTCCTCACAGGAAGATTTGATTGCAATGACTAATCGAATCAACGAAATCTATGTCTCAAGAAGTGAGTTTGAAATCACATTCAACCTTCAACCGCTGAAGGATATCCATTTACATTCAGATCTGCAAATAGATGTTCCCGGACATGGAAACGTACAGTATGTAAACATATTTCTTATCGTCGCTTTTATTATTCTGATCGTGGCCTGCATCAATTATATGAACCTAGCTACTGCAAGATCAGCCAAAAGAGCCAAGGAAGTTGGCTTGCGAAAGGTAATTGGAGCAGGGCGACGCCAACTTATCTTTCAATTTTTGGGCGAATCATTAATTGTCTCCTTTATTTCTTTGCTCCTTGCCCTTGGCTTGGTTTATTTGCTTTTGCCTTCCTTTAATGACCTTGCCCAAAAAGAGCTTGCGTTTCGGTTAGGAGATCCCATGGTTTGGATGGCCCTTCTTGCCATAGCACTTACAACAGGCCTTATTTCTGGCAGTTATCCAGCGCTGTTTCTTTCCAAATTCAGGCCGGTTAGGGTATTAAAAGGCAGGATAAAGCTTTCAAAATACAATCTTATTTTTCGCAATGGATTGGTGGTTTCCCAATTTGTGATTTCAGTGTTGCTGCTTGTTGGAACCATTGTAATCTACAAACAACTCAATTTTATCAAGGATAAAAACTTAGGTTTTGATAAATCCAACCTCGTATATATTCCCATGGAAGGTGAGATATGGGGAAAGATGGAAGCCTTGCGAACTGCACTGACCGAAAATCCTTTAACAAACGATTTTTCCATAATGTCAGATCTTCCAGCCAATCTGGTCACGGGGGATTTTGATATCCACTGGGAAGGAAAGGACCCCAATCAGCAAATATTATTTCCAAGTATTCGTGCAGATGAAAATTTTCTGGATGTTTTTCAGATGACCCTTTTAAACGGACGGAAGTTTTCAAAAAGCTCATTCGAGAATAACGACTTTCTCATCAATGAAACTGCTGTTAGAATTATAGGAATGGACATTGAAAGTGTAATTGGTAAAAGTTTAACGTTTCGTGGAGACAAAGGAACTATAATAGGGGTTGTCAAGGATTTTAATTTTAAACCGCTCCAATATGCTGTTGAACCATTGGTTCTACAACATAACAAACGAGGGAGCCTTACGGTAATAAAAACAGCTCCCAATAGCACAGCAAATACCATAGCTGCTCTTGAGAAAATTTATGGTACACTGAACCCGGCCTATCCTTTGGTCTACAATTTTGTTGATTCCAACCTGGATGCCCAGTACAAAGGCGAGCAGCAAATGGGAGCCATATTCAATGTATTTGCCCTGCTGGCCATTTTTATTTCCTGTTTGGGACTGTATGGCCTATCCGCTTTTATGGCAGAACAACGTTTTAAGGAAATTGGGATAAGAAAAGTTTTGGGAGCCAGTGCTTTACGGTTGGTGAATATGCTTTCCAAGGATTTTCTAAAGCTCGTTTTTATTGCATTTGTTTTGGCCATTCCCATAGCATGGTATGCCATGACCCAATGGCTTCAAGGATTCGCCTTCCATATTGAATTGCAATGGTGGATGTTTGTCCTTGCAGGAGTGACCGTTTTGCTTGTGGCCCTATCAACGGTTAGTTATCAAAGTTTAAGGGCTTCATTGTCCAATCCTATAAAAAGCATACGGGCCGAATAATCAAAAACCAAAGAACAATGTTGAAATTATTTTTAAAAATTGCCACAAGATATCTGCTTAAAAACAAGCTGTATTCCTTTATCAACATTTTTGGGTTGGCCATTGGCATTGCATCTTTTGTGTTGATTATGCTCTATGTAAATTATGAGAAAAGCTATGACAAGTTTGAAGGTTCTGAATATGTACATCGCGTCTTTATGGATTATTTGGAAGGAGGGGAGTATGTGCCTGGAGATGCAAATGCTTACATAGTAAGCGGCCCTACGTTAAAGGATGAGTTTCCTGAAATTGAAAGTTTTGTACGATTCAGAAGAATTCGTGATTTAGTGGTATTAAACAATAATACCCCTTATGATGGTATTGTGGGGTCTTTGGCGGATCCAGAATATTTTGATGTTTTTGACCATGGTTTGGTCAGGGGTGATGAACGTACAGCGCTTAGTGAACCCTATTCTGTGGTGTTAAGCACCTCTGTGGCCAAAAAAATTTTCGGTGATACAAATCCTATAGGTCAGTCCCTTAAAATTGCAGGAGATGCCTCGGTGACCTTTACGGTAACCGGAGTCATGGATAATTCCAATAGAAACACCCATATTAAAAACGATCTGCTCATTTCCTTTAAAACATTCTACACTTGGAAGATATTTGAGAACGATTGGAAATACACTTGGAACCAAAACGAATATTTTACCTACATCAAGGTCGATAACTCAACAGATGTAGCTTTGCTCAATCAAAAGGTCATGGCTTTCACCCCTGAAGGACTAAAAAATGAAAGACACCATTTGGAACCCATAGAGGACATCCACCTATACTCAAACAAACCCTATGAGGCGGAGACCAATGGTAATGGCCATAACATCAAGCTTTTGTCCATTATCGCATTCATTACTCTTTTATTGTCATGGATGAACTACATGAACCTCTCCAGTAGTAAATCCCTGGAACGAGCTAAAGAAATAGGGATTCGTAAAGTAGTTGGTGGAAAAAAATCACAATTGACCTTGCAGTTTCTATCAGAGTCTGCATTGTTAAATTTCATGGCAATCCTATTGGCCTTATGCGCTGTTCTTCTACTGTTACCCGGTTTTAATGCTATAATCGGTCAGAATTTGGGTTTAGATGGTCCGCAATTACAAGCGCTCTTGCCTTATTTGGGAATCATGCTCTTAGGAGCTACTTTGGCAGCATTATATCCAGCATTTGTATTAAGTAGGTTCAACCCTGCCAAGGTGCTCAAAGGCCAGGTACAAACTTCAAAAAATGGATTCCATTTTAGAAAAGCTCTAATCATTACGCAATTTGTGGCCACCATCTCATTGTTGATATGTACTTTCATGGCAAACAAGCAGATTCACTTTCTCAAGAATCGTCCTATTGGCGCCAACCTTGATCAGGTAATAGCCTTGAAAGGGCAAGTATTAGATCGTGCATACGATTCCATATTCTATAAAGATTTTGATGTGCTATTAGAGGAACTTAAAAGAAATCCTTATGTAGCAGATGTTAGCTGCGCCCGCACTTATCCTGGAGATGATTTCTCCAATATGAATTCCAATATCGGACTTACCTTTCCTAATGGACATACCGATGAAACACACATTTGGTACAACTATGGAGCCAGGTCCAATTATTTTAATTTGATGGGTATGGATTTCGTTGCTGGGGATGCCTTTCTTCAAACCACAGAAAAACGGAGTCACAATGTAGTGGTCAATGAAGAAATGGCTCATTTTATGGGTGTTGAAGATGTAAATACCCTTATTGGAAAAACCGTCAAATTTTGGGGTCAAGATTGGGCCGTTAGTGGAGTGGTGGCAGATTATAACCACCTTGGAATGAAGTCCGCTGTGGTCCCCACTATTATCAGACACGACAGAAACACCCAAAATACTCTTGTAAAGTTGGACAAAAAGGCCATTACCTTGGCTGGAGTCGATAAAGCTCTAGATGAGCTAGAGCGCACATGGCACCAAGTTTTTCCTGTGAGCACTTATAACTACACTTTTCTGGATCAAAAGTTTGAGGCCTTGTTCAATGAAGACCGAAAATTTGCCAAGGCTTTTCAGATATTCACCATCCTCGCCATTCTAATTGCCTCTTTGGGTCTTTTTGGCTTGACCTCATACACCTGTACACAACGAAAAAAGGAAATCGGGGTTCGAAAAGTCAATGGAGCTACCATTACCCAAATACTACAATTGCTCAACCAGAACTTCATAAAATGGGTGGGTCTGGCCTTTGTGATTGCTGTACCCATTGCTTGGTTTGCCATGCATAAATGGTTGGAAGGCTTTGCCTACAAAACAAACATAAGTTGGTGGGTTTTTGTCCTGGGTGGTTTAGTCGCTTTGTCCATTGCCTTGTTAACGGTAAGCTGGCAGAGTTATAAGGCTGCAGTTGCCAATCCAGTGGATGCATTGAAAAATGAATAAAAAAATTAAAAAGAATCGTTATGCTTAAACACAACATATTGCTATTCTTACGAAATGTAAAAAAGAACAAAAACATCTTCTTGATCAAAACAATCGGGTTGGGTGTGGGTATTGCTTCATTTTTGATGCTAAGCCTTTTCGTGCACAATGATCTTACCTACAATCATTTTCATGAAAACCTTTCAAATATCTATAGGGTTCGCGAGTGGGAAAGTTTTCAGACCAAAGGTCCTTTATTACCCAAAATGTTGGCAGAAATCCCCGAAGTGGAAAATGGCACCCGTATTTTTGATTGGGAAGAGTTTAGATTGAGCTATGAAGACGTCGCTTTCGCAGAAAATGTTCGATATGTTGATAGTGGCTTTTTCTCTATGTTTTCCTTTCCTTTTACGGAAGGTTCTCCAAAAAATGCCATCAAAGACAAATATGATGTGGTCATTAGTACCGACTTTGCCCAAAAATATTTTGGAGAGGAATCTGCAATAGGAAAAGAACTCCAGGTAAAATTTGAAGATACCTTCCTTACTGTGAACGGAGTGGTTGACATTCCCAAAAATTCGTCAATTCAGTTTGATATTATAGCATCTTACGAAACCGGAGAGGAACTCTCCCCATGGATTAAGGACATTCATGATTGGTACAATACCTTTTCCGAAACTTATGTGCAATTGGCTGATGGTACAACCCCAACCTCCATAAAACCAAAGTTGCAGCGTATCGTCTCAGAAAATTATCTTCCTGTGGGGGAAAATGAGACTGATTTAAACCTCCTGCCCTTTTCCGAGTATCACAGTATTGCCGAATCGAACCGTACGTTTATCGTTATCCTGGCCCTAATAGCCATAGGTATTCTTGGTATCGCAATTGTTAATTTCATTAATCTTACCATAACAGATTCTTTAAAACGCACCAAGGAGATAGGAATCAAAAAGGTGCATGGAGCTACAGAAAAGAATCTGTTCTGGCAGATTATTGTAGAGAGTCTCCTAGTGGGCCTATCGGCACTTGTATTCGGCATCTTTTTATTGGTGTTGCTGTTGCCTTCATTCAACAACCTGTTCGAAACAGGTTTACAGTTTGCCCCTTTTGAAAACAGTTTTATCCTATATGTCCTGTTAGGTATTTGGTTGACAATAGGTCTATTTTCAGGGATAGTCCCTCCCCTTATGTGGGCCCGGGGGAAATTGGTAGATATTCTTCACGGCAAGCTGTCCAATACAAACAAGTCACAATTTTCAAGATATTCCTCCATAATTGTTCAGTTTGCAATCGTCATCATACTTATTTCAGGAACTTTTTTGATTCGCAAACAGATTGACTTCATGGTCAATAAAGATCCCAAATTTGACAATGAAAATGTAATCATTACGCAATTACAGAGCTGGCAGTTTCCTGATTTGGAGATTACATCAAAAAACTACAAACGAATTGCCGAAGAACTGGAAGCTAGCCCATATGTTGAATCTGTAAGCTTTTCTGGCAATATTCCAGGCACTTATCAAGAAAATTACAACGTGTTTTATCCACAAGGAAAAAGTGCATTGGAATCCATTCATTTGAGAAAAGCCTACGTGGGTGAGAATTATTTTAAAACTTTTGGCATTAAACTATTAAGCGGTCATGGGTTTGAAAAAGGTTCTATTTCACATAAAAATGCCATTGTATTGAATAGGGATGCTATGAATCAGCTTGGATATAATGATGCTACTGGGCAAGTACTGAATGAAAGTTCAACAACAGGAAACCCGAACAAAGTTGTTGGCATTGTTGATGATTTTAGCTATCAAGGTGTACAACGCGCAACCCAGCCTTTGGTTCATATTTTCTACGAACAAGAAGACTATACCAATTGGGGCTATTTATCGATAAGGGCAAAACAAGGGGCAAGTCTTCGGGTAATAGAACAATTAAAGGAACTCTGGGGAAATGCCTTTTCTGGAATAGAACCCAACTATTTTTTCTCTGACACCAAACTTAATGAGCATTACAAGGAATATATCCAAATCAACACATTGATTGCCTGGTTCTCCATATTGGCTATTGTGTTATCCTGTATAGGGTTGTTTGCGGTTGCTTCTTTTACCATGGCCAAAAGAACCAAGGAAATTGGTATACGAAAAGTAAATGGCGCAACCATTGGACAAATTTTATCCCTATTGAACATTGACTTTGCAAGATGGGTAGGGTTGGCTTTTATTGTTGCAGTACCGCTTTCATGGTACGCTATGCACAAATGGTTACAAGGGTTTGCCTACAAGACTACCATTAGCTGGTGGATTTTTGCCCTTGGTGGATTAACAGCTCTTTTTATTGCGTTACTGACGGTTAGCTGGCAGAGTTTTAAGGCCGCCATTGCCAATCCGGTAGAGGCGTTAAGAAATGAATAAAAACTACAAAAGATAAAAACATGTTATTAGAACTAAACAACATTTTTAAATGGGTCAACTCCGGTGGCCAGCGTATTTTCTTGCTAAAGGATATCAATCTAACTATTGAAGAAGGTGAATTTATCTCTGTTATGGGCCCCTCTGGGTCTGGTAAGTCCACATTGCTCAATGTTATTGGTATGCTGGATGGATTTGATGAGGGTGAATATCATTTTCTAGATGAATCCGTACATTCCTTAAAGGAAAAGCATAGGGCAAACCTCTATAAAGAATACATTGGGTTTGTATTCCAATCGTACCATCTGTTGGATGAACTGACCGTAAAGGAAAACTTGGAAATGCCCCTGCTCTATAAAAAATTCAAAGGGTCTGAAAGAAAGGCCATGGTGGCCGATATGTTGGACCGATTCAACATTGTGGGGAAAAAAGACTTGTTTCCCACTCAACTTAGTGGCGGGCAACAGCAACTTGTTGGCATTGCCCGAGCCTTGATTTCCAATCCTAAACTCATTTTGGCAGATGAGCCCACAGGAAACTTGAATTCGGCACAGGGTGAAGAAATTATGGAACTGTTCAAAAAATTGAATGAAGAGGATGGGGTAACCATTATCCAAGTGACCCATTCTGAAAAGAACGCAGCATATGGCTCACGCATCATCAATTTATTGGATGGGAGAATGGTCTAGGCGGTAAGTTCAGCAAGTTCCTTGCCGATTAAACTGCCCAAAGCAACACCCATTCCGCCCAAGCGAACGCCACAATACACATTGTTGGATATTTGCTTAACAATGGGTGTTTTTTGCTTGCCCACACCCATGATACCGCTCCAGCGATGTTCTATTTCAACCTTCTGATTGGGTAAAATGACAGTTTTAAGCAGTTCTTCCAATTTGTTCTGTACCAATTCTGTTTGTCCAAATTCTATGGTCTCCTCTGCGCTAAAATTGAGGTTTCGCCCACCGCCAAACAATATTCGGTCATCAATGTTTCGGAAATAATAGTACCCTTCATCCAAATGAAAAGTGCCTTTTATCTGCAGGTTCTTAATGGGTTTGGTCACCAATACTTGCGCTCTTGCGGGAAGTATGGTTTCGTTTTTTAGCAACTTGGCCGCGAATCCGTTTGTAGCAATAAGTAGTTTTTTGGTCTTAAAAGAAAACAAATTGGTTTCAATGGACACGCTGTTGCCCAAATCTTCAAATTGTTCAACTTCAACCGCATTTAATAGGTGTATTCCTTGTTCCAATACTTTTTGTAGAAGGGCATCCATAAGTCTTCCAGTATCCAATTGCCCTTCAAACTTATGGGTGATATACTTGTTTTTAATATTCCCAAATCCAAAAATGTTATTGTTTTGTTGAAAAGCATGCTCACCAAAAACCGGCTCAAGCAGCTTGTTCAAATCTTCCATTCCGTCCAAACATTCTTCGAACAGCGAGGTAGCCTCTTTCAAAAAAAGTTCATGTCCGCCACGTTGCTGAAAACCTATTGCTTCATCGCCTAAAAGTTGTCGCAAAAGTTGAATTCCATTCCAGCGCTTCTGCACCAAATTAACGACTTCCTCCTTAGTGTGCGACTTTAAATCGGACAATACCTCTGAAATGCTTCCAAAACAGGCAAAGCCGGCATTTTTGGTACTCGCACCTTGAGGCAATGTCCCTTTCTCAAGCACTAAAATTTTGGCGGTTGGGTACTTCTCCTTTAACTGAAGGGCGCAGTTGAGTCCAACAATGCCGCTTCCAATTATGGTAAAATCCACATTGGACAGCCAAGTCTTATATTCCCAATAGCTCAATTCCATAAAACAAAAACCCCGATTTACATCGGGGCTGGTATTAATATGAATATTTTTCGTCCATTTCAAAATCTTCCATGAACTTGGTGGTATAATTGCCCGCCAAATAGTCGGGATGATCCATCAATTGTCTATGGAACGGAATGGTGGTCTTTACTCCTTCAATTACAAATTCATCCAAAGCCCTTCGCATTTTGTTGATGGCCTCTTCCCGTGTTTGGGCCGTAGTAATCAACTTGGCTATCATGGAATCATAATTTGGAGGAATAATGTAACCGCTGTATACATGAGTGTCCAAACGTATACCATGACCTCCAGGGGTATGCAATGTTGTGATTCTACCTGGTGATGGCCTAAAGTCGTTATAGGGATCCTCTGCGTTGATTCTACATTCGATGGAATGTAGCTTTGGAAGGTAATTTTTCCCGGAGATAGGAACTCCTCCAGCTACCAAAATCTGCTCTCGGATAAGATCGTAATCCACTACCTGTTCCGTTATGGGGTGCTCTACCTGAATACGGGTATTCATCTCCATAAAGTAGAAGTTTCTGTGTTTATCCACCAAAAATTCCACTGTGCCGGCCCCTTCATATTTAATGTATTCTGCTGCTTTTACCGCGGCGGCTCCCATTTCTTCACGAAGTGAATCCGTCATAAATGGTGAAGGCGTTTCTTCAGTCAATTTTTGATGCCTGCGTTGAACGGAGCAATCTCTTTCCGATAGATGGCATGCCTTTCCGTATTGATCTCCCACAACCTGAATTTCAATATGTCTTGGCTCTTCTATCAATTTTTCCATGTACATTCCGCCATTGCCAAAAGCAGCAGTGGCCTCCTGTACCGCACTTTCAAAGTTGCTTTCCATTTCATCCTCTGACCAAATGGCTCGCATCCCTTTTCCACCACCACCAGCAGTGGCTTTGATCATTACAGGATAGCCCATTTTCTTGGCCGTCTTTTTGGCATCCTCCACATCTTTTAAAAGACCATCAGAACCTGGAACACAGGGCACTCCCGCCTTTTTCATAGTTTCCTTGGCTGTGGCCTTATCCCCCATTCTATCAATCTGTTCCCCTGAGGCTCCAATGAACTTAATTTCGTGCTCTGCACAAATCTTTGAGAATTTAGAATTCTCTGAAAGGAATCCGTATCCTGGGTGAATGGCATCTGCGTTGGTAATCTCTGCAGCGGCAATAATATTGGGAATTTTTAAATAGGATTCATGGCTAGGTGCGGGGCCAATACAAACTGCTTCATCCGCAAATCGTACATGAAGGCTTTCTTCATCCGCCTTGGAATATACCGCCACCGTTTTTATACCCATCTCCTTGCAAGTTCGTATAATACGAAGCGCTATCTCACCCCTATTTGCAATCAATACTTTTTTGAACATAATACCTTGAATTTTCAACTCTCAAGCCCCATTGCCAAAAAATGATGTTGGCGTTTTAAAGCTTGGGTATTGTAATTTGAATTAAGAAGGGTCGACCAAAAATAACGGCTGGTCAAATTCTACTGGAGATGAATCATCCACCAATACCTTTACAATCTTTCCTGCAACTTCTGATTCAATATCATTGAAAAGTTTCATTGCTTCTATAACACAAAGTACGTCTCCAGGATTAATAGTGCTACCTACCTCAACAAAAGGTGGTTTATCTGGAGATGGTTTTCTATAGAAAGTTCCGATTATTGGAGATTTGATGGTAATATATTTTGAATCATCCTCGGCTGAAGCTGGTTCCTTTGCTGGAGCAGCCGACTCAGCTGCTGCAGGTGCTGGTGCAACAGGCATAGCTGGAGCTTGTGCCATCGGAATTTGCTGTACAATTGTAGTCTCAGGAGTAGAAGATACACTTCCCGTACGGATTGTGATTTTAATGTCTTCCATCTCCAATTTTACCTCGCTGGCACCCGATTTGGCTACAAACTTGATTAAACTTTGAATTTCCTTAATGTCCATGGAATATGATTTAGTTAGTTGTTTCTTTATGAATTATATGCCCATTTTAAATAAATGGATCCCCAGGTAAACCCTCCACCAAAGGCAGCAAAAATTAGATTGTCACCTTTTTTCAACTGCTTTTCATAATCGTGTAGCAACAATGGCAAGGTCGCAGATGTGGTATTACCATATCTTTGAATATTCATCATTACTTTGTTGGCATCCAGTCCCATTCTCTTGGCCGTGGCATCAATTATTCGCCTATTGGCCTGATGTGGTACCAACCAGTTTACATCTTCATGCGTAAGCCCGTTGCGCTCCATAACCAAGGCTGAAACATCAGCCATGTTCGAGACTGCAAACTTGAATACCGATTTGCCATCTTGATATACAAAATGCTGTTTGTTCTTAACTGTATCTTCTGAAGCCGGCAGAATAGATCCTCCTGCTTCAATCTTTAAAAACTGACGGCCAATACCATCAGTTCTTAAGTATTCATCCTGATGTCCAAGACCTTCATCATTGGGTTCAAAAAGTACCGCTCCCGCACCGTCACCAAAAATGATACAGGTGGTACGATCTGTATAATCTATAATAGAAGACATCTTGTCCGCACCGATCAACAATACTTTTTTATACCTCCCGGATTCTATATATGAAGCCGCGGTGGACATTCCATATAAAAAACTTGAGCATGCAGCCTGCAAATCGTATGAGAATGCATTAACCGCCCCTATCTGTGATGCCACATAAGCAGCAGTTGCCGCAACGGGAAGATCAGGGGTTGCAGTGGCGACCAAAACAAAATCAATTTCAAGTGGGTCAACTCCACTTTTCTTGATCAAGTCCTCAGCAGCTTTTATCGCCAAATATGACGTTCCTGCATTTTCCTTTTTTAAGATTCTACGCTCTTTTATTCCAGTCCTTGTAGTAATCCATTCATCATTGGTGTCTACCATGGTCTCCAACACTTTGTTGGATAAAACGAAGTCAGGAACATACCCTCCCACAGCTGTAATCGCTGCTGTCTGTTTTTTCATATTAGTGTCTTTTTTCGTCAAAAAAGTTAAAATTTGACCCAAAAACGGTGAAAAATAGTCATTTTATATGACTTTTTGGTCAAAATTGACTGGTTTTTAAAATTAGCTATAGTCCATAAAAAAACTCCCGTTGTTAAAAAAACGGGAGTTGGTTTATTTTAAAGCATTTGCGATTAAGCAGCAGTTTCTTCTTCTGTTTTGTCTATCAAAACTTGACCTCGATAGTACAGTTTGCCTTCATGCCAATGTGCTCTGTGGAACAAGTGCATTTCTCCTGTTACGGAATCCTTGGCAATTGTGGGAGCTGTTGCCTTGTAGTGGGTCCTTCTTTTGTCCCTTCTGGTTTTTGATATTTTTCTTTTAGGATGTGCCATTATAAACCTATTTGTCCGTTAGTAACTTTTTTAAATCGTCCCATCTGGGATCTGTATCTTCTGATTCTTCTTTGATTTCTTTTGGCTGTAATTCTTCCAGCTTGTCCAAGATTTCAGATTGCAATGTTCCATCCAGTACGCCTGGATGTATACGTTTTTGAGGAACGGCCAACACCAGCATTTCATAAATGTATTGTGAAATATTGATTTGGTACTCTCCGTGGGGAATGATCAAAATTTCATCATTCTCATCATTGTATTCCTCCCCAAACTTAATCACTAAGTGCAGATTTGAACTAATAGGCTGGTCGTAAGGTTCGCCTGTTAAGTCGCAATCCACATTTATTGTTCCTTTTGCTTCAATTTCCAATTCCATCATATTGTTCATTTTGTCCAAAATGGCGGTAATGTCTATGGAAGCCGCATTAAATTCTTGGTACTCAAAAGATTCAAAGAACGTATTGTCAATCTCATACTCAAACTCGTGTTTTCCTAACTTCAATCCTGAAAAAGGAATAAAAAACTCCTTTAGCTCCATCATTTCTACACTTAAGGTTTGTGTACCAGCCCCTAAAGGCGGGGGCAAAGATACTATTTATTTAGAAAACCACAATTCAATTGCAAGAAATATAATATGTGCACACAAGTTTTAACTTGCTCGTTTTGTCTTTTGCTTTTGCAATGGGTTTTTATTCCATGTTGTATAGTCCTTTCGGCTTTTAAAAACCTGCAACGCAGTGAAAACTGCCTCCTTAAAAGAACTTGCATCCGCCTGTCCTTTTCCGGCAATTTCATAAGCGGTTCCATGATCAGGAGAAGTGCGGACTTTTTCAAGCCCCGCAGTATAGTTTACTCCTTTTCCAAAGGAAAGTGTTTTAAATGGTATCAGCCCTTGATCATGGTATGCGGCAAGGACAGCATCAAAATTGCCATGGGAATTGGAGCCGAAAAAACTATCGGCCGAATATGGGCCATATACTAAAGTGCCTTTGTTGAACAATTCCTGAATACTTGGTTTTAAAATTTTGTCATCCTCTTCCCCAATCGTTCCATTATCTCCACTATGCGGATTAATCCCAAGCAAGGCTATTTTAGGCCTTCGAATGCCAAAATCCATTTTAAGGGATTTTTCCATCGTCATCACCTTATCCCTAATCAACTTTGGAGTAATGGCTCCTGCCACATCTTTTACTGCAATGTGATCGGTAAGCAGCCCAACCCGCAGACTATCAGTGACCATAAACATCAAGCTCTCTCCATTTAGTTCCTGCGCAAGAAAATCAGTATGCCCGGGGAACTTAAAATCCTCGGATTGGATATTGTTTTTATTAATTGGAGCGGTTACCAAAACATCAATCTTGTCATTTTTTAATGCGGCCACTGCTGCCCGAAGTGATTTTATAGCATATTTTCCACCATCTTCAGTAGCTTGCCCAAATTCAATTTTTGGGTTTTCTTTCCAAACATTGACTACATTGATTTTCCCTTCAACAGACTGGGAGGCATCCCGAACTCCATTAAAGTTGATGTTTAATCCCAAATCTGCTTTTTGTTGGGATATTATTTTGTTGGAAGCAAAAATAACCGGCGTACAAAAATCCAGCATTCTTGAATCTTCAAACGTCTTTAGTGCTACTTCACATCCAATTCCGTTGAAATCCCCAATTGAGATTCCCAGCCTAATTTTTCTGTTTTCCTTCATAGAATCACTGCCGTTATGGCTACATTTACATTACAAAACTACTCAATTAAAAAGATTCATGTTTACAGGTATTATTGAGACTTTGGGGAATGTTGAAAAGTTGGAAAAAGAGGGTGATAATTTGCATATCACCGTTTCTTCAGAAATCACTCCGGAACTAAAAATTGACCAAAGTGTTGCCCATAATGGTGTTTGTTTAACGGTTGTTGCAATACTTGGGAACTCGTACACCGTTACCGCAATTGAAGAAACCCTGATCAAAACCAATCTGGGCGATTTAAAAGTGGGTGACAAGGTGAATCTGGAAAGGGCAATGAAACTGGGTGCACGATTGGACGGTCATATTGTACAGGGGCATGTTGACCAAACCGCAAATTGTACTTACAATAGAAGAAAAGGATGGGAGTTGGATCTATAGTTTTGTATATGATTCAAGTTTGAGCAATGTTACCATTGAAAAAAGGATCCATTACCGTGGATGGCGTTAGCCTTACCGTGGTAGATTCCAAAAAAGATAGGTTTTAGTGTGGCCATTATTCCGTATACCCATGAACACACCCGATTCCATTCCTACGAAGTAGGAACCCAAGTAAATTTGGAGTTTGATGTGATTGGGAAATATGTGGCCAGATTGATGGAAATTAGATAATCACCAGCAAAGAAATTTGAAATCAACAATGAGTGTTATTGATAAATTGTCATCTTCCCTTAACCGAAGAGATGAAGTCCCCAATCAGGAGTTGGCCAAAGAAATTGTATTGTCGCAAGACAAAGAAGCGGTCAAAGTATTGATTGAAAACCTTTCCAATAAAAAAGCCATTCAAAATGACTGTATCAAGGTACTTTATGAAATAGGGGAACAAGCTCCGCAACTTATCTCCGCCCATATCAATGAATTTTATTGTTCATTTAGCGAGTAAAAACAATAGACTTCAATGGGGTGCTATGACTGCGCTCTGAGGACAATTACGCAAATGAACGGCCAAAAGATATTTATACCGCGCTTCCTACTATTCTTGCTGCAGCGGACAAGGGTTCTGTAATCACTAAAGACCATGCCGTGAATATTTTAATAACATTATGTTCCATTGAAGATTATGCAGAAAACACTTTTCCTCTGTTGATTGAGCAACTCTTAAAAAGCGCAACAAATCAATTGCCGATGTATGCTGAAAGGGCAATACCGATAATTAATGATCAGAATAAAACTCTTTTTGTTAAAACACTTGCTTCAAGGCTAGACGATATTGAGAAAGAGTCAAAAAGAAAACGTGTAGAAAAAGTAATAAAGAAATTTAACGTTCAGTAAGCCATTTCTGCTCCCCGTAACCTCCTCTTCTGTTTTTATAAACTAAACCTTTATAAAAATCTTTCTTTTGTACATCACATAGGCCACCAAGCAATAAAAAGCCACCACACTTAATCCATAGAGCAAAGACGAAAGTTCCATGGACATAAAATCATGTACATAGATTTTATTGAAAAGCCACCCATGCAACGAAGTATCGGCATCCACTTTTATGGAATAAAACAGTTTGGTAACAAAACTGGATAGAAAATAAACCGTTATGGCATTGGCTCCTGCATATTTGAATATGCTTCCAAATTTTAGGCCCTTAACGTCTGTTAGATAATAGATCAATGCCAAAACAATGTTGGCCCAGCCTGCAGTGACCAAGACAAAACTACTGGTCCAAAGTGCCTTATTAATTGGAAAAATGAAATCCCATAAGTGCCCAACAACCAATAGTGCCACTCCCAGCCCAACTAAGAGGGCAGTCTTTTTTTCCTGTTTTGAACGCAATATCAGTCCTGTAAATATGCCCAAAAGAGAACTCACAATGGCAGGAATAGTGCTCAGCAGTCCTTCTGGATCGTAATCTGGTTTATAGTTGTGTGTCCCAAATACTTTTACATCCAAGTAATTGGCCAAATTGTTTGGAGCGCGTTCAAAAGTGGAAACCACTCCTTCCACAGGTACAAATGCCATCAACAGCCAATAACCTATCAAAAGGATAACAGAAACCGCTATTAGTTTTTTCCAATCCAGGTTTAAAAAAAGTATGGCCGCAAAAAAGAAAACCACCCCTATACGTTGCAATACACCTGGAAACCGTATATCTGCAAACTCCTTAATAAAGGGAAAACTGATAGTAAACGCTCCTAGAAAAAGCCCCAATCCAATCAATTTTAAAGCTCGGACGGATATCTTTTTATAGGTAGACGCATTTGGTTTTTTATTTTGATATGCAAAAACAATGGACGTTCCCACAATGAACAGGAAAAAGGGAAATACTAAATCCGTTGGGGTATACCCATGCCATTTGGCATGCAACAAAGGAGCATACACATTAGACCAAGTGCCCGGGGTGTTCACCAAAATCATTAAAACAATGGTTGCCCCTCTAAAAATATCAACGGATATGACCCTATTTTTCATAATCGTGTTATAAAACAGAGTCTTTTATCTTATTCCAAGCTCTAATAAGCAGGATTCCCGATACTACAACTACCGCGGTCAATATCAATGCTAGTTTGGTTTCACCATAAATCCAATACCCTGTTGCGAACATTATTGAATAAATTAATACGACACCCAGCAACATTGCCATAATACCAGAAGGCACACTCCATTTTTCTTTGGAATCAACAATGTCTGCATTGTCCGCCTCAGCCTCATCTACAATCTTAGACCAACCTGGACCTCCTGGCTGTATTTTCTTGTAAAAGCTCCTTAACACATCCTTGGTTTCGGGTTGGGTAATAAAAGTAGCTGTCAACCAGATTATGGTAGTCACCACCATTATAAATGGCAATTCTCCCCAATCTGGGAATATTCCGGTATCGGTATCAAAGAGAAAGCTTCTAAGCGATGTAGTTTCTAAAAGGATGGCAAGAATCCCCGATGAGAACATTGCTGTAATCTCACTCCATGCATTGATTCGCCACCAGAACCATCTCAGAATAAAAATAAGACCGGTCCCTGCTCCAAATGATAGCAATAAATTGAAAATTCCCATAGCATTCTGCATGGCCAAGGCAAGAAACGCGCTTAAAACCATCAACACAGCTGTTGAAATTCTCCCTACTGCAACCATCTGCTTCTCTGTGGCATTGGGATTAATCTGTTGTTTGTAAAAATCGAAAACAATATAAGATGACCCCCAGTTCAATTGGGTAGAAATGGTACTCATGTATGCTGCCACCAATGATGCCAAAACCAATCCAAGCAATCCGCTAGGTAGTTTGGTCAGCATAGCTGAGTAAGCCAAATCGTGACCCAATTTATCCTCTGCCACATTTGGAAAGGCTTCATGAATACTTGCAATGTCTGGGTAAACCACCAATGATGCCAAAGCCACCAAAATCCAAGGCCATGGTCTTAGGGCATAATGCATAATGTTAAAGAAAAAAGTGGCTCCGATAGCATGATTCTCATTTTTGGCAGCCAACATTCGTTGTGCGATGTAACCTCCACCTCCAGGCTCTCCACCAGGATACCAAGAACTCCACCACTGTACAGCCAATGGAATAACCAACAAAGTGATAACCGCTTTGGTATCACTCATGTTTGGCAGGATACCAAGTTTATCTTTGACATTATCATTTTCTATGACCGCTTGAATACCCCCTACTTCAGGAATATTAATAAGATAATAAGCAGCTCCTATTGCCCCTGCCATGGCAACAAAAAATAGCAAAAAGTCGCTATAAACAACTCCTTTAAAACCTCCAAGGGCACTAAATACCACAGTAATCAAGCCAGCGGCCACAACAGTTACCCAAGGTTCAAGCCCCAACATAACCCCGCCAATCTTTATAGCAGCAAGGGTAACTGCAGACATAGTGATTACATTATATATAACTCCCAAGTATACTGCCCTAAATTTGCGCAAAAAACTTGCTGCCTTACCACCATATCTCAGTTCATAAAACTCTAGATCGGTTTTTACATTGGATTTTCTCCAAAGCTTGGCATATACAAATACGGTAAGCATTCCCGTAACCAAAAAACACATCCATCCCCAGTTTCCTGATACTCCGTTGGTACGAACAAGATCGGTCACCAAGTTCGGTGTGTCCGTAGAAAATGTAGTGGCCACCATGGAAAATCCTAAAAGCCACCATGGCATTGTCCGTCCTGATAAAAAGTATTCTGAAGAATTCTTTCCTGATTTTTTGGAAACGTAGATTCCGATAGAAAGAACTATGGCGAAAAAACCAAAAATTATAATGTAATCTAAAGTTTGTATGTCCATCTGCTTGGTTTTGGTTAATCACTAAAGATATTATTTTTTTATACTTAGTGTATTATTATGCCACTTTTTGAAATTTTTATAGTACTATTTGACAATTTTATATCAAAAAGAGAGAATAATCACAGATTAAAATCCTTTTGATACGTGCTATTGGCCAATAATGACCATCGTGTTTTTAATGCCTACTTTTGTTCCCGATTGCACAAGAAGCTTCATGTTTTCATTATTCACTGATCACATTTCCATAAGTGCCTGGGTAATGGCTGCCACAGCTACCTTCTTAATGGGAACATCAAAAGCAGGATTAAAAGGACTTGCCACATTTAATGTAACCTTGCTTGCCCTTGCCTTTGGTGCCAAAGAATCTACAGGATTAATCATGCCCTTATTAATGGTAGGCGACGTTTTTGCCGTTTTTTATTACAACAGACATACGCAATGGAAATACATTATAAAGTTTTTGCCCTGGATGCTGGCCGGAATTTTAATTGGTGTTGTTGTGGGCAAAGACCTTCCTGAAACGGAATTCAAGATGGGGATGGTAGTGGTGATTTTCATTAGTTTGGGTATGTTGTATTGGTGGGATAAAAGAAAATCTGAACATGTTCCATCACATTGGTTATTTTCAGGTCTAATAGGAATCATGGCTGGGGTATGCACCATGATAGGGAATTTGGCCGGAGCGTTTACCAACATTTTCTTTTTGGCCATGCGACTTCCAAAGAATGAATTTGTGGGCACGGCTGCTTGGTTGTTTTTTATCACCAACCTATTTAAGCTCCCGTTCCATGTTTTTGTTTGGGAGACCATTTCTTATGAAACTTTGTTAATCGACCTTAAATTACTGCCGGCAATTTTTCTGGGGCTTTTTGCCGGTGTGGCCATTGTAAAAAGAATCAACGACAAAAACTACAAAAGATTTATTTTGGTGGTCACCGCCATTGGGGCTATAGCAATGTTGTTCAAATAAACTTCTATTCTCTTTCGCTAGACCTGTCCGTAAGGGTTAGCCGCAGTAGTTGCCATTTTCTTTAGGTCGGCCTTGGTAAGTGGTTTGGTAATGTACCCCCGAATAAACCCGTATTCTTTGGATAAGTTCAAATCGTCCGGAGCAATGGAAGAGGTAAGAATATATATATGTACTTGATCGTTGATCAAGTTAGGGGCCATCCGAAGTTCTTCTAAAAATTCCCATCCATTCATCACTGGCATGTTAATATCCAACAAAATTATATCGGGCAGTTCGTTGGGTGTCCCTGTCAGCTCCAACAATCTATTATACGCATCCAGACCGTTCCCATATTGTACAACGGTACTTGTAAGTCCTTCCGATTTGATTAAAATTTCAGCGGCAGTCCTAAAAATATCATCATCGTCCACTAAAAAAACCTTGTTTACTTCCATTCCCTACTCAGCTTTATTGGTAAAATATAAGTTAAATGAGGTGCCTTTATCCACTTCACTCTCTACTTCAATAGTAGCATTCATGGCATCCATCTGGTTCTTGGAAATAAATAAACCTATTCCTTTTGCGTCGCTATTCCCATGAAACGTTTTATACATTCCAAATAGTTTTTCTCCATGTTTTTTCAAATCAATACCTCGTCCGTTATCTTCAAAAGAGATTATTGTCTGGTTTGATGTTGTTTTTGCCTTAATCTTTATTTTGAGTTTTTCCTTTGGCCTTCTATACTTGATACTATTGGTTAGAAGGTTTAAAAATATACTGGACAGATATGGTTTTATAGCATACACTTTTAGCTCTTTATGGATTTGGATGCTGATGTCCGGGTCAGTTTCCTCAATATGGGCGTTAATGCTTTCCAACGCATTTTTAAGTGCCGGTTCTACTTTTACCCATTGCAGGTTCTTGCCATGATCAGATTGTATCTTTATAATTTCGTTCAGCTGGACAACGGTTTCATCCAATCGTTCTGATGATATGCGGATCATGTCTAAGAACTTCTCCTGATTTTTAGGATCAGTATTATCCAATAGCATGCCCGTGAGCATAGAAAGGTTGCTGGAGTTTGACCTTAGGTTATGGGATACGATATGCGCAAAGTTCAAAAGGTTTTTGTTCTGTTTTTCAGTAATGTTCAATAGTTGTCTAAGGCGTCTATCCACTTTTTTTATACGTGTGATATCAGCATTGGCACCTACCATTCGGACCGGATTCCCCTTTTTATCTTTAAAGACTTTCCCTTGCCCGTGAATGTGTCGTATAGAACCTTCTGGCGTTATGATCCTGAATTCGGTATTGAAATTTTTCTCCCCCCGTATGGCCATTTCAACTTCTTTAATACTTCGCTCTTTATCATTTGGGTGAATGGTTGTTTCCCAAGCGGCCACCTCTCCGATAAAATCTTCTTTTTTTACTCCATATAGGTTGTACATATTGTCGTCCCAAACCAAAATATTGTCAACAATATTATAATCCCATATTCCTATGTTAGAACTTTCAACCGCAACTCGCATCCTATCGGTCAATTCTTGATATTTTATACTTGCCCTTTTTTCCTCGTCTATATCTTGAAATACCCCGAACATCCTGGATGCTTTCCCATTGATCATTTCTGAGCTTCCGATGGCCCTGACCCATTTTTCATTCCCTTTGGCCGTTACAAGAATGAGTTCCTCATCATAAGGAGTGCCTTTTTCAATACATTCTGAAACTACTTCAATGATTCGGTCTCTATGCTTTCCTTCCTTGTAAAAATTAATTCCTGTCTCCAGATCGGGAACATGACTTTTTGGTGCTTCGTGAATTTCCCGGGTCATATCGGACCAAAAGACCTTATGATTGACCAAGTCCACTTCCCAACTTCCAATTCTCGCAGCTCGCTCGGCCTGAAGCGAAAGATCTATAGTCTTCTTTTTTTGTGTTACATCATCAAAATAGAGGTAGTAGCATTTCTCCCTTTGCGAGGGATACAATACCATTTTGAACCATTTCAATTCATTCTTTCTTGTAACATGAGCCGTAAATTCCTTTAGTTCCTTATTTAAAAAAGTCTTTCTATTTAAGATTTTGGAAAATGAAACGGGCAATTCCCCAATTACCTCTATCAAATTAAGCGATTGAGCATTTGTGGGCTCCAGTTCAAAAAAATCAAAAAAGGCTTTTGAGCAATCTTGTATCTCTAATTTTTTATTGAGTAAAGCAATGGGAAATGGTAGATTTTCAATTGCAATGGTAGGTTGAGCATTGGTTTTCATTTGATTTTTCAAGGTATCTATATCAAAACGTAGGAAATTTCCTAATATTATGTTTTGTTTTGATGCTCTAAAACAATTCTTCAATATTTAATATATTTTGCTCCTATTCTATATAAATTAGCCATGAATGATTTTTAACGATGACACCTTTATAGACTTTTTTAAGGAGTCGTTAAACAAATATGCACCCATATCCTCCAATTCCTTTAATGCATTAATCGCATCGATTAAGATTAGGGAGGTAAGCAAAGGAGAAACAATATTATTTGTTGGTCAAATAGCCAAAAAAATACTATTTGTATGCAAAGGCATCCTTGTTTCCCAGTGGTACGATAGTGACGAAAATGTATACATAAAAAATTTTTTCCAGGAAGGAAATTTTGCGGGTTCAACGGTATCCATGATGACTGGTGCCCCTTCTGGGTTTGGAATAGAATCTTTGGAAGATGGTATTGTTCTTGAAATAAATTATGACGCTTATAGGCAAACTATTTTAAAGCATGAGGATTTAAAGAATTTCTATATTGCCTATTTGGAGCAAAATTGGGTCATTGAAAATGAAAAGCGCCAAATTTCTTTTGCTGCCCAAAATGCTACCGAGCGCTATTTGGATTTTTTAAAGAATTATCCCTTACTGCCAAAGAGAGTTCCACAACGATTGATCGCCTCTTACCTTGGCATTACCCCAACACAGCTCAGTAGAATTAGGAAAGATTTAAAAAGTTAAGGCGTATCAACATATGTAAATGCAAGCCCTTATACACCTTGCTATTTTTGCCCTATAAATTAAAAAAATAAGATAGTGGGGCAATCAACATCAATCTTTTTAGCATTTGTGGGAGGGGTCTTTTTGGCAATGCATGCAGGTTTTAACACGCAATTAAACGTTCAACTCAAAAGCCCCATAGTAACACTCCTGGCGGTTTATATAGCAAGTACTTTGTTCGTTTTTTTAGTTCTGTCCATTGTTAATCCAAGCTTCCCTTCTTTTGGTCAGCTAAAGGAAGTTCCCTTCTACCTCTGGTTCTCTGGAGCTCTTTTTAGCGTTGCGGGAATTGCTCTTTATTATCATACCATTCCAAAATTAGGTATTTCCACTATGGTCTCAATTGGTTTGTTTGGGCAAATCATCTTTTCTGTAGTTGCAGGGCATTTTGGTTGGTTTGGGCTACCTGTAGAACCTGTGGCGAGCAAAAAACTAATCGGCATTGTTGCTATGACTTTGGGAATAATCTTGATAAAAAATTAAGGCATAATGAATATCACAAACAAAAATATTAGCAATTTAACATCTCTTTGGAAACTGATCAACACACAGGTTGGAACCCGCATCGAAGAAAAAACCTTTGAGTATGGGAGTGCTCATTACTCTGACTGGCCAAATAGGTTGTGGTTTCACAATTCTCCCGATCTGGAGTCCATTACATCGGCCAAAAAAATCATTGCTTCATCTCCTGTTAAGCTGACCATACCCTATTGGCATATTTATAATGATGATTCCCATACCTTATTGGAAAAAAATGGTTTTAGCAAGGTCTTTGAGCAAACTGGGATGTTCCTCTCACTAGAAAACTATCGTAAAAACTCCGAGGGCTTGAAGCTTAAAAAAGTGGACAACAAAGAATCTGCCATATTATGGGAAGATTTGCTCCAAAAAGCATTTAAATATAAGGTGAGCCATAAATTGCTGCTACAAAGTTATAATGAAGTTGATTTTATGATTGCCCAAGATCAAAACGGTCCCGTTGGAACTGTGGTTTTGCATTCTACTAGCCCTAATATATTAGGAATCCATGCCATGGGCATTATCCCAGAAATGAGAGGAAAGGGGCTCGCTGAAAAAATGATGCATACGGTATTATCAAGGGGCTTAGAACAAGGAATGGAAAATGTAACTTTACAAGCCTCGGATATGGGGAAAAACCTTTATCTAAAACTTGGTTTTAAAGAACATTTTAAAATGAGCAATTATATTCTTCAGTCCTAGTCAAAAACACGATCATTAGGTCAATGAGCACATTATCTTCTTATGCTTTCCGTAAATTTCAAACAACTAGGAACGCAAAGTATGCCAAGGTTTTTTACGAATAACTATTTTCAGTCGGTTTTTATAAAAGAAAAAATCCGCAACCATCTTTTTTTCAATGTGTTACGGATTTTTGGAGTGGTCCCACCTGGGCTCGAACCAGGGACCCCCTGATTATGAGTCAGGTGCTCTAACCAACTGAGCTATAGGACCCGCGAATTTGCGGATGCAATATTACTACTTATTTTTCTTCATCGCAAGGTTTTAACGCCCTTACACCTCTTTTATTTCTTGACAAAGTTCCACCAAAACCCCATTTGTTCCCTTTGGGTGCAAAAACGCCACCAATTTATTATCGGCTCCTTTTTTTGGGGTTTCGTTCAAAATCTTAAAGCCCTCTTCTTTAAGTCTATCTATTTCAGCTTTTATGTCAACCACAGCAAAGGCAATATGGTGAATGCCCTCTCCTTTTTTTTCCAAAAACTTGGCAATCGGGCTATCAGCTTTTGTTGCTTCCAGCAATTCTATCTTATTGGGACCAGATTTAAAAAAGGAGGTTCGAACCCCTTCGGAGACCACCTCTTCAATCTTATAATGTTCAGTTCCCAAAAGTTTAGCAAATAAGACATTGGATTCTTCCAAACTTTTTACTGCAATTCCCAAGTGTTCTATTTTATTCATCGTAATATTATTTGAACCTTCAGTTTCCAATTACCCTCAAAAATAAGCACTGTTTGCTAAGCATATCATGAGGTTCGTCATTAATTCCGTTATTTTGCAGTTATGGAAACACAACGGCAAAAGAAAATAGCTGGAATCATCCAAAAGGATATGGCTGATATTTTACAAAGGGCAGCTACAGATGGAGGGCTAAAGGGAACTTTAATCTCTGTTTCCAAGGTCTATGTAACCACAGATTTATCCATTGCGAAAGTCTATGTGAGCATTTTTCCCAATAAGGATGGAAATACGCTACTAGAAGGGATTAAATCAAACCAAAGCCTTATTAAACATGAATTGGCTCAGCGTACAAAAAACCAATTACGCCGAGTTCCAGAGCTCAATTTTTATCTAGATGATTCCCTAGAGTACATTGATAAAATTGAAAAGTCACTTAAAGGAGAAGAAAACCCCATTGAAAATAGAGACCTTCTGGATAAACGAAAGAAATCCTGATTTTGAATTTTCCTTTTTATATAGCTAAGCGTTACCTGCGATCCAAAAGCAGTCAAAATGCTGTGAACATTATCAATTTCATCACTTTTTTGGTGATTGTAATCGGCTCAGCAGCACTTTTTGTTGTACTCTCTGCCTTTGCAGGTCTAAAAACCTTTAGCTTGTCGTTTACCAACACCTTTGATCCAGACCTGAAGGCTTTGCCCGTCACTGGGAAGTATTTTTCCATCTCACAAAGCGAGGAAAATGCATTGAAAAACGTTGCAGGCATTGCTGATTATTCCAAGGAACTGGAGGAGCGCGCCTATCTTACTTTTCGTGAAAAAAGTTGTATTGCCCATATAAAAGGTATAGATACTAATTACCGCTCAGTAACCGGGGTGGACAGTACCTTGTACTTTGGCAATTGGGGCATCACGGAGTACAATGGGGTGGTTGGAATTGGGATTTACAATCAACTTGGAGTGCCCATTGATAATTACCAAACCCCTATGACCATTTTGGTGCCAAAACCCGGCAAGGGTTCTTTTTCTCAACAGGGTCTTAATCCCCCAAAACCCTACAATGAGTTACCCATTGTGGTAAGCGGAGTTTATGCCATTGAGGAAAATTTGGATAAAAAATATGTGTTTGCACAGCTTTCTTTGGTACAGGCCCTTTTGGAGAAGGACAGCACACAAATTTCAGGAATCAATTTTAAAATAAACAATACCGCAACCATCGAAACCGTTAAGGAAGACATTAAATCCATTATGGGCAATAAAGTTCTGGTGCTGGACCGTCAAGAGCAGAATAGTACGCTCCATAGAATGCTGAATACTGAAAATTTGGCAACATACCTCATTTTTACGCTAGTGCTGATTATTGCCCTTTTCAATGTGGTGGGTGCCATAATTATGATGATCTTGGATAAGCAGCAAAATTCAAAAACTTTGTATAGTTTGGGAGCTACAATAAAAGAATTGCGAACTATTTATTTTACCCAAGGACTTTTGGTTACATCGTTGGGCGGGCTTATTGGGGTTTTGATAGGTTCACTGCTGATAGCTTCACAATTGGCCTTTCGCTGGCTAAAAATTACTCCGTCATTGGCCTATCCTGTTGAATACAATGTAATGAACGTGCTGTTGGTCTTGTCCACCATCGTTGTGTTGGGTTTTATCTCTTCAAAGATTGCAAGTAGCAGGGTTACAAAAAGATTGATTTCCAGTTAGGCAAACTGAAAATCTCCAAATTTTTCCAGCACCTCGTCAAATGCAGCAAAAACATCTGCTGATTCATCACTGGTGACCATTTTCATACGATACTCCTTAAAATGTGGAATGCCTTTGAAATAATTGGTATAGTGCCTTCTGGTTTCAAAAACACCCAGCTTTTCACCCTTCCAATCAATGGCCATTTGAAGATGTCTTCGGGCTGCTTCCACCCTTTCTTCCATAGTAGGGGGAGCTAAATGGATCCCTGTTTTAAAATAGTGCTTAACTTCTTTAAAAAACCATGGATAACCAATACTTGCCCTACCAATCATGGCGCCATCCAATCCAAAATCATCACGCATGCTTGCAGCAGCTTCTGGGGTATCCACATCACCATTTCCAAAAACGGGAATATGCATTCTAGAGTTGTTCTTTACCTCTGCAATAGGTTTCCAATCTGCTTCTCCCTTGTACATTTGAACACGAGTACGACCGTGAATTGATATGGCTTGAATACCCACATCCTGAAGTCTTTCAGCAACTTCCACAATTTTTATGGAACCGGTATCCCACCCTAAACGTGTCTTTACCGTAACTGGAAGCTTTGTTCGTTTCACAATCTCCTCAGTCAATTTCACCATTAGGGGGATATCCCTTAAAATTCCCGCTCCGGCATTTTTGCTGACCACTTTTTTTACCGGGCAACCAAAATTAATATCTATAATGTCTGGGTTGGATTTTTCCACAATATCCACGGCCTGCAACATGGAGTCCAGTTCAGCGCCAAAAATCTGGATGCCCACAGGACGCTCCTTTTCATAAATATCAAGCTTAATGACACTTTTTGCAGCATCCCGTATAAGCCCTTCCGAGGATATAAATTCAGTGTATACCACATCTGCACCCTGTTCCTTGCACAAAGCACGGAAAGGTGGGTCACTTACATCTTCCATCGGTGCAAGAAGTAAAGGAAAATCAGGAAGCTCTATGTTTCCAATTTTTGGCAAACCCTAAATTTTTTGGACTGCAAAAATACGAAAAGCCAATAAATCAATACATTATTCTTCAGTCCCCAACCTTTCCCTTTCTTTTTTGTCAATCCCGCGTTGGTTGTCCTGTAGTTTAAAATTGCCAAAGTTATAGGTAAAACCAACCCGAATAAATTGGGTCTCGGGGCGCCTTCTATAGAAATTGTCTTGATTAAGATATCTTGAGGAGTAGGTAGGCACGTACTTTTGAAGCAAATCTTCCACTGATACAGAAATAGAAATTTTATTTTTCAACAAGGTTTTTCGAAGCCCTGCCGTTACATTTAACTGACTATCGGACACATAAGACCCCAGCAGCCATTTAGATATGTAAGTCATCCCAAGCTCTCCAGTAAATGTGCCGTCTTTTGTAAGCGTAAGATAGTTGGCCAAATATCCATAAAACCCATCTATAGCATTAGTGTACTCTTGATTATTACTGGTAACTGCCAAAAACGTTTCCTCCTCATGAAATAGAGAGGTATAGGCGTATAAGAACCAAAAAGGTGTTACCCCTTTACTAACTGTAACATCTAAGCCGTAAGATTTACTGGCCAAAACATTCTGTTTTAGCTCTGCCAACGTTTGGTTATTATTGTTTTGAAAAATCAATCTCGCAATATTATTGCCATTATCCCGATAATAAATATCAAAAAACAACTCACTATTAAAAGTGTAGTTTAAATTGAAATTATTACTAAAGCTTGGTTCAAGCCTAGGGTTTCCCTCTTCAAAATCATTTTCATTAAAGAAGAACCTAAAAGGGTTTAAATCATTGTACTTTGGTCTATCCACATTTCGTCCATAGTCAAATGCAAAACTGTGTTTTTCTGAAGGAGAATATAGAACATAGAGAGATGGAAAGGGCTCAAAAAAGTTCAAAGTATTAATTTCGTTTAATGTCAAAGATGTTCCTGAGGCCTTAGTCAACTCGCCACGTACTCCAAGTTTCATAGACCATTTTTCCCAGTTTTTTACAAAACTTAGATACCCAGCGTATACCTTTTCATCATAATTGTAGTCGTCCGACAAGGACGCATCCACATTATCATCATTTCCTATAAAATTGAAAAAACTTATGCTATTTTTAGATTCTACAGAAGAAACCTTAACTCCAGATTCTATTGACGCATTTCCAATGGGTGACGCATAATCTGCTTGCCCTGTAACAATTTGGATGTCTTGTTTGGAATTTGTGTCAAATCCAAAGTTTCTCAAAAATCCACCGCCTCCGTCAGAATAAGTAGAAGCCAAGCCCTGCATTGCTGACCCATCAAAATAAGTATAATGCCCATTGAAAGATAGTTTTGCACCTGGTTTTTTTAGTTTATGTACGTAAGTAAGGTCAAATGCAAGGTTGGTATTGTCTATGTCCTCCATGTTTTGGGTAATAAATGTAGAGTCTAGTTGGCTCTGCCCATTTCTTATTTCCGCATCTAAATTGGTAATCCGCTCATTGCCGGGGTTAATGGCCAGATTGGAGGTGAAATTCAAGCTATTCTTATCATCAAAATCGTAATCCAGTATTAAATTTGCGTTATGGACCATTGATTTTTCGGTCTGATTATATTCAGATTTCCACCTCGAAAAAACCATTTGATCATTATCAATAAAATTAATCCCTTTTTTTGCCTTTCTTATTTCCTTTTTAGGGTTAATGGAATAATTGGCAAACAAGTTCAGTTTGTCCGTTTTGTAATAGTGGCTAGTTCCAAAACTAAATTTTGGAAAGACGGCCTGAGTGTAAGTGCCATTAATACTGCCTTTGTACCCAGGAACAATGTTTTTACTTGTCACAATGTTTAGAATGGGTCCACTTTCAGCATCATATCTTGCTGGTGGGTTTGCCATCACTTCCACCGATTTTATGTTAACTCCTGAAAGACCTTCCAAAAGGTCCTTGACTTCTTGACCGGACAATTGCACTTTTCTGTCATTAAGATATACTGTCGCATTTTGACCCTTAATTTGCAACTCTTCCTGATTTACAATAACTCCAGGCGTACTTTTCAAAATATCCCAGGAACTCCCTTGGGAAATCACAGTGTTTTCTACTGAAAAGACCAGCCTATCCGGTAATCTTTGAAGTGTTGGCCTCTTTGAGGTTACTACCACCTCATCCAAACTGTTAGCCTCCAGCGGAATTACCAAAGCTCCGAGAGAAACATTTTGCTGGATATCCAAGGCCCTAGGTTCAGAACCTCTACCCACATAACTGGCTTGTAACAAATATAGGTCGGGAGCTATCTCTGTCAATACAAATAATCCATTATCATCTGCAGAAGTACCTTGTACAAAAGTGGAATCTGAAGCCTGCAAAAGTAAAATATTGGCAAAAGGGATGATGTTGTTTTCACTGTCTACAACCTTTCCTTCTATCTGAAAAGTTTGTGCACTTAAGTTTAGAGCTGTCAAAAACACCAATAAAAAAATACAGGTGATTCGCATTAGTTGAGTTTGGGGTTCTGTATCAAATCTAATAAAATATTTTAGAGCAAAGCACCCCTTCTCTCTTTCATATTTACAAAAAACACATTTGTAGGCAATGAAAAGACCTATATTTGCAGTTGCTTATATATCCTCATTTTATTGAGTTGTAGTTGATATGGAGAAGATTAGGAATTTTTGCATAATTGCGCATATAGATCACGGGAAAAGCACTTTGGCCGACCGTTTACTTGATTATACAGGTTCTGTTACGGAGCGTGAAAAACAAGATCAGCTTTTGGACAATATGGATTTGGAACGTGAACGTGGCATCACCATTAAAAGCCATGCCATCCAGATGGAATATGAGCACCAAGGAGAGACCTATGTGTTGAACCTAATTGATACTCCCGGGCATGTGGACTTCTCCTATGAGGTTTCCCGATCCATTGCCGCCTGCGAAGGAGCTCTTCTGGTTGTTGATGCTGCGCAAAGCATTCAAGCCCAGACTATTTCCAATTTATACCTGGCCCTTGAAAATGATTTGGAAATCATACCCGTCCTCAATAAAGTTGACCTTCCAAGTGCCAACCCTGAGGAAGTAACGGATGACATTGTTGATCTATTGGGATGCAAGCCCGAAGAAGTAATCCCAGCCAGTGCCAAAACCGGAATTGGGATTGAGGATATTCTAACTGCCATAATTGAGCGGGTTCCTGCTCCCGAAGGAAACCCCGAAGAACCCCTGCAGGCTTTGGTGTTTGATTCTGTTTATAACCCCTTTAGGGGAGTAGAGACCTATTTTAGGGTCATTAATGGAGAAATAAAAAAAGGGCAAAAAATAAAGTTTGTTGCCACGAACAAGGATTACTTTGCCGATGAAATTGGGACCTTAAAATTGACCCAAGTGCCTAAAACTACCATTTCTTCTGGTGATGTAGGGTACCTAATAACAGGGATAAAAGATGCAAGGGAGGTAAAAGTTGGTGATACCATTACCGATGCCAGTAATCCCACCCAAAATGCCATTGACGGTTTTGAGGATGTAAAGCCCATGGTTTTTGCAGGGATTTACCCTGTAGATACCGAGGATTTTGAAGAATTGCGTTCCTCCATGGAAAAGCTTCAGCTCAATGATGCTTCTTTAGTGTTTACTCCTGAAAGTAGTGCTGCCCTTGGCTTTGGTTTCCGTTGTGGATTTTTAGGGATGTTGCACATGGAAATCATCCAGGAGCGATTGGAACGGGAGTTCAACATGACCGTAATTACTACAGTTCCCAACGTGAGTTATCATGCATATACAACAAAGGACAGGGAAACTGCACTTATCGTTAACAACCCATCAGATTTGCCAGATCCTTCCACGGTTGATAGAGTTGAGGAGCCCTACATAAAGGCAACTATTATTACTAAATCTGATTTTGTGGGCAACGTAATGTCCCTCTGTATTGAAAAACGGGGACAGATTACCAATCAGACGTATTTGACAACAGAGCGTGTAGAGCTTACTTTTGACATGCCTTTGGCCGAAATCGTTTTTGATTTTTACGACCGATTGAAAACCGTTTCAAAAGGATATGCTTCTTTCGATTATACCCCAATAGGTATGCGAACCTCCAAATTGGTCCGGGTAGATATCCTTTTAAACGCCCAGCCCGTTGATGCTTTATCTGCATTGGTCCATTTTGATAATGCACACACTATTGGTAAAAAGATGTGCGAAAAGTTAAAAGAGCTTATTCCAAGGCAACAGTTTGATATTCCAATCCAGGCTGCCATTGGTTCCAAAATTATTTCAAGGGAAACCATAAAGGCCTTGAGAAAAGATGTTACCGCCAAATGTTATGGGGGTGATATTTCCCGTAAACGAAAACTGTTGGAAAAGCAGAAGAAAGGGAAAAAAAGAATGCGCCAAGTTGGGAATGTTGAAATTCCACAACAAGCTTTTATGGCCGTTTTAAAGTTGAATGACTAGAAGAAAGAACTTTTAAATTCCTCCTCCGGTTGCACATACCAACAGTATATATTCCTCTGCGGTAAGTTCCAAAACGTCTAGTTGATCTTGGGTTATTTCTACTGTTTGTCCGCCATACTTCGCTGTAAAGGTATCATCCCCGTTATCGCAAATTTCTGCTCTACCATCACTCAAGTCGCAAGACTCACATTTTTTGCTTGGGCCATCATCCTTGGAACATCCAACAAATAGCATTGTAGCGGTTACCACAGAAAAAATCGACTTTTTCATCATTTAAAAAAATTTTGGTTTATGCAGCAAATGTATTGCAGCCAAAATCTAATCTTCCCTTCCAATTGACCAATGCCCCAAACCAATTGATGGATGCGCCTTTATCCAAGCAATCTTTTGTAACTTACTTCACAGATGTACGTATCGTGAATAACCAACCTCAAAAAATTCTAATTTGTGAAGACCATCAAATTGTTATAGATGGACTGCGTTCCATTATCTCAAATTTTTCAGGATTTGATGTAATTGATGCCATCAACAGTTATTCTAATCTGAACACTTCCCTAGAAAAACATCAGCCAGACATTCTATTGCTTGATTTAAACCTTCCCCATAAAAATGGTCTGGAAATTTTACAGGAACTCAGGAGCAACAAGAATGAAATCAAAGTGCTTATCCTAACCATGTATAACAAAAAGTCCATTGTCAACAAAACCATCGCCAAAGGCGCAAATGGGTTTTTGCTAAAAAACTGCTCTTCGGAAGACCTCAATGATGCGCTAAAGCATGTTTCTCAAGAAACGAACTTTTACTATGGTGAAGGTGTGGTGAAAAGCAATAAAGAAGATTTATTAAAGAAAGATGGATTTTATAAACGCATACAGCTGACCCCTAGGGAAAAGGAAATAATTAGGCACTTATGCAGCGGCAACAAGGTTCCCGATATAGCCAAATCAATGCATATTAGCCCTTTGACGGTAGAAACGCACAAAAAAAATATTTATAGAAAACTTGGGGTCGATAGTAGTATTAAACTTGTAACATTTGTACATGAAAATCAACTGTTATAACTTTTGTTGTTCTCTCTTCTTTCTGTTTTCAGTTTGTTCTTCCCCTGTTCATTCCAATGACGATATTGTAATAGACAGTACTTCTATCACAAAAAACCTAAAGGATTTTTCTCAAATTTTCGTTTCGCAACAAACGAATTCCAAATTTACCTTGGAAACGCTTGATCGGTTCAGCCTTATGAAAGATAATCGGTCTTTTGTCTATTTGGGTTTTGATGTAACCCAGGCCTATTCAAAGTTCATTTTAAAGAATGAGTCAACTACTTCAAAAGAGGTTGTCTTATCTTTTTCATATCCATTTTTGGAAGATGTAAAGCTTTATAAAGTTGAACAGGATACATTAAAACTGGCAGGAAATGTTGGAATAAAGACCTTAAAACAATCAGTTGAACGCACTTGGAAGGTGATCATGACCTTATTGCCCAATGAAACAGCATCGTATTATCTGGTATTTGAAAAATCCAAAGGCAAGCCTTTGGCCACAGATGTTTTTGTTCAGGACAGAGATACCTACTATAGCAAGAATGCCTTTCAAAGCATAGCTATTGGCTCCTATGTTGGACTTATCCTGCTGTCCATTCTTTTTACAACCCTCATATTTGTGTTTATAAAACGCACCCTTTTCTTATTGTATGGGCTTTACCTAACCGTATTGTTGATTTTCATTGGTTCCTATCTTGGTTACACCAACGTACTTTTGCCTGCAGAATCACTGGATGCGGGACGTGCCATTTATGTAATTTCCATTGAACTCTCTACGGCCACTTTTGTTCTTTTTGCCCAACAAATTCTTATGGCGAAGGAGTACCTGCCCAAACTCAAAAGAAGTGTTGAGGTGGTCATTGTTTTTCAATTTGCATTTCGAATTTTTCTGCATTTCATGGCAAATTCTATGTATGCTGCACAAATTGAGTTCTTTATGAAATTATGGTACCTGTCCCTTGTGTTTTTAATCTGTGCGCTGGTCTATGAAATATTCGTATACATTAAGCACAATAAAAAAATAGGCGCCTATTTTACTATTTCATATTTGTTCATGGCCTTCGGGTCCATCCTTCTGGTATTGCACCATAGTTTTGGGCTTTTAAAGTTTTCATTTTACGGCCTTCCAGGAATTTTTTACGCCTCGGCCATCGAAATATTCTTTCTTACTATAACGCTGACCTTGGTAGTTGGGCAGATTTATCAAGAAAGAAATGTACTTGCCAACAAACTTGTGCTTCAACAGCAAAAATTCCTCAATGCCTTTGTTCAAGGCCAAGAAGACGAACGAAAACGTGTGGGAGGTGAGCTTCATGACAATATAGGCAGTAAGATAGCCAACCTGAAAAGGCTATTCAGCTCTAAATATACCGATGAAAAAATGCAAAAGGAATTCGACGATATTTGCGAGGATGTAAGGACCGTGGCACACAGTATTACCCCAGCTGAAATTTCACTTGTAGGACTCTCAGGTGCCATTGATGAATTAGTAGAGACCATTGAGAAAACAGAGCAACTGACCGTAAACTTCAACACCTTTCAGTTTCCAGAAAAACTTAATGAGAACATTTCCACCCATCTGTTTAGAATTGTTCAGGAATTGCTCCAGAACGTCATTAAACATGCCAATGCTTCCATGGTGGATATTCAGTTGTTTGGGCATAATAACTCCGTTACGCTAAGTTTTGAGGATGATGGACAAGGTGTCTCCCAAAAGAACGGCTCACCCGGCATTGGACTAAAAAATATTAGATCTAGGGTGACACAACTTAATGGGGAGTTCCTTTTTGATTCCATTCAGGGTAAAGGCACCTCGGTCTTGGTCATAATTCCTACAAAATATACCTGAGTTCTGGTATTGTTTTACCTTCTTTAAAACCTTCTATTTGGTTTATTAACTAAAAAGAGCGGGCCATGAAATTCAATATTCCTTCTAAATCTCTGATAACATTCGTAATATGCCTTTTTCTATTCTACAGTTATTCTCAAGAGACAACAATTCAGGCTAAGGAAGCAGTTGAAAAGGCCATAGAACAAGCTAATCTTGCAAAACAAGCTTATATCAATAAAAGAGCAGAGGAAGAGTATAAACATATTGAGAGTGCTTTTCTGGATATGTTTCGCAAAGCGAATGCAAATTATGTAAATGCAAATGCCCAAACTTGTGACCCTTTCAGTTATGTAAAAAATCTAAAGGAGGACAAATATGTTACAGAGGGTTTCAAATCCGAAACCAATTACAGGTTTCAAGGAATGTTCGAACTGTTTTTAGACGAAAACAGGAGTAATTTGATTGGTAGTCTGTTGGATAAAAACAAAAAAAATCTCGAGGTTGAGGTTGACAAAGACAGTTTTAAAACACTTCTAGATAAACTTTTGAGCACCTCAAGCAACTCGAAGGACTTTATCGATTTTATTTCCCTTTTTACAGGAAAATCTATTGGGGATTTAAGTAAAAATGACTTAGAATATTTAAGAGCTCAATATGATAAATCAAAAGGGTTAAGGGCAGCTCATTTATATAGTGCTTACCAATATGAAGACTATATCGAATATCCCAGAAAAGACTGTAGTGTATCCGTTAAGAATTCCATACGTGAAACCAAGAATAAATACCCAAACTCGGAGTGGTTATTCACTTCAGTTATAGATTATGACTGTGGTTGTCAAGAAGGTTCGAATCAAAGCACATTGAGTACGGCGGTATATAAATATACCGGTAAAGTTACTTCCCTTTCAACTGCTACAAACATTGTTTTTAACACCAGTGTTTCTAATCCAAAATTATCAATAAGTAATGTGGTCTGCTGCCCAGAAAAAAAAGAAGAGGACAGTAAAACAAGTACTGATGAGGTCAATTTCGATTACGATTGGTCGGGTGATGGTTTTTCCATTACCGTAGGCGCAGGTCCTACAATTGGGGATGAGGCCGATTTTTTTGGCTTAACCTATAGTGCGGGTATTGGTTACTATCAAAGCCTAACCGAAGATTTTCAAATTGGTGCAACAGCAGGTTATAGCAGATATACAGGTAAAGAAACCGATTTTGGTTTTGAGACCGAAGGTGAAAGTTTTATCCCCGTTATGGCTAAAGCCAGCTATGGTTTTAGCGATGTCTTTGGTGCGGAAGCTGGTTTGGGTTATGCCATTTCTACAAGTGAAGGTGGAGAAGGTGGGCTTACCTATAGCGTTGGTCCCTTTTGGAGGCCTTTAGAAACTGTTATAATCACCATAAACTATGTGAATATTTCATTTGGAGAAGGTAGCCTGGGTGCTTTTGTTTTAAGTGGGCGTGTTTCACTTTCAAAAAAATAATATCAATTATTAATCTATGTCAAACATCTTTCCCAAATACACCAACTTGTGCCCTTCACCATTCGGAGAGAAATCCTTGCTGTTAGCAGGCATGATCTCTATACTTCCATCAGGAGATTTGGTGAAAACCGGAATAATGTCGTTATCCTTTAGGGTGATATCGATAAGACTATCATAGTGTTTCTTGTCTCTCAAGTCAATTTCATGGATGGCCGGGTATTTACGCACGGCATCCATGAGTTTGATGAAATCATCCGTATGCGAAAAAAGCCCTTCTATCGGATTATTTTCAGGGTCGTTCATTTCTTCAGAATTGACCAAACGAAACGCCCCATTTTCACCAAATTGATCCTTGAACTTATCAATGGCAAACTTGTTGATGTCCGAATTTCCGGTTAGGGCCATTAAATATCCCATATCGTTCAGTTCGATATTGTCCGTTAACGTGTCGGAAAAAATGTTCGCCGACATGGCCTCCAAACCTAAGTTTTTTGCTTTTTCAACATTGGTGTCATTGTTGTCTATGAGCACTACATGCCTATTGTTTTTCTTTAGGTAATTTCCAATCAAACGGGATACTTTTGAAGCACCGATAATCAAAATACCTTCGGACTTTGTCAAAAACACCCCTATCATTTTGGCAAAAGCCCTAGCGGTTGTGGCATTTAGGAGTACGGTTCCCAAAACAATCATAAACACCAAAGGAGTAATATACTCGGCCCCAGGCTCACCCTTGACTAATAATTTGGATCCAAATAGTGAGGCAATACCGGCCGCAACAATACCTCGTGGCCCCACCCAACCAATGAACAGTTTCTCATTCAATTTTAGGCCTGAGCCTTTTGTGCTTAAAAAAACACCCAACGGCCTAATAATAAAAACAATTACTGCAAACAGGATTGCTGTGTTCCAATTGAAGATCAACATCATATCGCTGATATTGATATTGGCCGCCAACAATATGAACAGAATGGAAATCAGAAGCACACTCAACGATTCCTTAAAATAGAGCAGCTCTTTTAGATTGGGCAGATTCATATTTCCCAAAACCATTCCCATAACCACTACCGCCAATAAACCAGATTCATGCGCAAAGACATCCGACTCCACAAATACCAAAAGCACAACGGAAAGTGAAACTACGTTCATTAAATAATGTGGAATGAAGTTCTTTTTGATGGCAAATGCCAATGCATGGGCAAAGGTGAATCCAAAAGTGAATCCAAACAATAGAATTTTACCAAACTCTACCAAAGCGGTCTGTGTAAAGGCGCTTCCCTCTCCAACACTTATAAATTCAAAAACCAATACAGCCACCAAAGCACCAATGGGATCAATTAGAATTCCCTCCCATTTTAACACAGCGGAGACATCTTTTTTTAATGGGATATTCCTAAGAATCGGTGTTATCACCGTAGGGCCGGTAACAATGATCAATGCGGAAAACAAAAACGAAATCTGCCAAGAAAGGCCAAAAATATAATGTGCTGCGATTCCCGCGCCAAAAAAGGTGACCACGGAGCCCAGGGTTATCAATTTGGTAATCACAGGGCCAACATTCTTGATTTCGGAGCGCTTTAAGGTAAGCCCTCCTTCAAAAAGGATAATGCTTATAGCCAAAGACACAAAATAATACAGTCCTTCACCAGGGAACAATCCTTTTTCCCCATTCCAGATCGGTTCTATCAGTTTTGAGCCATCATCAGTATAAAGCGTAGCGATCGGGCCCACCAATAGACCAATTAAAATAAGTGGCAAAATTGCAGGTAATTTAAAGCGCCATGCAACCCATTGTGCAATAATCCCAAGAATAATAATCCCTGCAAGCTCTAACATCCTTATAGTTTTCTTGAAAAATACAGCTTTTCCTTCAAAAATTTAACTAATCTAAAAAAGCACTGTTATCTCTTTGTTCATTATGTACTATATTGGCGCCTTATCTAAATGAAGAATCCTTGAATCACCCATTTAAAACTGTCTTATTTGGATTTGCCTTTTCGCCTTCCCTGAAAATCAATATCATGGAAACTTCAAGGATAGCCCATTTTTTTAAAGCCAAGCTGCTCTTGTTGCACGTGGGTGAGAAAACCGAGGAAAAAGAGCGGCAGATTTTGGAGATCCTATCACAGATTGAACATAAAGATCTTGAGGTCTCCATTGAGTGGAAAACTGGGAAACCAGATCAAGTTTTATTGGAAACCTGCAAAAGTTCAAATATTGACCTTCTTATCCTGGGTGCCCTTCAGCATGAAAATCTATATCAATTTTATGTAGGATCCATTGCCAGAAAATTGACCAGAAAAGTGTGTTGTTCTGTGTTACTTTTGATAAAACCTTCTGAGGAAAGGATTCCCTGCAAACATGTTGTGGTAAATGGTTTGGAGGATGAAGGAACTGCTTTGGCAATTTCTAACGCAGTTTATGTATCAAACGCTTTGGGAGCCAAACAGTTGACCATTGTTGAGGAAATTCGGCAAAAGGAAGTTGCGGTAAGCGTTCAAGATGATAAATCCCTGAAAAAAGCCTCTATTTTAAAAGAGCGCTTAAGACATCGTGAAGACTCAAGAGTTAGAAAACTCCTGAAGTCAATACCCGGAGATTATCTAAAAAATTTAAAAGTCAAAACCCAGAGTATTTTCGGAAAACGGGGATATTCCATTGGTCATTACGCCGAAGTTGTCCGTGCCGATTTATTGGTGATGAACGCACCAAAAAAGACAGGGCTTCTGGATCGGGTTTTTCCACACGATATAGAATATATTTTATCCGATTTACCAACAGACCTACTTATAGTTAGAAAAACCCATTGACGCCAAAAACTAGCCATACCAAACTCTTTGTTAAAGACTTGCCCAAAAACCTGTTTTCAGGTTT
The DNA here is from genome assembly GCF_965222555.1 of Flagellimonas sp. Classification (GTDB taxonomy): domain Bacteria; phylum Bacteroidota; class Bacteroidia; order Flavobacteriales; family Flavobacteriaceae; genus Flagellimonas. The sequence continues at coordinate 1,330,052 of NZ_CBDCUG010000005.1, read as the reverse complement.
TGTGGTTTCTTTGATTGCGCTTCCGCTGGGCCTTGGTCTGGCCATTGCAAGTGATGCACCGCCCATTTCCGGAATCATTGCAGCTATTGTTGGCGGAACCGTGGTGGCCTTGTTAGGAGGTTCAAATGTTACCATTACCGGTCCGGGAAACGGATTGGTCATTGTGCTTTTGGGAGCCATTACCACTTTGGGTGGCGGAGACCTTTACCAAGGCTATCTGTTTACCTTGGCGGCCATTGTAGTCTCCGGAGTTTTAATGTTGTTGCTCGGTTTCCTAAAAATGGGGCGCCTTGCCGATTTTTTCCCAGCTTCAGCCATCGAGGGAATGCTAGCAGCCATTGGCTGGGGCATTTTTGCAAAGCAATTCCATATTATGATCGGCCATAACAATGAACATGGAAGTATTGTTCAGTTGTTGGCCCAAATTCCAAACGGATTAATTGATCTGGTCCAAAATGCCACCGTTGAAGAGTTCGTTGCTGCTGGAATTGGCATTGTGAGCCTTTTAATCATGATTTTTTATTCAAAAATCAGAAACAAGTATTTTCAGCTGATCCCGGCACCTATGTGGATATTGATATTGTCGGTAAGTTTTAGTTATTCCTTTGGATGGTTGAACCTGCCTTTTCCAATGGATGCCTCCTATCTTATCTCTATTCCTGATAACGTGCTTTCCAATCTGGCTTTTCCGGATTTTTCAAAAGCATTGCAAAAAGATTTTATTGTAAGTGTCTTTGCAATTACCCTTATTGCCAGCATAGAATCCTTATTGAGCATTAAAGCAGTGGACAAGTTGGACTCCCAAAGTAGGCGATCCAATGTAAATAAGGATTTAAAGGCATTGGGTTTGGCAACTTCCTTAAGTGGTTTGGTAGGAGGGTTAAATGTGGTCACGGTAATCGCCCGAAGCTCAGTAAATGTGAACAATGGTGCCACAAACAGATCGGCTAACTTTTTCCATGCTACTTTTCTGGTCATCTTTATTTTGTTGTTTCAAGAGCAGCTCAAAAAAATTCCCTTGGCAGCCCTTGCCGCTATTTTGGTATACACAGGATATAAACTGGCCACTCCAAAGACCTTCAGAAAGGTGGCAAAAATTGGAAAGGAGCAAATCATCATTTTTTTGGCCACACTGGTCACTACGCTTTTCACCAATCTTATTACTGGCATAAGCATGGGTATCCTTACCACCTTGCTTATCCACATCATCATCAACAGAAGCGCGTTCTTGTTTGTTGGAAACCTTTTTAAACCCAATGTGCTTCTTTTTCAAGAACACGAGGAGAAAAACTATTATGTAAGCGTTAAGTATTTTTGCAGTTTTCTCAACTTTTTTAAGCTCAAAAACAAGTTGGATGCCATTCCAGAGGATCAAAACGTGATCGTTGATTTTTCTATGTGCGGATTTGTGGACCATACCGTAATGGAAGGCTTGGAATCCTATATGCAGGTTTTCTCCAAAAAGGGAGGTAGTATAGAAATTGTAGGGTTGGACAAACATGGCACCGATTCAAAGCACCCCTTTGCCATACGGAAGATTCTTCCTTTGGAAACTTTAAAGCCCATTGAAAAGTACCTTACCCGTAGGCAATCGCATTTGGAAAAAACCACAACGGAGCTTGGTTGGGAATATCGCGCCAAAAAAAATACGGAAACTGCTTTTTTATCCGATTTTATCTTTTTCAAAACCCGTGAAATAAGCTATTTGTACAACCATCTGGTTGATGCCAAGGACAACTGCTCCGTGTTTGATCTAGAGTTTACCGAAGGTGCCTTTGTGGCCAAAGAGGTAATTAAATCAACTGTAATGCACATTGACCTGCCTCATCAATTTCCGGTATTCACCTTGGACAAAGAAGGCCTTTTGGAACGAATTTATAAGTTAGCGGGGTTTAAGGATATTACGATTGAAAATCATCCCGATTTTAACCGAAGGTTCTTTTTAAGTGGAGAAAAAACAAGTGAAATACAAGATTTGTTCCATGATGAGCTTATCTTGTTTCTGGAAAGCAATCCCTATTATCATATCGAATCCAACGGAAACTCCTTGTTCATTCTTAAAAAAGAGCGGTTGTTGAGCGTACAGGAAATAAAGGCCATGATTTACTTTGGCCTACAGCTCCAAAAGCTCTTAAAGCCTTCTTTGGTTATCTGATTTTGTTAAAATACGGCCAATAAACCATCATTTTTTAACAATTTGCATCAGGCTTTTCTTATTTTGCACGGCATTTATTTTCTGAATGACTATTTATCCTGTTGAGACCGGTAATTTTAAGCTAGATGGAGGCGCAATGTTTGGCGTCGTCCCAAAATCCATTTGGAACAAAACCAATCCGGCAGACTCCAACAATATGATCGACATTGCCGGACGATGTTTGCTCATTCAAGATGGTGACAAGCTTATTTTGATTGACAATGGAATGGGTAACAAACAATCTGAAAAATTCTTTGGTTATTATTACCGTTGGGGCAATCATTCCTTGGGCAATTCTCTAAAGGAATTGGGATTCCATAGGGATGACATTACAGATGTGTTCTTGACCCACTTGCATTTTGATCACTGTGGAGGAAGCATACAATGGAACAAGGACAGGACCGGTTATGAGCCCGCTTTTAAAAATGCCCGTTTTTGGACCAACAAAAATCATTGGGAATGGGCCATAAAACCCAATGCCCGTGAAAAGGCTTCCTTTTTAAAAGAGAACCTACTGCCCATGCAAGAAAGTGGCCAGCTCAACTTTGTACAACAGCACAACGTTGGGTTTGTTGATCAATCGGAATTGGGGTTTGGTATCTTTTTTGTGGATGGACATACGGAAAAAATGATGCTTCCAAAATTGAATTATAAAGGGAAAACAATCGTCTTTATGGCAGATCTTATCCCTACGGTTGGGCACATTCCCCTACCGTACGTTATGGGTTATGACACCAGACCTTTGTTAACCTTGGACGAAAAGGCCAACTTTTTAAACAATGCCGTTGAAAACAATTGGCTTTTGTTCTTTGAACATGATGCCCACAATCAACTTTGCACCCTAAAACAAACTGAAAAAGGAGTACGATTGGACGAATTGTTTTCTTTCGATGAAATATTCAAATCACAATAAAGTTTTACATTTCAATAAAATACGATTTATGAACATCAAATACATAAAAATACCATTTGCCTCGCTTTCGGCTTCTATTTTTTTAATGGGTTGCGGCGCCACTACCTTGGTTTCCACCCCTGTGGAAAATATTGATGCTGTGCCACTCAAAATTTCGGAACTCTCCGAAGACCAGAAAAAAACTTGGGGACATGCAGATCTTATCTCAGATACCATTCCGGGCATGAGTGTGGACAAGGCCTATAAACAGATCATCAAAAACAAAAAGGGCAAAACCGTCATTGTTGCCGTAGTGGATTCTGGAATGGATCTGGAGCATGAGGATCTGGATGATGTATTGTGGACCAACAAAGGCGAAAAACCCAATAATGGCAAGGACGATGATGGCAATGGATATATTGATGACATTCATGGGTATAATTTTTTGGGTGAGGCCTATAATGAGCAGTTGGAGTATGTTAGAATGCTTCGCTTGAACATAGGTGACGCCTCTGCTAGAGCAAAAGCTCGACTAAAATTGGATGAGGAATATCCAAAGGCCCTTCAGAACAAACAACAATACGAGCAGATTTTCCAGGTGGTGAAAAATGCCGATGAAGCCATTAAAAAGGAACTCGGCAAAGATTCATACACCAAAAAAGAGTTGATGTCCATTGAGGCAAAAACGGAGGAAATGAAGCAGTATGTTGCGGTAATTAACCAGATGTTCTCCTATGGAGAAAACATTCATGATGTTATGGAAGAGCTTTCCGAAGGAATCACCTATTTTACCGAGCAGGTAAATTATAACCTCAACAAAGACTTTGATGGAAGGACGCCTGTTGGAGACAATCCATATGACCTAAAAGACAAAAAGTACGGTAACGGAAACCCCAAAAATAGGGTAGATACCGAAAGCCATGGTACCCACGTAGCAGGAATCATTGCTGCGGAACGTAACAACGGAAAAGGCGTTAACGGTGTTGCCAAAAACGTGAAATTAATGAGTGTGCGTGCCGTACCCAATGGTGATGAATATGACAAGGACATTGCCAACGGCATCCGCTATGCGGTGGACAATGGTGCAAAAATCATCAATTGTAGCTTTGGAAAGTCCTTTTCGCCAAATGCACAATGGGTATACGATGCCATCAAATATGCCGCATCACGTGATGTGCTGATCGTACATGCCGCTGGAAATGATGGTAGCGATTTGGACAATGCAGAAAATCCCAACTTTCCAAACGACCATAATTTTGGGAATTCAGAATTTGCCAATAATGTGATAACCGTAGGTGCGCTTACCAGCAGCTATGGCTCTAAAATGGTGGCCTCCTTTTCAAATTATGGAAAACAAAATGTAGATGTATTTGCCCCTGGCGATGGCATTTATTCCACATTGCCCAATAACGAATACGATTTTCAAGGCGGTACCTCAATGGCCGCTCCGGCTGTTGCGGGCGTTGCTGCACTGATCCGATCATACTACCCACAGCTTTCAGCCGTACAGGTAAAACAAATCATTATTGAGTCTGGGTTAAGTACAAAAGCTTCGGTCATTGTTTCTGGTGATCCAGAAAATGCCACGACTTTCGATAAAATTTCAAAATCAGGAAAAATGGTCAATGCCTATAATGCGCTTCTTTTGGCAGACAGCATCTCAAAAGGTAAAATGACATTGACAAAGAATACCAAATAAAATGAAAAGAACTTTTTTATCCTTTTTCTCCCTAATAGCTTGCATCGCTATTCTATCTGCACAGAACAATACTTCGTATTGGCAGCAGCATGTGGATTATTCCATGGATGTAAACATGGATGTTAAGACCTTTCAGTACACAGGCACACAAAAATTGGTCTATACCAATAATTCGCCAGATGTTTTGAACCGCGTGTATTACCATCTGTATTTTAACGCCTTTCAACCGGGCAGCGAAATGGATGCGCGCCTACAAAGCGTAAAAGATCCTGATAAGAGGATGACAGTTGATGGAAAAAGTAGGATTTCCTCCCTTTCGAAAAGCGAAATGGGCTATTTGCACGTGCAATCCCTAAAGCAGGATGGTATTTCGGTTTCTTTTAATGAAGAAGGGACCATTTTGGTGGTAGATCTGGCAAAGCCCATTCCCGCAGGTGGAAAAACGGTTCTGGACATGGAATTCAAAGGTCAGGTGCCACTTCAGATAAGGCGAACCGGAAGAAATAGCAACGAAGGCGTTGCACTCTCCATGAGCCAGTGGTACCCAAAACTTTCGGAATATGATTTTGAAGGCTGGCACCCCAACGCATATATTGGAAGAGAGTTCCATGGGGTATGGGGCAATTTTGATGTAAAATTGACCATAGACAAGGATTATACCGTTGGCGGTTCCGGTTACCTGCAAAATCCACAGGAAGTAGGCCATGGATATGAGGCTCCGGGAACCACCGTAAAGACCAAGGGCAAAACCATTACCTGGCATTTTAAAGCACCCAATGTACACGATTTTATGTGGGCGGCAGATCCAGAGTACATTCACGATGTGCTGAATATGGAAAATGGACCAACACTTCATTTTTTATACAAAAATGACCCCGAGATCATTGAAAACTGGAAAAAACTACAGCCAAAGACAGAGGCGGCCATGAAATTTTTCAGCAAGAACATAGGTAAATATCCCTATGATCAATATTCTGTGATCCAAGGTGGTGATGGTGGTATGGAGTATGCCATGAGTACGCTGATCACCGGCAAAAGAAGCTTTGGAAGCCTTGTTGGTGTAATGGCTCATGAGTTAGCGCATTCATGGTTTCAGCATATTTTGGCCACCAATGAATCCAAATACGAATGGATGGATGAAGGCTTTACCACTTTTATCAGCACACTTTGCATGAACGAGATCATGGAAGAAGGAAAAGAAAATCCGTTTGAGGGCTCGTACAAAGGTTACTACGCCTTGGTAAATTCTGGATTGGAAAAACCACAGACCACCCATGCCGATCGTTTTGCCACCAATTTTGCCTATGGCATTGCGGCCTACAGCAAAGGTTCTATCTTTCTGTCGCAACTAGGTTATGTTATTGGACAGGACAAGCTGATGGAAACCATTAGAAAATACTATGAAGATTTCAAGTTTAAGCACCCTGTGCCCAACGATATTAAAAGAACTGCAGAGAAGGTTTCTGGAATGGAACTGGATTGGTACCTGACGGACTGGACCCAGACCACAAACACCATTGATTATGGCATAAAAACTATTGAGGGCGATGGTGGGAAAACCAATGTGGTCTTGGAACGGATTGGTGAAATGCCCATGCCTTTGGACATTTTGGTGGTCAATGCCGATGGTACACAGGAAACCTATTATGTACCCTTGCGCATGATGCGGGGCGAAAAGGAAAATCCCTATCCCAATTTAAAAAGGACCGTTGCAGATGATTGGTCCTGGGCGCATCCTACGTACAATTTGGTCGTTGATAAGCCCATTGGTGAAATTAAGGCGATCATGATCGATCCTTCACAGCTTATGGCCGATGTGAACGGGGAAAACAACGTACACCAAAGAGCCTTGGATTAGGTTGTAAAAGTATTGCCCCCTTAAGGGGTGTTTTTTAGGATTTCTGACACGAATTACACCTATTGTTTGAATAAACTTTAAGCTCCTTCCACTTTTAGGAAGGAGCTTTTTGTGTGCGAATAAAAAACCCCCACTTTATAAAAAAGCAGGGGCTGGGGGCAATGGCATAAAGCCAAAAATTAACTTACTAAAACTTAATTGTTGGGCGTGGAACGGGTGTAACTAAGTGTATCCGTCACATCGCTGATAGCCGTAAAGGTCAATGTAAAGTAAATATCTTCATCTGGTAAATAGACCCCTAAAAGCACCCCTTCTACTTCACTTCTATCCAAAACATATGAAGGGTACCCTACAACTCCAACATTCTGAATAGGAATAAAATTGTCGTCCGTTAACGTTCCTATACCATCAGCGTTCTGTGCTAAATAGTGCAATACGGTCATTATATTGCTAAAAGAGTAAAACTTGTCAGGGTTCCCCAATTTTCCATACCGATTAAAACTTTCCCAGGCATCGGTATTGCCACCCTGTTCCAAAATGGCCCACCTTGTTCTACCCGGACTTCCCTTATGGTCACCAACCCAATTGTTACAGCCCCCTGGGCTTAAGTGAAATGCAGCTGCCAAATCATCACAATTGTTATTTCCATTTATTTCAGCATCGTTACCGTAAGCATCTTGCCAATATTTATAGTTGTAAACAAAACTGTACATTCCTGCTACGTTGTCAAAGTCATGGCGGGTAAACCATACCTGATCGGTAATTCTGTCCTGGCCAGACTCATTGGTATGTTGGACATTGTGCACTTTTTGGAAAGAGGTATCTGATCCCAACCAAACATCAGCATTGGCAGATCTGTTGTTGCAATCATAGATTACATAAGTCAACCCATTTTCAGGCACGGGTGCTCCGGGGTAAACATCTTCATTGGTGTCGTCGCAATCGTCATTATTTGTCACAAAACCTTCTTCACACAGGCTGCCCATAATGCTTGCTGCGGTAGAATCCCCAAAACCATCCCCATCTTCATCAGGGTATAGTTCCACATCCGGCGTATCTGGGTTAAGGTCTCCGTCCTCATCATCACAATCATCGGCATTGGCCACAAAACCTTCTGGGGCATCGTCACAGGCGTCTACTGTCTGTGTCACATCTGGGTTTCCATATAAATCTTCATCGTTGTCCTCATAATAAGTGATCTGTGGTGCCCCAGGGTTTTTGTCAGGGTCATCGTCATCACAGTCCGTATTGTCCTCTACATATTTATCAGGGTCTGGGTTTTCGCAGGCTTCCACCCCAGTGTCAGGGTCGCCGTATTTGTCCTCATCCCTATCCTCATAGAACATCTTTTTGTTTTCGCAACCGCCATTACCTCCACTGGTGCTGGTAATGTTGGCATCTTTGTCGTTTGGATCCAGCTTGTTGGTCACATACTTTTTGCCCTGCACTAGCGGGAGCTCGCAGGCAAGGGTTTCGGTATTGAGATCCCCTTCGCCGTCATTATCGGCATCCTCATAGAACTTGTTGGTACAATTGGGGTTTACGTTGTCATCACCGTCATCGCTGTCGCCACCAGTTAATACATAATTGCCCTCTGGTTTGGTACAGGCTTCCTTGGACTCTGCACTGTTTCCAAAGTTATCGTTGTCCTGATCCAAATAATACGTCTTGGTCTCACAGTTGTCTTCTTTGCTACACGCAAAGGGTACGGTAAAGCACATGCAAACAAGCAGTGCCCCGTAAATCAGTTTCTTGAATTGTAATTGATTTTTCATACCAATAGGTTTAGGTTAAACTATGGCCGTTAGGCCCATTAAGGCCCATTAAGGCCCAAAATACATTAGGTGGTCGTGCCATTGCCCTGCCAATTGACGGATGCCCTGTTTGGGTTGATGGATGAGGTTCAGTGAACAGTTGTCGGTTGTCAGTGGACGGTTTTCAGTTCGCTGATGCATGTAGGGTGAAAGGGAAAAGGTGAAGGGTCAAAGTTGGATTGTTCGATTATTGGATTGTTGGAATTTGGTTAATAGTTGATGGTGAAATAGTAGAAGAGTGAGGTAGTGGATTGGGAAAAAGCGTTGTCCCCTTGAGAGCCTGTGCTGAGCGAAGCCGAAGTAGGACTTTAGGGGTGTTGGGTGAAAGGTTGGGAGTTTATTTGTTGATCGGTCTATCTGTTTCCCGTCCATTGTGAAGGAAGAAGTCAGTTTCAATTATCAGTTGTCAGTGTTCTGACATCTGATATCTTGTGTCAGAAGTCTGCCATTTAAAGTCTAATTTTACTTGTAACTTGCCAACATTCAAATTGTCCCCTTGAGGGGACCTTAGGGGTGTCCCATGAAAAACAAAATCATTCCATACAATCCCAAACTAAAGGAATTTGCCCGACAGCTAAGAAAAAACAGCACGCTGTCTGAGGTACTGTTATGGCAAAAAATTAAACAACGGGGCTTGGGCGTACAATTTCACAGACAAGTACCCTTGCTGGAATACATTGTTGATTTTTATTGCCATGAACTGCAATTGGTCATTGAAATCGATGGAGAATCCCATCAGTTTAAATATGAAAAAGATGCTTCAAGAGAACAACATCTTGAAAAAAAAGGTGTCCGGTTTATTCGTTTTTCCGATGCAGAAGTAAAAAACAATATGTTTAGTGTTTTGCTGGTTCTTCAAGAAACAGTGGAGAATCTATCCGCAGAAAAAGGGATAACACCCCTAAAGTCCCCTCAAGGGGACAATAGTATTGAAAAAGATTCCAAAGAAAACGAAAAAAAACACCAAACATCTCCTCAAGGTGGCAATAGCTATGAAGAAAGTCCTTCGGACTCCAAAAAGCTCAGCTTTCCCAAAAATGAAAAGCTCAAAAGCAAAACAGTCTTTGAGCAGCTTTTTGTTGAAGGGCAGCACATAAAGGCCTTTCCCATAAAACTGATCTACGCCAAGGCGGATTTTGAGGACAATACAAACATAAAGGTTGGTGTGGTCGCCCCAAAGAAGAAGTTTAGGAGTGCGGTAAAGCGTAATCGTATAAAACGGTTGATGCGGGAAGCCTATAGATTGAACAAGCACACCGTTTTTAACAAGATTGAGGGAAATTTTGCGTTTCTATTTTTATACCTTGGCAATAAGATGCCCGATTATGATGAAGTGGACGAGGCCATGAACAAGCTTTTGACGGCTTTTCTAAAAAAAGAATCCCATGAAAAAAACAATACTCCGTAAAAAAGTTCTGATTCCCGTTATAGCTGTCACCTTTTTGGTGGTGGGAAGCAGTTTTAAAAGTGATTTCTTTGAGATTGCAAAGCAAATTGAGATTTTCACCACGCTCTTCAAGGAGCTCAACATGAACTATGTGGATGAGACCAATCCTGCGGAACTTATGGATTCCGCCATTAAAAACATGTTGGACGAACTGGATCCCTATACCCGTTTTTTGAACGAACAGGATGTTGAGGCCTATAAGATCAACAATGCGGGTGAATATTCCGGAATTGGTGCGTTGGTGCGTTCCTATGAAAGCAAATTGGTGATTGTGGAACCGTACAAAGATTATCCTGCGGACAAGGCAGGCCTTAAGGCCGGGGATGAGATCATTAAGATTGGGGATATCAAGGTTTCCGATTTTGACGACAATGCCAGCGAGCTCCTGAAAGGAGCAAACAATACCAGTGTTGACATCACTTTTGTAAGACAGGGAGAAACCAAAACAGCGACGCTAAAACGTGAGGGGGTTGAAGTGGATGCTGTTCCCTTTTACGACATGATCGATGATAAAACCGGTTATATTGTACTTTCAAAATTCAACAGAAAAGCATCGAGCCAGACCAAATCTGCCCTGAGGGACCTAAAAGGAAAAGGTGCTGAAAGATTGGTATTGGACCTGCGTGGAAATCCGGGAGGATTGTTGTCCGAAGCCATTAATGTTACCAATCTGTTTGTACCCAAAGGGGAATTGATAGTTACCACAAAATCCAAGGTCAAAAAATTCAACCAACAATATAAAACTAAAAACCAGGCAGAAGATTTAGATATCCCCTTGGTGGTTTTGGTCAACGGAAGAAGTGCATCGGCCAGTGAAATTGTTTCTGGCGGATTGCAAGATCTGGACCGTGCCGTCGTCATGGGGGCAAGAAGTTTTGGAAAGGGTCTGGTACAACGTCCGTTGAAACTTACGTATGGCACGCAATTAAAAGTGACCATTTCCCGCTACTATACCCCTTCGGGGCGCTGCATACAATCCTTGGACTATTGGAACAGGGATGCGGAAGGGAATGCTGTTAGAAATACAAATTTCAAGGAATTTACAACTCGAAATGGACGTAAGGTGCAGGACGGCGGAGGGGTTATGCCCGATGTTGAAATTACTTCACAAAAATCCAATACCCTAATCGACGCTTTGCAGCAAAACAGCATTGTCTTTGATTTTGCCACGGATTACTACTACGATCACAACTTTGATTCCGTTGATGCGTTTGCCTTCTCTGATTCAGATTTTGATGCCTTTAAACGTTATGCGCAGACTCAGGATTTTTCTTTTCAAACCGAAACGGAAACCTTGTTGGAAGATGCCATCAACAGTGATGAACATTTGCTTGGTCCTGCCGTTCAGGAAAAATACAAGGACCTGTTACTTGCTGTGAACAAGGGTAAGATTACCGCTTTGGATACCTATAAAAAGGAAATCCAGAAAAATCTTGAGGATGAAATCATCAAACGCTACTTCTACCGTGAAGGACTTTATCAGTATTACCTAAAACATGATGAGGCTATTTTGTCCGCCACTGCTTTAATGAACGATAAGGCGAAGTACAACGGCATTTTAAAGTAGATTCACCTCTTTTTGTTGTTTTTATAACGCAAAGGCACTTGTAACCACTGCATTTTGCCAACGGTGAGCCATTTTTGCTATCTTTCCGTAAAACCATCTCTTTATTGAACAAAGGGTGGCAGGCAAACCAAAAACAACACTTCATGATTTTTAAGTTGAAAAGCGCTTGTATGGTCATCATTGCTACTATGATGACTTTTGTTGCACACGCCCAAGAAAAAAAACGCCCCAATGTAATTCTGATCATTACAGATGATCAGGGGTACGGCGATCTGGGAATCACCGGAAACGACCAGATAAAAACACCAGTGTTGGATCAATTTGCCAAAGAGAGCGTTCGCCTAACTAATTTTTATGTGTCGCCAGTTTGTGCCCCAACGCGTTCCAGCTTAATGACAGGGCGTTATTCACTCCGTACTGGTGTTAGGGATACCTACAACGGAGGGGCCATTATGGCTTCCAATGAAGTAACCATTGCCGAAATGTTGAAGCAAGGCGGATACCGCACCGGAATTTTTGGCAAGTGGCATTTGGGCGATAACTATCCCAGTAGACCCAATGATCAGGGCTTTGATGAATCTTTGATTCACCTTTCCGGCGGAATGGGGCAGGTTGGGGATTTTACCACCTATTTTGAGGGAGACCGAAGTTATTTTGATCCCGTTTTATGGCATAACGGGGAACAGGAAAAATACATGGGTTACTGTTCCGATATTTTTGCGGACAACGCCGTTCAATTTATTGAACAGAATAAAGACGAGCCTTTTTTCTGTTATCTCTCCTTCAATGCACCTCACACGCCATTGCAAGTACCCGATAAATATTATCAACAATACAAGGATATAGATCCGTCCATTGCTTTTGAAAAAAACAATTCTGCCTCCCGCCCAATGAGCGAGAAGGACAAGGAAGATGCCCGAAGGGTCTATGCCATGGTCACCAACATTGACGACAATATTGGAAAGTTGCTCAAAAAGGTGGGTGATCTGGGAATTGCAGAAGATACCATTATCATCTTTATGACGGACAACGGACCACAACAACTCCGTTATGTTGGTGGTATGCGTGGTAAAAAGGGAAGTGTTTATAGAGGAGGTGTACGAGTTCCTTTTTTCCTAAGGTATCCAGCCCAATTTAAAGGGAACAAGGATATAGAAGCTACTTCAGCCCACATTGATGTGTTGCCAACCTTGGCACAATTGTGTAAGGTGGAGGTTCCTTCGGACAGAAAGATTGACGGGAAGAACCTTTTGCCCCTTTTGGAAGATAAAAAGGTGGATTGGGCAGATCGTTCCTTGTTTTTTTACTGGGCGCGAAGATACCCTGAGCTTTATCACAATATTGCACTCCAAAAAGGAGCGCATAAGTTGGTTGGACAAACAAACTACAATGCCTCCATTGCCGATTTTGGCCTGTTCAACATTAAAAAAGACCCCAATGAACAGCAAAACATTGTACGGGAAAACCAAGATTTAGCAGTTGATTTAAAAAAGGAAATGGATGCTGTTTATCACGAACTCATCGCTTCCAAAAATCTTGTGAATCCTCCCCCAATTGTGGTTGGAAATGATGCTGAAAACCCCATAATCCTCAATAGAAATGACGCCTCCGGAGAACGGGGAATATGGAATCAGGAAGAAGTCTATGGAAAATGGGAGGTAGAAATTGCACCGGGCAACTACAACATCAAGTTTAAGTTTGTGAAACCTGTTGAAGCATCTGGAAGAATGTTTTTGGAAACGGGCATGGTGGTCAACCAAATGAAAAATGACACCAAAACCGATGTCATTGAAATGCAAAATGTTGCCCTTCCCAAAATGAAAGGTTCGCTTGTTCCTTTTTATATGTGGAAAGGGAAAAGGATTTTCCCCTTTTGGGTTGAAATGGAGAAGATAGATTAACTGTCCGACTTGTTGAAAAGTGATTATAATCCTGCCTGTTCTACATTTTGTTTGAAATTCGTCAGTTTGAGTGGTTTTTTGGTTGAAAACTGAAAAATCGTATCGAAAACAAGAATTTCATGGTTGCAAAACCTTATTCTCGATACTTTTTCCCTTGGAAAAAACTCGAATTGACCGTTTTATCCATCCCACCTTCAAAATGGTCAACAGATAATTTTTCAATAAGTTGTATATACAACTATTTGATTATATTTGTGTTATGCAGACAAGTTCAAAATATCCGAATATTGAAACATGTAATCCCTCCACATGCATATCCGGGAATATTCGGAAAAGCAATAGGATCATTGCCAATATTTTTAGAAAGCATTTAAAGCCTTTTGATATTACGGACAGTCAATTGAGCATTCTTTTTGTGGTCACCAAGGGGAGTTCTATCACTCAGAAGCGAATTTCGGAGCTATTGTATTTGGAAAAATCGACCGTTAACAGAAACCTGACCCGATTGATTGACAAAAATTATATTTCCACCAACTCTGATTCTTTTTTGTTTACCACGGAAAGCGGACAGGCCTTTCTTGAAAGTATTATTCCGCACTGGAACAATGCCATGACCGAAGTTCGTGGAATATTGGGAACAAATGGAGAAAACGCAATTAACCTTATACTAAGTAAATTGAGTAAATAATTTTAACCAATGGTTGTATATACAACCTTAAAATTCTAGTCATGATCAAAGCTTCTTATGTTCTACTTTTTGTAATCCTATTGGTCATTTTGCTATGGACGCTCAACAATGCCATGAAGAAAATTGGTGTAGTGCACCCCAAAAGAAATTCGGCCTTGGCCATTACCTTTATTGGTATATTTTCGTGGTTGGCACTTCAATTATTTGTTTGGAACACAGGCTTTTATTACAACCTATCCCTCCCGCCCAGGATTCCGTTGTTTATGGTCTTTCCCGTGTTGTTATTTATTGTGCTTTTCTTGTTTAGGAACAGGAACCACAGCATAATTGCAGCCATTCCCATTGCACTTCCCGTAGCCGTTCAAAGTTTTAGGGCTGTAATTGAGGTGCTGTTCTATTTTACCTTTTTAAGTGGGGTTTTACCTATTCAGGTAACCTTTGAAGGGGCAAATTATGATGTGTTGATAGGATTGTCCGCCATAGCCATCGCAATTTATGCAAGCCGACCAAATGCCTCTTCAAAAGTGCTCATTGCTTGGAACATCATTGGGATTCTTGTTGTTCTTTTCGCTGCTTTTATCTTTATTACCTCATTTTATTTTCCCGCTATTTGGGGCAACACGGGTATTCCTATTGCATTCAATCAATTTCCTTACTTGCTATTGCCCACATTTTTGATGCCCTTTGCCGTGTTTTTACATGTTTTGTCAATTATTCAACTAACCCGAAAAACCTCAAGTAAAAACTAGTGCCTATTTCACAAAAACGGAAAGTGATGTTAATTTCATTCCTTGGTAAATTGTTATGTTTATACATTGATTAATCCAACCATATTATGAATAGATCGCTTTTTTTCCTCGGTTTTGTTGCTTTGATTCTTATTAACATTTCTTGCAAGGAAAAGGAAAAAGAGGTGGAGAGGGAGAAAACCCCTCCGAATATAGTTTTCATTTTTGCTGATGATCAATCCTACAACACCATAAAAACTTTAGGGAATGATGAAGTTCACACCCCAAACCTGGATAAACTTGCCAATAATGGGGTGGCCTTTACCCATACGTACAACATGGGTGGGTGGAACGGTGCCATTTGCGTTGCTTCCCGTGCAATGCTGCTGACCGGTCAATACATTTGGAATGCCCATAAGGCAGATTCTTTGATGCGTACCAACAGCTATCAACAGCCTTTATGGGGAAACCTTATGTCGAATGCCGGGTATAACACCTATATGACGGGAAAATGGCATGTGACCAAACCAGCTGAAGAAGTTTTTGAAAATGTGGTTCATGTTAGGCCCGGTATGCCCAATCAGACCGAAGAAGGCTATAACAGACCATTAAGCGAAACAGATACGATTTGGAGACCATGGGACAAATCAAAAGATGGATTTTGGAAAGGTGGTACACATTGGAGCGAGGTTGTGGCTGATGATGCTTCAAAATTTATAGCCGATGCGACCCAAAAAGATAATCCTTTTTTTATGTATTTAGCGTTCAACGCTCCACATGATCCCAGACAGTCGCCAGAAAAATTTGTGCAGATGTTTCCATTGGACAGCATTGCGCTTCCCAGCACTTTTTTGCCTGAATATCCATACAATGAAGAAATGGGCAGTGGAAGAAAATTACGCGATGAGCGGTTGGCACCATTTCCACGAACAGAATACTCTGTGAAGGTGAATAGACAAGAGTATTATGCTATAATTGCCCACATGGATGAGCAAATTGGAAAGATTCTGGATGCCCTTGAAGCTTCTGGCGAAATGGAAAACACCTATATTGTTTTTACTGCCGACCATGGATTGTCCGTAGGGCAACACGGGTTGTTGGGCAAACAGAACATGTACGATCATAGTGTGCGTACCCCTTTGTTTGTTGTTGGGCCAAACATTCCCAAAAACCAAAAAATAGATGCTGATGTGTACCTTCAGGATGTGATGCCCACGATTTTGGAATTAGCGGGAGCCCAAAAACCGGATTTTATCCAGTTTAAAAGCCTTCTGCCCCTGATCAATGGAGAGCGTTCCAGTAACTACGAATCTATTTATGGCTGCTACACCAACACCCAACGCATGGTCCGATCAGAGGGCTTTAAGTTGATCGCCTATCCCAATGCAGGTAAATTACGCCTGTTCGACTTGACAAATGACCCTCTTGAAATAAAGGACCTTGCCGATGACCCAAATTATGCTTCTACCAAAGACAAATTGTGGGGTGAGCTATTGGCGCTTCAAAAAACCATGAACGATCCTTTGGATTTGGAGCAGTTTGATTTTAATTGATAATCCGTCAAACCAAACCGCCAAAACATCAAGTGGGTAACTTGAGGTAACCCTTTTTTATTATATTCACAAAAGCTGTGCTCCCAAACAATTTGGTTAAGGTTTTGGGAGATATGGAAATCCAATGGCAAAAGTTAGTAGAAAAGATATTCAGATCATCAACCACCATAGCAATTGGTCTGTGGATGGTATTGCAAACAACTTAAAAGAGCATGTTTACAATGGCCCTGATGCCTGGAAACGGTTTTTGATGCTTTTTTTCTTGGGCCTGGGCGTCTCTTTTACCGTAGCCGGTATTCTTTTCTTTTTTGCCTACAACTGGGATGACCTGCACAAATTCGCAAAGATTGGGCTTATTGAAGTTTTGATCATTGCAGTTGTGTCCGTTGTCCTATTTTCTAAATTGAACGCATTGGTAAAAAACACACTCATCACCGCCGCGTCGGTCTTGGTGGGGGTTTTGCTGGCGGTCTTTGGACAAGTGTACCAAACCGGTGCAAATGCCTACGACCTCTTTTTAGGTTGGACCTTGCTGATAACCCTTTGGGTTATTGTTTCCAATTTTCCGGCCTTGTGGCTCATCTATATTTGCCTGATAAACATCTCCATAATTCTTTATGCCGAACAAGTGGCCGGTAATTGGTCCGATAGCTTTGTCTTTTTGTTGCTCTTTGCCGTCAATAGTTTGTTTACACTTTGCTTTGTGCTGGGACCGAGATTTACAAATAAGATCATGTCTCCTCCCTGGTTTACCAATGTGTTGATTTTTGCATCAGTAGCCATATCAACCATTGCCATTTCCAAGGGAATTTTGGACAATGTTGATGCTTCTTTTTGGGTCTTGTTCTTATTGGTGTTCGGGTTTTATGCTGCAGGTATATGGTATGGTCTCAGGAACAAACAACTCATATATCTTTCCCTGATTCCGTTTAGTGTAATCATTATTGTCTCTTCCTTTTTGATACAAGTATCAGATGGGGCTGGCATGTTCTTTACCGTTGGTTTTTTTATAATTGGAGGAGTAACCTTATTGATTAAACTCCTTCTTAATCTTCAGAAGAAATGGAAAAAGCAGGTATAGTAAAAAGTTTGCTGGAGGACATCAAATCTTCGGAAGGAGAAGGTTTTGTCTGCGATGAAAATGCCCTTTTTGACGCCATTGAAAATGAAGATGGAAAACAATCAAATCTGGCAATAAAACTGCTCTCTGTTTTTGGTGGTTTTTTGGGCTCCTTGGCATTTTTTGGGTTCTTGGCCATTGCCGGCATATTCGACAACGATTTTGGTCCATTAGGGATTGGTATTGTTTCCATTGTAGCGGCATTGGTTCTGAATAAACTATCCAGCTCGCTTATCCTTGACACCTTTGGTGTATGCTTTTACATCGTCGGTATTGTTTGTCTTGCTTTCGGATTAGTATATCTGGAGATTGATGAAAACACCGTTGCTTTTTTAATTGCACTTGTAGCGTTGGCCACATTGTTCATTGTCCAAAACTATATACAATCTTTCATTGCCATGATT
This sequence comes from Flagellimonas sp., assembly GCF_965222555.1. Taxonomy (GTDB): domain Bacteria; phylum Bacteroidota; class Bacteroidia; order Flavobacteriales; family Flavobacteriaceae; genus Flagellimonas. The sequence continues at coordinate 1,312,187 of NZ_CBDCUG010000005.1, read as the reverse complement.
ACTATGGCCACATGTTTCTTGACCTTGATCATTCACAATGACGCATATCTCCTAATGCACCTGTATCTTGGGTTTTATACCTTAACCCTGGTATTTTGGTCCTTGAACGAGGCCAAACTCATTACCCAGGACAACAAATTGGCCCAACTTTATGATCCTGTCCGTATTGGGTTGGTTTTTTCGTTGTTGTTTGGGCTTATTGCTGTTGGAAAAAGGGATTTGATCCCCATTTCGCACAGTCACCTCTGGATTTCATCGCTTTTTACCATGGCTTCCATTCTGTATTTGGTTCCTTATATCATAAAAGTTGTGAAGATGCAAGACAGGAAGCACCAGACCATGGTTTATGTATTGAGCGTGCTCACTTTGCTTCCCTCGCTTTTTTGTCCTTCAATTTCAGGAGCTATTCTGATTCTTCTGCTTGGTTTTTACATCAACCATAAAACAACCTTGGTCATCGGTATTGTCTCTTTGATCTATTTTGTTTCGCAATATTATTACGACCTCCATTTTACACTCTTGACCAAATCCATTATTCTGATTTCATCAGGTTTGGTCTTTATCGCTTTCTATTTGTTCACCCTTAAAATGCTCAAGAAGGATGAAAAAAGTTAAATGGGGCATTGTTCTTCTAAATCTTTTGATTTTGCTGATTGTTTTCAACAACAATGTGGTAAAAAAGGAGGCTATTTTATCAGATGGGCAGCTCATTCTATTGGAATTGGCCCCAGTTGACCCTCGATCATTGATTCAGGGTGACTATATGCAGCTGCGCTATGCTATTTCCGAGGATATTGAACCGGACAGCATTCCCAAGCGTGGTTTTTGTGTGGTAAAATTACGTCCCGATGGCGTTGCAGAGCGAGTGAGGCTTCAGAAAGATAGGAGTCCCGTTGCTGAAAATGAACACCTTATTGAGTACTCAGGAAAAAGTTGGCGAGGTATAAACATTGGTGCAGAGTCATTTTTCTTTCAGGAAGGAAAAGCAGAGAACTACGAAAATGCAAAGTACGGAGGATTAAAAGTGGATGAAAAAGGCAATAGTATTCTGGTGGGTTTATATGATGATGCCCACAACAAAATAGAATAGCCCTATTTTTGAATATGCAAAAACTCAAGGTTTGTGAACTTTTTGCCGGTGTGGGCGGTTTTCGGTTGGGATTGGAAAAGACTAATAATTATGATGTGGTCTGGAGCAACCAATGGGAGCCTTCCACCAAAACGCAGCATGCCTCTATGGTCTACGAAGCCCGATTTGGGCCCGAAAACCATTCCAACACCAATCTTGAGGAAGTGCCCACCTCAGAAATTCCAGATCATGATCTAATGGTGGGTGGGTTTCCCTGCCAGGATTATTCCGTGGCGACCACGCTAAAAAATTCCAAAGGACTGATTGGCAAAAAAGGAGTATTGTGGTGGTCCATTCATCGTATTCTTTCAGAAAAAGAAGTGAAACCAAAATATCTCTTTTTTGAAAATGTGGACCGTTTGTTAAAATCGCCCTCCGCTCAACGAGGACGAGATTTTGCCGTAATGCTCAAAAGCTTGAACGATTTGGGCTATGCCGTGGAATGGCGTATAATCAATGCGGCCGAGTATGGAATGCCACAGCGCCGAAGGCGCGTTTTTTTTCTGGGATACCACAAATCCACAGAAATTTACAAAACTCTACAAGGAACTTCGCCCTCAAAATGGGTTTTGGAGCAGGGCACTATCGCTTCCGCTTTTCCGGTTAAAAAACAGGGAGTTCCTAGCTCTTTTTCTTTAGAAAAAGACTTGGTTTCGCTTTCCAATTCGTTCAATTTGGAGAAGGGACTTTCCCCTTTCCTAAACTCAGGAATCTGTATTGAAAATGAAGTGCACACCTTAAAAACTATTCCGGATTATTACGGGTCCAGAGCGATTCTTTCCGATATTCTAGAGGACATTTCAGAAGCTGAGTTTTACATTCCCGAGATAGATATTCCAAAATGGGAATACCTTAAAGGGGCAAAAAAAGAAATACGCAAGACCAAAGCTGGTTTTGAATATAATTATAGCGAGGGGAGCATGGTCTTCCCTGATGCACTTGATCAACCTTCCAGAACAATTATAACCGGAGAGGGCGGTAAATCCCCATCCCGGTTTAAGCACGTGGTCCAAACCTCAACAGGGCTGCGAAGACTTTCTCCTGTTGAATTGGAACGGTTGAACATGTTTCCCGAAAATCACACCAAATTGGACGGTATATCCGATACCAAAAGAGCCTTTTTTATGGGCAATGCACTTGTGGTGGGCATAGTGGAACAAATGGGCAATGCCCTGTTCCAGAAAATCAATGCCCTTGAAGAGCAACTTCAAAGCTGACCTGACCAAAGAAAAGCGCCTTTCTTCCTTATTGGATTCTTATTATCAAAAGCATTTACGGTTTTATGATTTTAAGCGCATCCACGCCCTAAAACAACAATTGATGGGTATAGACCTTGTCCTAAAGCACAAAACAAGTCTGCAGACCTTCTTTGTGGATGAAAAAGCACAACTGGATTACATAAACGAAACACTCCCAACCTTTGCTTTTGAGCTGTGCTATCTAAAAAACGGTATTGAAAAACCCGGTTGGCTGTTCGATTCGTCCAAAGTCTCCCATTTTTATGCGTTGGTCACCAGTATTTTTTCTGATGAGGACGAAACGTACACTTCCTGTAACATCACCTTTGTGAATCGGCAAAAATTGATTTCCTACTTTGCCAAAAGAGGTCTGACCCAAGCATTTTTAAAAGAAATTATTTCCGCCAACGCAGACCTACACGGAAAACTGTTGTTGGATAATCTCGACCCAAAAACCGAAGGCTATTTGTTCTTTTCCAGAAAAAACAAAGCCGAAAATCCTGTAAATCTCATTTTAAAATTGGAGTTTTTGTGTAGGATTGGAGTGGCCAGGGAATTTATCTAGTTCATATTCAATGAAGTGTTGCTACTCATAGAAAACAGCTACTTCATCCAGTTGTTTTCTTTTTATGTCAGGCACATACGCTGGATTTTTAGGGTAGCCCACCGGGAGCAACAAAAAAGCTCTTTCATTGCTTGGTCTGTTTAGAAGTTTGGTCAGAAAATTCATTGGGCTTGGGGTGTGAGTAAGTGTGACCAGACCTGCATTATGAATGGCAGAAATCAACATGCCACAGGCTATTCCAATCGATTCATTTACATAGTAATTATTGTGCTTTTCCCCATTTTCGCCAAAAGTATATGCTTTTTTAAAAGCGATGATCAACCAAGGGGCTATCTCCAAAAACGGTTTGTGCATATCGGTGCCCAGCGGCTCTAAATCCTTTTTCCATCGTTCACCCATTCGGTGTTCATATGTTTCTTTTTCCTCAATTTCTGCTGCCTTTCTGATTTCCGTTTTTAATGTTGGATTGGAAACTGCGCAAAACGTCCAAGGTTGTTTATGTGCTCCAGAAGGGGCGGTCGAGGCGGTCATAATCAAATTGTCGATAATCTGTTTGGATACGGGCCTATCGGAAAAATCCCTTACCGATCTTCGCTTGTCCAACCAATCATGGAATGCAATGCTCTTTTTAATGGATTCTTGTTCGGAAAACAGCTCCGCCTCAAATGAGACGTGTTTATATCCCTTGATCATGATATGGTCGGGTGATTTCATGTGCTCTTTTTGTCAAATATGTGTTGTGGAGGGAAATTACATAAAAAATGAAAGTCAGTCCGGTGCAATAGTACTGCAGTATGCTTGGGCCATGTTTGAAATTGGTTCTATTTTGGTGTATATTTGCACCATATCATATTTCTTCAATCATGGCAAGGCAAAGTATATCGCTTACAAAACCCAATGACGAATGGCTAAAGTCTTTAGTGGAGAGTGAGGAATATTCCAGCAAAAGCGAAGTGGTCAATGACCTTATCCGCAAAGAAAGGTTTAAGCAAACAGAAATTGAATGGCTCCGGGCCAAGCTTAAAAAATCGGAAGATAGAATGGCCTCCGAAGGGCCTGTTGATTTAACCCCTAAACAATTATTGAAAGCAATAAAAAAAGGGGTAACTAAAAATGACCAAGTATAAACTTTCGCCAGAGGCCAAGGACGACCTTATCCGAATATACAACTATGGCCTCATACAATTTGGTGAAGCACAGGCAGAAAAATACATTGTAGAACTCCTTGATGCATTTAAAAGATTAACTGAAAACCCAGAGCATTTCCCATCAGTTGAAGAAATTGCTCCTGGTTATCGTAGATGCGTTCATAAATCTGACAGCATTTATTTTAAGGTAATTGCCAATACTGTTGAAGTTATGGCCATCGTTGGTCGGCAAGATTTTGGATAGCTAAACCTTTGGTCCAACTATTCACAAACTGTGCTGAACTCCTGATTATCCGATTTTTCAATGGTTGGTATTTCTTGACCAGCATCAATTTTAATACAGCTTAGATCAGGATTATTATTGATGGTGATTTTCACAAGTTCATGATAATCGCTTACATCAAGCTGGGACAATAAGTTGTTATGTAAGTTTAGGTACTTGTAATTGATATTGGTGCCAAAATTTATGGTTTCCAATTTGTTGCTGTCCACAAATACATTTTCCAAGGCTATGTTTGAGCTAAAATCCAGCTCCTTGATCTTATTAAGCCTTAGCAAGATATTTTTGAGGTTTACAGCGCCTTCCACATCAAAAGTTGTTAACTCGTTATGGCTCATAAGCAAATTCTCCAAGGAAGGGTTGTTAATACTGATTTCCTCAAACGAGTTAAAGGATAATCTCAGATCTTTCAATTGGGTTGTTTTTGATAGACCCTTAATCGAGCTAAGTGAATTGACCTTAAGGTCCAACAGGATCAAATTTGGGTTGTTGCTAACATCAATACTGGTGAGATAGTTCCCCATTAAGTATAAGGTGTCCAATTGTGTGTTTGAAGACAGATCTATCTGCTCCAATTCCTGTTGAATTGCGGATAATTGTTTCAAATTGACAAAGCCTTCAATTCCGGTTAGATCTTTTATGGTTCCTTTTCCAGAAAAGCTTAGATCCAACTCGGTTATTCCCTCGGCGTCTGTTTTTAGCATTCGCTGGTTAACCATTCCGTCTGAATCTATGCCTTGATCGATCAGTATGGTTTCAAAATGTTCGTCCGGAATGCTTACATAAAGGTCGTTTTGTGCATCGTCATTGTCACTTGAACATGATGCCATGGCAAATAATGCCGCAATAAAGATTGGGTACGTAATTTTCATTTGGTGTTTTTTGATTTGATGATATAAGAAGAGGCAAAAGTAAAATTGTTACAGCAACATTTCAGATATTTTTCCCTAGCATTCTGTTAAATTATTATCACTGATATGGAATGGCCTGTGTTACTTGCAAATACCTAGTTGAAGTATGCTATTTGGTAAGAATCAGTTCCTCAATTTTAGTGTTATCCGCTCCGTTCAGAACATGTTTGGAATGCTCAAGCAGCACCGTTTTTTTTAGCGATGTAAAAATCTTTGATGCTCTGCTGACCATTTTTTCTCCTGGGAACATAATGTCATTTTTTGCTGCAATCAAGGTTATAGGGGTTTTTATTTTCTGTGCTTCGGTTTTACTTATTGTTGGAACAGGCGTGAAATCCATATTGAAATGCAAGAACACTTGTGAAAGATATTTTACGGCAAATTCATCCCTCTCGGTAAAAACCCCATTTAAAAATTTCTCTAGAAACTTTATTTTTTTAGTTTTCATAAACTGCTTCATTGGAATGAATACTTTGAACAAAGTTTTCAACGGGTTTCCGTTTACGATATAAGCCGGAGCCGACAAATACACCTCCTTGATTTTGTCCTCATTCGTAATCAGCCTCTTCAAAATCACCAACCCTCCAAAAGAAAAACCCACCAGAGTTACCTTATCCAATTTTAATGATGCTATTATCTCATTCATCCATTTTCCATAAGAATCATCTTTCATGCTCAATCTTGTCTCGGCACTTTTGTTGGGTTGCGCAAGAACATCAATGGCAAATACCTGGAATTGAGTGGATAAATTGGGGTAAGTTTCCAAGCTAATGGGAGCACAGCCATTAGAGCCATGTATTATGAACAAGGGCGGATTGTTTGGCTCGCCGGTTACAATGATATTGGTTTTTCCAAAACTTGTATTCACGGTTTTATATTGATACTTAATATTCAGGGATTCCAATTTTTCATCATACAAGTTAAGAATGGCCTCTTTTCCTTGTTCCGATTTATATAGCGAAGTCATTTTTTTATTTAATTTTAGGACAAATTTACTAAAAAGTTTGTCTCTAGGACAAGTTTACTAATGGAAAGTACAAAAAAGAGAATATTAAACGTTTCCAGACAGTTGTTTAACAAGCAGGGTTATAGCAATGTGACCATTAGAATGATTGCGCTGGAATTAAAGATGAGCTCCGGAAACCTTAATTACCACTATAAAAAGCGAGAGGATATTTTGGAGGCGCTATATTTTGAAATGGTTGCCGATTTTGACGATAGGATAAACACATTGGACCAAAAGGATTTTACCCTGGAAATGGTAAAAAATGACATCCAATCCAGTATGCAACGGATGGTGGATTATTGCTTTTTTTGGACTGACCTCTACAACTTGCTACGGTTGAACAAGAAAATAAAAACCCATTTTGACCAAGCCTATCAAAATAGAATTAATGGAAGTATATTTTTATTGAATTTTTTGATGAAAAAGGGGTTGCTAAGAAACTTTGAATGGCCTTTGGAAAGCCAATTTTTAGCAGAACGGATGGTAAATTTTGGCAATACCTGGTTGTACAATACTTTTTTGTACACCAAAAAGGTTGATGCGGTTTATATAGATAAACAGGCCAACAACTTATTGTCCATGCTTTACCCATACCTTACGGACTTGGGCAAAAAAGAGTATAAAAAGCTGTTGCCGGATTATTTTGTGTAATGAGTTTGGTTACAATTTTTTGTGGTACAAAACCATAATCAGTTTTGCCCACAAACCAATTATTCAAAATGTTCGTATTAGGTTTTTGTTTCAAACAAGTATCCACTCAAAGAGACTCCTGCAAAAACAACACAAAATAAAATGTAAGGGGCCCAGGAAGCGCCTATTGTCCAAAAGAAGAGTCCAAATGACACAAGGCAATAACTTAACGAGCCGAGGCCATACCAGAATTTTACCTTGGCACCTAAATTTTTAGTTTTTGAGAAGAAGTTATTTCCTTTCAAAAACTTCTCATAATGAATCCACATCAGAATCCCACATAGCAAAGCTCCAATCCCAACAAATTCCGCTTTCCCAATTCCGTCAATTTGAAAACCCAGTAACAGTCCGACAGTCAATAGATTAAGGACATGTAAAATGGAAAGTCCTGAAACAGCTGTCCAAACGGGATCAATTTTATTGGTCCTTGCGAACGAAGAGCATGTGCTAAGCAAAACTTTTTCGTAGAGGTTCATTCAAATAAATACTAATAATTTTATATGATCAATAATCATCTCCTCCATTTAGTGTAATCATAATAGCCCCTTCTAGGTAGATTCCGACAAGGCTTAATCTTTTTTTGGGATGTGGTTTCTTGATGGTTCTCGATTATACTCAAATTCATACCAATAAATCTGATCTGGAGGCCAGATGTTCATAAATGGAATGGGGATTTCAATTCCTGATTCGTCATGAATCTTTGGTTTCATTATTTTTCTTTGAAAAACCATTTTATTTATCCCATTGTTGATTGTTATGGTCTTTCGTTTATAAGTTCTTTTTTTGTCAACGGTTAGACAGTCTCTTCCACATGTCGATTTCCAAATATTCTTAATCGCAGGCAATATTTTAATGTACTCTTTCAAGGAAGCTTTTGGAATGTTCTTTATAACAACGTTGGCATAATCATCGCAACTAAAATAGATGGTTAAATACTCCCCCTTCAGTTCCGATACATCAAGTATAAAATATCCATCTTTACCAACGCGTGTTTGATATGGTATTTTACTTCCTTGTTTTTTCCATTGAAGTTTTTCAACTTCCGTTTCTATATAAATCGTTCCATGATCAATTGTTGGAAGCCTAATTTCATCTCTGTTATTGGTCAATTCAATTAACTGACCATTTGAAGTTTGAGAAAAAGCCCCAAAAGACATAATAAGAGTAAAAATGAAGATGAAATTCTGTTTTCTCATACTGTTCCAATCTCCCCAATCTTAGCCATACAAATTTCCTCCGTAAGCTTTTTTAGTTCATTCACCCGTTTTGCCAAATAGTCCAGTTCACCTTTGGTGATGGTGTACTCATCCATTTTGTAACGAGCGTCGATATAAGCACGTTTTAAGAGTTCAAAAAGGTGCTTTTCGGTGTCAGCGGTCTTGGGGAAAACGGCAAAGCGCTTGTCGCACATTTCCACTTTTATACCCAAGTTCTCCAAATTATGGTCCTTGGGGCGGTAGTCGGTAAAGACGAGCAGGATTGTAGTGTAAAATTGTTCAACGGCTTGGTGCAGATAGAAAGCAGCTTTATGAAAATCTGCCCTGTCCATTCCATGCTGAAAATCGATAAGAAAACTATTTGCGCTTTTAAACCACTGGTCAAAATGGTCCTGTGCTTTTTGTTGGTACTGCTCCGCAGTCAGTTTTTTGGGGTGTGCGAGTTTAAATTTTTTGGAATCGTACAGCACCAAACCCTCTTCTTTAATGTCCTTAAAAAAGTAGTTGCCCATGGTCAAAGAAGCATTCAGTTGTTTTATGCCATGAAAAATCAGGCTCACCGGTGTGGTCACTTTTCCGGTTGTGACCAGCTCGGCCTTGATCTTGTCCTCTATTCGAAACTTTTGCTTTAAATCTTCGTGGGTAAGCACAACCAAGATGTCAAAATCGCTTCGGTATTCGTAGGTGATGCCTTTTTCCACATACTGGTCCTCTACCCAGTTGCCTCGGGCGTAGCTGCCAAAAAGGATGACCATTTCCACCAATTTATGGGCGGATAGCTGCTCGGTGAGCAACTCAAGTTCTTCTTGTTTGGATTTGGGCAAATGGTTCACAAACGCAAAGTAAGGAATTATTTGGGTTTTGGTATAGGTGGTCAATCTTGGGAAAACTCTGCAAATATGTTTCGCTATTGAACATTAAAATCACATTGATGAAATTATTTCATTCCATTTTTTCTTGTGTTCAAATTTCAATGCTGTATCTGTTTCAATCAAGTCCACATAGTTAGAAATAAATTCAGATGTCTCAGATAAAAGACGCAAATAGTATTTTAATGAATTGATTAGTCCATTTGCAATGACATGACAACCATGAATGTTTTTTATTCGTTCAATTTCTTGTTCAATCTTTTCAGATTCACTATTGTCAATATCAGCTGTAGATAATAAATAATACCTATTTACTTGTGTAGTCTTAAATTTTTCAAAAGCGTCCTTGACTAATTGAGATGTAATTGGTATTCCATGTTTTACTTCAACAGCTTCAAATTCCTTTCCGCTTTCATCAACTATATCAATATCTCCTATTCTCCCGCTTCTGGTATCAGCAGACGTATGACTTTCGATTTCTAAAAGTTCTTTGCCATCAAACCTTTTAGCTTCTTTCATTAGACATTCATAAGCAGCAAATAATGCCAATACAGGAAGGCGAGAAGCCCCTTCAGCAACATAGGAAACGTTAAAATGCCTTATCAATAATTCTATAATGGTTGCTATTGGCAGATTCAAAGGTTTTGCAAGGTCTATTTCTTGACTATTTCTTTTAATAATTAGACCCTGCATTAAGTAGCTTAAACATTTGTCTAAATCATTGCCCTTTTGAATAAAATCTATAGTTTCTAGGAATGATGTCTTTAAGGCAGCTGGTCTTATTGCACCAGAATAGTCTTTATCATAAGGAACTTTTTGCTCCAATGAACGTGTTAACCAACCACTTTCTGCCATTGCTGGAAATTTTACACTTTTTAAAAAAGGCGTGATGTATTTAGTGTCAAAAGTTCTGCCTGAATATCCCTTTTCGATACTAGTTTGATGGTTTCTAATATCTTGGTCAGGATTTAATGACTTATAAACCAAACTCGTTAGAACTACAGTAAGCACTCCTTTTGAAGACTCTGATTTATTGAGAATAACATCCAAATGCACAGCAACTTCAATCGGTAAATCAGATTTTATTTTGTCATCAGAACCAACCTGTTTCATTGATTCATCAAATGCTTTTTTAAGAAATGTATTCGGCATCCGCTATTTTGATTGGTATTAGTAATTGTTCTTTTATTTGAGTAGCAACTTCCTTTATCATCGGGATAGCGACTGAATTGCCGACTTGTTTGTATAGTTCCGAACGATTATTAATTAACTTGAAATGTTTTGGGAAACCCATAATTCTATAACATTCTTGAATCGTAAGTTTGCGCACACGATTTTTGTGGTAAATCCAAAACCTTCCTGATGATTCTTGAGAAGGTAGCGCTGGGTGAACACCCTCAGTCGAATATATTCTATTGGGTTGTTTGTGAACTCTGGACAAGTGTTCAGTATTTGGACGTACTCCAGCTTTTCGAATAGTTTTGTTTCTATAACCCGCAAAAATTAATCCTGAATCCTGAGTTTTCATCTCATCAAGAATGGTGTATGGCTCTTCTAAAAACTCAAAGTCATTTTTTTCATCTAAGAAGTCTTTTAAAATTGGCTTGCCTTTGGCTTGCAATTTTGAAAAATCAAATTTCTTTTGTTTGTGTCCAACAATTATTATTCTTTCTCGGTTTTGAGGAACTCCGAAGTCAGATGCATTTAGCACTTTTTGTGAAACCTTATATCCCAATTCCTCAAGATGATGAATAATTGTAGTAAGTGTCCTTCTTTTATCGTGATATAGTAGATGTTTTACGTTTTCAAGTAAAACCACTTCAGGTTTTCTTTTCTCAATTATTTCAAAAACATGATATATTAAAGTTCCTCTTGTGTCCTCAAATCCTTTCATTTTTCCTGAAATACTAAAAGGCTGACAAGGAAAGCCTGCACACAAAACATTATGTCTCGGAACTAGATCTAAATTAAGTTTTGTAATATCTCCGAATGGCACTTCACCAAAATTCAATTCATAAGCTCTTTGAGCGTGATAATTAAATTCTGATGAAAAGACACATTTGCCTCCAATTTCTTGCATTGGGATTCTAAATCCACCAATGCCTGCAAATAAGTCAATAAATGTGAACTCATGATTTTTTGGACTTGGAAAAGGAATATCCCAATTTATCGGAAGCATTGCCTGTAATTCTGGTTCAGATACAATATTCGATTCGCTATTCTGATAATTAAAGTATTCAACTGCCCTTTTCTTGAATGATTTCGATATTCCATTTCCGTGGTTATGCAAATAATGCGTAAAAAATGCTAAGTCCTCAGCATTTCCATTCATGTTTTCGATGTCTAAATCTTTACGAATTTTTGAATATCTAAGCATTTTTAAAATTTATTTTTCCCTGTTTAAGATTTGTAATTTTCTTGTACTCTGCTTTCCTTTCCGCGAGTTCTAACAATTCACTTGAGTTTTCTTTTGGATAAATTATTTCCGCAATCTTTTCACTAAAATATTCCTTCTCCAACTCTTTAATATCTAAATTGAATGTTGTAGCTAACTTGGGCAGAATTTCTTCTGGAATGTTTCTCTTTCCGTTCTCAATCTTAGATAACGTTGATTGGTCAATGTCCAGTGCTGCAGCAAGTTTTGTAAGCGTCAAGGAAGCTCCTGTCCTTAATTTGTGTATATATTCTCCAAATGTTTCTTTTATCATCTTGAAATATTTGCCTTGACAGTTTTGTCAAATATAAAAAATAGTCTTATCCCTTGTAAGCAACTTTTATCAAAATGAATTTAGACAATAAATTTGTCCTTCCATTTAAACCTCCTCCACCAATTGAATATGGTTTCCACAGGTATCGTTAAAAACCGCATATTTTGTGGTTCCCATTGTAGACGGCTTTACACTAAATTCTACGCCAATCTTTGTCAACCGTTCATATTCCGCATCAATACTTTTAACATCAAACTGCGTATAGGGAATTCCAGCTTCCATCAACGCATCTTGATAAACCTTGGAGGGTTCAAAGTGGTTGGGGGCTGGCTCCAATAAGATTTCAGGTCCTTCTTGGGCTTCTTTGGAGACAAGCGTCAACCATCTGTTGCCTCCTCCCATTGGGATATCCTGCTTTTTGATAAACCCCAATTTTTCGGTATAGAATTTTAGCGCTTTTTCCTGATCTCGTACAGGGATGCTTATTAGGGTTACTTTCATGCTTTTATTGTTTACAAAGACATTGCCTTCTAAATTTTCTCGAGTTTAATTTACGACGCTGTTGTTTGTAAAACTAATTCTTATTAATAACTGGTATGAAGAGGTATGAAATCAATTTTGAGAATGCAATCCCATTTTATTGCCTTCGGAATCTAAAAACAGTGCAAAAAAACCGCTTTCATCGGCATGTGGAGTCTTTGGGACAAGAATTTCCCCACCATTGGGTATAACTTTGTCCAAAATTTGTTGGAGGTCGTTGCCGCCATCTAGGTAGATAGTAATTCCTACGGCCGAAGGCTCATGCCCTTCCCCTTTCATGATCACCCCGGTCACCATCTGGTCTTCAAAAGGGAGCAGGCCCATTTCCATTCCGGGGAATTCCATTTTCTCTATGTTGATGTTTAGAATGGCCTGGTAAAAATCAATGGCACGTGTAATGTCCGTTGCCGGAATTTCAAAAATAGAGACATAACTTTTCATAAGCGTTGTTTTTTGGGTTTCTGAATTGGGTTTAGGTTTGTTTTGGCAGGCGGTTTGGCCCAAGATGAACATAGCTGTGGATAGTCCAAATAGAATTCTTTTCATGTTTTTTGGTTAAAACGAGGTATAAAAGTATAGTGCCCTTAGGCCGTGAAATTGTAAAAATGCGACAGCTGGGGTCTATTTGTATAAAGCGGAAGAGAGCTCCATGTTTTCATGCCCTAAAAATTCCTTTGGGCTAATACCTGTAAACTCCTTAAAGTCTTTGATAAAATGTGCCTGATCGTAGTACTCGCTTTTGTAGGCAATCGTGGTAAGGTTGTCGCCTTCTTCGCTCAACAACATTTTTAGGGCACTCTGCAATCGGATGACCTTACTCAACTGCTTGGGGCTAATACCTATTTGTTTCGAGAATTTTCGCTCCAATTGTCGTCTTTTGGAGAGGTCATCTTTCAGAATATTGCTTATCGATGTATTTCCTTTGGTGGCCAACAACACCTGTACCGTAGATTTTACAATGGAATCCACAGTAGCCGCTTGGCTGAGTCTGTTGAGAAGGAATTTTTCAGCGATTGTAATGCGTGCTTGCGTATCTTTTGCCCGGACCATTTCAAGTTCCAGTTTTTTGGCAACATCTTTCCCAAATAGCTTTTCAATAGGTGTTTCTTTGTTCGCCAAGGTTTTAATGGGCTCTTCCATAAAATTGGCAAAGCCAAACGGATAAAAACTGATGGAAAAGGAGTTGACATACCCTGTGGGCTCAACGAAAAAAGGCTCCAAGATCTGTCCCAGTACAAATGCCCGGGGCTGTAGGATAAAATTATTGTCGGTGGTATAGCGTTTGATGTCATCCCCGAAGATAAATACCATTTCAATCTTCCCATCTGGGATAATGCGTTGTTTTTGGGGATTATCAGACGAGGGCACTTCCAGTGACCAATAACAACTGATCAGTGAAGCTAAATCTGGATGTGGTTGGTAGGTTTGGTAGTCCATGGTCTTGCTTATCTAATTTTTCACCATTCTAACATGCGGAATACCATCTTCCAAATATTCTTCGCCTTGGACAACAAAGCCCAATCCGTTGTAGAATTTTAATAGATAGGTTTGGGCGGAAAGCTCTATGGTGTTTTTTGGAAACCTTTTGCCTAGTTCATCAATGGAAGCTTGCATAATTATCTTACCATAACCATATTTTCGTTCCTCTTTGGCAACCACCACCCTTCCAATACTTGGGTTCTTAAAATAATCGCCAGGTCCAAACATACGGGTGTAGGCCACTACATTTTCATTTTTAATGCCCATAACGTGCAATGCTTTTTCGTCCTTGCCATCTACGTCTTGGTACACACAATCTTGTTCCACCACAAAAACTTCGCTTCGCAACTGCAAAATTTGGTACAACTCTTTGGTCGAAAGTTCCTCAAAACTCTTTGTTGTAATCTCCATCAATCCTGAACTATTACGCTTTTGGAATCACATTTGTCAAACTCCGGTTGAATGTTAACATGGTTGATTCCGTGTTTATGGTACACATGTTCTTCAATATCTACCAGAATCTTATCAAATTCGGACAGTTTAATGTCCTCCTTAAAGTCAATATGGGCTTCCATGTGGATTTCCTCTTCGTTCAATTGCCAAATATGCACATGATGTACATTTTTAATAGGCTCCAAGGCACAAATGGACTCCACAATCTTTTTTACTTCAATGGATTTTGGAGTGAAGAGCATCAATACCTTGGTGGATTCCTTCAACAAATCGTAACCCATATAAATCAGATATATTCCAATTGCCATGGTCAGCACTGCATCAACCCAATACACTTGGAAAAATTTCATCAACAGACCACCTATTAAAACCGCTACGGAGGCCATCATGTCCGTTAATAAATGAAGGTAGGCGGATTTCATGTTCATATTGTCCTCGGAATCCTTTTTCAACAAAAGCACACTAAAACCATTTGCCAAAATACCCACCAGCGCCAGCCAAATAACCAAGTTGGAAGCAATTTCTTGAGGTTCGTAAAGTCTTTCAACCGCCTCGATCATTAAAATGATGGCAACAACAACCAAAGTCGCCGCATTGATAAAAGCAGCCAAAATCTCCGCCCTTTTATAACCAAATGTTTTTAGGGTAGAGGCTTTCTTTCTTCCCAACAAAGTGGCCACATAACTAACAATCAAGGAAAGTACATCACTGAAATTATGTAGCGCATCCGACAACAGGGCAAGACTACCAGAAATTAAACCGCCTATTACCTGAGAAACGGTAATAACAATGTTTAGGACAATGGATATGAGGAGATTTCTCCCTTTTAGATCATTATGTGAGTGCGAATGGCCATGATGATGATGGTGTCCCATATACTACATAGCTTATCTACAGGAAATTTTTTCAACCCTTCTTTCATGACGTCCTCCTTCAAATTCAGTATCCAAGAAGGTCTCTACCATTTCCAAGGCCTGCTGCAAAGCAATAAAACGGGCAGGAAGACTTAAAACGTTTGCATCATTGTGCTCTCTGGCCAAGGCCGTGATTTCCTTGTTCCAACACAATGCACTTCTCACTTTCTGATGTTTGTTCGTGGTCATATTAGCGCCATTTCCACTTCCGCAAATTACAATTCCCACATCTACGTTACCTTCTTCAACATCCTTAGCCACGGGATGGGCAAAATCTGGATAATCTACACTGTCGGCGCCATCTGTACCATGATTTATAACCTCTATTCCCTTGGATTTCAATAATCCAATTATGGCTAATTTATAGTCGGTTCCGGCGTGGTCATTTCCTATTGCAATTTTCATAATATTTGTTTAGGTATAGCGTTATACAAAGGTACAATTCTTTTCATGCAACAGTGTTGATAATAATCAGCAAAAAATTGCAGTTATTTAGTTTTCAGTTATTTACAAATTATTCATAATTGTTGATCTTTTGCTGAAAAAAACAGGAAACTAAATTTTGACTTTCTAAAAAACAATCTTAATACATATTATTTCATTACAGCCACACAATATTCAATTAAAATTTAATCAACAGTTAAGAAACAAAAAGTGTCCGCAATTAACATTAAATCCATAATTAGTTTTCAATAAAATCCTGTTGAAAATACTTATCAAAAATGGTTTATAAATTATCTAATGCATTGATACTTAATTCCATTTTTAATTTAAAAAATGTGAACAAAAATATCTTTCTGTTCAAGGCAAGTTTTTCTCCATAAAATTATACCACATATCAACATCCTATCATAATCATCATTTTTATAAATTTTAAAAAAAGAAAAAAAGAAGAATATTAATTATTGTTGATAAAACAACTTCTTTTTAATGATTACTGTTCAATGGAGTCCTTGTCACGGATTATAATTTGTAATTTTCAAAAAATTAAAATATAAATGTCAAAAAAGAAGAAGAGAGCTAGTAGTCAGCGGAAGAATGAGATTACAAAAGGCATTTTTACAGTACTGGAAAAAGAACCATCAAAGAGTTTTAACTATAAACAAATAGCTGCCAAGCTTGGTATTACTGCCACCAAGGATCGTAATGATCTAATAAAACGGTTGGGACAGCTTAAGGCAAGTGACAGAATTGTTGAAGCAGATAGAGGTAAATACCAAAAGAAACCTTCATTATATACTTATTTTACCGGAAAAGTGGATTTGACCACAAGCGGAAATGCTTACATAGTGGTTGATGATATGGACGATGATATTTTTGTCCCATACAATCGTTTGAACAAAGCTTTTCATGGGGATACGGTTGAGGTTTTTTTAAAACCCAGGCGTAAGGGCAAGAAACCAGAAGGTGAAATATCTAAGGTTTTGGAACGAAAAAAGAACTCGTACGTTGGTATTGTGGACAAGCAAAAGACCTTTGCTTTTATAAGAACGTCAGATCCAAAAATGTATACAGATATTTTTGTTCCGTTGGAAAAGCTCAAAAAAGCAAAAAATGGTGACAAGGTATTGGTGAATTTGGGAGATTGGCCTGCAGACGCTGATTCACCTTATGGAGAGGTCACTCAAATTCTAGGAAAACCTGGGGAACATGATACGGAGATACATTCCATTTTGGCGGAGTATGGTCTTCCTCATGAATTTCCATATGAAGTGGAACAGTTTGCGCAGACGTTGGATACTTCCATAAAGGAATCCGAAATAGCCAAGAGAAGGGATATGCGGGAGGTTTTGACCTTTACCATAGATCCAAAGGATGCCAAGGATTTTGATGATGCCCTATCCTTTCAAAAATTGGAAAATGGCAATTATGAAATAGGTGTTCATATAGCGGATGTGTCGCATTATGTGCAACCCGATACTATTTTGGAAGATGAGGCTTATGAAAGGGCCACTTCGGTTTATTTGGTAGATCGGGTAGTGCCTATGTTACCAGAGATTCTGTCCAATAATGCCTGTTCACTTAGACCGAATGAGGAAAAATATACCTTCTCCGCTATTTTTGAGATGGATGAAAAAGCAAATCTCATCAATCAATGGTTTGGACGGACGGTGATCAATTCCAATGAACGTTTTGCCTATGAAGAAGCGCAACATATCATTGAGACAGGAGAAGCAACAATTCCAGAGGAAATCTCAATTAGAGGAGGTAGTTATACGGTTTCTGATGAAGTGGTAGAAGCTACATTGACTTTTGATAAGCTGGCCAAAATTATGCGAAACCACCGCATGGATGATGGCGCTATATCTTTTGATAAAATTGAGGTACGTTTCCACCTTAATGAAAGAAACGAGCCGGAAGGTGTTTATTTTAAGGAGGCCAAAGATGCCAACAAGCTTATTGAAGAGTTTATGCTCTTGGCTAACAAAAAAGTAGCTGAATTTATAGGCAAGCAAAAAAAGACCTTTGTTTATAGAATCCATGATGAGCCAGATGAAGAGAAACTAATGGCCTTGAACGGGGTTATTTCGCGGTTTGGACACAGTATAAACCTTAGGGACAAAAAAGGGCTTAATAAGTCTTTAAATAAATTATTGCAAGATGTTAAGGGCAAGAAAGAACAGAATCTTGTAGATACCTTGACCATCCGGAGTATGAGTAAGGCCATCTATACCACAGAGAACATTGGACACTATGGATTGGGCTTTGAATATTATTCACATTTTACTTCGCCTATCCGTAGGTACCCAGATGTGATGGTACACCGCCTCTTACAACATTATCTGGATGGAGGAAAACAGCCCAAAGCACCTATTTATGAAGAAAAATGCAAACATTCCTCAGATATGGAACTATTGGCGGCCAACGCGGAAAGGGACTCGGTAAAGTACATGCAGATCAAGTTTATGGAAGACCATAAGGACCAAAAGTTTTTGGGAGTGATCTCTGGTGTTACCGAATGGGGCATTTATGTGGAAATTATTGAGAACAAATGTGAGGGAATGGTTCGCATACGTGATATTAAAGACGATTATTATGTATTTGATGATCGCCAGTTTGCTATTATTGGTGAGCGAAGAAAGCGTATGTATCAATTAGGTGATGAGGTATATGTGATGGTGAAGGATACGGACTTGGTAAAAAGACATTTGGATTTTTCATTGCTCGGTAAAAAAGAGAGTGTTACTTTGGAATAAAATTTGTTATCTATTGAGAATCAATTTTTAACTTATGAAAACTGTAAAGCTTTTGTTGTTGTTCCTTGCCTTTCAGGTGGCAAGTGCGCAAGATGAAAAAATTACACATGAACTTGGAAAGTTCACGGAAGTAAAAGGTTTTGATGGGCTATCCATAAATTTAATAAAATCGGATATAGATAAGGCCGTAATTACTGGAGCCAATACCAAAAAAGTTGCTATTGTAAATAACAACGGTGTGTTGAAACTGCGGATGGAGATTGATAAAATTTTCAGCGGATATAGGACATTTATAGATTTGTACCATTCGGAAGAACTGAAAGTTTTGGACGTAAATGAGGATGCAAGAATAGCTTCGGAAGAGTCCTTTGTACAAGAGGTGTTGGAACTAAAGGCACAGGAGGGCGGAGAACTGAAAGTGAATTGCCAAACAGAACAACTTTTGGTGAAAGCTGTTACCGGTGGAGAAATTGAAACGGAGGGATTCTCAGATAACCAGGATATTATTATCAATACGGGAGGTTATTATAATGGGAAAAGCTTTAAAACAAAATTTACCACGATTACGGTCAACGCAGGTGGAAATGCGGAGATATATGCAACCAATTATGTAAAGGCAAATGTAAAAGCTGGCGGCGAAGTATTGGTGTATGGTGATCCACAGAAGATGGATGAAAAAAAGGTGTTTGGGGGTAAAATAAAAAGAATGGAATAAAAATATGTTGGAGGATATTCAGGCAGCGGCACCTTTGGGTTTTCTATTGAGTTTTATGATAGGACCCGTTTTCTTTGTTCTGTTGGAAACCAGTGCAACTAAAGGCTTTCGGGCAGGGCTTAGCTTTAATATGGGTGTGATTATTGCGGATATTGTTTTTTTGGTCATTGCATACTTCAGTAGTTTTCAATTGTTGGAAAACTTAAGCAACCAACCTGGACTTTTTGTTTTTGGAGGAATGATTTTATTGGTTTATGGAATTGTAATTTTTGCAAAAAAACCTTCTAAAAAAGCAAATTTAAAAGCATCCAAAGGCACTTATTTTGGTTTGATGGTGAAGGGTTTTTTATTGAATTTTATCAATATTGGGGTGCTTGCTTTTTGGCTGGGGCTTATTGTTATTGTGGGGCCTAGTTTGGACAATAACCCAAATAGGATATTTCTTTTCTTCAGTTCGGTGATTATAGTCTATTTTGTAACTGACCTTGTTAAAATACTATTGGCGAAGCAGTTAAAAAGATATTTGACCCAAGAACGCATAGTGATGATTAAAAAAGGACTTGGGATAGTATTGATTGTTTGTGGAATTGTACTTATCACCAAAGGTTTCTTACCTAAGGAAAAATTCAACATTAAGGACGGGATAGAACGTATCAGTGAATAAAAAAACCCGACAAATTTGTCGGGTTTTAGAGGCATCGAGCGGATTCGAACCGCTGTACAAGCTTTTGCAGAGCTGTGCCTAGCCACTCGGCCACGATGCCAGAGTTGGCAAAGCTAAAAATATTTTACGAAAGATAAAGGCCGGAAGGACTTTAAATGTAAGGGTATTTTCAGGGAAACAATTTTAGAGGCATCGGGTGGACTCGAACCACCATAAAAACCTTTGCGAGGTTTTGTCTATCCAATTCGACCACAATGCCTTATCATAGCACAAAATTAATGAAAGTTTAATGGTTTAGTCGTTTGAAAAACAGCTATTTATCGAGAATTTTGGATTTTTACCGAAACGCTTTCCACATCACCGCCAATGGGTGGATTTATCTTTGCAACCTCAACCTGGGCTTTGTCTACCATGGGCAAGTCTAAGAAAACACGGTCAATAATTCTTTTGGCTACGTGCTCCAATAAATTGGAACGAATGGCCATTTCTTCCCGTACAATTTTGTTCAAATGAACATAATCCACGGTTTCGCTGAGCTTATCAGATTCGGCGGGCTTGGAGAGATTGGCATATACTTGAAGATCTACACGATAATCACTGCCAATAAGCATTTCCTCCTTAAGGCACCCATGATTGGAATGTACCCTTATGTTTTTGATATTAATTTTTCCCACTACAGTTAATTGAGCGGGACAAAAATAGCTCAAAGGAAATTAATACATGCACCTACAGTTGCTTATACCTTGGAAGAGATCCATACCTACAGTTAATACATGGGTTCCTGTACTGTACCCCAAAATTTCGTTTGTGATTACTTGGTAAGAATACCCGAAATAAAAATTGTTTTTCTTTAGACCGGCAATAGGTGCTATATACAAAGGCTGTCCTAGCTGATCATTTAAAAAACGATAGGTAACACCAACATAATAATAATCCTCAAAATCGTGAAAGCGGAATTTGGCATTTAAATCCGTTACGGAACGACCATCACTTTCAAACCACTGGAAAAAAACAGATGGTTCTACCTCCAGTTTACTGTTTTTATTTTTTGAGATACTGTAACCTGCATAGGCATAGTAGTTTCGTAGGGTGTTAGGTTCAAAAACAGGATTGAACTGATCTAAGTTCTTGGGCAAAATATTTGAAGCGTTCAAGCTGAGAAAAAACTTGTTGTATCTGTATAAAACTCCTAGGTCAAAATTATGATTGGTGGTTGCTTTATCATCAGTGGGGAGCTGACCGTTAAAATCCGTAAAATTCTCTACATCAATTCTAAACTGATTAAAATTGTAGGATATACCAAAGGACAGGAAAATGTCATCATACCGGTTCAAGGTAAGATGATGGGCAAAGGAAACCCTAGCTCCTCTTTGTTTGGTCTCACCATTGCTGTCGTTGTACATGAGCATTCCCAACCCTGATCTATTTCCAATTCGAGCATCCGCCGCTAAGGTTTGGGTATCCGGAGCATCTTCAATACCAACCCATTGCGTAAGCCCATTGAGACGCACCTTTATATGATCACCAATTCCTGCATAGGTGGGAGACATTAGAAAAGGATTGTCCGCAATATATTGGGAAAGCTGCGGTATGGTCAACTCTTGCGCCCTAGCTCCAAGGGCCGTAAGCAGCATAAAAATTAAGAAACAACTTTTTTTCAACATGGTTCAATAGGTTAAGTGTCATTATCGATATAGGGTAAAATGTCCTACCATTTCCCGGTCATCATTTTCACCTTGGAGTTTAATGATGTACCAGTAGTCTCCTGTAGGAAGCTCTTTGTTGTTGTAGATTCCATCCCAACCACTATCACCATATCCCATGCGATAGAGCTCTCTACCATAACGATCAAAAATGATCATTAGTGCATTCGGGAAGGCTTCAAGATTGTCAGGTAACCATCGATCATTACGGCCATCTCCGTCCGGTGTAAAGAAGGGAGGAATGTCAATATCAATGAACTCCATAAATATTTCGGCCATTACCTCACATCCGTTTTGATCTACCACTCTCACCACATAAGTATCCGTTCTGTTAATGATGTAGGTGTTATCGGTACCGTTATTGGTATCTCCAAAGAAAATGGTGTAATCTTCCAGACCGCCGGTAACGTGGGCAGTAATTTCATTAATATTGCTGTTCTCCAATACAAGGGTCAATGGTTCAAACCCGATTATATTGAAATCAACAGTGTTTATACATCCGTTGGAATGTGCAATGGTGAGATAATGATCACCAGGAGCAATATTGGTGAAATCAGCATTCAATTGCATATCAAGAGGATCGGTTGAATCAATAGCGTAAAGCACGTCACTGATTACAGAGGTATCTTCAAACACAATTTCCAATCGGTTGGTTGGTAGATTACTGTCACATTCATAGATTGGTGTAACAGTAGCTTCTAGATTAACCCCAGGGTTGATTTCTACAAAAACATTAGTTTCACACCCTTGAGCATCCCTTACAAATACTACATGCGTTCCAGCTGCAAGATTTTGGAACAGTACCTGATCTAATACATAATCTGCATCCGCATTTGAGTTTAGGGCTGTTGAATATGGAGCAGTACCACCGGTAATGTCCAATTCAAAAGAACCATCCGCACTATTGAAGCAGACCTCATGCATCACATTTATGGCTTGCGCCTGCAGCACGGTTGGTTGTTCAATTTCAAACTGGAACGTTTCAAAACAACCATTTCTATCCTGTGCGATTACATCATAAATACCAGGGGCTAGACCCGTAAATACATTTACAGTATCAAACTGGTTAAGGTTTGGCGTAATGGCGTATAGAATCTCGCCGGTACCACCAGAAACCTCAACAGTTATGGTTCCGTCTTCAATACCTGCACAGGTAATATCGGTAGACTCTTGTCTGTCAATTTGTAATGGAGCAGGATCAATAATAGGTATAAGGGCGCTGGTTACTTGGCAATCCATGCTGGTCACATTTACATAGTAATCACCAGCAGTTAAACCACTAAACTCTCCATTGGTTTGAGGTCCTGCCACAGAAGTGGTCAAACCAGGATCCGAGAACAATTCATAAGAATAGTTTCCTAATCCTCCAACGGCGGTTGCGCGTATTGTGGCTGAGGCTTCGCCAGTACAGTTGATGATTGCCGCACTGTCATCTATTATTACATCCAAAGGAACAATAGGATCTACTGTTACCTGATTGGATATCATAGCTTCACAACCAAAAGCATCCCTTACATAGTATTGGTATGGTCCGGCTGGAACGGTAAACGTATGAGTGTTTCCTCCTGCCATTAAAGTGTAAGCCACTCCATCAACACTGTACTCATAAGGACCTGTTCCGCCCACAGCAGAAAGCTCTATCTGGGCTTGAGTTGTACAGGTAAGCTGTGTTAACTGGATTAGGTTAGCCTGGACCTCTACAGGTTCTGAAATGGTCACCTGTGTTGTTTCTACGTCACAACCCCAACCATCAGAAACGGTAATGCTGTAAATACCAGCTCCTTGATTATCGAAATCAGGACTTGTTTGAGCTCCTGAAGTAAATGCAATAGTGGTTCCAGTAGGATCATATACATTTAATTGGTATTGATAAACACCTTGTCCGTTCAGCACATTGATGGCTGAAATAGTGGCATTTGTATCACCGTAACACACAAGCGTTGTTGGTGTTGCAGAAATATCAGCTGTAATTGGAGTTGGTTGAACAAGCACAATGGGTTCATTGATGGTACAACCAGCATCATCTGTGATTTCAACATCAAATATTCCTGCTGAAAGACCGGTGAACACATAGCTTACCACATTGTTTATATTGTATACTTGAGCGGTAGTGGTGTTTGTCAACTGAATATCATAAGGTGCAAATCCACCGGTTGGCGAAACTTCAATTTCTCCTAGGTTATTGGTACAGCTAACATTGGCTACTTCAACGGGCGTGGCTGTTAAAGCCATGTCCGGAGATGCTATGGTCACTGTATTGGAATCTTCAACACATAATGGGTTTCCGGTTTGGGTAACACGCACATAGTAGTTTCCTCCTGAAAGTCCACCAATTGGACGTGGATTTACACTAGTATCGGTATTCACCAAAGCACCTACAGGGTTGTTGGAACTGTCAAAAACCTGATAATCATACGTTCCTGTATAACCGGTAACATTGATCTCCAATGCCCCATTTGTATCACCAAAACAGATAGCTGGTGCCGTAGGAGTTGCTACCACATCTATAATATCGTATGGAGCAATATCATATGGAGTTGTATCCACATAACACCCTGTTGTATTATCCGTGATTCTAAATGTATAGCTTCCAGGAGCTGTCAACTCAAAAGTTGTGGTAACATTGGTTGGAGTGCTTGTTAAGGTTCCAAGTGCATTACCAACTGGAAGCAATTCGTAAGTATAGCTGTTTGCTGGATTTCCATCATCGGCTACCGTTATCAGTACCTCTTCTGGGTTGGCACAGCTTATCGCAGTGTTTTGTGTTACAGCTGCTGTGAACACATTTATAGGTTGAATTGGGGCAACCACCGCTGTCTGAGGACAAGAATTGCCATCGGTAACATAAACCGTAATGTTTTGTACCACTCCCGTGTCAACAATATCAAAAGTGTTTGATGTCTGGAAATTGACGTTGTCAATACTGTATAAATAAGGCGCTGTACCGTTTGTGGCAGTTACCGTGATTGTAGAGGTATTAACCGTATTGTTTGCATTACAAGCAAAAGGCGTAGCTGTGGCAGAAACATTTAGCAAAGTTGGCTCCGTAACAGCTTCATCATAGAAATCGTCACAAGACCTTCCTGAGATTACCCTAACACGATAGTCGCCTTGAGGCAAGTTATCAAAGATAGGACTTGTCTGTGCAACTCTGTAAGGCACTAACAGATTGGACATCTGATAAAGTTCGTAGTTGTACACTGGGTTTACCGCTGTAGCAGCATCCAATTCTACGGTAAGACTTCCATCTGAACCTCCGTTACAACTCACAGGGTCCATGACCACGTTATTGATTACAGGATCAACCTTATCGTTTAAATCTTGGGTTACTACTATGGTACATGGCGTAACGGTATCTCCGTCGGTTACGGTAAAGGTATATGTTCCAGGTTGTGTCAATCCTGTGAAAACACCGGTTGTATTGTTGGCTGTTGTTATTGCATCCGGGAACAATACATCATAGGTAAGGTTGGCAGAACCGCCTACTACAGTAATGGTTATTTGGCCACCTGGGTCAGGTGTACAGTCAATAGGCTTCACCACGGTTGGTGTAGCAACCATCTCATCCAACAATACCGCGGTTCCAATAGTTGTTGTACAAGACCATTGATCAGCGATTAATACCTGATATGATCCAGCACCCAATCCTGAGAAAACTGGACTTGTTTGTGGAGAACCAATGTTACTACCTCCTCGGATTAATTGATAGGTATAGTTGCTACCTTGACCTCCAGCTGTTCCCACCACTTCAATTTCACCTTGAAGGGCAGTACAGTTTTCCTGGTTGATTTGTAAAGTAGCTGTTATAGCTGTTGGGTCTACCAAGTTTTCATTTGGCAGCTGGAATGTACATCCATTGTGATCTGCAATCCAAACCTGATAATCGGTTCCTGGACCGGCTCCGCCAGCAAGACCTGTAAACAACGGGGAAGCTTGGTAACTGCCTGGGAATGTTGGCGCTGGGTTTGAAGCCAAGTCGACAAAATAGGTATAACCGCCCCATCCACCGGCAGGGTTAATTATTTCAATACTTCCGTCATTGAGAGCACAGGTGACATCGGTTACTTGGGTATTTGCAGATATTCCAACACTTGGTCCAGCAATATTGAATGACTGTGTATAAGTACAGGCAGAACCGGGAGGGTTGGTATCCAACACTTCAATATAATAGGTTCCCGCGGCAAGGCCGGTAATGGTAAAATTACCATCAGCATCTACACCTGCAGAAGTAACATCATCTGCCAAGTTGGTTGGTGTGTTGTTTACATCGTAGTAAAGGGTATAACTTGTAGCACTTGGATAAGTAACGCTGGCCGCATCATGCAAATCCAGCACTACTTGACCATTGGTGTCTCCAAAACAAGTGATGTTTGTTGTACTCACTACATCCAGTTCCAATACTTGTGGGTCTACCACAATATGGGAAGTGGCAATAACGCATCCAGTCACTGTATTCCTTGCCTCAAAATTATGAGTGCCCATGGCCAAGCCTGTAAAACTTCCAGATGCTTGGAAAGCACCAGCTGGCAATAATCTGAATTCGTAATTGGCCGGAGTGGTTGTTGAATTGGTCAACAAACCTGTTGCAGTAATGGTGATATCTTCGCCAGTGACACAAGTTGCCGCTACATCAATTGCGATACTCGTGGACTGTAATTCATCAAAAGGGTTAATTGTGGCAGTTGTTGTGCCTACACAACCATTGTCATCGTAAACATTAATGGTGTACACGCCTCCAGCAATATCGGTTTCAATGAAAGTTAGGTTGTTTCCTGACTGAACGACCACTGGGGCCTCAACCGGAACTGTATTTGGATCATCCTCTTCAATGAACTCGTATGTTACATACGTTCCAGAGCCTCCAGTAATTCCTGGTTGAACGGTTATTGAAGCATTGTTCGTGTTGTTTCCGGAAGTACATCCAAACTCAACAACGCTTGTATTAACATTGGCCAACACATCAGGTTGTGTAATTGTCTGTGTTTGCGTTGATGTACATCCGTTAGCTGCAGTAACCTCAATGGTATACGTGATACCTGCTGCAGTTCCTTCCAATCCGGTAAACGATGCTGTTGTTGCATTGTTCGAAGTAGGTGCTATTGGGAATGTGGCTGTACTACCAGGCCCTGAAATAATTTCAAAGGTATATGGCCCTGTACCATTATCGGTTGCGCTTACATCAATGGTACCATCATCATCACCATTACAGGTAACATCGGTAAAGGAAGACACACTGAATGAAGGCATGATTGCAGCCGGAACCGCAATATTGAAAATCCTGGAGCAAGTTGGTCCAGTTGTGTTGTTATCATATACAGTAATCGTATAGTTTTCCACGGTGGTTGTGCTGAACACAAATGAATTGCTAGGCAGTACCGTTCTTGCCACTACGGTTCCTGAACCATCGGTTATTTCATAATCGTAACTACCCGCAAACCCAAGGTTATCACCTGAACCTGAAAGGATTTCGATGGTAATTTCCGCATCTGGGCTCACAGAACAATCCAATAATTTTGTCAATGTGGCGGTTGCCTGAAGTACAGGATGCACGGTAACATTGCTGGTAGCTGTACAGCCATTGCTGTCCAAAATAGAAACATTGTACGTTCCAGCGGTAATGTTATTGAAAACACCTCCGTTGTCCTCATAAGTAGTTCCGCCATCCAAAGAATAGAATATTTGGGCCGCAGCACTTGTAGCGGTAATAGTTACGGTAGAAGGGTCACTACAATTATCCACCGCAATTGCATCAATTGTCGGATTAGGTGTCAATGTCAATGCTACTGCACCTAAGTTTGTGGAACAACTGTATTGGTCCTCCATAGTCACATTGTAATTTCCGGCAGGTGAGTTTGCCGGAATTTCAATAGGATTATCAGAGGTTGATGTAATGGTCACGAATGGAGCGGGTCCGGTAACAGTATAGGTATAGGTTCCACCTCCACCAAATGGACTCTGTACCTGGATTAGTCCAGGTGTATCACAACTGATATTTTGTAACACTACTGGAGTTCCTGTTAAAGGATCTAATTCTTCTAATAGCTCATTTTCTGTTGCTCCAACACAACTATCGGTAACGCCATCACTCTCTACAACTTCAAGGAAATAGTTTCCAGGAGCAAGCCCTGAGACAGTAACATTTTGTGGGGATGTATACAGAATGTTTCCACCACTGTTTGCTACAGAAACCGCAGATCCCGTGGACATGTCAAAGAGCTCCCAGCGAATATGGGAACCAAAAGGAGCTTGATTATCGGTAACCGTATATGTGATGCTTCCATTGTTTGCGCCATCACAGGAAGGCGTTATAGAGGAGGTAATCTCTAAAGGAACTGTAATTATATCGTTTACGTTTACATTACTTTGTCTTACACACCCTGCATTATCCCTTACATAGAAAGTATAGGTCCTACCAGGAACCAAACCAACAAAAGTATGTGTAATACCCAAGGCAAGTGGAGCTGTCCATGTCGCCGTAGCTGGGTTGAAGTTAGCTGGGTCATCTGTATATGAATATTCGTATGGGGCAGTACCGTTTTGACCTCGTACAGTTACTTGCAGCTCATTACAGTTAACAATAATAGGTAAAATGGTAATATCCAAATCGTCCAATGGATATGGAATAATGAAAGGAGGAAAGTCTGTTTGACAAACCGTATTTCCAAGCCCGTCAACAGTTCTCATGGAAGGATTCACAATATTCCCTGAATTGTATCCGGTAAAACGATCTGTTGTTCCTGGAACAGAATTGTCACCAATCCAAGTAGCACCTCCATCGGCACTAAATTCGATAGTTCCTAGAGTTGTTGGATATGAAACAAACTCAAAACCAAAGTCATTGGGATCCCCGGTACAGGTTGCTGGGGTAACACCTTGAATTGTAGCGGTAAGCTCATCTGGATTTGCAATGTTAACAGGTGTATCCGTTACTGTACATCCTGTAGCATCAGTAACATTGATAGTATAATCACCAGGCATTAGATTGTAATATGTTCTGCTTGTAACAAGAACATTGGTATCGGTTTGGTCACTGGCGCCGCCATTGTCCAAATCTATAATTTGGATAGTGTATGGGCTTATTCCCGAAGTAATATCTACTTGAATAGACCCTGTTCCATCATGACATAATGGATCTGTTGGGGTGCTTGTAATTGTCAGCGGGGTTGATGGGTTTACCGTAACGGTTTCCATAAATTCACAGAATGGTACTGTTGCGGAATTGTCCCTTACATATACATCATAATCACCGTCATTTCCGGCAGTGACCGTAAATGTGTTGGTTGTTGAAAACAAGCCAGTTGGACTTGTGGTTGTAGGAACAAA
The DNA here is from genome assembly GCF_965222555.1 of Flagellimonas sp. Lineage (GTDB taxonomy): Bacteria > Bacteroidota > Bacteroidia > Flavobacteriales > Flavobacteriaceae > Flagellimonas. The sequence goes on along the minus strand of NZ_CBDCUG010000005.1, from coordinate 1,283,438 downwards.
AGCATATTCCAAATTTGGAACCCCTCCGGAAGCTGTAACGCTTATGCTACCATCAGCACAGGTGCTGATATCAACAACGTTAACCGTGGCCACAATAGCATCCGTAATTGTCATGTTTTGAAGCGTTCCCACACAACCAAAACCATCCCTTACATTTATGGTATAGTTTCCAGCCGTAAGTCCTGTAAAAGTATGTGTTGTTGCTGTAGCAGGGCTTGGCGTTATCCAAGGACCTCCGTTCAGACTAAATTGATAATCATTGTTTCCAGCGGTAACATCTACTTGAATGGTTCCATCATTACTTCCGCTATAGCATGCTGTTGGTGTAGATGTAAATGTCAATGGGGTTGGTGCAACTACTGTTAAAGCCGCGTCTATTGGATCTTCACAAAGATTGGCATCTCTAACCCTAACAATATAATCTCCTGCGGCCAATCCTGGGAAAATGGCATTGTTTCCATTGGTGGCATAATCAAAACCAGCAATGATTCCACCGACTCCATCTTCCAATTGATATTCGTAAGCGGGTGTGCCATCTACTGCGGAAGCAGTAATAGTGGCTCCACCGTTGGTACAGGTCATTACTGAAGTAATGGATGCCGAGGCAACCAAAGCATTTGGTTCTGATAAAGTTTGATTAAGTGTAACAGAACAGGTATTGTCCAATACATCTCGAACTTCAATAGTGTAGTTTCCAGCTGATAATCCTGGAAGGGTTATTGGACTGGATGTTTGCGGAGCGGAAAAACCACCTCCGTTTACTTGATATTCAAAACCATTTACAGCATCAAAGTTATCCACTTCAAAAGTGATGAACCCATCTGTTCCGGCATTACATGAAATGTTGGAGAAAGCAGTGATTGATGAACCGAATGCATTTCCAGATGTTATGGTTACCGTAGTTTGGGTAACACAATCGCTTCCGTAGTTTACATCAACAGTGTGAGTTCCAACGGCAACGTTATTGAACACGTTCCCGGCTTGGGCAGCACCTCCGTTTAGACTATAGGTATAGCTTGGGTCATTTGGAAGTACAGTGATGTTTCCTGTACCATCACAATTGTATGCAACCGAAGTGCTCAATGTTGGTTCTGTAGGAAGGGGGGCAATAATTACATTTGGTAAAGTGATGAGACATCCTATTTCATTGGCATCACGCACCTGTATTGAATATGTACCATCGGTAAGGTCAATAAATGTTGTTCCACCTGTTGTTGACGGTGTCCAAGGACCTCCATTGATACTGTATTGATAGTCACCGGAACCTCCTGAGGTTGGTGTAACACTTCCAACAGTGATTTGACCCAATTGAAGACAGGTGTAATTCTGTGTTTGCTGGGCTTCTGCAGCGAGTTGATTTGGTTGCGTTACTATTACAGTTTCGGTAGCCTCGCAGTTATTGGCATCCTGGATTCTTATATTGTATGTTCCGGCCGGAAGATTTACAAAATTTCCGGATACTTGATAATTTGTTCCATTGTCAATGCTGAACTGATAAGGCGCTTCACCACCGGTAGCACTTAGGGTGATGGTTCCATCTGAACCTCCAAAACAACTTACAGGTGTAAATCCGGAGGTTATTGATATAGGTGCATCTTGAACAATAGTTAAATCATAGCTTGCTTCGCAATAGCCTGCATTGCCACTGTTATCTCTTACATAAACATCGTAATCGCCAGCCCCGGTTATATTAACAGGGTTTGTGGTTGCAAAATCTCCGGGTGTAGGAGCAATGCCATCGGCAACAATTGCGTATACGTAGTTTCCATCTCCTCCTGCAGCGGCATTGGTATTTGTAGTACACGCCGTAATATTTGGAGCTGATGCAATGACACTTAATTCTGGGTTTATGGTAATGGATGCAGAATCCGTACAGCTGTTTCCATCCCTTACATCAATGGTATAGGTTCCTGATGTTAAACCAGAAAACACATTGCCTGTTCCAAAGGCTCCTCCATTTAGACTGTACTCAAAATTACCATCGCCGCCAGAGGTTACATTTGCTGTAAGGGTCAGACCTACGGCGTCGTCATAACAAGTGTCGTTTGGTACAATGGCCAATACGGGTGCAATAGCAGGGTTTAAAGTAAATGTGGTTGTGACAACACATCCGTTAGCATCCGTAACGGATGCATTATAAGTTCCGGTCTGTGTCAATCCTGTAAAAGCTCCTGTACTATTTGTTCCAAATACGGTTGTATCTGGATTGGTCAACGTGAATGAATTTCCGCCCCACCCTCCAGTAGAGGTAAGCGTAACACTACCATCAGAAACACAGGTTGGCTGTATTTCAGAAGCACTTAGTGTCAAGGCAGCAGCTGGGGCATTTACAGTTACATCTGTTGTGGCCGTACAGTTAGTTAGGTTGTCCGTAACAACAATGGTATATGTTCCATCATCCAACCCGGTCAAAGAAATTGTGCCATTAGTTTGGTTGTTTCCGTTGAAATTTGCCGGTCCTGTCACCGTATAATTGTAATCGGTATTAAAGTCGGCTACGGTGAAATCTACTTCACCATCCATATCATTAAAACAGGTTATATTACTTACCAACTGTCCCGTTACGTTAATTTGGGAAACAGGATTTATGGTGAAAGATTCTTCATAAACACAACCTTTGTTGTCGGTCACCCTGTAGGTGTAAGTTCCTGGTGCAAGGCCGTCAAAATCTGCCGAACTTCCAGAGGTAGAGGTGGCAGCAATTGGAGCCGGAGCTATAATTTCAAATACAAAAGGGGTGTTCCCGTCTACCACAGTTGCGGTAACATCGGAAGTCAATGCTGGACAGTTGGGAGTGGTAGCTGAAAAAGTTAAATCCGATGGTGGATTTAACGGATCAAGGGTTATTGCATTGGTAACAAAAGTACAGTTGTTGGCATCTCTTATTGTGATGTTGTACGTTCCGTTAGTAAGGTTGGAAAAGCGCTCTGCACCAACCCCGTTAAAAAAGTTTACCCCATCAATGCTGTATTCATATGGAGCTGTTCCTCCTGCAACGTTTTGAGCTTCAATGATACCATTTTGTAAACAGGTGTAATCCTGAATCAATACCGCATCACCGGCAATTCCCGAACTAGGAGCGGAAATGGAATGGTATTCGAAGTAATCACAGGCGGAACTCCCTTTTCTTTGGTTAATGACTACCACATAATCCCCTGTACCCAATCCAGGAAAGTTTCCTGAGGTATTGGTCGCTAAAGCATTATTTATGTCAAAGTTATCCTCGTCAAAACCAGTTGCATCAAACAAATAGTAAGTGAGCTGGTAGCCATTGCTGCTGATAAGGTTAAAGGTTATGGACCCTGTAGAATCACCAAAACATGCTACGTCTACAACACTTGTAGCGTTATAGTCAGCGGCAGGTTCAAAATTGATGGTAACTGTATTGGAAATCGCATGACAGTTGTTTCTATCTACGACTACAAAAGTGTAATCTCCCGGGTCGAGGATGTCAAAAATAACACTAGTCTGGTATGCGCTGGCAGGTATATCGTTTACCGTCGGATAAGAGGTTACAGTTGTACCACCATCATCAACAAAGGACCAAATGGCGTATGTGTGTGGGGTTTGCCCTCCTGTAGATTCCATCTGGATATTCCCTTCCTTACATGTTATATGCTGTGAAACCCTTGCGTTAAGGTCGAGATCTGTTAGGTCATTAATAGTGACCTGCTCAGAATAGACACAACCATCGTCGGTAGAAACATCGACATCATAAACACCATCATTCAAATTTTGGAAGGTATAGTTGTTATCCGTTGAAGGTCCAAAGGTGTCCACTACAGTTCCACCCTGTGATATTTCATAGTAATATTGCGGTTCTACATTTAGAACGGATATTGCTATTTCACCCAATCCATTACAGTCAGTGTCTTGAGGAACAACATCTACTTGAAAATCACGTGTCAGGATTCCAATATTATCCAACACAAAAACACAACCATCAGTTACACCTTGTTGTCTCATTTCTACGGTATATGCACCGTTTGTTGTGATATCAAAGCTTGGGCTTGAATTGTATCCGACCAAAACATTTCCGGTTCCTTGGTCAATCAATCTATACTCATAATCCAAGGGCATATTGGTAACTGTAATGTTACCATCTGAATTACAGATAATATCCCTGGTGGTGTATTGGGGGTCTAAAGGATTCTTGAAAATGTTGAAATAGAAACGACTAAAACAACCATTTTGATAGTTGATAACCAATCTATATTGACCTGCATCTGAAGCTAAGAAATCACTGCCAGTGTCAACAGTGTTCCATGTACAGGAATTATCGGTGTTTGCACAATCTGCTGTAGCTGCGGTGCAGCTGGTTTCATCCAATTGCTCCCAAACAATGCTATCAGCATCTGGAATATTAATTTGAACTAGTTCCGTATCATTTAAACCGCATAAAAATATTTGTGGAAGCTCACTACCATCGTTTGGACAGGTTACAATTTCACCTTCAACGGTATTGGAAACATCATTGATCAATGCCGTAATGGGGTTGGATTGTGTAGCCCCAAAAAGTACTACGGTTATGATTTCTTGAAACCCTTTACATGGATCTGCAACTTCTTTATCTACAATGTAGGTTCCAGTACTACTTACTAGCAATGTGCTAGGGTCGCCGTCTGGGTCACCATCGTTTATTGTGGTATCTCCTGCGTCAATAACACCATTCCCGTTGTTGTCCTCGTACCAAGTATATGCATCAAAATTATCCCCGGCATCCAATACAACACTGGTGCCACAAAGCTGAACAGTGCGTGAAAAATCACAGTTTTCAAGGTCATCCAACAAAAAGTTTGTGGCACCAGGGGTAGTAAAACCACAATTGTCAAAATCTGAAACACTGGGGTCATCGGATATTTGATTGTTGTTAATGACACCTTGGTAGGTGGAATAGGCTAAATTTTCTATTTGGTCGGTACAGGCGTCTATAAAATCAAAGCAGTTTTCGGCTACCTGAACACGCATACGTATTTCAGCTATTGGGTCTCCAACTTCAACAAGGTTGTCCGGTATACTAAATGTAATTTCACGAGTTGCAGAGTCATAAGTATATGTGACACCAGTTGGAAGTGTAATACTGGTTTCGTCCAAAGCGGTGTTAATTGGGAGTACATCCCTAATACTGTAATTGGCGGCATCATCATTGCCGGTGTTTACAAATGATAGGACATAGTCTAGGTATTGGCCAAGGTTAACCCCTGCTCCGGTAATATCGTTACCGGCAATATCCTCAACTCGTTTTTCCAAGACGATTTCTGGTTCAATAATTTCTACATTGAACGAGTTGAAAAAGGGATAATATTGATCCCCATTAGAAGTAAACCTGAATGTAGCGTCAGTCTCATCGTTTGGAATAACTGAATTGACGGGGTTACTCAATAAAAATATGTCGGTATCGTAACCCAATGTATTTACACTGTTTGGAGTCCTATTGGTTGTGACGACCCCATTTAGTGTAATGTTACTGTTAAAAAAGTTGTTGGATGGATTGGTTGTGTTGCTAATGGCAGTAAAGGAGCCATTACTTGCCGCCCTTATGCTCATACCATCGCCGGTAATTCTATTGTCTCCCTCTAATGCAGCTACACCAATGTTGGCGTTTACAGGACCTACGGGAATTGTGTTGAATCCGCTATAGTTTATATTTACGGCTGGATTTGCACTATTTACTCTGGCAAACCCATCAAAGGTAGTGATCAGCTTACCGGTCATCGTGGGGTTTTCATACACTATAATCAGTGTCCAACCCGCTGCTGCACCACCGCCTGGAGATAAAGAGCCGGTAACAGATCTTACATTGGCAACTGTATAATCCCCTTCAGGATTGGCAAGGGCGGTCACTTGGGAAGTTACATCCGCATAACAGGCGTACGGACTATTTTGGCGCATCGCAGTTTCGGTACTGGTAAATCCATCATAAAGGATTTCATCGGCAGAAACGGTAACATATGTACCCCCTGGGACCCTAAACCTAACTTCATCAAAATCGTTTTGTCTGTTGGTTCCAACCGCTTGTCCTGCTTGTTCACTTGGATAAGTTCCCGACCAATATAATCCAGCGTATCTTATTAAATTACAGTTGGCCTGTGTGTAGGTGAACGTAGCTGTACTTGAACTAAATGTGGTTCCATCACTGTCCACATCAATATATTGCATATCCAACCAGTCGTTATAGGTCGATGAACTTCCCGTTGCGTCGTAAGCGTCTTCTGGTTCAGTGGAACTGGTACCACCATCCCTATTCACGATGTTGTTTCCAATAAAGGTTAAATCTCCCTTAATATTGTTTTGATAACGTATATCAAAGTTGTTGTATTCTTGGGAGTGACCAATAATAGAAAAAAGGCCCAACACAAGGGTTACAGCAATTTTCAATGGTAGGTTTTTCATTTAGCTGATATGTTTTGGTTTCACTCGCATGATCCACATTTTGTCATCATACGCAGCGTTTAGTTTGGTATAGTATGAGGTGAGCGCGTTGGTCCAGGTTTCATGTTTTTTCAGGTACACGTACCTGTAATTATTTTCTGGATTTATAAAGTAGCTCGCGTTTAATCCTTTGGCGTTCAGCTCTTTTACAAAGCGCCTTGCGTTTGAGGGCTTTTCAAAGACATTGGCAATAATGTAAAATCCTGAACCTAAGCCGTTAATTTTGTAGGTGGTATAAGAAACTTGGGAGGTATTGTTTTTTTGGTTCTTTACATTTTTATGTAGGGTGTTGTCACCATATTTGGATTTGGTGGCAGTATTGTTTGAAGCAAAATTGTTGTACGCATCTTCTGCCCCATGAACGTTCATTACCCAAGCATCGCCTTGGTAGGTTCCGTTAAGTTGGGTATGATAGGCTTCAACAGCTTCTTTTTTGTTGCTAAACCCTTTTAGGTATACGTAGTTGAGACCATTTTTTGGATTCTCAAAGTAATCGGCATCTATCCCTTGGGCTTGTAACTTGTCAATAAAGGCAGTTACATTATTCTGGTTTTTAAAGACGTTGGCGATTAGATAATGTCCACTTTCAACATTGGGAATATTGAATTGTCTGAAGCGTCCAATGGCTTTTCTGGAAGATCGTTTTGTTTTATCCCTTTTGATGGATGGATTCTCTGCAACCCTTGTTGTTTTGGAATCATCATTAAGGCGAATAACCTTTTTGGCCGCTGTGGTATTGGATAAGCCGTGGTTAGAGACTGGTTGGACGGGTCGTTTTGAAATGACATCAATACTATCCATATTGGCGAGGTAGACCTCTTTGGCTTTTTCTTCCAATTGCGGCATTTCACCTTTGGTTTCTCGTTTAACCATTTTCATTACGGTTTCAAACCGTCTTTCCAGGTCGCGTTGGCGAGTACTTTCAATGGAATCTTGGCGTAATAAAAGCTCATCCAGAATCGCATCATTCTCAGCTAGTTTATCTTTAAGCCTTTGTATTTCAAGGTCTTTTTCCGTAAGGCTGAGCGTTTCTTGAGGAATTGAATCGTTTTGGGCCAAATCTTCATAATCTTCTTCTAACATTACCCTATCCTCGGTCAGATTTGGAGTGAATGAGTATGCCAACGACACCTCATGGCTTACTCCAAAGTTTTCAAAGTTGCTCGATAGGCCTTTTTCAACAGTATAACCAATCGAAAGGCTTTTGTTAAGGTTGAACCCTAAGCCCGCGGAGGCACCATAAAAATCATCATATCCTGCCTGAATCCAGCCCAATTTTGGAAGGTCAAGAATAAGGTTTCCTCCTAAACTGACGTTTTCGACCCCTGTTTTTCGGACTCTGGCCAAAGGCATTAACCTACCATTTTCCAATAGTCCCGCAGCATTTTTAAACTGATGGGTATATTGTAGGTGTCCCGAGTATGTTTTTTCGCTAAAATCTGTTACTGATTCACTGGTTTTAAGGTTGTAATCGAACAAGTTTTCAGCATATCCGCCAATGTCAAAACTTCCAAATGAAATGTTGAATCCAGGTTGGAAAGTGATCAAGGAGCTACTTTCCAGGGTATTTAAAAATGGGTCTACGTCAACCGTGTTTGCGCGGTCTTGGTTAAATGCACTTTGGTAGTATGAAAAGTTAGCACCGAAAGTAAAATTGCTTTTTTCGCTTAACCGTATGCCATAAGCATAATTTGTATGCACCCCAAAGTTGTTGAACAAACCTTCTCTATTTGTAAAAAGACTTAGGCCCACACCACTTCTATCCCCAACCCTACCGCTATAACTTAAAAAATAGACCTGGTTGTTGTCATCAAAAGATACCGATTGGTTTCTATGAAATAAGTTAATATAGGATTTATCCTCCCGTACTGTGGAAAATGTTGGATTTATCAAAAACCTGTTGAATTTCAGCAGGTTTTGTGATGGAACATTATATGCCACAAACGGATCGTCTTCCTGGGCGCGTAAACCAGAAAAAGCCAATAGTAGGATGAGGGTTAATAAAAGTTGAGGTTTGTTTGGGTGCATGTTGTTTATCGGATAACTGTTATAGTTCCTTGTTTTAGGCTTTCACCACCTTTGGTGACCTTATAGTAAAAAATCATATTCTGTTGGTTGAACGAAGTGGTGGATTGAGGCCAGTTGTTTTCGTAATTGGACTGACTGAAAACTTGCCGCCCTCTTTCATCATAAATGGTTACCACTATATCTTGGTTTCTTGAATAAGTGTTGGGCAATATCCAAAGGTCATTTATACCATCTCCATTTGCAGTTATTACATTTGGAATAGAGAATGTATCCCTGTAAGTAACCGTTATTACCCTATTTATGGTACAGTTGCCAAAGTTGGCTACTAAAAGGAATTCTCCCTCTTGCTCAAAATTGTAAAAATCCTGAGTGGCCAAAAGCGTGTTGTTTGCGTCAAACCATTCGTAAGATTCAGCTCCACTAGCGGTTACCGTTTCGGTTTCTCCTTCAATAATTATAAGCTCCTGAGGTTTGTCCAATGTAAGTAGTGACTCATCGAACGCTCTAACCGTAACCTCATTGGAGATTACTGGGCAGTCATGTGTCTTTATTATTAATTGGTAAACACCAACTTCTGTGGCTGTAATACTTTCAGATGAGGTGTCTATGACCGAACCATCTTTTAACCACTCAAAAGTTTCATCGCTCAAACCTTCCGAACTATTAAAAACTATGGGGTCAGCTCCTTCGCAAAGAACTGTTCCATTGGCGGTTATTTCCAAAAGGTTGTTGGTGGCCAAAGTAACTGTAAGATTGTTTGAAGAAGCATTGAAACTATCCAAAACACCATCAAGTTTGTAAGTTCCGTTTTTTTCGAAGCTTGAAATGGTGATGGTTTTAGAGTTTTCTCCACTTATAGTACTGCCATCTTGTGTCCACTGATAAGAGAAAGATGATTGTAAATCAGCTGTAACGTCAGTTTTGACTCCAGAATCGCTAACGGCATTTATTGTGGAAAGACTAAGGGTAGCATCCGTATTCTGACATGAGTCATAGGAACCTACATAATCCACTAAAAACTCAAATGAATCAGGAGAAACTATGGTTGTGTTTTCGGAATCCAAAGGCGAAGCGGAACATCCGCCTCCATTTTCGGTTACCCTTGCATGATATACACCTGTTTCGGAAATTTCCAATGAACTATTGGTTGCATCCGTAATAGGCGATCCATCTTTATACCATTGGTATGTTGGGGTGGTTGCTGTGGAGGTAACGCTAAGTGTTTTGGTTTGTGAAGGTAACAGTACAATGTTTTCTTCATTCACCCTTGTGACCTCAAAACTTCCTTGGCTTCTAATTGCCACTGAGGCTGAACGTTCCAAGCATGTAGACGCACCTTCAATTTCTACTTCATAGTTTCCTTCAAATCCAGAAACAGAAGTATCAATAGTATAGGTATGGGCATCTACCGTTGGACCTGAAATAGCGGAACCATCTTTATACCAAGTGTAGCTTAGCCCCATTCCACTGATGTTGGACTCAAGGGTATGGTTACTTCCTGGACATAGTTCAATATCATTGGAGCCGTTGATGGCTATACCTTGACTTGTTCCTGTGGTGACCTCTATGGTGTTGGAAAGTGTATTGGCAGAACCAGAACACACAGAACCATAATCCAATTCCACATAGTACATACCTGGAGAATTAACGGTGATACTTTCGCTTTTTTCTGATAATAGTGTACCGCTTTTATACCAGTTGTACTGATAAGTACTAGCATTTGGGATGTTGTGTGGTGTAAGTGTTATGGACGTAGCTCCACAAATTTGTATTTCCCCTCCGGGCGGAATTGTACCACTTCCATCTTGGCTAATAAGCAAGGGTGAGCTATAATCAACATAATGCATTGGATATGGATCAGAAGCAGGACTTGTCTTTGCCGGACTGGTACTACGAACTCTGAATTTATACGTTTCCCCTCTTACGTCAGTAGGAACAGCAAACTCGAACTCAAAATCGAATACAGTGTTTTTGTCACTTACCCGAGCCAACTCTGTTGGTGAACCAAAGTTTCCGTTGGCATCTGAGAGCTCTAGAACAAACTCGTTGTCAGAATCCACCAAAGGGACATTCCAAGTAAAGTTGACAAAATATTCGTTAAAGCTATCTGAAGCGCAGGCTGCTGTCCAGGCAGAATTACCTGCAAGGTTGGGATTATCAGCTGGGATCGGTTTGTTTAGAACTTGCGCCCCAACAAGGTGGGTGCCAAGCAGCATAATTGCAAAAGCAATCACAAGAATGCCATTATACGAACTAGTTTTCTTCATCAGCGTTAGTTTTAAGAGGTTATGGGCAATAATGCCCTTCCGTTGTGCCCCTTAATCTTGTTTGTTCTTTTGGGCGTTGTAAAACACCCACTATTTCATATAATGTTCTAATAACAAATATGCTTTAAATTCGGCCTAACGGAAAGATATTGTTGTAGGGGGGGCAAAAAGTGTTGTGAAATGGCTTTCTTTGTATACACCAAGGCACTATTATTCACTACAAACGCTGGTTTTTACTACATTTGCGCTTCAATTTTTGGTTATGGGTGAAGAAGAGAGATCACTGAATTTTATAGAGCATATTGTTGAAGAGGATTTAAGGGAAGGTTATGTGAAAAACGACCTTCGTTTTAGGTTTCCTCCAGAGCCAAATGGATACCTGCACATTGGTCATGCCAGTTCAATTTGCTTGAATTTTGGTTTAGGTTTGAGATATAACGCTCCGGTGAACCTTCGATTTGATGATACCAACCCTGCAAAAGAGGAAAAAGAGTATGTGGACGCCATCAAAAAAGATGTTGAATGGCTGGGATATCAATGGGATACGGAATGCTATGCATCTGATTATTTTCAGCAATTGTATGATTGGGCCGTAGAACTTATCCGTCAGGGAAAAGCGTATGTGGACAGCCAAAGTTCAGAGGACATGGCTGAACAAAAGGGTACCCCTACAGAACCTGGCAAGGAAAGCCCGTTTCGAAATCGTTCAGTGGAAGAGAATTTGAAGTTGTTTGAAGGGATGAAAAATGGTGATTTCGATGAAGGAACCCATGTCCTGAGAGCTAAAATCGACATGGCATCATCCAATATGTTGATGCGTGATCCCATTATGTACAGAATCTTGCATAGACCGCACCACAGAACAAATACCGATTGGTGTATTTATCCCATGTACGATTGGACCCATGGAGAGAGCGATTACATTGAACAAGTCTCCCATTCTTTGTGTACATTGGAGTTTTTACCACATAGAGAGCTCTATAATTGGTTTTTAGACCAATTGGTAGATTCTAAAAAACTGCGCCCTAAACAGCGAGAGTTTGCTCGTAGAAACCTTAGCCACACTGTGGTAAGCAAGCGAAAACTGCTTCAATTGGTGGAGAGTGGCGTTGTTAATGGTTGGGACGACCCAAGGATGCCTACTATTTCTGGATTGAGAAGAAGGGGATATACACCGGAGTCAATTCGGAATTTTGCTGATACCATTGGAATTGCCAAAAGGGAGAATATTGTTGATGTTTCCTTGTTGGAGTTCCATGTACGGGAACACCTAAACAAAATTGCACCCCGAGTAATGGCTGTTCTGAATCCTCTGAAATTGGTTATCACCAATTATGAGGAAGGGAAGGAAGAATGGCTGGATGCGGAAAACAATCCAGGGGATGAAGCTGCCGGAAGCAGAAAAGTGCCATTTTCTAGAGAGCTATATATTGAGCAAGAGGATTTTCGTGAGGAAGCCAACCGTAAGTTTTTTAGGTTGAAGCTGGGGGGAGAAGTACGACTCAAAAACGGTTATATCATCAAAGCCGAAAGCTGTACGAAAGCCGATGACGGAAATATAATTGAAGTACAATGCACTTACGATCCAAAAAGTAAAAGTGGAAGCGGTACGGAAGAAAGCTTGAGAAAAGTTAAGGGAACATTGCATTGGGTATCCATTGCACATGCAATTCCTACCGAGGTGAGATTATATGATCGTCTTTTTACGGATGAGTCACCTGACACCCATAAGGATAAAGATTTTATGGATTTTGTAAATCCGGATTCTTTGAAGAAGATAACCGGATATTTGGAACCAAGTTTAAAGAATGCAAAAATTGGGGACAGATTTCAGTTTCAACGTTTGGGATATTTTAATGTGGACACCGATTCAACTTCAGAAAATTTAATTTTCAACAGAACGGTCACTTTAAGGGATACTTGGGCAAAATTGGAGCAAAAATCTTAGTATAGAATTTTTCTATGCACACCCCACAATACCATTTGGTTTAATTATCAAAAGTCCTTTGTTTTAAGCTGCTTTCTGAGGTTTTTACAAATTCTAGGATATATGTATCGCCCCTTGACCCAAAATAATTGGTAACGGTCTTATAATGGGAAAATGAAAATTTTAAGGGCTTCTGGACGGTTTTCAGTTTTCTATGGGAAGAAAAAAAGAAAAGGGAGCAAATTTGCTCCCTTTTTTTAATTTGGATAGGCTGATTTGGTCTATTCCTTTTTCTTGGGTGTTCCCGTTTTCTTCATTTGCTCACCAATCATATTACTGGCCGTAAATGATGCCACCATATTGTTCAACATATCACTACCAGCTTGTGGTGAATTTGGGAGCAAGATTAGATTGGTGTTGGTTTCCTCACCAATGGATTGCAACGTATCATAATGTTGGGTGACCACGATTAAAGCAGAAGCTTCTTGTGAATTGATACCTACTTTGTTTAAAACCTCAACGGACTCCTCAAGACCTCTGGCAATTTCTCTACGTTGATCGGCAATACCCTGACCTTGCAATCTTTTGCTTTCTGCTTCGGCCTTTGCTTTTTCTACAATAAGGATTCTGGCGGCATCACCTTCAAACTGAGCAGCAATCTTTTCACGCTCAGATGCATTGATACGGTTCATGGCTTCTTTTACTTGCGCATCAGGGTCAATATCGGTAACCAAGGTTTTGATGATATCATATCCATATTCCAGCATGGCATCTTGTAATTCGGATTTTACCGCAATGGCGATGTCATCTTTTTTTACGAAGACATCGTCCAATTTCATTTTTGGAACTTCGGCCCTAACTACATCAAAAACATAAGAGGTAATTTGATCATGCGGATATTCCAACTTATAAAAAGCTTCGTAAACTTTATTCCGAATTACTACATATTGAACGGAGACTTTGAGCTTGACAAATACGTCGTCCAAAGTCTTGGTTTCAACGATAACATCCAATTGTTGAATTTTCAAACTTAGTCTACCGGCAATACGATCTACCAATGGAATCTTCATTTGTAAACCTGAGTTACGAATGCTCTGGAAACGACCAAAGCGTTCAACCACGACAGCTGTTTGTTGTTTTACAATAAAGAAGGACGATATCAGGATGATAAGTCCAAAGAAAATTGCCGGAATCAAGAAAAAATTACCCATAGCTATGAAAGTTTTAATTAAGAAAGGAAATTACGAAACTCTGTAAGATATGAGTAGCCAACGATCAAGTTTTGTTACACATTCATCAATTGGCAAGCGAATTTATCGCATTCGAAATCCTTTCTAGACATTCTTCCTTACCAATCATTTCCAAAATATCAAACAAATGCGGTCCTTTCATGTCGCCAACAATGATCAAACGGAGGGGCCCCATAACTTTTCCGAAGGAAAGTTCTTGTTTCGTAATCCAGTCTTTTACCTGGCTTTCGATATGGGAAGAACTGAAATCATCACAGCTTTGTAAAATGTCTGCAACACTTTGCATGAGCTCTGGAGTATTTTCTTTCCACTGCTTTTTCACCATTTTTTCATTGTAGGTAGTTGGAGCTTCAAAAAAGAAGTTGGACAGCTCCCAAAAATCAGAAACAAAGTTTGCCCTTTCTTTTATAAGCTGAATTATTTTTTTAACCCTTTTTTCGTCTGGATCAAAAAGAACATGTTTTGATGCAGCTATTTTACCCAGTTCAAAATTATATTGTTCCGCAAGAATGTTTTCATCATAATTCTGCAAATATTGATGATTGTACCACTTTGTTTTTTCAGAATCAAACCGGGCTCCGGATTTATTTACCCGTTCCAAGCTGAAAGCCTCAATCAATTCATCCAAGCTGAACAGTTCTTGTTCGGTACCAGGGTTCCATCCCAACAAGGCCAAAAAGTTGACGACAGCTTCTGGGAAATATCCAGCTTCACGATAGCCTTGCGATTCGTTCCATGATAATGGAAAAACGGGAAAACCACCTTTTTCACCATCCCGTTTGCTCAACTTTCCCTTTCCAACAGGTTTCATAATAAGTGGAAGATGTGCAAATTGCGGAGCTTCCCAACCAAAGGCATTATAAAGCAATTGATGCAATGCTAAAGAGGGCAACCATTCTTCCCCACGGATAACATGGGAAATCTCCATTAAATGATCGTCTACAATGTTGGCCAAATGATAGGTGGGCATGCCATCACTTTTAAATAAGATCTTATCGTCCAGGATGTTGGTGTCTGTTTTTATTTCTCCACGGATAAGATCGTTGAGCAACAACGTTTCATCTTGTGGAGATTTAAATCGGATTACATAATTATCACCGGCATCCAATTTTTGTTGGACTTCTTCGGCACTCAAAGAAAGCGAATTGGAAAGTTTTAATCTGTTATGCCAATTGTAGATAAAGGTTTTGCCCTTGGCCTCATGGTCTTTTCTGTGAAAATCCAATTGTTCAGATGTATCAAAAGCATAATAGGCATGGCCTTTTTCAATCAGTTGCAAAGCGTAGTCTTTGTACAAGTGTTTGCGCTCACTTTGTCTGTAGGGGCCAACATCACCTTCTTTCCCAGGGCCTTCGTCAAATGGAATTCCACACCAGTTTAAAGCCTCAACAATATAATCCTCGGCGCCTTCCACATATCTATTTTGATCGGTGTCCTCAATACGAAGCACAAAATCTCCGTTATGTTTTTTAGCGAACAAGTAGTTGAAAAGGGCAGTACGAACACCGCCAATATGTAATGGTCCAGTTGGACTGGGGGCAAATCGAACCCGTACTTTTTGACTCATCATTATAATTTGAACGGCAAAGATACTATTTGACAGGGCAGTAAAAAACTGGAAATTAAAGGTGATTTAACAAAATGTTTTCAGGACTATTCAGAGCTATCGGGTATCTTGGTAATAAAATGACCCAATTTGGAAGGTTACAATAACATTATAAGAAAGCTCAACGAGTTTACAAGAAGGTATTACATCAAACAATTGATCAAGGGAGGTTTGTTGTTTATGGCTCTTGGACTATTATTTTTCCTAGCGGTTATGTCATTGGAATATATGCTCTGGCTAAACCAGAATTGGCGTTTGTTTCTGTTTTTGATTTTCATACTGGTTGAGTTGGCCCTGTTGTACAAGTTTATTTTGATTCCCATATTTTATCTTTTTAAGGTGAGAAAAGGACTGTCAAACAAAGAGGCTGCAAGACTGATCGGCAAGCATTTTCCAAACATTGATGACAAGCTTTTCAATTTATTGGAACTTTCTGAAAACCAAGAAAGGTCAGAGCTGTTGTTGGCCAGTATTGAACAAAAGAGTCAAAACCTGAATAGTTTTTCCTTTGCCAAAGCGGTCAATTTAAAAGAAAGTGTTGGCTATGCTAAATATGTAATTGTGCCAATTGCCATAATTGCCATAATTTGGCTTTCGGGAAATATTGCTTCTTTTTTTAGTTCGTATACCCGGGTGGTTAATTATGATGTTGCTTATCAACAACCCGCTCCGTTTGTGTTTAGGGTATTGAATGATAAGTTAGAGGTGTTGGATAACGAACCCTTGACCGTTCAAGTGGAAACAATAGGGAATGTTAAGCCGGAGAATGTTTTTATGGTAATTGATGGAGATGAGTTGTTGCTTCAAAAGAAAGAAAATCTGTTCATACATACTTTTGAAGCACCGGTCAGGGAGACCAATTTTTACCTTACTGCAAATGGTTGGGATTCCAAAGATTATAGCATTAAGAGTTTTAGCACGCCTGCGCTTGTTGATTTCAAAATGAATTTGATTTATCCAAAATATACGGGGCGTGTTGCTGAAGTTGTTACAGGAACGGGTAATGCTATAATTCCTGAAGGAACAAAAGTGACTTGGGAGATTGAAGGGAGAAATGTTGAGGATATCAAGATGAATTTAAGGGACACCATAATTTCTTTTGTTGGGGTAGGTGATAGCTTTAAGACAGAAAAAAGCATTTACAATAATTTCTCTTATGAGTTGAGCACATCGAATGCCAATGTTCGCAATTTTGAAAGGTTGGGCTATCAGTTGGAGGTTGTAAAGGATGCTTATCCCGTTGTGCGGGTCGAACAGCTTTTGGATTCCATTAATCCCAATCAATCTTTTTTCACTGGACAGGCATCCGACGATTACAGAGTGAATACAATTCGAGTTGTTTGTTACCCGTCGGATGATAGGGAAGATATTCAGAGAGTTGTTTTGGAATCGCCAAAATCCAATGTACACCAGTTTTATTATACGTTTCCTTCTGGATTTGAACTTGAAGATGGTAAGAATTATAAATTGTTCTTTGAAGTTGTTGATAATGATGGACTTAGGAATGGAAAGCTCACCAAAAGTAAGGTTTTTGATGCCTCACTACTTGATGATAATCAGCTGAAAAACAAGGAATTAGAGTTTCAGAACAATGTTTTGAACAATCTTGACAAATCATTGGAGAGGTATAAGGAACAGCGGGAAATACTTTCCAAAATCAATGATAAGCAAAAGGAAGAGAACAGCTTAAATTTTGATGATAAGAATGAGATAAAGGACTTTTTACGCAAGCAGGAGGAACAGGAGCAATTGATGGAAAAATTTAGTAGGCAGCTCAAAGAAAGTTTGAATAAGGAGGAAGGTTCTGATGAGATGAAGAAAATGCTGAAAGAAAGATTGGAGAGACAAGAATTGGAAGCCAGAAAGAACGAGAAACTATTGGAAGAGTTGAACAAGCTGTCTGAAAAAATCAACAAAGAAGAACTGAAAAAAAAGCTAGAAGAGTTGGGTAAGAAGCAGAGTTCAGGGGCCAGAAATTTGGAGCAGATTTTGGAACTCACCAAACGCTATTATGTGACGGAAAAAATGTCACAACTTTCTAAAAAGTTGGATAAACTTTCCGAAAGACAGGACATGCTCTCAAAGATGAAGATGGATGAGCAGTTGGATAATAAACTTCAAAAAGAGGAGAACGAGAAGTTTGAAGAGTTATCAAAAGAGCTTGACACACTCAGAAAGGACAACGAAAAGCTTAAAAAACCTTTAGACCTTGATGTAACTCCAAGAGATCAGGAATCCGTTAAAAAGGATCAGCAGGATGCACTCGAGGAAATCAACAAGCACCAAGGAAGTGAGGAGTCATCTGAAAGCCAAGAGAAACAAAATTCGGGAAATAAGGTTTCCCAGAAGCAAAAGTCTGCGGCGCAAAAGATGAAGGAGATGAGTGAGGCGATGCAACAAAGTGCCATGGGTGGAGGAGGCTCATCTGATGCGGAAGATGCCGAAATGCTGCGACAGATTTTGGATAATCTGGTCACCTTTTCTTTTAAGCAGGAAAACTTGTTTGATACTGTTGAAAATGCTGATGCTGACGTTTCTCAATTTTCAAGAACGGTTAGGGACCAAAAAGAATTGAGAAGATTATTTGAACATGTTGACGATAGTTTGTTTGCGCTTTCATTACGTAGGGCTGAATTGTCAGAATTTGTGAATGAGCAAATCACGGAGGTGTATTATAATATTGACAAGTCTTTGGAAAGTATTGCGGAGAATCAGATTTTTCAGGGAGCATCGTATCAGCAATATGTAGTTAATGCCACCAATGCTTTGGCGGATTTTCTTGCGAATGTGTTGGACAATATGCAGCAAAGTATGAAACCAGGTCAGGGAAGTGGACAAAGCGGTCAAGATTTTCAACTTCCAGACATCATACAAGGACAAGAAGGAATTGGAGAAAAGATGAACGGTTCAAGTCAAGGTAAAAAGGGAGAATCTGGAGAGACAGGAAAAGAGGGCCAAGGAAAAGAAGGAGAATCTGAAAACGGAAGTAGGGGTGATGATGGAACCAAAAACGGAAATGGTCAAGGTGAAGGACAGAACGGCAAGGATGGAATTAAAGGAAATGGAAATGAAGGTGCTGGAGGTAAAGAAGGTGATGGAGCTGTTGGTTCTGGAAATAGTGAAATGGGATTGAGCGAGATATATGAGATTTATAAAGAACAGCAATATTTAAGACAGCAATTGGAAAAACAGCTGGAGGATATGATTAATAATGCTGATAGAAACTTGGCTAAAAAGTTGATTCAACAAATGGAGAATTTTGAGAATGACCTATTGGAAAATGGAATCACGCAGCGTACCCGTAACAAGGCAAACACGATTCAACATCAGCTGTTGAAACTTAAAAATGCTTCATTAAAACAAGGTAAACAAAAGGAGAGAGAAAGCAACACCAACCAGAATAGATTTTCCAATCCGATTACTACCAAACCGGAAGTGCTTAAGGAGCACAAAAACGACATTGAAATATTAAATAGACAAGCATTACCTTTGCGGCAAAATTACGATAAGAAGGTAAAGGTTTATTTTAAGAATGATTGATTTCCATTTCAAGTCAGAGTTTGGCTTAGATAATAAAACGAAATTTTCCGATTGGATAACTAGGATTATTGTTTCTGAGAACTTTGAGGCAGGGCAGATTGACTATATATTTTGCTCTGATGATTATCTGTTGAACATCAATCAGGAGTATTTAAATCACGACACCTTTACAGATATTATCACCTTTGATTATTCAAATGGGAGTACTATTTCTGGAGATGTTTTTATCTCAACGGATAGGGTTAAAGAGAACGCTGAGACCTACAAAGTTGGTTTTGAAGATGAACTTTTACGAGTGATGAGTCATGGTGTTTTACACTTAATGGGGTATGGTGATAAGATTGAAGAGGAGCGCAAATTGATGCGGGAAAAAGAGGATGAAAAGATAAAATTGTTCCACGTGGAACCATAGTTATGTTTGAGAAGGAATATGATGTTATAGTTGTTGGTGGAGGCCATGCCGGGGCGGAGGCAACCGCTGCTGCTGCTAATATGGGGTCAAAGACTTTATTGGTCACGATGAACTTGCAGACCATTGGACAGATGTCTTGCAATCCTGCCATGGGAGGAATTGCAAAAGGGCAAATCGTTAGGGAGATTGATGCACTTGGGGGTTATAGTGGAATTATAACGGACAAGTCAGCCATCCAGTTTAAGATGTTGAATAAATCCAAAGGACCTGCCATGTGGAGTCCAAGGGCGCAAAATGACAGAATGCGTTTTGCGGAGGAGTGGCGGATTGCATTGGAAAGTACCCCTAATGCGGATTTTTATCAGGAGATGGTTTCTGGATTATTGGTGGAAAAAGACAAGGTGGTTGGTGTTAGAACCTCACTTGGAATTGACATTCGGGCCAAAGCAGTTGTGTTGACCAATGGCACCTTTTTAAATGGGCTTATTCATATTGGTGAGAAACAGTTTGGAGGGGGAAGAGCAGGTGAAAAAGCGGCAACTGGAATTACGGAGCAGTTGGTTGATTTTGGTTTTGATAGCGGTAGAATGAAAACAGGAACTCCGCCGCGTGTAGATGGAAGGTCGTTGGATTATTCAAAGATGATTCCACAGCCTGGTGACGAAAACCCGGATAAGTTTTCTTATTTAAACACGCCTATTTTAAAGGAACAACGGGACTGCCACATGACGCATACCAGTGCTTTGGTTCATGATTTGTTGCGTGAGGGTTTTGATCGCTCTCCAATGTTCAATGGGAGAATTCAGAGTATTGGCCCAAGATATTGTCCATCTATTGAGGATAAGATCAACCGTTTTGCGGAGAAAGATTCTCATCAAATTTTTGTGGAGCCAGAGGGCTGGCATACAGTTGAAGTTTATGTAAATGGATTCTCTACATCACTGCCGGAGGATGTGCAGTATAAAGCTTTGAAATCCGTTAAAGGATTTGAGAACGTAAAATTCTTTAGGCCAGGATACGCCATCGAGTATGATTATTTTCCGCCGACACAATTAAAGCACACCTTGGAAACCAAGTTGATCAACAACCTTTATTTTGCTGGTCAGATTAATGGAACTACCGGATATGAGGAAGCAGCTTCCCAGGGATTGATGGCGGGAATCAATGCGCATTTAAAAATCAATGAAAAGGAATCTTTTATTCTAAAAAGAGACGAAGCGTATATAGGCGTGCTCATTGATGATTTGATCACAAAGGGCACTGAGGAACCCTATCGTATGTTTACTTCTAGGGCTGAGTATAGAACATTGCTCCGCCAAGACAATGCGGATTTGAGGTTAACTCCGAAAAGCTTTGAACTTGGCTTGGCTACAGAGGAGCGCATGAAGCTAATGGAAGAGAAACAGGAGAAGTCGGATAAGTTTGTGGAATTTTTTAGGAAGACAAGCTTTGTTCCTGAAGAGATAAACCCCATTTTGGAATCCGTTTCTTCATCAAAGGTTAAGCAATCCGATAAACTTTTTAAAGTGTTTTCCAGACCAAAGGTTACCATGGACCACATGTTGAGTTTAAACTCGGTTTCGGAATTTGTAAAGAAAAATGAATTCAATGCAGAAGTTTTGGAGCAAGCGGAAATACAAGTAAAGTATTCAGGCTACATTGAAAAAGAAAAAAACAATGCGGACAAACTCCATAGACTTGAAAATGTAAAAATTCCGGAAAACTTTGATTATTCT
The DNA here is from genome assembly GCF_965222555.1 of Flagellimonas sp. Taxonomy (GTDB): domain Bacteria; phylum Bacteroidota; class Bacteroidia; order Flavobacteriales; family Flavobacteriaceae; genus Flagellimonas. The sequence goes on along the minus strand of NZ_CBDCUG010000005.1, from coordinate 1,262,240 downwards.
AAACTAAAATCTCTTTCATATGAGGCAAGAGAGAAGTTGGAAGCGATACGTCCGGTTACTATTTCACAAGCTTCGAGAATAAGCGGTGTATCTCCTTCTGATGTTAGTGTACTTCTTGTATTTTTAGGACGCTAGGTATTTTTTGTTCCACGTGGAACATTTTTAGCTTGAATCAACTTCATTTGTTGTGGCTTGGTTTTTGATTCACAAAATCAATCAAACCAAAAACAATGAAACACCATCTACTCCTGCTTGTTTCGGTCATATGTTTAAGTTCATGTATTCCGCTCAGAATAGCTCCTACTATAAAAGACTATAAAGTGTCAAAAGGTAAAAGCTTTAAAAGAAGCCTACCTAAAAAGACCATGTTTATTTTTGAAGATCCCAAGGATGAAAATGAATTCTATAATTACGTGAACACCAAATTTCAATTGGAAGATTATTATGTGGATGTTGAAGTGCCTTTTGAAGTGAAAGGAGATGAATTTTATTTTTCCTTTTATGAAGTGGAGATTCCAACAAAGACCATCAATTTAATTCCGTTAATGATTGATGGCATTCTAGACCAAGCAGCAGATATGGATCCAATGTTGGAAGAAGCTCATACATCAAGAATAGGAAATTGGTATATAGCCATTGAAGTTTTTAGCTATACAGAGAAAGATTGTTTACATGAGGATTCCATTTTTAGACCGCAGCTTTTAACGTATCTTTCGCAACTCAAAAAAGAGTATTTGAATACTGTCAACTACAATGAAGTTGTTTTTAAAAACTAAAGATTTTTCAGTTTCAAAAGAAGGCTTTGAATTGCTGTTTGATACTGAGTTGGAGATGCTGGTTACCCATCCTCAACCAGAGAATCTTGCTTCTTACTACGAAAGTGAAACATATATTTCGCATACCGATTCCAAGGCTTCGCTAACGGACAGGTTATATCAGTTGGTGAAGCGGTATAGCATCAAAAAAAAGATTCAACTTGTTGAAAATCAAATAGTTAAATCAAAAAAATTACTCGATTTCGGTGCTGGAACGGGAGATTTTTTGGCTCAATCCAAAGCTAAGGGGTTCAAAGTCAACGGAGTAGAGCCAAATGATAAAGCGAGAACCCATGCGGCTAAAAAGGGTATTCCCTTATTCAAGGATGCAACGGAAATTCAAAATGAAACTTTTGATGTAATTACCCTGTGGCATGTACTCGAGCACCTACCCAATTTAGATGAACAGCTTGAACAATTCAATACATTGCTAGATGCAAATGGAACTTTGATCGTAGCTGTACCCAACTATAAATCGTATGACGCCAAACACTATGGTTCCCATTGGGCGGCATATGATGTGCCAAGACACCTATGGCACTTTTCAAAAACTTCCATTATCAGACTTTTTGATAAACACCGTATGGAAGTGGTTTCTATAAAGCCCATGATTTTTGATGCGTTTTATGTTTCACTACTTTCGGAAAAATATAAAGGCAACAAAATGTATTTGATCAATGCATTTTTTGTTGGACTATGGTCAAATCTCCGCGCATATTTTTCAAAAGAGTTTTCATCCCTTATCTATATAATTAAAAAGAAGAACTAGGCTTTTCCAAGCACTTTCTGGTCATTTCTACACCTGTTGCTTGGAATTACCCTGTTTAAAAAAGAAAAGCGCTCTGAGGTGGCTATTTACAATCAAATTAAATAAAAATATTCTATTCCATTTTAGGAAAATGATAGATGTTTTCTATTTACAAAGAAATGCCCTTTTTTGGATTCCATGTCAGATAATGTTAGTCATTAAAAAAGCTTTTCTATTTTTGCGCATCTTTAAACTGGAGAAATGAAAAAAGGTATAGTATTATTTATAGTTGCATTAACGGTAGTGGCTTGTCAGCAAAACAAGATTGGTTATGTAGACAATGTAAAGTTGATGGATGGCTATCAAGAAAAGATTGATGTAGAAGCCAAGTTCAAAACCAAAGTTGAGGCATTGACCAAAAAGAGGGACAGTATTTCCCAGGCATTTCAATTGGAGCTTCAAGCCTTCCAGACGAAAGCCCAAAAAATGTCTCAGAAAAACGCGCAGGAAGAATATGGTCTGTTACAACAAAAAGGACAATTTGTTGGGCAACAGCTACAACAAGAAGAGCAGCAATTGCAACAACAAAGTCAAACCGAAATGGATTCTTTGGTGAGTAAGGTAAAGAAGGAAATTAAAGCTTATGGAGCCGCAAATGGTTACACGTACATTTTAGGTGGAGGCGATGGTGGCGCTGTGCTTTATGGCGAGGATGCAAACAACCTTACCGAAGGTGTGCTTAAGATCCTAAATGACAAATACAAAAAATAGATTGAACTAATCTATTAAGTTGAAAGGCCCATTCTTTAGAATGGGCCTTTTTTTATTCATATTTCCCAATAAAACCCTAATCCCTAAATACGTTTCGACTCAATTTTGTAGTTTCATGCTTGTCTCAATGATGGCCGCAATGCACACAATTTCTTGCCTGTTGAAAAGAAGAACGAGGATGCTTATGGCAACCTGTATGCTTTTCAATGTTGTTTCTTTTTCGCAAGCAACAACAAACTTAGCTCCGGATGTAGATGTTCCTGAAAAAGTGTACTTACAACTAAACTCCAAAGAGTTTACTTCTGGACAAACCATTTGGTTCAAAGCTATTGTTACAGATTCCAGAAATCACATGCCGTCCAATCTTAGTGGAACACTTTATGTTGATTTAATAGATCAAGAAGGAAAGATAGTGGCCCATAAATTTTTAAAACTGACCGAAGGCATCGGCAACGGATTCATTGACCTAAAGGAGGATTTTAGCGGTCGGTTTTTAATAAGAGCCTATACCCGATGGAACCAGAATTTTGGCGATGATTTTTTGTTTGAGCAATATGTACAAGTCCATCCCCTAAAAAAACAACTGCATAAAAACCCATTTGAGAATCTTACAATAACCAATAATGAAGAAGGAAAACTTCTTTTATCAGGGAATCTGGATTTTGGTGAAAGGGAACAGGTTGCCCCAAGTGAAATAACTGTCCACTTGGATTGGGTCAAAGGCCGGGATTCAGCTCTGGTAAAAAGAAAAGGAGAGAACACCTATTTTATGGAATACCAAATCTCAAAAGGAACACCTTGGGTAGAGCTAACCCTTAAAAACCCTGTTGGATTTGATTATACCAAAACAGTTGTTCTAAATGACACTTTTCTTGATGTGCAATTTTTCCCTGAAAGTGGCAAAATGGTAAACGGATTCCAAAATAAAATAGGTTTTAAGGCGGTGGGATATGATGGAAAAGGAAAGAGAATCCAAGGAGAAGTTTTTGACAATCACGGAAATAAAATAACAGCTTTTGAAAGCAATTCTTTGGGGATGGGCACCTTTTATATGAAACCTGAGGGCAATATGACTTATCATGCTAGTATCATCTCGGAACAGCGTTCACCTGCAAATACTATATTCCCATTGCCCAAGGTTCATGCTTTGGGCAGTTCTCTATCCATTGAGCGCATAAAAGACAAAATTAGACTTGGTGTAACTTCCAATGAGCTTAAAGAAAATATTGTTATCAAAGCCAGTTGCAGAGGGGTAGACCATTATTTAATAGAAGGCAAATTGCAAAAGGGGCAATTGGTCTCTGAACTACCGTCCAATAGTTTTCCTGATGGCATCATTGTTTTCACTTTGATGGACAAAAAGAACACACCCATTGCGGAGCGACTTTACTTTAATGATTCTGGGATGGATGAGCTGCAGATTGAAATCGAAACGAATAAGCCCAAATATGGACAGCGGAAAAAAACGGAATTGAATGTCCAGGTATTGGATCAGAACAACAATTATTCCACTGCAAACATTTCCGTATTAGTGGTCAATAAGTCTCAATGGCGTGAAGGTATTGATGGCTTTATTCTGTCCCATTTTCTTTTGGAATCAGAATTAAGAGGAAACATTGAAAATCCAGGGCATTATTTTGATAAAACAAATACTAGTCGCCATGATGATATGGACGCTTTGCTGCTCACCCAAGGTTGGCGCAACTATAAATTTCCAGCAAAAAGACAAGGAAACCGGTTTTTTTGGCCAGAGTCGGGCCTTACAGTAAGAGGCCGGGTCAACACTCTAGGCTCGAAAAACAAAACAGATAGCCCAACTGATCTAACATTGGCCACTTTTGGAAATGAAACATCAATTTATACCCAAAGAACTGATAGCTTGGGAAATTTCCAGTTTTTGTTGGACGACAGCTTTGGTAAAAATATGAGGATAATGCTCCAGGCAAATTCCAAGGAAAAGAGAAAGAAGAACCATAGAATAGCAATAGACAAGTACCCCGAACCAAAAGTCAATTATAAGTACAAGCCATTTTTTCAAAAACCCGATACCACAACCAAAGTTTTAATAAGCGAACAGCAAAGACGCAATAGAATGGAAGTTGTTTTTGATTCCCTTTTCGGAGTAACCCAGTTGGATGAAGTGATTGTTGAAGATGTAAGATTAAATCCAGAACGCAGAGCACTTTATGAAAAATATGGAAAGCCCGATGTAATTATAACCGGCGATTCTTTAAAACAAAAGGAAAAAAAGTGGTCTTATGGTCTGTACAGCGTTCTTATGTTCAATTATGGCGATGAAGTTCAAATTGAACATTTTCCAGATGGATTTATGTTGGCACATATTGCCGGAGGACCCACATTGCTAATGGTTGATGGCAGGCTGTTGCAAAGGCACGAATATGACCGTGTTCCCCAAATGCCAACAGGAATCATAGAAAGTATAGATTTAATAAAGTTTGCTAAATTTTTTAAATCCAGGTACCTAACCGTATTTCCTGAAACCAATGTTTTGGAAGCACCATATGTGGGCCATATTATTTCCATAAACACCAAAGGGAAAGTGGGCTTACAAGGTTCGGACAAACCCAAACCGGGAACTCTTGATACTACTTTGGACTTGTTCTCGCCCATAAAGGAATTCTATACACCCAAATACGACAAACCTATCCCTGCCAATGAGCAAAAACCCGATCTAAGATCATTGGTTCATTGGAAACCTAACATAAATACTAATGCAATGGGAAAGGCAACAGAAAGTTTCTACAATGGGGATGTCCCCGGAGATTATGTCATCATTGTGGAGGCAATTTCCAAAGAAGGACAACTAGGCTATCAAACGAAGACGTTTTCCGTTGAGGAATAAGCGACGATTCATTTATCAACCCTTTGTGCTTATTTAAAGTGCTTCACTCCCAAAGATTGATATAGGTGTTCTGGGCGATAGATATTTCCATTTTTAATGGTAAGTTCCACGCGTCTGATGTCGCTTATATTTTCTGCTGGATTTCCATCTACCAAGATAAGGTCCGCTAGCTTTCCTTTTTCAATGGAACCGAGTCTGTCATCGGTATGAGTTACCCTTGCCGAGGTCAAAGTTGCCAGTTTGAGAACATCTGCTGCCGGGATTCCAGCTCTAACGTAATTTTCCAATTCCTTGTGCAATGCAAATCCGGGTGTTGCATCAGTGCCTGGAAGTATGGTAATTCCATTCATATGCAATTCATAAACGATATCCAATAGCTTGGAAAAAGAATCTTTGTATTGTTGTTCTTTCCCTTCGGGAATTGGCAACCCTCCCGAATAATAATTTCTACTGACCTGAATGGGAAGTCTATCCAAGATAGTTTCAAATTGTGGATCAGGTTCGCCAGCTTTCGTAATGAACATTCCTTCAAAAATGGAAACAGTGGGGTCAATTTCAATGTCTTTGTCCTTTAAAAGTTGGACGAATGCCTTGAATTCATCACCCTTTAAATCCAAATTGTGCGTATGCTCCGCAACAGCCGAAAAGCGCAAAGGAGTTCGGGTATCAATGGTGTCCGAAAGAAAATTCAGCGCCAGCATATTTACATGCTGAATTTCATCAAAACCATCTTTTATGGCATCTTCTGCCAACATATGGGCAGGGATATGACCACTCAACTTTAGACCAAGATCATGGGCTTTTTGAGCAAGGGGCTTGACCCAAGAAGGATCTATGGAACTATAAAGTTTGATTTGATGGTAACCCTTATCCTTGAAATTCTGGATGGCCTCCAAGCCTTCCTCAATATTGGTTATGGTCAATCCCGGACCGGCAAAGGGCCCTTTTTGATCAATGAATCCAGCCATGGTGACAACACGGGGGCCAATACTGCTATTTTCATCAAACTCCTTTTTCATTTCGATAAGTTCCATGGAATTGGCCATATCCCGAATTGATGTTACTCCCGCAGCTAGATGTAAAATACCGTCCTCGCGTTGCACATGGCAGTGATTGTCAAATAGGCCAGGTAATAACATTTTGTTTGTTCCATCAATAATTGTGGCTTCTGTTGGCAATGAATTCTCATCAGTTGAAATAGCCTCAATGGTATTGCCGTTGATGAGCACATGATGATTGGGTAAGGTTTCACCTGTATTGGAATCAAAAAGATTTACATTTTTAATGATGACGGGGCCGGTTGGCTTTTCCGTCAACTCCTTGGCCAAGGTTTTAAAAAACGAGTTTTCCTTTTCGGTTTGAATGGCCAAAAGCTTTTCAATATGTGCGACATTTTCTTCCTCAATTTTGGTGATCCAAGAAGATATGGAAGCAAAAACCCTGTCGTCAGTATCAATCCAAACATAAGATGGTACAAAACCAAAGCCTGTAATCTCCAAAAGACGCAAAGTATTGCCACCCACTTCAGCTTCTTGAATACTAATAATTTTGGCCGTTCCATTTGGCAATAGTTCAACAGAATGGTTCGGCGAAGCCAATAATCTTCTGATCAATAATTCTGTATCTCCCAATGTACCATTTGTACTGGCGTAAAATGCACTTCCATTGGATGCTTTTTCGCCTTTTTCGGAGGTGCTTTTCCATTGCGCTTTTCCATCACCAAAACTAAAAACCTCAGAAATGGTGTCCTTTAAATAGTTGACACCCGAAATTTCGAGGGAAGTAATAAAACCATCCTCATTTAGTTTAATTTTTTCTTCAATTTCCGGACCTCTTCCCCGATCATTATATTCATAGGTGTAGATATAATTTCCATCTGCATCTAAAGTGCTGGCATGGGTTCCCGCTAGATTACCTTGGATGTATACTTTGTACTCCTTTGGAGTATAATCCTGTTTCTGGTCTGAGGAATTGCAAGCAACCATTAGTAGGATGATGAAAAGGGAAAGGACAGTTTTCATGGTTTCGAGTTTTAGAAGTTGTCAATTGCTGACACCTTCAAATATACCAGATAAAAGTTGTCTTTTACGACAACTGCCAAAACCTCAGAAATTTAGCAGAATGAAACTATAAAATTTCTACCTCTTCTGGAACTATGAAGTAAAGAATGCAACCTGTTTTGGATGTGACGCCATGTTTGAAATTTGGAGGGGTGTACAGGTAATCGCCTTGTTTTAGGGTTGCCCCTTCAATGGTACAACTGCCCTCCAAAACCAATAATTCCTCTCCAGCGGGGTGGTTGTGATAGGGATAGCTTGCTCCCTTTTCAAATTTCAATAAAAAACTGGGTGGCCTACCCTCTTCTGTAAACCGCAAGGGCTTTACATAAATTCCAGCGGTTTCAATACCTGGCTCTTGCAGCGGTTTCCATTCCATGGAATCCGTTTCCACGATGTAATCTTTAATTTTTGTTTTCATATTGTTTTCTATTAGCGATAAATGGATAAAACAAAAGTGGGACAACCCCCTAAATTAAGGAATGGACAATTCTACAAAACCCATGTAAATTTTAAAACTTAAGTTGCTTAACAAAAGCTTGCGGAGATAGGCCCGAATGTCTTTTAAAAAAATTTGAAAAGTAGAAAGGGTCGTTAAAACCAAGAAGATGGGCAGTTTCCTTTACGGACAAATTTTCATAGAAAAACAACCTTTTGGCCTCTGAGATTATCAACCCATGAATAATCTGCCTAGCCGTTTTACCAGCATGTTGTTTGGAAAGCTCGTTCAATTTTCGCTCCGTTGTCATAAGTTTGTCGGCATAATATTTTAGGGGCAGGTCATGCTCAAAATCGGCTCTTGCCAGTTCTAGGAATTTCAAGAAAAGGGCAGTTGGTTTCCACACTTCTCCACCATGTAGAATTTTAGAACGGTTTATTTCTACCAACAGCAATTTAATTCTGGAATGAACAGACTGTTGGTATTGATATGGTTTTTCCTTCAGCTCTTTTTCAATGGTTTTCAAATGATTCTCAACAGTGTTTGGATCGTCCAATGTGATGACCTCGTTCCTATCGAAGTGACAGAAAAGGCCGTTTTGAAATATGAGTTCGATATCAGCATCATCTTTACAGAAAAAATCTAAAGTAAATTGGAGCACCACTCCTTGTGCATTGGAAATGTCTTTGAACTTGTGGAATTGACCGGAGGTGATTGTGGTAAGTGAATTAGCTTCAACTTCAAAATGGACACCATCTATTTCCATTTCCATTTGTCCCGTGGAACACCAGACCACCAAATACTTTTTGATTCTTTGATGGTTTTTGGGTAACAGACCGGAATTAAATCGTAAGAGTTCAACCATGGTTTTCTCCTTCAACCAAAAGTAATAATAGTTTTAATTGTGGTGGAGGTATAAAGGCAGTGCTAGAATCAAGAACGACATTGGTGAATATTGCTACTTTGTTGCCCGCCCTCTAATTTGAGGTATTATGGGAATAAATGGGGAATAGGAATTGTATTCTTCCAATACCAAAGTGCTAAAACCGGCTGATTCCAACAGTGATTTTGTATCCCTGTTGGTATTACAGCCCTCAAAAAACCAATGCCATGGTTTATGAGTCAAGTTTTGAATCAGTTCTAGCATGGTATTTTTTCTTGCCTTTACATGTTCGATAAACACAAAAACACCGGAGGGTTTTAATATTCGCTTTATTTGTTCTATACATTTAACCGGATCGGAGACTGTACACATAACAAGGGTGCATGCCACAAAATCAATGGAATTGTCTGGCAAATCAATGGATTCTCCCACAATGGTTTTGATTTCAAGATCTATCCCATATTTCTGGGCACTTTTTTTTAAGTTTTTATGCATATGGATATTGGGCTCTATGGCAATTAATTTTGTTCCTTTTTTAAGGTATCTCATATTAGCGCCAGCTCCAGGACCAATTTCTACTACTGTTTTAGGGTGATTCTTGAAAAGCTTCCTTTTTGATTTACCAAAAAGATAATCCATATACCCAGAAAGCGCTTTAAAAGTCCAGGAATTAATAGGGCCTAGAATGGCGTTACTTTTAAATTCAACACTCATGACATTAAAAAGTTGTTTTGATTATAAATATGTTAGGACCAATTATTTCCCCAACCCTTGGCGGTCTTGATATTGAATCTTATAAAAAAAGTTGATAACAATTTCTGGAATATTGATTTGCTTTTCCATTTCACCTCCAAGTTGAGGCCATTTCTTGGTGTTTGGATTGGGAAAGGAATATCCCCCTTTCATGATTTTCAAAAGCGAAACCATTTTGTTCTTTTCCTCAGAAGAGTAATCATATCTAATGGCTTGGGAATTTGATTTTTCAATGGACGTAACAATGGGCTTTGGAGCTGCTCCATTGTTTCCAAGCAAGTTTATCCAATGATTCAACGTTTCATTTGTGGATTTCACTTTTCCTATTGCAATTTTATTTAACGAGCTAACCTTGTTACCATTATCTGGAGTTATGGTATCTGCAATATCGTTTATGATGATAATAGAAACCGGTTTACTCGCTAAGGAACGACTACCATTGGAACTTAAAGACATATTTGTTCCTATAACCGCAAACCCTTTAAAAGCATCAGGAGCTGCCTGGGCCAATTTGTAGCACATACTTCCGCCATTGAAATAGCCAACGGCAAAGACGTTTTTGCGATCAATATGATATCTTCTTTCCATTCTTTGAACAATGGATTTGGCAAAGCCCACATCATCAACATTTTTTTGACCATGGTTCCAGACATTTTTATATCCTTGGGGATAAACAACTATGGTGCTGGCTGTTTTATCTGCTAGTTTGTTAAACTCAAAACCGGTGACCTCTTGAATAACTTTTGGGGTCATGTTGTTGTCGTGGAAAACCAACACCAATCTGGAATTATTTGAAGGAAACTGTGGAACATGGTATTCAAAAACCCTCCAAATGCCATCAACCAGGATGGAGTCTTTAATAATGTTTTTTTCATGGCCCAATTGCGCATTTGTAGTTGATATGCACAGCACTAAAAAAAGCATTGGCCAAACAAGGTTTTTTATACATTTCATGGCTTTGTTATTTTTATTGATAGGAGTTCTGCATTTATTGTTTCTTCTTCTGTGTATTTGAATGTGGGTTTTGGGTTTTTCTGCTTGCTACTTCTGCCCCAACCGAACCACATTACCTTGAAGCTTTTCATGAACTTTTCTTTGAGGTTATATCCTTAAACCGAAGCATTTCAAATATGCGATTGGATGCCCCAAAATAATATCCTGTCTCATGCTGGTAGGTTTTTGGATTTTTAAAAGTGCCGAACAACATATCTATGATGGCCAAGTCGGTATAATTGTATTTGTGGATTCCCCTAGCGTGATGTAGGTTATGGCTTTCAGGGCGTTGAATTATATAACCAATCCATCGAGGAGTATTGATATTGGAATGTTGGAAAACACCGAAGAAAGTCAACGATAAAACAATTATGGTTATGGCCTGAGGAGTCAACCCCATGATCAAGGCAAAGCTTACAGAACCAACTAAGGAAAGCCCAATCATGTCATTAATGCTCAGCATAAAAGCGCTAGGCACATCGATTCTTTCGGCACTATGATGTATTTGATGCGAAACCCTGAACAGGAAATCTGATTTGTGCATGCTTATGTGCCATCCATATTGAACCAGTTCAAAAACCAATAAACCAAGAATAACTTGTAAAAAAATAGGCAGGGAACTTAAATCAACCAATTGATGGGAAGCAAAAAAATCATCCCATAACAAGGGGAAGTAAGTGGTAAGAAGCATGTAAGCCAAAAAGAAAACCAAGCCCCTTAACTTCCAAAATTTAATTTTTGGGAGTTGTCGCGCTGGGAACATGAATTCCCAAAGAAACAGTCCACCAAAAATGACATAAACAATGAGCGAAATAGGGTCTAATAATATTTCTAGAGGTGTGGGTAATTGTGAAAATATTTCTTCCATAATCTTTAGTTTAAAAATTCGACCACAAATGTATATGCGGTAAAAAACTTAAACTAAAAAATGGACTTGACCTATGTTAGGAATTCATTTTCTTTCGTATTCTACTAAGGCTTTCAGGGTGTATGCCCAAGTATTTTGCAACCTTATTGACGGGGATAAAGGAAATATAATCGGAATGTGTTCGGAACATTTCTGCATATCTTTCCTCAGCGGTTTTTGTTAAAAGATCCTTTTCTCGATTAGACTTTCTTATATAGCCCTGCTCGGTACAAACCCTCCCAAACTTGTTTGCTTCAAGAGAAAACTCATAGGCCGGCAAAAGATCTTCACGTTTCAGCACTTCAATTTCACAATCCATCAAAGTGGTTATTTGAACATCGGTTGGTAGCTGGTCTAAAAAAGAAGTGTAACCACAAAACAGTTCAGCTTCAAAAAAAAAGTCTATAATCTTCTCTGTCATATAACTTTTGATGGTCATTTCAACGATTCCCTTGTTCATAAAGTACAGAGAATCTTCAACCTGCCCATACGTTGTTAAACAAGTTCCTTTCTCAACTCTTATGGTTTTCAAAGGAAAAGGCAAGTCTTCATAAGTAAACGAAGTGTTTAAAACGGCGTTGTAAAAATCAACAAACAGCATTTTACGTGGTTCTTATAAGGCAACTATTAAATTACTGTTTTTTTTGTTGAGTTCTATAGATTGAAATAGAATACAAATGAGATAAACCAAAAGAGTTTTTATGAGAATCATAAATTTTTGCTTCTTCCAAAGAAAATTGTAGTTTCTCGGAAATTAGGTGGAGGATTATGGAAATGTTCTAATAGTACAATCCATTTTCAAGAATTGCGGCTACAGCCTTTTTTTCATGAGCCAACAAAGCATCATATTCGTCTTTGTCCAATTTGCAGGAAACGCCAACAAATTGCATGGCGAACCCCTCTAATATTTCGTTGAAAATCAATTTTACCCTTACCAAATGGTAACCCGAGGTAATGATGGTAAGCGACACATCATCTTTGAGCGCGGATAAAATGGTTTTGACCTTAACAGCATCGTCAACCGTATTTTTAGACAGCGCAAAATCCAAAAAGGCATGTTCCAGAAGTCCTTTTTGTATTAGATATGTTTTTGCATAATGGGCATGCGGATAATCTGCAGTATTAAAATGAGGCCCCCAGCCACCTGTGCAGAGCACTAAACTTTCTTTTTCAAACAAATCAAGGCAACGATCTAGTCGGCTTTTGGAAATGGAACTTAATTCTCCTGAAGCTGAGTTTGGTGAGCCTAGGACAATCAAGACTTTTTTTATGGTTTTTCCACTAGCCAAGTGATGATTTTTAGATTGTTATTGCAACAGATAAATCAGAAAAATAGTTGGAATAAAATAGATCACAATGGTTTTTGCGCCTTCATAATCTTTGGCGACCCTTTGTCCAAAAAGCAGGAATAAAAGAGTAATTGCCGAAAGCAGCGCACCACAAAAGGCCATATTGCTTTCTCCAGAAGCTATAAATTGAAAGGCTCCCACAGCACATAAAATACCTGAAACCATTTCCATCAGCAATATAATTCCCAACAAGGCCGGAACCATTCCGTTGAAAATACTTTTGGAGAAATGTTCCTTGAGCCAAGTGACGTTTCCCTTCCAATCCATGATTTTATCAATGCCACTTTGTAATAAGGTAATGGTTAAAAAAAGCAGTAGAAGAATTTGGGTTGCATTAGAGAGTATATGTTCCATTGTTAGTTAGTTTTATGCTGCCTTGGTATGTAGCAACCGAGTGAGTTTTATAGAAAGGTCAGTGAATATGATTTTGGAGTTGCCATTGCGCTCCACGTGAAAAATGGCTTTTTCCAATTCTTCAACTATTTGCTCAATATTGTTTTCATGAACATAAGGAGCAAACTTGGACAGCGCAAAATTTTCCAGATGTATCTTAAGATACACCAGCTCATCAGCTTTATAATTTAACAGAAGAGCTTGCCGCATAGCCCTTAAGCAGTAGTTTAAAAATTGCTTTTGAACCTCCCTTCCGGTTTTGGCAACCTCATCGCTCCAAAGAATCAATTCTTGGATTGCCCCTTTATTTCCTTTGGCCTTAAAAGCACTTCGCACCCACTGCACAAACCAGCGCTCAAAAACCAGATCTTCCGAATCTTTGTTTAGTAAATCCAGTGCTTTATTAAAATTACCGTTGGCTTCATGGGCTATGGAATTGGCCTCGCTTTCAGGAATTCCCTGAGTTAAGAGTGCATTGGCAATCGCATTTTCTGCAAGCGGAGGAAAATGCAAAATCTGACAACGAGACCGAATGGTATTTATTATTTGCTCCTCCTCTTCGGCGACCAAAAGCAGCACCGTTTTTTCCGGAGGCTCTTCAATCAATTTCAAAAGTTTGTTGGCTGCCGCGATGTTCATCTTTTCGGCCATCCAAATAATCAAAATTTTATATCCGCCCTCATACGATTTCAAAGAAAGCTTTTTGACCACATCCAAAGCTTCGTCCACACCAATCTGCCCCTGTTTTTTTTCAATGCCAATGAGACGGTACCAATCAAACAGATTGCCATAAGGTTGTTCCATAACAAAGAGCCGCCAATCTTCCAAATAATGGTCACTGACCGCATGGGATTTTATCTTGTCCGAAGTAGCAACTGGAAAAGCAAAGTGAAGATCAGGGTGGGAAAGTGAATTGCATTTGATATTACAGACCTCGTTTTCTCCATTATTTTCACCACCTGTATTTCCGCAAAGTAGGTATTGCGCATAGGCAATGGCCATGGGCAGCGTTCCAGTGCCCTCTCTACCAACAAACAATTGTGCGTGGGCCACGCGGCCAGATTCGGCCGTAGAGACCAAATGGTTTTTGATATGCTCAAGGCCCAAAACATCTTTAAATAGCATATTTCAAAGATACATTTTTTAGGTTCTGATACATGGGGTGCTTTTTTTGTTGGAACTTTAAAAATATGAGCGGCTCAACCAATCTGGAAAGCAGGAAATCTTTACATTTGACCTCGCCATAAAATCAAACAGATGAAGACCATAGAAGATTTCAATTTTGAAGATAAAAAAGCGCTAATACGTGTCGATTTCAATGTGCCATTGGACGGGGAGTTCAATGTAACGGACACCAGCAGAATTGAAGCGGCCACTCCCACCATTTTAAAAGTTTTGGAAGATGGGGGAAGCGCGGTTCTAATGAGCCATCTGGGAAGACCAAAGGGTCAGGCAAACCCGGATATGTCTTTATCCCACATCTGTGAAAAGGTTTCTGAAATTGTTGGAGTACAGGTAAAATTTGTGAACGAATGTGTTGGGGATGATGTGGCGAAAGCTATTTCAGAACTTCAAAATGGAGAAGTTTTGTTGCTGGAAAACCTTCGGTTCCATGCCGAAGAGGAAAAAGGGGATGAAGCTTTTGCCGAAGCACTTTCCAACAATGGAGACATCTATGTGAACGATGCCTTTGGAACAGCACATAGGGCACATGCCTCCACAACCATTGTTGCCAACTATTTTCCAGAGAACAAATGCTTTGGATATCTGCTTGCAAAGGAGATCAAGGCCATTGAAAAAGTAATGCAAACAGGGGAAAAACCGGTAACCGCCATTTTAGGAGGTGCCAAGGTTTCTTCAAAAATCACCATAATAGAAAACATCCTGGACAAGGTTGATAATTTGATTATTGGCGGTGGAATGACCTACACCTTTGTGAAGGCCCAAGGGGGTAAAGTTGGGGATTCCATCTGTGAGGATGATAAAATGGAGCTGGCTCTTGACATTTTAAAACAAGCTGAAGCCAAAGGCGTAAAAATTCATTTGCCAGTGGATGTTTTGGCTGCGGATGCTTTTGATAACAATGCCAACACCCAATTTTTGGATGTAAATAAGATTCCGGATGGATGGCAGGGTTTGGATGCCGGCCCACAATCGTTGGAAATCTTCAAAAAAGTGATTCTGGAGTCCAAAACCATACTTTGGAACGGCCCTGTTGGGGTTTTTGAGATGGAAAACTTTGCCAAGGGAACCATAGCCATTGGAAATTTTATTGATGAGGCTACTCAAAGTGGGGCTTTTTCCCTTGTGGGAGGTGGAGATTCCGTTGCTGCAGTGAAACAGTTTGGCTTTGAGGATAAAGTAAGCTATGTTTCTACAGGAGGGGGTGCCATGCTCGAAAGTTTGGAGGGAAGAACACTTCCGGGTATTGCAGCAATATTGGGCTAACCTTCACGTTATGAAGTAATAGGCAAGGCGCTATTTTAAGAGATGTTTTAGACTGAAAACTTTAATATTTCAGAAAAAAACACCATTTTCGTTTGCCCCAAAACCAAACCTTGTCCAAAATGAACCAAAAATTAAAAATCGCCGTATCGGCGACGCTACTTTTTTCAGCTTCGATTCTCCGTGCCCAAGAGGTAGATTCTACAGCTGTAAATCAACAAGAGGTTAAGAAGGCATTGACTTCTGCCGAAGCAAAAGACTCTGTTTCGACACAGCCGGTTATAGATTTGAAAATAAGTGAGGAGAATATTGATGGGCAATATATTGTTAAGGCAGATAAGGACAATAAGTTCCACCTAAAAGACTTACAGGAAGCTCGAAATTATGACAGCCTTTGGTTAAAGGAGCTACATGCCAGCGCACAGTTGTTCAGTGAGATGCTGTTGGAAGTTCAAAATCCATCTGCTGCGGAAGAATTGACAGAAGTTGATTTGCCAACGGATACCCTGAAAGCCCGTTTGGCTAGAATGGATGAAAAAACACCCTTCAATATTTCCTATAATCCATCGCTGGAAAGAGTGATCAAATCCTTTTTAGTTCGCAAAAAAGATTTGATGCAGCGAATGATAACCGCCAGTCAGTTTTATTTTCCACTTTTTGAACAGGAGCTGGACAACCACGACATTCCTCTGGAAATAAAATATTTGGCCATAGTGGAATCGGCATTAAATCCGCGTGCAAGATCTAGGGTTGGTGCAAAAGGACTGTGGCAATTTATGTATGGAACTGGGAAAATGTACGGTTTGGATGTGAGCAGCTATGTGGATGAAAGGCACGATCCAATTTTGGCCACTAAGGCCGCAAGCAAGTATTTGTCCAAACTTCATGACATTTTCAATGATTGGGATTTGGCATTGGCCGCATATAATTCTGGCCCGGGAAACGTGAACAAAGCCATTAGAAGATCGGGAGGCTATAAGAATTATTGGAACATTAGAAGAAACCTTCCGCGTGAGACGGCTGGCTATCTTCCAGCCTTTTTAGCGACCATGTACATTTTTGAATATGCAGATGAGCATGGCCTTCAATACAAAAAAGCGGATAGACCCTATTTTGAAACGGATACGGTTCATGTAAAAAGCCTAATCACTTTTGATCAGATATCCAAGCTTGTGGACATTAGCAAGGAAGAATTGGAAATGTTGAATCCTGCCTATAAATTGAACATTATTCCTAAAATAAAGGGAAAAACATATGCATTAAGGCTGCCCATTACCAAAATAGGAAAGTTTGTGAGCAATGAGGAAGCCATTTACGCTTACGCTAAAAAAGAACTGGATTCATTGGAAAAACCTTTGCCGCAATTAACTGTGGCCAAGAATCAGGTTAGATATAAAGTTAGAAGTGGGGATTATCTAGGCAAGATTGCAGAGCGATATGGGGTTGGTGTAAGCCAGATCAAGAGATGGAACGGTTTGCGTAGCAACAATCTTAGAGTGGGGCAGCGTCTGACCATATTCCCTAGAAAACCATATATCCCAAAACGAACTGTAGCTAAAAAGAATTCTTCAAAATCAGCTAGCGGAACTGTAGCGGGTGGTTCAAAAGTGCATACGGTGCAGGAAGGGGACTCACTTTGGACGATTTCCAGAAAATATCCTGGAGTTTCTATCGAGAATTTACGAGAATGGAACGGTCTTAGTGGTAATAATTTAAAACCGGGCACAAAATTGAAATTGTGCGATTGTTCTTCGTAAATTTAAAGCAAGATGAAAAAATTTGGAACACTATTCTTCGCCATTGCAACCTTGGCGATGTTCTCATGTAATGACGGACCGAAACAACGATTTCTTCCACCTTCAACCGGAGGAATCAACTCCTTAATGGTAGTAATGGATACGGAATTGTGGAAAGGTAGCGTTGGCGATAAGATTAGGGAACGTTTTGCAAAACCGGCGCCAGGCCTTACACCCCAGCAGCCTATTTTTACTATAACCCAGATACCACCGCAAGTATTTAAAGGAGCCACAGCCTATTCAAGATCCGTGCTTTTTGTACAACAGGATACGCTTTCCTTGGCGCATATAAAAACGGATGTTTATGCCAAGCCACAAAAGATTGCCGTGATCAAAGGAGAAACGTATAACGACTTTGCCAATAATATAGATTCCTTGGCGGGGATGGCCATTGCGGCATTCAAAAAGGTTGAGATTGGAGAAGCGCAAAAACGTTTTAATCGTTCTTTAAACAAAGAAAAAGCTTTTGAAGAGGAGTTCGGAATCAGCCTAAAGGTTCCATCTCTGTATAAGCTTGGAAAACGGGAAAAGAATTTTGTGTGGATGGATATTCAAATCCCAAAAGGGACCATGAACATTATGGCCTATTCCATGCCATGGGACAGTTTTACCAACGACTCTACCTTTGTGAACGACATTGTAAAAATGAGGGATTCCATTGGGAAGAAATATATTCCCGGGCCTTATGACGGTACTTTTATGATGACAGAGAAGGCTTTTGCCCCGTATATTTTTCCAGCACAGATTGGCGGAAAAAAAGCGGCAGAGGCCAGAGGTATATGGGAAATAAACGGCTACCCGATGGCGGGGCCATTTTTGACCTATATTATCAATGATAAGGAAAACAACAGAAAATTGGTGTTGGAAGGATTTACTTTTGCTCCTTCCGAAGAAAAGCGGGACTATATGTTTGAACTGGAAGCAATCTTAAAGACAGTTAAGTTCGACTCAGGTTCTTGACCTTAAATAAGCAAGACAAAAAAGCCCAGTAAAATCTCCCCAGATGTTCTGGGCTTTTTTGTTCTTTAAATGCTTAAACAAGGATTATTAATCAAATGCGAATCCGGTTGCAATTCTATAAACGAATGCGTAAAGCACAATAAAGAACATTACAAAACTGAACCAGGCAAAGATTTTAAAATACTTTTCTATAAGAAAATGACCAAGGTTTCTGAAACCTTCAATATAAATTTCTTTTACGAGTAATAGTTTTTTCATAAGGTTAAATTTTAAGATTTAAAGACAGGACAAAGATTAGGTCAAATCTGAAAGTCTGAAAAACAAACAGATGAAAACCCAAAAAAGAGTGATGAAAACCCTTGATACTCTTAAAACCCTATAAAGCAAACTTTTTCATCGATGAAACACATACCTGGTAAAACAGGATATCGGGAAAAACCCTCGATGTAATACAACTTTTAGAAAAAAGGCATTAAAAAAGCCCCAATAAAATAATTGAGGCTCTATATATAGGTTGGTTTAGAAGCTACATTTCTACAATGATAAATTCTGAGCGCCTGTTTTCTTGGTGTTTGTTTCTAGGACATCTTTTACCGTCCCCACAATTATTCAACAAACGTTCTTCGCCATATCCAACGGCACTTTCAATTCTTGAGGCATCAATCCCTTTGGATATAATATAATCCCGAGTGGATTTAGCACGCTTATCCGATAGATATTTGTTGTACGCCTTTTTACCAATGGCATCGGTATGGGATTCAATCTTGATCACCATATCAGGATATTCGTTCATTACCGCAACAAGCTTATCCAGTTCGGCCGCCGCTTGTTGTTTAATATTGAATCGGTCAAAGTCAAAATAAATGGTTTCCGTCTCCAGTGTGAGTACACCCTTTTCTTCAACAATAATCTCCTCCATCGGTTTTAAGGACTGCGTCAGGGTTACGTTGATATTGTTTTTGGTAGAGATTGGCGCACTTTCTTCAAAGTAGCCTTTCTTAACGGTTTTAACCGTGTATTTGGTTAATGGCTTAAGGTTTTTAAAGATAAAGCTTCCATCCTCTTCCGTTCTGGTCTCCGCAACGCGGACATTGTCCTTATCAAACAAAATTATATTGGCATTGGCAATGGCCTCGCCGGTAACCTCATCTGCTATATCCCCTGAAATTGCATTAAGATTCAGAAGATGTTTAAAGGAATAAATATCATCATCGCCTTTTCCTCCTTTTCTGTTGGAGGCGAAATAGCCTTTTTCACCCTTTTCATCAATAATATAGGAGAAATCGTCCCTATTACTATTAATAGGCTCCCCTAAATTGATTCCAACACTGAAGAGGTCGTCCACATAATCCGCTTTATAAATATCCAATCCGCCAACTCCCATGTTTCTATCCGACGAGAAGTATAGCGCATTCTCTGTGATATACGGGAACATTTCTTTGCTGCTCGTGTTTATGGTTCTGCCCAAGTTTTGGGGTTCGGAGAATTTGCCGTGACCTAGAATGTCCACCATGTAAACATCGGTTCCACCATAACCTCCTGGTCTGTCCGAGACAAAGTACAGTTTTTTACCATCTGGACTTACTGAGGGGTGGCCTGTTGAGAAATTTTCACTGTTGAAGGATACTTCAACCGCCTTGGTCCATTCACCATCAATAAGCTTGGATTGGTATATTTTAAGGTGATTGATTCCATTTTTACCTCGTTTTAGCTTTTTTCCATAATTGTTTCGGGTAAAGTATATGGTTTTTTGATCAGGAGAGAAAGCTACCGAGGCCTCGTGATATTTTGTATTGATTTGTTTTGAGAATTTTCTAGAACTTGTTAAATCACCCTCTTCATTGTCCGCCTTGGCCACATAAAGATCTAAAAAGGGCTGATTGTTCCATCGGTATCTACGGGTGGTCAAAAATGAAGAATCATGTGCAGAGGCAAAAACAACCTCAGATTCATTGTGGAACATGGGTGAAAAATCAGAATATTTTGAATTTATGGCCATGTTTTTAATTTCCACCAGCTTTGGGGTGTTGGATATGACATGGTCTTTTGCCAGCTCTTGAAGCGGTTCGTTCCTTTTTTGTCGGAACAATTTGGTAAGCTTGGCGGCTCTTCTATAGCGCCCAGTCCCTTTTAAGCTATGGGCATATTTAAAGAATTTTTCTTCGGTAATGCGATCTTTAAAGGTTTCGTAGAGCTCATGGTACCATTTATAGGATTTTTCCAGATTGCCACTGTAGTAATGGGAATCACCGGCATTTGACAACAATTCAAAAGTGTGTTTTGCCTCACTTTTTTCCAAAACCATATCATAGATCTTGGCCGCTTCGGCATACCACATTTTGCCAAAATACTCATCGGCTTTTTTTATGAGCTTTTCAGTTATGCCCTTTTTACGCATAATTTTGGACAACTGTCTGTTGCTTAGCCCTTCAAATTGTTTGGAAATAAGAGATTGTTCGTTTGAAGTTGATGTAGTTGATAGGCCTGTTGCCAGTTCTTCGTCCTCAAACTGCAATAGGGATACCTCCTGGGATTTAAGTCCAGGTGCAAGAATTAAAAATATAAGTAATATCAATCGCTTCATAATCACTCCGTCAGCACAAATAAGCTTCAGGTGATCAATTTGAATGTTAAGCATTACACCTAACATAAGTTTCAAACGCTAAAATAGAATAAGGTAATAGCGTTTATAACTTTTTGTTGTGAAAGGGGGAATTTATGGCGTGTATGCAACAAATATGTGGTTCTTCATCGACAAACCCTTTAAACACAGGGATTCACGAAGTAAGAAAAATCGGTATAATTAAATGGAATTAGGAGTCGGACTCTTGGCCGCTTTCTAGTTTTTCGTCTTCTTTTGAAGCATCTTTAAATTCTTTGATTCCGCTGCCCAGGCCTCTCATAAGTTCGGGAATTTTTTTACCTCCAAAAAGCAAAAGAACTACTACTACTATAAGCACTATTTGCCAAGGGCCTAGCATACCAAGAAAAAAAGTTTGAGCAATCATAACATCAACGCCTTTAAATGAAAGGTAAAATTACTAAAAAGAACGCTAACGCTCTAGCCCATTAACGAAAATTAGTGATTAGAACCGCTTTTGGTACTATTTTACGGAGTTGCCATATTTTAAAAAGCTTAACAGCTAAAATGAAAATCTAAGGTTATATTTGTCCATTATGGCTAAGGACAGGAAGAAGAGAAAAGAGATAAAACGTAAGCTTTTACACAAGTATCGCTTGGTTATATTGAACGAGAACACCTTTGAGGAAAAGATATCGTTTAAACTGAGCAGGCTCAACGTATTTGTTACCGGAACGCTGTTTATCATTGTTTTGATCGGCCTTACCACACTGCTTATAGCCTTTACCCCCTTAAGGGAGTATATCCCGGGCTATTCTTCTACCCGATTGAAAAGACAGGCCACGGAATTGACCTATAAAACGGATTCCCTGGTCACCGTATTAAACTATACCAATCGGTATTTGGATAATGTAAGGCTTGTTCTGCGCGGAGATATTGAAAATAACGAAACAAACAGGGACTCACTCTTTGAAAAATATAAACTTGACCCTTCCACAGTAGATTTGACCCCAATTAGGGAAGATCTGTTGTTGCGGGAAGAAGTGGAGTTGGAGGATAAGTACAATCTGTTTGAAAGAAACGTTGAAAACGTAGGGAGCTTACTTTTTTCCCCATCCAACGGAACCTTATCACAAACGTTTGACCCCAAGACCAAACATTTTGCGGTGGATGTGGTTGCACCAAAGGATTCCCCGGTCAAATCCATTGCGGACGGAACTGTTCTTTTTGCGGAATGGACCTCAGCAACAGGCTACGTTATTATCATAAAGCACCAAGATGCCCTTACATCGGTGTACAAGCACAACGGTTCTTTGAGCAAATCACAGGGAGATTTGGTAAAAGCGGGTGAAGTTATCGCCTCCATTGGCAATACCGGTGAGCTTACCACCGGGCCACACCTGCATTTTGAGCTCTGGAAGAACGGAAAACCCGTCAACCCTTTAAATTACATCGATTTTAACTAATGTCATTAAAAGCATTTGCAGCAAAGGTTTTTGCCAAGAACATTGTCAAAAAAACTGCTAAATGGGTAAAGGATCCAGTAACTACCCAACAAAAAGTCTTTGCAGAGCTTATTTCTACGGCCCAAAACACCCAATTTGGCAAGGACCATGATTTTTCCAACATAAAAAGCCATGCCGATTTTACCAAAAACGTGCCTGTTAGGGATTATGAGGAGCTAAAAGGGTACGTTGAAAGCATTATTGCCGGTAAAGAAGATGTGCTGTGGCCTGGCAAACCCGTTTATTTTGCCAAAACCTCCGGTACAACGTCCGGTGCAAAGTTTATCCCTATCACCAAGGAATCCATAAAATATCAGGTTGAGGCCTCCCGAAATGCGATTTTGACCTACATACACGAGACGGGCAATGCCGATTTTGTGGATGGAAGGATGATTTTTTTGCAAGGCAGCCCAATTTTGGAAGAAAAGGGAGGTATAAAATATGGTAGGCTTTCCGGGATTTCGGCCCATTATGTACCCAACTACCTGCAAAAGAACAGATTGCCCAGTTGGGAAACCAATTGTATGGAAGATTGGGAGACCAAAGTGGACAAGATCATCGAGGAAACCGAAAATGAGAATATGACCGTGATTGCGGGAATTCCATCATGGGTACAGATGTATTTTGAAAAGCTGAATGCAAAATCCAACAAAAAGGTTGGCGAGCTGTTCAAGAATTTTGAGCTTTTTATCTACGGAGGGGTCAATTACGAGCCGTATCGCGCCAAGTTTGAGAATCTGATTGGCAGAAAAGTGGATAGTATAGAGCTTTTCCCGGCCAGCGAGGGCTTTTTTGCCTATCAAGACTCCCAAACCGAAGAAGGCATGCTCTTGCTTTTAAATTCAGGTATTTTCTACGAGTTTATTAAAGCGGAGGAATTTTTTGGGGAAAATCCCAAACGATTGACCATTGCCGAGGTTGAACTTGGGGTGGATTACGTGCTGATTATCTCAACAAATGCAGGTTTGTGGGGCTATAACATTGGAGATACCGTTCGGTTTGTTTCTTTAAAACCCTTTCGGGTTGTGGTTTCCGGAAGAATAAAACATTTTATTTCCGCTTTTGGCGAACACGTGATCGCCAAAGAAGTGGAGGAAGCCATCAAAACAGGAATTGAGCATACAGATGCCTTGGTAAACGAGTTTACCGTGGCACCACAGACCTCACCGGAGAATGGGGAATTACCATATCACGAATGGTTCATTGAATTTGAAAAAATCCCATCGGATATGGCAAAATTTTCTGGACATATAGAGGAAAGCATGCAAAAACAGAACAGTTATTATTTTGATTTAATCGATGGAAACATCCTGCAACCCTTAAAAATCACTCCGATCAAACCATCAGGATTCCAGGATTATATGAAGACCATTGGCAAATTGGGTGGGCAGAACAAAGTACAGCGCCTTTCCAACGACCGTAAAGTGGCCAATGGGCTGCAACCATTTCAACTTTAGGTTTTTCTTTTTACAATTATCAGTTGACAGTAGACAGTTGACAATGAATAATTATCAGTAATCAGTGAACAGAATCCGTGCAATTAAAGTAATTCGTGTCTACCAAATCCCAAATCCCAAATCCCAAATCCCAAATCCCAAACCCCAAACCCCAACAATCCAGAAATCCAACCATCCAACTTCACCCTACACCCTACACCTTTCCCCGTTCATTGACCCACTGCCAATAACTTACAACTTACAACTGTCCACTTAACACTGACCTCCTTTTCCCTTTTCACTAACTCACTGTTCCACTAACCCACCATCAACTAAAACTCCAAACCCCAAATTCCAAACTCCAAATTCCAACAATCAAATAATCTAACAATCCAACCATCCAACTTCCCACCCTTCACTAACTCACTGTTTCACTAACCCACCATCAACTAAAACTCCAAACTCCAACAATCGAACAATCCAAAAATCCAATCATCCAACTTCACCCTTCACCTTTGACCCTTTCCCCTAAACTCCAACCATCCAACTTCCCACCCTTCACCCTTCACCCTTCACTAACTCACTGCCCAACTATTCCACCATCAACTGAAAACTTAAAACTGTCCACTTAACACTGACCTCCTTTTCACTAACTCACTGTTTGACTAACCCACCATCAACTAAAAATCCAACCATCCAACTCCCCCATCCATCAACCCAAACGGGGCATCCATCAATTGGTAGCATCCGCACTGCGTTTTTTCATTTTTCTTGGCCCTTTAAACCCTTAAAATCAAAGAGTCATGAAAAAGAACAGCTACTTTTACCTTTGTTTGCTTACCCTTGGTCTAATGTTGTTGGGCTGCAGCAAGGACGACGGCCCCGGGGATACGGGTCCAGATATCAAAAGTTTCAGCCCCCTATCTGGACCGGTGGGCACCAGCATCTTCATTACCGGGAAGAACTTTGGCGCCACGGCCGCTGCCAATACGGTAAAGATCGGTACCACAACGGCCACGATCACCAGTGCCAAGGCCACGGAAATCTTTGTAACGATCCCCGAAGGTGCCACAACGGGCAAGATAAGCGTTACCGTGGACGGCAAAACGGACACGGCGGGCACGTTCACCGTAACGGAGTCACAGCCCTTGGGCATAGTGCTCAACAAGAACCAGACAACACTCTACCCCTACAATACCTATAAGGAGACCCTTTCGGTGACCTCCGATCTGGAGGGCAACACGGTTACCTGGACCAGTGACGACGAGACCGTTGCCACGGTGGACCAGAACGGTGTGGTGACCCCCTTGAAGATCGGTGAGGCCAAGATCACGGCAGCAGCCGGTGGCGGAGCTGCGGAATGTAAGATTAACGTGGTGGACGGCCCGGTGGCCACACTGGAGCTGGACAAGGAGACACTGGAACTTTTTAGGGACGGGACGGCAACCTTGGAGATAGCGGTTCTGGAGGCCGCTGTGGAGAACACCACCCCTGCGGTATGGAGCAGCGACAACGAGGCCGTTGCCACGGTGGACCAGGAAGGGAACATAACGGCCATTGCCCCCGGACAGGCCAACATTACCGCAACGGTGGACAATAAGTACGCTACCAGTGCCCTTACCGTAAACCCTGATGTTTATGTGGGAGGGTATGAAAATTTCGATGGCGATTTTGTGCCCACAGTATGGAAGAACGGGGTCCCTACCCACCTGCCCATGGAAGAGGGGGAGGACTTTGGTTTGGTAAGCGCTGTTTTTGTGACCGACTCAGGGGTATATGCGGTTGGGCGATCACAAGTTGGAAATCAATTTCCTACGGCCAGGTTATGGCACAACAATGCCCTTGTTGACCTCGAACTTGGTGAAGGTGGTTTTTCGGAAGCCTATTCCGTTTATGTGGACGGGCAGGATGTCTATGTGGCGGGGAGTGATAATGGAGGCACAGTTTGGAAGAATGGGGAAGTGCTCTACAAGTTGGGCAATAGACTCAATGCTATTTTTGTGAACGGGGACAAGGTATATACGGCGGGACATGAGCTTAATGATCAGGATGAGCCCAAAGCCATGGTATGGGAAAATGAAACCGCTACGGACCTTACGGCGGGGAGCGGCTCAGGGGATGAAGGGCTATCCGTACATGTGGACAAACAGGACGTTTACGTAGCGGGCACAAAGGATAGAGTTGCCACGGTTTGGAGGAACGGAGAAGTGCTACATAGCCTAACGGATGGTATGAGCAGCGGTTTTGCCTATTCCATAGTGGTGAGCGATGGCAAGGTATATACCACGGGCAATGATGGCAACGTTGCCTATGTATCGAAAAACAAGAACATACTGTATAACCTTACAGAAGGCACTTATGATGCAAAGGCAAGCTCCATTCAGGTATATGGGGAAGATGTTTATGTCGCCGGTAGTGAGCGTATTGATAATAATACTGGTGTGGCCAAGGTGTGGAAAAACAATAGTGCCATGGATTTGGGTGATGGCATTTTTGCTTCCAATGCCAATTCCATTTTTATATGGTAAGGTTTAACAGACCATAAAAAACAAGCTTCTCCCCTGTCACATCGAGCAGCTTGTACTGAGCGTCCACCTTCCGAAGTATCGTACGGAGGACAGGGAGTCGAAGTAAGCCGAAGTATCGAAGGAACGGTCGAAGGGAAAGACTAGTCAACACATTTGTGACAATTGGTGCAATTCGTGTCCACTAGGATAACGTAGAAAAACAATTAGATGGATTAGTTAGATTATGCAATGTCAAGGCCCCTTGTTCTTGTTAAAAGGCGGGGGTCTTACTTTCATCTAAATCCCAAACTCCAAACTCCAAATTCCAAATTCCAACAATCCAACAATCCAATCATCCAACTCCGTACTTCCCACTTCTTTTACCCTTCGCCTTTTCCCTTTCCACTAATTCACTACCCCACTATTCCACCACCAATTAAAAACTTACAACTATCCACTTAACACTAACCTCCTTTTCACTAACCTCCAACAATCCAACAATCCAACAATCCAGCAATCCAACTTCGTCCCTCCAACCCCTGCGTCTGTCCATCTCCCATCCCCATCAACCATAATAGCTAACACAATAGTTCAACTTTAGTAGGAATTCATGTATTTTTGCCAGAACAATTTATGGCAGCCAAAGTAAAACAAACTACACGCGCACAAGAATCCACCAACGCCATTGAGCGTTTGTACATAACCATGAGGCACTTGCTCAATCGTGGTTTTTATAAGCCCTCCGGGGTTTCGGGGAATGCATTGCGCAACGCCCTTTTGCTTTTAAGACCAGAGATCTATGGCTCTGTAGCCGAGGAAAAAGCAGAACTCAGCGGACTTATTTATGTGCTGGAACGCCTGCCCGAGGGAATAGAGGAATGCAGGTTTATCAACCTTACTTCAGATGAAGGCTTTTCCAAATCGCACTTAAAGGCCATTGTTCCACCAAAGCGTAGAAGAAATTGCTATCGTATAGACGATGAGCAAATGAACATTGAGATAACCCGGGGAAGAAGTGACATTTATGACATCCTTACCCACCTTACTTTTTTGTTTATTGAGTCGGGGAAGATCAGCAAACGCGTCTTGGTAGAAGATGGCACGGCCACAATTCGCGATTGGGATAAATTGGCAGCATTTGTTCAAAGCGAGGAAAAAGAAGAATCGGATAGGGAAATTGCGTTGATCCATACCGCAAATATTTTGGGAAGGACCTTTGAGGAAGTGGTTGAGATTTTAAACCAACTTAAAACGCCCAAAGATCCCGATCGTTTTTTAAATGTGATCTATTGGTTGGGTAAACTGGCCATAGAAGAGGAGACCACAGGGAACAAACGCACCATAACCTTTAGTCCATTGCTTCGTGAAAGGTTGGGCCACCACATACATGGAGAACGATGGGCAAACAAAATAAAGCAAACACTCAGCAAACATAAACTGTTGGATAGGCCCATCCATATCATCAGTGCCAATATGCACAGTGTTATGAATTCACTGTTTGCAAAAAAGGTGCTGGCCAAGGAGTTTCCAGATTCCAAATCCTTGGATATTTATGAGGCCCTGAGCTCATCAAAAAACAAAACCCTGCGCAAAAAGGTCATGGATGCCGGGGAAAAGAACGGGATGATCTTTATTGATGATGCATCTGGTGCCAACATTGATGTGCAGATTTTTGATTCTGCCAAGTTTGGGAAGGACACCTGTTGTTATCCGCTTCCCAAGGACATTTCAGACGATGAAAAACCCGTTATTTTTGTGATGGATTATGCCTTTGGCGAGCAAGCCTACGAAACCATTGATGAGCTGTTAAAGCCCATTGATGAAGGCGGCCAAAAGCGATTTTTAAACGTAGATTCCATATCCATAATGGGCAAAGCAGGCATTTTAGAAGGAGGTAAGGGCGATTTAATGATTCCTTCGGCACATATTTTTGAGGGAACAGCTGATAATTACCCATTTAAAAACGAACTTTGCGCCGCAGATTTTGAAGGCTACGGATTAAAGGTATTGGAAGGCACCATGGTAACGGTCTTGGGAACATCACTTCAAAACAGGGACATATTAAAGTTTTTCCATGAGTCTACATGGAACGTCATTGGACTGGAAATGGAAGGAGTGCATTACCAGAAGGCAATTCAATCCGCATCAAAGATTCGGAAGAGCACCAAAAAAGATGTAAAGGTAAGGTACGCTTACTATGCATCGGATAACCCGTTGGAAACCGGAAGCACCTTGGCCTCTGGAGGCTTGGGTACAACGGGCGTAAAACCAACATATTTGATTACAGATAGGATTTTAAAACAAATATTCAGCACATAACATGGCAGAGCAACCAATAAACCAGAATACATCGGATGAAATAGATTTGGGGCAGTTGTTCCAAATGATTGGAAGAGGGTTCAACAAATTAGGCATTGCTTTCTTGAGATTGTTCTTATACTTAAAGAAGAATGCTTTCATATTGGGAGGGCTTTTAATTATAGGTTTGGCAGCCGGGTATGGCCTTAACAAGATTACAACCAAGAAAAAGAAAATAGAAGTTATTGTAAAGCCCAATCTGGACAGTGAAAACTACTTGTATGATGTAGTAGAACAGATAAACAATAACATTAAATCCAAGGACACACTGTTTTTTGAAAGCATAGGCATTACCACATTAAATTTATCACAGCTTAAAGTCTCTGTTGAACCCATAGAGCAGGAAGGGGACAAAAAGGGAGATTTGGAATATCTGGAACTTCTTGAAAAGTTTCAGGATAACGGTCAATTTTCAGATGTAATACGTGTTGAGCTATTGAGCAGGAGCGCTATTAACCATAGAATTACCTTTTTGTTTAAAGATGCGTTGGAGGGACAAGTTTTTGCGCAAAAAACTATGGAATACATAAACTCCAACAAATATTTTGAAGAACTGGTTACCATATCTAAAGAGAATGCTGTTGAAAAAATCAAAAAGAATGAAGTTTTAATCAATCAGATTGATGGATTAATTTCTGCATATTCACAGAACTTGACTAAGAACAACAACCAAAATACGGATGGTCGCATTGTACTGGATGGCAATGAAAAAATGGATGTAACGGGTCTTTTTCAACTGAAAAACTCCCTAATTCGGGATATTGAAAGGAAAAAACTAGAGATAAAAGAGCAGGATAAAGCTTTAAGCGTTGTGAACTTTGGCAATGCGCAAGAGGTAAAAAAATCCTTTTTAGGAAAGCAGATCGTTCTGATTCCTTTGATTTTTATAGGAGGATTTTTTCTTTGGTCAATTCTCAAGTATTTAAACGACAAGGCCCGGGAACTTTAATCAAAAATAGAAGCACATGACTAAAATGAAAATACTCATCACTGGAGGAGCAGGCTTTATAGGTTCCCATGTGGTGCGAAGGTTTGTTAGCAATTATCCAACATATGAAATTTATAATCTGGACGCCCTCACCTATGCGGGAAATCTGGAAAACCTAAGGGATGTTGAAAATAGACCTAACTATAATTTTGTTAAAGGGGATATTGTTGATGAAGAGTTTATCAAAGATCTTTTTGAAAAGCACACATTTGATGGTGTGATACATCTTGCGGCCGAATCACATGTCGACAGGTCCATTACCGACCCCCTTGCCTTTGTCCGGACCAATATTATTGGTACCGTGAACCTGTTGAATGCTTTTAGGGATTTATGGAAAGACAATTTCGACGAAAAGCGCTTTTATCATGTAAGTACAGATGAGGTATATGGTTCTTTGGGTGCGGATGGGTTGTTTACCGAAACTACAGCGTACGATCCCAATTCACCGTATTCTGCATCTAAGGCCAGCTCTGACCACTTTGTCAGGGCCTACGGAGAAACATACGGCCTGCCCTATGTAATGTCAAACTGCTCCAATAATTATGGCCCAAACCATTTCCCTGAAAAATTGATTCCCCTGTTTATCAACAACATCATTGAGAATAAGCCGTTACCAGTCTATGGTGATGGAAAATATACACGGGACTGGCTTTTTGTTGAGGATCATGCCAGGGCCATTGATATGGTGTTTCATAAAGGGAAAAACCACGAGACCTATAACATAGGTGGGTTTAATGAATGGCAAAATATAGATTTGGTAAAACTGCTCTGTGACATTATGGACAGAAAATTGGGAAGAACTCCTGGAAGTTCACAGGAGCTGATAACCTACGTTAAGGATCGTCCCGGTCATGATTTGAGGTATGCAATTGATGCCGATAAAATTAATAAAGAATTAGGATGGGAACCCTCGGTTACTTTCGAACAAGGTCTTGAGAAAACCATTGATTGGTTTTTGGCAAATGAGAAATGGCTGAATAATGTTACTTCGGGCGAATATCAGGAATACTATGATAAAATGTATTCGTAAACAATAGTTGAAGGAATATCACTAACAAAAGATGAAAGGAATAATTTTAGCAGGAGGTTCAGGAACCAGACTGCACCCACTTACTTTATCCGTGAGTAAGCAGTTAATGCCTATTTACGACAAGCCAATGATCTATTATCCTCTATCAACTTTGATGTATGCGGGAATAAATGAGATCTTGATCATTTCCACGCCAAAAGACCTTCCGCTATTTAAAGAGTTATTGGGTGATGGAAAGAAGTACGGATGCTCTTTTTCATACGCTGTACAGGAAGCCCCAAATGGTTTGGCCGAAGCATTTATTATTGGTGAGGACTTCATTGGTAAGGATAAAGTTGCCCTAATACTCGGGGATAATATCTTTTATGGGTCTGGGTTGGCCAAGTTACTTCAATCCAATAATGATCCTAAAGGAGGTATTATCTATGCGTATAGAGTTCATGATCCGGAAAGATATGGCGTAGTTGAGTTTGATGATGACGGCAAAGCAATTAGTATAGAGGAGAAACCTGAAGAACCAAAGTCCAACTATGCTGTGCCGGGAATATATTTTTATGACAATGATGTTGTAGAGATAGCCAAGAATATTCCACCGAGTCATAGAGGGGAGCTGGAAATAACCGATGTGAACAAGGTATATTTGGAAAGGGGCAAGTTAAGCGTGAGTATTTTGGATAGGGGAACCGCCTGGCTGGATACGGGAACGTTTCAGTCCTTAATGCAGGCATCACAATTTGTTGAGGTCATTGAAGAACGGCAGGGGCTTAAAATTGGAGCCATTGAAGGAGCGGCCTATGAGATGGGCTATATTGACAAAGCCCAGTTCAAGAAATTGGCAGAGCCTTTGATGAAAAGTGGATATGGAATAAACCTATTGGGGATATTAAATAAAAAATAAATGACATTCACCGAGACTAAGCTCAAAGGGTGCTTTATATTGGAGCCTACTATTTTTAATGACGACCGTGGTTATTTTCTGGAATCATTCAATAAAGAAAGATTCAATAGCGGAGTTGGAGCGCAAGTGAATTTCGTCCAGGACAATCAGTCGTTTTCCTCAAAAGGTGTTATACGTGCAATCCATTACCAAATTGGCGAGCATGCCCAGGCAAAACTGGTAAGGGTCCTTAGCGGAACTGTATTGGATGTTGCCGTTGATTTAAGGAAAGATTCACCAACTTTTGGGGAGCATGTGGCCATAGAATTAAGCCATGGGAACAAAAAACAACTTTTTATTCCCAGAGGGTTTGGGCATGGCTTTGTAGTGCTTTCCGACACAGCGGAATTTTTCTATAAATGCGATAATTACTATAACAAGGAAGCAGAAGGCGGAATCATTTATAATGACCCAACATTAAACATCGATTGGAAAATGTCACAGGAGGATATTAAGGTTTCGGACAAAGACCTGGTATTACCAAAATTAAACGAGGCCATATTATGAAAAATGTGTTGGTGACTGGCGGGAAGGGACAGTTGGGCAACTGTATTAAGGATGTGGCCAAAGGACTGGACAATTGTAACTTTATTTATGTTGATGTCGACGAACTTGATATTACAGAGGCAATTGCTGTAAATCAGTTTTTTAAGGACAAGAAAATCACGCATTGTATAAACTGTGCGGCTTATACGGCCGTAGATAATGCAGAATCAAATCAAAAATTAGCTGAAAAGATTAATGTGGAGGGTGCTAAAAACCTTGCTGAAGCCTGCAGCCATAACGGAGCTATTCTAATTCATATTTCAACGGATTTTGTATTTGATGGCAATCAAACAAATTTATATACCGAGAAAGATAAAGAAAACCCATTGGGAGTTTATGGCCTCACCAAGTTGTATGGGGAAAGGGAAGTGATTAAAGCCTTAAAAGAGCATTTTATTGTTAGAACTTCATGGCTGTATTCCGAATATGGAAACAATTTTTTGAAAACAATGCTCAAGTTAGGTGCTCAGAGAGAAACATTGAGCGTGGTCTGTGATCAAATAGGAACACCCACTTATGCTGGTGATTTGGCTAAATTGGTAATAAATATAGTGCAGGAGGATAAATCGGAATACGGAACGTACCACTATAGCAATGAAGGTGTAACAAGTTGGTATGATTTTGCTAAAGCTATTTTTGATGAAAGCGATACCAATGTAATACTTTCACCCATTAAATCTGAGGCATATCCAACACCAGCAGAACGACCTAGGTTTAGTGTAATGGATAAATCTAAAATAAAGGAAGAATTGAAGCTGGAAATCCCATATTGGAGGGACAGTCTTAAACGATGTTTACTGAAGTTGGACAAATAGACATTGGTTATTTCTTCCTAAACAAAAACATATTATGTGAGCAGTCTGGCCAAGGGAAGTTTGCTTATTGCAGGTGGAACGGTATATAAAATACTTTTAACCATATTGATAGACAAATATCTGGCTACCCAATTGGGCGTTGAAGATTTTGGACAGTTTAAATATGGCATTACCATAGTGTTGCTGCTAAGTACATTCTGTACTTTGGGCTTTAACTCGTCAATAGTTCGGTCGATAGCCATTCAGAGCTCATTTGATAAGAAGAAAATCCTGATTACCATTTCCCTCGCTTTAACAGCCTTTGTCTCTTTATTGGTGCTGTTGCTGGGTGTTTCAAAACATACACTTTTTGGTATAGACTCACCATTTTTATATGCTACGGTCTTTTTTAGTCTGAATACACTTTATAGTGGGGTATACAGTGGTTTGGAAAAACCAAATTTAAAAGTTTGGATTAATGATGTGTTTGGTTTTACCGCTTATCTGTTGTTTCTATGGTCTTTTTTTAGATTCTTCGACAATGCAGATAAAATCGCTTATGTTTATTTGGGCTACGCCATTAGCGTTTTTGTTATTAACCTTTTTGCATCTAGAAAGTTTTACCACAAAGTTGAAGCAGGGGTTTTTAAAAGTGAGATTTTCAAAGAATATGTGAGCTATACAAAACCACTGTTCGGGGTATCCATTTTAATAATATTAAGCGCTAACCTTGACAAGGTGATCTTAAATTACTTTGTATCCGAAGAGCAGTTGGGAATTTATTATTCTGTATTTAACATCAGTAATCTACTACCCCTTATCCTCACTATATTGGTGTTTATGTATTTGCCGAGAATGAGCAAGTTTTTGGAGAGGAAAAAGATGAATCAGGCTACACTTTTAAGTAGTTATTCTTCAAAGTGGACCATGATCATGGCCTCCATTTTTTTTGGCTCCATTTTTTACTATGGAAAGGATATCATAACAATCTTGTACACTGAAAACTTTGTTGGCGGGTTGATGGTATTAAAAATTTTGGCGCTGGGACAATGGATTAACGTATCACTTGGTTTTACAGGACAAAACCTTTTGGCAATAGGAGACAGTAAAAGCCAACTTTACATTAGAACCCTCACGTTTATATTAGGGGCCATTTTGCTATATTTTGGCTCAAAATTATATGGAAACATTGGTGCAGCAATATCAATTTTAATTGCTTTGACCTGCTCCAATGTACTTCAGATTATTATTTTAAAAAGAAAGCACAAGTTTGTAGGGTACAGGAAACAAAACCTATTTGCTTTTATAATGGTTCTATTGATAGGACTTTTACTCTCATATTTGCATAAATCCTCTTTTTTCTTACAGTTGAACTTTCTTGTTTCATTAGCTTTGGACCTAGGTATTTTCATAAGTATTTTGTTTATGTCCAAAGTATTGGGAAAAAAGGATATTAAAGTTTTAAAAATAGCAGAAGGTTAATGGCAGAAAAAGAAGCTCATGTTTTTATAGTTTGGAGCAAGGGACTTGACCAAAGAAAAAGAATCATAAAGGATATTGAACAGCGCTTTGAAATAGTGCAATGTATAGATACCACTTGGTCCAAAAGCAAGTTCTCCGAAAACTTATCTCGTTTTTATGGAGAGAACTTACCTAAGAATTCTTCTAAAGAGAAGCATTGCGGCACAGACACCTTTTTAAGTGTAATCATCTGGGACAACAATCCTGTGTATGAATTAAGGGAAACTTCCAAGGGCATAAAGCCAGTTAACATCAACATGTTTGATGCCAAGCAACTATATCGTGATTGGACAGGTGGGGGGCATAAAATACATGGTTCTGACAATGTCACAGAGTCAAGGAGCAATATGTATCTTTTATTTGGCATCAAATATGAAGATATATTGAATGTAGAAGAGAAGAACATTCAAAGAAATTATGAAGGTGATTTGGTGGGAGCCCATGGGTGGGACTCTTTGGGTCAAATTTTTGAGGCGTTTAATGAATTGACTAATTATGTGGTTCTAAGGAACTTCGCAAACATTGAGGATGAATTGAACAACCTTCATCCAGACATAGATGTTCTAACCGATAATAAACGTCTTGTCGCTGATGTTTCCAATGGCAAACCCACTTACAAAGATAAAAGAAGGGTACAGCACTTGGTCATGGTTAACGGTCAAAAAGTGTTTTTCGATTTCAGGTTTGTGGGCGACGGATATTATGATTATAAATGGCAGCAACAGATTTTGACGACTCGAGTAGTTTATAAAAATATGTTTGTGCCCAACGGTAAAAACCACTTTTTTTCACTGATGTACCACGCCTTTCTACATAAAGAAAAGTTGATTTCCGACTATGTCGTTAAACTGATAAGCCATTCAAAAGAGCTGGATTTAAACTACAATAACAGGTCTTTTTTGGATTTTGCTGTGTTAAAGGACTTGAACAGTTTTATGATGACAAACAATTATGACTATGTGGAACCTCGAGATCTTACGGTATTTTATAATACCAAACTAATAGAACCATTTAAAGACATTGTTATTACCACAGACAGACAAAATTATGAACGGGTAAGGGATGTAAAAAAATTCATCAAAAAAGTGCTTAAAAAGCTAGGAATTAAAATTGGCAATTAATTGTGGGGTTTTGTTTAATCAAATAATATTCTCTAGATAAACCCTGGTTATAATAGTACAAAAGTAAAATGTCTACATTTAAAAGTTCTTTAGGGTCAATATATAGATCAATAAAAAACAGATTTTTCTATTATAGGAAAAAGAACTTTATACATGGGTTCTTTAAAGAAAATGGTTATAGCAATATTAAGCCTTTTAACCTGCACAAATGGCACCATGACCTTTATCTTTTTACGGCCATGGATAAGGATGGCAAGCCCGTTTTTATAAAATTGACCAACCTACCCAGAATATTGAAAAATGAAAATCGGGCATATAAAAAAATACGGAAAAACGATATTCTAAAAAACCATTTGATCGAGCATAAGGCATATATAAAAAAAGAGGGTTACAAAGCGTTGATCCTTCAAAGATCTAATGGTACCGTACTTAATGAAGATTGGGCAAGCAAGAACATCCCTGAACTTCGGGCATTGATTGATATAGTGGATGGATTCACAGCTATGTCGTTGATCCATAGGGACATTAAATTGGATAATTTCATTTACGATGATGGTGTCATCAAAGTCTTTGACTTTTCATTTATGATAGACATGACCGAAAACAAAAAAATGAAAGAAATCGACCTAGCCAACAATGATAATATGATAAAGCTCGTTACTATGGGTGTAGGGTATAAACCAGCTCCATTAAAATGGGATGATTATTATGCTTTACATGTGGTTTTCAAAGAGCTGTTGCAAAATAACGCTTCTAATATCCCATTGGAGCAAAAAAGACTATTGGAGCAGTACAAAAATGAATGCTATGATAAAATAGGGGTAAACAGTTACACTATTTTAAAATAAGCTCTTTGGTTATACTTTAAAAGAATGGGCAAGATTCGCACAAATGATTTAGTTCTGTGGTTGTTCACTGCTTTAATTGGAGGTATGGCCATATGCCATGCATCATCAATGTCCAAAGCTCTAACCATTGGAAGGGGAAAACCGCACAATCCTACCAAACTTGCGCCAACAGCTTCCGTTATTAGGGTGCCCCAGGATTACAGTACCATTCAAGAAGCTGTAGATGCTGCCCAAGATTATGATATGATCATTTTATCCCAGGGCACTTATCAGTTATCCGAAACTATTTTTGTTGACAAACCCATTACCTTGACTTCAGAATATATCAATTCTAATGATGAATCTGATATTAATGCCACGGTTATAACAAGTGATGTCAATTTAGATCCGCTTGTGCTGTTCGACAAGAACGCTTCGGATTCTAAATGTATTGGATTAACGTTTAGAGATGCCCATAAACAATTGACCACAGAAAGTGAATACATTGAAGTGACAAATTGTAGTTTTTATGATAATGGCAGTGATGCCCTGAGCATTGAGGCTGGGGGAGGTTATTTTGCACATAATTATTTTGAAAACAATGGTGATGAAGCCATTGATGCAGACGACAGCTTAAGTTGGGTGGCCGAATATAATACTATAGTGAACCCGGGGGATGATGGGTTTGAAATTAGACTGCATAACAATGATGGGTCGGAAAGATTGCACGTCATTCGTTACAATTACATTTCAGGCGCAGATGAAGATGGCATTCAGTTAATAGATTACGATGGCGATTCAGGACGGGAGTTCCAGATTCACCATAATATCATCCGAAATAGTGCAATGGTAGGACTTGGTTGTACAAGTAATGGCAATACCGTTGAAAATTTTGAAGGTTCATACATGGAGGAGGAAACCTTTGTTTACAACAATGTGTTTGACAATAACGACCATAGTATTACAGGGGCAAACAAGATGCTTGTTTTTAACAATATCATCTTAAACAGTACAACTGCAGCCATCAAGAAATTGGACAATGATTCCAGTTCAGATTACAACTGTCTGTTCAACAATGGAACTGATTTTATAAACGCATTAACAGGAACCAATAATATCTTGGAAAATCCTTTGTTAAAATTAGACTATTCCTTGGAAGAGGAGAGTCCCTGCATAGAAGCCGGTATAAAAACATATGCTGTAAATGGGCTAGGTCAAACCGTGGATGATAAGGATATTTTAGGTGAGTTTCCGGATATTGGAGCCAAGGAGTTCGCGCAAGATTTACCTGTTGAAAACATTGCTCCGTCGGTTTCTTTGGCAGAAAACCAAGTGCTGTTACACCCTAATAATACATTGTTGCTTTCAGGCCTGGTTTCTGATGATGGTCTACCAGAGAACAGTGATATAATGGTGCAATGGACTTTGGAATCTGGCCCTGAAGGAGAGGATGTAATTTTTACCGATGCCAATAGTGCGGAAACCGAGGTCACCTTTGATGTGCAAGGCGTCTATGAGTTGAAATTAACAGCTACTGACGGAGAGAAAACAAGTAGTGATAAAATAACGGTTTTTTTCGTAAACGATTTTAACGATTCAGTTATCGAGGTAAGCGAGAGTCTGTTTATTGAGGCTGAAGACTATAGATATTTAGTGGGCAGCGCACAGGTTATGAGTGTAGAGGGTTCAAGTGCCGGGCAGATTGTGAATGCTCCCATTGATGAGGGGGCTTATGCCTACAGCGAGCACCGTTTAGTGACTTTTACAGAGGGCACGTACTATGTTTGGGTCAATGCCACTAGGTTAGATGGTATGGGCAACAGCTTAAAAATAGCTTTTAACGACTTAGAAAGGGAATTACAAGTTGAGACGTTGACCACAAATAGCTTTGGAGGTGAAAGTTGGGTGAAGGTGGTTTTCGGTAATATTCCTGAGGGGGTATACCCATTACGTATCGCAGCTAACAAAGAAGGCGTGGCCTGGGATAGGATTTTCATAACCACAAATGAAAATGAAGCTCCTTTTAATACAGAGCCAGAAGTTTTGAACATATACCCTGTACCAAATACCGGTCAATTTACCATAGCACTTAAGAATACAGAACCTACAAAAATTAAGGTTTTTGATATACAGGGCAGATTGGTATTTAAAACATCTGTTAGCGATACCTTTTTTGCTCTGGTGGATATTCCAATAATTGACAAGGGAATGTATGTTGTTAGTATTGAGAATGATACTGAAATGACGACAAAAAAAATTGTAATCAATTGATATGGCAAAAAAAATTGTCCTATTGTTGACCATTATTGTAGTTTGTTCCTGTTCAAACGCTGACGATAATCTTAAAGAAAAAACTATTGAAGTAAAATCCATTAGCGAGTTTACATCCGTTGAGCCCGGTATTCAAAGTACGGATTTTGTCTTCCCAACAACACATACTTTTCAAAAAATCATAGAGGCCGGAGATCCACTTACGGCAGGGGGTACACTTCCACCGAGAAACGATTTTACAGGATACGTACCTATAAATGGAAGCAGCACCAAAGGATATCTGAGTATAAATTCTGAAACTAGTCCAGGAGGAGTGACCATTTTGGATATTGACTTTGACCCTGAATCAAAATTGTGGCGGGTAAACACATCTGAAGCGGTTGATTTTTCGGATGTTGGGGGCACCAAGAACAATTGTTCCGGAACGGTGACCCCATGGAATACCATAATCTCATGTGAAGAAAGGGTTCAGGTAATCGATGACAATAATGACGGATACAACGATTTTGGCTGGGCGGTAGAGATTGACCCTGCAACCAAAAAGGTTATAGACAAAAGATGGGCCTTGGGTAATTTTGCCCATGAAAATGTTACCATTCATTCAAATCTTCGCACGGTTTATGAAGGGGCCGATTCTAACCCTGGATATCTTTATAAGTTTGTAGCGGACAATGAAAGAGATTTAAGTTCTGGCAAACTCTTTGTCTATGTGGGGAGCAAAGAGGGGTCGGGGAACTGGATGCTTTTAAACAACGCTACGATCGAGGAAAGAAATACAACTCTTGAGCAAAGTGAAATGGCAGGAGCCACTATATTTGGAGGCATTGAAGATGTAGAGATAGGCCCGGACGGAATGGTATATTTTGCTGTAAAAGCTGAAGACAGGGTATATCGCTTTAAGGACTCGGACCCAATAACCGGGCTCGATCTTACAATGGAGACCTTCGTTGGAGCAATGAAGTATTCCATAGTGCATGAAGGACAAGAAACTGAAGTTTCATGGGGAACAGGAAATGATAATTTGGCATTTGATGGTGAAGGCAATTTATGGGTTTTACAAGACGGAAGCGAAAACTATATTTGGGTCGTGGAAAAGGGTCATACCCAAACCCAACCAAATGTTAAGCTGTTCGGAATTGCACCTTTAGGTTCAGAACCCACTGGAATAACCTTTACCCCCGATTATAAATACCTTTTTATGTCCATACAAGGACCCGACGCGGCAAACAACAGTACGGAGCAGATAGATGCAGCGGGTAATGGTATTGAATTTGATAATCATACGTCATTGGTCATTTCCAGAAGAGAAAATTTAGGAAATGAATGAGCTGTATTTGCCACATTTGATGCAATAAAGATTAATTTAGCCATTCAATATGAGTAATATTGTTTGCCAAATATTGGCTTTGGTAATAGATATTGAATGTTCAGACTCCTAAGAAATCCTTTTTTTATTTATATTTTGGGTTTTACACTCGCTTTCTTTGTGTATGCCTTGGATTGGTCTGAAATTTATCCTTCTTTGACTACGGAAGTAAAGATATTCTTCACGATAACCTTTATAACATTCATTTTTTTTGCAATAGCTGTTCATCAACTAAAACTTATTAGAAGGGCACCTGCAACAACCAAACAAAAACTGATCACTATTTGTTTTTATCTAATTATTGCACTGTATTTTTTGGAATTCTTGTACGAAAGGGATGTGCCGCTATTGGCTAAATTAATGGGTAGACCTGGTATAGATTATAAAGAATTTGGCATTCCCCTTTTACATGGAACATTGATTTCGTTCAATTCGTTTTTAATTGCCCATTCCTTTACCGTATACATGTCGACAAAAAGAAAAAAAGCGTTGACGTATTACTTACTTCTGTACGTCCCTGCCCTTTTTATTCTTAATAGGAGCATTATTGTTTTTGGTTTATTGACCTCACTTTTTATATACATGCATTTTATTGGAAGAATAAAAGTGAAGAACCAGTTAAAGTTGGCTGTTTTGGCATTCACTGCCCTATTTTTGTTTGGAGTGGTAGGAAACCTTAGGTCCGGAGGAGATTATATTTATACCCAAAGCAAGGCTACCAAAGATTTTATGGAATCTTCAATGCCCAAAGAATTTTATTGGACTTATCTTTATGTAGCATCTCCACTTGCGAACTTTCAGAATACAATTAACAAGAAAAGTGTAGGAGAATATGATTTTATGGGGTTTGTGTTTTACGAAAATCTCCCAAGGATCATCTCTAAAAATTTAGGTGGGCCCCTACAGGTTGAAAGGAAAGATTTGGTAAGAATTGTTCCTTGGCTTACCGTTGGAACCACATATGCCAGATCTTTCTCGTACTTAGGCTGGTATGGGCCTTATTTGCTTTTTTTTTCGAACCTTCTGGTATATTTAATGGTAATCTATCTTGTTCCAAGGAGGAGTAGCTATCACACGACCACGATCGGGGTTTTATCCGTTATTGTTCTACTGAATATTTTTACCAATATGTTGATAGTAACGGGAATTTCTTTTCAATTGGCATATTGCGTGATTTTTGCATTCTTTGAAAGAAAAAAAATTGTTCTCAAAACGGGTTGAATTTTGTGTATGTTGAATAAGGAGTGCTAAAAGAAAACAGCAGTGACCAAAAATAGAATCCAATTTCTTTACTTCATACCATTATGCATTATTGCATCGTTGGTCTTGTCCTTCTTTTATGCGAATTCAATAAAACAAAAAATAGTCCAAGATTTTCAAGGAATAAAATTCATAGTTGATTCAGAAACCGATTTCAACTCAACCTTGGTATATACCTATTCTGATAAGATAAATGGCTCCAACAAGCTGAGCAATATTTTAGGAGGCTCGGACACCTTGCTTTTTCTATTTCCGGACACGGAAAAAGTTGTCAAAAAACTTAGGTTGGATTTTGGAAACGACCCTAAAATTGAATCCGTACGAATTCAACAGTTACAGTTACTGTTCCAAAACGATACCATGGTACTTGATCAAGATGAAGTTTTTGCCGGTCTTTACAATGTTAGCTCCTCTGTTGATCTGGACAAAAAAAATCAAATCATCCAATTCAAGAAAAATGTTGACCCTTTTGACCCTTATATCATTTTTTCACCATTGGGAGAATTGGTATTGCAGGAATCAAATTACAAAATGGTGCTGTTATTGCCCTTTTTCATTTTTTTAATCGTATACCTGATTGTTCATTGGAAGTCTTACCAAATAACGCTACTGGATTTCTTAGTACTGCTGTTCATTATCTGTATTCCCTTAAAAATTGCCTGGACAACTTTTTTTGCAATTCTTTTGTGCTTATACGGGGTGGTCCGTTTTTTTAAAACGAGAAAGGTTCAATTTAAATATCAGGGCGTAATTTTTATAGGGGTATTTTGCTTATACGCAATTTTTGGAAGGCCTTCCAGTTTTTCATCTTTTGACCTGCAATTGTCGTATTTAATGTTTGCAGTTATTGGTATGACAATATCATTTTCAAGAAATACGATTTTCAGGTATTATGCCTTCTTTTTTTTAATGTTAAATGCAATCATGTTGGTCTCGGGCGTAAATTTCTTGTTGTGGTTCAATGATTTTTATGGTTTGGGAATACTGGATTATTATAGAGACATTAAGATCTATAGCGGCGATATAAGACAGTGGTTATATTATGACCATGCGGCATTTCTTTCCTTTTTTGGTTTAATAGGAATGTTGTTCTTTCACAAACTTCATGAGAAGAAGGAAGTCAATACCGCACTATTGTGTTTATATCATGTTTTGCTTTTATCTTTTATTGTCCTATCGGCCACAAGAATTTGCCTATTGATTTATGCGGTTTACCTTATGAATTTGGCATTCAAATGGAAGGGAAAAAAACTCGTCAAAATAAATGCCTTGCTATTTGTTCTGGTGGCGACGTTCTTGGTTTTTAACATTGGAAAAATTGACTCCAACAGAAATTATTTATGGCAAGTTTCCTGGAAAGCGATAAAAGAGAAACCTTTTTTTGGTTATGGGGTCAATCAATCTGAACATGTTTTGCAGAACGATGTTTTCATTGACAATTTGAAGGTCACAAACTCCATGGACCTCAACCATTCCCATAATCAATTTCTGACCTTTTTAATTGAAATCGGCATGGTAGGGCTGTTGCTGTTAATCATAGGAGGGTTTTATCTTTTTTATAAGTCAAAGCTCTATCAAAATTCGTTCCTGACACTGTTTATTTTTGGCTTAGTCTATATTTTTCTGACCGAGTCAATATTACAGACATCTAAACCCTTGTACGTTATATGTTTTTTGTTTTTGGCCATGAGTGCTGAATATTGTAGAATAGAAGTAAAAGGGAAGCCTTAAAATTATTTATACAAAATAGATTGATAAATTTGTGGCTGTCTATTAAAATGATTTTGGTTTAGAAAGACGTATTCATTCATAACTAAGAGTTATTTACAGTAAAGAAGTTAGTAATACAATTCTATAAAACAAGCCTTATTATCTGCCATATAACCACCACCCGCAAGTATGCTTTTTAACTCTTTTGGCTTCCTTCTCTTTTTCCCTGTTGTAGTCACCTTATATTTTATTTTTCCAAAAAAAGTAAGGTGGTTGTGGTTGTTGATTACCAGTTACTTTTTCTATATGAGCTGGAATCCAAAATATGCCTTGCTATTATTGATTTCTACTCTCATTACGTTTTTAAGTGGTATTTACATTCATAAAGTGAATAAGACCGGCAGGGGCAACAAAAAACTTTATGTGGCCATCAGTTTTATTTCAAACCTTGCCATTTTAGTGGGGTTTAAGTATTTCAACTTCCTTAATGAGAACTTGACAAATTTGTTTGACTATTTGGGCCTAAATTGGACGGTTTCCAATATCAATGTTTTATTACCTGTTGGAATATCCTTTTATACGTTTCAGGCACTTAGTTACACCATGGATGTTTATCGTGGAAAAATTGAGGCAACGAGGAATTTTGGCAAGTATGCTCTATTTGTGTCATTTTTCCCTCAACTGGTAGCAGGACCCATAGAGAGGTCGGTTAACTTGCTTCCTCAATTCAAACACCCAAAGTCTTTTGATTATTACCAAATCAGGGAAGGGTTGGTTCTAATGGCTTGGGGATTTTTTAAAAAAATGGTAATTGCGGATAGATTGGCGATTTTGGTCGATACCGTATATAACAATCCAACGGAATACAAGGGAATAGAACTTATGGTAGCAACATTTTTCTTTGCTATCCAAATATTATGCGATTTTTCTGGATATACCGATATCGCCATCGGAGCGGCAAAAGTATTTGGGTATGATCTTTCCAAAAATTTTGATAGACCATACTTTTCTAAATCAATACCAGAATTTTGGCGTAGATGGCACATTACTTTAGGGGCATGGTTTAGAGACTATTTGTATTTTCCACTTGGTGGAAACCGAGTGACCAAATGGAAATGG
Organism: Flagellimonas sp.; assembly: GCF_965222555.1. Classification (GTDB taxonomy): domain Bacteria; phylum Bacteroidota; class Bacteroidia; order Flavobacteriales; family Flavobacteriaceae; genus Flagellimonas. Next base: position 1,218,191 of record NZ_CBDCUG010000005.1, on the reverse strand, counting down.
TATAGAAATATCATGATTGTTTTTCTGGTAAGCGGGCTGTGGCATGGAGCCAGTTGGAATTTTTTGATATGGGGTTTTCTTCATGGGGCATATCAAATCATAGACATAACTTTTACGCCTTTCTTAAAAAGAAGCTACCAAAGTTTAAAAATTAACCACAATGCTTGGGGATACAAAGCCTATAAAGTTGGCCTTACTTTTACCTTGGTAACTTTTGCATGGATTTTTTTTAGGGCAAATACGCTAGGGGATTCCTTCTATATTGTTAAAAATTTGTTTTTTTTCAACCCTGAAGTGATTATCGGAAATGGGATATACAAACTTGGATTGGACAGAACCGAATTTAAAGTTGCCTATATTGCAATTTTACTTTTGTTTCTGGCAAATGTATTGGAAAGAAAGTACAACCTTATGGAGATACTTAAAAAACAACATTTGGTTATAAGATGGACCTTCTACCTTACCCTTGTCTTCTATATTCTGATTTATGGAGTATATGGAGGCAATGAGAAAGCTGCATTTATATATTTTCAATTTTAAAAGACTAAGAGGTGGCAGTAAAGCTATTTATTAAAAGCATAATACTTTTTGCACTGATTCTTATTATTTCTTATTTGGCAATGTTTCTTAATCCAGATTATAAAATAGAATACATTGCTGGAGTAGCACCAAAGTTGGAAAAATTGAAGATGACCCAAGGATCCAAAATAGTTATAATTGGTGGTAGCAATGGTAGTTTTGGGATAGATTCCAGCTTGATGGAAAAAGAACTTGGGGTCCCAGTTGTTAATATGGCTTTACATGGCGGGTTGCCTTTAAAATATACCATAGAACAGGTAAAGGGGTATTTGCGCAAAGGAGATGTTTTAATACTGACCAAAGAATATGGAGGTTTGCGAAACCAATATTGGAATAAAATGAATGGTGTTGAACTGCCAAAAATAATAACATATGACTTTTCACAGATAGGAGCTTTATTAAATGATAAAATACTCTTGAAATCTACATTTTCAGGGCTGTTCAAAACAATAAATCATAATATTAAACGATTCCCCTCCAAAGCAAAAAAAGACAGAAACTCTGTATACAGTATAAAAGCTTTTGATGGAGACAACCTTAAGTCCGAGCGCTTAATGGGAACCTACGAAAAAGAGGTCACTGAACATAAACTGCCTAAACTGACAGAAAAGTCGTCATTGATAAAAAACCTCCAGGATTATAGTAAATATTTTAATAAAAAAGGAATCGAATTCTATATAACACCACCCGTGATAGTTGAAGGGTATTATGACATGAAGGAGATATTGCCTTTTTGGCGGTTTTTTTCCAGTTCGGCAAGGATTCCCCTATTGAATGAAACGAAAAGTTATGTGTATCCGCGGGAATATTTTTTTAATTCACATTACCACACTAATCAGTTGGGAAGGGAAATACGAACAATCTCCTTGATTGATGACATTAAGAGCAGGGGAGTCCAGATATTAAATTAGTTGGATCAGTGGTTTCAATAAGGATATTTCTTCAAAAGAAGAATTAAGGCTGCAATATTATTATGTATTGTATATTTTTGCTCCCTCTACTAAAGAATAAATAGATAGGCATAGATTTTATATGGTTTTCAGCTCTACGATATTTTTATTTATTTTTTTACCACTTGTTTTAATCATAAACTATTTATTAAAAAAAGACTATAGAAATGTTTTTTTGCTAATAGCAAGTTTGCTGTTCTATGCATGGGGAGAAGGTTTATTGGTTTTGTTAATGCTATCCTCAATAAGTATCAACTATATTTCAGGCATAGGGATTGTTTATTTTTTTGAAAAGAAGCGTAAAATTTCCCAATTAGTCCTAGGGGTTGCTATTGGGGCAAATTTGGCTCTGTTGTTTTATTATAAATATGCCAACTTTATTATAGCTAATCTTCAAGAAGTAGGGCTATATGTTGACTATGACCACACCAATATACTTTTACCCATAGGCATTTCATTCTTTACCTTTCAAGGAATTTCTTATTTAATAGACGTATTCAGAAAAGATGCCGAGGTACAGAAAAACCTTTTACACTTAGGGCTTTATATATCGTTTTTCCCTCAGCTGATAGCTGGACCAATTGTGAGATATCACGATGTTGATCTACAAATTAAAAAGAGGCAGATTACGATTCCATTGTTTACCGAAGGAATAATACGATTTGTTCGCGGTCTTGCCAAAAAGGTCATTATAGCCAATAATGCAGCGTTTATTGCAGACCAAGTATTTTCGGTTTCCGCGAATGAAATTTCCACAAGTTCTGCCTGGTTAGGTATTTTATGCTATACTATTCAAATATATTTTGATTTTTCCGGGTATTCGGATATGGCAATTGGTTTGGGAAAAATGCTTGGATTCAATTTTAAAGAGAACTTCAATTACCCCTATATATCTACTTCAATTCAAGATTTTTGGCGCAGATGGCATATTTCTTTGTCAACATGGTTTAGAGATTACCTTTACATACCGTTAGGGGGAAACAGAGGCGGCCTTTTTCATACGTATAGAAATTTGATAATTGTTTTTTTTATTACGGGTTTATGGCATGGCGCCAGTTGGAACTTCATCTTTTGGGGTCTTTTTCATGGAGCTTTTTTAATATTTGAAAGAGCAAAAATCCTTAAAACGAGCAAGTGGCCCGGTTTTCTTCAACATTTGTATGTTTTGGCAATTGTAATCTTTGGCTGGGTGTTCTTCAGGGCCGAAACAATGAAAGAGGCAATAGTGTTTATAAAAAGTATGTTGGGCCTCACAACAGGGGAAAATGAAATGGCATTTATTTATTTGAATCCATATACCATAATAATGATCTGTTCGGCTATTGTATTTGCAATGCCCGTTAGAAAAAAGTTTGCCCAGCTATGGGCAAACATCTCCAAAAAATCTATGAGGTCAATGAATGATTTGGTTAGATTTTCGTTTTACTTGGCACTGTTCTTACTTTCAATTATTGAATTGGCACAGTCAAGTTATAACCCATTTATATACTTTAGATTCTAAGCTTTATGCCGATAAAAACTGCATATAAAAAATATATATTAGTAGTATTTGGGTTACTGTTATTTTTGAGCTTGGGCTTTTCTTTGAAAAAAATAAAGACGGCCTCACATGATAGGCTTCAAGTAATACTAACTGCTAAGGTGATTCATGACGATGTGTTTCAGCTATTTCATTCGCAAGAGGGCGAAACAGGTTTTACGACCAAAAAATCTATAAAGACAAGGGTTCAAGGAAATACAGATTTTCAAGACATTGTGTTTAATGTGCCAAGCATAAATAATCTAAATAGATTGAGATTGGATATAGGGACCAATAAAAACCAAGGACCTATTTCAATAGAAAAAATTGTCTTTCTAAACGACAGGGAAAAAATTGAATATGATATAGAAGCCTTTAACCGACTTTTTAAAACGAACAATTATATAAAAAAAATAGACGACAAAGGAACGTTTAAAGGGTTGGTTTCTAAACGTAAGAAAAAAGACTTCTATGACCCTTATTTTGTGTCAAGACAAACTTCAAGGGAGTTGGATGCGTTACGAAGCCAAAACCTTGTGAAGTATCCTTTTCTTGTTTCGATGCTTGCTGCTTTGGTAATACTTTTATTCGCGTTTTATAATATAGAGTTCATTCGTATTTCCAAGGAAACAGTCTTTATCGCAATCTTTTTGATTATTTTAATACTGCCGGCTTCACAAAGCTTGTTTTCGATCATAAAACCTGCAAAAAATCTTGAAAAAAGGACATTGACCCCCAAACCAGAGTTTAAACTATCTGAAGAGTATCCCCAAGAATATGAAGCATATTTTAATGATAATTTCGGATTAAGAAACTACTTGATAAACTGGGGAGGGGCGTATAGAACAAAACTGTTTCGTTCCTCTATGCATCCAGAACTTGTAAAATTCGGCAAAAATGATTGGCTTTTTTACAATAGGGTCCAGGGTAAGATTTTCAAAAGCTATACTAACTCCAATCTTCTCTCGAAAGATACATTGAACAGGGTGGTAGCTAAGTGGGAGAAAAACAAGAAGCGTTACAATGGCAAGGGAATAAAGTATTTTTTGACTTTCTGGCCTAACAAACATACAATTTACCCAGAGTACTTACCAGGCACAATGAACGCTCAAATTAAAGACACCATATCCAGAGTAGACCAAATATTGAATTATTTAAAAGACACCAAATCCCCAATAATGTTATTTGATCCCAGACCAGCCTTAATGGAAGGAAAAAAGAGGAACCAACTTTACCACAAGTTTGATACACATTGGAATGATTTAGGAGCTTTTTTGGGATACCAAGCTTTCTTTAATGCGAATAGGGATGAATTGGGCATTAGGCCCAAGAGTATTGATGATTTTAATATTGAATGGGCTGATTTTAAGAAAGGGGAATTAATACAGATGTTAGGAGTAAACAATGATGGTTATTTTGTTGAAAAAGCTCCAAAGTTTGATTTAAAGGATAATGAAAATCAAATAGAATTTCTATCTGTTGATGGGTATCCCAAACAAACTAAAATTACTCGAAACAAACATTGCGGAAATAAACTGAAAGTGCTTGTTTTTAGAGATTCCTTTACAACAAAGCTCATACAGTTTTTGTCTTTGCATTTTTATGAGGTCACTTATATCTGGGGGCACAGTGAACGCTTTGTCGATGAATTAAAACCTGATATAATTATTGAAGGATATGTTGAAAGAGGTACTGGTCAAAAAATACAATGATTTTTATTGGCTCTTAAAAGGAGCTCAAATTGTTAAGCAAAAAATAAATTGCCTGCATGATGTCTAAAAAAAGAATCTCTGTTTGTATGGCGACCTTTAATGGGGAAAAATATATTGAAGAGCAGTTGCAATCCATACTTCCACAATTAAAAAGTTCTGATGAGGTAATAGTTTCAGATGATGGATCTACAGACAGCACAATTGAAATAATCAAATCGTTGAACGACTCAAGAATAAAGCTTTTTCATAATTCCTTCAGAAACGTAATATTAAATTTTGAGTTTGCCATTGGCCGGGCATCAGGGGATATCATTTTTCTGTCGGACCAAGACGATGTGTGGTACGGGAATAAAGTTGAAAAAACACTTGAACTATTAGAAAGGTACGATCTGCTTTTTACCAATTTAAGTGTGTTTTCTACAACTCTTGAAGACAGTCACGATATGTATTCGCCAAACAAAAACCATCGGGGATTGCATCGGAACTTCATAAAAAATCATTGTGTAGGGGCAACACTGGCATTTAAGGCCCATTTACTAAAATATGCTTTGCCATTTCCGCGGAAAATTGAAATGCACGATATGTGGATTTTCTTTATAAGTTCCTTCTACGGCAAAACCTTTTATTATAACAAACCACTTGTTCATTATAGAAGACATGGCTTAAACGTATCCAACACTGGAGGTAAAACCACCAATTCGCTGTTAAGAATTATTGAAATAAGAATTTCATGGGTGATCTACCTCATAAAAAGGATTTTGAAAGTTACTTTTGGAACAAAGAATTAATAAACATGATTATCCATGTGTTTTGGGTTTTGTACCTTAGAACAGATGATTTTTTAATGAAAATCTAAAGAATTAAATATCATAAAATTGAACAAAAAAATACTTATTACAGGAGGCTCTGGTTTTATAGGAACGAACTTGGCTCTAAGTCTTATTGAAAGAGGTCACGAAATTACCGTATTGGATAATTTGTCTGAACAGATACACGGTGAAAATCCTGAGACATCTGAACTTTATAACCTGACAAAAGATAAAGTCAATTTCATAAAAGGGGATGTAAGAAACCGGAATGATTGGTTGAAAGCTATTAAGAATCAGCAAATTATTGTTCATTTTGCAGCTGAAACAGGCACAGGTCAATCCATGTATGAAATTGAAAAGTACACAGATGTAAATATAAACGGCACCGCGATTTTTTTGGATATTCTGGCAAATGACAAAGAACATGGCATTGAAAAAATAGTTATCGCTTCATCCAGATCTATTTATGGTGAAGGCAAATATCAATGTGAAACCCACGGCATTGTTTACCCAACAGAAAGACAGGAAAAAGATATGTTGAAAAGCGACTTTTCAGTAAAATGCCCCATATGTGATTCAAATGCTATACTCTGTGCTACGGATGAAAACAGTAAAATACATCCTTCATCAATATATGGATTGACCAAACAAGCTCAAGAAGATATGTGCATGATTGCTGGCAAATCCTTGAAAATACCAGTGGTAGCTTTTAGATATCAAAATGTATATGGCCCTGGTCAGTCCTTATCCAATCCTTACACGGGGATACTGTCCATATTCTCGACGAGAATTAAGAATGGCAACGACATCAACATTTTCGAAGATGGGCTGGAAAGCAGAGACTTTGTTTATATACAGGATGTTGTTGATGCTACAATTTTGGGTATTGAAAAAGAAAGTGCAAATTATAATGTATATAATGTGGGTTCAGGTGTGCGGACAAACGTTTTGCAAGTTGCTGAAGCATTGATAAATCAATATAATAGCGACGTAAATTACTCGGTCTCTGGTAATTTTAGATTAGGGGATATAAGGGATAACTATGCCGATTTGACCAAAATCAAAAGGGACTTGGGATTTGACCCAAAAGTAGATTTCAAAGAAGGGATCAGACGATTTTGTAATTGGGTTTCGTCTCAAGAAATACAGAAGGACTCCTATAACAAATCGATTGATGAAATGAAGGATAAAGGCCTTTTAAAATAAGATATCAACTTATGTTCAAAGGCAAGAAAATACTCTTCTTCTCAGCAAATTTTTTTGGTTATCAGAATGAAATTAAGAATGGTCTGGTAAGATTGGGGGCCCATGTAGATTTTTATGATGAACGTCCAAAAAATACTTTTTGGACAAAGGCGCTTATTCGACTTGACAAAAGAATCATGAAACCAAGGATTCAAAGATACTACAGCAATATCATCGAATCCACATCCCAAACAAATTACGATTATGTGCTTTTTTTAAAGGCAGAAGGAATCAATCTTAAAATGTTGAATAAACTAAGAAATACCCAACCACAGGCAAAGTTTATTTTATTTATGTGGGATTCCATAAAAAATAGCAGTAAGGACATAAAAGAACTTTTCCCTTTGTTTGATAAAATACTGTCATTTGACAGAAAAGATGTTGAAAGAAACACGTTCATGTTTTTTAGGCCGCTATTCTATGTGGATGATTACAAGAACATTGGTGAAATTGAAGAAGAAATAAGTTACGATATAACCTTTATAGGCACTGGCCATACCGATAGATTTGCATTGGTTTCAAAAATAAAGGCCTTTTGCAATAACAATGATTTAAAAGGATACTTTTTTATATACCTACAAGATTTAAAGATATATCTGGTTCGCAAGCTATTTAAAAGAACCTATAAAAATGCCCGAAGAAGAGATTTTAGTTTTAATCCTCTCACTAAAAATGAAATTATTGGAATAATCAAAAAATCCAACTGTATTCTCGATATCCAAAGAGTTGTTCAGTCTGGCCTCACCATGAGGACATTGGAGGTTTTGGGCGCAAGAAAAAAGTTGATTACAACAAATGAGGATATTGTAAATTATGATTTTTTCAACCCTAATAACATTTATGTGGTTGATCGGGAGAACCCTAGGGTTCCAATGGAGTTTATAAAAGGAAAATATCAAGATATTGATAAAGAAATCTATGAAAAATATAGTATTAATAGTTGGTTACAAGAAGTTTTTAAGTAAGTCTTTGGCATAGACAAGATGGGAGAAACGGTTTATATAAAATAGGATATGGGTCAAACAGCCATAATTTTTGGAGGGTCAGGATATATTGGAAGGAATATGCTCAGTGTTTTCCTTAAAGAGGATAGATTTTCTAAATATATAGTTTGTGATATAAAACCTTTGTCAGGGTTTGAGGATGAGAATAAGGTTCATTTTGAAAAAATAGATGTAAGAAGAGAGATAAAGATAGAATCGGATCATGATTCCAATTCATGGATATTTAATTTTGCGGCCATACATCGTGAACCAGGACATGCCTACAAAGAATATTTTGACACAAATATTCCTGGTGCTGAAAATGTTACAGAATTTGCCAGAAAAGCGGGAATTAAGAATATATTCTTTACCAGTAGCATTGCACCATACGGCAAATCTTTAGAGAAACGAAATGAGAGCTCTACTTTATACCCAGAAACAGCTTATGGAATTTCAAAGGCGTTAGCCGAGAGAATCCATCAAGAATGGCTTGTTGAAGACAATGAAAGAAGATTGATTATCGTAAGGCCAAGTGTAATCTTTGGACCCAAAGATCCCGGTAATGTATATAGAATGATTAAAGCCTTAAAAAAAGGCACCTTTGTCTTACCTGATGGGGGCAAAGTGATAAAGGCTTATGGGTATATTTACGGTCTTGTTGATAGTATATTATTTACAATGAATCTTAAAGATAATTTCATTGTATACAATTATGCGGAAAATCCATTGATTCCTTTAAATGAGATGACCGAAATAGTTAAGAAGAGATTTGATTATAATAAGCCTGTACTTAAAATATCGGTTAAAATCCTTTCGTTGATAGCACTTTTCCTAGTTAATTTTTTAAAGATTATCGGAAAAACCACCGACATACACCCTGTAAGGGTTAGAAAGGCTGGATTTCCAACTAACATCGAGCCAAAGTTTTTAATTGACCGCAACTTCGTTTTTAAATACCATTTTGAGGCGGCTTTGGAACACTGGAAAGAAGAGTCCCCCGAGGACTTTTAAAACATATAATGAAGGCAGGTACAAGTTAAGTAACCAAATAAGTATATTTGACTTATATCATTTTACCACTACGGACGCATGTTTTTTAAGCAACACAGATTTTCCAATTTAATAATTCCTATTTCCTATTTATTGGATTTGTTAATTATTAATGTGCTTGCCTATTTACTTCCAATCCAATTTCAAACACCTTTGCTTTTTCATACATATATCTCCATTGGATGGATAGTTATCTCCTTAAAAAATGAGTTCTATAAAGTATATCGCTATACAAAGGTTGCATATATTCTTATGCTTCTTTTTACTCAGTTCATATTCTTTTTTTTGATTCTCTATGCTTTTATCGGATTTTTTAAGCAACCCATAATAAGCCGTTTGGCAATGGGACAATATTTTGTATTTGTTTTTATCGCTGTTTTTACCCTCAAGTTTTTGAACTATACGTTTTTCATGAAATATCGGGAGCGGATAAAAGGAAATATTCGAAATGTAGTAGTAATTGGGAAAAATAAGAAAACTGACCAACTGATTTCCGTATTTCAAGAAAGAAGTGAGTTTGGTTATAATTTCGTTTGTCAATTTTCTCCCAAACTTCTTGACTTTGACATAGAAAACTGTTTTGAGTTTTTATTGAACAATAATGTTGATGAAATATATTGTTCGGTCTCGGAATTAAAAAATGAGGAACTAACTCAAATCATCAATTTTGCAGATAATAACTTAAAGACTTTAAAATTCATCCCCGACAACAAAAACATCTTCTCGAAAAAGCTAAAATTTGAATACTACGACTATATTCCAGTTCTATCCTTAAGGGATATACCGTTACATAATCCAATAAATGCCTTTCTAAAAAGAAGCTTTGATGTTGTTTTTTCACTGATTATAATTTTTGGGCTATTATCTTGGCTAATCCCTTTATTGGCCATTATTATCATATTGGAATCAAAAGGCCCGGTTTTTTTTAGACAAAGCCGAAATGGTATAGATAACCGGGAATTTTATTGCTATAAATTCAGATCAATGGCACCCAATAAAGATGCGGACAATTATTCTGCAACTAAAAACGATATGAGGGTCACCAAAGTAGGAAGATTCATTAGAAGAACCAGTATCGATGAACTTCCCCAGTTCTATAATGTTTTGTTCGGAACAATGTCGGTTGTTGGGCCTAGGCCACATATGGTGAAGCATACTAACGAGTATTCTGCAAGTGTTGATAAATATATGGTTCGTCATTTTGTAAAACCAGGTATTACAGGTTTAGCTCAAGTTCGAGGTTATAGAGGTGAGATTGAAACTGAGGCTGATATTCAAAATCGCACCAAATTTGACATCTTTTATATAGAAAACTGGTCCCTGTTCCTAGATTTTAAAATTATGGTACAAACCATAATGAATGCCTTTAAAGGTGAAGCAAAAGCCTATTGATGATTAAAAAAACTCTAATTACTGGCGCAGCAGGTTTTCTAGGTTCACACCTTTGCGATAGGTTCATTGCAGAAGGACATCATGTCATAGCTATGGACAATCTTATAACAGGAGACCTTAAAAACATAGAACACCTGTTTCCTCTGGAGCGGTTTGAGTTTAAAAATCATGACGTATCCAAATTTGTAAAGTTGGATGGTGACTTGGATTATATTCTCCATTTTGCATCTCCTGCCAGTCCAATAGATTATTTAAAAATCCCAATTCAAACATTAAAAGTTGGTTCTCTTGGCACACTCAACTTATTGGGGCTGGCCAAGGTAAAAAAAGCCAGGATTTTGGTGGCCTCTACTTCCGAGGTTTACGGAGATCCCTTGGTTCACCCCCAAAATGAGGACTATAACGGAAATGTTAGCCCAATTGGCCCAAGGGGAGTGTATGATGAGGCCAAAAGGTTTATGGAATCAATTACCATGGCTTACCATCGTCATCACCAACTGGATACCCGTATTGTTCGAATTTTTAATACGTACGGCTCCCGGATGCGGTTGAATGATGGCCGAGTGGTTCCTGCATTTATGGGCCAGGCACTTCGTGGAGAAGATTTGACGGTATTTGGTGATGGTTCGCAAACAAGATCGTTCACCTATATTGATGACCAGGTAGAGGGTATTTTTCGTTTGTTGATGAGTGATTATGTGGAGCCCATCAATATTGGGAATCCTGATGAGACGACTATTCTAGAATTTGCCGAAGAAATCATAAAACTTACAGGGACAGACCAAAAAATTGTGTTTAAACCCTTGCCAATTGATGATCCTTTACAACGACAACCTGATATTTCAAGAGCAAAGGAAATTCTGGGTTGGGAACCTAAAGTCCATCGTTCTGAGGGTTTGAAAAAGGTGTACAAATACTTCAAATCATTATCGCCGGAGGAATTGTACCAAAAAGAGCATCGCGATTTTTCACATCTGAACGGCAAATAAATACAGATATCAGATAGCAAAAACCTGAATTGGGTTATTTTTGCCAAAATTTTGATCAATGAACATTCTTATCCTTGGTTCTGGAGGTCGCGAACATGCGATTGCCCATAAGATTTCGCAAAGTCCAAAAATTGGCAACTTATTTGTTGCCCCAGGTAATGCGGGAACATCCCAAATTGCCACCAATGTTGAGGTTGGGGTAAATGATTTTGACGGGATAAGGACCTTGGTTTTAGATGAAAACATCAATTTGGTTGTGGTTGGGCCGGAGGATCCATTGGTGAACGGCGTTCATGATTTTTTCCTAAATGATTCTGAACTTAAAAACGTTCCGGTAATTGGACCACAAAAAGCTGCAGCGGAATTGGAAGGGAGCAAGGAATTTGCCAAGGAATTTATGATGCGCCATAATATTCCAACCGCGGCTTATCAAAGCTTTACTTCGAACAATTTGGAAGAAGGCTATGCCTTTTTGGAAACGCTCAGGCCTCCGTATGTACTTAAAGCAGATGGATTGGCGGCTGGGAAGGGAGTTTTGATTCTTCAGGATTTAAATAAGGCTAAACAGGAGCTTAAGGCCATGTTGTTGGACTCTAAATTTGGAGACGCCAGCGCCACTGTGGTTATTGAAGAGTTTTTGGATGGAATTGAATTAAGCTGTTTTGTATGGTCAGATGGAAGCAATTATAAAATCTTGCCTACGGCAAAAGACTACAAACGTATCGGTGAAGGCGACACCGGACTCAATACGGGTGGAATGGGAGCCATTTCTCCGGTTCCTTTTGCCGACGAGATCTTTATGCAAAAGATTGAGCATCAAATTGTAAAACCTACGGTAGAAGGGCTTAAAAAGGACAACTTGCCCTATGTAGGATTCATTTTTATTGGATTGATCAAAGTGGGTGACGAACCCAAAGTGATCGAATACAATGTGCGCATGGGAGATCCCGAGACTGAAGTAGTTGTGCCCCGATTAAAATCGGACCTTGTTGATGTACTTGTGGCCATGTCCGAAGGAAAGCTAGATCAAATCAACTTGGAAATTGATGAGAGAGCAGCCACGACAGTAATGGCCGTCTCCGGAGGTTATCCAGAAGCTTATGAAAAAGGAAAGGAAATCACGGGAATAGAAAGCATTCAGGATGCTTTGGTTTTTCACGCAGGAACCAAGCTAAAAGATGGAAAGGTAGTGACCAACGGTGGCCGAGTGATTGCCATTACTTCCTTCGGAAATGATTTCAAGGAAGCATTGGAAAAATCCTATCAAAATATAGAAAAACTACATTTTGATGGAATGTACTACCGAAAAGATCTTGGGTTTGACCTATAGATAAGAATGGGAGGTAATACTCTTGTCCTCCTCACCATTGTCATTGAAAATCTTAAGCTCTTTCATCCAGTAAACCATGGCAACAAAACCAATAATGGCGAAAATCCAGTTTACGGAGTTGGAACCCCACCAGTTTCCCATAAATCGAAAGAAATCATAAGGCGCAAAAAGACCGTTTACAAATAAGTCTTCAATGCCGTACCAAAACTTGCTCATCTTAGCTATATTTACTTTGCAAAAGTAGTAAAACCCAACATGATTTCAAGCTTTTTCGGGAAAACAAAACCGATAAATTATATTGTCCTATCTGTTTTTCTCTTCCTTTTTTATGTTGTTTACTTATTTTTTGGTGCTGATCGGGGACTTACTCTGGATACTCTTCCATCAGACTCCTTGGTGCTTGGCACCCTGCTACTTTCTATTTATGTTATTAGCAGAATGGTTAAGACTGAGAAAGTTACAGGTCTTAGCTCATTTGCCATTTTGTTCTTTACGCTGCTCCTGGGCGTATTTTCAGATGCCCTAGGCGATAGCAATGCCATTTTTGCCAACTTTTTTTTGCTGCTTGCCATTTGGAGATTGTTAGCCATAAAATCAGTTCGAAATGTAAAGCATAAGATTTTTGACGCCTCCTTTTTGATATGTGCTGCAAGTCTTTTTTATGATTGGGCACTTATTTTTATGATACTTGTCTTTGTGGGAATCAATGTTTATGACAGAAAACCACCTAAAAATTGGATGGTTCCTTTTTTGGCCATGGTAACAGTGCTAATATTGTCGTTCACTACTTTAATAGTGTATGATTCCCTCGATTTTTTTGAAAATCATTATCGGTTTACCATAGACTTTTTATCCAATGATTTTTTAGGACAAGATGGAATTGTTAAGCTACTGATCTATTTGTCCATAATGTTGGCAATTATGTTTCTGGTTTTTCTGAAAGTGAGGAAAAAAGGTGGTGGAAAACTGGTTTTACTGCGAATGGTATTCTTGGCATTTGTTTTGGGAGCGGCAGTAAGTTTTTTGAGGTTTAATGAAGCATCACCGGTCCTGATTACTTTTTTCCCAGCTGCGGTTTTTTTGACCAATTATTTAGAGACCATTAAAAAAGCCAAATTAAGGGAACTGGTAGTGGTCATTTGTATTCTGACGTCATTATTGCTTTTTGTCTTGGAACTTAAGCTGTAAAGGATAAAGCAATATCTTTGCCCCAAATTTAAACACATGTTCAGTTCCTTTGCCTTCAAGATCTTTCAGGAGAGTATAGATACCTATCATATCAAAGATGATGTTTATCAAGAATTTGTAAACCCCTATCCAAAGGATAAGGTGGAACACTTGCTTTATAGAAAAAACTGGATTGATACCGTACAATGGCATTATGAGGACATTATTCGCGACCCGGACATTAATCCCGTCGATGCTTTAGATCTCAAGCGAAAAATTGATGCCAGCAATCAGGACAGAACAGATTTGGTGGAATATATAGATAGTTATTTCTTGGACAAGTATAAGAATGTAGAAGTAGGTAACAATGCCACCATCAATACTGAAAGCCCTGCATGGGCCCTAGATAGGCTTTCCATTTTGGCTTTAAAGGTTTACCACATGCAAGAAGAAGTTGATCGTACCGATGCGCCTGCAGAACATACCGAAAAGTGTAGTAAGAAATTGGCTGTTCTCTTGGAACAAAAGAAAGACCTTTCTACCGCTATTGATCAATTGTTGGAAGATATTGAGGCTGGCAATAAGTACATGAAAGTCTATAAACAGATGAAAATGTACAACGATGATGAGCTAAATCCGGTACTCCGTGGACAAAAAGGGTAGGCAAACCCATCTTTTGGTCATTCGCCTGTCTGCCATGGGTGATGTTGCCATGACCGTTCCGGTTTTGAGGGCATTACAGGACCAACATCCGCAGATAAAAGTCACTGTACTTACCAAAAAACCATTTCTTCCCATTTTCTCTGGATTGGAAAATGTTGATGTTTTTGTGGCCGATGTCAAAAAACGACATAAAGGGCTGATGGGATTATGGCGGTTATACCAAGAACTAAAAACGCACCAAATTGATGCCGTGGCCGATTTGCACAATGTGCTACGAAGTAGGGTTCTTCAAAAGTACTTTGGAATGGGCAAAACCCCGTTTGCACAATTAGATAAGGGCAGGACAGAGAAAAAAGCACTGACCAGAGCCAAAAACAAAACATTCGAACAGTTAAAAAGCACACATCAGCGCTATGCTGATGTATTTGCAGAGCTTGGTTTTCCAGTGGATTTAGCAAAAGCAAAGCTTTTGGAACGCGTTCAGCTTTCGGATAAAGTATTGGGATTGGTACAGCAAGATTCCAAAAAATGGGTGGGAATTGCCCCTTTTGCAGCACATGAGGGCAAAATGTACCCATTATACTTGATGAAAAACATTATCCAAAACTTAAATAATACCAATAAGTATAAAATGTTGTTATTTGGCGGCGGAGCCCATGAAATTCAGCAACTGGAGGCCATTGCCAATGTGGGTGAAAATGTTTTGAACATGGCCGGTAAGCTAAATCTTTCGGAAGAACTGGCCTTGATTTCGAACCTAGACATAATGTTGTCCATGGATAGTGGAAATGCCCATTTAGCGGCTAATTATGGTATTCCAGTGGTCACGCTTTGGGGGGTTACACATCCTTTTGCGGGGTTTTATCCTTTTGGTCAATCCACGGAGAATGCTCTGATGGCTGACCTGGAACGTTTTCCATTGATTCCTACTTCGGTCTATGGAAACAAATTGCCAAAGGGTTACGAAGCTGCAATGGAAACCATAGCACCCCAACAGGTGGTAGCTAAGATTACCACCGTATTGGAGGGTTAGGCTACCGCCTGTCTTTCGGTAATGGAACTGAAATACTGTTTTAGCTGTTGCAGATACTGGTATTTTAATTGTCTACCATTGTTTTCTGATAATAAGGAGCGCATTCCTAGATAAGAGGCAATGATATAGGTGGCAACTCCTTCACAATCAATATGACGGGCAATATGGCCATCCAACTTACCACGTTTTAATACAGAAACCAGATTTACTTCCCATACTTTAAGAATATCCTTTAAATAAGAACTAATCTCGGTATTTCGCTTATTAAATTCAGTCATAAAGTCGTGCAACATAAAGCCATAGGCCATTTCATTGCTTTTGCCGGGTTCCAAGGCATTTTCTAAACTGTCTGCAATAGCATGCAATGGATTTTCGTTCACGTTCAACGGCTCCACCAGTAGGGCATATACCTTTTGCACAATCAGATTTTGGATAATGCTGATGAAATAGTCCTCTTTAGATTTAAAATGATGGTAAAAGGCTCCTTTGGAAAGTGATAGTTCCTTTAAAATATCATCCAAACTAGTGTTGTAGTAGCCCTTTTCATGAAAAATTTCAAGGCCCATAGCATGCAATCGGTGCATGGTTTCGCGTTTTTTTAGGTTTCGTTCCATAAGATTTGGTTTTGGGTTCAATTAGACCGTTAAGTCTGTTACAAAGTTTCTGCAGATTGGTCTCAACCTCAAGAATCAAGGATGTATTTGTGAGAAAAATCGGTGAAATGTGAAAAATGACCCCAAAATTGAATATGCCAAAAATGTTGACCGACCAGCGGGTCGGTTTAAGTGCACAAAAACTTCGGGCTATGGACTGTCAATATTTTGTTATGTAGTGGGATTCTTAAATTACTTATCAAATAAAGATTGCAAAAAATAGTTATTATTGTCCTATAACTTTTTAATCAACCATAAACCATATTTAGAATGTCCTTGACCTACTATCCCACTAGCCCCGTGCAGGTGCCTAAAAAACTTACTGCCCTTACATCATCATATCAGCTAAAAGCTTTTCTGGCAGTATTGGCCATAATTCTCTTTTTTGTTCTGTACACTGCCATGGTGGTTGGACTAGGTTATTTGTTTTATTATTCCATTATATATGATATGGGGGTTGTAAACAAACTCACCATTTTAATGAAGGTTGGTGCAATAGCTGGGGCGGGAATGCTTTTCATATTTACCTTGAAGTTCATTTTTAAGTTAAAAAACCATAAACCGAATAACCGTATTAAACTGGAAAAAGCAAAAAACCCTGATTTATGGAGCTTTGTGGAACAGATTTGTAAGGAGACGGGAGCTCCAAGGCCAAAATCTATTTATGTTGACCCAGACGTTAATGCCTACGTGGCGTATTCCAATGTTTGGCTGAGTCTTTTTTTACCCGTTAGAAAGGAACTGACCATTGGCATGGGACTAACAGATTGCTTGAACCTTTCTGAATTTAAAGCGGTCATGAGCCATGAGTTTGGACATTTTGCCCAACGAAGTATGAAAATTGGAAGCTATATCATATCGGCAAATACCATTATCCACGATATGATCTTTGAACGCGACAAATGGGATGACCTATTGGATCAATGGCGGGCTTCTGATATTAGATTGTCGGCGGCGGCATGGGTAATTACTCCGATTATTTGGATTGTACGGCAGATGTTGAATCTATTTTATCAGTTTTTGAATATCATGCATTCTTCACTTTCCCGAGAAATGGAATTTAATGCGGATAAAGTTGCGGTTCATACTTCCGGAAGTGATGCCATCATTTCCGCTTTGTGGAAATTGGATGGAGGATCCACCGCATGGATGGGCACATTGAATCATGGAATTTTAGCAGGTAGAAAGAACATTTTCGTCAAAAACCTATATGTCCATAATGCGCTTTCGATTGAAAGAAGCTCGGATACACAAAACGATTTGTTTAGCGCATTGCCCGCTGATCCTAGGGGAGGCAAAAAATACTTTTCAATTTCGGAGCATTCTAAGGTGGGCATGTATGCCAGTCATCCACCTAACAATATGAGGGAAGACAGCGCTAAAGTACCTTATGTTGCGTGTGAAATGGATACACGTTCTCCTTGGATTCTTTTTGGAAACAAGGAGGCTCTGCAAGAAGAGATGACCCAATTGCTTTACCAATTGTACCTTGAAAAGAAACCAACAGAGCAAAGCGATATCGAAGTCTTCGAGCAGTTTATCAAATTGGAGACCCAAGGGGCGGATTTGGCCAAAGAATATGAAAACACATTTCTAAACAGATACTTGGTAATTCCTTCTAAAGAGAAATTGACAACAGCAATTTCAAACCAAACCAAACCAAACAAGAAATTGTTGGGGAGTCTAAAGGCGGAACTAAAACAATTGATGGAACCGGTGGGAGAAATCGAAGGACTTTTGGTAAAAGCTCAGCAGATAGCAGAGGGGACCACCAAAGAGCGCTCATTTTCATTTAAGGGAATTGAATATTCAAAGAAAAATCTGGAGAATGGCTATAACTTTTTGATTACCTCTAGGGAGGAGCTGTTCAATACCGCATTCGAGGAATGGGACACCAAGTTTTGTGCTTTTTTTACAGCATTGGCGAAGGAACAAGGGAAAGGAAAAGAGCTTAACGAACTTTATACACAACACCAGCTGTTGTCCGAGTTTTATAGAAACACTACGACTAATAAGAATGAGATTTATAATGCCGTTATCGAACTTCAATCGAAAGGGGAGGTCACCAAAGAACAATTGCATTCCCTTACTGCGCGTGTGAAAGACTCGTTTAAAAAATTAAATGAGGCTTTGGCCGAAATGGACAATGCATCCTTCGTAAAAATGCCCAATGTTGAGACTATCCAAGAATTGAAGGAAGCTCTTGTGGATAATGGGGAGTTCAAGATTGAGCACGGATTGATTTTTGAAAATGGTGGATTCCAAAAAATGATGGAACAATTGGAAAACACCATTTATAATTGTCAGAGAATAGACCAAAAAAGCATTGGCTGTATTCTTTTGTTCCATAAGGACCTCGAACCCATTTAAAATAACTGAAGAGTTTTCTATAGTTACGTGAGAAGGGATAAACCCAAAAACCTGTAACTTACTTGCCCGCTCTGGATTTATTTCAAGTGCTTCGATATTGGCCATAAACAATTCAAAACCAACAATTAATGAAAAAGCTGTTCAACCTTATTATTATAAGCGCACTGCCACTGTTCCTTTTGGGTCAAAACGCCGCGACCAATACCAGTAGTTCCGCAGAACAGCTGATTGAGATTATAATTAAAGAAACAGGTGCTGACTTGGTACCCAACACGGTGGATGTTATTAAAGAAGGAAACCCAGAAACACAGGTCACTGGTATAGCAACCTGTATGTTTGCGACCATGGATGTTTTAAGAAAGGCGGTCAACAAAAACTGTAACCTTATCATTGTTCATGAGCCTTTGTATTATAACCATTTGGATGAAACGGCACAATTTCAACAGGATTCGGTATATCTGGAAAAAAAGAAATTTATAGATGACCATAATCTTGTAATTTGGAGATTCCACGACTACATACACCGTATTCCATCCGATGGAATTGTTTCTGGCATTGTTGAAAAACTGGGTTGGGAAGACCATAGGGCAAAAGACAATCCGTACAAGTTTACGTTCGCCAACATCACATTAACGGATCTACTAAAAAAATTGAAGAGCACATTTCCAGAAAATAATTTTCATGTAATCGGGGACCCAGAAATGCAACTTTCCAATGTGATGTATGTACCAGGGGCATCGGGCAGTGGAGCCCAAATTGCACAATTACAAAACAGTGAGGTTGACGTTGTGGTTGCTGGAGAAGTGCCACAGTGGGAAACCTATGAATACGCTAGGGATGCCATTTTACAAGGAAGAAAAAAAGCGGTTGTTTTTATAGGGCATATCAATTCAGAAGAATATGGCATGAAATTTTGCGCCGATTGGCTGGGCAAATTTGTTAAGGATATTCCCATTCATTTTGTGGAATGTGGCTCTTCGTATTGGTCCTATTAAAATGATTATTTACTCAACCTTTTAGGCTATATTTCAATGAAAACTCTATTAATCATAATTTTTACTTTATCAATTTCATGGAGCCCAGTTACTCGGCAAACTCCTGATTTACTGATAATTGATCAGGATACGCTTTATTTGATGTCTTTCCCACTTGAAATGCTTGAACTGGAGCATAGGCCATTTGGACTTACCAGAAGAACAGCACCAAGCACAGCTTGTTGGAGAGGATACAAAGCTGTTTGGAGGATTGAAAACAATACCATTTTCCTTGAAAAAATTCTTAGTTGTAACCGGAAAAGTAATGAGGAAGAAAATATTTTACAGCTGTTCCAAAAAAACGGAATTGACCTTGTCCAAAAAAATGGAATGATAAAGGCAGACTGGTTAAGTAAGGGGCTCGAACCTTATAAATACTCTTCACCACCTCAGTACAAAGACAAAATATATGCTTTTGAGGATTGGGACAAAGATGAAAAAGATAAAGACATTATTCTAGGATTTGAAAAAGGAGTTCTTGTAAAAAATATCTTGGACAATTAAAAAAACAACATAACCTAAGCTTTAATTTGTAGCCAAAACCAATAAGCACTATCCCAAACTTCCAGTGCCGATAAAACATAGATCAACTTAAAATCACGCAGATATGAAAAATACAGTTAGTATTCTCTTTGCAGTTGCTCTTTTTCTAAGCTGTAATTCGGAAAAAAAAGAGTCTTCCATCGACTTGACCAATGACAAATTGGTTATTGACCAAACCATCAAGGATTGGGACAAGGCTTGGGAAACAAAGAACCTGGAACTGGCATTGAAACATTATGCAGATCAAACAGATTGGACCAATGCATTTGGCGACAGGGTCCAATCCAAAGAGGAATTAAAAGACCTGCTTGGATTTATTTTCAATATGGATTTTGTAATGGCCGGAGAGAATAATTATGGAGAAAATGAAATAACATTTATTAACGACAGTACCGTCACGGTTAGATCCCAAAACATCAGAAAAAACCAAGAATGGGCCGATGGCACAAAAATGGACGATAGATATATCAACCATTTAAGAATCTATCAAAAAAGAAATGATGTTTGGCTTATAACAAATCATATGATAAGCCAGGCATGGCCAAAAGACCCTAAATAATGCCATCTCCAAAAATTCCAGTGCCGATCAAACACAGGTCAATTAAAATGGGTCATTGATGATTTCGTGTTGGACTTTCATCTCAAAAACCTGTAACTTCACTTGCTTGTGCATTAGAATTATTAAAACGATTTTTAGTTCAGATGTTGTCAGCAACATAAAACCTAGAAAGAAGACATATTTATGGGTAAATCACAAAAAGTAAATAGAGGACTGATACTTATTTTTGTTGGATTTTTATTTTCAATATTAGGAGTGACACTATTGACAAAGAATGAGCAAAGAAACTTGCTTTTAATAGCATTGATTTCAGGAGCGTTGATTGTTGTTTTAGGTTTATATAAAATATTTAAAGCAAATAGTGCAAATAAAAAAAATCTTTAGAATCGCTCATTAATCATTAAAACGATTATTGTCCTGAACGTTGCGTATAATTATGAAAAAACGAATTCTGGTAATCTTTGTACTACTAATTTCTTTGAAATCTTTCTCTTGTTCCTGCGAGTGTAATTGGAATTGTAATTTTGGCGCAATTTCAGACAATCAAGAATTTGTAGCATTGGTCAAAGTAATTGAATATACTGACTATTTTGAACATAGAAATGAGAAATCACCTTATTCAATGACAGTTGAAATAATAAAGAAATATAAAGGTTCGGAAGATAGAAAAAGGATAAAAATTTGGGGAGATAACGGAGTTTTATGTAGACCATATGTTGAGAAATTCCAAATTGGAAAATATTATCTAATTGCACCGTCAAAAATCGAAGATGATTCGGAACCTGAACAAAAAGACGACTATGATTTCTTTTCTTGTTGGACGGATCATTTAAGTGTCGACTATAATAAGAAAATGGCGTATGGTAAATACTCTTGGTGGAGAAAGGAAATTAGTTTGGAAACTTTCGAGAGAAAACTTAATAAATAGCGATGTACAACAAAACCCCAAAGTGCCTCCCATAAACACAAACCCAAAATCCCTTACCTTGCATTTGTGAAAAAAGAACTTAACCACCTACCAAAATCCAAACAAGAAGAACTGATGTTGCTCACCGATCAGCTATCCGCCCATAAATTGGTGGAAATGGTGATTCTTTTTGGCAGCTACGCACGGGGCAACTGGGTAGAGGACCAATATGTGGAAAAAGGCATCACCTACGAATACCGCAGCGATTTTGACATTCTCGTTGTGCTCACCCACGAAGATTTAAAGCAAAAATTCCGTATTGAGGACAAAATCAAGGCCGAATTGGTGGTCACCGGAAAAGTTACCACTCCCGTAAGCCTGATTTTTCATGGCATAAAGCAACTGAACGCTTCTTTAGCCATGGGCAACTACTTTTTTAAGGACATTAAAGAAGAGGGCATTGTGCTGTACGATTCCCAAAAGTTTAAGCTCGCCCACCCCAAAAAACTGACTGCGGAGCAGTACCAACAAAAAGCACAAGAATATTTAGACCAATGGCTTAAAAATGGAAATAATGCCTTGGAAAAATTTGAATTCAGTTTCGAAAAGAACATGTTGAACGAAGCTGCTTTTGATTTGCACCAAGCCACGGAGCGCTATTACACCACCATTTTGTTGGTCTTTACCGATTATCGCCCCAAGGACCACAATTTAGAAACGCTCGGTATAAAAGTGGAAATGTGCGACAAGCGTTTTGCCGTTTTCCCCAAGACCACGGACAAGGAAAAGCACCTTTTTGAACTCCTAAAGCGTGCTTATATTGATGCCCGCTACAAAATGGACGAATACGAAATCACCAAAACCGAACTGGAATACCTTGCGGATAAGGTAGGGCAGTTAAAACAGCTTACCCAAACCATTTGTGTGAAAAAGATATTGACCATCGGAAAAAACAAATCGTAAAACTATGTTTGGCTTTAACGTTGTATGTAATTCAGAAACAACACAGTAAACATGAGTATATTCTCTTATCATCTTGTTAAAATGCCATTTACATTGGCGATAAAAGGATTATTCTCAGACCTAATCAATAAGAAGACAAAAGGCTTAATTCATTCTGAATACATGACGGCAATGACATTAGGTTCTCCAATTTTATCTCCTTCTAGATTTCTATTAAGACAAGTCGTAATTTTCGCACAGTGGGAAAATGAAGAGGCTCTTGAAAAATACTTGAAAGAAGAAAAGTTTGGTGAAATATTGACTAAAGGTTGGCATGTTCGTTTGACTTTTATTAGAGAATGGGGTAAAATAAAGGGATTCAGAATTCCTGAAAAGAAAGCAAAATTGGAAAGCGCATCATCTCCAGTTGTTGCAGTTACAATTGCTAGAATGAAACCTTTAGCCGTTCCAAGATTTATACATTGGGGAAGACCAGTTGAGAAATTAGTTCGTGATCATGTAGGAATCACACTTTCATTGGCGTCATTTAGATTTCCTAATACTGTTTCTACCTTTTCAATTTGGAAAACAGAAGAAGAAATGACTAATATGGTTCATGGACATAGTGAAATGCCTAAACCAAAAAGGCATTCAAACGCAATGAAAGAAAGGGAGCGAAAAAATTTTCATTTTGAATTCACAACATTACGATTTAAACCGATTTTTGAATTTGGAACTTGGAAAGGAAAAGAAAGTTATATCCCTAGCCTTAAATTGAATAAGTTATAGGAAATGGGAATCGCGGCCTTAAAGCAAAATTTTCAAGATTGGATGACCCAACAGTGGGTGATTCTATTTGGTAAAAAGATTACTCCCGAACAAAATGAATGGTTATTAGGCCCTTTTGGTAAAACCAAAGGAATTGGTCAAAAATTCATCAAGCAGCTAGAAGCAGATGAATATTTAGAAATCGATAAAGGTGAACATGAAAGAGGACTAATTCAGTCAATAAATCAACTAAACTTATCAAGGGAAGAACTTGATAACTTATCGAGGAAAGTAATTGACTTTTATGAAAACACAAGTAGTTACGAATTTGATTTAAAGGTCAAATGGAATCTATTTTTTAAGGTTTTTGGAGGCTTATTAAAAATATTGTTCAGTAATAGAATTGAACAATTAAATCTACCAATGGAAAACAACAAGGACTCTAAGACTTTAAAGAGTGAAATAATTCATTTAGTTGATAAAAAAACCAAAGTATTAAAACGAACGATTTGGCTCAGAACTTTCAAAAAATCAGAACAGGTAGTTTATTCAGGTGTTTATGAAACTTGTACTATTCCGAACGGACAGACGTGTATAAAAGCTATTTTTCCTTTACCTAACGGAAATGCAACTGTAATACTGAAACCAAGAGTAGGAAAGAATGGAGAACTAATTTTAAAATCTTCCGGAAAAAAAATAGGAGATAGCGGCTTTTATTTTTTACTTAATGACTACAAAGGAAACCTATGGACAAAATACATTAAGCCATTTAAAGACACATTAATCGTCAGTTCTGAAAGTAGTAACATCACCGCAAACCAGACTTTAACCTTATGGAATTTAAAAGTCGTGGAGTTTAAGTACAATATGAAAAACCGGATATACCAAAACCAATAACTCACCGCAAACTGCATACGCCCACAGAAGTGACCAATCAAATCAAGCCACCGTCCCCTGACAACTGCTCCCTGCACCAGCGGTACAGCCATAACAATGTTGCGAGATAATGATGTTTCGGTCGTTTAAAACATCTTCGTTATAATCCTTAATATGTTTCACTTTACTGGCGACCTTTAGGTCGAGCATTTGGTTAAAGTCGCAATCGTACAGCCAGCCATCCCAACTTATAGAGATGGTATTGGTGCACATCACATTGGCCACTGCAGCTGGATTGTAGGCCTCTACCAGTGCATACATATAATCCTCATAATTTTCTGAAGCGATCAGATAATCCAAAAAGCGGGAAATGGGCAAATTGGTAATCGCAAAGAGGTTGTGGAACTGAATACCAAAATCCTCATCCAATGCTTTTTTAAAGTCACGCTCCATGGCCATTTGATCACCTGGCAAAAATGCTCCAGAGGGATTATAGACCAAATCCAACCGCAATGGGCTATCCGGCATGCCATACCCAACAGCATTCAATTCTTGTAATGCTTTTATGGACTTATCAAAAACCCCATCGCCACGTTGTTTGTCCGTTTTGCCACGGGTATAATGCGGCATTGAGGACACCACATGTACGTTGTGTTTTTTAAAGAACTCAGGCAGATCGTAATATTTTTTATTGGCCCGGATAATGGTCAAATTAGATCGGACAATAAAGTCTTGGATACCCGCTTTAGCGGCCTCTTCCACAAACCATCTAAAGTTGGGGTTCATCTCTGGGGCACCTCCGGTAAGGTCCAAGGTATGCGCTCCGGTATTACGGATTACCTCCAAACATTGCTCCATGGTCTCGCGGGTCATGATTTCCTTTCGGTCGGGTCCGGCATCCACATGGCAGTGCTCGCACACCTGGTTGCACATATAGCCCACATTGATCTGTAGGATTTCCAACTTGTTGGGTCGAAGCGGAAAATGGCCTATTTCCGAAATTTTATCCTTAAAATAAGGAAGCTCACCATCGGCAAAGATTCCTCCGTTCAAGATTTCCAATTGCTTGTTGGTCTCAGCCAACACATTGTCCTGCGCCTTAAGGGATTTTTTGGCCGCCTTTTTTATCTGGGGCATGATACTTTGTTCCATTTTTCTATGGTTGTTCGTTGTCAGTTGTTTGTTGATTTAACCATCAACTATTGACCAACAACAGATTTACATACTCAATTTGTTGTACTTGTTCATCATCTGCACCCCGTGCACCAACGTAGCACCACTTTCAATAGCAGCACCTGCATGAACGGCCTCCATCATTTCCTCTTTGGTGATACCTTTTTGCAACCCATCTTTGGTATAGGCATCAATGCAATATGGGCATTTGACCACATGTGATACTGCCAGTGCGATAAGGGATTTCTCCCGGGCACTGAGTGCACCTTCTTCGAAGACCTTTCCGTAATAATCAAAAAATTTGGTACCAAGCTCTTCGCTCCATTCGGTGATCTTTCCAAACTTTCTTAAATCTGCGGGGTCGTAATAATTATTTGCCATTTTAAACTTTTTTGGTTGTCATTCCCGTACTTCGTCTTGCTCAGCATAAACTCCGACAGGAATCTTTTGTTTTAAACTGATCCATTTAACATGAACCTTGGATATATATTTTGAATTGAAACGCCCATTTCAACCAGAGGAGATCATATGATCTAAACCAGATGTGTTTGGGCAACGTTTGTACTGCGAATCATCCGCAGAACGAGAAAAGGAAAGGTGACCCCTTGTTATTGTAGTTGGGCGCAAAGTGTTTGGTGGGATTTCCGATATGCTTTAAAGCAATTGGAAAGCTATTTTTTATGAAAGATTGAAGGATGCTAAAGACAGAAAAGGGTAGTTGCCTGAAAAAATTCAGCAGTGTTTTAACATCCGATTTGTTGTCAATATCATGTAATACTTGAAGTTGATATAAATCTGAGCCTATGTTTTTAAACAATTGGGAAATCTTGTTGAACAGGCCAAAACGTTGCCAGGGCAATCGAACAAATAGCTCGGCATTAAAGTTGGATCGGTGAAGCCCCATCAAATAAAAGCCGCCGTCATGGGCAGGTCCCAAAACCGTTTTGCCCAGTTTCAACTGTTTATCGGCCTCGGTCAAATGATGTGTCCTTAATTCTGGACTGTCATTGCCAATAGTGATTATGTTTTCATAGCCTTTATCATAAATAGCTTGGATAGCATTGGAAAAACGTTCTCCAAAAGTGGTTCCGTATTGATCTGTTTCGGTAATATGGAAAAATGGCAAGCCAGATTTCTCTACCGTTTTGATCGTTTGGGAAGTCAATGCGTGGAATAGCTCAACATTGGACACGGCAATTTTGGTGCGTGCATCCACATTGGCGGAGTTCGCAAAAATCAAAACAGCGGTATCCTTTAAATTGGTATTCCTCAAAATTTAGGCTTGAATCCTAACCCTATATTAATGATTTTAGGTCGAAAAGAAGCCCATTGAATTACAATTTAGGACCATTTATGCCGAATTTTAACATTCCGACCGGCTAGTCGGTTTTTAAAAATCGACTCTAAAATTCTTCAAGATTAAAATCGAAGCAATACCGATAAAGTGCAAAAAAGGCATCCATTTTTGAAGAAAACAAACTGGGTGGTCGGTAAATATTCCCAGAAAAAGGAACAGAATGTGAGGTTTTTAGGTGTTTGTTAGGCAGTATTTGCTATAAAAACATTGATAGTTTATGTCAGGTTGAGCGCAGTCGAGACCTATGAAAAAATAAGACTTCTCGACTGCGCTCGAAGTGACAGCTTGTACTATAGATTTACTCCATTACACATCATCATAGTCCACTTTCAAGGTTGGCGTAAGCGGATGTGCCTGACAGGTCAATATCAATCCTTCGGCCACCTCACCATCGGTTAGAATCTGGTTTTTGACCATTTCGGCCTTGCCTTCTGTGATTCGGGCAATGCAACTACTGCAAACTCCACCTTGGCAGGAGTATGGGGCATCAATGTCTTCTTTCAATACTGCATCTAGGACCAAGACCTTTTTATCCATGGAAAACGAAAAAGTTTCATCATCAACGGTCACCTCTACTTTGGTCTTTCCGTCCAAATCTTCGGCCAAAGTATCTTCTGTATCTGTTGATGTGAACAGTTCAAACAAAATTTTGTCCTCAGCAACTCCGTTGTTTTTTAAGGTGTTGGAAACCGTATTGATCATTTCCTCGGGTCCACAGAGGTAGAAGGCATCAAAATTGGTTTCCTTGAACTTGTTTTTTACGATAAAATTGACCGTGGAGGTCTCTATTCTGCCAAATAATGCATTTTCTTCTTGGGCACGGCTGCAGACATGTTGAACAAAAAACCTATTGGTATATTTTTCTTGAAACGTCTCAATCTCCTTTAAATACATGGTTTCTTGCAGAGACTGGTTTCCAAAAACCAGCACAAAAGTGTTTTCCGGAGAGCTTTCCAAAACGGTTTGCGCAATGCTCATTATGGGTGTAATTCCACTTCCAGCGGCAAACGCAGCTATATTTTTTGGTGCCGAATCTTTTTCAAAAACAAAGCGACCTTCTGGAGGCATTACTTCTATAACATCACCAGACTTAATGGTTTCATTGGCATAAACAGAAAATGTTCCGTTCGGTACTTTTTTGATTCCCACCGTGATTTTGCCTGATGAAGGAGCAGAAGAAATGGAATAGGCCCTACGCACTTCTTGGCCGTTTACTTTGTGTTTTAAGGTAATATATTGGCCAGCAGTGAAGGAGAAAGCTTCTTTAAGGTTGTCTGGAATTTCAAAAGTCAGGGCTACCGCGTTTGGGGTCAATGCATCTACTGAAGAGATTTTTAGTGCATGAAAGTCGCTCATGTAAGATAATTTTTTTGCAAAGCTACGGATTCGGGTAATTTTGATAAGCGGGTTTTTAAAAAAAGGTGATGCTTTGTAACAAATCATTTCTATTGAATACTAACTTGTTGAAAAATCACCAGCCATGTTCAAACGTTTTGTAGATCTTCAGTGGAAAGCCTTCTTCCGGTCCTCATCTTTTGGTAAGAGTCTGGCGATAAAAATCCTGATGATATTTTTTACGCTTTATTTGCTGGCCACTTTGGTTGGTGTTGGCGTTGGACTTTATTATATCCTAAGAGAAGTGTTCCCGGATCAAAACCCCATGTGGATGTTGAGCAGATATTTGGTCTATTGGGTGCTTGTTGAGCTGCTTTTTAGGTATTTCATGCAAAAAATTCCGGTAATGGATGTAAAGCCTTTGTTGTCCATGCCCATCAAAAAAAGCAGTATCGCCCATTATATTTTAGGACGTTCCACGGTTTCTTGGTACAACATTTTGGCGTTATTTCTTTTTGTTCCCTACGGAATTGTACTGGTATACCATGGATATCCCATTTTAAATGTATCGCTTTGGATCGTTTCCGTTTTTGCTATTGTAATCTGCATTAACCACGTCAATTTTATTGTGAACAAAAGTGATAAGGCTTTATACGTTATTGGTGGAATCATCGCCATACTTTATGGATTAGATCACTTTGGGGTTTTACCGGTAAAAGACTTTTTTGGCCCCATTTTTCATGGGCTTTACCAATACCCGCTAACCGTTCTGGTTCCCATAACATTGGCAATTATTGCATATTGGGTGAACTTCCTTTTTTTAAGGAACAAGCTGTTTTTGGATGCATCCTTAAAAACTAAAACAAAGGAGGCAAAGACTTCGGAATTGGCCTGGACCAAACGTTTTGGGGACATGGGAACCTTTTTGCAATTAGATCTTAAAATGATTTGGCGCAACAAAAGAACAAAGGCGCAAGTATTCATCTCATTGCTGTTTGTGTTTTATGGTCTTATTTTTTATTTGCAGGATATCTATGCCAATATGGCGCCCATGTTTGCTTTTTTGGGAATTTTCATGACGGGCATTTTCCTTACCAATTTTGGACAATTTATTCCAGCATGGGATAGCAGTTATTACGGCATGATGATGTCGCAGAACATTCCCCTGCGCAAATATTTAGAATCCAAGGCAAGCTTGATCTCAGTAAGTGTTGTGGTCATGTTTTTGCTCACAATCCCCTATGTATATTTTGGTTGGGACAAACTGGCCATAAATTTTGGAAGCGCCTTGTACAATTTGGGAGTCAACATTCCAGTGATTCTATATTTTGGTTCGTACAACAAAAAACGGATTGATCTGGAGAAAAGCCCCATTGGGAATATGCAGGGGACAAGCGCTACCCAGTTTTTGATCATTATCCCGGTTTTGGGGTTGCCCATTTTAATATTTACTGCTTTTTATTACCTGATTTCTGTTGAAGCCGCCGTGGTTGCACTTTCACTCTTGGGGATTATTGGTTTTGCAATGAAGAACAAATTATTGAATATGATTACCGAGCAATATCGAAGAAAAAAGTACGGAATGATTGCCGGGTTTAAAGAGAAGAATAATTAAAAGTATTGTCCCCTTGAGGGGACTTTAGGGGTGTGCCTCAAACATTTTGATTTAATATATAGATATGATCACAACAGAAAATCTAACCAAAAAATATGGGTCGCAATTGGTGCTGAACATTGCATCTTTGGAAATTCCCAAGGGACAAAGTTTTGGACTGGTGGGAAACAACGGAGCAGGGAAGACCACTTATTTTAGTTTGCTTTTGGATTTGATTCAGCCAACATCGGGAAAAATAGTCAACAACAATGTGGAAGTAAGTACCAGTGAAGATTGGAAACCTTTTACATCTTCTTTTATAGATGAATCCTTTTTAATAGGGTATTTGACCCCTGAGGAATATTTCTATTTTATTGGTGATCTGCGTGGTAGAAACAAAGCTGATGTGGACAAGCTACTATCCTCTTTTGAAGATTTTTTCCACGGAGAGATTTTAGGTCAGAAAAAATACCTGCGCGACCTTTCCAAAGGAAATCAGAAAAAAGCAGGTATTGTTGCCTCCTTTATCGGAAACCCCGAAGTAGTGATTTTGGATGAACCTTTTGCCAATCTGGACCCCACAACTCAGATCAGGCTCAAATCGATTATAAAAGACTTGGCTGCCAAGCATGATGTAACCGTTTTAATATCGAGCCATGATCTTATGCATGTTACCGAAGTTTGCGAACGTATTGTTGTGCTGAACAAAGGAGAGATTGTAAAGGATATCCAGACCTCGGCAGAGACTTTAAAAGAGTTGGAAGCTTTCTTTGGAGAATAAAAAAGGCGATGGAACCCATCGCCTATATCAATTTAGTGTTTGGGATTATCCTCCGAACATTGAAGGGTCATAAAAGAATTGGGCCTTTTTTATTTTCCCATTTTCCACCTCATAAACACAAAGCTCTTCCATTTTACACCTCCCCATTCCCTTAAAGGTCACGTCACTGATCATGGGAACCGTAAAATGATTTCCGGCCACCACTGGATCGCCAATGGAACCACCGTGCATTTCTTCAATACTGTTGGCCCAAGTTTCATAACCTTTTAAAATATTGTCTATACCCTGGGTTTTTTCATTGGGTACTCCGGGCATTTCAATGCTCCAGGCATCTTTTGCATATAAGCCGTAGGCTTCTTGATGTTTACCTTCCCTACAAAGGTTCACTAATTTGTCTGCTACTTCTTGT
Source organism: Flagellimonas sp. (assembly GCF_965222555.1). Lineage (GTDB taxonomy): Bacteria > Bacteroidota > Bacteroidia > Flavobacteriales > Flavobacteriaceae > Flagellimonas. The sequence goes on along the minus strand of NZ_CBDCUG010000005.1, from coordinate 1,187,469 downwards.
GTTGTCATTTTGTATTTGTTTTAGTGATTAATAAATAAATTTATTGTCAATTGAACGCTTGGTTCAAATAGGTGTTCAAAGGTTTAATGGCCTCAAAATGATTTAAGATCTCATCATTCAACTTCTCCGAATCGTAAAAAGGCTCCAATGGAAATTCGGCCATGGCGTAAAACTGCTTGTTATAAATTAAGTCCGTTTTTTCCGCTGCGGAAATCAGGCTTTTATCCAATCGTTTCGATTTTTCCCCGCTGAGCTTTCCAAAATTCTGAACAAAGGTTGAAGACTCAGTTATCTTTTTCAATGCCGAAGGATCATTGGCAATATGGTTTCTCACTTTTGAAAGTTCAGGGGGTCTCAACATAAAAAGTCCACCTCCAACATGAATACTGGTAGCATCAATGCCCAAATAATAGCCTGGAAGAATGGATTTTTTGCCATTTGGGGAAAATCCGGCCTTTAATATGGTGTGATAAGGTGCTTTGTCTTTTGCAAAACGTACATCCCTATTGATTCGGAATATTGCTTTTTTAGGATCTGAAAGAATTCTAGGGTCCCATTCCGTAAGGGTGTTCAAAAGTCCCTCCAACAAATTCAGGAATGGCTCTTTTGCGTCATGTTCATACCTTTTTTTGTTCGCATGGAACCACTCTTTGTTGTTGTTCCTTGCCAGTTCTTTGAAAAAGGATGTGTAGGCTTTAGTAATCATACCAGATACAATTTAATTAATCTCGTTTTGGGTTATGGGTTTGGGCATTACCTCACATAAAGGGTACAGCACATCCGTGAACGCACGACAATAAGTGCTTTTTTTGTGAATCATTTCAGCTTCTGAATCAGCGAAGGTCATAATGTGGGTAAAAAAGGTTGGGTCATCAGCTTGTTGAAATGATTTGTAGAACAGAGTTCCCGGTTCGTTTCTATTTATTTCTGAAATGAATTTGGAAACTATCTCTTTTACCTTTTCAATGGATTCAGGCTTCACTTTGTATGGAACAAAAACATGGATCATGGTTTACTTTTTTGAAATTTTTATGGATTTCTCTACCCATTCGATGAGCAGTTCGTGATTGTTCAAAACACTCTCAGGAATGGAATAATAGGGCATTTTACCATGTTTATGTGCACCTGCCTTTTCAAAAATTTCTAGGATAGTATCATCGGCTTTTAAATAAGCCGCTCCTTTGGAATCCACTATGCCAAACATTTTGCCTTCATGAAACACCCCATGTCCACCAAACATTTTTTTGGCTGTAACAGCACCTATCGATTCAAGCTTTTGAACCAAAAGCTCTGCGGCCAGCACGGAATCATTCGTCATTTTATCACCTTTTGCTCCCATTTTCAATTCGATTTTATCTGTTCAAGTGCTTTTATGGTCAGTGTTTCCCATTTTTGGTGATGCGCAAAATCAACCTCGTACCAACCTGCCAATGGTTTTTTCTTTTTAAAAGGATTGAACTTTGAAACCTCAACCCCAAGTTTGTCCAGAGGATAATCTTTCCCCAACTTGAAGACCATTTTGTGCTTTCTTGAAAAAAAGGCGAACACCTTTTTATTATAATGTATAGCAGGGGAGCTCATCATTTTTCCTTCGGTGACCTCAGGGTACTTTTGGCAAAACAATTCGCGGATTTCCATAAACTTTTCCAACTCCATTTCCCAAAGCTACAAAAGAGGAAAAAGCCAAAATAAGGGCAAATAAGACACTTTAAAGGGTTGAATGTGCCAAGGATAACCCTTACATTTATAGCAGTAAAAGTTTTGGCTATGAAACATGTAAGTATTTTGGTGCCAAAGGGCAATGCCATTTTAAGCAATGTAGTGGGGCCGTTCAAGGTATTAATGGCGGTAAATCAATTTTTAAAACAAACTGGCGCTAGGGATGATAACTTTTTTGACATCCATTTGGTGGGATTGGAACATGATTATTCCCTATACGATGGCTTGTTCAGCATTCATTGTAATAGCACAATTACGGATATCGAAAAAACAGATTTGGTGCTTATCCCTGCACTTAGACCAGATAAGCTTGATGAGGATTTGGAGCAGAACAAAGACTTTATCCCTTGGATATTGCACCAGCGCAATGTTCATAATGCAGAGGTGGCCAGTATGTGTATGGGTGCTTTTGTATTGGCGCAGACCGGATTGATTGATGGCAAGCAATGTGCCACCCACTGGGCAGGGATGGAGCTTTTTAAAAAAATGTTTCCTAAAGTGCATTTGGTTTCCAACAAAATTGTGACTGAGGAAGATGGTATTTACTCAAGCGGGGGAGCGTTTTCTTTTTTGAACCTGATGCTCCACCTTGTTGAAAAATACTGCGGTCGTGGAACTGCCATCTATATTTCCAAGTTTTTTGAGATTGATATGGACCGTGTGGATCAGAACCAATTTGCCATTTTTCAAGGCCAAAAAGACCATGACGATACGGCCATCAAAGAAGCCCAAAAATATATTGAGAGCAATGTGAAGGATAAAATATCCGTGGAACAACTGGCAAAGAAATATGCCATCAGCAGCAGGAACTTTGTCCGCCGTTTTAAAAAGGCCACCCAGAATACACCATTGGAGTATATTCAACGGGTTAAGATTGAAGCAGCCAAACGGACCTTGGAATCAACAGAACAAAATGTAAATGAGGTAATGTACCAGGTGGGTTATGCAGATCAAAAAGCGTTTAGAACGGTGTTCAAAAAATACGCTGGATTATCCCCTGTGGCCTACAAAAGCAAATACAATCGCAGCAGGGTCAATTTTGAACGTCCCACGGCTTGGTAAACATCCAGCTTTTATAACTATTTGATCAATGCCAAAAAATTATTGCATTTTACCGATGAGCCTTATAATAAACTGGCAGTTTTTCAGTTAAGGTAAAACACGATTACCTATAATTTTGAAGCTTCAACACATATTCTTTATAGCAATTATTCTGGGAGGGATGGTTTTTAACGCTTGTTCTACCAAAAAGGACAAGTTTATGAATCGCAATTGGCACGCCCTAAACACCAAATACAATACGTTGTACAATGGCAATATTGCCTTTGAACAAGGTAGGGAAGAACTCAATTCAAGTTACAGGGACGACTATTGGGAAGTATTGCCGGTAGAACGTTTGGAAGTAACCGAAGAGATAAAGCTGGATTCTGAGGATAACAACCCCAACTTTATCATTGCCGAGGAGAAAGCCACCAAGGCTATCCAAAAGCACAGCATGGACATCAAAGATGAAGAACGGAACCCGCAGACCGATGAAGCATTTTTGCTATTGGGCAAGGCACGATACTTTGACCAACGTTACATTCCGGCTCTCGAATCTTTCAATTATATCCTTAGAAAATATGTGGAAAGCGATAAATTAAACGAAGCCACCATTTGGCGGGAAAAAACGAATATGCGCTTGGACAATCCCGAGCTGGCCATCAAAAACCTAAAAAGACTCTTCAAGTTTGAAACCTTAAAAGATCAGGAATATGCAGATGCCAATGCGGTGTTGGCCCAATGCTTTATCAACTTAAAAGCAAAGGATACGGCCATTCAAAAACTAAAAATCGCGCAAGCGTACACCAAAAAGAATGCTGAAAGAGGGAGATACTTGTTCATTATTGGGCAGTTGTACAACCAAATGGGTCATAAGGACAGTGCCAATTATGCTTTTGATAAAGTAATTGCACTGAACAGAAAGTCGCCACGCGTGTATATGATCAATGCACATCTGAAAAAGATTCAGAACACGGAGATTACGGATACCAATCGCGAGGGACTCTTGGAATATTTGACGGACTTGGAAGAAAACAGGGAAAACCGCCCTTTTTTGGATAAAATCTATCGTGAGATAGCACAGTTTCATCTGGCCAACCAATCGGATAGTTTGGCGATTGTGTACTACAATAAATCGCTGAGGGCCAACAACGGAGCGCGCAAGTTGAACGCGCTTAACTATCAGAGTTTGGCGGACTATAACTTTGATCAGGATGAATACAAAACAGCTGGGGCCTATTATGACAGCACCCTAACAAATCTTGCTGAAAACACCAGAAAGTATCGCCGAATTAAAAAGAAGCTGGACAATTTGGAGGATGTGATCAAATATGAGGATATAGTGCAGCATGCAGATAGTGTTATCACCGTTTATGAAATGCCGGAAGCGGAACGCAAGGTCTATTTTGAAGACATTATTGCCGAATTGAAACGCAAAGATGAAGAAGCAGCCCAAAAGGAATTGGAAAGGACCACTGCCGGATTTGCCGCTTTTGCAGAGACCAAGGGAGGAAAGGAGAACAAAGGAAAGTTCTACTTTTATAACATTACCAGTCTGGGGTATGGCAAGAACGACTTTAAAACGCGTTGGGGCACTAGGCAACTGGAAGACGATTGGCGCTGGAGCAATAAAGCAAGAACATTAATATCTGAGGCTACTGGGGAAGAAGTTACCACAAATGCGCAATCCCTTGATAATATCCCTGATGATAAAAAGTACTCTTTGGAATTCTATTTGGAACAGATCCCTACGGATGTTACGGTGATTGACAGTTTGCGTGGAGAACGAAACTTTGCCAATTATCAATTGGGATTGATTTATAAAGAAAAATTCAAGGACAATCTATTAGCTGCTGCCAAGTTGGAACGGGTTTTGGCTTCCAACCCAGAAGAAAGATTGGTGTTGCCATCCAAATACAACCTCTTCAAGATATACGAGGAATCGGAAAGTCCGTTAGCTGCATCAATGCGACAGGATATCATTACGAATCATCCAGATACCCGATATGCAGAAATTTTGCTGAATCCGCAAGCCGTACTGGAAGGGAATACCGATAGCCCAGATGCACGCTACGCGTCCCTGTACAAGCTATATCAGCAACAAGAATACCTTCAGGTAATTACCCGATCCCAAGAGTATATCAACAAATTTACCGGAGACCCCATAGTTCCAAAGTTTGAAATGTTGAAGGCCAATGCCATTGGGAGACTTCAAGGATTTGAACCCTTTAAGGAAGCCCTCAACTATGTTGCGCTCACCTATCCCAATAATCCAGAGGGAAAAAAGGCAGAACAAATGGTGGCCGATCAATTGCCAAAATTGGAGACCAAGGAATTTTCACCAGAAACAGGATCCACCGGCGCAAGCAATTGGAAAGTAGTTTTTCCTTTTAAGATAGCCGACAACGAAAATGCTCTGAAGCTTAAAAAGCGTTTGGAAGAATCCATAAAAGACCTTAAGTATAAAAACATTGTTTCCAAGGACATATATAATTTGGAAGACCAGTTTGTGGTGGTACATGGCTTTAGATCCAAGGATTTTGCCTTGGGCTATACCGAACTCATAAAAAAGAATAAGGACTACCGAATCAAAGATGAGAATTTTGTAGTTTTATCAAACAATTACAAAATCATCCAGGTTCACAAGAATTTAGAATCATACAAAGAACATATTTCAACCCCAAAACCCTAAGAACACCATGTTTTCAGACAACAAAAAACCTCGCCCTATGACAGAATTTGGAGGACAACCCAACAGAATTGAGAAGAACACGAAGATAAAAGGAAACATTACTTCCGAAGCAGATTTTAGAATTGATGGAAAGCTGGAAGGTAATGTAAAAACATCCGGAAAAATAGTGATTGGCAAAGATGGCTACATCAACGGAAAAGTAGAATGCGTAAATGCCGATATTGAAGGTAAATTCAATGGAGAGTTAGCTGTTAAAGACTTGCTTTCACTTAAAGCTTCTGCCATAATTGAAGGCACCGTAAGTGTTTCAAAATTGGCCGTAGAACCAGGAGCAACATTTAATGCTGCCTGTACCATGGGCAAGGGAGCCGTTGAAGCCGCTTCCAGCTCACCAAAGCTACAGTCCACAAAAACAAATGAACCAGCAAAAGTCTCCTAAAAAGAAAAACAATTTTAAGAATGCCGCAATGCTCTCGGGCATTGCTTTTGAAATGGGCGCAATTATTTTTTTGGCCGTTAAAGGCGGAAAATGGTTGGACGCCCACTACCAAAACGAAAAGAATATTTTTACGGTAATTGCCACTTTATTGGGAGTGGCAATTTCTATTTGGGTAGTTTTGCAACAACTAAAACGAATCAAATATTGAAGCCCAAGCTCAATTTTCTCACTCAATTTTTAGTGCTTTTGGTCCTATTGTTGGTCATTTCATTTGGATTGCACATTCTTGTTTTATCTGCTAAAGCCCTGCCCGTTTTTGACAATCTTATAGTTCGTTCCTATGTAGTAAATGGACTTTTAGCGGCAATTATCTTTGTATTGCTCTACAAGTTTCGTCAAAAATTGAAAAACCAGATTGGTTTTTTGTTCATGGGGGGGAGCCTCTTAAAATTTGCATTTTTCTTTCTTCTGTTCTACCCTACCTATAAAAGTGATGGGGACATGTCTGGCTTAGAATTTGCCGCTTTTTTTATTCCCTATGCGGTGGCGCTTTTTTTGGAAACATTTTACACCTCTAGAATGCTTAAAAACTTAGAGGAAACCGCCAAAAAATAACGCTCTCAAGATCCTCAAAAATAAAAGTTTGAAAGCTTTTTTCTTTTTGTAAGAAAGACTTACATTTGCACCGATTTTGAGAGACCGATATTTTGAGCGAAATGCAAAAAACTTTTTTTAAGGGAATACTCGTTGTAACAGCACTATTGTTAGGTCAGTTCACTTTTGCAAGTGAAAAAGAAAACGAGGCCGGGGATCACGGCAAAGATCTTAAGACTGAAATTAAGGAATACATCTCCCATCACCTTCAGGATTCACACGACTTTTCATTGTTTTCTTACACCAAAGAAAATGGTGAACATAAGTATGTTGGATTTCCATTGCCAGTTATTTTATGGGATAATGGATTAAAGGTTTTTTCATCTTCCAAATTCCATCATGGAGAAACCTTGGCGGAGGTCGATGGAAATTATTATAAGCTTTATCACAGCAAAATCTATAAAACGGACGCAGAAGGTGCCATCAATTATGATGAAGACCATCACGCAACCAACATAAAACCTTTGGATTTTTCGATCACAAAGAATGTGGTCATGATCATTGTTACTGGATTGTTAATGCTTTGGTTGTTCACCAGCTTGGCAAAATCCTACACAAAAAACAATGGCATTCCAACCGGAGCTGGACGTTTCTTTGAGCCGATTGTGATGTATATCCGAGACGATATTGCTAGACCTAATATTGGGGAAAAGCGATACAGAAAGTACATGCCTTTCTTGTTGACCATATTTTTCTTTATCTGGTTTTTGAACATTTTTGGGTTGACCCCACTTGGTATAAATGTAACAGGAAACATTGCGATAACAGTTTCTTTAGCGTTGATGACATTTGTGATTACCAATGTAACTGGAACCAAGGATTATTGGATGCACCAGTTTGATCCGCTAGGAAAGTCATTGCCATGGTACGGAAAAATACCATTGTACATCATTTTGGTCCCTATTGAATTGTTGGGATTGATCATTAAGCCATTCTCACTATTGATTCGTTTGTATGCCAACATGCAGGCGGGGCACATTGTATTGATGAGCTTGATCGGTTTGATGTTCATATTTAAGAGTTGGTTGGGAAGTCCATTATCCTTCGGATTGGCCTTTGCAATTTCATTGATTGAAGTATTGGTAGCATTGCTACAAGCATATATTTTCACCATGTTAAGTGCATTGTACTTTGGATTTGCTTCAGAGGACCATCATGAGGAAGGTCACGAAAACGATCCAGAGTTGGCACATTTATAAGATTGAATTTTTAATTTTTAAACTAGATAGATATGGAAATTCCAGTAATGGTAGGAGCAGGTTTAGTTGTTATCGGTGTTGGTCTTGGTATTGGTAGAATCGGTGGTTCTGCTATGGAGGCTATTGCACGTCAGCCTGAAGCTTACGGAAAAATCCAAACAGCGATGTTGATTGCAGCAGCGTTGATTGAAGGTATTGGTTTCGCTGCACTTTTCGCAGTATAATCAAAACATCTAAGGCAAATGGCTGTAACGGTTGGTTGCAGCCCTTGCTTTGTTTAAAAATGTATACAAATTAGAAAGTAATTATGGCAAAGTTATTAGAAGAGTTTTCGTTGGGACTGTTTTTCTGGCAAACACTATTGTTCGGACTATTGTTGTTCCTTTTGTGGAAGTTTGCATGGAAACCTATCCTAAACGCAATCAATGATCGTGAGGAAGGTATCAAAAATGCTTTGGATGCAGCCGAAGAGGCCAAAAAAGAAATGCAGAATGTTACTGCAGATAGCGAAAAGCTATTGAAGGAAGCTAGAGCTGAAAGGGAGGCTATGTTGAAGGAAGCTCGTGAAATCAAAGATAAGATTGTTGCCGATGCCAAGGAACAAGCCCAGGTTGAAGGGGATAAGTTGGTAAAGCAGGCACAAGCCACTATAGAAAGTGAAAAGAAAGCTGCAGTTGCTGACATCAAAGAGCAGGTGGCAAATCTTTCCATCGATATTGCGGAAAAAGTAATCAAAGAAGAATTGTCCGATAAAAAGAAGCAGCAAAAGTTGGTTCAGGATATGTTGGGCGATATCAAATTGAACTAAGAAATGAACGAGAGTAGGGCAGCCATACGCTACGCAAAAGCAACCTTGGATTTCGCTATCGAAAAGAAAGCGGCAGATGCCGTTGAAAAAGATATGCGGGAGATTTCAGCCACAGTTTCCGAGAACACGGAACTTCAAAATCTTTTGGAGAGTCCAGTGGTAAAAGGAGAGGTGAAGAAAAATTCCCTGCAACAGATTTTCAAGGGGTCCAATGAAATTACCAAAGGTCTTATCGGAACATTGACCGATAACAAGCGAATTGCATTATTGCAAGAGGTGGCCTTAAAATATATCATTCTACATGAGCAGTTAAAAGGAGAGGACGTAGCTTATGTTACTACTGCAGTTCCTTTGACTGGCGATCTTGAAAAAAAGATTTTGAGCGAGGTGACCAAAATTACAGGCAACAAGGTCACCATTGAAAATAAGATTGATGAAAGCATCATAGGAGGATTTGTACTTCGCGTGGGCGATTTACAATATGATGCCAGTGTTGCCAACAAATTGAACGGATTAAAAAGAGAATTTACAAATAGTCTATAAAAATGGCAGGAGTAAAAGCCGCTGAGGTATCAGCAATTTTGAAAGAACAATTAGCAGGTTTCGAAGCTACCGCTTCCTTGGATGAGGTAGGTACCGTATTACAGGTAGGTGATGGTATTGCCCGCGTGTACGGACTTTCCAATGCTCAATATGGTGAGCTTGTGGAGTTTGATGGTGGAATGCAGGGTATTGTTTTGAACTTGGAAGAAGATAACGTTGGTGTGGTATTGTTGGGACCATCCAAAGAGATTTTGGAAGGAGCAACCGTTAAGAGAACACAACGTATCGCATCTATCAATGTTGGTGAAGGAATTGTTGGCCGTGTGGTTGATACTCTTGGTAACCCAATAGATGGAAAAGGACCAATTGCTGGTGATACTTACGAAATGCCATTGGAGCGTAAGGCCCCTGGGGTTATTTACCGTCAGCCGGTAAACGAACCGTTGCAGACAGGGATCAAGGCGGTTGATGCCATGATTCCAATCGGTAGAGGTCAGCGTGAGTTGGTTATCGGTGACCGTCAAACTGGGAAAACTACCGTTTGTATCGATACCATCTTGAACCAAAAAGAGTTTTTCGATGCTGGTGAGCCAGTATATTGTATTTATGTGGCTGTAGGACAAAAAGCTTCTACGGTAGCCGCCATTGCAAAGACATTGGAAGACAAAGGAGCTTTGGCCTATACAACTATTGTTGCGGCTAACGCATCCGATCCTGCTCCTATGCAGGTATATGCTCCGTTTGCAGGTGCTGCGATTGGAGAGTACTTTAGAGATACAGGTCGTCCAGCTTTGATCATCTATGATGACTTATCAAAACAGGCGGTTGCGTATCGTGAGGTATCACTTCTTTTGAGAAGACCTCCAGGTCGAGAAGCATATCCTGGTGACGTTTTCTACTTGCACTCAAGATTGTTGGAGCGTGCTGCAAAGGTTATCGCTGATGATGATATCGCAAAGGACATGAACGATTTACCTGATTCTCTTAAGCCAATGGTAAAAGGTGGAGGTTCTTTAACAGCACTTCCAATTATTGAAACACAAGCAGGTGACGTATCGGCATATATTCCAACCAACGTAATTTCTATTACGGACGGGCAGATTTTCTTGGAGCAAGATTTATTCAACCAAGGTGTTCGTCCAGCGATTAACGTAGGTATCTCTGTATCCCGTGTTGGTGGTTCCGCTCAGATTAAATCCATGAAAAAAGTGGCAGGTACCTTGAAACTGGATCAAGCACAGTTCCGTGAATTGGAAGCGTTTGCCAAATTCGGTTCTGATTTGGATGCTGCAACCTTGAACGTTATTGAAAAAGGGCGTAGAAACGTTGAGATTTTGAAGCAGGCACAGAATGATCCATTTACGGTGGAAGATCAGGTAGCTATCATCTTTGCAGGTTCCAAGAACTTGTTGAGAGATGTTCCTGTGGAGAAGGTAAAAGAGTTTGAAACTGATTTTATTGAGTTCTTGAACGCCAAGCACAGAGGTGTTTTGGATACCTTAAAGGCTGGAAAATTGACCGATGAGGTAACAGAAACCTTGACTTCGGTTTGTAAGGACCTTTCAGGAAAATATAGAGCATAAATGATTGTCATTCCTGCGAAAGCAGGAATCCTTAACAAATAGATTCCGCATTAGGTGCGGAATGACAAACAAAAAGAATGGCAAACTTAAAGGAAATACGAAATAGGATAGCCTCGGTGTCTTCAACCATGCAGATTACCAGTGCCATGAAAATGGTATCTGCTGCAAAGTTGAAAAAGGCCCAGGATGCCATTACAGCGATGCGACCCTATGCAAATAAGCTTACTGAATTACTGCAGAGCCTTAGCGCAAGCTTGGATGGCGATGCCGGAAGCAAATTTGCAGATAACAGGGCTGTAAACAAAGTTTTGGTGGTGGCCATTACCTCCAACCGTGGATTGTGCGGTGCCTTTAACTCCAATATCATTAAACAATCCAACGTATTGTTGGAAGAAACCTACGCGGGGAAGCAGGTTGATTTTATTGCGATTGGAAAAAAGGGGAATGATATTCTAGGAAAAAAAGGAAATGTAGTTGCAAATCACAGTGCTGTTTTTGATGATTTGACCTTTGACAATGTTGCGGAGATTGCTCAGGACCTAATGAATCATTTTACCGAAGGTGACTATGATAAAATTGAGTTGGTCTACAACAAATTTAAAAATGCAGCTACCCAAATTGTGATGACAGAGCAGTTTTTGCCTTTGGTTCCAGTTGAAGGAGATGCTTCAGGCGCTGCTGATTACATTTTTGAGCCGTCAAAGCCCGAGATTGTAGAGCAATTGATTCCAAAATCATTGAAGACACAATTGTACAAGGCTGTTCGTGATTCTTTTGCCAGTGAGCACGGAGCGCGTATGACAGCAATGCACAAGGCAACTGACAATGCCACAGAGCTTAGAGATCAATTAAAATTGACCTATAACAAAGCAAGACAAGCGGCCATTACCAATGAAATATTGGAAATTGTTGGTGGTGCTGAGGCACTGAACAATTAGGCGGAACAAAGTGAAGCCAAATATCTAAGGTGCAGAAGCACTTAACAATTAATACGATCACACTGGGCAGTTGCTCAGAATACAATATTGAAACGGTGCAATTCTTTAAAAGGGTTGCGCCGTTTCTTTTTTGTTTGGATTTTTACAACGACATCAAATGCGGTAGTAATGGGAAAGCACAAACATAGATGGATTCTTAAACTTCTTTTGTTAGGGTTGATTTTTAACTCTTGCAAACCATCGCCTCCTAATGAAGAGAATGATCAACCCAATATTGTATTGATTTTGGCAGATGATTTGGGATGGTCAGATTTGGGCAGTTATGGAGGCGAAATCCTTACCCCTAACTTAGATCAACTGGCCACAAATGGAATACGGTATACCCAGTTCAACAACACTTCAAAATGTTTTCCATCCAGAGCATCATTGCTCACGGGTCTTTATGCGCATCAAGTTGGGTTTGCAAAGACACATACCAATCCTATAAAAAATGCTATTACCTTAGGTGAGTTATTAAAATCTGTTGGTTATAGGACATTGTGGTCTGGCAAGCATCATGGCATCGAAAATCCCTTGTCCAAAGGATTTGACAGGTACTTTGGATTACTGGACGGGGCATCCAACCATTTTAATCCAGGAATACAGAGAGAAGGGGAAGCAATACCTGCGCAGAAAAGGCCAGATAGGACATGGTATATCGATTCAACCATGCATCGCCCATATACTCCAAAAAAAGAATTTTATACTACAGATGCCTTTACAGATCATGCTTTGGATTGGATAGATGAATATAAGGATGAGACCTCTCCCTTTTTTCTGTATTTGGCCTATACGGCACCTCATGATCCCTTAATGGCGTGGCCAGAGGATATTGCAAAATATCGTGGGAAATATAAAGTAGGTTATGACGCAATCCGAAAAGAAAGGATTAGGAAACAAAGGGAAATGGGACTTTTGCATGATAGTTCCATGATTTCCGATCCAACTTTTGAGGAGTGGACTTCACTTTCACCGGAAGAGCAGGACAGAGAAGATTTGCGAATGGCTGTTTACGCTGCCATGATAGATAGAATGGATCAAAATATTGGGAGAGTCATCCAAAAATTAAAGATGTTGGGCAAACAGGATAATACCCTAATTATTTTTGTGTCGGACAACGGCTCTTCCAGTGAAGTGGTAAAAATTGGTGGGAACGGTGAAATTGGTACTGTTGGTCATTGGGAATCATTGGGAAAAAATTGGGCCAATGTTAGTAACACTCCATTTAAATTCTATAAAAATTATAGCTATCAGGGTGGTATTGGAACCCCATTGATTGTTTCTTGGCCCAAGGGAATAGAACAAGTAAATACAATAAATGGTTCCGTAGGTCATTTTATTGATGTGTTACCCACTTTAATGGACGTAGCGGGAGCATCCTATCCAAAAGAATACAATGGGAAAGCAGTAGAACCTTATGAAGGAATCAGTTTTTTACCCACTTTTTCGGGATTGACCATAAAAAGAGAGAAGCCGTTGTACTGGAAATGGTCTGATGGTAAGGCCATGCGTAAAGGAGATTGGAAAATAGTTTCCGAAGGGACAGACACGCCTTGGGAATTATACCATCTTGGCAATGACCCTAATGAGACCAGGAATTTAGCCCATGAAAACCAGGAAGTGGTAAGGCAATTGGACTCGCTTTACCAAATTTGGCAATCAACACATGAGAATTATTAGCCGCCGTAATCGAAATTAGAAAGTAATTTTGAGGTATTGCACTAAACGCTGCCAGACTATCAGGAGAACATCTTTTGTACAAAGAACCTTAATACCTATTTTTATAGAATGGTTCTGCCCTTAAAAAATTCAGGGTGATCTTGTTAACCCTTTTTTTTCATTGAATTTGCTCAAAAAGCTTTTTAAACAAACTTTTATTTACGGCTTGGCAACGGTTTTGCCCAGGGTGATTTCTTTTTTTCTGCTTCCATTGTACACTTCCATTTTCGAAAATGCTTCAGGATATGGGCAGTATACCAATATCTATTCTTGGATTGCCATTTTCAATGTGTTTTTGGCCTATGGGATGGAAACGGCGTTTTTTCGCTTTTACCATAAGGGAGAAAACAAAAGTACCATTATATCTACCTCTTTGATTTCACTTTTATGTTCCTCCCTACTGTTTTTGGTACTGGCACTTTCCATGAAGGAAACATTGGCAGAGCTTACCAACATAAATATCGATTACATAAAATTCACTTCCTATATTTTGGTTTTGGACGCCCTGGTGATTATTCCATTTGCATTACTTAGGGCCAAGGAAAAACCAATGAAATATGCATTTATTAAGATAATAAATGTTGTCATAAACCTTTCGTTCAATGTCTTCTTCCTGTTGATTCTTCCAAAAATGGCACAGGAGGGGAGCAGTGGTTTCTTTAACAGTATTTACAAAGAAGGTTGGGAAATCCAATACATCTTTGTTTCCAATATCATTGCCAGTGGACTTACATTGTTAATTTTATTGCCAACATATTTTAAAGTATCCTATAAGTTTGATATGGGCATTTGGAAACAGATGCTCAAATATGCAGGTCCGGTAATGGTGGCGGGGGTGGCGTTCACCGTCAATGAGGTTTTTGACAAGATTTTATTGATAGAAATTTTACCCGAGGATATAGCCGAAACACAAGTTGGGATATATGGTGCATGTTACAAGCTTGCGCTTTTTATGACCCTATTTGGCACCGCTTTTAGAATGGGGATAGAACCATTTTTCTTTAGCCATGCAAAAACGGAAAAACCGCAAAGAACATATGCCCAAATAACCAATTATTTTGTAATTCTGGGCAGTATAATATTGCTCGGCGTAGTGGTTTTTGTAGAGGTACTGGGAAAACTATTTCTTGGAAGCGAAGTATATTGGGAAGGTCTCGATATAGTTCCCATAATATTGTTGGGGAGTTTTTGTTTGGGAATCTATCATAACCTGTCCGTGTGGTATAAGGTTACCGATCAAACCAAGTTTGGCGCATATATTTCCTCAATTGGTGCTCTGATCACATTGATCATCAACATTGGGTTAATTCCTAAAATTGGATATATGGCTTCTGCTTTGGCAACCTTGATCGCTTATGGAAGCATGATGTTATTATCCTACTATTTCGGAAGAAAGTACTATCCAGTCCCGTACAATATGCGCAAGATTGTTTTTTACCTATCTGTTTCAATTGTGTTTTCAGCACTTTCCTTTTATGTTTTTCACAGAAATTTAATAGCTGGCAGCATACTACTTTTGTTATTTTTGGGGTTAGTTTACAAAATGGAAGGAGACAAATTAAAAGCCATATTTCTACAACGTGAAAATTAAGATAATAAACAAGTCAAACCATCAGTTGCCCCATTACGAAACACCTGCTTCTGCAGGGATGGATTTAAGGGCGAATATAGAGAATCCCATTACGCTAAAGCCATTGGAGAGGGCGATTATCCCCACGGGTCTTTTTATTGAACTGCCTGTTGGATATGAGGCTCAAGTAAGGCCACGTAGCGGTCTGGCTGCAAAAAAGGGAATCACCGTATTAAATGCCCCTGGGACTGTCGATGCTGATTATCGTGGTGAGATAGGGGTTATTTTGGTGAATCTGTCCAATGATGATTTTACCATTGAAAATGGTGAGCGCATTGCCCAAATGGTCATAGCCAAACATGAACGTGCTGAATGGGCTCAAACGGAAGTCCTGTCAGAAACAGATAGAGGCGCAGGAGGTTTTGGAAGTACTGGAGTACAATAAAACTAAACACTAAATACGTTATACTAAAAAGCTTATGAAAATTATAGTACCCATGGCGGGAAGAGGTTCCCGTTTGAGACCACATACGTTAACGGTTCCAAAACCTTTGATTCCGGTTGCCGGAAAGCCAATTGTACACCGATTGGTTAGCGATATTGCCAAAGTATTGGGCGAACCCATAGATGAAGTTGCCTTTATTTTAGGTGACCCTGCCTTTTTTGGGGATGATGTAGTGGAGAGTTTAATGCAATTAGCGGAAAGCCTTGGCGCTAAGGGCTCAATTTATAGACAGGACGAACCTTTGGGAACAGGACACGCTATTATGAGTGCCAAAAATTCTTTGAGCGGTCCTGCTGTAATTGCGTATGCGGATACCTTGATTCGTGCAGATTTTGATTTGGATAAAACTGCGGATAGCGTAATCTGGGTCAAGCAGGTGGACAGACCGGAGGCTTTCGGGGTGGTTAACCTGAACGAACAAAACGAAATAGTGGAACTCGTTGAAAAGCCACAAGAGTTTATCTCAGATTTGGCGGTGATAGGAATCTATTACTTTAAAGATGTTGGGGTGCTTAAAAATGAACTGCAATATGTTTTGGACAACGAGATCATAAACGGGGGAGAATATCAGATTAACGATGGTATTAAACGGATGATGCAAAAAGGCATGAAATTTGTCCCTGGAAAGGTTGATGAATGGATGGACTGTGGAAATAAAAATGTAACGGTGGAAACCAATCAGCGCATGCTCAACTTTTTGGAAAAAGACGGGGAGGGATTGATTGCAAACTCAGTCAAAAAAGAGAATGCTAATATTGTTGAACCCTGTTTTATTGGTGAAAATGTGGTGTTGAAGAACACTACGGTTGGCCCATATGTTTCGGTAGGAGCAGATACCATATTGGAAAATTCAACGATTAAGAATAGTTTGATACAAAGCAGTAGCGTTATTAAAAATGCCAATTTGGATAATGCCATGATTGGCAACCATGTGGTCTTTGATGGTAATTTTGAAACCATAAGTATTGGCGACTACTCAGTTATGGAATAATTGTTGTAATCAATTCACATGTAAATTATAATGTGATGTTGCAACGCGAATGCATATTGAGTCTTATCATCTGCTTTAGCTTTTTATATGTGAAAGGTCAGTTGATAAAAGAGCGCGATTTAGAGTTTATTCAGAATGAATGGGCGATATCTCGCCTTGAATCTGATGAGAATAAGATTGTTTATAGGGTTAAAAACCATTTTTTCGTTAATAATAATTATTATGAAGCATCATCTACTTCAACATTTTCTGAAAAATACATTGTAAGAAATGCAATCAATAGACCGAGAAGGATATGTGGAAATGAGTATTTCAGTAAAAACAATAAACAATCAGCCAAGCGTAACTTCACCTATAAAACAAAATGGGAATTGATAGATATAGGCGAATTACAAATCTTAAAAATCAGTAATCTTAAAGTGAATGACTTTGAAGAAGTAGTACTTTTGAAAGAAGAGTTTTTTGAACTAGAAGAACTTACTAAAGATAAAATGGTTTTGACTAGACTATAGAAGAAATGATTTGGCTAAGAAAAAATATAACTTTTTTTGTCTTTGGATTATTACTGGCCAATTTTCAAATCACTGCCCAAGAAGAAGAGCAAAGTGCCGAAGTTTTTTTGGAAGAATATACCGATGAGTTTCAAGAAAGCTTTTTTGAAGCCCTAAAACAAAAGGGAATCCAAAACTACGATAGGGCCATTGATTTGTTTTTGGATTGCAAAAATTTGGACCCTCTGAACAGTGTTGTTGATTATGAGTTGGGGAAGGCCTATTTCTTGGACAAACAATACGTTCAAGCGCAAGAGTACGCTATTAAGGCCTTGCTAACTGAACCAACAGATTTTTGGTATTTGGAAAGTTTGGTGAACATTCTGGAAAAACAAGGGAGTTCAGTGAACATTATTCAGCGGAGCATTCCTTTTGAGGATCGTAAGTTGCAGGAAAACCTTGCTGTGATTTATTTTAAAAAGAAAAAGTACCAAGATGCCTTAAAAGTATTGAATGGACTTGGCAATTCTAAATTTGCTTCTGATTTAAGCTTGAAAATCAATGATTCCCTGCAGAAAAGAAATGAAAAGGTGACTCCGGCTGTCGTAAAAGACCTTCCTAAGGAAGAAGATCCGGTTATGCAATATAAAAACAGGATAGAAGATCTGCTGGGAAAATCCGATTATGGACAGATGGAGATGGTATCAAAGGAAGCTCTGGATACTTACCCTTTGCAGCCCTATTTTTATTTTGCTTATGGCACAGCTTTGAATAGGAAGTCCAAACCGGCAAAGGCAGTGGAAGTATTGGAAAGTGCGTTGGACTATTTGCTGGATGATGATGTGTTGGCAAATAAAATTTATAAAGAGCTTTCAAAAGCCTGTACAGCAATTGGAAATACATCCAAAGCACAAGAATATTTGAATAAAGTAAAACCAGGTTTGTAATGGGTGGATTTCACTTACATATAATCAAAAAAACCATACCGGCGCTTTTAACAGTGTTGGTTTTCAGTGCTTGTAAATCCACAAAGGCCATAACAGGGGGTGAAGTGGATAGCAGAATTTCTGCCAAGCGCATCATAGAAAACCATTATGCAAATCAGACCGATTTCAAAACGTTGAGTGGACGGGTTAAGATTGATTATTCTGATGGCAAAAGCAACCAAGGAGTAAATGTTAGCTTAAGAATGGAAAAGGACAGGGTGATTTGGATAAGCGCTCCCCTAGGAATGGTCAAAGCACATATTACTCCAGAAAGGGTATCTTTTTATAACAAGCTTCAAAATGAATATTTTGATGGCGATTTTGGGTATTTGAGCAACCTTTTGGGAACAGAGCTCGATTTTAATAAAGTCCAGAACCTGTTATTGGGCGATGCCATCTATGATTTAAGGGATGGTAAATATTCTTCTGAAGTCAATGATGGTAAATATCAATTAAAACCTAAAAGAGCACAGGAGTTATTTAAGATTTTGTTTCAGGTAGAACCGAAAAACTTCAAAATTGCAACGCAGCAAATAGCACAGCCAGAAGAAAACCGACGGCTTCAGGCAGAATATACCTATCAGGATATTTCTGGTAAGGTTATGCCGAACGAAATCCACATTGTGGCACTGGAAAATAGGAACAGGACTACAATAGACCTAAGCTTTAAAAATGTCGAATTGAATAGGAATCTCAACTTTCCATATAAAATTCCAAAAGGATTTGATGAAATTATATTAAAGTAATATGATATATAAAACTTCATATTGTCTTTACTGCTTGATTTTTACACTATTTCTTTCAAGTTCATTGATGGCACAGACCAGTGAACAAAAATCTTTGGAGGCCAAACGTGAAAGATTACAAAATGAGATTAAGGAAATCAATCGATTACTCTTTGCCGAAAAGAAGGAAAAGGGAAATGTTTTGGACCAAATGCAAGCTTTGGACCAAAAAATAAATGTTCGGCAAGAGCTTATTCGCGTAACAAACCAACAATCCAATCTACTCAATAGACAGATCAACGTCAATATCAGAAGTATTAGCAAGTTAAGGGAAGATCTTAAGATTCTGAAGGAAGATTATGCCAATCTCATCCAGAAATCCTATCAGAACAAAACGCAAAGTAACCGATTAATGTTTCTGTTATCTGCAGATAATTTTTATCAGGCTTTTAAAAGACTCCAATATATGGAGCAGTACGCGAAGCACAGAAAAAAGCAGGGCGAGGATATCATTATTAAGACAAAGGAGCTGTCTGTGTTGAATAATGATCTTGTCGCGCAGAGAAAGTCCAAGGAACGTTTGTTAGCTGAAAATAGGAAGGTCAAAAAAGAACTTTTTGGAGAAATTGAAACCCAAAAGGATTTACTACGAAGCATCCGGCAAAATGAGAACAAATACACTGCCGCCATAGCTCAAAAAAGGAAAGAAGCACGTAAGATTGATCGTGAAATTGAACGACTTATTAAAAGTGCCATTGCCAGTACTAACAAAAAGGCCGGGAAATCCAGTAGAACTAAATTTGTGTTGACTCCAGAGGCTAAATTGGTGGCCAACAACTTTTCAGCCAATAAAGGAAAATTGATTTGGCCGGTGGAAAAAGGAATAAAAAGCCAGGGATACGGGGTATATGCAGACAAACTTTATCCCGGAATAAAACACCGTAACAACGGAGTCACTATTGCAACAGATCAAGGGAGTAAGGCCAGAGCTATTTTTGAAGGCGAGGTCATTGCGATTCTGACTGTTCCAGGAGGTAGTAGAGGAGTGCAGATCAAGCACGGTAACTATATAAGCACTTATTATAATTTGTCTAAACTATACGTAAAAAAGGGCGACAGGGTAGCTGTTAAGGAAGTGCTTGGCGATATATATACCAATCGGTTTGACGGCACAACAAAGCTTAAGTTCTATCTTTATCAGGATTCCAATAGATTAAATCCTGAAGATTGGATTTACCAATTATAACTTATGAGAACAATTTCTGATTTACAAGGAACATTTGAATTGAGCAATGGGGTTAAAATGCCCTATTTTGGCTTAGGGGTTTATCTATCTCAAGATGGAAATGAGGTGACCAATGCCGTCAAGGATGCTTTGAATCATGGATATCGACATATAGATACCGCATCTATTTATGATAATGAAAAGGGGGTTGGTGATGGAATCAGGGAAAGCAATGTTGACCGAAAAGATGTTTTTGTGGTCAGTAAGGTTTGGAACAACGATCAAGGATATGAATCAACCCTAAAAGCGTTTGATGATAGTCTTGAGCGTTTGGGATTGGATTACTTAGATCTTTATTTGATTCATTGGCCGAAAGGTGAAAAATCCAAGGAAACTTGGAGGGCCATGGAACGACTTTATGAAGAAAAGAAGGTCAGGGCCATTGGTGTCAGCAATTTTATGCAGCATCATTTGGAGGATTTATTGACCAGTGCCAACATTGTTCCCATGGTCAATCAAATGGAATTTCACCCATACTTGGTACAGCAAAAATTAATCGATTTTTGCCATACTAAAGGGATTCAATACGAAGCATGGTCCCCTATGATGCAGGGTAATATTTTTGATCTTCCCCAACTAAAGGAATTGGCCAACAAATATGGCAAGACAGTGGCCCAAATAGTGTTGCGTTGGGACCTTCAAAAAGGAGTCATTACCATACCAAAGTCCTCCAAAAAAGAACGAATTGTTTCTAATGCTGACATTTTTGACTTCGAGTTAAGCGAAACGGATGTTCAACTGATGGATAATCTGGATAGACAACAACGATTTGGCCCCGACCCTGATAATTTCGATTTTTAAATAGTTATGAAGTAAACAAGGCCTTGAGCTCAGTAGCTTTATTGGGTTCCATTTTACCCGCCAAAACCAAGCTCAACTGCTTTCGCCTAAGCGCTGCTTCAAAACGCTCTTTTTCCAAATCCGTTTCGGGCTTCAAAGGAGGAACTTCTGTTGGGATTCCCGTTTCATCCACAGCCACAAAAGTATAAATGGCCTCATTTGCCTTGGCGCGTTCTCCGGTAAAACGATCTTCCATCCAAACATCAATAAAAATCTCCATAGATGTTCTAAAAGCTCGAGAAACAGATGCTTCTACAGTGACCACACTTCCTAAAGGAACCGACCTATTGAATGCAACATGGTTGACGGATGCCGTGACGGTAATCCTTCGGCTATGTCTTCTTGCAGAAATACTGGCCGCCCTGTCCATACGAGCTAAAAGCTCCCCTCCAAAAAGATTGTTCAAAGGATTGGTTTCACTGGGTAATACCATATCGGTCATTACAGTACGTGATTCGCTTGGAGTTTTTGCGCGCATAAGATTTAAATTTTGCGCAAAGATATTGAAGTGGATATTGGTTTTAAAGAAAGAAAGATTATTTCTCTGATAGCAACCAGGCATCTGAAGATACCGTGCGTTTTATCTTTCTAAGAAACTTAAGTGCTTCCTTGGGATTTTCAAAGCTATCGTAAGCTACTTGGTGTAGCCCAAATTTATTTGTCCCCAGATAAAAGGCATTATAACCTTTCTCCTTAAGGAGGGCTACCTTTTTTTCTGCATTCTGCTCAACTCTAAAGGCACCGGCAATTACATGATGTTTTCCCAGTTTCTTTTTGTTGACCTTAATATTCAATGCAGGGAGTTCCAATGGCGCACTTTCAAAAAATGTTGCTTCCTGTATTAAACGGGAAACCTGTTGTTGTGCATCTTGCTGCACCGTAACTTGCTTTTGCTGAAGTTCATTATAGGTGCGATAGGATGTAGATCCCAAGGAAACCGCTAATAAAATTACAGCAGCATACTTTAACCATGGCCTAAAGGAAGATTGTTCTCGTTTTTCAGGAGTGATAATAAACGGAATCTTCTCTTCAATTTCTTCAACCTCTTCCTTCAAAACTTCACGTTGAATTGGAGTAGCGGCAAAAGCTGAGAGACCAAATGATGAAGTCAAATAATTGATTTTGTTTTCCGGTTGAAACTGAATCTTATGTTCACGATTTAACCAAAGCTTACCAATGCCAAAAAGTTCAATGCTATCCCCTTGCTGCAATCTTTTCTTCCAGTCTTTGGCAACACTTTCCACTTCTTCCAAAAGCTCCTCATACCCAAGATGCTTATTCTTGGCAATATGCGACACCAACAGACCATCATTTTCGGTAAGTTGTGCATTAAAGGATATGGTTTTTGTTGGAGGAATTAAAGTATTGGTCGCAAAATCGACTTCAGCGGACTTTCCATGTGCCAAAAAGGCACCAAATCCAGGGACTACAACACAATTGTAGTCGTAAAGTAATTTTTCTATGTAAGACTCAATCCGCATCGCCACAAATATTGCAAAAAAACCATCAGAACAAAATAGTGCTTGTCACTTTTTATTAACATTTGAATTTCGGTATTTTGTGAACAACTACATTCCCAAATCGAAATGACTGAACCTGAAATTATTGCGGCGCTACGGCTGCAGGCCATTCCAAATATTGGAGATATCACCGCTAAAAAATTAATTGCCCATTGTGGGAGTCCAAGCGCAATTTTTAAGGATAAAATGCGACACCTTCTAAAAATTGAGGGTATTGGGCAAATTACCTTAAAGGGACTGCACAATTCTGTTTATTTAAAAGAAGCTGAGGTCGAATATGAATATATGCGGAACAAGAAGATTGCTTTCTCCTATTTTGAAGATGAGGATTACCCCAAGTATCTCAAACATTGTATTGATGGACCCATACTTCTTTTTAGCAAGGGAAATATCGATTTGCAAAACAAGAAGATCATAAGCGTTGTTGGTACGCGGAACATTACAGGTTATGGCACTAAATTTTGTGAGGCTTTCATTGAAGCAATTTCTCCCTTAAATCCTATTATTGTTAGTGGTTTTGCCTATGGCGTTGACATCACAATTCAGAAATTGGCCATGGAGGCTGGACTGCAGACCATTGGCTGTTTGGCTCATGGATTGAATCAGATTTATCCAAAGGCACACAAGAAATATATATCGAAAATCCAGGAGAACGGAGGTTTTTTAACCGAGTTTTGGAGCACAAGTAATCCTGATCGCGAGAATTTTTTAAAGCGAAACCGGATTATTGCAGGATTGAGCGAAGCTACCATTGTAATTGAGTCTGCCGAAAAAGGAGGGAGTTTGGTCACAGCGGAAATGGCCAATGGATACAACAGAGAGGTTTTTGCGGTACCTGGAAGGGCAACGGACAAGTTCAGCAAGGGCTGCAATGACCTGATCAAACGGCAGAAAGCCCATATGCTTACTTCTGCTGCTGAATTGGTCTATCTTTTAGGGTGGGAGTTGGAAGACGAAAAGGAAGAATCTGCTGTTCAAAAACAATTGTTCGTTGATTTGGACAAAACAGAACAGTCTATCTATTCTTACTTGCAGATGAACGGTAAACAATTACTGGACACCGTTGCTTTGGAGTGCAAATTACCCATTCACAAAACATCATCCACACTTTTTAACATGGAAATGAAGGGGGTAATTCGGCCTTTGCCCGGTAAATTGTTTGAGGTGATTTAAGGTTTTGTACTAATCCTTTTCACCAAAAAGTTTAAGATAGGTTCCTGGTGTGCCATTTTGTGATAAACCTTCAATAGCTACTTGAATTTGACGTGCATTGTCCGAATTATAAAACATTACTCGAGCATTTCCATTTTTATCTGTAGTGAAAGTAGGATTCCAATATAAGGTTGACCGATAATCAGGAATGTTGTTTTCTTCAGCGCTAACATCATATTTTGGAGAATAAAACTCTCTTTGTATTGCATGTCCTGTAATTGTAAAATCAGCTGGCTGAGGAGGTGGCTCGTAATCCGACCCACCTTGCTTTGTATAAACCAATATCACCCCGTTGGCGCCCCTTGACCCATAAAAGGCTGCTGCCCCTCCTTTTAAAAGCTCCACACGTTCAACAGTAAAAGTATCCATATTCTGGATAAATGTAGGAGCAGGAACTGGTCGTAGGGTCTTTGCCAGAACATCTCCTCTGTCCAATGATTCATTTTCTCTTGCGGCCGCCACTTCTGTTTGAATGGAGGCAAGGCCAGATCCAAGATTGTCATCAAAGACAGGAACACCATCTACTACCCATAAAGGCGAACCTTGATTCCTTATGCTAACTGTGGCATTTCCCGACAATGGATCTCCTGAGACGGTTACACCCGCAAACATTTGTACCAAATCTATCACTGTGTGTGCCGATTTATTTTTTGAAGCATATAAAGTGGCATCTGGATTTTGCCCTAAGTTTGAAGGTCGTGAGCTGCTAATCCTTTTTATCTTTTTGTCAGTCACAACCACTTCATCCAACATGGTAATGTTTTTGGTTTCATGGAAGGTGAGGGTATTTTTTCTAACCGTTGAAAACCCTGAATATTTTTCGGCTTCGTTTATGTTTATGGGAACAAAACTCCTGAACTTGGGCTGAGGAACCACTATTTTGTTCTTTTCAAGGGTCATTTCAAAATCTATTGCTTTATTCTTATTATTGGTGGCGCTAAACACGAGCTCGGTTGGTCCATTGAGATTAAAGTTTGGAATTGAAAATGTTCCATCTGGAGCAGTTTTTACAGAGAACATCTCATAATCCTCACCAGACTTGGCAATTGCATTTAATGTAGCATTGGGGAAAGGTTTTTTATAAATGCCACGAACAATTCCGGAGAGTGTTATCCCTTTTGAAAACTGAAATTCCTTTTGCGGATATATGGCATTTTCAATTTTTTGCCATGAAAGTTTCCTCCAACCATGGGTAAGCATGACCAGATCCAATTTGTGCATGGTAGCTCTTTTCTGGTCTTGAAAAAGAAGACCGGGATTATCAATATGGCCTTTTATATCCGATTCCAATAAAAGATGGGTCAAAATGTTTGATGACTTTTTGCCCTTTACCACTTGCCCCGCATCTGTTACCGCAATAGAGAATTCACCGGAAATTGGTCTTCCGTTTGGATCGGTAACGTTTATTTCTATGGACATGGCATTTCTGTTTCCAAAAGTTTTTGGGTCAAGCTTTGTGTTTATGACCAATTCTTCCTGATTGTTAATGAAAACTGCACGTTCGCATCTGGGAATCTTATCGCTATCAAAAAGTGTTAGGGTCATGACACCGCTTGGCATTCTACTTTTTGGAATTTCAAAGCTTACTATTTGCCTGTCACCAAATTCAAACTTTCCCTGATAGTATTTTTTGCCATTTATAT
The DNA here is from genome assembly GCF_965222555.1 of Flagellimonas sp. Taxonomy (GTDB): domain Bacteria; phylum Bacteroidota; class Bacteroidia; order Flavobacteriales; family Flavobacteriaceae; genus Flagellimonas. Next base: position 1,162,327 of record NZ_CBDCUG010000005.1, on the reverse strand, counting down.
GTCCTATTACATAAAATTGCCGGTTTTTAAAAAGTGAGCTGGCTTGGACTTTTACCTCAATGCTTTTTTGACTTATATTGGTTGCTGTTAGGACATACCCCTGCGGTAGTATTTCAGGAAGGGAATACCTTTGGCCGGTGCTCAAAACGGCCTCATATTTTTTTCCCGCTTGGGGTTCCAAGGAAAAAAAACCTGCACCCCTGTCAATTGTACTAAGGGTTGCAATGTATTCACCATTTGAATCTAATATTTGCCCTGTCAGTTTCTCATCAAAACCATCACCTCCAACGGCTTTAAAAGCTATTCTACCTTTCAACCCTGTAACGGCATACCCTCCTTCAGGAAAAAATTGAAGATCAATTTCATTTTTGGCGGTTGAAGAGTTATTGTAAGCGGGTTTTTCATCTACAAGTTTTATTGTTTTGGTAAAAAAGAAATCATCATCAAAATTTCGCATCCAATCGGTATATGCTCGAAGTTGATAATTCCCGGACAACAGGCCTTCTGGAATTTTGATGGATCCACTTGCTTTGCCATCAATGATTTCCTGGGTCTGTGAGCTTACTATTTCATTGTCTGAGTTAATAAAATCAATATGTAATACTTTGCTCGCCAAGGAAAAGTGATGATAAGAGCCCAAAACAACATACCCACTGAACCAAATGGTTTCCTCTTTGGAGAATAAATCCTTGTCCGTATGCACATAAACTTTTTCAATAGGATTGTTGTTATTGTACAACCTTAAGTTTGTTCCCAATTCCTTTATAAAAGGATCTTTGGAAATGTTTGATTGCATTAAGGCCACTCGATCTCTACTATTTAGAAAAATAGAGCCAAAGGCCTTGTCCTTTTCAAAAGCTGAAATGACCTCTTTCTCCACAGGGGTTCTTTTAACGATTGGATTTTCTGCCCAGAATTTTTCGTTGTAACCAATATCGTCCAGCCTGTCCCAATCACTCTTGTTAAACCTGTAGAAACCTCCCATTTTTTTTCTGGATTTGGGAAAGTAGTGTTCAAAAAACATAAGATTTGAAGAGGAAGAGGTATGAAATTTAAAACTGTCATTGATGTAATAATCAAAACCCTGATCTATCTTAATATAATCAAGGGTAGCGTTTAGAACAGCGTCCTTTTTATAAGCTATCTCATAGGAAATACTGTAATTTTTCCAAGAGCCTTTTTTCTCTGATAACTTTACAAGCTTTATTTCATCATGTGAAATCTTTCCAACTATCTTGAGTATGTCATGAGAATTTATCTCGATATAAACCTCTGCCTCAAAAGTTGGAACCTGGGAGTCTTTTCTGGGTTTGAACCGGACCACTGCAATTTTATCTTTTCCAGAAGTTATATAATCTATAATGCTTAGGTTGTAGAACGCCTTAAAACTTGTGTGCATGGGAAAAACAAGCTCGTCCGTAGCAGGTTGCAAAGGGGTTATTAGCCGAGATAGAAGGGTGAAGTTTTTATTGTGCACACCACCGGGTTTAAGCGCATATCTCCCTTCAAGAATTTCCCAATCCTCAATTTCCCTATTGTTATATCTGATATCATAAATGATTTCGGAGAATTCTGAATAATTATCCCCATTCTTGCTTTTTTGCCGGTAAAAAGCTTTGCCATAATGGGAAATATTAGAGTTTTGAAATGCTTTTTGAAATGCTTTTCGGACTAGTTTGGTAGCATAGTTGTCATTTTTTGATGCAGTAACTGTGACTTCGTTAAGATCATGGGTCAACGGCTCAAGTTTTATAACTACAGTATTGCTTTGTGAAACTTCCACTACCTGTATTTCATAGTTGATATGTGAGAAAATTAGCTTTACAGGTAGTGCATCAACCGTAATGACAAACTCACCAAGCTCATTGCTTGAGGTTCCAATTGTTGAGGTTTCTGTGCCAATATTACAATAGGGGATGGTTTCACCTGTTTTTTTGTCAATGACTTTTCCAGTTATTTGGTGTTGTATAGGCTTTCTGTTGATGATAAGATCAGCATCATTTTTAATGAAAGAAAGCTCGGTTTTGCTCTCAAATACTTTGGACAGGTCAAGGTCTTTCAAATTCAAACTTGTTTGGGTGTTTGAAGGAAAATCCGATGCGTTTATTTGAAAAAAAGCTAGAACAAAGAAAAAAATGGAAACCCTTAGACCAAGTTTTGAAATGGTTCTAACAGAAAATTGTTGTGTTCTGGTTTTTTTCATAATATTTGGTTTTTTGAGGCAATTCAACGTCATTGTTTTGATGTGGTATCCTCAATGATGATTTTATTCTTGGTCAATTTATACTCAAATGCGGTGTGACTTCGAAAAGCATCCAATATTTGAGTTAATGTTTCTGTTGTAAAAGTGCCTGTATATCGTAAGTCATTTAACTGTGGTGATCTGTTTTCAATTACAGTATTGAAATGTCTTTCCAGTTTTTTAATAATTTCCCCAAAACGGTCATTGACAAAATGTAGTTTGTTTTCAGACCAGGCGATATATTTTTCGGGATCAATCTCTTGGACAATAAACACATCATTACTTGTGGCGACTCGTTGCCCTGGTTTTATGACAAGGAGCTTTTCTTCATTGAAAGGCAAAATGGGATTATACACGGCAATACTACCCTCGGTCAACACTGCAGAAACTTGATTGTCGTCCTTGTAGTTGGTAACATTGAATTTTGTACCATAGACCCTAACGTTCATTTTCTCCGTATGAACAATAAACGGTTGACTTTTGTTTTCTTGAATATTAAAAAACGCTTCCCCTTCTAAATAGACTTCCCTATTATTTTGACCTGTAAAGAATCTGGGGTACTTTAATCGACTTCCTGCATTCAGAAAAATAGTGGATCCATCAGACAATTTTAACTCAAAACGCTTTCCGTAGGGTACCGTTAACTGGTTAAGGGTTGAATCTATTTCAGATTTTTTTGAACTGTTATAGACAAGTGTACCTTGTTTTAAGGTCGCTATTGATATGTTTTTTTCATTGAAAATTGTACCACTTCCATTTTTTTCCAGGGTATGGAGCGCACCTTCACCTATTTCCAATGTAATTTTTGGATTATTATCAGCTTTGCCAGACCCATATGTATTTAAAAGGGAGCGTATTCCCAATACGGTTGAAAACAATACAATTAGAATAGCCGCATACTTGGCAAAAATTCGATATTTTTTTCTTGTTGGTCTTTCAATGTTTTCGGAAACCCCAAAAGTTTTTTGATAGGCCGATTCAACATCAATGGGCATATAACTAAGATCCAAATTTTGATTTACCTTGGACAAAACCTTGAAAATATGCTGGTTCTTGCGCGACTTTAACCAATCAAATAAGGTTAGAAGTTCCTCATCTGTGATAGTATCGGTGAGGTATTTGATTACCAGTTTTATCAAAATAATTAGTTTTATTGATTATAGATGCGCCTGTGAGACGTGAAAAAGAAGAAACACCCTTAACAAAAAACAGATTTTTTTAGTCTATATGGAATATTTTATATGAAGCCTACAAAATCCAATCAAGTAAACAATGGATGAGGAAGATTTGTACAGACTGATAAAACAGGATGATACAGGGGCAATGAAAGAGCTTTTTCATCGACATTATAGACCATTATGTATTTACATCATCCAGTTTACAAAGTCCTCGCAGCAAGCTGAGGATATAGTTCAAGATGTTTTTGCAAAACTTTGGGCAAGCCGCAAAGATCTCACCATAATCTCCTCACTTAAATCCTATCTATATCGCTCCGCCTATAACAGTTACATTGATAGGTTTAGAGAAAACAAAAAGGAAGGTTTGTTATTGAAAGACCTTAAACATGAGGCGTTGTCATCTCAAGCTGAGGAAGATAACATTTTGCTTCAGCGTAAAATTGAAAAAATCAAGAAGTTGGTGGACGCTTTACCGGAAAGATGTAAGGAAATAATCCTGTTAAGCAAAGAAAAAGGATATAAAAACAGGGAAATTGCAGAAGAATTGGGAATTTCAATAAAAACCGTAGAAGCACAAATACGAATAGCTTTCAAAAAAATTCGTAATGGCTTTGAAGATGATAGCCTCCTGTTTTTCTTGCTATCTAGATGGTGATTTTAGTACCCTAGTTTTTCCCTAACCCGATTCAATACTTCATCCGCTACTTTCCTGGCTTTTTCCGCACCAATGGCCAGGGCCTCATCCACTTCCTCCAAGTGGTTCATGTAGTAGTCAAATTTTTCTCGAGGTTCTGCAAATTTTTCCAGAATTACTTCGTAAAGCGCTTGCTTGGCATGTCCATAACCATAACCACCTGCTAAATAATTGGCACTCATTTCCTCAATTTGTTCAGGAGAGGCCAATATTTTGTATAAAGCAAAGACATTGTCGGTATTGGGATCCTTTGGGTCTTCCATTGGAGTACTGTCCGTTACAATGCCCATTAGCTGTTTGCGCAATTTTTTATCGGGTTGAAAGAGGTTGATAATATTCCCTTTGCTCTTGCTCATCTTTTGTCCATCAGTACCCGGAATGTACATGGTCTCCTCCTGCACTTTGGCTTCAGGTAGTACAAACGTTTCTCCCAATTGATTGTGAAATCTGGATGCTACATCCCTTGTCATTTCCAGATGCTGCAATTGATCCTTCCCTACAGGAACAATATTGGCATCATATAACAAAATATCGGCGGCCATAAGCATGGGGTAGCCGAACAATCCTGAATTCACATCTTCCAATCGGTCGGCTTTATCCTTAAAAGAATGTGCTAGAGTAAGGCGTTGGTATGGAAAAAAACAACTTAAATACCATGCAAGCTCGGTTACCTGGGGGACATCACTTTGACGATAAAAAACCGTTTTTTCAATATCTAGCCCAAAAGCGAGCCAGGTAGCCGCAGTGGCATAAGTGTTGTTTCTTAGTTCCTCTCCATTTTTTATTTGGGTGAGGGAATGCATGTCCGCAATAAAAAGAAAGGACTCGTTCTTTGGGTTTTGGGCCATTTGAATGGCAGGAATAATTGCCCCTAAAATATTTCCCAAGTGGGGAGTTCCTGTACTTTGGATTCCGGTTAAAATTCGGGCCATACCTAATATTTAGGGCGTAAAAGTAAGCATCCGAATGGGATAAAAAAAGTGCTGGACCTCTGGAGGTGAAAAGAAGTAAAGGTTATTTTTTAAACAATCCTGCAACAAAAAGTACAACGACTGCCCCAATGACACCTGTGAGCAAATCGCCAACAATTCCTGAACCAATATGAACGCCCAAAACACCAAACAGCCAATTGCCCACAATACCCCCAACAATACCTAGAATAATATTTATGAGTGCGCCAAAACCACCGCCTTTCATAATTTTACCGGCAAGCCAGCCTGCTGCGGCCCCAATCAACAAAGCATAGAGTAATCCCATTATTTTAAGATTTTATGGTTATTCCAATAAAGATATTCAAAAATTCTACTTTTGGTGCATGTTTGTCTTTCTCAAGAACATAGGGCATGTTTTGTACCGAATCTGGTTTTATGTACTTGTGACAGTCCCAATTGTTATTTTCTTTCCTTTTTTATTGTTGACCACATTATCCGAAAAAACATATAAACAATTTTTTTGGTTGGCCAGAAATCTATGGGCAAAAACGATTCTTTATGGGATGGGCTGTTTTCCAAAAATTACTAGGGAACAAACTATGGAAAAAGGGAAAAGTTATATGTTGGTGGCTAATCATACCAGCATGTTGGACATCATGTTCATGCTGATGGTCAGTAAGAACCCCTTTGTTTTTGTAGGGAAGAAGGAATTGGTAAAGATTCCCGTTTTTGGGTTTTTCTATAAAAGGGTCTGCATTATGGTGGATAGGGACAATATTAGAAGTAGAACGGGGGTCTATCGTCGTGCACAACGAAGATTGGATCAAGGGTTGAGTGTCTGTATTTTTCCCGAAGGGGGAGTTCCCGAAGAACATATTGTTTTAGACCAGTTTAAGGATGGGGCTTTTAAGATGGCGATTGCCCACAAGATTCCAGTTGTTCCTATTACATTTTATGATAATAAAAAGCGTTTTTCATTTACTTTTTTGAGTGGAGGACCTGGAAGAATTAGAGCAAAGGTGCACCACTTTTTTGAAACGGGTATTTTAGGTGAAGAAGATAAATCGACTTTGCGGGAGGAAGTTCGTGAAGTTATTTTAAAGGAACTTGAACAATAATCATAATAGGTTTAAATAAGGTTGGGGAGTTTTAGGGAAATTGTTCCTCCATTAAAACCATTTTCTTCTGTTGTAATAATTTCTTTTTCAATTTTATAGGGTTTGATGGCATTGATCAATTTTATTTGATCCTGCCATTGGATGATGTTTTCCCGATACCCAGGATTGTATACAGCCTTGGTTTCATCACCTTGATGACGGTGCTTAATTTGGAGGATTACGATGTCAGAGGAAACATTAAAACCAATATCCAATCGCTGATTTTTGTGTTGATGGAAAATAGAACGTTCCACAATGTTTTCAAAAAGGGTCTGTACCACAAAGGATGGAATGACAGCTCCTGATACGTTCAGGTCCTTTTCCACTACAATGGAATACTCAAACTTGTCATTGTACCTAAGTTTCTGCAACTCTAGATACCAATGCAACATATCAACCTCATCCCTTAAATTTACGACTTCTTTGTCCAAGTGTTTCAGATAAAATCGGATGAGTTTGCTAAAAACAGATAGATATTCCAGCGCCAGTTTTTTGTTTTCAGAAGTGATAAAGCTTTGAATGGCATTTAGTGCATTGAACACAAAGTGTGGGTTGAGCTGTGAGTTTAGGGCCTTTAATTTGAGCTCCACCATTTCCTCTTTGATTTTGAACAATCGGTTCTGCTTGTTCAAAAGAGCCTTGTTCATGCGAACGCTCTTAATTTTTATGGCACAAATGGAAGCCACGGCTGAGAGCATCTTAAGGTGCTTGTTTGTGAAGAACTTTTTTTGCGGGTGTTCACAATCGATTACGCCATAAATGGTATCCTCATCAGAAATAGGGACACATATCTCTGATAAACGGAGCTCATCATCCTCAATATAACGTGGGTCCTTGGAAGTGTCATCAATAATCTCGGGTTTACCTGTAAGGGCTACATGTCCTGTAATTCCTTCGCCAAGAGCAATTTCAACAGGTTTGTATAGGGTATTGTCTTTTGGATTTTTTGGACCATAAGCCGCTTTTTGTATCAACAACTTGTTCCCTCTATCAACCAGATAAATAACGCAATCAACAAAACCAAGTTTGGCAATACAATTCTTTGCTAAATCCCAAAGAATTTCCTCTTCATTTTCTTTGCCAAGAAGGGATTTTGAAAAATATACAAGTATGTCCTCAAACTGTCCAGTTTTCAATTCATTATGGTTGAAAGGGGAATAAAAAATACTAAATTTTTTCTGACTAGCTGATTTTTCGGGATGAAGGAACTGGAAGACACAACATTAATAGCAGAAATAAAAAAACACCCCGCAAAAGCGAGGTGCTTAATTGATTGCCTAAAGGGGCAACCTTCCTAACCAACTTCTTTATACCTAGAACTTAAAACGAACACCGCTGTAAACTCCAACGGAAAAAGGCCTAAATGAACCGGCGGTTTCAGAAAAGGTGTTTAATTGGTATTTAAAAACAGGCTCTAGGCTTAACTGCACTTTAGGAGAGAACTCATAATTTAGACCAACACCTGCATTGGCACTAAAATTTACAGAATTGGCATTATTGGCCTCTCCAATTTCTGTTACCAAATCCTCTGATTCCAATAACACGGAGTTTTCAACTAAGAAAAGTGAGCTGACTCCTCCAATGATATCGACCCCAAATTTTTTGTCTATCAAGGCATAATTGACCTCAAGGGGAACTTCTATATAACCCAGTTGCTGAACCATTTTTCCATCAAAAGATGGGTTTTCGTTTGCTGCCAATTCCAAGAAGGCATCATTTGCCGTCCTTTCAGTAGGATTGTCTTGACTTTCAACCACAATAGTACGAGAAGCCTGACTATAATCAATATTGGCGATTTTTTCATCAGAGGAAACAGCCAATGATGATGAAAATGCAACATTATTGGTGTCATAACCAAAATTGACCTTGTGTACTCCAGAACGGACTTTAAGTTTTTTGCCAATGTTATAGGCCACTGTAAGACCATAGCTTAGGTTTACGTTCCCAGATTTTGAATTGGATGAAAAATTGGAATGAATGGGAGATCCCTCACCGGAGCCATTAAAATATACAGGGGCCACAGAGGGTCCTACAGACCATTTTCCGCTGGTACTTTCTGCAACAACCTCTTCTTCGCGTTCCTCAATTACTTCAAAAATGGACCTCTCATCGGGTTGTTTATTTTCTGCATTATTTTGGGCAATACCCTCATCTTCCGTAACACTTTCTATGGTTTTCCCTTGGTGGGATGAATCTTTCTGGAGATTACCTTCGGCAGGAACATTATTCCCAATTTTTTCATCACTTACGACAGCAACGGAAGTAGCATCACTATTTTTTCTGTCAAGCTCCATCGGATCTGTCTCCCGCTTCTCAATTGCTATATCTTTATTTGGAGTATTATTGGTAACAACAACTTCTTCACCAATACCTAATTGTTCTTTTTGATTTGTACCTGTAACGGTTGGAGAATTTTTGTTTTCAATGGATTCCCTTTCCTGTTTGGCTTTTGTTGATACTAGCTGCTGCTCGGATTTTATGCTACTATTTTTGTTCAAAAAGGCGTCTCTATCATTTTCCGTAATTGAGGAGTCACTATTGGTAACATCACCTTTTGTACTGTCTTCCGAAGATGATTCCACCAATTGTGTATCGTCCACATCTGATGACTGCACAGACCTATTGGAATCTTCCGAAACACCTTCATTAAAAGTGTCGTTGTTTTCAACATTGGTTATAATGGTTTCACCATCACTTGCCTTATCCAATGGATTGATAACATAAAATAGGATGGCCAGCAAAGCGGCGACCCCTCCGAGGCGCCACCAAATTGGAATGACCCTCCTTTTTCTTTTCTTTTTGTCCAGCGACGCTTCAATGGAATCCCAGACCTTATCATCCGGAACTACGTTAAAATCATCAAACGTCTCTTTGAACAATTGCTCTAAATTCTTTTTCCCCATCTTAAGCAATGTTTATACTTTCCTTTTCTATTTTTTCCCTCAAAATCATTTTGGCCCTGGCCAAATTGGATTTCGATGTACCAGTGGATGTCCCCAACATCTCACTTATCTCTTTATGGCTATAACCATCCAAAACATATAGATTAAATGTCAACCTATATTTATTGGGCAGCTCTTGAATATACCCTAGCAAGGTGGACAGACTAATGTCTGCTTGGTTTGTGTCCACATTGATTTCTTCAGCAATATTTTCTGAAACCACATTTAAATATTGCTCTTTTCTATATTTTTGAAGTACCGTATTTACGGTAATTCGCTTGATCCAACCCTCAAAAGAACCTTTAAAATTAAATTGGTCGATCTTACTGAAAATTGTCATAAAACTGTCGTGCAGATTATCTTCGGCTTCAGTTTTATTCTTGGAATACTTAAGGCACATACCGAAAAGAATACCGGAGTATTTCCGGTATAATTCAGCTTGCGCCTGTCTTTTTCCTTTTTTACAATTATGTATCAGTTGTTCAAGATCCAAATGTTGGTCAATTTTGGATTATTGATATTTAGTTTGCTAAACTTGGGCTATTGCACTGGAATGGTGTATTCCAGATATGTTGCTTCATCATTACTATCGGTACCTGCATAAAACCTAAAATTATATTCACCTGTAAAAAGCACATTGAATTTTAGAATTGCAACAACCTCTTCCAATGCTTGTGTGCAAGCTGTATCGCCTGTCAACTCTGAACCAATGGCCACTATATCACGATTGGTCTCCGCTGTCCTTGTCACATCAAAACCCTCAAAGAAGGTGCAGCCGTTGGGCCTTATGTACGTGACTTCGATATCATAAGTCTGGTTCAGTTCAAAAAATTCAGGCACTTTGGCATCTACCACCTTAAGTGTCTTAAACTGAAAATTTTGCCCATCATCATCCAAATCACATGAGCTAAACAATGCACAAACTCCAAACAGAGCAAATAGCACAATTACCTTTTTCATCATTAAAATCCTTTTTTAACCCCTAGATGAATGGTATATGCAAGGGTTGCGTATATTTTCACAACCTTGGTCGAATAATTTGGCTTTTTGTGCCTTTTTTAGGCATTCACTGCAGCAATGGCCTCCCTAATTTTGGTTTCCAATTCTTCGGATAGCTCCGGATTGTCGGCAAGAAGCGCTTTTACCGCATCCCTTCCTTGACCTAATTTGGTGTCGCCATAACTGAACCAAGAACCACTTTTTTTGACAATTTCATAGGCAACGCCCAAATCAAGAATTTCCCCAATTTTTGAGATACCTTCACCATACATGATATCAAATTCGGCAGTTTTGAAAGGTGGAGCCACTTTGTTTTTTACAACTTTCACCCTGGTCTTGTTTCCTTGTACACCACCATCAGTGTCCTTTATCTGGGTAGATCGTCTAATATCTAACCGAACAGAGGCATAGAACTTTAGTGCATTACCACCGGTCGTGGTTTCCGGATTGCCAAACATCACCCCAATTTTTTCTCGCAATTGGTTAATGAATACAACGGTACAATTGGTTTTGCTGATCGTAGAGGTCAACTTTCGTAATGCCTGCGACATTAGTCGAGCATGTAATCCCATTTTGGAATCTCCCATTTCCCCTTCAATCTCACTTTTGGGGGTAAGGGCGGCAACGGAATCGACAATTACAATATCGATAGCGCCAGATCTAATAAGATTATCCGCAATTTCTAAAGCTTGTTCCCCGTGATCAGGCTGTGAAATGATCAGGTTGTCGATATCTACACCCAATTTTTTGGCATAAAAACGGTCAAAAGCATGTTCTGCATCAATAAAAGCGGCAATACCGCCATTTTTTTGAGCTTCTGCAATGGCATGAAGGGTCAAGGTCGTTTTTCCAGAAGATTCAGGGCCATAAATTTCAATTACACGACCTCTGGGATAACCTCCAACACCCAAAGCAATATCAAGCCCCAATGATCCCGAAGGGATAACCTCAACATCTTCGACCACGCTGTCCCCCATCTTCATGACAGCACCTTTACCATAGGTCTTGTCCAATTTGTCCAGTGTTAGTTTTAAGGCTTTTAATTTTGCTTCTTTTTCGTTGCTCATGGTTCTCTGTATTAGGAAGGCTAAAATACCATTTCTTTCTTCATGCAACAATAGGCGCGCAACCTTTTTAAAAGAAGAATGTCTTAATGGATATACAATCAAATCAATGAAAAGAAAGGCAGTCATCTATGTAATGCTGGTATTGTTGTTTTCCTGTTCAAAGGGAGATGATAACTCCAGTCAACCTTCGTCGTTACTTGGAAGGATAGAGAAGGTTTGCTCAAAAGCAAATACGAGTAGTATCAAAGAAAAAATACTGACATATCTAAATGAAGAATCCTCAACCCAGGAATACCAATATGTGCTAAAGGGGGAATATAATGGAAATGCAGTTTTTGTTTTTGGAAACTGTTGTCCTTTTTGCAATACTGTGACGCAAGTATTTGACTGCTCGGGTAATCTTTTGGGTTATGTTGATTATTCAAACTCTGGTAAAGAAAATGCAATCAATGACAATAAGATTACAAACAAAGAAAATTTATGGCCTAAAACACCAAATTGTAATTTTAAAGACTAAAAACGCAACCTTTTTAAAAGCGTGTATCTAATGGACAACTGATTCAAAAAACGATATATCGAATCGATAAATCGGTTCAACACCACACAAGGGCAAGGAAAATTTGCGCTATGAAAAGAAACAAAGTGGTTGAAAGGGCTTTTTATAAAAAGCCCTTTCTTTTTTGACTTCATATTATATGGTTCCGTAAGGCTTAACATTTTCTTTTATTGGGAGAATGAAAGTGTCAATGCAATAGGGTTTTCAAAAAAATGGCATTTCCCTGCTGGCACAAATTGTACTATATTTACCATTAGTAATTTTATGAACCCTTTTTAAGGAAATACTATGTATTTCCTTAAATCAAGATAAAAAATATGGGATGTAGCAGTTGTTCAACCGGCAAGGATGGACAACCGCGGGGTTGCAAGAACAATGGTACTTGTGGCACAGATGGTTGTAATAAGCTAACAGTCTTTGATTGGCTTTCCAATATGTCGCTGCCCAACGGTCAAAAACCTTTTGATTGTGTTGAGGTACGTTTCAAGAATAGCAGAAAAGAGTTTTTTAGAAATGTCGATGGCATTCCTTTGGCCATTGGAGATGTCGTGGCCACACAAGCCAAGTCAGGCCATGATGTTGGGATTGTAACACTAACAGGTGAGCTGGTCAAAGTGCAAATGAAAAGAAAGAAAGTCGCGCACAATGACGAAACACTCCCTAAGATTTATAGAAAAGCATCGCAGCGCGACATTGACATTTGGCAAAAATGTAGAAACAAAGAGGCAGAGATTCAAAAACGATCTCGGGAAATTGCAATATCCCTCAGGCTTGAAATGAAATTGAGCGATGTTGAATTTCAAGGAGATGGGTCCAAAGCAACTTTTTATTATACTGCCGAAGAACGGGTAGATTTTAGGCAATTGATCAAGGATATGGCCAAGGCCTTTGGTATCCGAATTGAAATGCGTCAGATTGGATACCGTCAGGAAGCTCAGCGTTTGGGCGGAATAGGATCCTGTGGTCGTGAACTTTGCTGTTCTACTTGGCTAACTGATTTCAGATCGGTGAGTACCGCATCCGCAAGATATCAGCAATTGGCACTTAATCCCCAAAAATTGGCCGGTCAATGTGGCAAACTTAAATGTTGCCTTAACTACGAACTGGACATGTACTTGGAAGCTTTAAAGAACTTTCCGCCACAGGACAGCAAACTGAATGACCCAAAAAGGAATTGCCTTTTGCCAAAAAGCGGATATTTTCAAAGAGACATTATGGTTTTCCTATAAAGACGACCCTGCAAATTGGCACGCCTTGAATAAGGAGCAAGTATTGGAGATTTTAGAGTTGAACAAAAACAAAGAAAAAATTGCCAGCTTGGAAGAATATGCCCAAGACAATGTTAGTGAGGAAAAAATGGTTTTTGAAAATGTGGTGGGCCAAGATAGCCTTACCCGATTTGATAAACCCAAGAGAAAGAAAAGAAATAACAAAAAAAGAAGAAAAAATAAACCCAAAGCTAGACCCAATGCACAATAAATTCTTCATTGTCTTGGTTTTCTTTTTGTGTCTGATTTCATGCAACGACAATTTGGTTTTTTCAGAATATCAACCAATGGACGATGGAAAGTGGGAAATAGATGATCAAGTGTTGTTTCAGTTTTCGGAATTGGATTCAGTACAGACCCATAACATGTTCATCAACATACGGAATGACAACACATTTGAATTCAGCAATCTTTTTTTAATTACCGAATTGGAACACCCAAACGGAGAGACCTTTAAAGATACGTTGGAATACAAAATGGCCGAACCCAATGGAGAGTGGCTGGGAAAAGGTTTGGGAAGTATAAAAGAAAATAAGCTTTGGTTTCAGGAAAAAATCGTTTTTCCCGATTCCGGCGTATATAAACTAAGCATTGCGCATGCCATGCGCAAAAATGGTGATGTAGATGGTGTTCACATTTTGAATGGCATAACCGATGTTGGTTTGGAAATAGAAAAAAGTACGCAATAAAAACAATGGCAAAAACAAAACAAAAGAAGCAAAAAGGTTTCTTTCCCTTCATCAAATGGTTTTGGATTCTCTTTGGATCTGGCCTCTTTTTATTTCTCTTATTATTCCTTTTGGCTGCATGGGGCGCATTTGGTGAAATGCCAACCTTTGAGCATTTGGAAAATCCAAGCACCAACTTGGCAACAGAACTTATCTCTTCAGATAGTAAAACACTTGGCAAGTTTTATTTGGAAGACAACCGTACCGATGTTTCGTATGATGAGCTTCCACAAAATTTGATTGATGCCCTAATTGCGAGTGAGGATATCCGTTTTCATGACCATTCGGGAATTGATGCGCGCGGAACCCTACGGGCAATGTTCTTTTTAGGCAAACGTGGAGGAGCAAGTACCATTTCGCAACAGCTGGCCAGACAGCTTTTTGTTGGGGTACGGTCAAGAAACAAATTTGAGACCATAAAACAAAAGGCGATGGAATGGGTCATCGCCACCCGTTTGGAAAGAAGTTATACCAAGGAAGAAATCATCAGCATGTATTTGAACATCTATGATTTTGGAAACAATGCAGATGGCATCCGTTCCGCTTCCAGAATCTATTTTGGTAAAGAGCCCAAAGACTTAAAATTGGAAGAGTCAGCTATGCTGGTAGGGATGTTGCAGAACTCTTCGCTTTATAATCCGTTACGGCGCGAGGAACTGACCTGGAAAAAAAGAAACATCGTATTGGGGCAATTGGCAAGGTATGAGTACATCACCGAAGCAAAGAGAGATTCGCTCCAGGCAATGGAAATCAATCTGAACTATAATCCGGAATCACATCGTGAAGGGTTGGCCACTTACTTTAGGATGTATATGCAGCAGTGGCTAAATAGATGGGTGAAAGAAAACCCAAAACCAGATGGTGAGAAATACAATATCTATTTGGATGGATTAAAGGTGTACACTACGATAGATTCCCGTATGCAGAAAAATGCTGAGGATGCTGTTGAGGCCCATATGAAAAATCTGCAAGCCGAGTTTTTCCATCAAAACACACCAGAACGAAATCCAACAGCTCCTTTTTTGGATTTGACCAAAGGCGCAATTGATACCATAATGCGACAAGCAATGAAACGATCGGACCGGTGGAGAGTGCTCAAGGGGCAAGGAAAAACCGCAGAGGAAATTGAAAAAACATTCCTTGAAAAAACGGAAATGACGGTCTTTGATTGGAACAGTGATTCCTATGAAAAAGACACCATCATGACACCGATGGACTCCATTCGCTATTACAAAACGTTCTTACGAACAGCAATGATGTCCATGGAACCCCAAACAGGCCATGTAAAAGCTTGGGTAGGAGGTGTTGACTATAAACACTTTCAATACGATAACGTTTATCAAGGAGCCAGACAAGCAGGATCAACATTCAAACCTTTTGTCTATGCAGCTGCCATTGACCAGTTGCGATATTCTCCTTGCGATTCCCTTCCAGATAATCAATATTGCATTGAACCTTTGAAGTATGGAAATCCGGAAAAATGGTGCCCTAAAAATTCAGATGGAAAATATTCTGGAAAAAACATGACCCTTAAGCATGCGCTGGCCAATTCGGTAAATACGGTAACTGCCCAATTGATGGATAAAGTAGGGCCAAAATCTGTGTCAATAATTGCAAAGAGTATGGGTATTAAACGAGAGATTCCAGAAGTGCCTTCCATTGCCTTGGGAACTCCGGATGCTAGTGTTTATGAAATGGTCGGGGCCTTTGGCACCTTTGCCAATCAAGGCGTTTATGTAAAACCAGTAATGGTTACCCGCATAGAGGATAGAAACGGAACTGTGCTTTATGAATATGTGCCAGAAACTAAAGATGTGTTGAGCAAGGATGTGGCCTATGCCATGGTCAATTTGATGGAAGGTGTTACCAGAGGAGGATCAGGAACGAGGCTAAGACATACTTTTGCCAAAAACGATAGGGTTTATAAAGACATCATTACTGGATATCCCTATGAATTGAACAACCCTATTGCTGGTAAAACTGGGACTACCCAAAACCAAAGTTACGGGTGGTTTATGGGGATGGTGCCCAATCTGGTTACAGGAGTTTGGGTAGGAGGTGAAAATAGGGCTGTACATTTTAAAAG
Source organism: Flagellimonas sp. (assembly GCF_965222555.1). Lineage (GTDB taxonomy): Bacteria > Bacteroidota > Bacteroidia > Flavobacteriales > Flavobacteriaceae > Flagellimonas. The sequence goes on along the minus strand of NZ_CBDCUG010000005.1, from coordinate 1,146,478 downwards.
ACTCGCTTATGGTCAAGGCGCATCCATGGCATTGCCTATTTGGGCTTTGTACATGAAGGAAAATTATGAGAATGAAGAATTGGGTGTTTCTAAAGATGCCTTTGAAGAACCTGAGGAGTTATCCATTAATGTGGATTGTACCAAAATATTAAAAGAACTTCAAGAAGAACTGGATACCGAGGATGATTTGGATGACATTGGATTCTAAGTTGAAGATATTCTAAAAATATCGGCCCCAAGACCATTTATGGCTTGGGGCTTTTTTATTTCATAAAGAATTCCCCGATGCTTTGCGTCGGGGTTTCTGAAGAAATGTCATTCCCGCTTATGCGGGAATCCAAATAAAAAAAATTCATTTTTAAGAAATTCTTTTATTATTGTAATTTCAGGGCCTAATAAATGCGAATTCCATGATCAAGAAAATAGTACCTAATGTTGAAGAGGCCCTGGGAGGTGTAACCGATGGAATGACTTTTATGTTGGGCGGATTTGGTCTTTGTGGCATTCCAGAAAATGCTATTGCCCAACTGGTAAAATTGGGAGTCAAGGATATTACCTGTATCTCCAATAATGCTGGGGTAGATGATTTTGGTTTGGGCCTACTTCTTCAAAATCATCAAATAAAAAAGATGATTTCATCCTATGTTGGTGAAAATGATGAGTTTGAACGACAGATGTTGAGTGGGGAATTGGAGGTTGAACTTACACCTCAAGGCACTCTGGCGGAGAAATGTAGAGCGGCACAAGCCGGTTTTCCAGCATTTTATACTCCTGCCGGATATGGAACTGAAGTAGCCGAAGGCAAAGAAACCCGTGAATTTGACGGAAAAATGTATGTGCTGGAACCCGCATATAAGGCAGATTTTGCATTTGTAAAGGCATGGAAAGGGGATGAAGCAGGGAATTTGATTTTTAAGGGAACAGCCCGAAATTTTAACCCGTGCATGTGCGGAGCTGCCAAAATCACGGTAGCTGAGGTGGAGGAATTGGTACCTGCGGGAAGTTTAGATCCTAATAATATCCACATTCCGGGAATATTTGTACAGCGTATTTTTCAAGGAGCGAGGTACGAAAAACGAATTGAACAACGAACGGTTCGTTCAATTGATTAATTGTTCAATGTGAAAATTCGAAAATGAGAAATGACAAACAAAATCTAATTGTTGACAAAACGTTCGAGTTTTCATTAAACATTATTGAATTTTCAGAATCGATTAGGGAGTTGAACAGATTTGAAATGGCTTCCCAAATATTTAGAAGCGGCACATCAATCGGGGCAAATATTCGTGAAGCGCAAAATGCAGAAAGTAAAGCCGATTTTATACACAAATTTAAAATTGCGGCAAAAGAGGCAGATGAACTGGAATATTGGCTAAAACTTTGCGAGGATTCCATTCATTACCCAGAACCAAAGAAGAATTTAATGGAAGAGCTTAAGTCGATTATTTTGATTATTTCAAAAATAATTTCGACCAGTAAGAAGAGATAAATCAACAAATTTAAGAATAGGCATATTTTCAAATCATGTTAGATAAGAACGGAATCGCAAAACGAATTGCAAGGGAAGTCAAAGACGGTTACTATGTTAACTTGGGGATAGGGATTCCAACACTGGTTGCCAATTTTGTTAGGGATGACATTAGCGTGGAATTCCAAAGTGAAAATGGTGTATTGGGGATGGGGCCATTTCCTTTTGAAGGAGAAGAAGATGCCGATATCATCAACGCTGGAAAACAGACCATAACCACTTTGCCTGGAGCCTCATTTTTTGATTCATCCATGAGTTTTGGAATGATCAGGGGGCAACATGTAGATCTCACCATTTTGGGAGCTATGGAAGTGGCCGAAAATGGAGATATAGCCAATTGGAAGATTCCTGGAAAGATGGTAAAGGGCATGGGAGGTGCTATGGATTTGGTTGCCTCTGCGGAAAATATCATCGTAGCCATGATGCACACGAATAAGGCCGGTAAATCCAAGTTGCTCAAAAAATGTACGCTTCCTTTAACTGGAGTTGGCTGTGTAAAAAAAATAGTGACCAATTTGGCTGTTTTGGAGGTAACCGACGACGGATTTAAACTATTGGAAAGGGCACCGGGAGTTTCGGTAGATGAAATTGTGAGAGCTACAGAAGGAAACTTGGTAGTGGAGAACGATGTTCCTGAGATGAAAATTTAGAACAGACCAATCAGTTTGTTTTACAACAAAAACGGCACACTACACAACAAATTCTTTATTCTTCAGTTATCATAAGGTATTTTTGGTTTTATTAAATTTTTTCCCCAAATTAACACCTTAAAATTTTAACCATGGCCCCGAAACTAAACCAAACCTCTGTGGATGATTCTATCCAAGTGTACAGAAACGATTTTTTTACAGGAATTATACTATTGATCAAAAAGCTTTTTATGCTTTAGAATCTGAACAGAACAAAAAAATTCAAGAGCCAATCCTTAAGGATTGGCTCTTTTTTTTCAATATTTTTAGCTGAAAAACGACAACTATGACTCTGAGTATTGAACGCTGTACAGCTGTAGATCTGGATAATTTGGTTCAGATATCCAAGGACACTTTTATTGCGGCTTTTGAAACACAAAATGACCCAGAGGATTTTAAGAAATATATGGACTTCGCTTTCAGTAAGGAAAAACTCCAGTCCGAATTAGAAAATAAAAGCACCCAGTTCTATTTTGTCTTTGATCATAAGGAAAAAATCGGGTATATAAAACTGAACAAGGGCGAAGCGCAAACCGACATTAATGACACCGATTCGTTGGAATTGGAACGAATTTACGTTATACAATCCCATCAAGGAAGGGGAATAGGGGAATGGTTGCTTCAACAAGTAAAACAACTGGCCCATAAAGAAGGTTTGAACTATGTTTGGCTTGGTGTTTGGGAAAAGAACAAAGCGGCCATCAGATTCTACCTAAAGCATGGTTTTGTTAAATTCGGAACCCACCCCTATTACATCGGAAAGGACAAACAAACCGACTGGTTGATGCGTCTAGACGTTTAACAAAGTATTCAAAAACAATGTATCTCCTTCCGCCTGGAGTTTAAATGCTATTGAATTTTCAAATGCAGCGTGTACCAAAAGTGAAATGGCCTTGGCATTGGACTTGGTTAAACTGTTGGTCCTATAGACCACATCCCGAATGGTGGAAAAACTAACATTACTCCGAGAAGCAATGTTGGCATAGTCGTTTTTGGTAACATTTCTACGCAACACCGAAGAGAGTTGTTCGCTGATTGGTTTTCCGTAATCTTCCTGTGAAAACATGTTATCACTATTGATAACCAGATTGAAGTTTTTGATTGACCCCATACTAAAGTTTTTTAGCAGTTTGTAAATTAATTTATCGGGGTCACATCCTATTTTCTATATTTGGTTTGTAACCCAATTACAGAAATGTATAGACTAGCTGCGCAGAATCAAATATACGAAAAATAACTACATATTATAAGAAAAGTATGCGAGTAATTAAGCAGCTAAGACGTAACAAAGGTGTAAGTCAAACGCTCTTGGCCGAAGCAGTTGGTGTTAGTCTACGTACTATCCAGACTTATGAACAGAAAGATGCTAATATTCCAACTAAAAACTTATCCAAAATAGCCGCTTATTTTGATTTGACCATTGCCGAATTGTATTTACGAGCGGTCAATGAAATGAGCGATACCTACGCAGAAAATAAAACTTTTATAAAACACGGCTGCGTATTCAATCCATTGGATCATGGAAAGTATACAGTTCAAATACCGTTGGTGCTGGTAGAACGACAAAAGAACTATATAAAAAGTTTGGCGGAAAGCCGCTTGGGCAACAGTCCATTTAGAACAAATTTTGTTATTGACTTTGTAGAAGAAGATGCCTATAAGGCATTTGAAGTTTCAGGAGATTCCATGAACGATGGAAGCATTGACGCAATTCCCAATAAGGCAATAGTATTAGGCGTTAAAACAAGAAAAGAGAGTTTTGTCCGGGAAAGTAACTTAATGATTGGTAAAATTTATATCCTGGTTTGCAAAGACAGAATTATTTGTAAGAAAATCACTGGGGTTGACAGTGCTAAAAATATTCAATGCCATAACCTGAACGAATCTCCGGAATATCAAGATTTTGAACTACCCTTTGAAGACGTACTGGAAATTTTCAGGATAGTTAAAAAACAGTACTAGTCTAAATCCCGTTTAGGATTTCGGCGGCTTGATCCAATACGTCATTGGTTTTTGCAAAGCAAAAACGTAAAAACCGCTCATTGTAATCTGTACCACAAAAAACGGAGACTGGAATACTGGCAAGTTTGTGTTCCTTGATCAATCGTTCCGCAAAATCGGTATCCTTTTCTTGGGTAATCTCTGAATAATCCAACAGCTGAAAATAAGTGCCTGCTGAAGGGGTCATTTTAAATCGGGAATTTTTTATGGCATTTAAAAAATAATCCCGCTTGTTCTGATAGAAATTATTGAGATGGAGATAATGCTCTGGAGTTTTTAAATACGCTGCCAAAGCAACCTGAATGGCATGATTAACAGAAAAGACATTAAACTGATGTACTTTTTGAAATTCTTGCATCAACCATTTGGGCGCAGTGCAATACCCCATTTTCCATCCCGTGGCATGGAAAGTTTTCCCGAACGAAGAACAAATGACACTGCGTGAGGCCAGATCGGGATATTTGGCAGCACTCTCGTGCTTGGCACCATCAAAAACAATATGTTCGTACACCTCATCGCTCAATAAAATAATGTTGGTTCCTTTTAAGATTTCCTGAAGTTTCAGCATGTCTTTTTCGGACCAAATAGTTCCTGTTGGATTATGTGGTGTGTTGATGATGACCATTTTGGTCTTGGATGAAATAGCAGATTTAAATTTCTCCCAGTTCATTTTAAAATCATTGCCTTCCAAAGCAACTGGAATAACGATACCTCCAAAAAGCTCAATGGCCGGCTCATAACTGTCATAAGCTGGTTTAATGACAATAACTTCATCCCCAGAGTGGACAAAGGTTGAAATGGTACTGAAAATAGCTTGCGTGGCCCCAGCGGTAATAATGATTTCAGATTCGGGGTGGTAAGAGTGACCGTACAGACTTTCAATTTTTTCTGAGATTATTTCCCGAAGGGAAAAAACGCCCTGCATGGGGGCATATTGGTTATACCCATTTTTGAAGGCATGATCTATCAATTCCAAAAGTTTTGGATCTGGGTCAAAATTGGGAAACCCCTGGGATAGATTTACCGCATTATGGGTATTTGCCAATTGACCAATGGTTGTGAATATGGTGGTGCCCACATTGGGTAGTTTGGATGTTATATCAATCATGGATTGGATTTCTTTTTAATGATTCAATTACTTTTTCTAGGCAAGTGTCCAAATGTTTCTTTACCTCGCTCTCCCAAAACCGAAATACGGTATAGCCCATTTCCTCAAGAGCAAGATTCACTTCTTGGTCCCGTTGAATGTTACGTTCTATTTTTGGAATCCAGAATTCGCGATTGGTTTTTATTTTATGTTTGCGCTCTTCCCAATTGTGCCCGTGCCAAAATTCCCCATCAATAAAAATTACGGTCTTGTATTTTTTTAGGGCGATATCTGGCTTGCCGATCAGTTTTTTATAGTCGATACGGTACCGATAACCTGCTGCCCAAAGGGCTTTTCGAAACGCCAATTCCGGTTTGGTATTTTTTCCACGGATCTTGCCCATGATCTTGGAGCGTTCCGGCGTGGTATAAAATCCTGATTCCTCGTTAAAACGAGGGACCTTTATACGTTCTTCAGAATACTTTTTGGGCATGGTTCAAGATAGCAAAAACAGATGCATTTGGGTTTATTTAGGTGGGCTATTTGCGTTGTTTTTTGACAACTTCCAGCTTATATCCAACCCCATGAACATTGACTAAGTTTATCTGGTTATCGTCTTTGAACTTCTTTCGGATTTTTGAAATAAAGGTATCCAAGCTACGGCCCACAAAAACACCCTTGTCTTCCCACACTTCTTTAAGAAGAAAATCTCGTTTTACCACTTTGTTTTCGTTGTCAGAGAATATTTTAAGGAGTTCCGTTTCCTTTGAGGTAAGTTTGATGCTCAATCCATCTTTCATCAATTTATTTTGGTCTTTGTAGAACATATAGCTCCCAATGGTTGAATACGCCAATGAATCATGGAGTTGTGCCGCTCCTTTTTTCTTTATCCAATAAAACAGGCCAATGCCCATTAAGCCTAAAAGAACTAGAGTGTACCAAGAAGAACCCATAGCAAACCCCATTAAGGAAGAAGGCTTGTTGAAAAGCACATTTATGGTATAACAATGTAGTGGCAGATTCCGTCCCCTGCAGGGAACAATGTTCTTTTCCTCATCGTTGAATGCGTAGTAACTATAGGACACCTCTTCGTTTTGGCACTCAATAACCTCTACAAGGTATTCATTGGGCAGGTTCAGAGCTTGGAAATTTTTGGTAACTGCCGCTACTAGGCTATCAGGGGATATGGGCAGTTCTTTTTGGAATGACAATTGAAATTTATTCTGCTCCAGTTCAACCACGGGCAATATTAAGGAGGTAGAATCTTTGCTTTGCAACAACAATGTATTCCCAGTATTTCGTAAGGCAACTTTTACCAAGCTCGAGAAGGTTTCTTTTTTGGCACTGGGGGAATAATCAAATACAACAAAAGAAAGAGTCAATATGACAAGAGCGCTATACAGGGAGATTATGGCTTTCATTACCGAATGGATTTAACTCGCAAAAAATTGCATTTTTTTGCACTTCATTTACACTTTATTCACGACTCGGAAGTTATCCGATTCTAGATTTGTCCAAAAATCAGGACAATGAAAAAAATCATCATTTTATTGGTAAGCATTTGTACTATTACAGCAGCTTATGGACAAGGTACTATAAAAATTGACACGAAAAAGAGCGTAATTAACTGGAGAGGATACAATCTTTTCAAATTTAATGAGCATTATGGCACCGTAAAGTTTTTAAAGGGAGAAGTACTTTGGATTGGAGGTTCGGTGATGGGTGGAAACTTTGAAGTGGACATGAATACCATCTTAAATACCGATGGTAAATACAATGAAATGCTCGTTTCCCATCTAAAGAATAAGGACTTTTTTGATGTGGAAAAGTATCCGGAGGCAAAATTGAGCATTAACCAGGCCAAATATATAGATGGCAAGCACATGGATATAGATGCCCTACTTACGATCAAGGGAATTACCAAACCTGTCAAGTTCAAGATGACCATTGAGCAACAGGGCAAGGTTTATGAACTTAAATCCAAATTTGTAATCGATAGAACCCGATGGGGTATCAGTTATGAATCCCAAGGGCTAGTAGGAAGTCTTAAAGAAGATATTATTTCCGATGCCATTGAATTTGAGGTCATCATAGTTTTTCAACTATTATGTTAACCAGAAAGATTGAAACACAAAAAACCCAAACTCCATTTGGAATTTGGGTTTAAAATTTGTCATTCCTGCGAAAGCAGGAATCTATCCTTTCACACTTGCTGAAAGATACTCTCGGTTCATTCGAGCAATGTTTTCCAAAGAAATGCCTTTGGGACATTCCACTTCGCAAGCTCCCGTGTTGGTACAGTTTCCAAAACCTTCCAAATCCATTTGGCGTACCATGTTCTGCACACGATCTGCGGCCTCTACCCGACCTTGGGGTAACAGGGCAAACTGGGAAACCTTTGCTGAGGTAAATAGCATTGCACTTGCATTTTTACAGGCAGCTACACAGGCTCCGCAACCAATACACGTGGCAGCATCCATAGATGCATCGGCATCATGCTTATTAATTGGAATGGCATTGGCATCTACCGTATTCCCAGAGGTATTTACTGAAATATACCCGCCAGCTTGCTGAATTCGGTCAAAAGAACTTCGATCTACAATTAAATCTTTGATTACCGGGAATGCCTTTGCTCTAAAAGGTTCAATTACGATAGTATCTCCATCATTGAACTTTCGCATATGCAATTGGCAGGTAGTTATCAACCTATCTGGGCCATGGGGTTCCCCATTGATCTGTAATGAGCATGTTCCACAAATACCTTCCCTACAATCGTGATCAAATTCTACAGGTTCTTCACCTTTTGAAATAAGCTCTTCATTGAGGATGTCCAGCATTTCCAAAAAGGACATATCTCCTTCAACACCATCAAGGGTGTAGTCTACCATTTGACCTTTTGAAGAAGCGTCTTTCTGACGCCATATTTTTAATGTTAGCTTCATAACTTTTATTTGTAAGAACGTGTCTTTAATTCAATGTTTTCGTAAACCAAATCTTCCTTGTGCAGTTCCGCATCTTTAGGTTCGCCCTTAAACTCCCATGCAGCTACGTACTTGAAGTTTTTATCATCACGAAGCGCTTCGCCTTCCTCGGTCTGGTATTCTTCTCGGAAATGACCTCCACACGATTCGTTTCTGTGTAGTGCATCCTTTGCAAATAATTCACCAAGTTCCATAAAATCAGCGACCCGTCCAGCTTTTTCCAATTCTTGGTTTTTAGAATCAGGTGTTCCAGGAATTTTCACATTTTCCCAAAAATCCTTTCGCAATTCGGCAATCTCTTTGATGGCCTCTTTAAGTTCCTTTTCATTTCTGGACATACCACATTTGTTCCACATAATCTTGCCCAACTTTTTGTGGTAATAATCCACGGAATGGATTCCGGTTCCGGACATCAATTTTTCCATACGGTCACGAACTTCTTTTTCCACGGCATCAAATTCCGGGGAATCCGTAGAAATAGGTCCGGTCCGAATATCATCGGACAGATAATCCCCTATTGTATAAGGTAGTACAAAATAACCGTCGGCCAAACCTTGCATTAATGCCGAAGCTCCCAAACGGTTGGCACCGTGATCACTAAAATTGGCCTCTCCGGCACAATAGCAACCCTCAATGGTTGTCTGTAGGTTATAATCCACCCAAAGCCCGCCCATGGTATAGTGAACCGCAGGATAAATCATCATTGGGGTTTTGTATGGATTCTCATCCACAATTTTTTCATACATCTGGAAGAGGTTTCCGTACTTGGCTTCAATTACCTCTTCACCCAATTTGATTATGGTTTCCTTATCAGGGTCTTTAATCCCCGATGTCAAGGCTTTTTCTTTACCATAACGCTGAATGGCTGCGGCAAAATCAAGATAAACGGCTTCCCCGGTCTTGTTCACACCAAATCCGGCATCGCAACGTTCCTTGGCAGCCCTTGAAGCCACATCACGAGGTACAAGGTTACCAAATGCAGGATATCTTCTTTCCAAATAATAATCTCGTTCTTCTTCACCCAATTGCGTAGGCTTTAATTTTCCTTCACGGATGGCAACAGCATCTTCTTTACGTTTTGGCACCCAGATACGACCATCGTTACGCAGGGACTCTGACATCAAGGTTAATTTGGACTGATGCTCGCCTGAAACTGGAATACAAGTAGGATGGATTTGTGTATAGCAAGGATTGGCAAAAAATGCTCCTTTACGGTGCGCTCGCCAAGCTGCGGTCACATTACTTCCCATAGCATTTGTAGACAGGAAGAACACATTACCATATCCACCAGTGGCCAATACCACGGCATGGGCGCTGTGTCTTTGGATTTCCCCAGAGACTAAATCCCTTGCAATGATTCCTCGAGCCTTGCCATCGACCAAAACCAAATCCATCATTTCATGACGGTTATAGGCTTTAATTTTTCCACGATTGATTTGACGGTTCATGGCAGCATAGGCACCCAGCAATAATTGTTGTCCAGTCTGTCCCTTGGCATAAAACGTTCTGGAAACCAATACCCCTCCGAAGGAGCGGTTGTCCAAAAGACCACCATACTCACGGGCAAAAGGAACTCCTTGAGCCACACATTGATCTATGATATTTACAGATTCTTCAGCCAAACGATAAACGTTGGCTTCACGAGATCGGTAGTCTCCACCTTTAATGGTATCATAGAACAAGCGATAATGGCTATCGCCATCACCTTGATAGTTTTTGGCAGCATTGATTCCTCCTTGCGCAGCAATGGAATGTGCCCGACGTGGGGAATCTTGATAGCAAAATGTCTTTACGTTATAACCCAGTTCGGCCAACGTAGCCGCCGCGGCGCCACCTGCCAAACCAGTTCCGACAACAATGACATCAATGTTTCTTTTGTTGGCTGGATTGACCAGGTCTATTTCATTCTTATGTTTGGTCCATTTATCGGCCAAAGGACCGGATGGAATTTTAGAATCCAATATGCCCATAATTAATGTGTTATTGGGTTAAGGTGATGGTACAAAGCGATAAAAGCAAAAGCCAATGGTATCACTATTGCGAATAATTTTGTAAACGTTTTTAGCGCTGGTGTGTACTTGTTGTTGATTCCCATACTTTGAAGTGATGAAGAAAAGCCATGCCATAAATGCAAGCTCAGTAATACAAATGAAATCACGTATATAATCGTACGCCAAAAAGGAGCAAATTTTTCAACGGTCTCGGCATAATAACGAGTAGGATTCTCGGGATTGACCTCAATGTACTTATAGGTCATCTCATGAATCCAGAAATCGTAAAAATGAAGTCCCAAAAAGGCCAAAATCACAAGTCCAGAATAAATCATGTTTCTAGAAACCCATGGCGCATTGGCGCTGCCTTTATATTGAACATAACTGACGCCTCTGGCATTTTTGTTCTGAATTTCAAGAACAAAACCCATTACAAAATGTACAATGACACCTGCTATCAAAATAGGCTGCATGAGATACTGCACCAAAACATTGTATCCCATGAAATGGGATGCCTCGTTAAAAAAATCTGGTGATATTACCGATGCTAAATTGATGGTAACGTGTATAACAAGAAAAGTTACTAGGAAAAGTCCCGAAAGTGCCATCACTACTTTACGGGCAATCGAAGATTTTATCAATCCACTCATTAGTGCTGGTTTTACGCACAAATTTACGGCACGGTCAAGTTTTTAACAAGGATTGAACATCCTAAAGCAGGTTATTTAGATTCATTATTGGTAGTATGGTGTAAGCCGTGATATCCGGTTCACATTGTAAACCATAAAAAAGGCCCCAAAAATAAATGGGACCTTACGTTCTAGGTTTTAGTGGGGAACTAATTGGACTGTGCTATTCTTTGATGTTAAAATGTTTTGCCACTTCTTCATAGGACATCTTGCTCCAGTCCTTATAGGATTTTGAAGCCGGATCCGTAACAGGGGTTCCACCTGGAATGATAACATATCTAAAATCGTCAAAGAATGTAAAAAGGTTGGTGCCGCCATCAAGCGTAGATGCTTCAATTCTCAATGAACTGCCTCCAATAAAATTTGTGACGTTAAAACTATAGTACTCATCTTGACTGGCAAGGATATATGGCAATTGATGGATTTCATCGACAAGTATATTGATCTCTCTTCTACCATATACAAGTAGTACATCCTCGCTCAAATTAAAATCGGTAAGGCCAAAAGTTTCCAAAAGTTGTTCATTGGTTTCAGATGCGCCGCCTGTTTCAAAATCTCTGGGAATCCATTCGGAATATATGACATTGGCCGTACCAGGCTCTCCTTGTTCGCCATCTGCTCCGTCGGCTCCAGCTGGCCCTGCATCTCCTTGTTCTCCTTGAGGACCTATTGGCCCAGTCGGTCCTGTTGCGCCATCTTCGGCCGAACATGATAATAGTAAAAGAGAGCTAAAGAGAGCCATAAAAAATAAATGAAAGAATTTTGTTCTTGTCTGCATAATGTAATAGAGGTTTAAAATTTATTGGTAAACCTAGAATTACTTTAAGGGGAGCATGTCCGGTTTCTTTCAATTTTGAAGAATCAGGACAACACAAGATGTCTCTGGCGATACTCGGAAGGAGTAAGCCCTGTATGTTTTTTGAAGGCACTGTAAAAAGCCGATTTTGAGTTGAACCCCGACTCAAGACCGATAGAAACAATGGTGTAATTTGAAAAACTGGGACCTGTAAGCATTTTTTTTGCCTCATTGATGCGATACCAATTCATGAATTCGGAAAAATTTGTGCCCCTAAGTTTATTCACAATTTGGGAAAGGTATCCACCGCTTATGTTAAGGTACTCACTTACGGCCAAAAGACCCAGATAAGGATTCAAATAAGGTTTGTCTTCTTCAAACCAGCGTAAAAGTTCTTTGTAATAGACGTTGTCGTCGGTAAGTTCAAAGGAAGATTGTTTGTCAAGCTGGATCAATTTGGTTGCGGTAAGCTTTGCAATCAATTGAAAAAGTAACAAGTGGCGTTCGTCAAAAAAGTTTTTTTTGGAATTTTCGGAATCCAATACACCGATCAGTCGATCTTCATAAAATATGGGAACGGCCAATTCGGACTTTCTTTTTTTATCATCTAAAATGTAACGTTGGTCTTGATCAAGATCTTTTACCAATTCCCATTTTCTGTTTTGGGCAGCTGAGCCTACTATTCCTTGTCCAAGAGGAATTTCAATAGGACTTAGAATTTTTTTGTTTCCAAATTCTTTGTTGCCATAGGCAGCTTTTTGTCGTAAGACTTTGCAATTATCGTCCCAGATGTAAATTACACAGTCTTCGAGCCCAATTTTGGCAATGCAGTTTTTGGTGATATCCCAAACCACATCTTCCTCGTTCTTTTTATCGAACAAGGAAGTGGCGAAGTAACTTAAAATTTCGGTGACCTCATATCTGCTTTCATGGATTGAAAGCAGCTCGGTGGTGTTAAAGACATACCTAAGGGCCGATATCTGGAAATTGTCGTTGATGGACTCCAATGCCTTTTGTTGGGACATTTTCTTTTGCTGAACTTGATCTAAATGCTTTCCACCCATAAAGAAGAGGAAGTAGTAAAAAAAGATGAAAAGGCCCCATAATGGATAATACGGAGCGTGACCGAACCACGCATCAAAGATTTTTATGCCAACGATAACTCCTAACCAAAGCAAGCAAAGAAAAACCATGCTGAGGTACATTTTTTTCAGCCATTTGGTTTTTTTCAAAACTATTTGGTAAGGTAGATTACCAATACTTGCTTCATAGTTTTTAATGGTCTTGAAATTCCAAACTGCGGCCAACAATGAAAGTGTTAAAGCACTATTTTCATCCCATTCAGCACCAATTTTGGCGGCGGTCTTCATGGAAATCAAGGAATACCCCATTAAGACATTGACTTTCAGCACTACATATAGGACAAAAAAAACTGCAAAAGGCGTCAAAAAATATGTCCGGTACTTTCTGAAAATGTGCATGCGATCAATATAGGCATAGGCGAATGCGGTGAAAAGAACCGGAGATAAAAATTGGAAAGGCATATAAAAAAGCAGTAACAAAGGATATTTCTTGGTTATTCCGATGTCGATTAAAATCACCTGGACAATTACCAGAATGGACAACAAAATGAACCAATATAGGTATTGTGATATTTTGCTTTTCCAGTACGTATGAATCTTATAGATGCAAAGCAATGCGATAGGAAAGCTTATCAGTAGAATGATGCTATTGAAGAAATTCCAACTCATTTTTATTAGAGGTGAGGTTAAGGACATTAAAAATAGCTTTGGCCCACATTGGACAACCCATATGTTTTTTGTGTGGTAGCCAAAAATGTATAAATGGTATAGAAATAAATTTTGTAATATGGACAGGGGATTGTTTTTTATCCGATATTGAAGTCAAGTTTTAAAAACCAACGAAGCTCTAATTGTGGACATTGCCATTTTATCTGTAAGCCTTAATGTGCACTCTACAAAAAGAATTGTGGAAGAAGGCCAAAATGCAGGTCATTATGTGGAATTGATCGATCATACCAAATGCTCGGTAAAGTTGGGAGCGGGCAAACCCCAAATTTATTTGGGAGAAGAAGATGTTACCAATGAGTTTGACGCTGTTATCCCAAGAATTGGGGCCAAGGTTACCCGGCATGGAGCTGCCATTGTGAAGCAGTTTGAAATGAACAATGTTTTCAGTACGGCAAGATCATTGGGCATTATGCGTGCCAGAAACAAAGTTCGCACCTTACAGATTATGGCCAGGAAAGGAATTCCGATTCCTGAGACGCTTTTTTCCATCAACCCAAATAACATTGGGGAACAGATTGAACTATTGGGAGGACCTCCGGTTATCATCAAATTGCAAGAAGGAACACATGGGAGTGGGGTCATTTTGGCAGAGAGTAAGAAATCCGCTAAATCCATAATCGATACTTTTTATAAAATGGACACAAGCATTCTTCTGCAGCGGTATATTGAAGAAGCCAACGGGGAGGATATTAGAATCATTGTAGTTGGGAACAAGGTGGTGGCCAGCATGAAACGCACCAGCGATTTGGATGATTTCCGATCTAATGTGCATAGGGGAGCGGAGACTGAGGCAATCAAACCAACAGCAAAGGAGCAGTTCATTGCCTTGAACGCAACAAAATATTTAGGCTTGGGCGTGGCCGGAGTGGATTTGATGCGTTCTAAGAAAGGACCTGTTTTAATTGAGGTTAACGCATCGCCCGGACTTCAGGGCATTGAAGGCGCAACAGGTATAAATGTAGCCAAGCATATTATTCAATTTGTGGAAAAGAATGGGCGTAGAGGCAGAAAATAGAATCATAACCATAAATGGCGAAACCATTTCTCCGGGGCAGGCAAGCTTGGTGCGAATGGGAATTTCACGTTTGCCCACAGGAACACTTATTGATATTCCCGTGCATGTTTTTAATGGAAAAAAAGCAGGTCCAACGGTATTGGTCCAAGCGGGATTGCATGGTGATGAGATCAATGGAGTGGAAACCCTCCGAAGGATGCTTCAGGAAGATGTTTTCAACATTAGAAAGGGAGCTGTTATTGTTGTTCCGATTCTCAATATTTTCGGATTTATCCATTTTTCAAGAGATGTGCCGGATGGAAAAGATGTAAACCGAAGCTTTCCGGGAACTAAAACGGGATCCCTTGCCAGTAGGATTGCACATACATACACCTCGGAGATTTTACCCCAAGTCGATTTTGGAATCGACCTGCACACTGGAGGGAGCCAACGGGATAATTTTCCCCAGATTCGATATTCTGCACAGGATGCTAAAAGCAAAGAACTGGCTGAAATTTTCAACGCTCCGTTCTATTTTGCTTCAAGACAAATCAATGGTTCATTCAGAAAGACAACTTTTAAAATGGGAATCCCTACTATTGTATTTGAAGCTGGGGAAAGTATGCGGTTTGATGAGAAATCCATTCAAAAAGGAATGGACGGAATCCAAAATGTATTGGTTGGATTGGGAATGTTGTCCAAAAAAGGAGGGGTAAAACAAAAAAAGTCAATCCATTTAGGGCGGACCAGATGGGTACGCGCGCCAAGAGCAGGGATGTTTGTTCCAGAGACAAAAAATGGGGCGCAGGTTATAAAGGGGCAAGTTTTGGGTCTGGTCACGGACACTTATGCAAAAAAGAACAAGAAGATTAAGGCCCCTTTTGATGGACATGTATTCTGCATCAACAATCAAGCAGTGGTAAATCAGGGTGATGCCCTTTTTCATATAGGAAGTACAGAACCAATAAATTTAAACAAATGAAAAAACCAATTCTATTTATGGGAGTTTTGCTAGTTGCGGCTTCCTTAATCCTTTGTCATGGATGTAAGTCGAAAGAGAACAAAACAATAGCACTTTTTGAAGAAAATAGCGACGCTTGGTTCGTTGATGGAGACTCAAAATGGGAATTTGTGAACAACGAACTTATGGGAGTTGCTGACAGTACTTCTGGTTTTATTATCACGAAGGATAGATATCGAAATTTTGAGCTGAGTTTGGAATTTCAGCCTGACAGTACGATCAACTCCGGTGTATTTGTTCAATGTGCCAAACCTGAAATGTCTGCAACCGATTGCCATGAGCTTAATATTTGGGACTTGCACCCCAATCAAGATTTTAGGACCGGAGGCCATCGTGACCAAGGTAAAACCGTACGAAATTGTGGAAACCTTGAATGTTTGGAACACTTACAAGGCCATTACAGAGGATGGAACTATCAAAGTCTATGTGAACGATATACTTACTTCAAGTATAGAAAAAGATACTTTGTTGGAAGGGCATATTGGACTTCAGGCCATGGGAACGGGAACAATTAAGTTTAGAAAGGTGAGACTTAAAAAGTTGTAGATAAATCTCTCGGCTATTTTACCAATTCTTTTTTGTCAGCCAATCTTGCCATACTCCAATCAATGGCATCTTCCAGATTGGTGAACTGTTGGATGTTGTTCCTGAAGAACATCTTTTCCATGATAAGACTGGCAAACCCACTTTGGTTATAGCCCACAACAGAGTAAAGCTCGAGCTCATGTCTGTGGATGTAGAATTTTAACCAATCGGCGGCTACAATGGAATAGTTGTTAATTCGGTTGGAAATGTAGGCAATGGGTTCATCCCTTCCTAGAATTTCATAAGCGACGCTAATGATTTTTTCAGCCATAGCCCAATTAACGACTATACCTTCCTTAATTTCGGAAATAACAAGCCCATCAAAAAAATAAAAAATCCCAAATTCGCATTCCCGAATTTCCTTGATATTTCTAAAAAACGCTATGTCTTTGACCGATTGCACATTTACAAAATAGCATTCCGATGGTAATTTATACAATCGGAACAGGTTAAGAGGATTAAAGATAAGAAATTCCATTAAAGAAATCGCGCAAGGTCGATTAAGACCCTGCGCGATTTCATTTTATACGGGCAATTTTAAAACCCTTTTTTTGTCGCCATTTAAAATTTGGACTTTAAAGGCGATGTTGACCTTTCTCTTTTTGTTGTATTTGATGGTCAACGTACTGTTTTTAAAAGACCATCCTGGATATTGAATGGCAATTTCACGACCTAAGGCCTGAGGGACTTTTACATTTGTATGGCGTTCTATGGTACTCATCAGATTGCCCAAGGCATTATATTTAGCATACACTGAGGAGTTCTTTTCACGAAAAACCACTGTGTATATAGATGGTTCTTCAGCGTCATATTCTTCCAATTGGCTAATGTCAAAATTGGTTACCCTTTGCTGTAAAGCCGATAATTGATGTGAATGCCCCAACTGGGATACTTTTAGGAGATAATCCCCATTTCGTTTTGGTGTTGATTTCCCATAGTTTTGGTTTTCAAGGTTTGTGTTGAAAGCCAAAAGGTCACTTTCTTGGGCATTGACCCCTCCTGCCAATAAACAGAATATTGTTGATGTTAAAATGCCCTTTTTTAAAAACTTGATTTTTTCTGATTTGAACTTTTCCATGATGTTACTATTTGATTACAATGCAAAATTGGGGCATCAATAGCGCTTAGGATTTTCTTAAAAGTTCAAACTGTTTGTTTTGAAGGTCAAACTAAAACATTAATAATCAACAAGATGAAAAATGGGTTACAATGAAGCTCTAAACTGTTGCGGGGGGAGATTGTATTTTTCTTTAAATACTTTATTAAAATGCGAAGGATTTTTGAATCCACTTTCATAGCAAATCTCATTAATGCTTAATGAAGAATTGTGTAATAGTGATTTAGCACATTCAAGGCGTTTGTTCTTGAGCCAATTTCCTGGGGTTTGCTTAAAATGGTTTTTGAAATCCCGTTTAAAAGTGGAAAGACTTCGCCCGCAGAGTTTGGCAAATTCATCCATACTCAGATCATATTGAAAATGCTTAAGCATAATGTATTCCATATCGGTTTTTTCTGTATTACTTAGGGAATACAGATATTCGGCCAATAACCGATTCTTTGGATTCAATAGAATGTTGAACAGAAGCTCACGAAATTTTATCTCGACCAAGCTTTTTGGAATTTCACCAACCTGTTTGAAATAATTGAAAATACTGTGAATCAAAGATTCAAAGGAATCGTTTACATCAATTTCGAAGATTTGGTCGTAAGATGTCCGTTGGGAGACCGCCTTTAATGACTGATACTCTTTAAAGAAGTTGTTTATGAATCTGTCATTGATAAAAAAGAGCATCACGCAATAGTCCACTTCAAAGTGTTGCCTAGTGGTGTAAACCCCTTTTCGTACAAAAAGAGCATCTCCACCCTGTATTTCAAAAGTCTGGTCCGGAGAGAACCAATCCTTCTTACCACTAATTACATAATTAATGATATGGGAATCGGTGAACAATTGAAAATTTTCAACATCAATAGGGCACTTATATTCAACAAAAAGATAATCGTCGCCTACCAGTTTATTATATCTGGGATGCTTCGTAAAATATTGTCGAATATCAACTATCATATCTTAAAATTAACAATTTTAAAACCGATAGTCCTTTTACAAATGGAGCTATAGATAGCTGAGCCACCACTTTTCCCTATGGTTGGTTTTATAATTATTGTACCAACTACAAATGGGATATAATGAAACGGTCAAAACAATCCAAATGAGATAAACAACCCAAAGATTAAACCCATAACCTTGAAGTTCTGGTTGCAGGGTTATCCATAGATCAATGACCATATCGGAAAAACTGAACCCGGTCAACATAGCTGCAATTACTCCGAAGAAGTGAATTACATATAAGTGCACTATATAAAAGAACATAGGTACACGACCGATGACCACTAGCTTTTCGGACAACCAATTTTGCCAATTTTCAACCAGAGCCAAAAATACAATAGATGGCCCCAAGGTTATCAGCAAATAAAGCAGTGACGGAGGATACTTGGCAACGTTAAAAAAAGAAGCTATAGTCATGCCCATTGAATCTTGTTCGGACCAGGGGACAAGGTCTCCATAAACATTGAGTGCTCTTAGTGCAAAAAACAAGAGGGTCATTCCCAATCCCATCTGAAACAATCTTTTGATTCTTAGTTTTGGGTCAACGGAAGATTTGTATAGCTCCCCGAAATAGTAGCCCAACGGCATTACAAATATCCATGGAATCATAGGGTAGCCCACAAAAACTTGAAAACTGCCAAAATCCACCAAATTGAAAACATGAAGAAAAGTCCATATCCCAGAGGTAATGGGGTCGGTAGGTGCAATGGCATCCAGTAAATTATGACCAAAGATTGCCACGAGACATAGTCCAATCATCAATTTTCTGGGCAAATGAATGAATCCTGCCAAAAAGATCATGCTTATGCCCAGTACCCAAATTACTTGAAGCACAATAGAGGAATAATCCAATTTGAACATCCACGCCAATTTAATGATGGTAAGTTCAGCAATCACCAGCCAAATGCCTCGTTTCAATAACCAAATGGACAATGATTTTTTGTCTCTTCGTTGGCCAACAAAGAAAGCAGATGTTCCTGCCAGAAAAACGAACACTGGAGCACAAAAATGGGTCACAAAACGGGTCCAAAAGAGTGCCACATTGGTTTTGGTCATATCGGCCGGGTCAAAAAAATAGGCATCAAAATGAAAATAGTCACGAACATGATCCAGGGCCATAATGACCATGACCAGCCCACGTAGCATGTCGATGGATTTAATACGGTTTCTTCTGTTGGTTGGCATTAGATTGAAAATAAGGTTGGTGTATGTATGGTCTTTCATATGGACTCGTGCAAAGTCCAACGCAGTGATCAAATTTTCTAAGCTAAAATTATAAAGAAAGAAGCGTATTTATAATACGGATTCTTGCGCTTTTATTTTTCCATAGGATAACCGTAAACCTCGATCCAATCCACTCTGGAGCAGGCATCAGAATTTCCACCCACCATCAAATCTGTCCAGCCGATTTCCTCAACCTTGGTCAAATCGGGGTTTTGCGCCGGTTTTGTTTCAACAATCAATTCCATGTCCAAAGCCTTCCATTTAATATCCGAGATATTGAACTCCCTAATCCGCCAATCGGTTGATGGTCCGTCGAAAGCATCACTAACCAACCAAGTTCCATCCGCAAGTTTGAGGACAATGCGAAGCTGGCGGAAACCAGATTGCTTGGACCGCCATTTGATCTTTCCAAATTTGGAGAGATCTACATGTTTTG
This sequence comes from Flagellimonas sp., assembly GCF_965222555.1. Taxonomy (GTDB): domain Bacteria; phylum Bacteroidota; class Bacteroidia; order Flavobacteriales; family Flavobacteriaceae; genus Flagellimonas. The sequence goes on along the minus strand of NZ_CBDCUG010000005.1, from coordinate 1,126,541 downwards.
ATTGATGCTTTAAAGTGATCGCCCAGGTACTTCTGCATAATCCCGACCAAACATAATAGGGATCATCTTTTGGCGTATCATGATGGCTTTTTTTGAGTTGCCCCGAATCTTCACCGTATAGATTAAGGACTACATCCGGATTGCTAATATGGTTTTGGCTTACTGGAATTTCCGCTGGAGTTTCCTTAAAATCCTCGCGAAAGAAAAGTTGAGGTCGCTCTTGAGCAAAAAGCGAACATTGAAAGAAGAGGAAAATCCATAAAAAGTACTTCATTATTCTATTTTGAATTCAATTTTTAAGTTTCTTGATCAGATTAAATTTATTTATAAAACATCACTTTTCCATATTGCTCAATTGAATCCCCAAAGCCTTTGTTGAGAGTTGTACTTCTATCAATGAGAGTACCAAAGAAATCATCAGAAAAACCAAACTAATGCCAAAAATCACATTGGCCCAGATCATTAGCTCTACATAAATGAGGAACATGGTCACAGCTGCAAGCAAGAAGCTGACTATGGCACTGGCTTGCATATTTTTGATGATTCCCAATCTTTTGCGAAGCGAATGGATTTGTTTTTTTAATGGGGAAGCTTCTGTCTCCTCAAATTGTTTGTGCAATTGGCGAATTAACCCCGCAATGGCCAAATATCTAGCATTATAGGCCAACATGGTCAATGAGATTGCCGGAAAGAGGAGTGCGGGAATACTAAGGGTCAGTTCCACTATTCTATCTTAAATTCAATTTTTTCGGTTTTTCCATTTGCGGAAATCTCAACTACATAATTGCCCTGTGGCAAATAGGTTTTTCCATTTTTTGCCTCTTCCAATTTCATTTTGTTCTTTTTGAGGAAGTTGCTTTTTCCTTTTTTGGAAAAGGCCAGATCATAGGACAAAATGTTCAAGCCTTTATTGGCCTGCATTTCTGTGGAACTTACCTCTGTTCCGTTAATGGTCATTACTTTGGCCGTGCACGGTCCAGTTGCGGAGCAATAAAAATTGACATCCAACCCTGGGGTATTTGGTTTGGCCCAAGAACTCCAGGCCTTGCCCCAACTTGCGGAATGTTTGATATTTTCAACACCAAAAACAACCAAATCTTTTAGAAGCACGTCCGCGTTCATTTTTTGGAGTGTGGCAATGTCTACCTTGTAAATACTACGCCCATGGGTACCTATAAGGAGGTGTTTGGCCTCAGGTTGAATTACTAGATCATGCACTGCTACATTGGGCATTCCATTTTGGAACAGCTCCCATGATGCTCCGCGATTAAAACTTAGGTAAAGTCCATTGTCCGTACCTGCAAACAACAAATTTTCATTTTCGTGGTCTTCCACCAACGCATTAACCGGAGAGGCGGGAATATTACCAGAAATGTTCTTCCAGCTTTTACCATAATCTTCACTTACATATATATAAGGAGTAAAATCGTCCCAGCGGTAACCATTCAAGGTTGCATAGACTCGTTCTTTTTTGTGTTTGGATGCAGCCACCTCACTAACCCATAAATTTTTTGGGAAGGAATTGGAAACATTTTCCCAACTACCACCTGCATTTTTTGAAACATGGACCAAGCCATCATCACTGCCCGTATAGATCAATCCAAATTTAAATGGGGATTCCGATATGGTTGTTATTGTTCCATAGGCAACGTTACCTTTTCTGCCTCCCTGAGTCAAGTCATCGGAAATTGCTTCCCAATCATTTCCTTGATTTAGGGAACGATGTAATTTGTTACCTCCCAAGTACAAAATATCCTGATTATGCTCTGAGAGCAAAATGGGCGTCTGCCAATTAAATCGATAAGGAGATTCTCCCAATTCATGTTTGGGTTGAATATACTTTTGGCTACCATCATCAAGATTCAATCGATAATAATTTCCAAATTGAAAACCAGTATAAACGATATCCGAGTTTCTATTGTCGATTTGCACCTGCATACCATCCCCACCCATGATCATCTTCCAAGGATTTTTCCCTGTCTGGTGCCAATGCCTATTTCCTCACTATTATGGGCTCCTTTCCATACACTCCGTTATCCTGCAATCCGCCATAGACATTATAAGGTTTTTCATGATCTATGTTGATGGCGTAGAACTGGCCAACGGTGGGAGAATTGTTCTTCATCCAATTATCTCCATCGTCATAGGTAATGTTGACCCCGCCATCATTTCCATTGATGAGGTGACCGGATTTTTTTGGGTTTATCCAAAGTGCATGATGGTCGGCATGTACATTTTCCTTGTTGATGGAAACAAAGGTATTTCCACCGTCTTCGGATTTGATCAATGGAACCCCAGCCAAATAAATATGGTCTACGTTATTGGGGTCTACCCGAATCTGTGCAAAATAATATCCATAGCTATAGAACAGATCATCAATATAATCCTCGTTCATTTTATTCCATGAGGTCCCGGCGTTGTTGCTACGATACACCTCCGCACCGATTACCGGGGTATCGAACAAGAGTGAATTGGCATTCTCTAAATATTTGGCCAGATCAATGGGCTTTACTGCCCCACTCCTCACCATTTGTTTTACGTTTTCAGCTCGGTATTTTTCTTGAAATCCATTAGTCTTGAGGTAATCGTTCAGTTTTTTATCCTCTAGAGCAAGAAAGGTTTCGGTATTCATGGATTTAAAATCATCCTTGGTCAGGCCGTCCTTTTTCTTGTCGGATTTTTTCTCTCGTCTAAACTGACTGTCATGAACGGCGTATACAATATTATCATCAAAAACCGCCAATCCAATTCTGCCTACACCATCTCCTGTAGGGAAACCACTTCCTTCGGAAGTAACCAAGGTCCAACTTGCACCGCCATCAACACTTTTATAAATTCCAGAAGCGGAACCATTCCCTGAGAAATTCCAGGCTTTTCTGTCTTTTTCCCAGGCTGCAGCGTATTGGATGTTAAAGTTGTTGGGTGCGTGTGCCACATCAATAATTCCGGTAGCGTCATTTACAAAAAGGGTTCGCGTCCATGTATTGCCCCCATCCATGGTTTTGTAAACTCCCCTTTCCTGGTTTGGAGAGTACAAATGACCGGTAACTCCTACCACAACATCATTGGGGTTATCCGGATTGACCAGTATTCTACCGATATGATGCGAATCGTGAAGTCCCATGTTCTGCCATGTCTTTCCTCCATCCATTGATTTTAAAATGCCAATTCCGGCATAGGACGAACGAGAGGCGTTGTTTTCCCCGGTTCCCACCCAGATTGTTCCAGTTTTCCAATCCACAGCAATGTCTCCAATGTTTTGTGTGTTGGAATTGTCCAAAATGGGGTTGAATGAAATCCCATTGGAAGTAGTATGCCATAACCCACCGGAAGCATAGGCCACATAGAATTCTGTTGGGTCGTTGGGGTTGACTTCTAAATCGACAACGCGTCCGCTCATCACCGAAGGACCAATATTTTTAATTGGGATATTTTTGACCAACGAGTTTTCGGCCATTTTGGCTTTCTGGTCCAAGGCCTGAATTACTTGGTCAGATGAGGTTGTGGATTGTTGGGCAATTGTAGTTTGGAAAAACAAAATGAGGCAGAAAAAGAAAAGTTTTTTCATCAAATTCAAGGTTTAATTCTTTGGATCAAGGTATGAATAAGTAACCGCAGGAACAAACAAAGAAAATGAAATCAACCAAGGAATGGATTATCAAAATGGGATTTTATCAACACTGATTTTACCATATTCATAAAAAAATGCTTATTTTCTTCGAATTAACCATTTAAACTATAAATAATATGGAAGAGTACTTACCGTTGATTATTCAACTAATTTCTGGAGCCTTAGGAGGTAACTTAGCAGCAAAATTATTGCCAAAACTAAACCTTGGAACACTGGGCAATTCCATTTCGGGAATTCTTGGTGGAGGACTTGGAGGTTATCTGTTGGGTATGTTGGGCCTAGGCACCGATGGTGGAATGGATGTGGCCGGAATTCTGGGAAGCATTGCCGGAGGTGGTGTTGGTGGTGGCGTAATCATGGCCATTATTGGAGCCATAAAAGGAGCGATTACCAAATAAGTGGATTATACAAACTATAAAAGGAGCCATTAAGGCTCCTTTTTTGTTTGTGGTCGATACTCAAATTTTTACATTTGAAACAAATAGTACAGTTCATGAAATATCATCAAATCGACAGTCAACTTTTTATCAAAAACCGTAAAAAATTTATGGCGCAAATGAAGCCCAAAAGTATTGCGGTGTTCAATTCCAACGATATTTATCCCATTAGCGCAGACAGCACCATGCCTTTTGAACAGCATCGGGATATTTTTTATTTGAGCGGAGCCGATCAGGAGGAGACCATGTTGTTGCTTTTTCCGGATGCCATCGATAAAAAACATCGTGAGATTTTATTTGTTAGGGAGACCAATGAGCATATTGCCGTTTGGGAAGGAGCAAAACTTACTAAGGAACAGGCTACCCAGGTTTCTGGAATCGAGACCATTTATTGGTTGACGGACTTTGACAAGGTGTTTTTTGATTTGATGACCGAGGCCGATACGATTTATTTCAACACCAACGAGCATTACCGTCAAGCGGTGGTGACCCAAACCCGTGAGGATCGGTTTATTGAAAAATGCAAAAAAGACTTTCCTGCCCATCAATGGGCCAAGAGCAATCCGATTCTTCAACAGATCAGGGGTATAAAAGAACCTGAGGAAATTGCCCTGATGCAACGAGCATGTGACATTACGGAAAAGGGATTTCGAAGGATTTTGCAGTTCACCAAGCCAGGAGTTTGGGAGTATGAAATGGAAGCAGAGTTTTTGCACGAATTTGTTCGGAATCGCTCCAAAGGGTTTGCCTACACTCCGATAATTGCCTCGGGAAACAATGCCAATGTGTTGCACTACATTGAAAACAACCAGCAGGTGAAGGATGGGGATATGATTCTTATGGACTTGGCAGCGGAATATGCCAACTATGCCAGTGATATGACCCGTACCATTCCGGCAAATGGAAGGTTCACAGATAGACAAAGGGCGGTTTACAACGCTGTACTTCGGGTGAAGAATGAAGCAACGAAGATGTTGGTGCCAGGAGTTATTTGGGCCGAGTACCATAAAGAGGTGGGCAAGATCATGACCTCGGAATTATTGGGATTGGGCTTATTGGACAAATTGGACGTTCAAAATGAAAATAAAGATTGGCCGGCCTATAAAAAGTACTTCATGCATGGCACCAGCCATCATATTGGCCTGGACACTCATGATTATGGAGAACTAAAAACACCAATGAAACCTAATATGGTCTTCACCGTGGAACCTGGGATTTATATTCCCAATGAAGGAATGGGCGTGCGTTTGGAAGATGATGTGGTAATCCAAGAAAACGGAGAGCCTTTTAATCTGATGCGGAACATTCCTATTGAGGCTGAAGAGATTGAGGAATTGATGAATTCCTAATGCACCCTTTAAGACAACATATTCAAGAGTTGATTCAACTGACCGATGAGGAATTTGATGTTGTCCTGAGTCATTTTGAACACGTAAAGAAACGTAAGCACCAATACATTGTTCAAGAAGGGGACTTGGTAAACAAAGAATATTGGGTAATCAAGGGGTGTTTGAAGAGTTGTTTTTTTGATGATGATGGAAAGGAACACATACTCCAGTTTGGATTGGAGAATTGGTGGATTACGGATTACGAATCTTTCATCAAGAAGACACCATCAAAAATTGCAATAGATTGTGTTGAGGATTGTGAACTTTTGTACATCTCCTACGAAAATCGAGAGAAGTTAACGGCCCAAATGCATAAAATGGAACGTTTTTGGGCCAAAAAAAGCAAATACGGCAGGATAGCACTTCAAAAAAGAATCTTATCCCTATTAAAAAATTCAGCTAAAGAACGCTACAATCTTCTTTTAGAAGAATATCCCCAACTTTTTCAACGGGTACCCAAAAAATTGATTGCCGCCTACCTTGGTGTTTCCCGAGAGACCTTGAGCCGATTGTCCTCTTAAGACCACACTTGTCTTTTTCCATTTTTACATGTGACATATGTCACACATAATCTGTGACCTATCTCCTTTCTGCCCTTACCGTACTGTGGGAACTTTGTAACATAATTTAAAATAAAAAATATGCCATACGTAAACATTAAGGTTACCGATGAACAGGTGACCATGGAGCAAAAAGCTCAATTGATTGAAGGAGTAACACAATTGCTTGTGGATGTTTTAAACAAGAATCCACAGACCACACACGTGGTTATAGACGAAGTACCCATGGGAAATTGGGGCCATAATGGGAAACAATATATGGGAACGCAAAAACAAGAACAATGAAAAACAAAACAGTTATAATTACAGGTGCTTCAACGGGTATCGGTAAAGAAACAGCCAAATACTTTTTGGATAAGGGCTCTAATTTGGTCATGAACTCTTCAAATGAAGAGAATCTTAAAGAAACATATGAAGCTTTTGGTTCTCCATCCAATGCGATTTGTTTTGCCGGAGATGTAAGTAAACCGGAAACAGGAAAGCAACTGGCAACCTTGGCTCTTGAAAAATTTGGAAGGATTGATGTGTTGATCAACAACGCAGGGGTTTTTTCACCAAAACCTTTTCTAGATGTCACCGCAGTGGACCTAGAACGTTTTTGGAAGATAAATCTTTTGGGAACCTATTTTACCACTCAAACGGTTATTCCACAAATGGTGAAACAGCAAGGAGGTTCCATTATCAACATCGGAACCGTATTGGTTGATCATGCTATCGGGGGTTTCCCTGCTACAGCTCCACTGACCAGCAAGGGAGCAATTCATGCTTTGACCAGACAGTTGGCGGCCGAATTTGGAAAGGACAACATAAAGGTTAACACCATTGCACCGGGAATTATCAGAAGTCCGTTACAAGGCAAAATTGGAATTGAAGATGCGGACAGTTTATCTGGGCTTCATTTATTGAACCGGATTGGTGAGGCCCAAGAGGTTGCAGAGGCGGCCTATTATTTGGCAACGGCAGATTTTGTAACAGGAGAAACTATAAATATTGCTGGTGGTCACACGGTAGGCCATTCCATTTAAAAAAGAGCATAATGTATAAAGAAAATATAGTAGAAATAGAACAGTTGATGAACAACTATTTTGAAGGAATCTTTAAAGGAGAAGTAGATAAACTTGAAAGTAGCTTTCATGATGATGTTCATCTCTATGGAGATATTAAAGGAGAGGACTATCGCAAAAGCAAAAATGAATATTTGGAAGGTGTGAGGAACAGAATGAGCCCTTACGAACTGAAAGAAGACTTTAAAATGAGAATTGTTGGAATCGATGTTATGGGTAAAGTTGCCATGGCCAAAGTTCATGTCCCTTTTTCAGGATATAATTATTATGATTACTTATCGATGGCCCAAATTAATGGGAAGTGGATTATTGTAAATAAAATATTCACGCATGTTGAATAGAAAATGACTTTGGGTTCAAAACAAAGTTCAAAAGCGGCCTGGGATTGTTCCTGGCCGCTTTGTATTTTATGGTACATTAGTAGTGTTATGGATTTGAGAAATAAAGACAACAAAATATGAGGCCAATTTTCTTTTTGCTCCAACAGCCCAACATTGAGGAAAAAATGAAAGAAGCTCCGGACAGTGCTTATGAAATCGGAGTGGTTATTGGATCGTACCTTCCGTTTGTGGTTTTGGCGGGGATTGCCTATGCCATTTATCATTATAATAAGAAGAAAAGAGGAAGTCGCTAAAACCCGAACTAAATGAAAGCAGGTTTTTTAGCAGATTGTTACCCTCATTTGGAAAAATCCCTAATTGAAGAAATTACACAGCATTCTATAAAAAAGGATTTTTTAAGCGGGGAAAAGATTGTAGAGCAAGGGCAATATATGAAATACTTGCCCATTGTGGTATCGGGTAACGTAAAGGTTTTTAGCCAGGAGGATGCCATCCAATTTCTATTGTATTATATATCCTCAGGAGGGTCTTGCATATACAGTTTTGCCCACATACTTAGAAATGAAAAGGCCGATTTTTCTGCCATTGCCGATACCGACAGTACCTTGTTGCTTCTACCTGTGGAGCGGGTAAAACTTTGGATGGGAAAATATCCCTCATTTGGTAATCTGGTCTTGGATGATTTTCAAAAACACTATTCGGATTTGCTCAGTACCACAAAACAACTAATCTGTTTTAATCTGGAAGAACGCCTTATCGAATATTTAAGAACCAAGACCAAAATTGAAAATTCAAATCTTCTCAACATTTCACACCGAGAAATTGCAGATGACCTAGGGACCTCTAGAGAGGTTATTACGCGGGTAATGAAAAAATTAGGCGCAAATCAAAAAATACAACAACAGGGACGAAAAGTAAAAGTGCTCTAATAGTAACATATGTCACTGTTTTATAAGTACATGGGCGCTAGTTTTGTGCATTATAAAATATGTCACCAATGTCTGAAGAAACACAATTAATTCCAGGAAACTCGTTGATTACCAACACCCCAGAAGAAGGGAGGGCTCTTGCCATAAAAATTGCAAGGCTTACCATAAAAATCACCCAGCCTGATGCTGAGGTCAGGGACAAACTCCGCCCTACCTATGCCAATGATGCTGCCATGTTAATTTCCATAGGACAAACCGTTGCCGCTGAATTTGCGATTATCGCCCAGGCAAATAATTATTGGCGCTGACCAATTGTAAATAGTGGTTTGTTTCTCCAAACGGCCCATTTGTCAATTTGGCTTGAATCATCAAAGTTAAATAGGAGAACTTTAGTTTTTCAAAAACAGTTTGTAGTTCAATTAACGTGGCTTTTTGCACAAAGAAGAACCGAGTAGATTTTTGGTCGATTAATATGGGGTCAATTCATGAGGAGAATGTATTAAAACTGCTAACGAATCTTGTAAAAGAACGGACACGGTTATTTCCCAAAGATGAAATTGAGAGGTCAACAAATATTTTGGAGACCCGTTTTGGTGGTCGTCCTATAGGTGAAACTGGAATGAAATGGCCCCATTGTAATGGATGCGGAAGTCCGTTCAAATTTGTTGGGCAGGTACATTTATCCATTTATCGACATACACCACCTTTTGATTTCTTTGCTTTTTATTATTGTTGGGAGTGCGGTTTGAAAAATCGAACATCATTTTTTAATGCCAACGAACCAAATGATGCTGTTGGTTGGAAAGTTGTAACCTACGATTCACTAAAAGAGAAAGACGCTAGTTTGTTGCCCTTGCCCCACACTTTTGAGGAAATCGATTTGATCAAAGAGAGACAAGTAACCTCTTCTTTGGAAAAAAGCTTTCCAGATGTGGTTGGGTTTGAATTGCATGCTCCATCGATTTGGAGAGAACTTAATGCATTGGTTGACCCAAAAACCAACAGGGTTGAAGCTGGATATTGGGATAAAATAAATAGACTTAATAAGCTTGCTGCTTCTCTTGTTGGGTTTAAAAATGAAAAGAATCCAGAACTGCGAAACAAAGGATTGAACCTTGACGGGTATCCCTATTGGTGCAATGGTCCAGACCAGACTCCCCAATGTCCTGAATGTGCTTCCTCCATGGAACTATTAGTACAAATCTCACCCGATAGTGCTGTACATGCCAACTGGAGAGATGGCTGGACGCCATATGTTTTCTATTGCGCGAAGCACAAACATCAATTTTCATTGTGTTTTCAAGGGACGTAGTCGCTTATAGATTATGATTCTGAATCCCAGAAGCCATCAAATCGGCAAAACCTGTCAGAAATGGAATTTCCTGAAGGGGATATTTTGCTTGGTCAGCAGCAAGCGGTGGAAACCCTTATCAATTGTAAATAGGGAGCGGTCATTCCATATGTACCATTCATCAATTCAGTTAGTGGCTACATAATAAAATCTCCGAGTTTTGATGCTATACAACAATGTTCAATCATGATTGATCATTGAAAAGTAGGTTGGGGGATTTTAACACAAAACGTTGGAATTTTATAATGTGCAAGGATTGTTTTTTGAATGAAATATTCGAATTCGAATCTCAATCAGATTTTGAGAAATTTGAATTTGACCTGTTAAAGAAAGTAAGTGCCGGCAAGGTCGAAATATTTGACATTGACGATGAAGATGAGTTAAATGTATTTAATTTCGAAGAGCGTTATAGATGTTCTTCTTGTGGTAAAAACTGGATAATGTCCGCTCCCAAGGATACTTGGAAAGGATACTTTTTAATACAAAAAAATGCCATTAAGTATCAAAAAAAGTTAAATCTAATTGATAAAGGTAAATTGGCAGGCTGCTGTTTCATCTCTGCAGTATTCTTAATTATACTAGTGTGGTATTTTGTATTTTAACATCACAACAAGGTCTTTATGCTACTAATCCTATAACAACGATCATGCCCTTTTTTGCGCCACTAAATTTCCTAAAATAAAAACCACCAAAGCTGGCAATACCCACCCCAGATGGTATTCCCTTAAGGGAATCCAAGCGGCAAGGGAAGAGATTGCACCCGCATGACCAATGCTTCCCAAAAAGTCCGGAATGCTAAATAATATTGTGGCGGTTACCACCCATTTAAAAATTTTAGGAGAGGCGTATTTGTCCGGTACTACGTTCAGCAAGATCAGAACAATGGTAATAGGATAGATGAACATGAGTGCAGGAATAGCAACAGCAATAATGTACCCAACATTAAATTGACCCACCAAAACCCCTAATACACAACCAATAATGGTGGTTATGGTGTATGCCAATCTGGAATCGTTAAAGCGCCCTTTTATAAAATCTGCAGTTCCGGTAATAATGCCCACGGCTGTGGTAAAGCAAGCCAACCCTACCAAAATACTCAACCCTAAATTAGCAGTATTACCCAACGTCTCCGTGCTAATGCCGCTTAAAATGGATGTGCGGGACACATCAGCATCAAAGGAATCGTGGAACAAGGCTCCGGTAATAATAAGCCCAGTGTAAATCAAGAACAGGCCAAGTCCGGCCATCCATCCCGCTTTTCGGATTAAGCTTTTCTTGACTTCATAAGAGGTGGAGGTTTCCTTTAGATTAATGGAAATAATAATCACGCCGCCAACCACCACGGCACCAATGGCATCAAAAGTTTGGTAGCCTTCTAAAATACCATGGCTGAATGGACTTTTGAACTCAGTAGGACCAAACGTGAAATCAAGATTGAAAATGGTCGCACCTATGATTAGCAACAAAACGATCAGAATACCTGGAGTTAGAAACTTGCCAATAACATCCAGAATCTTGGATCGGTTCACCACAAAAACGTAGACCAGGGCAAAGTAAATGATGCTCGTGAGCAGATAGGATGAGTCCCAAATAGGTTGTATGGCCATTTCATGGGTTACCGATGCGGTTCTTGGAGAAGGCAGAGCTATGGAAATGGCGTAGACAATATAGCAATACACCAAGCTGAATGTTGGAGACACTTTTTTGGCAAAATCAAACATCGTGCCTTGCAATTTGGCATGTGCCAGTATACCCAATATAGGAATGAGAACTGCTGAAAGGCAAAACCCAAAAGCAACTACCCACCAGAGGTTGCCAGATTTAAAACCTAATTGTGGGGGAAGAATCAAATTCCCTGCTCCGAAGAATAACGAAAAAAGAGCAAAAGCGGTTACGGCAACAATTTTTCTGTTCATAAAGTGTTAATAATTTTTTGTTAAAATAAATCAAAATATTATATTTCGATGTTGTATTTCGGCGAAGTAATCCAACTTTATGTCGATGAACGTGCATTTCATCGAAAAAACACCTTTCCGAAATCAACAATAAAATAAAAAGTTATCAACAGGCGTTGCATAAGTAAAGTATAACCTAAAATACCGGTCGTATAAAATAAAATTACAGATAATGTTTTAGCATTATTCGATCCCCAAATCGTAGCCAATGCTTCCCCAAACAAAACCCAACTTATGAAAACATCCTCTACCCAACATGGCAACAAATTTTCTTCTTTCTTCTGCAACTTATTTGGACATCATTATGTAGTATCCAAAAGGGTAACACAACACATTAAAGAGTACAAATGTCTACACTGTCAAAAAGAAGTTACCACAGATGTAAGTGGTAAACTTTCTGCATTGACGCCACAGATGCAAGACATCAACAGTACTCTGGAAGATATGTATCGCAAGAGACAGAACAGGCACGTACAGCACGTGGCCTGATCTTAGCTATTATAGACGTACTGATTTTTAAGCTTATCCCGGAATCAAGTAAGCAACCGGCCCTATGCAGTCCAGTGCCCCAAGACCGCATAAAAGGCTATGCTCTTGGTTTTCGGGATTTTTTATGAAGTAAATGAATTCCAACCTTGTGCGGTCAAGGCAATTTTGGTATTTGCCCTAGTAATTAAATGGACTCCTTCTTCTTTTGGGGCAATATGACCGATTACGGTTAAGTTGGGATTGCCCTTTATCTTGTCAAAATCTTTTTGATCAATGGTAAATAACAGCTCATAATCTTCTCCCCCGCTCAAAGCGATCATGGTAGAGTCCATTTTAAATTCCTCCGAAGCAGATATGACCGTTGGGTCCAATGGGATTTTATCCTCAAAAAGATTGCAAGCCACTTCGCTTTGATTGCACAAATGTAGAATCTCTGAAGAGAGCCCATCACTAATATCAATCATGGAAGTGGGTTTCACTTCCAGTTTTTCCAATAATTCAACAATATCTTTTCGAGCTTCCGGTTTCAGTTGACGCTCCACGATGTAGGAGTAGGGTTCTAGATCGGGCTGATTGTTGGGATTCACTTTGAAGACCTCTTTCTCCCGGTCCAAAACCTGAAGGCCCAAGTAAGCACCACCCAGATCTCCGGTTACCACCAAAAGGTCATTTGGTTTTGCATTACTTCGGTATACTATGTCAGTTTCATTGGCAACACCAATTGCGGTAACGCTAATGATCATTCCCTTGGTAGATGAAGTAGTATCCCCTCCAACCAAATCAACTTTGTACATTTTACAGGCCATAGCCACACCTTCATAAAATTCCTCAAGCGCTTCCAAAGGAAATCTGTTGGAAACGGCAATGGAAACTGTTATTTGAGTAGCCCTGGCATTCATGGCATAGATATCAGATAGGTTTACAATTACAGATTTATATCCCAAATGTTTCAATGGCATATAGCTAAGGTCAAAATGTACACCTTCCACCAACATATCCGTTGAGATAATTGCTTTCTTATCTTTAAAATCAAGCACAGCCGCATCATCACCAATTCCCTTTAAAGAGGATTCATGCTCTAGTTCAAAATGCTGGGTCAAATGCTTTATCAGCCCAAATTCACCTATATTTTCCAGTGCTGTCCGTTGTGGATTCTTGTCTTCGATCATTCGGCAAAAATAAACAGGATAATTATAAATTGTATCTTTAATAGAAACTTAAAATTGCTATATAATGTTGAAACCTACGCTATTAATGCTTCTAATGGCTTTTGCAATTTTTGGATGCTCAAGCGACAATGGAGTAGACAACGATTCCGGAGATAACAATAATGGAAATGCAATTAACCTGGGCACAGGTGCTATAGAACGGGGAAGCACACCTTGCCAAAATGGGATGGCATCCATTTATCCCTGTAGTGGGTACGACTTGTTGCTTCAAATGAACCTTGACGCTTTTGGGGCATCAAAAGGCAATGACATTTGGGGATGGACAGATTCCACTACTAACAATGAATATGCGATAATAGGGTTGGATAATGGAACTGCATTTGTTGAGGTTACAGATACCGATAATCCTGTTTATTTAGGAAAATTACCAACCGCTACAACTGCTAGCTCATGGAGAGATGTTAAGGTGTATGGTGATTACGCTTTTATTGTTGCTGAAGCTGAGAACCATGGCATGCAGATTTTTGACCTAAAAAGATTGAGAAATGTAGCCAACCCTCCAGAAGCATTTACAACGGATGCTCGATACACAGGATTTGGAAATGCGCATAATGTTGTGATCAATGAGGAGATGGGTTTTGCGTATGCTGTTGGAACAGCTAGAAATGATGCATTCAACGGAGGAGTCCATTTTGTTAATATCCAAAATCCAACTAGTCCAAACGGAGTGGGAGGATATGGCGCAAACGGGTATACCCATGATGCTCAAGTTGTGACTTACAATGGTCCGGATACTGATTATACAGGGCGTGAGATCTTTATAGGCGCCAACGAAAACCAAATTGCCATTGTGGATATTACGGACAAGTCCTCACCCACAGAAATACAAACATTGGGCTATAGTAATATTGGATACACCCATCAGGGATGGTTTACGGAAGATCAGCGATTTTTCATTTTAGGGGATGAACTGGATGAAACAGATTTTGGTTTTAATTCCAGAACCCTTGTTTTCGATTTTATGGACTTGGACAATCCTGTTTTGCATACCACTTATTTGGGCCCAACCGGTGCCATTGATCATAATGGATATGTAGTTGGAGATGAATTTTTCCTCGCCAACTACACGGCTGGCTTGCGCGTGTTGGATATTTCGGATATTGCAAACGAAAATATTACGGAGAAAGCTTTTTTTGATTCCTACCCAGCTGGTAATACGGCCGGCTTCAATGGTGTTTGGAGTGTCTACCCATTTTTCCAAAGTGGAAAAATCATTTTAAATGACATCAACTCAGGACTGTTTGTAATTCAAAAATCAAATTAAGCAGATTGATAATGAAAAGGATATTTGGCTTTTTTATAGTTGCTTTTGCTTTGTCGTGTAGCACAGATGTAGAGCCAACAGAACAGATACCAGAGGTAATTTTTATAGGAGAAGTAGATTGGATTAAAAACTATGGAGGCTCGGGTGAAGATACTGCCCAAAAAGTGATTCAAACCACTGATGGTGGGTATGCTGTATTGGGGTTTAGCAATAGCACTGATGGAGATATCACTGGAAAGGCCACCGATGTGAATGACTATTGGCTGTTGAAATTGGATGCCGATGGAAACCTGCAATGGAACAAAACCTATGGGGGGAGCAAGGATGATCGTGGACAATCTGTGATCCAAACCGCGGATGGCGGCTTTGCCATTGTAGGATATGCCATGAGCGACGATGGGGATGGAAGCAACAATGAAGGGTTTCATGATAATTGGATTTTACGACTTGATGTCAGCGGAAACATTTTATGGGAAAAGAGTTTTGGCTTTTCTGGCCATGATCATTCTTATGATGTGATTCAGACAGCGGATGGTGGGTTTTTCTTTTCTGGATTTTTAGATGTGACCTCCTCCGGAGGAAATGGAAACGATGGAAAAGGAAGCTATCTCACGCGCCATGGTGTGGGGGAATTTTGGGGCACAAAACTCGATGCAAATGGAAATCTACAATGGCGGAGGTATTTTGGAGGCACCAACAATGATCGTTCTTTTGGGGTGGTGCAGGCAAATGACGGTTCGTTTGTATTGACAGGAGCCTCGGAAAGCAACGATTTTGATATTAAAAACCCAAATGGGAGCTATGACTTTTGGGTAATCAAAGTAAGTGATAAAGGAGAATTGCTCTGGGAGAAATCCTTTGGAGGCAGCGGAATTGACAAAGCCTATGACATAGTAAAAACCAACGATGGAGGATATGTGATTGCGGGAAATACTTTTAGTACCGATACAGATATTTCAAAAAACAATGGCGAATCAGATGTTTGGCTCATCAAAATTGATACTAATGGAAACTTGGTTTGGGAAAAGACATATGGTGGAACTGCATTTGATGCTGCAAGGGGAATTGGACTAACCGCCGATGGAGGCTTTGTCATAGCTGGAAATTCTAAAAGTTCAGATGGCGATGCCACTGAAAACCAAGGAGAAAATGACCTCTGGATAATCAAAACGGATGCCCAGGGAGCCATTGAATATCAAAAGACATTTGGAGGTTCTGGTTTGGACTATGGTTTTGATGCAATTCAAAATGCAGAGGGGAGTCTAATTTTAGTGGGTGAAACGGCCAGCGAGGATTTTTCTGAAGTTGAATCCAAAGGGATGACCGACCTTGTGGTCATCAAAATCAAATAACCCTTTCTTCCATAGATAACCCCTATTCAACCATTCGTTATTATAATGTTAGGAAATATGGTAAAACCCTACTTATACCATATATTTGTAAGCTATTTAGACTAAATCCAAGTAAGAATGATTAAAGTTTCAGAAACTGCCAAGCAAAAAGTGGTGACTTTGATGACTGAGGAGGGCTTTGATGCAACTACGGACTTTGTGCGAGTAGGGGTAAAAAGTGGAGGTTGCAGCGGATTGTCATATGAACTGAATTTTGATAAAACCGCCACAGATACAGATAAAGTTTTTGAAGATAATGCAGTACGTATCATTGTCGATAAAAAAAGCTTTTTATATCTGGTTGGTACCACTTTGGAATATTCCGGAGGATTGAACGGGAAAGGATTTGTTTTCAACAATCCAAATGCACAACGAACCTGCGGTTGCGGAGAGAGTTTTTCATTATAAATTGTTGATCGACCATTGGTCATTGACGAATTGAAAAAGTATGGCTTATACAGAGGAAGAATTAAAAAAAGAACTGGAAACCAAGGAGTATGAATATGGTTTCTATACCGATATTGAATCCGAAACCTTTCCAAAAGGGTTAAGTGAGGATATCGTAATTGCCATTTCACAAAAGAAGCAGGAGCCGGAATGGATGACGGAATGGCGCTTGGAGTCCTTTAGGGCCTGGAAGGAAATGGAGGAACCGGAATGGGCCAATGTCACTTACCAGAAACCCAACTTTCAAGACATTTCCTATTATTCTGCCCCAAACAAAAAACCCAAATACAATAGTTTGGATGAGGTAGATCCCGAGTTGTTGGACACCTTCAAAAGGTTGGGAATATCCCTGGATGAACAAAAGAAACTGGCAGGGGTGGCCGTGGACATTGTTATGGATTCGGTTTCAGTTGCCACAACCTTCAAAAAGACTTTAGCTGAAAAAGGAATCATTTTCTGTTCCATTTCAGAAGCCATTCAAGAACACCCCGAGCTGGTCAAAAAATATATCGGTACAGTGGTGCCTCAAAAAGATAATTTTTATGCCGCTTTAAACTCGGCCGTGTTTTCTGACGGATCGTTTTGCTACATTCCAAAGGGGGTACGATGTCCTATGGAATTATCCACTTACTTCCGAATCAATCAAGCAGGAACAGGTCAGTTTGAAAGAACCCTTGTAATTGCGGATGAGGGAAGTTATGTGAGCTATTTGGAAGGATGTACTGCACCATCTAGAGATGAAAACCAATTGCATGCCGCAGTTGTTGAGTTGATTGCATTGGATGATGCCGAGATAAAATACTCCACGGTTCAGAATTGGTTCCCAGGGGATAAAGATGGTAAAGGTGGAGTATTCAATTTTGTGACCAAGAGAGGCATTTGCGAGAAGAATGCCAAGATTTCATGGACACAGGTTGAAACTGGATCTGCAGTAACTTGGAAATACCCTTCTTGTGTATTGAAGGGAGATAACTCCATTGGCGAATTTTATTCCATTGCGGTGACCAACAACTTTCAACAAGCGGATACGGGAACCAAAATGATTCACTTGGGCAAAAACACCAAGAGTACCATTATTTCCAAAGGAATTTCTGCCGGACAGTCCCAGAACAGTTATCGCGGATTGGTTCAGGTAAATAGCAGAGCGGAAAACGCGCGGAACTTTTCGCAATGTGATTCATTGTTGATGGGAAACAAATGTGGTGCGCACACTTTTCCCTATATAGAAGCAAAAAACAAGTCGGCCCAAATAGAACATGAGGCTACCACCAGTAAAATTGGTGAGGACCAGATTTTCTATTGTAACCAACGCGGGATTGATACCGAAAAGGCCATTGCGTTGATCGTAAATGGATTTAGTAAGGAGGTATTGAACAAACTCCCCATGGAGTTTGCGGTAGAAGCCCAAAAATTATTGGAAATAAGCCTTGAGGGCTCAGTTGGATAAAATTGGATTGTCCCTCGACGGGACTTTAGGGGAGTTTTCAATAAAAACAACAAAATGAAAAAACTACTACTACTTATAATAACACTTGCAGCAATAACAAGCTGTAAACAAACGAAAAAAGAAGCCGATACTACTGAGGAGAAAACCACAGAGGCTGCCAAACCAGAGGTTAAGTTGTATACGTTTAGTGGTGGGACAGTTGTAGCCAACAAACTGGAACTTTTTTCACAGGACACTACTTACACCGGTCAATCCAAAGAATTTGCTGATGCGTTTTATGTTATTAGCCATCCCAATGGAAATTTGATGTGGGATGCAGGTCTTCCAGAAGGTTTGGTTGGGCAGCCAGAACCTTTTACATCACCAGATGGTGCTTTTACGGTTTCCAGAAAGGATTCTGTGGCCAACCAATTGGCAAGCATAGGATTGAAAGTAGAAGACATTGATTTTATCTCATTGTCCCATACCCATTTTGACCATACGGGGCATGCCAATGTATTTTCGGGATCAACTTGGATAGTTCAAGAACCTGAATACGATTTTGTAGCCAACGAAGAAGCACAAAAAAGCAGGGCGGATAATTACAATGCCATTAAAGAGTTGAAAAACATTAAAAAAATTAACGGAGACCATGATGTTTTTGGAGATGGAAGCGTCGTCATAAAATCCATGCCCGGGCATACACCAGGTCACCAGGTATTGTATCTGGATTTGGGTGAACATGGTCCGTTGCTCCTGACGGGGGATATGTACCATTTTTATGAAAATAGAGAGCACAAAAGAGTGCCAATTTTTAATACAGATGTGGCTCAGACCAAGGCAAGTATGGCAGCTTTTGAGGCCTTTGCCAAAGAAAAAGGCGCAAAAGTTTATTTACAACATGCCAAAGGTGACTTTGAAAAATTGCCCAAAGCACCCAACTATTTAAAATAATATTGAAGAAGAACACGATGTTAGAAATCAAGAATTTACACGCTAGCGTAGAGGATAAAAAAATATTGAAGGGAATCAACCTTCAGGTAAATGCGGGAGAAGTACATGCCATTATGGGTCCTAACGGATCTGGGAAAAGTACATTGGCATCCGTAATTGCAGGAAAGGAAGAATTTGAGGTAAAGAAGGGGAGTATAGCTTTGAATGGTGAGGATTTGGAAGAATTGGCTCCAGAAGAGCGATCACATAAAGGAATATTTCTTTCCTTCCAGTACCCTGTGGAGATTCCCGGTGTAACGGTGACCAACTTCATGAAAACTGCAATCAATGAATCAAGGAAAGCAAGGGGCTTAGAAGATATGCCAGCCAACCAAATGTTGAAGTTGATTCGTGAGAAATCAAGTTTGTTGGAAATAGACCGGAAATTTTTATCCCGCTCCCTAAATGAAGGATTCTCCGGTGGGGAGAAAAAGAGAAATGAGATATTCCAGATGGCCATGTTGGAACCCAAGTTGGCCATTTTGGATGAAACTGATTCTGGATTGGATATTGACGCACTTCGTATTGTGGCCAATGGCGTGAATAAATTGCGTGGAAAAGACAATGCCATTATCGTGATAACGCACTACCAAAGATTGTTGGAATATATCGTTCCAGATTTTGTACATGTATTGCATGATGGTAAAATTGTAAAGTCAGGAACCAAAGAGTTGGCTTTGGAATTAGAAGAAAAAGGATACGACTGGTTAAAGCAGGAGACGGTAGTATAAACACTTTGTCATTCCCATGAAAATGGGAATCCATAGGAAAGTTTAATTGTTATTTATAGATTCCTGCCTTCGCAGGAATGACAACGAGAGAGAAACATGGATTTAAAAGATAAATTACTTTCTTCATTTATTGCTTTTGAGAACAATGTGGACTTGGACCATCCTGTCCATGAATTACGTTCCGAGGCCATTAAAAATTTTGAAGCAAAAGGATTCCCATCCAAAAAGGAAGAGGCTTGGAAGTATACCTCATTGAATAGTATTCAAAAGGTGGACTTTAGCGTTTTTCCCAAGCAAGAAAACACGCTGGATTATAAGGATATCAAAAAATATTTCCTTCATGAAATTGATACTTATAAGATTGTATTTGTAGATGGGGTCTACAGTTCTTACCTGTCTGAAACCACACATGATGGCGTAGATGTTTGTTTGATGAGCGCTGCGTTCAGCAAACCAATGTACAGACAGATCATTGAGCTTTATTTTAATAAGGTGGCTTCCAAAGATGAATCGTTGACAACGCTTAACACGGCTTTCAGTAAGGAAGGTGCCTATATCTATATCCCCAAGAACAAAGCACCAAGAAAGCCCATTCAAATTATACATTTTGCTACAGGCAATGAGGCAGCTTTAATGCTGCAGCCAAGAAATTTGGTTGTGGTAGAGGAAAACGCCGAGGTGCAAATAATAGAACGTCATCAAAGCTTGACCGACAATGAAGTGTTCACCAATTCCGTGACGGAAATCTTTGCCGCCAAAGATGCAATGGTAGATTACTACAAGGTGCAGAACGATAGGGACAATGCTTCATTGATCGACAATACGTATATCTCACAAAAAAACAACAGTGTGGTTCGTGTGCACACCTTCTCCTTTGGAGGAAAACTGACACGGAACAACCTCAATTTTTACCAAAACGGTGAACGTATTGATTCTATCTTGAAAGGGGTTACAATTCTGGGTGAAAAACAACATGTTGATCATCACACTTTGGTTCATCATGCGCAGCCCAATTGTGAAAGCCATCAGGATTACAAAGGTATTTTTGGGGAGAAATCCACAGGGGTTTTCAACGGAAAAATTATTGTGGACAAGATAGCGCAGAAGACCAATGCCTTTCAGCAGAACAACAATATATTGATCAGTGACAAGGCCACCATCAACACAAAACCCCAGTTGGAGATTTTTGCAGATGATGTAAAATGCTCCCACGGATGTACCATTGGGCAATTGGATGAAGATGCATTGTTCTACCTACAGTCCAGAGGTATTCCCAAAAAGGAAGCTGTGGCTCTGTTAATGTATGCCTTTGCCAATAATGTATTGGAAAGTGTTCGCATTCCTGAGCTCAAGACCAGAATCAATAAGATTATTGCCAATAAGTTGGGTGTCCGCGTGGGGTTTGAATTATAATTTGGTGTCATTTCGAGCTGTCATCCTGAGCATAGTCGAAGGATAGGCGAGAAATCCCTAAAACCTTAGCTTTTTCACTTCGTTCAAAATGACAAATAAAATTACTCTGGAAAATAAGCTTAATGTTGATGCGATTCGTGAGGATTTCCCCATTCTAAACAGATTGGTGAATGGAAAACCTTTGGTGTATTTGGATAATGCTGCGACTTCACAAACACCGCAACAGGTGATTGATGTTATTGTGGAATACTACCATAAGTACAATGCCAATATCCACAGAGGTGTACATACACTTTCTCAAGAGGCTACGGATGCTTATGAGGCGGCCAGAGGAAAAATCCAAAAGCACTTCAACATTGCAAAACCCCATGAGGTTATTTTGACTTCTGGCACTACCCATAGTATAAATTTGGTGGCCAACGGATTTTCTTCTTTTATAAAAGAAGGGGATGAGATCCTGGTTTCTGCCATGGAACACCATTCCAATATTGTGCCTTGGCAAATGCTTTGTGAGCGTACCGGAGGAGTTTTAAAAGTCATTCCCATGAACCAAAATGGGGAATTGATTATGGAAGCGTACCATAAGTTGCTGTCCAAGAAGACCAAATTGGTTTTCTGCAACCATGTCTCCAACGCTTTGGGAACCATTAATCCCATTGAAGAAATTATTGATGCAGCACATAAAGTAAGTGCAGCAGTATTAATTGATGGAGCACAGGCCGCTGCACATATAAAATCGGATTTGCAGGCATTGGATGTGGATTTCTATACGGTTTCTGCACATAAAATGTGTGGTCCAACCGGTGTGGG
Organism: Flagellimonas sp.; assembly: GCF_965222555.1. Classification (GTDB taxonomy): domain Bacteria; phylum Bacteroidota; class Bacteroidia; order Flavobacteriales; family Flavobacteriaceae; genus Flagellimonas. The sequence goes on along the minus strand of NZ_CBDCUG010000005.1, from coordinate 1,104,692 downwards.
GATGTTGTATGGAAAAGAAGAATGGCTCAAGAAATTGCCCCCTTATCAAGGTGGTGGAGAAATGATTGAAGAGGTGACCTTTGAAAAGACCACCTATGCCGATCTCCCTCATAAATTTGAAGCAGGTACTCCAAATATTTGTGGTGGAATCGCTTTCGGAGCGGCTTTGGATTATATGAATTCCATTGGTTTTGAGGTCTTAACCGCTTATGAGGATGAATTGGTTCAGTACGCAACGGAACAATTACTGACCATTGAAGGATTAAAAATATATGGAACGGCAGAACGCAAGACTTCGGTCATTTCATTTAATATAGAAGGAATCCACCCGTATGATATTGGGACAATTCTGGATAAATTGGGAATAGCAGTACGTACCGGGCACCACTGTGCACAACCCATCATGGATTTTTATCAGATTCCGGGCACGGTAAGGGCAAGTTTTAGCTTTTACAATACCAAAGAAGAGGTAGATGCTTTGGTTGAAGGGGTAAAAAGAGCAAGAAACATGCTACTGTAGCAAGAAGTTATCTTTCTCTTAAAGGTTTGATTAGCAAATGTCCGAATTGTACTTTTGAACAAAATGAATAAATGACCATAACAGAAATACAGGAAGAAATTGTAGACGAGTTTTCCATGTTTGATGACTGGATGCAGCGGTATGAGTATATGATCGAGCTTGGAAAATCCCTTCCGCTGATAGAGGAACAATACAAAACGGAAGACAATATTATAAAAGGGTGTCAAAGCAAGGTCTGGGTGCATGCTGAACTGGATGATGACAAATTGGTTTTTACGGCAGATAGCGATGCCATCATTACAAAGGGGATAATTGCTATTTTAATCCGTGCTTTCAGCAATCAAAAACCACAGGATATCATTGATGCCAATACAGATTTTATTGACGAGATCGGGTTAAAGGAACACTTGTCTCCCACCCGCGCAAATGGTTTGGTGAGCATGGTAAAGCAGTTGAAATTGTACGCTATTGCTTATCAGACACAGTTAAACTGAAATAATAATGAGCAAGGAAATAACAATAGATACACAAGAACTCGGAGAGAAAATTGTAAAGGTGCTCAAGACCATTTACGATCCTGAAATACCAGTGGACATTTACGAACTGGGATTGATTTACGATGTGTTTGTAAATGAAGATAATGATGTGAAGATTTTAATGACCTTGACATCTCCAAATTGTCCGGTGGCAGAGACTTTACCTGTTGAGGTAGAGGAAAAAGTGAAGTCTTTGGATGAATTGAAGGATGTTGAAGTAGAAATCACCTTTGATCCCCCTTGGACCCAAGAGCTGATGAGCGAAGAGGCAAAGCTTGAGTTGGGAATGTTGTAACCATGTCACACTGAGCTTGTAGAAGTGTTTAATAGAGTATGCTATTTTAATTGGATTCCTGCCTTCGCAGGAATGACAAGATGGAAAAAGAAATAATAAACAGAGTAGCCCAAAGTAAACTGGTAACCTTTGATCTTGAGGAACTATATCCAATAGGGAAAAGAGAATTACTGGATATAAAAGATTGGCTCTACGAAGGGATTATTTTAAGGGAAAAAGAATTCAGAAATGCTCTGGAAGAACATGACTGGTCTTCTTATAAAGATGCACATGTAGCCTTGACTTGTTCCACCGATGCCATTGTCCCGGGATGGGCCTTTATGTTGGTGACATCCAAACTGAATTCATACGCTAAAAAAGTAGTGATTGGCAGTTTGGAGGATTTGGAAGCTTCGCTTTATCAAACTGTTTTGGATAGTTTGGACTATTCTGAATTTAAAGATAAACCCGTCATCATAAAAGGATGTTCCAACAAACCTGTTCCTGAAAATGCCTATATCATGGCCATGACCAAAATGCAACAAGTGGCTAAAAGTGTAATGTACGGAGAGGCTTGTTCGGCTGTTCCGCTTTACAAGAGAAAATAAGAAAAGTAAATCCGCAATCAACAAATTGCGGATTTTATTTTTTGATCGGATGTACTATTTTACAAAAATGGAGAGAACAGCTGATTCTTCGGTTTCTTCCGTAAGTTCAAGTTCTAAAGGCACTCCATTTTTCCATACAGTGGCGTTAACAATCTCACCTTGGTATATACCACCTCCCACATAAATATCATTGCCATAAACATAAACTGAAGATGCGGCAGAATCTGACGTTCCTAAATTGGTAGGTTCGCCATTTTTCCAGACAACAGCTTGATCTAAACTCTCATCGTCTCCATAACATGTGCCGGCTACATAAACATCCTGTCCCATTACAAATATTGATTGTGCCTCAGCATCTTTAGAACCATCGGTTAGATCGGTAGATTGACCATTTATCCAAATTTTGGCAATGTCCATCCCGTTTTCATTTTCCTCATAACCGGCAACATAAACATCAGAACCAATTGCGTATACAGAGAGGGCTCTGCTATGGTTAATCTCATCGGTTAAATCTTCCTGAGTAGTGTTTGTCCATAATTTGGCAGTGCCATCTATGTTCTGTTCGCTCTCTTTATGACCTGCTGTATAAATATTCGTTTGGTTTACGAAGATTCCTGATGCTAAAGATCCGTCATTATCATTGTTAGATAGTGTTGCATAGGTGACTCCATTTTTCCAGATTGTGGCATTTGCAATGTCATCCTCATCAGTTTCACTACCAGCTATAAAAATTTCTTCATCAAAAACATAAATAGAATGTGCCACACCATAGTTGTTTTCATCGGATAGTGTGTATAAAGATTCTCCGTTTTTCCACACTTTAGCCGAGGGCAGGTTATTTTGGTTTGATTCAATTCCACTTACATAAATATTTGTGCCATACACAAATACAGATGTTGCAACGCTAAGCTTGGTACCATCAGTAAGGTTTGTTGGTTTGCCATTTTTCCATATCACAGATACTTCAATACCATTGATGACTTCGTAACCCACAGCAAAAACACTGGGTTTTATCAACAGCTCGCAGCTCGCTTGGAGATTACCCACCATTGCTTTGATGGTTGTTGAACCGGCCGATAAGGCCGTAATCATGCCGTTCTCGTCTATTGTTGCAATGTTTTCATCAGCGGAACTCCAAGTTATGGTGTCACCCTCATCAGCCCCGGAAACTATAGATAAAGTCTCTGAATCCAAGGTAAAAAGTTCAAGTTCGGTTTTGTTAAGTGTTATGGCCGTGGGCTCTGCCTCTGTAACTGTAAATGTCTTTGCCGAGGAATAGGTGTAGTCGTCTAAGGTGATGCTTATCCTTCCTGTTGTGGCGCCTTCGGGGATGGTGACCATAAGCTTTGTGGCCGTGGCACTGGTAACGGGCACAACCGTTGTGCCAATCTTTACGATATTGGCAGCTGCGGTGGCACTAAAGTTTTTTCCGTTTATGGTAACGGCGGTACCCACGGGCCCCTCCTCTGGGGTGAACCCTGTGATCTCTGGGTTCTCAGCTACGATTTTGGGGCTATCATCCTTGCCACAGGAAATCAATATTAGACTAAAAGAAAGAAGGGTGAAGAATGAAAAGTAGATATATTTTTTCATAACACATTGGTTTTTAGTGTTTAGAACTTTCAAGAAAGTGCAAAAAGTGTATGGCGGGTGCTGCCAATTGACGGATATGCAGTTTGGGTTGACGGATGGAGTTTTGATTTAATTGCAAGGGGCAAAAGATACCATCAAAATAGTAAAGCCCCTGCCTTATCATAAGAACAGGGGCCTTGACATTGTATAATCCTATAATTTTATTAATTGCCGACTCCTCAATAACGAGGGAGGAGCTTTTGTTGTCTAAAAACTTAATTTATAAAAATGGAATAGGCATGGGTATTATTACCATCACCATTGGTCAAGTCGGTGGGGATATCGTTTTTCCACATTTTGGCGACTTTTATACCATTGTTGTTAGCCTCATAACCAACCACGTAAACATCCTCTCCATATACTTGAATAGACTGTCCTTCTGCAGCATTACTTCCATTGGTTAGAGTATAAAGTCCTCCTCCATTTTTCCATACGGTTATACTTTCGTCTTCATTTTTAAGGGCATATATCTGCTCGTTTTTTACAACCAATGAGGTCACATAACCTTGATTCATGATATGCTGCAAATTACTGCCGTTCTTCCAAATTCTGGCTTCTCCATCAAAACTACCCCCTACATAAACATCTTCCCCATCTACATATACGGAGTATGCATATGCATCATTGATTCCATCTGAAAGTTTTTCTTCCGTACCATTTTTCCACACTTTGGCGACGCTTATATTGTTTTCAATTTCATATCCAGCTACATACACATCTTCCCCACTTACAAAAACAGATTCTGCATATGCGTCATTAGTTCCATCAGAGAGTGTGGTAGCTGCGCCATTTGTCCACAATATTGCCTCATATGTCCCATTATTACTTTCCCTGCTTCCTGCCATATATACGTTTTGCCCTTCCACATAAACTGAGTTTGGACGTGCTTTAGTGAACCCAAAAACAGTTAGCGGAGTGTTGTTCTCCCATAATTTGGCTTCGACACCATTATTGCCAGATCCAAAACCGGCAACATATATATTGGAATCACTTACAAAGACAGATCTTGCCTTAGCATTATCGGACAAAACCGAGGGTTGGCCATTCTTCCATAATATAGCTGTAAATATGTTATTAGTGCTAGACTCTCCCACAACATAGAAATTTGGGTTTACGGTAAGGACACTGGTAGCGGATTCATTGTCCACTGTTGCGGTGATGTTGGCTTCACCAGGAGCTATGGCCACAATGTTCCCCTCTTGATCCACGGTGGCAACACCCTCGTTGTCACTGCTCCATACCGCTGGACTTGTACTTTCCACAGCGGCCTCTAGAACTGATATTTCAAGGACTGCAGTATCATCAGTAAACAGCTCCAGTTCCGTCTTATCCAGCTCCAGTTTGGTCACAGGGCCGTCCACTACATTTATCGTACACTCAGCAGTTCCGCCTCCTGCAGCTGCCGTGACCTTGGCTGTACCGACCTTCAAGGGGGTCACCACACCGTTCTGGTCCACAATGGCCACGGTCTCGTCGTCACTGGCCCAGGTCAAGGTGTTGCCCTCTAGATCAGAGGTCACCGAAAGGGTCTCCATATAGGTATCGTAGGGGTAAAGTGTTGTTTCGTTCTTGTTGAGCACAATACTAAGGGGTTGTACTATCTCAGTAACAGTAAATGTCTTTGCCGAGGAATAGGTATAATCGTCTACGGTTACGCTTATCCTTCCTGTTGTGGCGCCTTCGGGGACTTTGACCACAAGTTTTGTGGCCGTGGCGCTGGTGACTGTTGCCACAGTTGTACCGATCTTTACGGTATTGGCAGCAGCGGTGGTACTAAAGTTTTTTCCGTTGATGGTGACGGCGGTGCCCACGGGCCCCTCTTCTGGGGTAAACCCGGTGATCTCTGGGTTTTCAACCACGGTTTTGGGGCTATCGTCCTTGCCGCAACTCAGCAGGGTTAGGCCTAGGGCCAGGAAACAAAAGTAGATGTACTTTTTCATGATAATGATTTTTTAAAAGATTAAGGAGTCCAAGAAAGCGTAAAAAGCGCACGGAGAGTGCTGCCAATTGACGGATGCGCGGTTTGGGTTGATGGATGGGGTTTTAGCTAGCTGTTACCAGTTGTAAGTTGATAGTTAATGGTGGTGATGGATGATGGGTCAAAGGGGAAGGGCGAAAGGTTAAAGAGGTATGGGAAAGTGCGAAGTATGTGGTTGGATACTTCGATTGTTGGGATTTGGGAAAGGAGGCAATGTAAAAGGTATTGTCCCCTTGAGGGGACTTTAGGGGTGTTTAGTGAGAACGGAGTTTAGTTGGGGGTTAGCCGACACGAATTGCACTAATTTCACAAATCTTTGTTGATGGTGGATGAAAAATAAAATGTGAAGGGTGGAAGTTTAAAGAGGTCAGAGAAAAGTGCGGGGTTGGATTCTTCAATTGTTGGAGTTTGGGATTTGGAATTTTCAGGCGATGATGAGTTAGTGAAAAAGTAAGCTAATGAAGTAGTTACCGGATGTTCGTTTTCTGATTTCAGAAGTCCAACATCTGAATGCGAAGGCCCAAAACTTATTGCTTGTTTTCCTGTTGTTGCAATGGTAAAAAATAGAACGTGGAATTTTCAGTGTGACATTTCTTAATTTTGCGTTTCTAAACACAAAACTCCATACTATGAAAAAACTACTTTATGCTAGTGCTGCATTTTTTTTGCTGGTAACTGCACATGCACAAACAGAAGAGGAACTAAAGGCCCAGATTGCCCCTAAAAAAGATTCCATTGCCGCCATTCAGGGTCGTGTTGATGCGCTACAGGCCCAATTGGACGCCCTTCCTGGGTGGAAGGTAGGTGCTTTTGGAACCATTGGCGGAAGCCTTTCAAACTTTAACAATTGGTTCTCTCAAGGGATTCCCAATAATAATTCTGGAACCATTGGATTCACAGTGAATGCATTTGCCAATCAACAAGAAGAAAAATTCTTTTGGAGGAATGCCATGAACATCAATTTAAATTGGGTGAAATTGGATGATAAGGACGACCCCAATGACGATGACGGTTTTAGAGAGTCAACAGATGTGTTCAATATTTCCTCACTTTATGGATACAAATTGAGCGACAAGTTTGCCATCTCTACTCTTGGGGAATACCGAACTACCATCTTGAGCAACTTTAACGATCCTGGATATTTGGACGTGGGTATCGGGGGTACTTGGACCCCTATAACTGACTTAGTAGTGGTGATTCACCCACTCAATTATAATTTTGTTTTTAGCGATGAGGATACCATTTTTAATTCGTCTTTGGGAGCAAAAATTGTAGCTGACTATACCAAACAAATAGGTGCTATAAGTTTTAAAAGTAATCTGTCCATGTTCCAGAGTTACGAAAGTGGGGATTTGAGCAATTGGACTTGGACCAATTCTTTTGCCTATACCTTATGGAAAGTAATTGGTGTTGGGTTTGATTTTGGATTACGGAACAACAAGCAAGAAACACTCAATTATATAGTGAACAATGCCCCAACGCCGGATCCCACTGCTACATTTGACACCATTGATAATGAACTACAAACGTATTGGACACTTGGGTTGAGCTATTCGTTCTAAACAAGCTTTTCCAATAACCAAAAAAGCCCTCCAATTGGAGGGCTTTTTTGTGGGGTTAATACGATTTGTAGGTGTTGTTCAAAACCAAGATATAAGTAGGTTAAGTTTATAGAAGACTCGGTTGTAACAGTAACACTTAAAAACAGTATGAAAGTAGTTTTTCTGTTGTTAGAGCCTAAATTTTTGTTGTGAACTATTAAAAAAATGTGGTGGAAAATGTTAACGATTGTATTTCGTCGGGAAACTAAAACACATGGTCTAAAGCCCTTTAATATTGATCAAGGTGTTCAGGGTACAAAAAGTTATTGTAGGGGAATCTGGTAACATGAATATCGCGTACTTCATCGTAGACCCGTTTTCTAAAATCGTCCAGATTCTCTTTGTTCAAGGCCGAGATGAAAAGTGCACGGTCACCAATTTTGTTATACCAGGTTTTTTTCCATTCTTCTAATGTAAAGTGAGCTTGGGTCCGTTCCGTTACCAAATCATCCTCTTCAATAATCTCGGCTTTATATTGATCGATCTTGTTAAAGACCATAATGGTCTTTTTATCGGCGCTTTTAATTTCATCCAAGATTTTGTTCACCGAGGCAATGTGTTCCTCAAAATTGGGATGCGAAATATCCACCACATGAAGCAGCAGGTCCGCTTCGCGAACTTCGTCCAAAGTACTTTTAAAACTCTCTACCAATTGTGTGGGCAATTTTCGGATAAAACCAACCGTGTCGCTCAACAAAAAAGGAAGGTTGCCAATCACCACTTTCCGTACGGTGGTATCCAAGGTGGCAAAAAGCTTGTTCTCCGCAAAGACATCACTCTTGCTGATCACATTCATCAAGGTCGATTTACCAACATTGGTATATCCTACCAAAGCAACCCGCACCAAAGCCCCACGGTTTCCACGTTGAGTTTCCATTTGTCGGTCAATTTTGGTGAGCTTCTTTTTTAAAAGAGCAATCCTATCTCGAACAATCCGCCTATCCGTTTCAATTTCCGTTTCACCCGGTCCACGCATTCCAATACCCCCACGTTGTCGCTCCAAGTGTGTCCAAAGACCTGTTAATCGAGGTAAAAGGTATTCGTATTGTGCTAGTTCTACCTGTGTACGGGCATAACTGGTTTTGGCACGTTGCGCAAAAATGTCAAGAATCAAACTGGTTCTGTCCAGTATTTTGCAGCGAAGCATTTTTTCAATGTTGTTCTGCTGCGCAGGCGAAAGTTCATCGTCAAAAATAACGGAGCCTATCTCGTTCTCCTTTACATATTTCTGAACCTCTTCCATTTTACCGCTTCCAATATAGGTTTTGGGATTGGGTACATCCATACGCTGTGTAAAACGGTTGGTAACTTCACCTCCTGCCGTATAGGTAAGAAATTCCAATTCGTCTAAATATTCCTTGACCTTATGCTCGTTTTGCTCTTTGTTGATTACACCAATGAGCACTGCCTTTTCATAATTTGTAACTTTCTTCTCTAGCATCGAACCGAAATAATAAGAGTTTTATGCATCCAACTTTACATTGAGGCGATTCATCAAAAACTTCATGAACTTTTGTGATGGCCTAAATGTTGAAAACAAAACGCTGTTATTTAGATTCCCGCTTTCACTTCAACTTAGCTCAGTGAGCACGCGGGAATGACATTTATATGGAAACTCGCAGCTCGCTGCGAGAAACACTTTTTTATTAAAGTGCAAATCTAAACAATGTTTACGAAGCTGTTTTTGTACTTTGGGGTTTATATTTATAAGGATAACCGTAAACCTCCTCACATTGAAGCATCTGGAAAACCAATATACCGTAGCTTTCTATAATCTTGAGAATTTTTTTGACACCAAGAATGATCCACACACTTTGGATGATGATTTTACTCCCGAAGGGAGAAAGGCCTGGAACGAACGTAAATTTGGAAAGAAGGTAAAGAAAATGGCCAAGGCCATCTCGCAGATAGGGGTGGAGGATAGTGATACTTTACCTGTTCTTATCGGAATCGCTGAAGTGGAGAACAAAAATGTCATCAATGCTTTGTTGGGGGCAAAGGCATTGCGGGAAGAGGCATATGACTATGTCCATTTTGATTCACCTGATGAGCGCGGAATTGATACAGCTCTTATTTATCACCAGCAACATTTTAAAGTCTTAAACTCGGAGACCATCCCTTTGCTGATTGACAACGGTAATGGAGATAGAGACTATACAAGGGATATTCTTTATGTACATGGACAATTGCACCAAGAGGAAATACATGTTTTTGTAAACCATTGGCCATCCCGAAGGGATGGGGCCGATGAAACCGAATATAAAAGAATAAAAGCAGCAGAGACCATCATTGAAAAATTGAACACCATTGAAGGCGGAAACCTAAACTGTATCATAATGGGTGATTTTAACGATGACCCCAATTCAGCAAGCATTCAAAAATTGATGGAAACAGGGTTGTTTATAAATCCCATGCAAAAACTGTTGTCGCCCAATTCAGGAAGTGCCAATTACAAGGGTGAGTGGAGTTTGTTTGACCAGATTTTGGTTTCCCATAGCTTTCTGAATTATGAAAATGGCACTCATAGTTTTAAAAAGGCAGAAGTGTTTTCGCCTCAATTTTTGAAGGAATGGAAAGGTAGGTACAGAGGCAATCCGTTTAGAACTTTTGTTGGGAAAAAGTACCTGGGAGGGTACAGTGATCACTTCCCGGTCTATGTGATTTTAAAGGAGAATAAATAATTGTGGGTGTTGGTTAAAAGGTGAAAGGTTTGACACGAATTTCACAAATTGATATTAATGTCATACTGAGCCTGTCGAAGTGCTTTTGGAAGGTGTGTTATCATATGTGTTTTCCTCTCAATCGAGTTCTATCTGACATTGGGAATTCATATTATTGTAGATTTATTAAAGAAAGAAAAATACTACACAACATAAAAATACAGTTTCACAACAGCTCGTCGTCGAAAGCGGTGTAATTCATCGAAATAAAAGGGTTTTTTATCGACAAATTTTGATTCATTGATATTTTTGTAGTCCAAATCTTACTTAATCATAAATCATGGATTGCAGAGAACCTACTTGGGCAACAGGAATTTTTTCGTCCTTACTATTTTCTTTTTTAAGCATATATTCGGCTTTTGCACAATCCGAAGTTCAAAAGAAATCCATACAATCCACATACGATCAGAGTAAGATAGCTTCTTTAATTTCTGAACTTAAATTGGAGCATGAATCCAAAGGGGCCAAAATTAAAAGTATGCTTGCTTCCAAAAATTGGAAGCATTCCGAAAAACAAAAAGATGGAACCATTGTGGAATTGCAAGACATTGGACCTGATGGCACTCCTCTTTTTTATACTACGCTTAACGACCCTACCAGGCAAACCTCAAGAGCACATACGTTGTACACCGATGGGCTTTTGGATCTGGGGTTGGATGGAAAAGGAATGCAGGTTGGTGTTTGGGATGCAGGAGTTGCCTTGACCACACATCAAGAATTTGATTCAAGGGCGAAAAATGGTGATAATACAGATAAAATAGGACAACATGCTACTTTGGTCACTGGAAATCTTATCTCGTCCGGCGTAAAAGCCAATGCAAAAGGAGTTGCTTATGGTGCTGAGGCAATAACCCATAATTGGACCCGTGATAAAATTGAGGTAGCCGAAGCAGCTGCAAACGGATTGTTATTGAGCAATCATTCCTACGGAATAAAATCGGACCGCGTACCAGATTGGTATTTTGGTTCCTACATACGAGTTTCCCAAGATTGGGACAAAATCATGTACAATGCCCCTTATTATTTAATGGTGACCGCGGCTGGTAATGCCCAAAGATCATTTGATAACGATACGCCCAACTTTGGTAAAACAGCGGATGGTTTTGACTTGCTGTTGGGATTTTCGTTATCAAAAAATGGGCTTACCATTGCGGGAGCCAATACCAAAATTGGAAATAAGGGGGAATTACAGGAGGCACAAGTTGCAAGCTACAGCAGTTTGGGCCCTGTTGACGACGGAAGGATAAAACCCGATTTGGCAGGAGATGGTTCCTCCATATTTTCCACAAGTTCCCAAACCAACACAAGCTATGATTCCTCTGCTGGAACGTCCATGGCGGCCCCAGGTGTTACGGGGTCCCTTTTGTTGTTGCAGCAATATCACAACGAACTTTATGGAATTTATATGAAAGCGGCCACCTTAAAGGGGTTGGCCTTGCACACTGCAGATGATGTTGATGCAAACGGACCCGATTATAAAATGGGATGGGGTGTAATGAATGCCAAAACTGCTGCGGAGTTGTTACAAAACAAAGGGTATAGTACTATGGTACAAGAGGAAAGTCTTGCAGAGGGGGATACATTTTCCGTTACCGTTGATGCCGATGGACTAGGGAGTCTAATGGCGTCTATTTCTTGGACCGACCCAGAGGGTGAATATATCAATAGAGGAGAATTGAACAGTATCACTCCGGCATTGATCAACGATTTGGATATCAGGATTACCAAAGATGGAGAAACGTTTCTTCCATGGAAATTGAACCCTGCCAAAGCAGCTTCGGCAGCAACCAAGGGAGATAATTCAGTAGATCCATACGAACGCATTGAGATTGCCAGTGCCAAGGGAACCTACACCATAACGGTTACACATAAAGGAGGGTTGAAAAATGGGCTTCAAGATTTTTCATTGTTGGTTTCTGGGGCGAAAGTTACTGGTTGTACCGCTGAAGCACCTTCTGGATTTGAATTGCTTTCGGCAGATGAAACTAAGGCTACGGTTTCTTGGTCAGAGGCTGCTGATACACTTTTTGAAATTCAATATAAAGAAGTGAACAGTACCGAGTGGAAGAATGAATTAATCTGGGAGAATAAATTTGAAATGACCAACTTGACCATTGGAGCTACCTATCAGGCAAGGATAAGAACTATTTGTACGGAGAATGTTGCGTCTGACTTTTCAGAGGAAATTCAGTTTGTATTTAAAGGAGTGGGAACCGAAATTTTTACATACGAGACTTTTTCAGCGAGTGAGGAATTGCAAATTTCAGTATATCCTAATCCAGCAACAGAATGGCTCACTTTGGATGCAAAACTTTCAACAGATGCAGCGTATTCCATTATAACCACATCCGGGAATACCATTAAAAGTGGAGAAGCAACGGCTTCCATCAATGTGTCAAGCTTGGCATCAGGTTTATATGTTTTGGTAGTGCAGGATTATGCGGGAATAAAAAGCACCAAATTTTATAAAAATTAGAAATGGTCTTTATAAAAAACCATAAATCAGAAGGCGTTGTCTCAACAAAGTTGAGGACACGAAGTTTTTCAGCTAAACTTTTATGGTTACTGCCTAAGCATCTTCTACAATAAAAATGGCATTGTTGTTTAGGTCGTAGAATCCAAATTCATGAGTGCGCCACGGCGTATTCAGCCTTAGTTTGTCTTTGGCTACTGTGCCTCGTTGTACAAATTCATTGAAAATTGGTTCAATGTTTTTCACAAAGATTTTTATCACCGAACCTCCCAACAATGGATCATCTTTTGTATCGGCATGCCACTGAAGATGGATAAACAAGTTATCCCTTTTGAGGCAAGCATACATTTTATCGTTTGAATATACCTCAAAGCCTGTATACTTTGAATGCCAGTCCACATCTCTGTCAATATCTTGCGAGGGGAGTACGGGAGTGATTCCCAGTAGTGCGGTTTTGTCCATTATATTTTTATTATTTCTTTTTCCAATAGTAGATCCTCGTTTCGCAAACGCAAGAAAACCTGTGCCGTGGTGACAACATCCAATTCGCAATAGGAAACAATTCGCTCCAAATCGTTTTCTTCATAGAAAACATCTTTTACCATACTGCCATCCATATCTTCTTTTGGAGAGGGAATTCCTAAAATATGGGCTAACAGTTTTAAGGAAGTATAGTGTTTGTAATCGCCAAATTTCCATAATTCCATGGTATCCAAATGGGGAACCTCCCAGGGTTTTTTCCCGAAAAGGTCTAATTTATAGGGAAGGTTCATACCATTTATCACCATTCGTCTCGCGATATAGGGAAAATCAAATTCTTTCCCATTATGGGCACACAACAGATGCTTTGCCTGGCTAAAATGCTCTTTGAGCAATTGTTTGAACTGTTTCAATAACTGCTGCTCCCCACCTGAAAAAGAAGTGACCCTAAAATTTCGAATATCCCCTTTAAAGGTAAAATAACCCACCGAAATGCAGATAATCTTCCCAAATTCTGCCCAAATTCCAGCTCGCTCGTAAAAATCCTCTGCAGTGATTTCATCTTTGCGTTGGTATTGGGATTTTTGTTCCCAAAGCATTTGGGTGTTTTCATCTAAATCCGAAAAATTTTGTTTTTGGGGCACAGTTTCAATATCCAAAAAGAGGATATGTTCCAGGTTAAGTTTATAAAGCATGGTCAAATATTAAAAGAGAGCCATCTGTTTTGCTGGACTCTCGTGTTCCAAAAGCCATTTTTTGCGATGAAGTCCTCCAGCATAACCAACAAGGTCTCCATTGCTTCCAATAACCCTGTGACAGGGCACTATAATCCAAAGGGGGTTTTTACCATTGGCTGAGGCTACTGCACGAATGGCTTTGGGGTCTCCCAATTTTTTGGAAAGCTCAAGATACGAAACTGTTTTGCCAAAGGGAATTTCTTGTAGTAATTTCCATACATTTTTTTGAAAATCAGTTCCTGAAGGATTCAATTTTAGGTCAAAATTCTCGCGTTTCCCTTCAAAATATTCCTGAAATTGATAAACAGCATCTTCTAAAGCCTCAGGAATTATACCAATAGGTTTTTCTTGGTCCAAAACTCGTACTGCGGACAGCCCATTTTCATCACCTTCAAATTCAGCTAAACCTATAGGTGTTTGTAAATAAGCTAGTTCCACTATTTCATATCATTTTTAACTTCAATAATTCCAATACGCTTGGCTCGGGTTTCCCAGTTCTTTCTGGCTAGCTTTTGAAGGTCTTCAACATTGTCGCTTTCATCCATGATCTCCAATCCGAGCAGAGTTTCGATAACATCTTCCATGGTTACTAGGCCACTTACCGAACCATATTCATCCACAACCAGGGAAACATGCTCCCGCTCGGCCACAAATTTTTCAAAAAGCTCAGGAATGGGTTTGTTTCGGTTGGTGACCAAAATTTCCCTTTTTATGGTGTTTAGGGTTTCTTTTCCTTTTTTGTTGATGATGGCCTCCAATAACTCGTCCTTGAGAAAAAATCCTGTGATGTTGTCCATGCTATTTTTATATAGCGGAATCCTTGAGAACCGGAGCGGTCTGTTTGCCTCAAAGAATTCTTGTATGGTTGTGTCTTCCGATGCAGTTTTCATTACTGTTCTTGGCGTCATGACATCCTTGGCCAAGATTTCGTCAAACTTTAAAAGATTTTTAATGACTTTGGATTCCGATTCTTGAAAAACCCCTTCTTCATGAGCGATTTCCGTCATAGCGGTAAAATCTTCTCTGCTCAATACACTTCCATGATGCCCCTTTTTACCTATGAGCTTGGTAAATAATTGTAATATCCAGAGCAATGCGGTCCATTTCAGGATAAATACCATCAGCTTTAGGGCCTTGGCCGTAAAGTTGGCCAACTGTTTCCAATACGTGGCCCCTATGGTTTTCGGAATGATTTCTGAAGCAACCAAAATTAGAATGGTCATTATGGTAGAAACCACACCCACCATTAAATCTTCTGTAAACTCAATTCCAAACAAACTCCGGGTCGTTGTTCCATAAATATCCGCATAAGCGACCTTTGCCTGCACACCGACCAAAATGGCACCAACAGTATGAGCAATGGTATTTAGGGTGAGAATAGCGATTAGGGGTTTGTCCACATCTTTTTTTAAGCCCTCGAGCAAAGTTGCATATTCCTTGCCCTCCTGTTTTTTAACATTGATAAATGTTGGGGTAATGCTCAACAGAACGGCTTCCAAAATGGAGCAGAGAAATGAAAAGAAAATGGAAATGAATGCGTAAAAAAGGAGTAAGCCCATGTGTTTTATCTAGTTGTACTAAGGTAATGATTACGGACGAATTCTACTCTTGCGAATTGACCAAGGCGTGATAAAAAACTTGATGCAATGCTGCGCGTATATTCAATTCGTAGAGCTTTCGGTGATCTCTTGACGGATATACCCTGTTGGATAGGAAAATAAATACCAATTGGTTTTCCGGGTCTGCCCATGCAAAAGTGCCAGTAAAACCAGCATGTCCAAAGCTTGTTTTGCTTGCCAAAGGTGCTGGATAAGCATCTTTTAATGTAAGCGTGTCATTTCCAATCAATGGTTTATCAAAACCCAGCCCTCTTCGATTTTCATTTTGAGGATATTGGATAGTGGTAAATTCTTTGACCGTTTCAGCTGAGATGATCTGCTTGTCATCCACTTCACCATAGTTTTGATAGAACAGCATGATTTTGGCCATATCTTCAGCTGTAGCAAACAGGCCAGCATTTCCAGAAACCCCTCCCAAAAGCGAGGCATTTTCGTCGTGCACCCATCCTTGTACCAATGTTTTTCTGAACAAAGTATCTTGTTCTGCTGGAACAATTTTATTTGGAAAATTCTTTTTTGAAGGGTTAAACCCTAAGGTTTTACACCCTATAGGGTTGTAGATGGTTTCTTTTAGATAGGTTTCGTAATCGGTTCCGGTCAATTGAGCGATCAATTCGGGAAAAATGAGGAATGTAAGCCCCGAGTATCTGTATTTTTTTTCTGGAGATACCTCTGAGCGGTTGATAATGCGATACATTTTTCGCTGAAAGTGATTTTTCACATAAAGGCCATCGTAAGCCTGTCTCTTAAATCTTTTATTTGGCTTTTTCCTGATGAATCTCTTTTTGATTTTCCCATTTTTCATCACTTTTTCCAAAAAAATAATATAGGGGACCAAACCAGCTTGATGGCTCAGAATCTGTCGTAACGTGAGGTCTTTTTTGCCCTTTCTTTTGGCCCATGGTTTCCAATAGGTGCTAAAAGGAGCATCCAAATCCAGCTTTTTTTCATCCACAAGTTTCATGAGCGCTGGTAATGGACCTGTAATCTTTGTTACAGAGGCCAGATCATAGATATCATCCAAACCAACAGGTTGAACACTGTCGTAAGTATGATACCCATATGCCTTATGAAAAATGACCTTGTTGTCTTTGGCAACCAATACCTGTGCTCCTGGAAATGCTTGCTCTTGGATGCCCAAAGTCATTATGGAATCAACCTGATTATTGAGGTAGACTTTATCAATTTCCATTTTTAAGGGAATGGGAGGTTCCGAACTAGATTGCGCAAGAGTAGAATGCACAATACAAAAGAGCAATAGAAATTGGATCGACCTTTTCATTTAACTTAGATGGTTGTATATGACAATTAAACGACTACTTGTTTGAATTTTGAGCATGTTTATAGACTAATAAATTACTATTTGGAATTTACTTTTCTTTCAAATTTTTAATCAAAATAAATTTTATAAAATTTAAAAGAAGTAATGCTGGTAAATAAATGAAAAATCCAATTACTAGATAAGTATAGGTAGTTCCGACTATTAGTCCATCGTACTTTAAGTCAATCCAAGACCATATCCAAGAGAGCAATATTAAAAGAAGCCCTATAATACCTTGGTGTTTAAGAGACTTGTTAATCGTATTGACTAGTTTGATGAATCTAAAAGATTTAAACAATCCGTTTTTATATGAGATACTTGCAATGGGGATTCCTAAGAATAAAACAACGAAAAGGGCCACAAGTTCTATATTGTCTACAATCATTTTTTAATCACATAATATTACCGTCATGTAAATACAAAAGGGTAAGCCAAGACCCACACAAAATGAAACTCCTAAAGATTTTTCAACTCCTCCTTCGACAAGCTCAGGATGACATTACTCGAGGTGACATTTTGAACAATAGTATTTTATAAAGTTAACCTAAAACCCGAATAAAATCCTTGGCAAAATAACTGGCAATGATATTGGCCCCAGCTCTTTTAATGGCAACCAATTGCTCTAGCATCACACGATCATGATCAAGCCATCCTTTTTCAGCGGCAGCTTTGAGCATGGCATATTCGCCTGAAACTTGGTAAACGGCCACAGGAACATCGACTTCGTTTTTGATTTCTCGAACAATATCCAAATAGGCCAGACCAGGTTTTACCATTACAATATCGGCGCCTTCGTCGATGTCCATTTGAGTTTCTCGAATGGCCTCAAAACGGTTGGCAAAGTCCATCTGGTAGGTTTTTTTGTCCTTGGGCACATTGGCTATGTCCACAGGAGCGGAATCCAATGCATCTCTGAAAGGACCGTAAAAAGCACTGGCATATTTGGCAGAGTAACTCATGATTCCGGTATTTTGGAAGCCTTCATCTTCCAATGCTTCGCGAATGGTCAAAATGCGTCCGTCCATCATATCGCTTGGGGCTACAAAATCAGCTCCAGCTTGGGCATGGGAAACACTCATTTCGGCCAAGATTTCTGAAGTTTCATCGTTTAGAATTTGCCCTTCGGCAACAATACCATCATGTCCGTAAGAGGAAAAAGGGTCAAGCGCAACATCGGTCATGACTAACATCTCGGGACAGGCATTTTTCACGGTTTTAATGGCTCGCTGCATCAATCCATCTGGATTCAATGCCTCGGTTCCTTTGTTGTCTTTGAGGTTGTCTGGAACCTTCACAAAAAGTAAAACGGCACAAAGGCCCATTTGCCAAAGTTCTTTCGTTTCTTTTTCAAGATTGTCCAGACTCAAACGATAGTAATTGGGCATGGATGGAATTTCTTCTTTGATGCCCTTACCCTCAACCACAAAAAGTGGAACCAAAAAATCATCAGGGGTGACGATGGTTTCACGAACCAATCGTCTTATGGATTCGGATGAGCGGAGTCTTCTATTTCGTATTAATGGAAACATTTGAAAGGAGATTTAAAGCCAATTTTTAATAATATGTTCTACTTCTTCGTAAGGTTTATGTCCAAACCAGTGCTCAAGAATTGTATGTTCATTATCAAAAAGCACAAAGGTGGGTGTCCCTCGAAATTGATTCAATGTAAAAGTAACGGGGATTATAGGATTCGTGTTCAGATAATCCCTGATTTTATGGTCAAATTGTTCGCGTTCTATTGCTGAAGCCTGATCATAATTTGCAAAACGACTCCCAATGTAGGTGATATTTTCTTGTGTGATGAATGTTTTATCCCTCAAAACATCCATTGCAATGGGAAAATCAATATCAGAAAGTTGGAGCTCGTCAGGATGTGCATCAAAAGCCTTTTTAGTTTCGCCAACAAGCTTTTTTTCATCCAATAACAGTTTAGTGTTTTCCAAAGTGTTGAATTGAAAATCTTCAAAAGCGGTAGACAACCCCAGAAAATTGATTTGCTCGCTGTACTTGTTAAACAAAGTATTTACTGAAGGGAAACCATAGAAAAAACATCCGGGGCAATTCACCTGAAAAGTGAACAACAAGTTTCGCTTTCCGGCGGAAAATTCGCCTTGTAAAAGGGATGAGTATTCTAATCGCAGCTTTTTCATTTCTCTAGATCAGATTTCTATTTCCCCAATGAGGTAGGGCATGGCCTTTCCGGAAATTTTGACCCGCTCGCCTAAAAACTCACAAATCAAATCCCCACCGCGTTGCGAAAGTTGCTTGGCC
This sequence comes from Flagellimonas sp., assembly GCF_965222555.1. Taxonomy (GTDB): domain Bacteria; phylum Bacteroidota; class Bacteroidia; order Flavobacteriales; family Flavobacteriaceae; genus Flagellimonas. Next base: position 1,085,922 of record NZ_CBDCUG010000005.1, on the reverse strand, counting down.
GTCATTTTGGTTTTCCCCAAAGCACTGGCCCAATATGGCGCTAAGGTTGTATGTGCGGAACCGGTTACTGGATCTTCGGGAATGCCACATTGCGGAGCAAAAAATCGAGAAACAAAATCAACTTTTTCTCCGGGGGCAGATACAATGACCCCTCTACAATCCAATTGATCTAGTAAATGGAAATTGGGGGTTATCGCCTCAATTTCTTCTTGAGAATTATAAATCAGCAGATAGTCCGTTTTTCCTTTGATGGTTTTTATGGGAGTAAGCCCAATGGCATTATCAATTTCTGCAATGTTTCGAATGGCGATGGTTTCATCTGTTGGAAAGTCCAAAGTCAGTAGTCCATCAGACGATTTATCCACTGTAAGCTCACCACTTCGAGGCGAATGGAATTTGATTGTGTTTTCGGAAACATTGTAATAGCTGAAAAGTACATAGGCAGTTGCCAAGGTGGCATGACCGCATAAATCCACTTCAACCTCCGGAGTGAACCAACGAAGTTCATAACCCTCAGCATTTTTTACGGCAAAAGCTGTTTCAGCGAGATTGTTTTCTTGTGCAATTTTTTGCATGACATCTGAATCGAGCCAATTTTCCAAAATACAAACTGCGGCCGGATTACCTCCAAACACATGGTCTGTAAAAGCATCTATTTGATATATTTTTTGTTTCATTTTGAGTTGACAGCTTACAGTTAAAAGTTATAAGTCTTGTTTTATTTTGTTGATTAAGGAAGCCAACATCTTTTTTATTTCTTCAATTTTAGGTGACAGCATATTAAAATGCTCTTGGTTGATAAAGTTAAGTTCTTTTGAGAGCATAACAAGATATTCCAATTCGTGAGCCGAACCAGAAGAAATATACAGAAATCGAATAAGCTCTTTTTGGGTTTCCCTACCGCAACCCTCGGCAATGTTTGTTGGAATGGAAACAACCGCTCTATTTATTTGGGAAACCAAGCCAAATTGCTCCTTTTTTGGAAAGGTATCTGTCATTTGATACACCTCAATGACCAAAAGATGAGCTTTTTGCCAGACTTTATAATTTCTATAATCAACCATTGCGGTTTTTGCTATTTACTGTTAACTGTAGGCTATTTTCACACCCAATCTTTAGGCTCTTGAAGTACTTTAATCAATTTGTCTTCTTCACTTCCTTCTTCCGGATGATGATCATAGTGCCATTGCACATGTGGGGGAAGGCTCATTAAGATGCTTTCAATACGGCCGTTGGTTTTTAGGCCGAACAAGGTGCCTTTGTCATGCACCAGATTGAATTCTACGTACCTGCCACGTCTAATTTCTTGCCAATCCCTTTGTTTTTGGGTATAGGCTAGGTCTTTTCTTTTCAGAACGATTGGTATATATGCTTCCAAAAAACTGTTTCCAACCTCAGTGACGAAGTTGAACCAATCTTCCATGGATGTTTGTTCGGTTGCTTTGCAATAATCAAAGAACAGTCCACCTAAACCTCTGGCTTCATCCCTATGGCTGTTCCAAAAATATTCATCACAGCGTTTTTTATAGTTGGGATAAAATTCTGGATTATGGGCATCACAGGCCATTTTGCAAACGGAATGAAAGTGTTTTGCATCTTCTTCATAAAGATAGTAGGGAGTCAAATCCTGACCTCCTCCAAACCATTGATCTACAATGTTTCCCTCTTTGTCATACATTTCAAAATATCGCCAATTGGCATGGACTGTTGGGACCATTGGACTTTTTGGGTGAATGACCAAACTCAATCCGCAGGCAAAAAAATCGGCATCTTTTACTCCAAAATAGTTTTGCATACTTTGGGGAAGTGCACCGTGCACGGCAGAGATATTCACTCCGCCTTTTTCAAAGACTGCTCCATTTTCGATAACCCGGGTTCTTCCACCACCACCTTCTGGTCGTTTCCATAAATCTTGTTGAAATTTGGCTACTCCATCTACTTCTTCCAATTTGCTGGTAATGGTGTCTTGGAGTTGTTGTATGTAATTATAAAATTTGTCTTTCATTCGTCCTCAATTATATAAACCAATTGGTTTTTTGTTAGAGTAAAATCGGTTTGAATGTTTATTTTAACCGCATTTGAAGTCATTTCTCTCAAAATATCAACTACCTGATTTTCCAGTTTTGAAAAGTGTTCCTTAAAAATGAAACGTCCAACTTCATTGTTATGCAAATCCATCTTTTTGGCCAATTCACGATTGGGAAATGCATTTTCATGCCAATCCGTAATTTTCTTGGACCACATCAAAACTGAATCTACATTTTTTCGCCAACGATAACATTTTTTGGCAATCAAATAGTTCCAAAAAGCATGTCTAAACGCATTGGCAGGTCCATTTTTGTAATGTAATCGACCATAAATTTCAGTTGAAGTTGACATGCATTGCTTTGTGGCAGATAGTGTCGGAAAAATAAAAAGCGGAAATCTTAGGCATAGCTTTGCCAAAGTCCAAAAACTTTTTAAGCTTATCCTTTTCAGTGTTTGTAGCACATTCATGATTGCAAGGCGAGGTTTTGGAGTTCGTACAATTCCATGTCCAAAATTTCACCATTGCCGGTGGTGTGTTCTTCCAATAAAGTTTGTTTCCATTGAAATCCATTGTTCTCCGCAATTTTTTTACTGCCCATGTTGCTATTGTGCACTATGATTTGAAGGGTTTCTAATTTAGCGTCATTAAAACACCAAGGGATTAAATTTTTAATGCTGGCCGTCATTATCCTTTTTCCCTCATATTGGTAGCCCAAACAATATGCCAACTCACCTGTTTTTTTCTCTTTATCCAGTTCTTTTACATAGATAAACCCAATTATAGTCCTGTTGCTGTTTTCCTTTATGGTAAAAAGGAATTCTTCACGGGCTACAATTTTCTTGGTCATTTTTGCGACAAAAAACTTTGACAGTGTTGGGTTAAGATTTTGTTCAAGGGTTTTGGGAAAATAAGCTTTCAGCCTTTCTTCATTGGAAACCACAAAGTCGCACATGCGCCAAGCATCTTTTTCTTGGATGAGACTTACGCTGTAGTTGTCAAATTCGATTTGCATCAAAACTTTTAAAATCTATTCGGTGTATTCTTTTACCGCATCAATAAATGCTTTCGCATTTTCCAAAGGAATATGGGGTAGAATTCCATGTCCCAAGTTCACAACATATTTATCCTTTCCAAATTCGCGAATCATTTGAGTGACCATTCTTTTAATTTCTGAAGGAGGAGAGAGCAACCTTGCAGGATCAAAATTTCCTTGCAACGTGATGTTTCCGCCCGTTAGATAGCGTGCATTTTTTGGAGAACAGGTCCAATCTACACCAACTGCAGAAGCTCCCGATTGGGCCATTTCCCGTAATGCGAACCAACAACCCTTTCCAAATACAATTACCGGCGCTTCGTCTTTTAAGGCATCAACAATTTGTTGAATGTATTTCCAAGAAAACTCCTGATAATCCTGTGGTGAAAGCATACCTCCCCAAGAATCAAATACCTGAACGGCATTGACACCCGCCTTCACCTTCGCTTTTAAATAGGCGATGGTCGTATCCGTTATTTTTTGAAGCAACTGATGTGCAGCTTCAGGTTGCGTGAAACAAAATCCTCTGGCCTTATCGAAACTTTTGCTTCCCTGGCCTTCAACGCAGTAACATAAAATGGTCCATGGAGATCCTGCAAATCCAATTAGTGGAATTTCGTCTTCCAGTTTTTCTTTGGTCTGAACGATTGCATCCAACACATAACCCAACGAGTCTTGAATATCCGGAACAACAACCTTTTCCAAATCCTTTGCTGAGTGGATTGGATTAGGCAAATAGGGACCAAAGTTTGGTTTCATTTGCACTTCAATGTCCATAGCTTGAGGGATGACTAAAATATCACTGAACAAAATGGCGGCATCCATACCATATCTACGAATGGGTTGAACCGTAATTTCAGAGGCCAATTCTGGGGTTTGGCAACGGGTAAAGAAGTCGTATTTTTCTTTTAGCGCCATAAACTCGGGAAGATAACGCCCAGCTTGACGCATCATCCATACCGGTGGTCTGTCCACAGTTTCACCTTTTAGAGCCCTTAGGAATAAGTCGTTTTTAATCATGTTGTTTAAAATGTTTTATGACTTGCACCAACACGTTTTCCACCGTTGGCTTGTTAGCTATTATGATTTGATCAGTATGTTTTTTAGCCTCGGTGGACGTTGTTGGTCCAATGCAAAAGGACAAGCTTTGTTTAATTTCGTTTTCCAGTAGATAGCTTCGAATACCACTAGGGCTAAAGAAAAGGACTCCATCAAAAATTCGATTGAATTTTTTAGGTCTTAGATGGGTGTTGTACATTTGAATCTCTTTATACCGAATGTTATTTTTTTCTAACAACTCAGGCAATTCGGGTCTTCTTTGATTTCCGGAGAAAAACAAAAAATCTTCATTTTTATGGTTTTTTACTAGAAAATCACCCAATTCTGATGCATTATGAGCCATTTTTACGATGTTTAAGCCTTTTTCTTCCAAAAATGATTTAGTCTTTTCTCCAACGCAATAAGTATGCAAGTTCAGAAAGTTGGATTCATCAGATCGTCTAAGAAATGCCTTTACTGCATTTTTGCTGGTGAAAATGAGACTTGAACAATCCGTTGGAATTTCAACATCCAAGAATTCAAATTCAAGAGCGTTGTACTCCACAAAACCAATTCCAGAATTCAGTAATAATTCTTTTTGGGAAGGAGTCAGTATTTTAGTGGAGAGCACTGTTTTCATTTCGTAGGGCTTCCATCAATTTATCTCCACCTTTTTCCAAGACTTCTTTGGCACAAGCTTGTCCAAAACCTTTGGCGTTGGATAGAGGAATATTCTTTTCAATACTGACTTTTTCTTTGCCATCAAGCGAAAACAGGATCCCTTCAAAATAAACCGATTGGTCTTTAATTTGTGCTAAGGCCCCAATGGGTGCAGTACAACCGCCTTCAAGGGTTCTTAAAAATTCCCGCTCAATGCCCGTGGCAATTTCGGAATCAGGATGATTCAATTTTTGTAACGCTTCTTTTGAAAAGTCATCGCTTTCTTGGGCTACCACTACCATAGCACCTTGTGCAGGTGCTGGAACCATCCAGTCAAGCACCAAAGCATCCTTTGGAAGCAATTTTATCCGTTGTAGTCCAGCTTGGGCAAAAATGGCTCCGCTCCAATCGTTCTCAATAAGCTTTAAAAGACGGGTATTTACGTTCCCCCTTAAATCTACCACCTGATGATGCGGATATTTATGCAACCACTGGGCTTTTCGGCGCAGGCTACCCGTAGCAATGGTTGAAGGTTCTTCCGATTCCAGAAAATCCAATCCTTTGTGCACAAGAATATCGTGGGTAATCGCACGTTCCAAAACGGCAACCTGAACAATACCCTTTGGCAATTGTGTGGGTACATCTTTCATGGAGTGCACGGCAATATCAATTTGCCCTTTGAGCATGGCAACATCCAATGTTTTGGTAAAGATTCCGGTAATGCCAAGGTCATAAAGCGGTTTGTCAAGGACCTGATCTCCTGTAGATTTTATGGGAATCAAAGTGGTGTCATAACCCAATTCCTCCAATTTGTGCTGCACCGTATGTGCCTGCCACAATGCCAATTCGCTATCGCGGGTACCGATTCTTATGATTTTGCTCATTGAGAATCGATTTCTAATTGAAACACTTTTTGGATAAGTGCCAAACTATCTTCTGTATCGACTTCTGAACTCTTTAAATGGTTTGCAAATTGTTTGGTGATTTTTTGAATGATGCGCTCGGAAATTACTTCAGCTTGATTTTCGTTGAAATCCGATAATTTTTTGGACTGAAAATCAATTTCCTCAGCCTTCATGGTCTTTAATTTTTCTTTCAAGGCGTTGATGACAGGAGCAAACTTTCGAGTCTCCAGCCATTTAAGGAAATCCTTTTTCACTTGCTCGATGATTGCTTCGGCTTTGGGAACAAATTCCTTTCTTTTGGCCAAAGTGTCATCGGTTATTCTGGAAAGCTGATCCAAGTGTACCAAAGAAACATTGTCCAATTCCAATACATCATCCGAAACATTTTTGGGAACAGATAGATCAAGGATCAACAATGGTTTTTTGGAATAGATCAGTGCTTTGGAAACCGTGGGCAATTGTGCCCCCGTAGCCACCACAAGGATATCGGTCTTTCGAATCTCCGTTTGAAGATCGCCATAATCCTTAACGGTAAGGTGGAACTTACCAGCGACATCTTCCGCTTTTTCCCGTGTTCTGTTGATGAGTGTTATGTGCGAGTTGTTCGAGTGCTTTACGAGATTCTCACAAGTGTTTCTCCCAATTTTTCCAGTTCCAAAAAGCAAAATGTTCTTTTCAGAAATGTCTGAAACATTATCCAAAATATATTTCACGGAAGCAAAGGCAACCGAGGTAGCACCTGAGGATAATTCCGTTTCATTTTTGATACGCTTACTTGCCTGGATCACCGAATTGCAAAGACGTTCCAAAAACGGATTTGCCATTTTGTGTTTTTTGGCACGATAAAAACCTTGTTTTATCTGGCTTATGATTTCAAAATCCCCTAAAATCTGGCTGTCAAGACCAGTGCCCACCTTAAACATATGGGAAATGGCATCATGGTTTTTATAAACATAGGCCACTTCTTGAAATTCCTCAACACTGCCCTGGGTTTCATCGCAGAGCATTTTTATCAATTGAAAAGGGTGTTGGGCAAAACCATAAAGTTCGGTACGATTACAAGTGGAGATGGCCAAAAGACCATCAATGCCCAATGCTTTGGCTTGGAGCATGATTCTATCTATGGCAGGGACATCCAAACTGAATTTTCCCCGAACCTCGGCATCCGCTTTTTTGTAGCTTAGGCCAATGGCATAAAAAGAACTATGTTTTGAAATATGGTAACTCCTCATAAAGGATTTAAAATCGATGACAAAAATAACGGCATCATTACATAAAAAATAACGCTAGAGGAACAATAAATAACAGTTCCTATGTCTTTAGATGTGTTTTTGGTGAAAAAGTTTCAAAAACATTGCATTTATTGATACTTTTGATAATAGAGCAACTAATTTAGAATCGTTATAAATAGAAAAAATCGATTCTTTTGATTAAGAAATAGTATGAAAAATGTCGCCAAAGGTTCCTATGAGGAAATTTTAATAGAAGATGGGTTTTATGTGCTTAAAATTCAGAACGATAGCGAAGAATCAGCCATTGTTGAACGGGAAATTGACAGCTCTTTTATCCAGTTTCATTTTTGTTTGAAAGGAAGGGGACAATTTCAATTTAATCAAGGGAATTATCAGCTTGAAGTTACTGAAGAAAACTCACTTTTGCTTTACAATACCCAAAAAGATTTACCGCTCAATCTTTTGGTTTCACCCAACTCATGGTTACTGTCCGTGATTATGACCATCCGAAAATTTCATTCACTTTTCTCTTCTGAGGCGGACTACATTCCTTTTTTGAGTGATGAGAACAAGGAAAAAAAATATTATTCCCAAGAAGTGGTGACTCCTACAATTGCGGTGGTGCTGAGTCAAATAATGAACTATAATCTGCATCCTTCCATTAAAGAGCTTTATGTAAGAGGAAAAATATATGAACTGATTTCATTGTATTTCAACAAAACGCCCGATGCCGATTTGGAACAATGTCCGTTTTTGGCAGATGAGGACAATGTAAGACGAATAAGAATGGCCAAGGAAATCATGATTTCCCGTATGTCCGAACCACCCACTTTAGCTGAGCTGTCCCAAGAAATTGGGTTGAGTTTGAAGAAATTGAAAGAAGGGTTCAAACAAATTTATGGGGATTCGGTCTATGGCTTTTTATTCGATTACAAAATGGAATATGCACGCAAAATGCTGGAAACGGGCAACCATAATGTAAACGAGGTGGGGCTAAAAGTAGGATATAGTACAGCAAGCCATTTTATTGCTTCATTTAAAAAGAAATATGGTACCACACCCAAAAAATATTTAACTTCAAGCGCTTAAAACCATGCCATGCGCCCAATAAAACTCTTTCTGATCACATTTTGTTTTGCTTTGATTTCCAACGCCCAAGAGCCAATCAGCATTAAGGAAGGCTCAAAAATGCCAGATTTGGTACTGGTGTTCACCAAAACTGAGGGATATCGGCATAAATCCATTGAGAAGGGAGCCCGGACACTACGACAAATGGGCAGAACCAATGGGTTTATTGCGCTGCAAACGGAAACGGCGGAAGATTTTAATTCCCAAAACTTGAAAAATTTTAAACTGGTGATTTTTTTGAGCACCACAATGGATGTCCTCAATGACCAACAGCAGAGGGCTTTTGAAGGGTATATAAAAAATGGGGGAAGTTTTATGGGAATCCATGCAGCGGCCGACACTGAATATGACTGGGCATGGTACGGTAAATTGGTAGGTGGATATTTTGAAAGCCATCCCGAACAACAAAAGGCCAAGATTGATGTGGTGGACAGAACCCATCGTTCAACAGTTCATTTAAAAAATGAGTGGCTACACTTTGATGAATGGTATAACTTCAAGAACCTTAACCCTAAGGTTAATGTGCTCATGAAATTGGATGAGTCCTCTTATAAAGGCGGAACCAATGGAGATAATCACCCTATTGCTTGGTATCACGAGTTTGATGGTGGCCGAGCTTTTTATACAGGATTGGGACATACCGAAGCCTCTTATGACGACTCGGATTTTAAACAACATTTGCTTGGTGCCATTGAATGGTGTCTAAGGAGAAAGTAAGGTTGGCCTGGCCACAATAATCCCAATATTGCTTTTTATGTTTTTGAGATAATCCACTAAGGGTTCTTTGGTGATTCTTACCGAACCTGAAATGGATGCATGTAACAAATGAATCCTTCCATCCGCCTCTCTAATCGCGATTCCGGTATGGGTAACATCCAACCCTTTTATCGAAGTTGCCAAAGCTATGATATCTCCGGATTGGATTAAGTGTTCGTTGCTTTGGATTTCATCTTGTGCCAAAATGCAAAGACTTTCTTTCGCCAATTCAGCCTCGGCTTTTAGAATGGCGTTATAGTTTTTGTCTTGTTTCAAAAACGGATATAAATCTCGATGTGTACCCATAAAATTGATGGCTTTTTTATGCTCTCTGCCACCAAGCTCAGAGGTGATATCTCTGACTAATCCTTTTTGTTCATTATTTCTAATCCAATCTGTAAAATAGTGCAATCGAGAAGGATATCCATCCAGAACACCATTTCTATACCGAATGGTTTCCAAATTTTTTACAAAATTGCCAAAGTCAGCTTGCTCTTTTTTGAGCATGGAGGTGAATGCCAAAGCGTTCTCTACAAAAGTGGTACAATCCAACCCCCTAAGATTGACAACCAAGGTTTCTGTATCACCCACTTCCAAGGTTTTTTCAACATACGGAGTGTCCAAAAAGGACTTTCCTATAAATACTAAACTATCTCCCAAATTTTGAGCTTTAACCTGGCTTAGCTCTTTCATTTTAGAATTGAAAAGAGAAGAATCTTTAGGAGTACAGGTGATTTGCGCATTGCCTGTAATGCAAAACACTAGAAAAAAACAAAATAAGATTCTTGGAAGCATAAGCTTATCGGTTTGTCCTTCGAAATTAGGATTATCTATGGAATTATAAGGAAACAAATTAGGAGAAACAAATGTTAAATCATCTTCAAGTAGTATTTTTATCGCCTTAAACAACAAACCTTCCTCAGCGCTATGAAAGGAGTATTATTGGTCAATTTAGGTTCCCCGGACAGCCCAACAGCAAAAGATGTAAAACCCTATTTGGATGAATTCCTGATGGACGAACGTGTCATTGACTCTCCAAAATGGCTTAGAAATATCATCGTAAGGGGTATTATCCTGAATACGCGGCCAAAAAAATCAGCCGAGGCCTATGCTAAAATATGGTGGGAAGAAGGCTCTCCGCTTATTGTGATATCGGAAAGGTTTGCCGAGAAAGTGCAAAAACAGACAGACATGCCTGTGGCTTTGGGAATGCGTTATGGCTCCATGACCATTAAAAATGCACTTCAAGAATTGAAGGAAAAGGGAGTGGATGAGGTTTTGCTGGTGCCTTTGTATCCTCATTATGCAATGTCTTCTTTTGAAACCGTTGTGGTAAAGACCATGGAAGAACAACAAGCACATTTTCCTGAAATGAAATTGACTACATTACCTGCTTTTTATAGCAATCCGGATTACATTAAGGTTTTGTCCGAAAGCATTGCTGAAGGATTAAAAGGTTTTGAATACGATCATATTCTGTTTTCTTATCACGGAATTCCAGAACGACATATTCGAAAGTCTGACCCCACAAAGTTTCATTGCAAGATTGATGGGAATTGCTGCAAAACGAATTCTGTGGCGCACCATACCTGTTACCGACATCAATGTTATGATACCACCGAATTGGTGAAGGCTTATTTGAATTTACCCGAAGATAAAGTAAGCTCCTCTTTTCAATCCCGATTAGGCCGTGACCCATGGTTGCAGCCTTTTACCGATTTTGAGTTTGAACGTCTTGCCAAAGAAGGCATTAAAAAATTGGTGGTGATCACACCTGCTTTTGTCAGCGATTGCTTGGAGACCTTGGAAGAAATTGCCATGGAAGGCAAGGAGCAATTCCAGGAAGCAGGAGGAGAAGACTACAAACATATTCCTTGTCTTAACGATAATGATGAGTGGGTGAACCTCATGGCCAAATGGGTCAATGAGTGGCAGGTCAAGGAAATTTTGCCGGTATAAATGGCAAAAGTATCCTCAGAACAATTAGGAGTTGAACCTATTGGCAAGCTGCTGATCAAGCAAGCCGTACCTGCATCCATCGGTATTTTGGTCATGTCCCTAAACGTTTTGGTGGATTCCATTTTTGTGGGAAACTGGATTGGGTCCATCGCCATAGCTGCAATTAATGTGGTACTTCCTGTTTCATTTTTTATAGCCGCGCTAGGAATGGCCATTGGAGTCGGTGGGTCAAGTATAATTTCCCGTGCATTGGGTTCTGGAGAGAAAGAAAAAGCCCTTAAAACCTTTGGAAACCAAATAACCCTGACATTTACCATAACTACCGGTATGGTAGCATTGGGACTTTACTTTGTAAACGACCTTATTCCGGCATTTGGAGGTAAGGGAGCAATTTTTGATCCCGCCAAAATCTACTATACCATCATTCTATATGGAGTTCCATTTTTGGCGCTCTGTATGATGGGCAACACGGTAATTCGGGCAGAGGGAAAACCAAAGTTTGCCATGATTGCCATGATCATCCCATCCGTGGGAAACCTGTTTTTGGATTACCTCTTTATCTATGTTTTTGATTGGGGAATGCATGGAGCGGCCTGGGCGACCACAGCAGGATATTTATTGTGCTTTGGGTATATCCTATATTTTTTCCTTTCCAAAAATTCGGAGCTAAAAATTGGTTTACCTCATTTTGGTCTTAGTATACCCATCCTAAAGGAAATTGGTGCGCTTGGTTTTGTAACACTGGCCAGACAGGCTGTTACCAGCATTACTTACCTGCTCATGAACAATATATTGTTCAATTTGGGAGGAGAGGCCATGGTAGCCGTTTACGCCATTATTGGAAGGATGTTGATGTTTGCCTTTTTTCCTGTTTTTGGCGTTACCCAGGGCTTTTTGCCCATTGCAGGATTCAATTACGGAGCGGTGAAGTACGATCGAGTAAAGGAATCTATTTATACCGCCATAAAATATGCAGCCTTTGTGGCTTCGCTTGTGTTTGTTGTGCTCATGGTGTTTCCGGACTTTTTTACAGCCCTGTTTTTGAGCAATAGACCAGATCTGCCACCTGAAGAACTGGCCACCAATGCTTTTGTAATGGAACATGCGCCCATGGCCATGCGATTGGTGTTTGCGGTCACTCCAATTATTGCTTTGCAATTGATAGGAGCTGCCTATTTTCAAGCTGTTGGAAAAGCGATTCCCGCCTTATTACTGACCTTGACCAGACAGGGATTCTTTTTTATCCCATTGATTCTAATACTCCCAAATTTTATGGGCGAACTGGGTGTTTGGCTCTCTTTTCCCATTGCCGATGTTTTGGCTACCATTGTAACCGGTTTTTACCTGTGGAAGGAAATCAAGACCAAACTGGTTCCCGATACATAAACCTTCTTTAAGGATTTAAAGAAGTGGCAGCCTTGCTTATGATTTTCCATTCACCTTTCAATTTTTTCAATAGGAAAATATCAATGAACAAAAGGTTTTTTGAAGGGATGGCAATTTCAGCCTTGGCACTGGCAATATTGTTGGCATAATCCACATTCAGAATTTTTCCAACCCTTCCGTTGAACTTTCCCTTCTCTCTATTTTTGAAAAGGTTGGCGTATTCTTCCGGGGAGAGCACCCAAAGTTCCTGGTCTTTTTTGGAGAGAAATAAATCTGCTTCCGTGTAAAAAGATGAAGTGATCAATTCTGGGTCACTGTGTGATGAACCATCTAGGTATTTTTGAATGGTTTCCCGAATCGCACTTTCTTCAGATTGTGCAGTTACGATTAACATAGAAAATAAAAAAGCAAGTGTTAGCACTAGTGTACGCATAGTTGTTTTGAATTTAGTATCGAGTTATTTGAATAAGTTTACCATTATCTTCATCAGTAAGGATGTAGAGTTTACCATCCTGACTTTGTTTGGCTTTCCGAATACGGACCCGGTCATCCAAGAATAATTCTTCAGCACTTTTAATCGTTTCACCTTCTATTCGGAATCGCCACAGACTGCCCCTGGAGAGTCCCGGCACGATCAGGTTGTTTTTCCATTGAGGGAATTCATCCCCGGTATAAAATGTAAGTCCGGTTGGAGCTACAGTATGATGCCAGAACCAAACAGGAGGTGTAAAGGTCACACCGTCCAATTTGGGCGGCTTGTAATCTGAACTTCTTAGTTTACCAGAGGTAACATTGGGCCAACCATAATTAGCTCCAGGTTTCAAAATGTTGATTTCATCCCCTTGAATGGTGCCATGTTCACTGAACCAAATTTTATTGGTTTCTGGCTGAACGGTTATTCCTTGGGCAGCTCTAATTCCCATGCCATAAAGTCCGGGTACTGCTTCTTTCCCAAAATCGGGATTATCGTCAGGAATACTCCCATCTGGATTGATCCTGTAAATTTTTCCGCGTTTGTCCCTGACATCTTGTGCAATTGGAATCTCTGGCTCGTCTCGTTCCCAAAACAATCGCTCTCCAATGGTCACATAGAGTTTTCCATCTAGGCCAAATACCATTCCTCCCCCATAATGAAAATATTCCCGAGTATAAGGCTCAGCTTCAATCAGTGTTTCATGATTAAAAAGTGAATCATTTTCCAATTTAGCCCGGACCACTTTGGTGGTTGTGCCCAACCCTTTCTTTTTAGCAGCATAGCTCATATAAACCCACGGCTCTGTTTCAAAATGTGGATCGATTAAGACTTCAAAAATTCCTGAGTTGTCACCAAAATGTATGGCACGAATGCTATCCGTTAAATCCGTGGGAAACCCTTTGATGATATGTTTTTCTTTTGATTGAAGATCAACCCGTAACAAATTGCCATCCTTTTCAGAAATCAAAGCTTCTTTATCTGATAAGAAAGCGATACTCCAGGGATGATTAAGTCCTTCCAGTATGATTTTTTTGGATGGAAAGGAAGGTAAATTGCTGTTTTGAGTTGAATTTTTTTGACCTTGTGAGCAACCCATCAAAATAACAATCAAAGAAAGCACCAATTTGTTCATCATGATTTGACTTTGGTGCAAATGATGAAAAATCTGGTATCCTAAGCTTTAAAAAACATGATTTTTAAAACGAAAATTAGCGTTTTTTGGATTTGTTCCGGAATTGTGAAGGGGTTAGCTGCGTTTTTGCCTTGAACGCCAAATTAAAAGATGTTACGTTGCCAAAACCACAATCATAGGCAATGGCAATAATTTTTTCTTGGGCATATTTTGGGTCGGATAACATTGCTTTGGCTTTTTCTATCCGGTACCCGTTCACAAAATCGGAAAAGTTCTTTTGCTCATTTTCATTAATGCATTGAGAAAGTTTTCTGGGAGGAATATTTAATCTTTCCGCGATGGATTCAAGTGAAATAGAATTGTCCAAAAAGATTTCTTCCTTAATAAAAAGACTTCTTATCCCATCCATCAATTCCTGTGAAGAAGACCTGTCCAAAGTTGAGGTGTTGTACTTCCCCAATCTAAACGCATGTTTTTGTAGAAAAAGAAAGGAAAAAAGATAAATGAGCAACGAAAAGAACAGAGCTCCGCCTATATAGAAAGAAAAGAATCCAGCAAGATTACCCATATAAAATTGCCAGATAAGGGCAACACCTATGCTAAGATTTCTGTACCACGTAGCCCGCTGCGGATGCACTTTGGTTCGGCACTTATACAGGACTCCAAAAGAAAGGCCAATGTATATCGCCAAATGTAAAAACACCATGATATAAATAGCATAGGAAATTGGGTTTCCGGTATTCGGAATAAAATAGCAGCCTAGGGCAAATAGGACAAAAGGAATGATATGCGCATAATCCTTGTTGCTGAACCTTTTTTGTTCAGCAAGCAATAATTTTCCGTAAAACCACAAGAAAGGACCGGTCAACAAAATACCTGATAAGCCAAGGTTTTTTTGCCAGGGGGTCAAATCCAAATACACATTGAGCACGGACTTGCCAATACGGATGGTGAGCCCTAAAATGACAAATGCCAAGAACATATTAGCCTTTCTATCGCCTTTTTTCAGCGTGAAAAGATATCCGCATAGAAAAAGTGCCTGGACGACCCCCAGACAACTTAAAACCAATAGTACGGCCTCTTTGTTCATCCTTCAAAAGTATAAAGTTGGGGGCAAATAAAATTTGCATTCCATATTTAGTTGTTATTTTTAGCAAAAGACAATTTAGGGATGAGATTTTTTAGTTTGATTTTAAGTGTTTTATTGATGGGTTTGATTGGATGCTCCGAAAAGAAAGAAGCGAAAAAAGAGTTTCAATTATTTGTTGGGACCTATACGGATGGAGACAGTGAAGGTATTTATAAATTCACTTTTGATGCAAGTACGGGAGCATTAACAAACAAGAATTTAGCAGCTGTTTTGCCCAATCCATCATTTATCAAGATTTCCGGGGATAAGAAAAACTTATACGCAGCTCAAGAAACTGCTGATTTTGATAGTTTGGGTGGAGGTGTCACTGCATTTAAATTGAAGGATGGACAACTTGAACTTTTAAATAGTATGGGGACTGAAGGAAAGCACCCCTGCCATGTCGCACTTTCAGACGAGGGTTATTTGGCGGCCTCAAACTATTCTGGTGGAAACGTTTCTGTTTTTAGGTTGGGAGAAAATGGAGAGTTGGTATCAAATCCCCAAATTATAGATCATAAAGTATTGGATACTGCCAAAACATCACATGCCCATATGGCTAAATTTAAAGGGAACGACCTTTTTGTTGCCGATTTGGGATTAGATGCGGTGAAACGATATAGCAACTTGAATCATCTCTTTGTTGCTTCGGAACAGGCTTCTATAGATCTTGCCGAAGGAGCAGGCCCTAGACATTTTGTCTTTGGGAAGGAAGGCAAACTTTTATATGTGATCAACGAATTGAATTCGACAATCACGGTGTTTAAACAAAAAGGAGATGGCTCCTATAAGGAAATTGAGACCCAAAGCACCCTCGATTCGGCCTTTGAAGGTAAAAGCTATTGCGCTGATGTGCATCTGTCGGCCGATGGGAAGTTTTTGTACGGATCTAATCGGGGAGAGAACACCATTGTGATTTTTGCAATTGACCAGAATACCGGAAAGTTGGATTTAGTGGGAAGGGAATCTGTCCGTGGCGATTGGCCTCGTAATTTTGCTTTGGACCCTTCGGGAAATTATCTGCTGGTTGCCAATCAAAGGAGTAACAATATCACCATCTATAAAAGAGATGTTGAAAAAGGAATGCTTGAATTCTTGAATGAAATCAAACTTTCCAGCCCAGTTTGTTTGGAGTTCTTGGATTGATTTAAAGTTATCAGTCCAAATGCTTCTGTTTCATTTTTTGAATGAAATCAGTTGAAGTGTAGTAGAGATTCAAGTTGTTGTACGAGCTATTTACTTCCTGAACTTTTTTAATGGGATCCAAAGGTGCGGTTTGTAATTTTTCGGTTGAGCGCCCACTGGCAAAAACGAACAATTTACCATCTTGACTTACCCAGGGACACATTTCATGGGTTTCCGAATTAATGGGCTCACCAAGGTTTTCGGGAGAGGTCCATTCCCCATTAATGTTGAATGTAATGTACAGATCTCCTCTGCCAATACTATCATCGTAACCTCTAAAAATTAAATAATCCTCGTTCGGGGAAATAAAAGGGTCACCCTTGTCCCCTCCGTCATTGATAATCTCAGGAAGTAACTCGACCTGATAAATGGAATCCGTTGGAGTCGCTTTATAGATATCTCCTTTGGACCAAATGTTGAAATAGAGTGTTCCATCATGGGTCAAAGAACTATAAAACTCATTATCCTCTTCCCCAGTCAACATTACGCGAATGGGTTCTCCCCATCCGGTATCGGTTCGCTCAACATACCAAATTTTACTGTTCTCATTATCCCCTTTTGGTCTGCTAGAACTAAAATAGATTCGATTGCCGTCAGGAGAAAAGAGTGGGTCATAATCTGAAAACTCACCGGAAAAAGAAGCAATCTTGGGTTCACTCCATGTACTGTCTGACAACATTTCTGTAAAAGTGATATAAGCATTTTGAGGTACGTCCGTGGTGTAATAGAACTCCTTGCCATCAGGTGAAAATGTACCATTGTATTCCGTAACAGGAGAGGTCAAAAGTTCTGGCGCCAAAAGTTGAGGTTGTTCGGTAGGAACAATGCCAAAAAATGGGCCATTATTAGGGTTCTTTTCCAATTCTGGCTTTTGTTCTTGTTTGCAACTTAAAAGGAGTAATGCGAAGAGGATGAAAATAGGAAGCTTTACATTATTCACAGTTATAGGTTTTGCCATTAAACTCAAAAGAAGTATTGTCGTTGGGCCTTAAGGCGCCATGCCATGTGTCTTTATACCACTTGTCTGGCTCATCATCTGCCCTGTAATCGGCTGTAAAAAATGAAAAATCATTTGTAAAGGTGATGATAATGTCCCCTTCTCCGTCTGCATCATGCCATCTTCCGGTCATTGCGTTATCCGTTAACCTTCCCCAGATACTTCCTAAGGCATTTTTGTGTTTCAGATAGTATGCTCCAGCCACTTCGTCATCATCAAAAGCCAAATCAAAACGACCAATTTCGGTGCAATATCTTTTGGAGAAGACGGCACTTTTTTCAATGCTTTTACCATTACCCATCAAGTTTGAAATCAACAGTTGATAGTTTTCCAATTTTGTAATATCTGTTATTTCAATGGTGTCTTGATTCAACATATCCAATTGGGAGTCAGCTACAAAATACATGGTATCCCCAATAAGGTCAAAGGTTGTTGGAATATCCGATAGGCGAGGGAAGTTCTGTAATTTTTCCGTTTTTATAATTTCTGACTGATTTTCATCCAAGTAAAACTTGTAAACGCCATTTAAGGTTGCATCCCTTCGAGTATTAACAATACCTATCAAACTATTATCGTAAAATTTCATTCCATCAATGCCCTTATGATTGTTGGGTTGATTGATCAATTTTTTAGCTGCAATATCCAAAACACGAATCCCACTTATATATGAGGCGAAATAGAGAAACTTATCATCTGTTGAAATGGCAATTCCATTGGAATGTTTGATTTCGTCATTGGAGAAAAAGACCTCCAATTGGTCCGTCGATTTGTTTACGGTATAAATGTTATTGGTTTCCGAATCGGTTATATAAATGTCTCCATTTGAGCTGATGGCAATGTCATTGAGATAGATAAAATCAGGAACATTCAGTGGATATGATTTGATCAACTTGCCCGATGGGATGTCCAATAGCAACAAAATGGATTTGTTGTTGACTTTTGGGAGACTATTTCCCAAGGCGTACAAAGTATCTCCTTTTATGGTCATTCCAAATCCTGCGAGATAACCGTATTGATTGCTCGAAATAAAATTCTCAGGATTGGAACCATCAAGATTGCAGCGAACAATTTTATTATGGACAAGACTGTTGATGTACACTTTTTTGGATGGTAGGTGTACGGCTATGCCTTCTGGAATCAGGTCTTTTTCAAAATCCAGTGCAACGGACTGCGCCTTAAGGGATGATGAAATGATGAGGAAAACCCATAAAAGTGTTCTCATGTGGTTGATTATTTCCTCCAATTTAAGCGATAAATTGTCCTGTCATTTTAAAAAATATGTTAAACTGAAATGAGAGTGTGCCTTTAATCAATCCAAATTCTTAATTCCTGATACATGGGAGGCGACCGCTTTCCATGCCCCATTGCGTTTGACCAAAATGTTGCTCGACTGATAAATGGTCTCCGTGCTGTCATTAAAAATATGACCGGTGCCGCAAATCAACGCAGTTCCATTGGGAAGTACATCCAAACGTTTTATCTCATAAAAGAAGGAATCGTTTTCCATGGCATTTTCCTTGATCCATTCCAACTCTTTGGTTTTGTTTGACCACTCGCCGCTGGCATCCACCATTTGAAAATCATCTCCTAAAATGCTATCGAGCAAAAGAGTGTCTTGTTCGCGATAGGCCTTTGGCCATTGTATCTCTTTTAGGTTCCGTAAGATTTTTTGGTCTTCATCATTGATTATGGATGTTTGTACCATATCAGGCTTTTGTTGATTGCAAGAGACTGAAAGCATGATAATAAATAAGGGCAAAATCAAATTTTTCATAATGTGTTGATTTAGAAAAAGGTATACAAATATTTTAGTGTGAACAAACGGTTGTTGAATCGTGGTAATGGGATTCCCATTTGGGTTGAACCAGTATTGTAATCTTGGTTGAAGACTACATATAAGTTATGTCCATCCTTGAAATTATAGCGTAATCGGGCACTTGCAAAAACTTGATCTTGAATGGAATTGTACTGCGCGGTCATACTACCTGAAAGATGAAGATTATAGGCCCAATTCAATCGGAGTTGGGGCACGTTGATCCATTCATCTACATTTCTGTTTTTAAAGTTGAGGTAATTGATACGCCAAGAACCTTCCAAAGTAAAGTGCTCATTGATGCTCCACTCCGGACTTACACGGAACTCCAGATTTTCGCCATCAAAAAAGCTTCCATATTCTGCAGAAATGGGAATTTTGAATGCCCTTTGAAACCCACTGGAATATGATGCACCAAAGAAGGTGAAGAAATAATCCCCTTCAGGGATGGTTATCTCCCTTGAGAACACCAGAGGACTTTGCAAAAATTCATATTGCAACTGCCCAAAAATGGAGATTTCATCGTTGTTGAAAAACTTTCCGCTCCATTGGCTTCGGTTATACCAGGTGAGCACATCGTTAAAATCTGTGGTAAAGTATAAGTCTGAGTTAATGGGCATCCATCTTCTATACTGAAAGGTATTTTTTTCTTTGTTGGTTTTAAACTTTCCATGGTTGAGACCTAAATAAACATTATGGTGCTTTTCGCGAAGCAAGAACCCCATACCCGGATTAAAATCTTCTCCCGAGTATTCATAGGCTGTTCTATAAAACCAACCATCCCGCTTTCGTTTGGCAAACTGGAAAGCAAAACGGGAATTGTCTATCAAATTAAAATTTGCATTGGAATAGTTTTCACCTTCCAGCGTTGTGGCCAAAGAGGTAATGATAAAATTCTCATTACCTACATCAATAACTCCATCCACGCCCAAGGCGGTGTTTACATAATCCTCACGAAGCCGATTGGTGGCCATAAACCCAATAAAGGATCTATCGTTGAAGACCTTCCGCCGAAGCCGTAAGACAGAAAAGTTCTCCGTGGGCAGAGCGTTGTCGTTTATAGTGGTCCCCTCGGTCTGTAATGAGAGAAAGCCCAAATCCCAATCGCCCAACTCACCTGTTAACTTGGCACCGCCAATTATGGGTGTCAACTGACCATTGCTTATTCCAATAGTTCTGCTATAGAAAAGCTGGGAAAGAATCCCCAGGTCAAAATCAAAAAGGCCCGATTGCTGTAAAAAGAACTTTCGCCGCTCTGGAAAGAAAATAGATACACGCCCCAGATTTACCACTTGATCGTCAATTTCCACTTGTGAAAAGTCAGTGTTCAAAGTAAGGTCCAAAGTTAGACTTGGAGTAATTCCATATCGGACATCCAAACCCACATCCAGTTCGTTAAACGAATTTTCCTGGTATTCGGTTTCATCTGCTGAAAGTTGAAATTGGGTTTGGGTCGATGCTAACAGATATGGCGTGATCTGCAAATCCTTTTTTGGTTGTAGCCCTACAAAACGCACCGGTTTTTTTAGGGAAGGTTTTCCGTTGGCCCCGGTAATATTTTGTGGAACTTCCGGATACACCAGCAACTTGTTATCATAATTGATGGTACGTTGAGCCGAAATACCTCCCAATACCTCTCCACCCCGTATCTCAAAGCGCAAGTTGGATAAAGGAATGCGATACTCGGCCTGCCAGCCATTATCGGTGATTTGAGTCTTTCCTTCCCAAATCATGTCATAAGCTGGAGTTGATGGTGCATTGCCTAGAGGAACATTATCATTATAAATGGCATCATCATACCTGCTACCCGAAGGGTAGATACTAAAAATAAAGGCATTTTTACGGGTGCGATTGGGGTCTATCTGAAAGGCAAAATAATCGTCACCATACCAGCCATCACGAACCAAGTTTCGACTGATGATCTTATCAGGGTTAGGGTCTTTGGCATCCAAGCCCACGTATAAATAGTCATCATCAAACGTGATAAAAAGTGTAGTTAAACTATCAGGAGTCCCCCAATCTGGTTGCCATTCCATAAATGGAAAACTTTGGGCATCTTTCCACAGCACCTCGTTCAAAAAACCATCAAGATCAAGTTGTTTTTCCGTCCCATGAATACTTTCAATACTGTTCAGGTATTCCTGTGAAAACAAAATTGTCGGAACCAAAAGAAATAGAATTTGATTGAGAAATCGCATTGGCATAATCAGTTTGAGCCAAAACTAATTGTGCGGTATGCGGGAATAAAAAATAGCTACGTAAGCTGCGGGAAAAAAAGGGTAAGTTGCGGAATCTAAATATGGGCCAGTTCTTGAAGATAAGTTCTGCTAAACTTTAGATCATCTCCAGTTTTTAAGCGAAGCTTGCCATCTCCATTGTTGTTTTTTTGGATTTGATCAATAAATTCCGAATTAACCAAGTAGGAGCGATGAATCCGTTTAAAAGTGTTTGGGCAGAGTGTCTGGGAAAACGAACGAAGGCTTTGGTATTTCACAAATTTCCCTTTTTGGGTATGTAGAACAATACAATTGTTGCTGGTTTCCACATAAACAATCTCATGGGGCTCTAAAAGAAACTGTGACCCCCTTTTTGAAACGGTAACCCTGTTTTTTTGCTCGGACATGATGTTTTGCTGAGAGGTAGATTTATCTTTTTTAATGCCCACAAAATAAAATAGTAATGAAAAATAGCAGAGCAAATTAACCGCTATGTTATTGGTAAGACTTGCATTGAGCATATTGAAACTGGGAGAGGTACAATTGTATATAGTGGTCATTAGAAAAACCACTAAAACCTGTCCGATTAGAATGTTTATTGCAGAGGCAGAGAGTCCAATTCCACCTTGAAGGAGAACATTCTTTCCCGTGGCATCAACTGCCCATCTTCCAGCCCAGGTCTTGATTTGTTTTGCTGAAATGTTCCAAAAGAAAAAACTGGTTATCGCTAGAATGGATAGCTCGGAAAAACAAGCGGAACCCAAGCTTTCCTGGAACATACGTCCAATGCCCATGTTCAACAGCACAAAAATGGAAATAAGGGAAATCTGCTTTGCCATTCACTAAAAGTAAGGATTCTAATGGTTGGCAGCCAAAACTTTAAGATTTAGTTAAAAGAATATGGGATATGCATTTACAGAAAACCACGGTGCAAAAAAGAACCGCCAGCACATTAAAATGCGAGGCGGTCTTCAGTTTATTTGATTATTCCAATAATCTATTGCTGTACCTCCGGCTCAACGACTTTTTTAAGTTGCTCGGTCTTTTCTTTTAATTTTTCCCTACCTTTTTTGATGGAAACTTCCAGCTCGTCCAGTTTTTCCTCTACCTTTTTAAGCTTTTCTTCTTTTTGGGCAATTATCTCGGGTTTTTCACCTTTTTCTTTCGCTTCTTCAACCCTTTTTTTGGCATCATCCAATGACTTTCTACCCCTTTTAAGAACTTCTTCGTCTTCACTAAGCATGTTTTCTGAGGCCATTAATTTTTCCTTTGCCTGAGAAGCACGGTATTGACCAAATTCTTTTCCGGACATATCCCCTTTGTTTTTCCCATAGGCATTTCCTTTGTTTGTCTTCTCAGCTTTTTCTTTGACCTTTTCCATTTCGTCTCCCATCTCATCAGCATCTTTTTGATGTTTCTCTTTCATTTTTTCTGCCTTCTCCTTCATTTTCTCACTTTTTTCCTCGGCTTCTTCTTGTGCATCCTCAGCGGCATCTTCAACATCCTCCTTGGCCTTTTTTACTTTTTCGGTCTTTTCCTTGCCTTTTCCTTTTTCTTGGGATTTGCCTTGAGCATTTACAGATACAGCAAGACCAAACATCATAATTAAAAGCAATACAGATTTTACTATGTTTTTCATTTTTTCTCGTTTTAGGGATTAAATACTATCCAATTCTTTGATAAGTTCTTCTACCTGTTCCGCCTTTTCGTTTACGGCATTGAGTGTTGAGTCAACAGCTGTTTCCACAGCTTCTATTTGCTCCAGTTTTTGATTGAGTTCTTCTTGCTCTTTTTTTGTGTCCTTGCAAGCCATAACAAAAAAGCCCAATATCAAGATCAGGCCTATTAGTTTCTTAATCAACATGTTGTGTGGTTTAATGGTTAATATAAATAATATACGGAATAAGACACGGAATGAGACGTTTGGTCACTTTTTAAGGTAAAAAGTGGTCGGCACGAACTTGTGTTAACCGTTTAGAAAAACCAACAAGCCGATAATCAGTAATACAAGAAGTACAGCAAGGAAAATTTTCCAAAAACTATAAGGTCGAGTTCCGGATATTTGTCCATTTTCACCGTTGATGTAAAAGTTATATTCCTTGCCTTTATAACGATATGCGCTCACATACACCGGAAGTAAGATGTGCTTGAAAGTCTCCTCCGATAATTTCATATCCATATTGTTGATGCGCTGGGTATCTCCGCCAATATCTTGTCGGCACCATCTTGTTGCTATATTTTTGGCCACATCTTTGGAGTGTAGATGACCTTCCTTTAATGGAATGGTATACTTTTCGGTGACAAAACCAGATAAAAAACTACTGTTGAAAGGCTGCAGTTTTTTTAAGTTCCAATGGGCAATTTTATTCGGGATTCTCCCAGAACGTTGTTGCGATGCTTTAATCAAGGTATCATCAACAAAACCAGAAACATGACCCGAAGCTGGATACCAACGTGTTTTACGAACTTGTCGAGTCTGGGTTTTCCCATTGCTGTCCCGGTATCGCTGGGTTTCATAATAATACTCACCACGTTGTCCCGTATAGGACGCTGAGAGCTGTGCATCAAAAGTCCAATAAGGCAAATACAAGCCTTTGGTAAATTGTGGGTCCAAAGCGGCCTTTTTTAATTTGTTGGGAGCCCACCATAAGCGGGCCACCCATTTCTGAAAGATGAGAAAGGATTTTTCCTTTTCAATCTGAAAGGGGAGCACGGCCCCGGGCAAAATCCAATCTTCCTTATAGGCATCTTCAATCACCAGAGGCATACTACAGTACACACAATGCAACGATTTATAGTTTTCCTCCACATGCTGATTGGCGCCACAGTTTTTGCAATGGAGCATAGAAATTTCCTCGCTGTGCTTTTGGGCACCCATTTCTTGTAAATAGGGATAGAGCTCCAATTCCTCGAACCCATTTTCATCAATTTTGATGGACTCTTCATGTCCGCAATACTCGCAACTGATGTTGGTGGTCCCAGGTTTGTATTTAAGCTCTGCACCGCAGTTGACACAGGACTTTTTAAGCTCTGCTTTTTTTACTGTTTCATTCATGCTGTCATTCCCGCGAAGGCGGGAATCTTAATTTTTATGGATTCCTGTTTTCACAGGAATGACAAAATAATATTATGGGTTTGGCAAAGGTGGTGGAGTGTTTCCTCCCAAGAAGGATTTCAGTTCCTCTACATCCTTTAAAGCTGTCCAGTTAGCCATGCCCTGTTTCCAGACCAGACTATCCCGATTAATGGTTCGGCCTGCAAACAATGCCTGTAATTGTTCAAAGGAAACCGGCCCTTGCTGGGTGCCGTTTACCGCATAAAAATATTGAGCCGCTGCTGGCATTGGAGGAGGTACTGGCGCTCCGGCCTGTTGCATTTGTGGATTTCCACCCATCTGAGGGCTCATCATTCCGCCCATTTGTTGGGCCAAAACAAAGCCCATTCCCATGCCCATTCCCGCACCGGCGGTTCCGCCCTCATTTTTGGCAGCCGCCTCAATGGCTTTTGCAGTTTTGAACTTGGTCAACTTGTCCAAATCCAGTTTGTCAATTCGGCTGTATTCGAAGATTTCTTTTTTAAGGTCTTCGGGCATGGAGACATTTTCGATATAGAATTTCTCCAATGCAATACCCACTGATTCAAATTCGGGAGCCATTACCTCTCTACAAGTATCGGATAGCTCTGAAGTATTGGCAGCATACAATTCTATGGGGAGATTGGCTTCACCAACCGTATCAGTAAATCTGGTGGCAATCAAGCTTTTTAGATGTTCGTTGATTTCAAAATTGGTGAAATTGTTATCAGTTCCAACAATGTCAACAATAAACTTTCCAGCATCCGAAATTTTAAAGGCGTAGGTGCCGAAAGCCCTGATTTCTACTAAACCAAATCGTTCATCACTTAAGGTGATGGGGCTTTTGGTGCCCCATTTCTCATCCGTAAACAAATGTGTGTTCACAAAATAGACTTCAGCTTTAAAAGGCGAATTGAATCCATATTTCCACCCTTTAAGGGTTGCCAAAATGGGAAGGTTTTTTGTGGTGAGGTCATAAGTGCCTGGAGTAAAAACGTCTGCCAGTTGTCCTTCGTTGACAAAGACAGCGGTCTGTCCTTCACGGACAATGAGCTTTGCTCCGTTCTTGATTTCATTTTGATAGCGCTCAAATCTATGGGCGATGGTATCATCGGTATAATCGAGCCACTCAATTATATCTATAAACTCGTGGGTGAGTTTTTCTTTGATCTTGCTAAAAATATCCATGGTAAAGTGTTTTATGTTAATGTTTCTAAAGTAAGAAATTGGATGATTACTTTCTCCAATGGATTAATATAAAATTATCCACATTGTTACAAAACGCGACTGGAATTATAAGATGAGGTTATTTTTTTCGGAATAGATTTAGAAATCGATTAAAGATATTTTGTTTACAAACTATTAAAACTTCTCCCATAAGTTCTTCTTCCAGTTCTGTACAGGTGACTTCTATAAAATCAGTTTCCAGAGGAACTATTTTTTCAATAGTTTGGAATCCGATGTATGAAATTACCAGAGTGGTTTCTTTGTTTGTGAATTCTTTTTCAAGAGTAATGGTGAAATTTCCATCAAAATCAGTTTGGGTGTTAATGTCTGTTCCCTTAATGCTTATGTTGGCTCCAGGAAGTGGGTCGCGATAATCCCCGACCTTTCCTTTAATTGTGATGGAATCATTAACTGTTGGGGTCGGAACAATTTTGCCCATTACTATGTCTTCTTGAACTTGATGGGTTGGGGTGGGAGGTGTTTCTTGCGCTGCAAGAGGAGTCCCAATTGCCAATAGAGAGGTGTAGCCCAACAATGCTACATTTCGTTGAAAAGTTGAACGTGTTACCGAAGGTAAAGGAGTATTCAATTGGTTGGATTTAAAACGGCCGCATAACTTACTCCCTTTGGAAAGTTTTTGGGCCAAAACAATTTTTGAAGTATTGGTGAAATCGATGACTTCTTTTTGACAACTTTTACAAAAGGCTCCTTTCTGTGTTGGAGTCATCTTATTCCAGTTTTCTGAACAAGGTTTTGGGATGGTCAGTATTTTGCTCATATCTAAATTCTTTTGTCTAAACTAGTGTGATAATTGACCGGAAAAAATTCAGAATGAGGGAACATGCTATTTGAATGAGTGAACCTGGACAACGGTTAATATTTAATGTATTTGTGTTATGCTCTCTTGCTTTTTTCCTACATTTAAGTCCGACTAATTCAACATCAAAAAAATGAAACAACCGCTGTCCAAAAGCGGAGTGCTACTGGTCGCACTTTGCTTGTTTGCCATTTCCTCCCAATCCCAAAGAAAAAAGAAAACCCAACCTACACCTGATTATCCGGAAGAGTTGTATTCAAGTCTGGAATATCGCTTGGTAGGGCCCTTCCGTGGAGGACGCTCTGCAGCGGTGACCGGAGTTCCCGGAGAACCCAACCTTTTTTATTTTGGTGCCACTGGCGGAGGGGTATGGAAAACCACCAATGGAGGCCGTACTTGGGAGAATATTTCTGATGGTTATTTTGGGGGAAGCATCGGTGCTGTTGAGGTGGCCAAAAGCGATCCGAACGTAATTTATGTAGGCGGAGGAGAAAAAACGCTTCGAGGAAATGTTTCCAGTGGATATGGAATTTGGAAAACAGAGAATGCTGGAAAGACGTGGACGTTTGCAGGACTAAAAAATAGTAGGCATGTACCCAGAATCCGAATTCACCCTACCGATTACAATACGATTTATGCGGCAGTGCTGGGCAATATATATAAACCCACGAAAGAAAGAGGAATCTATAAGAGTACAGATGGAGGAAAAAACTGGAAACGGGTACTTTTTGTCAATGATCAGTCCGGGGCTGTCGATTTGACTTTCGACCCAAACAACCCAAGAATTCTATACGCTTCTACATGGAGGGCGAAAAGAACACCTTATAGTTTAAGCAGTGGAGGTGATGGCTCGGCACTCTGGAAAAGTACCGATAGCGGAGAGACCTGGACAGAAATTTCAAAAAATGAAGGCTTTCCAAAAGATACCTTGGGAATAATTGGTGTGACAGTTTCACCCAAAAACAGTGACAGGGTATGGGCCATTGTGGAGAACAAAGAAAAAGGAGGCTTGTATCGTTCCGATGATGGCGGAAAGAAATGGACACAGGTAAATAGTGAACGTAAATTACGTCAACGGGCCTGGTACTATACTCGAGTATATGCGGATACCGAAGATGAGGATGTGGTCTATGTGTTGAATGTACGTTACCATAAATCCACCGATGGTGGAAAGACCTTCAATACTTTCAATGCGCCACATGGGGATCATCATGATTTATGGATTTCACCTGAAAACTCCAAACGAATGGTGATTGGGGATGACGGAGGTGCGCAGGTTACTTATGATGGCGGTGAAACATGGAGTACCTACTACAATCAACCCACAGCGCAATTTTACAGAGTGACCACGGATAATGCATTTCCATATCGCATTTATGTGGCGCAACAGGATAATTCCACCATCCGTATCAACCACCGTAGTGATGATGGGTCTATTGGCGAAGATGATTGGGAACCGACTGCCGGTGGTGAATCGGCACATATTGCTATTGATCCTACCAATAATGACATTGTTTATGGAGGTAGTTACGATGGATTTTTAACTCGGGTCAACCATAAAAACAAAACCGTAAGAGGGATCAATGTATGGCCCGATAACCCGATGGGGCATGGTGCGGAAGCCATGAAATATCGTTTCCAATGGAACTTCCCCATCATTTTTAGCAAGCACGACCCTAAGAAGTTGTACACTTTTTCCAACCATGTGCACTTGAGTACCAATGAAGGCCAAAGTTGGGAAGTGTTGAGCGATGATCTAACCAGAAACGACCCAACAAAGTTGGTTTCCAGTGGTGGACCTATTACACAGGACAACACCAGTGTGGAATATTACTGTACCATTTTTGCCGCTAACGAAAGCCCCATAAAAGAAGGCTTGCTTTGGGTGGGAAGTGATGATGGTCTCATTCATGTTACCAAAGATGGAGGTACAAGCTGGGAAAATGTTACTCCTCCCGATATGCCCGAATGGAACATGATCAATAGCATTGAACCATCGGCTTTTGATGAGGGCACCTGCTATGTAGCCGCCACGCGATATAAATTGGGAGATTTTCAACCGTACCTATACAAAACCACGGACTACGGAAAAACCTGGATGAAGATTACAAATGGAATCGATTCTGAACATTTTACAAGGGTACTTCGCGAAGACCCAAAACGAAAAGGACTGTTGTATGCGGGAACGGAAACAGGGATGTACATTTCCTTTAATGATGGAAGAAATTGGCAAAAGTTCCAGTTGAACCTTCCCATTGTTCCCATTACCGATTTGGTGATCAAGGATAATAATTTGGTAGTGGCTACCCAGGGGCGTAGTGTTTGGGTTATTGATGACCTTACAGTGTTGCACCAACAAGATGCTTCCCAAAAAACTACTAATGCAATTCTTTATCACCCCAAAGATAGCTACCGAACCAAAGGAACTGCCGCCAAGGAGCCTTCAAAAACAGAAGGGCAGAACCATCCAAATGGAGTTATTACACATTTCTATCTGAAAGATGTCGCTGAGAAGGACAGTATCAGCCTTACCTATACCAAAATGAATGGAGATACTTTGGCAACATATAGCAACTTTACTTCAAAAAAGGACAAAAAAATTAAAGTGAAAAAAGGTGGGAACACCCATGTTTGGGATACTCGCGGAAAAGGTGCCGAAAAATTGAAAGGGATGATTCTTTGGTGGGCCAATTTAAGTGGAGCAAAGGCCGTACCGGGCAACTATAAGGTCCATTTGAATGTGAATGGAGTGAATCAATCCCAAGAATTCAAGATTCTGCCCGATCCAAGGGCCGAGGTTTCTGTTACCGATATGCAAAAGCAGTACGATTTTATTTCTGACATTAATGAAACGATTGACAGGGCGCATCAATCCATTAAAAAAATCAGAAAAATCAATGCGCAATTGGATGCTTTTACAAAACAGTATGCAGACAATGAACAGACCAAGGATTTGGTTGAAAAAGCCAAAAAAATGAAGGAAGATTTTGGTGAGATTGAAAAAGCACTTTATCAAACCAAAAATCGAAGTAATCAAGATCCATTGAACTTCCCCATTCGGTTAACGAACAAATTGGGGCATTTGAATAGTTTGGTTTCCATTGATGATTTTCCTCCAACGGAACAGGATATAGCGGTTAAAAATGAACTTTCGGGAAAAATTAAATCCCAATTGGAAGCATTTGATGCTTTGGTGGATAAAGAAATCAAGGAATTCAATGCAAAGTTTAACGCCCTGAATTTGGAATATTTATTTATTGAAAGGTGATACTGTAGGCAAAGTTTAGAATTTAATTAAGATTTGTCAGAGACTCACATAGGGCGAAATTCTCTAATTTTAGCTTATGAACAAATTGATTCGTAGCCTATTAATTTTCTGTTTTTCTGCTTCTTCAATGGGGTTGATGGCACAAAATGAAGAAAAGAAAACCGATTCCAAAGCAAAAAATAGTAATGAAAATCAAGCAGCTTTTTTTCAAAAGTATTTTGACAGCTTTGCATTGGACTCTCTTAAGTCGGGAAAAGGACTTGGGCTTAATCATTTTCATAAAGGACTTGAATTAAATATAGAAGAAGCTAGGTCGAAACAGCTAGATTACAATATGCCAGTTTTTAAACCCGAAGGAGAACACAATATGCCTATTCAAAAACCCAAGGGACATTACACCATGCCTATTTATGGAACGGGTTCCATTAATACAGACGGATTTACGGTACAGAACCCTTTGGATAACACAAAGTCTATTCAAGAAAAGAAAGTGCCTTAAGTTGTATGGAAGGACTTCCTGAATTAAATTATTCATCTAAATTTATCGGTTTTTAATCCCTACCAAAAGAACGGGACATATTTAGATGATTTATGACGCTTGAACCAAAGACTTTCTACAATAGTCAGCTACAAAAGTTTGAAGATGAGCTAAGCGATATCAAGAAAAAGCTAAACCTTTCGAGCTCCATACGATTATTGGTTTTTATCGCATTGGTTTTGGCAATTTATTTTGGTTGGGGTAACACCAAAATTTTGGTTGCGACACTTTTTTTGGGAATTGCAGCCTTCATTTTTCTGGTGATGCGACATAATCGCCTAAAATATCAGCAAGATCTAAAAACCGAATTGATCAAAAGGAACAAATTGGAACTCCGGGTGCTCAACCGTGATTTTCATGACCTTCCCGAAGGGAAAGAATTCCTGGACCCGGAACATTGGTATGGGCCAGATATTGAC
Source organism: Flagellimonas sp. (assembly GCF_965222555.1). GTDB lineage: Bacteria > Bacteroidota > Bacteroidia > Flavobacteriales > Flavobacteriaceae > Flagellimonas. The sequence goes on along the minus strand of NZ_CBDCUG010000005.1, from coordinate 1,055,507 downwards.
CTATTTGGCAGAGGATCTTTTTATCAATATCTCAACAGAACGGCTTTGGCAAGTGGCTCTGGAGTATTGGCACAAATACTACAATCCAACAACATTGAAAACATTGGGCGAAAACAAGCGGCTATCCAAGAGCTTGCGCAAAAACCAGAATGGCGACAAGAGTATGGTGCAACCGCTACTTTGGTAAAAACCGAAGTTCCTGCCAACAAATTAATAGGCTGGTTAACCGATTACAAGCCGTTTGTACCGAAACAAATGAAGGTGTGGGCCTATATATTTTCACTGATATCTTCCGTACTGATAGCTTGTTATTTTATTGATTTGATTTCTGGATATTGGGTATTTTTTGCGTTTGTTGCAGGAATGGGGATAACGGGGAGTTTCGTCAAAAAAATCAATAAGCTTTCAGCAAACACATCCCAAATACAGAGCACTTTTACGCAGTATTCCAGATTGTTGTCGCTAATTGAGCGCCAAGAATTTGAAAGTGGGCTGCTGGCCCAAAAAAGGGAAGGTATCATAAATCAACAACAATCAAGTTCAGGGATTTTAAAGAAATTTTCAAAACTTTTAGATAGACTTGACCAACGTAACAACATTCTTGTTTCATTGGTTCTCAATGGATTTTTCTTGAGAGATTTAATTATCTGCAGTGAAATAGAAATATGGGTCGATCAACATAAGACCAATGTTTCCAAATGGTTTGATACCATAGCTTTTTACGATGCTTACAACAGTTTGGGCAACTATGCATTTAACCATAAAGATCATGTATACCCTACTATTGTGGACCATGGAAAAACTTTGGAATGTAAAGGCGTGGCCCATCCCATGCTAGATCCCAAAAAAGCTGTTCGTAATGATATTGCCATAGCAAAAGACGAGTTTTTCATCGTTACCGGAGCAAATATGGCGGGCAAGAGCACCTTTTTACGAACAGTGGCGTTGCAATTGGTAATGGCCAATGTTGGACTGCCGGTTTGTGCACAAGCTGCAACCTATAGCCCTATCAAATTGATTACAAGCATGCGCACCAGCGATAGCCTGGCGGATGATGAAAGCTATTTTTTTAGTGAATTGAAGCGATTAAAATTCATTGTGGAACAAATGGATGTGGACAACTACTTTATTGTCCTCGATGAAATATTGAAAGGCACAAACAGCACCGACAAAGCCGTTGGCTCACAAAAATTCATCAAAAAACTTGTGAGTTTGGGAGGCACGGGGATAATCGCCACCCATGATTTAAGCCTGTGTGAAGTGGCTGAAAAACTTGACAGTGTATCCAATTATTATTTTGATGCCAATATTGTGGACGGAGAGCTTTTCTTTGACTACCAATTTAAAGAGGGAGTCTGCCAAAACATGAACGCAAGCTTTTTGCTGAAAAAAATGGGCATTGTAGAGTAGTTCCGGACCTCTTTAGGCTTAAATTTACGGTGGTCAATAATGCATGGCAATATGATGTACCCTTATATAAAATCCCTACATCTCATTTTTGTGGTAACCTGGTTTGCGGGCCTTTTCTACATTCCTCGTCTCTTCATTTACCATATTGAAGCTTGGCAAAAACCATCACCAGAAAAGGAGATTTTATCGGAACAGTTAAAGCTGATGACAAAACGGTTGTGGAATATCATTACTTGGCCTTCGGCCATTTTATGCACGCTATTTGCCATTTGGTTGTTGATTTTACAACCAATATGGCTGCAAGAAGCATGGATGCAGGTAAAGTTGGGCTTTGTGGTACTTCTTTTCGGCTACCATTTAAAATGTCATCAAATTTTTAAACAGTTACAGCGTGATGAGGTCAAATACACCTCACGGTTTATGCGCATTTGGAACGAAGTGGCAACCTTGGTTCTTTTTGCAGTTGTGTTTTTGGTGATTCTAAAGAATGCCTTCAATTGGATTTATGGGGTTGTCGGCATCTTTGTTCTTGCCATATTATTGATGCTTGGTATCCGTTTGTACAAACGTATCCGGGATAAAAACCCTAATGCCTAAATCCAAAAACCAATAATCAAGCACCAAATTCCAAGTTTTTGGAGTTTGGGATTTGAAATTTATCACATGCACTATTTTGGTGTGATTATTGCTAACTTTAATCCCAAATCCGCAGAAGGTTGTTCAAAAAACTATCGCTTCGTTCACGCATATTTATCGCCATGATTCTATTGGTGGTTATAGCATCTTTGCTAATTGCGGCAGTTACCATTTACCAATCCAGAGAGCAGAGTAAGGATTACCATGAAAACCGTTTGGAACGGAAGGAGCAACAGATCCATCAAAGCATTTCATATGTTTTAAAAGAAACCACATATCCCGTTATTACGGAAAACTTGGAGTTCATTTTTAAGGACGAGATTTATAAGATCGCGGATGTTCAAAACGTCAACTTTAATATTTACGACCTGGAAGGGCAGTTGATAAAAAGTTCAAGACGTTCCTTTGAGTTGGATTCCATTTCCAATTGTTTGGATGCAGAAGTATTGAATAGCCTGAAATTGACTTCGAACAAACGGTATATTGAGAAAAAAAGGGCCGCGGGAGACAATTACCAAGCTTCGTACACCTATATCAATGATGAGAAGTTCAAGCCTATCGGCATTATGAATTTGCCCTATTTTGAAGATAATACCTTCAACAATATGGAGCTTCGCGAATTTTTGTTCCGTTTGGGCGGGGTCTACCTGATCATGCTATTTTCGGCAATTGTTTTGGCGTACTTCATCTCAAAATATATTACCCGTTCCTTACAGACCATTTCCGATAAAATAACCCAAACCGATCTGACCAAACGCAATGCCAAAATCTATATAGAAAATCCCAGTCAGGAAATTGGCAAATTGGTCGACTCTTACAATGAGATGATAGATGAATTGGAAGAAAGCGCCGTAAAACTTGCTCGAAGTGAAAGAGAACAGGCCTGGAGGGAAATGGCCAAGCAGGTGGCCCATGAAATAAAAAATCCGTTGACCCCGCTGCGTTTGACCGTGCAAAGTTTTGAGCGCAAGTTCAATCCTGAGGACCCCAAGGCGGAGACCAAAGTAAAAGAGTTCTCAAAAACCCTGATCCAGCAGATTGACACCATGAGCAACATCGCATCTGCATTTTCCAATTTTGCCGATATGCCGGCCCAGCAAAAGGAAACCCTGAACGTGGTGAAGATTGTTAAGTTAGCCCTGGAAATTTTTACGGAGGACTATATCCATTTTATAGCTGATGAAGAAGAAATCATAGCCAAATTGGACCGTACCCAATTGATCAGGGTGGTGACCAATTTGGTCAAAAATGCCATTCAGGCCGTACCGGAGGTAGACTCTCCCCGCATTTTGGTAACCGTGGCTTCAGAACAAGAACATGTAAAAATTTCTGTAGCCGATAACGGTATTGGGATATCCGACGATTTTACGGAGAAAGTGTTCGAGCCCAAGTTCACCACAAAATCCAGCGGAATGGGCCTTGGTCTGGGAATGGTAAAAAACATTGTGGAAAACTATAACGGAACCATAGAATTCACCTCCAAAGAAGGTAGGGGAACTGTGTTCACCGTTAAATTTCCGAAGGAATAAAAAAAGACATCCATGAACTACGAAAACATCTACATCGAAGAAGAAAATAATATTGCCACAATAACCATCAATCGTCCAAAAAAGCTAAATGCGCTCAACAAAAGGACCATTTCAGAACTTCATACGGCATTTAAGGAACTGGATGAGGACAAGGAAATCAAGGTGATCATCATTACCGGAAGTGGAGAAAAGGCCTTTGTGGCTGGGGCCGATATTTCCGAATTTGCCCATTTTTCCATAGAAGAAGGCTGGCAACTGGCCGCCGAAGGGCAAAAATTGCTTTTCGATTTTGTGGAAAACCTATCGACCCCCGTGATTGCGGCCATTAATGGCTTTGCGTTGGGCGGGGGACTGGAGCTTGCAATGTCCAGCCACTTTAGAATTGCCAGTGATAATGCCAAAATGGGACTCCCGGAAGTTTCCCTTGGTGTAATTCCGGGGTATGGCGGCACACAGCGATTGCCACAGCTTATTGGAAAAGGAAGGGCCATGGAAATGATCATGACCGCAGGAATGATGGATGCTGAAAAAGCGTTGAATTCCGGATTGGTCAATTATGTGGTGCCACAGGACGAATTATTGCCCCTTTGTCTTAAAATAGCGAGCAGGATATCGAATAACTCCTCTGTGGCCATAAAATATGCAATAAATGCCGTAAATGCTGGTTTTAAGTATGATGTAAATGGTTATGCCGCAGAGATCGATGCTTTTGGCAGTTGCTTTGGTACAGAAGACTTCAAAGAAGGAACTTCAGCCTTCCTGGAAAAGCGAAAAGCCGATTTCCCTGGGTCATAGCCGTTGGTCTAACCAAACCAGACTATGATGAAAAAGCGATTTATTCTACTTTGCTTGATTTTGGCAGGAGGGCTAATGTGTGCCCAGGAAAAGATGCCGGTCTCCTACGACTTTGGAGAAAAATTCAGTGATAGATACCGTTATTCAAACCTCATGACCATCTCTGATGATGGAACCGGGGGCTACATTTTGGTGAGAGCCTATTTTCAGGGATTGATCCTTAAGCCCAAAGGATATTTGATAGAGCGTTACAATAGTAACCTGGAACTGGTTTCCGAATACAATTACAAGCTTAAGGGGTTGAATTTTGTTGATGGATTCTTTAAGAACGGTCAGCTGAACCTCTTGTTCCTCAACTATAATTATGATCGGGGTCAGTACGAATATTGGGTACACAGCAGTCCAATAATGGCTTTCAATTTTAAAAAGCAAAAACTGTTGACCATCGCATCCGAAGAAGTTCGGGATCCGGTTGGGAAAAACTATTATAACCGAAATTTCTCCAAAGGATTTTCCACAACCATACTTTTCAATGAAGAAAAAACAGGTTTTGTGATCAGCACGCACCACAAAAGAGGAAAGCAGAACAAGCATGTCATCCACATGTACGATACGGCGCTCAACAAACGTTTTGAACATGATTTTTCACATGAGATCGAGGAGAAGAACTATGCCTTTGAGAACATTGCCATCAGTTCAGATTTGCAAACGGTCTACATTGTTGGAAAAGCATATTTTAAAAAGAAGCGTTTTCGTGTTGATGAACGCAAGTTTCAGTACGAATTGATTAAGGTTTCCCAAAATGGGAGCAAGACACAATCATTTGTTGATTCTGGAAAATACCCTGAGGCATTATATCCCATCATTTTAAAGAACAGACTGGTCTGTGCAGGTTTTTATGCGGATAGAAAAGACAATCGCTATAATGGAATAGCCTATTTTGATGTCAGTCCCATTTCTTTGGGCATCAATGCCAAAAAGTACAATCCATTTTCACAACAGTTTATGGAGGACAAGTTTGGAAGGGACGAGGAGAAGGTAATCAAGAACTTGGTTTTTAAAGGAGTGGAAGTTACTCCCCAAGAAGAGATCTTTTTTAATGCGGAGGAGTATTTTGTGACCACTGGAATGGAGGTTACAGGAGCAGGCCAACGCGTTAAACTGGAACGCTTTCACCATAATGATATCGTGAGTGCCAAATTAAACCCCAATGGAGATTTGGTGTGGGCCAGAAACATCAACAAGGCCGAAGTGACCCAGGGCGATGGCGCCTACGCTTCCTACAGTTCCTTTTGCAAAGAGGGAAAGACCTATTTCTTTATCTGTACCGCAGCGGACAATCCGCAATTGATCAATAACGAACGACTCATTTTTAAACAGGGATTGAGCAGAAATCGGAATGTGTTTATGATCTCCTTGGATGAAAATGGGGTCATGGACTACGAAAAGATCATAGACAACCAAGAGGCCAGGTTGCCCCTTATGGTTTCCAAGCCCCTTAAAATTGCCAATGATGACAATATGCTTTTTTATGCCAAAAGGGGAAGCAAAAAACAATTGGTAAAAGTGTCTTTTCTTTAGAAAATAAAGCAACGGAATAGACTCAGATGCCTCTAGGTAAAAAAAGCTCAAAATATGCCCACTCGATTTAAACTATTGGCTACTGGGATAATTATTTCATTGCTGGTTATTGGCTGTAGTGAAGATGCAGAACGCAAGATTGAAGGAGATATCGTTGGAAAATGGCAGGTCAATGCCATCCATAACTCAAGTCCTTCCGGTCCAACCCTGGGGCCAACTTCTGGAGAGGTAATTTCCATCACTTTTGATGACAATGGAAAGTTCACGGGGGCTACCTCAGTAAATTCATTTAAGGGAAGCTATTCAGCTACCGAAACAATACTTTTGATTCGGGAAATAACCACCACCGAAGTGGCCGACACCAATTTTGGGCAGGCCTTTTACGAATCCATTAGTGAGAGTAGAAACACAACAACTGGTTTTTCAGAGTTTGCCATCGATTTTAAGGACGAAAACAACCTGAACCTGGAATATTTGGGCTTCAAGTTTTTAACACTTCAAAAGGAACAGTAAACGGTTTTTAGTTCACAGCCAACAGTTAAAACAAAGGAACTGTCTAACAATCTAGAAGTCCAATGCCGTACCTCCAACCCCAAACCATAAGCAAAATCTGTGCAATCTGTGCAATTCCTCTTTACAATATAAAATAGTTCATTGTTGATAAATGAATAATAAATTAATGGAATATTTCCATAATTTTGGAATAAATCCATTTAATGAAATCCAAAGACCTACTTAAAGGACGTGGCGCCCAAAAAAATCCGCCCAACAAATTCTTGCAACATGTGTATGAAATGCGCGAGGACTTTTTGGAATTCTGCCGACTGGAAGGGGAACAGGCCGAGAAAAACAAAACCGAGTACATCCCTATTTTTCCAAAGACCATTGTAAACAAAGTAGATAGCCCAGATGTGGGGATGATGTATTCCATGAACCCATACCAGGGCTGTGAACATGGATGCATTTACTGCTATGCCCGTAATGCACATGAATATTGGGGCTATAGCGCCGGGCTGGATTTTGAGCGTAAGATCTTGGTCAAAAAATCAGCTCCAGAGCTGTTGGAAAAAAAGATAAAGCACAAGAATTGGAGGGCACAGACCATTGTAATGTCCGGCAACACGGATTGCTACCAACCTGCAGAGCAAAAGTTCAAAATTACCAGAAAGTGCTTGGAGGTATTTTTAAAATACAGGCATCCCGTAGGGATCATCACAAAAAATGCCCTGGTGCTACGTGATCTGGACATCCTGACCGAACTTACATCCCATCAATTGGTGGGGGTGAACATCTCCGTGACCTCCCTTTCTGAAAAAACGAGAAGGAAATTGGAACCCAGAACGGCATCCATCCAAAAGCGGTTAAAGACCATCAAAACCCTTTCGGAAAACAATATTCCGGTAAACGCCATGTTGGCGCCCATGATTCCCGGAATCAACAGTCATGAACTTTTAAGATTGGCCAAAACGGTTGCAGACCACGGCGCCAGTTCTTTTGCCATAACCGTGGTGCGTTTGAATGGTGCCATTGGCCAAATTTTCACCGATTGGATTAAAAAGGCTATGCCGGATAGGGCTGAAAAAGTTTTGCACCTGATTCAGGATTGCCATGGAGGCACCATCAATGATAGCAGGTTTGGATTGCGCAACCGAGGAGAGGGGAATGTGGCCAAACAGATTCATGATATGGCCAGATTGGCTCGATTGAAATATTTTAAGAACAAGAGCTTTCCAAAATTAAACTATGACCTACACGAACAATACAAAGATGGACAAATGAAATTATTTTAAATAAATTTATAGGGATTGTCCAATCCATGCTTTGGTCTTCGTCATTAAGTCAAGAACAAAGTAAAAACCAGTCCACGAGCGTTGGACATAAAACTAAGAACAATGAGTAATTTTTTGTATTTATTTAGAGGAGGAGACGAAGCTTACGGCAAATTGTCACAAGAAGAAAAGCAAGCCCATATGCAAGTGTGGGGGGAGTGGATGGGAGGCTTAAAAGAAAAGGGCCAACTTTTGGACGGTCTCCCCTTGGGCGAGGATGGAAAAGTGGTGCGAAATAGGGGGGAGTTGGTCACCAATGGCCCATATGCCGAGGGAGCCGAAATGGTAGGGGGATACTTGATCGTGTCGGCCAAGGATATTGATGAAGCTGTTGAAATATCAAAAGGATGTCCCATTTTTGATTATGATGGCAGTTTTGTGGAGGTAAGGGAAATACTTTCCATGGATGGGCACTAAATAAGAATGTTTAAAATCCAGAAGCCTGATGAAAATCGGGCTTTTTCTTTTGTGCAATGAAGCAAACCAACCTCACCAATACTGTTGACCACCTTTTCAGAAATGAATATGGGAAGATCGTGGCCGTGCTGACCAACAAGTTTGGGGTTGTCCATTTGGAACAGATTGAGGATGCGGCTCAGGACACTTTTGTAAAGGCCATGCAGGTTTGGGCATTTAAATCCATCCCGGACAATCCCACGGCCTGGCTGTACAGAGTGGCCAATAATGCCCTGATCGATGTACTTAGAAGGGGCAAGAAAATGGACTATCTGGATAATCGGCCATTAAAGGAGAGTGATGAAGACCCATCAACAAAAGAGCCCTCGTTGGAAGATACCATATCGGATAGTCAGCTAAAAATGATTTTTGCTTGCTGCCACCCATCCCTGTCGGAGGAATATCAAATCATTTTGAGCCTAAAGCTTATTGGGGGGTTTAGCAATAAGGAATTGGCGGAATCCCTGTTGAAAAAAGAGGAAACCGTGGCCAAATCGTTCACAAGGGCCAAGAAAAAATTTCGGGAGGAAGTTCAGTTTTTACAGATTCCCGTTCAAATGGGCCTGCAATCCCGATTGTTCATTGTGTTGCGGGTAATCTATTTACTTTTTTCTGAAGGATATGCTGCTACCACAGGTTCGCAAGTGCTTAAAAGGGATATTTGCTACGAGGCACTGCGATTGGCATTGTTGTTAAGGGAGAACAAATATTGCAGGCATGCCAATTTGGAGGCTTTGATTGCGTTAATGTGTTTTCATGCTTCTCGTTTTGATGCGCGCTTGGACAAAAACGGTGAGCTGGTAACCTTGGAATTTCAGGATAGGGCCAAGTACAACAAAGAACTGATTAAGATTGGCATTCACCATCTGGAAAGTTCGGGAACGGAGGACAAATTACCATCCAGTTATCATTTGGAAGCAGCTCGCTCGTTTTACCATTGCCAGGCCAAGACTTTCCAAAAAACCGATTGGAAAAGCATATTGTATTTGTACGATGTACAATTGAAACAACCCCACTCTTCCATGTTGGCTCTAAACCGAATTGTTCCTTTTGCTAAAGTCCGTGGAGCCGAAAAGGGACTTGCTGAATTGAAAGCTCTGGCCAGTAAAACAGATTTGTCCAAATCAGGGCTTTTTTATGCCATCAAGGCAGAATTGCTACTGGAACTTAAACATGCAGATTATAAATCAATCTTAAAAAAAGCCATCCAGTTCACGGACAATGAACTGGTAAAAAGGCACCTTCAAAAGAAATTGATCTAACGCCAATTGCTGCTAAGGAAATTTATGTCAGTTTGAGTGCCAAATCACAGATTTGGAATATCGAAAACAAGTAAGCTTCTTACTAGAAAGTACTTCTCGATACAAAATTCCTCTAGAATTTTACTCGAAGTGACACAAGGATTCCTAAACAGTATTCAAGATGGCCTAAACCTTAATAAAGGTGTTATTCTTGTACATGTACCACAGCAGTAAATAAAGAATTCCAAATCCACCTAAAGAAAGTATCATGGGATAGTACCCTCCGGTATATTTTTCGAGTCCAAATAACAAAAACCCGGCAATTTCACGGAAGTTAATGACATGGGATAGCACATATGCAGTAATAGCATTCATACCAATCACCTTTAAAGGGAACGTCCATTTGGTTTTGCCTTTTACATCAATGACCCAATAAAACAAGGCCAATAAAATAAAACACACCCCGGAAGAGGCCAATACAAAGGAGCTGGTCCAGATTTTTTTGACAATGGGATGCCATATCCCCCAGACAACCCCCAGAACCACCCCGGCAATTCCGGCCAGGAACAAATACGTAGAGATTTTTTTTCTGGGTAGGTTTGATTTGATAAGTTCCCCGGCAAAAAGCCCCGAAAGGGTTGTTGCAATAAAGCCCAATCCGCTGAGCAGCCAAGTGTACTGTAGACCATCATCAAATTTCCCAAGGATTAAACGGTCAAAATACAGTGCAAAATTTTGGTCCGGAAGCAAAACACTTTTTCCTACGCCTGGAACATTGGGAACTGTCAATAGCAAAGCATAAATAATAAGACAAGCGGCAAAAAGCACAAAGCGCCATTTTCTGCTCAGGTGTATATAGGCTATGCAAGTGAACAAATACCCTACCGCAATGGCCTGTAACGTGTTACTGAAAATGTGGAACTCGTTAATGTCGAATGCCAACAAATCTCCCTGCACGATCCAACCCAAAATAAAGAGAATGATAAAACGTCTGATGAGCTTTCTGTATATAGCACCTTTGCTCGTGCTGTTTTGCATTCTTTTGGATAAAGAAAACGGAATAACCGCACCTACCACAAACAGGAACAGGGGCATTATAATGTCATAAAAGGTAGAGCCAAACCATTCCGGATGGTTAAACTGTTTTGCCAACGCTGCTGTGAACGATGTTTGAGCACCTTCGTTGAGGTTGAAAAAAAAGTGATCTGCAAAAATAATCAGGAGCATATCGAAACCCCTTAGCGCATCAATGGAAAGAATTCTGGCTGGTTTGGTCATATGTATAGATTTTAAGGACTTCTTTTCCTATTAGGTCAAGGAGTCCTTAATATTTTCTGCACTAAAAAGGCCTAGGTCAATTCCCAGCCCTTGCGGTACTCACGACTCACCCATTCGTTGGCCTTGTCGTAATTGGTGATTTTCATGTTTTCACCATCCCAAAGCAACTTACGTCTTCCCGGGTACTCAAAGGGATCCCAATCTCCTACCTTTTTGCCCTCTTTCAACACTTTATATTGATAAGCCTTTACAGCGAGGTTGCCCATCAGTACCGTTTCTGTTAAAGGACCTGCTTTGGCAAAATTGGAAGAGGTTTCAGCTCCGGTTAAACAACCATCTACAAAATTGGCGATATGTCCACCCATACTTCCAGGAACTCTTGGATATTTAGGTGCTGGAGATTTGTATAGATCCATCATATCAGAAGGGAGCAAACGGGCGTTTTGCGAATAAGTATCGCAAACCAAGATTCCCTTATCTCCATACATAATGGTTCCACCATCTCTATTGCCAACGATCTCACCATCTTTTAATTCGTCCGGAAGATCGGGCATGATTCCACCATCGTACCAGTTCAATTGAATATCTCCATGTGTTGGATGTTCAAACTTTAAATGGATTTTTGAGGAAGGAGGACATGAAGGACTGTAATCTGCTTCAACAAAATCACCAACCCAAACCGTTGTGCAACTGGCTTCTGCTTCCGTAGGATAACCCAAATCCAAAACACTGAACGGGGTTTCCATAATATGGCAACCCATATCGCCTAATGCACCGGTTCCAAAATCCCACCAACCTCTCCACTTGAAGGGCAAATAAGCTTCGTTATAATTGCGCATTGCTGCAGGGCCCAGCCATAAATCCCAATCCAATCCTTTGGGCACTGGCTGCTTTTCCGAAGGAACAGGAACACCTTGCGGCCATACGGGACGGTTGGTCCAGCATTCTATGGTATGTACGTTTCCAATAACTCCAGACTCCACCCATTCTCGGGCAATGCGACTGTCATCACTTGATGCTCCCTGATTTCCCATTTGTGTAACAATTCCATTTTCCGCGGCTACTTTGGTCATCAATCGTGCTTCGTGAATATTGTGGGTCAATGGTTTTTCAACATAGGCATGCTTTTTTTCACGCATAAAAGGAAGTGCTATGGTGGCATGCGTATGATCGGGAGTAGCCACCGAAATGGCGTCAATATCTTTTAAATGCTTTTTGTAAACCTTTCGAAAATCTTTGTACTGTTTTGCGTCTGGAAATGCCTCATAGGTCTGTTTTGCCCTTCGCTCATCCACATCACAGAAAGCAACAAATTTTACTTTGCCAGTCTCGGCCAAACCACGAATGACACCTCCACCCCTGCCACCTGCTCCAAATGCGGCCATATAAAGCGTGTCACTGGGAGGGACATGGGTTTTTCCAAGAACAAAACTGGGGACAATAGTAAAGGCTGCGGAGGTTGTTGCAGCATTTTTCAAAAACTTTCTTCGTTGCATTTTAAATGTATTAATTACAGCATTGAATATACAAAAAAGCAGCAATTACTTTAGGGCCTATTTGTAATCTGTAACAATGTTTTGGACGATTGTGCTGAAAAGAGGTAAATATGGAATAGGATTTATGTGATGGATCTTGATGTGACCAAAAGTTTTTTAACTGGAACGAAGTTTTGCGTTAAAAAAATAAAAACAAAAATCTAAAACTCATTTGGTAACGTATAACACAAGAACACATTATATGCAGTACCAATGAAAATGGAAAATACTTCTACCAAACCAGTGCATGAATCTGAAAATTCTTTTCAAAGTACCAAACCCTTTTCCTTTGTAAAAAGTATACGCACTTTTTTTGAAACAGCGGATGCTTGGGGTGTTTTTGTAATGGGAAGCACCTTTGTACTAATGGTGGGTGCGGCCTATTTGGTGTATATATTGCAGAGCGATTTTACACAATTCAATATTGAACGAAAAAGCTCTTGGTTGGGATTGACGTTTATGACCATAGCTGGTGGATTGTTTTTGTTCAAAACAACATTCTTCCTTTATACTTTATATCGATTTTTTAAATACAAAGCCATTGATTCGGTTACTGATGAGGAGTTGCCAACCTGTACGGTAATTGTACCCGCCTATAATGAAGGAAAGCAAGTTTGGCACACATTGATGAGTTTGGCCGACGGAGATTTTCCGAAAGAAAAATTACAGTTGCTTGCCATTGATGATGGCAGTCAAGATGATACTTGGCACTGGATTAAGGAAGCCAAGAAAACCCTGGGTGATAGTCTGACCATACACAAACAACCCAAAAATATGGGGAAACGCCATGCGTTGTATCATGGTTTTAAGGAAGGGACAGGAGAAATATTTGTAACCGTTGACAGTGATTCCATTGTAAAGAAAGATACCTTAAGAAATTTGGTCAGCCCGTTTGTCACCAATGAAAAGTGCGGTGCCGTTGCAGGGAACATCCGCGTTTTAAATAATAAGAAGGCGTTGCTTCCTAAAATGTTGGATGTGAGCTTTGTTTTAAGCTTTGAGTTTGTGCGCTCAGCGGAAAGTACCTTCAATTCTGTACTCTGTACACCTGGTGCTCTGGCGGCGTATAGAAGGACTGCGGTTTTTGGTTGTCTTGATGAATGGATAAATCAAACTTTTATGGGACAGCCTTCAGATATTGGTGAGGACCGTGCAATGACTAATATGATATTGAAGCAGGGCCATCACGTACTGTTCCAAAGAAATGCTATCGCCTACACTAATGTGCCTGAACAATATAAAGGTCTGTACAAGATGTTCATCAGATGGGGTAGAAGTAATGTTAGAGAAAATATTGCAATGTCCAAATATGTGTTCAAAAACTTCAGGGAAGGATCCAAAATGGGCCCAAGATTGTTGTTTCTTAGCCAATCTTCAAAAATTGTGATGAGCTATCCATTCTTGATTTTCATGCTATTTTTTATTTTGACCCATCCGTTGTTGTTTTTGAGTTCAACACTGCTCAGTATATTTATTTTGTCCACGTTTCCGGTGATTTTCTATGCGAAGCGATATGAATTTTCAGAATCGTTCTGGGCATATTCGTACAGTATACTATACACTTTTGGCTTGTTCTGGATTACACCTTACGCTATTGCCACGGCTAATAAACGAGGTTGGCTGACACGCGGTCTGCCACAGAAAAAATAGGAATGTTGGTTAAGTTTACGGAGCATTAATTGCCCCATTCCTTGTAAAACTGTTCTAAATAGGCTAGCATAAATTGATGTCGTTCTTTTGCTAGCCTTTTTCCAGTTTCAGTATTCATTTTGTCTTTGAGCAACAGTAATTTTTCATAAAAATGGTTGATGGTGGGCGCCTGTGATTTTTTATACTCCTCCTTGGTCATGTTAAGGTTGGGCGGAATCGCTGGATTGTAGAGCGCCCTGTTTTTAAACCCACCATAGTTAAAAGCACGGGCAATTCCAATAGCGCCAATAGCATCCAATCTATCTGCATCTTGGACAACTTGAAGCTCTTTCGAGTCAAATTTTTCACCAGCTTCCAAGCTGTTTTTAAAAGACATGTGTTTGATAATACTAAGAACATGATCAATGGTTTCTGGCTTTACGTTTTGGGAACTTAAAAAATCTTCGGCCATTTTTGGCCCCACTAGCTCATCACCATTATAAAATTTTGGATCGGCAATATCATGTAAAAGGGCCGCCAATTGCACAACCAAACCATCCACTTTTTCGTGTTCAGCTATTAATTTGGAAGTGTTGAACACCCGCTCAATATGAAACCAATCATGCCCTCCTTCAGCATTTTGGAGCTCTTTTTTTACAAAGTGGATAGTCTCTTGGATCAGTTGAGGATTATTCATTGATCAACCTTTATTTTTTCTTTGATTTGCTCTTCTACTTTGGCAATTAGGTCATCTGCGTTTCCCGTATTCTCAATGGGTTGATGCACATGAAACTGTACATAAGCTCCCAATCCCATGGGAAATTGTCCGTACCGCAATAATTTCCAAGAGTTGTTAATGGTTATGGGCACAACAAGGGCCGAGGGGGCTTTTTTCAGAAGTATTTTTAGTCCCATGGGTTTAAACGGTTTGGGGTGACCGGTCCTACTTCGTGTCCCTTCGGGAAAGATAACAGCAGCACGATTGTTTTTCTCTACATAGCTCCCCAGTTTGGCTATCTCAGTTAAAGCCTGTTTGGTGTCTTTCCTGTCAATTAATGCGGAACCTCCGTGCCTTAAATTGTAGGAAACACTGGGAATACCCTTACCCAACTCTTTTTTTGCAACAAATTTTGGATGATGCTTGCGCATGTACCAGATGATCGGAGGGATATCGTACATGCTTTGATGGTTGGTCACGATGATCAGGGGTTTATCCGATGGAATATGATGCGGATTTTCAAAACGATAATGGGTTCCCAAAAGATTTGTACAACGTAACAAAAACCAATTGAAAACACTTACACTCTGCTTATGGGTATTGTAACCAAAAATGTTTAAACATATCCATTGAATGGGATGAAAGATTACTAAGATCAGCCCAAAGCAAATAAAGAAAACTAGCGTTAAAGGATATGAAAGCAACTTGAGCATGCTACATTCTTTTATAGGCCCAATTTGGTAAAATCTTTAGAATTAAAACAGCGATTCGCTATCTTTTTGTTTTAAACCTGGTATGAAAATAAAAAACCACCCTTTAGGGTGGCTTCATTTTTTTTGATGGTCTGCGCTTAACAGAACTCGTTGTACGCTTCCATTAAATTCTCTGCAATCATTTCTGCAGGCCGCCCTTCAATATGATGTCTTTCAATCATGTGTACCAATTCACCATCCTTAAAAAGTGCCATACTTGGCGAAGAAGGAGGAAAAGGCACCATGTGGCTTCTTGCAGTATCTACCGCTTCGGTATCTACTCCGGCAAAAACGGTTGCCAAATGGTTCGGCTTTTTACTGTTCTGCAAACTCAGCTTTGCTGCAGGTCTGGCGTTGGCGGCAGCGCATCCACAAACGGAGTTTACCACCACTAAAGTAGTACCTTCCTGTTTCAACGCATTTTCAACTGCTTCACTTGTATATAGTTCTTCAAACCCGGCGGAAGCTAGGTCTGCTCTCATAGGTTTTACCAATTCTTCTGGATACATAGTCTTATGTTTTTATTCAACTTTCAAAGATACGGCTTTTGTCGAATTTTTTTCGAGACCCTTAACATCCCATAAAGTCTTATTTATTGGCCAAAACCCTATATTTGGGCTCTAATAATTTTTTTAGGATGATCAAGTGGGTAGCCGCTTTTTTGGGCTATTTTATATTTCGTTTCCCGGGAGCCGTGCTGGGGTTCATTGTAGGAAGTCTTTTTGATAATATGGGAGGCTCCAATGGAGGTGGTAGAAGTGTCTTTCAGGATTTTACCCGCCAATCGGTTTCTCCGGCCGACTTTGAACTGAATTTACTTTCGTTGTGTTCCATTGTTATTAAGGCAGATGGGCAGGTAAGTCAACGGGAGTTGGATTACGTCAGACAATATTTTTTGAGCACCTATGGAAAGGAAAAGGCCAATGCTATTTTCCGAACCTTTAACGATGTCATCAAAAAAAGAGAGGTTTCTGCACAACGGATTTGTACCTATTTAGTGCAAAGGACACGTTATGAGGTGCGATTGCAACTGTTACACTTTTTGTTTGGTATTGCACAGGCTGATGGACAGGTCAGCAAAGCTGAAGTAAACAAATTAAGAGAACTGGCAGGGTATCTTAGGGTAGGCCGGCACGATTTTGAGAGCATTATGGCCATGTTCATCAAATCTGCGGATAATGCCTATAAGATTTTGGAGATTGAAAAGACAGCTTCCGATGATGAGGTGAAGAAGGCATACCGGACCATGGCAAAAAAATACCATCCAGATCGTGTAGTGACCGAAAACGAGGCTATTAAAAAAGGTGCGGAGGAGAAATTTAAAGAAGTGCAGAAGGCTTATGAGATTATTCAAAAAGAACGAGGAATTTCCTAATAGATAAATCATGCAAGAATTTTTCTTTTACATTAAACTGGGACTGAATCATGTGCTGGATTTTGGAGCTTATGACCACATCCTGTTTTTATCGGCTTTGGCCATTCCATTCACTTTTGCCAATTGGAAAAGAGTGGTAATCTTAGCTACTATTTTTACCATTGCACATTGTGCCTCCTTAGCACTTTCGGCATTTGAAGTTCTGACCGTGGACGTTGGACTGATTGAATTTCTGATTCCAGTGACCATTTTGCTCACAGCGCTGTTCAATTTTGTGTATGTCAAAAAGGAAATTAAAAGCGTTGGAATGACACTTCATGTTTTGGCCACCACTTTTTTTGGATTGATTCATGGTTTTGGGTTTTCCAATTACTTTAAAATGCTAATGGCCGAGGAAGATGACAAGGTCGTTCCCTTATTGGGCTTCGCCACAGGTATAGAACTTTCTCAAGTGGCCATTATCCTTGTTGTTTTGGGAGTGGCTTTTTTGGTTTTGGACGTGTTCAAGGTCAAAAGAGCGATTTTTATTGCCCTTGCGTCAATTTTGGTCATTTGCATTACAATACCCTTGCTCATTGCTACGTTTCCCCAATAGGGCCTTTGTTAAATTTAGCCGAATAAGGTTGTAGGGGTCTGTTAAAGCAGGTATATTTATTTCATTATCGGAGATTTCTGACTGAATGAAGGAGCGCAAACAAGAAAAATACGACAAGGCCTATTTAAGAATGGCCAAGGAATGGGGCAAACTGTCCTATTGCCAAAGAAAACAAGTAGGGGCTATTATCGTAAAGGACAGAATGATCATATCCGATGGATACAATGGAACTCCTACAGGATTTGAGAATATCTGTGAAGATGAGGAAGGGTACACCAAATGGTACGTGTTACATGCCGAGGCCAATGCCATTTTAAAAGTGGCGTCCTCCACACAATCCTGTGAAGGAGCTACGCTCTATATTACTTTGTCCCCATGTAGGGAATGTAGCAAACTTATTCATCAATCTGGCATAAAACGTGTTGTGTACCAAAAGGCATATAAGGACGATTCCGGATTAAAATTTTTGGAACGTGCTGGAGTAACCACCCATCACCTGCCTATTTTGGAAGAAATGGTTTAACCCCACCATTTAAGTTATGAAAAAGAAATACAGTTATATATTACCTACCTTATTGGCTCTTGCTGTAGCCATTGGAATTTTTATTGGAGGAAAGTTGCATTTTGATGATACCCCTGAAAAACTGTTCTCCACCAATTCCAAAAAGGACAAGCTAAACAGACTCATTGATTACATAGACTATGAATATGTTGATGATATCAATACCGATAGCATTGTTGATGTTACCGTAAACAATATTTTGGGCAAATTGGATCCGCACTCCGTCTATATTCCCAAGAGTGAGATGAAGGAGGTTTCCGAAAATATGAAAGGAGACTTTGTGGGGATTGGGGTCAGTTTTTATATGTACAAAGACACCATTACCGTTATTAGGACCATAAAAAATGGCCCCAGTTACATGAGTGGAATCAAACCGGGAGATCGAATATTGATTGCGGACAATGATACCCTTTTTGGGAAAGAAGCAGCAAATAATGTTGTGGTTTCTAAACTGAAGGGGAAAATAGGAACCAAGGTTGACCTTAAAGTTTTCCGTAAGTCAGAAAATAGGATGATGGACATTACCGTTACCCGCGACCGTATACCCATTAGGAGTGTGGACGCCTATTATATGCTCTCAAAAGATATGGGGTACATCAAGATCAACCGTTTTGCCGAATCTACCTTTGGAGAGTTTAAAGATGCACTTAAAAAACTAAAGATCAGAGGTGCTCAAAAATTGGTGTTGGACCTAAGGGATAATCCTGGAGGGTATTTGGGCATCGCGGAAAAACTAGCCGATGAATTTTTGGAAGATGACAAGCTCATCCTATACACCAAAAACAAAAAGGGAAGAATTAAAAAAGCCTTTGCCACCAAAAAAGGAGATTTTGAGGATAAACCAGTTTATGTGTTGATTAACGAACGCTCTGCTTCCGCTAGCGAAATTATTGCAGGGGCATTGCAGGATAATGATATTGGAACCATTGTAGGTAGACGCTCGTTCGGAAAAGGACTTGTACAGCGGGAAATGGATTTGGGAGATGGATCAGCCGTGCGCTTGACGGTTTCAAGATACTACACGCCAACAGGTCGATCCATACAAAAATCATATAAAAAAGGCCATAAGGATTATTATCAAACCTTCATGGAAAGATATAGAAGTGGTGAGCTGATCTCTGTGGATAGTATAAAGGTGGCCGACTCCTTAAAGTTTAGAACACCAAAAGGCAAGATTGTATATGGTGGAGGTGGAATCATTCCGGACGTTTTTGTGCCCATAGGAAGCAATCAAGAGGAAGCCATTGAAAGCATGGAGGACACCTACGAGTTTTTCTCACGATTTATATTTGAACATCTGGAAAAAGACCGTAACCGCTATGCAGATTATACCAAAAACCAGTTCTTGGATGAGTTTAGGGTAGATGATATTCTTTTTGACGATTTTATTCAGTTTGTGCTCAATAGAAAGATCAAACTGGATTTTTATGCCTATGAAGAGAAAATAAAAGATTACCTGAAGGCGAATATTGCAGAGCAATTATTTTCTCCCAATCTTTCGGCCCAGATTAAGGGCAATCACGATGCCATGCTTAAAAAAGTAAAAGAACTGGATGAAGCGGCCATTTTTGCCAAGACCGAAGATGAAATAGTGAAAATAGAAGATTAATCTTCCTTCATTTTTTTATCAATCTTTTTTGATGTCATAAAAATGAGCAACAGTACTATGGCACATAAAGAAGCTGCTATGCCTATCAACGCAATGGTGCTGTCGCCTTGAAATGGATTGCTAAAATCCACCAAGGTCACGTTATAGGCAATAAGTCCCATTGCCAGAAGAATCAAAATAATAATAAATGTCTTGTTCATTAAAAGAAAACTGGATGTTAGCTGGCCAACATCTGATTAATATTTGTGGCAAAAAGTTTTACCGCAATTGCCAATAGGATAACTCCAAAAACTTTACGGATAACACTAAGCCCGTTCTTGCCCAAAACCCGTTCTATTTTGGCACTGGACTTAAGAACCAGATATACAAAGATAATATTTACTATTATGGCCACTACAATGTTCTCCACATGATATTCGGCACGGAGGGCCAAAATGGAAGTCAAGGTACCTGCACCTGCAATAAGAGGGAATGCAATGGGTACTACAGAAGCACTTTCTGGTTCATCATCTTTAAAAAGGGTAATGCCCAACACCATTTCCAATGCCAGAAAAAATATGACAAAGGCACCGGCTACAGCAAAGGAATTCACATCTATGCCAATGAGTCCAAGAATACTTTCCCCAACAAAAAGGAAGGCCGTCATGATACATGCGGCAACAATGGATGCTTTTTCCGATTGGATATGGCCTACCTTGTTTCGTAACGATATAATAATTGGGATGCTTCCCAAAATATCGATAACGGCAAAAAGAACCATGCTTGCGGTCACTATTTCCTTAAAACTGAAATTCATGCCTTGTATATTAAGTTTGCAAATTTACGTGTAAAAAAAGCTTTTGGATGCTATTAAAAGGTATGGAAATCATCATTTTTTGGTTTTAAATTACCTTTGCCCAAAAAGTAAGTGTTTCCATGTTCCAAATAGGAAAAACCATAATTTCAGAGGAGATCATTGAGAACGATTTTGTATGTAACTTAAATGCCTGCAAAGGTGCCTGTTGTGTGGATGGGGAATATGGAGCCCCTCTAGAGGAATCTGAAACCGAAATATTGGTAGATATCTTCAATGATGTAAAGTCTTATTTGAGACCTGAAGGAGTAGACGCCATTATGGACCAAGGTGCTTTTGTGAAAGGAGAGGATGGTGAGTGGGAGACACCACTGGTCAACAAAAGTGAATGTGCATACGTAATTTATTCCGATAGTGGGATTGCAAAGTGTGGATTGGAAGAAGCATATAATGATGGGGCAACACAATGGAAGAAACCTGTTTCTTGCCATTTGTATCCGGTAAGAACGCGGGAATACTCAGAATTTACCGCTGTTAACTACCATAAATGGGAAATCTGCGACCCCGCCTGTAGCCTAGGAGAAGAATTAAAAGTGCCCATTTATAAGTTCGTAAAGGAAGCTTTGATCCGAAAATTTGGAGAAGCTTGGTATGCAGAGTTGGAACAAACTGCCCTGGAAAATGCTAAACAGTAGGAATGTCCAAAATTACCTTGGTTCCTTTGGGCTCTCCGTTTTCATCAAACAGATCAACAATGTCCACATCAAAATTGTACTGGTAGTCTTTGGAAAAATTGGCCAAGCGTTCTTTGGTAATGCGAATCCCCACGGATTTTCGTTTTAAGACCCTATTCTCTTTATTGGCCTGCGCTGCTCCTCTACCAACACCATTGTCCTCAATTTCTATGGAGATGTGGTTTCTATTCTTTCTTTTTAC
Source organism: Flagellimonas sp. (assembly GCF_965222555.1). GTDB lineage: Bacteria > Bacteroidota > Bacteroidia > Flavobacteriales > Flavobacteriaceae > Flagellimonas. Next base: position 1,034,248 of record NZ_CBDCUG010000005.1, on the reverse strand, counting down.
GTTTAGATGAATCATTTTTTCACCCTCTTTGGGTGAAAGTCCATGCCAAAGCGAGTTTTCCAAAAATGGTTGCAATGCCAATGAAGGAACTTTGATACTGTCTGGACTGACATCATCCGCTACTGAAATCTTAAAATCTATCTCGTTGGAAAAACGAATATTCTCAATGTTCATGTAAAGCTCCACGGTTTCCAATTCCTCTGCTAGGGAGATTTCCTTTAAAGAGGAGGCTTCCAATATTTTGCGTACCAATTTGGAAAATTTATTGAGATAGTGAACTGCATTTTTTTGTTCGTTGTTGATAATGTAAAGCTTGATGGAATTCAACGAATTGAACAAAAAGTGTGGGTTCATCTGGCTCCTGAGCATGTTTTGTTCTAAGGAAAGCACCCTTTTTTCATTTTTGCCCTGGTACTGTCTGTATAAAATATAAAGAATGGAAGAAATCAAACCAACAATTAAGGCGCTGACCAATAGCGTGGTCTGGTTTTTCCGAAGCCTTAACCTTACAATTTCATTTTCCTTCGCAAGTACTGATATTTGATTGTTCTTTTTATCCGCTTCATATCCCACAATAACATCGTTCATATACCTGAAATTTGTTGCGCTGGATATTTCCTCATCCAATTCATCGGCCTTTTTGTAGTACTCGTAAGCCGCTTTATAATTGCCACGAGACTGTTCAAAATAGGAGAGTTTGCGGTAGGCATATAGAATGTTGCTAGGAATGTTATGGGTTTGGGACATTTCAAGTCCTTCCATAATAAACTTATGCGCTTTTGTATAATTGTCCAGTTCGGCATATGCCCATCCTGTATTTATGAAAACCAAAGGAGTTATATAAAAATCCCCTATGGATTTGGACGGCTCATGTAAGGGTTCCAAAAGTACCAGCGCGGCATAGGGCATGTCTTGCTGAAGATAGACCTGTGCTATACTGTTTTTGCAGATGATTTGGCCATAAGCAGAGTTGATTTCTTCATTGTAGAACAAGGATTTTCTGTAATTTTCCAAAGCCCCTTCAAGGTCTCCTTTGTGTTCAAGACAGTCTCCAATATTTTGATGGTTAATGGCCAGGCCCAAATTGTTCTCCAGCTCTTCTTCCATTTTAAGAGCTCTCCTAAACTGCAGAATGGCCAGATCATACTGCTCCAAAGTTTGATATAAGTTTCCAATACAGTTTAAAGAAACATTGATACTTCTCTTAATATGATGTGATGGATTTTCAACTTGTTCAGCTATTTCTAGGGCTTCTTGGTTGTATTTTAATGCTGTTTTTATAGCATCTGTACGCCTATAGACCACTCCAAGCATATTCAGACTTAATACTTTTAATTCCGTATTATTGGCTTCTTCCGATAGCCTTAATGCCTCTTGATGTAGATCTGCGGCTTTTTTATATTTTGAAAAGTTCCTATATATCGTACCTATTTGGTCTAGGGCATAGGCCTCTCCCTCTAAATACTTTTCTTTTTTGCACAGATTGGCAAAATAACGTAGAAGAGTGGTGTCCCTTTTTTCCGGTTTTAGTTCGGTGTCCAGTGTTAGATAGGTCCTTGGTTTTGTTTTCACAAGTGTTTCAGCTTTTTCCTTAAAAGTCTCTGGAATTTCTTGTCCAATGGCCATCTGGAAAAGCGATAAGAAGAAAAAGCACAAGGAAATGACCTTTTGTCCTGAGGGTGAATTTCCGGTCATTGTGAATTTTACGTTGTACACAGGTATCTAGGGAAGTTACAGCATATCCAGAAAATCGGATTTTTTTTGCCGGGAAACGGGGATTTTATGGTTGGATTCCAAAACCACGTACCCATCTGTTTTAAGAAATTCTTTGATTTTGTTGAGATTGATGATGTATGAATTGTGAATTCTGAAAAAGCTATTGTCCGGTAACAGGGTGTTTACTTCCTTCAGCTTTTTTGTAAGCAAGATTTTCTGACCATCACTCAGAAATATAGTGCTGTAGTTTCCATCAGATTCTGCATAAAGAATGTCATCACTATTCAGGAAAAGTAATTTGCCGTCAGTGTTGATGGTTATTTTTTTACTGTGCGAATCGGCATTGAAGTTCAACAGGATTTTTTCCAGTTTGTCAACCGTCAAATTCTTGGTGTTGTATTTTTTTATCTTGGCAATGGTCACCTGAAGGTCATCGGTGTCAATGGGCTTCAACAGATAATCTATGGCCTCGTTTTTTAACGCTTTCAACGCATATTGGTTATAGGCAGTGGTAATAACAACGGGAAAATCCTTGTTCTTTAGGTTTTTGATAAATTGAAAACCATCCATTGCTGGCATTTCAATATCAAGAAACAAGCAATCTGGAGTATTGCGTTCCAAATACTCCAAAGCTTCATGTGCATCGGTAAAAGACGCTACAATATCCACTTCATCACTCAGATTGGTCAATTCCCAACTCAAGCTTTGTAGGGCCTTTACCTCATCATCTACAATAACTGCTTCTAACATCCTCTATATTAAACAAATTCAAATTTAGGATTATTCTTTTTATGGTGATTGGAATTATGTGCTAATGGACATTTTACGCGTATAATTGGTAAAAAATGGTCGGCTACAGGAATTTTGTACAACTTTTCCTAAACATGGACCGATTTTTTCCATCAGTACATGTAATTGTGTAAGTGCTTGAAAACCATTTATACACAAAAGATAACCGTTTATACAAACCAAACCAATGCCATGGTGTTTGTTTTATACTTTGGCAATGTCAAAAATTAGGAGATAACCTATTAAATAGTACTCAATGAAAAAGTGTTTTGTATTATTCGTGATTTTGGTATTTGCTCTGATTTTTGCTGCAATATCGGAGAGCAGAGAGTTGGAGATGGAATCGGAATGGAATAAGGTGGCTCTTCAGGATTAGTCATTGCATCGTAAAAGTTCATATATATTACCAAAAATCGTACGGCCGGAGCAACCAACCTCTTGATTTTAGAAACTGCTTGCAAAATAAGATCTTTAGTTGAGCCTCGGTTTGGAATTTGGTTTTGGGTTTCGGGGGAACTACCTAAAATTAGAATACATACCTGGGTAAGACTGGGAGTGGCCGTACTGTTTGGTAATACAATTAAAAAACTGCTTTAAGTCCAATTTTTGTAAACAGAAAAGACCAAAAAGTATATCATCATATACTTTTTGGTCTTTTTTTGTGCGCTACTATTTCTCAAAAAAGTTTTCATTTCCTCTAAAATTTTATCAGCCCAAGTAACATGGGTTGCCAGCCTAGATTTCAACATTTTGTGTTAAAAACTTTGCGGTCGTTTTCATAAAACCACCTTTATAATCTGATTTCATTTTTGAATCTTTGTTAGCCCTATCCGCAGGGAATTTTTCTTCCGAATTATAAATTTTTTAACGAGAAACTATGTCAGCAGCTATTGAGCCCATATTACAAGAAAACAAAGATAGATTTGTGATTTTTCCCATTCAACACCATGATCTTTGGGATTGGTACAAAAAACAAGAGGCTTGTATTTGGACTGCGGAAGAAATTGATTTGCACCAAGATTTAACGGATTGGAATAACAAACTCAATGATGATGAGCGGTATTTTATAAAGCACATTCTGGCATTTTTTGCTGCTTCAGATGGGATTGTGAATGAAAATTTGGCAGAGAATTTTGTAAACGAAGTTCAATATTCTGAAGCCAAATTTTTCTATGGATTCCAGATTATGATGGAGAACATCCATTCTGAAACATATTCTTTACTTATTGATACCTATGTAAAGGATGAAAAGGAAAAAGGAATTCTTTTTAAGGCTATAGAAAACTTTTCGGCAATCAAAAAGAAAGCGGATTGGGCCCTTAAATGGATTGAGTCCCCAAGTTTTGCAGAGCGGTTGATAGCCTTTGCAGCTGTTGAGGGAATATTCTTTTCAGGAGCATTCTGTTCTATTTTTTGGTTAAAGAAAAGAGGGTTGATGCCCGGATTGACTTTCTCCAACGAGCTTATTTCTAGAGATGAGGGAATGCACTGTGACTATGCTGTGCATTTGCATAATAACCACTTGGTAAACAAAGTTCCGAAGGAACGTATTACCGAGATTATTGTTGATGCTTTGGATATTGAAAGGGAATTTATCACAGAATCACTTCCTGTGAGTTTAATTGGAATGAATTCCAAATTGATGACCCAATACCTTGAGTTTGTAACAGATAGGCTATTGGTGGAGTTGCAATGTGAAAAGGTGTACAATGCCACAAATCCGTTTGACTTTATGGATATGATTTCATTGCAAGGGAAAACCAATTTCTTTGAGAAACGCGTGTCTGAATATCAAAAAGCAGGTGTTTTGAACAAAGAAAAAGACACTGATTCGCAAAAAATCAGTTTTGACGCAGATTTTTAATTAACCAACCTTACAGAAAATCCTCTTGCCCCAGGGATTTTCATGACCTTAACCTTGAGCATTGGTTGATCCAATGCCAATAATGTATTATGGTATAACCAACAAACGTATCATTTAAAAATATTCGTAGCGCATGTATGTATTAAAAAGAGATGGAAGAAAAGAGCCGATGATGTTCGACAAAATCACGGCCAGAGTTAGAAAACTTTGTTATGGGCTTAATGGCCTGGTGGATCCTGTAAAAGTTGCCATGAGGGTAATTGAAGGATTGTATGATGGGGTAACAACTTCAGAACTGGACAACTTGGCCGCTGAAATTGCTGCGACCATGACCACTACTCACCCAGATTATGCAAAGTTGGCGGCTCGCATCTCGGTTTCCAACCTGCATAAAAACACTAAAAAATCCTTCTCTGAAACCATGAAGGATCTTTACGAATATGTAAACCCAAGAACGGGCAAAAAAGCTCCATTGCTTTCTGACGAAGTGTTTAAGGTAATTGAGGAAAATGCAGAAAAACTGGATTCCACCATTATATATAACCGAGATTTTGGCTACGATTATTTCGGCTTTAAAACATTGGAACGTTCCTACCTTCTTAAACTCAACGGAAAAATTGCGGAACGTCCACAACATATGCTAATGCGTGTTGCAGTTGGAATTCATTTGGGCGATTTGGATGCAGCGATAGAGACATACGAATTGATGTCCAAAAAATACTTTACCCATGCAACACCTACCCTATTCAATTCAGGGACCCCAAAACCGCAGATGTCTTCCTGCTTCCTTTTGGCAATGAAAGATGACAGCATCGATGGTATTTATGATACTTTGAAGCAAACGGCAAAAATTTCCCAGTCAGCTGGTGGAATAGGATTGTCTATTCACAACGTAAGGGCCACGGGATCATATATTGCCGGAACTAACGGAACATCTAATGGAATTGTCCCTATGCTCAGGGTTTTTAACGACACTGCGCGTTATGTTGACCAAGGAGGAGGAAAAAGAAAGGGTAGCTTTGCCATTTATGTAGAGCCATGGCATGCTGATATTTTCGACTTCTTGGATTTGAAAAAGAACCACGGTAAAGAGGAAATGCGCGCACGCGACCTTTTTTATGCCATGTGGATTCCAGACTTGTTCATGAAAAGGGTAGAAGCCGATGCCGAATGGACGTTGATGTGCCCAAATGAGTGTCCAAATCTTTTCAATACCCATAGTGAGGAGTTTGAAGCACTCTACACTAAATATGAATCAGAAGGGAAAGGCAGAAAAACGATTAAGGCCAGGGAACTTTGGGAAAAAATATTGGAATCCCAAATTGAAACGGGAACACCTTACATGCTTTACAAGGATGCTGCAAACAGAAAGAGCAACCAAAAGAATTTGGGAACTATCCGTTCTTCAAACCTTTGTACCGAAATCTTGGAGTACACTTCTCCAGATGAGGTAGCCGTATGTAACCTGGCATCCATTGCTCTTCCCATGTTTGTGAAAAATGGAAAGTTTGACCATAAAGAACTTTTCAGGGTAACCAAACGTGTGACCAAGAACTTGAATAGGGTTATTGATCGCAACTACTATCCGGTCAAAGAAGCCGAAAACTCAAACATGAGGCATAGACCAATAGGTTTGGGTGTACAAGGTTTGGCCGATGCGTTCATCATGCTCCGTTTGCCATTTACCAGTGATGAAGCAAAACAATTGAACCAAGAAATTTTTGAGACACTTTATTTTGCCGCTGTAACTGCATCCATGGAAGCTTCCAAAGAAGAGGGGGTTTACTCTACCTATGAAGGTTCACCGATTTCGGAAGGAAAGTTCCAGCACAACCTTTGGGGAATCAAAGATGAGGAGCTTTCAGGCAGATGGGATTGGACCAAACTTAGAAAGGATGTGAAGAAACATGGAGTTCGTAACTCACTTTTGGTTGCACCCATGCCAACCGCTTCTACTTCACAGATTCTTGGAAACAATGAATGTTTTGAGCCTTATACTTCCAATATCTATACGAGAAGAGTACTTTCAGGTGAGTTCATTGTGGTGAACAAACACCTCTTGGAAGATTTGGTCAAATTGGGGCTGTGGAACGAAAACCTAAAACAGGAATTAATGCGTGCCAATGGATCGGTACAAGATATTGATGTTATCCCAGATGATATCAAGGAACTGTACAAGACCGTTTGGGAATTGAGCATGAAAGATGTTATAGACATGAGTAGACAACGTGGTTATTTTATTGATCAAAGCCAGTCGTTGAATCTGTTCATGGAAAATGCAAACTATTCCAAACTGACCTCTATGCATTTTTATGCTTGGAAAAGCGGACTCAAAACTGGAATGTATTACCTAAGGACGAAAGCAGCGGTAGATGCCATCAAATTCACTTTGGACAATACAAAGAAGAAAGAAGTTCCAATAAGTGTGGCCGCAGAGGCCGAAGTCTTGGCTGCAACACCTAATGCTGTGGAAGATTTAAAGGTGGATGCCACACCGGTGACGCAACAGGAAGTTGACATACAGCCCATGACAGCTGAAGAGATGAAAGAAATGATTGCACGCGCCAAAGAAGGCCAAGCTGATGATGATTGCTTGATGTGTGGATCATAGTTTTACTGAACTTATCAGTATGTGATAGTGTTTATTGAATAAATACCTCGGAAAAGTTCACCCCACAAGAATAACTTCCGAGGTATTTTATTTGAATTAAAGTTCAACAACAAAAAAGCCTCCTTTTAAAAGGAGGCTTTTTTGTTAATAAGATCTAAGTTATTCGTTATATAGACCAAGCTCTGCCCTGGGTCAAGGTTTCCAAATCACCACAACCTATATATTCTCCCGGAACGGGTAGGTATGCTAAAACTTCTTCACCAACATGTTCAGAGGTCTTATAGGACCATATGGTAAAATTGCGTAAAGAATTGGCAAAACTGAAGCATGCAACCTCATCATCTAAAACCGCTTCACCACCTTCCGCTATACTCTTAAAGTATGCCTCTGTAGCTTCCGAATGTGCTTCTTCAACATCATCCGTCCTTTTCTTAAGATAGGTGGCAAAAACAGGCTCTAAATCCTCTTGGTCCAAATCAGCTAACGATTCTTTTTGGGAAGCCGCCAAAACTTTGTCCGTAAACTTGCCCATGCACATTTTCATAAAACCCTGATTTTCTACAGGGAGGGCTTCTTGCGCATATTTATCAATAAACATATGCACATTTACCTCCGTTGCGGAAGGAGTGTCTGTCTTTGGAAGCAAAATATCCACAAGAGTATGTATAATTGTCCCTTCGTCCTTGGTGAAGAACTCTGGTGTCCAATCCAACACTTTTTTGCTATTGCAACTTTGTATTATTCCCAAAAGGGTAGGGGCGGCAACAGTATACCCAAAGGCAAGCCCCATATTTTTTAAAGCAACTCTTCTTTCCATTATATGTTTCCTTTTTTAAGTTCTTGTGCTGCATGGTTGGCAGCTCTAGCCGTAAAGGCCATATAGGTCAATGATGGGTTTACACAACTTGCAGATGTCATAAAGGCACCATCGGTTACATAAACATTTTTACAGGCATGTACCTGGTTATAACCATTGAGCACAGATGTTTTGGGGTCTCTACCCATTCTTGCTGTACCCATTTCATGGATTCCAAGGCCAAGTGCACCAGGGTTGTCAAATGGTTTTACATCACGCAAACCAGCTTTTTCAAGCATCTCAACAGCTTGGTTTTTCATGTCTTCACGCATGTTCCATTCGTTCTCTTTGAATTCAGCATCAAAGGTAACGGTGGGGAGGCCCCATTCGTCCAATTTGTCATAATCCATGGTCATTCTGTTGTCCTCATAAGGCAACACCTCTCCAAAACCACCCATTCCAAAGGTCCATCCCCCTGGTTTTAAAATGGCATCCTTGAGTTCTTTACCATGGGACATTTCTGCAATGGCATCTTCCCAATTTCCTCTTCCGGCTCCACCTTGGTAACCGTAACCCCGAATAAACTTATCAGAATTGGAACTTCCACCCAAGTTTCTAAAACGCGGAAGGTAGATTCCATTGGGTTTGCGACCCTTATAATATTTGTCTTCAAAACCATCAAACTTTCCAGAAGCACCAACACCAAGATGGTGGTCCATGATATTTCTTCCCAATTGGTCCGAATCGTTTCCAAGACCATTTGGAAATCTGTCGGATTTGGATTGCATCAATATAGCTGTTGAAGCAATTGCCGAAGCACAAAGGAAAATCACCTTGGCCTTGAATACGAACTCCTCTTTGGTTTCACGGTCTATTACTTTAACTCCAGAAGCTTTTTTAGTGTCTGGATCATAAATCACCTCATGAACAATGGAGTCCGGTCTCAATGTCATGTTACCGGTTCTCTCCGCAGCCGGAAGTGTTGAGGAAACACTACTGAAATAAGCGCCAAAAGGACAGCCCCTTATACAGCGATTTCTAAATTGACATCTGGTTCTGCCATCTCCATCAAACTTTTTATCACTATTTATATGAGCAACTCTTCCCGCAGTAACAACCCTACCATCAAAATGTTCAGATACCTTATCTCTAACATGTTGCTCAACACAATTAAGCTCCATCATGGGCTCAAACTGCCCGTCAGGAAGTTGTGGAAGTCCAAGCTTCTCTCCAGTTACTCCTATATAGGATTCAACCTTATCGTACCAAGGCGAAATATCTTTATAACGCACGGGCCAATCAACCGCAATGCCATCCTTTTTATTGGCTTCAAAATCAATATCACTCCAACGATAACTATGACGCCCCCACATTATAGATCTTCCCCCTACATGATATCCTCTCATCCAATCAAAACGCTTGGTTTCATTATATGGGTGTTTAAGATCATCAACAAACCAGAAATTATGTGGAGCTTTTACCGTATAACCGGTCCTTGCCTGTTTCTCTTGTTTGGCTGCATCTTCTCTTGAAAGTTCTCCGTTATTTGGAAAATCCCAAGTGTCTAGATTTGCAGTGGGATAGTCCTCTCGGTGCTTTACCATTCTTCCACGCTCAAGGACAAGGGTTTTGAGTCCATTTTCGCATAGTTCCTTTGCAGCCCAACCACCACTAATGCCCGTCCCTACTACTATGGCATCGTATGATTCCTGCTCTTCGTTGTAATAAAATTTGCTCATTTAATAGGATTGTTTATTTCATAAATGTATTAATTATTAAATTAATTTTCTACATTTAATCCTTATGTTTACTGAGAATTCACTACTATAACGTTGTAGTTTTTCAATTCTATTTAAGATTTAACAACTAATCCTTATGAAAAGAAGAAATTTTATTCAAAACAGTGCACGAGTGGGTGTGGCACTTACTTTATTATTTGGCAGCTATGCATGTAAACAACAAAACAAAAAACAAGAATCTGAAGTGGTAGAAATGTCAGAAGAGATAAAAGAAGAGGCCGAGCCGCTATTTAAGCTTTCTTTGGCGCAGTGGTCAATGCACAGAATGGTAAGAGAAGACGGATTAGATCCGTACAAGTTTGCGGAAAAAGCAAAAGCATGGGGATTCACAGGTCTTGAATATGTAAGTGGATTATATTACCCAGAGTTGGAAAAAGACAACTTTTCCGAGGAGGCCATGAAAGCATTTGTGGATAAGAGTAACGCTGAGGCTGAGAAACATGGTATGGAGAATGTGTTGATCATGATCGATGGTCAGGGTGATTTGGCCACTCCGGATGATGCTGAGCGGAAAAAAGCAGTGGAAAACCACCATAAATGGGTAGATGCGGCAGCGGCCATGGGATGCCATACAATTAGAGTAAACTTAAATGGATCCAACGATGCGGAAGAATGGACAAGCGCTTCAATAGATGGTTTAACGCAATTGGCTACTTATGCCAAACCGAAAAACATCAACATTACAGTTGAAAACCACGGTGGATTTTCTTCAAACGGGGCCATGTTGGCCAATGTAATGAAGAAAGTGAATATGGATAATTGCGGAACACTCCCCGATTTTGGAAACTTCTGTATGAAATGGGCAGAATGGCCGGAGTGTGACGATTGGTACGACCGCTACAAAGGGATGGAAGAGCTAATGCCTTATGCAAAAGCCGTAAGTGCCAAATCACATGATTTTGATGCCGACGGAAATGAAATCAATACAGATTATGCCAGAATGATGAAGATTGTAAAAGATGCTGGATATAAGGGATATGTAGGAGTGGAATATGAAGGAAGTGAAATGGGAGAGGAAGAAGGAATTATTGCCACCCGGGATTTATTGATCAAGTTATTTGAGGCATCTGAATAAAAATTTTGGTCAATGAAGGGATTTTTGCACCAACTTTTTGATTACAATTTTTACTGCAATAAAAAGCTGATTGAACAATGCACTGCAATGGAAGAAGTTCCAGAAAAGTGTATAAAGCTTTTTAGCCATGTATTGAATGCCCACCATATTTGGAACCATAGGATTACGGGTAAACCATACGAATATGGAGTGTGGCAGGAGCATGTAATTGAAAATTGGGGCGAAATTCATTATGAGAACCAGCGGACCTCATTTGAAATTATAACCAATGCCGATGATTTCACAAAAAGGATTGACTATGAAAACAGTCAGGGAAGAACCTTTGCCAATGAGCTTAAGGACATCCTTTTTCATATTGTGAACCATTCTACGCATCATAGAGGGCAAATACAGATGGATTACAGAATCAACGGTATTGAACCAGAACCTCTAGATTATATATTCTATAAAAGATAAATCCAACTATTTATGAGTCCAAAAGTAAAGTTCCAACTGTCTTTCATGATGTTTTTAGAATTCTTCATTTGGGGAGGCTGGTTTGTGACTCTTGGGATTTATTTGCCTAACACCCTTAAGGCAAGCGGAGGTGAAATAGCATTGGCTTATTCCACCCAATCTTGGGGAGCCATAATTGCTCCTTTTATCATTGGATTGATAGCAGATCGTTTTTTTAATGCAGAGCGTATTTTGGCAGTTTTACATTTGATAGGAGCATTTTTGATGTATCAAATGGCGAATGCTGCGGATTTCAGTATTTTTTATCCGTATGTGTTGGGCTATATGATTATTTATATGCCAACATTGGCACTGGTCAACTCAGTTTCTTTCAACCAAATGAAGGATCCTGCCAAAGAGTTTTCATTGGTAAGGGTATTTGGTACCATTGGGTGGATCATTGCTGGTCTTACCATTAGTTTTATTGGATGGGACAGTGAGGTTGGTGTGCAAGAAGGTCTTTTAAGGAATACGTTCTTAATGGTGGCCGTTGCTTCATTGACTTTAGGTTTGTTTAGTTTCACCTTGCCGAAGACTCCTCCACAAATAACAAGAGGTGAAAAGATAACCCTCTCAGATATTTTGGGACTTGAAGCGCTAAAGTTGCTAAAGGATCGCAACTTTCTTATTTTCTTTTTGGCTTCTGTACTCATTTGTATCCCTCTGGCCTTTTATTACCAACATGCAGGTCAGTTTTTGGGTGAAATAGGAGTTTCCAATCCTGCGGGAAAAATGACCATTGGTCAAGCTTCTGAAGTACTCTTCATGTTGCTGCTCCCATATTTTTTCAAAAAATTCGGATTTAAAAAAACCATATTGGCGGGAATGCTGGCATGGACGCTTCGTTATTTGTTATTTGCCTATGGCAATGCCGGCGAAATGGCCTTTATGCTATTGATTGGAATCGCTCTGCATGGAATCTGTTATGACTTTTTCTTTGTATCTGGCCAAATATATACAGATTCTAAAGCAGGTGAGAAGTACAAAAGTGCTGCCCAAGGCTTAATTACCCTTGCAACTTATGGGGTAGGGATGTTGATGGGCTTTTGGATTGCAGGCAGGATCACTGATATGTATTTGATTTCGGAAAACGCACACGACTGGGGAAGTGTTTGGATTATTCCAGCAATTTTTGCCTTGGTGGTATTTCTGCTATTTGCGCTGTTCTTTAAAAAAGAAAAAGTGGAATATAAATCTTAAACCAACCAAATTATAAATCACATGGAAAATGTAAACAAGAACCGATTATTTATAGCCTCTTGTGTCGCTTTACTTGTAACCGCAATGACCTTTGCCATTAGGGCAAGATTGGAAACCGTTTTTGGACCAGAAGGAATTGGACTAACGTTGGAACAAATAGGATGGGCATTTACCCCGGCTTTTTTTGGATTTACCATCGCCATGATTTTTGGAGGTATTCTTGTGGATACCATGGGAATCAAAAAAATTACATGGCTGGCCTTTATTACTCATGCCATTGGAATAACCTGGACCTTGCTGGCGCGCGATCAAACCTCCTTATTCCTAGCAACACTTTTTGTTGGGATTGGAAATGGTATGGTAGAAGCGGCACTGAATCCAATGATAGCTTCTATGTACACAGAAAATAAGACCAAAATGCTGAACCGATTCCATATTTGGTTCCCTGGCGGAATTGTGATAGGATCAATTGTTGGATGGCTGATTATGGACGTAATGGGAATGAGCTGGCAAATAATGGTGGGGGTACTCTACATTCCACTCATTGCTTACGCATTTATGTTCATGGGACAGGAATTTCCGGTTACTGAACGTGTGAAATTGGGAGTAAGCAACAAGAAAATGTTTTCTAGTGTGGTCAAACCGCTGTTCATATTTATGGTAATCTGCATGTTTTTGACCGCTGCGACCGAGTTGGGTACTAACCAGCGTATAGAATCTTTGCTAAAGGCAACGGTAGCGGTACCTTTATTGGTATTGGCTTTTATTAATGGCATTATGGCCGCAGGGCGTGCCTTTGCCGGACAAGTGGTTCATAAATTAAAACCTGAAGGGATGTTGTTGTTTTCAGCCATTTTTGCTTTTTTAGGCTTGTGGCTGCTTACCGTAACAACCGGTCCAATGACATTTTTTGCTGCTGCAGTCTTTGCTATTGGAATAACTTTCTTTTGGCCAACCATGCTGTCCTTTGTTGCAGAATATATTCCGGAAAGTGGCGCACTTGGATTATCAATAATGGGTGGAGCAGGAATGTTTTCTGTTTCTTTGATATTGCCCATTATGGGAAATATTATTGATAATGCCAGCGCAAATGATGCCCTGAAAATTATGTCCGTGCTGCCAGCTATACTTATAGTGCTGTTTATAGGACTGAACCTGTATATGAAGAAACGAAAACCAAAAACGCAAGAAGCTTAAAAAAGAAAACGCATGCCTAAAAAAATTAGACTTGGAATTATTGGAGGTGGAGGAGATTCCCTCATTGGAGTGCTACACAGAGTTGCCTCATTTATCAATGACAATTACGAGATCGTAGGAGCGGTCTTTAATCCAGATTTTGAACAAAATGTTGGCTTTGCCAAAGAGATTGATGTTCCAACCAACAGAATTTATAAAGACTTTGATACATTAATAGAGGAAGAGTTAAAGCTTCCGGAGGAAGAGCGTATTCAGGTCTGTTCTGTCTTAACTCCTAATTTTTTGCACTTTCCTATGGCCAAAAAGCTGTTGGAAAATGGGTTTCATGTCATTTGTGAAAAGCCCATGACCATGAATTATGAGGAAGCCAAAAACCTCCAGCAAGTATATGAAAAGTCCGGAAAAGTGTTTGCGCTTACCCATACGTATACTGGCTACCCTATGGTACGTCAAATGAGGGAAATGATCAAAGCTGGTGCTTTGGGAAAAATCCACAAAGTGGATGCCAGATATTATCAGGGATGGATCAATACCGTTATTCACGATAAGGAAAAACGCTCAACAGTATGGCGATTAGATCCTAAAAAAGCCGGTATAAGCTCCTGTATTGGTGATATTGGTGTTCATGCATCCAACTTGATCGAGTATACCACAGGATTGAAAATAAAATCGGTGCTGTGTGATTTCAACTATCTCTATGATGACAACCAAATGGATGTGGATGGAACGGTCCTTATTCGAATGGACAAACACGTTAAAGGTGTTGTTAGGGCCAGTCAGGTGGCCACAGGTGAGGAAAATGGATTGGCCATTGCCATCTATGGTGAAAAAGGAGCTTTTAGATGGGAACAAGAGAAACCCAACTTTTTATACAAAATGAGCGATACCGAACCCCTTCAGGTATATAAACCGGGTCATGGCTATAACTCAGAGCTCTCTTTGAATAGCTCGAAGATGCCACCGGGGCACCCTGAAGGTATTTTTGATTCCATGGCCAATATCTATCTCGGAGCAGCAAGGGCCATTCGTGGAGAAGCATACATTGATGGCGAATTCCCTACCATGCAGGATGGGGTAAGGGGAATGAACTTTATAGAAAGCACGGTCACCTCGCATAAGCAAGGCAATATTTGGGTAGATTTGGACTAGCCTCTTTTATAACAAAGAAATGAATGGCCGCCTATGTGCGGCCATTATCTTTGAAAGACTTTTTCAAATCGCTCAAAGACCACAATCATACTTTCTCTTGGAATTTTATTGAACGTAGCCAGTTCGCGGGTATAATAATCCCAATGGGTTTTTTGCCAATGTTCCAAGGTTTTATCACCTTCGCCTTCCAAACGGGCATGTTCTGCGTGAACGGCAAAATAAGGGACCAACTTGACCGAAGTAGTCCGAATAATGCATTTGGCCTTTCCGGACCAATCTGTCACTACCGCAAAATCCCCTATTCTGGGCATAGGTTCCTTACGAAGTTGAATGCCAAGTAAAGAATGCGAAGTAGCTCGCTTAATATCTTTGCAGACCAAGTTGGCGCAAGTATCGGCATCTTTCTCATTATCACAAAAATGAATCACTTTCGGGGCATCCTCTGAAGCAAATTCCAGATGGGCGTCTAAAAAATCGCCCCATAAGTTTCGGGCAGAAGCGTTTTCCATAGTAGGTATTTAAGAAAATTTATGTTGTTTGAATTGTTCAGCTGCATGGTTGGCAGCTCTGGCCGTAAATGCCATATAGGTCAATGATGGGTTTACACAGCTTGCAGATGTCATAAAGGCGCCATCGGTAACATAAACATTGGGCACACCATGCACTTGATTATGTTTGTTGAGCACAGATGTTTTTGGGTCATGGCCCATTCGGGCACCGCCCATTTCATGTATGCCCAAGCCAGGGCCGGTTTCTCGATCATATGGTTTTACATCCTTGAACCCAGCCGCTTTCAACATGGCAACTGCCTCTTCCTTTATAGCTTCACGCATGTTTTGCTCATTTTCCTTGAATTCCACATCAAAATCCAATTGTGGCAGTCCCCATTGATCCTTTTTATCCTGGCTCAAGGTAACCCGGTTGTCATGATATGGCAACATTTCACCAAAACCTGTCATTCCTATTTCCCAACCCCCTGGTTTTAGAATGGCTTCTTTAAGGGCTTTTCCATAACCCATTTCAGCCACCATTTCTGACCAATGTGTTCTGTTGGCACCTCCTTGATATCCAAATCCGCGTAAGAATCCATTTCGTTTGGTTTTTTCATCAAGATTAACAAAACGGGGAATGTAAAACCCGTTGGGTCTTCTCCCTTTATAGTATTTGTCCAAATGTCCATCTACTTTTGCTGATGCACCCAACTGGTAATGATGATCCATAAGGTTACGACCTACTTCATCATAATTATTGCCCAAACCATTGGGAAATACTTTGGATTTGGATTGCAATAAGATTCCCACCGATGCCATAGCCGAGGCACAGAGGAACACTATCTTGGATTTGAATTCTATTTTTTCCTTGGTTTCCGCATCTATTATTTTTACTCCTGTAGCTTTTTTTTGAGTGTCATCATAGACCACTTCGTAAACTATGGAATTTTCACGTAAGGTCAAATTGCCGGTTCGTTCTGCAGCGGGAAGTGTTGAAGAGTTACTGCTAAAATATCCACCAAAAGGGCAGCCCCTCCAGCATCTATTTCTATATTGACAAGGTCCACGACCTTCAAAATCCGTAGTGTTTTTGGTAACATGTGCGGCTCTACCAATGGTTAAAAGTCTGCCATCCTCAAAATTGGCTTTCATGGATTGCTGAAACTCCTTTTCCACACAGTTCAATTCCATTGGCGGCAAGAATTGACCATCAGGCAACTGTTTCAACCCCAAATTTTCGCCACTTACACCAATATAGGATTCTACTTTATCATACCAAGGAGCTATATCCTTATATCTAACGGGCCAATCCACAGCAATCCCTTCCTTTTTGTTGGCCTCAAAATCAATATCGCTCCAGCGATAACTTTGTCTGCCCCAAGTAAGGGAGCGACCACCAACCTGATAGCCCCGAATCCAATCAAAACGCTTGGTTTCTTGGTAGGGATGTTCCAGATCATTCACAAAAAAATGTTTGACATCTTCCCTGGGCGCCCAACCCACTCTAAGCTGCTTGTGATATTTTTCTTTGTCCGCACGAGACAATTCACCCTTCAAGGGATAGTCCCAAGAATCGTCATTCATGGTTTTGTAATCCTGCACATGCTTCACCATTGGGCCACGCTCCAAAACCAGGGTTTTCAGTCCGTTTTCGCACAGTTCCTTAGCAGCCCAACCTCCAGTTATTCCGGTTCCAACCACAATGGCATCATAAACAACATTTTCATCCATTATTGTGCTGTTTTAATTGTTGGCGAATCGTTATATTTATGTCTTTCCATCGGGAAAATGAAAACATCATAATATTTTTCTTAAATATAGGTGATAAATCCTAAATCCTTAAGGATTTATCCATGCTAAAAAGTTGATTTAAATGAAGACAATTAAAGGACCAGCAGTATTTCTAGCTCAATTTGTAGATGGCCAGCCTCCGTTCAATTCACTGGATGGACTATGCAAGTGGGCATCTGGATTGGGTTACAAAGGAATCCAAATCCCGACTTGGGAGTCATTTTTGATAGATTTGGACAAAGCTGCCGAGAGTCAGGACTACTGTGATGAACTGAAGGGGAAAATCAATTCCTATGGATTGGAGATTACTGAACTTTCCACCCATTTACAGGGGCAGTTGGTGGCCGTACATCCGGCATATGATATCATGTTCGATAATTTTGCACCGGATGCGGTGAAGAACAACCCCAAAGCAAGAACAGAATGGGCTGTGGAAACTGTGAAAAAAGCGGCTACGGCAAGTAGAAGGCTTGGGATAAAGGCCCATGCAACATTTTCGGGAGCATTGCTATGGCATACATGGCACCCCTGGCCACAAAGACCACCAGGACTTGTAGAATTGGGCTTTGAAGAACTGGCCAAAAGATGGATGCCCATTTTGAATCATTTTGATAAAGAGGGAGTGGATGTTTGCTACGAAATCCATCCTGGGGAAGATTTACACGACGGTGATACTTTTGAGCGTTTTTTGGAAGCGACAGGCAATCATAAAAGGGTAAATATTTTATATGACCCAAGCCATTTTGTATTGCAGCAATTGGATTACATTACCTATATTGACCATTACCATGAATTTATAAAATCATTCCATGTAAAGGATTCCGAATTTAATCCAACTGGTAAAAAAGGTGCTTTTGGAGGGTATAATGATTGGGGTGATAGAGCTGGACGGTACCGTTCTCTTGGGGATGGCCAGATAGATTTTAAGACCATCTTTTCCAAATTGACGCAATACGGCTGTGATGTTTGGGCGGTCATGGAATGGGAGTGCTGTATTAAAAGTCCGGAGCAAGGCGCCAGGGAAGGTGCTAAATTTATCCAGGACCACATTATAGAAGCCACCACCAAAACTTTTGATGATTTTGCTGGGGCTGAAACGGATACTGAAAAACTTAAAAAAATACTGGGATTATGAAAAAACTAGTTTTATTCACAGCTTTGGCTGTGACCTTTGCTTGCAAAGACAAACCGAAAGAAGAGCCAAAAGAGGAAATTACACAAGAAATGGAGACTCAAACGGAGCAACAGGAAAGTGAATGGACGGTTTTGTTTGACGGAACTTCTTTTGATGGCTGGCATATTTTTTCTGGCATGGAAGTAACCGATGGTTGGAAACTTGAAGACGGAGCCATGCTTTTAAAACCAAAACATAGGGAAGAAGGAAAGCGGTTTAACATAGTTACAGATAAAGAATATACCAATTTTGTACTTTCTGTAGAATGGATGGTGTCCAGTGGAGCAAACAGTGGGGTCATGTGGGGTGTACAAGAAGGGGATAAATACAAAGAACCCTATCAAACAGGTCCAGAGATTCAAGTATTGGACAATGTGGACCACCCAGATGCCAAGAATGGCACAACTCATAGGGCAGGTGCGTTGTACGATATGGTTTCCCCATCCCAAGATGTGGTTAAGCCAGTTGGCGAGTGGAACCATTATTTGATTACCATAAATCATGATACCAATCAGGGTAGTGTTGTTTTAAATGATGTGAAGATTGTTGAATTTCCGGTTAATGGAGAAGCTTGGGACACTATGGTTGCCAATTCCAAATTTGCTACTTGGGAAGGTTTCGGAACGTCGAGAACAGGGAAGATTGCATTTCAAGATCACGGAGAGCCACTGGTTATTGGATATAGGAATATCAAGATTAAGGAGCTTTAATATGATGAAATGCCAAAGTGCTCTTTTTGGAGTATTTACTTTAATAATTGGTTTTGCGTACGGTCAAAAATCAGGGCCTACAAATCCTGAAGCAACAGAAGTTTATGAACCCATTCCACCTCGGGTGATTCCCGGAAAACTTGGAGCACCTCCAAGTGATGCCATTGTCCTTTTTGATGGGCAGCATTTTGACAATTGGGTGAGTAGTGCCGATAGTACCGAGGTCAAATGGCATTTGAATAAGGATGGTAGCATGACGGTGAAGGACAGGACCGGAAACATTCAGACCAAACAAAACTTTGGAAGCATCCAACTACATATAGAATGGAAATCTCCAAAAGAAGTGCAACGTGAAGGACAGAGTAGGGCCAATAGTGGAGTTTTTCTGCAAAAGCGGTATGAAATTCAAGTGTTGGACAATAATGACAATTCAACCTATGTAAATGGACAGGTTGGGTCATTGTATAAACAAGGTGTGCCTTTGGCCATGGCTTCGTCACCAACAGGTGAATGGAATACTTACGATATCATTTTTCATGCACCGAAGTTCAGTAGGGGAGGAAATATTGTCAAACCTGCTACAGTTACGTTATTGCACAATGGAATCTTGATTCAAGATCATTTTGAGATTGAAGGCACCATTGAGTATATAGGATGGCCTAAATATGAAGCTCATGGAAAGGCGCCTTTAATGTTACAGGACCATAACGACAATAGTAGAGTGAGCTATAGAAATATTTGGGTAAGAGAGCTTGATTAACTACAAAAGTAAACGGGTATTGGCTTTTCTCCTAAGCCAGTGCAAACTCCATTTTTGGTTACCTTTGCCAAAATTTAATCATACCATATGATTCAATCCATGACCGGTTTTGGGAAGCACGTAGTGCAACTTCCCTCCAAAAAAATCACCATTGAGCTTAAGTCGCTGAACAGCAAAAACTTGGATATCAATGCCAGACTTCCACAATTTTATAGAGAAAAGGAACTGGAATTGCGTAAAATGATCGCTGACGTTTTGGTGCGAGGCAAAGTTGACTTTGGATTATATGTGGAGATTACCGGAGAGGAGACCACTGCAGAGGTAAATCAAGGAGTGGTGAAAAAATACATGCAGCAATTGGCTAATATCGCAGAAGGCGATGACTTGAAGCTATTGGAATTGGCTTTGCGCATGCCAGATACCATGAAAACCGAAAAAGGGAATATTGACGAAAGCGAATATGAGGCTATAAAAACTGCAATGAAAGAAGCGCTTTCAGAGATTTCAATTTTTCGGAACGAAGAAGGGAAGGTATTGGAAAAGGATTTTATTGGCCGACTCAAAAATTTGAACAAACTGCTTGAAGAGGTCAAAGCTATGGATCCAGAAAGGTTGGATACGGTCCGTGAGCGTTTGGAAAAAGCTGTGGCCGACCTAAAGGTCGAACTGGATGAAAACCGCTTTGAACAGGAGCTGATCTACTATCTGGAAAAATACGATATTACCGAAGAGAAAGTACGCTTGGCAAATCATTTAAACTACTTTGAAAGCACCTTGAAATCCAATGACTCCAATGGAAAAAAACTTGGCTTCATTGCCCAAGAAATAGGAAGGGAAATCAATACTATAGGTTCCAAGGCCAATTATGCGCCCATGCAACAATTGGTAGTGCAAATGAAGGACGAGTTGGAAAAAATCAAAGAGCAAATGCTTAACGTACTATGAAAAAAGGGGGAAAGCTCATTATTTTTTCTGCACCTTCGGGAAGTGGCAAGACCACTATAGTAAAGCATCTTTTGAAACAACCAGAGCTGAACTTGGCTTTTTCTGTTTCCGCTACTTCCAGACCCAGAAGGGGAAGGGAAAAAGATGGTGTCAACTATTACTTTATGTCCATTTCGGAGTTTAAGAACCATATTAAGAATGAGGATTTTTTAGAGTGGGAAGAAGTGTACCGTGACAATTTCTATGGAACATTGAAGAGCGAGGTAGAACGTTTATGGGCCGAAGGAAAGAATGTAATTTTTGATATTGATGTGGTTGGTGGTCTTCGCATAAAAAAGAAATTTCCAGAGGAAACTTTGGCCGTTTTTGTGAAACCCCCCAGTGTGGATGAGTTAAAAATCAGACTTAAAAAACGCAGTACGGAAAGCGACGATAAGATCAATATGAGAGTGGCCAAGGCATCTGTGGAGTTGGCTACGGCACCTCAGTTTGATAAGATCATTAAGAACTATGACTTGGATATTGCCCTGAAAGAATCCCATAAATTGGTGGCTGATTTTGTTGGAGCAACAATTTCAAGTTCTGAAGAAGAATAGCGAATGAAACGCGTAGGGTTATATTTTGGGACATTTAACCCCATCCATAATGGCCACTTGGCAATAGCCAACCATATGGTGGAATTTTCGGAGCTTGATGAGGTATGGTTTGTAATTACGCCACAAAGTCCTTTTAAAACAAAACAATCCTTGTTGGATGACCATCATCGGTATCAAATGGTGTTTGAAGCCTTGCAGGAGTACCCAAAATTGAAACCCAGCAAAATAGAGTTTAATCTGCCACAACCTAATTATACCATAAACACTTTGGTGCATTTGGATGAGGAATATGGCGGTGAATATCAGTTTTCCTTGATTATGGGAGAGGATAACCTAAAAAGTTTCCATAAATGGAAGAACTACGAAGCCATTTTGGAAAACTATTCCATCTATGTGTACCCTAGAATTTCAGATGGGAAAATTGAGCACCGGTTTGAAGGCCATCCGAAAATCAATAGAGTGGATGCCCCTATTATGGAAATCTCTTCCACTTTTATTCGAAAAAAACACAAAGAGGGGAAAAATATCAGGCCACTTCTTCCTGAGTCTGTATGGAAATATATGGACGAAATGAATTTTTATAGATAGCCAGTTATCTTTTTGCGGTTACTACACCCACCATGCTGTCAGCGGTTCCATAGTACAGATACCAAGTTCCATTAAACAGCACAAGGCCTTCTAAAAAGGTAGTTCCATCTGCATATTGCCCTGATTTTTCAAAAGGCAATTCAGGTTTTATGAAAGGAGTCTCGCACCTATCCAACAATTTCCAGGGTTCTTTGGAATCAAAAAGGGCTTGACCACCTGTGTAGATTCTATTTCCCAATTCCTTTACACCAATGTTTTTAGAGTTTCCAGCATTGTACAAAACCACAATGCCGTTTTCTGTTATAATAGGAGGTGGGCCTGCCTCTACCAGCCAAGAATCAAAATAACCTGGCCTTGGACTTAAAACGGGTGCTAGGGTGCCTTCATAAGTCTCCACAGGTGTCCAATCAATCAGGTTTTCTGAACTGGCGAGCCATACGTGAGGAACACCATAATACATCCAGTATTTCCCATCAATTTTTGCCGCAACCAGCTTTCCGTTCTTGAGTTTTGTGACAATAGCACCAGACTTGGTTTCCTGCCTGTGATATTTGCCTTCCTTATGGTTTTTGAATGCAGGACCATGCTTTTCCCATTGAACCAGATTTGTTGAAGTGGCTATGGCCAATCTAGGGACTTTTCGGTTCCATTGAGTGTAGGTAAGCACGTATGATCCTTGTTCAGTTTCTACAAGTCTTGGATCTTCTACACCGCCAGGCCATTCATTTTCTTGTTGATTGTCCAAATCTGGGTAAAAAATGGGATGCTCATTTTTTATATAATTGATTCCGTCAGGGGAAATTGCCAATCCAATTCTTGAAGTATGACCCCCTATTTCTTTTTCTCCCAGCTTTTCTTCGGCTCTATAAAACACATGAATCATATTGTCCTTGACTATGGCCGCGGGGTTGAATGTTGCCATGGATTCCCAAAAAACTTTTTGGTTTTTAATGGGGTCCTCAAAGCTTGAGGTACTATCCTTTTGGATGATAGGCTGCGCATCTTGAGCTCTTTTAAAGGGCCCCATCATCCAGGATTTTTCCATTTCCTGGGCAAGACAGAAAGATGTCTGAGCTGCTGTAATCAATAAAAAAACCTGAAACTTTAGCTTCATTTCATCAGTTTTTCATGAGTATATCGGTACCTAAATACTTGTTGTCCTTGTTATAATACCAAGCTCGGGTTTTGGGCATTTTTATGCCTTGGATGTCCTCCAATCCTTCAAGCAAAATATATTCGCCATCATTTTTGCTTTCATCATGATAGAACTGATAGACTTCCATGGCGTAGGTGGCAGGGTCAAAGTAAAAATACCATACGTCTTTACCTACTCCCTCTTCATAATTCACTTTTAAAACCAAATATTCTTTTCCTTTAAAGGTTTTGGTCTGCACTTTATCATCAAGTACGGTGCCTGGATCCTTGAGCTTCATGGGAAGACCGTATAGATAGGTATAGTAGTTTCGCATAATGGTACCCCGTTCACAGGTCAACCGATAGGTTTTTCTATCTTCTTCAGTGATTTTGGTAGAACCGTTTAAGCTGGTGGCACATTTTTTTCTGTCAAAGGTGTAGGCATAAGAAACACTGTCTTTTTCAACCTGAAGAATGAACTGTTCCCTAGGAATATTGAGGTTGATAATGCTTAGCCGATCTGTTGAATTAGGCGTTTTCATCAACACCTCAAAAGTGCTATTGAAAATATTCCATTGACCATTGGGGTCATGAAATGCTATGGCCTTGTTCAACAATTCATTGGATGTAACTTTCTGGGCATAAAAGGCATTGCTTAAAAGCAATGCCAAAACTAAAATGGAAAAACGCATGTAGCAAGATAGTCAAAAACTAGTCTTGTTTTTCAATTCGCGCTGGCTCTACCGTGCTGTCATGTTCCACATAATAAAGTTCCAAGAGCTCAAACACCACTTCTACCAAATCCTTGCTTTCGGTTAGGATGGAAAAATAAAGGGTGGTGTTCTTCGGGCTTGACTCCTCAGTCCTTGTTCGTTCTACCTGGCGCTCAATCTTATCAGAAACAAGTTGGAAC
The DNA here is from genome assembly GCF_965222555.1 of Flagellimonas sp. GTDB lineage: Bacteria > Bacteroidota > Bacteroidia > Flavobacteriales > Flavobacteriaceae > Flagellimonas. The sequence continues at coordinate 1,010,455 of NZ_CBDCUG010000005.1, read as the reverse complement.
AAATCTTTTTTGCTTTCTAAAGTACTTTCAATTTCTTCAAACGATTTGTTTTCAAAGATCTGTTGAGTATTGGAGAACAATTTTTCCAACCTTAAATCAAGTTCTTTAAGCTCTTTGATTTGGTTGTACTTTAATTTTTTATGATTGTTGTTGACATGTTTGTGACTCACTTTGCCAATGTATTCCAAGGATTGGGCTATATCGGTCAAATGTGCTAAGGTGTTGATGTAGAAATTACTTGCTCCCACATTGGCCTCATCAAGGTTTTTGATGAAAAAGAAAAGATGGTTTCTAAGGTCTTCAATTTCATCAGAAAGTTTTGCACCCTGTTTTTTATTCTTTTTCAAAAGCTCCAAATCTTGTTTTGCCAATCCATTAATTGCATTGGTGTAGATTTTATTGGTTCTTTTTAAAACATTGGCAATGTTGCTGGCACTCTCTTCAATAACCCCTTGAATGGAACTGCTTTCAGCTCTGTTAAGACTATCTTCGGCTTTTTGCTCTTTCGCCTTTTTCTTGTAGGCGCTATAGTTTCTGACCAAAAGCAAAATGGCGGTAAACAGTAAAATGGCAATTGCCGCTCCTTGACCAAAATTTATTAGGGTCAAAACAGTTCCGGCAGCTATAAAGGCAATTATAGCAGTACCAAACCAACCTCCAATTACATTCAAGACACCTGCTACTCTGTAAACGGCACTTTCAGCACCCCAGGCCCTATCTGCCAAAGAAGTACCCATGGCCACCATAAAAGTTACATAGGTAGTGGACAACGGAAGTTTGTATGACGTTGCTATTGATATTAAGATTCCGGCTACCATAAGGTTTACGGCTGCCCGTACCATATCAAATGCAGGGAGTTTATGGGTTTTGTCTTGGGACAAAGCGATTACAGGTTTTTCAAATCGCTTGTCCATATTTGCTTTTACCCCTTTTGGCAACAAGCTTGCTAGATATTCAGAAGTATTGGATGCCAATCGTACCAATCCTCTTGAAATAAAGTTAGGCTGAAAACGCTCTTTTGCCTCTCCTTCTCTTGAAAGGTTGATTTCAGTATCTGCAACATATCGAGCTTTTTTGGAAAGCCACAAAGTGGTTACCATTACTATACCAGATATAAAAAGGAGTAAAGTAGGGGTAGGTACTTTCGTTGAAAGCACTTCCATACTGAATTCCGTGGCAGGAACTCCTGAAATGACCCAAGCCTCATAACTTTGCCATGCAGCAATAGGTACACCAATAAAGTTTACTAAATCATTACCTGCAAAAGCAAGCGCCAATGCAAAAGTTCCAACACCAATAATCACTTTATAGATATTGATTTTTGCAAAATATATAAGCACATATGAAATCAGTGACCATAAAACAAAGTTTACAATAATGATCGGCAGTACTTGGGCTTCTAGAAAATCCTTGATTTTCATACCTCCTAGGATGTCAAATGCTTCACCGGCGTATGGCGTTCCCTTGATTCCTTTCATAAGGATAAAGTAAACTATTGAGGACAAAGCGATGCCTCCAAACAATGCGCCCACCCATTTGGCCTTTTTCTCAAAGTTGTATGATAATAAAAGTCTTGATATCCATTGAACAATGGCCCCTATGGTAAAAGCCACGACAACGGAAAGCAAAATCCCGGAAATTATCTGTATAGCTTTAGAGGTGTTAATGTAATTTACTACATCTGCAAAATCACCATTTGCAGCACCTATTTTCAAAAGGGACATGGCAACGGCGGCACCCAACAATTCAAAAACTATGGACACTGTGGTTGAAGTTGGCATGCCCAGGGTATTAAAGAAATCCAGCAGTAATATATCCGTGATCATAACAGCCATAAAAATGAACATGATCTCTTGAAAATAGAATTCGCCCGGATTAAAGATTCCCTTACGTGCAACCTCCATCAGGCCGCTGGAGAAAATTGCACCACACGCAATTCCTATACTTGCAATGATCATAATTGTCTTGAATGAAATGGCCTTGGAACCAATGGCCGAATTCAAAAAATTAACCGCATCATTGCTGACACCCACAACTAAATCGGCAATGGCCAAAACAGCTAGGGCTATAATCATTAGAAAGTAAATATTGTCCATAACAGTGTTAAAAAATAATTTTCAAATGTCTATACTTTGCTGACTATCAATGTTATTTAAAGGTTATGTTTTTGCCTAAAAATGAACATCCATTTGTAATCTATACATCAATTCGTTCGTGCCATTGGCAACAGAAAGGTAACTTAAATCTGTTTGAACTTTAAGTTTATGCCCCAAAAGATATTTTGAGAGCCCTAAAGTGTATTGGGTTTGATCATTAGTTCCTGTTACATTATCATAGTTGATATCGGTATACCTACCAGATACTTCCCAATTGTTTTTAAACAAATAACCTGTTTGCAAGTTAAGACCATTGCCTACAAGCACAATATCCCCAGTTTGCGAACCATTGGAATTTTTGGCGATAGGATCTTTGGCATCTCTGTGCGCATACTCGCCCATTAATGAAAAACCGTTATACTTAAACATTGCATCCACAAAGGTTGTGTTTATGGTTGTCTCATAAAAACCAACATCATTTGTCATATATGAACCTAAATTACTTCTGGTCTTCACAGCATTTTGATTGGAATCATAAGTAGCTGCCAACATTAATTTTGGAGTTGCCTCACGTTTAAGGTCTGCCCCGCTATAATCTCCTTTGCTTATAAATTTACCAAAAGGGAGCAACTCAATACGTGCGGTATATTGATGACCACCAAGATTTCCAGAGGTTACGTTTCTACCTTCTCCTTGGGAAATGGCCAATTTTTCACGTACCAAAAACTTATCAGTTAAATTAAAATGATGTCTAATTTGAATGCCAAGATCACGATCTATATTGAACCTGCTATTGACCAAAGAGCGATCTACTTGCTGTAAGTTTCCTGAAGAAATTACACGTTCAATATTACCGGGAAGTTTTGTCTGTCCTACCCAAAGCTCAAAATTCTCGTAAAAATTCCACATTACAACGGCATCCAAAATATATCTGGGGGCATTGCTGGTAAATTGGTTGGCTCCAGAAATATCCCGGTTAGACAATCCCAATTCAAATTTATATCTGAGTTTTGGAGAATAGGCAAAACCATCAAATTTTAATCGTGCTCTACGAACCAAAAAGTTTTGTTCTGGATTTACAAGACCATCATCAGTGCTTTTGTCCCATGTAGCCGTGCCCAAAAATTGCATCCGCATAGCAAATTTCATGGTCCATGTACTGTCTTTGCCAACAATATTGAGAAGACCCTTTCCAAATTTTGGGGCTTCAACTTGAGAATAGGAAGAAAAACCTAAGAGTATAACTAGACCAAAGGCCAAGAAGTTTAATTTCATTTCAATATTAGTTTTTGTCGGGTGCAAAGAACTAATACCAATGTTAATTTAATGTTTGGTTTATGTTATATTTAGTATGGCCGCCCTGGCCTAGGCGGCCATACTTTAGATTTCAAAGAATAGTCGACAAAAACTAATATATCCAGAAATCTGTTTTGCCTTAAGACAAAAACAAAAATCGGATAGGAAAACCAACTTATTGTGATCATAAGATTAACTTATGTTTAAAATTAATTGACCAAGATGAATATTTGTGGATTTCAATTTTCCAGATTATGGGATGAAAAGTATACATAGATGTATATTGCGGGTTTATAAATATGCATTATGAATTGGGAACAGCTACTCTCCCTTAAACGCCATGGGGATAAAGGCAAAAGACTTCGTAAAGAGCAGGATGAAACCCGTTTGGGTTTTGAGGTGGACTATGACCGCATAATTTTTTCATCGGCATTTAGAAGTTTACAGGATAAGACCCAAGTTATTCCTCTTCCCATAAGTGTTGGCTCCAAGAAAGATTTTGTGCATACACGGCTTACCCATAGCTTGGAGGTTTCAGTTGTGGGCAGGAGTCTTGGTAGGATAGCCGGAAAGCGAATCTTGGCAAGACATCCTCATTTGAGTGAAGTGCACGGATATCATTTTAATGATTTTGGTGCCATAGTGGCCGCTGCGGCTCTTGCCCATGACATTGGCAACCCTCCTTTTGGGCACAGTGGCGAAAAAGCCATTGGTAATTATTTTCAACAAGGGAATGGCAAAAAGTATAAAGCATTTCTTTCCAATGAGGAGTATCAGGATTTAATTGATTTTGAAGGAAATGCCAATGGATTTAAACTGTTATCAGAATCAAAAGAAGGCGTTCCAGGGGGATTGCGTTTAAGTTACGCGACACTGGGAACTTTTATGAAATACCCAAAGGCTTCTCTTCCCAAGAAACCGACCAATCATATTGCGGATAAAAAATTTGGATTTTTTCAATCGGAAAAAGACTTCTTTTTGGAGGTTGTGGAAGAGATTGGACTCAAAGGGAACCCCAAAAATCCTGGAATTGGGTTTTATAGGCATCCTTTAACCTATTTGGTTGAGGCAGCGGATGATATTTGCTATACGATTATTGATTTTGAGGATGGAATCAACCTTGGGCTGATTCCGGAGGAATATGCCTTGGAATATTTAATCAATTTGGTGAAGGACAATATCAACACAAAAAAGTACAATGCCATGAAACATTCCAGTAATCGATTGAGCTATTTAAGGGCATTGGCTATAAACACGTTGATAACAGATGCAGTGGAAGTTTTTGAGCAGAACGAAGCCCAAATACTTGAAGGCGAATTTGATTCTGCCTTGTTGGATAAAGGGAAGTACAAGGCCCAAATAGACGATATCATAAAATTAAGTGTCGAAAAAGTGTATCAATCCACCGAAGTAATAGATAAAGAGGTGGCCGGATATAAAATCATTTCTGATATTCTTGATGTGTACACTACGGCTTTGGTGAATACAAAGGAGGGCAAAGGGACCAATTACGATAGGTTATTGTTGCAAAGTCTTCCAGAAAATTATAAAAGTACCAATGGGTCTATCTATAAAATCCTTTTGGACACTTGTTGTTTTGTAGCTAGCTTATCTGACAGTGCAGCAGTACATATTCACAACAAATTAATGGGGAAACAATTTTAGAAGTCATAAGTAAGGCCGACACCCAATAATTGTTTAAACTGGATTCTGGGTATTCCTGGGTCAATGACGGTACCGTCATCCGCCACAACTTCATCAAATTTAATGTCATCATCAAATATAAGATGGGTTCCAACATTTGCATTGATGTATTTGTTGACCTTCAAGTTAAAGGCCAATTCCCAATCCACATCAATATTTCCAAAACTTAATAGGTAGTCCGTATACAAACTTATACGATGGTTCATCAACACATTTTTAAGCACTTCCGTTTCCCATTTGTTGGTAACGAGAAAACCAATCTCCATGAAAAGATGCTCTCCTTCATCCACTCCAAATACCCCTTGGTTGGATAATTGTTCATCAAGGACGAATGTGGCTTTTTGGGTGATGGGCGAAATATAGAGGTTAAATTTCTTCCCTTCGGGAATGTATGAGGTACCAGCTCCCAAAAACAGATAGCCCGGTGCCATGAACCTCGAAATGGGAGTGGTTCTGTTGGGATATTTGTAGCCATTGGAAAATTGGGTATTAAAGTTGGCCTTGACCGAATAGTACCAACTGGTTATGGTGTCCTTTCTAAAACCAATGGTGGATGATATTCTGATTTGATCATCAGTTTTTCGGAGCTGCCTTCCTTCCTGGGCGTTAAGGCCATATCGGAGCCGTAGTTCATTGTTCCAATTGAGGTAACGAAATTTATAATTTCTTTGAAAACGCATATTGGCAAGTGCAGAAACAGAATTGTCGCCACCGGCGTTCCAGTTCACAAAGGCAACTTCGTTGATGTTGAGTCCAAACTTATTCACTTTATCCCAAAATGATTGTGGAGTAAAGCGTTTGTATCTTTTGAGTACAGGCTTTATTCTGTTCAAAACCGTTCTTGGGTCGGTGAGCTTGGCACCCCGGGTAACGTATTTGAGCTTTACATCTTTAATTCGAACAACTTGGAATGATGAAGCTGTAGAATCAGGATTCCGCTCAAAAACCCTTAAAGGGTTAACTTGGGCATACGACGACAGCCCGAAGCACAGAAAAAGAAACAGAAAATAAATTATGGGTCGCATTTGGTCAAGGTTGATTTAATATAAGAAAGTAATGCATCAAAATCTATACCAGCCATGGTATGGGTTTCTGGAATTGTTCCATGCTCAACAAACTTATCGGGAACTCCAAAGATTTTAACTGGATTTGTAAATTTTTCTTCATTTGCAAACTCCAAAATCGCAGAGCCAAACCCTCCTATTGAACATCCATCTTCCACAGTGACAATACGTTTGTATTTTTTGAAAACTGTTCTAAGCATTTGTTTGTCAAGAGGTTTTACGAAACGCATATCGTAATGTCCTATGTTGTTGGGTTGTCCCAATTCTTCCAATACCTTGGAAACTTGATTGCCTATGTGCCCTATGGTTAGGATAGCTGTTTCTGTACCTTCCTTTAAGCAACGGCCAGTTCCAATTTCAACAATTTCAAAGGGATTTTTCCAATTCAAATTTACACCTCTTCCACGAGGATATCTGATTGCAATGGGAGAGTCAAGACCTTTTTGTGCGGTAAACATGATGTTTCTAAGCTCCATTTCGTTCATTGGCGAAAAGACGATAATATTGGGGATACATCTTAAATAGGCCATGTCAAAAACGCCATGATGGGTAGGTCCATCTTGACCTACGAGTCCAGCTCTGTCCAAACAAAAAATTACCGGAAGCTTTTGCAGGGCAACATCATGAATGACCTGATCATAGGCCCGTTGTAAAAAAGTGGAATAGATATTACAGAAAGGAACAAGGCCTTGGGTTGCCATCCCGGCGGCCAAGGTAACGGCATGTTGTTCCGCAATACCAACATCAAAAGCTCTATCCGGAATTTCATCCATCATAAGCTTTAAGGAACTACCAGTGGGCATAGCCGGGGTAATGCCCACAATTTTTTCGTTTTGTTTTGCAAGTTCAACCAAAGTATGCCCAAAAACATCCTGATATTTTGGAGGTTGGTTCCCATTGTTTTTTTTGAGTCTTTCACCAGTAGTCGCATCAAATTTTCCAGGGGCATGGTAAACCACTTGATCTTCTTCGGCCTTTTTAAGTCCTTTTCCTTTAGTGGTTATGATATGGAGGAGTTTTGGTCCCTTAACTCCCTTTAGTCGTTGTAATTCCTTGACCAGCTGAAAAATATCGTGTCCGTCAATAGGTCCTGTGTAATCAAGATTTAGGCATTCAAAGATATTTTCGTCCTTGGCCGTTCCGGCCTTTACATTGGTAAGGTATTTTTTAAGGGCACCTACACTTGGATCAATTCCAATGGCATTGTCGTTTAAAATGATAAGTGCATTTACATCAGTTACCCCAAGATGGTTTAGGCCTTCAAATGCCATTCCACTGGCTATGGACGCGTCACCCACAACGGCAATATGTTGTTTGGATAGTTCCCCATTAAGTTTAGAAGCCATCGCCATACCCAGTATGGCGGAAATTGCTGTAGAGCTATGCCCGGTCCCAAAATCGTCGTATTCGCTTTCACTCATTTTTGGAAATCCACTTATGCCTTCCAATTGACGATTGGTATCAAAAATTTCTTTTCTCCCCGTCAGTATTTTATGTCCATAGGCTTGATGCCCTACGTCCCAAATCAATTTGTCATTGGGCGTGTCAAACACATAGTGCAAAGCAATGGTCAATTCCACTACTCCCAAACTTGCTCCTAAATGCCCTTCCTTGGTGGAAACTATTTCAATAATGAAACTACGGAGTTCCTTTGCCAGTTTTTGCAAGTCAACTTCTGGCATTTTCTTTAAATCTTCAGGACAGTTTATCTTATTGAGCAATGGATACTCCATATCAATTTAAAATGCAAAACTACATTTTTTAAGCTTTGACAACGGGTTTGTCTTTCTCTGCAACAAAGATGCAAAAGACCTGTGGGTATTCCCTAGTTTTAAGCTATCGAATCATAAAAACTTTTTAATAAAATGAACAAAAACCTCAAATCATTGACCTTGGCTGCTTTGGTACTTTTGGCCTCTTGTAGCAAGGATGAATCTTCAGATGCTGAAAACAAGGATCAAGCCATTGAAGAATTGGAAAACACACCGTTGCAAGCAAATGATGTTGCCAATAATGTTGTTATCCAAGGCGGAACCAAGAATGACGGGACTCCTCCTACACCAAATGAAGCAATTTCATTAGACGTTTCAGCTTCAAGTAAAACCGCTCTATTGGGTGAAGGCTTTGAAGTTTCAATCAATTCTGATGGGAATGTAACTGGCGCATATCTTCAGTTCAAGGCAAATGATGGTACTATGGCAGATGGTTATTATGATATAGACATTAACGCAAACTCTTCATCTTCCAAGTCTTTAAAAGGGTTTATTGGGAAAAACCGTAAAAATAATGTGTCCATTACAGCTAAAGAGGATGATAATACGTTAGATGTTGATTTCAATTCCAATATTGAACCAGGTACGTTCTGCTATGTAATCTGCGTGTATGATGTGGAAGGAAATATTAGTGCTCCGGAAGAAGTTTGTGTAACTGTGGAAAGTTGGGGAGGAAAGAGCGATTTAGTCGCTGAATGGAAACTTATTAAAGAAGAATATCCTGATGAAGATGGCAAAATAGATGTGGATGAAGCCGGTGTTTCAGAATGTGATACAAATAGTGCAACGTGCGCAAATGAAATGACTTTGGAGTATGAGGAATGCTCATTCTTGGAATTTGGGAACATTACCTTTAAGGAAAACGGAACCTATGAATACGAGTTTAAAGGAGGAGAAGACTACTTGGACTATCATACATCCGTAGAAAATTGTGAGGTGAGTTATTTGGAATATGTTGACCATTATACAAGTACGGGTAACTGGGCTTATGTTGCTGAAGAAAAACGATTGACTATAGTCGAGTATTCATATAATGATATGGGAACAGAAGGTGAGGGTGTAGAAACCTATACGCCTGGTAATGGAGAACTGCTCTATGATGGACAAATTGAGCTAGATGGCAATTCTTTGATAATTACTGAATCTTATGATAGTAATGGAGATGGTACATTTGAAAGTACTTACAAAGTATTCTTTGAGAAAAAATAGTAGGGATACTAAGAACTAACAAAAAACCCTTTGCTTTAGCAAAGGGTTTTTTGTTTTCAATTGGATTAATAACTACTATTGTGCACTAAGTTCCAATTTTGATATGGTTGAACCTTTTGATGATAATTATTTTATGAAAAGAGCCTTGCAAGAGGCTGAAATTGCTTTTGAAAATGGAGAGGTTCCGGTTGGCGCCGTAGTGGTGGTCAATAATAGAATTATAGGAAGAGCGCACAACCTAACGGAAAGATTAAAAGATGTAACTGCCCATGCCGAAATGCAGGCGATTACTGCTGCATCCAATTTTTTAGGAGGTAAATATTTGCATGGGTGTACCCTTTATGTAACCTTGGAGCCTTGCCAAATGTGCGCTGGGGCCCTTTATTGGAGCCAGATTTCCAAAGTAGTATATGGGGCGGCGGATTTGGAGCGCGGATTTAACGTAATGGGAGGGAACATTCATCCAAAAACTGAAATTGTTGGCGGAATTATGGAGAATGAAGCTTCTGAAATGTTGAAACGGTTTTTTATTCAACGCCGTAATCTTAACTAAACAAAAAACCCTGATGTTTTGCATCAGGGTTTAGTCAAATCAAAATAAAATATTGTTATCCGATTACTTGCACTTGTGCAGCAACCACTCCTTTTCTTCCTTCTTCTTCTTGGTATTCTACTTTGTCACCTTCGTTTAGTTCCACTCCGTTCAATGCTGTAACATGAACAAAAATGTCCTTTCCTGTGTCGTCGTTGGTAATGAATCCATAACCTTTGGACCCATTAAAAAATTTTACTGTACCAGTCATTATAAATAATTGTTAAAATACTAAAATAGGGTATTTTAATTTGACCTAGGCGAAAAGGACTTTAAATCTTAATAAAATTATTGATTTTCAGTGTTTTCTCTTTCTTTACCTTGCATTTTTTTTATGTTTTCCTTGGTCAACATATAATCTTTCATGTCTTTGCCCTTACTTTCTTTAAATAAAAAAAGTGGCATGGTGACCAAAAAAAGTCCTGCCGTACCCCCGCCAATGAATTTATTGGCCCTGGAAAGGTCATCCTCTTTAATGGTAAAGCCGTACACAATGGATGAGACACTGGCCAAGAGCGCTAAAATTGTCAGATGTTTTAACTTAAATTTCATCGGGTGTAATTGATTAATTTTCTTCTGTAGGCCGTCAATAATTTGGATTTTGAGATGAAACCCACATATTTTCCTTCCCTGATGACGGGCAAATTCCATGCGCCGCTGTCCTGAAATTTTTGCATAACCTCTTTCATGCTATCCGAATCGCAAAAAATATGCTCAGGAGGGGCATGCATCAGGTTCTTCACAAACAGGGAATCATAAAGTTCCGTATCAAACATAAACTGGCGAATGTCGTCCAAAACTATGATGCCCATTAATTTTTCTTCTTCATTTAAAACCGGAAAGATGTTTCTTTTGGATTTAGATACGGATTCATGCAGCATTTGCCCAAGAGACATTTCTGGGTGAATGGGTTTAAAATTCTTTTCTATGACGTCATCTATTTCCATGAGCCCCAGAACCATTTGGTCCTTATTGTGGGTCAGAACAGCACCGATTTTTGCCAATTCTTTGGTGTAAATGGTGTAATCCAATGCATTTTTGGTAATTAAATAGGAAATGGAAGCGGTAATCATCAAAGGCACAAAAAGCTGATAACCTCCTGTGATTTCGGCTATCAAGAAAATAGCGGTCAGTGGTGCATGAATTACCCCGGCAATCAATCCTGCCATACCAATGAGCGTAAAATTACTTTCTGAAACTGCAAATCCAAGTCCTAGATTATTGATGACCTTGGCCAGTACATTTCCCAAAGCACTTCCCATAACCATGGTAGGAATAAAGATTCCACCCGCACCGCCAGCTGCAAAGGTGGTGGTCATGGCAATAGCCTTAAAAATGGTGATACCGAACAAAAGCGCAATAACGATCCAAATGTTATTGGTGTAATCATCAAAAGGGGTTTTTCCCAAGGCTTCTAAATGATCACCATCCAAAAGATTGTTTATAAATCCAAAACCTTCACCATATAATGGTGGAATGGCATAAAGCATGATTCCAATGGCAATTCCCCCAACCAGGAGCTTATATTTCGGACTTTTAAATCGTTTGAAAAAACCAAGAATACTAAAGTACATCTTGGTGAAATAGATGGAGGCAAAAGCAGTGCCCACCCCCAGCAATATATAAAAGAAGGTATCTTTAAGTTGAAAGCCTTCGGATAAGGAGAAGCTAAAAAGTGATTCATTGCCCAAAAAGAAATAGGAGGTAAGCACCCCGGATATTGAAGCCAATAACAAAGGGAGCATAGAAAGCATGGTCAGGTCCAACGTAAATACTTCCACGGCAAAAATAATGGCGGCTATGGGAGATTGAAAAATGGATGATATTGCTCCAGCGGAGGCACAGGCAACCAGGAGCGATCTTGTTTTGGTATCAATATGAAACAATCTGCTGAGGTTGGAACTCAGTGCAGAACCAGATTTGACCGCTGGCCCTAGCAAACCAACAGACCCCCCAAATCCAACGGTTAGCGGAGCAGCAATTAGTGGGGTATATATACTTTTCACCTTTAAGATTCCTCCTTTTTTTGACAGCGAGAAAATGATGGAGGAAACCGCATGTTGAATGGGTTTTTTATGGATGAACTTCACATATAGATAAACCAATGTCAGCCCAACAATGGGTAGAACGAAGTACAACTGGTTTTGCGAAAAAACAATTCCACCTTCTAAAGCTGATTCAATGAAATAGGTGATATTTTTTAGGGTGACCGATACTAGACCTGCTAAAAACCCCACTACCACACTCATAATATGCACAAAAGTCCGGTTGGAGATATGTTTGTATCGCCACTTTAAAATTTTTTTAAGAGCATTTTTGGCAAAAACCACTGTTCAAAGGCTTGTTGGGTATTCCCGTGAGTACCAAAATTCGCAAAAATTTAGGACAGATGGGCTAAATCATAAAAAATGTACCCTATCTAACGAATTGGGTCTATGTATTCCTCGCGATTAACCTGACTGGGCCAAATGGTTATGTGCTCTGCAAAAGAAGAATGACTATAGTAGTTGATTGCTTTGCTTCTTACCTTTAAAAGGTATTCATCATACGAATCCACATCGGAATATCTTGAGATTCGAGAAGATTTAATTACGTAGTCCGTAAGATCAAGTGTCTCTAAACCTCCAATGAAAGGCATTTTTGGCAAAATCAACTCCTTATCCTCAAAAGGATCAAAAGTCAAGACCCAATTTGATTTTTGATTTTCGGACTTTAAATGAACCTTACCACTAAAATAGTCGTTGATTGGAGTGTATGTAATTTGCACTGCACCATTCTCCACAACGGCAGAAAGGTCGGTTACAATTGGATTATATTCATTGAGCGGGAGTCCCTCACCAAGATATCTGTAACCATCTAGATTATTTCCATAAAGATCTGTATAGGAATGCCGATAAAAGGAGAAATTATCAATATATGGGTGCAAAATTCTATCTGGATTTGCAATTTGACCAATTCCAAATAGGGCATTGTGAAATCGATAATTCTGGAAGTCGCCCAAGTTTTCGAAACCTAAAAGTCCAATTTGGGAAGTGTCAGTATATGGAAAGTTGCCAACGGAGATATTATCGGAATTAAAATCTTCCATGGTCAACACCAATGGATTGGAAATAGTATCTCTTTTAAGTTTAGCAACAAAATGAGTGCCATTTACAGAGCCTCCTGGTGATAATATATAAATGTAATCGGTAGGGTTTTCCCTGTCAAGTAAATCCAATATTCCCTCACTCTGGTTTGGTGTAAACACAAAATATGCATACCCAAGTCCTTCTAAGTGGTTAAAACCTGCGGCCCCATAATTAATGTCAATGGACTCAAAATCAAACCTTCCTTTATTTTTCAAATAAAATTCTGATAATTTTTCCCTGTTTAGACCTGGAGTGGATTCAATATTGATCAGGTCATTTCTTTCCTTTGTAACTACCGTCAAAACAAAATCCTCTTGTGCATCAAAGCTTAAAGGGGCAAGGAAGACATGACTTTGTTGGTCGCTAATTTCCAAACTATCCAGAGGGTTGCCCTGTACATCGGATAATAAGGCATAAGCTTGTTCTATTGGGTTACGTATATAATTTTCTTCTATAAGCAATCTCAGCAGGATGCGTTGGATTTTCACTTTAACCTCTACCGCGCTGGAATTGTTAGCACTATCCGAGGCAATAAATCGAAGCGTTTTTTCTCCAACGGTATATAGATCGGGGTCAAATTCAAAGGAATACTCGGAGCTACTATCATAAATTTCCTCTCCGTCCAAAAGAATTTTCAAGTTTACGTTTTGAGTATTGTCATCCGATACGTTCACTGTTATTTGAACTTTTTCACTCAAAATCTGATCATTAACAAGTCCTTGAACGTCTATTGAAGGAGCGGTGGTATCTTCAACTTTTGGTGAATCATCATCGGGGACCTCTTTGTCTCCATCACTTGAACATGAGGAGATAAAAGCTCCAAATACCAATGCGAAAAGAAAATTGAAAATACTAGTCTTACTAACCATGGTGTACCGGGGAAGATTTGTTTGTTACTTTAGTTTCAGGCCTAACTCCTTTAATTGGTCTTCATCAATATTGGCAGGAGCATCAATCATTACATCCCTACCACTGTTGTTTTTTGGGAAGGCAATAAAATCACGGATGGTTTCCTGTCCACCCAAAATGGAAACAAGCCTATCCAATCCAAAAGCGATGCCCCCATGAGGCGGTGCGCCATATTGAAAGGCATCCATTAAAAACCCAAATTGCTCCTTGGCTTCTTCTGGAGTAAAGCCCAAATGTTTGAACATGGTGGCCTGAATATCCTTATCGTGAATACGAATGGATCCACCTCCAATTTCATTGCCATTCAACACCAAATCATAGGCATTGGCCTTAACATCGCCTGGTTTTGTCTCCAACAATTCCAATTGTCCAGGTTTTGGTGATGTAAATGGGTGGTGCATGGCATGGTAGGTACCGGTTTCCTCATCAAGTTCCAACAATGGGAAATCGATGACCCAAAGTGGGGCAAACTCATCCGGTTTTCTAAGTCCTAATCGTTCCGCCAACTCCATTCGGAGTGCACTCAATTGAGCTCGGGTTTCATTGATGTTTCCTGAAAGGACGCAAATTAAATCCCCAACCTTGGCGTTGGTAGCTTCAGCCCATTTGGCCAAATCTTCTTGGTCGTAGAACTTGTCAACCGAAGATTTGTAGGAGCCATCCTCATTACATTTTACATAGACCATGCCTTTAGCGCCAACTTGTGGGCGTTTTACCCAATCAATAAGTTTGTCAATCTCCTTACGGGTATAAGAAGCACCTCCGGGAACGGCAATTCCAACGACCAATTCAGCCGAATTGAACACGTTGAAATCTTTATGCTGGGCTACGGCATTCAACTCGCCAAATTCCATTCCAAAACGGATGTCAGGTTTGTCGTTACCATATCGTTTCATGGCTTCATCAAAAGTGATTCTAGGGAAATCTTCAACTTCAACACCCTTAATTTCTTTTAGGAGATGTTTCGTCAATCCTTCAAAAGCATTCAAAATGTCCTCCTGTTCCACAAAGGCCATCTCACAATCTATCTGTGTGAACTCTGGTTGTCTATCGGCACGAAGATCCTCATCCCTAAAGCATTTCACAATCTGGAAGTATTTATCCATTCCACCTACCATCAGCAACTGCTTAAAGGTCTGTGGCGATTGTGGCAGCGCATAAAACTGACCTTCGTTCATACGACTGGGCACCAAAAAATCCCTAGCCCCTTCTGGTGTGGATTTGATGAGGTATGGAGTTTCCACCTCAATAAAACCATCATCAGAAAGATACTTTCTAACCTCCATGGTCACTTTATGCCTGAAGATCAAGTTGTCCTTCACTGGATTTCTTCGGATATCCAAATAGCGATATTTCATTCGTATATCTTCACCTCCATCTGTTTCATCTTCAATGGTGAAAGGAGGTAGAATAGATTCATTCAATATTTGGAGTTCGGCCACAAGCACTTCAATGTCCCCAGTTGGAATATTAGGGTTTTTGGAGGCTCTTTCAATTACCTCACCCTTGATTTGGATTACAGTTTCCCTACCAAGCTCTCTGGCCTTTTCTAAAAGTGCAGAAGAAGTACGGTCTTGATCAAAGACCAATTGGGTGATTCCGTAACGATCTCTAAGATCCACCCAAACAACAAAACCTTTATCCCTGATCTTGTGAACCCATCCACTTAAAACAACTTCTGAACCGATATGTGATGCCCTTAGTGCGCCACAGGTATTATTTCTATACATGATATTCGTTCTGAAGGGGCAAATTTAAGAGGAATGTCAATATTTATTGCTAGATATCCTGATTTTCTGAGGTAATATAAATTTTTGGTACAGCCAGTTAAAAAGGTAAACTATGCTTAATGTATTTGTAAGATTTTAAGCAGTTTTTGTCGATGAAAACATACGATGCAAAAACTTAACATTGGTAAACATTTAAATATCAGACAGTTAAATTTGCAATGTAAATTTAACGTTACGTAATCATGTATTTAATGTAAAATAATAGCTACATTTATAACGTTAGTGTTATTGATTAATCTATAAAAACTCATATCATATGAAGAAGGCAATATTTTTTATGGCGATACTGTTTTCGGTTGGTATGTATTCTCAAACAAAAGAACCTACCTTAGAAAAAGTTGGGGAAACAGTTAAGGCTACATATTTTCATGAAAATGGCGAAATTGCCCAAACAGGACATTTTTTGGATGGAAAATTACATGGACAGTGGTTTATGTATAATACAGAGGGTAAGAAAATAGCCTCTGGAAAATATGTAAATGGGATAAGATCTGGCAAATGGTTTTTCTGGGAAGGAGAAATTTTGAGAGAAGTTGATTTTGCCGATAATCGTATTGTTGATGTAAAGAATTGGAGTCAAGGACAGGTTGCTTCCACAAATTGATAAAACAAAGCGTATAGAATAAAAAAGCCCGGGCAATTGCCCGGGCTTTTTTATTTATATCAAATTTATTAAGCTGCGATATCCAGCACCTTCTTTTTGTTTTCTTCCTTTCTTACTTTTCGTCTATGCAATCTTACTTTAATTCTATAGACCAAACTGAATAGAATTGGAACTACAATCAATGTCAAGAAGGTTGCTACAAACAATCCGTAAATTACTGTCCAGGCCAATGGTCCCCAGAAAATTACGTTGTCACCTCCAAAGTAAATGTTGGGATTGAACTCACTGAAAAGGGTAAAGAAATTAATGTTGAATCCGGTTGCCAGCGGAATCAAACCAAGAATCGTGGTAATGGCTGTCAACAAAACGGGGCGAAGCCTTGCCTTCCCACCTTTTACAACAGCTTCCAAGAAATCCTTTGAATCCAAAAGATCATCCTCTTCCAATTCCAATTCCACTTTCTTTCTATCAATCAATAGTTGGGTATAATCCAATAGTACCACACCATTGTTTACCACAATACCTGCTAATGAAATAATCCCCATCATAGTCATCATGATTACAAAGGCACTTCCAGTGGCCACAATACCACCAAATACCCCGATCAAACTCAAGAAAATGGCCAACATAATGATTCCAGGCTTGGAAACAGAATTGAACTGGAAGATCAAAATGAAGAAAATCAACCCAAGTCCAGTAAAGAAGGCGCCCATTAAAAATGCCATCTGCTTGTTCTGTTCTTCTATTTGACCTGTATAATCAATTTTGATGTCAGCCGGAAGATCCGTGAAACTTTCCATCTCATCCTGTACCTTACTCACAATGGCACCAGCATCTGTAAATCCAGGAGCCAATGCAGAGTAGACCGTTACTACTCTTTGGGTTTCTTTATGCTTGATAGCACTAAAACCAGAGGTATTTACCTGTTTGGCCACGGCCGAAATAGGCACCTCTTTGGTTTGTCCAGAATTTTGATCTTTAAAAGTGATCTTTTGGTTAAAAATAGCACTGGTATTGTATCGGTTCTCCTCATTAAATCGAACATAAATGTCATAATCCTCACCATCTTCTTTATAAATACCTGCTTTTGCCCCAAAAATGGAATTACGAAGCTGTTGTCCTACCTGTCCAGTAGATACACTTAGTTCCCCCGCTTTTTTTCTGTCCACTTCAACAAGCATGGAAGGTTTGGATTTATTCACATCAATTTTAAGCTCATCAATGCCAGGAATATTTTTTCCATTGATGTAGTTACGCATTTTTTCTGCTGTCGCTATCAATTCAGAATAATCATTTCCTTCCAGCTCAATGTTGATGGGGTACCCTGCTGGCGGACCAACAGCATCTTTTTCCACAGAAATGGCAACACCTGGATACACATCTTTTAGGGCTTCCTGTACTTTCTTCAACAGATCATTACTATTAGCTCCCTCACGGAATTTGTACTCCCGCATGGTTGCCGTAATCTTTCCACGATGAGGCATTTCTGCAGCTGAGCCACCGTCTGTTTGTGGATTTCCAGCACCTTCACCAACTTGGGAAACCGCACTTTCCGTTAAAAAGTTGTAATCGCCATGCATATAGGCATCCTCGTTGATGATGTCGTATACCCTTTTTTCAACCTCATTGGTGATTTCATTGGTCTTTTTGATATCTGTCCCTTCGGGATATTCGATATAGACAATGATTTGGTTAGGAGTGTTGTCTGGGAAGAACTCCACTTTGGTACGTTGACTTCCTACAGAAGCTCCAAAGCCCATAAAAGCGATGAACAGCAATAAAAAAGTGCCGATTGCAATATAGATCGGCTTTCTACCTGCAAGAGCTCTACGCAAGGTTTTTTCATAAAACTTTTCCCATTTGGGTAAAACCCTATTTTGAAATCCATTGGCCCAACCTCTGAGGAAAAGTCGATACCCCCAAAGTAGAATGGCAGTGACGATCATTAATGTGCCCAGTGCGCGATAAGCACCTCCGAAAAGGACAATCAACAATCCAATACCGGCAACAATGGATGTAACCCTGATGATTTGTTTTAACGGCATCTCTTTGTCCTCCGTTGTCATATACCTAGAAACTAAAACGGAGTTGAAGAAGATGGCCACGAACAGTGAGGATCCCAATACAACGGACAATGTCACGGGGAAATAGATCATAAACTGTCCCATAACCCCGGGCCATAATCCTAGGGGAACAAATGCCGCAACGGTTGTCAGGGTCGAAATAATAATGGGGAATGCGATTTCACCAATTCCTTTTTTGGCAGCTTCCAATCGTGACATCCCTTCTTGGTCAATAAGGCGATATACATTTTCTACAACCACAATACCATTATCCACCAACATACCAAGTCCCATGATCAATCCAAATAAGATCATGGTGTTCATGGTGTATCCCAAGGTACTCAGGATCATAAGGGACATGAACATGGACATCGGAATCGCAAACCCAACAAAGAGTGCATTCTTAAATCCAAGAAAGAACATCAGTACGGTAACTACCAAAATAATCCCGAAGATGATATTGTTCACCAAGTCATCCACCTGACCTATGGTCTTTGAAGATTGGTCATTGGCAATGGTTACCTTTAGATCTTGAGGGAATACATTTTTGATGGCATCACCCACAATCACCTGAATCTGTTCGGCTGCCGCCACCATATTTTTACCTGCACGTTTCTTTACATCCAACATTACCACAGGTTCACCAAACTCTCTTGCATAAGTGGTTTTATCCTCTTCCTTAAAGGAGATTTTGGCAATATCCTTTAAATAAACAGGATCGTCGTTTTCCGATTTTACCACAAAGTTTTCAAGGTCACTGGGCTTATCTATTTCGCCTACAATCCGTATTGTTCTTCGTTGGCCACTGGTAATCAAGTTACCCGCAGAGGTGGTCATGTTTTCCCTGCTGATGGTATTGATAATATCGTCAAAACTGACCTGTGCTGCCATCATTTTATAAATGTCCACAGCCACTTCTACCTCTTTTTCCTGCGCACCACGAATATCAACTTGTTTAATTTCTTGCAGGCTTTCTATTTCATCTTCCAAATATTCCCCATACTCTTTGAGTTTGTCCACAGGGTAATCTCCAGAAATATTGATGTTTAAAATAGGAATCTCTTCGGACATGCTCAGGTCAAAAACATTTGGCTCCACCTTGGCATTGTTAAAGGTAGGCCAATCCTCGCTTGCGGTCTGTGAATCTACCTCATCCTTCACCTTTTGTTTGGCCGCCTCAACGGAAATGTTTTCGTCAAACTCAACAATGATCATAGAATAATCTTCCTGCGAGGTAGAAGTTATTTCAACAACATTGCTTACCGTTTTAAGTTCATCCTCAAGCGGGTCTGTAATCAGTTTTTCAATATCCTCAGCAGTGTTTCCTGGATAAAGGGAACTGATATAGATTTTTGTTTCCTTTATTTCCGGGAAGTTTTCCCTAGGCATGCTAAAGTAAGCTGATGCCCCAAGAAACAAGATTACCGCAATCAAAACGTACATGGTCGTTTTGTTGTCGATGGCCCAGGATGCCAACCTAAACTCTTTATCTACTTTTTTCTTTTGTTTGCTCATTCTTTAAAAGTCTTGGTCTATGGTTGATAGACGTTAGTTGATGGTTTACACTACAGATTTTTCTGTTGACTATTCTCCATGGCCTTGATCACCATTCTTGATCCTAACTTTTTGCCCCTCTTTCACACTTCGGGCCCCTTCATCAATAATGCCGTCTCCGTTGTTAATTCCGGACAGCACTTCAACATAATCACCTTGGGTTTTCCCAGTTTCGATAATCACCTTTTTGGCAATTGCGTCAGAAGAAATGGAATCTGCATCCACCAAATACACATATTGTTCGCCTTCTGCATTTTCCGAAACAATACTTTGTGGAATCAAAATGGCATTATCGTTGGTGTAATCGTTGATCATAACCTTGGCGGTAAGGTTTGGTTTTACCTTTCCATTTTCACTGGGAACTGGAATTTCAGCAGTAAACGACCTGTTACTTGGGTTGATGAAATTTCCAGTTTGTCGAATTTTGGTAATTACACTATCTCCGAGTACAGGGAAATATACCTGAACATTTTTACCCGGGGTTACGTTGGGCAAATGGCTTTCAGGAACCTCCACTTCAATGTACATATTGGATAGGTTCACAATTCGGAAAACCTCAGAACCTGGTCCGGGACTTACCACAGTTCCCTGATCTTTGATTACATCATCAATAATCCCTGAAAAAGGGGCTCTGATGGTAGACTTTGCAACCTGACTTTGCATTTGCTTCACCGCACTTTCCTGGGCTTCATAAGTGGATTTGGCTTGTAGGTATTGAATTTCAGAACCAATGTTCTGCTCCCAAAGTCTTTTTTGACGTTCAAACGTGGTCTTGGCCAATGCAGCTTGGGTTTTTAGTTGGGCCAATTGACTGGACAAACCTCCATCATCAATGGAAGCTAACACTTGTCCTTTAGCCACTTTTTGTCCTTCTTTAACATAGACTTTGTACAAAGTTCCACCCATTTCTGGATAGACCAATACATTTTGTTTGGTCATTACATCCCCTTGAAGTTCCAAATAGTGATTGAACTTTTCGGTTTTGGCCGCAATGGTAGTTACCAAAGGTAATTTGGCGTTGTCATCCAGGGAGGCGATTACAGAATCCAATGATTGCAAATCTTTTTCCAAAGCTTTTTGTTGTTCCGAAATTTCAGCTCTCTTAGCTCGGATGGCTTGCAAATCATTGCCAGCAATAACACCTTCCACAGAACTGTTGCCCCCACCTCCGCAAGAAGATAAGATTACGCCTGTGAGTACTATATATATGATTCTTTTCATGATGATATGGTTTTCTTTTTGATTATTGATTTAGTATGGTTTCCAATGCCGTTTTACGGTTGATCACATCGACCATGGATTGCAAATATTCCTGTTGGGTTGAGTAGAGTTGGGTTTGTGCCTGTCTAAGCTCGAAACTCGTGGCCAATCCCTCGGAATACTTTATTTGATTTTTATTTTCAATGCGTTCGGCCAGTTTCAAATTTTCCTTAGAGGTACCATATTCTTCAATGGAAAGGATATAGTCACTTTTAGCACTTTCCAATTGTAGTCTGATTTGCTCCTCAGCCTCTGTCAATTGTGTCTTTGCTTTTTCAAGTGCTATTTTTGCCCTTTGCGTGCTCGCACTTCTTTTTAAAGAACTAAAAATGGGTACATTAAGGTTGAAGCCCATAACCGAAGATCCAAACCATTGCTGACCACTGCTCAAAAAATTAAAACTATCACTAAACGAAGACCCTCCGTAGTTAACAAAGGCATTTAAGGTGGGCAATGCTCTACTTTTTGCTAGTTTATGTTCAAAATAGCGTTGTTCATTTAAATTTAAGGCTAGCTTATAGTCCACATTGTTCTCCATTTTGAACTCTGTGTCCAAAAGGCCTGGATTAATTTGTTTTTGTGTAAGGTCGTCCAGATTTTCTGTCAAAACCGTAGATGACTCAATGGGCAGTCCCATGGTCAAGTTCAACATTTGAAGCGTGATCTTCTCTAACCGTTTGGCATTCTTTAATTGGTTCTCAACGGAAGACAATGTAATTTGGAGCTGATCCACACTTTCTTCATCCCCAAGACCATTTTCATAAATGCGTTTGGTCTCGTAAAGATTCTTTTCCAAAGTAGCTTTGTTGTTCTCAGAGATCAATACACTTTCTTGTGCAAGCAATACATTTCCATAAGCTTCCACTACAGCTTTGCGGATATCCAAATCTGTTTTTTCCTTGTTGTTTTGGCTGTAGCTCAGAAAAGCTTTGGTTGCCTGCACCCCCACAATGTATGATCCATCAAAAATCTGTTGCTCCAATGTAGCTGTTGCGGTTGCTGATTGTTGAGTTCCAAATATCAAGGGAATAAACCCTTCTGGAGGATTAACATCAAAATTAGTCTGATTTGCATCAAAGTAATCGTTTACGATATCAATGGTACTTTGAGTGTTGTCAAATGCTGCTGCAGGCAATAGAGTGACAGGTTGTTTCAACTGATTTTGATAGCTAATGGCACCCGAAATCTGTGGAAGTCCGGTTGCAATGGTCTCCCATTTTTGTTTTTGGGCATCTACAATATCCCTATTGGCATTTATTGCACTGTAGTTGTTTTCAAGCGCATATGCAATGGCTTCATCCAGACTAAAGCTGTTTGTGCTTTCTTGAGCCTGGGAAAACCATGAGAATAGCAATAATAAACTAATTAAGGTTGTTCGCATTTATTCTTGGTTTGAATTGATGATTGAGTTCAATATTTTTCTTCCTTTAGGAGTTACAATACCCCTCAGGTGATATTCTAAATAGTAGTCCATTAGTTGGGGCATGGAGAAGATTTGCATTGGAAAGAGGTTATTGTCCTTAATGCTTGTTACCCCGGTAAAATAAATTCGGGATACAAATTCCGCATTTAGGTTGTCTCTATAGATTTCCATTTCCATTCCTCGTTTTACATTATCCAATACACAACACTGCATTACTTCATAATGTTTCTTTTTTAAAGTCTCGTGTATTTTGGGATAATATTTTTGCAATTGGTATTGAGGAGATGATTTTTCATTTTTTAGGTGCAGCATTACAAACTTTTTTATTTCATACAATTCCTCAATCGGATTTTTTTGTAATGCAATAATTTCATCTATACCATTGGAAATGTACCAGAACAAATCCATTGTACTTTCTTCCACCAATTTGGTCTTGTTCTCAAAATGGGAATAAATTGTTTTTTTGGAAATTCCCATCTCATTGGCCAAATCGTCCATAGTTACACTCTTAAATCCTAGATTCAAGAACAGCTCCGTTGCTTTATGTAAAATCTTTTCTCGCATAATGGGGGGCAAAAATAGATTTGGAAACTTTAAAAACAAAAAAAGTTTCCAAAGTTTTACATTTTTTTAACGAATACTCTATTCTTTCAATTACGTTAGGCTAATCAATACTATATTGACGAATATTGGAACTTGAATTGGACTGAACTGTAGTTTTTGCGCTTGAATTCCAGAAAAAAGCCCTGCGTCCGTATTTTTCAATTCTTTGTAGAACTTTAGTTTTCTTCTGTGGGGCCATTGTGTTTTTCATTTTTGATACGTTCTACATAGGTGTTAAAGGCCTCTTTACCTTCCTCTTTCCAATACTGATCATAATATGTCCAATCCGAATCTCCGTTCTTTGGGTCACAAAAACGGTCCCATTTTTTATGCTTTTTATGTTTTTTGCTTCCTGGCCCTGATGAATCGCTGCCAAAACCAAAAATTATCTTGGCCAACAATAATAGGCCAAAGGATTGCCAGTAGGTAAGCGTGGTAAGTCCAAAAATATCGGGCATGAGCCAATTCCATAACCACATGAACACAAACCCCATTAAAAATATAAATAGGATGCCCATAACAATCATGAAGAATATCTTGAACCCCTTGGTTACATATTTCTTCACTTTTTTCTCTACTTTTCTTTCATAGTATATTTCACTTGGTTCCATATATCTTAAGTTTTATTCATTTTAATTTTTTCGATTTCTAAATTTTTTGATAAAAGGGACAGTGCCCTATGCCTTCTAGACATTAATGTTCCTTGGGATATTCCTGTTTGTTCTGCGATTTCCCGATACGAATAACCTTCAAAATCAATTGCAAT
Organism: Flagellimonas sp.; assembly: GCF_965222555.1. Classification (GTDB taxonomy): domain Bacteria; phylum Bacteroidota; class Bacteroidia; order Flavobacteriales; family Flavobacteriaceae; genus Flagellimonas. Next base: position 986,622 of record NZ_CBDCUG010000005.1, on the reverse strand, counting down.
AACGATATCTTGGTATGAAGGTTTCAACTGCCGAATTGCTCTTTTCAGATCATTCATTAAATCCTCCGAATAGGAATTATCGGCACTTCCATAAAATAGTTCGGCAAACTCGGCCCATTTTGTGTCAATGTCCTCGCTTTCGTGTACACTTTCTTTTTTGGTCCGCATTACATCAATGATTTTGTTTCTAACCGAGTTATAGACAAAACCTGCAATGTTGGTAATGGGCGACAAATCATCGGACCTTGAGAATATGCGCAAGGCAACATCTTGCACAATATCTTCGGCATCGCGTTCTGTGGTATCATCAACTTTAGAATGTACATAAGCCTTGAGCGAATGATACTCATCATTAAAAAAAGCCGAAAGATTCTTATAATTCTCTTTGTTGGTCACCGTTCAAAAAAAGACTATTTGCCGTCTTCAATTATAAAGACGAACGTTTTCAAATCTATTGCGTTTTTTGCACAAACTTTTTTCAATTCTTGCTAATTTTTGTTCCCTAACCAAAAAATATGTTGATATAAACTCTCGTTGAAATGCCCCACAGTTTCATTAATTGACCTTATTTTTGGCGTATGGCGAATTCAAATTCAGTTGACCAATACCGAACCACATTTGTTTCTTATTTGGAAGGAAAGACGAAGGGGAAAGAACCCAAAAATCTTTATGAACCCATAAATTATATTTTAGGTCTTGGGGGAAAACGACTGCGTCCCGTACTTACCTTAATGACCACAGATTTGTTTGGAGGGAATCCCTCGGATGCCTTGGATGCAGCTTTGGCCATTGAAGTATTCCATAATTTTTCCTTGGTCCATGACGATATTATGGACGATGCGCCGCTGCGAAGGGGAAAAACCACCGTTCATGAAAAGTGGGACGTGAACACCGGTATTTTATCTGGCGATGCCATGTTGATCAATTCCTATCAATTTTTAGAGAGCTATCCTTCGGATGTTTTTAAAAAACTCACTGCTCTTTTTAGTAAAACAGCTATTGAAGTTTGTGAAGGACAACAATACGATGTGGATTTTGAATCTAGGGATGATGTTACCATTCCGGAGTACTTAAAAATGATTGAATACAAGACAGCCGTTCTGGTGGCCACGGCCATGAAAATGGGAGCTATTGTTGCCAAAGCTTCCGAAGATGATACAGAAGCTATTTATGAATTTGGAAAAAACCTGGGCATAGCTTTTCAGTTACAAGATGATTATTTGGATGCTTTTGGCGATCCAAAAACTTTTGGAAAACAGGTAGGGGGCGACATCATTGAGAACAAAAAGACCTTCCTTTACCTAAAATCCTTGGAGCTGGCGGGGCAGGGCAAAAAAGAGGGGCTGTTACATTTATATTCCATAAAACCTGAAGACCCGGAGGCAAAGGTGACCACAGTGAAGTCGATTTTTAAGGAAAGCGGGGCTGTGGAAGAAGCAAAGACGGAAATAAGTACCTATACCCAAAAAGCATTTGATGCATTGTCAGCAATCAATATGCCTGAACAAAACAAATTGATGCTAAAACAGTTTGGTGAAAATCTTATGGGCAGAACGGTTTAGAGCTAGTTAAACGTGAATCCTGCTTAAGAGTTCAGAAGTCACTTCGAGTATCCCGAACTTGTTTCGGGATGTATCTAGAAGTTTTTTAATTGAAAATTTACTTGTTTTCGATACGATTTATGCAAAAATCACTCAAACCGACATAAATTTTCTTATCCTAAATTCATAAGAACATTCTTTGGAAGAGTGCTTTTATAAAAGGCATTTTTGGACAAGCACTTATAATCTTCAAATCTTCCCAAAGGGAAGTCTCCTCATCCAAGAACTTTAAGATCAACTGTGGTTTTCTTTTTTTGAACATGGATTCAAATATGGATTGCCCCAAATGATTCTGTCGATGGAGAATGTCCAATAGCAACAAATCGTAAAACCAAAATCTCCCCTTTTTATAAAATTCAGTGAAAGGTTTATTCTTTTTTAGGTGGTCAACCAAGGTCGTCACCCTTTTGCTGGTATTGTAAAAGGTAAAACCAGTACTGGGCTTTGCCCATCCGCCAGCTACCCCAATATGTACGATCCTATTGGAATTGTGTTTGTGAAACCCATAACAAGTCATGGGAATGGTGCCCTGTTCTACATCAGTGATTTCAAAAGCGATACGACCAAAGTTCTGCTCCATATAATCTTGAATGCCATTTTCATATTCCGACTTTTCCAGAAGGTTTTCTGAGAACAGAGTGTACTCCAAAAGCGCTTCCGTCTGAGAAAAAGGAAGCACATACATAAAGCGGGTATTGCCTTTTTGGGGAATGGAAAAATCCATAAATGTGGCCTCTTCTGGATTAAAAACAGGCTTCTCGGTTTTTATAAACCAACCCATAAAGTGCTGTTGGAGCAAAGGATATTTTTGTTGCTTTCTTACCGGTTCTGGGTTAAATCGGCTATCGAACGCCATTCTCCCTGAAAAAAATCCATTCTGACATGTGACCAAAACTTTCTTCCCATTTTCTTCGACCATGATCACACGATCTTTAACCCATGTTACATTTGGGTTCTTTTTGATTTTTTCCACATAATGGTCATAAAAATCAATTCCTCGGAGCATTTTATATCTGTAAGGAGCAATTGGGGAAGAACGATTCAATTCTTTTCCAGCAAAATGAATGATGGGCCAACTTTTATGGAGCAAATGGTCAAACTTTCCATTTCCGCTTTCCCAAAAACACCAAGTTCGGTCATTTTTGGTCTTATTGTCCTGATCAATGATCAAGATTGAACTGGACGAAAAGAAGTCATCGTTCCCAAGTGCATCGGCCAATAACAGACCAGCCGCTCCAGCGCCAATAATGATATAGTCAAAGTTGGACATATACCAAAAATAAGCAATGGAATATAGATTGCTATTTGTCCATGAACTGTGAAGTAGGTACAATCTTAAATTCAGAAAAAGCTCTGGTAAAGATCAGATAGCTTCCATCTTGGGTAATGGTCGGAAAATTTTCGGTTTCCGAAGAATTGATGTCAGCATTTAATTTTTTTGGATAAGTCCAGTTGCCATCCTTTAAATGTGAAATAAAAAGGTCAGTGGAAACAATGTCCTGAGTTTTGTCTTGAATGCAAATAATCATATAATCCGCTTTAGGAGACATGGCAAATTCGAAAACATCCCAATCTTGGTTTTTCCTCCAATTGTTTACAGGTTGGAAAAGTTCAGGGGTGGCATATCCTTCGGATATGGCCTCCATTTTATAAGAGTATGTTGCACTCCAATCCGAAGCATCCGAGGTGAAATAAATAGTCCCATCTTCCGAAACGCAAGGTTGCGAATTGTAGTTGTAGATTAGATTTTCATAGCCAAACGCTTCAGGCTCACTAAAGCCGGCTTCCAATATTTTGGTACTCCAGAAATTATAATTGGAACTTTTGTTCTGGGCTGTGTCTTTTTCCATTTTTTTATCGGATATAAAGACCAACTGTTCTTTCCCCGGTATTTTTAACTGGTAGGTATACGAATTGTCCTTGTCAAAATAGCTTATAACTTTTGGATCGGTCCATTTTCCATCCAAATAATGGGAAACATAGGGAATATATTTTTCAGTTTCGGGGTCGACTTTTCTAAAAAAATAAAAAGTATTGAAATCGTCGGAGAAAGAACCTTTGAATGTATTGCCCTTTACGGACAGCTCTGGGGCAAAATCGGAAACCATAGAAAGGTTTTGGTAAGGAGTGAGTCCATTTACAACTTTCTTATCTGCGCAACTAGTCAGGAATACCAAAGGAATTAACAAAAAAGCACAATTTTTCATTTGATATGGTCTGTTTTGGACATCAATCAAAAATAAGAAATACAAAATGGTTTGGAATTGAATTAGTTGGGTTAACAATAGTTTAAGGAAAAGAGTATCTTGTAGGGAATCAACCTAAAACACTTTCTTCATGAAAACTCAAAACACCTTCTTCATAGTGGTCAGTTTGTTGTTGCTGTGCCTTGGAATACCCAAAACACTAAATGCTCAATCCCCAAAAAGCACCTTTGTTTATGGTGATGCTTTACCGGATGCCCCGGAACTATCCGCAAGGGGGGACTACACAGTTGGAGTTCGCACGCTCCAATTTGTAAACAAGGGACAAGTTGACATTCTTAACTCAAAGGAGGGAAAAGACCCCCTTTATGATCGTTCTCTTACCGTAGAGGTATGGTACCCAACCACGGAAACGAATGAAGAACTTATTACATATGATGAGGTTATGGGTACGGCAGGAGACCCAAACAGGCCTGTGATTCCTTTTACCTTTCACGGAAGGGCCAAAAGGGATGCCGCACCGGTTACGGATAATGGTTCATTTCCTTTAGTGGTGGTTTCACACGGTTATGTGGGATCCAGATATATAATGACCTACCTTACCGAAAATCTTGCTTCCAAAGGATATATTGTTGTGGCCATTGATCATACCGAATCTACTTTTAAAGATGCAGCCCCTTTTCAAAGCACTTTGTTGAACCGACCCAAGGATATCTTATTTGTGGTGAACGAAATGGCAGAAAGCAAACACTTTTTGTCTAAAACATTGGATGCTAAACATACCGCAGTGATTGGCTATTCCATGGGTGGATACGGAGTACTTAATGTGGCCGGAGCAGCCTATAGTGAATTTGCCATTAATTTCTTTAAGGGGATGACAGGCGGAAGCAATGCATTGGCCACTCGCGGAATGCAAAGTGAGGAATTTAAAAAATCACACGACGCTAGAATAAAAGCAGTGGTGGCTTTTGCCCCGTGGGGTATGGAACGTGGTGTTTGGGACACGGAAACATTGAAAGGGTTAAAAGTGCCCACCCTTTTTGTAGCGGGGAGCCAAGATGATGTATCCGGGTATGAAAAAGGCATAAAGGCCATTTATGAAGGAGCGGTAAATGCGGACCGTTACCTGTTGACCTATGTTAATGCACGCCATAACGTGGCACCCAATCCACCGCCGCCGGAATCTCTTGAACCAGGGTTGCATTTTGATGAGTATTACCGCTATGCGGAGCCTTCTTGGGACCAAAGGCGAATCAATAATATTAACCAGCATTTTGTAACGGCGTTTTTGGGTGTTCACTTAAAGGAAAAACCATATGGCAAATTCTTGGATATCAATGAAGACTCCAACAAGGAAATATGGCCGGGGTTTGTTCCGCGCTCTTCCACGGGTTTGGAATTGTTACATGCTGAGCCGGAGCAATAGTTTATTCTCTATCAATAGGACGGATCACAGAAATAAAATTCAGGGGCAAAGTTTCACTAAGCTCCATCATCCGCTGGTCAAATGAACCTGAATTGGATTGTTGAAAAACTGTATTAATAAAAGAAAGAGCAGTTTTGCAAATAGTTTCATATCCCAATTTGGCCAATTGGCCTCCCTTTGACCAACTTTGAACTTTGTTGGTGTTCAGAATTCCAGGAAGCATACCTTCCATGGCATTGAAATTTCCATGGGATAGTTTTTTAAAGGAAACATATCTTGAGCCCGGATGCATCTGATCAAAGATTTCCGGAGGGGTTCTTTTTTTTCCGTTTGTTCCAATTTTTTCAGATAAAATAAGATAGGGAACTTGAAGTTGACCCACGGAAATTTTCTTTGGAAGCTCACTTCCCAAATAGATCCCGTATGAAAACCCAATCGAGCTTAATCCAACGACCAAATCTATATCAGCATTGTTCATTTGGGTCATAATGGCAGATTCTCCGGCATAACTCCAGGTTAACATTCCTATGCTGTTTGAATTTATGTTAGGCTGTTTTTTTAAATGATCTATGGCATGGTTTACATCCTCGACTTGCTGGTTTAAGGCCGATTCCTTTTCTTCCGCAGAAGGCAATTGCCAAGGAAAGGGAGCGTTGGGATGGTCCTCAACATAAGCAACGACATAACCATGGCTGGCCAAATATTCTGAAATCAAGCTTTGAGATGACACGGTACCATAGCGCATACTCCAAACCAAGAGTGGAAACCGTTCGTTTTTAGCAACCGCATTTTTGGAAGCTTTCATTTTGAAATTGAGCAGCAGTTCCAGACTATCTTTTGGAAATGCATTGGGAGTGCCTGAAATTCCTATCGAAAGGTTTTCCAAAAGTTCCTGGTGGCCAAGATTTCCTTGAGGGTCGAGATAATTGGCCAAGGTTAATTTATCGCCGTCCGCTTTAGCGGGATACCAAATATGCACATGCAGTTTTCTATTGGTTTCATCCGTGGTGTATTTAAGCGAATCAACTATTGTTCCCACATTATGAGCTCCCATATGTAGGCCATTGTAAAAGTCAAAACCGTTTTGGGCAATAAGTTGGGTTGTTGAACCTATTGTGAACAGTATAAAAAGGATGCTGTTCTTTATCATAGATCGTTAATTTTCTGAATGATGATATGTCTTATTCTCAATATGTTGGGAACAATGTACTTCTAAAGATAATTAATTTTGACATGGGATTATAGGGAGCCTTGTAATGTAAGAAAGGTACTTAATCTTCAAGAATCAACACCAACACTTTATTTTCTTGAATGACCTTTACGGTCTTGCCCTTTTCAAAACCAAGTTCTTCCAGCCACTTGCCCTCCAAACGGATTTCGGGAACGGTGGTATGGTCCCAAGCACGGCGGCGGAATTTTCGATGAATTTTAAGTTTTCTTGTTGGTTTCAATACGATTGTTCGGAATAGCGAACACAAGATAAAAATAATTTCTAGATATTCGGTATAGTGAACAAGAAAAGTGAGACATATTTGGTCGAATTGGGTTTCCGAATTAAAAAATTACGGGAGAAAAAAAATGCTGACCAGAAAACCTTTGCTTCGGATTGTGGTATTGGTCGCACCCAGCTTTATATGATTGAAAATGGAAAAACCAACCCGCGTTTATTGACTTTGATTAAAATTGCTGATGGGTTAGGGATAAGTCTGCCGGAACTTTTTGGGTTTTAGGAGGGCTGTAAAATGAAAAAGCTTCGATGAATTATAGGGATTGTTGATACTAGTCTTTGCTTATTCCAATTGCTGTAGCGAATGGAACTTCGTATGATTTTCCATATTTGTTTTCAGTTTTCAACGAGCCTTGGAAATAGTTTATTTCGGAATCCAATTTTCTTTCTAGCCAAAATCCACCCTTTAATAAATTCAATGTATCAATTTTGAAGGTTTTAACTCCACTAGTTTTGGTAACACTATCTTTAATAATTACAGATGTGTTTCCATTTCCGTTATAACCGACAAAGACAATTTCAGTTTTGAAGACGGAATGTAGTTTGTTGGTATTTTCGTAATGTGGAATATTTCGAATAGTTATACTATCAAAAACATATTTATCATTAATCTCTTCCACAATATTTTTAAGAGAATCATTTTCTTTTTTCAAATTCTCCATAACTCCATTAAGTTTTTCCAACTGATTGTTATTTCCACAACCTAATATTAGAAACACAAAAAAAAAATAGGATTGTTAGTTTATTCATCTGACTGAAATTAGCTCAAAAAAGTGGATATGATTATTAACCATGTATCAAAAATAACAAAAGCAGAAGTTCTAAAAAACCGTATATCGCAACCCAAAGAAGCCACGAATGCCCTGGTTGGGGCCATACACATAGCTGGGATCAAAAGTTAAGGCGTAGGGGTTGTCGGCCGTGGCCACCACATTTCCTTGAGGGTCAAATTGCACATCCCTATCAAAAGGATCATGTGATCTGGCAATGATAAATGGGTTGCCTCGGTTTGGTGTCCAGTCCAACAGATTTTTAATACCTCCGTAGAGTTCAAAATCTTTTAACCCTTTATAGGTAAACTGAATATTCTGGATGCTCCAAGTAGGGGAATCGGGCGACCTTGGGTCCAAATCACCCAAAACAGGCAATCGCATGGGGCCATAAAGGTTTCCGGTATAGTCCACACTCAAATCCAACGAGCGGAAGGTATAGGATACATTCCATGTTCCCGTAAAACTTTCGGTGAGGATTTGCTGCTCCGTAACTCCATTTTCGGTTTTGCTCACATCCTGCCAGGTGGCCCCCACCAAAAACTTAAGTCCGTTGGGCAACACAAAATCCAAGTTGGCGCTTACACCTTGTGAAACTGATTTTCCATCTAAATTATCATAGATAATCTGGTTGGGATTAGTGTCGTAATCCGGTAAAATAATGTTGGAAAAATGGGTGTAAAAAGCGGAGGCATCAATGCCTATAAAAGTGCCATTGTCGCTATAGATTTTTTTCAGATAATTAAGATTGACGTTTACGGAACGCTCTGGTTTCAATGCATTGGCAATGATCACATCCCTGGCACCGGTCAAAGCAGCATGTTCTTCGGTAAATAAGTTGACCACCCTAAAACCGGTTCCGGCGTTCAATCGCAAAATATCATGGTCGCTGATTTTCCATTTGTAAGCGGCCCGTGGAGTAAAGATATTGCCGTGCCTTTTATCATAATCGTATCGGAGTCCGGTTAACAGCGAATGTTTTTCGCCCAATGCAATTTCATCTTGTACAAATACGCTGGGAATCCAAATGTTGTCTGCAGATGCGGTTGCCGGTGTGTTGTCGTCGTAATAATTGTATCGTACGGCACCCCCAAAAAGTAAATCGTGCTTGCCAAGGGATTTGTCCCAGGTCAACTGCCCAAAACCGATACGCTGATCGGCCAAATAAGGCACATCGCCATAAACAGAATTCTGATTGTGGTCGTTGTACGAAAGGGAAAGCATTACTTTTTCTTTGATGGGCAGTTGGTATTTGCCCAAGACTTCCCACCTGCGCGTGTAAATGCTTTCGCCATAAATTTCATCTCCACCACGGAACTCGGGTGTCCAATTGAGCTCTCCGCCCCAACGGTCTTCGTAAAAGAATCTGCCTGCCACAGAAAATATCTTGGAATCATCTCGTTTAAAATTCCACTTTTGGAAAACTGAAATCCGGTCTTGAAGGGTAAGATCGGTAAAGTTGTCGCCATTGTTATCAACGATCTCGTCAAAATTAAAATAGTTGACACCCAAGAGCAAGTCGGTTTTCTTGCCCAATTCAATTTTGCTTCCAACATCCAGATTGTATTCGCCCCAACCGGTCACAAAACCATCTGCAAAAAACTCAGGGGCATTGGGAGCGTGCTTGGTGATGATATTGATCAAACCACCAACGGCTTCGCTTCCATATAAAGTAGATGCCGGACCTTTTACAATCTCAATTTGCTCTATCAAGGAATTTGGAATACCGGATAGCCCATACACGGTTCCCAAACCACTTACAATGGGCATACCATCTATCAAGACCAAAGTGTAAGGCCCTTCCAGACCATTTATGTGGATGTCGCCCGTGTTGCACACATTGCAATTGATTTGGGGACGTACACCGTTCACGTTTTGAAGTGCATCAAAAATACTTGGGGTTGGATTCTTTTTTAAGAAAGAAGGTTTATATACTTCCACAGGCACCGGACTTTCCAATCGGCTTACAGGTTTTAGGGTTCCGGTAACCACAGTTTCATTTAAGGACTCCGCAGAGGCTTCCATTTCAATGTTGACCGTTTTTGTTTCCCCTTGGCGAACTACAATTGTGGATCTATGTGGAATGTACCCAATGGATGAAGCTGTCAAGACATATTCGCCCGGTACAATATTGCTCAACGTGTAGAAACCATCAAAATTGGAGGCTGTACCTACCTTGGTTCCCTTTAAAAGCACATTGACATAGGACAGTGGCTGACCATTTTCGGTAACCTTACCTTTTATAGTAGTGTCTTGTGCCCAGGCTCCAGCGATGAAGGTCAGGGTCAATGCTAACAAAAAGAAGTATTTCAGATGATTTTTCAACTTCTGCAAAATTAATTTTAGACAAAACTAAAAATTTGTTTTTATAAATAAAAATGTATTTTTGGGAAAATATTTTTTGATGACCCGCTCAGAGGAGAATTACATCAAAACCATTTTTCATTTAGGAGGGAGTGATTCCACGCTCATTGCGACCAATGCTATTGCGGAGCAGATGGAAACAAAGCCTTCTTCGGTTACAGATATGGCCCGGAAATTGGCCGATAAGGGATTGGTGCATTATAAAAAGTACCAAGGAGTCTCTTTGACCGATATTGGTGTGAAAACAGCGCTTTCCATCATTAGAAAACACCGTTTATGGGAGGTTTTTTTGGTAAAAAAATTGGATTTTTCCTGGGATGAGGTCCATGAAGTTGCTGAGCAATTGGAGCACATAAAAAGTGAAAAACTGATTGACAAGATTGATGAGCTTCTGGATTTTCCTAAATATGACCCGCATGGTGACCCTATTCCAAGTAAAGATGGAAAGTTTATGGAACGGGACAAGCAATTGTTGAGTGATGTTTCAATAAATACCAAAGGTGTTTGTGTTGGGGTGAAAGACACCTCATCGACCTTTTTGAAATTTCTGGACAAAAACGGTATTGCTTTGGGGAAGACCATTGAAATTCTTGAAAAGGAGGAGTTTGATCAATCCCTGCACATACAAATGGATGGAAAAGAACTTCATATTTCACATCAAATAGCATCTAATCTTTACGTAAAATTGAATGATTAATGGAACAGGTAATTCAATATTTTGAAAGTATAAACCCCATTTTAGCCGCTTTTTATGCCACCTTGTTTACTTGGGGGCTAACAGCAGCAGGAGCGGCTCTGGTTTTTTTGTTCAAAGGAATGAACCGCGCCGTTTTGGATGGTATGTTGGGCTTTACCGGAGGAGTAATGGTAGCTGCCAGTTTTTGGAGTTTGTTGGCACCCGGAATTGAAATGAGCGAAGGCGAAGGTTTTGTAAAAGTAATACCGGCGGCAGTCGGATTTTTATTGGGCGCGGCATTTATTTTTGGATTGGACAAAATACTTCCCCACTTACATATCAATTTTAAGGAAAGCGAAGCCGAAGGTGTAAAAACACCTTGGCATAGAACCACGTTGCTGACACTTGCCATTACATTGCACAACATTCCTGAAGGATTGGCAGTGGGGGTGCTTTTCGGAGGTGTAGCTGCTGGTTTTGATGGAGCCACCATAGGTGGGGCCGTTGCATTGGCATTGGGAATTGGTCTTCAAAATTTTCCAGAAGGTTTTGCGGTTGCCATGCCATTGCGTAGACAAGGGTTGAGCCGGACCAAAAGCTTTATGTATGGACAGGCCTCTGCCATGGTAGAGCCAATTGCCGCCGTATTAGGTGCATGGGCCGTACTTACTTTTGAACCTATTTTACCTTATGCGCTGTCTTTTGCTGCTGGGGCCATGATCTTTGTGGTGGTGGAAGAAGTGATTCCGGAAACCCAACGGGACAAATACACCGACATTGCCACAATGGGCTTTATCGGTGGATTTATCATTATGATGATGTTGGATGTTGGCCTAGGCTAATACCTATTCTTTTTTAGTTGTGGGTGTTTTTATGCCCATAATCAGCAACCATAAGCAAGTTCCAATTTCACCTATACTTGCAGGGATAGTTATGTAATCAGCAATCCAAAGGCTACCAAAATCTGAGCATACAATACGGCCCACAAAATCCAGAAAATATCCAATACTGCCCACCATTAAAAACACACCTAAAAGTTTGGGAAGAAACCGAGATTTAAAGACCAAATAACCGAAAGGGAACAACCATAGACCCCAGAATGTTTGCGCTATCAGATTTCCATAATTATAAGAATCCAAGGCAAGCATTACTTGGGTTTGAATCTGATTTGGTGTGTATGCATTGAGATATTCGGCTCCACTGATCAAAGAAAGAATGTCAAATTTATGGGTCATGTTGCTAAACGAAATGGGAATGCTCACCACTGCCAACACCACCATGACCACAGCAAAGTTTTTGTTGACATTTTTAAATAATTGGTAAAGAACCAAAGGCAATAAAAGAAAAAAGAGATAACACAATAGGCCACTTAAAATTTCCAAACGAAATAAAGACTCCGAAGCTATAATGTTCTCCACCGTTTGTGCCGGGTTGTCCCAAACGATAAGTTTTGAAGGGACATACAATAGACTGAATATGCCCATGACCACAACTAAAAAATACAAAAGCCCGGCCAAGCGAGCAGTTTTTTTGTTTACTTCCATGTTTAATGATTGATATGGTTTGTAAAAGAAAGACGATTCTTTTTAATAAATGGTTGCCTAGGTCACCAACAAAACCACAGTTGAGGGCAAAGCCAAAGGAAAATTATCCAGCAATGATTTTTTCGAGGAGGTCGCCAACATAATAAGCCACAAAGGCGGCTATGCCACCCAGGAGTAAGGTTTCTAAAATTCCTTTCCAAACTTTGGTTTGGTTCACGTAGGTCTTTAGCCAACCCACAGCAATAAAACCAAAAGAAGTTAGAATGGAAGCGATAAGAAACAGATTATGTTCCAAAGGATTTATATAATCCCAGACATATACTGACAAGGGAATTAATCCAATCAAAATAAAGGAGACATAGGTGACACCACCAATCATAAAAGGAGATTTGTCCTCTTCGATCATTACCAATTCTTCCTTCATCATCACATCCACCCAAGTATCGCGATCTTTTGTGATTACATCCACCACCTGTTCCAAAAGCTCACCTTCAAATCCTTTGGCTTCATAAATTTCTCTGATTTCCTGTTTTTCTGTTTCCGGAATATTGTCCACCTCCCAATATTCAATTTGCTTGTGTTTGTTGTAGTTGTCCTTTTCGGATTTGGTGGACAGGTAAGCTCCGACTGACATGGCAAAACCATCGGCCAACAGGTTGGCAAAACCCAAAATAATAATGATGGCGCTATCCAAACCAGCACCTACGGAACCCGCCACAACGGCAAAAGTGGTCACGCACCCATCAATACCTCCATAGACAAATTCGCCCAGGTATTTTTCAAACTTTTTAAGAAAACCAATGTTGTTGTGCCGTACAGCTTCATTATTATTTTCCATGTTGATGGTTTTACCTGGAATTGGTTAAAACTCCAACTCTTGCAAAGCAAGTCCGTAATCGTATTGCAAATCTTCGTGAAGAACATCCAATTTTTTGCTGATAAATGTCAATTGCCTTTGGTAAAGATTGAAAAGGGCCGTGTTATTTTGGATGGAAGGTCTAAAATCGCGAAGTTTTTGGCAGAAATACAGCAATAACTCCACTTCAGTTTCCTTATTACCCGAATAGCGGATATATTTTTTGATGTTGCGCAATATCTTTCGAACACTTTTTTTAATGTAGAAAAAACTGTTGGTGTTGATTTCAAAGAACCATTCATCAACCTCCGCCTTTACACTTTCAATATAACCGGATTCGTTTCCCGCTTCAAATAGGAGATAGGTGAGCAGTTCCTTATTTTCCTTTTTAAATCTCCCCAAACGCAGACACAAATTCAAAAGCTCATCCGGAGAACGATGTTGGAGTTCTTTTTTAAGTTGGGCAATGGTGGAGGCTTTCATGCTAACTTCTTAAATATGAGGCACCGTTGACATCAATGATGGTACCGGAAGAATATTCTGCTCCTTTGGAGGCCAAAAACAAAATGGCATGGGCCACTTCCTCAGGTTGTGCCATTCTTTGGAATGGAGATTCCCGCAACAGATTTTCACGTTCTTTGGGCGTAAGGGTCACGGCCGCCATTTCGGTCTCGGTAAAACCTGGGGCTACCACTCCCACGTAAATGTTGTGTGGGGCCAATTTCTTGGCAAGCGATTGACTCATAGCGTTGAGTGCAGCTTTGCTGGCCCCATAAGCTGGCTTGGTAGGTTCACCTCTAAATGATCCTCTTGATGATACATTCACAATACGACCACCGCCCGATTTCATCATGACTTGTGCGGCGCAATAACACATATTGGCAGCCGCAAACAAATTGGTTTTAAAGGTATTTTCCCAGGCATCGGTCCAATGATCAAAATCTACTTCATCAATATCATGGAAAATGGAAATTCCAGCATTGTTCACTAAAATATCCAAGGAACCATAAATGGAAACAAATTCATCCACAAGTGCTTGGCAGTTTTCTTTTTGGCTGATGTCTTTTTGAAAAAGTTGGTGGCCTTCACCCGGTAATTCGGCCAAGGTTTTTTCCGCTTCCTTCGCATTGCTGCGGAAATTGATGCCGATTTTAGCTCCCTTTTTTGCAAATGCAATTGCAGTGGCTTTGCCAATTCCACGTGATGCACCCGTAACCAGTACTTTCTTGTCACTAAAGTCCATTTCTTTAGTTCAGTGTTTCGCATAAATATAGCAAGTTCTATGCGATAAACCTGTACTGATTATTCTTTGGCAGATACAACTACTCGATGGCTTCGGCTAAAGCATTTTTTAAATCTTCTCTTAATGATGGACCTAAAGTGTTGTCTTGATCAATTAGTTTTTTTGCCTGCTTATAATGGGACTGTGACCTTTCTTTTAAATTGTTCTTTTCCAAATAATAACCTAGGCGGTAATGGTTCAAGCTTGATTTAGGATAGCTTTCCACCGCCATTTCATACAAACGCATCCGATTTACATAGTCAGGGTCCTTTTTCCAAGCCAACCAGTTTTTAAAATCATTATAAAAGGTGTTTGAAAATGGCTTTGGATTACCCTCGGAAACATGGGATTGATAAATACTGTCAATCGCAGATATCCCGTTGTCTACAAAAAGATTTTTTAACATAGCCATGTTGGGAGGAGAATCAAATCCGTCCAATCTAAAAAGTGTGTCTACAGTTTTTTCAAACGATTTGGGGATTTTTCCGCCGTAAAATTGATCTAGCGTTTCTTCTTTGAATTTCATTTTGGCATTCAAAAAAGCCAACACTAGCTCAGAGGTAACCTTAAACCCCTTTTTGGTATCACCTTTAGGCTCTCCGATGATATTGGGAACGAATTCTTCAAAAATCCCATAGTTTAAAATATGAAACTCGGTCATTCCCGGGAAATGGGCAAAATACCGTTCACTATAGGTCAAATCATAAATATATTGGGGAGAAATGCTGGGATGAGGAGAATATAACGCCATAATGGGAATAGTCATGTTTTGAGGTTGATAGAAACTGGTCTCATTCAGGATGTCCTGTTCAAACTGACTTAAAAACCCACCCTCCAAACTAATAAGTGCCTTTATCTTTTTATTGCGGGAAGCCAAAGCGGCACAGAAAGACGATTCAATGGCATTGCCCATCAATGCTATTTGGCTTTGATCTACATTCGTGAGTTTCAGTAATTCTTGAAGCGCAAATTCCAAGTCGTCCACGGCAACCTCCAATCCCCGAACCGAGGCATCAATAGGATGGGAAAATTGTCCCTTCAAAGACATTCCTGCCACCACATAACCGTGACTAGCCAAGAACTCACAGAGGATACTTTGAAATGCTGGGCTTGACCCATTTGGAAATATGACCAATGGGAATTTTTGTTGTAGCGCTTTTGGATTGAGCGAAGACTTTGTTTGCAATGCCAATAATGTGTCCATCTGGGTAGGCCCAAAATCGTTGTCTCCTCCCAGTTCACGTGTCTGGTATGAAAAAACTTGTTTGTAGAATGAATCATCTGGTTCAAGAAGTTGATTTTCGGTTTCTACAGTGTTCAGCCTTGCAAAGTGCTCATAGGGCAAAAATTCTTGATCGCTTTCTTCTGCAGGATACCAAATGTGCAAGGGCAAATTTCTTCCTGCGGACTCTTCTTTTTGAAGATAAAGTTTTCCACCCCAATCGGCATAGGGGACATTTGCTCTAGAGAGATCGGATACAAAAAGTGTTTTAAAACCTACTTCATAATTGCCGTAGCCCAAAAAATCTGTGAAGGTTTCTTGGTTTGTTTTTTTGGATGGTTGTTGACAAGCACAAAGAGCGAACAGTGCAACCCAAATTGTTTTTTTCGTTCTCATAACAATTATTCTAATCTGGTGGTCACATCGTTAAAAACTTGCATCCATTCCTTGTCTTTTTCAAAGACACTGGCCCATCCATTCCAGACTAGCTTGTCCCGATTCGCATAAGAGATGGTTGCCCTAAAAAACCGATCTTCAATTACATTTTTGGGAGTAATGGCAATAATGCGGTCATTTTCCTTGTCCAAGAACCATTTGAATTGTCCATGTAAGGGAAAATCATGGGCAAAGTTGGTGGCTCTAAAACAGTTTTCCTTTTTATCGTAGTTGATGATGTAAGAATAGAAACGTTCCCGCTGATTTCTCTGGTCGACCGTCTTGGACTCGCACTTGATGAAGCTGCCATTGAGGTAATACCCGCAGGTTCTGGTTCCAATTTCTTGATACTCTTTTTCGGTTCCAGGGTATATGGTTTCAACAATCTTCCATTTGCCAATTAAAAAATCCAAATCCTTAATGGATTGTGAAAAGGAGGATGAAGAAATAGTAATAAAGAACAGAAATAAAATTGTTTTTTGCATGATGTGATTTTTCCTTGAATGTAGGAATGAAGTCCATCTGCAAAAGTCTCAATGCCCGATTGTACGTCTCAAAAAATGTTTTTTAACCTAAATTTTGGATTTTAAATTCCTTGGGGGTCACACCGGTATACCCTTTAAATAAACGGTTGAAGGTAGCTTTGGAGTTAAACCCCGCGTCAAATGCCAGACTGAGGATTTTTAAATGGGAATTATTGGGGTCCATCAGCTTTTCTTGAACATCCTTTACCCGGTATTCATTTACAAACTGGTAAAAATTCTTGTTCAGATGACCATTCAAGGCCTCGGAAATAGACCTTTCAGAAATTCCCACCGCTTTGCTCAACCCCATCAGATTTAACTCTGGATTTCTGAAAAGCTTCTTACTTAACATTGTACTGTTCAATTGATCAATTATTTTTCTCGATTCCACATCAGTAACATCAACGCCCACATTTTTTGATTTGGAAATTTTGATGGTCTGCGCCTGGCGATAGCCATGAATACTCACCCAATATAACATGCATGCATACAGCAGTAGAATGGCATTCCTGTACTCATTCCATTGATTGAAAAAGATCTTGCCACTAATACCGCTACTCACGCACAGAAAAATGAATATTGATATAAAAGAAATAACAATGACCACTATGGTTTTTTTAATCCATTCAAGGTCAATTTTGGCGATATTGGAAACGTTGTCCAAAAGTTGCTTTTGATACCGTTTTACCCACTTGAATGATAACACCATATAAATAAGAATGGAAATAATGGCGGCTGGTTCAAACAGTTCGGCCATAAAATGAAACCAATGATAGGGATGATAATTCCCTGAATAAATGGTATGGTAAATACTGTGCAAATAGTTAAGAACAATGGGGGAAAAGTGCCAAAGATGTTTTTTGGTAAATCGAAAATTTGGGTTGCTCAGCGTACGAACATAAAAGTAAAAAGCGGGGCCAATCCAATATGTAAATGAAAATGGCATCCAGGCCAACCACCGATATTGGTCCCAAAAAGATGGGTCCAACATATACGGAGTAAATGTCAGGCACATGCAAATTAGAGCAAGTGATAGAAATCGATTGGCAAACCGATTTTCCTTTTTTTCCAAGAGCAGAAAGGCAAAAACAAATCCATTGGCAACCGCACAAATGGTAATTAGCTGAACGATGGAAATGTTTAGTTGCATGGGTAATTTTGTTTCTAAGGATATTCCTTTTGCTTACCTTTAAAACTACAAATTTCAAAACTATGCGGAGACTTCTTCTTTTCGTTCTTGCAGCCAGTGCCATGCAATTTTCAATGGCACAAAAACAAAGTTTTTCATATCTCGATGTATTCGGTCTACAGTATGTGTCTGACCCTCAAATTTCTCCGGATGGAGAGTGGGTCGTATACCGAAGAATGGGTTTTGATATTATGAAGGACAAGTCTGTTGGAAATTTATGGATGATCAAAACTGATGGAAGCCAACACCAAAAACTGACTTTACAGGAGACCAATGAAAGTAGTCCCGTATGGTCGCCATCAGGAAATCGAATTGCATTTTCAAGCAGTACAGAGGAAGGCTCGGAAATTTATATGTATTGGGTGGATTCCGGGAAAGTGGCCAAACTGACCCAATTGCCATTTAGCCCAAGTTCGTTGACTTGGTCTCCAGACGGAAAAAAACTTGCCTTTTCCATGAACGTCCCCAAAGCGGCTCCGGTTATTGCCAAAATGCCCAAAAAACCTAAAGGAGCAAAATGGGCCGAAGCACCTCGAATTACAGATAGGGTTTACCATGAAGCAGATGGAAGGGGATACATAAAACCCGGATTCAACCATATTTTTACCATTCCGGCTGATGGTGGAGCTCCACGGCAAATCACCTCTGGAGATTGGCATCACAGAGGCACACTTTCTTGGGCGAATGATGGGAGTAAAATTTATTTTTCCGCCAATAGGGTAGAAGATTGGGAGTATCGTTTCCGAAATAGTGAAATCTATTCGGTAAATGTGGAAAATGGTGAAATCAAGGCTTTAACCGATAGAAATGGACCTGATTACAATCCAAAAGTATCGCCAAATGGAAAATATATTGCCTATTTAGGTTTTGAAGATAAGGTACAAGCTTTTCAAACCAGAAAAGTGCATATCATGAATATTGATGGAAGTGGTAAAAGGGTCATTTCGGACGGGTTGGACCGTACCATTGCAGGTATCGTATGGAATGCAAAAAGTGATGGACTGTATATTGAATATGATGATAAAGGCAACGGGAAAGTTGGCCTGGTTTCCCTTTCAGGTTCGGTTACCAAATTAATTGACAATCAGGGTGGAACTACCTTAGGTAGGCCCTATGCCAGCGGATCGTTCAGTGTTTCCAAAAATGGTACAATTGCCTATACGCAATCCCGACCCAGCTATCCGGCAGAATTGGCCATTCTTAAGCCAAAGTCCAAAAACCCAATAAAGATTACCAATTTAAACGGCGCTCTACTTGATTACAGGGAGTTGGGCAAAGTGGAGGAGGTTTGGTACAAGTCATCCGTGGATGGCCGTGATATTCAAGGGTGGGTGGTCTACCCTCCCAATTATGATGCCTCCAAAAAATATCCTTTTATGGTGGAAAATCATGGAGGCCCCATATTAAATTATGGTGATCGGTTTTCAACAGAGATGCAGTTGTATGCAGCGGCTGGATATATTGTTTTTTACCCCAATCCCAGGGGAAGTACCAGTTACGGGGAGGAATTTGGAAACTTACTTTACAACAATTATCCCGGAGAGGATTATAATGATGTGATGGATGGCGTGGATTATTGCATTGCAAAGGGAATTGCCCATGAAGACCAACTATTCGTTACCGGAGGAAGTGCTGGAGGAATCATGTCAGCTTGGATGATTGGTAAGAACAACCGATTTGAAGCTGCTGTGGTCGCAAAACCGGTTATGAACTGGATCAGTAAGACCTTGGTGGCCGACAATTATTTTTATTATTTCGACCATCGCTATCCGGGCCAGCCTTGGGAAAATTTTGAGGGCTACTGGAAATTTTCGCCCATCTCGTTGGTGGGGAACATCCAAACTCCGACTATGGTAATGGTTGGGATGAATGATTTAAGGACCCCTCCTAGTGAAGCCAAACAACTGTATCATGCACTTAAGTTGAGGAAAATCGAAACCGTTTTGGTCGAGATTCCAGGTGCAAGCCATGGTATTGCTAGTAAACCCAGTAATCTGATTACCAAAATTGCACACACGATAGCTTGGTTCGATAAGTTCAAGAAGAAAGACTGATGCAATTGGATTGGAACATAGCACTGCTGCTGGTTGTTACGTTCCAATTGTTTTTTATTGCTGTTTTCTTGCTGACGACCAAAAACAAGAAAACAACTAGCAATTTATTTCTGGGATTTTTCTTTTTGATTTTGGGAATCAATATTGGCGATATGCTGATGCAGCTGACCAATACTATTGAGGTTTTTCCTCTCTTTTTTCTGTTGGATGATGCGCTCCTATTACTTTTTGGACCCTTGATCTATTGGTATGTAAGATGCAACATTCAACAAGACTTCAAATTTGGAATAAAGGAGACTTTGCATTTAATTCCCTTTTTGGTCTGCTTGTTCGGGTTGTTTTTGGTGTATTCTATTGGTCAAGCAAGTTATGCGGAGGCGCAAACGATGGTGACCGAAGGAAGTTCGAGAATCGTATTGGTTGTAGCCATGGTGTTATATGTTCACCCTTTGATTTATTTCTGGCAGGCAAAGAAGGCTCTGAGCGGGTATAAAAAGTCATTAAAAGAAAGCTATTCCAACGCCATTCAGGTCGATGTAAAATGGTTTGATTTTATTTTGAATTCTATTGGCGTTATATGGATATTGGGAATGGCTCTTTCCATTATTCCATTCTCGTCTCTAGCAATGTACTTGTACATCACTCTGTTTCTTTTTGTTGTCATCTTGTTCCTTTTTATCAATAGAATTTTGTTCAAGGCATTGAAAAACCCTCGGCTTTTTTTTCAGCCTTCGGATGTATTGGATAAAAAATACGCTGGATCCAATCTTTCGGAAGATAAACGCAAAGCAATTGCAGAAGAACTTACACTGCAGATGGAAAAGGAAAAGTTATATGGTAACCCCGAGTTGAATATTGGTGATTTGGCAAAGCTTATGGATTTGACTTCCAAGGAGATTTCACAAACCATCAACCAGACCTTTAATCAGCATTTTTTCGATTTTGTGAACTCGTATCGCATCGACGCTGCAAAAAAACTTCTATCGAATCCAGAGGTAAATCTTACTGTGCAAGAAATCATGTATGATGTAGGGTTCTCCTCCAAATCTTCCTTTAATACTATTTTCAAAAAGAAAACTGGACTTACTCCTTCGGAATTTCGGAATCAACAAAATCCTGTCAAAACATAAAAAAGGGTTCGATTTCCTGAAGTAAAACCACAAGGTGATGCATTCCAAATAGCTTTGGTTCAAAATCAAATTTTTGGACCATGGAAAACAATATTAAGAACAAGCTTGGAAGGTTATTGCACCAGAGTAAAATTGCCATTATTACTGAAATAGTCTTGGTTTTTGCCGTTGCATTATTTTTTATGGCATTGGTATCCCCTTTGGCGAAAGGAAACCAATTTGCCCAGCAGGGTGTAGTGTGGTTGGCCAATGCCATTATGATCATATTGATTTCAATAGGATTATGGCTAAGAGGTGAAAATTGGAAGGATTTTGGGATTTCCATGAGCATGGGAAGCGCAAAAAAGCTTTTTAAAAACTTTTTGTGGTCACTGGTGGTTTTGGGTATTACGCTAATCTCGTTCGGATTGGGCCATAAGGTTGGCACCTTGTTTTTCTCAATGGATGTCCAAATCGATGTATCCGGATACGAGTATTTAAAGAACAATCCTGGAATCTTTGTTTTGTCTTTGATCGGGGTATACATCATTTCATCTTTTGGAGAGGAATTTATTTACCGCGGATTTTTGGTCAACAGATTGACATGGTTGTTCCAAGGCACAAAGGCCAAACATATAACCTCCATTCTTTTAAGTTCCATCTTATTTGGACTCGCCCATTATAAATGGGGAGCTATTGGAGTGGTCCAAACATTTTTTATGGGAATGGCATTGGCAACTTCTTATGTATTGTTGAGAAAAAAGCTAAATATTCTCATTTTAGCCCATGTTTATATGGATAGTCTACTGTTTTTGAACATCTATTTCAGTTGATTTTGGAAGTGGAAAATTTTAATCCAAAGGCTTCGTTATATTTGAAGGACACATTCCTTTCATAAAATGAAAAAAAGACATTGGCTTTGGAACCTTCTTATTGTTCTTACCCTAATAGTTTGTGTTTTTGCGTTTGTAATCCATTACAAAAATTGGCACAAGATTGAAGAAGGCGAACTAAGGATTCTGTCTGGAATTTATTACCAGAAAATCCCTATTTCAGAAATTGACAGTATTATGTTTGTTGATAGAATTCCGGAAATGGAACGGTTCAATGGCTTTTCTTGGTCAGCAACAGAAAAAGGAGTCTTTAAAGACTCATTGACTGAAACCAAAGTCTATGTTTTTGTAGATGATCTAAGGCAACAAAAAATACGATTGGTACATGGTGACTCCCTTAAAGTGTTCCTCAATTTTAAGGATAGTTTGAAGACACAAAAAGTATATCATTTTTTGAATGAAGAATTAATGGCCAATCTCGAAGACCCAAATTAATCCTACTTCCGTATATGTGTAAGAAATATGATTTATCCCAAATTTGATATGAGAACACTTACTTTATGCATTTTCGTGATTCCTGTCTGGCTATTTTCACAAAACACCATTTCTGTTAAGGTGCATAACGTTTCATCAGAAAAAGGAAAAATAAATGTTGCCGTCTATGATTCGGATGAGACTTTTTTAAAGTTTGACAAGGTTGTAAAAACCGGTTCTGCTGAGGCTCATGAAGGAGTAGTGTCCTTAAAAATTGAAAACATGCCCGCCGGAGAGTATGCATTGGCAGTTTTTCATGATGAAAATGCCAACAACAAGCTGGATACGAATTGGCTCGGTATTCCAAAGGAAAAGGTCGCATTCTCCAAGGCAAAAATGCACACTTTTGGCCCTCCCAAATACAAGGAATGTGTTTTTAGTGTAAATTCAGATTATGAAATCAACATTGAGCTCTAACCACTCAATTTACTAGCACAATTATGGAAACAATATTATTGACCCAATTTGTTGGGGGTCTCTATGGGCTATTGGCCGTTGTTTTTGGAGCATTTGGAGCCCATGCTCTAAAAAAGAAGCTTACCCCAGACCAATTACAAAGTTTTGAGACCGGGGTAAGATATCAAATGTACCATGCCATTGTGTTGTTGGTATTGGGCTATAATTTTGGTTTTGAACAACCTTTGGAAAGGTATATTGTAAACTGTTTTATTTTTGGAACCCTACTTTTTTCTTTTAGCATTTATGGATTATGCCTGAGTGCCGCCAAAGGCAAAAAACTGCGTTTTCTTGGCCCAGTGACTCCTTTAGGGGGGCTATTATTGGTGATTGGATGGGCATTATTGTTGTACTCGTTTATAGCTCCTATGTTATAAATGACTATTCCGCATTTACAGCCTCCACAGTTTCATAAAACCATGGTGTATGCTGATTGGTAATCGCAACCCATTTCCATTTTTCGTTTTGTTTTTGGGCGTTCAGGGTCATTAAACCAATTTCCTTAAAGGTAGTGTCCGCTGGGTTCTCTTTTTTATACCAAAACATTTTCCAAGAATAATACGCAAGGGCATTATTGCGGTCCAAGAAACGTATTCTTGGGTTTCCTATTTCATAATAATAATCCAGGGAATCATTTTCAGCGAACATCACATGAAACTTTTCCAATTCCTTTTTTCCTTCGAATAAATACCCTTGGGAGTTGATCCATGTGGCATCTTCTGAAAACTGATGCATGACCAAATCGATATTTTTAGTGATCATGGCCTTTTCGCGCTCTTGAATCATCCCCACCAAACTCAACGAATCAGCATAAAAAGATTCTTGAGTTTGGAGTAGGGGATTTTCCTTTTTGCAAGAGAATGAAAAAAAGACAAGGCCAAATAAAAAGAGATAGATTTTCAGCATGGTTTACAGCCTAAGGTACATATTGCCATTGATGGTGTTCAATCGAAGGCGATTGGAGCCACCATTAAAACTTCCTTCCACTTTTTGACCCACATGACGGTCGGTTACCTTTAACTCCAATTTTTCATCTGCATAGATGTTCCCGTGGATGGTTTCTGCTATCAATCGTGAATTGGCCATGACCAAATCAATCTCTCCATTGATGGTCTTCAAATCGAGATTACCATCATATTTTTTGATATCAATATTTCCATTGATCAAATCCGCGGTGAAATCTCCTTCAATAATATCTGCTTTTAGGTCGCCATTGATGCTGCTTACGGAGAAGTTCGCGTTTTTTGGCACGTAGAGCACATAATTAAACTCATACATATCGCTTGTGTAATAATGTCTGCGACCGTCTTTGGTTTGACGCTTATTCCACTCATCATGAAAAGCCTTGAGTATGGCCTTGGTTTCAGATGAAATGCTGATGAAACCATTACTCTCTTTAACATTGAGCTTATAGAGCTCCAGATATTTTCCATCTTCAGCGGTGATGTCGGCCTTAAAGTAGACTGTCGATTTATCCCAGGTCTTTACCTCAATATCCGAGGCAAATTTTACTTCAACATCAATGATCTGGTTATTGTAATTGATGTTTTTTTCAATGATTTTTTGGGCATTTGCTGATAGGGAGATGAACCCCATCATTAAGATGATTGATAAATTTTTCATGACTGTTCGTTTTTTGTTGAATTGATTATTGCTTTCTTAGATAGATGTTCCCGTTGGTGGACTTTAAGGATACATCAACTCCACCATTGTTGATAGCCGCTCTAACTTTTCTTCCGGAGATTGACTTTAATCCATCTTTTTCTTCTCTTTTGATATCAAAATTGGTGTAGATGTCCCCGTTGGTAGTACTTAATGTCAAATCAGCTGGAGTGTTTTCGGGCATAGAAACGTCAACTCCGCCATTTGTAGTGTAAATGGAAATAGGGGAGGATTGTTTTACGGCGCCAAATTCCACGGTAATTTCCCCATTTAATGCATTAGCCGTTACAGGTCCATTTACATCGGTAATTTCAATGCTGCCGTTAAGTTGGGCGTCAGCTTCAATTTCTCCTGAAAAACCATCAATTTCAATGTCACCGGCCCATGTACTTTTAACGGATACATTTTGGTTTTTTGGAAGGTAAATTTCTGCACCTTCAGATTTCCTGAGACTTTTTACGATTAAAGTGTTTCCATCTTGCACTACATAGAAACCAACCTCAGTGTTGTCCGTACCTCCTTCGCCAACTAGCCTTAAACCTTTTGCTTTTTCTGAAACTTTTGAGCTTCTGCTTCCCTTGATGAGCAGTTCATTGGTATTATAGGTTTTTAAGGTAATGTCCGACTTGGATTCAATTTTCACCCATTCAATACCATTCAATGATTTGGTGAAGTCGGTTTGTGCATTTGTGATTGCGCAAAAAGCTAATGCGATTAAAAGAATTGTTACTTTTTTCATGATTTTCGTTTTTTGATGTTTATATGATTTTTGGTAAACCTAATTTGATTTCATTTTTGATAAATGGCTGGGTATCTTCCCTTTCCAACAATTTTTGCATGGGCCCAATGGCCTTTTTTTCTTGAATCTGAACCAAGGCCTGAATGATTGCAATTTGAATGCTTGGATTTTTCTCCGTTCCCAGTGCTTCTATAAAAGCGGTTTTTACAGTTTCAGAAGACGTGAATTTTGAAAGTGCTTCAAAAGCATTCAACCTAACATTGTCATTTTCATCATAGAGCAATCTATTTGTCAATGCTTTTACGATGGACTCATCAGGATTTGGAAATTCTTCTATATAATTGACACCTTGTATCCGTTTACTCGCTGATTGGTTTTCCATTAAGGAAAGCATGGCTGTTTGTTTTAATTGTAAGCTTTCGTTTTGTACAATGGCTAGGTCATTACTGACCTTTTTTTGTTGAAAAACACTCCCCATTTGGAATGAAGCAACCAACAATGCAATACTAGCTGCAACTTTGAGCATGTTAGAGGCCCATGAGGATTTTTTATATCCCTCGGAAATTGAAACAACTTTAGTTGTAGTCGCTTTTTCCAACTCCAATGCTTCTTCAAATTTGGAGCGGAGCCTGTCAGATGGAACTTCATCCGGTTCATCTGCAATGGCCTTGAAGAGTATTCTAAGTTCATCCAGCTCTTTTTGACATTCACCACAAGTGGATAAATGCTTTTCTACTTTAACAGCCTTGGTTTTTGACAAAGCATTGTCTAAATATTCTGGGAGTAAATCCGAAACATGTTCTTTCTTCATGACTATATACTTTCTAAATAATATCCCTTTAGTTTTTTTATAATTCGACACACCCTTGTTTTTACAGCTCCGGGTGTACTGCCGATAATTTCTGCCAGTTCCTCATACCTAACTTCTTGGAACTTGTTCAAAATCACCATTTCTCTATCCGTGGCATCCAGTTTATTGAGAGCATTTTGCAAATGGGAATAATCCTCTTGTTTATCGTCTTTGTTTTCCACAGATTTATATTCAAGTACACTGATATCTTCATGATGTTTAGCATCTCTTGAAAAATGACTTTTCAAATTGTTTCTGGCTATGGTAAACAGCCATGACACAAACGAACCATTCTTATAAGAACTTCTATACTTGATCAACTTGTAAAAAACATCCTGTGTTAAATCCTCGCTCAGCATTTTATCTCCAGACATTTTATATAAATAATTATACACGTGTTTGTGATGTCTGTTAAAAAGAACTTTGAGTAGGTCAAGATTGCCATCCGCGACCTTTCGCATTATTATTTCATCTGAAGGCTCTTTCAAAAGATGTTTTTAGTTGGTGTTACTTTATATAGTCAGAAAATTGGAAAAGGTTACATGGGAGGTGAATTTTTTTATCCCTCCGCAATATGAATATAAAGTATAATGGATTAAAATGGGTCAGTCACAACCGCAACCATCTTGCCCACAAGATTTGGAAGCATTCTTTTTTCCTTTCAAAAGAGATTTGGGAAGGACAAACTTCCAGACTAAATAACCCACCGCCAAGGCCAAGGTTAGGTAAACAAGAATTTGCTGAAGATTTTCCATTAGTTAAGGATTTGAAAAGCGGTCAATGCTACAAGATACGCAAAAACACTCATAAAAAGGAGTTGTAATAAGGGCCATTTCCAAGTGTTGGTTTCTCTTTTAACAATGGCCAGGGTGCTCATACATTGCATGGCGAAGGCGTAAAATAGCATCAAAGAAATGCCCGATGCTAAATTGAAAAGTGGCTTTTTTCCAGAGGAATCCAGCTCAGCGGCCATTCTATTTTTAATGGTCTCTTCCTCATCACTACCTACGCTATAAATGGTGGCGAGGGTTCCCACAAAAACCTCTCTTGCGGCAAAAGAGGTCAACACGGCAATACCAATCTTCCAATCATAGCCTAATGGTTTAACTATGGGTTCGATGGCTTTACCGGCATAGCCAATATAGGAATGTTCCAGTTTATAACTGGCAATTTCCTGTACTCTGGCCCTTTCCTTTAAGATTGGAGTCATTATCTGAATGGAATCTTGTTTTGCTTCTTCCAAATAGACATCAAGATTGTTCTGAATGTAGTTTTTACTATATGGTGTGAGGCCTTCTTCTTCTATACGTTTGTTTACGATGGTTTCGGCATTTTGGAAATCCTCAGAAATACCATTCGATCCCAAAAACCATAAGACAATGGAAATGGCCAAAATGATTTTTCCTGCTCCAAAAACAAAGCTTTTGGTTTTTTCCAAAACTGTATAGGCCACATTTTTGAGCAAGGGCAATCGGTAAGTGGGCATTTCGGCCATAAACAAGGAGCGACTCTTTATTTTTAGGACCTTGTTCAAGACCATGGCAGAAAAAAGGGCCATGCCAAATCCAATAAGGTATAATAACATTAAAGTTAGAGCTTGATAGCTCAACCCAAGAAACCGACCTTCCGGAATTACAAGTGCTATTAGAATCAAATAGACAGGAAGTCTTGCGGAACAGGTGGTAAAGGGGGTCACTAAAATGGTAATGAGTCGCTCTTTCCAATTTTCAATGGTACGGGTGGCCATGACAGCCGGAATAGCACAGGCAGTTCCAGAGATGAGGGGCACAACACTCTTTCCGCTCAACCCGAAGGGGCGCATCAATCTATCCATTAAAAAGACCACTCGACTCATATAACCCGATTCTTCCAAAAGTGAAATAAAGAGGAACAAAAAGGCTATTTGGGGAATAAAAATGACAATGCCACCAATTCCGGCTAGGATTCCTTCGGCCAATAGGTCTGTAAAAACTCCAGGAGGCAAGGTGTTTTTGATCCATTCGCTGGCCATGGCAAAGTGTTCATCAATAAAATCCATAGGATAGGTACTCCAATCAAAAATGGCTTGGAAGATGGTCAGTAAAATCAAAAAGAAAATAGCATACCCAAAAATTTTGTGGGTGAGTATCTTGTCCAAGGTAGCTCGTAATCCTTTGGCCGCCTTAAAATCTACCTTGTAGGTTTCTTTGAGCGTGTTATTGATAAATTGATACCGGAGTACAGTCTCTCTATGCTGTAATTTTTTGAGTTCCGTTTTGGATTTTGTTGAAAAGGAAGTAGCATCTTCTATGCGTTTCTTTTCAATGGGCATAAAGTTGACATCTTGGGTAATGACCAGCCACAACTTGTACAGATCTTCGTTTGGAAATGCTTTTTGCAGACGATCAAAATACTCGGGAGAAATTCTGAAGGTGTCAACATTTGGTGATGTAGAGAGGGATTTGTAATCGGCTATAAGCTCTTTGATGCGTTGAATCCCATTATTCTTTCGTGTGCTTACCAAGGCAATTTTGGTGTCCAGCTTTTCTTCCATGGTCTTTACATCCAGGGAAATTCCTTTTCTGGACATCCGATCGGCCATATTGATGACCAAAATGGTGGGAATCCTTAAATCCTTGATCTGCGTGAAAAGCAATAGATTGCGTTTCAAGTTTTCCACATCGCTCACCACAACGGCCACATCGGGGTAGTCCTTGTCATTTTTATTGAGCAAAAGTTCTACCACCACACTTTCATCCAATGAAGTGGTGTTCAAACTATAAGTTCCCGGAAGATCTAGAATGTGGGCTTTTACGCCTCGGGGAAGTTTACAGATTCCCTCTTTTTTTTCTACGGTGATACCCGGGTAATTGCCAACCTTTTGCTTGAGGCCCGTAAGCGCATTAAAAACGGAGGTTTTTCCGGTATTGGGATTGCCGATCAGTGCAACATTAATGTTTTTGCTCATATGGCCTTGGGGTCTTCTTGAATGTCAATTTCAATCTGTTTGGCAAGGGACCGCCTAATGGCGATGTGGCTTCCATTTACATTGACATAAATAGGGTCTTTAAGGGGGGCAATCTGAACCAGCTCAATGGTGTTTCCGGGCAGACACCCCAGTTCCAACAACTTGATGGGAAGAACATTCTCAGAAAATTCTTTGATAATTCCTTTCTGCCCATGTCCCAAGTCTGCAACGGTAACCACAAATTTTTATTTAGATTGATTTTAAGTAAGGACAAAAGTAAAGAAAAAAGAACACATAGATCCTTTTAAATATCATAAAGCATTAGCTTATTTTAAGTAGCTGGCTTTAAGAATTTCAAGGTCTGTCAATAGTTTTTCAATTTCGTCTTTGTTGGTGCCGTCGTAAAACCCTCGAATCCTACGTTCTTTATCTACAAGGATAAAATTTTCGGTATGGATCATGTCGTACGGACCACCATCACCATCATTTTTTACGGCTAGGTACGATTTTCGAGCCAGCTCATAAATCTGTTTTTTATCCCCGGTGACCAAATTCCATTTACTATCAATAACACCTTTCTCCAAAGCATATTTTTTTAACTGTGGAACAGAATCAATAACCGGAGTGACAGAATGGGATAGCAACATTACATTTTCATCATCCAAAATAGAGTTTTGTATCTGTGCCATATTTTTGGTCATAATTGGACAAATGGTAGGGCAGGTGGTGAAGAAGAAATCTGCAACATAAATTTTATCCCGATAGTTTTCTTGCGAGATTTTTTGACCATTCTGGTTTGTCAACTCAAAATCTGCAATGGTGTGGTACTTCCTTTTATAATGCAAAGTGCTATCCACCAATGATTGATCAACCATGGAAGGCTGAAATACGGGAAGCATTTTTTTAGGCTGTAGCGCATTGTAAAAAAGGTAGACGATTACAAAGGATAGCCCTAAAAGAACTATTCCAAAGAACTTATATTTTGAGAAAAAAGATAACACGGATGCAAAATTACGGCCGGCGAAAGGATTCATCAACATAAAACCCAAGTTTTGGTGCTAAATCTTTCTTAAAACCTTGGTGTGCCTAAAACGCTGTTTTTTTATGAGGGGCTAAAAGTTTACTTTTGTGCGTTTTAACAGATCATTGCTAATGAGCCCCATTTTAATAAAGACCATACAATTCTTTCTTAGTTTATCCTTGTTGATTGTTCTTCATGAGCTTGGACACTTTATTCCTGCCAAAATTTTCAAGACAAGGGTAGAAAAATTCTATCTCTTTTTTGATGTTAAATTTTCCCTTTTTAAAAAGAAAATAGGAGAGACGGTTTATGGTATTGGATGGTTGCCCTTGGGAGGTTATGTCAAGATTTCGGGGATGATCGATGAGAGTATGGATACCGAGGCCATGAAAGAAGAACCAAAACCATGGGAGTTTCGAAGCAAACCGGCTTGGCAGCGGTTGATCATCATGCTTGGAGGTGTTACCGTCAACTTTGTATTGGCGGTCATCATCTATATTGGAATGGCTTACTCTTATGGAGACCAATACATTCCCATGGAAAGTTTACGAGATGGTGTATGGGTAACAGAAAAAGAAATAGGGGATAAGATCGGGATACAGACCGGAGACAAGATTATTGCCATTGATGGGAATAAAATAAAAAAGTTTAACAGCGTTTTTATTGAATTGATAAATGGGAATACCATAACCATTGAAAGGAATGGGCAGCAAATTGAAAAAGAAATCCCTGTGGATTTTATTTCTACCCTTTTGGAAGATGAGGAGAAAGTGAGGTTTTTAAGTTTTAGAATGCCTTTTGTGGTTAATAAGGTTACCAAGGGTTCCCATAACGAAGGCGCTGGCTTTAAAGAAAGTGATGAGTTTTTGACCATAAACGGGTCTGAAGCTATCTATAGAGATCAGGTGGCTGATATTTTGGAGGATAATAAAGGTAAGGACATCAGCATAACGGTAAAACGCGAGGATGGTACAACGGCAGATTTTATTGCCAAGGTCAATGATGAAGGAAAGTTGGGGATAGAGATTGGAGGGCTTACTATGGAGGACTTTGAGGAAAGAGGCTATTTTCAGATTAAGACCCAAAAGTATTCTTTTATGGAAGCCATACCTGCGGGTATAGATCAAGGAGTTACTACCTTATCCAGTTATGTGAAGCAACTTAAAAAGATATTTAATCCAGAAACTGGAGCCTATAAAGGAGTTGGTGGTTTTGCAGCAATTGGAAGTATGTTCCCGGACACGTGGGATTGGTCTGCATTTTGGTCTACTACGGCGTTAATATCCATTATCCTTGCTTTTATGAATATCCTTCCCATCCCTGCTTTGGACGGAGGTCATGTTATGTTTTTGTTGTATGAAATGGTAACAGGAAGGAAACCAAGCGATAAATTTTTGGAGTATGCGCAAATGGTAGGCTTCTTTCTTTTAATAGGACTTTTATTGTTTGCCAATGGCAATGATTTATATAAATGGCTTTTTAAATAGAAAAGCACTTTTTTTGTTTGGGGTGTTATAAAGAAACTGCTATATTTGCACCCGCTTAGGATAAAAAATTCCTCCTTAGCTCAGTTGGTTAGAGCATCTGACTGTTAATCAGAGGGTCCTTGGTTCGAGCCCAAGAGGGGGAGCAGAAACAGCAAGGCTTCAGAGAAATTCATACTCTGGAGCCTTTTTTTATTTGCACGCAGATTGAGAAAAATTTTATTTGGAGTCAAACTTTAACATTTCAGTCTAAATTTTTCCAGAATTATTTACGATTTGTCCCAAATACTTACCTTTAAACTTTGCGCATGGATCCTGTTTCGATTTTATAGTGTTCGGTAAGATAAGCGTAATATAAAATCGAAATAGGGCGCACCTACTTTATTCCCAGAGCAGTTATTCTATTTCAAAACTATGTTTGTCCCACACTTTTCAAACCGCATCAAAGAACATCAAATAAAATTTGAGAAAAATGATTACACAAATAATCACAATTAGTAGTAAATAATATTTTTTACAGCAAAAAGTTCCAATGTTTACTGCACCTCCCAAGGTTTTTACAGTAAAAACTTTTCTTCTCCAAATTCTATATTTTCATAATGCACTGAAAATCAAACAGCTAAAAATCGTAACATCGCGTTAGCGTGTTACCCTCTTGCTTTACATTCCTCGTCCTGCTGGCAGGACAAAAAATGTAAACACTAAGTACCCTTAGACTCAATCATATTTTACCAAAACACTCCAAATTTCATTGATTCATAAAATCAAAAGAAAATCAGATTATTAGAAATAAAATATAAATCTGTTTAGAATTAATTGAAATCAAAATGCTATAAGAAACTGAATACGAATATCGAACTGTCCCATAAAAGGTGAATTAACGAGAATACTAAAAAAGACCGGAAATGGAACTTCTTAATCAAAAGTTCCTGCCAATAGTAAAAGTGTCTTTTAAAATGGCGGTTAAAAGAAACAACCTCTTTCTCCAGAGTATTTAACCATTAGAAATTCTACGATTGTTACCCCTTCAAACTACCCTGAATTAATAGCATGGACAAATGAAAAAAAGAATCCTTTACACCACGTTAGCGAACCGGGAATAAAGGATTCTAGGCAATCAACCAAATCAAAGAGAAACGCGTTGGTCAAAGTTAATTTGTATTTCCTGCTTTGACCGTGAATTTCACATAGGTCATGTACAACATTCTGAAATTTGAACCCAAAACAATTCCTAGGAACGAAATTTAGCCGGGGTACAACCTTCAAATTTTTTAAAAGCGGCATAAAAAGTAGCCTTGGTATGAAAGCCTACTTCCATGCCAACGCCCTCAATGGAGAGATGGTTGGATTTTTTATCCAACAATAATTCTTTGGCCTTATACACTCTGAATTTATTTATAAAACTGTTAAAATTCATCCCTACTTGTTTGTTTAAGGAGTAAGAAATTCGTTTAGGATGGATGTTCGTCTCTTCCGCTAAATCAATGATAGTGAGATTGGATTTTAAGAAACTCTCATTTCTTTTGATATTAAGGGTTACCACGTTTATAACTTCCTTCATTTCCTCGGCTGTCATAAAAGGTGCTCTTGCTTTTTCAACCACAGGCAATTCTAAAGGAGGATTCGAAATTTCTATGGTCCTATTTTCACTTTCAACACTATGATAGCTCTCTATTTTATCAGGGAAAAACAAGTAAAGCGATACGATATTCTCTTGTGTGATTCCTTTAAAGGACACCCAATAAATTAGTATAACATTTACAAGGGTTACGAAAAAGTAAAGCGTATGATTATCTATAAAAAGATGAATTAAGAATAGTATCTGAAAAAAGATACTTCCGAATACAAATAGCTTCGACCAATTCAAGTTTTTGTGCACGGTCTCCGAAAATTGGTTATCCACTTCTTTTTGATGAAGCATTATCCATCGAATGGTCAATACCCCGATAAAAATGGAATAGGAAAGGCCAAACACAAAATACACCAATGCGAAAGAAGATTCCTTAAGTTGGAGTTTGGTGGCTATCGGTAAAAAGAAAATGATCAACCCTCCAATTGTTTCAACTACACCTGGAACCAATGTCCAATAACTGAGTTTCTTTCCATTGAACACCGATATTTTTTGGATATAGATATAAAACAGTGGATATGCCAAAAAATGGAAATGAATGGGAGGCAGTTCGAATATCGGGTATAGCAACAATACTCCCATATCCTCCAATACATTGGGAATGGGCTCCAACGAAAATAATAGTATAAACAGTCCTAAAAACAGTGTGGGCTTGTTCTTTTTGGAATGCATGAATAACAACATAATCCCGAAGAGCAACCCTTGAACAACTCCCAGAATATCTATTATGCTTATTATGTTATATGAAATTTCCATAAAGAACTACAAGCTGTAATTGCAAGAACAATTTCAGATTGCAAATTTAAATTTATAGATGCCGTTTTTAATCATTAATCAATTTTTTTAGAAGACAAATATTCTCCTGCTTAATGGGTTCAAGTATCTTCTTGCCATATTTAGTATGGAAGCGATGCCTGCTAAGAAATTGGATATTCGTGATACTCCAGACTTGGTCGGAGTAGTCCAATTGTAAAAAATTAAACCATTCTCTTCTCAATAATTCACACTTAACAAAATACTGTTTGCTCCCCAAATGGAACAGGTCCGCATCACAAAGGATATTTTCGTAAATGTTTCTTGGATTTTGGGGGATTTGAGTTGCATAAATACTATTGCATACCATAGTGATTTTATCATTCGGATACTTTTGCTTGGTCAGAAATGAAAACGCTTCATGGGCACTATGACCTTCGTGCCCCATGAATGTGATTGTATTTCCCACATCATGGAACAGGGCGGCCAATAATACGGGCTCAAGTTCATCCATATCCAGTTTTTCATGCATACCAATTTTCAGAACATTTTCATAAACCTCCATGGTGTGCATCACATTGTGAAACGGCAATTCACTACAACGACTTTGGGTC
The DNA here is from genome assembly GCF_965222555.1 of Flagellimonas sp. Taxonomy (GTDB): domain Bacteria; phylum Bacteroidota; class Bacteroidia; order Flavobacteriales; family Flavobacteriaceae; genus Flagellimonas. The sequence continues at coordinate 952,336 of NZ_CBDCUG010000005.1, read as the reverse complement.
AACAGTTGGACACAATGTTTCTTCGCCAATCCCAAAATATCTTTCACTCTGCCAGGATTTTGACCATGAGTGAATACTCTTCAAAGGAAATTTTTCCACTGAATATTTTGATTGATGATGCTATCAATTTATTGGCCATATCCTTTTCAAAACCGATTCCTATGGCATACTTCCGAATCAAATGCATCTCGGGCTCGTCAATTTCATAGTCGGCATAAATCATGCAAAACAGTTCGTAGATATATTCAAAACGTTCCTTTATGGTTGTAACAATAGGTAAGGGATAGCTTGATACGTCTTTGAGTATTTCTTCATATTGCTCTTTGCTGATATCAAGTTTTCTGGAAAACGTATTCAACATTTTTTGTTCCTCCAAGTTCAGTTCACCATCTATTAACGCCATATTGGCAATGGCAGCGAAATGCAATACATTTCGCTTTTGGGTTCCTGATTCATATAATTGTGAAAATGACATTTTATTGATTTTTAAAGTTTGTTATTTCTCCTAATGGAGCGTGTTATTTGTTACCAACGAAAATTCAGAAATGTATCTGCTTCTGATAAGAGTTCATTTTCCGTTCTATGGTTATGGGTCGCTATATGACCCACGATTTTTTCGGTCAAATGTTTACAGTGTTTGTCCATATAGGCTTCCAGATTTTCTCCTTCATTGGCACTACCTTTTCCATGCGAGGCTATTAAAAGGAAATCGAAACCAGCTACTTCTTTTACTATTTTCTTGAAAAACTGATGGTCGTCCGTTTTCTTTTTACCGGCTATATGGTTTTTAATCTTTCCAAGTGTTTCCCAATCATCAGTATGCTTATGTTTTTTTGAGCTATCTGTATTAAAATCATCTTTCCTCTGATAAATGATAGCATCATTATGGTCTAACTTTAGCAGGCCTATTTTTTTATCTTTTACGTCTTTTATAAACATGACATTGTATTTTAATTACTATTTCCAACCACCACCCAGGGCACGGAATATGGCCACTCTGGCTTTTAATTGTTCTTTCCTGGTCTCTACCAATTCAATTTTTGATTCCAGGGCATCTCGCTGTGTCAACAATACCTCCATATAATCTGCGCGCGCCGATTGGAACAGTTTGTTGGATATTTCTATGGATTTGGTCAGTGCGTTAACCTGCTGATTTTTATACTCGTAGTTCTTCTTTAGGTTTTCAATATTGGAAAGCCCATTGACAACTTCCAAATAGGCGTTTAAAATCGTTTTCTCATACTCAAAAACTGCCTGGAGCTGTCTGGCATTGGCACTGTTGTACTCAGCTTTAATGGCATTCCTATTGATGAGAGGCCCCACTACATCCCCTGCCAAACTATAGAGCAAAGATTCTGGGGTCGATGTCAGGAACTTAGGTTTAAAAGCTTCCAAACCCACACCCGCCTTAAGACCGAAGGAAGGGTAAAAATTGGCCCTCGCTACTTTGACATTCAGTTTGGCAGCTCCCAACTCGAACTCCGCTCTTCTAATATCTGGGCGATTTCTGAGCAACTGAGCTGGAATTCCTGCCGATAGTGCGTCAACAACACTTTCCATAAAATTTCCTGAGGTACGGTCAATTTGGGAAGGTTGCCTACCCAACAGGAAATTGATTCTGTTTTCTGTTTCAATAATCTGCTGTTTAATCTCATACTTTCCACTTCTATTTTTCAACACTTCCGCTTCAAACCGTTTTACGGCCAACTCTGTAGCCCTAGCTGCCTGTTTTTGGAGCCTTACAATATGTAAAGCATTTTGCTGAATTTCCAGGTTCTGTTCAATGATGGCCAATTGATTGTCCAAGGCTACCAATTCATAATAAGCGTCGGCTATTTCAGCAACCAGATTGGTGACCATAAAGTTCTTGCCTTCAACGGTAGCCAAATAATCCATGACAGCTGCCTTTTTGGAATTACGGAGCTTTTTCCAAACATCAAGTTCCCAAGAGGCTGTCAATCCTAATGTGTAATTGGACAAAGGTTCTGGGAATGCTTCACTTTCACGAACAGATAGGTTTTTTTCAACTGCTCCCTTTCGGGTAAATTCTCCCACCTTCTCAACTTCGGTGCTTGCACCATAATTTAGAAATGGCAGATACTCTCCCTTTCGTGCTTTTATTTCATTTTTGGCCACCGCCATTTGTTGCAGGAAAATGTTCAACTCCTGGTTATTGACCAAAGCAGTATCTATGAGTGCCGTAAGATGTACATCGGAAAAGAAATCCTTCCAGTTTACCAAAGCACTGTTCACCGTGTCGATTGATTGTCCTTGATACTGTTCGGGTACCGTTGTATTTGCTTCCCTCACTTTTAAGGTGGAAACGCACGAGCATGCCAGCATTACCAAAAGCAAAAGCAGTATGTTTTGTATTCTATGTTTAAACATGGTCTTTTATTTATTTTTTGTTCTTGAAGTCAATTTTGACAACAACTGTCTTAACTGACTCTTGGTTTTAATGGCTTCTTCCGAGGCTCTTACAAACTCTTCGGAAACAGGTTCATCAGTCTCATTTTTGATGAGTCCACGACCGTCCGCCATCTTTCCAAAAATGTAGTAGAGGCCTGGGATTATAAGGACACCGATTAAGGTTCCTATGAGCATGCCGCCCATAGCGGAACCCCCAATGGTTCGGTTTCCAATGGCTCCTGCACCAGTGGCAATGACCAACGGAATCAATCCTGCGATAAAGGCAAATGAGGTCATCAAAATAGGACGAAAACGCATTTTGGCACCTTCTATGGCCGCATCCAGAATACTGGCTCCCTCACGACGTTTTTGCACTGCAAATTCCACAATAAGCACCGCGTTCTTACCTAGAAGTCCTACGAGCATTATCAGTCCAATCTGTGCATACACATCATTGGCCAGTCCCATAAGTTTGAGCAACAAAAAGGAGCCGAATATTCCAACGGGCAATGAAAGTATGACCGCCAGTGGCAACAAGAAACTCTCGTACTGTGCAGCCAGGACCAGATAGACAAATATCAGTACTACGGCAAAGATGTAGATGGATTCATTTCCCCTACTTGCTTCGTCGTAGGACAGCCCTTCCCAGGCGATATCATATCCCCGTGGCAAGCTTTGTTCCGCTACTTCCCGAATCGCTTTAATGGCATCACCACTGGTATATCCTGGTGCTGGCAATCCTCTTATAGCAGCAGAATTATATAGGTTATATCGTGTAATTTCATTAGGCCCCAATCGTTTTTCAAGGGTCATAAACGAGGAATACGGCACCATTTCCCCAATCTCATTTTTCACAAAGAGTTTTTCCAAATCGGACGGTAACCTTCTGTATTTGGGTGCCGCCTGGGTATACACCTTAAAGAACCGTCCAAATCGGATAAATCCTTGTTCGTAGGTACTTCCGATAAGGATGTTCAGGTTTTCCATGGCCTTACCAATGGAAACCCCTTTTTGCATCGCTGCCTTATTATTGATGACCAATTCATATTGTGGATAATTTGCAGCAAAAAAGGTAAAGAGCCCTGTTAGCTCCTTGCGTTCGCGTAGGGCGTCCATGAAGGCATTGTTGATTTTTTCAAACTCATGATAATCCGTACCATCGGTTTTATCCAATAGGCGCATGGAGAATCCACCAGAAGACCCAAAGCCGGGCACGGCGGGGGGCTCGAAGTATTCGATGACCGCGCCCAGGTCTTTGGTTTCCTCTTCCAGTTCTTCCATGATTTCATGAACCGATTTTTCACGTTCCGACCAAGGTTTTAAATTGATTAAACAGGTACCTGCATTGGAGCCACGTCCCTCTGTCATGATTTCATATCCTGCAAGGGAAGAAACGGATTCTACCCCTTCCATTTCTTCACATAATGACTGAAGATTTCTTGCAACTTCATTGGTGCGCTCCAATGTGGCACCCGGAGGAGTCTGTATGATTGCGTAAATGGTTCCCTGGTCTTCGTTAGGAATAAATCCTGCGGGCAATGACTTGTTAGTAAAGAATATCCCTGCACAGAATGCCGAAAGGATTCCAAAGGTGAGCACTCTTCGGTTCACGATGAGTTTTAGGAAATTCACATATCTGCCCGTAAGTTTTTCAAATCTTGTATTGAACCAGTCAATGAATCGATTGATAGGGGATTTCTTTCTAGGCTGTCCATGATTGTTCTTCAATATCATGGCACATAGCACAGGAGTAAGCGTCAATGCCACCACAGCGGAAATGATGATAGAACCCGCCATCGTGATAGAAAACTGTCTGTAGAATACACCAACAGGACCCGTCATAAAGGAAATAGGAACAAAAACCGATACCATCACCAGAGTTATGGCAATGATAGCACCACCAATTTCGCTGATAACATTTTTTACGGCCTTATAGGGACCGAGATGTTCCTCTTCCATTTTGGCATGCACCGCTTCTACTACAACTATGGCATCATCTACCACGATACCTATGGCCAATACTAGTGCGAACAACGTAATCAGGTTAATGGAAAGCCCAAATAGTTGCATCACGAAAAAAGCTCCAATCAAAGAAACAGGTACGGCAATAATCGGGATGAGGGTTGACCGCCAATCCCCTAAAAACAAGAACACCACAATTGCCACAAGAATAAAAGCATCTCGAAGGGTGTGCATCACCTGTTCTATAGATGCATCGAGGAAATTGGATACGTCATAACTGATTTTATAATCGACTCCTGGTGGAAGGTATTCTTCAAGCTCTTTCAGCTTGTCTTTTACGGTATCGATAACATCACTGGCATTACTTCCAAAGGTTTGTTTCAAAACAATGGATGCCGATGGTTTTCCATCCAGGTTGGAATAGATGTCGAAAAACTCACTTCCCAGTTCTACTTCAGCAATATCTTTCAGTTTAAGGATTTCACCTTCTTCATTGGCTTTGATGATAATATCCTTGTACTGGTCTGCTTCATTAAAGCGTCCTTCGTAGGTCAACACATACTCTAGGGATTGTGCTTGCTTACCTGAACTTCTCCCCAGTCTTCCTGGTCGAGCAATAATGCTTTGCTCATTCATGGCTTCCAGTACTTCTTCTGCAGAGATGTTATAAGCCCGCATTCTATCTGGTTTCAGCCATACCCGCATGGCATACTTACGACTACCCAAAATTTTGGCGCTTGCTATACCATTGATACGTTGTAGTTCTGGAACAATTTTCGTGTAGGCGTAGTTATAGAGAAACTTTTCGTCATTCTTCTTGGCATCACTGTACAGGTTCACATACATCAGCATACTAGGCTGTACAGGTGTAATGATGACCCCTTCTCGTTGTACCAAAGGCGGTAACAAAGGCATAACCTGATCAACTCGGGTCTTTACCCGAACCACGGCCTGATTAGGGTCTGTGCCAGGTTCAAAAATGATACGCAACGTTCCTTCGCCCGCACTGGTGGCATCCGAAGCAATGTAACGCATGCCCTGTACGCCGTTAATGGAGGTTTCCAATGGAATCAAGGTCGATTTTACCAATACATCGGCACTGGCTCCAGGATAGGCAATAAAGATGTTTACCGTTGTAGGTGCAATTTGGGGAAACTGCGATGTAGGCAATTTGTTGATGGACAGTAATCCTGTAAAAACAATGATTACAGAGATTACTATGGCCAATACTGGCCGTTTTATAAACTTACTGAACATTTCTTTTGGAATTTTAAGGTTGGATTATTCTGCGTAGAGTTCCAAGTTTGAAATGGCTTCCTCCGGAGCTAGAAAATCATAGGCAATATGTTCACCTTCTTTTACCAGTCGGATGCCTTCCAAAAGCACTTTGTCTTTTTCGGAAAGTCCGTTTTCTACCACGAACAAATGTGGTAGTTCCGCTCCAATCGTAATTTCTCTTTGGCGAATGATATTGTCCTTGTCCAGAACAAATACAAATTTCTTGTCCAGTACCTCAAAGGTGGTTTTTTGTGGTATTATCAAAGCATCTGTAAGTGGCACCTTCATAAGAATACTACCTGTTTCGCCATGTCTCAGTATGCCATCAGGGTTTGGGAATGTAGCCCTAAAGGCAATGTTTCCCGTTTCATTGTTGAACTCTCCCTCGATGGTTTCGACTACTCCTTTGTGATTGAATTCTCGGTTATTGGCCATTAACAGACCTACTACAGTTTTGTCATCTTTATGACCATTCGTGATATAGTCCAGGTACTCAGCTTCAGGAACATTGAAATACACCCACATCTTACTATTATCTGATAAAGTGGTCAGTAGTTCGCCTTCATCCAGAAGGCTTCCTTCCCGTACATGCAAATGGTCCATAATACCATCAAAAGGTGCTTTTATATTGGTAAACCCAAGATGTGTCTTGGCCATGGTCACTTCGGCATTGGCTTTTTCATACTTGGCCTTGGACATGGCCAGTTCATTCGGTGACACTACCTTACTTTCTGCCAAAAGTTTAGTGTTTTTAAGCTCTATAGCTGCAACATCAGCTTCCGCTTCGGCACTTTGCAATTCTGCTTGGTATACATTGGGCATTATTTTAAACATGGGCTGCCCTTTTTTTACAAATTGCCCTTCATCCACGGAAATCTTTTGTAGGTATCCTTTCTCAAGGGCTCTTAGTTCTATATGCCTTATGGAATGGATTTGACTGACATAGTCTTTGGTAATGATAGTGTCCATTTTTATTGGACTGGTCACTAAATGTTTGACCTCTTCTTTGCGTTCTTTTTTGTGATTCTTGCAACTGCCGAAACTAACAAGTATAAGTAATAATGTAATGCTAGAAATTCTCTTCATTGTTTTGATTGTATTTGACAAATTGGATTTTAAAAACTGGTATATTGAAGACTTAACTGTTGGCTGATACAGTAAGTTTTATAAGCTTGAAAATTGAACATCGAAAGACCATACCCCTTAGGAAGGGAACAACAGCTTTGATGCGCAAAAAAGTGGGGATTAGCACGCTATTTTCAGGCGGCAATAGGTAATGTAACTTGGGAGTTTGCTTGTATTGGGGACAGTGGAATCACTCCCAACACTTAGTCTTGCAGGAATGTCTATATGGGCTATTTTAGCGAACTCCTGAACTAGAGCTTCACTTCCGAACCCTCCACCGTCTTCGATAGTGATATCATCAACAACGGGTGTTATTACTTCAACGTAAATTTCTTCTTCAACCTCTGAAGTAATGCATTCCAAAGGTTGTGCCCTGAGAACCTCTCCTGAAGTAAGAGGCACTAAAAGCAATGAGAAAATTAATATGAGAAACTTAAGTTTCATTAAACTATGTTGACATATTTTAAACGAGGGCAAAAGTATTCTGGAATCACTTTAAGATACAAGAAGTTAGTGATTGGGAGAGTTTAAATTTCGGAAATTTGAACTCAATAGCGTTTTTATGAACCGATTTTAACCTTCACCTGTGAAATTCTATTCTTGTGTGGACGGTGATAATTTAGATGAGCACAGTACAAGTTCCAGAACATTTTATTACCAACGGGTCATCAGGGTGTTTATATCATCAGGGTACCCGTAAACTGGTTCAAAGATGATAGATATTCATGGTTCTTTAAAACGAACGATTTATGGCACTTTAAAAAAATAGATATTATTTTTTGTATGTACCGGTCGATATGTAGAAGAAAGGTTAATAATCAAATCATAATGAGTTCAATTCTAACTGATAGGAATCAAGTATGTTGCTTGGTAAGGACTTAAGGTAAATTTGTGTAGTACTTAATTTGTTGTGACCCATCATAGCGGAAATTGCCTCTAAAGGAACTTTTTTGAACATAGCATGTGTTGCAAAGCTATGTCTGGATACATAGGAGGTCAAACGTTCTTCAATATCACACTTTTTCGCTATTTCTTTTAGCCCAATATTATACCTTCTCAGTTCCCATTGAGCATCTTTGTACTGTAACTCTAATGTGTCTCTATAGATTACAGGTAATAAAAAACCAGATGGATTGGGATGATCCATGTAGTATTGAATTATGGGTTTAATCTGATTTGTAATAACTATATCATAGCGTTTTCCTGTTTTCCGTCTTTGAAATTTGACGCGACCATCGATAATATTATCTCTTCTCAAAAAAGCCATATCAATAAATGACATGCCTAACATGAGGTAGGAGAGGACAAAGTAATTTCGATAGTGAAAATGCTTGGAACCTATCTCCGTTTTCATTTCGAGTATTTTCTTTATACTCTCAATTTTAATTGCTCTTTTTTCCGTGGGTTTTGTTTTAATGGTGTAGTATTTAAAAGGATATAGGGATTCATCAACCATGCCTTCCTTGATGCCCTTGTTGTAAATTGCCTTTATTGTTCTCATGTAAGATGCTATTCCATTAACGGAATTACCCGGTTTTGATAAATGGTGTCTTTCAAATCGTTTTAAGAATTCAATGTTGAGCTCATTGAATTTTAAATCCCTGTTGTTTGTAAATCCTTTTAATCTGCCAATGATTCCCGAGTAGTTTCTGGATGTTCCAATTCGTTTTTCTTTTTTAAGCTCTTCAGCCTTTTTAAGACCAAATTCATAGAAGGATTTGAATCGCTTTCGGTTAACGATTTTATCAGCAATGTCTTTGGCGGTAAGTCTATCCAATTGGTCATTATCGGCGAGTTTGTTGATTACCTCTTGAGCCTTGATTTGTTTTTTCAATAAAAGGGTATTCACCAGGTGAACTGAGTCAACATCTGGAAAATTTCTTTTTACTTTACATCTGTGATGATCCCAGTATTCCTCTGGCACATAATGGCCTGTTTTTATCGAAGTGGTTTTTCTAAAATGGGTCAGCCTCAAAATGATGGGGAAACATCCATTTTGGGTCATTCTACGGGTGTCCAAACTTAGTTTTATACTCGTGTTCATGAACATAAGTTATAAAAAAAATTGCACGCAATTTGCACGCAAAAAGTTGGTTTCAATTGATTTTGTTTGACGACAAAATTTATTAAAATACTGATAATCAATAAAATATGTGATTTTTAAAATTTGCTTGTACCCCATTCGACGACGCTGTTAATCAGAGGGTCCTTGGTTCGAGCCCAAGAGGGGGAGCTTCAAAACAAAAAACGTCACCAAAAGGTGGCGTTTTTGTTTTAATGCCGTTTTGGGAGAGAAGTTTACCCTGAGCAAAGCCGAAGGGAGCCCAAGAGGGGGGGGCACCGATTAGTAAGGCTTCAGAGAAATTAAACTCTGAAGCCTTTTTTATTTGTATACAACTTCAGCATTTGGATATGGTAATCCAAAACAAATGCAGGGTTTTTAATCCCCCTCACTCTCGCAAGTTTATTTCGATAAGCTCGATACAGGTGTAACTTGTGTCAAGTATGAGTTAGGTGGAATAAAACGATGAACCCATGACAACACATCATGGGCTTAGTTTAATCATATTTGGATTAGATGAACCGTTTATGAGGTATTTGCGCCTAGAACTTGTTGGTCTATTCCAACCTTTGAATAAAAATGGTGGCTTCCAAATAATTTTTTCGAGTGCGGTAATTCTTTTGTTTTCTAAAATCCACATGGGCAATCTGGCCAAAACTGGATTGTTGCTCAAGGGTATGGATAAGCTTTATTAAAGAAGTAAAAGGCCCCCGTATGGTAAAATTATAGGTGTTGGTTAATGTCCCGTTTATTTCGGAAACATGGGGCGGATTAAAATCAATGACCTTTAGGTCATTTTTTTCAACTTCCCGGTTGACCGTACGCAACAGGTCATTTTCCAAGGAAGTGTTATTGAGGTTTAAATGTTGTAACAACGAGTCCAAGTGGTTCTCTTTTTTGGATAATAGGGATAGTTGTTGGGGCACGGCCCTGAACAATTGTTCTTCTTGGCTCAGCCTTTGGTATTCTTTCCGTAGGGCCAAGGTTTTGGAAACGGCCAGCTTATAACAGAGGAGCATTGCCAAACAAAAACCCAATAGTAACAAAGTATTTTTGTTTTTAAGATTTTTCCACATGGATCCGTATTTTAAATGTTGAACTTGTGGAGTTTCTGTAATCATAATCCATGGTTTCCACAGCTTTGATCCAGTCAATGCCTTCCAATCTTTGGATCCAATCTGAAAATTCCTCACTTTGGGTGCAGGTACCCGTGACCAATAGGTTATTGAAATCCAATTCAATAGGTTTCGATTCCTGTACGGGCTTTTTAAGTGGTTGGTATTGCAGTTCTGTTAGCAAAATGTGTTGTGGAATGCTTGCGGCTATTTTATCCAAGTAAAAAGATGTTCTTGAATTGGAGGTTGAGAGCACGGCCTCAACTTTTTTCTCTTTTTCGGCAACCCTATCTTGAACCAGAGTAAGGCTTTTTCTGGTCTCGTTATCAAAAGCCAGTTTTTCCTGTACGGTTTGGGTTTTATTGAAGTAAGAATTGAAGACCAAAAAATTGACCAGCAACACAAATAGCACAAAAATCAAAGAGGCACGGAGGGATAGACCAAAGATTCTATTGTTCTTAAACTCATATTGTAGCTTTTGAACGGTATGTTCAAAATTGGTCCTATCCGGAAGAGCTGGGGATAGAAAGCCTAAAATTCCAGAAAAGGCCAATAAGGCAGAGCTTTCTATATCCAATCCATCGATGGTATAAGTAGCAGGAGAATGCACATGGGATTTTGTTAAGGCAAACCCAGATTCATTGGTACCTTTCAAAGTAATTTTTTCAGTACAGGTATGAACCGTATCCTCGTTAATATGATTTAAGACCAGTTCCAATGGACTTATGCCCAAGGATACTCCCACAACGTTTAGTTTCATCTCCTTCAATTGAACAAGATAATCGTCCACCACAGTATTTTTTGCAATGCTTACAATTTGGTGCCCCTGTAGTTTTGCAATCTGAAAATAGAAATTTTCAAAGTTGAGGCCTGGAAACAATTGTTCAACGGCAGCTTTACCCTTAAGGGTAGTATTCTGCTTTGCTGTTTTGGTAATTACCCCACCGGTATTGTATACCAAATAAATGGGAGCTGAAGGTTGAGCTATCTTTTGAAGCCGGGAAAGTACATTGAACTCATGGTGTTCAGAAACAATGAGCTCTTTTCCTTTGATACGGGTTTCTATAAATTGAAAGTTAGTAGTGCCATCCCGTTCACAAATTTCCAAACCTTGGAATACATTTCCCTTTTTCAAATATGTTTTTAAAGCGTCTAGCACTAGTAAATCACCGTGGGTTTAATCAAAATAGTTAGTTTCTGTTTTCTATCTTCCCTTTTTCGTTTGCTGAACAACCATTTAATGACAGGGATTCTGGCCAGAAAAGGAACACCACTACCAGAATCATTTTTCACTTTCTCTTCCAATCCACCCAAGATGGCCAAATCTTGGTTTTGCATTCTAATGATGGAACTGAATTCCCTGGATGTTAGCCCGGGAGGAGCATCCTCATCAATACGTTCGGAGCTAAAATCAGATTGTATTACATTGATGTCCAAGGTTACCTGCCCATTACCTGAAACCAAGGGTTTTATACTTACGGCCAATTCAGCATCAATAGGTTGAAAGTTGCGTATTTCTGAAGCTGTGGGTATTTGTGACCCAAAAAAGTTCTGACTGGTAACCACGTAGTATGTGGTTTCACCTATGGAAAGGTTGGCACGGTGTCCATTTAAGGTAGAAAGTTTGGGGGTGGATTTGATTTTAATATTTCCGTTGGCCTCCATAGCTTTGATGGTGGCAAAAAACTCTGGCACCACTTTACCAATATTGAACGACCCAAAACCATCAAAGCCACCAATAATTTTGTTGACTGTTTTGGCGCCCAATGTCAAATCTGTTGAAGGAAAAATTGCTCCGGAGGTTTCAACTGGCTCATCTCCTATTCCCCAGCTAATACCCGTCTCTATGGTTGCTGATTTTGTTACTTCGATTAGCATAACCTCGATCAAGACTACCGGAACGGGCTTGTCAATCTGTTTTACAAATTTTTTAAATCTATTTATACTGGTAGCTGGCCCGCTGACTAAAAAACTATTAAGTTCATAATCGATTTTGATATCTAAATCTGCAACCACATCATCTGGCAAAATATTGACAATAGCTTCGGCATTGGAGGAATAATCACCAAATTGATTGTTTTGGGTATTGATTCTTCGTGTTGTGTTGGTATTTTGCCTTAAGTTCCCCTGATTGTTTCCAAAGCCGTTGGTTCCATTTTGAAAGCCACCTCCAAGATAATTGACACCACCCTGAATGGTCCTTCCGGCTGACCTGCCATAACCAGAGGATTGCATGGGATCACCCAAAAGTTCCACGGAACGATGCATCATTTGCACTATTTCCAATTTCCTAACACTCAACTGGTCGGCAGTACCAAAAAAATAGCGGTCGTTTTCTTTTTTAAAGGTAAAACTCGTATTGTTTTGAGAAGGTGAGGGGAGTGAGGTTGCCCTGCTTTGGTTTTGGTTGCGGTTTCTGTTTTGTGGCTGCCTATTTTGCTGACCATTTGTGGCCGCACCAACAGAAGGCTGAACCGCTTCACTTTCAAATATTTTTGTCAATAGTTCATCATAATAAATTTGCTTTGCCTTGAATGTTATATTCCCGGCTTGGGTCAGTGGTGTGGCCATATAAACATCCAAGTCTAAATCTAGACTAATTTCTTGGACTATATTGGCAATAGGGGCATTTACAAAATCTACATCCAATATTCTATTAAGGGTGTCCAACACCTGGTAATAAAAGTTTTCACCTGAACCACCCCTTCGTGAGTGCCCCTGACTTGTCTTTTCATTAGTGTTTGCTCGGTCAAAAAGGTAGAATCCATCTCTGGACTTGGAGTAGATAAGATTATTGGCCTCGGCCATATTCTTCATGGCAAGGTCAAAGGGAACATCCTTAATGTAAAGTGACAACGGAATATTTTCCATTCCCTTGGAATACAAAAGGTTTTGCCCAGAAACATCGATGATTTTTCGAAATACTTTTCCCAGCGGGTCGCCTTTTAAGTCCATGGAGATAAGATTGTTCAGAGCATCAAAACTTGCAAGTACTTCTTTTTCCGGAATAATTTCAGGCGGTGGTTGATATTTTAGAATGGAAAGAATATTTCCTGTGAAATTGATATCCAAATCGTATTGTTTGCACAGGAAAACCAAGAGATCGGCAACGGTAACATTGGAGAAATTATTTACAATGTTTATACCTTGCAAACTTGGGTCAATGTTGATATTTATCTTGTGAACTTGTGAAACGGCTAGAAGAAAATTGGATAATGAGACACTGTTTACATTGATATCGAGTTTTAGGTTTTCAGAAAGTCCCGGATTGTCAACGGCCAATGCCTCCAGATTGTTTTGAATGCTTTGTATGCGAGCTTCTTCTTCCTGCGAAAATGCAAAAAGGGATAAGAATAAAAAAATCAATAATAGGTTCTTCTTCATGCGATTAATTGGTTAATAGGGGGTATATTTCCTCAACTGAGGTAACGCCCTTTTCCACAAGGGAAAGCGCATTGTCCTTTAAGGTCATTATTTGTTGTTCTTCTAAATATTCCTGGATGTCTAGCACATTGTTCTTAATATGTGGAATCAATGCTTTGTTGATAGGTATTATCTCATAAATGGCTTTTCTTCCACTGTAGCCGGTATGATGGCAGGATTGACATCCAACAGGTGAAAAATGAAATTTCAGTTCTTTTGGAGGATTGAAGCCTTGAGGGAACAATCCTTTTTCAATAGTGTCCTTTCTTTTGCATTGGGTACAGAGCTTTCTAACCAAACGTTGCGCAACACTTATATTTAATGTGTTTGCAATAAGAAATGGAGGAATGCCCATATCAATCAATCTTGAAATCGTAGCCCATGCAGAATTGGTATGAATGGTAGAAAGTACCAAGTGACCGGTTAAGGCAGCCCTAATGGCCATATTGGCAGTTTTTACATCCCTAATTTCCCCAACCATAATAATGTCTGGGTCTTGACGCAAAAAAGTCCGTAGGGCACTGGCAAAGTCCAATCCTATGTTTTCTTTCAATTGTACTTGGTTGACTCCTTCCAAGGTATATTCAATAGGGTCTTCTATGGTAAGGATGTTGGTCTTGGCATTGTTCAACAACTTTAAGGTGGCATAGAGGGTAGTGGTTTTTCCTGAACCCGTTGGACCGGATATCAGGATAATCCCATTAGGGTTTTTGATTCCTTCCTTATACCTGCCAAGCTCGGGGATATTAAAACCCAAATCTTCCAAACTTACCGATTGGGTGTCTTTGTTCAAGATTCGCAGCACAATTTTTTCACCAAAAAGTGTGGGGAGCGATGAAACCCTGATATCAAATTCCATATCATTATACTTAACGGTAATTCTTCCATCCTGGGGCAATCGCTTTTCCGCAATATCCAAATCGGCCCTTATCTTGATTTTGTTTACAATGGTTGGATACTCATTTATGGGTACATTGAACTGCTCTACCAATTTTCCATCCAATCGAAAACGAACCCTGCATAGAGTTTCATAAGGTTCAAAATGGATGTCACTGCTCCCAATGGACTTGGCATTGATCAATATTTTTTCCAGAAAGTCAGGAGTATAATGCAGCTCACTATTTTGACTTGTTTGTGCCTGTCGGTAGTTAGCCGTCAAAAAATCTTGGAGCAGTTTGGTTTCAAGAATTTCCAACTTCAAGGGAAACTCCAAAACAATCTGTAATTCAGATAAAAGCTCTTTTGGGGAGTTTGAATCTGTATAAAAAGTTAGGACTCCAGCAGAACGTTCTTTTGGTACAATTCTATAATGGAATGCTTGCTCCGCAGAAATACTTTGCGCAAGTTCAGGTGCTAATTGTAATCCCTTTTCTTTAATATCCATATAATGGGGGAGATATGAAGATTAAACTATAGCCGAATACCAAAATGAGAAAAGCCCCCATTAACCCTGCCAGAGGAACCGTTTTGAGCCGTAATTTTTTTTTGAATACCAGAAATACAAGCAGCGCAAATAAAATGGCATTGGAAAAAAGGATAACAAACGTAAATGTTGGAAACCCCAAAGCAAATGCATAAAAAAAGAGAATGTCACCTAACCCTAAGCTATAATCCAAAAATTTCTTTTTGGCAATGGTACGGGTGAATATATATAGAGTGCATATGATCAAGGAAACAAACGATGCATTTAAGGAGATGTAACTTAGAAAAACCCAAGGCTCTACAGTGTTCAAGAAATGAATAAGCCCTAGAAGTAGCATAGTCAATGGAAAAAGCCACCAATACACTTTCCGTTCCTTAAAATCTTGAAGGGCAATGTAGCCTAAACAAACCATGGTCAAAACTGTTAGTGCAGCGGTCAATCCTTTATAACTTGTATTGGATTTCCATTTTCATCGATTTCCCAAACATTAAACACGCCATCTCCATCAAAATCGGTAATGGACTCTGCCCTTGCCTTAAAGGTGGCGTTATCAGCACTGAGAATTTCATACACGTAATTGGCCGTTCCATTTTCCCTTACTGTTCGGGGTGGTTCAAAGTCCAGTTCTCCCATCACATTGGAATATTTGCTATTCATGTACCTATAGGTGGTCTGTGCATTGTAAATAGCTTTTAACTGCACTTGGGCTTCTACACTTTTGGCCTTTGAAATCAAGGGCATAAGATTAGGAAGTGCCAACAAGAGCAATATGCCTATTATGGCAAGGACTATGAGGGTTTCTTGTAGATTTATAGCGTGAATCTTTGTTTTGGGGAATGGTGGGGTCTTTGATTTTTCCATATTAAGTGTTATTCCAAAGATATGTTTTTACTTATGGCGAAGCACAAACGGTATCTTACTTGAAATGTAATTTTTTTCTGGTAAATATCTATAGAATATTCAATAAATCTTTTAAGATTAACAATCTAAAAAGTTATTAACAGTGCAAGGGATGATTTAAGTTTTTAATTTTCAGCAAGTTGAAAGGCGAGCGGAACTTCATTAATTGCATTGATAATGAATCATTGTAAATAAACAGGAAAAAGGTTTAAAAATAAATGGTAAATTTCTTACAGAAATTACAAATTAACCCTAATTCAATTTTATACAATGACAACAACCTCTTCCAAAAAAACTGCCCTACTATCCATTCTCTTCAAAACATTTATTCAAAATTGTCCCGGTACTCGCTCCTGTATAGTACAATCTGGATAATCTTAATATAGGTATCATTTTGTTGGGGCAAAAAGAAACATTGGCGCCTAAAATTTGAGTTAATGTACAAAGCGACCGAAAAAATAACTCTGCTTTTTTGACATGTTTACAGAATCTTGTGAAATAACTTATAACTAAAATTATGATTGCCATCAAACTTTTGAGAGTTGCAAAATCAACTTTCGGTTTCATGGATTGTTTACGATGTATGATATCGTATACTGTGAAACACGCTCTTCATATTCTTGTATTGAAGTTGTGTTTTGTAAGTAACTTTTCAAATGCCCAGGAACTGCATACCCAAGCAAATGCAGCAAGTATCAACAATGAAGCCAATGCCGCAACGGGTTGGGGAGGAAATACAACAAACACTTCCGTGACCAATGAAGTCTATTCCGGGTCATATTGCATAAAAGTTGAAGCCCCATCCAATGGCTGGTATAGGGCAGAATACAATTTTGATACAACTCCAGGGCAGCAATACGTAATTAAGCTATATGCAAAGAGCGATAGTCCAAACACCCCTGAAGTTCATTGGAATGGATTGGATGAAGATGGTTACATACCAATAACTACGGAATGGGCTGAGTACTCAATAACAAAGACTGCAAATAGTTCAACAGCCAAAATCCAGATTTACACAGGCGTTCCAGCCACAACAGGAAATACGGTTTACGTTGATAATGTTTCCATCACACCTGTTGATAATCAATCTCCCATAGCACCCACGTTTTCTAGCACACACCAAACAGATACCACCGTTGACCTCTCATGGAGTGGCGCTTCAGACAATGTGGGTGTTACAGGATATAAGATATTCAAGGACAATGTCCTCGAGATCACTCTGGGCAATGTGGGGACCTATCAAATGACAGGACTTTCCGCAAGTACCAACTATGATTTTGCCGTCAAGGCTCTTGATGCTGCCGGAAATGAAAGTACAGCGAGCAACATATCAGTAACAACTAATACAAGTTCAGGAGGGGGAGGTGGATCCGGAAGTTCGGTATGGTCGGAGAGCAATTCCGTGGCCAGTTACAATGGTAATGTGGCCATAGGTACAAGCTCAGTGCCATCTGGTTATAAACTTGTGGTGGATGGACATATTCGCACCCGCGAGATCCGGGTGGACCAAGATACCTGGCCGGACTATGTTTTCAAAGAAGATTATGACCTACCCACCTTAGAGGAAATTGAAAGGTATATAAAAGAAAGGGGGCATTTGCCCAATATCCCATCCGCCAAGGAAGTGGAAACCAATGGTATTGAGCTTGGGGAGATGGACAAACTGCTCTTGGAAAAGATTGAAGAACTTACACTGCATACTATTGCGCTTCAAAAAATTCTTAGGAAACAACAGAAGCTGATAGAACTGCAACAACAACAAATATGGAGACTCCAGAACTAGGTTTCCAGCTTAAAAAGTACAGCAGCTAATAAACAAGACATGAGAAGGACAATCTTAATCAATTTAACTATCCTTTTTATCCTATCGGGTAATTTGGTCAATGCAAACACCAAAACTATATTGGAAAAGGAGACCATTGCTGAGGATATGTTTGCATTCCCAGGTTGGAACCGTAAACAGCCTATTACAATTCAGGCCAGCCAAGTTGCAGGATCTGGCAATCTAACAGATTTTCCGGTACTGATTACCTTAAATCATCTAAACAACGAGATTGTAGACGGCGGAGCCAACTCAGCACTGGACGGTGGTGGGGACATTAGATTTTCCAGTGATGCTGCAGGCAATAATCAATTGGCCATTGAAGTGGTGGATTTTGTTATTAGTTCCACTCCTGCTAACCGGAGATGTCAGATATGGGTAAAGGTGCCTAGTCTATCGGCGACCTCAAATACAACAATATATATATGGTATAATAAAGCTGGTGAAGTACAACCTGCGGCAACATCCTCCTACGGCAGTGAAGCAGTTTGGTCAAGTTATAGCGCTGTATGGCATATGGACACAGACCCTTCAGGAACCATACCAGATGCTAGTGGCAACGGGCATTCGCTAAGCAGTGAGGGGTACATGAATCACTACGACCTGAAACCTGGCACCATAGGTAATGCCATAGAGTTTGATGGCATAAATGATCAAATGTTGATAAATGGCAATCTCACCTACGGCAATTCTTTTTCTTTTTCTGTTTGGTTTAACTGGAACCAGCCGGCTGCTACTCACAACTATTCTGGTATTTTAACCAACAAATCCCCATGGGATGGGTTTTGGACAACATCAGATGGTGGGAATCGTGCAGTTTTCTACGATGGAACCCAAGAATTTACCCCTCCCGGAAGCGTTTCTTCAAATGCGTCCACCCGATATGATTTTGTTGCCACCAATGGGGATATTGAACAATTCATAAATTCCGTTTCCATAGATAGTAATACTCAAGCCTCGGACGGTGGCGCTTTTGATCATGTTGGCTCAGAGGGAGATTCCGGATACTTTCCTGGGTGGATAGATGAGCTTAGAGTGGACAGTATGAGTAGAAGCTCGGGTTGGTTGACCACTGAATATAACAATCAATTAAATCCTGCGACTTTTGCTACAGCCGGAACTCCGGAAAACGTTTCAGGAAGTACTGACACCCAACCGCCATCTACTCCGACCAACCTTTCAAGTGTTGGGAACACGGACACCACCGCCGACCTTTCTTGGAACTTGGCTACGGACAATATAGGAGTAACAGGGTATAAAATTTTCAAGGATGGAACCCTTGAGGCCACCTTGGGCAATGTAACCACATATCAGGTGACCGGGCTCGCAGCAAGCACCACCTATGGTTTTATGGTGACCGCTTTGGATGCTGCAGGTAACGAAAGTGCTCCAAGTAGCACCATTTCTGTTACCACAGACTCTTCTTCAGGTGGAGGAGGTTCCGGGGGTTCTG
This sequence comes from Flagellimonas sp., assembly GCF_965222555.1. GTDB lineage: Bacteria > Bacteroidota > Bacteroidia > Flavobacteriales > Flavobacteriaceae > Flagellimonas. Next base: position 933,364 of record NZ_CBDCUG010000005.1, on the reverse strand, counting down.
TTTGGTCTGAGTCCAATTCAGTGGCAAGCTACGCCGGTGACGTGGCCATTGGCACCAACTCGGTACCCGCTGGTTATAAAATGGCCATAGATGGAAAGCTAATCACTGAAGAAGTTAAAGTCCAACTCAGCGGTAACTGGCCCGATTATGTTTTTAAAGAAGGTTATGACCTACCCACTTTGGAGGAAATCCAAAAATATATAAAGGAAAAAGGACGCTTACCAAACATTCCTTCGGCGAAGGAAGTGGAAGCTAATGGTGTTGATCTTGGAGAGATGGACAAACTGCTTTTGGAGAAGATCGAACAACTAATATTGTTTACAATAAAACAACAGCAACTGCTTCAAGAACAACAGAAAGAAATCGAGCATCTCAGTACTCAAAATGAGAAAATGGTACGCTTCGAAAAAGAACTCACTTTGATAAAACAATTGTTAACCCAATCCTCTAAACAATAGAGCAATGAAAAATTCATTTTTGTGCGCCATGGCGCTTTTAATGTCTCTTTTAGCGGTCAATTTTTCCAATGCCCAGGAACTGCACAGTCACAGTAACGCCGCGAGCGTAACCAATGAAAGTAACTCAACCGATGGTTGGGGAGGGGGCACTACCAAAACTGCGGATACTTCAGATCCTTATGATGGCAATTATGCCATGAAGATTGTCTCAACATCATCAAGTACAACAGATCGCAGAGCAACCTATACCTTTTCAGTCGTTGATGGCGAGACGTATAACATTAGTATATGGGCAAAGGAAGGTGCACAAGCGAACGATCCCGCATTTGCATTATGGACAGGTTTTTCTGGATTTTCGACAACACTGATATCTGGAAATACTTGGACAGAATATCCTTTTACCCTTACAGCAAATTCCACTACCGCAACTATTATTGTATTTACTGGTTCTAGCTCAGGGGGTTCTGTGGGAGATGAAGTTTATATAGATAGGGTTACCATAACCCCGCAGTCTCAAGCTGACACCCAGTCCCCGACAACTCCTACGCTTTCTAGCACTGGGCAGACAGACACCACGGCTGAGCTCTCTTGGAGTGGAGCAACAGACAATATCGCTGTTACGGGGTACAACGTCTACCAAGATGGCACCATTGTGGCAAACAATATCAATACAAGTTCCCATCAAGTTACCGGACTAGTGGCCAGTACCACCTACAGTTTTACAGTAACGGCTCTTGATGCTGCCGGAAATATGAGTACAGTTAGCAATACGGTCTCTGTGACCACTGATTCAAGTTCCGGGGGAGGGGAAGGATCGGGAAGCTCTGTTTGGTCAGAGGCCAACTCCATTGCCAGTTATAGTGGAGAAGTGGCAGTTGGGACAGCAAGCGTACCAACGGGATACAAAATGGCCATTGATGGCAAATTGATTACGGAAGAGGTCAAAGTACAACTTAGTGGCAATTGGCCCGATTATGTTTTTAAAGCAGGTTATGACCTCCCCACTCTGGAAGAAATACAAAAGCATATTAAGGAAAAAGGGCATTTGCCTAACATTCCATCAGCAAAGGAAGTAGAGGTCAACGGTGTGGAACTAGGGGAGATGAACAAACTGTTATTGGAGAAGATAGAAGAATTGACACTGTATATTTTCCAGTTAGAATGGAAGAACAAAGAGATTGAAAAACGATTAAGTCTAATAGAAAACGATTAAAAAAAATGAAAAAGATAATAATTCTCTTATGCTTTGGATGTTGTTGTCTCTCTTATGCCCAAACAAATCTGGTTCCACCAAGTGCACGTATATCTGAACTCAAAGCGTGGATTGATGCTGAGGAACAGACAGGAGCAAATGGCTCTCTTGTCACAAATGTGACAGACCAGGCCCAAGTGATTTCTGGTATCACAGTGGAAGGGTCAATCGCTTTGAATATTAGAAGTGATGGTAAAAAGGAATTCAGCTTTGCGGGTACAAGTAACGCTATCAATCTGGGCCAGCCTTCGGCATTGGATTTTACCCCAGGCACCGATGAGTTTACAATAATGGGGCTTTTGGGAACAGGAGTTCCGGGTCAAGGTGTTTTAGTGGCGCGCGGAGATGGCAGCACCTGGCAATATGGTATTGATGTTACCAGCAGTAAATTTTGGACTAGTATTGGCCATGCATCATTTAGTTTTTTTAATTCAAGCACGGGTCTAGTAAATGAGAATATCCACTTCACGCTTGTGGTCAAGCAAACAGAATCCAGTCTGTATATTGATGGACAACTAATTGAAACAAGGGATGCTACCAGTGTTGGGAATAGTACTGAAACGGTGGATGTTTTGATTGGAGCACACAGAAATTCTGGCAATTCCGGTCTCTATTGGGAATACTCTGACCACATCAGAAACATAGGGATATTTAGCAAAGCCCTCTCGACTTCTGAAATTCAGGCTATTTATACAGATCTTACAAATTCATCAAGTGACACCCAATCTCCAACTGCACCAACCATTTCAAGCACTGGAAAGACTGACACCACTATAGACCTTTCCTGGAGTGGAGCCACAGATAATGTTAGTGTAACAGGATATAAGATTTTTAAAGATGGGAATCTTGAAGTCACTTTGGGCAATGTAACCGCCTATCAAGTGACCGGGCTTACAGCGAGTACGTCTTACAATTTTACGGCAACTGCCTTGGATGCTACTGGGAATGAAAGCTCGTCCAGCAGTGCAATTTCTGTTACGACCGATTCCGGTTCGGATGGGGGAGGCTCTGGAGGTTCCGTTTGGTCAGAAGCCAATTCAGTGGCTAGCTATTCGGGTAATGTGGCCATAGGTACAAACTCTGTGCCATCAGGCTATAAACTGGCTGTAGATGGGCATATCCGTACCCGTGAGATTCGGGTGGACCAGGATACTTGGCCCGATTATGTTTTTAAAGCAGGTTATGACCTCCCTACTCTGGAAGAAATCCAAAAGCATATCGATGAAAAAGGGCATTTGCCTAACATTCCATCAGCAAAGGAAGTAGAGGCCAACGGGGTGGAACTTGGAGAGATGAACAGATTGCTCACGGAAAAAATAGAAGAGCTCACGCTTTACCTTTTGCAACAGCAAACAGAACTGAAGAAACAAAAGTCTATAAACCAAAAGCTAGAAAAGCGCCTTAATCGATTAGAAAATTTACTCAAAACCAATGAACAATAAGAAAATCAAAACTCAAAGTAAGTCAGAAAATAACATGAACAAACTTCCATTATACATATCCATTCTGGCACTGATAGCGGGTTGTGCGACCTTTTTTCTGTCACTTTCAAAATCTGAATTGGTTTATGTTGACATCAATAAATTGATAGAAGGCTATGAGCGTACCAAAACTGAAAGGGAAGCCTTCAATAAAAAGGCCAATACCCTAAAAGCCAATGTAGATAGTTTAATGGTTGATTGGCAGAATGAGTTGAAAACCTATGAAAAAGAACGACTTTCCATGACAAAGAAAGAACTGGATTTAAAACAGGAACTATTGCAGGGCAAACAACAACAGATAAACAACTATCAACAGGCCACTCAAAAGCAGATTAAGGAAGAGGATCAAAAAATGACCCAGACCATAATCAATGACATTAATGATTATGTAAAAGAATATGGCAAAAAAGAAGGGTATCGTATCATTTTTGGTGCGAAAGGCAGTGGTAATATAATGTATGCCGAGGATGTTTCCGACCTCACCCAGACAATTTTGGAAGGACTTAACGCTGAATACCTAGGAAGTTAATATGAGAGGATTATTTGCATTTAGCTTGATTTTGCTCATTGGCTGCGGCCAAAACACCTTCGATTCGGAAAAGGAGCTGTTGGCCTACATCAAAAACACGGATAATGGCTATCGGTATGAAAAGGTCATTGGGAATGTTGTGTATACACTCACTTACAGACCTACGGATATAATTGTGAAACAAGAACTGGACAATAACCATTCTTCTACAAATGTGGAAGACCTAAGAAAGAAGTATGGGGATTATTTATACTTCAATTTGGGTATGAAGGCCAATAACCAAGAATTGTTGAGCAGCCGGATGGGAGGTCGAGCCGCTTTTGGAGCCATGGTAAACCAATTGGTCTTTGGCATGGGGGAAAAAGTGCATCTCATAAGCCAGAAAAGGGATACCATACCCATGGCAGACTACATCTATCCGCGAACTTATGGAATGTCGAATAGCACCAACATTTTACTAGTGTATCCAAAGAATAAGAAGCTTTTATCTGAAGATTTCTTTCATATTACCATTGAAGATTTAGGTCTGTCCACGGGTGAGATTGGTTTTAAGATTCCCGTGAAACCCTTAGAGAATGAACCACAAATAAATTTCGAAAACACCTTATAAGATGAATCGCCCAAAACACAGAAAAAAACAACGGACCATGCAAAAAACGAAATTTTCGCACAAAATAATGGCGGTATTCCTAACACTGACATTTATGCCAAGCATTCTGCCTGTAAACTTGTTATATGCCTCCAATAATGGGCCGACTGCCCCTGAGGCAGCAAGTTTTGAGCCTGTGGATGCCACTGACATGGTCAATTTGGCGACAGGAGATTTAAGCTATGTGCTCCCTTTGCTCAACGTTCCCTCTCCGGAAGGTGGATACCCTTTAGCATTGTCTTATCATGCTGGTATTGCCTTGGATCAAGAAGCTTCGTGGGTTGGTTTGGGTTGGAACGTTAATCCTGGAGCTATAAATCGAAGTGTAGTTGGTGTGCCAGACGACTGGAAGAACGGTTTAAAATCTAAAATTTCTTTTGACGCCGGCGGAACAACAACTATTGAAAACCTTAATATGGGCCTTGGGGTATCGGATGATTTAAGTGTGGGTTTAAACTCTACATGGATTACCAACAAAACAGTAGGCGGTGAAAGAAGTGTGGATTTCTCAATCAGAGGCAGTGTCTCGTATAATATGCAGATTGAAAGAACTGATGGTTCTAGCAATGTACTGGGCACTTCTTTTTCACTTGGTAACGATGGCTTTTCTTTGGGTGTTGGAAGTGAAGGTCAAAACTTATTAATTAATAGTACACAAGAGGGCACTGGAATAAGTTTTCGCTCAAGTTTCAAAGGGATTCCGTTAAGTGGCCTTTTTTCCAATTCTGATCAAACCAAGACCTCCGGGTTATTATCAAGTATTCCTCTCACTGATTTTAGAATTTATGCTTTTGCAGGGCCTTTTAAGGCACAATATTCTAAAAACAAATTTAAATACTGGCATTTTGATGAAAAAGACTATTTGGCCACAGGGAGTTTATACTCTGGCAGTTTCGATGATGTTTCATTGGATGACCCACTGTATTTCTATAATGAGTTTGATGCAACGGAAAGCTTGGTTAGTACAGTTGAAAGTGATGCTTCTTTTTCCAGAAATAACCCCGCGTATTTGGCATATGATGGTTATAGCGCAGATGCCCAGGGCTTTAATGGGAGTATTTCTCCTAAATTATTAGAACTGGGAAGACTTCATACATCACGAAATAGGTTGAGCGAAAAATCTTTGTTTTCCAATGTAAATGGGATAGAAAGGGAAGTAGGACTTATTAACGGAAACAAGTATGAAGTACCGGATGCAAATCATGGAACACTAATAAGATCTTCGCTGTTCACAAAAAGTTTAGAAGACCAGAATACCAAACCTCATTTTTATATAGACAATGAGTATTCTTCCTATCATAAAACTAGTATTACAGGAAGGTCAGATTTTTTAACAAACCAAAATGAGGTTGATTATCTGGCAATTATGCAAAATCTGAACTATACTTCCAATACCACTTCAGATGGCTTTAATGCCAGTGAACAGCGATTAAAGAAAAGTAGCTTTATAGAAACATATACCAATAGTGAACTATTACAAAACAGCAATTTAATATTTCAAATTCCTGATTTAGACAGAAATACCATGCCGTCCGATGGCATCGGAGCTTTTAAGGTTACCGCCTCTGATGGAAAAACGTATCATTATTCCATTCCTGTTTACCAAAAGGAAAAAAGTAGGGTGGTAACCAAGTCCGATAAGGACATAAATCTTGAGTATATGGAAGAGCAAGATTTAGAACATTATGCCACGCATTGGTTATTGACTGCGATTACCGGCCCTGATTTTATTGATGATGGGGATAATATTATTGGTGATACGGACCTTGGTTATTGGGTGCGTTTTGACTATGGAAAATGGTCAGATGGTTTTGCTTGGAGAATGCCGAGCTCTGGTTACAATTATACAGATAGTGCAAAAAGCTATACTTGGGGAGTAAAGGATATATATTATTTGAACAGTGTAGTCACCAGAACCCATACCGCACTATTTGTAAAAAAATTCAGGGAGGACAATTACTCCTCCTTAATTTCTATGCAGGACTCAGGGAACCCGATTTATAGGAACAGTATATTGAACGGTGGAGGAAGTAGTTTCACAAGAGGAACGGATGGACTATATTATTGGAAAGGGGCCTATGGTAGATTGTTGCCAACAAAAGATTTATGGAAAGCTTCACAAGCCTATTCCACAATTAGAAGCGAAAACTGGTTCTATGTAAATTCCAAAGCAATTCCAACTATGTTGCTGGATGAAATCATCCTATTGGAAAATCAGAATGTCCCAGTGGGCCTGAATCAGTTGTCTTTGAGTAATGGTAATGGAGATTCGAACAATCCTTTGAACTTAGAAATACACTTGGAAGAAAAAAACACTTACCATTATCAAAGTTCAACTAACAGAGAAACATATGAAGGACCTCGGGAAACCTATGTGCACAATACATATAGAGGTGAATATCAAGACAATCTTTTGGATAGTCAAGACTATGATTTTACAAGTTTAAGGCAAAACGCAATTAAGGTGATTAGTTTTGGTTATAACTATTCCCTTGGAAGAGATGATGCAATTTCCAATGGAAGACTTACTTTGAAAAATGTATTGTTCAAAGGAAAAGAAGGAAAGGCCATTATTCCTCCTTACAGATTTACATACTTTGATGAGACTACCCCACCAATTTCACGTTCCGGATTTGATGATTGGGGGTACTATTCCAACAAACCATATATATGGAGCTTAAAGGAAATTCAGGATCCTTTGGGCGGCACCATAGGGATTGAATACGAATCGGATACGTTTTATGAAAAATCAGTAAACACATCCTATTTGGACAATAATCTTCAGGTAAAATTTGAAGGGACAAATTCAGGGGTCAAACATGTGTCCGTTCGACAAGACCCTGAGATAGCACCGGAACAGCAATTAGACCTGTCCAATTTCTTTGCTGTTGGGGAAAATTATGACTTGGATATCCAATATTATAGAGACCCAAATAATAATGGAGACAACTGGATTGCCGATGTGGCAGGACAGGGATTGGCTACTGAAGTGTCCAGTTCAGTGGTAAAATTTGAAATTCCAACCAATTCCAACAAAACTTGGGTAAGATTGAAAACCAATTGTCATGAGCAAAACTGGGTGTACTATCAGGATGGTGAATACAATCATATTGTTGATGAAACCATTAACTGGAAGGGTGAAGATAGAGAATGGTATTGTGACCCTCCTGGAGATGGAAGTGAAAAAATCAAAATTAGGGTGTTTTTTAATGAAGATGAGCAAAATGGAGGAGGGATTCGAACAAAAAAAATTACGTTGACGGATGAGCTTAATAATACCTTTGAAACACAATACCTATATACAAAACCAGGGACAAATAATATATTGACCAATGTATCTTCGGGGACAACATCCTATGCCCCTACCAGAAAATATCAAAAAGATATTCCTTATTTGGATTTGCAGCCCGCGCCTAGTGTAGTTTATGGGAATGTAAGGGTGATAAACCCTTCAAATACATATACTGATTATAAGTTCAATGTTTTGGAAGAGTTCAATTTAGTGGATTCAGATTTTAACAGTAACATACTTTCAGTTACTTCAAGTCAAGGTGTATCATTAACGGCAAAGCAATCAGATGCGAATCGTCACTTCCAAATTGATGAGAAATTCTTTGAGGTCGAAAACAAATTGTCCTCACTTGGAGTATTGATTTCGAAAACGGAATTCAATAATTATGATCAACAGATTAGTGTTGTTGTCAATTCTTATTTGGATAAAGTAAGCCTTCAAAACGAATATATTACAGAATCTTATGTAAAGGAGGAAGATGTAGTTACCGATGGCCCTGATATACCGGTTAATCTTTCAACTACAAATATCTCTTTTTTGCCAACCGTTTTGGGACAGACAAAAGCGATAAAGGAAGGGCACTCATTTTTAACATCATATGACGCATACGACCTTACCACGGGTATAGCAACTGAAATTGTTACAACCGATTCCAAGGATTTTGAAATTAGGTCAAAAATGATTCCGGCATACCATAATTATCCAGGAATGGGCAGCAAGGTGGATAATCCACAAAACGCTAACATGCTTACCCAAAATGCACTGGACTTAAAACAGATAAAAATTGGACCGGATTGGAGAACCACAGCAGCAAACATAACCACCTGGAATAACGAATGGGAATATTTCAATGAAGCGGGTACGTCCAAAACATTGGAGACTGACCCGTCCAAAAAGATTTGGCGGAAACACCAAGATTTTGTCTGGAATGGAAGTCTGGGGGATAATGGTGTTTTTCAAGATTATGTCGGCGATGATGACAACTTTGTTTGGAGTTTGGGGCAAAACCAAACCAATCCCGATTGGCTTAATGTTGGTTCGACAAATCTGTATGACCATTATTCTTCTCCTCTAGAAATTAGAAACGTAAATGATGACCTTTTTGCAACCAAAATGGGGGATAAGGATTCCAAAGTCTTCGCGATTGGGAATGCCGGATATGAAGAATTGTTTTATTCGGGAGCGGAAGATTTGGATGTAACACAGACCTATTTTGGTGGTGGAGTCCAAAAAGGGAGTGCCACAATATCATCGGATGCCCATACTGGATCGAATGCCCTCGCCATTGGCACCAATCAAGACGGCTATCAAGTTTTGGTAAGGCATGTGGAAAATGGCACAAAAAAGTATAAGGTTTCGCTGTGGGCCAAAAAGGGCACGCATCAAAATACTCGTGTTAAAATAGGGAGCAATACTACAATATCCCATAATGCATATGAAGAAGTTATGGCCGGGAATTGGGTTCAGCTCAATTTCTATGCCGATATCGCAGATAATACTACGGTCGTTGTAACCGCGGATGGAGGAAATACCATAGTGGATGATTTTAGATTACATCCTGTTACCGCTTCCATGACTTCCTATGTGTATAATGAATGGAATGAACTTAGCCATATTATTGGCGCTAACAATATGGCGGTACATTATTTATATAACCCCATGGGAAGATTGAAGCAAACCGAGACAGAAGTAGCTGATTTTAATGGAGATGGCACAGGTGGCTTTAAGAAGTCAAGAGAATATAAGTATACCTATAAATTAAAATAGTTATGTCCTTTAAAAATATAGAACAATATGAAAATGGTAAGGGGCATAACACTTCTTACTATCTAGAGTCAAAATCAGATTCGGAAAAATATTATGGACCAATGCAGAGCCACAAGGATTTTCTGCATGAAAAAGAAACTTCCATGAAAAAAAGAAACGTAAGTACTTGCTCCACAAAAAATCTGCAAAGAAATTATCAGAAAAAAGTGCTTAGGGTAATGATTGCTATCGGAATGCTCTTGGGATTTCATGGTGAGACCTATGCACAATGCATTCAAGATGTATCCCCCCCGTCTTTGAGCTTTACCTCTTCTGGTGGGACAAAGTATACAACAATCCTGTACAGTTCAGGTTGTGGCCCGGTTTCATTGAGTTTTTCAAATGTTCCTTCCTGGTTGACCGTTACCCAACCCAACTCCAATCAAATTAGGGTAGTATGTCAAGCAAATACTGGAAGCTCGCGTACGGAGCTAATTACTTATAGTTACCCTGGAGGGTTTATGCAATCTTTTCCCGTTACCCAAAGCTCCGGAGCACCAACACCGCCAAGTGCCCCAGCAACCCCTACTGTATCTGATACCGGTTGTGGAAAGACTGTCTTGATTAAATCGGGAAATCCACCTTCGGGTGTTACTTGGTTCTGGCAAGGAACAAATTCCTCTGGCACCAATAGTTCGTCAGGCGCTAATGCGGCAACCAACAATTACACTGTTACGGCTGCTGGGACATACTATATTCGAGCACGTGATAACAGTAGTTTATTATGGAGCACATCAAGATCGGTGGTGGTTGCAACGCCTTCGGTCGTGGCCTATGCACGTGAGTTGGGAACAAATCCCACGCCACCGGTCAGCTATCCAGACCCAATCAATTCCACAAGGTTGGGTTTTACCCAGTCGGGAGGCACCAAATATGTGGAAATTGTGTTCCCAAATGGCTCGTGCGCTTCCCCGTATGACGTAAGTTTTAACGCAAACCCACAACCTTGGGTGACCCTGAGCAGGGTGTCCGGGATACCGAACAGGATACAAGTGGTCTGTGACCCTTATCAACAAGCAAACCCTGGTACTACGGCTGGAACTGGCTTGAGCTTCGAAGGTGTACAGATAGGTATAATTGATATCGAAAGGGAGGCCCCGCCACCACCCTGTACGGTCTCGTCGAATATCTCGGGCACCTTTAGCGAGAACGGGGAGGAAAGGACCTTTCCCGTTTCCTACAGCAACTGTAGCGCTACCATGCTTTTCGATTTCAAACAGAGCAACGGAAACCCTTTGCCCAGTTGGGTAACGGTGACCAAGAACGGTTCCAACGAGGTCAAATTTCTTGTAGCGGCAAATGATGGGCAAGGGACAAGGAGCATTTTTGTTGTGGGGACCGATGTCAATGGTTCGGGCGAGACCATAGATGGAACAATCTCCCAGGCATGTAATTTACAGACCTGGTACAAGGACCAGGACAATGACGGCTATGCGGAATCCTCTATCACGCAATGTTCACAGCCGACACCTAATGCATGGTACAAGCTCAGTGTGACCGGTACAGGGGACTGTGATGACGAGGACCCCGATGTGAACCCGGCAACGGTATGGTACCCCGATGCGGATGGGGACAATTATCCCGATCCAGGGGGCACAACATCACAGGGCTGTACAAAGCCATCGGGGAACTGGACCTCCAATCCCGAATCGGTGGATGACCAATGTCCGGACCAAGCTGCACCTGGTCCTGGGACAAATGGGTGCGACCCTGATTGTGGGAACGCCTATATGCAAGAGTTTGGAGTCAGTACACCACCACCGGCCAACTATCCGGACCCGATTAATTCCACTAGGTTGAGCTTTAGCCAGTCGGGGGGTACCAAATATGTGGAAATTGTGTTCCCAGATGGTTCATGTACCTCTCCTTATGATGTAAGTTTTAACGCAAACCCACAACCTTGGGTGACCCTGAGCAGGGTGTCCGGGATACCGAACAGGATACAAGTGGTCTGTGACCCCTATGATCAAGTAAATCCTGGCACAACGGCAGGCGTCGGTGTCAGCGTCATGGGAACCCAGATAGGATTGATCGATATCGAAAGGGAGGCCCCACCACCACCCTGTACGGTCTCGTCGAATATCTCGGGCACCTTTAGCGAGAACGGGGAGGAAAGGACCTTTCCCGTTTCCTACAGCAACTGTAGCGCTACCATGCTTTTCGATTTCAAACAGAGCAACGGAAACCCTTTGCCCAGTTGGGTAACGGTGACCAAGAACGGTTCCAACGAGGTCAAATTTCTTGTAGCGGCAAATGATGGGCAAGGGACAAGGAGCATTTTTGTTGTGGGGACCGATGTCAATGGTTCGGGCGAGACCATAGATGGAACAATCTCCCAGGCATGTAATTTACAGACCTGGTACAAGGACCAGGACAATGACGGCTATGCGGAATCCTCTATCACGCAATGTTCACAGCCGACACCTAATGCATGGTACAAGCTCAGTGTGACCGGTACAGGGGACTGTGATGACGAGGACCCCGATGTGAACCCGGCAACGGTATGGTACCCCGATGCGGATGGGGACAATTATCCCGATCCAGGGGGCACAACATCACAGGGCTGTACAAAGCCATCGGGGAACTGGACCTCCAATCCCGAATCGGTGGATGACCAATGTCCGGACCAAGCTGCACCTGGTCCTGGGACAAATGGGTGCGACCCTGATTGTGGGAACGCCTATATGCAAGAGTTTGGAGTCAGTACACCACCACCGGCCAACTATCCGGACCCGATTAATTCCACTAGGTTGAGCTTTAGCCAGTCGGGGGGTACCAAATATGTGGAAATTGTGTTCCCAGATGGTTCATGTACCTCTCCTTATGATGTAAGTTTTAACGCAAACCCACAACCTTGGGTGACCCTGAGCAGGGTGTCCGGGATACCGAACAGGATACAAGTGGTCTGTGACCCCTATGATCAAGTAAATCCTGGCACAACGGCAGGCGTCGGTGTCAGCGTCATGGGAACCCAGATAGGATTGATCGATATTGAAAGGGATTCACCACCGCCTCCTCCAACATGTGAGTTATCTGAAATTCGAGTGGATGGAGTTGCATTAGGGCTTAATGAAGTAGAATTTGCAATGCAAGCAGAATCCAAAAATATCCAAATTGTATTTGATCCCGTAGCCTGTGAGGGTCAATTGTTTATCGCAAGTCTCGATGGGCCACAGGTTTCAGTACCTCAGTGGTTAACGGTATTGGAGACTTCGGGGACCAACACATTTGAATTCAGTACTGTAACCAATTATAATGGCGCCAACCGAAATGCCCAAATCGGTATTTATAACACTAGCCAAGAGCTCGTTGGGGCGTTTTTGTTAATACAAGTGTATTGTGGCCAAGAATTTTATCCCGATGTGGATGGTGATGGACTGGGAAGTGCTCTGGGCATTTCCAAAACTGCATGTGGTCCTTTCACGGAAGATGGGATAAGTTACGTTTCCAACAACGATGATTTCTGTCCAGATGATCATGGTCTTGCTTCAAACAAAGGCTGCCCTGCAGGTATAGTACCTCCCGAAAACATGAACACCATTACTGCGGAGATTTATGACCTTTCCATAACCCTGAAAAATGCGAACAAGTCATATTTTGATGAATTGGGAAAACCAATTCAGAGCCAAGTCTGGGATAATTTGAATGATGAAATTTGGGCCAGCGAAACAAAGTATGACCTTGCAGGTAGGTTAGCCATACAGACCTTATCCGCTCCTATAGCATCGGGATCCGCTTTCACTTATAAAGAAGGGTTTGTCCAGCAAGAGAATGGTTTGGATTATGGTATTGATAACTATACAGGTGGCAATCTGGAGAGCCCTGATCCCGTGGGTAATGCCGTAAATTCTTTAGGATGGTATTACGACAATGTCAATAACCGTGAAATATACCAAGACATTACCGAACGGCCCTTTAGCAGTGCAATTTATAGTAACCTAAATCCAGGTACCATACTGCGAACGGTTGGTGGAAACAAAGTGGATACTGATGGAGACGGAAGTGTAGGACCTTCTGATTCATGGGCCCAAGGATATACTTTTACCATGTTGTCCTCCCAAGAACTCTCGCAGACTGTGGCCTTTGGAGATGTTGGATATGATGACGACAAAATTGTGAAGACGGTATCCCGTGATGTCCACGGAGTCGAAAATGTAGTCTTTACAGATAGTGATGGAAAAGTATTGGGAGCTGCGCGAAGTGGTGGAACGGCATCCAGGAACATGAGTGTTGACATACCGGAACAAGGCTTTGTGGATATCCATGTACCCCAAGGAAGTAACATGGGCTTTACCGTGACTGCCAACGGTTATACGGTGACCACCCACGATTTGATTACGGAAGATACGGTAAGTCCTTCAGTTGGTCTTGCCAACGGTTTTTATCGTGTGTCAGTAGGTGACCCTGACAACTACGACCCATCCAATCCGGTTACGGTCAACTATAAGGAAAACTATTATGATTATAGTTTAAATGAATATGATGAAGCTGATCGCTTGGTAAAATCGTACCAACCTTTGGGTACTACAAAGGCCACTAAACCCTTTACTTCGTATGAGTACAATGCCTTGGGTCAATTGGTGCATACAGATAGCCCTGATGAGGGAGAAGCTTGGTTCAAATATCGAAAGGATGGTCAGATTCGCTTTTCGCAGAACAGCAAGCAAAAACTAGCTGGAGAATTCTCCTATACACATTACGATACGTTTGGCAGACCTTTGGAAAGTGGCGTGTTTTTAGAAAATGGAACCTATGTATTTGACCCAGCCAACGCAAATGGCTTGGATGCCATTATTGACAATGTTTACACCTTAGATGAAATACAAAATGACACGGACAATTTTCCAAATGCAAATTGCAGGGAACAGCAGTTCACTACCTATGACATAGCGGATGATGCGGCCTTGGCCTTATTATTAGATAGTTCACGAGCGAATTTATATGCTTCGCAGAGTTTTGTGGCGGGCAATGTGGCGCATACGGCAAACGATATTAGTGAAACCTGGTATGCCTACGATGTGTACGGTCGGGTAAAATGGTTGGTACAGAACATTCAAGGTTTAGGTACCAAGACCATAGATTATGAGTACCACCCCACAACAGGTTTGGTGACCCAGGTTATTTTTCAGAAAACAGTGGACGGCGAAGAGTTCATCCATCGCTATGCGTACGATGTTAAAGATCGTTTGTCCACGGTCGAGACCTCTTCCGATGGAGGTACCGCCTTTACTTTACAGGCCCAGTACAATTATTACGAAACAGACGGACTAAAACGCGTAGATTTGGCCAATGGCGCCCAAGGAGTGGACTATATCTACAACTTGGCGGGGCAGCTAAAAAGCATTAACCAGCTGGATCTTACGGCAACTGACCCTAGTGGTAACAATGATCTTTTTGGAATGCAGTTGGATTATCACCATGCAGATTATAACAGGGTAGTGGCCAATATGCAAGCGGCCACCACCTATGGTACCGATCAATTTAATGGTAACATTAAAGGCGTTCGTTGGAGCAATGCCCACAACACGGGTACAAGTGAATATGTGTATAGCTACGATCGCAACAATTGGCTTACAGAGGCCAACTTTGACCCAAGCGATTCAGGAAACCTTGACGCATCCCTGCCCTTAACCGGTAATGTAAGCGGGGACAAGGTGGCAGCAGATAACATAGTTATATCTGCCCCGGCCACCATTTTACCTCTAAGTACCTTGCGTATTGATCCCAGTGGAGGCGGCAGCGACTATGATGTTACCAACATTACCTACGATGCCAACGGGAACATACAGAGCCTAAAACGCAACAAGGGATCACAAGATGACGGTAATGCCATGGATGATCTGGCCTATGCCTATAAAACTGACCCGCAAGATGGCCCCAACCAATTGGTAAGGGTAGATGATGCAGATGGAGATGTTGTGGGAGCGGATGACCTAGCTGACCAAATAGGTGATGAAAACAACCAAAATTATCACTATAATGGCATTGGACAGCTTATTGAGGACTGGGAGCAAGTAACCGATGCAGAAAAACAACAGTACATTGCTGATGGAATAGTGCCCAATAGTGTAATCCGTTACGAGTATAATGCAGCTGGTTTGGTAACTGCTGTAAAGAAAAAAGAGGTACCTTTAGTAAGGTTCTTTTACAACGATCGTAACCACCGCACAAAAAAGGAAACCTATACCAATGGCACCTTGCAGTATACCACCTATTATGTGCGGGATGTTGCCGGGCAGACCATGGCCATTTATGACGATTTTGGCGGTAGTGTGGCTCTTAAGGAGCAAACCGTATATGGTGCGGGTAGGATAGGAGTGGCTTATGCGAATACAGGTACGGCCGATCAACGAAACTATATTTACGAGTTAACCGACCATTTGGGCAATGTACGGGCCGTGTTTACCAAAAGTGGCAACAGTGCTAATGGGGAAACTTATAGGGACTATTACCCCTTTGGTATGCAAATGCCGGCAAGGGGCTTATTGGGCCCTGAAGGCTACCGCTATGCCTTCCAGGGTCAAGAAAAAGACCCAGAGACAGGCAAGGAAGCCTTTGAACTACGTCTATGGGATGCCCGTATTGGGCGCTGGTTGACCACGGATCCAGCGGGGCAGTATAATTCTCCCTATCTTGGAATGGGAAATGACCCTTTAAACAGGATTGATCCAGATGGAGGATTTACAAGCAAGTTTTCTGCATGGTTATGGAAAGTATTCAACGGCGGTGGTGAAACTGTCGGAGTAAAAGGTAATTATAGTGTAGTGCAAACTGGAGCCGACGGTTATGATGTATTTGTAACAGACGGTAATTTTATACCATCATACCGAGCAAATGGTTTTGGTAATATTCCATCTGCAAGTGGGCTTAGTCTTTCTGTTTTAGGAAATCATGACCCAAGAAATTTCCCAAATGTTTATATTGATGCCCAAGCAGACTTTTATTCAGGAGCTGGTTATTCTACTGAGGTTCGGCTTTTAGGAATGAAAACTGGTGTTTCAGGCACTATAGGTAAAGACCCCCAATATTCCATTGGATTTGGCTTTGACAGTACACAAGGAGGCTTGATTGACCATAATTTTATCGGTTCACAGGGAGAGGATGGTACACTTTCTTTATCTGCGGGGAATTTTATTGGAGGGGGTATGGTTATTGACTTGGAAAATGGTGGAATAAAGGAAACTAGCGAAAATTTAATTATATTAAATCTTATTCAAGAATTTCATACAACCGGTGTGCACAAGGGAAAACTCTCGAACCATAAATATGAATTTGCAGCTGGATTTGATTATGGATTAATATATGGGGTGGAGGGTAATGTAAAAATAGGAATTCAATTCCCTCAAAATTATGATTTAGATTAATGGGAAGAGTAAAATAAATTTTAAAATCTTTAAGAATGTTGGGTAATCGTTTTGCAAGAGAGTTTAGAAAATGGATTCATTCAAATCCATATAGAAAATGGATTTTTTATGCTTTTATTGCTCTTATATTGCTAGTCGCGTTGTTAAAGAATATTGGGATAATAAAATATTAGAGAAAGGTATGGATTAGATATATTTAAAACTATAGCTATTACCCTCGCTCCCGTTAGTCTTCCTGTGCTGAGCTTGTCGAAGCATGACTAGTGGCCAGTATGAGTAAGAATGAAGTAAAAAAAGTTGAGATAAAAACCACGGTTAATGCCGTGGTTTTCTTTTGTGATATCATCAGTTATACCTGTGCTGAGCTTGTCGAAGTAAACTTGTGGTAGCTTCACTACTTTGTTGCTAAACTCAACATTTGCGAATAGGTATGTTTTACCTTTACCTGTAACCCTTTATCTGGAGCATCAATAATAAACTGCAGTACCAACTTTTTGGTATTCATTTCCAAAATACCTTGTGCCAGGGGTCTGGGCAGTTGTAGCATTTCCCCCGCTCCCGCTAGTCTTCCTGTGCTGAGCTTGTCGAAGCATGACTAGTGGCCAGTATGAGTAAGAAAGAAGTAAAAAAAGTTGGGATAAAACCACGGTTAATGCCGTGGTTTTCTTTTGTAACTGGCGGCAGCTTTACTACTTTGTTGCTAAACTCAACATTTGCGAATAGCTATGTTTTACCTTTACCTGTAACCCTTTATCTGGAGCATCAATAACAAACTGCAGTACCAACTTTTCGGCATCCATTTCCAAAACACCTTGTGTGAGCGGTCTGGGCAGTTGTTGCATTTTGCCTTTATAATTTTGCTAGATGTTGGTGCTGCAAACCGAAAAGAAAACCGGAAAGCAATATTGTCCACAACGTCCATTTTGGCAAGGGTGTTGTTTTCCGATCTATGGAGTATAATGCTGCAATTTGGCTTTTGTATTCGTTTTAAAAATTCTCCGTTGTGGTAGGTATCAATTTCCAGTTGGGCAAAAGTAATTTCCATGGTATTTATAGAGCCCTTTTCCAAAAAATTGTTGATCTCCCCTAAAATATTGGACATAGCATGGTGGTTTTTCCAAATTAGAGGGGCTATGCAAAAAGTTAGTTCAATATTAATGAAAAATAATCAGATTACCCCAACGAAGGTGTTTATTAATTTTTGAACTATGACCACATTGGCGTGTGCTTGAAAAACTTTCTGAAAAAGACATAAAGGTTATGAAAATGGTCGGAGATAGGATTCGACAACTTCGTGATGAAAAAGGGTTGTCCCAATTTCAACTTTCAGTCGATGCTGACTTAACCAAAAACCAAATTGGCCGTATAGAACGCGCTGAGCATAACACAAGTTTGGTCACCTTAAGTAGAATTGCGGAGGCATTGGACATTTCATTACATGATTTATTCTTATTTGAAGAATAAACTTTTGTTTTTTCATAAATCATGCGAAGAAAATACACAGAGGAAGACTTAGACTTTTTAAAGAAATTCGGACAACATCTTCTGGAGTTACGCGAAAAGGCCGGTCTTTCCCAGGCAGCATTGGAAACCGATGCCAAGATGTCCAAAAACCAAATCGGTAGAATCGAACGCGGCGAGATCAGCACTTCCATTACCAACCTAAACCTTATTGCCATAGCATTGGAGATTCCACTCAAAGACTTATTTGATTTTTCCTAAAGGAAATAAAAATGACATTGAACGCGCTCGGTCAACTCGAGTGGTTTTTCTTGGCTGGACCAAGAAAAATTGTATCGAGAATTGGGGTCTAACGAATCAAAAACCTGGTTCTCAATACCTGCCCATCCGTTCAGGTGGGCCTTTCCCTTGTAAAACTCAAACCGGTGGTTTTTTAGTGGGTAAATTCTACAACATATTTTTTAACATAAAAACCCAATTTTCAACAAAAATTATCCTTTTAAAAAGAAGGTCATAGGAAGTAATTTCTGTATTTTAGTCTATATATTGACTACATGAAGCAGATAAATAAACTGATGTTGATAGGTATTGGAGTCCTACTCTTCTGGAACTGTAGCACTTACAAAGCTCAAAAACAAGAGGCCCAATTGAACTTCCCAGAGTTGGGCACTTTGATCAAGACCAAAGGAGATATCTGGTACTCGGCCGCAGAGCAGATCGGCGTACCCAATTGGTCCAAGTTAAAAGTGGATGTAAAACAGCTTCCCTTTAATAGGTCAAGTTATTTTAGCTATGCCAAGTATATGCAACAAGCGGGCAAGATCAATAGCATTTCCTATAATGATTCGCTACCGTACAAACCCAAATACCTAAGGTTGCAACTGTTGGATAAATTAGGTTTTACCAACTTGTTGAACAGCGAAGCACATGATAAATTGAGGGCCTATATTTCCAATGACGATGGCTATAAGCTGGTAACCGGATTGAACATTACGGTTCCAGAGACGGAAATGCCCACTTTTTTACAAGCTGAGGCCATACAATTACAGAAAGATGAATACGGGAACATCATTTTAGTGGTCATTAATGGTGAGTTTGAAAAACGGTACTTTTTCTCGGAACTGCACGTATTTGGATATCAATATGCCAATTTCTGTTGGGGAGAGGACCAATATCATAATCTGATTATAGAAAATTTAATCTCCGAAGGCCAAAAATGTCCCAAGGGGACTTATTTAAAAGCCTCAAAAGTAAACGGAGATAAAGCATACCTCAAATTCTGACCCCAATGATGAACAAATTTAAGATAGGCCTTGCCCTAATTTTGGCCATTTCATATAGTTGTGAGGATATTTTGGAAGTGCCCGATATTTCCAACCAAACTGTTACGGTGTTTGCTCCTTTGGACAATACGGTGATCAATGACAATGCCGTAAACTTTAATTGGGACAAGGTTGAAGATGCCACTTCATATCGATTTCAATTGGCCGCCCCTAATTTTGAGGCCGCCCAACAATTGGTATTGGACAGTATTTTTGAATTGGATAGTTTGGACCGGGTCAGTACCCGAATCAAGCAGACTCTGGTCAATGGCAACTATGCTTGGCGCATTAAGGCTTTGAACAGTGATTACCAAACCGCATATACCCTTAGCAATTTTCAAGTGGACGGGGATGAAAATCTGGATGTGACCCCGCCCAATACGCCACAATTGGTGGCTCCTGTAAATGGAGCTTCACAAAGTGAAGCAACCGTTGACTTTTCATGGACCCGGGAAGATGTACCTGGGACTGCAGAGCGCGACAGTATCTTTATCTATTCCGATGAAAGCTTGACAACCCTTTCCACTAAAGCTCTGGGGGCCAACAAGGCCTATAGTGCCAATTTAGCGGCAGGAACTTTTTATTGGGTGGTCGGGGCCTATGATGCAGCTGGCAACAAAAGTGATTTGAGCACCACCTTTAATTTTACCATTACCAATTGAACAAAAATACCAAGACATATGTGCTATTGGGAGTTGTGTTGCTCATTTGGGGTATCATAGGGTTTAAAGTGCTTGGCGCTTTGTCATCGGAGGAAGAAACCCCAGCTTTGGCCGAAAATGTCAACTTTAAACCCAAAGAAGTGGCCAAAAAGGACACTTTCAGTATTTTGGCAGATTATCGTGATCCTTTTTTGGGAACATTACCACCTTCCAAAAAGAAATCCAAAAGGGTTGTCAAAAAAAAGGAAGTGCAATTTCCGAGCATTAACTATACGGGTTTGATCACGGACCAAAATACCAAGAACCATATCTTTTTTGTGACCATTTCAGGCAACCAATATTTGATGCGCAAGGGCAATTCCCAAGCTGAGGTCACCTTGATGAGTGGGTCATCCAGTAAGATTCGGGTGAAATACAAGGGCATTTTAAAGACCATATCCCTTCAAAATGCTACGCAGTAAAAAACTACAGGCAGGATCTTTACAGTTTGTGCTGTTCATTGGAGCCGTGATTGCCGTGCTTTTATTGACTTTTGTACTGTTGTACCATACCCACTCCCTTTTTGACAAGAAAGCTTCCAAGACCATCGATTTGATCAAAAGAACAGATTTTGCCCTTCATCAAGCCATGGGGCAAAAATTAAAATTGAACGATTCCGTATCCATCGATTTGAAACAAGAAGATGGTATAAAGACCACGGCCATAAAATCCAATTGGGGCATTTTTGAAAAAATCACTGTGGTTTCCCAATTCAAAAAGAACAGGTTCACCAAAAGCGCCTTGGTTGGAGGGGGAGTGGATATGGATTTCCCCGCACTTTATCTAAAAGATAATGATAGGCCCATGGTCATTGCTGGCAAGGCAAAAATTACAGGAAATGCCTATTTACCCAAACAAGGTATTCGCCCAGGGAGTATTAGAGGACGGTTTTATCAATTTACAAGACCGGTCTATGGAAATGTGAAGCAAAGCACCAAAACTTTGCCACCCATTGAGCCAGAAGTGAAATCGCACATTGGACAATTGCTGTTGGATAGGGGGGGGATGTCCGGAAGGAACAGTATCCGTTTTTCCAATAGGTTGCAATTGGCGAATTCGTTTGAGTTGCCAACCCAATATATCCAGGGAGATGTTTTACGGTTATCCGGAGTCAATCTTAGTGGAAATATTATGGTTGTGGCAACGCATAAAATCATTGTAGGCAAAAATGCCAAGCTGCAGGATGTAGTGCTCATCGCCCCGGAAATTGAGTTTGAAAATGGGTTTGTAGGCAACTTGCAGGCCATTGCATCCAGTCGTATCAAAGTGAACCGGAGGGTCAATTTGGAATATCCATCAGCGTTGGTCGTGGATAGGGGAAGTAGGCCGAACCCCAAGGAGCGCAGAAAACCTAATATTGAAATTGGACCGGGGACTTCCATCAAGGGCATTGTGGCCTATTTTGAACGGACGGAAGAAAATCAGTTTTTTCCACAGCTTATTATTTCTGAAAAGGCCTCGGTGTATGGTGAGGTATTTTGCGAAAAGAACTTGGAACTTAAAGGGGATGTCATTGGTAACGTGACCACCAATGCTTTTATGGCGCTGGAAAATGGAAGCGTATACCAAAACCACCTGTTTGGGGGTACCATCAATGCCGATTTTTTGCCCCAACAATATGTGGGCTTATTGTTGAACAAGGAAAAAGCAGTGGCAAAATGGCTCTATTGAAAAAACGGATAAAAGCATCGACCTTAATGGAAACCATGGTGGCCACCGTGCTTATTGTGGTCATTTTTATGCTTTCGAGCCTTATTCTGAACAATCTTTTTGCTGCTCAAGTTAGAGGTAATCTTCAACCGTTGAAGACCCATCTTGATAAAGTGGAATATTTATATTCCAACGGAAAATTGACCGCCCCTTATTATGAAGAATGGAATGATTGGACAATCAGCGTTGAAAATCAAAATGATGGAACGGCGCTAATGGAGATTACAGAACAACTGGGTACGGAACCCAGAACTTTAAAACGAATTGTAGAAAATGCTCATACTCCATAAAAAGTTAAAAGCATTGACGTTGAGCGAGATGTTGGTGGTGTTATTGCTGACCATTATTGTGGTAGGGCTTGCATTTTCTATTTTGGGCCTTGTACAAAAACAAATGTTTGGAATTCGGGACAACTATGAAAAAAGAACAACAGACAATTTGCTGCGACACGGATTGTGGGTCGATTTTAATTCCCATTCCCAAATTGAGTTCTCCCAAAAGAACAGTTCAATACTGGTTGGCGATGAACTAAGGGGAAAACTCTATGGTTTTTACGAGGGATATATTACCCGGGATTTGGATACTTTCTATACAGATTTGAAAGTAGGGAAGTTGTATTTTAGGGGCGAAGAGGTAGCAGAAGGAACCATTGACGCCCTTGAATTATCCAATGGGGAAAAAGAGGATGACAAAAAGATTTTTGTCTTTAAAAAGAACACCGCAGAAGATTTTATGAATTAATGGGTTTTAATCTAGAGAACATATCAACAGCAAACACTCAAGATAAAAGAGGTGGTGAAATAAAAGAGAAAGTTCCATTGCTGGAAAGGGAACTCACCTTTTTGGGAAAATCATTTTCGAATAAGAAGAAAGAGGATTTTTATACAGAGTTGGCGGTATTGCTAAAAGCAGGAATCAATCTAAAAGAAGCGCTTCAACTCATTGAAGAAGGACAAAAAAAGGAACAACAAAAGGAGTTGTTCAAAAACTTGGGTGAAAACCTACTTTCCGGATCTAGTTTTTCAGAAGCTATTAAGGATAAAAAAGAATTTACCGAATACGAGTACTATTCCATAAAAATAGGAGAGGAGTCCGGTACCTTGGATAGCATAACCAAAGAGTTGGGTTCGTTCTTTGCCAAAAAAAATGAACAAAGAAGGAACCTGGTAAATGCCTTGACCTACCCCATCATTATTTTGGTGACCGCAATTTTGGTGGTCATATTTATGCTGCGATTAGTGGTGCCCATGTTCCAGGATATTTTTAAACAAAACAATGTAGAACTGCCCTGGATAACCCGTTTCATTGTTTCCGTTTCTGATTTTATCAAGGATTATGGCTGGTGGATTGTCTTGATTATTATAGGTATGTTGCTTTTGAGAAAGGCTCTTTTTGGTAATAATTGGTTTAAAAAGCGAATGGATTACCTATTGATGAAGGTGCCCTATCTGGGAAGTTTTTTGAAAGCAGTGTACTTAGCACAGTTTACTAGGGCAATCAGTCTTTTGACCGCTTCAAAAGTTCCAGTTCTGAACAGCATTGAACTGGCTGGCAAAATGATTGAGTTTTATCCGTTGCGGGAAGCTCTTGATTTGGTCTCAACAAAGATTATGAAAGGTGAAAGTTTGAGCAATAGCCTTAAAGGCAACAAAGTTTTTAGCAACAAAATGATTTCGATGGTCAAAGTGGCTGAGGAAACCAATCAAACGGAGTTTATGTTTGAGCGGCTCAACCAGCAGTATAGTATTGAGGTTCAGCAAAAATCAAAGCTTTTGAGCACTTTAATGGAACCGATGATTATTTTAGTGGTAGGTATATGCGTTGGAGTAATTTTAGTGGCCATGTACTTACCCATGTTTAAACTGGGAAGTGTTTTGGGATAGCCCTTGCTCCACAAATGTATTTCTCAAAACTTTTATAAAATCATTACCATGAAAAAACAAAACATGCTGTACTTCTTGATTTTCTTTCTACTATTTGTTCCCATACAGGCGCAAACGGAAGATGCTCCAAAAATTGTTTTAATAACTATGGATGGGCTGCGTTGGCAAGAACTGTTTACAGGGGCAGACCCGCTCCTTGTTACAAATAAGGAGTATGTTCATGATACCACTATGCTGAAAAACACTTTTTGGCGTGAGTCACCTGAAGAACGTAGAAAGGTCTTGATGCCATTCCTTTGGAATGAGGTGTCAAAAATGGGCCAATTGCATGGGAACAGAACTTTGGGGAGCAAAATGAACCTGACCAACACGATGTGGTTTTCCTATCCCGGATACAATGAAATATTGACAGGTAAAGCGGATGATGCCAGGATTGATAGCAACAGAAAATTCAATAATCCAAACACCACCGTTTTGGAGCGCTATAACAATATTATAGAAGGTAAGGGAAAAGTGGCTGCCTTTGGTAGTTGGGATGTGTTTCCGTTCATTGTAAATGAAGAACGTTCAGGGGTTCCGGTAAATGCTGGTTTTGAAGCTGCCACGCAGAATTTAAATGAAAAAGAAGAATTCCTTAACCAGTTGCAAGAGCAGATTCCTAGTCCATGGGGCAGTGTCCGTTTGGATGCCTTTACGCACCATTTTGCGCTGGAACATATGAAAAAAGAACACCCAAGATTGGTGTATATAGCCTATGGTGAAACAGATGACTTTGCCCATGATGGAGACTATCAGGCCTATTTAAAGGCGGCCAATAATACCGATTCACTAATCCAAGAAATCTGGGACTTTACCCAACAAGATGAGTTCTATAAAGACGATACTATAATTATCATTACCACTGATCATGGTAGGGGTACAAAACCCTTAAATACATGGACAGGTCACGGAAGTAAAATAAAAGGCGCAGGTCAAGTATGGATGGTGGCTTTTGGTAAAAATGTACAAGCCTTGGGCGAGGTTTCCAGCAATGAACAATTATATACAAATCAAATTGCGCCTACTATTTTGCAATTACTGGGAATGCCTGTTAATCAAAAAGAGATAGCAGGAAAACCCTTAAAACTATAAAGACGTAGCTGGATTCATTTAGTTTGTCCTTAACCCATGCCTTTGGCATGGGTTTTTTATTCCCAGAAATTTTTTTTGTCAAGATGCTACACTTTATGTAGTTTTGCTATCAAATATGTAGCAATTCTATTTTTATGTCACTACCAATACCAGGAAAACCGGTCAGGGGATCTAAATCCGGAGCACCAATTATGGCACTTTTAGACCTTTTAGGTCGCAGTTGGGCCATGGGAATTGTTTGGCACTTGTACAATGGGCCAAGCACATTCAGAAAACTTCAAGAATATTGCGAGAGTATTTCCCCCACCACTTTGAACAAAAGGCTAAAAGAACTAAAAGATTCCTATTTAATAGAAAGGACCGTGGAAGGCTATGCGTTAACGGAACATGGGAAGGAACTGTTCGAGTTGATAGAGCCTCTTGGGGCATGGGCCAAAATTTGGGCCAAAAATTTCAAATAAAAAGCAATCACAATGAGAAGAATTG
This sequence comes from Flagellimonas sp., assembly GCF_965222555.1. Lineage (GTDB taxonomy): Bacteria > Bacteroidota > Bacteroidia > Flavobacteriales > Flavobacteriaceae > Flagellimonas. The sequence continues at coordinate 907,839 of NZ_CBDCUG010000005.1, read as the reverse complement.
ATAAACCCGCCTCAGGAGAATACCCACAGTATTCAAGAATCTATATGGACCTTTTGGAAGATAATGGAAACATATTGGAACAGCTCTGGCTGAATTTTGTCAGAATAAAAAAGTTCATTTATGAAATTCCTGAAGAAAAACTTTACCATAGATACGACAAAGGTAAATGGACCATTAAGGAAATATTGGTCCACCTGATAGATGATGAACGCATTTTTGCGTACAGGGCATTGCGGTATGCACGAAATGACCAAACACCCCTTCATGGCTTTGACCAGGATGTTTACGCCAAGTACTCCAATGCAAATGAAAGGAGTCTGGACAGTATCTTTGAAGAATATGAAACCGTTAGAAAAGCAACCATATCCCTTTTTCAGAATCTACCAGAAGAAAGTTTTCTAAGATCAGGAGAAGGAATCGAAACAGATGGCAGCATCATCAACAAACGAACGGTAAGAGCATTGGCCTATCATATAGCTGGTCATGAACTCAGGCATTTTAATATCATTAAAGAAAGATATTTAAATCAGAAACTATCCCCCGAAGTTTCCACATTAAACAAAGTAGATTAACATTAAATTCTAGGAAAATGAGAAGGGGAATTCTAAAAGGAGTTTTACTCGTAGTGTATGTGGTATGTTGTACCAATTTCACATTATGGTCCCAGCAGGACAGTAAACCTGTCACAAAATTAAAGGCATTATACATCAATGATGCTAAATTCAAAACTACGGTAGACCGCATGTTTGAAAATGTGCATGATTTGCCGGACGGTTCTTCCAATCCTTGGGAGAACAAGAACATTAACGATCTCTATACTTTTTTAAACGAATGGTTTTATTTTTTGCCAAATACAGAAGATGGACTTGATCGGATTATTGAATTTTCATTCCTGTACTACAAAAATCCAGACGGAATGAAATTTATATTGGAGGAGCCCGGACTGAGCTGGTCTTTGGATTTTGTTGAGGAAAGAGGAAAGTATATGGATAGCCCAGCCTCAACAAAAAATATTGATGAATGGCTTACGGACACCAATCTAAAGAATGAGGAATATGTAATGCCCATTGGAGGTTTTAAATCCTTTAATGAGTTTTTTACTAGGGATTTAAAGCCTGGAGCACGTTCCATTGAAGCAATTCATGACAATTCCGTTTTGGTTTCCCCGGCAGACGGCGTAATCAATATGATAAACAATGATGTGCAATGGGAATCCGAAATTCCGACCAAAGGAGGAATGACCCTGAGTTTGAAAGAACTCCTTGAAGGGTCTTCGTTCTCTGAAAAGTTTATTGGAGGAACTGCCATGGCCGTGTTTTTGTTGCCCACCAATTATCATCATTTTCACGCACCAATTTCAGGCGTTATGGTGGAGTCCAAACAAGATGCCGGAAAGCGTTTGTTTGGCATGCCCGATATTCTTGACCTGATCAACAATGGTAATGTTGCGTACAACAAGGATTATAGCGTCTTTCAGGATTTTAGGCATGGCTATTACATTATAGACACTAAGGAATACGGACATATTGCAATGATTCCAATTGGATTACAGACCATAGGTTCTGTGATTTTTGAAGAAAAATTCAAGGATGTTCAGAAAAATGCTCCTGTAGAAGTATATAAAGGAGATAAACTGGGGCATTTTGCCTACGGAGGATCCACCGTATTATTGTTGTTCGAAAAAAACAAGCTCAGTTCCGTAAGTGTGCAGCTTGGACAAAAAATTGGGAGTTTAAAAAAATAGGAGCCAAAATGTTTTGGGTATGGAAGTACACAAATTGAATGTATCGGATTATCAAATGCTGAGGAATACAACGGATTGGCACCCTCTTTCGGATGATCAGGTTGAAGAAGCCCTTCAACGCGATTTGTTTTCTATTTGTGTTCATGCGGAAGATGGTGCCATAGGTATGGGAAGAGTTGTAGGTGATGGAGCTATTTATTTTTATGTACAAGACGTTGTTGTACATCCAAAATATAAGGGCAAGGGTATTGGAAAGCAGATTCTGGCAGGGATCGAAGAATTCTTGGATAGAACAGTAAAGGATTATGCTTTCATTGGTTTAATGGCTGCCCAGAATGTTGATGGGTTTTATCATCAATTTGGATATAAAAAACGAGCGGATGATAGCCCGGGGATGTATAAGGTCATCACCAAATAAATAAAAAGGCCAAGATTTGATTCTTGGCCTTTTTTTAAATCTTAAACTATCATTCTGAATTACCTTATGCGTTTGGAAAATAACTACATTAGAAGTGTATTTGAACGCCATGAGAGAAGAACTTCTACAAACCTTTGGAAATCTATTTGAAACACCACTAATAGACGAGATAATGCTGGCTGGAAAATTGGTCAAGCTTCCTGCAGGGGAAACCATTATGGATATTGGAAGCTATGTAAGAAGTATACCATTGCTTTTGTCCGGGGCCATAAAAGTGCTGCGGGAAGATGACGAAGGAGACGAATTGTTGCTCTACTATTTGGAACAAGGAGAAACTTGTTCGGTGACCATGGCCTGTTGTATGGGACAGACAAAAAGTGAGATTAGGGCCATTACGGAAACAGAAGTTGAATTGGTTATGGTCCCTGTTCAAAAAATGGAGGAATGGATGGCCAAATACAAAGGATGGCGAAACTATGTTTTTGAAAGTTATCACAATCGCTTGAACGAACTTTTGAATACTGTGGACAGCATCGCATTCAAAAATATGGATGAACGTTTGATAGCCTATCTTAAGAAGAAATCGGAAGTTGCCAACGATAACTGCATTCGCAACACCCATCAGGAGATTGCCTACGATCTACATACCTCTAGAGTGGTGGTGTCCAGATTATTAAAAAAACTGGAAAAGATGAAAAAATTGGAACTCCACAGAAATCACATCCAAATTCTTGATTTATAATTTTGTGTCTTTTGTTACTGTAAATCATCTCTTTGCTCCTTATTTTTACACAAACTCAAACTGAATGCTTAAACGGTACTTGCCATTTTTATCTTGGATAAGCACGTATGATCGAAAAGTTTTAATAAACGATGCAATAGCTGGTGCCACCCTTGGTGTTCTGTTGATTCCCCAAGGAATGGCTTATGCCATGATTGCTGGAATGCCACCAATTTATGGGCTGTACGCTGCACTAGTTCCACAACTCATCTACGCACTTACAGGAACATCAAGACAACTGGGTGTAGGTCCGGTTGCAATGGACTCGCTATTGGTTGCCGCTGGAATTGGGGCTTTGCAACTTTCCAACATTGAAGATTACATAGCCGCCGTACTTTTTTTAACACTGATAATTGGGAGCATACAATTATTGTTGGGCTTTTTAAGAATGGGATTTTTTGTCAATTTCCTGTCCAAACCTGTTATAAGCGGATTCACTTCTGCGGCAGCGATCCTAATAGGATTGGGCCAGTTAAAGCACATTTTGGGCATTAATTTCCCTCAGTCAAGTAAAATTCATCAACTTGTCCCGAGTATTTTTGAAAACCTGGCACAACTGAACCTGCCAACACTTACTCTTGGTGTATTGACCACCATTTTCATTCTTTTAATGAATAAAATAAGCAAAAGGATTCCAACTCCATTGTTGGTTGTGGTTTTTGGAATTTTGGCAGTTTCATTTTTTGGTTTGGAATCAATGGGAATCCATATTGTAGGAGAAGTTCCTAGCGGACTGCCCGGTTTCCAAGTTCCGAATATGGATGCAAAGGCATTTGGAGAGCTGTTGCCCATAGCCATCACAGTGGCTCTTTTTGGTTTTATGGAGTCCATCTCCATTGCAAAGACCTTGGAAGAAAAACATCCGGAATATGAATTGGATGCCAATCAGGAACTAAGAGCTTTGGGGTTATCCAATATACTGGGGTCATTTTTTCAATCTTTTCCTGTATCTGGGAGCTTTTCCAGAACAGCGATTAACGACCAAGCAGGAGCCAAAACAGGAATGGCATTGATTTTTAGCGCATTGCTCATTGCTGGCACCTTATTGTTTTTGACACCCTTGTTCCACAATTTGCCAACTGCAGTTTTAGGTGCAATAATTATGGTATCGGTTTTTGGGCTTATTGACCTTAAATATCCCATTGAACTTTTGAAACATAGAAAAGACGAATTCTTTTTGTTGCTGATAACCTTTTTAATGACCCTTTTTATTGGGTTGATAGAAGGAATTCTGTTAGGCGTTTTACTTTCCCTGCTATTACTAGTATATCGAATTTCCAATCCCCACATAGCCATATTGGGAAGAATAAAGGATACGGACTATTTTAAGAATATAGATCGCTTTGCGAATGAAGTTGAGGTTGAAGCCGATAAATTGATTATCAGGTTTGATGCACAGCTCTATTTTGGCAACAAGGATTATTTTAAAAAAGAACTGTACAAACAAGTACAAAAAAAAGGGCCTGATTTAAAATATGTTATCTTGAATGCAGAAGCCATAAATTATATAGACAGTAGCGCCGCCTTACAATTGGTAAGAATTGTTCAAGACCTCCATTCAAAAGGCATACAGTTTTTTATTACTGGTGCCATTGGCCCTGCAAGGGACATTTTTCACAGTAGTGGACTTATTGATGTCATTGGAAAAGAGAACCTTTTTGTAAAAACATTTGAAGCCGTTGATTACTGTACCAATCAAAAAGAAAGAAGTAAAATCCAGGAGAAGATATCATTGCAGTCCCAAAAGGGGCATTTGTAACTTTAGTAACCAAAAAGCAATACGATCAATCTTATCTTTGACAAAAATAAAAACATGAAAATAGAACAGATATATACCGGATGCTTGGCTCAAGGAGCATACTACATTGAAAGTGAAGGTGAAGTAGCTATTGTGGATCCTCTGCGCGAGGTGAAACCCTATATTAAAAGAGCTGAAGAAGATAACGCCCAAATAAAATATATTTTCGAGACCCATTTTCATGCCGATTTTGTAAGCGGGCATGTGACTTTGGCAAAGGAAACAGGAGCAACCATAATTTATGGGCCTAATGCCAATACAGCTTTTGATGCGACCATAGCAGAGGATGGACAGGAATTTGTTTTGGGGAAAGTGACCATAAAAGTCTTGCATACTCCTGGGCACACTATGGAAAGCACAACTTTTTTGTTAAAGGATGAAAACGGGAAAGATCATGCCATTTTTAGTGGCGATACTTTGTTTCTTGGAGACGTGGGCCGACCAGATTTGGCACAAAAAGCTGCGGATATGACCCAAGAAGAATTGGCAGGAACCCTTTATGATAGCCTTAGAAACAAAATAATGCCCTTGGCGGATGATGTTATCGTTTATCCTGCCCATGGTGCCGGATCGGCCTGCGGTAAAAACATGATGAAAGAAACCGTGGATACCTTGGGCAATCAAAAAAAGATGAATTATGCCCTTAGGGCAAACATGACCAGGGAAGAATTCATTAAGGAAGTAACCGATGGCCTTTTGCCACCACCACAGTATTTTCCTTTAAATGTAAAAATGAACAAGGAAGGGTATGAGGACATAGATACGGTTTTAAAAAGAGGAACACAATCATTGAGCGCTGAGGCCTTTGAGGCGGCGGCCAATGAAACCGGAGCTGTGGTTTTGGATGTGCGCCATCAAGACGATTTTGCCAAGGGTCATATCCCGCGATCCATTTTTATTGGATTGGGCGGAAGTTTTGCCCCTTGGGTGGGCGCATTGATCGCAGATGTGGAACAACCCATACTTTTGGTTGCCCCTGAGGGAAAAGAAGAAGAGACCATTACCCGACTTTCCAGAGTAGGTTTTGATAGGACTTTGGGCTATTTGAAAGGTGGAGTGGAAGCATGGAAAAATGCAGGGAAAGAAATTGATACTGTGGAAAGCATCAATGCAGGTGTTTTTAAACAGAGATTGGCTGAAAAAGTACCAGTGTTTGACGTTAGAAAGGAATCTGAATTTGCAGCGGAGCATGTGGAAGATGCTATGCTAACCCCACTGGATTTTCTAAATGACCATTTGGCCGAGTTTCCTGAAGAAAAAACATTCTATGTGCACTGTGCAGGAGGTTATCGTAGTATGATTGCCGCCTCAATACTAAAAAGTCGAGGTATTCACAACCTTGTTGATGTTGCCGGTGGGTTCAAAGCGATCAAGGAAGCTGGAATTCCGGTAACGGATTTTGTATGCCCTACAACCCTTAAAAAATAATATATGCGCAATGCATCTAAAGCAGTTTTATTTGGGCTTTGTTTACTATGGCAGCTATCATGTCAACCTCAGGAAGAAAGTTTTGTCAAAAAAATAGATAAAACCACCTTGCAGCAAATGGCAGTAGGCAAAGAAGTACAACTAATAGATGTAAGAACACCTGAAGAATATGAAAATGGACGCATTGATGACGCTCTTAACTTCAATGTTAATGATGATGCAAAATTTCTTGATCAGATTTCTACGCTCAACAAGGACGAACCCGTTTACATTTATTGCAAAATGGGGGGAAGAAGTAATCGCGCGGCAGAGCTAATGAAGCAGGAAGGCTTCAAGAAAATCTATGAATACTCCGGGGGTTATAACGATTGGAGCGCCACAAATTAGCGCAACAGTTTTCTAAGCTAATCAATAAAAAAGTGTAAAATGTCAATCTTAAGTTTCTTTTTCAGGAAGGACAGTGATGCTATAAAAGTGTTGGATGGGGAAACATATAAAAATGCCATTTCCAAAGGCAATGTGCAATTGGTAGATGTAAGAACCCCAAAAGAATATGCATCAGGTCATATTAATGGAGCGCTGAACATTGATTTTTTTCAGAAAGCCGAATTTGAATCAGATTTTTCAAAAATGGATAAAGAAAAACCCATATATCTGTATTGCCAATCTAGTATGAGGAGTCAGAAGGCAGCTAGGAGACTTGTAAAAATGGGATTTTCAAGCATATTTGATTTAAAAGGAGGGTATAGAAATTGGAATTGATGAGAGTAAAATCAACTCTCTCCATTAATCCTTATTCTTTCTAAAACCATAGATCAGCTGTTTCAAAAAACTTTTTGGCATGGCCTCATCACCGGGATACCCCAATGGAATGGTTCCACTATTTTCTGGGACATAATTGGTTTTAAAAATATAGTCCCACAAACTTAGGCTAATACCAAAATTCACCCCATAACTGCCCTTGGGCAACACATAGGAATGATGGTACAAATGCATCACGGGATTGTTGAAAATATATTTTAGCGGACCGTAGGTAAGTTTAATATTGGCATGGTTTAAATGCCCAATGGCTATGGCTGCAAAATGTACAATATAAGCTTGCTCTGGTTCAAATCCGCCCAATAACATAACACCAAAAGTCTTGAGCGGTTTGTAGAGGATGTTTTCCATCCAGTGGTAGCGCAAATGAGCCGCAAACCCCATTTCTTTTACGCTGTGATGCACCTGGTGGAATCGCCATAAAAAAGGAATTTTATGCAACAAAATATGGGTAATCCATTGCACAAAATCCAGAATAATGAAAAATACGAGTAGCTGGGCCCAAACTGGCCATGTGGAAAAATCAATAAGTGCAAGACTCTTGGCCGTGATTCCAAGTTCACCTAGAAAGATGGCCAAAACTTTATAAAAACCACTAATAACAATTGCAAAAACAAAGAAGTTGAAGAACATGTAAAAACCGTCCAACCAAAAATCTCTTCTAAAAATAGATTGTTGTTTTCTCCATGGGAAAAGTATTTCCAATCCCCAAACCAAAATTGAGATGACAATAAGTGCCCAAAAATAATTGGTTTGCCAGGGTACTTGAAACAACATCGATTTCCAAGTCCATTGAGTGGTCCCCAAAAATGCATTGGTGAATGCTTCAATATATTCTTGCATACAATTTATTTGAGTTCATACCAGTCTATATTTTCCAAATTTTGACGCCTCCCTTTGGCAACAGGAGCGTAGTTTTTTGCCAAATATGTCACTATGGTCTCTTCATTTGACCCCAAATCCCATAAGTTTTGGGTTTCCTGCATCCACTTTATGGTAGCTTTCCAACCTTCTTTGCTCATTCGGTTTTGGGTGACCAGTTTTGCGGAATGGCAATTGGTGCAATTTTGTATGGTCGCCTGCATTCCATCATCAACAATAAAACCAGTTGCTACATGAATACCATTTTCAATTTCATTATCAACCTCAGCAAGGACCTCTTGGTATTCTTCCTTTGGATGTAGTTCTTCAGGATATTTTATATAATAAAATAACCCTCCAATAAGCACCACCAGTAAAATCAGAAACAATAAAAGTGTCCTGGAAAGTGCCTTTACTTGGTCTTCAAAATTATTTTTCATTGTTAGACCACTTTAACCGCTATTCTGTGACTGGCATTGTTTAAATAACCTTTTGGGTTCCAACCGGGAAGTACCATAGGCTGTTTTTTTCCAGTTTGATCTGTTGCCCTGGCCCAAACTTCGTAATACCCTTTTTGGGGAAAGGATATAGAAGTCTTAAAATGTTGCCATGCCAAACGGTTAACTGGACTTTCAAGGCTGCAACTGTGCCAGGTGCTCCCAAAATCTATGGAATATTCCATTTTTGAAACTTCCAATTCCCCTGCCCAGGCATGACCTTGAATGGTCAATATATTTCCCATTTTGATCAGTGCTCCACTTTTAGGAGAGGTAATCAATGATTTTACGGGCATTGATTCAATAATGCACATGTTGGAATCTTCTACCTTGGTTCCTGGAGCAACAGTTTCGCAAGGCACCCTATACGAGCTACCCCCCATTTTAGAACCGTCATGCACTTTGTTTCTTACGCTTAATCGGTTGATCCATTTGCCGGAAGCAGAGGCGGGCCAACCCCCACACACCAAGCGTAATGGATGGCCATGCGCAATGGGAATGTCTTTTCCGTTCATCTGGAAGGCCAACAAAGTTTCCTCCTGCATGGCTTTTGAAATTGGGACCCCCCTGGAAATGGGTTCCTTGGTAGGATCACCACTTAAATGGGTGTCAGCGGCATGATAACCTATGTAAACCGCATCTGATTTAATACCACTATCTTCCAGTACATCACGGAGGCGGACACCTGTCCAATTTGCGCATGAAACCGCTCCAACCGTCCATTGATTGCCCTTTGCAGGAGGGTTGAATTCACTTCGTCCATTACCTCCACACTCAAGGGTCAATTGGTAAGTGTATTGCCGAAACTTGGTTTTAAGGTCGCTTAGCGTATAGGTTTTTTTATTCTGGACAGATTCACCATCTATGGTCAATGTCCAATTGGCTGTGTCAACATTTTCAGGGATTTTCCCATTATTACGAATGAACATAAATTCATTTGGAGTGACCTTGTCATTCAATAAATGTGCTTTTGCCTCAATGTTCCAGGGTTTGTCGTTTAGGATTACCATTTCCTCGTCCAACCCAAACAGTTTAAAAGGATCTTTTTCTTGCAAACCCAATGGTAAATAACCCTCTGGCATCGACTTTCCAAAAACAATATCAGTTCCAAGTACACTAGCCATAACGGCCAAGGATATTTTTCCCGTAAAATTTCTTCTATCCATCAAAGTAATTTGCCAAACTTAAAAATAGTATAAAAAAGAACATGGCTATGTAACACAGGTTACCAAAAACATTAGGGGGATGCTATAATTTTGACGGAGCAATATAGAAGTTATGAAAAAGAATATGGGTAATCTGGATAGGACTATACGTATAGTTGTAGCATTGATTGTTTCTGCACTGTATTATTTTAATATTGTTGAGGGAACTTTGGCATACATCTTATTGGCTTTGGCAGGAATTTTTGTGCTAACCAGTTTTATTAGCTTTTGTCCGTTATACACCATTTTTGGGGTGAGCACATGCAAAGTGAAAAAATAAGTTTCTAATTGGTTGTTTTTTTGAATGCATCTCAGTTGTACAGGCTGGGATGCATTTTTGAATAGTAATTAACTGAGAATTATCATATGTTCTAAAAGGTGGGCCAATTACATTTGGTTCTTATAAAATTCAGAGAATGAAAGCACTTCATATAATTCCTTTGGTTTCGTGGGAAAATGGCATCTGGATGATAGGTGTGTTCGCTTTGGTGGTCATTGTACTTGTTGGTGCAGTATTGGCCTTGATGAATAGCGGAAAGAAATAATCATCTTTGATGGCAATTCCAATAATCCTTTACGCGGTGTGCGTTTTTATGGCTCTTTAACAGTGATGTTGAGACCAATTAGCGTTAACTGGATCATATTTTCTGGAGGATATTAGAAAAAGTTGGAAATTGTGATATAATTAAGCTGGAAAGCTGATTTTCTTTTAGAACTTTTTTAAATGTATTAATATGATCTATGATCCTTGGCCGTGGTATGTATCCGGCCCATTGATTGCTTTTGTAATGATTGTTCTTATTCTGATGGGCAAACGGTTTGGGATGTCCTCAAATTTAAGAACGCTTTGTACCCTGTGTGGTGCTGGAAAACGAACTGATTTCTTTCGGTTTGATTGGAAATCACAAAGATGGAACCTAGTGGTAGTTCTAGGGGTGGTAATTGGAGGTTTTGTTGGAGCCAATTTTTTGTCTTCAGATATGTCTGTTGCGATTGACTCAAATTCAATAACCGAGCTGCAAGCCTTGGGTTTTGAAAGTGCTGGCAAAGACTATCTACCATCTGAACTTTTTGGGCCAAGTGTTTTTTCAGACCTAAAAAGCTTGGCCTTACTCGTCATAGGAGGGTTTTTGGTAGGATTTGGAGCTAGATATGCTGGAGGTTGTACATCTGGCCATGCCATATCTGGATTGAGTAATTTACAGCTACCATCTTTGATTGCCGTAATCGGATTTTTTATTGGTGGACTGTTTATGGTCCACATTTTATTCCCATTTATTTTTTAGGTATGAGAACGTTTTTTTATCTAGTTATAGGCGTATTTTTTGGAATTTTGTTGTTTAAATCCGAAGCCGCTTCCTGGTTCCGTATTTATGAAATGTTCCAATTTGATGCTTTTCACATGTACGGAATTATTGGTTCTGCACTTGGGATTGGTATAGTGGCCATTCAAGTTATAAAACGATTTAAGGTCAAATCATTTTTTGGAGACCCCATTATTATTGCCCCTAAGGAAAAAGGAATGGCAAGGTATTTGATCGGGGGGATTCTTTTTGGATTAGGATGGGCTTTGGCAGGGGCATGCCCCGGACCTATATTTACATTATTGGGCGCAGGATTCCTTCCAATTGCCGTAGTGCTGGCATCTGCAATTTTAGGGACATATTTTTATGGATTATTAAAAGATAAATTGCCCCATTAAAAAATTCTTTTTCCCAAAAATACATATTTTTGCAGTCCATTTATAGGAATGGCCCCGTAGTTCAATGGATAGAATAGAAGTTTCCTAAACTTTAGATGCAAGTTCGATTCTTGCCGGGGCTACTTTACTTCGTTAAAACAGTCAATCAAAACTTAAGTGAACAAAATTAGTATTAAGTAATGCTATCAAAGAAGATTTATTAGATTTGCACATGTTTTCGTGTGCGCACACGAAAACATGGGTCATTGATTAAAAAAGACATTTTATTAGAAATATTGATATGAGCTCGGCCATCAAATTATTGCTTCCTGGACTACTATTGCTAAATATGTCTGTTTTAGCACAGACCAAAAAGATATACCATAAAGGGTGGATTGACTTCAATAAAAATGCAGTAAAGGACGTCTACGAGGATCAAGGGGAAACCATTGAAAGGAGATTGGATAATCTCATATCCCTGATGACCATGGAAGAGAAAACCATGCAATTGGTCACGCTTTACGGTTATGGTAGGGTAGCTACCGATGAATTACCAACCGAAGGTTGGAAACAGGAACTTTGGAAAGATGGTCTGGCGAATATCGATGAGGCCTCCAATGGTGTTTCTGACAAAGCCCAGTATACATTTCCATATAGTAAGCATGTGTGGGCATTGAATACGATTCAAGAATTTTTCATAGAAGAAACAAGATTGGGGATTCCGGTCGAGTTTACAAACGAAGGTATACGGGGATTGAACCATGTGAAATCTACCTCCTTTCCCGCACAAATAGGAATGGGCTCAACCTGGAACCCCGAGCTTCTATACAAAGTCGGGCAAGTAATTGGGAAGGAAGCCTACGCGCTTGGGTACAATAATATTTATTCCCCGGTTTTAGATGTTGCCCGTGACCAGCGTTGGGGACGGATAGTGGAAAGCTTTGGGGAAGATCCTTTTTTGGTTTCTGAATATGGCGTTCAGATAAGTAAAGGAATTCAAGAACAGGGAGTTGTGAATACACTAAAACATTTTGCCGTGTATTCCGCACCAAAAGGCGGGCGTGATGGTTATGTGCGTGTGGATCCACATATTACATGGCGCGATATGCACCAGATGTATTTGTATCCATTTAAACGTGCCATCCAAGAGACCGATATCATGGGAGTGATGAGTTCTTACAACGATTATGATGGGGAACCAATAACAGGAAGCCACTATTTCCTAACAGAATTACTTCGGGAAGATTACGGTTTTAAAGGTTACGTGGTTTCGGATAGTGAGGCGCTTGCCTACCTGCACTATCAACATCATGTTGTTGATTCATATAAAGAAGCCGTGAAGTTGGCAATAACGGCTGGATTGAATGTGCGAACCACCTTTAACCCTCCGGACAAATTCATTAACCCACTGAGAGAACTTGTTAGGGAAGGGGCTATTTCCCAAGAGTTATTGAATAAAAGAGTTAGGGAAGTACTTCATGTGAAGTTTAAAGAAGGATTGTTTGATCAACCTTATAAAGAGGAAAAGTTGGCGGACAAAGTGGTGAAGAACGATGCGCATAAGGCCTTGTCACTGCAAGCCTCAAGAGAGTCAATGGTCCTATTGAAAAATAAGGACAATACTTTGCCTCTGGATGAGAATGCACTAAAATCAGTGTTGGTGTGTGGCCCTACCGCCAAGGCCACTGCAAGTTCCATAAGTAGATATGGAGCATTGAAAACCAATGTTATTTCTGGATATGAAGGTATTGTTGACCGACTAAAAGGAAAGGTCGATGTGGTTTTTTCTGAGGGAATTGATATAAAGGATGAAAACTGGCCCGATTCAGAAATTTTTGAAGTGCCGCTGAATCAAAAGGAATCGGAGATGATAGCCGATGCCGTGGCCAAAGCGGAAAAAACCGATGCTATTATTTTATTTGTTGGGGAGGAAAAAGAAATGGTGGGTGAAAATTTAAGCCGAACCGATTTAAACCTTCCAGGACATCAACGAAAGTTATTGACGGCACTTTCCAAGACAGGCAAACCTTTGATAGTTGTACTTATAAATGGCCATCCTTTAACGGTCAATTATGCCGATAGGCAAGCAGATGCTGTTTTAGAGGCTTGGTTTCCTGGGGAGTATGGTGGACAAGCTATAGCGGAAATTATCTTTGGGGATTATAATCCTGGGGGCCACCTTCCTGTCACGTTTATAAAAAGTGTAGGTCAGATTCCACATAACTTTCCATATAAACCTAATTCGCAGGCCGGACAGGCCAAAGATGGTCCCAATGGAACAGGAAAAAGTAGAATTGTAACCGAATTATACCCATTTGGGCACGGGTTAAGTTATACCACCTTCAAATACAGTAATCTTAGTATTGAAAACAATCTGTCCACAGATTCAGGAGTGCTTACAGTAAGTTTTGAGGTTGAAAACACAGGAGATACTGCTGGGGATGTGGTTCCCCAACTTTATATAAATGATGAGGTAAGCTCCATTACCGTCTATAAGTGGCAGTTAAGAGGATTCAAAAGAATTCACCTAAAGCCCAATGAAAAAGCTTCGGTCTCCTTTACCTTAAAACCGGAGGCGTTGGAACTCATGGATATCAATCGCGAATTTGTGGTGGAAATGGGTGTTTTCCATATGGCCATTGGTGATTCCTCAACAGATTTTCAACTTAAGGGGACATTTGAAATCACCGATTGATTAAATATCAATAAATATTCTTTGTTCCGGTAAAGTTCTCCCTGAATTCCTTTGGGGTACAACCTTGTTTCTTTTTAAAGACCCTATTGAAATTGGAAATATTATTAAAACCACATTGAAAACATATCTCAGAAATGCTATCATTGGTTTCTATAAGTTTACGAATGGCATAGCCCAATCTTAAATCATTTACAAATTCCGTAAAGGTTTTTCCGGTTCGCTGTTTTATTAGTCTACTAAAAGAAATAACCGTCATATTTACCACGGAGGCAGCTTCTTCAATCTTAATTTTTTGGGCGTAATTCTCCTTGATAAAATTATAGACCTTTTCAATTCTCTTACTATTATGGAATTCGGTTTGGTTCTCATAAGAGATTGTGGTCAAAAGCTTTTTGTTCCTGGATATGGCAAGGTCATAAAGCAGTGACTGGAAATCCAAGAAGTTATCAAAGCCACTTTTCTTGCTAATAAGGGCAAGTTTTTCTTCAACATTTTTGGCAGTTTCATATGAAAAAAGAATGCCGTGGTTGGCTTGCCTGAATAAATCTTTGATCGGTTTGAAAATATTCTTGTTCAGCATTTGCTCATCAAACAAATATCTAGGAAACTGAATGGTTATTTCGTGCAAAGTCTCTGATTGGTCATTTTTATAATCTTCCCAGGCATGATGAACATTAGGACCTACCATAACAAGTTCAAATTCCTCTATTTCCCCAATATGATCTCCAACAACTCTACGAGCGCCTTTGGCATTTCTTATAAAATTGATTTCATATTCTGGATGAAAATGTATTGGGAAATCAAAATTATTTCGCTTCCGATCAAACACTAAAAAACAATCATTCTCTTTTAAAGGGGTTATTTCTCGATGTGTTTTCATTAATATAATGTATTAGAAATGATAGAAAAGTATATTTAATAGTATGCTCAAATATTGAAAAGGTTATGCAATTGTAAATATATGGATATTGATAAATATACTAAAAAACAAGTAGTTATGATTCATGAGTTAATAATAAAATTCCTGTTAAACGTAATAACTACATTTAATTTGATGTAATAGTATCATTATATGATGTAAAAATATTTATTGGCTATATGGTATTGACCATAGATTTGGAGATGTGATTTTTTTGTTAACAAATAGTAAAATCAATTGAGGTTGATTTTGATGGATTTGTTTCAAATAGCTTAATCAAATAAACTGGAATTCAAATCAAACACGAATTATGAAAAAAAATCTTAAATCTGTTTTAACAACAATGCTTCTTGCCTTTTGCTGCTTGGCTTTTGGGCAAGAAATTACTGTTACTGGTACAGTAACGGACGATTTAAATGGTCCATTACCTGGGGCCAATGTTGTTGTAAAGGGAACAACAAATGGTGTGCAGACCGATTTTGATGGGAACTTCACCATCACTGCCGATTCCAATGCAACTTTGGTGATTTCTTATTTAGGTTACACTACTAAAGAAGTCCCGGTTAATGGGCAAACACAGTTGACCATAAGTTTGGCTGAAAACACCTCTAATTTGGACGAGGTGGTATTGGTGGGATATGGTTCTGTAAAAAAGAGCGATTTAACGGGCTCCGTGGCATCGGTAGATGCTGATGATTTAAACGCCATACCGGTAAGTTCCATTGACCAAGCTTTGCAGGGACGGGCCAGTGGTGTAAGTGTAATCCAAAACAGTGGTATCCCGGGAGCGCCAACCACAATTAGAATCAGGGGTACAAATTCCATTCAGGGAGGGAATAAGCCTTTGGTCATTGTTGATGGCTTTCCCGTTGTTGGTGGATTGGATGGGATAAACCCTGCTGATATTGAAAGCATTGAAATTTTAAAAGATGCTTCATCTACTGCCATTTATGGTGCAAGAGGTACCAATGGTGTTATCCTTGTGTCAACAAAGACGGGTAAAGAAGGTAGATTTTCGATAGACTTGGATAGTTACTATGGTATTCAGGAGCAAGCTAAAAAGCTAGATTTGTTAAATGCGCAACAGTTTGTGGAAATTGCCAATGAAAGAGCGGTCAACGATGGAGAAGCTGGTCCATATTTTCCAAACGCCTCTGCGGTTTCAAATACCGATTGGATAGACGAACTTTTTGATGCCTCACCTGTACAGAGCCACACTATAACATTAACAGCTGGTAACGAACGCATAAAAACCTCTCAATCCTTCAACTATTTCAACCAAGACGGGATTCTTAAGAACAGTGGTTTTGAAAGAGCGACCTTTCGTAACAATACGGAAGCTAAAATGAGCGACTGGTTGACTATCGCCAATAGCTTGATTTTGTCTAGGTCGGACAGGCAGTATAGTGGAGATGGTGGTAATAGGGCGGTTAGTGAGGCGCATATTGCATCTCCAACAGAACCTGTTTACAATGCAGATGGCACCTATAATAATATCACCGAGAATGACTACTCCGATCTTGATTATGCTCCTGGTGCATTGGATAATCCAATGAAGTGGATCAATGAATATGATGATGAGATACTGAGCACCAGAATTTTTGACAATTTCTATGGGTTGTTCACCTTGGCTCCTGGCCTAACCTTTAAATCTTCTATTGGGGTTGATTATACTACAACACAAACCAAAAGATACATAGGTAGGGAACTTTTGGATGGTGCTCCAGCAGGAAAAGCGTTTAGAGGCTCAACCGAAAGTTATTCATTGTTGAATGAAAACATACTTAACTACAACAAAGAATTTGGAGCCCACAGGATAGATGCCATATTGGGTTACAACTGGCAGAAATTTAGAAGCACCTTTATCTCTGCTTCATCTTTCGATTTTGTTACAGATTTGCTTGGCGCGGAAGTGCTACAAGATGGTGCTTCTCCACAAGTGCCAAGATCAGGGAATACAGAATGGGGGCTTGCATCACTATTGGGCAGGGTCAATTATTCTTATATGGATAAATATTTGTTTACCGTAACCGCTCGTTCAGATTGGTCGTCCCGTTTTGCCGAAGGAAAGCAAAGGGCAACCTTCCCATCAGCGGCATTTGCATGGAAAGTGTCCAACGAAGATTTCATGGAAAATGTTGATTGGATTTCAAACCTTAAAGCAAGGCTTAGCTGGGGTGTTACCGGTAATCAAGCGGTAAGTCCGTTCCAGACATGGTCCAGTGTTGAATCCGCTCCTGTAGTTTTGGGGGGCGCATTGGGCGTTGGTTTTATACCGGGCTCACCTGCCAACCCAGATTTAAAATGGGAGACCACCGAGCAATATGACTTTGGATTGGATTTTGGACTTGCGAACAATAGGTTGCGTTTTACTTTTGACTACTATTACAAAAAGACCACGGATTTGTTGGCGCAGGTAAACCTCCCATCTTCGGTTGGGTTTATATCAATTACCCAAAACATTGGGGAAATGGAGAACAAAGGTTTGGAGCTTAGTATTGATGCCAACGTGGTGGACAATGAAGACTTTAGCTGGGATTCTTCCTTTCAACTATCAAGAAACCGAAACAAGGTTTTAAAGCTTAGCAGAGGAGCGGACATTTTTCCGGGTAGGGTTACCAATTTGATTTCTGATTTCCACATCATAAGGGAAGGACTTCCGATATCTACTTTCTACGGTTATGTAAATGATGGATATACTGATGAAGGACAAAATCAATTCTTGGATATCGGTGGTTCAGATAGTGAAGGCAATTTTGTGCCAGGTCCTGATGGAGAAATCAATGAGAATGACAGAAGGGTCATTGGCTCTCCACATCCAGATTTTACCTTTGGTCTTGGCAATACTTTTACTTATAAGAACTTTTCATTGAATGTGTTTTTGGAAGGAGCACAAGGCTTTGATATTGTTTGGGGAAGGAAATTTATATTGAGAAACTCCTTTCAAAGAGGTGCCAATCAGTTAACAGAAGTGTTGAATCGTTGGACACCTACAAATACGACTAATGCCTCAAGCCCTATAATTTCACAAACCAATGATTTCAGAGGTTCCTCTGAATTTGTAGAGGACGGTTCTTACATTAAGATTAGAACCATTAACCTAGCGTATAACATCCCAACAGATAAGTTTTCATGGTTGAACAATGCACAAGTATATATTAATGCACAGAACCTCTTCACATTCACTAATTATTCAGGGTATGATCCAGAGGTTAGTGCGTTTGGAGATGGTGACTTGCGTTTAGGAGTGGATAATAACGTTTACCCTAGCACTAAGGTCATCTCAATGGGATTAAGAGTAGGTATTTAATTAAAAAAAATCAGAAAAATGAAAACAAAATTTATTTTAATCTTTCTTGGGTTAGCCTTGGTGTTCGCATCTTGTGAAGATGTGTATACGGAAGAACCAAGTGCTTTTTTAGCACCTGAAGATTTAAACTCCGAAGGTGGGGCATTGGCCTTATTAAAAGGTGCATATGCAGGATTGCAGTTACGTAGCTATTATCAGCAGGATTTTTTAATGCAGGCTGAAGTGCGAAGTGAATATATGATGGCCAGAGGTAGTTGGGCAGATGTTGGACGATATGATTTGGTCGCAAGAAGTAGAAGTAGGATCAATGATGCATGGGATGACATGTACAATGCTGTCAATAGAGCCAATACCGTGATTGCCACAGTGCCCGATTTGGATATTGATGAGGCGCTTAAAACGCAGTTTGTAGCCGAAGCCAAGGCATTGAGAGGCTTGCACTACTTTAACATTGTGCGTTCATGGGGAGCTGTGCCTTTACGTCTAGAACCATTGGAGAGCTTGGACAATATTTCATTGGGCAAATCCAGTGAGAGTGCTATTTATGATCAAGTCATCACGGATCTTACGGATGCAATCAACTCTAATGCATTGCCTGCAACCTTCACTGGTGGTGACCAAGGTAGATTGGGTCTGCATGCAGCTAAGGCAATTTTGGCCCATGTACATTTAACAGTGGGCAACTATGCGGAGAGTGCAGCTGTTTCAAAAGAAGTTATCGACTCTGGCGAGTTTCAATTGGAGCCTGATTTGGCCACTGTATTTTCTCCAGAAGACGGAGCTACACATTCTGGCGAACTGCTTTCTGTTATTTGGGTAAGAGAAGGTAGTAGTGGAATGAGGCTGCTTAGCTTTATGCACAACTCAAGCTTGGGTTATTCATCTGCAGGTTGGAGAGTGTTATTAGGCAATTTGGATGCTCCGATCATTACTTCACAATGGGATGATACAGATTTGAGAAAGAACTTCAGTCTATACAATACCCCGGAAGAAGTAGCAGTGCTGTCCTCAAGTATTCCAATGTTGTTCAAAAAATATATCGATAGCAATGGCGCTGGACAAAATGCACACGGGAACAACCAATCCATATATCGATATGCGGATGTGTTGACCATGTATGCCTGGGCAGATGCCATGGCCAATGGAACCCCTTCAGCTGATGCCTATGAAGCGTTGAATCAAGTTCGTCGCAGAGGATATGGGGTGGATATTACAACTCCAGATGCCGGTATAGACTATGCGGGTCTAAGCCAAGACGAATTTATGGATGCTGTGTGGAACGAAAGAGCATGGGAATTTATCTTGGAAGGTAAGCGTTGGTATGATATGAAATTGATGCCGAAAGCCAAGGCTGTTGGATTGATCAATGGTGCCAATCTTGGCGAATTCTTTGAAGATGATAAAGATTGGTTGTATCCAATTCCCCAGCAAGAGATTGACAATAATGATGAGTTGACCAATGCAGATCAGAATCCTGGTTACTAAAATATAGTTTGAGTTAGTTTAGTTTAATTCATGTGAAAACGACCCGGCATAAAAACTGGGTTGTTTTTTCTGTTTTCTTATGAAATAAGGCAATTCAGTACATCAACTGTCTGTATAACCCAAAGTTCTCATATATTGAATAAGTATTTAAAAACACTTTTCACCAAAAACGAAACATAATATGGAAGAAAAAATGAAAAAGAGTAGTGCTTTGAACATTCTTATTCTTTGCATAGTTGCTGTTTGCGGACTATATGGGCAGGAAGAAAATAGACCCAATATCATCTTTATAATGTCTGATGATCATGCATCGCATGCCATTAGTGCTTATGGAGGGATTTACAAAGATGTAGCCCCAACGCCAAACATAGACAGATTGGCAAAAGAAGGGATGTTGTTTAACAATGCATTCTGCACAAATAGCATTTGTGGACCCAGCAGAGCATCTATACTAACGGGAAAATACAGTCATCAAAATGGATTTTACAAAAATGAAGGAGGCGACCCTTTTGATGGGAGCCAGGAAACATTTCCAAAAACATT
Organism: Flagellimonas sp.; assembly: GCF_965222555.1. Lineage (GTDB taxonomy): Bacteria > Bacteroidota > Bacteroidia > Flavobacteriales > Flavobacteriaceae > Flagellimonas. The sequence continues at coordinate 887,655 of NZ_CBDCUG010000005.1, read as the reverse complement.
GCAAAAAGAAGGGTATACCACTGCCATAATTGGAAAATGGCATTTGTGGAGCGAACCCACGGGCTTCGATTATTTTAAGTACCATACCCTAAATGGAGAACAAGGAAGCTATTGGAACCCTGTATACAATGACAATGGAGAACATGTGCAAGAGGAAGGATATGCAACTAATCTGACAGGTGATTTTGCTTTGGATTGGCTTAAAAATAAACGGGACAGATCCAAACCATTTATGCTCATGTTTCAGTTTAAGGCCCCTCATAGACCATGGTATCCAGATGGCAAATATGAAAAGCTGTTTGATGGAGTGGAAATGCCATATCCAGAAACTTTTAATGATGACTATGCCACCAGGGAACTCACGGCTGGCAAGACCATGATGACCATTGAAAACCATTTGACCAACAAAGATCTTAAACTACCACGTCCATCAGGTATGTCAGATGAGGAATTTAAAAAATGGCAGCGGTTGGGTGATAAAGGCGAACATGTTTCCCCTTCCGATACTTTAGCCGGAATGGAATTGAAGAAATGGAAATATCAACGCTATATAAAAGATTATTTGGCGTGCATACGGTCTGTGGATGATAACATTGGAAGGCTGTTGGAATATTTGGATGAAACCGGATTGGCGGAAAACACCATAGTGATTTACACTGCTGATCAAGGATTTTATTTGGGTGATCATGGATGGTACGATAAACGATTCATGTACGAACAATCCCTTAGAATGCCATTTATTGCCAGATATCCCAAAAAAATAAAGACAGGACAAAAAAGTGATGCTACAATTTTGAATGTTGATTTCGCCCCAACCATTTTGGATATGGCGGGAGTTACACCTTCCAAGAATATTCAGGGGAAGAGCTTTGTTCCCTTGCTGACAAGTGAGTCGGAAGAAGATTTTAGGGAAGAAATGTACTATCACTACTACGAGTACCCCAAATGGCATAATGTGCAACCACATTACGGGATTCGAACAAATAGGTACAAATTGATTCACTACTACTATAACATTGATGTCTGGGAGCTCTACGATTTGGAAAAAGACCCCAACGAAATGACGAACATCTATGGTGCCGAAGGAACCAAATCGCTCGTACGAAAATTAAAAAAAAGGTTAAAAGCACTTCAAAAGGAGTATGGGGATAACATTTCCTTGTCGGAAATGAGAGAAGTTACAGATAAAGGAAGGGTAGAATACTAAAAGAAACTAAAATATGATACGACAGGTTTTAATAATGGTATTGGCAACATGCTTGTTGGCTTGCACTTCAAAAAATAACGAACCCCAACCAACGGTGTTTTGGGACTTTAGTACCAACAACTCATTGGAAAGCACAGGCAAGGTCAATTATAAATTGATTAAGGGAAATGACTTGGTATCGTTTAAAAAGGATGAAACCACAGATTATCTGAACATAGAAGAGGGAGGCTATCTCTACATCCCAAGAAAGGATTGTCCTGCCTTAAATTTTCATGGGGAAAATTCTAAGTTCACCATAGTGGCAAAGATAAATCGACATGAAAAATCTTATGAACAATGCGAAGCCATTGCAGGGATGTGGAACGAAACCCGTAAGAAAAGACAATACTACCTATTTCTGAATCTGCTACAAAAAGAAAGTGGAGATCAGGTGTGTGGTCATATTTCGGATGTGGGAGGTCCCACGCCGGGCCATAAATGGGCAAGGGATGCTTCAATAGGGCAAACCCCCATTGCTTATGGAGAATGGGTGACCGTGGCATTCAGTTTTGATGGCCAGTATGCCAAATCCTATTTAAATGGGAAATTGGATGTTAGGGAAGGACTTAATCCATACAAGTTTGAACACCAACTTTTTGATGGTGGGGAAGATGGTTCTGATTTTACCGTGGGAGCTGTGGATCGTCTAGGGGAAATCGGGAATTTTTTTGTAGGCGGGATTGCAAGGTTGGCCGTTTATGACCGTGCACTTTCTGAAGAAGAAATAGCTCATCTGAATTAGTGATAGTTGCAACTTTTTAAAATAGCGTAAAGAACCAGGAACATCCATGAAGCCAACACAGTCTAAATATGCTCAAAACAGTCCCTATTCAAAATATAGGAATTGGGGATTGATCTTATTGTGCATCATCATTATATTGGCCGCAGGGTGTAAAAGAAATAAGGGTGTTGATCAGCAAGTGTTGAACAAATTTAATGTACTGTTTGTTTCTATAGATGATTTAAGACCGCAACTGGGTAGTTATGGCGATAAGGTTGTTAAATCGCCAAACCTAGATCAATTTGCCAAGGATGCTGTAAGGTTCAATAGGGCGTATTGCCAACAAGCACTTTGTTCGGCATCCAGGGCATCAATCCTTACAGGATTACGTCCCGAGACAACAGGTGTGACGGGAATGTTCTTGAAGGGAAAACCGTTGAACGAACAATATCCAGACTCCTATGCCATGCCTGAAAGTTTTAAGGACGCCGGATATTTTTCCTTTAGTATTGGCAAGGTGTTCCATCAGATGGGAGCAACATCAATTGGGTCGGACAACATTATAGATGCCTGGTCTGCTCCGGCATGGAACCCTAACGTGGGAGCATATGGGCCCAAAGGAATGGTAAGATATCACGAAAAATATGACTCTCTGGCCAATGCCGGAAAAGACATGCAAAAAATATCCTCCATTCCCAAAGTAACTTATTTTGAAGCTCCAGATGTTGCAGATGACCAACTACCAGATGGCGCAATGGCAGATAAGGCGGTTGAGGTTATTAAACAAAGTAAGAAGAATGGCGAAAACTTCTTTTTAGCATTGGGATTTGTGAAGCCGCATTTACCCTTTGTAGCTCCAAAAAAATACTGGGATTTGTATGATCCCGATAGCTTGCAACTTCCTCCAAATAGATTTCATCCTGTGGGAGCACCGGAGTACACTTTGTTAAAAGACATTGGAATCTATAAATATGAAAACGGTCCTAAAAAAGGGAGTAGGCCCAGCCAAAAACAAGCCATCAATGCATTACATGGATATCTTGCATGTATCAGTTATGTGGATGCCCAATTTCAAAAGGTCATAGAAGAACTTAAAGTTCAAGGCCTATATGACAAAACTATTATTGTAGTTTATGGAGATCATGGATATCAAGTTGGTGAGCACAATGGATGGGGTACAAAACATTCCAATTATGAATCTTCCACTAGGGTTCCATTGTTTGTTCGTGTACCCAATTCTCCTATGAATGGTAAAACATCAGATGAACTGGTCGAGCTTTTGGATATCTATCCCACCCTTGTGGACTATTGTAATTTAAGTGAACCAAAGTATAAGTTGGAAGGGATGAGCTTGCGCCCCATTATTGAATCCACTGCTGATTTAAAATGGAAAAAAGAAGCCTTTAGTATATATCCACGAAACATACCGGAGGTGGGGAGCGCCATTGGATATTCAATGGTAACCGATAGATACCGATTGGTAAAATGGGAGGCACCGGAGCACGGTTTTGTTGAATACGAACTTTATGATCACAGCATAGATGAACAGGAAAATTTCAACCTTGTTGATGTCCCGTATTACAAATCGACGCTTAGCAGATTAAAGCAACATATGACATCCGTGTATAAGTAAAAATGAATCAACAAGAACCAGAAAATTAATGATATCTCTAATTGTTTCCATAGGCATTCTTTTAATAGGCTATAAGCTATATGGAACTGTTGTGGAGCGTGTTTTTGGAATAGACCCAGATAAGAGCACCCCAGCGGTTTCCAAAGCAGATGGTGTTGATTATGTGCCAATGCCCCAATGGAAAGTGTTCCTTATCCAATTTTTGAACATAGCGGGTCTCGGACCCATTTTTGGCGCAGTGGCGGGAGCATTATGGGGCCCCATTTCTTTTTTGTGGATTGTTCTTGGTAGCCTTTTTGCTGGAGGGGTCCACGATTATTTCTCAGGGATGCTGTCGTTGCGTCATGATGGAAAGAGCATATCGGAAATATCAGGACATTATCTAGGGGAAAGGGTAAAACAGTTTATGAGTTTCTTCACCGTGTTTTTATTGATTATGGTAGGGGCTGTTTTTTTAATTGGACCTGCAAAGATCTTGGCAGAATCAACAAAAGACACAATAGGTTTGGAAGTATGGATATTGATTATCCTGTTTTACTATATACTTTCCACTGTTTTGCCTATTGACAAAATCATTGGAAAAATATACCCGCTTTTTGGAATTGCATTGATTTTAATGTCATTGACGCTTTTGGGGTACTTGTTTGTGGAACAGTTGGAAGTCCCTGAACTTACTTGGGCAAACTTGACCAATACCCATTACGATGCTGAAGACTTCCCCATTTTCCCAATGCTTTTTATAACAATTGCCTGTGGGGCAGTTTCTGGTTTTCATGCCACCCAATCACCCCTTATGGCCCGGTGTATCTCAAACGAAAGACAGGGCAAAAGAATTTTCTATGGAACCATGGTGACCGAAGGTGTTGTGGCACTTATTTGGGCGGCAATAAGCATGAGCTTTTTTGGAGGAATAAAAGAACTGAACCTTGAAATGGCGAACAACAATGACAATGTTACGCTTATAGTACATCATATCTGTAATGCCCTGGGTGGACTGGGCGCTATATTGGCAATATTGGGTGTGGTGGCAGCACCAATTACTTCTGGGGATACTTCATTCAGAAGCGCAAGGTTAATAATCGCAGATTTTTTGAAGAGCGATCAAAAACCTATAAAAAATAGGCTTTTGATCAGTGTGCCGCTCTTTGTGGTGGGATACTTATTGGTGCACTTAAATTTTGGTGTCATTTGGAGATATTTCGCATGGGCAAATCAGACGTTGGCCACCATCGTGTTGTGGACCATTACGGTATACCTTGTCAAGAAATCGAAGCTGTACTGGATTTCACTTGTCCCTGCTTTGTTCATGACCATGGTGGTCACAACATATATATTTTTTGCTCCTGAAGGCTTTTCTATTTCCTACGAATATTCCTTTCCCACCGGGGCAATCATTACAATAGTGATTTTTTTGCTATTTGAAAGATGGAGAGCCAGATTGAAAAAAGAGAAAAAAATACCGGCAAAAATTTAGCATTTAAGTTTTTGCAAAACAATATGAAACCAACATTGATTTAAATAGCGGAAAAGAAAATAAGACTAATGAGTAAAGACCGATTACAAGCTTTAAAAGATAATTTCACAAGAATAATTGAGCAAAAAAATAACAGGGAAGAACTGTCCAACGGTATTTATGAACGATATGAATATCCCATTTTGACACCAGAGCATATTCCATTGGAATGGAGGTATGATCTAGATGTTTCATCCAATGAGTTTATGATGCAACGCATAGGGGTCAATGCAGTTTTTAATGCTGGTGCCATTAAGTGGAATGGTAAATATGTTGTTGTTGCTCGTGTAGAGGGTTGGGATAGAAAATCTTTCTTTGCCGTTGCCGAAAGCCCAAACGGAGTAGACAATTTTACATTTTGGAAAAATCCGATTACCCTTCCACAAACGGAAAACCCCGATGTCAACGTCTATGATATGCGTTTAACGCAACATGAAGATGGATGGATTTATGGCATCTTTTGTACGGAAAGAAAAGATCCCAATGCTCCCAATGGCGATACTAGTGCGGCTATATCCGGAGCGGGAATCGCAAGGACAAAAAATTTGGTGGACTGGGAACGGTTGCCAGATTTGACCTCAAACGCGGGACAACAACGAAATGTGGTATTGCACCCAGAGTTCGTGAACGGTCAATATGCAATTTACACCAGACCACAAGATGGTTTTATTGAAGTTGGTGGAGGAGGAGGCATAGGCCTCGGGTTTGTGGATAGCATGGAAAACCCAATAGTTAAAGAAGAAACTATTATTAACAACAAGGAGTACCACACCATATACGAGCTGAAAAATGGCTTGGGACCAGCTCCCATAAAAACAAGTAAAGGCTGGTTACATATGGCCCACGGAGTGCGTAATACGGCCGCAGGTCTTCGGTATACCCTTTACGTTTTCATGACCAGCTTGGATGATATTTCCAAGGTTACCCATGTGCCTGGAGGTTATTTTATGGCCCCAGAAGGTGAGGAGCGCATTGGAGATGTATCCAATGTTTTGTTTTCAAATGGTTGGATTTTGGATGATGACGGTACGATATATATATATTATGCATCTTCCGATACACGTATGCATGTGGCCACCTCAACAGTGGATCGCCTGGTAGATTATGCCATAAATACCCCATCAGATGGGTTTAGATCTGAAAAATCGGTTGAAGCAATCAACGCATTGATATTAAAAAATTCAAAAATAGCCCAGTGAAAGACCAGTTTAGTGTGTTGAAGGATGAGCTGGATTATACCGTTCAGCAGAACATATTGGAATATTGGGTAAATAACTCCATTGATGTTGAGCATGGAGGGTTTGTGGGGCAGGTCGACTATCGGAATATTAAAAACATGCGCTCTAACAAAGGCATTGTTTTGAATTCCAGAATACTGTGGACATTTTCCCTAGCCTATAGAAAATTAAAGAAGGAAGAATTTCGTGTATTGGCGGATAGGGCATATGGGTACGTCAACGATAATTTTATCGACAACATTCAAGGCGGTGTCTATTGGGAGTTGGACTATCTTGGCAAGCCTGTCAACAAAAAAAAGCAAATCTACGCTCAGGCATTTACCATCTACGCCTTTACCGAGTACTATAAAATTTCCAAGAACAAACAGGCTTTGGAAAGGGCCATTGAATTGTTCCATCTAATTGAAGAAAAAAGTTTCGATAAGGTGAACAAAGGATACATAGAAGCTTTTTCAGAAGATTGGTCAGCTTTAAAAGATATGCGATTGAGCACCAAAGATGCCAATCAGGAAAAGACCATGAACACCCATCTCCATATTTTGGAAGCCTATACCAATTTGTACAGTGTATGGCCAGATAATTTTTTGAGGGAACAACAGATAAACCTGATCAAGCTTTTTTTGGATAAGTTTATCAATGCCGAAGACCATCTGAATCTTTTCTTCACCAATACATGGGAAAACCAAAGCTCAATTATTTCATACGGGCACGATATTGAATGTGCTTGGCTGCTGACAGAAGCTGCCGAAATGATAGTGCACGAAGAACTCATTAAAAAGACACATGACGTTTCTGTTCGGATTGCCCAAAAATTTATTTCGGAAGCTATTGATAAAGATGGTGGAATCATAAATGAACGTGATACTGAAAATGGGCATGTGGACAATGAAAAACATTGGTGGCAACACGCGGAAGCTCTTGTGGGCTTAATGAACGCGCATACCATTTCACAAGATGAAAACTTTGTTCCCCATATTTTCAGCATTTGGGAATTCATTAAAAAAAACTTGATAGATCATCAGAACGGAGAATGGTTTTGGATGGCAAAAACCGAAAATATTTCTGAAAACCCCCAAGAAAAAATTGGGTTCTGGAAATGCCCTTATCATAACTCAAGAGCCTGTTTTGAAATGATGGACAGGATTGAAGCATTGAATATTCCTCAATTAAAAAATAAATGACAATCAAATGAAAAAAATAACCTTTTTAATCATAGCAGCCTTAATTTCCATGCAATGGGGATGGTCCCAAAATGGGATTGAAAACTTTATCACTGTCAAAGGCAACAAGTTGATGGATGGGGATAACGAATTTCGCTTTGTTTCATTTAATGTGCCCACGCTAAACTATAACGAAGACGAATTTGCCTTTACCGAAAAACAGCCCTACAGCTTACCGGACGAATATGAAATCAGGGATGTTTTTGAAACCGTAAGGCAATTGGGAGGTAGGGTAATTCGAATGTATACCATTCCCGTACAGTTGGAAAATGAATCTCCAGATACACCTACCTATGTAAAAGGCCCGGGGGAGTTTGTGGAGGAATCTTTTCAGACCATGGATTTGGTGTTGAAGTTGGCCAACGAGTACAACATCAGAATAATATTCTCCACCCTTAACAACTTTAGATGGATGGGTGGTGCGCCTCAATATGCCGGATTCCGAGGAAAAACTGTAAAAGAGTTTTATACCGATAAGCAGCTTATCAAAGACTACAAAAAAACTTTGAAGCATGTAATAAATAGGGTAAATACCTTAACAGGTGTACCCTATAAGGATGATAAAGCCATTCTGTGCTGGGAAACCGGAAACGAATTGGAATCCACACCTGAATGGACAGCCATGATTGCCAAATACATTAAAAAAATGGACAAAAACCATTTAATCATGGATGGCTTCTTTGCTTTTGATGATGTTCCGGTAAGAAAAAGTGCGGTTGAAGACCCTAACATTGACATTATCAACTCCCACCACTACGAGTTAAACGCAAAAGATTTTAGCAAGCACGTAAAAAAGAACATTGAAATTGTTGATGGTAAAAAACCATATATAATTGGTGAATATGGTTTTGTAAGCACCACGGCCATGGAAAAGTGCATTAACGATGTTATTGAATCGGATGTTGTGGGAATTTTGATTTGGGGATTGCGAGGTCACCGCTCCGAAGGAGGGTTCTATTGGCACTCAGAACCTTTGGGATATGGTCGGTACAAATCTTACCATTGGCCAGGCTTTGATAGTGGAAACGAATATGATGAAAAGAACCTCTTTGCAATGATGCGTAAAAAGGCATCGGAAATTTCTGGATTGGAAGCACCGAAACTTGCAGCGCCTACTACTCCAGAGCTTCTACCTATTGATCATACCTCCGCTATTACATGGAAAGGTTCCACCGGAGCCTCAGGCTATGATGTTTATCGTGCAGAAAGCGAGAATGGACCATTTGTTCAAGTGGGCTTTAATGTTTCTGATGCGGTCAATCAATATGTGCCGCATTTTGAGGATAATACAGTACAACTTGGAAAATCATACTATTACAAGATTAAAGCTATAAATAAATATGGGGCATCTGGATTTTCAAATACGGTTGGGCCAGTACTTGCTGAGACCTTTGCCTTGGTAGATAACATGAACAACTTTGGTAAAGTTTTCTTTTCCAGTGAAAGTGTAACCTTGGAATCGAGCAATGACCGAATCTTCAAAGAAGATATGTACCGTTTTAAAGGAAATCCCGGGGATGAAATGATCTATTATGTTCCAGGTAATCTGAAAAGGATCAAGGTCTATAGTTTTTCGCAAGGGACTGAGGATAATTTAACCCTTTCAATAGCTGCCAATAATGATTCGTATCAGAATCAACCTATAAACCCAACCAACTATAACAATGGAAAAGGAGATTATGGATATTGGATACCAATGTTATACGATGTTGAATTGGACAATGAAGCGAGCTATTTAAAAATCAAATTTTCAAAAGAGACCCAGATCAGTAGGGTTGAATTGTTTTACCAATAAGAATAGGTAACCATAAAACAAATACCTCATGAGCCAAAAAATAGGGATACAGGAAAAAATTGGTTACGGACTAGGGGATTTTGCCTCTTCCATGTTCTGGAAGTTGTTCTCCATGTTTTTAATGATCTATTATACCGATGTGTTTGGGCTTACCCCTGCTTCTGTTGGACTGATGTTCTTGCTGACACGTATCTGGGACAGCATCAATGACCCACTGATGGGAATAATTTGTGATCGCACAAATACCAAACATGGAAAGTTCCGACCCTATTTAAAATGGATGGCGATTCCGTTTGCGGCGATTGGAATCTTAACCTTTTTGGCTCCTGACCTTGGTGATACCGGAAAATTGATATACGCCTACATCACATATACCCTTATGATGATGGTGTATACCGGGGTAAATGTGCCTTACTCATCATTGCTTGGAGTAATGTCGTCAAAATCCGAGGAAAGGAACTCCTTGGCAACTTTTAGATTTATTGGTGCTTTTGCCGGGGGTATTTTTGTGACTTCGACAGCGGCATATTTTATAGGCCTTTTTAAGGAAACAGGAGCAAACGAAGCTCAGGGTTATTTATATACCGTGTCCATCTATGCTATTTTGGCCGCCATCTTATTTTTCTTGACATTTAAATGGACAAAGGAACGGGTAGAACCTACCAAAAAAGAACAATCCTCCCTAAAGGATGACTTAAAAGATCTTTCCAAAAATGTGGCATGGTTTATCATGATTGGTGCTGGAATCTCTACTTTGATATTCAACTCGCTACGCGATGGTTCCATGATGTATTATTTCAAGTACATTGTAAAGGATCAGGAAATCTCAGGTTTTGGCAATGTAGGATGGGAGAAATTGGCCGCAACGTATATGACCATGTGGCTCGTTTCCAATATTGTTGGAGTTTTATTGTCGACTCCAATGGCCAATAAAATTGGCAAAAAGCAAACCTTTATTAGTGCTATGCTCCTAGCTGCAGTTATGAGCATTGTTTTGTTCTGGGTAAATCCAGATCAGGTATTGTTGCTCTACGGATTGAATGTTTTAATCGGGATAGCTGCCGGAATGGTTTTGCCTTTAATTTGGTCCATGTATGCCGATATTGCTGATTTTTCCGAATGGAAAAATGGGAGAAGAGCCACTGGCTTAATATTTTCATCTTCTTCTATGTCACAAAAAATGGGATGGACCTTGGGGGGCGCCATTGCTGGGGGGATTTTGGCCGCTTACGGTTTTGAAGCGAACGCAGACCAAACATCCGACTCCATTACCGGTATTAAATTAATGCTGACCATATTTCCTGCTATCGGCGCACTGGCATCGGCTGTATTTATGTTTTTTTACAAACTTGATGATACTTTTATGGAAGAAGTAAATTCAGAATTGTCCAAGATTAGGAAAAACTAGAAAACCTTATCTTGATAAGGAACATAGTACTAAATAAAATAGCCAAGTAAGATGGGGTACATTAAAGTAAAATTGTTGGGTGTTCTTGTTGTCTTGACATTGATTTCATGCTCAAAAGAAAAAAAACAGCCTAACATCTTATGGATTGTAAGCGAGGATAATAGTCCCTACTTAGGTTGTTATGGTGATTCGCTTGCTACAACACCCAACATTGATAAATTGGCCGAATCTGGCTTTCTGTATACCCATGCTTATGCCAATGCTCCAGTTTGTGCACCTGCCCGAAATACCATTATTACCGGAGTATATGCTAATAGCAATGGACATCAGCATATGAGAAGCAAGTATGATAAGTCGGATAATGTCAAATTTTTTCCAACCTACCTACGGCAAGCGGGATATTATTGTACCAACAACAGAAAAGAGGACTATAATATAAATGTGGAACAGGCCATGGATATTTGGGATGAATCAAGTTCAAATGCCCATTATAAAAATAGAAAAGAAGGCCAACCATTTTTTGCCATATTCAACATAGGGACCTCGCATGAGAGTTCTATCCACAAAACCACACCAAAAAATGAACTTAGGCATCGCCCTGAGGATATGGTATTGCCTCCCTACCACCCAGATACCCCTGAGATAAGACATGATTGGGCGCAATTTTATGACAAGATTGAAAACATGGACACCCAATTGGGGGAGCTTCTTGAAGAATTGAAGCGCAGTGGTGAATATGAAAACACCATCATCTTCTATTATAGTGACCATGGCGGAATTTTGGCCCGGAGCAAACGGTTTGTTTATGAAACGGGAACCAGAGTTCCGATGATTGTCCATATTCCTGAAAAATTTAAGCATCTTCATCCTCAGACGTTTGTTGAAAATAAGGTTGATCGTTTAGTCAGCTTTGTGGATTTGGCGCCCACCATTTTGAGCTTGTGTAAGCTTCCGATTCCAGAATTTATGCAAGGCAGGGCCTTTTTGGGTGAAGCAAAAACTGATGACCCCGAATATGCCTTTATGTTTAAAGACCGCATGGATGAGCGCTACGATATGAGTCGCTCCACAAGGGATAAAAAGTTCAGATATATACGCAATTATATGCCGTATAGGGTTTATGGGCAACATTTGAATTACCTATGGAATGCCCCATCCACAAGGTCTTGGGAAAAAGCTTATAAAAATGGGCTTTGCAATGATACACAAAGTGTTTTTTGGAATGAAAAACCATTAGAAGAACTATATGATACGGAAAATGACCCCTGGGAAATAAACAATCTTGCTGAGGATAGCACATATTTTCCAGTTTTGGAACGTCTCCGTAAAGCCAATCGGGATTGGATGTCCAATATCAAGGATGTTGGGTTTGTTCCAGAGGAAGAATATGCAGGCATTCAATCAAACGGGCCACTTTATGATGCCATGCGGGTAGATTCTAATGAAATTGGGATAGATTCGTTGATTACTGTAGCTGACTTTGCAATGAATGCTGCAAAGGAAGATATTCCCCAGCTTGTTGCACTATTGAACTCAAAGAACAGTGCGGTCCAGTATTGGGCAGCCACCGGACTTTTGATTTTGGGAGATGACGCAAAAGGAGAACTCGATGCGTTGGAAAAAGCTATTAAAGATTCTTCAGAAAGTGCATCTCTGGTAATTGCAGAGGCCTTGTATAGGATTGTTGAGCCTGAAAAAGGAAAAGAAATACTGCTCAAGTCATTAAAAAGTGATAATATTTCTACACGTGTTAGAGCGCTGAATATTATTGATTGTGTTGATGAGAATGGCCCGGAGATACAGAAAGAAACCCTTGTTGTATATAATAAAGGAAAGGAAAATCCAAAAGCATTTGATGTACGAATGTGTACCTCCCTCATGGAAAAATGGGGGTCGATTACTTCGAATTAAAACCTGGACCAAATACTACAGCGCGTTCTAATCCATTACTAGATTTGTTGTCCAAATTTTGTTGGATTGACCAGTAGGTGAATCCATATTTTTACGGTTATAACATACTTTTTGTAACCTTTTTTGCAAGCCACGTATCTTACAAGAAACAAAATATTAATTATGGAATCATTTATCGGTTTAGGGGAGATTTTAGCCCTATTAATTATTGTATCGGGAGTAACAATCTATTTTTTTCATAAGGCAAGACATCTTGAGCGTATGGCGCAAATTGAACGTGACCAGCTTAATGAAAATGAAAGTTCTACGGTCAGTTCATATTTGGACATAAAGTTTGGAATGCTTATGATCGGATTGGGGCTTGGAATGTTTGTGGCCTGGATTTGGGAGCGAATCGACCAAGCTTCGAATACAGAGTATGCTACGTATCCTGCTTTTATGCTATTTTTTGGCGGACTGAGTCTTATACTGTCCTATTTTGTTGCCAGAAGATTAAGTAAGCGCTAAAGAAGTAAAACCAGCCATTTAATGGATAGCGATTACTTACAGAAAGTACTGGATGGGGATATTCAATCTTTTTCGTATTTCATCAAAAATTATCAAAATGGGGCATATGGCATTGCCATGTCGATTGTAAAATCTAATGATAAAGCCCAAGATGTAGTACAGGAGAGTTTTGTCCAAGCCTATAATTCATTGTCTTCATTTAAAATGAAGTCTAAATTTTCAACTTGGTTGTACAGGATTGTTGTAAACAAAAGCTTAAGATTTCTTGAAAAAGAAAAAAAATATGTTGCTGAGGTAGCTCCCTCCAACGCAATGATAGAAGATAACGCTTCCTATAATGAAGCGCTAAAATCTTTAAAAAACGAAGAATTGAAACTCTTGGTAAAAGCAATATTGGATAAACTACCTCCCAAAGAAGCATTGGTTTTACAATTATTTTATTTGAACGATTTCAAAATTGATGAAGTGACTTCAATAACAAATTTTACCAGAGCAAATGTAAAAGTCCTTTTGCACCGGGGGCGGGAGCGTTTTTATAACGTTTTAAAGAACAACTACAACATTTCAAATTTTAATGATTTAATTTCATGAAAATGGACGAAAAAGATGAATTGAAGAACATTTTAAATAAGCTAGAAAATGTTCATCCTGAAATAGATTTGGAGCAGATAATTCTTCAAAAAATTGAAGAACAGTCAGCAATTAAAAAACAGATTGCCACAAATAAAAGATATGGCTTTCTCGGTATTGCAATCACCTTGGTTCTTTCTATGTTCTTTATTTGGATTTCTAATAGCCCTGGTTTGACAGCTGGTGTTAAGAGTCCATTGGCGCAATTGGTCTTGTGTACTTTCATACTCTTACTTTTCTTTTTTCAATTGGAAGCCGCACCTCGCTTTTTAAACAATAAACCTAAAAAGGAGGAACAGGATATTTTATAACCTATAACAAACATTACGTAATTAAAATTGAATTGATGGCACAGCTATATTATAGTGCCCTAATCTCGTATTACCCATAAACAGCAAAGTCATGATACACCTTACAATAAAAACAATAAGAATAATACTCGTATACATTTTAACCTTTTTGCTCTTATTTTCTTGTAGTACAGCCCCTAAATCCATGGAAGATCTTATGCAGGATTATGCCGAAAATGGAAGAAAAGAGCTAGGGAGTCCATTCACCGGGGCGGTATTGGTTGCAAAAGATGGCAACATATTATTTAACAAAGCATATGGGTTAAAAGATAGGAATAACCTTATTCCCAATGATGTTGCCACCAAATTTCCCATTGGTTCATTGACAAAACAATTTACGGCCATGTTGGTCGTGCAAATGGCGGAAGAGGGAATTTTGGAGTTAGAGGATCCAGTTTCTAAACATTTGGAATACTTACCAAAAGAGTTTGCAGATGTAGTGACTATTCACCAATTGTTATCACATACTTCGGGTTTACCCCACTATGAGGGAATAATCAACATGGGAATTGACATTGATGAGTTTGCACGTACCAAATACTCACCTAAAGAATTGGCAATTCTGGTTAGTAAGGTGGAACTGAACAGTGAGCCAGGAACCAACTTTCATTATAGTAGTTTAGGATATATGCTTTTAGGAGCCATTCTAGAAAAGGTATCTGGGGAATCATTTGCAGAGCTATTGGAAATAAAAATAACTAAACCATTGGGATTAAATGACACCGGTTTTGCATCCAATAAATTCATTAAAAATGAAACCGCGAAAGGTTATGCCTTTAAAGAGGATAAAACCTTCAAAATGATTTTCATGAAATATGGAGGCGATTTTCATAAAGTCCCGTTCAGAGATCAATCGAACACCTACACAGGAGGTGGTATGCACTCAACCGTAGGTGATTTGCTTAAATGGAGTGAAGCGGTTAGAAGCTACACTCTATTATCACCCAAATTTACCGAGATAATGTTAAAGCCTAACGAGCAAGGTTATGGGTATGGGTGGATACGAAACTGGGAAGATATTATGGAAAGAAACACCAAAGTAAAACTTTATTCCCATACAGGGTCAACTTTTGGACATGCTTCGGCTATTACCATGTTTGATGATGGCACTACCATAATACTCACTTGTAATGTGAACAGGATCAAAGTACAAAAGATAGTACATCAATTGTACCTGTTGGCAAATGGACTTAAGGACATCTACGGACTTGAGGGGTATCCGGATAGGGGTTCCTTGGCGGAGTTTGAAGAAGATGGAGGGGTTAAGGCATTCAACGCCTACTTTGAAAAGTTATCGGAATTATGTGGTTATGAAGTAAAACCATCAGAAGGCTCTCTTACCCATATCATGTCATTGTACTATAAAAATGGAATTAATAAGGTAGGGGATAGTCTTAAACAGGCATATTTTGAAATGTACAAACCAAACGAGGGTGGTGTCAATCAATTAGGATATAGAATACTCAATATTAATTGTGAAAAGGCCATTGAGGTCTTTGAAGAAAACACAAGGCTACATCCAGAAACCCCAAATACATGGGATAGTTTGGGTGACGGTTACTTGGAATGCAATAATTATGTGAAGGCAGCCGAATGTTTTTCTAAAGCAGTTGTGTTGGCCAAAAGCACCAACAATCCTGGATTGAAGTACTTTCAGGGAAATTTGCAGAAAGTAACATTGCTTTTAAACGAATGAAAATTGCACTTTGGTTATAACAAGAACAAACCAAAACATAAAACCAGAGATACAACTTTTTTATGATGGCATGAATTTTAGATATTACAATGAGCAGTATATGCAGTGATTTATGAGAAGAATTCAATATTTGCTAAGCTGTAAACCGCCATAATTTTCACTTTTCTTAATTACCTTAGCAAAAACATGCTTTTTTATGGAAAAGAAAATAAAGAATGTGTTTGTAGAAGGATCGATCAGTCCCGCCTTTATAGCAGATTCCATTGCCAAACACCAATCCAAGACCCAAATAGGTGCTCATGACATTTTTTTGGGACAGGTGAGGGCAGATGAAATTGAGGGCAAAACCGTAAGTGCCATTGAATATACCGCTTATGAAGAAATGGCAAACCTTAAATTCCATGAAATTAGGGAAAGTACATTCTCAAAATTCGATATTACCTGCATGCATATTTATCATAGCATGGGAAAGGTGAACGTTGGGGAGATTTGCCTCTTTGTATTTGTTTCTTCTCCGCATCGTAGAACTGCCTTTGATTCCCTTCAATATGTAGTGGAAGAGATAAAGGCCCATGTCCCGGTGTTTGGAAAGGAGCTTTTTGAGGACGATTCCTATCAATGGAAAGTAAATACATAACCTATGGTCGACATTACACAAAAACAAGCTACCCACAGAACAGCTTTAGCACAGGCTGTGGTAAAAGTGAGTTCTGCAGTGACCATTAGTGCAATAGAGGCTGGTACGGTCCCAAAAGGAGATGTCTTCGCTATGAGCAAGGCCGCCGGTTTTTTAGGAGTCAAGAAAACTGCTGACCTATTACCGGATTGTCACCCCTTGCCTGTTGAACATTGTACCATTGATTATGAAATTGATGGATTGGACATTGTGATAAAGATTATGGTGAAAACATTTTATAAAACCGGGGTGGAGGTGGAAGCCATGCACGGGGCCAGTATTGTTGCCCTTACCATGTACGATATGTTGAAACCCATTGATAAGGGAGTTGAAATACATCACATTAAACTTTTGAAGAAAACTGGGGGTAAATCCGATATCGATAGAGCGTAATTTTTCCATTTTCTGTTGAACAAAAACTTTTTTGTTCTAATTTTAAGTGGATTTGATGATAAGCTCATTGGTATGAAAAACCTCAAAAGAGTAATTGTCGATTATAAAAAACTGACCCCAAGGGTGCTTAAACTTCTAATAGAAAAGTATCCCGATGGTTATGGGGATAGGGATATCATAAGGTTTAAAGGGCTTAAAGGTGAAGCTATAGAAGCCGTTGAGGTATCTACTCGGGATACAAAATACCTGGTGAAGATAAGCTCAAAGCTTAGATACTCAATGGCAAATTTTAATGAAGCCGATGCTACTGTTCTCAATATTGATGGCGGAGACAAACCCTCCACCACATTTGCAGAATCAGAGGAAGAATAAAATCAATGCTTTCTTAAATTATCCAACATTTCTTTTGTAGTGGCGGGCAAATCAAATTCTGGAACCCAGCCCCAATCCTTTCTTGCATTGGTATCATCAATACTACTGGGCCATGAGTCTGCTATTTGCTGTCTGAAATCAGGAGCATAGGTAACTTTAAAATCGGGAATATGTTTTTGTATACTTTGAGCCATTTCTTCGGGATTAAAGCTCATGCTTCCCAAATTATAGGAAGATCTGATCTTAAGATTTTCAACAGGACTTTCCATTAGATTTATCGTTGCTCTAATAGCATCGTCCATATACATCATGGGCAGTTTGGTATCCTTGTCCAAGAAACACTTATATTCCCCTTCCTCCAAAGCTTTGTGATATATTTCCACGGCATAATCCGTGGTTCCGCCACCGGGCATGGTCTTCCAACTTATCAACCCTGGATAACGAACACTGCGTACGTCCACCCCGTACTTGTTAAAATAGTATTCGCACCATCGTTCTCCTGCCTGTTTGCTAATTCCATACACGGTGCTGGGTTCCATAATGACATTTTGGGCCGTATTTTCCTTGGGGGTATTCGGTCCAAAAACTGCAATGCTGGATGGCCAGAAAATTTTGGATATTTTTTTGTCCTTGGCCAAATTGAGGACATTAAAAAGTGAGTTCATGTTTAGGTTCCACGCTCGCATGGGAAACTTCTCTGCAGTGGCACTCAACATGGCGGCCATTAAATATACCTCATCGATTTCATAATGCATGACCACATCTTCTATGGCTTCATAATTTGTGGCGTCCAATAGTTCAAACGGGCCAGATTCCATTAGGGTGTCATTGCCTTCCCTAATATCACTGGCAACAACAATATCCGAGCCATATTTGGATCGTAGCTCCATGGTAAGTTCGGTGCCTATTTGACCGCAAGCACCAAGAATAAGAATGGGTTTTTGCATTTAAAATGAAGTTAATTGCTTTGACGGGTAAAGATAGCCTTTATTAAAATTTGTACATTCGCTTATGCGAAAATTGTCATGTATTCTGATACTTTTTTTGGTTTCATGGAGCTGTAAGGAAAAAGATAGTGCTACACAGGAAATTGAGACTGAAGAGCTTGTCTTCAATTATCAAAAAATGCCCAAAAGAGTTCCCATAAACCCAAAAGCAGCTTCAGTTATTGAGGAATGGGAAGAGTTTAATACACTAACTGCAAGTTTTGATGTATTGTATAAAGCTCGAAACAATGAAGACTTAATTTTGGCCATTGATGATCTTATTGAGAAAGAGGGTCTTTTAGCTAAATCGGAGTACCCAACCATATTTGATGAGTTTCAGATAAAAAGTAGGCAACGTGTGCTAAAAACGTACTTGCTAAAGGTAAAATCCAATATTTTGGACCATAGGGAGACTACAGCACCTGTCATTGAAATGTTGGAAGCATATAATGCTTTTCGCAAACAGTTTAATGTGATCATGAATAGCCAACTGGATACAAAACTGATTTTGGATGAAGGATAGATTACTATTTGTTCCGATGCTCTTTATGGTAATCGGGATTAGCGCGCAAAACGGTGAAAAAGATACTATTGCCCAGATATTGGATGATTGGCACCTAGCCGCGGCGAATGCAGATTTTGATAGTTATTTTGGCAAAATGACCCATGATGGGGTATTTATTGGTACTGATGCAACCGAAAATTGGCAGAACAAAGCATTCAAGGAATTTTCAAAACCTTATTTTGATAGAGGTAGAGCTTGGAGCTTTACTGCGGTAGAACGTAATATTTATATAAACGAAGCAGGTGATTTTGCTTGGTTTGACGAACTGTTGGATACCCAAATGAAACTTTGCAGAGGTTCTGGAGTGGTTAAAAAGGAAAATGGGCAATGGAAAATTGCCCACTATGTACTTTCAATTGCTGTGCCCAACGAAAATGTGGCTGAGCTGATTCAAATTAAACAGGAAAAAGACAGTCTATTGCTCTTGGAGCTCAAGAAGAAAAAATAACATTGGTTATTCTTGTCCTTCAGGTTTTTCCTTTCTGGATTCCAATGCTTGCTTGCTCAAACTGGCCAAATTAAAATTAGGATCAATCTTCAATGCCTCATCAATAGCAGCTACAGCACCATCAATATTGTTTTTGTCCTTATTAAAAATAACCAGTCCTTTTAAATGGTGAAAAGCAGCTTTTAGAGGAACTTCATAAGGTTGTTGCCTCTCATAAAAAGCATATTTTTGGTCGTCTTTAGCATTGGCAATACCATATTCAATGTTGGTTGATGCTCCGTCATTGTCTCCAGTTTGAATTTTAAGGTCAGCCAATTCATATGCTAAGTAGGCTGATGGATTTCTTGTAAAGAGTGCCTCAAAATGTTCCAACGCTCTTTTGGGCTGATTCAATGCTTTTAATGAAACCGCTTTTACTTGAACAGCCAGATCAGAATCATCAGCTTTTTTCTCGATTCCTATAGTATTTAAGGCTTGCATGTGCTGGCTGTTGTTCATATACACAAAAGCCAAAGTGTCCCTTCGTTCTTTGGAAGGTGAAAGCACATTTAAGTGGGTCAATGAACTAATGACACCATTAATGTCCCCTTGCAATCGCATTTCCTTATAGTAAGCTTTATAATGTTCTAAAAGTGCATTGTTGCTCTGTGAAATTCCGTTGAAACCGATAAATAAAAGTATCAACACCGCAATTTTTCTCATCTGTCATGTTTTTTGGTGCGCCAAAACTAAAAAAATTATCGGTACTAAGCTGTTAAAGAATACTATATGAATGAAGATAAAATTATTATAATGCTGATTTTAGAGAACGATCATTGAAATATCCTCGTTGGTATGCTTTTTTATTAAGCCGGCATAAAAGGCCAAACTTTTAATATCCTTTGCTAAGCACGATTTTAAGAAGCTGCCCAAATCCTTATAAAAGAGATTTGTTGGCATGGTAGGTACAACCATGTTTATGGTTTTAGGATCATATTGCCGATCATCCAATACCACATCCATTTTTATTCTGTGATTGACATAATCTATGTCCACATCTGCGGCATTGTAGTGTTTTCTTAAAATAGATTTATGTAAGTCTTGAAATCTTGAGGTTATGTTTTCTCTTGTACTACTTCTTGTAATCAAATTCTCCATCTCCATCAAGATTCTTGTTGTTAATCTTGAATCTCCCATGACATTAAATATTTTAACTACTACAAAGGTAAAGACGAGCATTGTAATTGATTAATAATCAGTTAATTAATTAACTTAAATTTATCTTAATTGTTGTCAAAAGTTGTTTTATGGTGGTCAACTAGGAGACTATTGATGTCTGGAAAAGATGGGATTTATCTAGAAAATTCTTACTGACGATTATTTTATTGATATTCCCAGATATACTACCTGAATAATCAGGGATGGGAAGCTCTCTTCTGATCGCTTCAGCAGTATAATATTCCTTTTTGCTGGGGTGCAACGGATAGACCCCATTGAATATCTCTCCCCAATAATTATTCTCAATAATAGTACTTATCAAGTGGATGCAATCCTGCAGGTGAATTAGATTTACAGGGTCATTGCCGTTGGTTAAATTTGGCCTCTTGGAAAGCATGGTAACGGGATGCCTATTTGGCCCTATTAATCCTCCAAAACGAATTACGGTTGTTTGTAAAGTGCTATCTAGGGTGAAAAGTTGTTCACATTCCAATAATTGTTTGCCAGATTCTGTAACGGGTTGAGGCAATGTTTCCTCGGTAATTTCATGATTAAGGTTACCATATACGGCTGTACTGCTCACAAAGATGAGTTTATATGGCCCACTTTTTTTAATTTGAGCATGTAGCAAATTCATTTTTTCCACAAAATTTTCAGGATTGGCGCCCCTAAGTTTTGGAGGAACGTTAATCACCAATAAATCAATATTGGATAGGAAACTTTCAATATCCCCATGGATTTTTGTCGAGGATAGTGAAATCTCATATGGGTGTATGCCTTCTTTTTTGAGGAGTTCCAATTTTTCATTGGAGGTAGTACTGCCATGAACCTCATATGTATTGGCTACGAAGTGTTTCGCCAGCGGAAGTCCAAGCCAACCACAACCCAGCACCCCAATTTTTTTACTCAAACTTTAAGGTTTTGGTTACTAAAATAGCATCATTGAGAACAAATGGCATGGGAATACTATTATCAGGTCGGTGAGGGACTGTAAACTCTTTATTGGTTAACAAGTCATTGGATGATTCATAGAAAGTGAGCTCCAAAATGGAATCCTTTGGAAAGCTCAGTGCCAGTTCGGTATAATCATTATTGCTGATGTAATGGGTAATCAACTTTTTGCCTCTTTTTTGCAAAAAATTATCGGAAAGAGCAATATTGTTGACCTTGACGGAAGTAAACTTGACGGGGTTGGCATAAATGTCCAATCGGTTAACATCTCTTTTGGGAGTGACACAGAACTCAATCAACCGGTTGTTACCTTCAATGGTATCTTTAATGGTATCGATCCAGGGTACAGCAATATCCTTTTTAGGTGCTTTGGCAGTATACGTGAACCCGGAACCATACTTGCTTGCTAGGGTTTTGTATTCCTCCGATTTGGAAACTTCCAATTTGTCCTCCAAAAATTGATTGTTCCATCCGATCAATTTATGGTCGTATGTAGCCCAAACGGCTGAATCTTTATCTGCATCATACACATATAGCAAGCTACTCGGTTTTGGTCTTTTTTCATTAAAATTGGATTTAATATGTGCTGCAATGCTAAATACGGCAAACAGAAAAAATGCTAAATAAGCTAATCGATTTTTGTTTTTGAATTGCGCAAGTAGTGGAAGTACTAGAACAAAAAGAAGAGTGGTAAAAATGGTAGCGGCCACCATCATCTTTAATCCGAGACCAACTGGGAACATTTTTATAAATGGGGAATAGATGAAAACTGCCGGAAGTGCTAAAAATAATAATAGGAATGGGTTTGGTTCTTTTTGGTTGATAGATACCATAAAAGCCACCAATATTCCAAAAAGAGGGACAATAAAAAAGCTGGCGCCTTTCAAGTATACCGCAACAAGTCCACAAATGATCAACCACAGAAAAATAGGAGCGACCAAAAGGTCGGGCAAACCAATTTTTCGGAATCTATGGTAAAACCATAAACATGTTGCCAACGAAAACATGGCAAATGCCATAATATACAGGTGTCCATTATAGGTGAAGCCATGTAACATGTCATTGAACCAGGGATACCACCATTTAATGGCAGGCCAGCCAAGATAACCTATTAATCCGGTGACGGTTAGGGTAACCAAAAGGGGCACAAAACCCTGAAAGGCACCTTTGGCTGTTATTTTCTGTTTTTTAAGTCCTACGATCAATAAGATTACAAAAGAAAGCAAGGCAACGGCAAACATGGGCCAAATCCACTTGAATGGATAAGATACCAACCGAAAATATGGGAGGTTAAAATAGATGAAATCATCCGTGCTTTTTAGATTATTTAGGTTGGCATCACTAAAGTGATGTAACAAAGGCATCAAATAACTACCCTGATGGGACAACGTATTTTTGTCCAACCTTTCATAATTGTCCAGGGCAGTATGGTAGTCGTAGTGGTCATCAATAAACGCAAAATTAAAACCCTCAATATCCCCATCTTCCCTAAATACGGTTAAATCGGTATCATTGGGCAGCATTTTATAGATACTGTAAGCCAAAGAGTTGGCCACTGGATATTTTGGATTGGCTTTGGTAAATTCCTCAATCAAAGTTCCATTGCCTTGATTGGTTTCAATTAACATATAGCTGGGTCCACCACTGCCTCTGGCTTCAAAGTTGAGTACAAGTCCCACCTCCTTCGCCCAAGGATGGTTTTTTACAAAAAGATCGGCTCCATTTAGGCCTAATTCCTCAGCATCTGAAATAAGAATGATGATATCATTTTTTGGAGTCTTGTTTTCAGCTAAAAAAGCCCGTATACCTTCCAAAATTGTGGCAACTCCACTCGCTGCATCACTGGCCCCTAAAGAAGAATGCGGGTTGCTATCATAGTGAGATAATAAGAGCAATGCTTTTCCGTTGCCCGACCCTTCTATTCTTGCCAAAATATTGGTTGCTTTGCTCAAATTTGCCCAATCACCTGCTGTATAGCCCTCTTGTGTAATCGGGTCCAATCCCATTTTCTTTAGCTCGGCAATAATATAACCTCGAGCGGTGGCATGTCCAGGGAATCCCACTGCGTGAGGTTCAATAGAAAGGTTTTTAACATGAACCAAAGCTCTATCGGTTGAAAATAATTCCAGTGAATTTTCAGCATCACCCTTGTACGATGGCATTAACGATTTATAGCTCCAATACACTGCTAAAATCAGTAGGAGAAGGGCGAGGGTTCTAGAAAATTTCATAGTTTGAAGGAATTGGCGTATAAAAATATGAAATTATGAAAGGTTCGCACATTTAATGCGAAAAACTTAAATAATTCGTTAAAATTTCCTATCTTAATCAATCAACCCAAAAATTAACGGCATGGCAATCAAGAGTTTTCAGGGCGCTCGAGCAAAGGATTCCTCCAAAAAAGAGTATAACGCCCCCATATTGGTTGAGGACTATATGACCAAGAAATTGGTGACTTTTACTCCGGAACAATCTATTTTGGAAGTGATGGAGGCTTTTGCAAAGCATCATATTTCAGGTGGACCTGTAATGGATAAAAATGGGTTTTTGGTTGGGATTATTTCCGAAGCGGATTGCATGAAACAAATTTCTGAAAGTAGATACTTCAATCAGCCTATTTTGGATAAAAGTGTGGAACGCTTTATGACAAAAAATGTACAGACCATTCCAAATGATATGAGCATTTTTGATGCTGCCGGCGTTTTTGACAAACACAATAGACGCAGGCTCCCAGTAATGAAGAATGACATTTTGGTAGGACAGATCAGTAGAAAAGATATTGTGATTGCGGCGCTAAAATTAAGTGCCCAGAATTGGAAGAAATAATCTGATCATTCCCGTTTTACAATCATATAACGATCATTGTCCAAAGGCAAGTACCCAAGGTCATAAAGGAAGTAATATGTACTTCCTTTTTTTGTGGTGTAAAGGTTGGTGATATATTCAAAATCGAATCCTTTGTCTACCAACCGCATTTTTGTAGTAGTGGTTTTGCCTTCTTTTAGAGGAAAACTTGCTAAAATCCGGTAATTTTTACGCAGTCTATTGTTGATGTTTCTGACTAGGTTTTTACTGTCTTTGTTCAGCCTATTGTTATAGGCATTTCTGCAGTGGTCGGAACAATATTTTTTATCAACCCTACCTATTAATTTTTCACCACATTCCAAACAATGCTTCTCGGACATCTCTTCGATTTAGGATAATACAATATCGTGTTTTTTCAATAAACCGATAAGATTGTCCTTGCTGAACCTGGCCTTTTTTAAATTGTTTTGCTCCGGATCTATACTTAAATTGAATGAAGTGGACAAATCCACCTTTTCAAGATTGGTCTGGTAAAAAACAGCCTTTTCCAGATTGCAATTGGGAAAGATGGAATGTGATAGAACTGCTTCAGAAAAATCAGCTTCAGTAAGATTGCAATCTTTAAACATTGTACTCTTTAAAGTGAGCTGGAAGAAGGAGCTTAAGGTCAAATTGCAATTTTCAAACCGGAGCGAGAGTAAAAAATCATTACAATCCTCAAAACGGAGGCCTACCAATTTGGAATCCCTGAAAACAGCATCTTTAAAAATGGTATGCTTTATATTGGCATTGGTAAGATCACAATCCACAAACTCACACTCCATAAAGTTTTGATTGTCCAGATACGCATTGGAGAAATTACAACCGCTAAAAACACAGTTCTCATATTCCCCTTTTTCAAGGGCCGTTTTGGTGAAATCTTGACCTTCAAAAGTTTTGTCGGCAATAAATGGTTTATCCATGTTGGAATTCTATTCCGATATCTTGAATTTTACATTTACCGAAGTTTCCACTTTAATTTTTTCAAAATCAATATCCAATGGCTCTGCTTCAGCCATATCCATGGCCATCGCTTTCATTTCCATTCTGGGAGCTTGATTGTACCTTGGGTAATAGGGTGTGGAAGTATCAAGAATATGGATGGCTGCACCAACTTTTTGACCAAGAGGAGCGGTGAGCGCATCTGCCTTTTTCTTAGCCTTTTTAACCGCTCTGGATTTTAGTTCCAGTTCCAATTCGTCCATTTTAGAGTACTCCGTCTTTTCAAGATAAGTGTTGGCAATATCCAATTTTTCCAAGGCTACCATAACTTCACCGGCTTTTTTCCCTGAGTGAACCAAAAGGGAATATTGCTTGCTTTTAAGCACATCTTTTTGTCTAAGGAAGTACTTTTTGAAGTTGCTGCTAAGGTCTTTGATCACCAATTGTTTGTCCAAATCAATTCCTAAAGCCCTTAAGCTTTGGGCCATTTTGTTCTCTTGCTCTTCAACCGACTTTTTGCCTTTTGAATCTTTTTCTTGAATGGTGATGTTCAAATAGATTTTATCAGGAGTGACCAAAGTGTCCACCCTTGCAGATGTTTCAAGATAAGGTATGTCTAAGAAATTTTTTGATTGTCCCATAGCGGAAGTTAATGCACTGAATAAAATAAAAGTAGCAACAATTTTTTTCATCACTGAAGTTTTTTTAAAGGTAAATACTTTGCTGCAGGGTGCAAAACCTGTGCCGTTTTAAATCGACAAAAAAAGAAGTCTTATTTTTAGTAACATGAAGTTTGTATTGGCTCCAGATAAATACAAAGGATCCCTATCGGGATTGCAGTTTTGCGAGGTAGTGGAACGGGGATTGCGAAGGGTATTTCCCAATGCCGAAATTGTACAAATGCCCTTGGCCGATGGTGGGGATGGAACTGCGGAAGTAGTACAGCACTATTTACATGCCTGCCAATTGAAAACCATTGTTAAAGACCCGCTGTTTCGGGATGTTACATCTGGATATCTGTTTTCCCAAGAAAAAGAAACTGCTTTTGTAGAAATGTCCGAAGCTTCCGGCTATAAACTACTGGACAAGGACGAACTGAACTGTATGAACACAACATCTTTTGGAACCGGACAATTGATTGTCCATGCGATAGAACAAGGCGCCAAAGAGATTGTTTTGGGAATCGGAGGCAGTGCAACCAATGATGCGGGAATGGGAATGGCGGCTGCCTTGGGCTATCAATTTTTGGATGAAAAGGGAAACGAACTCTCACCAATTGGGAAAAACCTTTCCAAAGTGGTAAAAATTGATTTGGAAGATGTACTTCCAACACTTAAGGATGTGAAAATCAAAGTGGCCTGTGATGTAAACAATCCATTTTATGGAAGACAAGGTGCAGCTTATGTGTATGGACCACAAAAAGGAGCTTCCGCAGAAGATATTATTCATTTGGACCAAGGACTTGAAAGTTTTGCGAAGATTGTCCATGGGCAATTTGGGGTTGATGTGCAGAAAATCCCCAGAGCAGGGGCTGCAGGCGGAATGGGAGCAGGAGCTAAAGTGTTTTTGGAAGCCGTGTTATTATCTGGAATCGACTTGATCAAAGAAATTGCTGATTTTGACAACGCAATCATGGATGCGGATTGGATCATTACTGGGGAAGGACAGTTGGACCACCAAACTTCATCGGGGAAAACAATTGATGGAGTAATCAAATCCGCCAAAATCCAAGGTATTCCGGTAGCTGCGTTTTGCGGTTCGGTCGATATTGATATCAATCAATTGGAAGGCATGGGACTCGAATATGCAACTTCCATTCTAAATGGAATCGGGACTTTGGAAGATGCTAAAAACAACACTTCGAAGAATTTGGAAATGACCAGCTATAATTTTGCCAGACTTTTAAAGCAAGCACAAGGGTAGTTGTCTGGAAGTTCTACGAATACGACTTTTCCATTTTGAATTCCAACGATTTTTTAACCGTTGGCCATTCGCTGTTTAAAATGGAGAATACCACCGTGTCTCTAAGGAACCCGTTATGATCAATACTGTGATTTCTCAGGATTCCGTCCTGTTTTGCGCCCAATCGCAAAATGGCGTTTCTGGACGGGTGGTTATGAAAATGGGTTCGGAATTCTACAGCGATAGTATTTAATGTTTCAAAGGCATGTTTAAGTAACATGTATTTGCATTCCGTATTGATTCCGGTGCGTTGCATTCTTTTAGCATACCAGGTGGCCCCGATTTCTACACGTTTGTTTTTAGAATCTACATTTAAATATCTTGTAGTGCCCACAACATCGCCCGATTTTTTATCAATAATGACAAAAGGTAGTGCCAAACCATTTTTCTGCTCGGCCAGTGCGGTTTTCACATAGGATTCCACTGTTTCTTCCGAAGGTACGGAGGTGTACCAAAGCTCCCATAAATTTCCATCAGAGGCAGCTTCCAACAAAGCTGCAACATGGGTTGTCTCCAATGGTGCCAGTTTTACCAAATTTCCTTCTAAAACAACAGGTTTTAACCAAGTTTGCATATTGTGTTTCTTTGGTTTCAAAGATAAACCTATTCCACTTTTAAAAGAAAGGAATAGGTGTTGAGGGATGTAATTAGTTATCCAGAAAGAAAATGGCCTTTGAACCAACAAGCACTACAAAATATCGCTTTTTAAACCCTGTGTTATTCAAGTCGTTGATTACAAGCTTTTTGGTGACATTTTTATATGTCAAAAGCGCTCCACTGGATTTGGAAAAAGTAATCAGTGCAACAGTATCCTTTTCTTCGGCCAACTTTAAAGCCGCAGGCAATTCATTTGGATCACTTATATGTTGAGACGTTTCTATCAGTTTTAATTTTTCTGCCACGGGAAGCTGTCCATAGCTAAATATCGCAATATGGAACAGGATTAAAAATGAAATAAATGGAATGATCTTCATTGTAAATTATGGTTTGGGTTTTGACAATGAAGATTTGATAAAATCAAAACGAATAGCAATCCGATTCTTGCTACATTTTTGGACTAGGACTCTAGGTTTTCCGTTTTCCAATCCTGATAGGCCTTTCGCATGCAATGTCCGCATGGTCTGTAACCTTCTTTTAGGGCTTCATCTTCACTACTAAAGAAAACACGGGTTGATTTTTTCATGCGTTTTCCTGATTTGCAATACAGAGTTCCATAAATTTTCAGTTTTCTATTTCCTGCCCATTTAATCCTTTGGTGCTTCAATGCTTTGAAAATCTCCAGTGGGGTCAACGTTTCATGTAGCATCATTTTTTAGGTTGTGGCATCATGAAAAATGATTCCAAGGGTATACCGTTCTCCAGAATGTACCTCGCTCACTCCGTGCTTCATGGTTACTCTATAATGTCCTTTTTTACCCTGCAGAGGTCGGTAATTGGTTGTAAAGATTAACATAGACCCTTTTTTAGGACGAAGGACCATTGCCTTTGATTGGGCTCTGGGAATCTGCTGTGTCATTACAAACTCACCTCCGGTATAATGCTTTTCAACCTCATTTAAGAACAACACGGCCTGCATGGGAAAGTAAACATCTCCATATAAATCTTGGTGTAACGTGTTGAAACCTCCTTTTGTATATTTTAATATAAGTGGAGTGGCCAATTGCTGCCCGTTTTCAGCACACTTTTTACGAAGCGCGGATAGTTCAGCCGGAAAGTTGATATCAAGTTTCAGATTGCTCATCCACTGATTGGCTACGGGCACCAACTTTGGATATACATACTCTCTGAGTCTTGAAAGCGTATCGGGCAAGGGGTATTTAAAATATTTGTAATGCCCTTTACCAAAGCGATACCGCTCCATATCCACATTTTTCCGATAGCGTTCAGGATTTTCAAAATCTTCTATAAATTCTTGACAGTCCTTATCGCTTAAAACATTTTCAACTACTACATATCCCTGTTGATTCAGCTTTTGTTGAGCATTTTTCCAATCAACAGCCTCAAGGTTTTTCAAAATAGCATCCATTTTACTGTACTTGAGCAGCTTCCCATCCAATAATGGCGGTCTTGCGATTGCTGTCCCATCGATATCCTCCTAAATTTCCAGAGGCTTGGATGACCCTATGACATGGAATCAGGTAGGCGATTGGATTGCTGCCTATTGCCGTACCCACAGCTCTTGAAGCTTTTGGCTTGTTGATCATATCAGCAATAGTACCGTAAGTGGATAACTGTCCTTTTGGGATTTTGAGCAGGGATTCCCAAACCTTTAATTGAAAATCGGTTCCTTTTAGATGAAGTTTTATTTCTGAAATCTGGCTCCAGTCATTGGCAAAAACCATAAGTGCATTAACCTGCGTTTGATCTACTCTTTGATGATACGTTGCTTTGGGAAACTGTTTTTTGAGTTCATAAAGTCCCTTTTCCTCATCATTGGTGAACGAAACATGGCACAAGCCTTTTTCCGTTGAAGCTATCACCACCAATCCAAAAGGACTTTGGGCATAGCTGTAGTTGATGTTCAGGTTTTCACCTTCATTTTTATATTCCCCAGGGGTCATGCCTTCAATGGAAATAAACAGGTCATGCAATCTACTGGTACCTGATAGCCCAGTTTCCATGGCCACATCAAAAAGCGAAGTCTTGCTTTCGTCCAGCACCTTTTTTGCATGCTGTACACTGGTGTACTGTAAAAACTTTTTCGGACTTATTCCTGCCCACTCCTTGAACATGCGTTGAAAATGATAAGGGCTCAGATGAACGCGCTCCGCTATTTCGTCCAAAGAAGGCTGTTCCCTAAAATTGGCTTTAATGTGGGCAATGGCCTTGGCAATACGATTGTAATTTATACTTTCCTGACTTTCCATGACATACATTTTATTTTCCAAAAGTAAAGTCAATTACTTTCGTTGAAAACCCGATTCTTGCTATCTTGACAACGGGTAAAAATGTACTGATAAAATCTTTATCGGCATCCAAGAAATATGAAAACAAAGAATTTTTCAGCCTTAATAACAACAATTGCGATTGTTCTGGGTTTCTTGATCTATTGGCGGGAATATGCAACCCGTGATCAAGTTACCCTAATTCACGTGTTGCTATGGCAAATTCTTATATGGGCCCCTTGGATTTTGATGTTTTTGGTGTTCAAAATGCTTGTTGAAAAGGTCAAGAGCATTAAATATGGAAGGGTTTTGACGGTGGCAATTGGGTTTTTATGGATTGCGATGCACTTTGGATGGTTCTTTATGGTCAGTTCTACCATTAGTCCATATGTAGACCTCCCGGGGTCCAAGTTTGGCGTATACCGTTACTTTTTTGTGTTCTGGACTTTGATTGATTTTGGAATTTTATGGTTTGTAGTTGATAAACTTCGGTGGAGAAAAGAAGAAAAAGCAAATACTCCCTTGTTGTTTGAACTCACCCGTGGCGGGAAAAAACACTTTTGCGAGCCTTCGCAGATCCATTGGTTGGCAGCCGAGAATTATTACACCAAATTGTTCACCACAGAAGGGATGTTCGTCATGCGTAAACCGTTAAAGTCATTTTTGGATGTATTGCCCGGGGACAGCTTCAAAAAAATCCATCGATCTACCATCATCAATGTGAACTTTGTGTCCGAACTGGCTAGGGGCACCGGAAGTACTCTCGACGTAATCATGAAAGATGGTACCAAACGCAGGGTCAGCAAAAGTTTTGTCAAGGACATCATTCATTTTTTTAAGGATAGGACAAATTAAGTCCATTCGCTATCAAAAATCCGTCAGTTTACTGCAGCACCCATTTTTCTTCTTCCCAAAAGGGTAAGTTTAAGAGCCGAAGTATTTCTGCCAATAACTCATCATTCAAAATCAAAAAACGGGAAATAGTATGCCATCCTATACACTTACAATCAATGAGAAGGAAAGAACCGTTACTGCCGATGCCGATACGCCATTGTTATGGGTGCTCCGGGATATCTTAAATCTTACCGGCACAAAATATGGGTGTGGCCAAGGGCTTTGCGGAGCATGTACCATACATTTTAATGAAAACCCGGTAAGATCTTGCATACTTGTGGTAGCTGAAGCGGAAGGAGGCACAATCACAACCATTGAAGGCCTTTCCAAAGAGAATGACCATCCCATTCAAGAAGCATGGAAAGAAGCTGATGTACCACAATGTGGTTATTGTCAATCTGGACAGATCATGAGCACATTGGCTTTACTTTCTAAAAACCAGAAGCCTTCAGATGAGGATATAAACACAGCATTGTCGGGCAACATTTGCAGATGTGGAACCTATGGTCGTATTCGAGAGGCTGTGAAATTGGCGGCAGATAAATGGGACAGGTAATGCGTTGGGCGCTGGTTTTAATATTGAGCTGTTTCTCCACCTGTGTTTTGGCGCAGGATTTTTCCTTTAAAAAATTGAATCTGGAAGGTCTCCCGCAAGGATCTAGAGGGGTGTCGATTGCCGATTTGGATGGTAACGGCTTGCTCGATATTGTTGTTGCCACTCAGGTAGATTCCACACAGCTTTTGGGAAATACCATTCATTTTAATGAAGGCAAGACGTTTAGAAGGGCTTCCATTGCTGAAAATAAATTGCAGGCATGGAGTGAATCCGTTCATACGGTGGATGTGGACAATGACCACGATATGGACATCTTTTTTACTACGCAGTTTGGTGTTCCCAACCTTTTATACCTGAACGACGGAAACGGAAATTTTTCACCTACAAATGCTGGTAATCTTACAGAAGATTTGACCAATTCTCCCGGGGCATGCTGGTGCGATTATGATTTGGATGGAGATTTGGATGTTTTTGTAGTTAACCGTGATGGGGAAGATGATAACCTATACATAAATGATGGAAGGGGAATGTTCAAAAAAGCCAATACCGGACCTTGGATTGGAAACAAGGGAGATGGAAGGGCATGTGGCTGGGGTGATTTGAATGGGGATGGATTCCCGGATTTGTATGTGGCAAATTTTGTGGTCAAAGACGATGGGAAGTTTACTGGTAAACACAGAAACTATCTGTTTCTGGGATTGCCCAACGGAAATTTTAGAGAACAGCAAGAAGGAACTTTGGTTGAAGAGCTTAATGCTTCCTACGGAGTATCCCTCATAGATTATGACCACGACATGGATTTGGATATTTATGTGACCAATGTCTCCATTTCTGATGAAAATGCGTTGTATCAAAATTCCGGATCAGGAAACTTTCGAAAAATTACCGATAATGGCATTACTTACGAAGTAAGAAGGCCGTCAAAAGGGCAGACCTGGGGAGATTTTAATAACGATGGTCAGCTAGATTTGTACGTAGCAAATGGAACGGAGGGGTATCCTGAAATTCAGAATTTCTTCTTTTCAGGAGGACCTAATCGGTCTTATAAAAGAGTTTATAACACACTTCCGGCCGTTGAGGGCCACATATCTGCAGGAACGGCTTCGGGCGATTTGAATCGCAATGGGAACTTGGACATATATGTGTGCAATTGGGGAGGAGAGGCAGAACCTGACGATTGTTATATCAACCAAAATACAACTAACAACTGGGTGATTTTTCAATTGAAAGGAATGGAATCCAATAGCTACGGGATTGGATCCTGGGTTAAACTTACAACTTCTGATGGTGCTGTGCAGACAAGATATTTTATTAGGGAAACAGGCTATGGAAGCGAGAATGCTCCGGAAATTCACTTCGGGTTATCTACGCATAAGATTGCCAAGGTTGAGCTTATTTGGCCAAGTGGCATTAGACAGGAAATGAAGAATCTGGACAGTAACCAGATTTATAGGGTGACAGAAGGTAAAGCAATCAAAAAAATGGAAAAATGAAAGATACACTAGGGAGAAGAAATTTTTTAAAACTTACTGCAACTGCGAGTGGAGCCTTAATGGTTGGCGTGCATCTTCATTCATGCAAAGGAGAAAAGAAGCCAGCGGAAAACTTTGAACTTTTACCCTTGATTACAATCGATACCGAAGGATGGGTAACCCTTATTGCGAAAAATCCCGAGATAGGTCAGGGTGTAAAAACTTCCCTTCCCATGATTTTGGCAGAGGAGCTAGGTGCCGATTGGGAGAAAGTAAAAGTGGTCCAGGGCGATTTCAACAAAATGTATGAGGAACAATGGGCTGGGGGAAGCTATGCCATTATCTTAAATTGGGATTTGATGCGAAAAGCTGGGGCCCAGGTAAGATATGCGCTTGTTGAGGTGGCATCGAAAAAAATGGGCATACCCGCAACTGAACTTATCACCCAAAACGGAGAAGTGGTCCATGAAAAATCTGGAGAAACCCTTCCTTTTGGTGAACTGGTTATGGAGGCCGCCCAGGTTACATTGCCGGAGGAGGTGGAGTTTAAACCTTTGGATTCATATAAAATTGTTGGTCAGCCCATTCCTCAGGTCGATTTGGATAAAATTGTCAGTGGGACGGCTGAGTTTGGGATCGATATAAAACTTCCCGATATGTTGTATGCCACTGTGCGGAAAAATCCGGTTCATAATGGTAAAGTAGATAGTTTTGATGCTACCGATGCCCTGGCTCTAAACGGCGTCATTGATGCTATTGCTTTGGACAATGAGGCATACGGGGGGCGACTTTTAGGCCCCAATAACCCCAACTTTGTCAACGGTGTTGCGGTAGTGGCAAATTCCACTTGGGCCGCGTTTAAAGGAGCAGAAAAACTTAAGATTAACTGGGACAATACAGCTTCAAGAAATGAAAATACTAAGGGTATATTTGAACGTTTTCATGCACAACTTACAAATACAACCATTGAAAGGGAAGATGGTAATTTGGATTTGGCAAAGAAACAAGCAAGCTCCTATGTAGAAGCGGTATATGAGGTTCCCTTTTTAGCTCATGCAACCATGGAACCCATGAACTGTACTGTGGATTTTCGGGATGGTTTTTGTGAAGTCTGGGCGCCAACACAAAACCCGGAAGCTTTACAGGAAGGTCTGATCAAGCTATTTGGATTGAATCCTGAAAAAATAAAAATCCATATCCCTAGAGTTGGAGGCGCTTTTGGAAGAAGATATTATGTGGATTATGCCATGGACGCTGCAATTTTATCCAAGGAAAGGGGCAGACCGGTCAAACTGACCTGGACCAGGGAAGAAGATTTCAAACACGGTTGGTATAGACCGGGAAGTGTTCAAAAATTGGCCGCTACACTGGATAAGGATGGAATGGTCACGGGATGGCAGCATATTTTGGCCAATGCTTCACGCAAAACTTGTTTGGGGCGTGAAGGAAGACCAGCTGGTACCGAGATTGATGAATATGAGTTTCCAGCTGGATTTGTGCCGAATCTGCGATTTGAATATGGACATGTTCTAAGTGACGTGCCCTTGGGACAATGGAGAGCTGTAGCTCCCGGTGCAAATGCATTTCCTATCCAAAGCTTCCTGGATGAGCTGGCTTTCAAGAATAATATGGATCCCATTGATTACTTCTTAAAATTTATTGGTCCGGCGCGAATGGTGCCAGTAGTTGGAGAATATGAATTTGACAATACACGATTCATTAGTGTGATTGAAAAGGTCAGAAAAAATAGTGATTGGGACACTCCACTGCCCAAAGGACAGGGAAGGGGCTTTGCCGCTCGAAAGATGTCAGGGTCTTTTATTGCCGAGATTGTGACAGTAGAAGTATTGGAGAACAACAAAGTGAACATTCTTAGGGTGGATGCCGTTGTGGATTGTGGCATTGTGGTGAACCCGTCAGGTGCCAAGGCTCAGGTTGAAGGAGCAATTTTAGAAGGGCTCTGCGCTGCGCTTTATGGTGAAATCACCATTAGGGACGGGGCAACGGAGCAATCCAATTTTCATGATTACAGATGGATGCGTATGGGTGAAATACCAGAGATTCATGTTGAGTTTATTAAAAATGATTTACCTCCTCGAGGTTTGGGAGAACCCCCGCTGCCACCGGCGATTCCGGCATTGACCAACGCCATTTTTGCGGCCACCGGTAGACGGATACGGAAATTACCCATAGTAAGTAGCCAAAACTTTAAGGCATTTATATAGAGAATAGGATAAAAAAAAAGGGATAAAAAGCCAAGTGACCTTTATCCCAAATATGTAGAATTACTTGTATCCTTCATGGCTTGAATTTCCCCAAATCTAACCTAACTTTGTAAGAATACTCTTATATAACTGCCAATAATGGTAAATATTGCCTCTGAACCCAAGAACCTAAGAATTGGGCTGATTATTAATAAGCCATTCATATGAATCCATTTATTTGTAATTTTTAATGCTATTCATGCTTATATTGTTTTCCAAAGATTGTGGTTGAGACAATACTATCATTTCACTGCATAAAAGATATTGGCTAATTGCTGAAACAGAATCATGAAATTCGTTTTTATTGTTGGGGCGGTACAAGCTTTCTTTTTGACCCTTGTGGTAATGAACAAAAAGAATAAGTCCAAGGGTGATTATGTCATGGTCATCCTGTTGGTGCTTATGGGTTTTCTTTTGGTAGGGTATGCATTGGAAGTTATGGGACTGGATACGGAGTATCCAGTTTTTCTTGGGTTTTATACGGCTATGCCCACTTTATTTGGCCCATTGGTTTACCTATATGTTGTTAGCTATACGAAGAAATCGCAAAAGTTCAATCCATGGTTTTTGCTCCATGCCCTTCCCTATATTGTTTTTACGATTGCAGTTTTTTTACAACTTACATTGTATAGTGAAGGGTCTATAGTCGATGACAAGAACGTTATTGAAGATACGAAGAAGCCTGTTTTTCTTATCATGAGTTTTTTTCGGGTCTTTGTAGGGGTCATTTATCTAATTGCAAGCTTCCTTGTTTTGAAAAAGCATTCAAAAAGAATAGGAAATCATTTTTCTTACACGGAACATATCGATTTAAAATGGCTGCGGTATGTCATTATTAGTATGGTGGTACTTTGGAGCACTATTGTGGTCGCCAATATTTTATACCATTTCGACACCTTTCTTCCTTACCGTCAGGGGGACAATATTATTTTTACAGTGATTACCATTATAGTGTTTCTTACAGGTTACTATGGCATTAAACAACAGATAATTTTCACTCCCTCTATAACTATTGAAGGTAACAGTGATAGAAACAACTTGGTCGCTGATAAGCAAAAGACCAAAAAGCAGTATTTGCATTCAGGATTGTCCGAAGAAGATTCCAAAGCCCAATTGCAGAGACTTTTAAAATATATGAAAGAGGAGAAACCCTATCTGAATGGAAAATTATCACTTCCAGATGTGGCTGACCAGCTGGATATTTCAACTAATCACCTGTCCCAGATAATCAACGGGAACCTCAACAAAAATTTCTTCGATTTCATTAATGGTTACCGGGTTGATTTGATGAAGAAAAAAATGCTCGACGCTTCAAATGACCATCTCACCCTGCTTGGTATGGCTTATGAAAGTGGTTTCAACTCCAAGAGCAGTTTCAACAATATCTTTAAAAAGACCACTGGCCTAACACCTTCACAATTTTTAAAGGCTAAAACTTCATAACCTAAAATTTCTGAGGTCCAGATTCATAGGGGATATCACAAGATATAGGGAGGTGTCCAAATCTATAGGGAAGGTCGATTGGCCTCAAGTTATTTTATTGGTTTGCCATGATTTTAAGTAACATTTCATTTCAAATTAAAAATTATGGCTTCAACTAAACGACTTCATTACCTAGACTGGCTTAGAGTATTGGCCTTCGGATTATTGTTTTTATTTCATTCTTGGCGTCCCTTTGATCATTTGCCTTGGCACATTAAAAATGAGGAACAAAGTGTTGTTTTTGACCTTCTCACCTTCTTTACCCATGGGTGGCGAATGCATTTGATCTTTCTGGTATCTGGAGCTGGCACATGGTTTGCCATGCGCTCCAGAAAAGGAAAGTTTATAACAGATAGGGTCAAAAGGCTGCTAATACCTTTTTTATTTGGAATACTGATTATTATACCTCCCCAGCGATTTTACGAGTGGGTCATGTTCAGGGATTTTGAAGGGGGGTATCTGGATTTTTTAATGATTTACCCCTCCCAACAACTTGGTGATACCATGGGTTCCAGTGTACTACTTTGGTTTGGACACTTAGGGACCCATTTATGGTATCTGCCTTTTCTTTTTGTGATGACAATTATCTCCATACCAATATTTCGTAAAATTCAGAAAGGGAAAATTAAGTTTACATGGCTAAAGAGAATCTTATCCACTCGCTTAGGTGTTTTTGTTTTGGTGATCCCCATGATTGTTTGCAGATTTTTATTGAAACCGATATTTCAAGGATATACTGATTGGGCGGATTTTTTTGTGTACATCTGGCCTTTTATATATGGGTTCATGTTTGTTGCGGACAAAGAGTTTATCGACATTATAAAAAGGAAAACATTGCTGTTATTGAATGTTGGTGTATTAAGTTCAGCAATTTTTATATATCTCGGTTCTTCAAATGCGCAAATGGTGCAGGTCTTTTTGGAACCCGAACTTTCATGGATTCATCTAGGTGTAACCATAAATGCCATGTTCATTGCACTTAGTTGGATATTGTTTTTCCTTGCATTTTTTGCTAGATCTATGAATTTCAACCATTCGATTCTTGTTCCGGCAAATATTAGCATCCTGCCTATTTATATCCTTCATCAAACATTGATTATTGTATTCGGATATTATATCGTCCAATACGATCATAACATTTTCATCAAGTTTTTGATTATTGCACTAACGGCTATTCCTACATCTGTTCTTTTGTACCAATTGATTAGAACCAATAATGTAACCCGGTTTTTGTTTGGCTTAAAACCCTTGGTGAAGGTGCCAAAACAAGAGAAATTGGCACCTGTATACAAAGAGCGATAAAATTGTAACTTACAGAAAACAAAACCAACTATGGAAGCTCAAAATGAAACTGTCACAATAATAGCCAGTGCCACGATAACGATTATCGCATTGATTGGTGTTTGGCTCTACAGACGCTACCAAGATAAGAAAGGGACCGACCAACAATCTAAGGGTTGATTGTTGATAGGGCATCTATATACAAAGTGGGACAAAGCCAGCTTTAAATTTTCATATCTTCATTGCATGTCAATGATAAAGCTGTTCACTTCCATTTACGACACTATTAAGAAGACTACGGCTAAGGAGTTCTTTAAGTTTGGCCTTTGGTTATGGATATATGGGTTGTCATTCGCCACAATTTTATTTTTGCTTTATTGGTTATTCAATTTGTAAAATCCTCCTGAACCAGAAAAGAATATAGATGTCAGGGTCAGCGATGAATAAATTGTTTTTAAACGACTACATCCGTTTACAAACGAAAACAAATGTTTTAAAACCGATTCATGATTTTGACACGTGCTAAGTTTGCCCTGTCGGACGATAAGAGTTCGATAGTATTAACTGTTTAACACGTAAAATTAAAATTATGAATTCGCTAAAAAACAAAGTACAGTTGATTGGAAACTTGGGAAATGATCCTGAAATGGTAACCTTGGAAAATGGCAATAAATTGGCCAAGTTTTCCATTGCCACAAACGAAACCTATAAAAATGCCACGGGCGAGAAGGTGACCGATACACAATGGCATAACATTGTGGCCTGGGGCAAAATAGCAGAGATTGTTGAGAATTTTTTGGTCAAAGGAAAGGAAGTGGCCATTGAAGGAAAGCTTATTTCCCGTTCTTATGAGACCAAAGAAGGTGAAAAAAGATACATAACAGAGATAAAATGTAATGAGCTGTTAATGCTTGGAAAGTAATGTTGTTTAACTACGGATTATCGAGAAAGCGGGTCAATTGACCCGCTTTCTTTTTGGTTATCAACATTTAACAGTAAATTAAATATAAATGATGCAACCATTTAAGAAATTGAATGTCTTTTATATGAGGTCAAGACAAAATGAAATTTGTTCGAATACATATCGTAATTTTTGCAAGCTGCTGCATGGGTGCTTTTGCGCAGGACACGGCCCGTGTTAAGCATGGATTACGCTTTTACGAGCAACTGGCGCAACGAGATGCCGGTTACGAACAAACACTTCAACTTTTAACGCATCAGGACGAATCTGATTATTGGACAGACCAAAGAAACTTTGAAAGACAACTGGGCAAATCTAACTTCTCTTCGTATTTGGCATACATGAAAGGCAAAAAGGATGCCTATCACAAACATTTAAAAACTTGCGGGCATAAAACTCCACACAGCGAACTGTATTTGCAAAAGGCTAAAGAGTATCTTTCAATGACCGATATGGAGTTTTCATTAATGCAGGAAAGTCAGAAGGTTGTACAATCTTCGGTTATAAAGAAAAAGGCAATAAAATAGCAAAAGCCACCTTCAAGGTGGCTTTTTTTATGCTACTTTCTTCAGCAGGTCAAAACATGGGCAACGCTTACAACGTTTGTTTTCTCCCTTTTTATATTTTTTACAACATTTGGTCTTGCAATTGGTAGGGGCTAGCTCCATTAGCAAGCTGCTGTTACTTTTTTTAGATTTTTTCTTCTTTTTACCCATCTTGAGAAAAACGATGGGCCAAAAATAGTTATTTTAAATTAATCTAAATAAAAGATTTATCAACAATTATTCTCCTGCCGTATCCGAAGCCGCACTTTCAACAGTTAGTTGTTGTATATCCCTATCAAAAAGGTAAAGACCTCCCTTATCGTTACCAATCAAATTGATTTTATCCAGAACCGTACGTGCCAAAGCCTCTTCTTCTAATTGTTCCGCCACATACCATTGTAAAAAGTTATGCGTGGCATAATCCTTTTCTTCCAAGGTTACATGTACCAGCTCGTTGATGCTTTTCGAAACAAAAATCTCATGATCATACAATTCCTGAAACATTTCTTTGAATGTTCCAAAATCTGTTTTGGGTGCTTTTAAATCTGAAATATGGGCATGTCCTCCTCTTTCATTAACATATTTGACCAGTTT
Source organism: Flagellimonas sp. (assembly GCF_965222555.1). Taxonomy (GTDB): domain Bacteria; phylum Bacteroidota; class Bacteroidia; order Flavobacteriales; family Flavobacteriaceae; genus Flagellimonas. The sequence goes on along the minus strand of NZ_CBDCUG010000005.1, from coordinate 847,517 downwards.
GAGCATGTGCATACGCTCCTCGTCAGAATGGCCGTACATAAATCCGGCAACACCTTCCAAACCTTTTACTTCTGCCCATGACGCCATGGAAAGATAGACCTGTGATGATTCTGCTTCTATTCGTATTTGCTCGTTAAGCGCTTTTTCAAGTTTTTTGGATAACATGTTTTTACTTTTAGTGGTATAAAATTACAAAATGGACAGGACTATAAGCAGTGTACAATTGGGTTCAATCAAAAACGAACAGCCACCCCCATAGTTCCTGGACCAAAATTAAGATTCCAACTTAGCTTTTTTCCAGTGTCATTATACTTTTCATTGTATTTGGAATCCAGATAACGATCTATGGACTCTACAATGAAGATGCTCAATACCGTACTAAAGGCTATATCCGACACCCAGTGAAAACGATCTGTGATTCGAGCAAAACCTGGAATGAGTCCTACAGTATAAATACCTGCTTTTACCCATGGGTTTTTAAATTGCTTGGCAATGGCATAGGCATTGCTAAAGGCAAGCATGGCATGCCCGGATGGAAAAGAATCATAATTATGAACGCGATCAAGATGAAATGGGTCGTAGACATCAGAACTATCACCACTTTTAGGTCTGGCCCTTCCAATGATTCGTTTACTTACTTGCTGTAAAAAACCACCTGCAGTGGCAGATGCAATTAAAAGTACTCCGGTTCTTCGCAATTTTTCATTTTTGGTAAACAGTCCGGCCAGATATACCCCTCCGGTAATCATATAATTGTTCTCTGGGCTTCCATACTCGTTGCCATAGTCCACTAGAAAATCAGGGACATCATTTCTAAAACCATTGGCCCAATCATCTATTTCATCATCAACCATAAATAAAACTGCAGTTCCGGCTGTTAGGTAACCAAAATTTGCCCAATCATTGCCTTGCCAATGAAAAGGACGGCTGTAGGCATGTCCAATTCCCCCAAAAACATTGCCCATGTCATAAGTGAAGTTGTTCCAAGTATTCTTTTTATTGGAATGAATCTGTTCTTGGGCATGCAATTGGATCCCTAAAAACAGTAGTAAGCCAAAAATGATCGGTTTCATAATTCAGAAGTGTTGGAGGTTAAACAAATAAAGTTAAAAATAAATTTCTTGGGCAAATACTGTATAGATGAGACGGCAAACTATACTCAACATTACTATTCGTCCCGACTTACTTGTGCAATGCCAGTTGTATTCGTTTTCTGGGAATATCAACATCCAAAACCTTTACAACTACCTGTTGATGAAGGCTCACATGCTCATTTACATCTTTCACAAAAGAATTGGAAAGATTGGAAATATGGATCAGTCCACTTTCCTTGATTCCGATATCTACAAAACAACCAAAATTGGTAATGTTGTTGACTATGCCCGGTAACAATTGTCCCTGCTGTAGATCTGTAATCTGTTTAATGTTTTGGTTGAAGGTAAAAACCTTTGCTTTTTCCCTACGGTCCAATCCGGGTTTTTCCAATTCTTCCAGAATATCCTTCAAGGTGGGCATTCCAATGATATCGGTACAGTAGTTTTTTAGGTCGATACTTTGCAAAACGGACTTGTTTCGGATGATATCCGATAAAGGAACTCCCTTGTCTTTGGCCATTTTTTTAACGATGCCATAACTTTCAGGGTGCACCGCGGAATCATCCAGCGGGTTTTCTCCTTCCTTGATGCGCAAAAAACCAGCTCCTTGTTCAAAAGCTTTCCCCCCCAATCGTGGTACTTTTTTGATTTCTTGTCGGTTGGTAAAGGCACCATTTTCATTCCGATATGCCACTATGTTTTCGGCCAATTTAGGCCCAATACCAGAAACATAACTGAGCAAAGGGATACTGGCGGTATTGATGTTAACCCCCACGGAGTTCACACAGCTTTCCACCACAGTGTCCAAAGATGTTTTTAATTTGGTCTGGTCCACATCATGCTGATATTGCCCAACGCCAATGGATTTGGCATCTATTTTCACCAGTTCGGCCAAGGGATCGGCCAATCGGCGACCTATGGAAACGGCTCCTCTTACGGTTACATCATAGTTGGGAAATTCATCCCGTGCAATTTTGGAAGCGGAATAAATGGAAGCCCCCGCTTCACTCACCACAAAAACCTCGATGGGATTTTTAAAATGAATTCGTTTGACCAATTGCTCCGTTTCCCGGGATGCCGTCCCGTTACCAATGGCAATCGCCTCAATTTTATGGGCATCGACCAAAGAGCTTATTTTTTTGATGGCACCTGAACTATCATTTTGTGGGGCATGTGGATAAATGGTCTCGTTGTGTTTTAAATCGCCTTGCGCGTCCAAACAGACCACTTTACAACCCGTCCTAAAGCCTGGGTCAATGGCCAATATGCGTTTTTCGCCTAAAGGTGCGCCAAGTAACAACTGTTTTAGGTTTTTGGAAAAAACCTTAATGGCATCGGCATCTGCTTTTTCCTTGGCAGTTTTTAAAAGCTCATTGGATAATGAAGGAAACAAAAGACGTTTATAGGCATCCGCGATAGCCAATTCAATTTGTTCGGCGCAGGCATTATTGGATTTAATGATTCGTCTTTCAATATTCTGTAATGCCCTTTCCTCATCGATTTCAATTTTGACACGGATAAAGCCTTCTTTTTCGGCCCTTAAAATGGCCAAAAACCGATGCGAAGGGCACCGACTCAAGGATTCGTTCCAATCAAAATAATCTCGAAATTTTTGTGCTTTCTCGTCATCTTTTTTTGTTTTGATGACCTTGGTGACCAATATGGCATGTCGTTCCAATTGATTTCTCAATTGATTTCGAACATCGGTGCGTTCGTTGATCCATTCCGAAATGATATGGCGGGCTCCTTCCAGGGCATCATCCTCGTTTTCAATTTCGTTGTTGAGGTATTTGGAGGCAATGAATTCAATCTCATCACTCCGTTGGGCCATGATGATCTTGGCCAATGGTTCAAGTCCATTTTTCCGAGCTGTTTCCGCTTTGGTTTTCTTGCTTTTTTTGAAAGGAAGGTAGAGATCCTCCAAACTGGTCAGGTCAGCACAATTGTGAAACTTGGATTCAAGCTCTTGAGTCAACAGCCCTTGTTCACTAACTGCTTTTATAATGGCCGCTTTTCTTTTTTCTAAGGCTTCAAACTCGGTTTTAAACTTTACAATGGCACCAATTTCAACCTCATCCAAATTCCCGGTACGTTCTTTTCGATAGCGAGAGATAAAAGGAACAGTGCAATCTTCATTCAGCAGTGCCACCGTATTTTCAATACTTTGCTCTGAAAGTTGAGTGTGCTTAAGGATATAGGGGATGAGTTGCATTAAGAAAGCTAGTTTTCAAATTTGGATAGCGTATAACGCTTATCAGCATTGTTGTAGTGACTATGAATATAGTACCCCTTATAATTAAACAAGGTTGTAAGCTTTATGTCGAACAAACCATCGCTATGTTTTTGGACCCTGTCGAACAGATTGGAAAATGGATCCATTTCTATATGGTTCAACGTTGAGGAATCAAATATTGATTTTATATAGACTGCTCTTGTTGAAGAGTAGGAATTGTAGGCATAAAATGCTGGGCTTACAGAGACGGTAATGGTACCAAAGCTTGCAATGGGAATTCCCGGCATTGGCATCATCATTGCACCGCCACCTGTATGGATTGATACCCCGCCCATTTTTATGTTTAACTTATTGTCTTTTTCGTTTGCTGTTATCCCTATTCGCTGTATGTTGGCTACTTTTCTAAGATATTGCTTTGTTTTTTCCAATTCCCGCTTACCTTCTATATATGGACTTCCCTCTACATAGATAGGAGAGTTTTTAAAAGGGATTTCTTGGTCGCTGGCTATGGAATATTTTTTTAACTCTGTTTTGGATGTTAGATCATAAATATAAAAATTGAGCAATTTGGTCGAAGATATTATTTGGAACATTTTTCCATTGCTGATGAAAGAATTGGATTTAACGTATTCCATATTACCAAATGAAAAAGTAGGAATTGAAAAGAACTCCATGCTGTAATTTTCGCTATCTGAATCAAGTTTCAAAAGTCGTGTGGCATTCTTCCGGTGATTTAGGCTAATTGTCATTCCATCAGCGGAAGGATAAATCTTGATTGGCTGGGAAGCCTGCTCAATAGAGGCCGGAAGACTGGGTTTTATTATAGAATTTTCATGATAATTCAATATGGAGCTGAGCGGTACAATTTTGTCTTCCGAATTGAAAAAACGTTCTCCCGAAAAATCATAAATTGAAGTTGAGACTGCATCTTTGTTGAAAATATATCTTTTTATTATAGAAGAATTTCTTTTAAAAGTAAAAATATTGAGTTTGTTGTCATAGTTTAATGAAGCAAAGATCTTTTCCTTTTTCATGGGCAATTCAAATTTTGCAATTTGAAGTTTGTTTCCCTCACCAAAGGAGTAAGCACAAAACTTGTTCTTGGCAGGATTGGTAAAATAGAGGCTTACCATGTTCTTTGAAGAAACCGAATATCCTTGCAACTGTGAATATGGATATATGGGCTTTGGATAGTCTTTTTTATGAATGGAATCAAAACTGGCATTGAAGATCAAATGTTTGATTGCTTTATTGTCCAAAAAGAAGTAATGTATATTTTCAGCATTGTCTGTGACCGAAGTTACTTCTTTACCCTTTTTAAGGTCAATACTTATGGATTTTAGGTGTTCTTGACCATTTATGTAGGTTGATGGTATAAAAAATATCGAAAATAAAATACTTAAGCGACTGAACATAGTAAGAGGTATGGTTGAATGGGTATTGAGATTGGGTGAATTGGTAAAAATCAGCTAATTGATGCTCCATTTTGAACACTCTTATCATCCGGATTCACAAACACCAATTTGCCTTCTTGATCTTCGGTCATTAAAATCATACCTTCACTTTCCACGCCACGTAGTTTTCTTGGAGCTAGGTTGACCAAAACGGTTACTTTTTTTCCTACAATGTCTTCGGGTTTAAAGCTTTCGGCAATTCCTGATACTATGGTTCGGGTGTCCAATCCCGTGTCAACTTTCAAAACCAAAAGTTTGTTCGCCTTCGGCATTTTTTCGGCTTCAATAATGGTTCCCACTCGCATATCCAGTTTAGTGAAATCATCAAAAGTGATGGTCTCTTTTTGCGGGGCAATTTCCTTGTCCATTTGCTCATTGGTTTTTTTGGTGGCTTCCAACTTGGCTAATTGGGCCTCAATTTCTTTATCCTCCACTTTACGGAATAACAGTTCACTTTTATTGATTTGATGTCCTGAAGGAAGCAATGTTTCTTTTGTGCTAAGTTCATCCCAAGAGGTCTCAACTGCGTTAGACCTGATATTGAGAATGTTTTTAAGTTTTTCCGAAGTAAAAGGTAAAAACGGCTCACTGAGAACAGCCAGTCCCGTTGCGATTTGCAAGGCTACATACATTACTGTTTTTACACGCTCCTCATCGGTTTTGATAAGTTTCCAAGGTTCTTCATCCGCCAAATATTTATTACCAAGTCGGGCAAGGTTCATTAATTCTTGACTTGCTTCCCTAAATCGGTAGCGGTCCAACGAGTTGTCGAGAATTTCCGGAAAGCCCTTAAGGGCTTCTAAGGTCCGTTTGTCAACATCGGTTAAATCTGAAGGCGTGGGTACAACTCCATCGTAATATTTATGGGTCAGCACAGCAACCCGGTTAATAAAATTCCCAAAAATAGCAACAAGTTCATTGTTATTTCTAGCTTGAAAATCTTTCCAGGTAAAATCATTGTCCTTGGTTTCCGGGGCATTGGCTGTTAATGCATAACGCAAAACGTCTTGCATATCTGGAAACTCTTCCAAATATTCATGCAACCACACCGCCCAGTTTTTGGAGGTTGAAAGTTTGTTTCCTTCCAGATTTAAAAACTCATTCGCTGGAACATTTTCTGGCAGTACAAAATCGCCATGAGCCTTTAGCATACTTGGGAAGATGATACAATGGAAAACAATATTATCCTTCCCTATAAAATGAAGCAATTTGGTGTCTTTATCTTTCCAATAGGGCTCCCAATCCTTGCCTTCGCGTTCGGCCCATTCTTTAGTTGAGGAGATATACCCAATGGGGGCATCGAACCACACGTAAAGCACTTTTCCTTCCCCGCCTTCAACTGGAACAGGAATTCCCCAATCCAAATCACGGGTAACGGCACGGGGTTTTAATCCATCGTCAATCCAAGATTTACATTGGCCATAAACGTTGGGTTTCCAGTCATTTCTGTGGCTTTCCAGAATCCATTCTTTTAAGAAATCCTCGTAGCGATCTAGTGGCAAAAACCAATGCTTGGTTTTCTTCAATGTGGGAACTCCTCCGGTGATTGTCGATTTTGGATTAATGAGATCAGTTGCATTTAGGGACGAGCCACAATTTTCACATTGATCACCATACGCTTCCTCATTGCCACATTTGGGGCAGGTTCCTACCACAAAACGATCGGCTAAAAACTGCTGGGCTTCTTCGTCATACAGTTGTTCGGTGACCTCTTCTATAAAATCATTTTGGTCATATAGTTTCTCGAAAAAATCAGAGGCGGTCCTATGGTGAACCTCGGCAGAAGTTCTTGAATAATTGTCAAAGGTGATTCCGAAATCAACAAATGATTTTTTGATAATCCCGTGGTATTTGTCAATTATCTCCTTTGGAGATACTCCTTCTTTTTTGGCTTTCATTGGGATGGCAACACCATGCTCATCACTACCGCAGATAAAAGCCACATCCTTCCCCTTTAAACGCAAATAGCGGGAATAGATGTCCGCAGGAACATAAACCCCAGCCAAATGGCCAATATGAATAGGTCCATTGGTGTAAGGCAATGCAGCTGTAATGGTATATCTTGAAGGAGTTGTGGTCTTGGACATGTTGTACTTTAATTAAGCCCCAAAAATACTGAATTTCATTGGAGTGATTCCATGCTTTTTTGGTACTTATTGAAGCTTATCATGATATCGAAAAGCGAAGGATTTTAAAAATAAATAAAGCTAGTGTGAGTTATTTATAAGAATCTACTTACGAAACGAAGATTATGAGTATTGGAAACCCAAAAAAGTTCAAAAAGCTTGAGAAATTCAAGGAGGTTTTAAAAGAGGAGCAAAAAGAAGAATTGTCCAGGGTCTATAAGGACAAAAACCACGAAGTGAAGAAAGCCTTGGGATTTAAAACTGATAAAGACAAACCTAAGCTTACCTAAAAAGGAAACCTCCGAATCGTACAGCCCAAATTGGGGTGGGGGGATGCACTATCGGAGGATTCTGGAATATGTACGTTTCTCTATAAGATTACATGATCATTACAGATTTACTCATTCTTTCTTCTCCCACACGGATTTGATAGATATATTTTCCTGTGGACAGACTATCGCGCATGCGATCTCTAATATTTATTTCCGCGGAACCTTCCAACATCATTTCATTGAAAACTGTACCCACATTTTGCCCAAGAATGTTATACAATTGAATATCGACATGGGCAGCAACGGGCATTTCCAAATAGATGTGTGGAGTATTTTCTGTTGGGTAGTACGGTCTGTGGACTATGGCTGCCAAAACATCTGGATCTGGATCCATGCCATCTGGACTTGGTGGGGTGTCCGGTAATGTTGGTGGATCACTGTCCATGGCAATGTCCGGGAACTCTGTTCCGCTACAATTAAACCCAAGGTTAACCGGATTGTAGGGGTGATCCAACAAATGTTGTTCTACCAGTGGAATTGGCACGCAGAGCCATTCGGCCAATACGGTGGCATACAAATCCCTAAAATCCATGGTGTACTCGAGGTTTCCACGCCCGTTTGGATTATCCAAAGATGGGTGGTCACCAACAAAGGCACTTCCATTTAAACCTGACCCAAAGAATAGAGTAGGCGCAGCTTTTCCGTGATCTGTTCCGTTTGAACCATTTTCAAATATTCTACGACCAAATTCAGAGAAGGTCATACTCAAGACCTTATCGTCTTGCTGGGTGAAGGCAATATCATCATAGAAATTCTGTACCGCAATGGAAAGGTTCGTCATTAACCGTTCGTGGGCAAGTGGCTGGTTACCGTGGGTGTCAAAACCACCCATGGAAATCATATATACCTTGGTGCCCAAGTTTCCTTTGATCAATCGTGCCAACAAAGCCAATTGTCGTGCAAAACCATTGTCTTGGTATTCCACCTGGTTTTGCCCTCTTTCATAGGCATCATGAATTTTACCAGCATATTCGTAAGTAGTGTTGGCCACACCTCTCAAAAAGCGCAACTGATCACCATACATACAGTTGTCAAACGGAGCATTCTCAATGTCGTAGAAAAATCCAGTTTGCGCAATTTCCTCCAACTGGTCAATATTGTTGGTAACAAATGCATAGTTGGTTTCCTCACCTTGGAAAACCAAGTTGGACAGGTTTCCAATTTGGATTGCCGCTGGAGCTTCGGGCGGATTGATCAAATAATCTGGATAGCATTGCTCAAAATGTCTACCCATCCAACCCGTATTCAATCCGGTAAAACCGGTTGTTGTCAAATCCGTATTGGCGTAAATATCCGACCCTGTAAAATGGGACAAACTCTGGTTTTCATAACCTACTCCGTGAACAGCTTTAAACTGTCCATCGCCCCACAAAGGTTCTAGGGCGTTCATGTAGGTAGGTACACCAAAGTCATCGGTAAGTTTTAGGACCTTACTTTCTGGGATGTAAATGTTAGGCCTGGCGTTAGCATAAGTATCGTATTGTTGAATAGGGATAACGGTGCTCAGTCCATCGTTTCCTCCAGACAACCTGATCAGTATTAAAATATGATCGGTCTCTGCATCTGCAATGGCAGAAGTAAAGGGGGACGGGGCCGAAGCGGAAACCAAGTTGCTTCCTAAGAACATGGAACCAGATCCTGCAATACCCAATGCTTGGATAAAGGAACGTCTGCTCCATGTTTTATGTTCTTGATCATGGCCATCATGTTCTAGGCCTTTATAGGGTGATTTATCGTGGGTATGATGAGTATCGCACATGGGTAGGGTTATTTAAGTTGAAATTCGGGTTCTCTAGACAGGTGACGCAATAATAGATAAACTTGGGATGGAGCGGTAGGCCAAGAGGACAAGGTCCAATCGGGAGTGGCACCTCCTTCGTAATATGTGGCATCCACATCACTTCTAAAAGCTACATAGGCTTTTTCATATTCACCATCAGTCAGTAGCCCTTTAGGTAGCATTTTATCAATAATTGGCCTTGCTATAATATCGGGGTTACTGCTGGTTAAACCGTCATTTCCTGTAATGGACAATGCAAAATCCCTAAACTGTTCGGGATTGTCCTGGAAAAAGCGTTCCAAAAACACTTCTGTTGTCAACCAACGACCAATAATAAAATTGGTATTGATCCATTGTCTATCCCGTTGCCAACCTGCAACATCAAATGGATCAAAAAGTGTTTGACCTATCAATCTTGATGCGTCAATAACGTTGATCACGGTACCATCATCATAAGAGAATCCGGTTTCCTTGAGTAGGTTCATGTACAAATCGAACGGACTCTTAATAATTACCCCAATTGCATCTTCGTCAAAAAAATGCTGGCTTTTAAATAACTGGGAAAGTACCGGGGCAATCTCAAAATTATTGGCCGTAAATGTGGCCGCCATTCCGTTGATTATGGTTTGCGCATTACCATCCGCATCATCAGAATCTGGATGCACAAAGAATTCGTATAATTTCTTGCAGATAAACCATGCTATTTCATTTGGTCTTTCAGTAAACAAGATATTGATGACATCATCATACCCCCAATTACCTGTTTGACCAAAGATGGTTTTGTTTTCAGTATTGAAATCTTCCGGGTTAAAGGTGACCTGTGTACATCCTTCTTCACCTCTTTCGGTATATCCTGAAATAGCTTTTGCTGTTTCTATGATATCCTCCTCCGTATAGTTATTACCCTCACCTAGGGTAAAAAGTTCATACAGCTCGCGGGCATAGTTTTCGTTTGGATTGTTCCCTCGGTTTCGAACCCCATCCAAATAATAGAGCATGGCACTGGTCAATCCTATCTCACTTACAAACGTTCTGAAATTACCCAGGGCATTTCGCTGCAAACAGTTTATATAATGGTATAAAAAGGAGTTGCAATTATAAACATCGATTTCGGTAACAAAATGATTGCTCCAAAAGAAACTCATTCTGTCCCTTAGTTCATTGTTTAAAAGAGCATTACCGTATGCCGTGGCAAATTCTTCTTGTTGGGTTCTTCTAAGTTGCCCAGCTAAATCATCATCTGCGGGATAGTCCGCATTTGTCCAATTTGCCCATGTCGGTGCAGGGATTGGTGCTAATGCAAGGGCCTGATTTACTAGATTATCCACAAGGGCTCCAGCTGTTTGTCCAACAGCTGCGTTAATGGTTTGTACCGAGGCACTAAAGCCTAGCCTCCGATACAAATGGGCAGCACGCAACTCATCCAATGGAGTTGTGTACGGCGCCAAAGTTGAGGAATTACAATTGATAAAGTACTCCATAGCAATGTCTGGCGTTAATTAGGTCCATAGTTTTGGGGCAACTATATGTTTAGTTAACGTTGGGTGTGGTTCAATTCAGCCAACAAAGTACAATCTAAACGCTGTTTTTGCCGTGAACTGCCAATTTTTTCGATGAACTGCACATATTTTTTAATATTTTTCAAAATCTATGGGAAAACACAATGAATTTGGAAAGCAAGGAGAGCAAATTGCAGTGGATTTTTTACGAAAGGCAGGATATAAAATTTGTTTAAGGAATTATCGCTACCTAAAAGCCGAAATAGATATCATTGCAAAAATGGGAGAAACATTGGCCATTGTGGAGGTAAAAACCCGAACTTCTGATTTTCTTGAAGATATGGAAAGTGTAATCAATCCAAAAAAAATCAAGCTTCTTACCCTAGCGGCAGATCAATATGTACAAGAACATGATCTGGATATTGATGTGCGATTTGATGTTATCATCGTCATCAAAAGAAGGGAAGGCTTTGAGGTTGAACACTTGGAGAATGCCTTTTATCATTTTTAACCATTTGTTTTATTTGTAACAATGTGTTATTTTTGTTCCACCAATCCATACCAATCAAATGAAAACAATTTCTGCCGTAGTTGAACATTACATCAAAAAGAAGCCCTTTCTTCAAAGTGCCTTGGCTCAAGGAATTATTAACCTTACCTCTTTGTCCAGACAGATAAAACCAGAAATCTCTGATGAATTGGGTAAAGATGTAAAGGACGGTGCCATTGTAATGGCACTTAAACGTCTTTCGGACGATTTGGAATTCCGTGCTACCCATAAAATTGTAAAGGTACTCAAAAACATAGGGGAGATTACCGTTCGTTCCTCATTGACCGATTATACTTTTTTGGCATCTGAGACCATTTTGCAGCAACAGGCCAAACTTTTGGAAGAAGTAAACGCCAATCAAGATGTATTTTACACGTCATCCAGAGGGGTAAATGAGATCAATATTGTAATTAGCAGCGTTATGGATAATGTTGTGGAAAAGTACTTTAGCCATGAACGCTGTTCTCAAAAAGCTGAAAATCTATCCTCTATTACGGTAAAGTTACCTGCCGAAAATGTTTCAGTACCCGGAATATACTATTTCATTTTTCAACGATTGGCATGGGAAGGGATTGTACTGTATGAAGTGATTTCTACTACTAATGAGTTTACCATTTTGGTGAACGAAGAGCAGGTTGACGTAGCCTTTAAGACCATTAAGGATTTAAAATCCCTTTAAGGGATTGTCCTATAAACTAAACGATTGGCTTTTTCGTTGTTAGAAAAGACACTTCTTTTCCAATGACTAAAAAAAGAATTCTTCTTGGGTTGTTGGCCCTATTGGTACTGTACTTATGTTACCTGGCCTACATTTTTATATTATCGCCCAAAACCAATTTGCAATCCATTTACCTGATTCCCAAGGATGCTGTTTTTGTCATAGAATCAGAAAAGCCAGTAGAAAGCTGGAAAAAAATTGGTAAGAGTGAAACTTGGCAACACCTTCAGAAGAATGGATATTTTGCGGAACTGACCGAGAATATTCAAAAAGTGGATACGGTCTTTAACAACAACCATAGGTTGTTTGAGTTTTTTGATGGGCGTTCCCTCTTTATTTCCATCCACATGATTTCCAAAAAAGACTATGGGATTTTTTATGTGCTCGACCTTAAACGTATTGCCAAACTAAAATTGCTAAAGACGTATTTGAATACCTTGCTCAACGACAACTTTACACTGAGCAAACGCAATTATCACGGTCATGAAGTTTTGGAGGTATACGATCGGAGAAACAAAGAGACCATGTATCTTGCTTTTGTCAAAAACCAATTGGTGGCCTCGTATACCCACACTTTGGTAGAAGCTTCCATTGATCAATATCTGGAGCCAGTTTTGGGAAGGAATCTTGATTTTATTGAGGTAAATAAAAGGGTGGGTTATGAAGATCTGTTTCGATTATATCTTCAATATGATTTTTTGGATGACTACTACAAACGGTTTTCAGATAAGCCCAGCGAATGGATGGATCGGGTAAGTGAGAATTTTTTGTTCTCAGGATTTAGCTTTGATCTGGACAGAAACAATACAATTACTGCAAACGGGTTCACAAATATTAGTTCAACCAACCATCATTATTTAACAGCACTTCAAAAGTCGGGAGAATCCAAGCGGAATGTCCCAAAAATTGCTCCTGAACGCACGGCACTATATCTGAGTTATGGATTTGATAGCTTTTCAGAGTTCTATAAGAATTTTGAAATGGTTCAACAGAACAATCCTTCGGAATTTCAAGAATATCAAGAAGGAATAACGAAGGTTGAGAAATTCCTCAAAATTGACGTTAAGGAAAATTTTGTGAGTTGGATTGGGGATGAGATTGCCCTATTGCAGATACAATCTTCCATTTCAAAAGGAAAGAATGATGTGGCCTTGGTTTTAAAAGCGACAGATATTGATGATGCCAAAACCAATTTGGACTTTGTGTTGAAGCAAATTAAAAAGAAGACTCCAGTAAAATTTAAAGCCGTTACCTATAAAGAACACGAAATTAATTTCCTTTCGATCAAAGGGTTCTTCAAAATGCTGCTTGGGAATCGTTTTAAAGAATTTGACAAACCCTACTTTGCCTTGATAGATGAATACGTTGTGTTCAGCAATAATCCCAATACTTTAAAAAGTATCATTGACGATTTTAAAGAGGAGAGAACGCTATCCAATTCGCAAGATTTTCAAGATTTTGATAAAAAATTTGAGGATGAATCCAGTTTGTTCGTGTATAGCAACATTCCGGTTTTATATAATAATATGTATGCTTTGGCAGATGGGAATACCAAACAAAAACTAAAAAAGAATAAAGATTTCATTATATGTTTTCCCCAAACAGGTTTTCAGTTAACACCAGAGGATGATCTTTTTAAAACCAGATTGGTGGTCAATTATGAAGATGTAGATACCGTAAAGGCTAAGTATCAAATTCAACAAAAGACCGTCCCGCCAAAACCAAAATCTATTCCCAAAAACAACAATGAGATTACCGAGGCTATTTTTGATCTTAGGCCTATTTACCCAACGGATCTGAATGCCAAAACTTTTTCCAGAAACTATGGCAATGGAAAAATTAGATTTGAAGTAGAGTTAAAAGATGGACTTAAACATGGGCGATATACGCAGTACCATCCAAATGGAACCGAAAAAATGACCGGGCGTTTCCGAAAAGATGTGCAAGTGGGTACGTGGCGCTATTTTGACCAGAGCGGTGAATTGATAATAAAGAAGCGGTTTTAATCGAAAAGAATTCCTCGATGCTTGCATCGGGGTGTCCGATAAAATTGTCATTCTCGTGAAAACGGGAATCCAAATAACAGAATTTTGGTTTTTGGTCTTTAGGTCAAAATTAAACCAACAAAATATTTCTATAACTATGATTGTCATAATATTGGATTAAAGAAATTCTTTATTTCCTCCTAAGTTTCAAGATTCAGATTGCAATCACTAACTTGATTTCCAAAATCAAGTATACTTTAATGAAAAGAATTATCTATCCCATCGTCTTTTTGATTTGTGTATTGGCTCCTCAACATATGGTGATGGGCCAAGAATTTTACTTCCCCCAACGGAATGAGGTGTGGAAGAAAGCCACCGCGAATCAATTCACCTATAATCAGAAAAAGATGCAAGCTGCGATTGATTTTGCAATGGAGAATGAATATTCCGGTTCACGAGATTTACGTCAAGCAATTTTAAAAGGATTTCAACGGGAACCTTTCCATGAAATTCTGGGACCGACCAAAAAACGAGGTGGACCGGCAGGGATGATTTTGAAGAATGGCTATCTCTTGGCTTCATGGGGAGATGCCAAGCGTGTGGATATGACCTTCAGTGTAACCAAAAGCTTTCTTTCCACCACTGCGGGTTTGGCTGTGGACAAAGGACTTATCTCAGACGTTGATGACCAAGTAGGAAAGTACATTTGGGATGGCACTTTTGGTGGTGAACACAATGGAAAAATCACATGGGAGCATTTGCTTCAGCAGAATTCGGATTGGTCTGGGGAACTTTGGGGCCTAAAAGATTGGGCAGATCGCCCTCCCAGAGAAGGCGGATTGGACGATTGGAAGTTTCGGAAACTCAATGAGCCCGGTTCTGTAATGGAATATAATGATGTTCGGGTCAATGTGTTGTCTTATTCACTTACCCATGTGTGGCGCAAACCTCTGCCCATGGTTTTAAAAGAGCATTTTATGGATAAGATTGGTGCCTCTACCACTTGGCGTTGGCATGGCTATGATCATGCTTGGACGGAGATTGATGGGGTACAGATGAAATCGGTTACAGGAGGAGGACATTCTGGAGCAGGATTGTTCATCAATACAGAGGACATGGCACGTTTTGGATTGGTTTTTTTGAATAGTGGAAAATGGAAAAACCAACAAATAATCGGTGAGGATTGGATCGTAAAAGCAACAGAACCTTCGGTTCCCAATATTAATTATGGGTATATGTGGTGGCTGAACCAAAAAGGAGCCCGGCATTGGGAAGGTGTCCCAGAACACATATTTTATGCAGCTGGGTTCGGAGGCAATTTTATTGTGATAGACCAAAAAAGCGGATTGATGCTGGTAACCCGATGGTTGGAACCTCAAAAAATTGGTGAATTTGTAAAGTTGGTCTACGAAGCTTTTTAAGAATTATAATTGTATTCAACTGTAACAAAAATGGGTAAAGGTAGTCTACTATAAAGTTGAAAATCATAGCTAAATAATTACCTCAGACCCATGAAGAATTCGCTGTATCGTTCCGTTAGTAAGATATTCCTTTTTACTCTTTTTACAACCAATTATGGATTTGCACAAACCGACCATGAACAGGCACTGGAAAAACTGGATTCCAGTTTAAAGGAAATCAGTGAAATTGGCCTGATAAAGGGATATGGGGTGGCCATTGTTTCACCGGACAGCACCATTTTTGCAAAGGGGTATGGTATGGCCGATGTTTCAAATAACATTCCGTACACTCCAGAAACACTTCAAAATATTGGTTCGGTTTCAAAAACTTTAATCGGCATTGCTTTGATGAAAGCACAGGAAATGGGGAAATTAAAATTGGACGATCCCATATCCAAGTATTTGGATTTTGATGTCGTCAATCCCTTTTATCCTGATGAACCCATTAGAATATGGCACTTGGCAACACATACGGGCGGTATTAAGGACACTCGATTATATGAAAAGAAAGCCTACTATGTCCTTGACGAAAATGATTTGGGACTTGATGTGCTAAAAAAGCAATCGGAGGATTTTTTAAGTCCAAAGACCAAAGCCACTTTGGCTGCCTATCTTGAGAACTTTTTATCTAAAAAAGGTTCCTGGTATGCTAAAAAGAACTACAACAAAAAGAAGCCGGGTAGTACCTTTCGTTATAGTAATGTGGGCGCAGCATTGGCGGCCCATGTTGTTGAAAAGGCCACAGGAATGCCTTATGACCAGTTTACGTCAAAATACATTCTTTCTGCTTTAAATATGAATGCCAGCGGGTGGGCATATGATAAAATTGACGCCTCCAAACATTCTGTTTTGTACTCCAAAGATGGCCGTCCATTACCAAAGTATGCGTTGGTCACCTATCCAGATGGCGGATTGATCACCAATTTGAATGATTTTGGCAGCTATCTGTCGGAGTTGATGAAAGGATATTACAAGAAGGGAACTTTGCTGGAAGCGGATGGTTATGAAGCACTTTTTCAACAACGTTTGGAAATCAAAGAGTTTCCGGAAGAAGGTGGAAATCGCTACGATGATGAGTTTAATAGTGGAATTTTTATGGGATTCACTCCTGTTGGTTATGTAGGGCATAGTGGTTCCGACCCTGGCATAGTTGCCCTAATGTTCTTTGATCCAAAGTTGAAATTGGGCCATATTTTGATGTTGAATACTTCGACTAGTTCTGATTCTGTGGAAAAACAGTTGATACCAATATTGAAGGCAATCCACGAATATCTTAATGCTCAAAAGTGATGGGGGCTGTAAATGATATTTTAGGATGAAGAATCATTTTTTAGCAGAATATCGCAAAACCCAAATTTAATAGTGCTCTTTTTGCTCGAAGGATCATCGTAAGTTTTAAAGACCTTTTCGCCTATTTCAAAATCAATTGGGTTTGCAAAGATGGGGCCATTAAAACAAAACGTATGGAACTCCCCATTTTCACCACAAGGGTCAACATCTTCCGGAAATTTTTCTATGAGCGCTGGAGAGAGCTCTTTACCCAAAAAAGAAGCATCCAATTTAGAATTATTGATGCATACGATTACTGCCCGGAATCCCAATTCGAAAAATTCCTGAAGCAATTCTTGTGTATCTCTTTTCCAAATGGGAAATAAGGTTTGGATTCCCACGGATGCCAACATCTTTTCTCGATAGACCTTAAGGTCTTCCAAAAAAATATCTCCAAAAGCCGTATGGGTATACCCTAGACTTTTTAACACCTCTATTTTATTTTCCATCAAGGTGTTGTATTCTTCCATGGAAGGTTTTTCGGGAACTTCCAGCACATCCAAAGGAATTCCAACAGCTTTAGCTTGAGTTTCCAAAACCTCTCTTCGCAGTCCATGCATGGATACCCGATCATAATGTGCGTTGACAGTGGTCAGCAAACTGCCAATATCATGTTGATTTTGTTCTTGAAGATAGTATAGAGCTAAAGCAGAGTCTTTTCCTGAACTCCAATTAAAATAGGTTTTTGGTTTTTGAGGCATGGGTTGAAGATATAAACTTCTAACTAAGGGTTATCGCTGAACTTTTAATCAAAAAGAGATGCCTAAAATTAAAAAACGTTATAGATTACAGCGGTAGCACGGAAAAAAATCTAGACAATCAGTGTAATTAGAGGTGCAGGTTTTTTTCTGGTTCTGTTTTGAAAGTTCCCCATAAATTTTCGCATTGCTTACAAATGTCCATATTTGAAATGGCTTGAGTTTTTTTGAGAAGCTCTGTTTAAAGTGGAACAAGGAGTCTTCCCTACTGCCAACACCACCACCCAGATTCAAATATTTGTAATTTTCTGCGGTAGATGATATCCTCGCGGTATCTATCAACAGTTTAATAGCATTGAGGTGCGAAAATTCTGGTCTAGTTCCAGACAAATGATAATGTACTATTTCTCCTTTTTTGATGAAAAGGGCACCAGCCACAATTTCACTGCTTTGATTTTCAAAAGCAAGCAAAATTTCTGATTTGAATTCTGGACTGCTGAGCAGTTTTTGAAAATAACACTTATCAAAGAAATATTTCTCCTTAGCGTTTAACTTCTTCATGGTGTTATGGTAAATATCCATAAATTGAAAGACCTCTTCTTCAGTGGAAGCGACCCTGACCGTACATTTTTTTTTGGCTTTATTGATATAGGTCTTTAGTCTTTTGCGATAATGTTGTCGTTGAATTTCGAGTTTTTCGGTAAGATCAAGGTATACAACTTTTCCCAGTGAGGAGACTGAACCGAAATTCTTAAAACACGTTTTCTGATTTTTGATGAATGGATTTAATCTGGTAAAAACAGATATAATGTTCATCTCCTTGAGCACATTTTCCAATTCAATCCTAAAATTGGTGTTGTCAAAATGCGGATCTATGTTCTTTGTTATTGGTCCCGCATAACCATATACCGAAGTTGCATCTTTGTATCCCGTTCCTTGGATTTTGCGAACCAGTAAAGGAAGTAAGATAGTTTTCTCTTCCTCAGTATAATGGATCAAAATAGGTGTGTCCTGGGTGTTTTTATCCAGGTAATGATAGGTGTGGGTGTGATAGAAATCCGCGAGATTCAAAGTAATCAACAGATTGTTCCACCTTCCTTGTTCTTCTATTATCTCAATCATCCAATTTGGATATGGCTAGTTTTTGGATATTAACAAAACTATTGTCATTGAACTGGGAATTATATGATATATATCATGTTTAGCGTTTCCCTTTCTTATTCAATACATGAGCTGAAACCCACTTTTGATCACGGAAAATTCAGGTGCGGACCAAATCTTTTATTGAATCTTATGTAAGATCAGGTTTTTGATATTATATGGTATAAACTCTGAACAGCTATAGATTGGGAGAAAAGGAAGGTGAAAATGGTTTCATGGCTTTTAAAGCTTTTTCAATACTTGTAACCCCATCAAAAATCAATAGCAACCGCAATCCATTGCGGGTCTGTTTTTCCTTTAACTGGCAGGTTTTAGGATTGGATTGTACATAGTTCAATACTTGGGTAAAAGCTGGACTTTGATAAAAATCGGATTGCTGGTCGGCAATAAAGTACCCTAGGAACTTGCCTTTCTTTAAAATTACGCGCTCCAATCCAATGCTGTTGGCAATCCATTTAATCCGTACCGAGTTGAGTAGATCAACAGCTGATGTGGGTAATTCTCCAAACCTATCTATCAATTGCTGTTCGTAGTTGCGTAGTCCTTCTTCGTCTTGAACTTGGTTCAATTGGGTGTACAGATTCAATCGCTCCGTAATATTGTTGATATAATCATCTGGGAAGAGCAATTCAAAATCAGTATCGAGCTGAGTGTCTTTTACATATGTTTTTTCCTGATGCCCTTCAACTTCTTCATACAACTCTTTAAACTCATTTTCTTTGAGTTCCTCAATGGCCTCACTCAGTATTTTTTGGTAAGTCTCAAAGCCAATTTCATTGATAAAACCACTTTGTTCACCACCAAGTAAATCTCCCGCACCTCTAATCTCCAGATCTTTCATGGCAATATTGAAGCCACTGCCCAATTCGGTAAATTGCTCCAAGGCCTCGATACGTTTTCGGGCGTCGGGCGTCATCACCTCGTAAGGTGGGGTGATAAAGAAACAGAAAGCCTTTTTATTGCTTCTCCCTACACGGCCACGCATTTGATGTAGATCACTCAAACCAAAATTATTGGCGTTATGGATAAAAATGGTATTGGCGTTGGTCACGTCCAAGCCGCTTTCCACAATGGTGGTAGAAACCAGCAGATCGAATTCACCGTTCATAAAGGCCAGCATCAATTGCTCCAGTTTTTTGCCTTCCATCTGACCATGACCGATTCCGATTTTAGCATCTGGCACTAGACGCTGAATCATTCCAGCCACTTCTTTGATGTTTTCTATGCGATTATGGATAAAAAACACCTGCCCACCACGTTGGATTTCATACGAAACGGCATCCCGAATAATTTCCTCATTAAATCGAATCACCCTACTTTCAATGGGATAACGGTTTGGGGGAGGAGTGTTGATGACCGAAAGGTCCCGAGCCGCCATCAAACTAAATTGCAGCGTTCGCGGAATAGGGGTGGCCGTCAATGTGAGTACATCCACATTTTCCTTAATGGATTTAAGTTTATCCTTGACCGATACACCAAATTTTTGTTCCTCATCCACAATCAACAAGCCCAAATCCTTGAACTGCACATTTTTGTTCACCAGTTGGTGGGTGCCAATGATAATATCGATTTTACCCTTGGCAAGTCGTTCCAAGATTTCCCGTTTCTCTTTGGCAGTTCTAAACCGGTTAAGATAATCGACGGTCACAGGAAGTTCTCCCAATCGCTTTTTAAAGGTATTGTTATGTTGAAATGCCAAAATAGTCGTGGGTACTAAAACAGCTACTTGTTTACCATTGTCGACTGCTTTAAAAGCAGCACGAATGGCCACTTCCGTCTTACCAAAGCCAACATCACCACAAATTAAACGATCCATGGGCCGTTCACTCTCCATATCCCTCTTTACATCTTGGGTCGATTTCTCTTGATCTGGAGTATCTTCATAAATAAAAGACGCTTCCAGTTCATGTTGCAGGTAGCTATCGGGGGCGTATTGGAATCCTTTTTCCAAGCGGCGTTTGGCATACACTTTAATCAGGTCAAAAGCAATTTTCTTGACCCGACTCTTGGTTTTTTGTTTCAGTTTTTTCCAAGCGGCGGAGCCCAGCTTGTAAATTTTGGGTGGTGCTCCATCCTTACCATTGAATTTGGAAATTTTGTGGAGCGAATGGATACTCACATATAAGATATCCCGGTCACCATAAACCAATTTAATGGCCTCCTGTTTTTTTCCTTCAACATCTATTTTTTGAAGGCCACCAAACTTCCCTATACCATGATCTATGTGGGTTACGTAATCCCCAATTTCCAACTTATTAAGTTCCTTGAGGGTGATGGCTTGCTTTTTGGCATAACCATTCTTTAATTGGAATTTGTGGTAGCGCTCAAAAATTTGATGATCCGTATAACAGGCCAGTTTTAAATCATGGTCGATGAATCCTTGGTACAACGGAAAGACCACGGTTTTGTAATGAACCGTTTCTTCAACCTCTTCAAAAATATCATTGAAACGTTTAGCCTGTTGTTCGGTGGAGCAAAAGATATAATTGGTAAAACCCGAGGTATGATTTTCATTCAGGTTTTCAATAAGCAAGTCAAATTTTTTGTTGAATGCCGGTTGGGGTTTGGTCTGGAATGTTACTTCTTGTGATGCTACTAAGTTGTTTACAGTACCTAACTCTACCAGTTTAAACTCCACCAATTGCGATTTCAACAAAGTTGAAGTCACAAAAAGTTCTTCCGGTTTGGCATGCTTCAGCTCGCTTTCAAGTTTGGCGAAACTTTCCTCTGCCTTTTCAAAAAATGAATCAATTCGGCCATAGACCAAATCCAAATTTTTGGAAAAAATGACCGTTTTGGGCGAAATATATTTAAAAAAACTCTCCCGGGATTCCTGCAGAAATTTATTTTCCACATTTGGAATGATGGTAATCCGTTTTACTTTTTCAGTAGAGAGTTGGGTTTCCACATCAAAAGTCCTGATACTATCCACTTCATCCCCAAAAAACTCGATGCGGTAGGGTTCGTCGTGTGAGAATGAGAACACATCCACAATACCCCCTCGAACTGAAAATTCACCTGGCTCCGTAACAAAATCCACCCGATTGAATTGATACTCGAAAAGGACCTCATTTAAAAAATCGAGAGACAAAGTGTCTTCCAGCTTAATTTTAAGCGTGTTTTTGTCCAACTCTTTTCGGGTGACTACTTTTTCAAAAAGGGCATCAGGATAGGTGACGATAACAGCTGGCTTTTTTCTGGAATTGATGCGGTTCAAAACTTCTGCCCGAAGCAACACATTCGCGTTATCGGTCTCTTCAATTTGATAAGGTCTGCGATAACTTCCGGGATAGAAAAGCACCTCTTTTTCCCCAATCAATTGTTCTAAATCGTTTAGATAATAGGCAGCTTCCTCTTTATCGTTCAACAAAACCAAAAATGGCAATTCAGCCGATTTGAATAGAGAAGAAATAGTAAATGAAAGGGAAGAGCCAGTAAGACCTTTTACATTGATTTTTTCGGAATGGGTAATAGCATCCCTCAGTTTCCCAAGTTGGGGAGACTGTTCAAAAAGTTGGAAAATCGATGCTTTGGTCAATCCAAAAACTTTGCGGCAAATATAAAATGAATTGTCCCCTTAAGGGGACTTTAGGGGTGTTTTTTTGTAAAAGAGTTTCATGTTTGTCATTCCGTGCTTGACATGGAATCTCATCTATATTTTCAACTTTTGATTCCTGCCTTTGCAGGAATGACAATGTAGAGTTAGACTTTCACCACCTCATCCTCAACAATCACAAAAACCTCATCTCCTTTTTTTGGTTTTAGGGTAAAAGTACCGGTAAACTCCCCAAAAGCGGGGAAAATCAGCTGATTTTTGGATTTGAAAAAACAGGAAAGCCGCAAATTCTGCCTTCCAAATCCCTTGAGTTTTATCGCTGGGTGAATATGCCCACAGAAATTGAAAAGCCCTTCTCGTTCTTCGGGGTGATGGGTTAACAGATAATCACTCACGATTAATTCTTGAAAAATGGGAATTCCCAATTGTTCAAATTTATGAGGGGAAATAATATCGTGATTGCCTGATACCAAAATGATTTCTGAAGGGGTTTTGCTTACCCAGTTTTCAAATAGCTCCCATTCTTTGTTTAGGGTTGAGTGAAATAAATCTCCCAAAAAACAGATTTGAAAGGGATTGAAATAGGCCACAATCTTATCCAACAACAAATAATTCTTATGGATTGCCTTTCTAGGCACGGCAGCCCCAAATTTTCTAAAGTGTGCAATTTTCCCCAGATGAACATCACTGATCAGCAACATGGATTTTTCCACCCAAAAGATTCCACCCAAAGGGTGGAGCACAAAGTTTTGGTTTTGTATCTGAATTTTATGGATCATTAAACCAGTGAAAGATCAAAGTTAATTCTAATCTGAATAGTTTTCAACCACAAAGTCACCCCATTCGGCAATGGATCGTAAAAGAGGTACGAGGGTTTTACCAAAATCTGTTAATGAATACACGACCTTTAAAGGAGGTTTAGTTGTGAACACTTTTCTTTTAATAACCCCATCCTCTTCAAGACTTTTTAACTGTAAGCTAAGAGTCCTTTCCGTTACGCCCTCAATTAACTTTTTGAGTTCATTGTAGCGTAATGGGCCACTCATCAAATGAAATAAGATTACGGTTTTCCATTTACCACCAATAATCCCCATGGTAACACTTGTGCAACAGGGATAGGTTTTGCCTTTAACGGTATGCATTGATCATATAATTTAATAAAATGTTACTATCCTTTTTGACCGTTATTGGATAGCAATAATACTATACTTAGTTTTGTAACTATAAAAAATATAGTATAAAAATATGAGTTTTCTAAATACAATGCAAGGACGTTATACAACCAAGAAATATAACGCTTCAAAAAAAATTGATTCCGCTCAACTTGAAGAGTTAAAGGAAATTGTGAGATTAAGTCCATCATCCATCAATAGTCAACCTTGGAAGTTTACTTTTGTAAGAGACATTGAGACAAAGACAAAATTGGCCAAAGCTTCCTTCTTTAATGAACAAAAAGTTCTTGATTGTGATACTTTGGTAGTGTTTAGTCGAATAGATGCCATTCCTTTATTTGAAAAACAAATTGAGGAAACTTTACCTGAAGGTGCAGTTGGATATTATAAACAGTTTTTGAAACCACAGCCCAAGGAACAAATCAAAGCTTGGTTTGATAGTCAGACCTATTTGGCACTAGGCGTTTTCTTATCCGCCTGTGCTGCAATGAAAATTGACGCTACACCCATGGAAGGAATTGAACCGGATAAATACAATAGTATTTTGGATGCAAAAGATTATCATGCTTTGGTTGGTGTGGCCATAGGATATAGAGATGAAGAGGATTCCAATCAACCATCAAAAAACCCAAAATCACGAAGACCCTTAAATGAAGTAGTAACTACCATAAATTAAAAACATTATGGCAAATCAGCTAACCATTGTAGCTAGAATTTTAGCAAAACCTGGAAAAGACGAATTGGTGAAATCCGAGTTGTTAAAACTCATTGAATCAACAAGAAAAGAGGAAGGATGTATCAATTATGACCTTCATCAGGACAATGAGAATGAAAACCTCTTTTTGTTTTATGAAAATTGGACCACTAGGGAACTTTGGCAAAAACATATGGCCAACCCTCATTTGGAACAATACATGAAAGCCACCGAAGGGGCTATAGAAGATTTTACCTTAAATGAGATGACCATTATTGGCTAGCTTTTTCATTTTGTCAATATTTTGGTCATCCGTTTAATACGGTCTGCCAGTTTTTCGTTGGACAGTTTTTCTCGTAACCTGTCAGTGATAATTGGGAAGGAAAAGGGAGTAGGATTTTGGCATTTTTTCCAGATAATTTCTTGTTGGGCAATGCGTTCCAGAGCTAAACGAAGTCGACCCTCTTCCAATTGATGTTCAAAAGTTTCGGTAAAGGCTTGTTGATAGAGCAAATTGTCATCCTCAAAATCCTTGAACACATCAAAAAGGAGTTGGGAGCTGCTTTGCAAGTGTTTCATTTTGACGCCTTTCTCAGGATATCCTGTAAAAACCATTCCAGATATGACGGCAATATCCCTGAACTTACGTCGGGCCATTTCGTTGGAATTCAAACTTTTTTGAAGGTCACTCAGCATATATTCCGAAGTGAACAAGTTATTGTCCAAAACCGCTTGAATATCAATCTCCTTATCTGAAAGCAATTCAAACCCATAATCATTGAAGGCAAGGGAACAGGTAATGGGCGAAAGTAGACTTATACGGTAAGCAAGCAAGCTACTCATGCCCTCATGAATGGCCCGACCTTCAAAGGGGTAAAAAATATGATGATAACCATCGTTGGTTTTAAAAGTTTCAATCAAAAATTGATTAGGTTGAGGTACAATGCTCTCTTCGCGCTGTTTGGCAAACAAGGGGGCTAATGACTTGATTTCCGGAGATTGGGCTTTGGGTTCCAGTTCTGCGGAGTATAATTCTTGGCGTAGGAGTTCCGACATTTTTGCAGAAAAACTAAGACGACCGCCCATCCAAGATGGTATTTTGTTGCTGCGCTTGGATGAATTCTTAACCTGTGCGGTCATACCTTTAATGCGGATAAATTCCAGATTCCGCCCGGCAAAAGTGAAAACATCACCAGGAGATAATTTTGAAATAAAAGACTCCTCAATCGTACCGATATACCCACCTTTTTGGTAACGAACCGATAGACTGGCATCACCCACGATGGTCCCAATCTGAAAGCGGTGCCTTCTGGCAATGGCCAAATTGTTTACTTTGAATTTTCCGTCAGACTCCACTTCCACTTTTTTGTATTCGTCATAAGTTTTGAGACTTTGACTGCCCATCACCAAAAAATTCAATAGCCATTGCCAAGTTGCTTCCGTAAGGGTTTGGTAGCAGAATGTATTTTTAATCTCTAGGTATATTTCTTCTGGATAAAACCCATCTGAAACAGCAAGCGTGGTCAAGTATTGAATCAATACATCATAACTGTTTAAATATGGAATTCTATCTTCAACAGCAGCGTTCAATACTGCTTTTTGCATTGCCGAAGCTTCAATAAGCTCCATGGCATGCGTTGGTAAAAAGTAGATAATACTCTCTTTGCCTGGTCTGTGTCCGCTTCGTCCTGCGCGCTGCAAAAAACGCGCAACACCTTTGGGGCCTCCAATTTGCACCACGGTTTCCACGGGGGCAAAATCCACACCCAAATCTAAACTAGAAGTGCAGACAACCGCTTTCAGACTTTCATTTCTAATGGCCTGTTCTACCCAAAGACGAGTATCCTTATTGATACTGCCATGGTGCATGGCAATTTCCCCAGCGTACTCCGGATGTTTTTCCAGGATTTTTTGAAACCAGATTTCACATTGTCCCCAGGTATTGGTGAACAACAAAGTGGTTTTACTATTATTTATAATAGGAACAACTTCTTCCAATAGGCGCAAACCCAAATGTCCGCGCCAAGGAAAGGTTTCCATCTGTTCGGGAATAATACTTTTTACGGTAATCTTTTTGTTGAGATTGGCTTTGACCAGGGTCGAATTTTCAAGTTGTGCCGAAGTAGGCCCCAGCAACACTTCGCGGGCTTGCTCTAAGTTTCCAATGGTGGCTGAAATACCCCAAATGCGCAAGCCTTTGCAGATAGTTTTTAATCGAGAAAGCCCCAATTCCATCTGCACCCCTCTTTTAGAGCCTAAAAGTTCGTGCCATTCGTCAACTACAATGGCTGAGCAATCTTTAAAAACCTTATCGTAACCTTTGGATGAAAGCAAAAGTTGAAGGCTTTCGGGTGTTGTGATCAACAAATCGGGCATACTCCTTTTTTGCTTGGCCCTTTCAGATGTTGAGGTATCTCCCGTTCGAATTCCAACGGTCATTTGGGTTTCCAAATCTTGGGTTATCCGTTCTGCGGATTGTTTGATTTCTTGGGAAAGCGCCCGTAACGGAGTTATCCAAATAGCTTTAAGTCCTTTTTTGTGTTTGGTTTTGTAATCGGGATTATTTTTAATGTAATTCAGAACAATAGGAAACCATAGGGCATAGGTCTTACCACTTCCAGTTGGAGCGTTGAGCAAACCATGTTTTCCATTTAAAAAAGCTTTCCAGGTTTCTTTTTGAAATGGGAAGGGTTTCCATTCTTGTTGATGGAACCAATTTTCGGCAATATGGAAAAGTTCGGATTGTTGCAGTGGAACGATTTTGAAAGGTTAGATAGCAAAATGAAAATTACAAATTTCTTTTGGGCATTATTTTACAATCCTTTCTACTTTAAGAATTATATTTGCCGAACAAATTTTTGCACATGCCCATTTTAGATTTATACGAGCACGGAGAACAGCGTAAAAACTTGGCTCATTTTGCCACTTTGGCCACTTTAGCCGCTGCAGACGGTATTATTACTGAAGAAGAAAAGGCTATCCTTGACAAGTTTGCCTTTAAATTGAACATTACCGATGCGGAATACAAAGAGGTAATGAAAAAAGAGAACAAATATCCGATTGAAACCCCACATAGTGGAGAAAAGCGTTTAATGCGTTTGTTCGATTTTTTTAGAATGGCATTTGCAGACAGAAATATTGATGAGGATCAAGAAAAAATGATTGAAAAGTATGCTATCGGATTGGGTTACTCCCATGAAGATGCAGTGGAAATCATCAAAAAATCTTTTGATATCTTTTGTGGTAAAATAGCCTTTGAAGATTATCAGTATCTACTTAAAAAGTAGGTCTAGGACTGCATAAACTCCTCGGCCTTTTCTACCATTTTTTTACTGCCACAGAAAAAAGGTACGCGCTCATGTAATTCTGTGGGTTGAATTTCCATGATGCGCTGATGGCCGTCACTGGCCTTTCCATCGGCTTGTTCAGCCAAAAATGCCATAGGGTTACATTCATACAATAAACGAAGTTTCCCTTTTTGTGCCTTGCTACTTTTGGGATACATATAAATTCCACCTTTGATCATATTACGGTGAAAATCGGAGACCAAAGATCCTATATACCTTGAGGTGTACGGTCTGTCACCCTCTTCTTTTTGGCAATATTTGATGTAATCTTTCACTCCTTGCGGAAAATGGATGTAGTTCCCTTCGTTTACAGAGTAAATTTTCCCCGTTTCTGGAAATTGCATGTTTGGGTGCGACAGGTAGAATGTTCCAATAGCCGGATTCAGGGTGAAACCGTTCACCCCATGTCCAGTGGTATAGACCAACATAGTAGAAGTTCCATAAATAATATATCCTGCAGCTACCTGATTTTTTCCAGGCTGAAGAAAATCCTCAAGGGTAACCGGGGTTCCAACCGGAGTAATTCTTCTATAAATAGAGAAAATGGTTCCAACGGAAACGTTCACATCAATATTGGAAGATCCATCCAAGGGGTCTATCAACACGACATATTTATTTTGGTGGTTTTCATCTTGACTGTTTATGCTGATATAATCATCCTCTTCCTCCGAGGCAATTCCGCAGACAATCTCCCTGTTCTTTAAGGTTTGAATGAACTTTTCGTTGGCAAGAACGTCTAGTTTTTGTTGATTTTCACCTTGAATATTGGTGTCCCCAGCGGTACCCAAAATATCTACCAAACCGGCTTTGTTGACTTCGTGATTGACTACTTTAGCTGCCAGTCTAATGGCATTGATCAATTTTGAGAGTTCTCCAGTGGAGTATTGGAACTCGGTCTGATTTTCTATGATAAATTCACCAAGGGTCTTGTTCTTGCTAAACATGAATGCAGGCTGTTTTATTTGGCGACAAATATCGGGTATTTTGTGATACTATAACGTTTTCGTTTTAACATAATTATAGATATTTATAACTTTGAGTTTTATTTATAACAATATGAGTTTTTCAATTAGGGATGCACGCAAAGAAGATATGGGGCAGGTTTTGGCTCTTATCAACGAATTGGCAGAATTTGAGAAAGATCCCAACGCGGTCGAAGTAACTGAGGAAGATTTGGTGAAGGATGGTTTTGGCGAAAGTAAACGGTTTCATTGTTTTGCAGCAGAGAAAGAAGGAAGCATAGTGGGAATTGCACTGATCTATCATCGATATTCTACTTGGAAGGGTCCTGTACTTCATTTGGAAGACTTGATTGTGTCCGAAAAAATGAGAGGAAGCGGTCTGGGTACGGCACTTTTGAATGAGGTTGTGAAATATGGCCATTCTCTCGGGGTACGAAGAATTTCATGGGAAGTTTTGGATTGGAACGAACCGGCCATTGCGTTTTATGAAAAAAAAGGAGCATTGGTCAGACGTGATTGGGACGTTGTCCAGCTTGACGAAAAAGGAATCAAAAATTATATTGAAAATTTAAATTAGCCGTTGGGTTAAATACAGAAAAGAAACTTATGAGGGTTTTTAAGTTTGGAGGAGCATCGGTCAAAGATGCGGAAGCAGTTAGGAATGTGGTCAAGGTATTGCAAGAGGTTGGGCACGATAATACATTTGTGGTGATTTCTGCAATGGGCAAAACTACCAACGCTATGGAAAAGGTAGTGGCAGCTTATTTTGATGATAAGTCTAAACTCACGGCCTCAATACAGGAGGTCGTGGAATACCATGAAAATATTCTAGCCGATTTATTCGATAATAAAAACCATCCTGTACATGCCAGGGTGAAATTGCTTTTTGAGGAGGTGAAGGGTTTTCTGACCTGGAACAAATCACCTAAATATGCTTTTGTCTATGATCAGGTAGTGGGTTATGGCGAATTGGTTTCCACGACCATTGTCAGTGAATATTTAAACAAGGTTGGAATTCCAAATGCGTGGCAAGATGTTAGAAATTTGATTAAAACGGACAATAACTATAGGGATGCGGCTGTAAATTGGGAGCGTACGCAAAATGAAATTTCGACCAAGGTAGATATGTCCAAACTGAACATAACCCAAGGATTTTTAGGGAGCGATGATAATAACTTCACCACTACATTGGGAAGGGAAGGGTCGGACTATACGGCGGCAATTCTTGCCTATTGCCTCAATTCCGATTCTGTGACCATTTGGAAGGATGTGCCGGGAGTGTTGAATGCTGATCCAAGAAATTTTGAAGAAACCCAGCTGCTCGATAAGATTTCGTATCGAGAGGCGATTGAACTTGCATTTTACGGAGCTTCGGTAATTCATCCCAAAACACTTCAACCGTTACAACGAAAAGAAATACCTCTGCATGTTAAGTCTTTTGTAAACCCAAAAGGAAAAGGGACCATGGTATGCAAAGGGGTGGGGATTTCCCCAGAAGTACCCTGCTTCATAGTTAAAAGGGACCAGGTGCTGCTAAAACTGTCATCACTTGATTTTTCTTTTATTGTAGAGAACAACATTAGTGACATTTTTAAACTGTTCCATGACCATCGGATGAAAGTGGACCTCATTCAAAACTCGGCCATTAGTTTTTCGGTTTGTTTGGATAATAAATTCAATGGCCTAAAGCCCATGTTGAACGAATTGAAAAAAAGATTCAAGGTGGTCTGTCATGAAGAAGTTTCGCTTTATACCATCCGTCACTTTGATGATAATGCAGTAAAATCCTTGCAAAACGGCAGGTCCGTCTTGGTGGAACAGCGTGGAAAAGAGACGGTTCAGTTGGTGGTAAAATAAATTTACCCTAACCGTTCAAACCTAAAAATCCAATAACTCTAATTTTCTATCTTTATGCCTACCTAATTTATGTTATATGGGGTTGGTTTCTGCGAAAGAGGTAGCAAAGGTCATTAATCTGGACAGGTATGGCTTTTTAGGCACCTTTGTTGGATGGCTTTTAATGGTAGCCACCAAAATTACAACCATCAACAGGTTTTACAATAAAAACAAGGCGCTTCCTGGCACCGATTTTCTGGATGCCATTTTGGAACATTACGAAATTGATTTTGAAATCCCGGAAGAGGATTTAAAACGGTTGCCAAAATCTGGCCCATATATTACCATAAGCAATCATCCGTTGGGGGGTATTGATGGCGTTTTGCTTTTGAAACTCATGCTACAAGAACGTAGCGACTTTAAAATTATAGCAAACTTCCTGTTGCACAGGATAGAGCCACTAAAGCCATTTATCATGCCAGTGAATCCTTTTGAAAATCATAAGGATGCCAAGAGCAGTATTATGGGGTTCAAAAATGCGCTTTTACATTTAAAGGAAGGACATCCATTGGGGATATTTCCGGCTGGTGAAGTATCTACCTACAGAGATGGAAAGCTTGTGGTGGATAAACCATGGGAGGAAGCCGCTCTTAAGTTGATTAGAAAAGCAGAAGTACCCGTAGTGCCAATATACTTTCATGCGCGCAATAGTCGACTTTTCTATAGGCTGTCCAAAATCAATGATGTTTTTAGAACGGCCAAACTACCTTCTGAGCTTACATCACAAAGTAGTAGGCCTATTAAAGTACGGATAGGTCAACCGATATCTGTAAAAGCTCAACAAGAGGAACCGACTTTGGAATCTTTTACAGAATTACTTCGTAAAAAGACCTATTTGTTGGCTAATGCATTTGAAAAAGAGAGTATACTTGATAAAATGCCCACCACATTAAAGATTCCCAAACCACCAAAAAAGATAGCTTCCGCAGTGAGCAAAAAAGTACTGCAGGGTGAGATTGATAAACTTCGGGAGAAGGATTGCAGAATGCTGCAGAGCAAAAATTATGAAGTGTATTTGGCCCAGCAATCCGATATGCCATTTATTCTAAATGAAATTGGACGACAGCGCGAGATAACCTTCCGTGAAGTGGGTGAAGGAACCAATAACTCTATTGATTTAGATGAATTTGATGCCTATTACCATCATCTGTTTCTATGGGATAATGAGGATCAATGTATTGTTGGTGCTTACCGAATGGGATTGGGGTCTCAAATATTCAAAAAATATGGGATTGATGGATTTTACCTTCAAGATTTGTTTCGGTTTGAACCCGAACTATATGGCATGATGGAAAAATCCATTGAAATGGGAAGGGCATATATTGTTAAGGAATACCAACAAAAGCCTATGCCACTGTTTTTGCTTTGGAAGGGTATTGTGCATACAACATTAAGGCATCCTGAGCATAAATATTTAATTGGCGGGGTCAGCATAAGCAACCAATTCTCCAATTTTTCAAAGTCCTTGATGATTGAATTCATGAAATCCAACTATTGGGATCCCTACGTAGCGCAATATGTTAGGCCCAAAAAAGAATTTAAGGTTCAACTAAAGGATGCGGATAAAGAATTTGTTTTTGATGAGACTCAGGCTGATCTGAACAAGTTTGACAAACTGATCAATGAAGTGGAACCCGGAAGCTTAAGGTTACCTGTACTGATTAAAAAATACATCAAACAAAATGCAAAAGTGGTCGCATTCAATGTAGATCCACTTTTTAACAACTCTGTTGATGGATTGATGTATATAAAAATTGCAGATCTTCCCGAGAGCACCGTCAAACCGGTTATGGAGGAATTCCAAGCCGAACTGGAAAGAAAAATGGCGGAAGGAAACACCCATGCCGCCATTGATTAAGCTTGGTTGAGGTTAGTTTACCAGCTCTTCTTTCACAAAATCATGGCAAAATTCCTTGATTTCGTTTCTTGCCTTTAAAAAGGCAGTATGTTTTACTTCTTCCGTACCTGTAACTTTTGACGGGTCAAAAAAGTTATGGTGAATTCGTTCCGCATTTTTTGAAGGGATAAAAGGACAATTTTCTTTGGCATGATCGCAGACGGTAATAATATAATCCCATTCAATTCCTTCATATTCGTCCACGTGGTTTGAGGTATGTGAAGAAATATCTATGCCATCTTCCTTCATGATTGATACAGCTCCGGGATTGAGCCCATGGGTTTCTATTCCTGCACTATAAATATTTGCCAAAGAATCTTGAAAATAGTTCAAGTATCCATGGGCCATTTGGCTTCGGCATGAATTTCCTGTACAAAGTACCAGTACGTTTTTCATTTTTGTTTTTTGATGTTTAATCTATTCCAACTTTGTTGCTTCTTCGTTCAAAAAGCAGGTTATCTTTCCATTGACCATGCAATTTGCCAACGCGTTCACGTTTGCCAATATAGCGAAAACCTACTTTTTCATGAAGATGGATGCTGGCTTTGTTCTCAGGAAAAATACCGGATTGAATGGTCCACAACCCGGCATCTTCACTTTCAATGATTAATCGTTCTAAAAGTAGTTTGCCAATTCCTTTGCCTTGGTTTTCAGCTCCAATATATACACTGACCTCTCCAATACCTCCATAAACACATCTACTGGAAACAGGGGATAAAGCCGCCCATCCAAGAATGTTGTTGGATTCTTCCGCTACCAATCTGCACTGGGTTAAATGGGCTTGATTCCAATTTTCGTAAGTGGGAATTTCTTGCTCAAAGGTTGCAAAGCCCGTGGCAATGCCTTCGGCATAAATTTGGGACACTTGGCCCCAATCCGATGCTTTCATTTCTCGGATTAGCATACCAGACAATTAACAGCAACCACTTTCAGGAGCACAACAAGCTTCTTCGGCAACCGTTTTTTCTGATTTTTCTGAAACTCCACAGGTTTCTTTGGCCTTGCAATCTGTTTTTTGGACTGATAACTTAAAGGTCAATGTATTTGAGTCTAGAGCATAGTCGTCTACAAAAAGTTGCGCTGTGTGGAATTCGGCATTACTATATTCAAATTTAACTTCGGCCTCTTTGGTCATGGATTTCATTCGGTCAACTTTGTTTAAGATTGCCAAAGCCTTGTAAGCCGACATATATTCTGTTTTTCCGATTTCTTTTGGACTTTCCCATAATTGTACAATGGTCTCTTTCCAAAAATCCGTTCCAGCACCACAATCCACGGACTCAATGGTGATGTTTTTTACTTCCGTAATGTGGTAATTGGCACCAACAAGTTTACCCTTGGTATATTCAAAAAGTAGACTTTTATCCTGATGTTGTTTTAATAGTGATAGAAATTCTGATGTATTCATGATTAACAGCAATTATAATTAATATTGGAAAAGAACAGTTGGAAAGATTGTTGTAATTCTTCCCATCGCTCCTCGTTTATGCAGTAACAAAGATTTTTGCCCTCAAAAGTTCCCTTTAAAAGGCCAATTTTTTTGATTTCGTTCAAATGTTGGGAGATTGTGGGCTGGGCCAAGCCGATGACATCTACCAAGTCATTGCAAATACATCCCTGTTGCTTGCTTATATGTTCTAGAATGGCAATACGGGCCGGGTGGGCCAAAACTTTGGCTACTTGGGCCAATTCGTTTTGCCTTGAAGTGAATATATGTGTCTTGGTAACTCCCATTTGAGGACAAATATAGAAATAAAATTTAATATTGCAATATTACGATAATGGTAATAAATAAAAAGCCAGAGAATATTACTCTGGCTATTTTCCTAAAACCAAGGTTTCTTTCCTACCTGGTAGGTGTTGTAAAATTCCTCATCAGATTTGGTGAGATAAATGATACCTTCAATCAATCCGATAATACCTGGAATCCAAGCTAAAAAGGCGCCAATAACAAAGCAAACCAAAATGTATGCTATTATTGAAAAGCCCAACAAGATGAAACCTTCCTTGTTATAACCAAGGATAAATTTGTGAACACCAAAGGACCCCAGTAGAATTGCTAAAATTCCCGCAAGGATTTTTTTGTTGTCACCCCCGGCATCTTTTATGCCTTCGGCAAATTCATTGGCGGTTTTTTTTGCTTCATCAGCAAAGTCACCTGCTGCTTCTTTTGCTTTATCTCCTAAATCTTTTTCTTCTTCGGACATGGTATTATTTGTTGGTTAAACTTGTTTTAAATGTAGCAAATAAATCAATACCTATTGAAAAGCTTTATCAACAGGCTCCCAAAGCTCTAATTTATTGCCCTCAGGATCTATGATCCATCCAAATTTACCATAATCATATTCCTCTATCTCTCCCACAACAGTAACACCTTCTTCTTTTAAAGTTGCCAAAAGTTCAACTAAATTCTCAACTCTAAAGTTCATCATGAACTGTTTCTCACTGGGTTGAAAGTAGGTAGTATCATCCTTAAATGGGCTCCATTGCGTCATACAATCGTTACCATCCTTATCTTTCCACCAAAAGCTCCACCCATACTGATCGGTAGGAATACCCAGATGCTCTTTATACCACTTTTTAATGGTATCCGGGTCTTTGGTTTTAAAAAAGAAACCACCCAATCCTGTTACCCTGTTTTTCATTTTTTTCGATTTTTTACATTTTTCTCATAAAGTGCTATCCACGAATCCGGTGTCATTTTTTGACATAACTCGGCAATAAGATCATAAGGAATGTTCTCTATTTTTTTGAACCGGACACAGCTTTTGCCCATATCCAATTTGGTTTTCACATGCTTTGGATATTCATCCACAAACCAATCCAGCAGACTTTTATCGGCATAAATACCGGAGTGATACAAGGCCACAAAGTTTTTTTGAGAGGCAATGTTGATAAAGGGAAGTGGCAACTTCGGGTCACAATGATATCCATCAGGATAAAGCGAGTGCGGCACTACATAACCGATCATTTTATAACTGATACATTCTTCAAATCCATCTGGTAGATTTTCCTGAACTGTTTTGCGCAATTTGGAAACGGCCTTTTTGCGGTCTTCAGGAAGTTTGCTGATGTATTCATCCGGAGTTTTGGCATCTATGGTCATAACAGAAATTATTTACGTTGTAGAATCAAAGCTGAAATTAGGGAAATTATAAAACCGATTACAAATACGGTCATGGCCATAAATGCAAATGAAACTATAGGATTTGAAAACATTTCCTTTTCGGCATTTAGTTCTGCCAGTCTTTTTTCAAATTCATCTGGTGGCAATGTATTTCTTAGGCCTTCAACAATTGTATCGTAATAATCTGCCATGAAATCAGGATTCAATATCTGTGAATAAATAGTGTCCAGTACTCCAAATGCCAAAGCGGTGATAAGGCTTATAAGAACACCTATGGTCAACGCTTTTTTAAGACTTAACTTTCCTGCGTTTTCATTATCTCTAAAGTGCTTGATTCCAAAATAGACAAACCCCAAGGAAAGAACCATGGAGACATACCCTATGATTTCTTGGGTTGCGAAAGATAAATTGTCCAATAGGAATAAGCTTATCAGAAATAAAACCCAGATGGTGACCGCTCCGTAAAGTCCAAATCGAATTACTGTTTTTTTCATGTGTATTTGTTTTGATGGTTGAAGCAAAAATACCCAGCGAGGGAAGTTGGGTGGTCATACTAAAGTACCAAAAAGAACTAAAGTGCCAGAATTTGAAAATCTTTTGCTTTTTGGATGGCTTGGGTTCTGCGCTTGGCATCCAGCTTTAAAAGAAGACTGGATACATGTGTTTTTATGGTACTTTCAGAGACAAAAAGCTTATCTGCAATCTCTTTGTTGGACAAGCCTTCGGAAATATGCACCAATACTTCATATTCCCTTTTGCTTATACCTAACTCTTCAATCTTTTTTGAATCAATGGATTGGGAGGGAGCAGACTTTTCACGCAATGATTTTTTATTGATGTAAATCCCTATTATGAAAAAGATTACTGCTACAATGGCAATAGCCACTTCAATGGAAATATCTCCTGAGACATAGGAATATTTACTCAATTGGAAAAGCGCCAACAATGCTACAATGAGTGCTGAAAAAACAAAAATGGTTTTTTTCACCCACTAAATTTAGCAAAATCTACCTTGGATTTTGTCTACAATGGTTTGGGCCAGCTTTTCTTTACTCTCCACTGTCCAACCGGCCACATGAGGGGTCAGCAGTACATTTTTGGCTTTTCGTAGATATTTAAAGGCTTTGTGTTTTTTGGCGAACATGTTCTCAAACGACTTCTTTTCATATTCCAACACATCTAATCCTGCCCCTAATATTTTTTGTGATTTAAGTGCTTTTACAAGGTCCTTGGTAACCACACATTTTCCTCGGGCGGTGTTCAAAAGCCAAAAGGGGTTGTGGAATTTGTCAATAAATTCTGAGTTGACCATTCCCACGGTCAGTTCAGTCTGAGGTACATGTAAGCTTACCACATCAGATTTTTGTTGGAACTCCATGATTCCAACTTGTCGGGCATTTTCATCACCTACACCACCTACGATATCATAGCAAATAACTTCAAGATCAAAACCTCGGAGCTTTTTGGCAAAGGCTTTTCCCATATTTCCGTAGCCAATGATACCGACGGTTTTTCCATCCAGTTCCACACCACGATTGCCCTCACGATCCCATTTTCCTTTTTTGATCTCCCTGTTGGCTTTGCCCATTTTGTTCATTAGGGACAACAACATGCCTAGCGCATGTTCACCAACGGCATTTCTATTACCTTCGGGAGCAGAGGCCAAAAAAATGTCCTTACGCTTTGCATGGTCCGTATCAATGTTTTCCAATCCAGCCCCAACCCTTCCAATAAATTTAAGATTGGTGGCTTTGTCCAAAAATTGTTGGTCCAAAGTAAACCGACTGCGAATAATTACCCCATCGTATAAATGAATCTTATTTTCTACTTCTTCCTTGGAAGATTCATAATCCTCATCATTTTCAAAACCCAATTGGGAAAACTGCTCTAGGAGTAAGGGGTGGTTGGTGTCAAGATGGAGAACTTTCATGAGGCTAAATATACAACTCCTTAAATTTTTGGATAGTCGGTTTGAGTCTTTTCATGCTGAACGGCCCCGGTATGCGCAGTGGAAAGTTTTTCAAAGAGCAGCACCTGTACTTCTTCACCATTTTTGGTCATGGGATTATGTTCAACCCCTTTGGGTACCACAATGATTTCACCTTCATTGACTATTTCCGTTCTATCCCTAAACTGCATATAAAGTGTTCCTTTTATTACTTGGAAGAGTTCATCCTCATGCTCATGGGCATGCCAAACAAATTCGCCTTGCAGCTTCGCCAAAAGTACTTGCATGTCATCTACTATAGCAATTTGATGGGGGTGCCATTGTTTGTTAAACTCGGCATGCTTTTGTTTTATGTTGATGGATTTCATAGATAAAGAAATTAAATGCCCAAAATAATTTTAGCGATCCAAAAGTAGATTAGGATTCCAAAAATATCGTTACTGGTGGTGATAAACGGACCTGTGGCGATGGCAGGGTCAATACCCCTTCTATCTAAAAATAATGGAATAAAAGTGCCGATGATTCCAGCTACAATGATGACCACTACCAATGAAATGGAGATGGCCAGAGCTGTTAAAAAATCACCTTTCCAAATCCATGTAAATATCAGGAGTAAAGCTGCTAAAATAAGTCCATTGAGCAAAGAAAGCAGCATTTCTTTGATGAGCCGATTACTGATACTGCCTTTTAAGTCGTCATTGGCAAGCCCCTGTACAATGATTGCACTGGATTGCACGCCGACATTACCGGCCATGGCCGCAATCAGTGGGGTAAAGAAAAATAGAATGGCATGCTGGGCGATCATTTCCTCAAAACCACCCATGATAGCCGCGGCACCCAAACCGCCAAACAATCCCAAAATTAACCAAGGCAAACGTGCACGGGTCAATTCCCAAATGCTATCATCAGCTTCAACATCTTGTGAGATACCTGCTGCCAATTGGTAATCTTTATCGGCCTCTTCTTTTATAACATCTACAATATCATCAATGGTGATTCTACCTACCAATCTCCCAATTTCGTCTACCACAGGAATGGCCTCCAAGTCGTATTTGGACATGATCTTGGCAACTTCCTCCGCCTTTTCATTGACATCTACGGAGTCAACCTTGGGTATATACACATCTTTGATATGCGTTTTTGTTGATGTGGTCAGCAAATCTTTTAATGATAGTCGGCCCTTAAGTTTTTCCTCGTCGTCCACTACATAAATGGAATGTACCCGAGTGACATTTTCGGCCTGTGCACGCATTTCCTTAACGCAGGTGAGTACGTTCCAATTTTCCTTCACCTTTACCAATTCCTTCGCCATAAGACCACCTGCAGAATCTTCGTCATAACGCAAAAGGTCGACAATATCCTTGGCATGTTCTTTATCTTCAATTTCAGAAATGACCTCTTGGACAATCTCTTTGGGGAGTTCACTAACTATATCCGCAGCGTCATCGGTATCCAACTCTTCCAGCTCCCCTGCAATCTCTTTTACCGAAAGGTTGTTCAATACCGCCTCCCGGATATCTTCATCCATTTCAGCAAGAATATCAGAGGTTTTCTCGCTGTCAAGGAGTTTAATGAGATAGGTAGCCTCGTCAACGGTAAGTTCGTCTGCAATTTCTGCAATATCCGCATAATGGAATTCCTTCATCATGGACCGAAGGTCACCATTCTTGTTTTCGGTGATCAACAGTTTGATGTTGGCAATTAGCTCGTCTGTGAGTTTAAACGGGGTCATTGGCTATCTTCTGTGTTAGCTCCACAAAATCAGCTACACTTAGCTGTTCTGGGCGCCGGTCAAAGATAGTATCTTCTTTTAGATTTTGGGACAGGTTGAATGTTTTAAGACTGTTACGGATGGTCTTGCGTCTTTGGTTGAAGGCAAGTTTTACCACTTTGAAGAACAAATGCTCGTCACAAGGTAATTGTATATTTTCTTTTCGAGTCAAACGTAAAACCCCAGAATGTACCTTGGGCGGTGGGTCAAATACGTCCGGTGGAACGGTAAACAAGTACTCGGCATGGTAGAAAGCTTGCACCAGTACAGACAGAATTCCATAGGTTTTACTTCCTGGTTTTTCGCAGATACGTTGAGCCACTTCTTTTTGGAACATCCCGGAAAACTCTGGAATTTGATGTCGCATTTCCAACATTCTAAAAACAATCTGGCTAGAGATGTTGTAAGGGAAATTTCCAGTTATGGCAAATTGTTCATCTCCATACAACTGTTTTAAGTCAAACTTTAGAAAATCTGCCTCAATAACATTTAGTCTATTGTTCCTTTCCAAAATTGCAGGATGTTCCAAAGGAAAGCTATGGTTCAAATAAACAATTGATTCTTCATCAAGATCCATGGCGACCAAATCCAAATCCCTTTGCAAAAGATATTTGGTGAGCACGCCCATTCCAGGACCAATTTCTATAACATTGGTGTAGCCATTAAGAGAAAGGGTCTCCGCAATTTTTTGGGCGATGGACTCATCCTTCAAAAAGTGCTGGCCCAAGTGTTTTTTAGCCTTGACCGTACCATTTGAATTCCCGTTTTTAGGGTTGTATGACTTGCCATGTGCAAGCTTCCTTTTCTTTTTTTTGGCCACGGGATTTTTTACTGATTAATTTAAACTTTCGACATAAACCCAAGCTGAAATGCCAGATGTCAATATCATTTTCACCCTCTGGTAAGCATTGGTTTCATAAATATCGGCCTTGTTCAATTCTTCCAAAGAGACTTTATAGACTTTGCCTTCCACTTTATCTTCAGGTCGATTGGTCTTGACTGCCAATAAATAACGATCATAGACTGCATTTTCTACACGTTTAAAACCAGGAAGCGAATCAGATTGCCCTTCTAAAACCCGATTAAAGATATATTGTTGCACTTGATTGTCCTGAAGGGTACCGTAAGTAAAAAGATGTTCCAAAGTATTAGGGTATTTGTTGGCTGATGACTTCCAGCTCGGTTCTGAAGGCGACAAATTTGTCAGCGAATAGCTTTAGGGCATCACTCCGAAGACGCTCAGCATCTTCCTTATAGTAAGATTCTAGAGTTGTGCGATCTTTAGTTGTATACTGCACGGAATAGGTTATACCTCCCATATCTTCCTCAACCAGCACTTTTGCCATTTTTGCATGGGAGAATTTTCCTGTGGCCAACATATCGGGAACATGTTTGTCCTTCATCCACGATAACCATTGATCATGGACACTTTCATCTATGTTTATAGTAACGTTATATATGAGCATTGGATTTTTTAATTGCCCAAAGTAACGAAGATTTAGTTGATTGCGTCCCCCCTTAACCTTCTAAAATGCTTGCGGGCCTTTGGAAAATAGTAGCTGTCCTGATAGTTATAGATGATTTTTTCGTAGTGGGCTTTTGCCTTTTCGGGCTGATTCAATTCGGTTCTATACAGCTCGCCTAAAGCAAAATGTGCATCATCGGCCAAAATACCATCGGCATAAAATTCTACTATCTTTTGATAGTTGAATTCAGCATCAGCATGTGATTTTTGATTTTCTAAAAGTTGAGCTTGCCGCAACAAGGCCTCATCTTCAATTTTTTCACCTTTATGGTTTTGTAAAATATCTTCTAACGCATCAATGGCTTCTTTGTTTTTATTCTGGTAAGCCAAAAGGTCAGCTCTTGCATATTTTTTCAGTGCAGTTTGGGTAGAATCTTCCAGCGAATTATCAGAAATCAAAAGGCTCAGTTGCATGGCGTCGTTGGCAATCAACTGTGATGTGGAACCGCGTAGTACCTTCAGCTGGGTGAGTGCCCAGTCAAAATCACCTTTGTAAAAACTGGTCTGTGCAACTTTAAAGCGGGCATCCTGGCCCAATACATCATTTTTTAGACTTTTTTGAACCTGGGTGAAATAGATCAATGCCTGATTGAATTTTTGATCAAATACTAAAATATCTCCTAGGGCTAATTTTACATAGGCCTTTCCCATTCGCCCCAATGGTAGTTTTAGACTTTCTTTTAGCATATCTATGGCGGGGGCGGCATTTTCCCTTTTAAAAGTGAGGAAATTGGCATAGGCAATTTGCAATTGCAGGGTCCTGCTCTCATTTCCGTATTCAGAGACCAGCTCATTGAATTTTTTTTCAACAGCATCCAATTTTTTACCTGTTGCATCCACAAGCTCAATGTCTATTAGATGAAGTTCGGCATTTAGTTTGGCAACAGGGTCGTTGTTATTTTCCACAATGAATTCGAACACGAAGGTGGCAGACTCGTAGTCTTTGTCTTCCAAGGCAATTTGTCCCAGACTGTTGAGCCTATCCATTGAGGTCCCGTCTGTTCGTTTGTAGATGGCTTTTTCTTGCCCAAACGCACTTTTGTATTGTTTTTGTTGGATGAAGAGCCAGCTCAATAACTCGTTCCACAAAATATCAGGGTTCTTTTGAGCATTTTTGAGCAGTACTTTTCGTAGTAAAATGTTGTTGGTGTTAGATGGTTCTTCTGAAATAAAATCATCCAGATTCCTAAGAATGTTGGAGCGCGAAGTTCTACCTTCAACAATCAAGTTTAGGTAGGATTGGTACATTTTTTCAATATCACCCTGTTCCCCATAAATTCGTGCCAATTGAAAATCGTAGTTCAAATCTGGTTTTAGGATCATGGCCCGGGTATAGGCTTCAATGGCATAATCCAATAAGGCATATTTTTGAAATCGATACCCTACGCTATAACCAAAATTTGGGTTTTCTTCAATTTTTTGGAGGGCCATGTTATAATAAGTGGTGGACTTATCAGGTTGGTTTTGCAGAGTGTAGTTATACCCCAGTTCAATAAAAAAAGTAGGGAATGCATAGGTGTCCTCAATTTTTTTCAGCAGAAAGTTCTCGGCATCAATGTACCGCTCCAATTGTTGGTAACAGGCTACCAAGCCTTCGGAATAATCCGTACGCCTTGGGTTCTTTTGCACCAGTTTTTCATAAAAAACCACGGCCTTTTCGTAATCCCCGTCATTGAAATACTGCTTGGCCAGAAAATCTTCCTGAGCATAGGAGAAAGTTTGAAATACGAAGTATGAAATAAGAAACAGTAGGTATCGCAATACTTAGTTTTATTTCAAATATAACGTAGAAAAGCACTGGATTCTGTTAAGCGAATCCAAATAAAAGAATTCAAAGGATCTTATTTAATTATATCGAACCCACAGTAAGGAACCAAAACTTCAGGAATTTTAATGCCGTCAGGAGTTTGATAGTTCTCAAGAATTCCGGCCAGAACTCTGGGCAATGCCAGGGCACTTCCATTTAAAGTGTGCGCTAATTGACTCTTTCCATTTTGATCCTTAAAACGAAGTTTTAATCTATTGGCTTGAAAGGTTTCAAAATTGGAAACAGAACTTATTTCCAGCCATCTATCTTGCGCAGTGGAAAATACTTCAAAATCATAGGTTAGGGCAGAAGTAAAGCCCAAGTCGCCACCGCAAAGACGCAGAATCCTGTACGGAAGTTTTAATTCCTTAAGGATGGTTTTAACGTGCTCTACCATTTCGTCCAAAGCTTGGTAGGAGTTGTTGGGGTGTTCAATGCGAACTACTTCGACCTTATCAAACTGATGCAAGCGGTTCAATCCCCTTACATGGGCTCCGTAACTACCAGCTTCTCTTCTAAAACATGGCGTGTATCCCGTATATTTTATAGGAAAATCTTCCGAAGAAACTATATCTCCCCTATGCAAATTGGTAATTGGAACTTCTGCCGTTGGAATCAGATATAGATCATCTGCCTGCACATGGTACATTTGACCTTCCTTATCCGGTAATTGTCCGGTTCCATAACCAGAAGCTTCGTTTACCATAAGTGGAGGTTGTACCTCGGTGTATCCGGCTTCGGTGTTTTTATCCAGAAAATAGGAAATCAAGGCACGCTGTAAACGAGCACCTTTTCCTTTATAAACTGGGAATCCTGCCCCAGTGATCTTAACCCCAAGTTCAAAATCTATGATGTTATATTTTTTGGCCAACTCCCAATGAGGTAATGCACCTTCTGAAAGGGATGGGATGTCGCCCTCACGGAAAATCTCCTCATTGTCTTCATCTGTATTTCCTGCAGGAACAGATTCATGGGGAATGTTTGGTACCTGATACAACTGTTCTTGAAGAGCCTCAGCCGTAGCGTTAAGATCTTCCCCCAGTTTTTTAGAAGCTTCTTTCAGATTAGTGGTTTGTTCCTTTAAAGCATTTGCTTCTTGGGCTTTTCCCGATTTAAAAAGCATTCCAATTTCTTTGGAAAGCTTGTTTGATTCTGCCAGGGTGCCATCCAGTTCTGTTTGTATGGAACGCCTTTTCTCATCCAAATCCAGAATTGCAGATAGAATGGATTCAGCATCCATATTTCGCTTCTTTAAAGCAACTATGATACTTTCTTTGTTCTCCCTAATGGTCTGTAGTTGAAGCATTGGTTTTAATTAGAGCTGCAAATTTAGGGTATCTTATAATTAAAACACACAAGCTTTTAAATGAATCTGACAAAGTAAAAATATAATATGGTGAACAAGACAATAGAGAAAAGTTACAAACCAGATTTCAGCTCTATTGTCCGATACTTGTCACAGGAAACTATGTATCATGGAGTTTTTAATTGAAAAGGTGCTTTTTCAAAAACAACAGAAATATTTTAGGGGAATCATAATACACTATTTTCTTAATTTGTTTTAATGCACGGCTAATATGTTTTTCAACCGCTTTTTCGGAAAGATCAAGTTCAGCAGCTATCTCTTTATATTTATAACCTTCTTTTTTACTGAGTAAAAAGACTTTTTTTCGTTTTTGGGGCAATTGGTCAATAGCGGTTTGCAGAAGTTTCATTTTTTCCTCCATTATCTCACGGTCCATATCAACCATATAATCCAGAACTTCTTGTTTTAGTTCTAAAAGTAGTTTTTCTTTTTGCTTTACCTTACCGGCATCTTTTACAAATTCATTGAAAACTGCCCGGTATAGGTAGCTCTTTAAAGATACTGTGATTTCAATTTTGTTTCTGTTCTGCCATATTTTTATCAGCACGTTCTGTACAATATCCTCAGCGCGCGGTATGTCATTGGTCAAGGTGTAGCAATACCGCACCAAGTTCTTGTAATAAAGCTCATAAAGATTTTTATAAGCCCTTTCGTCGCCTCTCTTTAACCCTACCGTCAATATTTCCTTTTCTATGGGCAAATTTTCAGAATGAAGATGATTAGTTCTGAACAAATATTAAAAAAAGTTTAAAAAAAATGTAGGGTAATTATTAAATAATAGGTCATAGTTATAGATCAAGGTCAATATGACAGACAAAAGACTCGAAGTTTTACTACAACGTTTTCGAGAGGGAAATTTAACGGAAGAAGAACTTGATGTTCTTCTCAATCTCCTTTCGGATGAGAAAATCAAGGAAAAATACAAACAGTCCGTGGAGGTCGATTACTTATTGTCCATCAAGTATGTTGACGCAGACCCAAAAATTGCGTATTTGGATTTTTTGTCCAAAAAATCATTGGATGGTAAAAGTAAAAATGCTTTTCGTAAAGGCCGTAGTGCGTTTTTAGGTTATGCTGCCGTATTTCTGGGTTTGATAGGACTAGGCTATTTAATGTGGCTTAATACTGGGGAAGAATCATATTCGTCTCCGTTGATACAAATAGAGGAAAAGGCAATTACACTGCAGTTGGAAAGTGGAAAA
The DNA here is from genome assembly GCF_965222555.1 of Flagellimonas sp. GTDB lineage: Bacteria > Bacteroidota > Bacteroidia > Flavobacteriales > Flavobacteriaceae > Flagellimonas. Next base: position 802,828 of record NZ_CBDCUG010000005.1, on the reverse strand, counting down.
ATAAAGGTGATCCAAGAAGATGGGAGTTCCCAAATAATAGATGAAAATGGGCGTACTGTCGCGGTACAAAAAGATGGAGAGATTGCTTATGATGAAAATACAGATATTGAAAAACTTGTCTATAACGAACTCCGTGTTCCCTACGGGAAAAAGTTTAGAATAGGACTTTCTGATGGTACGGTGGTACATATGAACTCGGGTTCTTCTTTAAAATACCCTATCAAATTTTTAAATGGGAAAAACAGGGATGTTTTTATAGATGGGGAAGCATTCTTTGATGTTGCTGAGGACAAAGAACATCCGTTTACGGTTCATGCGGGTGAGGTAAATGTAAGAGTGCTGGGTACTAATTTCAATGTGTCCTCATACAAAGAAGATGCAAGTGTAAGTACTGTTTTGGTCTCAGGGCATGTTAGATTGTATGATTCATCCGAGGGTTACCGTCCAGATGCAACTTTGGATATCATGCCTGAAGAAATGGGGGTTTGGAACAAGGAACAGAAGGAGTTTACTTCAAAACAAGTAGATACTGATATTCACACGGCTTGGATGGAAGGAAAACTCATTTTTAGGGATATGCCCTTTAAAGAGATTCGTAAAAAACTGGAAAGACATTATAACGTGACAATTGTAAATGCAGATAGCGTATTTGATGAAAACACTTTCAGTGCTGCTTTCGATATTGAAAATATTGAAGAGGTCTTGGAAACGTTTAGCAGGAATTTTGGAATTAAATATGAGATAATAAACAATGAAGTAATAATACAATCTAAAAACTAACCGCCTATGTAAAAACAAAAAACCAAACCAATCAATTTGATCAGATACAAAAAAGGGGAATGCTAGGAACACTCCCCTGATTCTAAAGATGTTCGATTAAATAATAACCAAACAAAGCAACACAAAAATATGAAAAAACCAATAATACTTGGGCATCTCATGATTGCCTTCAAGTACGACCTTAAAATGAAAATAACCACCATACTACTCATAGCGGTTTTTTTTCAGATCAATGCAAGCACATATTCCCAAAACACAAGAATTTCCCTGGACTTTACCCAGATAGCTTTGGAAGACGCGTTGCATGAGATTGAGTCATTAACTGAGTTCAAGTTTTTTATAGATACAAAAAAGATAAATGTAAATAGAAAGGTGACCTTCAAAGGAAGGAATGTAAGGATATCGAAAATCCTTAAGAAATTGTTTCACGGCACCGATATTGTTTACGAAATTTTCAATAAGCAGATAATATTGAGGAGGGAGGCTCCTAAAATAACTCCAATTTCCATGGGGGTTCAATTGCTGGACACCAAAAATGTTCCACAATATACTATCACGGGAACAATAACAGATGGACAAGGGGTGCCCTTGGCCGGCGCCAATGTTTTGGAAAAAGGAACCATAAATGGTACTCAGGCCGATTTTGACGGAAATTTCACTTTGAATGTAACCGATGGTAACGCCGTATTGGTTGTCTCCTATATTGGTTTTGCGACTAAGGAAGTTTCCGTGAACAACCAAACAACGATTGCCATAACACTTGAGGAAAGTGCTGCAGGTCTGGATGAAGTAGTGGTGGTTGGTTTTGGTACCCAAAAGAAGGAAGCTGTTGTTGGAGCAATGACCTCCATAAAACCTGCTGAGCTAAAAATTCCATCAAGTAATCTTACAACCGCGTTGGCGGGAAGATTGTCCGGTGTTGTTTCCTTTCAAACAAGTGGTGAACCGGGTGAGGACAATGCCCAGTTCTTTGTTCGTGGGGTGGCTTCATTTAATGGACAGAACGGGCCATTGATTCTTATTGACGGTGTTGAACTGACAGCAGATGACCTTGCTAGATTACAACCTGATGACATCGAAAGCTTTTCGGTATTAAAAGATCCAACAACTACGGCAATCTATGGAGCCCGAGGGGCAAATGGTATTATCCTTGTAACCACAAAAACAGGGGTTAAAGGAAAACCCGTTATTAATTTTAGGGTTGAAAACTCGTATAGCGCACCTGTACAAATAGTTGATTTGGCCGATCCCATTACCCATATGCGCCTGCAAAATGAGGCGGATAGAACAAGAGGAAGGTTTCCAACTTTTACCGAAGAAAAAATTGCATCCACAGAACGGGGCCTAAATCCAAATATATATCCTGCTATAGATTGGTTCGATGAACTTTTTCAGGATTTCTCCGTTTCTAGACGTGTAAATCTTAATGTAAGGGGAGGGGGAGATAAAGTAAGATATTATGTTGCAGGATCGATTAACAATGATGAAGGGATTTTAAAGGTCAACAAGGAAAATAGCTTTAGCAACAATATTAAATTGAATCGCTTTTTACTGCGTTCCAACATTAATGTTGACTTGCATGAGAATACAGAGATGATTGTCAGATTGCATTCAACAATTGATGATTATAGGGGGCCGTTGCAAGGGGGAAATCAAATCTATAATGCTGCAGTACGGACCAGTCCAGTTCGGTTTCCGGCAGTTTTTGACCCAGACCCTTCATTGGAAGGTGTACCTCACATTCTTTTTGGGAATGATCTTGGACCAAGGTTGGGTGGCTCATTCGGCGATGACATTGCCGTGTGGTACAACCCTTATGCAGAACTTCAAAGAGGTTACAGGGACTACAGAAGGCAACTGAACTTGGTTCAACTTGAGTTTAAACAAGACCTTGGTTCCATTTTGGAAGGCCTAAGTGCTCGTTTTTTGGGGAACTTCAACAATACGTCTTATTTTGAGAACAGACGGTCATATCTACCTTACTTCTATAGGGTATTACGAGCTGATTCCAACACGGGGGATTACCAATTGGTAAGGACAGTAGAGGGAAATGAATCCTTGGAATTGGAGCGTTTGGATAATAGTGTAAATAACTCCGTAATATACATGGAGGCAGCTGTTAACTACTATAATACCTTTAACGAAAAGCACAACGTAAGTGGACTTTTGGTATTTACGGCACGGGAGTTTTTGGATGGAAATGCCAGTACGGTGCAATTATCACTTCCAAGTAGGAACCTTACGTTGGCTGGCAGATACAACTACGATTATGACAACCGTTACTTTTTGGAAGCGAATTTTGGATATAATGGTTCCGAAAGATTTTCCAAAAGTAACCGTTTCGGTTTTTTCCCTTCATTTGGTGCCGGTTGGTTGGTTTCCAATGAAAAGTTTTTTAAATCCAATGTGATAAGCAGGCTTAAGTTAAGAGCTTCTTATGGGTGGGTTGGAAACGATCAAATAGGTAATACAAGAAGGGATCGTTTTTTCTACTTGTCTGAAGTTGACATAAACAGTCCTGGCAGAGGGTATACTTTTGGAACAGAATTTAGCGAAAGTATAAATGGAGTTTCCATTTCAAGATATGCAAACCCAGAGGTTACTTGGGAAACCTCGGAAAAGGCCAATATAGGAGTAGAGTTAAATTTCTTCAATGATGCAGTTCAACTTAGAACAGATGTCTTCCAAGATAAAAGGACCAATATTTTGCAGACTAGGACGGATATTCCAACAACCTTAGGTCTACAGACTACCATTCAGACAAATGTGGGGGAAGTAACTCAAAAAGGTATAGATGCTTCCTTGGATATTAACCACTCTTTCAATAATGGTGCTTGGATACAAGGTAGGGCTACTTTTGTATACAGTGATAATGAATTCACGGTCTTTGAAGAACCAAATTTTGATGAGGCAGGAACGCCGTGGCGAACTAATATTGGCAACAATGTAAATGTTCAGCAAGGTTTTATAGCGGAGCGCTTGTTTGTTGATGATGAAGAAGCTTTGAACTCACCCATACAATTTGGTACTCCTGGAGTGGATTATGGTGGAGGTGACATCAAGTATAAGGATTTGAATGGCGATGGCCAGATTACTTTGGAAGCGGATGTGGCTCCTATAGGAAAACCGACCATCCCTAAGGTTACTTACGGCTTTGGATTATCAGGAGGGTTTAAGAATTTTGATCTTAGCTGTTTCTTTCAAGGACTCGCAGAAACCTCATTTTATATCGACCCTGTCCGAACAGGTCCGTTCATAAACAGTGTTGTTGGGTCCCAAAATGCAGATGAGGGAACAGGGGTTATCGTAACTCCCGGTAACGGACTTCTTTCAGAAAATGGACTTCTCCAAGCCTATGCAGATAGTCACTGGTCCGAAGAGAATAGGGATGTATATGCCCTTTGGCCAAGACTTTCTACCGAAGTGGTGCAAAACAACGTGCAAAGAAGCACATGGTGGTTGCGTGATGGTTCCTTCTTAAGACTAAAACAAGTGGAACTGGGTTATGATCTCGCTGATGCACTTAACAATGATAGTGTACAAAGGTTTAGAATATACCTTTCAGGGACCAATTTGATTACATGGAGCAAATTTAAAATGTGGGATCCCGAATTGGGAGGTAGAGGCTTGAACTATCCTTTGCAACGTGTATTCAATTTAGGTATCCAACTAGGATTTTAATAGTGTACATGATGCAATCATTAAATCAATTTAAGAAAAAGAAGATCATGAAGATAAAAATATTAAAAGGGGCAATGACCATTTTGTTCATGTTGAACGTAGTGGCATGCTCAGATTACGTTGATGTTGTTCCAGAAAACATTGCTGTCATAGAAGACGCCTTTGAGACCAGAGATTCTGCCGAGCGCTTTTTAGCGACCCTTTATGGGTATTTGCCAGCATATGAGAATGCCAACGCCAATCCTGCACTTAGCAGTGGGGATGAGATATTTGTAAATACCAATGTTTCCAGAAATTGGCCTTCGGCCATATTGGCCCAAGGAGGTCAAAATGTGTCTACTCCTTTAATGAGCTATTGGGGATCGGGGAGTATAAGCAACCTTTTTGTAGCGCTAAGGGATTGTAATATTTTCTTGGAGAACGTGGACAAACCATTTAACCTTACAGAGGACGAAAAAATAAGATGGGTTGCGGAGGCCAAGTTTTTAAAGGCCTATTACCATTTTTATTTAATGCGTATGTATGGGCCTATTCCCATTGTCCGGGAGAATATTGAGGTGAGTGAAGGTGTAGATGCCGTAAGAGTGCCTCGGAATTCGGTAGAAGAAGTAACCGATTATATTGTGGAATTGTTGGATGAGGCCATAGCGGACCTACCTACTTCTATTGCTGATGAAGGGTCTGAATTGGGTAGGATTACGGCACCAATTGCCGCGGCCATAAAGGCAAAGGCATTAGTGACAGCAGCTAGTCCTTTATTCAATGGTAATGCGGATTATTCAAGTTTTTTGGATAGTGATGGTAACGAGCTTATCAGTACTGTGTATAACGAAGAAAAGTGGGTTAGAGCAGCCAGTGCCTGTCAACAGGCCATAGAGCTTGCCGAAGCCAATGGACATTCACTATACCAATTTACCGATGCACTTCCTACTTGGTCAGACACCACAATAACCAAATTGAGCATAAGAGGTTCTGTTACGGAAAGATGGAATCCTGAGATTGTTTGGGGAATATCGGGAGATCCGGTAACTACCCTTCAAAACTGGGCCCAGGCAAAAATAGCCACTGGTTTAACCGGTGAAAACAGGGAAAGCGTACAATCATGGTGGTCCCCTCCATTACAGATAGCTGAAATGTTCTATTCTGATAATGGTGTGCCTATTGACGAGGATGTAAATTACGATTACGCTGGAAGGTATGAACTTACCACAGCAACGGATGCCGATTTGTACAATATCACACCCGGGCATGAAACGGCTAAACTACACTTTAACAGAGAGCCTAGATTTTATGCATCCATTGGTTTTGATGGTGGTACTTGGATGGGACATGGTAGAGAAGACGATACTAATTTATTGTTCCCTCAGGCTTTGTCGAAACAAAAATCTGGAAAACTGGATGCCCAGCGTTTTGCGGCATCAGGATATTGGGCCAAAAAATTGGTCTATTATGAAAATGTACAACGGACAGGGGGAGCTACAGGCTATAGTTTGAGAGCTTATCCATTTCCTGCAGTACGTTTGGCCGATTTGTACTTGTTGTATGCAGAAGCACTAAACGAATCTGGAAGTACAAATCAAGCGCATGCATGGATTGACAGGGTCAGGGATCGTGCAGGTCTGAACGGAGTTGTAGATTCATGGGCGACAGCATCGAGTGATCCTACAAAGCCTACTACCAAGGATGGACTAAGAGATATTATCCATGACGAGCGTATGATTGAAATGGTGTTTGAAGGACAGCGTTTTTGGGATATTAGAAGATGGAAACGCGCAACTGAATTTTTGAATACGGACATATTGGGATGGAACATTGAAGGTGAAACTCCAGCAGCGTTTTACAATGTTATAAGCTTGGGAACATATAAGTTTCAAAGTAGAGACTATTTATGGCCCATTTCGGAAAGGGATATTATTACAAACAATAAGTTGATTCAGAATCCGGGATGGTAAAATCATTAAATTTTAAAAACTTAGATAACATGAAAAAGATAACTGCTAATTTTCCAATGCTGCTATCACTGCTACTTGTAGCGTTAATATCATGCGATGAAGAGGCAAGAGGACCTCTTGTAACTGATGCCACTATTCCAGGTGCAGTTTCCGAAGTTTCGGTACAAAACCTACCTGGAGGAGCTAAAATAAGCTACAAAACACCTTCTGATGAGGATGTTTTATATGTTGAAGCCATTTATGAACGCAATGGTGAACCTGTGAGTACACGATCCTCCGTTTTCAAGGATTTTGTGACCATTGAGGGGCTTGATATAACTGATCCGGTACAGGTAAGTCTGATTACAGTGGACCGTAGTGAGAATAAATCGACTCCGATCAGTGTTACTATCAATCCCGAGAAGTCCCCTTTGAAGAAAGTTTTTGAAAGCCTTGAGCTTGTTGAAGATTTTGGAGGGCCAAGGCTCAAGTATAACAATGAAGACGATATTAAAATCGAATTTTTGTTATATACCATAGAAAACGGGGAGAGAGTTTACCAGCAATCTGCTTTTATTGAAAACGGTCAAAATACATTTCACATTTTTAGAGGGTTCCCGCCGGTAATGACAAAATTTGGCATTGAAGCTGTTGATCGTTGGGATAATAGTGCCTCATTATTTGAAGCTGATGTAACGCCATTGGAAGAAGTAATCTTGGATAGATTGGCCATGAACGGCGAAGTTCTGAGCGGAGATGAAGAGACTGCATTTGGTTGGACATTGGGCAATCTTTTTAATGGTACCGCAGGTGGAGCTGGATTTCATACAAATCAGTCCAATCTGGGTTCAGTTGTATTTCCTTATACAGAGGCCTATCATATGTTCTCGGTAGATATGGGGGTTACAGCCAAGCTGAGCAGGTTTAAATTTTGGCCTCGACAGGGAGATTGCTGTGGTACACCTTTTGGACACGGAGACCCTAGGTATTTTGAGATATGGGGGATAGATGAAATTCCAGCGGATAACGGTGCATCCCTAGAAGGATGGACCAGATTGGTGGAAAATGGTGAGGTAATCAAACCATCTGGAGCTCCTGTGGGCTCCAATAGTGCGGAAGACAGGGCATTGGCCGCGTCGGGCTTAGAATTTAATTTCCCTATTGATGCGCCTCCTGTTCGCTTTATCCGTTTTGTGGTTTTTGAAAACTGGTCAGGAACCAATTTCACTCATGTCATGGAACTTGAATTTTATGGGCAGATTGAAGAATAGCCTTAACTGGTTTATGTAACCATGGCTTAATGATAAAATCAATATTTGATGCAAAAAATATAAAAAGATAAAATGAAAAATTTAATAACTAAAATTGGAATGTTCTCATTTGGTTTGGCATTGCTTATAATAGGTTGTGAGACCCAGACCGAGACTTTTGATCAATTTACAAAAGACGGCGAAACGGTATATATTGGAACACCTGATACCGTAATTGTAGTTCCTTTGGGTGTTGACCAAAGCCGTTTTTTTGTGACTGTGAACGCAGATCCAAAAATTAGTAAGGGAAAAATTCTTGATCTTGATAAAAATGCAGTTCATGAATTTAATGTAGATAGGAGCAGTTTGGTGGACAACACCCTACAATTTGATCTTAACCTTGATGAGGGGGATTATTCCTATAAGGTCGTTTTGGAAGATGATAATGGGAACAGTTCCATTCAAAAAGAAGTGTCATTTAGGGTATATGGAGCAAAATATCAAGCTACTTTACTTAATAGGGCTGTTACGCAGATGAGGGCCACATCCGAAAATGTAACATTGCAGTTTTCAGACCCTTTGGAGGGGTTATTGTCGTCTATTTTAAGTTATGAAGATGCGGATGGGGTAATGCAGCAAATGGATTTGCCCAATGATGTAACAGAAGTTGTTATTGACAGTTACAAGTTGGGAGGGACAATCAGTATCTCTGGGTCATATAAACCCACGGAAAATGCTATTGAGGAGTTTCAATCTAATCCATTGGAGGGTACTTTTCCAAGTAGTTTTGCCCTAGATTATAGTTTGATAAGCGCTCTTAAATTACCTTTTGACGCTACGGATGGATGTCATGGGTCTAGCTATGAAAGATTGACCAATGGGGCCACTGGAGAATTTTGGCATAGCTGCGATTCTCCTGAAGATGAGTATCCATGGGTAATGAGCTTTGATTTGGGTGTTACGGCACAACTTAGAGGTTTTCGTTTAGATGAAAGATCTGGTTGTTGTGGTGATAGAAGTCCGGCAGCTTATCAAATTTGGGGCACCAATGATCTTAGTCAAGGTGATACCGCCGATATTGACGCTGGCACCATAGCAGATTGGGAAGCTGATGCAGTTGCCAAGGGATGGGTGAAATTATTGGATGTTACTGATAACACGAGTCCAACTTTTGAAGTGGAAATTCCAGAAGCCCCAACAAATTATAGGTATGTAAGAGTAGTTGGGATTTCTTCCATTGGTGGTGGAGTGACTGCCAATTTTGACGAATTCACTTTTGCAGCTTCTAGTATAGAATAACCTATAATCTGTAATAATTGAGCCTGTTCGACAAGCTCAAGCAAATATTAAATTTGGTTTAGTTTAGAGTTGGTTAGTTTTTACTCTTTAGCTTGAAGTCCCGCTAATTTTTTAGCGGGATTTTTCATGGTTTCAAACATACTTGTTTTGGCACAGAAATTTAGCAAACTTCTCATCGATTATCAGAATCTTCTTTACTGGAAGGCCTTATCCAATCATTATGTGATAAATGTTTCCACGGTGTACCTGCTAAATCAACTTTGGGGTCTATAAACTCATGGAATTTGCCCTTGTTGACCTTTACTTTACAGCTTACAAAAACTTGGATGTCTTCTCCTCTGGAGGCGTAGTCCTTTTTTAAATATTGCGCAAACTGCCAAGTAAAATCTGGATAGCTGGCCACTTTTCTTTTTTGTTTTTTGGTGAGATAGTCATCTAAATTAACCTTGCTTTCCTCTCCTGTTTTTTTGTTGATGATTTTAAAATGCACTATTCCAGAGCGACTCCGGAGCATCATTCGCCAACTCATTCGATGCCCTTCTTCGGTCCACAACACATCATCTTTTATCATGTGGTGTCTTAATGGAAGAAGCAGTTGTGCCATAAAGTAACATCCCAAAATCACCAATACCCACTTCCTGTTTTTTGATGGCTGATCGGTGTCTTCAATGACCACTTCTTTTCGCTTTAAGAAAATGTTCCTTATGGTTTGCGGAGGAAAGAAGAACACTATGAAGGCTAAAGATAAATAAGGGAAAATACCTATTTGAAATACAATACTATTGAATAAATGAAAAAATATGGATAGCGCAAAAGCAATTTTCCGAGTTGGCTTCCAAAGCAATGCCGGAACAATCAGTAGGTCGAAAAAGATGCCAAAATATGCAACTATTTTATGCACCCATTTTTGTTGTAGAAAATCACCTATTAAAAAATAGTCGTCCTTGGACTGCATTAGCAGCTCTATGATGCTAAAATCTAACCAATCTCCATATAATTTTGCAACTGATGCATAGGTATAAACAATGAACAACTGTAAGATTATGATCCATCTTATCCAGTTGAACATGGAATTGGACTGAACCTTTGGGTTTATTTTGGCATCCAATGAAAAATCACGACCAGCGGGCAAAAAGGCCATAATGTAGGCCAATAACATCAATAAGTAATAATGATTGTTATATGACGTCTTTTGCATTAGATAAACACCGGTCCACATAAAAGCAAAGGCAAAGGCGCTATATCTATATTTGTACCCAACTGTAATCAGAAGTCCAAGTATGCCCATAAGGACAAAATAAATGTACATACCACTTCCCGGTAACGGTTGTATCCATTCAAAGCCAATAAAGGAAAAAGTGAATTTGGGTTCAACCAAAGTTTTCCGTACCCATCCAGTAGCAATCGCACCAAAGCATTCGGCAGCAACCAATAGTCCATAGAATACCCTAAAAACAATCAATTGGGCATTGTCTATTTTCTTAAAAAGGAATTGATCAAGCATGTTGCTCTGAAATTAACACTAAAGATTGCTCTTTGTCTTTTTTAAGTTGTTCTTGAAGCTCTTGAACCGAATCAAATTTATGTTCGTCCCGTATACGGTGCAATATGACCACTTGTATGGTTTGGTCGTACAGATTTCCCTCAAACTTAAAAAAGTTGACCTCTATAGTTCTTTCTGTTCCTGAAACCGTAGGGTTAAATCCAATATTCATCATCCCAAAATACTCCGTGGTCCCAATCATGCTCTTCACTACATAGACCCCATTTTTGGGAATAAGCTTATATGTTTCCGCTATATGAAGATTTGCGGTTGGAAATCCAAACTGCCTACCTAGGCCCTTTCCTTTTTGAATTGTGCCGGTCAGCATATACGGATAACTAAGGTAGCTGTTCGCGGTTGCAATATCACCTTCCATTAAGGCGTTCCTGATTTTTGTGGAACTTACAGAGACCTCGTCAATTTCTTGGGCAGGGATTTCCTCCACCTCAAAATCCAAGGTATTTCCAAAGGCAATTAAATCTTGGATGTTTGCATTTCTATTTCGGCCAAATCTATGGTCATAACCAATAATGATTTTTTTGGTTTTTAGACTGTTCACCAAAACATCCCGTACAAATTCGGTAGCAGAGAGCCTAGAAAAATCCTTAGTGAAAGGATGAACGATAAGGTAGTCCAGTCCTAAGGTGTCCAGAATCTGTTTTTTTTCCTCAAGGGTGTTGAGCAGTTTAATATCGGTGTCTTTTTGCAGAACCATCCGGGGATGCGGGAAAAATGTAAGCACGGTAGACTTTAAGCCAGTGTTTTTGGCATCATTTATGAGGCGTTCCAATATCTTTCTGTGGCCAAGATGTACCCCGTCAAAAGTACCAATGGTAACCGCGGTTTGAAAAGAAGTGTTGGTGAACTGAGAAATACCCTGGATTGTTTCCACAAATAAAGAAAAATAAAAAAGGCTATTTTTGAATTTGACTTATGCCCCATGCGTATGAAAGCTAAATTACATCTTGTTTTTTCAATAACCATATTTTTTATCTGCTTTTGTACATATGCGCAGCAAGGTTATTGGAAATCAATTCCTAAGAAATCCAGCTTCAAGAGTGTTTCGATTAGGAATATGGACAATGCTAAGGGTGTTTTTTCACTAGATGGAGAAAGGTTTTCCAAGCAACTGAAGTCTTTTTCCTCTTCAAAAAATAATAGGCAAGTTATATACCTACCAGCACAAAATGGAAGTGTAATTGCCTTTGAAATTAGGGAAACCTCTGTGTTTCACCCAGACTTGGCAAAAAAGTACCCAAATATAAAATCCTTTACAGGTTATAGTGTAGATGGTCAGTATAAGGTTAAGCTTAGTAGTTCCCATAAAGGCCTGCAAAGTATGATTGTGGATTTGAATGGTCATAATAGTACTTTTATGGAAAGGTTGACCAATAAAAGGGATGCGTACGTTGTGTATGAAAAAGGAAAGGGAAACGCCTTAAAAGAAGGGTTTGTTTGTCATACCCGAAAAATGCAACAAAGTCTTGATAAGAAGCCTCAACAAGGCATTGGAAAGACCATTACGCCTCTGGTGGATGATCAGCTTTTGCGCAAGTATAGGTTAGCTGTTTCCGCAACAGGCGAGTATACTGATTTTCATGGTGGTACGGTCGCTGATGCATTGGCTGCTATCAATGCTACGGTTACCAGAATAAATGAAGTTTTTGAAACAGATTTGGGAATTACCTTGGAATTGGTGCCAAACAATGATTTGGTCATTTTTACCGATGGAGGTACAGATCCATATAACGGGAACCTTAATGGAGAAGTACAAAGTACATTGACATCAACTATTGGTGAGGCCAACTATGATGTTGGACACTTATTCCATAAGGTAGAACTGCCAACACAGAACAATGGTAATGCCGGATTCATTGGGTCGGTTTGTGTAGATAATAGAAAAGGGAGTGCTTTTGCCTCCGCTGACACTCCCCAGGGAGATGTATTTGATCTAGATTTTGTTGCCCATGAGTTGGGGCATCAGTTTGGAGCTAACCATACATGGTCCTTTGAGTCTGAAGGAACTGGAGTTCAGGCAGAACCCGCTAGCGGAACCACAATTATGGGCTATGCAGGCATTGTCAACGGTAATGATGTGGCCCCTAATGGGGATGATTACTTTCATTACCACAGCATACTTCAAATTTCCAACTATGTGCAATCCGTTTCTTGTGCACAAACAACAGCTTTGACCAATTCTCCGCCCGTTTTAACACCAATGGGGGACTATATAATTCCCAAAAGCACTGCTTTTGTCCTAGAAGGGGCAGCTACGGACAGTGATGCGGGAGATGTGCTTACCTATACATGGGAACAAATAGATGATGGGGTGGTTACCACTGGTAATTTTGGTCCAGAAAACCCTAGTGGCGCAACTTTTAGATCTTTGCCGCCCACAACGGACCCAAAAAGGTATTTTCCCAGGTTGTCAAGTGTTGTTCAAGGAAATTTGACACAAACCAATCCAGCAATCAATGAGCCCTGGGAAACAGTTTCTACTATAGAACGAGATTTGAATTTTGCATTTACGGTAAGGGACAATGCCGCCGGAGGTGGGCAAGTAGTTTCTGATGTGTTGAATGTACAGGTGATTAATTCTGCCGGACCTTTTACCGTTACCTCCCAAGATTCCAATGTAATGTATGAAGGCGGCTCTGTCCAAGAGATTACTTGGGATGTGGCCAATACCAATATTTCTCCCATTGATTCTAGGACTGTGGATATTTTTCTGTCATTGGATGGAGGAGTGACCTTTCCCATTACCTTGGCAGATAATACGTTGAACGATGGCTCAGAGGAAGTGCTTATACCGGGCAATGCTACCACTACGGCACGGGTTATGGTAAAAGCCAGCAACAATGTCTTTTTTGCAGTTAACTCTTCCGATTTTTCCATTCAAGAATCGCAAGTGGTTTTGAGTTTTCAAAACCTTTCTTTTGAGGCTTGCCAGCCAAATGACATTGTAATTCCATTTACATATCAAACCTTTTCTGGATTTACTGAAACATCAACATTTTCGGCGAGTCTACCTGCCGGTTTAACGGTATCTTTTGCTCCAACTCAAGCAGATGCGAATGATACCGCTGTAGATATGACCATTTCAAACACCAATGCCGTAACTCCCGGAGTTTACCCCATTACAGTTACGTCAACATCCACATCAATCACAAAAAATGTGGTTTTATCATTGGCTATACGTGATGGAAATTTTGCTGACGTAGTTTTACTGAACCCAACAGATACCGAAGCGAATACCTCCATAAACCCACAATTGAATTGGCAAGCCAATGATTTATATACAGATTTTGATGTAGAGATTGCAACCGACGTTGGATTTACCAGCATAGTGGAATCAGCCACGATTCCTTTCAATTTTTATCAAACAACCAATCTTAACCCGCAAACAGAATATTTTTGGAGGGTTAGACCCCAAAATAATTGTGGGACAGGAACTTTTGGAACACCTTTCAGTTTTACCACAATACAAGAGGATTGTAAAAGCTCTGATCCTAGTGGACTTCCGTTACAAATTTCGGCAAGTGGTATGCCAACGGTGACAACGTCGGTGCAAATTTTTGATGACCTTCCTGTGTCTGATATCAATGTAAGCTTGGAACTCACGCATACTTATTTGGAAGATTTGGTGATAACCCTGATTTCTCCTTCTGGAACACGGGTAGCATTGATTTCCAATACATGTGGAGATTTGAACAATATCAATGCTGTCTTTGATGATGATGGAGTAGCTATTGTTTGTTCAGATAACCCTGCAATTTCTGGAACGGTAAGCCCTTTGGGTTCGTTAGCTTCGGTAAACGGCGAATCTACTCTTGGGGAATGGACACTGGAGATCAAGGATACTGCCAATGGAGATGGTGGTTCTTTGGTTGCCTTCTCGTTAGAAATATGTGCCGAAGGTGCTTTTAGGCCAGATGATGATGATGATGGTGTTTTTGATGATGGTGATGACTTGTGTTTGGGGACTCCAAAAGGAGTTGAAGTTGATACAAACGGTTGTCCGGTGAACAGATTTCCTGCAGATAACTTTTCAATAGCTGTACAAAGTGAAGCATGCAGAAATAACAATGATGGCTCTATTTCAGTAACCGTGTTGGATACTTCAATAACATATTCTGCTGTGTTGAGTGGTGGTGGATCAACTTTTAATATGGATTTTACCGATATGCACACCTTTCCAAATCTGAGTGCAGGAAGCTATACTTTGTGTATTACAGGAACGGATGGCTCTATTGATTACCAAGAAGTTTGTTTTAATGCTGTTGTAACAGAACCTGAAATCTTAACTGCATCGGCGACAGCAAATGGAAGTATCCTGAATATTTCGTTGAATGGAGGTGACCTATACAATGTAGAACTAAATGGTCTGGTCACGCAAACCAAAGAATCAGAAATTCAATTGGAATTAAAGAATGGTATTAATACGTTAAAGGTATTTACCAATTTGCCGTGTCAAGGCGTTGTTGAAGAAACATTTTTCTCTTCAACCAAACCTATTCTCCACCCCAATCCTGTTGGTTCAATTACCAAGGTTTTTCTTAATGGGTATAATGGGCAGGTAAAGGTTGAGTTGTTCTCGGCCAATGGAAAACATGTAATGTCTGATACAAAATCAGTCAATGGGAATGACCTTGAGATGGATTTTTCTTTTTTGCCCACAGGTGTTTATTATATGGGTATTTGGACTACAGAAGTAAAGGAGACATTTAAATTAATTAAGGAATGAAGTGGTTTTTTCATAGTTTAGGGATATTAGTTTTGCTTTGGTCATGTGGTGGCAATGACGATCCACCGCCTGCTCCAGAGGGCGCAAGTTTGATTTTTCCCTCGGAGAATTCTGAATGTACCACGGGAGTAAGTATCAATGAGACCCAGAGTCAAGTTACTTTTGAATGGCAAACCTCGGCAAACACGGACAGTTACACCTTAAGTGTTGTAAATTTAAATACCAATGTTCCCCAAACAGTTTCAACAGTTACCACTTCTGCTACCCTATCCATTGCCAAGGGAACCCCTTTTTCATGGTCTGTGAATTCCCTTAATTCCAAATCGGACCAAATAGCCACAAGTGAGACATGGTTGTTCTATAACTCCGGTTCCCAAACAACTTATGCACCTTTTCCCGCACAATTGGTAAGCCCTGTTTCGGGATCAACTGTACAAAAAGACATTGCAAATGAAGTTACGCTGATATGGCTTGGAGCTGATGTTGACAATGATATTGAATCTTTTGAAGTTTTCTTTTCAGACCAGAATCCGCCAACAACATCAGTGGGAACGACAACGTCCGAAACAATGGAATTTACCGTTGGAGTGGTATCCAACACGGTTTATTTTTGGAAAGTTATTACAACGGATCAGGAAGGCAACACTTCAGGTTCGGGACTTTTTGAATTTAAAGTATTTTAAACTAAGTACCATTAAATTGATTCATGGTGTTCTTTGTACCCGAAAACACAAATGAACGAACCAAATCAGCAGATTTTTTCAAACGTTCCGGTAGTGCGCTGGCTTCATCCTCATTCCATTTGCCTAGCACATAATCAACTTGTTTTCCTTTGCTGAATTCGGAACCCACGCCAAACCTGAACCTATTGTATTTTGAGGTCTGCAAAGTGTTCTGAACATCTTTAAGGCCATTGTGCCCACCATCACTGCCTTTTGTTTTAACCCGTATGGTGCCAAAAGGGAGGTTAATATCATCGGTGACAATAAGAATGTTCTCCAAAGGAATTTTCTCTTTTTCCATCCAATATCTTACTGCTTTGCCACTGAGGTTCATATAAGTGGATGGTTTAAGGCATAGAATGCTCTTGCCCCTGTATTTAAAAGTGGCGACTGTTCCCAATTTGGCACTTTCAAAGACAAAATTTTCTTCTTCAGCTAAAAAGTCCAATATTTTGAACCCAATATTGTGCCTTGTTTCTGCATACTCCAAGCCTATATTTCCTAGACCGACAATAAGGAATTTTTTCATGGCATCTATTTCTGGCAATCGCTGTTTTGAAGTGCTAAAAAACGCTTTGATGAATTGGAACATGGGCGGATTTCCATTTGTCCAAAAATACAAAAGCATCCCAAATTTTGTGAATACAAAAAATAGGGATGCTTTTTTAATCTATTAAAACTATTCAGCACCTTCGGCTGCTGGAGCTTCAGCACCTTCTGCTGCTGCCTCAGTACCTTCTGCACCTTCTTCAGTTTCTTCTTCTTCCTCTTCGTCATCAACAGATGTTCTGGAAGCTTTTACCTGAACAACAGCAGTGCTGTCAGGATGAAGAATAGTATAGTCGTCATTCAAAAGTGTTTCCACGGCAATGGTTCCACCAATTCGCAGCTTTGAAATATCAATGGTGATAAAATCAGGCAATAAGTCTGGCAATGCCTTGATAGCAAGCTTTCTTTTTCTGAAAAGTAGACGTCCACCATTTCTAACACCTGGAGAATTCCCTTCCAAACGAACCGGGATATTCATAGTAACCGGCTTGTCCTTGAACAATTGGTAGAAATCGATATGTAAAATCTTATCCGATACAGGGTGAAATTGAATGTCCTGTAGTACGGCTTCAAACGTTTGACCGTCTTCCAACTCAATCACAACAGTGTGTGCGTTGGGAGTGTACACCAAATGTCTAAATGCTAGCTCATCAGCTGAAAAGTGCATTGGCTTATCCCCTCCGTACAGCACGCAAGGGACCTTTCCAGCATTACGTAAGGCTTTGGTAGATACCTTGCCCACGCTTTCTCTTTGGGATCCTTTGATAGTAATTGACTTCATAACTTTTGTTAATCTATATAATATTTAATTTATCCTATTTCATTTTCGAATTGCCAAGCTTGTCAGCCTGAGCGTAGTCGAAGGCTACATTAAAAATTTTGAAGATATTGATGTGTTGTGATGGACCCTGTGCATAACATCTGCAAAAAGGTCGGCACAGCCCAATACCTTTATTTTTTTTCTGTTGTGTTCCACTGGAATGGAATCGGTAACGATAAGTTCGGACAACTTTGAATTTTCTATTCTTTCATACGCGTTACCAGATAATAACCCGTGTGTGGTAATGGCACGTACACTTTGGGCCCCTCTTTCAATCATCAAATCTGCTGCTTTGGTCAGGGTACCCGCTGTATCCACCATGTCATCAACAAGTATAACATTTTTGCCTTTTACTTCACCAATCAACTCCATGTGCGAAATTACATTGGCTTTGGCGCGCTGCTTGTAACAAATGACCACATCGCTTTCCAGTGCTTTGGAATATGCATAAGCTCTCTTGGATCCTCCCATGTCAGGTGATGCAATGCAGAGATTGTCCAAGTTTAGACTTTTCACATAGGGCAAAAACAAGGTAGACGCAAAAAGATGATCAACCGGTTTCTCAAAAAATCCTTGAATCTGATCTGCATGCAGATCCATGGTAATAATTCGAGTGGCTCCTGCAGTTTCCAACATTTTGGCTACCAGTTTGGCAGCAATGGGAACACGTGGCTTATCTTTTCTGTCCTGTCTTGCCCATCCAAAATAGGGCATAACCGCTGTAATGTGTCTAGCTGAAGCTCTTTTGGCAGCATCCAACATCAACAACATTTCCATTAGGTTCTCAGAACTTGGATTGGTGGATCCGATGATAAAAATACGCGCACCTCTTATAGATTCTTCAAAAGAAGGTTGGAACTCGCCATCACTATATCTGGAAAACTGGACCTTTCCTAGTTTTGCGCCATAGGAAGCTGCTATTTTCTCCCCAAGGGCGGTACTCTGGGTACATGCAAAAATCTTAGGTTCTGGAACTTGGTATGCCATTGCAAACTCTTGTTAACTAGCTTTTTAAAGCTCTTTCTGATAAAAGAGGTGCAAATTTAAAAATTAATTTGGGTTGCTAAAGGATTAATCAAGGTATTTTTTGGTGGTAAACAAAATAATTTTTTAGCTTTGCAGTCCTTTTTAAAAATTAATGCTCGAGTGGCGGAACTGGTAGACGCGCTGGATTCAAAATCCAGTTCTTTCGGGAGTGTGGGTTCGATTCCCACCTCGAGTACTTCAAAGAAAAGCTGAAATCTTAGATTTCGGCTTTTTTTATTGGGACAACATTTCAGATTTGTTCAATTCTAGTCTTAAAAATCAGTGCTACGACTTGGTTGGTTCATTCGCTTTGGATAATGATACCAAACCGCCCATTGCCCCTAGATTCATGGAATCCAGAGCCGAACTGGGTACGATTACCATGGACCCTTTTTCTTTCAGGCCTTCAAACAACATGTTCATGCCTCTTAGATGTAGCGCTACTGGGTTTTCACTATACTGCTCACTTGCTTCGGAAAATTTATGGGCTATTTCCGTTTCAGCTGTTCCCAGAATTACACGTGCCCTACGTTCCCGCTCGGCTTGAGCTTCCTTACTCATGGCATCAGCCAGAGCCTGCGGAATAATGATGTCTTTTATACCTACATTTTGACAAGTTATACCCCATGGATCGGTATTGTGGTCAAGTACTTTTTGCAGGTCATCCGCTATTTTGTCCCTGTCTTGAAGTATATCCGCCAGTTCATGTTTTCCAATAATATCCCTAAGTCCGGTCTGTGCAATATAAAAAATGGCCTTCTCGTATTCTTGCACTTCCAAAGCCGCTTTTTCAACATCCCAAACGGTCCAATAAACTACGGCATCCACATTTACTGGAACGGTATCCCTGGTCAAGGTTTGTTCCGCCTTAAAATCTGTCACGCGAACACGCTGGTCAATGTATTTGTCTATTTGATCAATAACAGGAATGATAAAGAAAATCCCTGGGCCTCTTAAACCTTTATATTTACCCATTCTCAAAACCACTGCTTTTTCCCACTGATCTGCAATATGGATTGACTTGGCAATAAATAGAAAGAATAAGAACAGAATAGCTGTTACTTTCAAATCTACAATGTCAAAAAAATACAATCCAGCACATAAGGCCAGACCAGAAATTATGATTGCTGTGGAAATGGGATTCCCAATTTTTTTAATAGAAGTCTTCATCTTAATGCTGTTTTTTAAGTTGATTAATTATGTCATCTGTTGAAAATCCATAGCTAAAAGCTATAGTGGAAAATTCATTACATATTTCGTTTAGTTTGGCCCTTTTCTCTTCTTCCGATATTTGAATTTTGGTTTGGCTTATGAATGTCCCTGTACCTTGTTGTGTTTCAAGTATATTTTGAATTTCCAACTCTTTATAGGCTTTAGCGACCGTATTTAGGTTCACTTTCAAATCTACTGCGAGAGACCTTACCGTAGGTAATTGTTCCCCGGTTTTAAGGTTGCCAAAAGCGATGCCAAATTTTATCTGATCGATGATTTGGCGATAAAAGGGAATACCCGTTTTTGGATCTAATTTGAAACTGATCATTGTTTTAATGTACTATACATATAGTACAAACATACAATATTTTTTTTGATAATTAAATTTTTATGTCATTGAAAATTAAGGCGTAAACTAATTAGCCTGTTATTTGATCTAGTACATGTCGTACAAGCTCTTTTACATGTCCCCTATAATTTTGATTGGCATTTTTGTTGAGCCTGTTGGCGATGATCAAACAAATAGCGATCGCATTATGGTCTAGCATTTTGGCAAGCCCATAAAGAGCGGAACTCTCCATCTCATAGTTGGTGATTCGAAACCCATCATACTCAAAGCTTGACAGTTGATCATTGATGTTTTCCAAGGTTCCAGCCAATCTGAGTTCCCTGCCCTGGGGAACATAAAATCCGGGTGATGTAATGGTTATTCCAGTGTGGATACCTTCACTTTTTAATTTTTGAACCAGTTCTTTCGAGGCATCGATAACATAGGGATTCAGGTATATGGAATGTTCTTTGACCAACATTCGCATTAACCTGCTGAATTTCTCATTTAAAACTGAGGGACTGTCCTTATAAAAGTACAGTAGGTTATCAAACCCCACCGATTTTTCCGAGATTACATAGGAATTTACAGGTATATCGGCCTGAAGACTTCCTGAGGTACCTATCCGAATGAAGTCCAATTTTCTTCGGATTTTTTTGACCGTTCTGTTTTCAAAATTGATGTTGACCAGAGCATCCAGTTCGTTCATCACAATGTCAATATTTCCGATTCCAACACCAGTGGATACCACCGTCATTCTTAGCCCATTGTATGACCCGGTCATACTTACATACTCCCTGTTGTAGACTTTCAACTCAACACTTTCCATCAGTGATTCAATGATATCCACGCGTTTTGGGTCACCTACCAAGATTATAGTATCAGCTACCTGTCCTGGTTTGAGGTGCAGATGAAAAATACTTCCATCGGTGTTTAAAATCAATTCTGATTCGGATATCATGGGATGTTTATTTTGTTTCATTCGTTTGGATTATCATTTAATTTTTTGTGAAGATCAATGCATCTCCAATGGCTCTTTCACCTTCCTTATCAGAGGATGTTCCTGTTTTCTTTCCTTGGACCACCATCATGCTTGAGCCGCCGCCATCCAGGTTAAAGGCTTCAACAGCACCGAAGCTTTTTAGCAAATTGGACATTTCGGTAATGGAGGCCCCAGCGGAAATTCCCGGTTGACGGCCATAGACCACGGCGATATAGGCTTTATTGTCTGTTGTTAGTCCAATAGCAGTTCTTGGATGGCGCCGGACCACCCAGCCATGGTAAAAACCATGCCTATTGTTGGACTTCCTATCGGCAATTGCAGCCTTGTCTTTTTTGTCCACAAACTCATCGCTTATTTGGAAGCGATCAAATTGGGTTTCCCAGCCTTCTTTATACCGATCCGACAATTGCATTTCTCCGCCTCGTAGAAGCGTAGGCCCCCCATTTATGGCAAATACCCCCTTTTTCAAAGGAATAGGTCCCTCATCGCTGTTTACTTGTTTAACCAATTCGATTTGCCCACCCAACGCTATGCTTTTGCGAAGTTGTTCCACACAATTTCCTGTTGCTTGAACAAGAAATCCATCTTCGGGTATTTTACCTCCTCTTTCATTTGAAATGGAGATTACTCTATTAGCCATGTTGACGGCAATTTCAATTCCTTTTCCTGCCTCTCCTCTCTCACCGAATTCAGGTGTAAAGACCACAATCTCATGCTCATTTTTGCAAACAAAATCATGTACTGGAATTTCAATTCCTGAATTGGACAGATTACCACAATTCAATATTTTTCCCAATGATCGGTTTATCCCATTTATTACTAATGAGGTATCCTTTAGTTTTATGTTAATGTTGGTTTTGACATTGTGTGCAATGGAAATTTTCTTGAGAGTATTATTATCGATAATCAATGCGGCTCTTCCATTGGTTGCTTCACTCAACAATTTCCCATCAATTATGGAGAGGCCAGCAGGATCACCAGTAACTCCTACCGTGGTGTTCCATGCAAAGAATCCTGCATTTATGGCCGCAATGGCGTTGTTCTTATTTGAAATAACGGAGGTAAGTTCTTTTTCCTGAATTTTGCCCTTTCCCAGAACGGCCTTGATATTTCCATTGAATTGATTCAGGTCAATTTCCAGCAGACTAATTTGAAAAGGACCTGTGGTCGGGTTTCCATCTTCTGAAGTGTGTCTGATTGCCATATCAACGCCTTGTTGATGTAACTTTTTTGCCATTTGTTTGGCATCTTCGTGCGTATCGTATTTTCCTGTTCTGATAATAACTCCAAGTGAAAGACCGTGGGGATTGGTTTCGGCCGCTTTTTCGATTCGTGATGAAAGCCCCAAGTTTTTGAGCCTTATCACCAATGAGTCCGATGCACTTTGGGAAATGGCTCCAGTGGATAGCGTATAAAAATCTTCATTGGATACTTTGCCTCTTTCCACTTGGAAGTGGGTAATTCCTGATGCAAGCTTTTCAACTGCAACATTTTGATTCAATCCTGCTTGGCCAAGCAATAGATCCGGAACTTTCGGTAGGTCTGGATTGCAGGACGCAGATATCAACATGATAAACGCCATTGAGGAAATAATCCTCTGTATTGGATATTTTTTCATTTAAAAAGTGTTTTAACTAAAAAAGGGAGGGAAAATAATTCCACTCCCCTTTCCAAACTAAACTATCTCAAACTAAATCTTACATGAAAATCAATATCCAGGATTTTGCTCCAATTCGGCCAAATCTATTTCGCGTTGAGGTATGGGAAGCAACAACTGATTTTGATCAGTGACGTTCTCCAAACGTTCAATGGCTTTTCCGGTCCTAACAAGATCATACCAGTAAAAACCCTCGGCATAAAACTCGCGTTGTCTTTCATCAAGGATGGCATCGATAAAACTATCTTGATCAGTTGCCACATTTGGGCCCAGCCCACGAATACTTCTAAGTTCGTCCAACCTTGTATTCCCTGCGGGATATCCTTGGGCTTCGGCACTGATCAAATACATTTCGGCCAACCTACTTACCACCACGGGCATGTTTGTACTCTCCGTATACTTGTTGACTATATTTTGACCGTTGAAGACAATTAAAGTGGCCTCTCTTCTTAAATCGGCAACATCATATAATGTATTAAAAATATCATCTGTAGGAGCAAACTGTTGGGACCCAGAAACTGGATGATCATTAGGGTTGAAGGTCACATATTGTCGTACCAACTCCTCAGGGTCATTGCCCAAGGCAAAAATGACTTCCTGATTGCCATTTTTACTGAAAATTGAAGCAAATTCGGATTCCAAAGCAAAGTTCCCTGCTGCGGATGTGATTACCGCCTCCGCCATATTCTGCGCCTCGGAGGTATTGCCTTGTGTCAAGTAAACCCGTGCTGCCAAAGCCCTAATAGCATCCTTGGATACAAAATGTTGGTTGCTGAAATCTTCCGCTAATGGCAAGGCAGTGGTCAAATCATTAACGATAAAACTCCAGGTGTCTGCGGCACTGCTTCGAGGCACTATTTCGGTGGTGTTTGCCGGTAACAGAGGAACCCCTCCAAAACGTGTTGCCAAGTAGTAATAGGCCAATCCCCTAAGATAAAGAGCTGTGGCTCTCTCATTATTAAAATCACCCTCTAACCCATCAATAACTTCAAGTGATGTATTGGCATTATAAACAATTTCGTAAAGTTGCAACCACCAACTTTCGGTTTGTGTTGGGCTCAATCTGTTTCTAACAAAATTCACATCATCACCTGCAAAAAGGGGAGTAGCTTGTAAATGATTGGCTAGCAAATCAAAATCCACAAATCTATTCCCTATTCCAACTGTGGACTTGTTGTACACCCCGTTGATCAATTGCGGTAGGTCCGAACTTTCCAATTGTGAGGGACTAATACTTTCTTCTGGAAATAATTCCAACTCACTTGAACATGATGTTGCCATGAAGAGAAAGGAAAGTAAAAAAAGCATTCTGTATTTTATGTATGGTTTCATTGTCTTTTCTTTTTGGTTAAAAATTCAAATTCAATCCCAGGATTACTGTCCTCAAAGGAGGTGCGGTCAAGAAGTCTGCACCAAAGGTCCTTGGGTCAGAGCTATCTGAAGCTTCGGGATCATAACCGGAGTAATCGGTAAACGTAAACAGGTTATTCCCGGTTACATAAAACCGCAATAAATCAACGGACAATTTGTTGGAAACATCCTTCGGCAACGTATATCCTAGCGTTATGTTCTTGATCCTGAAGAAAGATCCATCTTCCACCCATCTTGACGATGCTTGGTTGTTATGGAATGCAGCTCCCGTGCCACCAGCTATGGCCCTAGGCACAGTATTGCTGGTATTGGGACCAGTCCAACGGTTTTCGGCCGTTTCCTTCAATAATCCAAATTGGGAAAAACCTAGACCCTCAACACCACCACCAACGCGAATTGAACCGGCAGAACCTCCCGATAAAAATCCTCCGGATCTCCAGGCAGAGTAAATATCATTTCCAATGGAAAAGTTGGAAAAAATGGTCATGTCGAAATTTTTGTATCTAAAAGTGTTATTGATTCCTCCAAATACATCTGGGAATGCATTGCCAACAATCTGTCTGTCGCTGGCATTGATCTGTCCATCCCCATTTACGTCATCGAAAATGACATCACCGGCCCGAACACCGTTAGCGGCCAAGGCAGCTGGAACTTCAGCATCTGACTGATAAATGCCCAATTGCTTTAACAGATACAAAGCTCCGATGGATTCACCAACCTGGAGGACATTATAACCCAGAGGAATTGGTGCTTCCCCTATTAATGAGGTCAATTCATTCTTGGCAGTTGCCACATTGAAATCTAGATTCCATGAAAAGCTCTCATTTTGAATTAAAGAGGCGTTAATTCCCAATTCAAAACCATTGCTATTTAAACTCCCGATGTTTTCTGAGAATGTGGTAAATCCTGTGGTTCCATGAACAGGGCGATCATATAAAAGATCGTCCGTTTTTTTAGTATAGTATTCAGCAGTTAGGGAAACTCTGTCTTTTAACAACCTCAAGTCCAATCCGAAATTATAGGAACTGGACTGTTCCCAAGTTAAATCAGGGTTGGCCAATTGATTGGCTGACAATCCACTAGATCCCAAATAATCAGCTCCTCCTGAGACCAAGGCCAATGAGCTGTAATTGCCAATACTACTAGTGCTTCCGGTAACCCCATAGGACCCCCTGACCTTTAAAAATGTAAGAAAATCGTTTTCTTTAAAGAAAGGTTCCCTGGAAATGATCCACCCTAAAGAAACAGATGGGAAGTTTCCATATTTTTTACCGCTGGCAAATCTTGAGGATCCATCTCTTCGGAAAGCCACATCCGCTAAATACCGATCCTTCAAAGTTCCTGAGATTCTACCCAAATAAGAATCCAGGGCATTTTCAACTTTTGAACCAAATGCGAATTGTTCAGCTGCAGAAGAAATAGCGGTGAATGATGGAGATGGAAAATTCCGGGCATCAATTAATGTGGATTCAATAGTCTGTTTTTGAAATGAATGGGCCGCAGCGACCTTAAGGTCAAAGTTCTCCCAGCTTTTTTGATAATTGAAGAGGTTTTCAACCAAGACGTTGGTCAGTATATTCCTTGAATCGAAGATTTGGCCATTGACCCTTCTTCCTCTCGGATGTAGTGGAGAACGATAAGTGTTGTCATGGTAGGTGCCATAATCAATGTTAAAGGAGGGCGTATAAGAAAAGCCTTTAAACAGCTTGAATTCAGCAAACGCATTTATGATTCCCCTATAGGTTTTATAACTGGATTCCTGTTCATTGATTACCTGTACCCCGTTGTGTCTGGTCAAGGTTGGGGAGCCACCAATGTTATAACTTCCATCGGGATGGAATGGCTGATCGGCAGGACGTTGCTCCAAAGACCTGATCAACAAACGCAATCCCCCTTCATGGCTGGCTACCCTACTGTTTTCAATATAATTCCCAATAAAATTGATGCCAAATTTTACGTGGTCGCTAAACCGATGTTCCACATTAAGTTTGTTCGACAGTCTTTCGAAATTATTCTTCCTAAACCACCCATCTTGATTGAAATAGCCAAGAGAGGCATAGAATCTGGTGTTCTCGTTCCCTCCGTTAATGGATACATTGTGATCTTGGATGTTGGAGGTTGAATTAGTGATGCCACCAGTCCAGTCATATTCGGTTTGCCCTGGAGCCAAAGGATTATCCAACGGAGCCAAGAAACCAGCATCTCCGCTTGACAACCCCTGATCTATATTGAAGTTGTTTCTAGCTTCATTATTTACCTGAAGCCATAAAGCAGTAGGTGCTGTTTCTATTTTCTCAGGAGCAAACTGGATTCCTGCATAGGAGGAAATGTTGACTTTTGCTTTACCAGCCTTTCCTTTTTTTGTGGTAATGATGATAACTCCATTTGTACCCCTAGACCCATAGATGGCAGTAGAGGAGGCATCCTTTAGTACATCAATACTTTCAATATCATTTGGATTTAACAAAGCAAGCGGACTTTGATTGTTGACTTCGCCAAAAACGTTGACGGAACCGGGAGTGTTACGATTTAAATTGGATGGATCTGTAGTGTTAATGGGAATTCCATCAATGACAACCAAAGGTTGGTTGTTTCCTTGCAATGATCCTATTCCCCTGATGTTGATGCGTTGTTGCCCTCCTGGATTACCTGAGGTTGAGGCAATCTGAACTCCAGAAATTCTACCTTGCAGAACATCATCTGTGGATAAGAAGCCGGTTTTTTCAGTTTCGGCAACATCCAAACTTGAAATGGCTCCAGTAACCCGTGTTTTACTTTGGGTACCATAGCCAACCACAACAACTTCTTCGAGTTTTGCAGAATCTTCCAATAAGGAAATGGTAAGGTTTGCTTGTCCGTTCACAGCAACTTCCTTTTGGGTGAAACCGATATAGGAAACTTCCAGTATGGCATTTTCATCACTTACATTCAGCTGAAAATTACCGTCAAAATCTGTTGAAGTTCCATTGGTTGTGCCTTTTTCAACGATACTGGCCCCGGGCAATGGCTGACCTTTGTCGTCAACTACATTTCCATTGATTGTAAATTGTGGTAAAGGTGGAGGGCTTGTTTTTGATTTGGTGGCAGTCGATTTTTTGCCTTTATTTTCGGTGAGGTAGATTCGCTTTTTAATAATATCATATTTTGTTTTTGAATCTCTAAAAACCCGTTGTAGAATAGCGTTAATCAGTTCGTTTTTAGCAGTTATATCGATTGTTCGATTTAAATCAACTTCCCTGATCTTATAAATAAAGCGATATTCTGTGCTGTTCTCAATTTTATCCAAGAACTCGCCCACCGTAATATTGGATAAGTTCATGGTAATCTTGGTTCGTTGGGCATAAGTGTCGTTGGCCTGTAAAGTGAACAGGGCAACAAAAATGAACAGGACACTTAGCTTCATCTTGAGGTCGGAATTTTAATAACGTATTGGCCCCACTTGTGGTTATAAGCGGTTTTTTCATACTTTTATAGTGTTAGAATTGTGGTTAAACTTTTGTTTGATCACGTTTGCACAATCGGAAAATGTTGCCTCATTTTCCGATTTTTTTTTGCCCAAGATTAAATTACTGGGTAAAACGTGAATGGTCTTTTGTGTAATCTTATCTTTAAATTTTAGTCATAGGCATATTTTGGTTTTATGTTAGTTGTTGTATTAGTTGATTATGATAGTATCCCCTTCAATGGAATAGGTGATATGATACATCGTTTTTAGTTCGTCCAAGACTTCCTTGATCAAAGGTTTTGCTTCCAAAACTTGCGTTGAACTTTTCAGATGAAAGGCCTTCGTTATTGTTTATGATGTTGACATTATATTGTCTTTCCAGTTTTTTGAGGATGTTGTTAAACGACATATTTCTGAATACCAGCTCCCCGTGCATCCATGAGGTGTAGATATCGGTCATTACAGCTTCTGTCTCTATTTTTTTATCTGTTTTATCAAAACTTGCTTTAAAACCTGGTTCCAGTCTTGTGCTTGTATCGGTATGGTATGCCTCATTTTCTGGGTATAAGGCCACAGCACCTTCTACCAGTACAACTTCGGCTACTTCGTCTTCCGGATATACATGTACATTGAACTGGGTACCCAATACCCTTACATTTAAATCATCCGCACCTACAACAAAGGGATGGTCCTTATCTTTCTCAACATTCAAGAAAACCTCTCCAGAAACAAACACCTTTCTTTCCATACCGTTCAAAAATTGAACAGGATATTTGAGGGAAGATCCAGCATTTAAATGGGCTTTTGTGCCATCCGATAAAAGAAGCTCAAATGTTTTTCCATAAGGGACCGTCAGGGTATTATAAAACCAGTTCTTTTGTGTTGACTTCATTATAGACCAATTGATTGCCTTTTTGCTCACCAATGACTTTTCCATTTTGATCTAAGACTTTTTCGTCCCCGGTTTCCTGTATTATCTTAATGCTCCCATCCTGTAGCTCAAGTGTAATGGCACCTTCCGGTATGGTCAATTCTGGTTGGGAGGAAATCTGAAGATAAATGTACCCTAGTCCAATAAGTCCAATAAAAATGGCAGCTGCTCTGGAGAGTTTGGTCAACACCCATTTTCTCTTTTGAGGCGTTTCATCATTTGCAATGCTATGGCCAATTCTATCCAACAAACGGATTTTGGCCTGTTCTTTTTCAGGTAGGTTCCATGAATCCATAACATTATCCTTCTGAAAGGATTCATAAAAATTGAAAAGTAGATTTTCTTCTTCTTTTGAGCATTTGCCTTGCTCAAACTTTACTAGTAGATCAAAAAATTCTTTTTTAGTCATATCATCCCTTGTACCTATATGATGCAAAAGGAAGGGGATGACTCACATAAAAAAATGAAAAAAATAAAAATTATACGTTGGACCTCTCAAACGGGACCTCAAAAAATTTGCTAAAAAGTGAAAAAGAGGAGTAAGGATATAACATTGCCCAAAGTACTGCGAATATGCTTCAGCGCAATATGTAACTGATTTTCTACCGTTCTATGCGAAATATTAAAATGTTGGGCAATTTCATTTATGGAGTATTCTTGGTATCGACTCATAAAAAAAATAGCCTTGCATCTGGCGGGGAGGGATTTTGCCGCTTGTCCTATTTTGAACTTCAAATCACTTTCCGCAAGGTTTTGTTCAGCTTTTGGGGAAAGGGACAATTGCCGAATGGTTTCTTCATGTAGGTCGATGAACCTTTCATTTCGGATTTTCATTAGCGCTTGATTCCTTACCGCCCTAAAGAGATATCCCTTAACGTTTTGGATGTCGAGTTTATCCCGTTTGGTCCAAATGTTGACAAATACTTCATGTAGAACATCCTCAGTTTGCCCTTTGTCCTTAAGCACATTTATAGTGCATGAATACAATCCTTCCCAATGCCTATGATACAATTGGCGAAAGGCCATTTGGTTTCCTTCTTTTATCAATGACAAAAGATTTTTATCGGATAAATCACCAAAATTTTCTTGGCCCACTGAGGTTAAATTTTGGCCTTAAATTATAAAAGTTGTTCGATCGCGCCAAATCCTTGTAAATTATGAGGACTATTTTCTTTAGAAGTTTTTGTTATATAAAAATTACATCAATCCCAATGATTGTTTAAAGAACTTGTAGAGAATCGGCAATATAATTTACTTGTTGAAAAGTTGTTCTTAAACGGGTATGGGTTCAATAATAACCAAAGGTTTTTATACGAGAAACTGAAATTTTGACTTCCTTTTTTTGCATATCACGATTGGTTGATTCCACGAAATCTTTTTTGTAAGGTTTTTATAGTTTTAAAGGCTAAGGGGATATTATGGAGAATGCCCAAAATTTCATGGCTCGGTGCGAAGAATTGGCGAGTCAAGCCGCTACTAAAGGAAACAGTCCAGTGGGTAGCTTAATTGTTGTTGACAACAAAATTGTAGCGGAGGCCGAGGAAGCCGGAGCTACAAAACAAGATGTTAGCTGCCATGCCGAAATGGAGGTAATTAGGGAAGCGCGAAAAACTTTGGGAAAAGATATGTCAAATGCCACTCTGTTCACTACAAAAGAACCTTGTGTTATGTGCAGTTACGTTATTAGATTTCATAGAATTGGCACCGTGGTTTTTAAGGAAAAGTCGGCGGAGCTTGGAGGCGCAAGTAGTGATTATAATTTATTGGTATCACAGAATGCTCCAAAGGGTTGGGGCCCACCAGTACGATGTATTCATTTAAAAGAAGAATAAATGAACTATTCAAGATTAGCTTTTACAGACACCATCAAGGAAATTCAGGAAGAGCAAGGGAGCAGACATGCCTATGAACGTATGGAACGTATGGAATTGCCCGATGGATTGTCGTATAGAGAAATGAGTTTTATTCAAGAAAGGGACAGTTTTTATATGGCATCATTTGGGGAAAACGGTTTTCCCTATATTCAGCACAGAGGCGGGCCCAAAGGCTTCTTGAAGATGATTGATGTAAAAACTTTGGCGTTTTTGGATTTTACTGGCAACAAACAATACATCTCAACAGGAAATGTGAAAACACATAAAAAAGTTGCGTTGATCCTTATGGATTATGTTAATCGAGCAAGGTTAAAAATTTATGCCAAAGCTGAAACAGTTTCCCTCAAAGAAAATAGAGAATTGGCTGAAAAACTGGAATTGGATTACGACTACAAAGCGGAGCGGATTTTTATATTTCATATAAAGGCTTTTGACTGGAATTGCCCTCAACATATAACACCTAGATATAGTTTTGAGGATGTTGCTAAAATGAATCAAGAACGGGAAGATTATATCCAAGAATTGGAAAGTCAGGTTGAATCTCTCAAGCAAAAATTGACCAATTTTAATTTGGATAACTAGGATTGAAAGCCTTGGCTTTTGTTCTGCCAAGCCACTAAAAAACACTTTTTGACTTCCAATTGGTTTTTGCCCCTTCTCACATCATTTTTGAAGTTGGTTAGGAGAGGAGGTAATTATAGCCAGCCTTGAACTTCTTGTGAATGTAACCTTCTAACAATCAATTATTTTGAAGCTTGGAATAGGGTCAAAAAATAGAAGAAAGAGCCCCATGTTGTCAAAATTGGACTAAATAATAAAAAAGCTTCCATCATTTATCCGATGTTTCACAACAAATGATCGATGAAATACAACATATATTCCTTTTAACGGGTCGTAGTGGATATGTTTGAGTATTCCCACAAGGAAGAAAACCTCATTTTCATTGACTATGAACACATCCGTAACCCACCAAAAAAAAGGAAACTTTTTCTTGTTTTTTTTGTTTTTGCTAGCCTCGTTTCAATTTGGACATGCTCAAAATTGCGGAGTATTTGCGGGCTTGGACCAAACTGTATGTGAAACGTCTCTATCAGGTTTTAGTATAACTGGATTGGACGTTGATAGCACGGTAAGTACTACTTGGTCTCAAATAGGCGGGCCGGGAGTGACCATAGTTTCCCCTTCTAACCTTACTACAGCTATAACTGGAATGACTGGCGGAAACACGTATACTTTTCGGTTAAGTGCATTATGTGGAGATGGAGCAAACGTATTTGATGATGTTGTAATTACTGTAAACGCAGTGCCCACCCCTGAAGCGGGTCCTGATCAAACCTTAAATCAAGGAGCTTCTGTTTTTTTAAATGCAACATTACCACCTTCTAGCACTGGAACATGGTCACAGGTAACAGGCCCTACCACAGTTACTTTTACAAATATAAACGATCCAAATACCGAGGTTACGGGCACAACAGCTGGAACCTATGTTTTTGAATGGACTGTGTCCCCGGCGGTATGTTCATCAGTGTCTGATACAGTAGGAGTCTCAATTTTAGGAACTGATCTGGAACTGCAATTGCTTGCTGGCAATACAGTTCCAGACGTGGGCGATATCGTAACATTTACCGTAAACCTGAGTAACCTTGGTGATTTTGATGCCACAGGGGTTTCAGTGGAGAACCTAGTACCAACAGGATTCGGAACCATTACGGGTATAAACAATGGAGGAACTTATAATTTTGGGTCGGGGATTATTACCTGGACCGGACTTACGGTTCCTGTGGGAACAAATACAACCGTACTTACTTTTAATGCTACAGTGCAAACGCCAACAGGAGCTTTGGGAGAATTTACACATATTGCCGAAGTCACCTTCAGCAATGAATTTGATTTAGATAGCACCCCAAATAATGATGACGGGGATCAGAGTGAGGATGATGAAGATGCTATTACGGTGGCACCGGAACAGGCAGATCTGTCTTTGGTAAAAACTGTGGTCGATAATGATATTACCCCCATTGTTGGCGATGAAATAAGTTTCGAGATAACCATCTCTAATGCTGGACCTAATGACGCTACCAATGTTGTGGTAACAGATTTGCTGCCAACAGGGTTTGACTATGTTTTATATAGCGCTACCACTGGAATCTACAATGATACAACTGGTGAATGGCAAGTGGGAACCGTTACAGCCGGGGATTCAGAAACCTTGATCATAGATGTGTTAGTAAACGCTTCTGGAAATTACGTGAACACAGCTCAAATTACTGCTTCGGATGCTTTCGATATTGATTCCACACCCAGTAATGGTGTTTTAGCAGAGGATGATCAAGATGAGGTTACCATAACCCCAACAGCTTTGGTGGATCTTTCTTTGACTAAAAATGTAGATAATACGAATCCAACGGTGAATACAAATGTGGTATTTACGTTGACGGTTTTCAATACAGGGCCAAGCGATGCCACCGCAATCCAGGTAACGGATCAATTACCAACAGGATTTACCTATGTTTCTGATGATGGAGGTGGAGATTATGATGATGCGACTGGAATTTGGAATGTTGGAGCTATGACCAATGGAGGTAATGCAAGTTTGAACATTACCGCAACCGTAAATCCAACCGGAAACTATACCAATATTGCTGAAATTACTGCCCAGGGTGAAACGGACAGTGACTCCACACCAAATAATGGAGTGGCAGGTGAAGATGATCAAGACCAAGTAATCATTAATGCCGCACCGCTTGTTGATATCTCCGTTACAAAAACAGCTGATGATCTTACCCCAAATGTGGGTGATCCAATTGTATTTACCATAACCGTACAAAATGATGGCCCCAATGATGCCACCAATGTTGTTGTCACGGATTTCTTGGCGTCGGGATATGCTTTCGTGAGTGCTGTGCCATCCAATGGGGTGTACGAACCTTTAAATGGTTCTTGGACTATTGGAAATTTGGCCAATACCGCTTTGGAAACTCTTGTGATAACGGCAAATGTGCTGGCCGCTGGGGATTATACCAATATTGCCGAATTGACAGGGTTGACCGAAACCGACGTGGATTCGACCCCTGCAAATAATGATGATACCGAAGATGATCAGCAAACTGTGGCCCCTGTCCCGGTTTTGGTTTCAGATTTAGTGCTTCGCAAATCTGTAAATATTTTGAGTCCGTTGGTGGGTGAAGAAGTGATTTTCAATATCAGTATTACAAACAATGGACCAAGTGATGTCACAGGAGTAGAGGTGCAAGATTTGTTGCCCACAGGATATACTTATATTTCCAACAATAGAACTGCTGGGGTTTATGACCCAAATACAGGCATATGGGAATTGAATGGGGTTATTCCAAATGGAACCACGGAGACCATGAATATTATTGCTACGGTTAATCCATTAGGAGACTATTTCAATGTGACCGAGGTATTCTCGTCTAATAACTTGGACCCGAACTCCACACCAAACAACAACAACATCTTTGAAAATGACCAGGATAGCGCAGGTACAACACCAATTCCCGCTGCAGATTTAGACTTGGATAAAACCGTGGACAATGCATCTCCGGATGTTGGCTCCAATGTAACTTTCACCGTAACCGTTACCAATGACGGTCCAAGTGATGCAACAAGTGTTGTGGTTTCTGACGCTCTTCCATCGGGATATACTTATGTCTCTGACGATTCTGGAGGAACCTATAGTAGTGCCAGCGGATTATGGAATGTTGGAACAATAACTGGAGGGAATAGTGCAAACTTGAACATAGTTGCCCAAGTAAATGCTTCTGGGAACTATAACAATAATGCTGAGGTGATTGCTTCCCTTCAACTGGATCCTGATTCCACGCCTGGGAACAATGTTCTTTCAGAAGATGATCAGGATGAACAGTCCATAACACCAAGAACGGTTACCGATATTTCAATTTCAAAAACAGTGGATAATCTAAGTCCATTGGTGGGTGAACAAATCGTATTTACGATTACTGTAAATAACGCCGGTCCCAATGATGCTTCGGGGTTAGTGATTGAAGATGTATTGGCTACAGGTTATGGTTTTGTTTCTGCTATAACATCTGCAGGAGTTTATGATGAAATTTCAGGAGCTTGGGCACTGCCCAATATTACGAATGGCGCTTCTGAAACACTTCAAATAACAGCTACGGTATTGGCCAGCGGAGAATATAGAAATACCGCCGAGTTGATAGCCATGGATACTTTTGATCCTGATTCAACACCAGATAACAATTTGAACACTGAGGATGACCAAGATACTGTACTTCCCGTTCCCAACGGATTGTCTGACCTTGAACTTACAAAAACAGTGGACAATGCCACTCCCAATGTTGGTGATGTGGTTGAGTTTACCATCATCATCGCCAATAATGGATCAAGTGATGCAACAGGGGTAGTGATAACCGATCAGTTGCCATCGGGTTATACCTATCAGTCTCACATTGCAACCGCTGGAACGTACAACGAAGTCACTGGAATTTGGAACATTAACGGTACTATTTTCAATCAAAATACAGAAACCTTGGTCATATTGGCAACGGTAAACAGACCTACTGGAACTGCGGACGAGTATTTGAACGTAGCAACCATTACCGCTACTGATTTAGCAGATCCGGACAGTAATCCAAACCAAGGGATTGACGTGGATGACTTGGCGGACGGAATTGGTGATGATGATGAGGCCATAGCTTTTGTTACACCACAAACCACAGATGTTGCAATAACCAAAACAGTGGACAATACTTCGCCAAACATTGGAGGAGAAGTGGTCTTCACGATTACGGCGATGAATCAAGGTAGTGTAGCCGCAACTAATATTGGAATAGAAGAGCAATTACCTTCAGGATACAGATTGATTACATCCCAAGCATCAGATGGTGCCTATGATGAGGTTTCAGGTTTTTGGGAGATAAATTCAATTGATGCCTTGGGGACTGCCAATTTACAGCTTACCGTGGAAGTATTGGATGTCAATGACTATCTAAACACGGCAAGTCTGGCCTATGTGGACCAATTGGATGTCAATGACACCAATAATTCTGATCAGGCAGAAGTGGAACCTTCATGTTTGACTGTATTTAATGAGTTCTCACCAAATGGTGATGGGGTTAACGAATTCTTTAAGATTGACTGTATCTCAAGATACCCGAAAAATGTACTCCAAGTATATAATCGCTGGGGGAACATTGTGTATGAACAACGCTCCTATAATAATGACTGGGACGGCACTTCAAACGGCCGTGCTACCGTTCAGAAAGGAGATTTGCTACCGGTGGGGACATATTATTATGTCCTGGACTTAGGAGATGGCTCAGAGCCAAGAACAGATTGGTTATATATAAATCGATAACAAAATGGGTAGCGCAACGGTCAAAAAAACAACACCAATGAAGAAGCAATTACAATATATCTGTTCCCTGGCTCTACTACTGATGTCCTATATAGTATCCGCACAGCAAGACCCGCAGTTTACGCAGTATATGTACAATACTTTGAGTGTAAATCCAGCATATGCTGGTTCTAGGGGGCATTTAACTGCATTGTTGATGCACCGTTCACAATGGGTCGGTGTCAATGGGGCACCTAATACCCAGGTTTTGGCCGTAGATGGTCCAATGGGGAATAATGTAGGTCTTGGACTTGTGCTTTCGCACGATGCCTTGGGACCATCTTCAGAAGTTTTTGTGGATGCCAATTTTTCATATACCCTAAAATTGGATGAGAACGATAAAAAACTCTCTTTTGGATTAAAAGGAGGGGGAAGACTCTTTAATGTGGATTTTACCAAAGGTTTGGTGGAGAATCCTGATGTAGCCTTTCAAAATAATATTGAAAACAAATTTTTTCCGACCATAGGGGCTGGAGTATACTACCATACGGCCGAAAGTTATTTAGGTTTGGCTGTGCCCAATTTCTTTTCACAAGATCACTATGAAGGGCAAGAACAAGAAATAGCCACGGAACGGTTGCATTACTTTTTGATGGGTGGAAAGATCATTGATCTTACCCCGGATATCAAATTTAAGCCTGCCTTCTTTGTAAAATGGGTTCCTGGTGCTCCGATTATTGCTGATATTTCGGCAAATGTCATGCTAATGGAAACCTTTACCGCGGGTCTGGCTTATCGGTGGGATGATTCCTTTTCCGCACTTTTGGGGCTTCAGATTTCCCCAGACCTAAGTGTTGGCTATGCCTATGATCTAACAACATCAGATTTAAGAAGTTATACCAGTGGTACACATGAGGTGTTTTTGAGGTATGAATTCAAGACCGTGGAAAAACGACTTAAATCCCCAAGATTTTACTAAGATGAAAGCGACAAGAACCAACATAACCGCACTTCTTTTTTTGATGGTCTTTGCTGTACAGGCCCAATTAAAGTATAACGATGCCGACATCAATTTTGACAACCTCTTGTATGTAAGAGCGGCCAAACAATATGAAAGTCTTGTACAGAAAGGAGACGATTCCCAACATGTTTTGCAGCGTTTGGGAGATGCTTATTTTTTCAATACGGATATGGAAAATGCGGCTAAATGGTATGGAATGTTGTTTTCAAAATATGAAAATGTGTTGGAACCAGAGTATGCATTTAGGTATGTGCACGCCTTAAAAGGTGTTGGCAATTACAAACTGGCCAAGGCCATCATGAAAATTTACACCCAAAAACTGGATGTATCAAAATTTGAGGTTGACCAATTGAAGAACAACGATGAAGCCTTGGATGAGTTGCTGAACAGACAACCTCAATTTTATATTGCCAACTTGGCCATCAACACCCCGGTAGCAGACTTTGGAACAGCTTATTACAAGGACAAAATTGTGTTTTCATCAAGTAGGGATTCCTTACTGTATGAAACTCGGGTTTATGAGTGGAACCAACAACCATATTTAGACTTCTTTATGGCCGATACCAATGATTTGGGCTCCGATTTGGCCAAGGTAGAACAGTTTTCTCCAATTCTGAATACAAGATACCATGAAGCTGTTGCCAGTTTCATCCCAGAAGGGAATGTGATTTATTTTACCAGAAACAACTATTCCAACCAAACATTGGGTAGAGATGGAGAGGGCACCAATCATTTAAAGATGTACACTTCCCAGCTTCAGGGTGGGGAATGGACAAGTGCCACTGAAGTTTCCTTTAATAGTGAAGCGTATTCCGTTGGGCAACCTGCCCTAAGCCCTGATGGCAAAAAATTATATTTCGTATCGGATATGCCAGGTAGTATTGGTGGTACCGACATATTTGTTGTGGACATCCTTAGGGATGGGAGTTTTTCACAACCTAGAAATTTAGGGCCCACAATCAATACCAGCGGTAGGGAAATGTTCCCTTTTATCACTGAGGAGAAATTATACTTTGCTTCAGATGGACATTTAGGCCTTGGAGGTTTGGATGTTTTTGAAAGCGAATTGGGCAGGGATGGCTTTGGGACACCCAACAATTTGGGCAACCCTTTGAACAGTAATCGGGATGATTTTGCCTACATCGTAAACGAAGCTACACAGCGCGGATATTTTTCTTCCAATAGGGAAGGAGGAAAAGGAGACGATGATATTTATTCGTTCCAACGTATGGAAGAAGCCTGTGAGCAGACCGTAGAAGGGAGTGTAATCCGAAAGGCCAATGCGCAACCTATGGTGAATGTGGTGGTAGAATTGGTGTCAGCAGGTGGTGCATCATTGGAAAGAACTGCCACTGACCCTTATGGCGCATTTAGTTTTACTACAGTTTTGGATTGTGAAGCAAAATATAGCGTTCAAATCAGCAAAGAGGGTTTTATATCCAACGAAAAAACTTTCAATACAACCACCGACAAAGATTTTGTGAACAATGTGCCCATGGAAATCACCAAAGAACTCAATAAATTGATTGTTCGTGAAAATGGGGTGCTAAAAATCAAGATTGATAACATTTACTTTGACTTGAACAAAGCCGATATCCGGCCAGATGCCGCCCAAGAGCTCAACAAGATTGTGGAAGTGATGAAAGAATATCCTAAAATGGTCATCAAAATTGAAGCACATACAGATTCAAGAGGTAGTGACAGGTACAATGAGACCCTATCAGATAAAAGAGCAAAATCTACTGGAAGTTACATTGTTTCTCAAGGAATCCAGGCCCATCGTATAGAAAGTGCCATTGGATATGGAGAAAAAATTCTATTGAATCACTGTAAAAATGGAGTCAAGTGTAGCACTGAGGAGCATGATGTTAACCGTAGATCGGAATTTATTATTGTAAAGTTGGAATAAGATTTAACCAAACCAAAATACCAAGGACCTTCAACGAAAGTTGGAGGTTTTTTTATTAAAAAGCATTTTGGTGCAACCCTTCAATTTTTGATTTGTCTTTGGAATAGATGAATAAGAATTATTTTTAGCTGTCATTGAATAACCGTCCAGGATTTTTGGAAGCAAACGTACGATTTACACACCAAGCATTGGTGGAACAGAGCAAGGAAGGAAACAGAAACGCCCAATATCAGTTGTATGGGCTGTATGTGGATGCTATGTTCAATGTTGCTATGCGTTTGTTGACGGTTAGGGAAGACGCCGAAGATGTTTTACAAGAGAGTTTTGTGGAAGCCTTTAAAAAGTTGGACACTTTTAGGTTTGAAAGCACTTTTGGAGCTTGGTTAAAGCGGATTGTGATCAATAGGAGTATCAATCATTTAAAAGCGAAGCGACTCTTGCTGTCCTCTTTGGAAAATGAGGCCGAACCTGTTGAAGATGGTAATGCTGAGGTTATTCCTGATTTGGAAATTGAAAAGATAAAAATAGGGCTTGGACAATTACCAGAAGGGTACAAGCAAATAATTACACTGTACTTGATAGAAGGGTACGATCATGTGGAAATTGGTGAAATACTGGGTATATCTACATCTACATCCAAGTCACAATATCATCGAGCCAAAAAGAAACTTATTCAAATTGTAAATGAACTATGATGGACAATTTTGAAAAATACATAAAGGAGAACAAACAAGCTTTTGATGTTCACAAGGTGGACAAGGATAAGCTGTGGGGAAATATAACTTCCCAGTTGGATGAGGAGGAAAAAGGAAAAGTAATTCCATTATGGAGGTCTAGCAAGTTGCGTATTGCTGCTTCGATAATCCTTTTGATAGGATTGTCTTTAACTGCTTTTTTGACCATAGGCAATCCGGCTTCCGATGGTTTGGATGGGTATGCCACAGAAGAGCTGTTTGAAATAGATATGCACTATAAGAATTTGGTACATCAGCAAGTGCAACTGGTCAAGAACCATCCCAGCTTGGAAACCAAGGACAAAGAAGAATTTTTATCCTTTATGGATGAATTGGATAAGGAGTATGAACAACTAAAATTGGAAATGCAGAACAATTTGGACAATGAGCTGGTTTTGGAAGCCATTGTGAACAATTATAAAAAACGTATTGAACTAATCGAGAATTTACTCAAACAGATCAATGCTTCTAAAAATGAAATGGATTATGAAGGGTATATATTATAAAAATACAGTACTTACCGTGCTACTGGGTCTTCTTACCCTAACTGTATTTGCACAAAGCGAGCGTTCCAAAAAATGGGAAAAGACCTATGACCTTTCCCCAACGGGTACAGTTCAGATTGAAAACAAATATGGTAATGTGGTCATCAATGGTTGGGATAAAGAAGAACTAAAGGTATCCATTGCCATCAAAGTGACCCATAGAAAGGATGAAAACGCAAAAAAGCTTTTGGATAGAATTCAGCCAAAAGTTACCCTGGCCGGAGATTTTATTAAGGTCACTTCGGAGATTGTGGATAAAAGCTCAAGTCTCTTCTCAAGATATTTTAACAAAGCCAATCCATTTGACTTTGATAAGTCCAATATTCAAATAGACTATGAGGTCTATATGCCATTAAATGCGGAACTCGGCATTACCAATAAGTTTGGGGATGTAATTATAAGTGCTTGGAACGGAGATTTGGATGCCAATGTTCAACATGGAGATATATGGATCAACGAAGACGTGTCCACTGCAAAGGTTGACATGCGCTTTGGGAAATTGAACAGCCGTAGAATGGGGTATGGAAATATAAAAATGAACAATGGTGCCATCGACATAGAAAATGCCCAAAAGCTGAAGATTATAAGCAGTGGCAGTAACATTAAGCTCAATGAGGTGTCTAATTTGGAGCTGTACTCTAGCAAGGATGAAGTTAACTTAGAGAGGGCTGGGAGTTTACGAGGAGACTTTAAATTTTCAAATGTGGATATCAGCAGTATAGAAAATGAAATGTTCCTAACACTGAGAATTGCCGAAGTTGAGATTCATGAAATTCTTAAATCAGATGCCGAAATAGATATTGTTCAGGAGTCATCACAAATAAACATGGACATTTCTGGCTTGGCATTTAACTTTAGGGCAACCTTGGAACAAGGGCTTTTAAGAGTGCCAAAATCTTTTGGCAATATTAAGACCAATGTGACCAACGCTGGAAAGAAAATTAGGGAGATTACAGCTACATATGGAAATGGGTCACGAGGTGATTTCTCCATAAATGGGATAAAAGGAGTAATCGTTCTTACAGATTAATATATTGAATGTCAGATAATTGAATTTTTTTATAAAAAATGACAGTGTTTATGCAACCTTTTACAAATGCACTTGTCTTTAAATCAGCAACCTTATCAAAAAACGATGAATCGGAACAAATTACTGTTAATTCTGCTGGCCTTTACCAGCTTTACTTGGGCGCAAACGGAGGAAGAAGGCGACTTTATTGAATTTAATGACCGAAGAAATGTGGTCCACGGAGTCTACCTTGGATTGAGTACCTACTTTGGAGAAATTGACAGCAAAGACACTTATATAGGGAGTTTAAAAGTGGCTTATGTGGCCAATAGAAAATTTGAAGTTGGATTTGTGGGGTCCGTTCTTTACTCCGAGCAGGATAACCCATTGACCACCAATGAAGATCTACTTGCAGCCTATGGCGGGTTGCACCTGGAGCCTATTCTTTTCAGTAAGTCGGCGGTAAACCTCTCCTTTCCCATACTTATCGGAGCTGGAGGTGTTGGATATTTGGGGAATAATTTTGATGATAGGATTGACGAAAATATTGATGAAGATGATATTGATGCCATTTTTGTCCTGGAACCGGGGATGAGCATTCTTTTTAATGTATCCAGATATCTTCAACTGGAAGCGGGAGTGAAGTACCGTTTTTCGAGCAAACTGGATTTGGAATTTAATCCATTATCCAGAATCAATGGCTTTTCGGGAGGTATAGGGATTAAAGTAGGGGTGTTTAATATGGGCAGAAATCGGTATAAAAAACATTTACGTAGCGAGTAACAAATCGAAAAACGATGAATCAAAACAAATTATTATTACCGATTTTACTGCTTTTTACATGTATTTCTGCGGCTCAGACTGAAGAGGATGACAATTACATTGAATTTAATGATCGTAGGAATGTGGTGCATGGGGTTTACTTGGGACTCACAACTAGTTTGGGTGAAATTGACGGCAACAGTACCTATTTGGGAAGCTTGAAAGTTGCGTACGTGGCCAACAGGAAATTTGAGGTTGGTTTTGCAGGGGTATTTTTATATTCCGAAAAAGACAACCCCCAAGCCATAAACGAAGATCTTATAGGCGCTTATGGAGGACTACACTTGGAACCCATACTTTTTAGTAAATCATGGGTAAATCTTTCTTTTCCTATGCTTATAGGAGCGGGAGGTGTTGGATATCTAACCGAAGATCGTTTTGACGAAGATTTTTATGAAGAAGATGCTGATGCAGTTTTTGTGGTTGAACCAGGGATGAACATGTTGTTCAACGTATCAAGATATCTACAATTGGAAGTTGGGATGCGCTATAGATTTTCAAGTAATATAGACTTGAGTAGGGATGGACTCAGAAATATAAATGGATTTTCTGCCGGAGTTGGAATTAAAGTTGGGGTGTTTAATATGGGAAGAAACAGATATAAAAAACATTTACGCAATGGACAATAACAAATCAAAAAACGAACGGTTAATCAGCCAGGGCCTAATGGCCAAACACGTATTTTCAAAAAATGGATCAGTTTTTGTACGAAGCTCACAAAACTTAAGAACTGATGAATGGTCGGCAATAAATTTTTATTGGATGCCCATGCTTAAACTTGAAAAAGAGCTTCGCTAAATACCATTCATTAACATCATAAAAAAAATGAAAACCAAAAACCTTTTGTTCTTGGGCCTACTTTTTACTGCCCTGTTTTGTGGAAACGCCCAAGATTTAAAACAAACCGTAAAAGGAAAAGTAACTGACATTGCCACAGGGAGTCCATTGATGGGAGCTACCATTGTTTTACTTGGGTCAGAACCTCAAATTGGTGTTATCACAGATGCTCAGGGCTTCTTTTCCATGGAAAATGTGCCTGTTGGCAGACAATCGTTCACCTGTAGTTATTTAGGTTATGAAGATGCTTCCATTTCAGAAGTTTTGGTTGGTTCTGCAAAAGAAATCAACCTGACGATACGATTAACGGAATCCCTGAACCAATTGGGGGAAGTTGTGGTGCAGGCAAGAAAAGATCAGATTAAGCCCAACAATAAATTGGCAACGGTGAGTGCAAGGTCATTTGGGGTTGAAGAGACCAAGCGCTTTCCGGCAAGTATAAGTGACCCAGGTAGAATGGCACTGTCATTTGCTGGGGTAACCAATACCGACGATACCACTAATGAAATTGTGATTAGAGGTAATGCCCCAAACCAATTGTTGTGGAGAATTGAAGGGGTAGAGGTGCCAGAGCCCAATCATTTTTCCGAAGAGGGCTATTCACCTGGAGCAGTGAGCTTATTAAGCACCAATATGTTGGGCAATTCTGATTTTTTCACAGGAGCTTTTCCAGCGGAATATGGGAATGCCACTTCAGGAGTGTTCGACATCAAACTGAGAAATGGAAATGCGGAGAATACCGAATATGCTTTTCAATTTGGGGTCTTAGGAACTGATTTGGCCGTTGAGGGTCCCTTTTCCAAAAACTATAAGGGATCATACCTGGTCAATTATAGGTATTCAACCTTAACCATTTTGAACAATATTATTGAGGTGTCCGAAGGCTCCGTGCCCACATTTCAGGATCTTGCATTTAAAGTGAACCTGCCACTTGGTGAAAAAACAAACCTTTCCGCATGGGGTATGGGTGGAATCAGTGAGGACAATCAGGATAATGCAGAACAATCCAATCCAAATGTTTTTGAAGATGAGATTTTTGAGTCAAAGACCTATATGGGCGGGATTAATCTGAAGCATTTTTTCAACTCCAATACCTCTTTGGACGGAGCACTTTCTTATTCTGGAAACCGCAGTGACTATATCTTTTCGCTAGATAGTAGAATCAACACAGATTTCTATAGGGAACAGGATATTCTTAGGAACAATGCCATTAGGGTCAGTGCCAACCTAAATCAAAAGTTTAACGCAAAGACCTCGCTTAAAACAGGACTTGTATATAGTAGACTATCCTATGATGTATTGACCGATGAAACCAGGGATACTGATACTGAAGTATTGGTGAATGCAGATGGCAATGGGGCCTTTCTACAGTTTTTTTCGCAGGCTAAATATCGGTTCAATGAAAAATTTTCTACCACTTTTGGGTTGCATGCTTCGTCATTTTCGGTAAACGATGACTTTGTCCTGGAACCTAGGGGAGGGTTTGAGTATAAAATCTCACCAAAACATACACTGAGTGGGGGAGTTGGGCTGCACTCAAGGAGAATGCCACTTAATCAATATTTTATTGAGGTAACAGATGGGCAAGGAGATGTAACCACGCCAAATACAAATCTAGATTTGATGAGGGCTGCGCACTACGTGTTGGGATATGATTGGCGTATTATTAAAAATGGTCATTTAAAGATAGAAGCCTACTACCAGGACCTTACCAAGGTTGCCATTTCGGCAACTCCGGGTTCCACCAATTCTTTTTTGAACGGTCGTTTTATAGAAGAGGAGTTGACAGATTCCGGTAAGGCAAGAAACTATGGGTTGGAGCTTACTTTTGAAAAATTCTTTTCCAACCAATATTACTTTTTGGTGACCAGTTCCCTTTTTGATTCTCAATACAGGGCTGGAGATGGCAATTGGTACAATAGTCGGTACAATGCCAATTACACCTTTAATGTTGTTGGAGGAAAGGAGTTTAAGATGGGCAAGAACAACAACAACATTTTTGGCATCAATGCCAAATTACTGTGGAATGGAGGCAAAAGGGACACTCCAGTGGATTTGGAATTTTTTGACCAAACAGGTCGGGTTAGGTTGATTCAAACTCAAAGAAATACCATTGAACTTGATGATTATTGGAGAATAGATGCCAGCTTTTCGTATCGCATCAACAGGCCCAAGGTGTCACATGTAATTTCATTTGATATACAGAATGTCACCAATAGACTCAATGTGGATGAAACGTTTTTTAATCCACTTACCCGCTCAATCGAAACAGAGTATCAATTGGAACTTTTACCGTTGTTGAACTACAGAATCGAATTTTAATCAAAAAACAAATATCATGACATCAATCAAAAAAATCTTTTATGCTCTTGCAATTGGAGTGTTTGCCACTTCTTGCTCTTATGAAACCATTAGGGTATCCGATGAGGTATCCACAAGGGAAT
Organism: Flagellimonas sp.; assembly: GCF_965222555.1. Classification (GTDB taxonomy): domain Bacteria; phylum Bacteroidota; class Bacteroidia; order Flavobacteriales; family Flavobacteriaceae; genus Flagellimonas. The sequence goes on along the minus strand of NZ_CBDCUG010000005.1, from coordinate 758,003 downwards.
ATGATTTTGAAAACATTACGGCGCTTTCAGTTGCTACGGATTTTAAGGCATATGTTACTTTTTCAGAGACTGAAGAAAGTGTTCGAATAAAAGCCAACGACAATCTATTTGGTAAGATCAGGGTTTATCAAGATGGTGGAAGACTTACCGTAAAGCTTAAGAATGTCAACATAAAAGGTAAGGAAACCCTACAGTTGTACATTACCATGAAGGAAATAAGGGATTATAAAGCCTCCTCAGATGCGGCCATTTACTTGGATGACCCGTTGAATGCAAATGATGTTAAAGTGGAGTTGAGCTCCGATGCTTATTTTAAAGGAGACATTACTGCCAATGATTTTGAACTCAGGGGATCTTCAGACAGTACCGCCGATTTGTATGTGGATGCGCCCCGCGTCTATATGAACCTTTCTTCCAGCGCTAAAGTGGAGGGGGAAATGGAATCTCAAGATGCTACCTTTAAATTGACCTCAGACAGTGTTATTGACCTTGTTGGAACAGCGGATAACCTCAAAGCCAACCTGTCTTCAGATAGTAGACTAAAGGATTATGGACTGCAGGTTGAGGATTTAGAGATTTCCCTGTCCTCTGATAGTGATGCCTACCTTACGGTTTCAGAAACCATAGATGTTACTGCCAGCTCAGATGCCAGACTTTTCTATAAAGGAGATGCTGAAGTTGTGAGGCAAGTACTTTCAAGTGATGGAAGGGTTATTAAAAAAGATTGATATAATCTTTTTATCTTCAGTGGGTTAAATTGAAAGGGCATGTCTAAAGAAGAGAAAATAATGACCTTGCACCCTCAAGGAAAGGCGGGGGTGAACATCCTTAAAAGACGTTATGATTTTATCAAGGATTATATTGTAAAAACCATTACTGAGCATGGAACGATCACCTTTGAAAAACTGGGTGATATGGCCATTGAAGAGCTGACCGAAAGTTTTGATGGAAAGGTTTTATGGTATATAGTGACCGTGAAATTGGATTTGGAAGCCCGTGATATTATTGAGCGAATCCCGAAGACCAGTCCGCATCAACTGCGAATGAAAATGGGGTAATGCTATGGTTGCAAAATCTTAAAAAAGGCCAATGGCTTTGCATATATTGCTTTTCTGAATAATTTTAGAAAAACTTACGCCATGGCCATATCCCAAAAACAATCGCACGCTTTTCAACTTTTTGATGCGGCCAATGGGAAAGATCCAAACATAGAAATTTATAAGGGAGAGGAATTTCCAAAAGAATTGCTGTATTCTCTTCGGATGACTGATATGTTGACGAGATTTGCTCCCAATGCTTCTGAAGTATTGCAATTGGCTGCTAGATGTCAGCATATTTGCAGATGGGAAATTCCGCGAGAAAACTATGAAATGGATAGGGTTGGATACCTTAAGTGGAGGGAAGAACTTAAGAAATTCCATGCTCAAAAAGCAGCAAAGCTGTTGAGCCGGGTTGGATATGATCAGGATGTAATCAAGGAAGTAGAGTTTCTTCTATTGAAAAAGAAACTCAAAAAAAATGCGGAGACACAAACTTTGGAAGATGTAGTTTGCTTGGTTTTTTTGCAATATTATTTTGAACCGTTCATAAAAAAGCATTCAGAGGAAAAGCTGTTGGATATACTTCAAAAAACTTGGAGGAAGATGTCTTCACAAGGGCAGATGGCGGCACTTGAACTATCAATTTCTGGAAAGGGTAAGGAATTAATCACTAAAGCTATTGCAGATGGAGCGGAATGAGATGTATCCTATTTTTCTGAAAGCATCCAATCTAAACATACTCATTGTTGGAGGAGGTAATGTGGGTTTGGAAAAACTGTCATTTTTATTGAAGTCCAGTCCAAATGCCAAAGTGCAAATGATAGCTCCCCAGTTTTTGGAGGATACATTATTGTTGGCTAAAAAGCATGGAGTTGAGATCACAAAGAAATCATACCATAAAAAGTTTTTGGAAGGAAAACATATAGTTGTTGCTTGTACGGACAAAGTTGAAATAAATGAAGAGGTTTATAATGATTGTCGTGAGAAGAGTATTTTGGTGAACGTGGCAGACAACCCACCACTTTGTGATTTTTATATGGGAGGCATTGTGACCAAGGGCAATGTTAAGGTCGCGATTTCAACAAATGGAAAATCTCCGACCGTTGCAAAGAGATTACGGCAATTTTTTGAGGATGTGATACCTGAAAATATTGATGATTTAGTTAAAAATCTAAATGAATATAGAAAAACACTTAAAGGTGATTTTGATGAAAAGGTTGAAGCCTTGAATGAGTTTACTAAAAGCTTGGTAAACAAAAACGAGAAAGGCTGAACTGTTGCATCGGACCAAAGAATAATACAAACTCTTTGTTGTTCACCTTAATGCGTGTTTATAAACGTTTCATGGCCTCCATAAGATCGTCTTTTTTTCTTGGGGAGAGGTTAACATGAACATCATTGCTCATAATAATATAACCCCCATCCGACTTTATATATTTTTTTACCTCATTTAAATTGATCACATAGCTATTGTGTACTCTCATAAATTGCTGGTCGGCCAACAGATTTTCATATTCTTTTAAATGCTTGCTCACCAAAAGAGATCTTTTGTTTTTTAATAGAAAAGAGGTGTAGGAACCATCTGCTTTGCACAGAATAATATCTTGTAGGGCAATAAATTCCATACCAGCAGTAGTAGCTAGGCATATTTTTTCTTGTTTGTTGTTCTCCTTCGCCAGAGTTGACATTAGGGTGTCAATTTGTTGTCTATAAACATTGGTGTCCATTCGGTTTCTAGCTTTTTCCACAGCTTGTTGCAATTCATCAAGATCAATAGGTTTTAACAAATAGTCCAAAGAGCTAAATTTTATTGCCTTTATTGCATATTTTTCAAATGCAGTGGTAAAGATAATTTCAAAGCTAGGTTCCTTGATTTGCTCTAAAATATCAAAACCTACACCTGATTGTAGTTCAATATCCAAGAACACGACATCTGGACTACAAACAGAAAGTACTTTAACTGCTTCATCCACGGAACTAGCCATAGCAATCACCTTAACATCTTGGCAAAAGTCTTCAAGTAATGACTTTAAGGTTTCTCTACTGTGCTTTTCATCCTCTATTATTACAACTTTTAAGGTCATAAGGTTGATTTAGGGTTTATTATTTCTGTTTTAAATGTATGGGCAGTTTGTTTTGATTAGGACAATTATATTTAAAATTATGGATGACCGTGCAACTTGCCTTTAGAATAAACTATAAAAGTAATTATTCGGTCAATATTTTTATGAAACACAATGAAATGTATCTTTTTCCTCATATTTTTTTGGAAGAATACTATGGTTGCTATGGCCTTATTTAGTTGGGAACTAAGCATGGAATTCATCAATAATTTAATTTATGAATATTTTTTGTAATGTAATTATGAATTACATTGCTTTTTGTTAGTTATGCCATCCACATGTTTCACATATTTAAATTGAAAAAGACAATAATTTTCTAAAAGTTTAAAATTGCTTTTCTTTTTATCAATCAATTTCTCACGTCAAAATGCCAAATTTATCTATCCAAAATGAGGTAGGGTCTATTTGGAAAGAAATGGCATATTTACTAAATATAGTTAGGGGAACTTATCAGAATCAAGAAGTAAAAACACTTTAATTTTAACTTGAAATCAAAATTGAAAATAGATATATTCAATTAATCAAGCCCTTTTATAATAAGGGGAAAAGTAAAAAATGGATAAAAGGTTTTTAAAATTACATTTTTGGTTTGAATTACATTGATAAAAACTCACCACGTTCTTTCCTTTGAATTGCTTTAGCGCAGCATAACCCCATACTAGCCAGCGGCACAAAAGAACTACTTGCGGTGAGTTTGTCTATATCTAAAGTATTGTATTTGCTAATGCAGAGATTGTTTGGCATGATATGCACAATCTCCGTATTTAGAAAAATCCAAAACATTAAAAAATCCAATGCTATATTCATTACTTCTTTTGGGGTTAATACAAAACTACTTTGCTTAAATCTGGTTTGTATTGACCATTTGATGAACACCCAATTTCAATTGATAGATTGCCCCTGTGGATAGATATGACAAAACCTTGGTGAAAATTAAAGTGGGATTCCTTATAGATAAATCCCACTTTAACAGGTATACATGAACACTAAAATTTTGCAAAAGGCTTTATAAAACCCTTTTAGGGTATAAGGTTTTACTACTAGCCGGCAGATGGCAATTTATTGTTATCTGCGTTTAGAACGGATAATTTATGAGACGGTTTTTGTTTTTGATGTTTTGAGGTAGATTCTTTAAAGTGTCCTTTAAAATCTATGGATGCTATATTACTAAAGTATCCGAGGATATCGTCATAGTTGTTTATGTCTACCCCTGCTTTTTTAAGCCCTTTATAAATAGCAGATTTATCCGTTACCGTTTCCCAATCCCCATATAGTCTTTTATCTCGTGATTTTATGATTAGGATTTTCAACTTGTTCAAATGCCAAGAAGGAACATAAAAATTTGAAACCTCGTCTGCGAGTGATTTAAAAGTGATATACACTTTTCCAACATTTTTATAAACTTTTGCGGAGTATCCAATGGCAATATTGTTTACAGGCAGTTTTTGGCAGGAATCATTAGACTCAAGATAAAAAAGGATGGGACTGTTATGCAGGATTTCCTCGGTAATTTGAGGAACATCCAAGGACAGCGACCAACCGGGTAGTTGATGGCACACGTCAAAAGAAATTAATTCTATGGTATTGGATGCAAAAAAAGAGGACATTTCTCTAATGGACTCGGAAGCTACATAAGACTTGTTCAAAAGATAAATGGGATACCCCATAATTATAGATGCACAAATGAACGTCCAAACGATGATTAACAAATGCATAAGTATTGTGTTAGGTTAACAATTTGGGGTTTTAACTATATGTCTAAATAACAAATTCTTATGGGCTTAAAAGGTGTCAAATGGACAAATGCCTGTTTTTAATTGATGGATGCAGAAGTATAGATGAAGTGTATGTTTTTATAGATGAAATGCACTCCGGGTTCAGGGATTAAATCCAATCTTAATTAAGATCAATAAAAATTGCCTATGTACGGGTTACAGGACATAGGCAATCGCAATCAATGTTTTAAGGATGCTGAGTTATGAATTCAACTCCTTTATTTCATCTAGTTGATCTAATTGTCCAACAACGTTCATAACATCGTAATTGGCAATTCTTCTGGTACTATAATTTCTCTTAATATGATTTACATAAGAATGAATTTCCAGAGTATAGTAGTTTTCCAATTCAAAAATGGAATCTTCAATGGTTTCTGTACTCTCGCTTATTTTTCGTTTACCGTATGACCGGGCATGATATACAATTTTGTGGCTGTTGTTTTGTGCATCCACCCATTCTATGGTCACTTCTATAAAATCATCCATTCTTTCCCGTAGCTTGTATGTTGCCTGTTTAGGAATATTGCCAAATTCATATTCTGATTTTACTAAATTCAAAATCCATTTTTCAAGAAAGTTATCTCTCATATTTGTTCAATTAATTTAGGTGTTCTGATTTGGGACCACTTTTGGCCATTACTTGTTTTGATTCTATTTTTTGAGGATGATAGATGTTCCCTTATTTTCATGATTTCCTTGGTTATTTGGAATCATTTATTAGAGATGGATCATTTCTGGCTTATAATTATGCCAGAGGGAACAATGGGTTGAGAGGATGAAGTATATTGTCTGAGAGGCTTATGGTTTTGAAAATATACATTGGGATCCAAACTCCAATTTCATTTATATTATAAAAGTTTCATTTCATATTGAACAGTTGTTTAAACCAATTAATAGTGTTGTTTCGTGCGCGAAGACTTTGTTCTGCCTCATCAGTGTCAAAACCATGACCCACACCTTCATAAAGGTTTAGTTCTACGGGATTCTGCTTTTCAATGAGTAAATCGATCATACAAAGTGCATTTTCTGCTAGGTAACCCTTGGCAGGTATATGAAACTGCATTGGGGCGTATACCTGATAAATGTTATCGGTCATTGCATCATGGTCGCATGGGTTGCCTCCCCAGTAACCATGTCCGTAAACCCCTCCGTAGTAAAAAACTCCGCCCTTAAAACCTCCATCAAAGGGTATCTCAGGTGGAGCTCTTACGCCATCAGCTTCGGTATATTCTTTTCCATCATACTTTTGGGTCCATTTCCAGTTTGGAGGTGTGGAACTTGAATCGTAAAGTGTGGCAAAAACAGCACCACCACCATCTGAGAATCCAAGAATACCAATGTCCTTGGGTCTAACTACTTTGCTGCCATCATCAAATGTGAGGTTTCTTAAAAAAGTGAGGGCAGCATTGGCGTACCTAGGTCGAACAAATTGAGTGCTGATTCTAAAAGTTTCAGGAGGAGTATCCCACTTCCCAGATCGTTCAACAGCGCCTGCACCGGTATAGCTGTCCACAAAAGCCCCAACCATACAATTCTCGGAGAGCAGATTTTTCCATTCACGAAATTGACTGGACAACACCCCTCTAGAGGGATTGTCATCTTTCCATAGGCCACCAGACCCATGTTTTACAACAACTGCTGGAAAATCCTTAGCTCCACAGTCTTTGGGGATGGATAGGTAAATTGGTACATTTACATTGTCTACAGAAACATATACAATGGTATCCGTACTACCTGCTAACAGTTGAGCGCCCTTGCTTGGCAGATTGGATAAAGAACCATCATCATCTTTTCCGCAAGCAAAGCAAAAAATGAAAATGGTCAAGATTAAAAGTAGGTTGAGCATGTTGGGTAATTTTGGGTTTAACTTCATTTTCAATGCTTTTTATAGTTCATTAATAAGTACATGTGCAGTTGGAAATACCTTGAAAAAGATCAATCCCTAATGTCAATACATGGGTTCCAGAGGAATATCCCAATATTTCGTTCATAATTACCTGGTAAGAATAACCGAAATAAAAATCTCCCTTCTTCAAACCAATAATTGGGGCAACATAAAGTGGACTTCCAGGTTGATCGTTCAAAAATCGATAAGTGATACCAGCATAGTAGTAATCTAAAAAATCATACCATCGGAATTTCAAATTCATATCGGTCACCGAACGTCCATCACTTTCAAAATATTGAAAGAAAATAGATGGTTCAAATTCGAACTTATCCCTTGGGTGCTTGCGATATTTATAGCCAGCGTATAGGTAATAGTTGCGAAGGGTATTAGGCTCAAAAATAGGATTGAACTTTTTAAAATTTTTGTTGAGAATATTGGAAGCGTTTAAGCTTAGATAGAAACCGTCTCTACGGTATAACGCGCCTACATCAAAATTGGGATTGTTGGATGACCGATCATCCACGATAGCTTCATCGTTGTTCTCATCAAAATTTTCAATGTCAATTCGGAATTGGTTCATGTTAAAGCTTAGGGCAAATGAAAAATAATTGTTCTCATATTTGTCTATGGTCAAATGATGGGCAAAAGAAACCTTTCCTCCTCTCTGCTTGGTTTCCCCATTGGCATCATTATATAATACCATGCCTATCCCAGATCGGTTTCCCAGTCGAACATCGGCAGATAATGACTGGGTATCCGGCGCATCTTGAACTCCTACCCATTGGGTAAGCCCGTTCATGCGGACCTTTACATAATTTCCGATTCCAGCATACGAAGGAGACATTAAAAAGGGATTGTCGGACAAGTACTGTGAGAGTTGCGGAATGGTCAATTCTTGTCCTTTTGTAAAAAGACTTATCAAAAACAGCAAAAAGAAATTTGTTTTCTTCATCTAAATCATTCTTAATTTTATCTGTAAAGCGTAAAGTGTCCTACAAATTCTCGCTCGCTTTCATCATTAAGCTTTACTATGTACCAATAATCACCAGAGGGTAGTGCGCTTCCTTCATAAAGACCATCCCATCCATTGCCCAAGGCTCCCATAATCCGTATCTCCCTACCGTATCTGTCAAAAATGATGGTCTCAATATTGGGAAACCCTTCAATGTTCTTGGGACTCCAAGTATCATTTTGTCCATCGTTGTTCGGCGTAAAGAAGTTGGGGATTTCAATATCCAGAAACTCCAATGCTATGCTTGCAGATGCTTCACAACCATTAGCATCAATAACCCTTACGGTATGCTTTCCGTTTTCAGTTATATAAAGGACATTATCATTGATTCCTGAATGATTGTCGAGGAAATATGTATACGTTTCAGTGCCTCCTGTCACCGTTGCCGTAATTTCATTGATGTTGGTGTTGACCAAACTGAGTTGCAATGGAGTATTACCATCAATTTTAAATGGAATACCCTGCAAACTACCGTTGCTATGCAATATGTATAGGAAGTGCTCACCTGGATTAATATTGGAAAAATCAGGATTGATGACAAAATCAGAAGGGTTGGTGGAATCCAGGGCATAAAGTACATTAGAAGCCACTGAAGAGTCTTGCAGCTTTACCAATATCGAATTTGAACCATCGCAGTTGTATATGGGTTCAATAGTTGCATTTAAATTGGGGTCATTTATTAAGATTTCAAAGGTTTCTTCACAGCCTTGTGCATCAACAATGTTTAGGACATGGTTGCCAGAAGTAAGGCCATCAATTATGAAAGTATCATGATTAAAGACCATTTCTGGCAAACCGTTTAATCTTACCCTGTACGGGGCTAGCCCGTTGCTTTCTGAAATGGTCACCCTACCATTTTCCTCATCAATATCTGCATAGAATACAGTTTGACTTAGTGCAATCAATTGCTGAATTTGTATGGAGTTGCCCCCTCCATCGGTCACAGCGTAGGTGCGTGTAATGGTCTCTGGATTGAATCCGCCATCGGAAACATCAGAAACATGGGTGACTGTGGGTATGCCACAATTATCCGTTACCCCTGTGACTATATTAGGGTCAGGCGCAGGAAGCTCCTCACAAAATAAATTTATCTGTGGAAGGTTGTCTGCTGTCGGAGGTTCATTGTCCTCTATGGTGACGGTAAAGCTCTGCTGGTCGGAGCATCCGTTGGCGGTCTCGTCCCAGATGTATACTGTTGTCGTGGCGTTGAGGACCTGGTTGGCGGCTATGGTGCTCCCGCCCCCGGCGGGCCCACCGGCAGCGTCGTAGAATGTTGGGCCCACCAGGTCGGTCCCCGTCACGTTGATGCTGGAGAGGTCGTAGGAGTCACATGCGGTGACGTTGGAAACGGGGTCTATGTCCGGGGTGTCCTCTATGGTGACGGTAAAGCTCTGCTGGTCGGAGCATCCGTTGGCGGTCTCGTCCCAGATGTATACTGTTGTCGTGGCGTTGAGGACCTGGTTGGCGGCTATGGTGCTCCCGCCCCCGGCGGGCCCACCGGCAGCGTCGTAGAATGTTGGGCCCACCAGGTCGGTCCCCGTCACGTTGATGCTGGAGAGGTCGTAGGAGTCACATGCGGTGACGTTGGAAACGGGGTCTATGTCCGGGGTGTCCTCTATGGTGACGGTAAAGCTCTGCTGGTCGGAGCATCCGTTGGCGGTCTCGTCCCAGATGTATACTGTTGTCGTGGCGTTGAGGACCTGGTTGGCGGCTATGGTGCTCCCGCCCCCGGCGGGCCCACCGGCAGCGTCGTAGAATGTTGGGCCCACCAGGTCGGTCCCCGTCACGTTGATGCTGGAGAGGTCGTAGGAGTCACATGCGGTGACGTTGGAAACGGGGTCTATGTCCGGGGTGTCCTCTATGGTGACGGTAAAGCTCTGCTGGTCGGAGCATCCGTTGGCGGTCTCGTCCCAGATGTATACTGTTGTCGTGGCGTTGAGGACCTGGTTGGCGGCTATGGTGCTCCCGCCCCCGGCGGGCCCACCGGCAGCGTCGTAGAATGTTGGGCCCACCAGGTCGGTCCCCGTCACGTTGATGCTGGAGAGGTCGTAGGAGTCACATGCGGTGACGTTGGAAACGGGGTCTATGTCCGGGGTGCTATCTACATAACCAATTGTAAAAAACTCATTATGCAAAAAATCGATACCGTCAAAATATACATTGCCAGCCATGTCTATACTTGTAGCATCAATCATGGTTATTGTGCCAGTAGTGAAATCTCCATCAGGTTCTGAGGGATCACCATTATCGGTATCTATCAAAAGTTTTATATTACAATTGCCATTGTCAAGGATATTGGAACCTGAGAGGTCAACACGCATACTCACATTTGAGATCGGTGCTCTTCCACCAGTAGTACTTTTTTGTATTTTCCATTCACGTATGATTCTGTAATCGATGCCGGAGGGGAGCTCGGAATTGGTTTGGTCAAGACTGCTATTGGTATTATCATTGCTTGCCCAGAGTAAATAATTATGGTCATGGGACGAGCCGTCACCATCAATGGTGGTTCTGGATAAATCAAGGTTATCTGTGCTAAAATCATTGTTTGTGGACATAGTGACAACAGCGCTTGAATTGACACTTTTGGAAATACGCTGATCTATATTGTAGCGCAATCCAACCGTATTGTCATCATCGAACCGATCTACCCCAATTCCAGCAATATTATATTTGTATGTGTTTTCAGATTGCCAAATGGTAGTGCCATCTGCTGCCAAGTAATTGTAGCTGTCATTGCCATCTATACTGCCCAATACATTGCCTCCAGTGTTAAGAGTAATGCCATATTTAACGGCCAAATAACTTTCTGCTCTTTGCCTGTAGGTACTGGTATATGCGCCATCTGCCAATAAAACTTCTGCAATATCACCTGTAAGGTTGTAATTAGAGTTGTTACTATTAAAATGTTTACCCAATCTATTGAATATGTAGAGTTTTTTATCGGCATCAGCATGGCCTCTTGTGATATTGAGATCTTCAATTCCGTTTACATGAGTAATAAAGGTTTCTTCATCGCTATCCTCTATTGACGTTCTAGTAAATGTACCTATGGTTGGTACCCCCAATAGGTCAATACCTCCCTGATAAAAACGACCATCACCATCCATATCGGGATCTCCATCAGTATCATCATTTTTCCAGGTTCTACCGACGGAAAATCGATTTCCATCGGCAATACCAAGGGATAAGTTGGTAGTGGAACTATGATGTACCTCCATATCGCCTCCTAGCAGAAGGCGCTGACTTGCCGCAGTGTTTCCGGCACCCTCGGCCTTGAACACGATGAAAACAGTGATATCTTCTCTTGATACACTTCTAAAGTGAAGCGCTTGCCCATCTCCACTACCATCAAATTGTACCACAGGATTAAAGTTGATATTGTCTGTATTATTTCTGCGTAAAGTGGGCGCTCCCGGAACTGATCCGGTCGGGTCAAGGAACGAAGGAGTGCCATAGGGATTTCCATTTTGAGTAAGGTTTGCAAAACCTATAGGATAAGGGTCGTCATAATCCAAAGGGTCGGCAGGGTGGGGGATAGCATCTTGATTACTAAAGTCAACAAAGTCATACCAAATGTCCACAGGTGTGCCATCAGCAGGAGGGAGCGGAGTCAATAACCACAATTGAGTACCAGGAGGATTGGGTAATGGATCGGGTAATGCTGGATTGTTTACAGCCCTACCTGCCAAAAGCCATGTGTCCACATCTTGGGCATGAGAGTTGGTTGCTGAAAATAGCAAACATATTATTATGGCCAGCTGAAATATATTCTGTTTCGCATTTCGAGATGAAAGTTGACAGGGCTCTTTTTTTGCTTGTGAATAGCAGGTAGGGCGATAGTGTAGAAATGTAGTCATAAGCAAGTAGGTTATACCTGTGTTTTTTATGGGGATAAAAACAAGGTGTTGTTTGGGATATATAAAATAACCTACTAATTAAGGATATGGAAGGGGATAATTTATGGATAGGGGTTTTTAATTGACAAAAAGCCCAATTGAGTTTATGGAGAAAATCTTAGTGTATTGGTTTTGGGGTAGTTGTACACCTATTACGAAGTTTTGGGATTTATATGGGCTTGTCCAAAATTTTGTAATTCTGGGAAGCTTTTGACAGTACTTTGAATAACTCAGCACAATATTGTCCGAGGGTGTGATTAAAAAAAGAAGCCGCCAAGAAAACCTTCTTGACGGCTAAACTGTCTTTGTTTTTAAGAATAATCGGAGTTACACCAAACCTTACATTCTTAATAATCACTAATAATTATGGAACAGACAGTTATTTAATAAGATTGATTTCCACTCTTCTATTTTGTTTTCTTCCAGACCGTGTTGCATTTGAGGCAATGGGGTTTTCTTCACCATAACCTATTGCATTGAGTCTGTCAGCGGCAATTCCTTCCTTGATCAAGAAATCTTTTACGGAGTTAGCCCTTGCTTCAGATAGCTTCTGATTGCTGGAGGCACTCCCCACACTATCGGTATGGCCTTCAACCGTGAATTTGGCATTGGGGTATTCCTTCAAGATTTGAATGATATCTACCATTGTAGACACGGATTCTGTTTTTATGGTCGCTTTTCCGGTATCGAACAGGATGGTTCGTGCATAAGTGTTCAATTGTTTTTGGACTTCTATGGTAACTACAGGACAACCATTGTTGTCGACAGGTCCTGGTTTGTTTGGGCATAGGTCATCAATGTCCACCAAGGTGTCTCCATCCATATCCGGGCATCCTTTATCTTCAATTTTTCCAGCTTTGTTAGGGCATCTGTCATTTTTATCAATAAGGCCATCACCATCAGAATCTGGACATCCGTTGTGCTCCACTGAACCAGGTTTATTTGGGCAATCATCATCTTTATCCAAGATGCCATCACCATCAGTATCTGGCCATGGACAACCTATGTTCTCTTCAGGACCTGCTTCTTGAGGGCAATTATCGTCTTTGTCCAATGTGCCGTCGCCATCGGTGTCTGGCCAAGGGCAGCCGTTATTTTCCACTGGCCCTGGAACTTCTGGACAGTTATCTGAATTATTTTCTATACCATCATTGTCCTTGTCCCTAAGTCTGCTTTGGTAAAATGGAAGTTTGAGACCTGCATAGAGGTCAAAAGATTTGGAAGTACCGCCCAATAGTACCGACATGATTGAACCTGACCCCACATATATTGGGCCAGCCCTGAGCCCAGCACCCCACTGTACTCCTGCATACTGCACCAAACGAAGGGGAGAATAAAAACTCAACCAATTGCTTTCATACCTAGGCGTAAGTGCAAATTCGCTCAAAACCCTATTGGTATTTATCTTATTTCTAGTGGTCAAGGGCATGTCCATATTCAGATTGAGATAGAAGTTTGACCCCATGTTCCAGTCTGCATTGGTATGCAGAGCCGTTGGGAGTATGGAATTTTGGGATGATGTACTTTGCACAAGACTAAAGTTTTCCTGAAGAGCATCTTCTAAATCATCACCGTCAAAGTTGTCAATATCTTGATCTCCGTTTAAGTTATAGGTATCCTCTACGCTATTCTTGTTTTTAATTTGTCCTAAATCGGTTACCGAAAGTCCAAATTTGAGTTTGTATTTGTTTTTTCCCCTATCTGGAATCTTGTTTCCATCTCTATTTAATTTGGTATAGTTGGCATGGTCTGGCCGCCATTCGTAGACCAATCCTAAATCGGCGCCAAATCCCCTACCATTATCCAACTCAAAGGAGCCTCCGTCATTAAAACTTTCGGAATTCCCATAAACGAGTTCCCCTGTTGTGTTGACGAATCGTGTGGCGGCATTATAATCTACGGTTAAGCTATTGGCATATAAATAGGCATGCCCAGCACTCTGTAGATACTTTAGTGAAACCCCTCCTTTTATAAAGTGTTCATCTTTGTTCATTAGAACCTGGGCATAGGTCACCCCAATTTCTGCCCATAAATTGGCAGTGCCGGAAATTACACCCTCATCGACTGAAAAATCCTCATCTTCATCAAAACCGCCTTCTTTGTCAATTAAAGTACCGTCCACGTCATTTAGGTTAAAAAAGGCTCGGGCTCTGGTGAATAATGCTATCGAAGATTTTTCATTGAGGGTGAACATGACCGAAGGTCCCAAAACATCTACATTCCATGCTAACGAATTGTTGGCTGAAGGGAAGGTTTTGGCCTCATCGAATACTTTTGCATAGTCGTCGCTAAGGGCATCTTTTAGTTTGAAGCCGATATAGTCATTTCCAAAGAATGCGCTTATTCCAATAAGGTTTATGTCTAGTTTGACCCTTGAATCTGCAATATTAGCAGGATTTGAGATTATTCCATGGACTCCGTTATAATTGTCAGTTAAAAATCCGGAGTAGGACTGTGCTTTGATCAAGTTGGACAAACAAATGAACATTGCAGCCAACAACAGTTTTTTTAAATACATTTTAAAATTGATTTTACAGGTTGATACTTTAAGGCAAGAAGTTTTATTAATTACAGCCCCAAAGAGATAATAATTAAATGATAGATTTTATGTTAAATGAATGAAAGGGGCTTTTGAATTGATAAATGGGGAAGTTGGGTTTATAACTGATAAAAAGAGGTATCGTTTTATGAATATGTATTTATGAAAATACTGAGCGGCAGATCTAGCTCTTAAACAAAAAAAGAGCCACTGGGAAATGACTCTTTAGAAACATATCTAGGTTAAATTAATGGAGCTTTCGGCTTTTGTTATCCATTACAACCAAGGAATCGGTCTAAAATTCCTTGGCGTAACGGAAACCTCAACTAAACTAAACACTTTCATGACCAACAGTCCAAAGTGCATTGCTATAAAAACATTAAGATGATTTTTTGAATTGAACCCAAGCATCTTAATGCTGAAACAAACATAATATTCTATTGGATGATTGAGCCCCTTCATCTGATGGATGACCATTCTCATTTAACGGATTACCTATTTGAGTTAATGGTTCGGTAAACTTAGTTTTCTTGAATAAGATGTTTTGGAATGATTATTCCGTTTGTAGTTTATATGACTATCTCAATTAATGAGCAACGATATGGGTTAACCTACAAGAATCAATCGATTTATTAATAGATTATTCCGATTTGCCCTTGGAAATCTTAAAAACATTTGGCGAAGCATTGTTATTTGTGATAACAAGGATGTTTTCGTTTTTACTTTTAATCGAGATCATATCCTTTGAGTTGCCCTTATTAAAAAAACCTGTTTTCAATAACGGGTAATTGGAAAACTTCCCCTTTTCATAAGAAAGAATAGAGCCGTATGAGGCATCATATCTTACGGTTTCAACCTCAGATGTGTAATGGTTTCCAACAATGATGATCTCTTTTGTGCCATCATCATCCAAGTCTATAAACTCAAAATCCATTATTGGGGACAATTGGGCATCATTGGGGAGTTTGTGAATGGTGAAGTTTCCATCGCCAAGGTTTTCCATAAAAACACTTGCCAAAATTTTACTTTGAAGATGTAATGCATTATCAAGGTTTTGTTCACCATATATATCAACTAAACTTGCATTGGCAAAAGCTTGGTATGTTTTGAATTTGTCTTTTATAAAGGGCATTTGTTGGGAAGAACATTCCCTACCTCTTAATGGAACCAAACTTCCCTTATAGGTATTGGTAAGAACAATGTCATACGTGCCAGAGCTATCAAAATCATCGCAAAAAATATGAAACGGCTTTTCTTCACTAGCCTTGAATTTTGTATTTAGTCCCATATTGCCAACAAAGTAATCGGTGTCTCCATCATTATCAATGTCAGTGCTTTCTATGCTAAACCAAATTCCCTCGGTATTTTTTAAAGAACTAGGATTTACGGTCTTGAAAATTCCATCAGTGTTTTCAAAAATTGTGATGGGCATCCATTCACCCACAACAATTAAATCTTCATCTCCATCATTGTCATAATCTGAAAAGGAAGCATCGGTTACCATACCTACTTTTGATAGATTTGGAGCAATATGCTCCGTGCTGTCAACAAAAACACCATCATTATTGATTAAAAGATATGATTTAGGACTATATGGATATTGATCGGGTACAATTCTTCCGCCCACAAACAAATCCAAATCTCCATCATTGTCAATATCTGAATATTTTACACATTGTCCGCTTGAAGATATCTTTGGAAGTGCGTTATTTTGCTTGGTGAAATTTCCTTTTCCGTCATTCAAATAAATTCTATCCTGAAAAGATGCACTTCCGGGTTTAAACTCACTCCCTCCACTTACAACATATAAGTCTTTGTCATTATCATTATCAACATCTAGAAATAATATGCCCAAATCTTCGTATGCTTTATCTAATTCCCACGTTTTGGTGATAGCCTTAGAAAAATGCCCTTTTTCATTTTGTAGATATAGTTCTCCACTTTGATCTTTGGCGCCCCCAACAAAAAAATCCTCTAAACCATCATTGTTAACATCTGCCCTATCTATAAAGGGTCCATTAGTGGACTGACTATGAGGAAGGAGAATTTGATTTTTAAAGTCATCAAATTCGTTTTCTACATGTTTGTATGTTATCCCCAAATCATTTGGGTTAGCAGAAGAAAGTATGGGGGTATTGGATTTGTTTTCATTTGGTGATGGCAATGATTCTGCATTTTGGTATTCTATTGAAATAATTTGGTTGGCCTCCACATTATTCAACTCCGTTGTTTGACCATTTGGCCATTTGACCAATATTTGATCAATAAGTGTTGCTTTGCCAATACCAAAATTCAATATATTTTGTGTGGATGATAGAAACCCTCTACTTAAATAAAGTTCTTGGTATTGTTTAAGACCGTTTGCAGTGATGGTAACTGTAGAACCCACAGCCAGGGTGTTTTGTGTATTTCCTTTAAGTTGAATTTGAATAAAATTATTGGCGTCATTGTTTTTGTAAAGCAGTGCTTTGTCATTGATATTGTTAATTACTAGATCCAAGTCCCCATCATTATCAAAATCGGCATAAGCCACTCCGTTGGATTGCGTTTCCTTGTCAAAGCCCCATTCTTTTGAAGTGTTTGTAAATGTAAAGTCTTTGTTGTTTTTAAAACTATAGTTGCTTAGCTTATAGGAAGGTAGCATATTGGTTACTTCTTTATAGTTCGGGATATCTCCTTGGGAAAAGCGTTTCATTAACGTTGTCCTAAAATCTTGATTCCCCATTTCTTTGAGAATTCCATTGGTAATGAAAACATCTTTGAAGCCATCATTGTCAAAATCCACGATTAATGGTGCCCAACTCCAATCAGTTTTGGCAATACCGCTCAATTGGCCTATTTCGCTGTAGTGTCCTTGAGGATTGTTTAATTGCAATGTGTTTACCATGTATTGATGGTGGTAATCGTTTTTAACCAAATTCCAGAAAGCCTTGGTGTTCATGGTAGCCATATTTTCTTTGCTGCGGACATGATCTTCCGAGGCCATTTCCAGCACCATAAGATCAGGAAGAAGATCATTGTTTATGTCTGCATAATCTGACCCCATGCTACTGAAAGATGTGTGGTTAACCCTATCCAATATTTGATTGGAAAATGTACCATCTTGATTATTGATATACAGCATATCAGGTGTTAAAAAATCATTGCACACGTATACGTCTGGCCAAGAGTCATTATTAAAATCTCCAATGGAAGCACTCAGCCCCCAGGCCTTATTGACAACTTTTGCCATATGGGTAATCTCTGTAAATACTGTACCATCATTTCGGTATAGTTTGTCCGAAGTATACAGTGAATAGGCTTTCTCAATACGCATATTCAGTCGTGAGGTATTTTCAAAGTCGATTCGATGGTTGACCAAGTACATATCTAAATCGCCGTCCTTGTCAAAATCCAGGAAATACGATTGCGTGCTGAATCCAGGATCATTAACCCTCCATTTTTTAGCTTCTTCTTTAAAAGTGCCATTTTTTTGATTGATGAACAGTTTGTTTTCTCTAAGACTGTTATTCGTCAAAGATCCAGATTTACATACATACAGATCCAACCAACCATCATTGTTAATATCTACGACTGAAACTCCGGTGGACCATCCCTGACTATCTTTTAAGCCAGAATTATTGGTTGCATCTTTGAATTCAAAATCTCCTTGGTTGAGGTATAATTTGTTCGATGATTGGTTGGCTGTAAAAAAGATGTCGACCAAACCATCATTGTTGAAATCGGCAGTTGCCACTCCACCACCATTATAAATGTTTGAGAAGTTTAGAAAATTGAGATCTTTTGTTTCCTCAATATTGTTGCTAAAATCTATATGGGATTTTGTACTCGGTATTAAGCTGAACTGTGAAGAATGTTGAGAAGCTTTATTGTCGATTTTATCCAAAACTTCAAAATTCTTAGGGACCTTTTTGCAACTTAATATAAGTAGCGGAACTAAACAGAATATACGAGCTTTCATTTAGCGTTTAAATTATAGTATTTATGGAATAATTCTACCTAGCAAGTAAGTAGCTCATCATTTGGTCACAAATATGTTATTGCGATAGAAAGAAAATTAAGGTAACCCCTTTCTATTTTGATTAAAAATAAAGTAAAAAGGGAGCGTTAGCTCCCTTTTAATTAAAAACTTGAATAAAAATTAACTAACTCAAACTAACTTTTCGATTCAGCTTATAATTAGTTCTGTTTTGCCCACCAGAGCGGGGTAAAAATACTATCGTCACCGCCAAGTAAACCTACAGCTTGCTGATATGTGGCTGGAAGGTTATTGACAACGCTGGAAGGGTATCTTACTCTTTGCGGGAACGCAGAAACACTGTTACTGCCAATGTTTCCAGGAGTTAAAGCTGGATTATTTGGCAACGGATTCTCAACGGCTGGATTTTCAAAAAATGGAAGCCCTAACCTTCTGTGGTCATTCCACACTTCCAATGGCAACCAAGGGGTTTGCGCAATGAACTTTTGTGTCATGATTTTGTTCATCCAATCATTTTTAACATTACCGCCTTGATAAATGGTGTTTTCAGGATAAGTGTAATTATGAACTCCTGGGGCTCCAGTATATCCATCTACATAGTCCATGGCTACGGAGGCAGGGGGTTCTGCTGTGTGATCCCAGCTTACCGAAGTACCTGCGCCGTTATAATCTTGAGAAGCCAAATAGGCGCCCAAATGACCTGAAATTCCGCCAACATATTCAAAACTATCTGAAATTCCTTGCTCATAAGCTGCTTTGCCAGACATTGGAACGCTCCAACCTCTAACAGCAGCTTCCGCAACCAAGAAGTGGCTTTCCCAAGAACCGAACATAATACGCTTATTGGCATTATCTCTATATCTGTGTACCAATCGTGGTTGTGTGGCTGAAGTTCTTCTTGAGATATTGCCAATCTTGTCGCCTCCATCACCTATAGGGAAAGCGTTATATGTAAATGCGGCATCTCCATCAATATCATTGGTTTCCCCATTATCATCACTATCTTCTTCGCCAATGACAAAGCTAATTTCAGTTTCGGTAGGAGGAGACCAAGTAGGATACTGGTTAAAGTCAGGATTATCAACATCACCAGGTAAGGCAAAAGTTGAATATGCTCTTGGGTCAATGGTATTGGGAACCCCATCTAGCCAGAAACCTTGAGTAGGGTCATTGTTGAGCACACCTAAGTGATCTTCATATTTTATCCCTAAATCTCCAGCAGGTTTAACATTACCATGCAAATCGGCAGCCAATAGATCCGTTGAGGGAACACCTCCCAACCACATGGTCAAATACCTGTAGGTTGGTGACATATATTGACTGTTCCATTGACGGGTCATAACCCCGGTCAATGCATTCCATCCATCATTTTCTTGAACGGCAAAGTTATCTTCAGCGGCAGAGATGTAGCCTCCGCTTACAGCATCCTCAAAATGTTGTTGAGCTTTGGCGGGAGCAACTTCAGACAATCGCATAGCCAATCGCATTCTTAAGGAGTTACCATATTTAATCCATTTTTCATAGCTATAACCATAGGCTGGATCCCAATCTCCTAAATTGTTAGGATTTGTAACGGAAGTATCTATAAGTCCAACGGCTTCATCCAATTCATTAAGAACAAAATCATAGACTTCTTCAACGGATACATAATCTGGATTTACTCCTTGGAAACCTGTAATTGGCGCAGGGCCAAAATTGTCTGCAAATTCGCTTAACAAGTAAGCTCTCCAAATTCTGGAAACCTGAATTAGGTTTTCTGTATGTTCCTTTTGAATCCCTGCCTCAATTTGATTATTAGCTACATCAATAGCAGAATAAACATTGGTTAACCATCCTGTGATATATCTATAGTAATCAACGGTCCAACCATCGTTATCGCCTCCTACGGGTAAAGTGTTAATACGGTCAAACCTTGCCGCTGCTTTCCAATAGAGTACAAAAATACGTTCTGATATATGCGGGTCCATTTGGGTACCTATAATGGAGTTGTTCAGCAAAAACTCCACGCGTACCTGGTCTTCATTAGCGGCATTTGGATTTGTGTTGATTTCATCAAAATCCGAACAAGAAGACAATGTTAAACTTACTACGCCAAGAAACAGCGCAGCTTTTCCTACAATTTTTTTCATAAGCTTATTTTTTTTTATACATAAAGATAGCATAATTTTTTCCTTAAAAATTAAGAGATACATTGAAGAATGTGGTCCTTGCCGTTGGAGACAGTAAGTTTTCAAACCCAGTGGCGTTTGTTCCGGTTGAAAATACAGAATCTGGATCAACACCATTCATTTTGCTTGAAATCAACCATACATTTGTCATGGTCACACCTAATTTCGCTCCTTGTATTCCGGTATTCTTTAACCATGAAGAAGGAACTCTATAATCCAGGGAAGCTGTTCTGATACGGAAATTAGTGGCATCGTAAATATTGTGTTCCACAATACCCACATTACTACCTTGGGTATTTACTGAATTATAAAAATCTTGAGGTGATACAGCAGTGGTGTTTTCGGTAAACCCACCATTTCCATCATCAACAACACCATCAAAAACAAAATCGTTTCTTTCTCCATTCACAACAGTGGTTGCAGATGCCCCAACAGATTGCGTAAATCTGTTTGTTCCAGAGAACATCTCGCCACCAATTCTTGCATCCAATAAAAAGCTCAATGTGAAGTTTTTATATCCAAAGGTGTTGGTGAGACCTATAAGGGCATCAGGTTGTTGATTACCAAGTATGGCATTAGGTTCATCCTGATCTTGAACTGGAATTCCATTGCCATCTACCACGATTCTTCCAAAATTTGGATCATTTTCGTCTTTTACACGCAAAAACTGTGAACCATAAATGTCCCCATAGTCACCACCCGCCGTTGCACGGATAGAGGCCCTGTCAAAGCTGCCCAGTGTAAAGTTTTCGATTTCATCTGTCAACTCAACTATCGTATTTTCATTTTTGGAATAGTTAAGGTTCACATTCCAAGCAAATCCTTCTGGGTTTTGGAATATGTCAGCATTAACAGCCAGCTCAATTCCCTTATTTTGTATATCCCCTGCATTGACCCTAAAATTGTTAAAACCGCTAAAAGGGTCCAAGGGAAGGGTTAAGATTTGATTGGTCGCATTTGTTTTGTACCAAGTAAAATCGATGCCCAATCTGTTGTTCAAGAAACGAAAATCGGCACCAAATTCTGTTGATTTGATTAATTCACTCTTAATGTCAGGGTCATTCAAAGTTGAATTAGGACTTGCAGTGGTAACTCCATTGGGATCCTTGCCTATATTGAAAAAGTTTATCAATTGAAAAGGATCTAGGTCATTACCAACTTCTGCGTAAGAAGCCCTCAGTTTCGCAAAACTAAACCAATTGGGCAAGTTGCCTCCGTTGTTTTTGATAAAATCGGTAACTACTAAAGATCCGGAAACAGATGGGTAGAAAAAGGATCGATTTTCTTTGCTCAAAGCAGATGACCAATCATTTCGGCCAGTGAATTCAACAAAAAGGTAACCGTCATAATTCAATTGGAGTGTTCCGTAAAGGGAATTGATTTTCTTGGTGCTAAAGGTTTCACTTACGGTAGTGGGATTTAAACCATTGTTTATGGCAAACAGATTGGGAACGTCCAATCCTCCAGCACTTGCCGTTAGGCCATCCCTTCTAAAATCCAGAAGGTTCCCTCCCAAATTAGCAGCACCTCCGAATTTGCCAAAAAGATTATCTTTTTGGGCAGTGATCAAAAAGCTGTAGTTCGTCTCTATGTAATTCCGTTCGGCAATACTGTACCTTCCTGTTTCTCCAAGAGCACTACCTGCATTCAGTTTGTTTTCATCCCTTGTTCTGTGCATATCGGCACCCAATCTTACTTCAGCATTTAACCAATCGGTAAATTTGTATTTAAGAGCACCATTTAATAAGAATCGTCTCCTGTTGTCTTCAGAGTTGTCGTTTACAGAAGCCCAAAAAGGGTTAACTGTATTTACAGTTGGACTCCACCAGCGAACATTGCCAAACTCATCAGTGGTCTGTTCAAAGTCTCTTATATTTAAGGTTCTTGGCAAGGTAAATACCGTTCTAAAATAGTTACTGGTGGTTTCACCTGCAATTGGCCTATTCTTTCCAATGGTATTTACATATTCTACCTTAAAATCTGTGGTCCAACGCTTATTGGGGCCAAAATGGGACAATGTCCTGGCCAATAGGTTCAAACGCTCATACTTGGCTCCAGGGGTCATACTGTCATCATTTAAATAGTTGATGGAAGTAAATACGGAGGTGGCATCTGTCACTTGTTGCTGAAACGAAAGCGTATGTGTTTGGGTGATACCAGTTTTAAAGAATGAACCGATATTGTCGTAAGCTCTAAGTTGCTCTTGTTCACCAGCATAGTTGGTTATAGTCTGTCCTTCAATTTTTGGTCCCCAACTACTTCCACTTTCTGCGTCATGAATACCATCTAACCCTTGTCCAAAAGAGGATTGAAGGTCTATGGTGTTGTTCAAGGTGGATATACCCAAGGAAGAAGAATAGGAGATTCCAATACCATCGGTTTCCCTACCTGTTTTAGTAGTGATCAACACAACGCCATTACCTGCTCTGGATCCATACAGCGCTGCTGCTGAGGCACCCTTAAGAACAGAAATGCTTTCAATGGCATCAGGGTTAAGGTCACCCAAACCGTTACCACGATCTCGTGTTCCATTAAAAAAACCTGGAGTGTTTTCGTTAAAGTTATCTATGGGTACACCATCAACAACTATTAAAGGCTCATTTTGAGGAGATAAGGAGTTGAATCCTCTTAAAATTAGTTTGGACGAACTTGCAGGGCCATTGCTACCTCTAATAACTTGAAGACCTGCAACCTTACCTGAAAGGGCATTGGTCAAGTTATTTTCTTTAGCTCCAACAATTTCTCCCCCTTGAATTTCTTGAACTGAGAAACCAAGTGCTTTCTTCTCCCTTTTAATACCAAGGGCAGTTACTACAACTTCTCCGAGTTGTTCGGTGTCTTCATCTAAAGAAACATTAATTGTGGTCTGATTCCCCACTGTCACTTCCTTAGAAAGGAAACCAATATACGAGAATGTCAACACTGCATCATCGGAAACTCTAAGCGAATAATTTCCATCAAAATCAGTGGAAGCCCCGTTGGTGGTTCCTTTTTCTACAACATTCACCCCAGGTAATGGAGTTCCTGATGCATCTGTAACCGTCCCTGAAACGGTTGTTTGCTGTGCTACGATTGCTTGAATGCACAATAGCGACACGATCATTAAAAAATAATGAAGTTTTCTGTTCATACTATTTGAGTTTGGTTTGTAATGAAAGCTTAATAAAAGCTTAATGTTTGCGTTATAAAAATTTCAATTCCTTATATATATAGAAAATATATTCGACTAATAACAAAGCTGAAAAGCTAAAAGACATAGGAACTCTAACATTTGAAATGAGAATTTGTGCAAAAAAAGTATCAATTCCTGCAAATTTTAACTTTCTATATCTCAGATTTTGTACGTAAATACGGACTTTAATCCACCGATATGTTTAAATGGTTGGAATTTGTCAGTTCTTGATGCGAAATAAAGAAGCCCTTAACTTTTTTGCCGTTAAGCTGTATACCGGATATTTTCCCTTCAGTACCATTTTGCCGCCCATTTTTGGTTATACGGATAGATGAATTTGTATAGTATTCAGGATTTAAATGAATGGTCACCTTATCAAAAACAGGTGTGGTTAGGGCATATGAAGGATTTGCTGGGCTAACGGGATAAATACCCATCATGGAGAAAACTGCCCATGCGCTCATGGTTCCAGTATCATCATTTCCTGGGAGGCCATCGGGAGCATTTTTAAAATATGTTTTTAGTAGCTCGGTGACTTTTTGAGAGGTACGCCATTCCTCTCCTTTTGCATAGTTGAAGAGATAAGGGTAGGCAATATCCGGCTCATTGGCCATATCAAACTGTTCTTTGTCAAAGACCTCTTGTAACTTTTTGACGAAAGGTTTGGAACCGCCCATTAATTTCATCAACCCTTTCGTGTCATGGGATACCATAAAGGTATACTGCCATGCATTTCCTTCTATAAAACCAAGGTTTTTAACAAAGTTTGCGCCAGTTTCAGGATTATATGGGGTTAGCCAACTTCCATCATCATTTTTTGGTCTCAATAGATTAAACTCCTTATCAAACAGTTTCCGATAGGAAATGGAACGCTTTGAAAAACGTTTGTAATCTTCTTTTTTATCCAATGCTTTTGCCAGTTGGGCAATGGCAAAATCGGTGATGTTGTATTCCTGTGTTGTGGAAACAGAGCCACTATTTGTTGTCTTAGTGGTTAAATAACCTTTGTTGATGTAATCCTTGATTCCTGGGCGCAATGGATTGCCGTCCAATTGATCAGCACTTTTTAACATGGCCTCATACGCTTTTTCCACATCAAAGTCCTGTATGCCCTTCAGATAAGTATCGGCAATTATGATTCCCGCAGGGTCACCCACCATTGTGGTAGTTTCTGTAGCATTGAGTTCCCATTTGGGCAACCAACCAGACTCGTCATAAATCTGCAACATGCTTTTGACCATATTGGATTGCTGCTTGGGATACACCAAACTCATTAATTGATGAAGATTGCGGTACGTGTCCCACAATGAAAAAACTGTATAACGCGTACCGCTAGTTTTTAAAGTTTCACGGGTGCGCATTTTTGGATACTCCCCGTTAACATCGTTCAAAGTGTTTGGATGAATCAAGGTGTGGTATAAGGCAGTATAAAAAATAGTTTTGTCGTTTTCAGTGCCTCCTTCAACTTCAATTCGTGATAAATATTGGTTCCATTCGTTTCTTGCTTCTGCCAATATCTGGTCAAACGTTTTTCCAGAAGTTTCTTTTTCCAAATTTTCACGGGCATTCTCAATACTGACATATGAGACACCTATTTTCATTTCAACCTGCGTAGGTTTTTTAAAATCATATTGCATATAGGCTCCAATACTGTCTCCTACCACTTCTTTGGTATAACCTTTCATCAATCGGGTTTTTCCATTGTATCCCATCCACTGCGACTCCAGTCCCCTATATGTGGTTGGTTTTTTCCAAGTGCCAAATTCATTTGCCGGTTTTGAAAATTTAGCTACAAAGTAAACCGGGTATGCTTCTTCTGGTTTGTAATAGCAAAAAGAGCCCACACTTCGTATACCTTCAATTTCTGTTGGAGAAACCACCCTTACCTGTGCACCTTGTTCATTGGTAAGCCCTAACCCCAAGTTTAAAAGAATGTTTGCCTTTCCGGCTGGGAAAGAATATTTGCTGACCCCGGTACGGGTCGTTGCCGTTGCTTCAACTTTAATATCATACTTATCCAAAATATTGGAATAGTAGCCTACTTTTGAAACCTCCTCAGAATAGGTTGTCCCATATTCCTCATAATTTGTTTTAACATCGCCTGTGGTTGGCATAGTCAAAATAACACCTAGTTCTGGACAGCCTACACCACTTAAATTGACATGACTAAATCCTGTTAAGAAACTATTGTCCGAAGAGTACGGTGTGGACCACCATCTACTATCCTTTTCATAAGGGAGATTTTGGGGTCCGGCTACATTAAAGGGAGATACGTTGGCCATTCCTCTTACTGCTATTGGTCCTGGATTTGTTGTTCCAAAATTGGAAGTTCCAATAAACGGGTTCACATAATCTACGGGTTGATTTTGACCAAAAACAGCTTGAGCTAAAAAAAGAAATAGTGTTCCAGTGACAAGATTCTTCATCATTTTTTTGAATTAGAGAGGGAATATGGAATCGACTCGTTGGAAACAGCCCAGTTCTTGTTGGGTTCTGGCCCCATTTCAAAATTAAGCTCCCCACCATTTTGAACAGTTTCTGTGCCAATCCAAGTGTTGTCGTATGATTTTCCGTTCAAACCAGCAGTTTGGATAAAAGGATTTTCCTTTCCATTTCCGTTCGCGGTAATTGTGAAGGTATTCCCGTTTTGCAGATGCAATTTTGCTTTCTCAAATAGAGGACTTCCAATAACATATTGATTTGTGGCCGGGGCCACGGGATAAAACCCTAATGCGCTGAAAACATACCAGGCCGATGTTTGTCCGTTATCTTCGTCCCCACAATAACCATCAGGAGTTGGTGTATAGAGTTTGGTCAATACCTCTCTTACTTTTGCTTGGGTTTTCCAAGGTTGCTTGGCATAGTCATAGAGATAGATCATATGTTGAATGGGTTGGTTGCCATGGGCATAATTTCCCATATTCATAATCTGCATTTCCCGGATTTCATGAATGGTGAATCCGTAGTAGGAATCATCATATTCCGGGGGCATATTGAAAACCCCATCCAACATTCCTGTAAACTCCTTATCTCCACCCATAAGATCAATAAGTCCCTGAACATCGTGAAAAACCGACCAGGTATAGTGCAAGCTGTTACCTTCGGTAAAAGCATCACCCCATTTTAAGGGATTAAAGGGAGATTGAAATTCTCCATCTTTATTCTTGCCACGCATTAATTTAGTGGATGGGTCGAACAATTTTTTGTAGTTCAAGGATTTTTGGTAGTATGTTTCCGCCAGTTCATTTTTGCCTAAGGATTTAGCCATTTGGGCAATGGTAAAATCTGCGTAGGCATATTCTAAGGTCCTGGCAGCATTTTCATGAATGTCAACATCGTAAGGAACATATCCCAGCTCATTGTAATAATCCAATCCAGCTCTCCCTACACTATTGACCGGCCTTCCATCGGCCACTGTGGCATTTTTTAGGATGGCATCTAAAAGCGTCTCTTTATCAAAACCACTTACTCCTGTTAAATGTGCATCGGCTATTATCGGTGCAGAATTGGAACCAATCATACAATCACGATGCCCCGGACTGGCCCATTCGGGTAGCCATCCAGATTCTTTATAGGTATTCACCAATCCTTCCATAATGTTACTGTTTAAATCAGGATACATCATATTGAAAAAAGGAAATACGGCCCGGAAGGTATCCCAGAATCCGTTGTCGGTAAACATATATCCTGGCAAAACCTCACCATTGTATGGGCTGTAGTGCACGACTTGATCATTGGCATCAAACTCATAGAATTTTCTTGGGAAGAGCAGCACCCTGTACAAACAGGAATAAAAAGTGCGCAAATGATCAATGTTTTGAGTGCTTACTTCAATTCTGCTTAATTCTTTTTCCCACGCTTGGGTGGCAGCACCCCTGGTTTCTTTAAAAGTTTTCCCGCCAATCTCTCTGTCCAGATTTAATTGTGCCTGCTCTGGGCTTATGAATGAAGAAGCTACTTTTACATGGACTTTTTCACCTCTTTTGGTTTTAAAACCAATAATGGCGCCAACATGTTCTCCTTTGTTCTCGGTGGTGTTTTCTTTTAATTTCCATTCATCGCCCCAAGTATGGGTAAGCTCGAAATCCTTATCAAATTCGGCCACAAAATAATTATGGAAATTTTCGGGGACACCACCGCTGTTGTTTCTACAGTAACCTATAATTTTTCTCTCCTCTGGTAAAATCTTGACCATGGAACCTTTAAAAAAGGCATCAAGCATTATAAAAGCCTGATCGGTTTCTGGAAAAGTGAATCTGAAATGTGCCGCACGCTCTGTGGGAGTTACTTCGGCAACTACATCATAATCCGCTAAATAAACACTGTAATAATCCGGTTTTACGGTTTCTGCCTTATGTGAAAAGTGGGAAACCCGTTCGTCTTCTTTATATTTCAGATCTCCTGTAACTGCCATTAATGAGAAAGCCGCATAATCATTGATCCATGGACTGGGTTGATGGGTCTGTTTAATTCCCCTGATGGTCTTTTCATCATATTTGTACGTCCAACCATCTCCCATTTTAGAGGTCATGGGTGTCCAGAAATTCATGCCCCAAGGGGTGGCAATTGCTGGATACGTATTTCCATTGGATAAACTAAAATCGGAATCTGTTCCCATCAAGGGGTTCACATATTCCAATACTTCAGTTTGACTTTCTTCGGAATTTACTGCTATCTCTTTTTTGGTTCCTTCTCCGCACGAAGTAAAAACCATTGCTAGAAATAAAATGCTAATTCCTGGCCACTGTATTTTTCTTGTTTTCATACTACTTGTATATTTTGTTGACCTCAGGACTTTTTAACTGGCGTTTATTGGCCAATTTTTCATCATCGGTCATTTTAAAGGTCAATGTTCCGCCGCTACTGATTTCTTTATGGGTTATGTAACTTTTGTCCAGTGTTGTTCCATTTAAAGATACACTTTGTACAAAAGGATTGCCATTTAAACCTTCAGTTCTTATAGTTAGGGATCTATTATTGCCAACCTGTACCACTGCTTCCTCAAATTGGGGAACTCCTAAATCGTAAACTCCTTGCGCTGGGTTAACAGGGTAGAAACCCAACGAACTCAAAATGTACCAAGATGACATCTGTCCGCAGTCTTCATTGCCGCAGTGCCCGTTGGGTTCATTTTTATACTGATCTTCTAAAATAGTACTGACCAGCTTCTGTGCTTTTGATGGCCGATCAACATAATTATATAAATAGGCAACATGGTGACTGGGTTCGTTGCCGTGCGCATATTGACCTATCATTCCAGTGCTGAACAAAGGCAGTTTATCCTCTGGTTCTGGATAATAACTGAACATGGAATCCAGTTTTTGTTCAAAACGTTCCTCTCCACCTGTACTTGTAATAAGTCCTTCCACATCTTGAGGAACAAACCAGTAGTAATGCCAAGCGTTACTTTCGCAGAAATACGGAGTGTATTCCTTTGGAATAAAGGGTTCAATAAAATTTCCCTCTGGGTTTTTGGGCTGTAGCCATGTTCTTTTGGAATTGTATAGATTCTTCCAATTCTGAGACCGCTTCAAGAAGTAATTGTAATCATCGGTTTTTCCCAAATCCTTGGCAAACATGGCAATGCACCAGTCATCATAGGCATATTCCATAGTTTTGGAAACCGACCAGTTTTCATGGCCGTCATCCACTGGGATATAGCCTTTTTCTTTGTAGATATCGATTTGGCGCTCGTTGACCATCGCACTTTCCTTGCAAGCTTTGTAGGCTAGTTCCGCATCAAAATCGAACCCTTTAAAATAAGCGTCCACAATTACAGGAACCGCATGGTAACCGATCATCATATTGGTCTCACTTCCTTGCATGGACCATACCGGAAGAATACCTGTTTCGGTGTAATGTGCCAACAAGGACTTCACCATATCCGGTACTTTTTCTGGTTGAACAATAGTGTAGAGTGGGTGGGCGGCCCTAAAGGTGTCCCAGAGTGAAAAGGTATCGTAGCGATTAAAATTACTTGCTTTTGCAATTGAATCTGTTCCATCTTTAAGCTTTCCGTTAGAATCATTGGCAGCTTTATATTCACCATTGCTATCGCTGTACAATGTAGGGGCCAGCATAGACTGATACATCATGGTATAGAAAATGACTTTTTTATTTCTATACGGAGTTTTGATGCTGATTTTTTGCAGTTCTTTTTCCCAAACATCTTCGGTGTTCTTTTTGATGGTATCAAAATCTGAATCAGCTTCAGTTTGGATGGCTTTGCTCGCAGCTTCTGAACTCACGGAAGATAAACCTGTTTTGACAACGATTTGTTCTCCTTCAATTGTGCTGTAGTTCAAAATTATTTTTGAATCACTTTTATTTTGAGTCTTACTTCCAACGATTTCATAAGAATCAAACGGTTTTGAAAACTGCATTTCAAAAAACAAGCGTTGGTTTCTGGCCCAACCTGTTGACATGCGATGACCTTGCAAAGTGGAATCATTGACAACTTCAATGTATGTGTCAGTAGGTTTGTCCCAGTTGAGGGAATAGCCCAAATCTACATGGATTTTACTGTTTTTGTCCCTCGGAAATGTATATCTGTGGATGCCTACTCGGCTGGTTGCCGTCATTTCTGCCTTGATACCATAATCCAATAAATCGACCCAGTAATATCCTGGTGAGGCCCCTTCTTTGGCGTGGTCAAATCTTGAGTAGGGTTTGTAATTGTTTTCAGGAATGCTATCAGAAAACCTACTATTGGTGGGCATGACCAAAATATCGTAGAGATCACCGGCTCCGGTGCCGGTCAGATGTGTATGTGAAAAACCAGTAATAATGGAATCTTGATAATAATATCCGGCTATACGGTCCCAGCCCGGAATGCCAATATCGGGGCTCAATTGTACCATGCCAAATGGGGTTGTGGCTCCCGGATAAGTGTTGCCAGGGCCATCCGTGCCAATAAATGGATTTACGTAGCTGGTCAGTTTTTCTTCAAAGGGTTCCTTTTTAGGTTTTTGGGAACAACCTATAAGTAAAAATACAAGTGCTATGCAAACATAATCCAGTTTCATTGGTTCATGGCTTCTGATTATTTTTTATACGCTTTGAATTTTCCGTCTTTGTTTATGGTCAATATTTCATTTGTAAATGGACTCTTGGTCCAAATGGTAAAACCTTTAAAGTATTTTTCCAGAAAAGGGGTCACCTTTTTATTGAAAAGTTGTTTTGATGGCCCGTACACCTGCCCATCTGCATTTTTCCACACTACTTTTTGTTGATTTTCCGAAATCAAATCCCGGTATAGCTCATAGAGATACCATTTAATGTGTTCATCTTTTGGAATCTCAAATTGGTACGACGTGCTACCCACTTCATTTTCTGAAAAGAAAACATAGCCCCATTTTTCGGGTTCATGCATGTTGATAACATATTGCGGGGACCAAACCCAATTATTTTCATGCAAGAATTCCCCAGTATTTTTGTCTTTTTTTCTTGAATACTTTCCATCCACGATATCAAAATCCCAGTTGACCCTTGAAAACCCTACTCTCCAAAATTTGTTTTTCGGTACATTATCTTCATAGTACCCTGTACGTAAATCCCTAAAAGGAATGGCTATTTCTATGGACCACCCTTGATCAACATCTGACGGGTCGTTGAGGGTCCCTTGCACAGATACCGCGGATTGAAGACCCAAAGCTTCCCATCCGTTTATAGTTTCGTTACCTCCGCGATAAGGAGCGGTTATATATTGATCCCAAACAGTGTTCAAAACATTCCACTCTAATTCATAATACCCATGGACATCCGCCTCTGGGTCTAGAAAAATCTCAAAATCATTATTATGGAAGATCACTGCATCATGTTCCGTAATGTCCCCCCAAACATGTGGTTCTACCAATTGTGCAAAAAAGTAGACATTGGTGTCATCCCACAACATTTTCATTCTGGTGTCGTAAGTGGGCTTTTTATCTCCTTCAATGTCTATAAACAGATCTGACCATGGAGCTTTTTGCCATGAGGCTTCATCTGCCTTTCCATCAATGGTTATAGCATCATTTGTTTTGTACGCCACATAGCTTCTTGGTGTTTCTTGGGCGAAGAATGAGGTGCATCCTACAAATAAGAAGAACAGGATGAAGTTGATCAGTTTCTTTGGTTTTTCTATGGTTTTCATCAATTCGAGCTTATAAACTATTTTCCTTGGTAAATTTTAAAATCTCCGATATATGCCCAAAGGCAAGAGCGGTAACCGTATCTGCTGCGCCATAATAAATGGCTACTTTATCTTCCTCAAGAGAATGTAATGTTGCACATGGGAAAACAACATTAGGTACGTCTCCCACGCATTCGTAGGAAGTTTGTGGAGATAAAAGATATGGCTGGGTTCTATATTTTACTTTATCTGGATTGTTCTTATCCAAAATAGCTGCTCCCAGGGAATACCTAAATCCATTGCAAGTATTTATTACACCATGATAAAACATTAACCAACCTTCATCGGTTAATATGGGTACGGAGCCGGCTCCAATTTTGGTGCATTGCCAAGCACTATCCTCAAAAGGAGATGCTTTCATAACACATCTATGCTCTCCCCAGTACTTCATGTCTGGGCTGTAGCTTAGATAAATATCGCCAAAGGGAGTATGGCCATTATCGCTGGGTCTACTGAGCATGGCATACTTTCCATTAATTTTTTCAGGAAACAACACTCCGTTTCTGTTGAAAGGCAAAAAGGCATTTTCACATTGGAAAAATTCCTTAAAATCGAAGGTGTAACCAATACCTATGGTTGGGCCGTGATACCCATTGCACCAAGTGATCCAATACCTGTCCTCTATAAACGTTACCCTAGGGTCATATTTATAATCGGATTCAATCATTTGGGTGTTTCCTGCTCTAAAGGTTATAGGCTCGTGGTTTATTTCCCAATTGATGCCGTCTTTGCTAAAACCAGCAAAAATGTTCATTTGCACGGCTTTGTTATCACATCTAAAAACACCAGCATATCCATCCTTAAACGGGACTACCGCACTATTGAAAATACTGTTTGAAGATGGTATAGCATCTCTTTGTATTATTGGATTTTCATTGTATCTCCAAACTACATCCGAAATATTAGCAGGTCTTTCTTGCCAGGGAATTGTACTCACTTTGTAAATTTAGTTAGATGTTATTTTAGTATCCTAGTTAGGAATTTTTTTGGTCTTGTCCAGCCAAGTAAATTTTAAAATTATTGAAGTTATAACAAATACCGCAAGAGTTACAAGGGTTTTGGGATAATCTCTGATAATCAAATAAATGGGGAGCAATATCATACTTGATTGCCATACTATGCCAATGGCACAGTTCACCATGTCCAACCAAAAATCGTTGTTCTTTTCAAAAGAAGCATCTTCATTTTTTAACTGGGCATAGATTGGTTTCCACCACCCCCATGGTTTCACATTCTTGTAAAAAGATTTTAATACTTCTACCTCTGTTGGTTTGGTGAGATAGGTCCCCAAATAGGAGCCCAATAGCGAAAATCCAAAGATTATAGGAAAAAGATAAATAGCTGATAAATGAGAAAGATCGAACAACAAAGATCCTTCTTCAAAACTCCCTTTATTTTGATCAAGTATAAATTGAAGCGTAGCAATCAGCAACCCAGCCAACATGCCCCAAAAATACCCCCAGCCATTAAAGCGCCACCAAATCCATTTTAAAAAATTTGCAGCTACGTATCCTCCGTAAAGCGCACTACTTATCCATAAGGTAAGTGAGTTGATGGATTCAGCAAAAAAGCCCATACAAACGCCTAGGGCCACAACAGCAATGGAGGCAATGTGACTGGCTTTGATATAGTGTTTGTTGGAAGCTTCTGGCTTAAAATATTTTTTGTAAATATCATTGACAATATATGCAGGGGCTGAATTGACAAAAGCTGAAAATGTAGACATAAAAGCAGCCAAAAGCCCCGCCAACAATAAACCTTTCACGCCTACAGGGATATGGTGGTTGATTACTTTGGGTAAAATCACCTCCAAATCGCCACCGGATAAAGCTGTAACTGTACTCATCTCTGGAGTTAAGACCACCAAAGCTATCACTACAATTCCCGTTATCAATAAATAGCGAGGTATATATAGTACCAAATTGGTAAAGCCACTCATGTAGGCAGCTTCCTTGACCGATCGGGTAGACAAAATACGCTGGAAATCAAAACTTGGTACTGGCCCAGCAATACTGGCAAAAAAGCCTTTTAAAAGTGACATGCCAATAAATGCCCCGAACATTTTGTAACCTTGGGTATCTATTAAATCATTAAATGCTTTGAACTTGTCACTCCAATGATCTCCCAATTCATTACTAAAGAAAATACTGCGCCATTCCTCCGAAATAATACTATTGATTTCTACATCTGAAATTGAGACAAAAGCGTATCCGGCGACCAGAAGACCTGCAATGACCATGATTATATATTGGAGTACTTCCGTGGCTACCACAGAGAACATTCCGCCTTTTATAGTGTAGAGTGTGGTCAGGAAAATAATGATCAAGGCATAAGATTGCTCGGAGGTTAAAAGGAGTACATCGCCAATTTCCAAGGGAATATTCCAAGGTAAAATTATGGTCAGAAATTTACCAACGCCTTCAAAAAAGTACGCAATAAACCCTACGGCGGATATCACTGCAAACACAGCAATAATACTATGTGATGCCCTTCCTGCTTTTCCATCCCCAAAACGGGTCAAAATCCATTCGGAACCTGTCATGATGTTGGAGCGCCTTATCCAAACAGCCAAAAACATCATGATAAAAATCTGATTGAATACGGGCCATACCCACATGAACATAAAGCTCTTGGCGCCATAAAGAAACAAGATGCCGACCATCCATGCCGTTCCAGAAACATCAAATTGCCCCGACCCATTACTGAGGCCCAGGTAATACCATTTTATGTCCTTTCCGCCTAAAAAATAAGATTCAAGTCCTTTTGACGCTTTTTTGGAAATCCAGATTCCCACAAAAAGCGTTAAAAATATATAGATCGCTATGATTGAAATATCTATTACATCCATTTGCTGATACTAGCCTTAATTATGTACCCCAGTTTTCATTCGGATTTGGCCCCATTTCAAATTCCAATGTTCCTCCATCCATTAGTTCCTTATGTGTGATATAGGTTCGCTGAAGCGACTTTCCATTTAGTTTTACCGATTGAATGTATTTGTTGGTCGCTGAGGTGTTTTCTGCTTTAATGACAAAACTTTTGGTATTCGAAACTGCTATAGTTGCCTTTTTAAATAGAGGGCTGCCCAATTCATATTGTCCTGATGCCGGATTCATGGGATAAAACCCCAAAGAACTGAAAACATACCAAGCCGACATTTGCCCGCAGTCTTCATTACCACTTAAACCATCTGGTTTTGTGCTGTATTGGGTGTCTAAAATTTCCCTGACCCACTTTTGCGTTTTCCAAGGCTTATTTGCCTTGTTGAACATATAGGCAATATGGTGGCTAGGTTCATTGCCATGCGCATATTGTCCCACTAATCCGGAAATATCTACGGAGATATTATCACCTGATATTTCTGAATTTTCCGTAAAAAGTTGTTCCAACTTGTTTGCAAAAGCATCATTTCCACCGTGCAAATCAATAAAACTTGAAACATCGTGCAGTACAAACCAACTATGTTGCCATGCATTTCCCTCAGTATAATCTGTATGTTCTCTATGGTTTGAATGTTTGGGGTCAAACGGTTCGTTCCAGCTTTTTCCATCCGTAGATTTCCCCCTCATAAATCCGGTCTCGGCATCAAAAAGGTATTTAAAAGCATTGGAGCGATTTATAAAATAGGTGTAATCTTCATCCTTCCCCAAGGCTTTGGCCATTTGGGCCACACACCAGTCATTATACGCAAATTCTAGACTTATGGTTACTGATTCATCCAATTCGGTATAAGGTATATATCCATATTCCCTGTATGGTTTTAACCCTCTAATATCGCCCATCATGGTGTTGCGAACAGCTTGGTAGGCCTTTTCAACATCATAATCCCTAATTCCCTTTAAAAATACCTCGGCAATAACGGATACTCCGTGGTTGCCGGTCATGGTATTGGTTTCATTGCCGTACAATGTCCAAACGGGTAATCTACCCTGTTCGTCGTAGTAGGCAAGCATGGACTGTACAATATCGTTCATTCTATTTGGTTGTAGAATATTCAATAATGGATTTTCTGCCCTAAAGGTGTCCCAAAGGGATAATGTGGAATAGGCGTTCCATCCGGCTGTTTGTACAATGCTGTCGTTTTGTAATCGGAACTGTCCGTTGGTGTCACTAAAGCGCACTGGGGCAACATGAGTGTGGTACAATGCTGTGTAAAAAATGGTTTTTAGGGAATCATGTGGAGTTTCAACCTTAATTTTGGAAAGCAACTCCTCCCAAGTTTTTCCAGTTTTGTCTTTTACTTCATTAAAAGATTTGGAAGTGCCATGTTTGCTTAAATTTTCTTTAGCATTGGAAATACTTACGGAAGACAGCGCAATTTTTAGTTCAACAGTTTCCAAATCATTATCAAAAAAGAATTGTCCACCTGTTTTTGCTCCAGCCGTGGTTTTACCATTTTCCAGTGATTTGCCCTCAGCAACGAAAATGGAGTTTACAATTGGAACCGAAGATTCAATAGCAAAAAAGACTTTTTGATTTTTTGCCCAGCCAGTACTGTGCCGATAGCCAACCAATAGCTTTTTATTTTCTATGGTAATGGAACTTTCCATTGGTCTGTCCCAATTAACCGCATATCCCAAATCAACAATAAAAGATGGTGTCTCATCAGGCCGATAGGTGTATTTATGAAAGGACACATAATCATTGGCGGTAAGTTCAACATCAACATTGTTGTCTTCTAGGTGTACCTTATAATATCCCGGAGAAGCAATTTCGTTGGAATG
Organism: Flagellimonas sp.; assembly: GCF_965222555.1. Taxonomy (GTDB): domain Bacteria; phylum Bacteroidota; class Bacteroidia; order Flavobacteriales; family Flavobacteriaceae; genus Flagellimonas. Next base: position 721,514 of record NZ_CBDCUG010000005.1, on the reverse strand, counting down.
TGAGAATCGAGAGGTATATGGCAAACTATCCTTTGGATTGCCAAATTTGGTCACATCAATAGGTTTTGTGGTTGGCATTAGCAAAACGTCGGCTAAGTCCCCAATCCCAGTCCCACTGAGGTGTATCTGTGCAAAACCTGAAATAATGGAATCGGTAATGTGATATCCTGAACACCAATCCCATCCTGCAGTACCGTTATCCGGACTAGGTTGTACCATGCCAAAAGGAGCGGTGGCGCCTGGAAAAGTGTGTCCATGTCCACCAGTTCCTATAAATGGATCAACGTATGAGGTAAGGTTTTTAGTGATATTGTTCGTCTTTTCTTCTTTACAAGAGTAGTTTAAGATGAGCATCAGTAAAAAGAAAGGAAAAGTACGTTTGCTCATTAGTCCTGTAGATTAATAGGGGTATTTTTTATACTTTTCCTCAAAATATATTCAGTTTTCTTATCCTTGAATAGAAAGCAGGTCGGCGAATTCAATGGTTGTGGTTGGTTGCAATTGTATACCTAAATATTTATAATTTTATCCTGTAGAGGAATAAAATTAGACCAACAACCAGCCATAAAAGCTAAACAGCAGAAAAACCGTACAAACAAATAATCTTATAAATCAATGTATATAAATGATAAACTGGATGAGCTTTTAAATGCTGAACCCGTCAGACATTACAGTATTACTTATAAACATCATGTAATTTTTTGGGTTATCTATTTTTTGCTCAACACCTTGCGGTGGGGAAGTATACACAATGATTTTGGGTTGTCTTTGAAAACCAACTTAATAGGGTTTCCAATCCATATTGCGCTTGCATACTTCAATATTTATTTTTTAATGCCCAAATATGTGTATACCAGGAAGTATGTGACCTATGCAGTGCTTATTCTGGCAAGTCTTTTTGCCATGCTGGTGCTAAAATTCAATCTTACCTACTATTTGGTGAGTACCAATGTTATGCCAGAGAGTTCAGAGCATACAGATAGTATTACGCTTAGTTATGCTTTTACTACAATGTTTGGAGAACTTTATGTGGTTGCCTTTGCCACTGCTATTAAAATCACTGTGGATTGGTTACGGGAACACAGTAAGCTCCATGATCTTGAAAAAAGGCAGCTTACTACGGAGTTGAAGTTCTTGCGGTCACAGGTTTCCCCTCATTTTTTCTTTAATACGCTAAACAATATTTATTCGCTAACCTTGGAAAAGTCTAATAAAGCTCCCGAAGTAATTCTAAAATTATCCGCTTTGATGCGCTATTTGCTGTATGCCACCCGTAAACGCAAGCAGGACCTTAAAAGTGAAATAGATTGCATTCAAAATTATATTGATTTGGAGAGGATAAGATTTAATGATTCACTTAGAATTGATATTGGAATTTCGGGAGATCTGGAAAACAAGACCATTGCTCCCATGTTGTTGGTGCCTTTAATTGAAAATTGTTTTAAACATGGTGCCAGCAAGAATATTGGAGATATGTACATAGCCATTGAAATCAACGTTACAGATGATTTTTTGTATTTCAATGTATCTAATACAATCCCAAAAAATGATGCAGATAGCAAATTGGCAACAAGAGGTGGAGGTATTGGGCTGTCCAATGTGAAAAAGCGCTTGGAATTGGGATACAATCCCGAAGATTATGAACTTTCTATCTTTGAAAAGGAAAATATGTTTCATGTAGATTTAGAATTGAAAGTATGAGGGAGTTGAGAGTAATAATTATTGATGATGAACCTTTGGCGATCAATGTGCTAAAGAACTATGCAGAGCAGGTGAAGCAGTTGCAATTGGTCCAGACCTTTTCCAATGCTGTTGATGCCTCGGCGTTTTTGCAGGAAAATGAAGTGGATATCATTTTTTTGGATATAAACATGCCCATTTTGGATGGTTTAAAATTCCTGGAAACTCTTAATGTTTCTCCAATGATCGTTATTACCACCGCTCATGAGGAATATGCTTTGAAGAGCTTTGAATTGGAAGTGATTGACTATTTAGTGAAACCTATTCCTTTTCCAAGGTTTTTGAAGACAATCAATAGAATCATTAGTCTAAAACAAGGTGCCTCATCTTCCGGAAGCCAGACGGCAAACGAGAATCCAAGTATTTTTGTCAAAATTGATAAAAAGAAGCTGCAAAAGATTTTTATAGATGAAATTGTGGTTGTGGAAAGTCTCAAAGACTATATCAGAATCAAGACAACTTCTGCCAAATATATTATTCATAAGACGTTGGGCAGCTTTACGGATGAGTTGCCATCGGATAAATTCATAAGAATACATAGATCATATACCATTGCCATAGATAAGGTTGAAGCCATTGAAGGAAACAGCCTGGAGGTAGATGGTATTAGGTATACCATTGGGAGAAGCTACCTAAATGAAACCAAGCGTAGAATCTTGAACGACTCCCTCTAATACAAGGTGTAAAATATTGGTTCTAACATTCTTAATGATTGCGTTGATCTTTTCTGATTCGCTATTGGTCGAATTTTTTGATTAGATTTAGGGATATCTGGGTAGTTTAAGAGCTAACAACCTTAAAACCATTCATATGCCTTTCATTTTTCCAGCAAATAGTAAGATGCTGAAAACGGTATACATCGTTCTCTTGTCATGTTGTATTATGAGCTGTAAGGACGGTAAAGGAGAATATGCCAGCATTTCCAAAGAGGAATCCCTAAAACAAATTCCAGACAGCGTTGATTTCTCGTTTCATATAAAACCAATTCTTTCAGATAGATGTTTTGCATGTCATGGCCCCGATAAAAATGCTATTGAAGGAGGACTCTCTTTGAACAAAGCTGAAGATGCCTACGCGGCTATTGGGGAAAACAAGGATAGATTTGCCATTGTTCCCGGTGATTTGGAGAAAAGCGAATTGGTAAAGCGGATATTTGAAGAAGACCCAAATTTAATGATGCCTCCGCCGGAGTCCAACCTTTCATTGTCCAATTATGAGAAAGAACTCCTCAAAAAATGGGTGGCCCAAGGAGCGGTCTATAAAAAGCATTGGGCATTTGTGCCTCCAGAAGAACCGGTAATTCCCCAAATTGAAAATGACCAATGGAGCCAGAATGAAATAGACAAGTTCATTTTAAATAAGTTGGAAACCCAAGGTTTTTCCCCTTCTAAAAAAGCAGAAAAAGAACAGCTCATACGTCGCGTATTTTTTAATATTTCAGGATTACCACCAAGTGTGGAGCAGGTCAACGCTTTTCTAGAAGATGATACCCCCAATGCTTACGAAAAAATTATAGACTCTTTGCTAAATACCACCGCCTATGCAGAATATATGGCTGCAGATTGGATGGATGTAGCAAGATATGCAGATACACATGGGTACCAAGATGACTTTGAACGAATCATGTGGCCATGGAGGGATTGGGTGATCCATGCTTTTGACAAAAATATGCCTTATGACGAGTTTGTCACCTATCAATTGGCCGGTGATCTGCTCCCAAATGCTACAAAAGAATCCATTTTGGCCACAGGGTTCAATAGAAACCATAAAATTACAGCGGAAGGAGGGGTGATTCCAGAGGAATATCGCATTGAATATGTGGAGGATCGTACCATAACTTTCGGGACAGCTTTTTTGGGGATGACCATGGAATGTGCCAGATGCCATGACCATAAATATGACCCCTTGACCCAGAAAGACCACTTTCAGCTTTTTGGTTTTTTCAACAATGTTGATGAGGATGGGCTTATGCCCAATTCACGGGTAATTCCAAAACCTTATATGACCATTTCCAAGGAAGATGCCGAGGGAGTTTTGAGTTTTGTGAACATGACGGGCAATTCTATGCCAAAAGTGGATGTAATGGTGATGCAGGAAATGCCTAAACCCAGAGAAACCTTTATTCTAAACAGAGGAGTTTACGATCAACCTACAGATCAGGTTTTTCCGGAGACCCCAGCGGCTATTTTACCGTTTCCTGAGGAGTTTCCAAAGAACAGATTGGGATTGTCAAAATGGTTGTTCCACAGGGATAACCCTTTAACAGCCCGAGTAGCTGTAAATCGTGTTTGGCAAAGAATGTTTGGTAAAGGCTTGGTGGAGAGTTCCTACGATTTTGGAAATCAAGGCGCGTTGCCTTCTCATCCGGAGCTATTGGACTTTTTGGCCATCAAGTTTATGGAAGATGGCTGGGACCTTAAGCAAATTATGAAATACATGGCGATGTCCGCTACCTATCAACAAAGTAGTGAAATATCTGAGGAAATGGCTGAGAAAGACCCTGAGAACACTTATTTGTCAAGAGCTTCAAGGTTGCGATTGAGCGCTGAGATGATTCGGGACCAAGCGTTGAAGATCAGTGAACTTTTGAATGCTGAAGTTGGTGGGCCCAGTGTAAAACCTTATCAACCCGAAGGAATTTGGGAAGAGACCACCGGAGGTGGGGGAGGAAGCACTTCTACCTATGTTCAAAGTTCAGGTAAGGACCTTTACAGAAAAAGCCTTTATACATTTTGGAAACGAACCGTTCCACCACCAAGTATGATGACTTTTGATGCCTCTTCCAGGGATTTGTGTACGGTAAAACGTCAAGAAACCAATACCCCATTGCAGGCTTTGGTGCTTTTGAATGACCCTCAGCTTATTGAAGCATCGCGAGCTTTGGCCTATAAGGCCATTGGAGTAGTTGGGCAGGAACCTATGAATCAAATCCAATATATTTTTCAGAATGCTACTTCAAGAAAACCCAATGAAGAAGAGCTTCAGATTTTGAATAAGCTGTATTTGGATGCACTTCAGAAAGTAGAAACCGGAGAAATCGTTCCTGAAGAATACCTGTCCATTGGTGAGTTTTCCGTAACAGCCGATATTCCATCAAAGCAAATAACTGCATTGGCTTTGACTGCGCATACCATACTAAACTTAGACGAAACCATTTCAAGAGGATAAAAATGAGCGAAAAGAAAATAATAGCGGACAATGCAATTAACCTTAACAGAAGATCTTTTTTAGGGAAATCTGCTCTTGGAGTTGGCGGAATAGCTCTTGGGTCTTTGTTGGGGTGCAATTTTTATAGGAAGGAAGGTAACCTCATCACCAAAGCGGATAATCCTATGGGGATAAAGGGAATTTTGAATTCTCCGCACCATCCGGCCAAAATAAAAAGGGTAATCTACCTGTTTCAAAGTGGTGGACCGTCCCAATTGGAGCTTTTTGATTACAAACCTTTGCTCAATGAACGAAGAGGTGAGGATTTGCCCGAATCCATTCGCAATGGACAACGCTTAACGGGAATGACCTCTGGTCAAGATCGTTTTCCCTTGGTAGGTTCCAATTTTGGATTTCAACAACATGGAAAAAATGGGGCGTGGATCAGTGATTTGTTGCCTTATACGGCCAAAATAGCAGATGAGCTGTGTATTATAAAATCAATGTATACCGAAGCAATAAACCATGACCCGGCAGTTACCTTTTTTCAAACAGGATCGCAGCAACCGGGTAGGCCTAGCATAGGTTCTTGGTTGAGCTATGGCCTAGGAAGCGAAAATGAAAATTTGCCCGCATTTACCGTACTATTGTCCCGAGGTACAGGAAGACCCAGTGGACAACCATTGTATACTCGATTATGGGGTAACGGATTTCTACATTCCCTACATCAAGGTGTACAGTTTAGGGCAGCGAAAGACCCGGTACTTTATTTGAACGACCCTAAAGGCATTTCCAAAGAAACCAAGCGAACCATTTTGGATAATTTGGCCGAACTCAATGAAAAACAATACAAAGAATTTGGCGATGAAGAAATTCAAAGTAGGATAGCACAATATGAAATGGCCTATAGGATGCAGACATCCGTTCCCGAGGTCATGAATACAGAAAAAGAGCCGGACTACATCTATAAGATGTATGGCGCGGATGCTAAGATTCCAGGGACCTATGCTGCCAATTGCCTGTTGGCAAGAAGGTTGGCAGAACAGGATGTGCGTTTTATCCAACTTTATCATATGGGTTGGGATCAACACGATAACCTGCCCGGAGCCATTGAAAAGCAGGCAAAAGATGTAGACCAAGCCTCAGCTGCTTTGGTGGCCGACCTTAAACAGAGAGGTATGTTGGAAGATACTTTGATTGTCTGGGGAGGTGAATTTGGTAGGACTAATTACTCTCAGGGAATACTGACAGATGAAAGTTATGGCAGGGATCACCATCCGCGCTGCTTTAGTATGTGGTTGGCCGGTGGAGGGGTTAAACCCGGAATTGTTTACGGCGAGACAGATGACTTTGGATATAACATTGTGGAAAACCCGGTACACGTGCATGATTTTCAGGCCACTATGTTGCATCTTTTAGGAATTGACCATGAGCGACTTACCTATAAATATCAGGGAAGAAGATTTAGACTCACCGATGTTGAAGGACATGTGGTAAAAGATATATTGACATGATGCAACGCAGAAAATTTATTGAAAAAAGCTGTTTGGCCACGGCGGGTCTTATGTCGATAAGTGGAATGCCCTTTTCAAAAAGAGCACTTAAAGATGTGGTTATAGGGCATGGGGATTATCAATACAAGGTAGATGTAAATTGGGGCAAACTCAATAGTGAACGTTTTCCGGTAAAGGATTGCCATGAAATGGTACAGGATGCAAAAGGGAGGATAATTTTGTTGACCAATCACACTAAGAACAATGTGCTCATTTATGATAAATCTGGCAAGTTGCTCCATTCATGGGGAAGTGAATACCCTGGCGCACATGGTTTAACACTTCATGATGAAAATGGAACGGAGTTCCTCTATATCTGCGATAATGAAAGACATGAAGTAATTAAAACCACGCTGGATGGAAAAGTCGTCCGGGTTTTGCCATTTCCAAAGGAAACTGGAAAATATCAAAAAAAGGAAGCGTACATCCCCACAGAGACCGCTATTGCAGAAAATGGGGATATCTATGTGGCCGATGGCTATGGAGCGCAATTTATCACACATTATGATTCCAAAGGGAACATTAAAAATGTGTTCGGAGGTAGGGGAAATGAAGACCATCTGTTCAATAATGCCCATGGCATTTGTATTGATGACCGAAATCCCAATGATCCCATTTTATTGATAACCGCCCGACAGCAAAATAAACTGAAAAGGTTTCAGTTGGATGGGACGTACATAGATTCCATTGATTTGCCCGGAGCTTACATTTGTAGACCGGTAATCCACAATAAAAATGTTTATCTGGCCACCATTTGGTCTGGAGATGGGTCTGAAGGAACCGGGTTTGTTTCCATTTTGGATGAAAACAACAAATTAATTTCCGCTCCGGGAGGAAGCACTCCCACCTATGAAAATGAGCAACTGAATCCCATGCATCAAACTTTGAAGATTTTTAGACATCCCCATGATGTCTGTATTGATGAGGACGAAAATATTTACGTGGCGCAATGGAATTCCTGGAACACCTATCCCATAAAACTGTATCGTGTATGATGGTATGGTTTTATAATGCAATCAACCTAAAGAGAATGTTGAAAAAAGTAAATGGTGTGCTTGCTCTAGTCTTCTTTTCCTGTGTGTCAATGGTATCTTGTCAATCCAAAACCCCGGTTTTTTTAAACACGGACACCATTCAACTGGCAACTCCAAAAATTGAGGTGGATTCCATACTTTTTAAAAACAGTGCTTCCGTAAAAATGGATTTGGCCTACGATGGCGTGACAATTCGATATACCTTGGATGGAAGTTCAGTTACACAAAACACACCAAGTTATGAATCTCCATTGACCATAAATTCAAACGCACAATTGAAAGTAAAGACCTTTCATCCGGATTTTAAACCCAGCGAGGAAGTGGAAATGATAATCCGTAAAATGAAAAAAGACATTTCAAAAGCTGAAATCAGTACGGACCCGGAACCTCATGAGAATTATTATGGGAATGGTTCCAGTACCTTGATTGATGGTCAAAAAGGAACGGTAGCCTTTAGGAATGGCAAAAAATGGCTGGGATTTCAATCTGGCAATGTTGAGGTACATTTAAACTTTCCGGAACCTATTGCACTTGAAAAAGTGATGTTGAGCACGCTTCAAGATCAGGGTGCATGGATTTTTATGCCAGAATCTGTGTCTATTAGTGCCGAGGGGAATTCCGTTGGAGCTGTTGAGGTTCAGAATAGCGATAAAGCAGGTCCGGTTAAAATGAATTTTATTGAGATCCCTGTTCAAAAGGGAAAATATAAAGAATTGATAATCAACATAACTTCTCTAGATGAAATTCCAGAATGGCATCAAGGAAAAGGGACGCTGCCTTGGACTTTTTTGGATGAAATCTTGGTCGAGTAAATACAATATTAATGCAACTAGGAAATCTACATCCATTATTTGTCCATCTGCCTATCGGAATTTTGGTTCTGGCATTCTTGATGGAGCTGTATTATGCAAAAAAACCAGCTCCAAAGGACAATGGGGCCATCTTATTTACTTTGGGAATAGGAGCTTTGAGTGCTTTGTTTTCTGTTGCATCAGGTTGGTTTTTGGGTGATAATGGCGGATATGATGAAGTGCTGTTGTCTAGACATAAATGGATAGCCATTGCATTTACCGTAGGAGCTTTGTTATTGTTTTTTCTGAAGAAATCGACCCAGACAAAGATTCAAAAAGTGTACCTGCCGGTTTTTGTGCTGGTTTTGGTGCTATTGACGTTGACCGGACATTATGGAGGAAGCCTTACACATGGCGAGGACTTTCTATTTCAGGAAAAATATACGGAGCCCGTAATTGAAAATGTGGATGAAGCCAAGGTGTATGCTGAAATTATTCAGCCAATTCTGCAAAAAAAGTGTGTCAGTTGTCATAACAGTAGTAAAGCGAAAGGCGGATTGCTACTCGCATCCAAAAATGATTTGTTAACAGGAGGAGATTCAGGTTCACTTTTGGAAGCTGAAGAGGAGGGAAAGTCTTCATTGTTGATGCATCGCCTATACCTCCCCATTGCCGAAAAAGAACATATGCCTCCCAAAGGAAAGGTGCAGCTCACCTCTGATGAAATACTGTTGTTGGAATGGTGGATGAAAAATGAAAACTGTTTTGATTGCATCACCAAAGATTTACTAGTTGATGATAAACTGGATGGTATTTTGGCATCCTTGGAAAAAGACACTTCATTGAACGCTTTGATCGCTGAAAAGGTTGATGAGGTTCCGACGGAGTATTTGCAATCTCTGGCACAACAAAATATCTCTGCTCAATTGCTTTCGGAAGAAATACCGTTGTTATCGGTGAATTTATCTCACCGTAATGATCTAACGGAAGAAGACTTTGATCTGCTCAAAAAATATAAAGAAAACATTGTTGAGCTGAACTTGGGCTACACCAACCTGGATAATGAATTGGGGAAACAACTCAAAAAGTTTAAACACTTGACCAAGCTCCAGCTTCAGAAAACTCAAATTACAAATGAATTTGTCAGTACTTTGGCAAGTTTTGAATTTTTGGAATCCCTAAATCTGTATGGAGCGGAATTGGATGATTCGGCACTTGAAGCATTTAAAAAATTGGAAAACCTTAAAAACTTGTATGTATGGCAGACCAAGATGTCCAAGGATGGGCTAGCCAAATTTCAAGAGGGGAATAAGTCGGTAATGGTTCAAGGTCAGGTAGCGGATAGTGTTTTTGCTTCAAGTACGTTATCTCCCCCTACAATCCTTACGGATAAAGAAATTTTTATTGATTCCGTTAAGGTGTCCATTGAACAATATTTTGATGGCGCCAAGGTGTATTACATTACGGAGAATTCAAAAAATGACACTGTTCCAAAGGAATATACTGAACCTTTTTATCTTACTGAAACCTCAACCTTACGAGCGTATACAACTTTAGAGGGATGGGAGCCGAGTGAAATGAGTACTGGAGATTTTTTGAAAAGTAGGGTGGAAGTGGCCAATGTTTCTTTGGCCCGATTACCGCATCCTAAATATAAAGCTCAAGGAGGAAAGACCCTTATGGACCTAAAACGAGGCACAACAAATTTTGTGGACGGGAGCTGGTTGGGGTATGAAAGTGAGCATATGACCGCAACAATTGAGTTTAAGGAGCAGACTACAATATCCAATGTTTCGGTCGGAAGTCTTTCCATACCCAACAATTGGATTTTCTTTCCAGTGGGGTATACCGTTTGGGGTTCTACAGATGGAAATACTTTTAACAAGATTAAGACGGTCAAGTTGGGCATTCAAGAACCATCGGTCATTCAAGAACGAAAAGCATTTAATATCGATTTTGACCCTATTTCCCTTAAGAAAGTAAGGTTGCTGGTAGAAAGTCCATTAAAAAACCCAGATTGGCATGCCGTACCCGGTGGAAACAGTTTTATCTTTTTGGATGAATTGGTGTTTAATTAAAATCTTGTAACCAGAAACTTCAATCCAAGTCCATTAGCTTCTTTAAACTGATGCGATAAATATCTCCCGAACCATTTTTTGGATTGGAAAGAGCATCTTTAAATGTTTTAAAGTCAGTGGTGTTCTCAACACCTACACGATTACTGCTGAAGTAAAAGTTGTTATTTTCAAAATCTATGAAAGGACAAAAATCCAATCCAGTGGAATTTACGGTTGGCCCCAAATTTTTTGCTTTTCCCCAGTTACCCAAGGAATCCAAAACACTCATATATAGATCACCACCTCCTAGACCATCATCACGACCATACGAGCTGAATACCAGAATGTCCTCATTGGGAGAAATGAAGGCGTTGAATTCATAGGTTTTGGAATTGACCGTAGTGTCCAAAGGAACAGGATTTGCATAGGAACCGTTTTCAAATGCACTTACATAAATGTCCTCTGTTCCTGGCCCTTCAGGTTTAATGGCGGTAAAGTATAGATTCCCATTTTTACTTACCGAGGGATAGAATTCGTTGCCCGGGGTATTGATATTTTCCCCTAACGGATTGGGTTCTCCCCAACCATTTTCGGTTTTATCCATTACCCAAATGTTATAATCGGTTCTGGTGGAATCTGCATCCATTGGCCTATCGGAACAAAAAAAGAATTTGCTGCCATCTGGAGAGATAAACGGCTCAATGTCATTGTATATACCAGAGAAAGAGGCGATATTTTGGGAATTCCAATCGGCATTACTTTTACTTACTTTAATTATGGCTCTCTTGGCATCATTATGTGAGCCAAGTGTGTAGTAAAGCTCATTTTTATCAGGTGTGATGGCCAAATCTCTTTCATGTAGTCCAGTAGAGATTAATCCATTGGCGAAAATCTCCAATTCATTTGGTGATTTTTCAAGATTAATTTTGATGGATTCGCCAGCATGATCGGCCTCATTTTTAGTATGACAGGCCAGTAACCCCAAAACAGTAAGAAAAAGAAGGTGTTTTTTTAAGTCCATTGGAATAATTCTTTTTGATTGATGTTGCCAAAAAGATACATATAATTAATAAGTGATGGTTTAATTTTTGAATGACAGGATTTTTAGGGGGACTTCATTTTATTGTAAACATGGACTTTTTGCAAAAAGTGAGCAGTTTTAGTAAGGAACATCACAATATTTATATCTTTTGATAATAATCACCCTATTTTCATTGATGATTTTTTAGTCTTGAATCCTTACATTTACGAACAACCAATACTCAAACGTTTATGCCCATTGTTTTTGTAATAATTGGAATCCTCCTATTATTTCTTCTCATCGCAAAATTTAAGCTCAATGCTTTTCTTTCCTTTATAATTGTTTGCCTTTTTGTCGGGATATCCCAGAATATGAACTTGGACGCTCTTGTTAAAGCTATCCAAGCAGGTATAGGGAATACTCTTGGTTTTTTGGTCCTTATTTTAGGGTTGGGAGCCATGTTGGGCAAATTGGTGGCCGATAGTGGCGCCGCCCAACGGATTACCACCAAACTAGTGTCGTGGTTCGGGGTCAAATATGTGCAGTGGGCCGTGGTCTTGACCGGCTTTATCGTTGGTATTCCTATGTTTTATTCGGTTGGTTTCGTGATATTGATTCCTTTGGTGTTTACCATTGCAATGTCCACGGGTTTGCCCTTGTTGTATGTTGGCTTACCCATGCTTACGTCATTATCCGTTACACATGGATACTTGCCGCCTCACCCTGCTCCTACGGCCATTGCAGCCATGTTCAATGCCAATATTGGAAAAACACTTTTGTACGGTATTATCATCGCAATACCAGCAATTGTAATTGCAGGGCCATTATTCGCTAGGACTATCAAAAATATTGAAGCTAAGCCACTTAAAGAATTTTACAACCCAGTTGTCATTAAAGAAGAAGATTTGCCAAGTATGGCGTCCAGTATATTGAGTGCCTTATTGCCCATACTGTTAATTGGTGTTGCAATAGCAGCAGAGCAATTTCTGGAAGAAGGCAACATTAGAAATATTTTAAGCTTTTTGGGCAATCCTGTCATTGCCATGCTGATTTCAGTTTTGGTCGCCATTTATACATTAGGGCTTTCTCGGGGCAAGAAAATGAAAGAGTTGATGGATTCTTTGTCAGTCTCTGTATCCAGTATTACAATGATTCTATTGATTATTGCAGGAGCAGGGGCATTAAAAGAAGTTTTGGTAGACAGTGGTGTCAGCAACTACATAGCGGACCAGTTGAAAGGCTCTAGTATATCCCCATTGGTTTTGGCATGGTTGATTGCAACGGCTATCCGAGTTTGTGTTGGCTCTGCTACGGTTGCTGGATTGACAGCGGCAGGGATTGTACTGCCTTTGGCATCAGGAACGGGTGTGAGCACCGAACTTATGGTATTGGCCATTGGTTCAGGAAGTCTTATGCTGTCCCATGTAAACGATACGGGGTTTTGGATGTTCAAGGAATATTTTAATCTTTCCGTAAAAGAAACGCTCTCTACCTGGACGGTTATGGAGACCATGGTTGGTGTAATAGGGTTATTGGGAGTGCTTGCACTAAACGCATTTATATAATTTAAAGAAATGGATAAATTATCTTCAGAAAGAATCAAAGAATTAGGATTGGAATTTCCTCCGGCACCCAAACCAGTTGGGGTTTATAGACCATTATTGGTGGTCGATAATTTTTTGTACATCTCCGGACAAGGACCAATTAAAATGGATGGGACGCTTATGATCGGACGTGCAGGGGATGATCTAAACGAAGATCAGGCAAAATTGGCGGCCCGTCAAGTGGGTTTGACAATGCTTTCGACCATACAAACACATTTTGGCAGCTTGGATAAAATAAAAAGAGTGGTGAAAGTTTTGGGAATGGTCAATTCTACCCCAGACTTCGGAAGGCAACCTTATGTTGTAAACGGATTCAGTGAGCTTATGGCAGATGTCTTTGGCAAAGAAAATGGAATTGGGGTTAGAAGTGCTGTTGGGATGATGTTGCCCGACAATATTCCTGTTGAAGTGGAAGCCATGTTTGAACTTCATCCATAATCAAAGAAATTAACCCAAGTTTTACTAAAAAAACATTGAACTATGTTCGTTTTTGATGCTCATTTAGATCTTGCCATGAATGCCTTGGAATGGAATAGGGATTTAAGATGGACCGTTGAGGAGATTAGAAAGAGTGAAAAAGGGATGACCGATAAACCTGATAGGGAAAAAAATACGGTGTCCTTGCCTGCAATGCGAAAAGGTAATGTCGGTCTTTGTGTTGCCACCCAGATTGCCCGCTATGTAAAAAAAGGAAGTAAGCTGCCTGGTTGGAATTCTCCACATCAAGCTTGGGCCCAGACCCAGGGTCAATTGACATGGTACAAGGCCATGGAGGAAATTGGCGAAATGGCCCAGATTACAAACCTAGATCAGCTAAAAAGACATCTAGAGCTATGGAAAAATGAGGATGACAAAAAGCCAATTGGATATATTCTAAGCCTTGAAGGAGCAGATTCAATCGTTACAATGGGGCATTTGGAAAAATCATATGAAACGGGGCTAAGAGCTATAGGTCCTGCACATTATGGTCCGGGCACATATGCCCATGGAACCGACTCTGTCGGGGGGATTGGACACAGAGGCAGGGAACTGCTCAAAAAAATAGAAGAGCTCAATCTAATTTTAGATGCTACACATTTGTGTGATATGAGCTTTTGGGAAACTATGAAGGTATACAACGGCCCAGTTTGGGCAAGTCACAACAATTGTCGCAAGTTTGTAGATCACAATAGGCAATTTGCCGATGAGCAGATTAAAGAACTCATTAACAGGAAAGCTGTTATTGGAATTGCTCTGGATGCGTGGATGATGGTCCCAAATTGGGTTAGGGGAGAATCGACCCCAAAAGAAATGGGCGTTACTCTAAACCAAATGGTGGATAATATAGATCATATATGCCAACTAGCTGGTAATTCCTTACATGTGGGAATAGGTACCGATCTTGACGGTGCATTTGGTAAAGAGCAAAGTCCAGATGACTTGGATACCATAGCCGATTTGCAAAAAGTACCCTCTTTATTGGCTCAAAAAGGATATGCCAAAAGCGATATTGATAATATTATGCACCTCAACTTCATAAACTTTCTGGAAAGGACGTGGAGTTGAATATTGAAAGGGGTTGATCTTTCACAATTTACTTGTGTCTCGATGTAAGAATCCAATTGGAAATTGTAGAAACAATCTCACACACTTAATGGCCATAGTTTTGTATATTGATTTGAGATAATATATTCTTCAGTTAAGGAATGTAAACAATGTTGAAGCCTATAAAAGTTGCTATCCTTTTTCTTCTTCTTCTTCCGGTAATTGTACACGGGCAAAATTTACTTCCACCTATATATAATTACAAGCCCATAGAATATAAAGGGGCAAGCAAGAATTGGGGACTGGCCGTTAATGATATCGGAGAACTCTTTGTTGCCAACAATATGGGATTGCTCTATTTTAACGGTGAAAAATGGAGCCTTAGTAGATTGCCCAATAACACAATTATCCGATCGGTTGCTTGTGTAAACGATAGAATTTATACTGGGTCTTATGAGGAATTTGGCTTCTGGAAAAAAAATGAAATAGGCATTCCGGAATATACTTCCTTAACACACCTCATCAAGGATCACACATTTACAAGTGAAGAATTTTGGGAGATTCTTCCCATTGGCAATAAGGTTATATTCAGATCTTTTCCGTCAATTTATGTATATGAGGACAACAACATTACAGTAGTAGATCCTCCCGAGATTATTTCAGATATCATTGCCTATCAGGACAAGGTTATTGTCGCAGCAGGAACGGATGGTCTTTTTGAACTTAAGGACGATGGTCTTGTTTCTATGGAAAATCAGGAACTGTTGAAGGGAAAAACGGTTACGGATATGATTGCAATGGATGATGCATTATTGATTGGAACCAAACTAAACGGATGTTATTGGTTTAACGGTTCAACTTTGGAAGCATGGAACGCCAAGGTGAATAATGAACTGAAAATGCATCAACTTAATAAAATGTACAACCTTACCACGGGTAAAATTGCTTTTGGAACCATTAAAAATGGCGTGTACCTTTTTGACCCTGTAAAGAAAACATCGCAAATACTTAATCGAGAATCTGGACTTCAAAATAATACTGTTCTGTCCTTGTTCCAATTTAATGATCAATTGTGGTTGGGTTTGGATAATGGAATAGCCCGCGTAAAGCTGAACAATCCCATGACCTATTTTACGGACTATTATGGCACATTGGGAATGGTATATGACATGGCTTTTTATAAAGAAAAGCTATATGTGGGCAGCAATACTGGCATATTTTATTTTGAGGACAACCAATTAATATTTGTAGAAGGGTCACAGGGACATGTTTGGGATCTTGAAATAGTAGAAGGAGACCTGCTGTGTGGTCACAACACAGGAACATTTAAAATCAACAATGGGGTTCTAGAGAGAATATCCAACTTTTCTGGAGGGTACGAGATCAAGAAAATTCCAGAGCAAAGTTCAAAGTATATACAGGGAACTTATAATGGTTTAGTAAAATATAGTAAAGATAAAGACGGCTCATGGGAGGTAAATAGAGTAAGCGAGATTGATTTCCCTGTAAAACAGTTATGTTTTGAAACAGCCAACATTCTTTGGGTTGCACATCCCTATAAAGGGTTTTATCGGGTTGAGCTCAATGATACTTTTGATGAGGTAATAAGTAAAAAACAATATGATAGTGACAATGCACCAAGCAAGTTCAATGTGAAGGTCTATAACATTAAAAATCAAATTGTTTTCTACAATGAGAATACTTGGTATAAGTATGATCCTATTCTTGACCGAATAACCAATTTTGAAGATTTTCAAAAATTCAATAACAAGGAGCTTCTGTTCTTTGATAACGACCGTTTTTGGTTTGTAGGCAATGGAGACCAAAAAGAAGTTGTCCACACCGACCTAAAAACGGATAGTTTGTTGATTGCAGACCGTCAATTGCGCGAAAGGTTGGTAGCAGATTCGCAGAATATGATAAAAGTAAATGACAGCACGGCATTTATAACACTGAATGATGGATTTGCCAAAATTGACCGAACAGAGTTTCAAAAACAGGTGGATAGTTTCGCTTTGCCCACTCCTATTCTAAATTATATAAAAGATGAGGAGCGCATATATGCCATGAGTGAAGGCTTTCCTGAAATTCCTTACAAACAATCACAACATATCACAATTGAAGTTGCTGCCCCCAAATTGATACAGCCTCGCTACTTTTATGAACTAAGAGGTTCGGATAATTATGAGGCCTATGCGGATGACGGCTTTATTAGCTTCCAGAACCTACCCTTTGGAAGTTACGAGTTCCAAGTGTCTACCGTTGGGATAGATAATGCCATATCCAGTCCCAAGATTGTAAAATTTGATATTGCCCCGCCTTGGTACCTTTCTAATCTTAGTATAACCTTATATGCTCTTGTGGCTATAGGCACAATCTTTCTGATAAGATGGTACAACGCAAGAAAATTGGAGCGTAAGCGAAAAGAATTGGAAAGACAAATGAAAGTTGAACAGGAGGAAAAACTTGCGGCCCTTGAGAAGGAAAAGTTGGCAAAGGAAATCAAGCTTAAACAAAATGAACTGGCAAGCACCACACTTAACATTGCCAAAAAGAATGAAATGATATTGGAATTAAAGAACATGCTTGTACTTAACAAGGAGAAATTTTCGAATTCACAACGCTATAGATCTTTCATTAAAAAACTGAATAACTCCGTAAAGGATACGGAAGATTGGAAGAGATTTGAAGTCAACTTTAAGGAACTGCACGAAGATTTCTTTGAAAGGCTGCTAAAAGAATACCCAACCCTTACTCCAAAGGACCTTAAGTTGTGCGCATACTTAAAAATGAATCTTTCTACAAAAGAAATAGCTCCGTTGATGGCCATCACAATTAGAGGGGTGGAGATACATCGATATCGTCTCAGAAAAAAACTCAGAATAGATAGTTCCAAGAACCTATCAAACTTCCTTATCACCTTTTAAGGTTTGGTATACCTTTACTTTGAGTTCATTGAATAGTTTTTCAAGACTACATCATTACCACATCACATTGTTAAAATTTCAATAAGTCTTTAGTGACAATACTACTGCATCACCCGTAAAATGCGGTGTTGAAAGCTATAAATGGATGATGTATTTTTTATGTAATAGAATAAGAAAGGAATGGGGTTTTCCTTTAATAATTTAGCAAAAATATAACTCAATCTTTGAACAATTATGAAAATTAGAAGCATCTTATTATTAATTTCGTTTATGCTGTTTCAGGCTGCAGTCTACGCCCAAAACAACATTACGGTATCTGGAACTGTTTCTGATAATACTGGTGAACCCTTGCCTGGGGCCAATGTTATTCTAAAAGGTACTACAACAGGAGTGCAAACCGATTTTGATGGAAACTACAGCCTGGGAAACGTTCCTAACAATGCCACGCTAGTATTTAGCTACATTGGTTTTGTTTCCCTGGAAGTTTCGGTCAACAATCAAACCTCAATAAATGTAACATTACAAGAAGATACCCAAGTATTGGATGAGGTCGTGGTTGTTGGTTATGGGGAACTAAAGGTGAAGGATCTTACTTCTGCAATTGCCACAGTAGATTCCGAAGTACTGGAATTGGCACCTGTGGGTCAGGCTATGCAGGCCATACAAGGACGTGTGGCTGGGGTACAGATTGTAAACAATGGTAGTCCCGGACAATCACCAACAGTTAGGGTTCGTGGTATAGGTTCATACAATACTGGCGCTTCAGGTCCACTTTTTGTGGTTGACGGAGCATTTTTTAATGATATTGATTTCTTGAACCCTTCAGATATTGCATCCATATCCATTCTGAAAGATGCTTCCGCAGCGGCCATCTATGGTGTTCGAGCAGCTAATGGAGTGGTTTTGATCGAGACCAAATCTGGTTCCCATAACCAAAAACCTCAGATCACATATGACGGGTATACGGGATATCAGGTCCCCCAAAATGTACTTACCATGGCTAATGCAGAACAATTTACCACCCTGGCCTTGGAATCTGGATCTGATCCAGATGCACAATTCATTTTAAATGCTATGCAACGCTATGGCAGGAGCCGTGTCAACCCCAATATCCCGGACGTAAATACAGATTGGTATGATGAGATAATGAGGCTCGCCTTGATTCAAAACCATAGTGTTGGGATTACCGGAGGTAGTGAAAATGCGACCTACGCAATAGGAGCCAATTACTTTGAGCAGGCTGGGCTTTTAAAAATGAAAAATGAATACGAACGATTTAATCTAAGAAGCAAGATAGATTTTAAGGTCAATGATTGGCTAACGGTTGGTGGAAATATGGTGTTGAGCAATGCTACCCGCTATGATGCTGAAAACTCTGCATGGCGCTTGGCCTATTATGCGGTGCCCATTTTGCCTGTTTTTGATCCACAGCTGGCCGATAATCCCGCTGTTTTTCCAACAAACTATGCCAATGCGCAAGATTTAGGTTATAGAGGTGGACAAAACCCGTTCCCAACAATGGACTTTAGTGAGAATAGGGAGAAGATTAGAAATGTCCTTGCTAATTTTTATGCGGAGGTTGATTTGATTCCTGAAAAGCTGAAATTTAAAACAGCATACAACCACAATTTTGAATCCATAAACCGAAGAGAGGTCAGACTGCCCTATTTTATTGGGGATAATTTCCAACGTGTGGATGCCAATCTCCTGAAAAGGGATATCACAATTTCCAATCAGATTTGGGACAATACCCTAACGTACACGGAATCATTTGGAAAGCATAACTTAACCGCTTTGGCCGGGACTTCTTTTAGGGATGAAGCCTTAGACCTTTTGCAAGCGAGAGGATTGAATTTTCCTTTGACGGGAGAAGAAGCTTATTTCATCAACTTGGCACAAACCATTGTACAAGATGATACTTTTGATGGAGGAGCTAGGGAGTTTGGGTTCTCATATTTTGGTAGGCTCAATTACAATTATGACAACCGTTATCTTTTATATGGTACGTTTAGAGCTGATGGAACCAATAAGTATCAAGAAAAGTGGGGTTATTTTCCAACAATTGGTGTAGGTTGGGTTATCACAGGTGAGTCGTTCATGGAGAACAATGGCATCTTCGATTTCTTGAAGCTGAGAGGAAGTTGGGGAGAGTTGGGTAACGATAGGGTTCCCTCTAGTGAAGGTTCCATTACATCCGAAGTAGTTACCACTGCCCTTGGCGATATTCTGTTTAGTGGATTGAACACCAGTAGTGATTTTACCGCCCTGAAATGGGAAGTAACGGAAGAAATCAATGCAGGCCTTTCGGCCCGGTTGCTTGACAACAACTTATCAATAGAAGCAGACTATTACATCCGCGATACCAAAGATGCGGTAATACCTGTTTTAAGACCCCTTATTCCAGGAGCTACAAGACAAAATGTAGGTGAAATAAGAAATTCAGGATTGGAAATAGCCATTAATTGGGATAAACAAGTGTCAGAGGATTTCAGTTATACTATTGGTGGGAACTTTACAACCTTGGACAACGAAATATTGGGCCTTGGTGGAGCTGAGTTTTTGGATGCCGGAACGGCAGAATTTCGTCAACGATCAATTGTTGGAGAATCCATTTTTGCCTTTTATGGAAGGGAGATAATTGGAGTATATCAAAACGATGCCCAGGTACAAGCAGACCCAGTGGCCGTGGCCAACAATTTAGAACCAGGTGATTTTATTTACCGCGATATTAATGGTGATGGGGATATTACCGATGATGATAGAACCGTGTTGGGCTCCTTCCTTCCATCTTATTCATTTGGGGTTAATTTGGGTTTTAACTATAAAAACTGGGATTTTACAGCAAGTGCAATTGGGCAAGGAGGCAACTCCATATTGAACAGAAAGCGGGGGGAGGTCATTTTTACCAACGATACGAATTGGGACCGTGATTTTGCCATTAACCGCTGGCATGGTGATGGCACCACCAATAGTTATCCATCTTCTGCGGGAATCAGGAAAGGTTGGAACCAACGTTTAAACAATTTCTTTATAGAGGATGGCGATTTTTTTAGGATTCAAAACATAACCCTTGGTTATACCATCAATAAAAATGGTCAACAAGGAGGAATACCGCAAGTTAGAATCTATGCAACCGCCGAAAAACCATTGACCTTGTTCAACTATAATGGATTCAATCCAGAAGTGGCCAATGGAGTTGATAACCAAACCTATCCCATACCTGCAGTGTACACAGTAGGTGTAAATATCAAAATCTAAAAAAATTATTATGAAAGAACTACTCAACAAAACAAGGATCAGTGCCATTGTAGCCGTCGCGTTGATGGTGGCAATAGGCTGTTCTGATAAACTGGACGAACCAGAATTGAACAACAATTTTGCTGGAGGAACAGACTTTACCAAGACTGAGGATATGGCACTTTCTATTATTGGGGTGTACGAAGCCTTTCAATCTAGGGGGTGGGAACAACCCTTATTGATTTCTGTTCGCGGAGATGATGTTAATGCAGGTGGATTGGGAGACCAGCAAGATTTTGCCGAAACGGACCTGTTCAATTATAACAAAGACTATTGGATGTACAATTCCCTATGGCAAAATGTTTATGTGGATGTAATTACCGCACATACGGGAATGGAGCAAATAGTGAGATATCAAGAGCTGGCAGATAATGCAGGAAAGGCATTGGGTGAGCAATATATTGCCGAAGCCAAGGTGTTGCGCGCAATCATGCTTTTTCATATTTCACAGGTTTGGGGCGATGTGTTCATTCCCACTTCATCAGATACTGCAGAGCTTTTTGATGTAGAAACGGTTCCAACCCAAGATGAGGTAATGCAGCATATTTCCGATCAAATGGATGAAGCGTTGCCATTCTTGTCGGATATGCGACCTAATGAAAGGACCGATCTTCCAGGAGGGGTTACCAGATATACCGCTTTAGCAATTAAGGCATTGGCCAATCAAGAATTGGAAAATTATCAAACCGTGGCAGATGCTTGCGCCCAAATCATCAATTCAAACAAGTTCAGTCTCTATCCAGATTTTTATGAGCTTTTCAAAACTCCGGGAAAGTTAAGCGATGAGAGTATTTTGGATATGCAGTATTCTGATTTTGGACAGGGGGAAGGCGATCGGGAAGGACACCTTTATGCCCCATACGGCCCCCAAGGTTGGACACCTGCTGTTGATGGAGCAAGTAGTGGATGGGGTTTCTATGAACCAAGTATGAAGTTCATCAAATTTATGCTGGATCGTGGCGAAACTGTGAGACTCGAAACCAGTGTTTTGTTTACGGATCGGGGAATTGCTGAAATTCAAACAGACCCCAATTATGCAACACTGCCTGCCTTTGTATCCAATACAACACGGGATGGGGATGTAATCAACGATTATGCCAGGGCACTTTTTGCCAGTGGTAAGCACTATCTCCCATCCAATCAGTTAATTACCGGCAGAACAGCTTATGGAAGTAACAAAAACTTCAATATCATTCGCTACGGAGAAATTCTTTTAATGTATGCAGAAGCCCTTACCCAAGGCGCATCTGGTTCTGGAATGACCGCAGATCAAGCGGTAAACTTGGTAAGGCAACGGGCAGGAATGCCAGCAATTACCGGTGTGACTCTGGATCAGGTCTTGGAAGAAAAATTTGCTGAGCTCGCCATGGAGTGGGGGAAGCGCTACTATGATATGGTAAGATTGGGCCGATTTGGTGAATTGAGCTATGATGGAAGAACATTCTCCGAAGACAAAAGTTTTCTTCCTTACCCACAGGCACAGGTGGACCAATTTCCAATCCTTGACAAGTAAATGAAAACAATACGATAAAAAACAAACCAATGGAATATTTAAAAAAATTAGGATTTTTTATCACGTCCGTGTTCCTTTTAATAGGATGCGAACAAGGAATAGATCCCATAACAAAAGTAGATGCCGGAGCAGATGCAACAGCACCAGAGGTAACCATAAACTTCCCCACTGAGGGCAGTAAAATAAAAGTGTTGGAGGTTGTCACATCAATCACCGTGGATTTTGAAGTAACCGATGATATCGAAGTGGCTTCTGTAGAGATACTGCTAGATGGAACCAGAATAGGTAGCTTCAATGATTTTAAGGACTACCGTCGGGTATTGGTAGATGATTTCATTTATGATGCGTTAACGGATGGTACCCACGAACTTACGGTTAGAGCAACGGATATTGATGGTAAGACTACTTCTACTTCTGTTAACTTTGAAAAAGAACCTGCATATGTTCCAGTATACGCAGGAGAGACATTGTATATGCCTTTTGAAGGGGACAATGTTGATTTGGTAAACATTCGACATGCTGACAAAATAGGATCTCCCGGTTTTGGTGGAGAGGGCTTTGTGGGTATTAATTCCTATGCTGGGGCTACCGATTCTTATCTCACCCTCCCCACTGATGGAATGTTGGGAGATGAATTCAGTGCGGTTTTTTGGTACAAAGTGAATGCTGACCCGGATAGGGCAGGGATTTTGGTTATAGGCCCTCCCGATGAGGCCAATCCGGATGCTCAAAATAATAGGGATAGTGGATTTAGATTTTTTCGTGAAAGTGCGGGTGGAAATCAAAGATTCAAACTCAACGTAGGCACAGGTACGGGAAATTCATGGTTTGATGGTGGTTCATCAGCGGATATAGCCCCGGGAACGGATTGGACGCATATGGCATTTACCATTTCCCAAAGTCAGGCTACTGTTTACATCAATGGTCAAATTGTAAGCCAAGGCGATTTTGATGGTGTGGATTGGACCAATTGTGATATACTTTCAATTATGTCTGGTGCCCCAAGATTTACAGGGTGGAATCATAAATCGGATTCCAGTAATATGGACGAATTGCGAATGTTCAACAGGGTACTTTCCCAATCTGAAATTCAAAACATAATGACCACGGAGGCCGGTGGGTTTGTAGGCTCCTTTGATGGTGAAATGTTCTATATGCCTTTTGATGGAGATAATAAAGAGATGTTTACCAGTAGTGATGCAACAGTGGTAGGTTCTCCTGGGTTTGCAGGCGAAGGCGCAGCTGGAAGCGATGCTTATGCCGGTGCAACCGATGCGTATTTAACCTTCCCAACCAATGGATTGACAACTGATGAATTGAGTGCGACCATGTGGTACAAACTAAACGCAACCCCAGATAGGGCGGGAATCTTGGTAATGGGACCACCGGACATGGAGCGTCCAGAATTTCCCGATGTACAGAATCTAAGAACAAATGGCTTCCGTTTCTTTAGGGAAGCAGGTGGCGATGGCCAAATATTTAAATTAAATGCTGGCAATGGAACGGGCGATAGCTGGTTTGATGGTGGAGCAACAGCTTCTATACCATCGGACACTACCGACTGGGTACATTTGGCCTTTACAATTTCAAACTCGGAATGTGTGGTCTATATTGATGGTGAGGTTGTGGCCCAAGGAGATTTTGCAGGGGTTGACTGGACTGGTTGCGATATCTTGTCCATTGCTTCAGGTGTGCCAAGATTTAACCAATGGAACCATTTGTCGGATTCTAGTTATATAGATGAGCTCAGATTGTTTGACAAAGCACTGTCACAAGAAGAAGTTCAGAATATCAGAAATTCTGACCTATAACCCGTAGAAAGAACAAAAAGATAATTCATTAGTTAGTTTTTCATTTCATATGAAGTTAGTTTTAATTTCAGTTTTATTGGCTGTTGCATCTTTAGTAGCGGGATGCAATGGCCAAAAAACTACTAACGAAAAAAAGTTAGTGGTACAGGATGTTTCAAAATCCAATTATTCAGATGATGAACTTTTGGATATGGTCCAAAGGCAAACTTTTGAATATTTCTGGAGCGGTGCTGAACCCATTTCGGGTCTTGCGCGGGAACGAATCCATCTGGATAATATTTATCCTGCACATGATAAGGACATCATTACAACCGGAGGTTCAGGTTTTGGGCTTATGGCCATAATAGTTGGTGTGGAGCGTGGTTTTATCACAAGGCAACAGGCGCTGGAGCGATTTGAAAGAATTGTTGATTTCTTAACCAGGGCCGATCGTTTCCATGGTGCTTGGCCCCACTGGTTGTTATCCGATGGAACTACCTCTCCATTCAGCAAAAAAGATAATGGAGGTGATTTGGTGGAAACCGCTTTTTTGATACAAGGATTGCTTACAGTTAAAGCATATTTTGAGGATGGAAATAAAAGAGAGCAGATTCTAACTCAAAAAATTCAAAAACTTTGGGAAGAGGTAGAATGGGATTGGTATACTAAAAATGGAGAGGATGTCCTGTATTGGCATTGGAGCCCTGATTATGAATGGGAAATGAATTTTCCAGTCGGGGGGTATAACGAAGCCTTAATCATGTATGTTCTTGGAGCTTCCTCTTCAACCTACCCCATAAGTAAGGAAGTTTATGAAAAAGGGTGGGCAAGAAATGGAGCCATTTCTGAAGGAACAACCTATTACGATTTGGATACTGAGGTTGATCATTATGAACATGATGAATCTCCGGTAGGACCTCTTTTTTGGGCGCACTATTCGTATTTGGGACTTGATCCAAAAGGATTGACAGATCAATTTGGCGATTATTGGAAGCTAAATACAAACCACGCCCTAATTCACTATAAACATTGTGTGGAAAACCCCAAAGACTATGAAGGTTATGGCGAAAATTGCTGGGGACTCACATCTAGTTATTCCATTAAAGGCTATGCTTCGCATAGACCCGATAGGGATATTGGGGTGATTTCTCCAACCGCAGCTCTTTCATCCATGCCGTATACTCCAAAAGAAAGTATGGAATTCCTTAAACACCTTTATGTTGAACAAGACAGCCTAGTGGGAAAATATGGTCCTTTTGATGCATTTAGTCATGAGGAAAATTGGTATCTGCCAAGGTATTTAGCCATAGATCAAGGGCCCATTCCAGTAATGATAGAAAATTATAGAACAGGATTATTATGGAAACTCTTCATGGCCAATAAAGATGTACAAAAAGGACTGAAGAAACTGGACTTTCAAAGTCCGTATTTAAGTAGGTATGAATAAGATTGGACTTTTTTCTCTGATTGTATTAGCGGTTCTTTTTTCTTGTAATAAGGATGATTACACCTATGAGCCAATTGAATTTCCTGATGACGATAATGGAGGAGAACCTGTTGAGGTTCCCCAAATCTCGGATGAGGAACTTTTGAACCTTACACAAAAAGAAACCTTCAAATACTTTTGGAATTTTGCTGAGAGTAATTCTGGTGCTGCCAAAGAAAGATATCATCCTAATGACCCAACCCGAGATGCCCATGTAGTAACAACAGGCGGCACTGGATTTGGATTGATGGCAATTCTTATAGGGATTGAAAGAGGGTTTGTGACAAGGGAACAAGGAGTTGAGCGGTTGTCCACAATACTTTCCTTTTTGGAAACTGCAGATCGTTTTCGTGGAGCCTGGTCACATTGGATTAATGGCACTAATGGTTCGGTAATTCCTTTTAGTCCAACCGATAATGGAGGGGATTTAGTGGAAACCGCTTTTCTGGTACAGGGACTTATTTGTGTAAAGGAATATTTGAAAAATGGAAGCGATACCGAAAAAGCATTGTCGCAAAAAGCTGATGAACTTTGGAAAGGTGTTGAATGGGATTGGTATACCCAAAATAAAAATGCGCTGTATTGGCATTGGAGCCCCAATTTTGGATTTAACATCAACCTGGAATTAAAGGGATATAATGAAGTGTTGATCACTTATGTTCTAGCAGCAGCTTCACCCGATCATTCCATTTCAAAAGAAGTATACACCAATGGATGGGCATCCAACGGAGGAATAAAATATCCAAACAGTAAATATGGTCACCCTCTTTTGGTAAGGCATGCAGGTGCTTTGGAATCAGGAGGGCCACTTTTTTGGGCGCATTATTCTTATTTGGGATTGAACCCTAAAAATCTCTCAGATGATTATGTCAACTATTGGGATGTTAATGTGAACCATTCCAAAATCAACCACGCCTATTGTGTAGAAAATCCAAAAAATTTTAAGGATTACGGTGAAGATTGTTGGGGGCTAACAGCAAGTTATACCCGCAACAATGATGGTGGCATTGGGTATAATGCGCACCGCCCGGGCAATGATACTGGAGTTATATCTCCCACGGCGGCAATAAGTTCTATTCCATACACTCCCAATGAATCTTTAAAGGCCATGCAGTATTTCTATAAGAACAAAGAAAAGTTATTGGGACCTGCAGGATTTTATGATGCCTTTAGCCCTCAGTATAACTTTTGGGTCGCAGAAGCGTATCTGGCCATAGATCAAGGCCCCATAATCATTATGATTGAAAATCACCGGACGGGTCTTTTATGGAATCTGTTCATGCAAAATGAAGACATAAGGAAAGGTCTGGACAAGCTTGGATTTCAATATAGTGATTGAACCATTGCCATTAAAAATTATAAAGACACCCTCAAATTTTAGTTTATGAAATTCAAAAAATATAACAGCATTATTCTATTGCTACTTGGTTTTGCAAGCTCTCTTTGTGGACAACAAAAGACAAAGATTCCTGTGGTGGAATCCCTATTGCAACAAATGACTTTGGATGAAAAAATTGGCCAATTGAATTTGCTCACACCAGGTGGAGGAGTGGCAACTGGGTCCGTTGTAAGTAAAAATGTTGAAGAAAAAATAAAATCAGGCCAAGTAGGGGGGCTTTTTGGTGTTTATGGCCCTGGCCGCATTCGCATTGCGCAAGAAATGGCCGTGAACCAGAGTCGTTTAAAAATCCCTTTGCTCATAGGGTCAGATGTGATTCACGGGTACAAGACCACTTTTCCCATTCCTTTGGGAACATCCTGTAGCTGGGATATGGAATTGATTGAAAAAACCGCACGCATCGCTGCTATAGAAGCTACCGCAGATGGAATCAATTGGAATTTTTCGCCCATGGTGGATATTGCAAGGGACCCAAGGTGGGGACGAATTGCCGAAGGAGCAGGCGAAGATCCTTATTTGGGGTCAGCTGTGGCAAAAGCAATGGTTAAAGGATATCAGGGAGAGGATATATCCGCAGTGAATACCATGCTGGCCTGTGTAAAACATTTTGCGTTGTACGGAGCTTCAGAAGCAGGTCGGGATTACCATACTGTGGATATGAGCAGAGTTAAAATGTTCAATCAATATTTACCTCCTTACAAAGCTGCAATAGATGTGGGAGTGTCAAGCGTAATGACCTCCTTCAATGATGTTGACGGTATTCCGGCTTCTGGAAACAAGTGGTTGTTGAGCGATTTATTACGAGACCAATGGGGTTTTGAAGGTTTTGTGGTATCCGACTATACCTCAGTAAATGAGATGATTGCTCACGGACTGGGAGATTTACAATCCGTTTCTACACTGTCTTTAAAAGCAGGATTGGATATGGATATGGTGGGCGAAGGATTTTTGACCACCTTAAAAAAATCAGTGGCCGAAGGCAAGGTGACCGAAGCTCAAATTACAAATGCATGCCGAAGAATTTTGGAAGCCAAGCACAAACTGGGCTTATTTGATGACCCCTATCGATATTTAGATGACAATCGACCTAAGAAACAGATTTTGACTGCGGAGCATAGGCAGATGGCAAGAGAAGTGGCAGCACGTTCATTTGTCTTGCTTAAAAATCCAAATGGGGTTCTGCCTATCAAGAAGAATGCAAAAATTGCCTTGGTCGGGCCTTTGGCCGAAAGCAGAAAGAATATGTTGGGTACCTGGGCTCCTACGGGAGATACCAATCTTGCGATAACTGTTTTGGAAGGGTTTAAAAACTTAGTTCCAAATGCAGAAATCAGGTATGCAAAAGGAGCCAACATTTCAGATGACCCAGAATTTGCAAAAAAGGTAAATGTTTTTGGTCCCAGAATTGAAATTGACAAGCGCTCTCCTGAAAATTTATTGGAAGAGTCCATTACGGCGGCAGAAGAATCCGATGTGATCGTGGCCGTTATTGGCGAAGCTACAGAAATGAGTGGTGAAGCTGCCAGTAGAACGGATATTTCCATTCCGGAAAGTCAGAAGCGAATGATCAGAGCATTGGTCAATACCGGCAAACCCGTGGCATTGGTGCTAATGAGCGGTCGTCCATTGACCATTCCTGAGGAATTTGATCTACCGGTGGCCATTTTGCAAGTTTGGCATCCGGGAGTTGAGGCTGGAAATGCCATTGCAGATGTCATTTTTGGGGATTATAATCCGTCAGGAAAGCTCACAGCTACCTGGCCAAGAAATGTAGGCCAAATTCCAATTTATCATAGTATTAAAAACACGGGAAGACCAGCTCCTGAGAAGTTTCAAAAATTTAAATCCAATTATTTGGATGCTCCAAACACCCCTTTGCTCCCATTTGGCTATGGTCTGAGCTATACCACATTCGAATATTCAAATTTAAAATTGAACAAAACGGAAATTAAACTTGGAGAAAGCATTCAGGCAAGTGTTGCAGTTTCCAACACAGGAAATTATGACGGAGAGGAAGTGGTGCAGTTGTATTTAAGGGATGTGATAAGGAGCATAACCCCTCCAATAAGACAATTGAAGGGATTCAAAAAGATTTTTCTGAAAAAGGGAGAACAGAAAACAGTGACTCTTGAACTTTCTCCGGAGGATTTAAAGTTCTATAATAGTGCCTTGGAATTTGTTGCTGAGCCAGGGGAATTTGAAGTTTTTGTAGGGACAGATTCCAATTGTATATTGAAGGAATCTTTCTTTTTAAAATAATTAGGAATGAATTGGAGATTGGGCATTGTTGGTTTGTTGCTACTCTTACTTTCGTGCAAGGAAAAGGATACGGATCCGCCAAATTCTACAAAACCACCCAATATTATTTTTATCATGTCCGATGATCATGCCTATCAGGCAATTAGTGCTTATGGGCATAAACTGAGCCAGTTTGCACCCACTCCTAATATTGACAGAATAGCTAAAAATGGAGCATTGTTCAACAATAGTTTTTGTACCAATGCAATTTGTGGTCCAAGCAGGGCGGTAATACTTACTGGAAAACACAGCCACATCAATGGGTTTAGGATGAACGGAGACCGTTTTGATGGAAATCAAGCGACGCTGCCCAAATATTTGCAAAAGTTGGGATACAAAACTGCAATTGTGGGCAAATGGCATTTACATGGTTATCCCCAGGGTTTTGACCATTGGGATATTTTGAACGATCAGGGGAATTATTATAATCCGGAATTCATAAATCAAAAAGATACTGTAATTGTAGAAGGCTACGCTACAGACATTATTACAGAAAAAGGGCTGGATTGGCTCAAGAAAAGGGAAGATTCGGAACGACCTTTCTTTTTAATGGTGCATCATAAAGCGCCACACCGCAATTGGATGCCTGCACTTAGGCATGCAAATTTGTATGATTCCATTACATTTCCGCTGCCGGATACCTACTTCCAGAGTTTTGAAAACCAGTTAGCGGCCCAAGAACAGCAGCAGACCATTTATGATGATATGTACGAAGGGCATGATCTAAAAATGACGAAAGAATTTGGAAGTACGGCATTGGCCCATAACCCATGGACCACTGATTTCGACCGAATGACCCCTGAACAAAGAAATGCATGGGACAGAGCTTATCTCGATAAGAACAATGCCTTTCATAAAGCAAACCTTAAGGGAAAAGAACTTGCCATTTGGAAGGGACAACGCTATTTACAGGATTATTTGGCAACCATTGCAGCAGTTGATGAGGGAGTTGGGAGGATTTTGGATTATGTAGAGGAAAATGGACTGCAGGAAAACACCTTGATTGTCTACACTTCCGATCAAGGTTTTTATTTGGGAGAGCACGGCTGGTTTGATAAGCGGTTTATGTACGAAGAATCGCTGAGGATGCCATTATTAATGCAATTGCCGGGAACAATAAAACCTGGAACAACCGTAGATGCCATAGTACAGAATTTGGACTTTGCACCCACTTTTTTAGATTTGGCGAAGGGGTCTAAGTATGTTGCTGAAATGCAAGGGGAATCATTCAAAAGCCTGTTGGAAGGAGCAAAAGATGATTTCAAACAAGCTATTTATTATCACTATTATGATTTTCCTGCATTTCATATGGTGAAAAGGCAGTATGGAATTCGAACTAAACGTTATAAATTAATCCATTTTTATGACGATATTGATGCCTGGGAGTTTTACGATTTAAAAAAAGACCCTAGCGAATTGCATAATGCCATTGGTGATATACACTATAAAGATGTGATTACCACAATGCACCAGAAATTGGATAGTCTCCAAAAACAGTATTTGGTAACAGAGGAGGAGTTTGAGACTACACCTAAGGAGGAAGTTGAAAAGGCAAATAAAGCATTTGAAAAACTACGGGGTAAACCTATAGAATGAAAAGAAAAATATTTGTTGCTGCTCTAATCTGCTGTGTTTGGTTAATGAATGGGCAAACTTTGGATGTTATGTCCTACAATATTAGATACGATAACCCCAAGGATAGTTTGAACAGTTGGGAACACCGTAAAGATTTCCTGATTTCCCAACTCAATTTTTATGCGCCGGCTATTTTTGGAACTCAAGAAGGATTTGTGCACCAACTAAAGGATATTGAAAAAGGATTAAGCAATTATTCATTTTTTGGAGTTGGTCGGGATCATGGAGATGAAAGAGGGGAGTTTACGGCAATTTTTTATGATAAGAAACAGTTTGAGCTGTTGAAAGAGGATACCTTTTGGTTGTCCCCAACACCGGAAAAACCATCCAAAGGATGGGATGCGGCGTTACCCCGAATCTGTACTTATGGATTGTTTAAAACAATTCAAGAAGGGAAGAAATTTTATGTTTTCAACACCCACTTTGATCACGTTGGGAAAGAAGCCCGCACACAGAGTGCTTCTTTAATTCTGAATAAAATAAAGGAATTAAACTCTAAGAATCTGCCAGTAATTGTATTGGGAGATTTTAATCTAGAGGATAATAGCGCAGGAATTCAACTGATAGCGAATGTTTTAAGTGATGCTCACATTTTAGCCGGCAAAAATGCTTTTGGACCCAGGGGTACTTTTAATGGTTTCAATTTTACGCAGCACGTTACACGCAGAATAGACTATATTTTTGTGGCAGATCAAAGTTTTAAAGTGCTAAAAAGTGGTATTTTGAGCGATTCCCAATCCTGTAGATATCCTTCGGACCATTTTCCTGTGCTGGTCAGGCTCGAATTTTCCAATAGCAACTGATTTAAGAATTTTCAGGGATAACGTTAACTGATGAAATTGTGATGGAAGATCAAGCATTTTATCGTCTTAAACTTACTTGACCCAGCTAGGAAAACAATTTGCTTAATATCGGTTCAATACATTGTCCTGCCCCATTCTAAACAAAAATATTTAGCGAAAAAAAATAATTTGATAACACCTTTTTATGGGTGTCAAATCAAATCAATTTTTGAAGAGTGTAAGTATCCTTTATGAAATCCGAACAAACCATTAAATGCGAATTCAATCTTTTTTTTTATATATTGTTGGCAAATAATTAACATTTTAAGATAATGTCATCATTAACTGAAATTTTATCAGACTACAATAAAGATGATGCAAAGGGTGATTTGACCAGTAAATCTGGGGCAATGGATTTTGACCCAACATTAGAATGGAAATTATTTTGTGATGGTAGTGAATCTGCATTCATTAAAATATACAATCATTATTTTTTGACCTTATATAATTTGGGAAGGCAGTTTTCTGGTGATACGGATTTGCTTAAAGATACTTTGCAAGAAACTTTTATAAATATTCGAAAAAAACGTCAAAAGCTACACAAAGTAATTTCGGTTAAGGCTTTTCTGATAAAATGTTATAGAAACAAGATTATTACAGAGCAAAAAAAGCGAAAGAAAAATATGACCCTGAATTTTTCTGCTGGTTCATACGGATTTCTTTTGACTCCCTCCCACGAAAGTGTGCTTATTAGCAGGCAATTTCGTCAAGAACAGATTAAATTGATGCAAGAATCTTTGAATAAGCTAACAAGAAGACAGCGTGAAGCAATCTATTATTTCTACTATAATGGACTTTCTTATGTGCAAATTAAAGATGTCATGGGTTTCTCCAGTGTTCGTGCTGCTAGGAATTTGGTCTATAGGTCTCTTACGGAATTAAAAAAACAAATTGAGATACTTGAATAATCAGAATCTAAGTTAGGTCCATTACTTCAAAATAGGCTGAACACACATTTTTTATCCCTTTTATTTGATTTTATAGTTGTACGGTGAACATTAATGTGATTGTCAAATTTCTTTGCTTTTTATGCTGAAGTGTCATATTTGATAAGAATTATGGCAATTTATTTGAAGAAAATCATTTTTTTTTGATGTCATTTGTCATTTTATGATGTCTTACTAATATACAGAGGCCAAACCTATGGATTACCACGAATATGAATTGGAAGATTTTTTGACGGACCCAGAATTTAGAAATTGGGTGTTGAAACCAAATCCGGCTTCTCATTTTTTCTGGAAAAAATGGCTGGCGGCCAATCCATCTAAAAAAACTACTGTATTAACTGCAAAGGAGATTATTCTTTCCTTGAAGTTTCATTCCAATAATGAAATTGATGATAAAGATCAGGGAGAACTTCTAAAATCGATATTGCGAAAGAGGAATGCGTCCCCCAAAGTAAAAAGAATGGGAGTGCCGGCTGTTGCATTTCAAATAGCGGCTTGTGCATTGTTGATGATAGTTTTGGCCATTGGCCATCATGTGTCAACTTCTACAGAGATTCGCCAACCTTCGGTAAATCCAATCAAATATGTTGTTAAGGAAAATTTTAAAGGGCAGAAATCGAGGATTACATTGCCAGATGGATCTTCGGTATTTTTAAATAACAACAGTAAGATTACGTATGCTTCTAAGTTTATAGGCAAAAGGGAGATTTTTTTGGAAGGAGAGGCATTTTTCGAAGTGAAGAAAGATTCTACAAAACCTTTTCTGGTTAATTCCAATGGATTGTTGACCAAAGCGCTTGGAACTTCATTTAATATAAAAGCACATAAAGGAAAGAAAGTTGAAGTAGGGCTGGTTACTGGTAAGATTTCTGTAGCGGCCACAACATTGGACCAAGACCAAGATGTTGAGATCATAAATAATTTGGGAGGGAAGGCTACCTATGACACTTTAGAAGGTAAGCTGGATATATCCTCGTATGAAGATATGGACTTTTACAAGTGGACCAAAAGAATCTTGGTGTTTAAGGCGGCAGACTTTGATGAAATTGAGGAGACCTTGGAAAATTGGTATGATGTTGATATTACAGTGCACAACTTGAATAGAAGTATTACGTATACTGGTGAATTTCCTAGCGAAAGTCTTGAGAGCATTTTAGAACGAATGGCTTTTGTTGAAAAGTTTTCCTTTAGAATTGATGAGGAAAATGAAAGAGCCGTATCAATATTTTTTAACTAAAAACTACAAACACTTAAATATATGACAATGAAAAACTACCCGTAAAAAAAATAAGTTTGCTCCAAAGAAAATGGCACTTTCAATGGAAACAAACTTATCACAAAAAGTTCAATTAAAAGAATCAACTAAACTTATGTAAAAGTATGAAATTTAAACTATTTAAAACAGTCGCTATGCTCTCCAGGATATTTATTTTGCAGCTAGTTTTCTGCTATTTTGCAATGGCTAATGAAGGGTATACGCAGAGTATGAAAGATATCTATCTTGAGTGGAATTCCGTTCGGGAAGCAAAAGTACTGGATGTCTTTCAAGAAATCGAGAACCAATCAACTTTCAAGTTCAATTATGACGAGAAAGATGTTAACAGGAGAACAAAGTTTCTTATTGCTCAAGGGACACATTCAGTATATGATCTTTTAGAGCAGATAAGCAAAGAAGCTTCTTTAAGCTTTAGACGGATTAACAGTACAATTGCTGTTACCCCAAGACCGGAAAAGGAAACTCCGGCAATTGTTGAAAAAGAAGTTGTACAGAAAACAGTAACTGGTACGGTAACTTCAGGTTCTGATGGAGGGCCGTTGCCAGGGGTAAGTATCTTGGAACAAGGTACAAGTAATGGTACTCAAACAGATTTTGATGGAAACTACTCCATTGAAGTATCTGAAGGCTCGGTTTTAGTATTCTCATATTTGGGAACCTTGTCGCAAAGTGTTACCGTAGGAGCTTCGAACACTATCAATATTGTTCTACAGGAAGATGCCAGTCAACTGGATGAAGTTGTTGTTACCGCCTTGGGTGTGAAAAGACAGAAAAAATCACTTACCTATGCTACTCAATCTGTTGAGACAGATGGTATTGATGAAGCACGGCCACAGCAGAACTTAGTGAACAGTCTGTCCGGTAGAGTTGCTGGACTTTCAATTCAAAGGTCTGGTAATGGTGTAAGTGGAGCCTCAAAGGTTGTTTTAAGAGGTAACCGTTCTATTGCAGGAAGTAGCCAGCCATTATATGTTGTTGATGGTGTTCCATTGGGTGGTGATATTGCAGATATTAGCCCCGATGATGTAGCCTCCATTAACGTTCTTAAAGGTGCAAATGCAGCTGCAATATATGGAGCTCGTGCAAACAATGGTGCTATTATCATTACAACTAAATCTGGAACTGCAGGAGGTTTTTCAATAGATTTTAGTGCAACCACAACTGCGGAAACCGCAAATGTTCTGTTTGATTATCAGAATCAATTTGGTCAAGGTAGTGGAGGCGCATATAACCCTGCATCACTGTTGTCATTTGGTCCTGCTCTTGGAGGAGGTTCTGTGGCAAATTGGTCTCCAAGTCCAGATATTACAGGTCAATTGCCATTTAATGCTCAGGCAGATAACGTTGATGACTTCTTTCAAACCGGGTTTAATCAAGCATATAATATCTCCGTACGTTCAGGAAATGAAAGAGTACAAACGTTTTTTGGATACACATATGATGATAGAAAAGGTATTGTAGAAGGCAATGAATTGACTAGGCATAACGCAAATTTCAAAATTGACAATGAAATTATTGAGGGCAAGTTGGATTTAAGTGCCAGGATTAATTATATCAGAACCAATATTGACAATCAATTGGATACTGGTGAATCTTTTGCGAATCCTTTGAGACATGCTTATAGATTGCCACGGAACATAAGAACTCAGGACATACAAGTATTTGAGTATACCGATGCCGATGGTAATGTAAGACAGAATTATTGGGATCCAGGAAATAATGGTGGTGCAAACCCGTATTGGACAATCAATAGAAACTTAAATGAAATCATTACCAATAGAGTTTTGGGTTACCTATCGTTGACATATCATTTTACGGATGATTTGGATCTATTGGTAAGAACTGCAATTGATCAAAGTTCAAGGTCTAGGGAAGATCGTGACTATAATGATTCATATATTATTGCGGACAATGGTCAGTATGTTACAAGAAATGATCATTCTTTGGAATGGAATACAGATTTTCTCTTAAGCTATAACAAACAGATTAATGACGATTTTGCCTTTAATTTAAGTGTTGGTGGTAATAACAGACAAGCAAATTCCAAGTTTGTTGAGACTAACAACGGGGGACTAAATGCAGCTAACATCTTTGCAATTAGCAATGCCATGAATTTAACGGCAAGACAAGATTTGACCCGAAGAGAGGTTAATTCGTTATATGGATTTGGACAAGGGTCTTATAAGGATGCATTGTTCTTGGATTTAACCTATAGAAGTGATTGGAGTTCTACATTACCTGTTGACAACAATAGGTTTGATTACTACTCAGCTGGTGTAAGTGCAGTCCTTTCGGATTTGGTAGAGCTGCCTGAAGCCATTTCATTTTTAAAGTTAAAAGCCAATTATGCAGAGGTGGGTAACGATACCGCTCCATTTAATCTGACCAGAATTGCAAATTTACAGGCAGGTGGATTCATTCAATTAGGAACTGTATTGCCTAACGCAGATTTGAAACCTGAACGTACCCAATCATTGGAGTTTGGATTTGACGCCAGATTCTTGGATAGTCGTTTAGGAATAGATTTTAACTACTATAAATCCAATAGTATTGATCAGCTGTTTGGACAGCAAGTACCTCAAGGTTCTGGTATAGCTACACGCTTTATCAATGGTGCTGATATTCAAAACAAGGGTGTTGAGATTATTCTAACTGCAAACCCAATACGTACTGCTGATTTCAACTGGAACATCACTGCCAACTTTACTCAAAATGATAGTGAAGTGATTAAACTGGCAGAAGGATTGGAAACTTTGAGTTTTGGAGGAGAGTTCTTCAGAAGGTTTGAGTTGAATGTTGGGGATGAATGGGGTAACATTTATTCAAGAGGTTTCGCTCGTGATGCTCAAGGAAGAGTTTTGGTCACGGATGCTGGACTTCCGGAAGTAACTACAGGTCAAGAAGTGCTTATTGGAAACTTTAATCCCGATTGGCTAGGTGGTATTCTAAACAGTTTTGATTACAAAAACTTTAGTTTTAGCTTTTTGATTGATATCCGTCAAGGCGGTGAAGTAGCTACTTTTACCAATGCAATATTGGCATCTGATGGAGCATTATCAAGAACACTTCAAGGAAGAGATGGTTCTTTGGTGTTTGGCCAGAACATATTCCCGAATTTGGAAGTGGTCAATGCTGATGGTACTCCTAACACCACCCAAGTTACAGCAGAGGCATTCTGGGGACAAATTGGTGGTAGAAACTCCCCGGCTGGTGAAGCATTCGTAGAAGACGCATCAAACATCAGAATGCGTGAGATGACGTTTGGTTATAGGTTTCCAAAGTCTTTATTGGATAAGACCCCAATCAAAACGGCAAAGATATCCTTAGTTGGAAGAAACTTGTTCTTTATATCAAACAACGCAACTGTAGACCCAGAAGTAGTTGATGGCGTAGGTACTGGTAACTTTCAAAATGAAACTAGAGCCGATGGTTTTAGTTCGTTTGCCCCTCCTGCTACAAGAAGCTTGGGTCTTAACCTTAAAGTTGGTTTTTAAATCAAAAAAGTTGTAATTTAAAAAGAAAAGACATGAAGAAATTTATTAAAAAGATTGGTTATTTAAGCTCCTTGGGAATATTGCTCATGGGCTGTACCAGTGATTTTGCAGAAATTAACACAGACCCTTTGGCATTGGATATTGGTGCTTTGGAGGAAAGTCAGGTGCTCCAAGGACAGGCATTTGCGCAAGCGCAATATGTTGCTGTTAACGGATTGCACTGGCGTTTTCAGATTTCCCAAAATTTGTTTTCAGATATATGGTGCCAATATTTTGCCACTACTGCATCTGGATTCGATTCTGACCGTTATGTACAGGTAGGTCGATGGGCCGACTTGGCATGGGGTTCATTTTATGGTCAGGCAGCACCACAGATCAAATTGATCGAAGATTTATCTGAGGCCAATGCGAATGATGTGGGTAACGCCATGGCAAAAATATGGCGTGTTCATTCCTATCATAGAATTACGGACTATTGGGGTCCAGTACCCTATTCTGCATTTGGAAATGAAGAATTGTCCGTAGCTTATGATTCTCAAGAATCCATGTACAACGACTTTTTTGTCACCCTTGATGATGCGGTTGCAAAATTACAAGGTGGAGGAACATCCTACGCAGGAAGTGATAGAATGTATGGTGGTAGTGCAGCCCAGTGGTTGAAGTTTGCCAACAGCCTTCGTTTAAGACTGGCCATGCGAATCAGATTTGCTGATCCAGGAAGAGCCCAGAGTGAAGCGGAAAAAGCGGTAAGTGCTGGTGTAATTACAGACAATGCTGATAATGCTTTTGTATCAGTGGATGATACCAATAGAAATCCGTTGGAAACCATCACTGATTGGGGTGAATTCCGTATGAGCGCAACCATGGAGAGTATTCTTAAGGGATATGATGATCCAAGGATGCCTGAATATTTTGCACCAGCTGTGGATGGAGATTCCGATGGAGATGGTATTCCTTATGAAGGTTTATTGAATGGTCAAACCAGAGTTTCTTTGGAGACCAGTAAAAATGCAGGACATTCCGATTTGGCAACCAAGTTTATTGATGTGGCCAAGGGAGGTGAAAACCCACCTATTGAGTTAATGAACGCTGCCGAGGTATTCTTCCTTAGAGCTGAAGGGGCCCTTGCAGGATGGAACATGGGTGGAACCGCACAAAGTCTGTACGAAGATGGTATAAGAGCTTCAATGACTCAGAAAACAGGTGCTGATGGCGCAGCCATAGATGCCTATATTGCCAGTGCTAACGTTCCTGTGTTATACGATGCTGGTACTTCACCTGTAACCGATATCCCTATTGCATTTGATGCCGGAGGTGGTGCTGAAAGACAATTGGAGCAAATTATCACTCAGAAGTG
Source organism: Flagellimonas sp. (assembly GCF_965222555.1). Taxonomy (GTDB): domain Bacteria; phylum Bacteroidota; class Bacteroidia; order Flavobacteriales; family Flavobacteriaceae; genus Flagellimonas. Next base: position 682,782 of record NZ_CBDCUG010000005.1, on the reverse strand, counting down.
GATCGCAATTTACCCTAACGGTTGGGAAGCTTGGGCAGAACTTAGAAGAACGGGCTATCCAAAACAATATGCCAGAGTAGAATCTCAGAATCCAGACGTTGGAGTAGATGAGATTATGAGAAGAATGGTCTATGTTCAAAGTGAGTTCGATACCAATGGTGAGGCAGTTAATGCCGCCATCGCTCTTCCAGAGATGTCAGGTGGAGATAAAAACAGCACCAAAGTATGGTGGGACAAAAAGAATTAGTTTGAGTTTGAGTAAGTTAAGTTTAATGTAGCGAAAAGTACCAATGTAATGTAAGTCATTGGTACTTTTTCTTTATAAGATCACCTTTTTCCAGTAAGTCCATTTTTGGGATAATATACTATTATCATATTTTAAATTATGAAGCCTTTTCTGTTCAAAAATCACCTAATGTTTTTGATGTTTCTTGCTTTTCTCTCTTGTGAAAATCAAGAAACGGAAACCTTGTTTACACTACTACCCTATAATAAAACGGGGATTAATTTTAATAACAGGCTTCAAGAAACTGAAAAGTTCAATGTGCTTGAATATGGTTATTTGTACAATGGGGGAGGAGTTGCTGTTGGGGACATCAATAATGATGGTTTATTGGATATATACTTTACAGGTAACATGGTGGGAAGCCACCTTTACCTTAACCAAGGGGATTTTAAGTTTAGGGAAATAGCAAAAAAGGCAGGAGTATTTGCAGAAGGATTATGGAATACTGGTACGACCATGGTAGATGTAAATGCCGATGGGTTATTGGATATCTATGTATGCCGATCAGCTGCCAAAGATCCTGATAAGAGAAGAAATTTATTGTTCATCAATAACGGAGATCTGACTTTTACTGAAAAAGCTAAGGAATTTGGTATAGATGATTCAGGTTATACTACACAAGCTTCATTTTTTGACTATGATAACGATGGTGATTTAGATCTTTATGTGCTGAATCATTCCACACAAGAATATGCGGGTTTTGATCGCATCACGTATAGATTGAAAGACCGTAAGAATAGTGCTTACTCTGATAAGCTCTATAAAAATGATGGCGGACATTTTATGGATGTTAGTGAAGAAGCAGGACTTATTTCCAACGTGCTGGGCTTTGGTTTAGGTATTTCTGTTTCCGACTTGAACAATGATGGATGGTTGGATATGTATGTATCAAACGACTATAACGAACAGGATTATCTCTACTTGAACAATCAAGATGGAACATTTACCGAAAGTCTGGAAAAATACGTGGGTCATACCTCTCTTTTCTCCATGGGTAGTGATATTGCCGATGTCAACAATGATGGTTATACAGATATTATAACATTGGATATGTTACCTGAAGATAATTACAGGCAAAAAATGGTATCTGGACCGGACAACTATGAAAAACACAGCCTCTTGGAGAAATCGGGATTCTACCATCAAACCATGAGAAATATGATGCAGCTGAACAACCAAGGCAATTCATTTTCCGAGATTGGTCAGTTTTCCGGTATTTCAAATACAGATTGGAGCTGGGCCTCGTTAATTGCTGATTTTGATAACGATGGGTTTAAGGATGTTTACATTACCAATGGATATAAACGGGACTACACCAATATGGACTTCATTAATTATGCGGTCCAAGAAAAGCTTAACGAAAATAAGACTGGTCAACGTACTGCAATTTCTGAACTTTTGGAGAACATGCCCTCCGCGGTAGTGGAAAATTATATGTACCAAAACAATGGAGATTTGACCTTTGCAAAAATGAACACTGATTGGGGTCTAGATCAAAAATCTCTTTCAAATGGTGCGGCTTATGGAGATTTGGACAACGATGGTGACCTTGACCTCATTGTGAACAATATTGATGGTCATGCATTTCTCTACAGAAACAACAGTGAACAGATCAAGACCAACAATTACCTGAAAGTAAAGCTAAAGGGAAGCGATAAGAATAAATTTGGTGTTGGCGCCAAAATTGAATTGGAACATAATGGAAATACCAATGTCCAAGAAATGATACCTAGCAGGGGATATCAATCCTCCATGCCCTACAACCTCGTTTTTGGGCTTGGTAAGGATAGCGTGGTCCAAAAATTAAGGATTAAATGGCCAGATGGTAAGGTTCAGGTATTGAAAAATATTAAAGCAAATACAACGCAAGAGATTTCAAACGGTGATGCTATGACAATCCTTGGAAGTAAGATAAGCGAAGAATCAGACTCTTATTTTGCATCCAGGACCGATAGCCTTATATCGTATCAACATGTAGAAAACGAATACAACGATTTTAAAAGAGAACGGTTGCTTCCACATCAATTATCAACTCAAGGACCCAAAATAGCACAAGGAGATATCAATGGTGATGGTCTGGAAGATGTTTTTGTAGGAGGGGCAAAAGGAAGTTTGGGACAATTGTTTCAACAGAACAAGAACGGGGAGTTTGTGACTCGTAACAACAACTTTCTATTGACAGATATTGACTCAGAGGACATAGGGGCGCAGTTTTTTGATGCGGATAAAGATGGCGATCTCGATCTTTATATAGTAAGTGGGGGCAATGCTTTTGACAAAGAAGATGCTGAACTTCAGGACAGGATTTATGTAAATGATGGGAAGGGTAATTTTAGAAAAAAAGAAGAAGCCTTGCCGCAAATGCTAACGAGCGGATCGTGTATAAGTACAGGTGATTTTGATAACGATGGCGATTTAGATCTGTTTATAGGAGGAAGAGTGATGCCAGGGGAATACCCAACTTCGCCAAGAAGTTATATTTTGATCAATGATGGCCAAGGTAATTTTGAAGATAAAACTGCAGAGATAAGCTCGGATTTAGAGTTTCCCGGAATGGTTACCGATGCAGTTTGGACAGATTTCAACGCAGATGGCCAATTGGATCTTATTGTAGTGGGTGAATGGATGCCCATCAGAATATTTGAAAATGCCGGAAATACATTAAATGAAATCACAGAAACAAGTGGAACCAAGAACTCGGAAGGACTGTGGAATAAAATTGTGGCCGACGACTTTGATGAAGACGGCGATATGGATTATGTTCTGGGAAATTTTGGCCTGAACTCGCAGCTGAAAGCGTCCATTTCTGAACCTGCTTCCTTGTATGTGAAGGATTTTGACGGTAACGGCTCCATAGATCCAATACTCTGTTCCTATATCATGGGTGAAGAATTTCCGGCTTTCTCCAAGGATGATTTGGTAGAACAGTTGAATGGCCTTAAAAACAAATATGTGAGTTATGAGGACTATGCAAATGAAAAGATTACAGACATTTTTTCAGCTCAAGAATTGGAAAATAGCACGGTATATCAAGCAAGGAATTTTAGTAGTGGCTATTTGGAAAATTTAGGGAACAACCAATTTCAATTTATTGCATTGCCGATGGAAGCACAGTTGTCTCCTGTTTATGGTATCATTTCTCAAGACTTTAATGGAGACGGACATAAAGATGTTCTTTTGGCGGGTAACTTTTATGGCACACGGGTAAAATATGGCAGGTATGATGCCAGTAAGGGAACTCTGCTTTTAGGAGATGGAAAAGGAAACTTCAGTGGTGTTGGTAGCTCTGGGAGCGGTTTGAATGTTGATGGTGAAGTCCGTGATTTGGCTCTTTTGAATTTAGCTGACGATAAAAGAGTAGTGGTGTTCGTCAAAAATAATGCTCCAGTTGAAATCTATTCTTTAGATAAGTAGCCAACTGCTCAGCAGTGTGATGGGAACTTGAGAGTTCTTTCAGAACTGAAAACCAAATAGGTGATGAATTGTATTTTGATGAAAAATCAAAAGCACAGAAGATTAATGTCAATCCTGATTTTGATGGGGGTCTTTATGTCTTCCTGTGCACAAACTGCCAAAAGAGAGAAGAAAGTTATTAGAGTGCTCAGTTATAATATTCATTATGGCGTGGGAACCGATTCGGAAAAGAATCTTCAGCGAATTGCAAATGTGATTAATGAACTTGATCCAGATATTGTGGGACTACAGGAAGTGAGTGATTCAATTATGGTGGCTGAACTTGCAGAATTAACTGGTATGAAAGGGGTTTTTGGAGCTTCCACCGAGATAGAGCCACCAAACCTGTATCGTTTGTTGGGTATTCCTGTGCCAAAATCCCAATTGTTCTACGGAGATGCTATTTTATCCAAGCACCCCATGAAATTCGTGGGAAATGTTTCAATCCCAAGTGCAAGCAGCAGCAGATATGAAGCTATGTGTGTCGATATTGATATATCAAAATTATCTGGAAAAGAAGATGAAATAAGGTTCGTGAACACCCATTTTGACTATTTGGAAACCATTGGTTCCAAAGAGGCAAGAAAGGCAAGTGTTGAAGTTATTGAGCAAGCATTTTTTGAAGAAGGAACTTCCCTGTCCATTTTAACCGGAGATTTAAATGTAACACCTCGGTCCGAACCAATCCAACTCCTTGAAAAAAAAGGTTGGATCTATGAAAACATGGGTAAGGAACTGTTTACGGTTCCCGTTGCAAAACCAAAAATACAAATCGATTATGTTCTTCCAAGACCAAAAAACAGATGGAAGGTTGTGAATGTCCAAGTCATTGAAGAACCAATGGCTTCCGACCACCTGCCTCTATTGATGAGCTTGGAATTAGTTTCAAAAGAATGACAATTTAAACCAATTATTAAATGAGAACGCAATTACAACAGGCGGTAGGCATGTTAATTTCAAAAACACATATGGCACTGGTAGTATTATTTTTTCTGCCATGCTTGTTACTGTCTCAATCGGCTACAATAACTGAAGAGATGCGACAGTTGGAAACCTACGGTTTTGGAACTCCCAATCCAGTTCCGATTCTAACGGAAAATCCAAAAATATTCCCATATTTTAAGTTTGAGGGATATTCCCATACCTCACAAAAAAAAGGATGGAAGGTCGTCAAACTTGAGAACGAGTACATTGAAGTATATGTGTTGCCAGAAATTGGAGGTAAAGTTTGGGGAGCTATTGAGAAAAGCACAGGTAATGAGTTTTTGTACCGAAACGAGGTGGTCAAGTTTAGGAATATTTCCATGCGCGGACCCTGGACTTCAGGTGGAATAGAATTCAATTTTGGCATAATAGGGCACCATCCTTCCACCGCAACTCCTGTTGATTACAAAACAATAGAGAACAAAGATGGAAGTGTAAGCTGTGTTGTGGGAAATTTGGACTTACCCTCCAGAACATACTGGCAAGTTGAAATTCGTTTGGAAAAGGACAAGGCCTATTTTGAAACCAATGCATCATGGTACAATGGAACGCCTTTAAATCAATCATACTATAATTGGATGACGGGGGCAGCCCCTGCCACCGATGATTTGGAGTTCTTCATACCTGGAAATGGTTATTTGGAGCATAACGGGACATGGCAAAAGTGGCCTATTGATGATAAGGGAAGAGATTTGTCCATGTATAAGAACAACAATTTTGGGCCTTCAAAATCCTATCATATTGTTGGTGACTTTAAAAACTATTTTGGAGGGTATTATCACGATAGTAATGTGGGGTTTGGTCACCTATCACCCTATGAGGAAATGCCTGGGCAGAAGCTATGGCTTTGGGCACTCTCAAGATCAGGGGGCATTTGGGAAGATTTGCTAACAGACACTGACGGACAATATATTGAATTTCAGGCAGGGCGATTATTCAATCAATATTTCCCTGGAGCAGAAAACCCGGTCTCCCAAGCCAATTTTGACCCATATGTAATGGATTCATGGCAAGAACTCTGGTTTCCCATCAAACAGATTGGCGGAATGGAGGCAGCATCTGAATATGGCGTGTTGAATGTGGAACGTAAAGGAGACAATGCCACTTTGGGAATCAATGCCCTTCAATCGTTTAATGAGCAACTGCAAATTTTTATAAATGGCGTGGAAGCATCAGTGGAAAACCTTCAAATGGAACCGATGCAGGTTTTTGAAAAGACTTTTCCATGCAAGGACACGGATGAGCTGGAAATCTTTTTGGGGTCGGACAAGCTCCAATATACATCTGTGAACAAAACTTTGCTCAAAAGAGATTTTGTGCACAATCCAGAAATCAAAGCTTCCGAAGTGGAGAGATTGTTCCACGAGGCATCAGAAGCCATGAAGTATCGTGAATATGACTTGGCGGACGAAAAGCTATCGGAATTGTTGGCTCTGGATTCATTCCATGCCAGGGCTTTAGTACTTTTGGCAGAGGCGGAATACCGAAAAACAAGCTACACTAAAGCTTTGGAGCATGCAAATACCGTGTTGCAGCTGGACACCTATAACCCAGCAGCGAATTATATGGCAGGAATTGCATATTGGGCGCAAGGGGATGCCTTAAATGCTATTGAATCTTTAGGTTGGGCAGCGCGGTCAATTCAATACCGTTCTGTTGCATATGCGCAAATGGCTGAGATTTACCTTCATATGAACAATACCAAAAAAGCTGTGGAATATGCTAAAAAATCCTTAGCCTTCAATACGTATAACCTAAATGCTAGACAGGTATTGTTGGTTGCTTTCCGAAGTTTAAACAATACGGAGGCATTTAACAAACAACTCCATAAGATTTCTAAAATAAGCCCAATAAACCATTTTGCGGCTTTTGAGAAAATTAAATTCGAAGGTGGAGCGTCAGATGCGATTTTGAAAGATGTTCAGAATGAATTTGATAGTGAAACTGTGTTGGAACTTGCGTGGGAGTATTTGAATTTAGGGGAAGATAAAACGGCAATGGAATTGCTGGGTTTAAACGTAACAGATAGCAAGTCCAAACTAGTGTTGGCGTATGAATTACAAAAGAAGAACCCGGACAAGAGCGCTGCTTTGATTCAAGATGTGGTAAATGGATCACCCAATTTTGTTTTTCCATATCGTCGAGAAATGATTCCCGTTTTGGAATGGGCGGTCAATACAAATAATGACTGGAAGTTTAAATATTATTTGGCCCAGAATTACTTGGCGGTTGGGTTAAAAGATAAGGCAGCAAAACTACTGGAGCAGTGTGGAGATGTTCCTGATAATGATGCTTTTTATAAGTTCAGGGCTAAAACTTTGGAAGACTCCGCTTATGAAAGTAAGCTTAAGGACTATAGTAAAGCTTTTGATTTGAATAAGAATTATTGGAAAAACTGGGATGATTTCATGTCGTTTTATTTGGAAAAAGATAAAAAACAGGAGGCGACCTCACTTGGTAAAAAAGCGGTTAAAAAATTCCCGGGCAATTACAATGTTGGCCTTAGCTATGCCAAATCCTTGGTGGCAACCGGAAGTTACTCCAAGGCAATTTCTGTGTTGGCAGGGTTGAATATTCTACCATTTGAACATGCTTCGGAAAGCAAAAACATATATAATGCCGCACATATTTATTTGGCAAAACAGCATATGGATAAAAATCAGTTTGACAAGGCGGCCAACCTTTTAGAAGCTTCAAAAGCTTGGCCAGAAAATTTAGGAGTTGGAACTCCCTATAATCCTGATGATAGATTGCCGAACTATTTGTTAGGGCTATGCAATGAAAAATTGGGCAAACAAGATGAGGCGAAAACACATTTTGAGCATGTGGCCAACTATACAGCTAATAATATTGCAGGGACAAATACACTTTTTAAACTAATGGCTCTTGATAAACTCAACAATAACAATAAGAAAGAAGAGTTGTTATTGGAACTCAAGAAAATGTCTGGTGAAAACTCAAATGCTGCCTTGATTTTGGCATTGGTTGAAAAGGACTTGAACAAGGTAGAATCCATTGCTGAGTCTAAAAATATTGACCAAAGATTGATGGATATCTTGAAATATTGCTTGGATTAAAAATTGATTGAATCAAATGGGAAAAATGAGGTTTAAAATAATAGTTCTAGTATTCTTGGTATTGAATTTCCCCCTAGTTTGGGGTCAAACCAAAGACAACGATAAAAAAACGGTAAAGGTATTATCGTTCAATATTTTAGGAGGAAGAACAACAAAAGGGGATTTTAATCTGGATGCGCTTGCGAAACTAATTAATGATGCAAATCCGGATTTTGTGGCCATGCAAGAAGTCGATTTTAAGGCAAATAGATCTAAAAAGTACGATCTGGTAACCGAACTGGGCTGGAGAACTAAAATGGCCCCAATATTTGCTCGTGCCATGTACTATGATGGAGGGGAGTATGGAGAAGGAGTGTTATCTAAATATTCCTTCTTGAGCACTAGGAACATAGCCTTGCCATATTTGGAAGGACAAGAACCACGAGCCGCCATTGAAGTTGTGGCTGAATTGCCTTCAAAGGATACCATTGCATTTGTTGGAACACACTTTGCCCATGAAACCAATGAAGGACGGGAAATACAGGCGAAAAAAATAAACGAGGTGTTTTCTTCCAACATTTACCCCACAATATTGGTTGGGGACTTAAATGCAAAACCTGGCAGTGGTCCTATCAATACCTTGGAAGAAATGTGGCAAGCTACCTACGACAAGAAAAATCCGGAACCTACTTTTCCTTCGGATAATCCTAGAGTGAAAATAGATTATGTAATGTTTTACCCAAAGAATAGATGGAAGGTGATAGAGCGGAAAGTAATAAAGGACACTTATGCATCTGATCATTGTGCCTATTTGGTAACGCTTGAACTTTTGGATGAATAACGATTATAATTACAAAATGGAATCCTATTCTAGACGTTTATATTTCGTTGTTCGGTATTAAAACCTTCCAAGGCAACCCTCATACTTTTGGTAATTATTACATGAACATATTTTGAAACCAACTCGGTGGCGCCTTCCAAAGTATTAAGGTCCAAGCCCCAAAAATCTTGCTTGGAAAGTACTGAGCCAGTTATTGCTCTTGCTGTTTTATAGCTGTTATCTTTTGCCTTAGACCAATGTTCCGTAAAAAAGCTTAACACTTCCTGACTGTCCGCAAGTTTAATTGTTTCTCCATTTTTGCTGCCCCTATAAAAAACAATCAATGAGGCCAAGGAGAACAGAATTTTTTTGGGAAGCTCATTTTTACGTTTTATATATTCCAACACGGATGGAAGCACCCTGGTTTTGTATTTAGAAATCGAATTCAGTGAAATGCTCATCAGTTTATGTTCCAGATAGGGATTTCTAAAACGATCTAACACGTCATTTGCAAATTGTTCCAGTTCTTTTTTGGGTAGGTCGAGCGTTGGACAGATTTCATTAAAAATGGCATCTTTTAAAAAAGAGCCCACAACATCGTCTTCCAGAGATTCTCTTACCGTATCAATTCCATATAAATAGCCCACGGGCACAAGGCAGGTATGGGCACCATTCAAGATTCTGACTTTACGGGTTCTATATGGTTCCATATCATCAGTAAAGACAACGTTGAGGCTACTAGCATCTGAAGGGAATTCCTTCCTGACACTTTGAGGTCCTTCAATAACCCATAAGTGAAATTGCTCACCTTCAACCACTAACTTGTCATGATATCCCAATTCTTTCGTAATGGCTTCCATTTTATTCTTCGGATGGCCAGGAACAATTCTATCCACCAAAGTGTTACAGAAAATATTGTTGTCATTAATCCATGCAGCAAATGCCCCTCCCAAGTTCCAATCCGTTGCATATTGCAATATTATTTTCTTTAGGATGTCTCCATTTCTATCTATCAATTCACAAGGAATTATGATCAATCCCTTGTTTTTTGCACCTTCAAACATTTGAAACCTCTTGTACAGCAAAGCGGTTAGTTTTCCTGGAAAGCTTGATTGAGGTTTATCATCTAATTTATCCACAGAATTGTAAGCAATACCTGCTTCCGTTGTGTTGGAAATCACAAAACGTAAATCTGGATTTTCCGCAATTGCCAAATAGCTTGAATAATTTTCATAGGGATTAATGCCTCGTTGAATACAATCGATGATTTGATGTTCACTAATGGCCGTGTTATTCTTGATCCCATTTAGGTACAATGTATATAGGCCATCTTGTTCGTTTAGTGTTTTTACAAGTCCTTGTTCAATCGGCTGTACAACCACTACTCCCGAATTAAAATGGGCTTTTTTGTTCATCTCATGAATCATCCAATCGGCAAAAGCCCGTAAAAAGTTACCTTCCCCAAATTGGATGATTCTTTCAGGGTATGAATTTGCAGGTATCGTATTCCTGTTTAATGGATGCATGCTGATTTAATCTTTTTAAGTCATTGTTTTTTATAGGGAGACGCCCCTTTTCCAAGGAATAAAATCGTTATGTCCTTGCTGAACGGCTTTTGAAGGAACTTCACCACTTGCTACTTCAATAATGTGGTCCAATACTTTTTCTCCCATGCTCTCAATGGTATCCTCACCACTTATTATGGTTCCTGCATTGATGTCTATGATGTCGTTCATTCTTTCATATAGATCTGTGTTACTGGACATTTTTAGTACGGGGGCAATGGGATTTCCCGTTGGTGTTCCCAATCCTGTGGTAAAAACGACAATATTGCAGCCAGATCCAACCAGACCTGTTGTGCTTTCCACATCGTTTCCCGGGGTACACAATAGATTTAAACCAGGTTTGGTGACCTGCTCTGTATAATCTAATACCTGCACTACGGGAGAGGTTCCACCTTTTTTAGCGGCACCTGCAGATTTCATGGCATCTGTAATCAAACCGTCTTTGATATTCCCTGGGGATGGATTGTTTTCAAAACCAGAACCAACTGCTATGGCCGCTTTGGAATATGAACGCATAAGGTCGTGGAATTTTTTTGCATCATGTTCTGTTTCACATCTGTTAATGATATCTTGCTCAACTCCATTTAATTCAGGAAACTCGGCCAAAACGGGACTTCCTCCCAGAGCGACCAACAAGTCGGAGGCATAACCCAATGTTGGATTTGCGGATATTCCTGAAAATCCATCTGATCCGCCACATTCCAATCCCAAAACCAATTTGTTCAATGGAGCTGGTTTGCGTTCAATTTTGTTGGCTTCCATTAAGCCTACAAACGTATGTTTTACAGCTTCTTCGATAAGGTGCCTTTCACTTGCGCTTTTTTGTTGTTCCAAATAATGGATTGGCTTGGATAAATCAGGATTTATGGCTTTCAACGAATCTTGAAGCATCTGTATTTGTGCATTTTGACATCCTAGACTTAAAATAGTGGCCCCAGCTACATTGGGATTTGCAATATAGCCGGCCAAAAGGTTGCATAGTGTTTTGGCATCTTCTCTTGTGCCTCCACAACCACCGTCGTGTTTTAAAAACTTAATGCCATCCACATTTGAAAATATCCTGTTTTTGGATATTTCTTCCTTTGTTGTGATAATGGACGTGTTGTAAAGTTCTTCTGGAGTAGCTCCCGATCTGTATTTGTTGATGAGCGTGTCAGTATCCACTGCAAAATCCTTCTTGGTTTCGTACCCAAGTTTTTCAGATAGTGCTCCCTCCAATACATCTACATTTCTGTTTTCACAGAATGTAAGAGGAATGACCAACCAGTAATTTGCTGTCCCCACTTTTCCATCTGCTCTGTGATACCCATTAAAGGTTCTTCCTTCAAATTTTGAGATATCTGGAGCTGTCCATTCGTATTTTTTGTTGGATTCGTTGTAAGAAGCGGATGCATGTTTTATGTTGTCAATGGTGATGGTACAACCCGCCTGAATTGGTTTTATGGCCTTGCCGATAAGTACACCGTACATGAAGATTTCATCGCCAACGACCAAATCATTCAAGGAAAACTTATGTTTTTCCTTAATATCTTCTTTTAGAGTTACGGTGATTCCATTGATCGTAGCTTTTGTACCACTTTTTAAATTGGTTATTGCTACGATAATATTATCTTTTGAATCTATTTGAACGTAACTCTGCGACATACCTTATTTTCTAATCGATTTTATAACCTCCAAAGTTTCTTTAACCTTTTTTTGAAGGCTTTTGTAATCCTCATTGGCAATGATCTCTTTTGAGATGAGTTTGGAGCCCATTCCCACGCATGTCACCCCTGCATCGAACCAGGCCCTAAGATTATCCTCATCCGTGCTCACCCCTCCGGTTGGCATAATATTGGTCCAAGGTTGGGGACCTCTTATTGCTTTTACAAATCCAGGGCCGTAGGTTGAACCGGGAAAAAGTTTTACGACCTCACATCCGAGCTCCTCGGCCTGGGCGATCTCTGTCAGGGAACCACAGCCCGGGGACCACAGTACCTTTCTCCGGTTGCAGACTTTGGCGATGTCCTCCCTGAAAACGGGGGTGACCACAAAATTGGCCCCCGACTGCATATAGAGGGAAGCCGCCCCCGCATCGGTGATGGAACCCACCCCGAGTATCATTCCCGGCAGTTCGCTCTGTGCGTACTTGACCAGTTGCCCGAATATCTCGAAGGCAAAATCTCCACGTGCGGTGAACTCCATCAACCTTGCCCCTCCGTCATGACAGGCCTTGATCACCTTCTTTGCCACGGAGACATCGGAATGGTAGAATAGCGGGACCATTCCCGTTTCCTTCATTGCCGCAGCTACCTCCAATCTTGAATACTGTGCCATTGTTGTCCTTTTTATCTGGAGACCCTTCCCGAGGCGTCCCCTCCCATTAATTTTTCAACTTCCTCTACCGTGACCAGGTTCGCATCCCCCTTTATGGTGTGCTTCAGGCAGGATGCGGCCACGGCAAAGTCCAAGGCCCTTTGGTCATCACCGGGATGGGTAAGCAGGCCATAGATCAGTCCTCCCATAAAGGAGTCCCCACCTCCCACGCGGTCCACGATGTGTGTGATCTGGTACTGTCGGGTATCGTACATTTTCCTGCCATCGTAGAGCACCCCGGCCCATGTGTTGTGGGACGCCGAGATGGAGCCCCTAAGGGTGGTGATCACCTTTTTTGCATCTGGGAACTTCTCCATTATCTGCTTGCACACCGACAGAAACGCCTCGGCCTTTACCTCGTGCCCCTGGGTGGTGATGTCCAATCCCTTGGGCTTAATGCCAAAGTGCATCTCGGCATCTTCCTCGTTGCCCAGGATGACATCACAATAAGATGTCAGCTCTGTCATTATCTTTTCCCTGTCCCCGCCGTACTTCCACAGTTTCTTGCGATAGTTAAGATCAGTGGAAACGGTGATTCCCATTTTTTTGGCGGTCCTTACCGCTTCAAGGCAGGCATCTGCGGCCCCTTGGGAGATGGCTGGGGTGATCCCTGTCCAATGGAACCACTGTGCCCCGTTGAAGGCCTTTTCCCAATTGACCATTCCGGGCCTTATCTCCGCCATGGCGGAATGTGCCCTGTCGTAGACCACCTTACTGCCGCGGCTCACGGCCCCGGTCTCCAGAAAGTAGATGCCCAGCCTGTCGCCGCCGTAAATGATGTTGTCGGTGCCGACCCCGCGCTTTCTCATTTCCATTTTGGCACATTGGCCAAGGTCATTCTCTGGCAGGCGTGTAACAAAATCCACGGGGATGCCATAGTTGGCCAGGGAAACGGCCACATTGGACTCCCCACCGCCATAGACCACATCGAAACTGTTGGACTGTGAGAACCTCAGGAACCCCGGAGGGGACAACCGCAACATGATCTCACCAAAGGTGACTACTTTTTTCATACATTATATTTTAGAAACTTACTGTTGCTTTAATTACCCCATTGTTGGAATTCAACCATGAATCAAAATGGGATATCATTTCTGTGTAATCCACATTATGGGTGATAAAGGAATCCAGTGGAAACAAACCTTTTTCCAATATGGAAATAACATGCTCAAAATCCTCTAAAGTGGCATTTCTGCTGCACATGATGGTAGTCTCTTTTGCATGTATGGCAGGATGTGAAAATAAAAGTTCCCCTTTGGAAAGTCCTACCAAAACATATCTACCACCATGAGACATATAATCGGGACCATTTTCTAAAGCTCCTTTGTGCCCCGTAGCATCAAATACAGCTGTTGCCATATCTCCATTTGTAATTTGTTTTACCTTTTCAACTGCTTTTGTATCACCCAGTACTACGTAATCTATTCCGATTTCTTTCTTAGCGTAGTCAAGCCTTTTTTGGTTTATGTCAATAGCAATGACTTCAGCCCCTGCAATTTGGGCAAGTTTCATAATGCCAATACCTATAGGGCCGCAACCTACGACCACTATGGTTTCTCCAGGTTTTAATTCTGCACGTCTTATGGCATGTGCGCCAATTGCCAGAGGTTCTACTATTGCCATTTCGTCATCAGTAAGATTTTGAGCAGGGATAAGTATGTCTATAGGTACACATATGTGTTCCTGCATGCCGCCATCAGTATGCACCCCCAATACTTGAATATTCGTACAACAATTAGGTTTTCCGTTTTTACAGGAAATACACTTTTTACAGCTCAAATATGGCATTACAACCACATTATCCCCTACCTTAATTCCTTTGTCGTTTTCTCCTATTTCCTTAACAGTGGTCGCTAACTCATGTCCTAAAATTCTTGGATAGGAAAAAAAAGGCTGATTGCCGGCATACGCATGTAGATCTGTTCCACAAATACCTACTTTGTTCACCTTTAATATCGAATTTCCCTTGGAATTTATAGGGACACTTTTTTCTTTAAGTTTAAACTCACCGGGCTTTTCACATGTTATATACTTCATTTTGGGTGATTAGTAGAAACAAAGGATTCTGAGTCAAAAATAGAATAACAACATTTTAAGGGCTGCCACAAATTATAAATATACTACAACTATTTTTGCCTTAATTGTTTTGCATAACTTTGTTTTTAGTGTTTTTGTAGAACTAATGAAGCTTCAATTACTAAGTAGGGAGAATCCGGATAACGACTCTTTTATGGTTACCCACCATAAAGCGGCTCATTTTTTAAAAACATGGCACTATCATCCAGAACTGGAACTTGTTCTTTCCGTTAGAGGAACTGGAACACGTTTTGTTGGAGATAATATTATGAAATTTAACCCTGGTGATGTGGTGTTGATAGGAGAGAATCTACCTCATATGTGGCTCAATGACGATGTTTATTTTGAGAAAGATTCAAAACTTATTGCTGAAGATATTGTAATCCATTTTAAGAAGGAATTTTTGGGAGTCGATTTTATTGAGACCAAAGAAATGAACCATATTTTTAAATTACTTTTTAATGCCAGATATGGAATTAAATTTAGTAAACCACCTGTCACTATAGGGAGGGACATCAAGAAATTACATAGAATGCCAGCTGGTTTTGACCGGACCTTGAAATTCTTGGACTTATTGAATAAATTGGCTCTACATCCGAAGCATGAGTTTTTGTCCACAAAGGATTTTGTGACTACTTATAAGAAAAATCAAAATAGGAATTTGGACAAGACCTATGAATTTATATTGAAAAATTTCCAGGATAACATTGATCTTGATGGTGTTGCAAAAGTATTGGGAATGAACCCATCAGCATTTAGTAGATTTTTTAAACGGGCCAGTTTGAAAACTTTTTCTAGATATTTGAATGAGGTGCGCATTAACTATGCATGTAGAATGCTTTTGGACGAAAACCAAAATGTTTCGGATGTTTGCTACAAATCTGGATACAATACCATATCAAATTTTAACAAGCAATTTAAGGTAATTATGAAAATGTCCCCAACAGAATATATCTCTCAATATAGAGATAATGGAATTGAACAAAACTTAACTCAGGAAACCCTTTAAACAAATCTCCAGGTGGGGTAAGTTATTTTACCGTATCTGACGTCCTCATAAAACAAGAACGAAATAGGTGTAAATATGTTTAAGAAAGTCATTGTTTTTATTTTTCTAACCAGCACTTTGACATGTGCACAACAAAAAAAGAAACCCAACGTATTATTCATCATTGCAGATGATCTTACAACAACAGCGGTGTCGGCTTATGAAAATAAAGCATGTAAAACCCCAAATATTGATAAGTTGGCTTCCGAGGGGGTAAAATATACCAGGACTTATTGTCAATATCCCGTTTGTGGACCTTCAAGGGCATCTTTTATGTCTGGGTACTATCCTACTGCTACAACAACATATGGATATGTGAGTGGTCGCGAGAATATTGGGCCTGATAGGAAAACATGGTCTCAATTATTTAAAGATAATGGATATTATACAGCAAGGGTAAGCAAGATTTATCACATGGGTGTCCCCATAGATATAGAACGGGGATCCAATGGTCAGGATGATGAAGCTTCTTGGACGGAACGCTTCAATAGCAAAGGTCCTGAATGGACTGCCGAAGGTGATGCGGAATTGGTTCAAGGAAATCCAGATGGAACACTGCCCAGGGCAGGGGGAAATGTGATGACCATTGTAAAAGCTAATGGTGACGATCTTGTGCATTCAGATGGAAAAACTGCTATCAAGGCTTCCGAATTAATACGTGCACATAAAAATGAGCCCTTTTTTATTGCGGTAGGTTTTGTTCGCCCACACGTGCCTTTTGTAGCCCCAAAAGAATATTTTGAACCTTATCCATATAAAAAAACAGTAATGCCCAAACAGATTGAAAATGATTGGGATGACATACCTGAACGTGGCATTAATTATGTAAACAGTGTAAAGCATAAAATGACAGCGGAGCAAGAGAAAAAAGCCATAGCTGCATATTATGCTTCGGTGTCCTACATGGATGCCCAAGTGGGAAAAGTGCTAAAAACATTGGAGGAAGCAGGTCTTGAGGATAATACCATAGTGATTTTTACGTCCGATCACGGATTTCATTTGGGAGAGCATAGATTCTGGATGAAGGTGAGTCTGCATGAAGAATCTGCTCGTGTTCCCATGATTATTAAAGTACCGGGGAAAAAACCTGCGGCATGTCATTCGTTTACAGAACTCGTAGATATGTACCCAACCGTTGCAGAACTTGCTGGACTGAAAACTTCTAAAAATCTACAGGGGAAAAGTTTAGTGCAAACATTGGACAACCCAGGACATAAAGTTAGAGACATGGCTTTTTCGGTAAGTCAGGGGGGCAAGACGTTTCTGTTGCGTACGGAAAAATGGGCCTATATACAATACGATGAAGATGCAGGTTCAGGAATAGAATTGTTTGATATGGAAAAGGACCCAAAACAGTACTACAATCTTGCTGAAGATTCTAAATATATGGACGTTGTGGATGATTTTAAGCGTAAACTAAAGGAAAAACTACAGGAGGTAAGAACCAATGACCTGGGGATAGCTTATTAAGTTCAATTCAAGAAGAGCATAAATTCCGAAGAGAATGTATTCATTGTTGGTAACATTGCAATTAATATAAATCTGGACAATGGTCATTTGATAGTACTTAGGTTATCCCCTTAAACTGCCAATAAGCTTTGTTACAACGGAGTTTATGGCAAGTATTCCAACGATTATTATCTATACCTAAGATTGCATGAAGAATTATCTGGTACTCTTAAGAGGTAATGTTTTGTTTTCCTAATGCTGTTAAACGTCGGTTGTGTTAAGGATACTTGCTTGTTCACTCTTATGTTAAAGGCATAAAAAGACAAGAAAACACTACTATAAGTATTATTTATTTGTCTAAATGTAAAATAAACTTTACATTTGAATATTTAAATACTTATACTAACATAAAAATAGCGGTTATGCATACTAATTATTTGTTGCCTAATAAATACAAGGTCTTTGGGTGGATATTGTTCGTTTCAGGGATTGTTTCAGGAGTATTGACCTATTTGATCCCGTTGGAAACAGAACCTCTAAAAGTGAAGGTTTTATCACTATTCGACAATTTTTCTGGAGGCCCTAATGAGATGGAATACTTTAAAATTATTGAAAATGGTATTGCTTTTGAGTTAATTCTTCTTGCCATTATTTTTGGAGGGTTGATAATAGGCTTTTCTAAGGAAAAAGTTGAAGATGAATTTACTTACAAGCTCAGAAATGACTCTTTGGTTTGGGCAATAATCTTCAATTATTTAGTACTGGCTGCATTGGTCATTTTTATTTATAAATACACCTTCATGCATGTTTTGGTCTTTAATATGTTCACACCACTACTATTTTTTATTGTCCGGTTTAACTTTTTGAAGCTTAAAAATAGAAGTCATGAAGAATAATATAAAGGTGCAAAGGGCAATTCACAACATGACGCAAGCTGATTTAGCGATGAAAATAGGTGTTAGCAGACAGACGATTAATGCTATTGAAAAAAATAAATATGTACCATCAACTGTACTTTCATTAAAAATTGCACGACTTTTTAAGACCCCTGTTGAGGATATATTTTCTTTGGATGATACTGAATAGCACAATGCAGAATTTATAAGAAGGTGTTTTAAGGACTGGATAGAATTAATGTTCTACTGTTTCAAATCATAATAAATAACGCATAGTATTCATAACAAAAATTAAAAAATGAAAACATCTCTTTTTTTAGCCATAATATTAATCCTGTCATGCAAAGACAATTTAGAAAAGAAAGAAACTTCGATTTCGGGAAAATTGGTTTCTTCAAATTCTAAAATCATCTATCTGAACGTAATTGATCATTTTGATTATTTTAATGATGGTTATATAGTTGATTCAACTACCGTTGCTGCTAACGGGGAATTTAGGTTTAACCGGAGAAATTTGGAATCGAAATTAGTTTCCTTGACCACTGAAAAGTTTAAGCCAATCACGTATCAGATATTTAGAAACGCACCTCAGACCTATTACTTTGGGAGTTGCGAAAAATTCTTTACCAACACACCTTTTTTTTATATTACAAAAGAAGAGTCTATTCATATTGATTGGTACAAAAATAAGAGTGTGGACAGCATTAGTAGCCCCGACAATTCGGGATTTTTACAAGTCAAGATGAGAGAGTTTTATTTGAGTTCCAAAGTGAATGAGGTTGGTAATTTGGATTATGACAGCAAACAAAATATTGAAACGAATTGGGAACAAATGTTGGTTGAGAGAAACCATGACCTAAAAGCTATCAACTTGGATAATGCTAACCTTGAAAATAGTTTTGATAATTATCTATATACTGAAATATACCTAGGACATTTGAACCAATTTTTGAACTGGTTCGAAGAATATTATCCTGAGAAGGTTGAAGCTGCTATAAACAATTCTGAGTTGAAAAACGTCTATTCGAGTGTTTTTTCAGAATACCGTAGTCATAGATGGAATTCAAAAAGCCTTGAATATTATAAGTTCACAGAACGTTATGTAAATCACCATATGAATATTCAATCTAAATCTTTTGAACATTATTATACCCCGTCTGAAAAGAAACGAAAGCTTGCACAGCAGGTGTTAAGTGATAAAAATAAAGAAAGATATCTAAGCCTAATCGATGAACAAATGAAAAATCTTTTCTAGAGCAAAAGGACTGAACTAACATTAAAGTATGTGAAAGCCAAAAGGAGTCATCTTAATTTTTTACCCGTCTCACATTTGGTTTAACGAAACGGGATGTAATTTGTGCTGTTCAGTGTTGGTTATTAAACCATTTTTTTTGACGATGGTAGCTCGCTTTTGATGAACTTGAATTACTCGTTATGGTTGGATTCATGCTTGTCAGAAGTTATGAGGACAAATGTTGAGATTCGCACCGAATTCCGCGCCTTTTATGGGTTTAGATAGTATTTTTGGAACTGAATAAAATAAAAAAGCCCGTAAATCATTGATTTACGGGCTTCATGCTGAAATTTAATAAATTTTCAGCGGTCTGGACGGGACTCGAACTTTTCTTGAAAATGCCTTGTATTAAAGGGTTGCCAGACGGTGCATTTTTGGACTCACCGCACGGCTCACCTTTTAACAAAGTTTAACATTTCCATGATTGTCTTTATTGGATTTTGGTGAGCAATCAGACAACAAAGCGAACTTAGTTTAGGATGACTCCGCATATTCAAAAACTTTAGCCTATAAATCCGGGACCAATATTTTGACAATGGATTTTGGGTCAAAAAGATTAAAACTTGCCACATTTGTTCGTTCCCCACCCTGTTCAATAAAGAAGATAAATTCATTGCTATTATGATTTTTAATGAATCCAACCCCTGCAAAATCTGAATATGATTTTACCTGATTGGCAATATCTTGTTTCAACTGATCAAGGCGGTCAAGTATTTCTTGAGTTGGCACAGCATCAAAAATGGCCTGGGCACTGATCATAATATCACTGGTTTCCGCAATGAACTTAACGTTATCCGCTGCTGTATTAAGTTGATTGACTTGAGTATTGGTTAATACTTGAAAATTTAGGCCAACATCCCTATTTGTGGTTAAGGGTACCAAGCACCCTGTGATTTTCCAATCACTTTGTATACTGGCAGTAACGGTCTTATTCACGTGATTTAAGCTTGCTAATTGCCGCAGGGACGCTTCAAGTTCGGTCCTCGTCTGGTCATTGTCGTTTTCATTGTTTACCGCATTGCGCATCCGAATCAGGGCATCCTTATAAGGTTTGACTATAGTGTTGACCACACTTGGAATATTATCACTACAGAGAACCCTTCCGCGTTGATCAAGCTCTTGTCTGGCTCTTCTACGCCCTTCATCAATCCCTTCAGCTACTTTATCATCTATCGTTTGTAAAGCTGTAGAGATTACTCCTGGTAAAACTTGTCGTAACCCTCGTAGGCTCAACTCAAATTCATAGTCAGAGACAGCTTTTTCCAAATTGGCAAGGGCATCTTGGGCAACGGTCAAAGTCGAATCAATTCTTTGGGATATTTCCACATCCAGGCCAGAAACAAAATCGGTCGGTGCGCTGACCACCACTTCACTCTCGTCTTTTTTTATGGCCGCTTGTACGGACCATTCTTTATCGTTTTTAAAGTATGTACCCCCTATTTCAAACGCAGGATTGGAAAAGCGCATGGCTCCCTCAATACCCTGTTGGTTGTTTGGTGTTTCAATACTAAAGGTTCCCTCAACCCCAATATCAAAAACTCCATCTTGGTTTACATAACCATCTGCACTCAAACTGCCATCGGGTTTAATAGGGATAAAATTGGGATACCATGATAAATCCGGGTCTACTTCACCGTTTATAAAAGCCCTAGCTTCAATGCCATTATTGGTAGAAGCTTCGGCAACCACTGCTGCACTTCCTGAGGCTATCGGAAAACCGAAGGAGATGAACGAATTAATTTCAAGCGCTAGGTCCATCTTTCCGTTGAAACCAGAGCGATAACCAACGCCAATATTAGAGGACAAGGGGTCTTGTAAATCAGCGTCAATACTAAAACCTTTGTTCTCGTACAAGAGCCCACTCATCTCAACTATTTTGAAGAGAGAGGCGGAACCACCCACTACGGTTTTGGCACCAAAGCTTACCACATCATCAACCGGATTGGTGGGCTCGTAAACAATATTACCCCCAAAAGAACCCCCAAAACTAACACCTAACAATCTACTATCATTGCTACTATTACCATTATCTCCTCCATTATTATCACCACCGTTATTGTTGTTGTCTTCTCCATCCCCGCCAGCAATGCCACCTCCAATAGAGAAAAAGAACATTGGATCTGTATAATCTGTTATAAGGGCTATACCGGCACTTCCCGGGCTTATTGAAAGTGGTTTGGTAGCGTTGGGATCATTATTGACTCCAATTTTAAGCTCAATATTGGCTTGTATGTTGAAAACAAAATACGATCTATCGTCCTTGAGAACAATTTCAAAATTGCGGTTTTCATTTAGATATTTCCCGGAGTAGAATCCAATATCGGCCTGGAGCGGTTGTGCGAATTCAAAAAAGTTTTCCAGCGGAGGTACTTCAACATTTCCAGTTAAACCTTTTAATGTACCATCATCATTAAACGAGACATTGATATCGGCATTTTCGAATACAACTTCTCCAATAGAATCCAATGGAATGGTCAATTTACCCTCTAGCATATAGCCATCATCCGTTTCGGTGACAGTTCCCTCTGGCATAAATGATTCTTGGTTAAGGCCTGTAGCCGGGTTTTCGCATTTATCGGGGCATTCGTCGGGATTGGCACAAGGGTCATCACAAGGTTCTACTCCAATTGGGTCAGTGGGGTCTGGCACTACAACATCTTCAATATCTTCGCTACCGCATGATAGGGTTAACGCAAGTATGAGCAAAAGACCTAATTTCTGAAAAAGAGCGTTTTTGGTTTTCATAATCCTTTTGTTTTGTGGGTTAAACTTGATTGGATTTTGTGTGACTCGCTCGGTAACTGTCCGGAACCCTTAACCGAGCAAGACCACAAAACGGTTGTCATTGCTTAGATTGATTTTCAATGACATCCCAAACTTAGAGTGCTAGTTTTCAGTATAAAAAAATGCTGTGGGGACAAAAAGGGGACAAGCCCGTAAAGCCTTGTTTTATTGGGTTAATGGGAAGTAGCTACTAGTGATTAGAGCGCCGCAATAGTGGTTTCCAAAGAATCTTGACGTTCTAGATTCATTTTTTTGCGAAGGCGTTGGCGGGCTTTTTTAATGCCCTCGCCGGAAATGTTCAAAATATTGGCGATTTCTTTGGATGAAAGATTCATTCGAATGAGTGCCATGAGTCGCAGTTCACTTTTGGAGATGGTGGGATAGGTCTGTGCAGCGTTTTTGGAGAAATCTTTATGTACCGCCTCAAAGTATTGGGTAAAGCTTTGCCAATGTTTATCGTCTTGTTGGTCAAAAGTAATGGTACTGATAAGCTCTCGGTAATCGCTTGACGTTTCTTTTCCTTGTATCTCCGTTACCCTTTGCTTTAAGTTTTCCAGCACTTCGTTCTTTTTTGCAAGATGAAGGGCGTGGGTGGTCAATTCTTTCTTTTTAAAAGCCAATTGGGCATCAACTTTTTCTTTTTCCAGCTTGTTTCTTTTAACCTTTTGATGAAAGCCATAGAAGCCCAGGCCCAGTACAATTAGTGAAAGGCCTAATCCGCCTCCTAAGAGTAATTTTTGCTGATAACTTATTTGAGCTTCTTTCTCCAAAACGGCGATGTCCTTTTCTTGCATGGCAATTTGCTGCTCTTTTTTTTCTGTTTCGTATATCGTCTTAAGTTCCCCTATTTGCTGTGATTTGGTGTTGTTATATATGGAATCACTTAACTGTTTATGGTATAAATGGTCATCATAGGCCAATTCGTGGTTATTTATCCTGGCGTAGAGCTCTGACCTCCCTTTATAAGCATTACTCAGATTCGCTTTCGAACCCCCTTTATTGATATGTTCAATGGACTTAGAATAATAAGAAATTGCCAAATTATTGTTGTTCAACCCGGCATGTACTGCCGCCAGGGCATTATACCCTTCCACCATTTTGTTTTTGGCTCCAATTTTTTCGGCAGTTTCAATTCCTTTAGAGATATAGTCTATGGCATCACTTGGTCGATTCGATTTGGCATACGCATTTCCCAAATTGGTTAGAACGGTAGATTTGAGGCTTTGATTTTTAATGACCTTGTTTACCTCTAGGGCTTTTCCCAAATACGCAATAGCCTGTTCATAATTTTCAAGCGAATAGTAATTGAGACCAATGTCATTTAATACATTGACTTCGAATAATTTATCATTGAATTCTCGGTATACTTTTAGAGCCTCCAGGTTATACTCAATACTTTTCTCGTAATTGGCTTGAATGCTTTCTGTGCTTGCCAGCAAATTCAGAGCATCGGCCTTTTGGATAGGCCTGTTCAATTTTTCAAGAATCCGCAGTTCTTTGATAACCTGCTGTGTGGCAATTCTGTAATTCCCTTTAAATTTATGTATCAACCCTTTATTATGGTAAAATGGAATTAATGCTGTGCTATCACTGCTATGTTTGTTTAAGGTAGCTATACCCTCGTCTAAAATTTTAAGCGCCTCGTCATAATTGCCTAAATTGTATTCTACACCCGCAAAATTTCTGATGGCTACCGCTTCTAATCCATGGTGTTCAATATCTTGAAAAATGATTCTGGCTTTGCTGTAATCTATTTTGGCCGAATCCAAGTGGGAGCGATATTCGTCTAATACCCCAAAATGCAAGTAGGCCATTCCCACTCCTTTTTTGTAATCGAGTTTTTGGGATAATTCTAGCTCTTCAATAACGTACTTCTCTGCTTCCTTTAGATTATTGTTCAAGTAACTATCAAAAAGAAGTTTAATGGTGCCGATTTTGGATGTGTCTTCAGCTTGACTTTGGTATACTTTGAGTAAGCTATCAAGTGTTTTGGTATGTTGGGCACTGGCAATGGATGCCATGAGAAATGCGAATACTATATAGAGCGATGAGGATTTCATAGAGGTCGGTTTACCTTTTAAAAATAAGCAATTTCAACCAACGCTCTGTAAAAGAATTGATTATAGAAACGAGCGGTCAAAATGTGCTTTAACCTCAAAAAATATGGACTCTTAGTCGTCCACTGTGGGAATCTCATTTTTGTACATCTACAGAGTGTACAAGGCTGGATTCGGAACGTTTTGAATTAATTGGAACTCTATACGGGTATTTTTACATTTGTATCGGATCCTTTTTTTGAACTTTGTTTACTCATAATATCTTGTTTAACTGTTAATAAAAAGATTTCATCTTTGGGCGTCAAGGATGGTTGATAAATCCATTAGAAGTGGTTTCTAGTAAGTTTAGGGTAGTAGGCGACCAAAGGAAGCCCACTCACCCTTTAAGGACGCTTAGAACCGCACAGAATGATTGCAGTGTCAGCCCGCCAGGATACCATTGAATTAGACAAAACCCCCAGTTTTTTTAAGGTTTTGGTGCAATAGTTTCTTCATTTCATAATATAACTTTGGAGCATTAGGAATCTTTTGAAGATGCACTCCCCTAATATCTTCTTATAACATTCGTGATTGTTTCGAATCAATCAGATCATCTTGGATTCCTAAACCAGTTCAACTGAATAAATAATCAGTTGTTTTATTATTAACCCATTAAACATTTTTAATGAAACTTATGACCAAATTTTTACGCCTGAGTCTGTTTTGCCTAATCATTGCAAGTTGCGACAGCGAAAATCCGTACATCGAAAATTTAGAAAATTCATCAGAGCTTGACAATGAGGTAGAACTGAAGTTCGACTTGGACAGCTTTAGCGAGGCCAAGAATATTCCTAAAGGGAATCTCGTTGTGGATTGGGAAAATCGTACGACCCATAACATTGATGGCAACACATGGTATGAGTATTCAGTACAACAGCAAGTAATTCCAAGGATTGAGGATGCGCAGATTACAAATATCGATTACACTTTATTGGCACATCATAATGAATCAGGGGAGGTTAATTACAGCATTGTCAAGATAGATTCACATAATGGAGAGGCACAGAATTCATATTTTGGTCTTACACAAAGAGTTTTTACGGGAACAGTACACGTCTTTGATGAAAATGGTTATGTCCAGATGGCACAATACTACAGAAAGGGCGCTCCGTATCAAGGTGTAATCACGGAGGGTACCAAAGATGGCGCAACTTTGGCCGTGGGGGGTACCGCTCGGTGTCATCAACGAGGTAGTGTTTGTGACGGCAACAACAATTGCAGGGAACCCCAGACAACTGGTGGTAGTTGCGGGGGTGACAGCGGTGATGGGACCACCTACGGTTGGCAACGGGTGACAACCACAACAGATTGGTACATGGACCGTAATGGGGACAGAGTGGGCCAACTCAATGAGTACAGTAATACCACTGTGGAAACAAGTTATAATTATGTTCCCTATTCTGGTCCTACCAATCCACCTGCCCAGTATAATTACTACAACTATGGCGCCAACGATTTTGAAGGGACAATCACATATCCTGTCAAAGTTGCCACCACCACCAAACCTTCTAAAATAATATTTAAGATAGACGACAGTATGTATTGTCAAAAGAAAGTAATCTTTTCCTCTACTATAAATGACAATATCATATCTCAACTAATCAGTGACGTATTTGATAAAAAGGATGAGTTCGAACTTGAATACTCTACGGCAGACTTAACAGGTTCAAGGGCACATACGGATTTTGAATTGGACAGCAATGGGAATATCGATAAGTTCGTAATAGTCTTCGACAACAAATTCTTGGAGGAGGCGACCGAACTCGCCATATATGGTGTAGCCATCCACGAAAATATCCACGCCCTTTTATATTATTTTATCGAAAATGGAAATATCACTGAAGATGATGAGCTTTCAGATCTTTCCTCGTTGGCCGAGGAATATGTAAAGTACAAAGTATCCAAGGAGCGAAATGAGACTTATCCGACGAACTACATGAATTATTATCACCATCAAGCCCTATCGTTCATGGTGGAAGACATCGCGGATGCAATTGAGGAATTCGGTGAAGCCAGGGGATATAACCTTGACCATGAATATTATGAGTATCTTGCATGGAACGGTCTGGAAATGACCTCTACATTCGCTACGCAGTTCTCCGACCCAGAAGAGCAGGGGAACTTTGAATTGGCCGTCGAGAATGTAGTGGACGCGGAGAGCACAAATTACTTGGGAATGGCAGAAGGTAGACCTTGCACCAATGATTAGTATCGTTTTGTGAATATGAAATATAGCTTTTGCTTTATATTAATTTATTTGATTACCGGCTATATGGATGCCCAGGAATGTTTGGGCATCCATTCCTATAATAAGTTCGTCAGTGAAAAGATTCTTGAGCACCAACTTGAAGTAGAGGCACATCTCGATACACTTGTCAAACAAGGTATAATCACGCAAAGGGAGGCACAAATTACATTAAGGTCCAAGTATCCTCGCCCCTTGGTCCTTGAACGAGAAAAAATCGATAGCGAATTAAAACAAGATCTCCAATTTTTCAAGGATAGGACCACACCTTTCAGTGTTTACCTTTCGGAACATTTTGGGAGCAGTATTATGGATTCTGTCATTGCTAGGGTCGTTACGGAAAAAAGCCACCATACATTAAAGGACCTGGACAAAGAAATAGCAGTGTCCGATGATTACTCAAAGACCTATTTTGGTTTTTCCTCTCCCATACGATTGGACAATGGACACTTTCTCCTTTTCATGTACTTGAAAAAACACAAACCGACGTGGTACCGTGACAAAAGGGCCTATGTCGTAAAGTGTGGAAGTAACGGTACGATAGATACTGTAGCGCAGTTTTACGTCTGGCACCCAAAATATCCCAACTTCTGATGATGAAAAATTTAATAAGAATATTGCTCTTATTTTTTGTTTGTTCGGGAGTCGCTCAGCAATGCCCCAGCAATGAGGGCTATAATGGCTTCTTGATAGATCGAGTAACAGGTAAAAGACAGGCGGCAATCAAACACCTGATGGTACAGTTGATGAGAGGGGTTGTCGACCATGCATATATCGAAGAATATCTTGAACGTGAATTTCCCTATCCCTCTAAAATTTACAACAAACAAATGGGCAGGGAATTAAAAACGGCCATGTTGAAATCCAAAAAAAGAGGTGGATCCTTCTACAATGGCATCTCTAAAAACTTTGGTGAAGATGCCTTCAGGACCCTTATAAAGAACATTCCAAAACAAATCAACCTTAATGCCAACACAGGGCTGGAGGACGAAAAATTCATCTCCTTTGTCTGCGAACACTGGTCCTACCGCTTTTCACCTGCTATTAATATGGGTAATGGTCGTTACGTGATTGTCATGAAAAACGAAGAACGTCCCCAAAGTACAATCGCTTATGTTGTAAGTTGTGAGGACAATCGACTTAAAATCGTCAGTTCTTATTACCTTTCTTTTCTGCAATAGGTCTTTAATTGTGAATGCCATTTTTGCAATATCAAACAAAAATCATCATTTGATATAAATAGGGGGCATGTAATCTTGCTATGTCAATTATTCTATTTTATGATGCAAAATGTAATGCTGAATAACCAATCATTTAATTGAACTTTTCAGCCATAATTAATTATCCATAATGTAATCAAAAGAACATTCCCCTCATTATTCTTAAACTCCCCTCCAACCTTCGACAAATTGAAACATTACGAATAGATAAACAATTAAAGAAAAAAATATTATTCCGAGAATGAAATAAATTTTGGCATAAGTGGAGTTTCCATCTTTTTTTCTTATTTCACGGGCAGTCAAAACAATCATAGTAATAAATAGCAGAATCAAGATAGTTATACTCATATCCTTTATTTGAATTTTTCCAATCTTAAGAATAGTAAATCATCATTTTTTACAAATAATATAGGGTGGGAAAAGCGTAATGCCTACCCTTTTCGTTTTAAAAAGTTAATTCAATTTTCTGTATTTGAGGTTTTTCTCTTATCTCCGTTCGATAAGCTTTATACTTGGAAACAATCATAGGTATTGTTAAACAAATTGCACCAACTACAGCGCAATAAATTTGGATGTTACTCCCTGACATGGAAGCAGAGGTTAAAGATGAACCACCACTGACTAATTGCGAGAACAATTCAGAACGCCCATATTTTATGGTTGTGTCAATCCGCTTACTTCGAGATACCAGTTTACTTATTTCTTCGCAATATTTTATCAGTGTTTTCTCTAATCTCTCTCTGTTGGGAACAGACTGGACATACGAATAATCAAGAAGTGCCTCAAAATAAGGTTCGCCTCTTCCCAATCTTACTTTTAGAATCTTATCGGGTTCAATCTTTCTTAGGATATCAATTGGAGGTAAAGTTACATCCAACTTAAAAGGCTCATTGATTTCAATTGCAGGTTGATCGATGAATATCGTATCCGCCAAATAATATGAATCAGGTTTGTATGACGAAAAATTAACACACGCGCCTAAATTTTCAGCCAAATTCTTGTGATGGCATTTGTTTAGCCATGACCATAAAATTTTCAGTGATAAAAATTTCTCAGAGTCCTGTTCCAAGAATTTCAAATTATAATCTAGATGAGTCCCTTTGTTGATATTAAAGTTTACTCTATTTTTTTGAGCCACTGATTTAATATTTCTTGCAATGGCAAAGAAAGCCTCTGAACGACTTAGCCCCCCATTACCTGTAATCGAAATTGCTTCTTTTATGCTCGAATTTCTCCATTCCTCGGTTGCCTGCCATACTCGAGTCCTAATCTGTATGGAATCATCATTGTCAACGTTGCAAATTGGGATATGATCACCCATGATAAATTTTTCCACAAGATTTTTATATCCTTTGGCAAATTCAACATCAGTGATATCATTTGTTTCCAAAGCACCTTCCTTATCTAAGCCTTTTTGAGAGTTTTTAATGAATGCTTCATAAGTTGGATTTTCTAATATCTTAACATCCAAATTATGTTCATTTTTACCATAGAATCGGTCACTGGACAGCTCTTTCAAATTATCGAAGAAAGACAGGTTTTTATTTCGAATTGTAGGGACAATAATACCTTCTTGTGAGGCTTCTTCAAACAAAGAAAATTGATGAAAGGGATTTTCCAACACGTGACTTCTTAAGTATCTTGAATTGATATAATATGCATCCTGTAGTACCAGTTTCCTTTGAAATAGAACATTGTATATCAAACTCTCCTCGAATGATTGACTGTCAACCTCCATCTTATTGGCCTCGTCAGCTGCGTTAAAAAAACTGATGTTTTTCTTTTTCATTGGCTTACAGCACTTGAATAAATTATGGGTTTTGGTGTATATTTTTTGCTTTCAGTTTTGTTTGAATTTTAGTAAAGATAAGATTCCTGAATTCGAAATTGTCAAAAGAGGGAGGATTACGGTTAGGAAGGACACGTCCCCAAACTAAAAAGAGCCTTGCTTTAACCGCCAGGCCCTTTTACGAGAACACTATATGAAAATGAAAAAATTACTTTCTGAATTATTACATGGTAAATGTAGATGGGTTGCCAAAGCAATTGAAATGATTGTTGTAAACCAAACCAGAACTGTGGTGAACTGGGGAAAGTTGGCAATTGTATGAAAGTTTATTTGAAGTTGCCTTTCAAACAGCAGTGGCCATAAGCAATGCCTTATTTAGTCGTCTTTATTGTTCAGGTGTCGGTATCAATTGAATCACTGAACGCTGAAGACAATTCGGTAGGGCGTTAGGAATCTTTTAAACATACTATTGGCAATCTTTTTATCAGACTTCAACCCTTTTATTTGCCGAGAACATTTCTATCTAATTTAAATAGTAATTCCTATAAATCTTCATTGGGTTCCTGACTCAACTTCTTATAACGGATACTATCAAGTGCTTTTAAAAAATCATCCGTGAAAAAATTCCATAAACCTTTTAAAGCATGGTCTCTCTGACGAGATTTGTAAAAATGGTAATAAGCTAACTGTTTTGCATTTTTTTCAATTAATACAGAATCTTTCAATTCATTTATCATTTCTTCAAAAAACTCTTTTTCCTGATTCCTTCTGTTGATAATGATCTCACTCCTATCGCGCTCTAAATCAGATATTCTCTGCTCTAAAAGGGCAATGGTCTCATTCTTTGTGGCTAATTGCTCATCCTTTAAGTTCTTCTGTACCAATTGCAATCTTAACACAAGAATTAAGATTAAGGGTATTCCAACAAAGTGGATTATACCCTTTATGAATGAAAAAGCTCTTATAAAGGATTCAATTGTGAGATAATCTTTTTTATGTTTTGGTTCTTCAACCAATTGTTGTTGATCCGGTTCCGTTTTTTCCA
Source organism: Flagellimonas sp. (assembly GCF_965222555.1). Classification (GTDB taxonomy): domain Bacteria; phylum Bacteroidota; class Bacteroidia; order Flavobacteriales; family Flavobacteriaceae; genus Flagellimonas. The sequence goes on along the minus strand of NZ_CBDCUG010000005.1, from coordinate 652,321 downwards.
TTCTTATCCTTATATTTGAACTTTAGTATTCTGCTTCCCGAATTTCTATCTCAGTAATACTTCCTGCGATAACTTTATTTACATCCCTTAGTGGAAGTTGAAACCAAAATTCTTTTCCATTTTCTTTATAAAAACTGAAAGTAAACTCATTTTCCGTTTTATCAAATCCTCCGCAGTAATTATCTGTTTGGAACTGATCAGAACTTTCAATTGACGCCCAAGAGTTTAGATCATGATCTTCGTTTAAAATCTGTTGGCAAATTGAAATAAATTCTTCATCTATTCTTAGCTTCGCACTCATCATTTATTTGAACTTTAATTTAACTCCTTTTTTTTAAAAATTCCTGCTTTCTCATGACAACTAGCTTATTTTCCAAGTCCAAACTTTGCAAAAAATCCAATTGTCTTTCGAATAAAAATCCGTTGGCAACAAAATCCATTTCATAATTCCTGGTATTCAGACTTAACTCCATCTGTTCGATGGAATATTGATGTCTTCTCAATCCGAAATATCTGGCTTTCAGAATCGAAACCCCCAATTTCATTAAAATCCACATTGGGTAAAGCGGAGTTGGGTTAATTTCTTCTTTTCCACGAACGATTTTTAATTCAAGAATATCATTGTATGGTAAAGGAATCAAAGTCCGTTTGTTCGAAAAATTAGTGTACAATAAAAGTCCATTCCTCCTTTTTTCAAAGTTACATTTAGAATCTAGTTGAAGCTTTTCACTCGATCCCGTTTTATCGACAAACCTTTTTAGAAAAAGTCCCGGCCCTCCACTTGTTCTTGGTTTTAACCATTCCACTTGAACAGGTTTACCAATAAGCTGATTTATTTTTTGACTGTCTATATGTTTTTCAGAAAATATCATTTATCTTGTTTCGATCCAGCTTGTTTTATGTCTATCACATCTTTTACTTAGCAAAGGAATTACTTAAAACTGTTGTTGAGGGTGTTAATTTTTAATCTTTATCAGTATCCGTCTGTTCTTTATTTCCTGAAGTAATTGGTTTATTTTCTTCAAGTGTCCGTATTCATCTTTAGGAATCATTTCCTTATTGATCTTATAATTGGATTGAAGCGTAACCTCATTTCCTCCCACTAATTTTAATTTAAATAGATACTCCCCATAATCATTTTTAAAATCAACATCATACCCATCAATATCCAGAATTTCCACATCACCCGGAAACTTAAATATTGCCATCAAATAATCCGAATAACCATAATCCAGATAATAATTTAGGTCGGCCGTTTCCTGATCACTTTCAATTTGATTGTGTTGAATCAGTTTGTCGAGTGAAACACTGACCATTTGGCTATTTAAAAAGGACATGGCGCCGTTCAAAGTGCCTTCCGCATTCATTGTATAGCTAAAAGGTTTGACGTCCTTAAACTTTGCTCCGGTAATTGTGTCGATTTCTATCAGGTCTTCGTCTCCCTCAAATTCATCCAATGCTTCATAAAAATCACTGGCTTCTTCGTCTTGTGCCAGTAACTCAAAAAAACTTTTCAACTCGGTATACAGTCCCCCTGAAACAGAAAATCGATATTTAACTGGAGTCACCTTTTTTTCTAGGTCGACGTTGCTGTAAAAAACCTGTTTCACATAATTGTGATGCGAGCTGGGCCCCGGTAACTTGACCATGTTCACGGTAACTGAATCGGCCTCGGCCAGTTCAAGGTCATATCCAATAAATTTGTCCTTTTTTCTGATTTTCTTTGTCAGATAGGGTTGAGCTATAACGGCATCTGTATTGTAAATTGAGGTGGGAATTTCGTTAATCTGGTATTTGTAAAGGGCCTCGTGGGGATAAAGTAGGTTCATTACGCCCTTTTCATCATTATAGGCAAAAAATATGTGATCGTACTCCCCTTTTCTAATATAATAAGGATCAATTTTTCCGCCACGTTTGCTTCGGGCAAATACGGCCCAATATTTAATCTCCAAGTCCTCTAATAATCTCCTATATAGTCTACGGATACTAAGTGGGTTAAAGCGTTTTTCCTTAAGGAAATAGCCACTGGGTTTCAATAATTCACCTTTTTTAGGCGGTTCCATTTTAATATTGTTCAGGACATCTTGGTGCAAAAGCTTGAATTTGTAATATTTACTGCTATCCTTCGCTTCACCGATCACGTTCCTTTTCCATCTGCCGTAATACGATGAGTTTTTATTATCTAGGGAAATAGGTTGGGTAATGAAATTGAATTCCTGATTGTACACATCCTTCCATTTTCTAAGTTCGCTATCGCGTTTTTCCATGGAGTAATACATGTATGGCAATTCACAAGGTGTACAGGTATTCTCGTTTTCCTCAAGACCCTTAATTTTCTCCATTTTAAATACACAGTAGATCAATGTGTCGTTTGATATTATTTGAGGTTCGGGAAACCCATTGTATGTTTTATACCTAACAAGGAGTTCCGGATCGGACTTTATAGAATATTCACTATTCAGGCTTGGAACATTTGCATATAGATTCACAAAATCTATCATTTCATGCATCTTGGTGTATTTAGTATATGTATAGGAGGTTTCAATTGTGTCCCCAGGTTCAACCCCGGGAATGGGATAATTTATCGGTCCTAATTTCTTTTCGTTGGACTTTAGTTGGAAAACTTTACTGGAATCTAATTCTATAACAGTTCCATCTGCTTTTAAGGTCTTAACCTCAATCTCGTATATGTTATTGCTCATATACTCCGTCAAGTTTAAGTAAGCAAACTTTTCAACCCCGGCCCTACTATTTACAATCAGTTTATTGTTTACCGAAACGAATCTTCTATAACTGCCCCAGTTTTTGGAATAGGTGACGTCGATGTATGAATATTTTAAATAAGCATCCGATTTTTTGCAATGCTCAAGAAAGTTAGATTTGGGGATGCTGTCATTAGCTAAAAGGCCGATTGGCAATGCAATTAAAATGTATAAAACAATATATGTTTCAACCTTTTTTCTTAAGAATAATGGGGTCATTTACAATTTTTTTAAAGGAGGTTAAAATCTCGTTTATGGCTTTGGAATTTTCTTTGTCAACTGAATTGTGGTCACAAATAAAGTCATAGTCAATGACAACGGTAGAATAGTTGGGGGAGGATATTTTCAATGTCAGAGAAACGCCTTCGTTGGTAAAATTATGTTCAATTGGCTTGAAAACCTGAAAACCTGCTTTCATTTCAATCTTCAAACGCACTTTCTTGCTTAAATTACTTCCCAAATGTGTTCCTTCCAGTAGTTCACCCCGTTCTTGTGTTTCCAACGGCTGTGGCAAAAAATCAAGAAACAGAATTCGACTGTCCGCATCATTGAATATTTTTCCATTTATGGACAATTTCCCATTTGCTTCGACTAGTTTGGGTTGAGGGGTCACAGTAAAATCTCCAATTGGATGATTTCCAAAAACCAATTTGAAGTGTTTTTTTATAGAAGCGTTGGTTTTTTCCTGGTCCAAGTGTTCAAATTCACGGCGTAAAAAATTACCTGAAATCCCATTGTATTTTACTTCAAACCCACCTCGCATCAACATCTTATCAGAATCTTCCTTTAAGTTTATTTTATAATCAATCAAGTTCTGACTAGGAGTAAAGCTTTGCGCTTTGTGCCACTCTCCACCATTGGAATTGACAACTAATATGGAACGGTCTTGTATACTTTGAACTGGTGTATTCGGAGAATGAATAGGGTCAGTGGGATCCAAAATTATGGGACTATCATTTAAATAGGCTAAGCATACCACGTGATTTGCAGCGCTCAATGAAGGAAAATCACAATCGCTAATGTGATCATAGGTGGCCGCAAGTGCAATATGACTTTCTATTCCTTTATAATTTAAAGCTTCCGAAAGAAAATTTGATAGGTCTTTGCAATCCCCTTCTTTATTTGAAAAGACCTCATTGGCATGGGTTGGAATAAATGCTCCCATACCTATTTCAATGGCCACGTATTTAAAATTGTTCTTCACATAACTGTAAAGAATATCAATTATCTCCATGGGTTCAGATTTTCCCTTAGTTAGCTCATTGATTTTTTGGAGCACCTTGGGGTTCAGCCCTCTTTTAGTTTCTACTTTTTGTAGATACCAATCATTCATATATTTCATCTCATCGCCTTGGTAGGATGAGGGCACCACAATGGTTCTCATTAAAGGCGCCTTTTTGTTTCTATATATTCCAAAGAGAGCCAAGAGATCTGGTTCTGTCTTTTCCGGTACAACTTCAATATTCCATTTGGTCATAGTTGCGGAACTTATGGAGTCAACACTCAAATACTTAAGTGAATCTTTATAAATTGTATTATGGGCGAACTGGAATGTATTGGGAACAGTTATGTTGTATTTTAAAGTATCTATTTTATTATTTGAAAAAAATCGCAAATCCGCAAAGTACATTAGCTCCTTACAGTCAACGGTATAAGAGACCCTAGCTTCGGCACCCGGAGGTATAAAAACGGATTTTACTTTTTTACTTGCGATGTATTCAAGTTCTACATCGTCTTCTACAACAACCTTGTCCTTTAAGGGTTTAAAACGACTCCCTTTTTTAGTATATACTTGGATATTTGATATTTTCTCAAGCTCACTATCATAAAAAATTGGATATAGAAGAACTTGATCACTCTTCTTAAATGTTACATTCACATGCTTTACAAAAGAAGTATCCTTTTTTATTATAATATCTTCTGTCTTGTTCTCAATGGAAATATCTTGGCAGTATACTTCGATTGAGGTAACAAATAAAAAAAGTATAAAAAACGATTTAGTAAAAAAGCTTTTCAAAAACTTGGCTAATCAGTGGGTTAACAATTTGAAGAATGTTGAATGAACAAAGTACAATTTTTTAATTTATAAGGAAATACTTTGTCGATGAATAGGACGGGAAATAGCATGTTTGTATGGTTTATTTGAACTTCCTTAATATCCTTTGCAGAAAAAATAGAATTACCGCGATAGAAAAAAATAGAATTTCAGTATGATAGATGTCTTCCAACCTTATTGTTTTACCATAATTATTTAATATGTAATTTAGGAAGATAATAATCCTGCCGTTACAAAAGAGTCTAAGAAATATGATGCTATGCTTGCAGAATAGCACAAGAACATCGCTTGTTTATCTACTTGGTTTTTTAAATAATTATATTGTTGCAACTAACTACAGATGTTTATTTTTCGGAATTTCTTGTCGTGATTTTTTAAAAGTATAAATGATTCCATATTTTCTTCGCAGAAAATTTTTCCTTCAATGTCTTTAAATACTTTGCCTATTTCTACACCATCAGTATCATAAATATATTCAATTTGGGAGTACCCAACAGCTGGTCTCACCATTGGGTCTCCTTCTGTATCTATATAATATGTGAGTATTCTATATCGACCTTTTGAATCCCAAACAAACTTTTGCCCACTGTATTTTCTAGCCGATACTATTTTTTTGTCATTAATGCCAATAAAATTATAACTCAGTCGATTACCATAATTGTTATACTTCCTAACGAACCCCATGTGCCCCCATTTAGATTTAATTCTATTACCTTTCGTGTCAAAGAATCTAGTTCTAATTAAATAGCCATTGGAGTCATAATCATGGCGTGTTTCACTTGCACCTGAGCCAGTATTACTTGTTTTTTGATTAGTTTTTGTATTAATTGCTACCCACTTTGTAATTTCATTACTTTCGATTCTAAATTGAATCATAACTGAATCGTCTTTAGCGTTCCAGTTTTCATCTGTTTCTATGATCGACATGAGATTATCATCCTTATCAAATTCCAGAAGAACCCATTCATAGGGAAACCAACTATTAATAGGCTGAATTGTCCCGTCATTGTTGTATCTAACCTCACCTATTTTATCCTTAAAATACTTCCAGTTATAGTTGTGGATTCCATTTAATTCTGTTGCATTTCCATCCTTATCAAAGTAAGCCAGATGAATAACCCTCCCTTTACCATCTAATTTGTATTTAGAGATGGCTGGTTTATCTTTATAAGGTCTTAGTAGGTGGTCAAAATGCCTAACAATAATTTCATTTTCTCTGTATTCGAATTCATTTATTGATGCAAAAACAAAAGTGCTCGAGGTGTAATTTTCGTAAAAAGGTTTTGGTTCTCCATCTAATTGATAAATAATACTTTTTAACTTGTTATTTTCTGTTTTAAAACTATATATAGCAATAGAATCGTTTGCATCAGAAATTTTCAAAGCACCTTTCATAGCATGCAGAGGCGAATGCGTAAATGGCATTGTTCTGTAATTTTCTTGTGCATTAACCTTATCATACTTGAAAATAAACAATATGAAGATCAGACTTAAGATGGTTAAGGGTAGTTGTTTTTTAATCATATTAACATTATTAATTTTACCATTTCGATTCTTTTAATCATTGATTTAGCATAATAGGACTTGCTAACTCGAATTTTACAAGCTCACATACTTTCATCCGCCTTATACTGATGTATTTTGGTATTTCTTCTTGAGAGTACAATAGTCAAAATGATTATTAATAAAACTTGAATTGAAAGCAGTTTCAAATCTTTAAAAACATCTGCCCCAAGAAAGCCATGTGTGAAATTCATTCCTCCATGAAGTAAAATGGCCAAGAGAACACTTCCATTGGTTTTATTGTATAACCAAGAGAATACCAATCCCATTGAAGTCATCAAAGGAATGTAAAACCAAATGGGCATTGAGCCTACCGCTTTAGGTAAAAAAATGAATAGGGGCAAATGCCATATGCTCCATATAAATCCAATTATGAGACCAGAGACATTGGGACTGTATTTGTTCTGTAGTAATTCTTGAGCGTAACCTCTCCATCCCAGTTCCTCAGCAATTGGACCACCTAGCAAGGTATTGATCAAATAGAAAACAGGAAGTAACAACAGTGCTAAACCAAAATCCCCATTATCCATTCCCATTCCTTCTAAAACCACTGTAATATCAAGTAAATTACCTCCTAGAATAACATAAACATTGACAGAAACCAATCCTATGATTAGAAGTCCAAAAATTGCGAATAGGTAATATTTAACATTCACTTTCCAGATGAGTAATTTTTTAAGCAGCTTCTTTAGCCCAACCTTCCCTGAATTTACCAATGTTAACAGGATTGCTGCAATGGTTGGTCCCCAAGCACCGGGAAGCACCCAGAATTCATTTATCTCTTCCGAGATATACAAAGGGCTCCAAAGAATCCATGAAATTAAAATTGTAAGGCCAAAAATACCCATAGATATTTACCAAGACATTATCTTTTACTTTATTCATCCCAAATCTTTACTTATTGTCAACTTTTATCTATTTCCGATAGGTTTACTTAAATGCTTTTAAAAGGTAGTCTTCGAGTAAGGATGTGACTTGATACATGGTTTGAGAACCGTAATTTTCTCCGGTAAAAGAAATTACAGCATTTAAACTTGGAAATACATAAATGAATTGACCACCATTACCAGCCGCAAAAAAGGTGTCCATAGATTGTCCATTTACTATAAATTCTTTCATCCACCATTGATAACCATATCCATCTGTAAACCCTAAATCTAAATGGACAGCACTGGTTATAGATTTTTCAATCCAATCGGATGATATTATTTGTTTTCCATTCCATCTACCTTCATCTAAATAGAGCTGGCCAAGTTTGGTCATATCTCTTCCGGAAATAAATAAGCAACATCCCGTCATTGCCCTATTAGCTGGACTAAAAAGCCAGTATGCTGTACCAAATTGCAAAGGACCAAAAAGGTATTCTTGCGCAAAGTCTGGAATACTTTTATTGGATTTACTACTAATAGCGGCTCCTAGGGCATGAGAAGCCATGGTAGAATAAACAAAAGTATTACCAGGTTCCGACGACATAGGTAAGTCTAACAGGCCTTTTACAAAATCCGAGTGATTACGGTATATGAAAAAAAGGGTATTTTGATCACTTTCTATCGGATAGTCCCATTCGTTATATTGCCAACCATGTTGCATGGTTAAGACATTTTCTAAGGTGATATCATTTTTACTATCACTCCAGTTTTCAAAACTACTGTATCCAGGGAATAAGGTGTAAAAACCTATCTCAATTGAATTTATATAGCCCTTGTCAATTGCAATGCCCATAAGTGCTGAAGTAAAACTTTTTGTAGCTGATTGCATTGTATGGATGTTCAAGTTCGTGTTGCGTACTGCAGCATCATTATTATCCAAAGTTGTTCGAAATAGTTCATCAACGATTAACTTACCATCACGAGCTATTAAAACGGAAGAAATTTTCACGAAGTTGCCATCAACGATTTTTGAGATAGCTTCCTCTAACAAAATCTTATCGATGCCAACATCTTCAACACTTGCAATTGACCAACCATCTTGTTTTTCTTCAGGAATAGAATAGTTATACGAAGAGTTTTCTGAATTAGATGGTTGATTATCAATGGACGATTGTGGGTTATCATCTTTATTGCATCCAATAGACGTCAAGATTAAACCTAACATGGTTAATATGCTTGTTACTCTTAAAAAATTACTGACTTTAATACTCATGTTCTTTTTACAGTGCATGGATTAGTTCTATTCAATTGTAACTGCCTCGATTTCTTCACAAAACCAAGGAGTAAACTGTTTTTTTTGCACTCAATGTCATTAAACCTATTTCCTCATTAATTGTACCTCTTGGAGTGTTTTTCTAATACTTCTTGGTAGCAAGGTTTCGGATTAATCTAAGGCTAAACCATCAGGAGCATTAAGAGTGGCAATTGTTACAACTTATACACTTGATGGTTAAATTGGTATAGAAGTATCAATTAATGGTGTTAACGTAAATAATTAGTTTAATTTGAATTTCATGGCAGCTAACTTAATTTTTGAAGTTCAAAAAAAACCAATAAAATGGCAGTAATGGTTTTGAAATGTAATTCAGAACCAAAAAATGCATTAAGCATTCATGAAATGGTTAGCTGTGCCTTAATCGATATTCAGAAGGTGTTTGGCCTTCTTTCTTTTTAAAAGAATTATTGAAAGCAGATTTAGAATTAAAACCAACCTCAAAATAAATCTCCTTTATACTTAATGAAGTCTCTTTAAGAAAAATTTTTGCCTCCTCAATTCTAAAATCATTGATCCACACATTTAAATTTTTACCGAAAGCTGAATTGATAATTTTTGAAATTAAGTTAGTGTTTAGTCCAGTAGCATTAGAAATAATGTGACGATTAAGTTTAGGGTCCTTATAGGCCTTTTTTGTTTTGACAAATTCCAAGATTAGATTTAGTTCTTGGATATTAATACCAGCTTTAGATGAATTTAAAATTCGAATTTGTACTCCAGAGAATAATTGAGGATTTGTAACGATTTGCTTAATGGTCATTAACATAAAAAGACAACAAGAAACGTTTTGCAACATGGTAAACAAATAAGCAGTTTCAACTGCTGAAACCCTATTGAAATTTATCCATAATGATTCCATAATTTGTAACAACACCAGTACTCCAAAACCAACACCTAAACATACAGACCATGAATTATTTTTATCAAATTCTTTTTTATTGTTTTTAATTACTGAAAGACTAAATAAAAAATATACAATTAATATACTGGTGTAATAAAGACTATATGCCCATTGAGGAAAAATATAATCTGTATTTAGATTCATATACCATATAAAAAGCAATATCAGTTCATAGAAAAAAATATGGTAACCTACACCTTTTGTTTTTAATCCGTAAAGATTCATTGTATAGGAATATAAAGAAGGACCATATATTATGACCATAGAAACTGTAATTATCGAAAATGTGTAAACTGAAATTAAACTTTTGATTAGCAATTGCTCAGCCAAAAGATGTATGAGTAAGGCGTTAAGTAGAAGTATTAAAGATTTATTTTTCTCTGTTCTTTTTGCTGGAAGTGAAAAAAGCATGAAAAGTAAAATTAAATCAATAGAAATTGTAAAGACGTTTATTATGTTAGACCACATTATAAATTTTGTTTTTCTTTTAATGCATTACTATACATTTTTTAAATCTTAGTATAGGGTCTCAGTTTTTTTGAAAGCCCCCTATGTCTTAAATATTTATAATAGGTTGCCCTAGAAATATCCAAACGCTCACATATCTCTGAAACACTTAACTTTCCCTCTTTAAAATACTCCTCACAAAGTACAGCTTTTTGTTGGTTTTTCTTACTAATTCCTTTTGGTGCCCCGAGAACTTTTCCTCTACGCCTTGCTGACTCCAATCCAGCTTTAGTTCGCTCGATAATAATGTCCCTTTCCAATTGTGCCAAAGCTGCAAATATGTTAATGATGAACTCGGAATGCGATGATTTTTCTGTTGTATCAATGAAAGGTTCCGTAATGCTCTTGAATCTCACACCTCTTTCTTCAAACTCGGCCATGAGCTTGGTGAAGTGTATCAAACTCCTGGCTAATCTGTCCAGTTTCCAAACAACAATCGTGTCACCTTCCCGGACATAGTTCAATAACTTTTTCAGGTTTTTTCGGTCTTCTTTGGTGCTTGATACCTTATCTGTATAAATGTTCTTTTGGGGAATCCCCTCTTTGAGGAGTGCATCCAGTTGCAGGTCCAAATTCTGCTCTTGGGTGCTTACCCTGGCATATCCGAAAATCATATAGGTTAAGTTTAAATAAAGGTAAGAATGTAGACTATTTATTTAGTACGGACAAATAGACTTTAAGGGAATAGCGAACTCGTTATTTGGGGATAGTTCAATAAAACGGTTGTTTTAGTAAACTTAGAATGTTTTATAAGCTAGAAACATCGGAAACAATCATAAAGTATACGAAAGTGCAACACACTTTCATACCCAATCCAAACCTCTGAAAAAACTTGTAATTATTCCAATCCACTTTTTTCTTTACCAAGTCTAGGGCGAAAAGAACCCAGCACCAATTCGGACAATAATGGAACGATATTCAACTGTCCAATGAACTGTTCAGTATGCTCCCTGTCAATAAACTCTTGACTCAATTTTCCGCTAGGCAAGGATTCCTTGGCCAACGCCACAAGCTCTGGCATCATGGGTACCAAAAAGAAAAAGGCATTTATGGTCAAGAATGCAACGGCAACGAATTTCAGCTTCAGCCAAATGGGTTTCTTCTTAAATGAAAGGTAAAGTACTATATCAGAAAGTACTTTCAGGGCAAGTCCCGGCAATATCAAGAAATATGCGCTCTTTTCCTTATAGACATAGACGTTATATACAGTAATAGCATCTGCATCACTAAAAATGATACCGATAACAATATGGGATAGGATACCACCAACGTACATGATGGTACCTATCTCCTGTATAAAGTCAAGGGTTTTATGTAGTTTCCCTTTATTCAAAACTTACTCTTTGGTTCCCATCCAAAATATGCCCACCGGATATAACTTATAAGAAGCGACCGCATTTCTTACGAAGGGTAGTGGGGCTATGATGGCTTTGGCCTCCTCTTCGGTATTGGCGTTGACAAAGAAGACAAAATCCGTCTTGTCGTTCTCTTTTTGCGTACCCTTGATATCGAAATATACGTTCTCTATCTGTCCGGAATTCCAAAGTTCCATCAACTTTTCGTTCTGGCCGATCACCATAGTCCTTTCAGGTTTGTAGTCGGTGTTCCAAACCGCCACGAAAGAACTTGTCCCACCCCTTTCTTTTATGGCCTCTTCGTTCCTCTTCAGCCAAAGGGCGCCAACGGGATATGTAGTGTATGTCGCAATGCCTTTTTCCACTACCACCAGACCATCCAAAATGGTTTTTGCCTCGATCTCGTCCGTTGCTTTCAGGGTGAATGTAATGTTAGGGAAATAGGAAAATTTGTCGTGCTTGGCCTCGGCATCATAGTACACGTTTTCCACGGTGCCGTCTTCCCAAAGCTTACGCAACTGGTCGGATTGGATCATGGAGTTTTCTATGACCAAATTTTCGTCCTTGGTCGCCCAATTGAACACAACCGCATAATTTTGGGTGATTTTTCGGGTTTGTTGTTTTTCCCCAAAGGTTTCGGTTCTGTCTTTCAGTTCCGTAGCCTGTTTTTCGCCCTGATTCTTACAGTTGGTAAGGAAAAGGGCCATCAGTGATAGTGTGATGATTCTTTTCATGTTATGTATATTTTGTTCTACTAACTCCTCTCTTGGATGCGAATGGAAAAAAGTATAAAGCCCAATCCACCGAGCACTATAAGAAAGCCGGCAACGTTAAGGCCCGCAGCTGTACTTTTCAGCAACGACATAAAGAGTACGAAAGAGCCTATGAAGTTGATGGCCCCGACCATAAGCCTTGTCATCAAGATGGACTTGTTTACTTTAAAGCTGCTGCGTAGGACAGAAAACGCGAACATGATTTCGAATAGACCATAGACCATAATGAAATAGGTGGTCAGCTTCAGGAACATATCCAAAGTATCCGGCCAGATAGCAATCAATATTGCAAAGGCCATCAGTCCGGCTCCTTGTAAAAAATGGAACGTTTTAGCAACCTGATGCTGTCCGTTTACCTGGGAAAAGATAAATGCCAATATTCCCGAAATTAAAAGGAAAAGCGGCACCAATATCTTAGAGGTTCCCACCCCGATAGAAGCTGATAGTAATAAGGTTATACCTGCAGCGAGCATGGCAACACCGCTAAGGGTAAGGCAAATCAGTTTGTTCATAATTCTATTTTGTGGTTATTGTTCAAATTAATGGGCATCCCCTTTTTCTCCATCCACCCATCGTTGCATCATCACATGTTGGGCCGGGGTCTGTTGTGTTCCACCCGCCAAAATATCCAGGAATTTGTCCCAAAGGGTTTTCTTTTGGGATGCCTCTTTCTTTAACTGCTCGTAGGCTTCCATGTATTCATCTGTGTATTTATGAGCTTCCTCGGTAGAATAGCCAGAGGGTATATGTTTGAGTATCGTGTCGCTCAGTTCATCTATTTCATTGGGGGTGCAATTCTCCATCAGTCCCAATTGGATGCCTATGGCAGTGGCCTCTCGGCCCATGAACACATGGGATCGCATTATACGGTTCCAGAGCTCGTCCCACTCCCCTTTTTTGTTTTCTGGAAGACTTGATCCACCAAGGTCCATCATTTTCTTATAGGACGCCTCCATTTTGGACACATGCTCTGGATAATCGTTCCATCTGCCAGAAATACCTTCGGTGGACTTTTCCTTTATCCTGGTAATGACGAACTGCATGATTTTCTCAAGATGTGATTTTGAGGCATTGAAATCAATGAGTTCACTGGCCCATTGTTGTTTAGTGCTTTCGGAGCCATACATATTGACCATTCCGGTTGCTTTGTCCATATCATCTTTTAGGACGGCTCCCAAGGATTTCATTGATGTCCAGTTCTCGGAAACTGACAGAACGTATTGCCTTATGGACACTACGGCTTCGATAATCGGATTGAATTTTTTCTGTTCCATATTGTCAAGTTGTTATCTGAATGCAAATTCTTCGTCATGGATGTTCTGTTCTTTAACGCCCTCCGCCTTGAGCTGTTTGAAAAGGCTTTTTTTCAAGGGTTCAGGCCCGCAGACGAAATAGGATTTCTCTTTTGGGTCACGGATGCTCATATCATCAACATTGATATGCCCTCGCTTGTCGGATGGCCAAAGAATAAAATCCAATAATGGATTGTTCTTTGCGGCCTCTTCCAAGCGTTTTCTATATGGAGCTTCGTCCTCATTGGCAACACACCAAAAAAGAGTGATTTTATTGGTATAATAATCCTTTATCAGTGATAGGAAGGGTGTAATGCCGATACCTCCTGCAACCCAAACCTGTTCCTTTTCTTTGGAGTGGGCGGTGGTGAACTTTCCATAAGGTCCCTCTACTCGAACATCATCCCCTTCGTTGAGCTTACCCGCCAATCCATCCGTAAAATCCCCTAGACCTTTGACGGTAATTTGTAGTTGGCCTTTATCATGGGGATGGCTAATGATGGTGAAAGGGTGCTGCTCCCTTTTACTTATCGTCGGAAAAGTGAAAAAGGCGAACTGTCCTGCCCTGAAACCAAGTTCCTTCGCTTTGGGCACAAGTCCTATTTCCGAAATCCCATTGCCCAAATCCTTAACCGTATTCACCTTATAGTCAAGCTTCTTGTTGAAGAGACCAAAAAGAAAGGCACGGTAGAACCACGCTCCAATACCGATAAAGGCCATTCCGAAAACATAGACCCTTGTAATCGGAAGCTCCTTGATAAGGCTCAACACCATCATACCGTGTACAACACCCATCACATAGAATACTCCCATCAATTTGTGAAAGTTTATCCATTTATGGTATGGTATCTTTCTTTTGAAAATTGGTGCTGCCGAAAGGATAACACCAATAAGGATAAGTGCAAATGCATAGAATCCCAATGGCTTGCCTGGATTGAACTCCACCAAGTCCCTTGGCACGATAAAGAAATGAGCGAACAAAAGGAACACAGCTATCACTCCCGACCTGCGGTGGATAAGATACATCTTGTCAAGACCACCGAAAAGGTTCTCTACCCATCGGGCACGGGTGGCCATAAGGAAGTTGAAAGCAAAGACCGTAACGACCCAAGACGAAAATATTTCACCAAGGATACGGTGGGGGTTCTTCCAAGTTACATCCGTCAACTCCCCAAAGAACATTGTATCTGACGATACCTCTTTGAAAGACCCTTGATAGAAGTAAAGGTCTATGGCCCAAAAAATAAAGTGGATGCCAACAATGATAGGAAAATAGATTTCCTGTTTAAGTCTTCTCATGGCTATGGTTGTTTTGACAAACCTATAGCTTCTTGATATTCCTCAATTGTATAAATTGGTCATTTTGGCCCTTGAAGAGCGCAGTGGGTGTCCGGCCTGTATGTTTCTTGACCTCACGGATGAAATGGGCCTGGTCAAAGAACCCTTTAGGTGGGAAAAACTCTCCCTCGGTAATCTTGAAATAGGCTCGGTAACACTTTTGGATATTTAGGTATTTTTTAAGCGAGATACCGATATACTTGTTCAGGTACCTATTGATGTCCCTTTGAGGCCAATATATCTGTTTGGCGACATCCTTTGCCAGCACACTTTCATAATTACTATATAGGTATTGGCTCAAGCGAAGCCTGTTCGCTCTTATTTGTTCATTGGGAGGTAGTTTTCTCAAAAGTATGTCCTCCAGCTGTGCAACGATATCATTGAATTTCCCAAAACGAACTTTATCCATTCCAAAATAATTGGATTCTTTTTGTTCGACGCTGTTGAGAATGGAGCTGATTTCCCTATTTAAAATCATCTCAGCTGCTATTACCTTAAATTTTATTCCATAGGTAGTTACTCTAGGTTTTACAACGATGTCTATTTCATTTGCCCATATTCCAGTAAGAAAATAGGCAACAATCTTCCCTTCCAATATTTGTACTATAAGCTTGAAATATCCATCTGGACATATGGTCATCTCCTGTGGTTTGTCAGATAGATTCTCAGCCATGAAATAGAGTGAGATATAATCGTCCAGATCTTCGGAAGGATAAAGTTCACTATAAATATGTTCGTTCTGTATAGACATCAATTTTTTTGAATCACCAAACATATTGTACTGGTATTTTATTCCATTGTATAAAATAGTCATTTTTGAACTGCCCAGAATTAACTATGATATCAATTAGTAAGTAGAGTTATTTTTTTCGGTAAAGTCAAATCCTCTCGATTATTGTAAATGAGGGCTTCCAATCACAGATATCCAATTAGTGTGAGGTAATTAATCCCGTTTAAATCTGCGCTCCTATATATTCTTCTAAAAGTTCAATTTCCCATACCTATTTATAAACTTACTTAAAGTTCATCGAAAGGGCTTTTTTAATGACGCAAAACGGTGGTTTATCATTGATGTTTTGATTTATTAAAAAACTCTGATGATTTAGAAGATAGGTAGTGAATATATTTTACATTTTACTCTTTTTGAGCCGAATAAGAGTTCTAATCGGCTCATGTGCTATAATTTTAGCGAGCAAAATAGCGTTTTGCGCTGCAAGCGTCCCAAATACTTACCTCAAAACTTAGTGCAGGATCCTGTTTGAATGGCATCGCGAATCGGCAGAATGAGGGAAAAATGCCATACAAATAGGGCACTCCTACTTTGCCAATCGAATTGAAATTTTTGATTTTTAGAGTAAAAATCACCTGATTTTACTGGGCTGAGCACATTTTTACATTAAAAATGGTTTACTGCATTAGTCAATGCGCTGTTTAATCACCTGGAAAACAATAAATTGGAATATCATAACATCGCGCAGCGTGTTATCCTCTTGCTATTCCAAACCACTCCTAATAGTCGTCGTTTAGAATACAATTCAAAAACGGGAATAAACAGATTTTAGCAGCACTCCTTTTAAAACACTTTTCAGGATAAATGGGGAGAATCTCAAGTAATCTTTGAGTTTATAACTAGGGTTTAGAAATGGGTCTGAACTTTTGGCAAAGGTTAAGGTGCAGCATGGAATAAAACTGTTCATTAATCTCTATTTCAACTTGCCAAATATCAATATCTGTTTGGTAATTTCTGTTCCCATCGACAAGTTTATATACCATAAAATCTTTGCAGTTGGACTCTATCAGTCGATTGATGGATTCTTCATAGAGTAATAGACCCTCTTCATTCATGCACAGGAGATAGGTAATGTTATTCTCCATAATTCAATTTTATTCACAAATCAGATATGTTGTTGTCGTTGTCTTAAACTCTTACTGACAATACTACGAAAAAAATCACGCACTACAATGCGTAATTCATTAATTGGGATTTGATGAAATTCCCATCATGACCCAGAAAGAGTTAGAGAAAAGGAGAAAACTGATAGGTGAACGTATAAAGGAACTGAGATTGGGTTCTGGATATACTAGTTATGAGACTTTTGCAATTGATAATGGTTTCTCGAGGCGGGGTTACTGGGCTTTGGAAAATGGGAGCAATTTTAAGATTGAGACTTTATTAAAAATCACTGCCATTCACGGAATAACTTTGGAAGAATTCTTTAAGGGAATAAAGTGATATTTCCACGCAGACGGTTTTAGTTTTCAACTTTACCTTTATTTTTTGCATTTGAGGTTTCATTCGGTTGTATCTTTTCTTTTAATAATTCCATTTCATCTGCAATCTTGCTATCAAGTACCTTGGCATAAATTTGAGTGGTTTTTAAAGAACGATGCCCTAACATTTTACTCACTGAAGAAATTGAAACCCCATTGGATAGGGTAACGGTTGTAGCAAATGTATGTCTGGCCAAATGTGTAGTGAGATTTTTATGGATTCCACATACATCAGCAATCTCTTTAAGGTAGGCATTCGATTTCTGATTGGTCAGAACAGGTAATATTCCATTGCCATCGATCACAAAAGGATGTTCGTTATATTTTTCAATGATAGCTTCGGCAACAGGGAGCAGGGGAATACTACTTATCGCCTTGGTTTTCTTTCGTGGCATTTTTATCCATCTAGCTCCATTTATCCCAATGATAATATGTTTTGATTGTAATTGTTTGACATCTGAATAGGCTAATCCTGTATAACAACAGAAAACAAAAATATCCCTGACCAAATCCAGACGTGGCAAGAAAGACTTTTTGTTTCTCAGAGTATCAAGTTCCTCTTGGGTTAGGTACTGCTTTTCTTTTGTTTTCCAACTTGCTTTCCAATGGAAGAAAGGATCTTTAGTAATCCACTCATTGGCATACGCAATACGGATAATCTTTTTAAAATTCACTACATACTTAATAGCGGTATTGTGGTCGCAATTTCGTTTGGATTTCAAAAAGAACTCTAATCCAGAAATAAACTTATAATCAACTCTACGAACAGGAATGTCGTTCCTATGATAATTGAATTGCACATATTCCGAAACGTGCTTATAAGCCGCTTTATATCGTTGTAAAGTTCCTTTTGTGAAACCTTTGCCCAACAAACTTTCCATTTCATCATTATGTTCCTGGAAGATCTCTAGAACCATGTGCTCCTTACCTTCCTTACCCAAATAGATGTTTTTAATAATAGTTGCCGAAATATCGGCTCGTTCTTTTAAAAGGGAATCATAAATATCGTAGAGCCTATTCTTTACGTTGTCCAAAAACCGATTGAAATTGGATATTTCGGAGCTGGTACCCCTTAGTTTCCCTCCTCGTGAATCCCATCTATGTTCATCTACACGGCGACCCAAGCTAAACTCGCCCCGCTTACCGTTCATGGTTACACGGGCATAAATCATAACAGTGCCATCGTTATTTTTTTCTGACTTTTTGGGATAAAAAAGGATGTTCATTTTGCCATACATAGGTGCGGGGTTTAAAATCCTCACTGAAAGTAGCAAAAACAAATGTTAAAATTTCTTTGTAAAGTTTTCTTTAACAGTTGATTACATCGATTTTGGTGCGGGTTTTTTGAAGAGAAAAATACACACCGAATTCCGCACTTTTTATATGGTTTTAGATGGTATTTTTTGGTATCAAATAAAATGAAAAAGCCCGTAAATCATTGATTTACAGGCTTTATACTGAAATTTAATAAATTTTCAGCGGTCTGGACGGGACTCGAACCCGCGACCCCCTGCGTGACAGGCAGGTATTCTAACCAACTGAACTACCAGACCAATGATTTTATCTTAACAGACTCTGACAACAGTCAGATTCAAATCTTGTTCAATTGCTTTTTGCAAAGCGAGTGCAAATATACATTGTCAATTCTTATTCGACAAGAGATTTTTTAAAAATAAATAACTAAACAAATTTCTGCCGTTCCACCATAAAAGTGTTCAGCACTTGGGAGAAGTCTGCACCTACATCAATACCCACATATTTGATTTTGTATTGAGCGCATTTCAACTTCAAGTTTTCTATATATTCCTCTACTTTTTGGTGATAGGCACTTTTAATGTTATCGGCATATAAATCTATATGGGAGCCGCTTTCAACATCTACAAAACGTTTGGGAGTGTTTTCAAAATCAAAACTAAGTTCATGCTTGTAATCCAACAAATGGAAAAGCACAACAGCATGTTTGTTATACTTTAAATGACGGAGCGCTTCAAAAAGTTGTGTTTCCTCGGTTTCAGTTTGAAACATATCCGAGAACAAAAAAATGAGACTACGTCTATGTATTTTTTCGGCTATTTGATGTAGATAAGTGTACGTCCTTGTAGTTTTTGAGTCTTCCTTTGTTTTGGCTACTTCGTTTAATTTAGAGTACAGCATTTGAAAATGACGTTCACTACTCTTTTCTGAAGTATAGAAGTTGTAGGTATCAGAGTAAATGCTAAGTCCAACAGCATCACGTTGTTTTTTCAGTACTTGCATCAAAGCTGCTATTGCCAATACCCCAAAGCCAATTTTATTGAGATTGTTCAATTCCAATTTGTCTACCTTGGGATAATACATGGAAGCCGAATTGTCCAGAATCATATGACACCTTAAGTTGGTTTCATCCTCATATCTTTTGGTGTAAAGTCTATCGGTTTTGGCAAAAAGTTTCCAATCAATATGCTTGGTGCTTTCCCCTGCATTGTAAATTTTGTGTTCTGCAAATTCTGCAGAAAAGCCATGGAAAGGGCTTTTATGGATTCCACTGATGAAGCCTTCGACAATTTGATTGGCCAAAAGTTCAAGGTTTTGGAATAATTGTGCCTTATGCAGTTCTGATCGGATATCCATTAACGGGATTTAGCGGTCAAGATAAAACAAAAAAGGCTTGGCAAATGCCAAACCTTTTTTAAAATATATGTTTCAGAAACTTATTTTATAATACCGCTTCTATTGCATCTGTATATGCTTTCTTTGGAGATACGCCTACCTGACGATTTACAATCTCCCCATCTTTAAAAACAAGAACTGTAGGGATGTTGCGTACACCATATTTAGCTGCAAATTGCTGATTTGCATCCACGTCAACTTTTCCAACTACAGCTTTCCCCTCATATTCGTTGCTCACTTCATCAATGATTGGTCCTACCATTCTACAAGGACCACACCAAGCTGCCCAAAAATCCACAACAACGGGTTTGTCGCTTTTAAGTACTATTTCATCAAAAGTTGCATCTGTTATTTCTAGTGCCATTTTATTTGTTTTAATATTCGCAAATTTAGTCAAATATGGTTCATTTTCCTTACCGCAAACGTATTCATTTTTGTTATTGTGCTATCAGTATTTGTTATAAGGAGTTCTAATTCAGTTTGTAATGTATTTCACTTTTCTCCAATTCGGAAAGGAGCTCGCTGCTGATTTTTACTTTCTGTTTTCTGCTGGATAGGTTAAGTTTGATTTCATCTTGCATTTCGTATACCACAAAATTCAAAGGGTGATCACCTTTATAGGACCTCAAGGTATCTTTTAACGTTTGAATGCGCTTTTCCTGTAAACGATCAATATCCAATTTAATGGTCAATTTTCTTGCAAAGGCATCCATAACATCCTGAAGCTGTTTAAAGTCATTGAACTGCAATCTGGGGTCTCCTTTTTTGCCAGTTTCCCTATTGACCCACCCTTCACGGACAAAAGTTTTAACATGGACAAAGGAGTTGATCATAAGAAAATGCCTGAACTTGAGGTATTCCTCACCAAAAATCCGGAACTCATGGGTGTCGGTATAATCCTCCAAGGTAAAAAGTCCCCATCCCTTGCCGTTTTTAGAAACTCGGTGTTGTACGTCTGTAATTACTCCAGCTACCGTCAATTCCCTGTTCACATAGCGTTCCAAATCGGTGAAAGCGGCAATGTTACTGTTGCAAAACGCGTTGATTTCTTTTTTGAAATCATCCAAAGGATGCCCTGAAATATAAATGCCCACAACTTCCTTTTCCCGGCGGAGCTTTTCCATGGTCCCCCAATCTTCACATGGCGGTACTACCGGTTCAGCAATTTGAGCTTCACTCATTCCACCGAACATATCCATTTGTGAGGAGTTTTTGTTTTCCTGATATTTTGCCGCGGATTTTATTACTTTTTCCAAGAAGGTGATTCCATCTCCTTCATCATGAAAGTATTGCGCCCTATGCGTATCGCCAAAAGAGTCAAAACCACCTGCTAATGCTAGATTCTCAAATGATTTTTTATTGGCCGCTCTAAGCTCGACCCGTTTAGCCAAATCGAACACAGATTTATATGGTCCGTCCTCTTTTCTATTCTCAACAATGGTTTCTACGGCTGAACGCCCAACACCTTTGATGGCTCCCATTCCAAAGCGGACAGCATTGTCCTTGTTTACTGCAAACTTGTAATAGGATTCGTTTACATCAGGTCCAAGCACTTCCAATCCCATCCGTTTGCATTCTTCCATAAAGAAGGTGACCTGTTTGATGTCATTCATATTGTTGGAAAGTACCGCTGCCATGTATTCGGCAGGGTAGTGGGCTTTCAAGTATGCCGTTTGGTAGGCAATAAAAGCATAACAGGTAGAGTGGCTTTTGTTGAAAGCGTAAGAAGCAAAGGCTTCCCAGTCTTTCCAAATCTTTTCTAGAACATCCCTGGGGTGTCCATTTTTCTCCCCGCCGTCCAAAAATTGAGGTTTCAGTTTTTGAAGCAAGGCAAAAATCTTTTTCCCCATGGCTTTTCTAAGTACATCGGCATCACCTTTGGAGAATCCGGCGAGTTTTTGGGAAAGCAACATCACCTGCTCTTGGTAAACGGTTATCCCGTAGGTTTCCTTAAGGTATTCCTCCATGTCCGGGAGGTCATAAGTGATTTCCTCCTCCCCGTGTTTTCGAGCGATAAAGCTAGGAATGTATTCCATGGGCCCGGGTCGATAAAGGGCATTCATGGCAATAAGGTCATCAAAAACCGTAGGTTTCAGGTTTTTCATGTGTTTTTGCATCCCGGGAGATTCGTACTGGAATATCCCTACCGTATCTCCACGTTGGAAAAGCTCATAGGTCTTTTTGTCATCCAAAGGAAAGTCATCTGGAATCAATTCCACACCTGTCCGAGCTTTGACAATTTTCACCGTATCCTTGATCAAAGTCAAGGTTTTCAATCCCAAGAAATCCATCTTCAGCAACCCAGCACTTTCAACAACGGAGTTGTCAAATTGTGTCACGTACAAATCGGAATCCTTGGCGGTTGCAACAGGTACAAAATTGGTAATGTCGTCCGGAGTGATAATTACCCCACAAGCATGAATACCTGTGTTTCTAACGGAACCTTCCAATACCCGGGCCATGTTCACGGTCTGGCCTTCGAGATCATCTCCTTCGGAGATGTTCAATAACTCGTGTACCTTTTCCAATTCGTCCGACCGAAACTTTTTCTTGAGTTGGGATTCTTCAACTCCAAAAATCTTACCTAGCTTGGACATATTAGGGATAAGCTTGGCAATACGGTCCGCATCGTTCAATGGTAAATCCAAAACACGAGCAGTATCACGGATTGAGGACTTGGCGGCCATTGTTCCATATGTGATGATCTGAGCTACTTGATTTGCGCCATATTTATCAATCACATAGTCCATAACCTTGCCACGACCTTCATCATCAAAATCAATATCGATATCGGGCATGGATACCCTATCCGGATTTAGGAAACGCTCAAAAAGGAGATCGTATTTTAAAGGGTCAATATTGGTGATGCCCAAACAATAGGCAACTACAGAGCCTGCAGCAGAACCCCGTCCAGGCCCAACGGAAACACCCATATTGCGCGCTTCGCGGATGAAATCTTCCACAATCAAAAAGTAACCGGGATATCCTGAATTTTCAATGGTGCCTAATTCAAAATCGATACGCTCCGTAATTTCTTCGGTGATTTCTCCGTATCGTTTTTCCGCTCCCTGGTAGGTGATATGTTTTAGATAAGCATTTTCACCACGCTTACCTCCATCGGACAAATCTTCTTCAACTTTAAACTCCTCAGGAATGTCAAATTTGGGAAGCAGTACGTCACGAGCCAAATCGAAAGGTTCTACCTTGTCCACAACCTCCTGTATGTTGAGAATGGCTTCGGGAACATCTTTAAAAAGCGTTTTCATTTCATCAGAAGACTTGAAGTAATACTCCTGATTGGGCAATCCGTATCGATACCCCCGGCCTCTACCAATGGGAGTGGCCTGTTTTTCACCATCCTTTACACAAAGAAGAATGTCATGTGCTTCTGCATCTTTTTTGTCGCAATAATAGGTGTTGTTGGTGGCAATAATTTTAACCTCGTGTTTTTTGGCCAAGGGGACCAAAACCTGATTTACCCGATCTTCATCTTCCTGGCCATGACGCATCATTTCAACATATAAATCGTCTCCAAATTGTTCTTTCCACCATACCAAAGCATCTTCTGCTTGCTTTTCGCCAGTATTTAGAATCTTATTGGGGACTTCGCCATAAAGGTTTCCGGTAAGGGCAATGACATCTTCTTTGTACTTTTCCACAATCTTTTTGTCGATTCTTGGCACATAATAAAAGCCATCGGTATAGGCAATGGAAGACATTTTGGCCAAGTTGTGGTAGCCGTTTTTGTTTTTGGCCAGCAGCACAATTTGATAACCGTAATCTTTTACATTTTTGTTGGTATGGTCCTCACAAACGTAAAATTCACAACCAATGATGGGAGTGATTTCCTTCTCTGAAGGAGATTCGCCTTTTTCGGCCAATTCTGCATTCTTTTCTTTGGCTGATTTGTTATGGGCCTTTACTTCTTTGACAAAATGAAAGGCACCCATCATGTTGGCATGGTCCGTTAAGGCAACGGCAGGCATGGAATTTTCGGCAGCGGCCTTGACCAGGCTTTTAATGTTTATGGTAGATTGAAGGACGGAAAACTGTGAATGGTTGTGCAAATGTGCAAAAGGGGCATCGGCAAGACTTTCAACGTTTTTGTTGATTTCGTCCTCAGAAATATCACCTGTATCTTCGGCCCAAAGCGCATCTGCAATTTCTTTGGAAGCTTTTTTAAGATTGATGTGCTTTAATCCAATAAGTTGAATCACCTGAGGATTGGCTTCCGAGAAATGCTCAAAATAATCAGGCTGAACATCCAATTGCTCAATGGAAAAATGTCTTTTGCGAACGAGTTCCAAAAAGCATCGGGTTGTGGCTTCAACATCCGCGGTTGCATTGTGTGCCTCGGCAAAGGGCTCGCCAAACAGAAATTCATGGAGTTCTGTCAATGTGGGTAGCTTAAACTTACCTCCGCGTCCTCCGGGAATTTTGCACAGTTCGGCAGTGGCTTCGGTACAAGTGTCCAAAACCGGAAGTTGGGTCAATGAATTTTCAACTCCCATCCTATGGAATTCACATCCCATGATGTTGATGTCGAAATCCACATTTTGCCCCACTACAAATTTGGTTTGGGCCAAAGCCTGGTTAAAAAGTTCCAATGCTTCACTCAAAGGGACTCCGTCCTGTTCGGCAAGTGCCGTGGAAATACCATGGATTTGCTCTGCCTCATAGGGAATGTTGAACCCATCCGGTTTTACCAACATGTCCTGGTGCTCCACCAAATTTCCAAGCTCATCATGCAGCTGCCATGCAATCTGGATACAGCGCGGCCAGTTATCTGTATCAGTTATCGGAGCATTCCAACGTTTGGGCAATCCAGTGGTCTCGGTATCGAAAATTAAATACATAGGATATTTTACAGGTCAAAAAAGCAATAGATAAAATTACATAAGAAGACATGTTTAATAAAAAAGAGTTGTCAAGATTTATCAACGAATAAAAAAGAGAGAAACCTATTGGGTATTAATGGATTTGGGCTATATTTGCACCCGCTTAAACAGAAAGCGATTAAAATAGAATTAATAATCAGGGTCGGGCACCCTACAAATTAATGTGATATGCCAGTAAAGATTAGACTTCAAAGACACGGTAAAAAAGGTAAACCATTCTATTGGGTGGTTGCTGCAGATTCCAGATCAAAAAGAGACGGTAAATTTTTGGAAAAATTGGGAACATACAATCCAAATACCAATCCTGCCACAATTGACTTGGATGTAGATGGATCTGTTAAATGGTTGAACAATGGAGCGCAACCTACCGATACTGCAAGAGCAATACTATCCTATAAAGGAGCTTTATTAAAACACCACTTGTTGGGTGGGGTTAGAAAAGGCGCCTTGACCGAAGAGCAGGTTGAGGAAAAATTCAATGCTTGGGTTGAAGAAAAAGAAAAAGCGGTACAGGCTAAAAAAGATGGTTTGAGCAAAGCTGAGGCGGATGCAAAAGCAAAAGCTTTGGAAGCTGAGAAGGAATTTAGCGATAAAAGAGCTGCTGCTGCATTGCCAGAAGAAGAAGCTGTAGAGGAAACTGCAGAAGAAGTGGCTGAAACTACTGAAGCTGTGGCAGAAGAAACTGCCGCTGTTGAAGAGCCAGCTAAAGAGGAAGCTGCTGAACCAGAAGCTAAAACCGAAGAGGCTGCTCCTGCTGAAGAAGCTAGCAAGGAAGAAGAGTAAAAACTCAGACTATGCGCAAGGAAGATTGCTTCTACCTGGGCAAAGTCGTTTCAAAATATAGTTTTAAGGGCGAGGTATTGGTGAAACTCGATACCGACGAACCTGAAATCTACGAAAACATGGAATCAGTTTTTGTTTCATTGGGAAACAATCTGGTTCCATTTTTTATTGACCGGTGTAGACTACACAAATCAGCATTGTTGCGCATTGATTTTGAAGAGGTGAAAGACGAATCCTCGGCAGATAAGATCATAGGCTCTGAATTATACCTTCCTTTGGAAATGCTCCCTCCGCTTACCGGGAACAAGTTTTATTTCCACGAAGTGATTGGCTTTACGTTGCTGGATGAGGTGCATGGAGATATCGGGACTATTAAAGCTGTAAACGATAGTGCTTCCCAAGAACTTTTTGAAGCTGAAAAAGAAGGAAAGGAATTGTTGATTCCAATAAGCGATGATATCATCACCAAGGTCGATAGAGAATCAAAGACCATTTATGTAAAGACTCCGGAGGGGTTGGTGGATCTTTATCTGGGGGATTAATTGGGAAAAAAGTACAACTTAAAAAGGGGAGCCAATTTGGCTCCCCTTTTTAATACATGTTAGGTAATATTTTAGTTTTTCCATTTACCACCTCCTACGTAAAAACCTAATGAGATTCCGATGTATGAGTTTTTTATTTCGGAGCCATTCACATCAGACTTGCCAATTAGGTTATAAGTTGCGGCCAATCGCAGTTTCCCTAATTCAAATCCGGTGCGGACAAGTCCTCCAAATTTACCATCTACTTCAGCTTCATCAGAAAGTTCACCAATACTTAATTTAACATTGGCCAACGAGCTGTAACCAACTCCTGCACCTAAAAATGGAGCAAAGGATGAACTTCCAGAAGCAAAATAGTAGTCAAAAGTACCCGTGAATGAAGAGCTTGCTGCTATATTGCTTTCTACCGAAATTCCGTCGGAGCTAACATTTTTGGCCATGGCGGCAGATTCAATCCGTAGTCCTACATTCATATTGTCCGCAATATTGTATTTGGGCTCAAGGGCAATGATAATTCCACCCCCTCCATCAGGAATGGCATATCCTAAATCCAGTCCTGCTCGAAATTTATTTTCTTCCTGTGCATGGGACCATTGGGTCATTGCTATTGTAACTACAATAACATAAAAGATTTTTTTCATAATTATTATTTTGATTATTTAGAAATAAGCCACGAATGTAAAATGACTACAAGGAAGATTGACCTCTGATCTAACAGATGGGCCGTTTGAGTTTATGGATCGACAAATTGAACTGATATAACTATTAAAGCTATATTTATGTCCATTTTTATTCCAAACCATGAAACGCTATTATTTTATTGCCCTAGTTTTTTGTTTTCTTTCCTGTAAAGAGAAGGCTGTTCAAGAAGAGAAGCCCAAATCACCCCCCAATGTTGTATTGATTTTTACCGATGACCAAGGCTATCAAGATGTAGGGGTTTTTGGCTCTCCAAATATTAAAACCCCATATTTAGATCAAATGGCTTCGGAGGGCGTGAAACTGACCAGTTATTATTCGGCACAGGCGGTTTGTTCCGCTTCCAGGGCAGGAATTTTGACCGGATGCTACCCCAATCGTATTGGTATTCACAATGCTTTGGGTCCTGATAATACCCATGGAATAAATTCCTCTGAAACCACACTGGCCGAAATGCTCAAAGAAAAGGGTTATGCCACGGCCATTTATGGCAAATGGCATTTGGGGCACCACCCAATGTTCTTACCTACAAGACACGGATTTGACGAGTGGTTTGGCATTCCATATTCCAATGATATGTGGCCGTTTCACCCGCAGCAAGGTCCTATTTTCAATTTTCCCGATCTGCCTTTATATGAAAATGAAACTGTAATCGATACGTTAACAGAGCAGTCACAACTTACAACCCAGATAACGGAAAGAAGTGTGGATTTCATCAAAAGAAATAAGGATAATCCCTTCTTTTTGTATGTGCCACATCCACAACCCCATGTACCTCTATTTGTTTCGGATAAGTTCAAGGGAAAATCTGAAAGAGGATTGTATGGTGATGTGATCATGGAAATTGATTGGTCCGTAGGTCAAATCATGAATGCTTTAAAAGAAAATGGCCTCGAAGAAAATACAATTGTAATCTTTACTTCAGATAATGGGCCTTGGCTATCCTATGGAAACCATGCAGGGAGTGCTTTGCCACTTCGTGAAGGCAAGGGTACCGCATGGGAAGGTGGTCAGCGAGAACCTTTCATCATGAAATATCCAGCTAAACTAAAAGCAGGACAGGAAATTAGTGTTCCCGTGATGGCCATTGATATTTTGCCTACCATTGCCGAGCTTACTGATTCAAAATTGCCAGAAAAGACTATTGATGGTAAAAGTGCTTGGAAGGTGTTAACAGGTGAGAGTAAAGAACCTATTCAAGAAGCTTATTTCTTTTACTATCGCGTAAACGAAATGTTTGGAGTGCGTTACGGGAAATGGAAATTGTACTTTCCCCATCGTTACCGTACTATGGATGGGCAAGAGCCAGGGAAAGACGGTCTTCCGGGAGAATATCGTATGATTGATATGGAGGAAATTGAATTGTATGATATGGAAAATGATATTAGTGAGACCAAAAATGTTGCCACCGAACATCCCGAAGTTGTGGAGAAAATCAAATTGTTGGCAAACGCTATGCGAACAAGGCTTGGAGATTCATTACTTGAACTGGAAGGAACGGAAACTAGAGAGCCGGGAAGGTTGAACCAAAATTCCAAATAACAAATTCCAAATATCAAATAAAGGCGAAGCTGACTTTTGGAATTTGATGTTTAGTGCAGAGCAATGAAACCATTTCATTTTAAACATTTCACCATTAACCAAGATCGCTGTGCCATGAAAGTAGGTACGGATGGGGTTTTATTGGGCGCCTGGACTTCTTTGGAGAGAAAACCAAATTCCATTTTGGATATAGGTTCTGGCTCCGGGTTAATCGCCCTGCAAATGGCGCAACGTTGTGGTGCAGAGCTTGTCGATGCCATTGAATTGGATGAGGAGGCCTATGAGCAATGTGTTGAAAATTTTGAGGCTTCACTGTGGGCGGACAGACTATTTTGTTACCATGCAGGTTTGGATGAATTTGCGGAGGAAATAGAAGACACATACGATTTGATTGTTTCAAACCCGCCTTTTTATGCTGAAGAAGTTTCAAGTGGGGATGAGGCACGGGATAAGGCACGTCAAAACAATTCCCTTCCTTTTGATGAACTTTTAGAGGGAGTTTCCAAATTGTTGTCGCCAAATGGTGTTTTCTCAGTGATCATTCCATATAAAGAAGAAAAAAACTTTGTTGGATTGGCAGAAAACTTTCAACTTTTTCCCAGAAGATTAACCAGGGTCAAAGGAAATCCAAATGCGGATGTGAAGCGAAGTCTATTGGAATTTGGTTTTTCCAAAGAAACAACCCAGATGGATGAATTGACCATTGAATTGGACCGTCACCAATACACCAAAGAGTATGTGGACCTGACTAAAGATTTCTACTTAAAAATGTAACAAAAACAGCTTGTTCTGTGGTTATTCATTAGTACCTTTAGCCAAATTTTTTTGCATGAAACCAGATTTATTTGAAGCTCCGGATTATTACAATCTTGATGATTTACTTTCAGAAGAACATAAATTGGTGCGTGATGCTGCCCGCCAGTGGGTAAAGCGAGATGTTTCACCCATCATAGAAGAATATGCCCAAAAAGCAGAATTTCCAAAGGAAATAGTTGGGGGGTTGGCAGAAATTGGGGCCTTTGGGCCTTATATCCCAGAAGAATATGGTGGTGCTGGATTAGATCAAATCAGTTATGGTTTGATTATGCAAGAAATTGAAAGAGGGGATAGTGGGGTTCGCTCCACGGCTTCCGTGCAATCTTCTTTGGTGATGTACCCC
The DNA here is from genome assembly GCF_965222555.1 of Flagellimonas sp. Classification (GTDB taxonomy): domain Bacteria; phylum Bacteroidota; class Bacteroidia; order Flavobacteriales; family Flavobacteriaceae; genus Flagellimonas. The sequence continues at coordinate 623,026 of NZ_CBDCUG010000005.1, read as the reverse complement.
ATTTTTGCATACGGAACTGAAGAGCAACGTAAAAAATACTTGCCAAAATTGGCCACAGGTGAATGGATGGGCTGTTTTGGACTTACGGAACCCAACCATGGGTCCAATCCTAGTGGAATGGAAACCAAATACAAGGATATGGGCGACCACTTTTTGTTGAATGGCGCCAAGCTTTGGATTTCCAATTCGCCATTTGCAGATGTAGCAGTGGTATGGGCTAAAAATGAAGAAGGACGAATCCACGGATTGATCGTGGAACGTGGAATGGAGGGCTTTTCGACCCCGGAGACACATAATAAATGGTCTTTGCGCGCATCAGCCACTGGGGAATTGATTTTTGATAATGTAAAAGTTCCAAAAGAGAACCTATTACCGGGCAAAACTGGTTTGGGTGCTCCGCTGGGCTGTTTGGATTCTGCTCGTTACGGAATTGCCTGGGGAGCAATCGGAGCGGCGATGGACTGTTACGATACAGCACTTCGATATGCTAAAGAGCGTATCCAGTTTGGGAGACCTATTGCTGCTACGCAGTTACAGCAAAAGAAATTGGCCGAGATGATCACTGAGATTACCAAAGCCCAATTATTGGCGTTCAGATTAGGTCAGCTTAAAAATGAAGGTCGGGCAACTACAGCTCAAATTTCTATGGCCAAGCGAAACAATGTGGAAATGGCTATCAAAATAGCCCGCGAAGCGAGACAGGTATTGGGCGGAATGGGAATCACGGGCGAATATAGTATTATGCGTCACATGATGAACCTGGAAAGTGTAATTACCTATGAAGGTACTCACGATATCCACCTATTGATTACCGGTGCGGATATCACAGGCATTCCAGCCTTTAAATAGAAGTGAACATTTTTGTCATAGCGATTCGCATTTAATTAATTTTAGTAGTTTCGAAGGAAAAGATTATCTGTTCAACCGATAAGTCTTTGCGCTTCAAACATGAAGAACCTTAAAGAAATACTGAAGCAAAATGTCCCATATCTCGATACTTCGCGCAATCGACTTATTCTAATCGGTTTTGTGAGCCTGTTTTCCCTAATGTTTTTGTGGGTATATGCTCCTTTCAATATTAACCAGTGGGGGAAAAGTCAAATTCATGAATACATCCTGTTTGGTTCTGGCATTCTCCTGATCACTCAATTCGGTATCCGAAAACTGGCGAAATTGAACCATTTTAAACTTTACGGTTTGGTTCTTTTTGGATTGTTTGAGATTTTGCTGATTTCATACATTTTTCATCTATTGTATCAACCCGAGTTGGAAACCTTTCGTCAAAAATGGGATGATTTTTTGACCACACTTTGGCAAGTGGGACTGGTTACCGTTGTCCCCTATGTTTTGATTCTTGCTTTTTTTTGGGTTAAGGAAAAGGTTAATAAAGTTACCGAACTTGAACACCAATTTGATGTTTCCAAACAAGAGGCAAACGATATGCTGGTCATAAAAGGAGAAAATGACAAGATTGTTTTGGCGATTAAATATGAACAACTGATTTACGTTAAATCTGCCGGAAATTATTTGGAACTCTATTATTTAAAAGGAGAAAAAGTGGCCAGGGAATTGGTTAGGGGAAGTCTTAAGGATTTACAGGACAAAATGAACTATCCTACAATTATTAGAATACACCGCTCATATATGGTGAATATGTCTTATGTGGCCTCTGCCAAAAAGACAAAAAAAGGCTACGCCATTACAGTTAAACATATTCCTGATGAAGTTCTTGCCGTTTCTACGGGGTATCGCGAAAGCTTTAAAGCTAAACTTCCTGCGTGATAATGGCCCTATTCATACCAGAATAGACCCTCTTTATCACAAAACCATTTGATTTTTCATTATTAAAAATTACCATCCTATTTTAGGCATGATAAATACATTATTAGGCTAGGCCTGGTATTTTTTATCGAATAGAATCCGTTACAAAAGCTCAATTCCTTCGTGATTCCAGACAGAAAAAGAAACACACGTGTAATTAAAGTGGGAATGCCCATATTTTTGGTTGTCCTGTTGGGATGGTTGTTTCATGGGGCGAATATGAGACCAGAAAATAATGTCTATGTTACCGTGCAGGATTTAAGTTCCGATTGTCCTCCGGGTTTTAAGAAGAATAAGAACAACGAGTGTATCTCGCAAAATCTTTACAAACAATATAGCCTTAAAAATCAACTAGGCGTTGGAGGTTTGAAAACGGCATTGCCCAAACTTCGTGAAGGTTTTTCCCCGGAGCAAATTGATTTGGGACGTTATCTTTTTTTCGACCCAGCACTTTCAGGAGATGGTAGCATTTCATGTGCAACCTGCCATGATCCCCAAAAAGGGTTTGCTGATGGGCGGGCGACTAGCGTTGGAATTCACAACAGAAAAGGTAAAAGAAGCGCTCCATCACTTTGGAATGTAGGTTATTTAAAGCTGTTGTTTTGGGACGGCAGGGCAAAATCTTTGGAAGAACAGATGCAAGGGCCATTGTACTCCGAAGAAGAGATGGGGAATACTCCGGAAAACTTGCTTAAAACTTTGAACGATAATCTCAATTACAAAAACTTGTTTGCTCAGGCTTTCCCTGATAAGGTGGATAGAGATTCCATACAACTCAATGAAATCTATACGGCCTTGGCCGCTTTTGAAGCTTCCCTGGTTTCATTGAACAGTAAATATGATCAATATGCGCACGGGTACCATCAGGCACTGAATCAAAAAGAAATTGAAGGGCTTAACGTGTTCCGGTCCTTTGTGGCTCGATGTGCCGAATGCCATACCCCGCCCTTGTTCACCAATCAGCAAATTGCAGTAATTGGAAGCCCTGAACCTGATGGATTGCCTTTGGATCCTGGAGCGGAAACTCCCTCGAGGGATAAGACACTTCGTGGCGGTTTTAAGGTGCCAAGCCTTCGTAACATTGCCAAGTCGGCGCCCTATATGCATTCAGGTCGATTTGAAACTTTAAGGGAAACGGTGGCTTTTTACACCGGAGGAAGAGGACATGCTGTGCCAAAAGACGAGGATTTGATTTTGCATTGGCATATTTGGGAGCCTCAACTTACCGATTATGAGCTGGACCGCTTAGTGGATTTTCTGAATACGCTGACCGATGAATCCTTTATGCCCAAACCACCTGACGTATTACCCGGAATAACCAATAAATCACCCATTTAATTCAATATAAAAATGAAAAAAATTGTATCAAGACTTCTTGTAACCATTCTATTACTGGCCATTGGAATATTCCTTGGGAAAACTTTTTTTGGTATGGATGCCTCCGAATCCATTGTTCCATTGCCTTCTGGGTTACGATATAGCGGTGCCCAAATAAGTAATGACAGCACTGAGACGGTCAATCTTTCTACATATAAAGGCAATATTATTGAAGTGAATGATGGTGAATCCATTCAAGATGCAGTTGCGGAAGCGAGTGATGGCGATTTGATTCGTGTATATCCGGGCACCTATAATGAGACTGTTTATATCGATAAGGACAACATTGCACTCCAAGGAATCATTGAAGAAGGGGAGTGGCCCACTTTGGATGGAAAAAAAGAGTTGAATGATGCCTTTTTATATTCTGGTAACAACATCCTGATTGAAAATTTCAAGATTATCGAATATAAAGGTAATGGCATCATGGGGCAGGCCGGAAACAATTTTGTGCTTCGCAACAACTGGATTATTGATACTGGAGTTTATGGCATCTTTCCCCAATATGGTAAAAATGGGTTAGTTGAGGGCAATATTTTGAGTGAAATAGAAGACGCCGCCATTTATGTGGGCATGTGCGATAATGTGGATGTGAAGCACAATGAGGTATTCGACAATGTAGCTGGAATAGAAATAGAAAATTCAAGGCATTGTTTGGTGGAAAACAATTACGCCCACAACAATACGGGAGGTATTTTGGCTTTTGTTACCCCAGGGCTTCCAATTAAAACAACCTTTGATGTAATTATCCGAAACAATTTTGTGGTGAACAACAACCACGAAAATTTTGGAGCACCTGGGTCTATTGTCGCTGGCATTCCTGCAGGAACAGGGATTCTTATCATGGCCGCGGATGATGTAATCGTGGAAAACAATATTATCACTGGAAACGACAACGCAGGGATTACCATTGTGGATTTGGCCCAGGGAGCCAATCTTTCCAACGACCCAAACTCGGAGCCCAATCCGGATAGAGTGGTGATCTTGGACAACTTTATGCAAGACAATGGCAATAATCCGGTAGGCGAGATAAAAGCCTTGATGCTGACTCAACTTTCCCAAAAAGGACCGGATATTCTTGCTGTTGGTGGGGGAGTCGGCAGCACAATTCGAAATAGAGAAAGATACAGAGCCTTCGGGATTGATGGATATGGTGTGGCCACTATATCGGATACAAAAAATGTACACACCTATATGCTTCCGGAGCCTGTGGCTCCAAGGTCGGTTTCCAAAGAAGAATTGGGAGAACTTACCTATTATGGGGTTTGTGCGGGATGCCATGCATGGAACACCCGATTGATAGGAGTGCCTACCAAGATTATGCAGGCCATTCATAATGGAAACCCTCAAGGCATAGTAGACTATATCAACAATCCAAAAAATTTAAGGGAAGACTACCCAGAAATGCCGCCGCAAGATTATTTGTCCGATGATGCGAAGATGGCTGTGGCCGAATATATTTTGGCCATGGATGAAGATTGATGAATTCAAAAAGAATATCTATTTTGGTAAGGATATTGAACCAAATCGAGCATGGAATTTTACGAAAAACAGCAAGTATTTTTCTCATCCCAAAAAACAAAGGACCTCTCCTTTAGGAGAAATGCCCTAAAGCGATTGCGCAATGAAATTGTTAGGCAAGAAGATGCCATTGCCGAAGCTATCTATGCCGATTTCAAAAAGCCAAGGTTTGAAACCTTTATTGCGGAGACCCAATTTGTGTTGGCCGAAATCAATACCATGCTTAAAAATTTGGAGTTGTGGGCCCGGCCAGAAAGGGTTTCAGGTAATTTGGCCAATTTTCCATCAAGAAATTATATATACCGGGAACCATTGGGGCAGGTGCTGGTCATTGCTCCATGGAACTATCCCTTTCAATTGACTTTGGCTCCCATGGTGGGGGCAATTACTGCGGGCAATACTGTGGTTGTGAAGCCCTCCGAACTGACACCAAATACAGCGACAATCATTGAAAAAATCATTAAAAATGTATTTGATCCTGAATATGTAGCTGTTGTACAAGGTGGGGTCCAAGTGTCCCAAGAACTATTATCCAAAAAATGGGACCATATCTTTTTTACTGGAAGTCCGCAGGTTGGGAAAATCATATACGAAAGTGCAGCTAAACACCTGACTCCAGTTACGTTGGAATTGGGAGGGAAAAACCCTTGTATTGTAGATGAAACAGCCAGTATATCCCTTGCGGCCAAGCGGATTATTTGGGGCAAATCCCTGAACTTGGGCCAAACCTGTCTTGCACCCGACTATCTTTTGGTACACCATGCAGTTAAAGAAAAATTGGTTCAAAAACTCAAGGATAAGATTGTTGAAGCATATGGAGAAAATCAAGCAGAATCTCAAGATTTAGCTCGAGTTGTCAATGATCGGCATTATGGTCGTTTGAGATCACTTTTGGAAGGTCAGCGAATACTTTATGGAGGTCAGACCATGGACGAGGATAATTTTATCGGCCTTACTCTGGTTGATGAACCAGATTTAGATAGTCCTTTGATGCAAGGAGAGATATTTGGACCTATACTACCTATTTTATCCTATGAAGAAGAATCTGATATTGATGAGATCGTCAAGCGGTATGAGAAACCATTGGCGGCCTATATTTTTTCAAACAGAAGAGCTTCTCAAAAAAAGTTTATTGCCCAGTATGGTTTTGGAGGAGGGGTGATCAACGATACGGTAATCCATATTGCCAACAAAAACCTGCCTTTTGGAGGAGTGGGGCACAGCGGTGTAGGTGCCTATCATGGTAAAACTTCTTTTGATGTGTTTTCGCATAAAAAAGCGATTGTAAAAAGAGGCCGTTGGATAGACCCTCCTTTACGCTATGCTCCATACAAATTGCCCGAGCGAATTGCTAAGTGGGTAAAACATCTGTTTTAGACTCGTTTAGGGTATTGGAAATTTTACTGTCGAATACTTTTTTGCTCGTTTTCATATCAGCATAACGAGGGTCGGGAATATAATCCTGCTTTTGCATTTTTATGACCTCAATGCTCAAAAAGCCAAATTCCTCTACCACCTTTCCATAAAAACGGTAAATACCCTTGCCCCCAAAATAATATTTGGCGGCCACTGGCGGAAAAAGTACAGTATCAAACACTTCGCCATGCTGATCCACAAGAGTAGCAAAATGCATACGCTTACCGGTATGGGTATTGGTGTTTTTTACCGTGACCAGATAGCCATATATATCAATATACTTGTTCAAATAGCGATGCAGGTCCCGTTGCCCATTGGAATTTTTGGGCGGCTCGGCCAAGAGTTTAAATGGGGTACAAAGACAAAAGCCTAAAAGTTCTAATTGCTCAAAAGCAGTTTCCAAATTAGTGGTGTGCAATTTTGGAATCTGGAATTTTTGATGTCTGGGCGGAAAAAGCTTGGGATGCTCCAAACGGTCATTTTTGGACAACATTAAATGTGCTTTCCACAACAGTTCATGTTTGTTGATTCCTGTAAATCGAAAAGCATCAATCCGAATAAGAATAGCCAGTTGTTCCACGGAAATAATGACTCGGTCCAAAAAATCTTCCAAAGAAGCAAAACTTCCATTGAGGGTTCGTTCCTTGATGATGCGTTCCATGACCCTGTTTTCCAAATCACGGAGATACATCAGTCCCAAATAAATATGTGTGTCACAAATACGATTATATATGTTACTGTTGTTGATGCAAGGAGGATGAATGGTGGCACCTATCATACGGGCATCGTGAATGTAAAATTCGGAGCGATAAAACCCTCCCCCGTTGTTAAGGACGGCCACCATATATTCCAGCGGAAAGTAGGCCCGTAAAAAGAGGCTTTGATAGCTTTCCACGGCATACGAAGCTGAGTGCCCTTTGGCAAAGGCATAGCCTGCAAAACTGGCCACCTGATGCCACACTTCAAAAATAATAGTGTCAGGATATCCCTTTTTTCTACAATTTGAAATGAATTTGTCCTTTACTTTTTGAAACTCTTCCCGCGAACGGAATTTTCCACTCATACCCCGACGGAGGACATCGGCCTCCCCCAGATCCAAATCGGCAAAGTAATGGGCCACCTTAATAACATCTTCCTGATATACCATTACCCCATAAGTATCTGGCATAATATCAAGCATAACCGGATGCGCCTTTTCTTTGGCCCTGCTTTTATCACGGTGCCGCAAGATATACTCTCGCATCATCCCACTTTTGGCCACCCCTGGCCGAATAATGGAGCTGGCGGCTACCAATCCCAAGTAATTATCCACCTCTAATTTTTTGAGCAGCATCCGCATGGCTGGCGATTCCACATAAAAACACCCCATACATTGAGCCGTTTTGATGAGGTTGTTTATAGTGGTATCCGTTTTAAAGCCCTTAATATTATGAATGTCGATTTCTTGATGTTTTTCAGGTTGATTATAGGCAATGATTTCCAACGCTTCCCTGATCTTGCCCAATCCCCGTTGGCCCAAGATGTCGAATTTGTACAGACCAACATCCTCGGCAATGACCATATCATATTGGGTGGTGGGAAACCCTTTGGGAGGAAGATGGGTGGCCGAAAACCAGTGCAAAGGTTTTTCACTGATCAGTATCCCTCCTGCATGTATGCTCAGGTAGTTGGGCTTATCTTTTAAAAGCTTTCCATATTTAAGGACAAGTTTGGACATGCTGTCCAGTTGCGAAGGACTGTATCTCCCTGTGGTCAAAAAATCAATTTCTTGTGCTGGAAGCCCAAAAACTTTACCCAATTCCCGGATTACCCCCCGTTCTTTAAAGGTGACATAGGTGCCCAAAAGAGCCACGTTTTCAAAACGCTCAAAGATATATTGGGTCATGGCAGGCCTGTCCCGTGAAGAAAAATCGATGTCAAAATCTGGTGGATTGGTACGGTAAAGGTTGATAAAACGCTCAAAATAGAGGTCCAATTCCATAGGATCCACATCGGTGATGCGGAGCAAATAGGCCACAATACTGTTGGCACCACTACCACGTCCCACATAATAGAATCCTCTCCGTTGTGCTTCGGATACAATGTCCCAATTGATAAGAAAATAGGAAACAAACCCCATTTTTTTGATGAGATGTAACTCCTTGTCCAATCGATTCTGGATGGAATCATCAATCTCTTTGTATCGATAGGGAAGACCCTCATAACATAACTTTTCAATAAGTCTTTCGTCTTCTTCCACACTTTCGGTATAACTACTGAGGTTTTGGGGTTTCCGGCCTTTTGAAAAATCGAAATGAATGTTACAGCGATTGAGCAACTTTTCAGTATTCTCCAGAATGAAACTGAATTCTGAAAAGGCAGCTGCCAGATTTTGGACAGGGAACATTTTTTCATTTTCGTTGGCCTCTTCTTCCTTTGGAAGCTTACTTAGTAAGGCATTATTGTCAATGGCCCGTAGCAAACGATGCGCATTGAAATCGTTCTTGTTGCGAAAAGTGACCGGTTGTTGGACAACCAACTTGTCTTTGAGCTTAACCAACCTTGAAAAAGGTAATCGCCTTAAATCCTGGATGGAAATTCCAATAAATTCATGGTCTGAGAAATCCTGTAAATCGTTGAGCAAAGCCTGTTCAAAAGGATAGATGACAAATACATTTTTAAACACCGGAGCTCGTTTGGGAATTTCCAAACCGTCATGAAGATGATGGGAGAGAAAATTGTTGAGCTCCAAATAACCTTCGTTGTTTTGGGCAATTCCTAGAAAACAGGGGTCAACACCGTTTCTAAAATCTATGCCCAAAATAGACCTAACCCCATACTCTGGAGCTTTCCGGACAAAGTTGAGGCAGGCAGAGGTGTTGTTGATGTCGGTGAGCACTAATTGGGTCACTTGGTTTTGTTGGGCAAGCTCCAATAGTTCCAGTTCGGAAAATGTTCCATAGCGCAGGCTGTAATATGTATGACAGTTTAGGTACAATTATCAGTTGTCAATTAATTTTGCTCATTGCTCATTGCTCATTGCTCATTGCTCATTGCTCATTGCTCACTGTTTCCGATGTGCCAAAACCACAGGAGGTTCTCCATTAAAAGGGTTGTGCATACTACCAATGGTCTTGGCATCCATGGCAGAAGCTCTTATGACACTCCGGCTACCAAACCGATTTCTCACATAATCCATGGCTTGATAGAGATTTAAGGCTTCTTCGGTATCCTCAAAAAGATTGATTTGGTAATTCCCTGAGACCAAATGACTAAATCGGATTCCTATCAACCGTACCAGCATCCGCTTGTTGTACAGGATTTTGAACAGCTCTAATATTTTTGGAATGAGTATATGGTCAGCACTGGTATAGGGGATGCGCAATTGCTTGGAATAGGTGTTGAAATCCGAATATCGGATTTTTACTGCGATGCAAGCCGTCAATTTATCTCCTCGACGTAATTGATAGGCCAAATTTTCGGTCATGGCAATCAAAATGCCCTTTAGCTTGACCACATTTATGGTGTCCTTGTCGAAAGTACGTTCGGTTGAAATTGATTTTCGGTCACAAAAGGGAACCACCGGAGTGTTGTCCATTCCATTGGCCCTTTTCCAAATTACCCTCCCATTGGCGCCTAATACCCGTTGCATAATGTCCATTGGCATTTCTTGTACTGTTTGTACTTTTCGAATACCCAAATTTCGAAGGGTTTGATAGGTTTTATCACCTACCATGGGAATCTTTTTAATGGATAGAGGAGCCAAAAAGGGTTTTTCATGCCCAAAATCTATTTTCAATTGATTGTTGGGCTTTGCCTCATTGGTGGCCACTTTAGAAACAACTTTGTTCACTGATAATCCAAAAGAAATGGGAAGCCCTGTTTCCTTTATGATTTTTTGGCGCATCTCCGAGGCATACTTATAAGAACCAAAAAAACGATCCATTCCCGAAAGATCTGCGTAAAACTCATCAATACTCGATTTTTCAAAAAGCGGCACATGCTCTTTGATCATCTCTGTGACCACATCCGAATATTTGCTGTAGGTGCCCGCATTGCCTCGAATGACTACTGCTTCAGGGCAAAGTTCCTTGGCCATTTTCATGGGCATGCCCGAGTGCACTCCAAAACCTCGGGTTTCATAGCTACATGCAGCAACTACACCTCGATCACTGGTGCCGCCCACCAATAATGGCTTGTTTTTAAGCTCAGTATTGATGATGCGTTCCACGGACACATAAAAAGTGTCCAAATCTAGATGTAGAATGGTCTTTTCCATTGTTCAGTTGAGAGGAACAGCTAATTTATGGAATAATTCCTAATAAATGGAATATATCCAATTAATAATTCGACAATCAAAATCTACCAAAATTTTGAGTTCTCCTTGAAATACACCTTTTGTCACAAGAATTTTTGGGAGGCAATATTAAATTTCACAAAAAAATAGGGTAAAGGAAAAATAGCTTGTTGTTAGGATATTAATAAAAAGTATTAATCCTTAAAATCTTAATTATGAAAAGAGTAGTGAAGCTTATGTCGTTTATCTTAATCATATCAGCGGTTTTTATGGCCTGCAGTAAAGATGATGATGATATCCCTGGGAATACCTCTAAATTGAGTTCCATTAAATATGGCACTAGCAAGTTGGAAGCCAAGCCAAAAGTGGCCATTATCAGTAAGAGCGCAACGATTAGTCCAAAAGGTGCGGCAGTTTCCTTTAAAATTTCCAAAGTAACAAAAGATAAAAAAGACTTCACAAATCCCAAGATTGGTGGTTTCAAGATAGATTCTAAAGGGGTGGTAACGGCAACAAAAGATCATAAACTGGAAGCAGGAACTTATGAGCTAACAATTACGGCAGTAGCCAAGAAGAATAAAAAGAACACAAAAACAGCCATGTTAACAATAGTTGTTTCCAAATCTGAAACATCTAAATCCAGGTTAAATTCTTTAACCTATTCCCCTAACAAGTTAGATGGTAAACAAAAAGTTGAATTTACAAGTAAGGATGCAGTATTGAGTCCAAAATCTGCTTCGGTCACTTTTAAATTTATTGGCATTTATAAAGAAAAGAAAAAATTCAAAAACCCAAAAAATGGTGGTTTCAAGATAGATTCCAAAGGAAGAATATTTGCTTCCAAAAACCACAATTTGAGCGCGGGAACTTATAGGATTAAGGTTTCAGCAACCGATAAAAATGATAAAAAGAATAAAAAAGAGGCTAAATATACCGTTGTTATTAAGTAAGGACGGCAAAGTATTGGTCCAATGGGTTTATTCCTATTGGACCATTTTTTTATTCTCAATGCACCCAAAAAGGAATATCCTATAATTTTTACAGCGATAAGAAGATGAGACATAATGTTGCTTGCAGGCTAGGTTGTAAGATGTTGGGAAAGATTTTAAATGTACTCAATACAAATAATAGGCATATTTTGAAATGAAAATTGATATCAAACTATATTGAAATAAAACTTTGTTATCTTTGTCCCGTTGTGTTGGATTTCAATCTATATGATTGGAATCAGGTTGAAACATCAAAAATGATGTTCGCCAATGAAAGGCTTTCCATATGGAAGGCTTTTTTTGTTTGGATCAAGCTTTGTGCAAGGTGTGCATTACAAAGTGCATCATGGAAGCAGCCAATTTAGCCGTTTGTCCATCAATGTCATATTTTGGGTTCATTTCGGCGAGATCCATACTAATTAATTTCTCCGAACTGATGATGGTCTTAAGGCACTCCAAAACAATGTGGGGAGTGAAACCCATAGGTGAGGGAGCACTGACTCCTGGCGCATAGGCTGAAGAAAATCCATCCAAATCTATGGTCACATAGACTTTATCCACCGTTTTGATGAAAGCATTAATCCAGGTATTGATTTCATCCAAAAACTGGATTTGGAAAGTATCTGATAGGATAAAATTGACATCCAAATCTTTTGCAGTTTGAAAAAGAGAGCGGTCATTGGCATCTCTACGGATACCCAAGCAGAGGTAGTTAAAATTGCTGTTCTCTTCTTGGCACTCCATCGCGATTTGATAGAACGGTGTACCCGAATTGTTATTGGGAGCATTCTTTCGAAGGTCGAAATGCGCATCAAAATTGATGATTCCGATGGTTTGACCTTCTTTTTTTGAATCGAGGTGATTTTTGATGCCGTGATAATGTCCATACGCAATATCATGCCCTCCACCTAAAACAATGGGAAATTGTTTGTTATCCAAAAGTATGGTTACGGCTTCGGAAAGTGCATTTTGGGCCGCTTCCATATCCTCATTTTTGCAGGTGATAGAGCCTGCATCATACAACTGTACATGGCTGGGAAGATGGTTGGGCAATTTCCCAAAACTAGTTTTAATGACATCAGGGCCTTTTACAGCTCCAATTCTTCCTTGGTTTCGTTTTACACCTTCGTCACAAGCATACCCCAATAAGGTGATTGACTTTTTTGGCGGTTCTGGAATTTCTTCCAAGGGAACGCACTTCACTTTTTCATGAAGATAAAGGCTCTTATTGCTAGTTCGTCCTTGCCAAGTATCCTTTTTAGGTTTGCTGTAATGTTTCATTATGCATCAAAAAGATGGTCTAAAATATCGGTTTCTACCAGATTTGGTAAAGTTACTTTAAGATTTGGAGTTCGCTCCATTTCTCTTTTGATAGCAAACAAAGCTTCTTCGTTTCGTGCCCAACTTCTTCGGGAAATGCCGTTATTGACATCATAAAATAACATATTTTTTAATCGATTTGAAGCTTCCTCCGAACCATCGAGCACCATTCCAAACCCACCATTCATCACTTCGCCCCAGCCAACACCGCCTCCGTTGTGGATAGAAACCCAGGTAGCTCCCCGGAAACTATCCCCAATTACATTGTGGATGGCCATATCTGCCGTGTATTTACTCCCATCATAAATATTGCTGGTCTCCCTAAAGGGAGAATCTGTACCGCTGACATCGTGGTGGTCTCTACCTAAAACTACCGGAGCGGATATTTCACTTGTAGCAATAGCAGTATTAAAGGCATCTGCAATTTTAGCTCGGCCTTCGGCATCGGCATATAAAATCCGAGCTTGCGAGCCAACCACCAATTTGTTCTGTTCTGCTTCCTCAATCCATTTAATGTTGTCCTGCATTTGCTGTTGGATTTCCTCAGGAGCTTCTGCTTTGATTTGCTTCATGATTTCCAAAGCAATGGCATCGGTTTTTTGTAAGTCCTTGGGATTCCCTGAAGTGCAGACCCACCTGAACGGACCAAAACCATAATCAAAACACATGGGCCCCAAGATATCCTGCACGTAGGACGGGTATTTAAAGTCGATACCATTTTTTGCCATGACCTCACCGCCAGCCCGTGATACTTCAAGCAAGAAAGCATTGCCATAATCAAAGAAATACGTGCCCTTTGCTGTGTGTTTGTTGACTGCATTAATCTGTCTTCGCAGTGATTCCTGAACTTTTTTCTTGAATTCGTCTGGATTTTCGGCCATCATCAGATTGGATTCCTCAAAAGATAGTCCAACGGGATAATACCCCCCAGCCCATGGATTGTGCAACGAAGTTTGGTCGGAACCTAAATGGATAAAAACATCTTCTTCATAAAATCGTTCCCAAACCTCCACCACATTTCCGATATAGGCTAAGGAAACTGCTTCATTTTGGGCAATGGCTTTTTTTGTTCTTTGCACAAGCTCGGAGATGTCCGTCAACAACTCATCTACCCATCCCTGTTCATGTCTTTTTTTAGCCGCTTCTGGGTTCACTTCGGCACAAACGGTAATACATTCGGCAATATTTCCCGCTTTGGGTTGGGCACCGCTCATTCCACCCAAACCGGCGGTTAAAAACACTTTCCCCTTAGGGGAATCTCCTTTGTCCAATACTTTTCTAAAAGCATTCATTACGGTAATTGCCGTTCCATGAACAATACCCTGTGGGCCAATATACATATAGGAACCAGCGGTCATCTGACCATATTGGGTAACGCCAAGCGCGTTGAATTTTTCCCAATCATCGGGTTGGGAGTAGTTGGGAATCATCATACCGTTGGTCACAACCACTCTTGGCGCTTCCTTCGAAGAAGGGAATAAGCCCATCGGATGTCCCGAGTACATGTGCAAAGTCTGTTCCTCCGTCATCTCGGCCAAATATTTCATGGTCAACAGGTACTGCGCCCAATTTTGAAATACAGCCCCGTTGCCTCCGTAAGTAATGAGTTCCTCCGGATGTTGCGCTACGGCAGGGTCCAGATTGTTCTGAATCATTAACATGATGGCGGCAGCTTGCTTGGTTTTTGCAGGATACTCAGAAATTGGACGGGCATACATCCTATATTTTGGCTTAAATCGATGCATATAAATTCTGCCATAGGTTTTAAGCTCCTCAGCAAATTCTGTGGCCAGCTCCTGGTGCCAAGCTTTTGGAAAGTAACGCAGCGCATTTTGAACGGCTAACTTTTTTTCTTTCTTGGATAGAATGTCCTTACGTTTTGGGGCTGGATTTCCACCTTCCGGGTATGCTTTTTTAGAGGGCAGCTCCGAAGGAATTCCTTGTATTATATTTTCTTGAAATGCTGTCAATGTTGTTGTCATATCAATCATTTTTAAAGACTTGCTTTCCATTTTTCCAAACTGCATTTGGCTTTAGCTGTCCTTGGTGATAGGTGATTTCTTGATAGTTATTGGTGGGGAAAGTCGCAAAATCAGCCTGGGCTCCGGTTTGCAATACTCCTCTGTCCGTCAATCTTAAAGCAGCACTTGCCCTGAAGGTAATTCCGGATAAAACTTCGGCATTTGATAGTTTTTCAAACGTTCCCAAAATGCTTGCTTGTGTGAGCAAATCACCCATGGGAGCTGATCCTGGATTATGGTCACTGGCAATAGCCACAGCCCCACCGGCATCTAAAATTTTACGAACTGGGGTATAAGCACATCCCAATCCGATAGAAGCCCCAGGCAAAGCCATGGAAATGACATTGCTCTTTGCCAAAAGTTGGATTTCTTTTTTGGTGCTGGCTTCCAGATGGTCAGCGCTAACGGCACCAAACTGTACCGCAACTTCGCTGCCTCCAGTAGTAAATTGATCGGCATGAACGGTAATGTCAAAGCCCATTTCCTTTGCTTTCTGAAAGTACGGGGCAATTTCTTCCGGAAAAAATGCACTTTCTTCAACAAAGGCATCCACCCGATTTGCCAAATTTTCCGATTTGATTATGGGAAAAAGAGTGGAGGTCATTTCTTCCAAATAGGTTTTGTCACCGTTCCAATCTTTAGGTTTGATATGGGCAGCCAAACAAGTAGCGATTAAATCTGCCTCGGTTTTTTCATTGGCCTGTTTAATGGCCCTTAGCATTTTTAGTTCCTGTTCCAGAGAAAGACCATAACCACTTTTCACCTCGATAGTGGTGATTCCATTCTGTAAATGTTTTTGACTTCGTTGTAGAATTCCCTCAACCAGCTCTTCTTGTGTAGCTTTTCGAGTTTGGGTCACAGTATCCCAGATTCCGCCACCAGCTTTTGCAATTTCCAAATAAGAAATCCCGGCATTTCGCATGGCATAATCCCTTGCCCGGGTACCATCAAAACAGATATGAGTATGGGCATCCACAAACCCAGGTAGGCAAACCTGCTCTCCTTTAATATGGTGAATGTCTACATCATCGGATTTTAAATCTTCAAAAAGCCCAACTTTCTGGATTTTTCCTTCGGAAACCAAGATTCCACCATTTTCGATGACGGTCAATTGCTCATCGGACAAAGCACCTTTTAAAGGCAAGCCCACCATGGGCAATACTTGGGTAAATGGACCTATTAATATGGGTTTGCTCATGGATTAATATGTTTCAAATTCTGTTAGATGCGGCGCATTCCATTGAAGGTTTTTGTCCTTCATGGTTTTTTCAACCAAACCAATGATTTCTCCTTGTTGGATCATATGGATTCCTTTTTCAATATCATCAGCAAAAACCCGGTCACTCTCGGCAAAAGGAACTTTGGTTCGAATGAATTTATGGATTTCATCCAATACCACACCAGATTTTAAAGGTTTTCTATATTCAAATGCTTGGGAAGCCGTGAGCAGTTCAATGGCCAATATTTTTTCGACATTTTCAATAATTTGAAGTGCTTTTCGGCCACTTATAGATCCCATACTTACATGGTCCTCCTGTCCCAATGAGGTGGGAATACTGTCTGCACTTGCAGGGAAACAGAGGCTTTTGTTCTCACTGGCCAATGCTGCTGAGGTATATTGTAAAATCATATAACCCGAATTGATTCCGGTATCTTCCATCAACAATTTAGGGACTCCGGGACTATTGCCCTCAAGGGCTAAATAGATTCTTCGGTCGGAGATATTTCCCAATTCGGATGCGGCCAGAGCGGCATAATCCAAGGCCATGGCCAAAGGTTGTCCGTGGAAGTTGCCACCGCTAATGGTGAGGTCATCATTGATGATGACTGGATTGTCCGTTACTGAATTCAGTTCTACTTCCAATAATTCTTTTAGATGTAGCCATGCGTTTCTAGAGGCACCATGCACTTGTGGAATGCAGCGAAGCGAATATGGGTCCTGCACTCGTTCGCAATCAATATGGTCTTCTAAAATTTCTGAACCCTGCACCAAAGTCCGGATTCTTCCGGCCACATGTTGATTCCCTTTGAAAGGGCGGAGGGCATGTAATTCTTCAAAAAATGGTTTGATAGAACCTTGGAGTCCTTCCAACATCATCGCTCCAACGATATCTGCTTGTCGTAAACAGTGTTGCAGTTTTTGAACTACCAAAACTCCGTGTGCCGCAATAAATTGAGTGCCATTAATCAGTGCCAATCCTTCTTTGGGGCCAAGTTCCAAAGATTTGAGCCCTGTTTTTTGGAACAATTCTTCCGTGGTGATTGTCTTTCCTTCGTAATTAACCTTTCCCAAACCAATAAGCGGCAAAAACAAATGAGAGAGGGGAGCCAAGTCTCCAGAAGCACCTACCGAACCCTGAGAGGGAACCACGGGAATGGCGTCATGATCAACATGCCATAGCATTCTTTGGATAGTGGATACAGCTATACCTGAATATCCCTTAGCCAGAGCATGGATTTTTAAGATGAGCATTAGTTTGGATAACGTTTCCGCTATTGGCTTGCCCACTCCAACACTATGACTCTGTAAAATATTGGATTGTAGAATTTTTGTGTCTTCTTTGGAAATTTTAGTATTGCATAAAGGACCAAATCCTGTGTTGATTCCGTAGACGGTTTCTCCTTTTTCAACGATATTTTGAACCCGGTCTTGACTTGCCTTTATTTTCTCTAGGCATGAATTGGATAAAACACCTTTTATCTCTCCTTTTGAAATACCAATGGCAATGCCTGCGGTTAAATGGTCTTCGCCAAAATGAAATGTTTTGGGTAGCTGCATGGTCTTTATTTTGAAATATAAAGGTACTTTGTCTTTTTAATAATTACCAATACTTATTTTTGTAATATTTAATAAGTATGAATTATCAAATAGAATTACGACACTTTGTCTATTTTTTGGCTGTGGCCGAAGAGTTACACTATAGAAAAGCAGCCGAAAAACTGTTTATCTCACAGCCTGGGTTGAGTACGCAGATCAAGCAGATGGAAGGGATTTTGCAGACACAACTTTTTGTGCGTGATAAAAAGAAGGTGAGTTTAACTCCTGCCGGAGAATTTTTAAAGGGGGAGGTGGAATTTATCTTAAACCATTTGGAGCAAACCCAAAAACAGCTAAAACTCATTGGTGATGGACATTCGGGTGAAATCCGGATTGGGTTTTTAGGTTCAGCTATGCAAAATGTAGTGCCCAAACTGTTGTTGAACATGAAAAAGAAGTATCCATTGGTTCATACCAGTTTGGATGAACTTTCAAATAAGGCTCAAATCAGTGCTATTTTAAGGGATAAATTGGATCTAGGCTTTGTTCGGTTGTCGCGTGTTCCCAAAGGATTAAAAATCAAGCCAGTTTTTGTGGATACTTTTTCTTTGGTATTGCCTCAAGACTATCCCTTGGATGAAAAAGGGTTTAAAGGGATTCATCAAGTCTCCGAAGATGATTTTATTTTGTTTTCCCAGGATTACAGTCCGCTCTATTTTGATACGGTAATGAGCATTTGTGAAGATGGAGGTTTTACACCCAATGTTTCCCATAAGTCGGTGCACGCACAGACTATTTTCAAGCTTGTGGAAAATAAACTTGGGATTGCCATTGTTCCAACTGCACTGCAATATGGTTTTCAGATGAACGTGAAGTTCATCGAACTAAAAAAAATAAAACAACGCGCTATTTTGTCCATGGTGTGGAAGGAGGATAATCGAAACCCAGCATTGCAAAACTGTATTGATTTACTTTTGAAGGGATAAGTTCAAAAAGTTTACAAAGTGTATTTTTGAGTATACTTAAAGGAATGCATTAAATGCTAAAGCAGTTTATTTTATTAGTTTCAATACTTCTGATGACTTCAACTGTCGAAGGAAAAAACAAATACGAAGAAATTGACAAGGTATCAAGAAGAATTCCTGATTCATTAACGACGATAGATGAAATATCACATTTTCTTACAGATAAACTTGAACATACGGATGAGAAAGTAAGAGCACTTCATATCTGGATAACCCATAACATTAAATATGATTTGAATCAGATTAATAATGTTGTCGGATATGGTTCTTATGATGAGATGGTTCAAGAGACAATAAATTCTAGAAAAGGAATTTGCGGACATTATGCACAGCTTTTTTATCATTTATGTAAATCAATAGGGGTTAAGTCTTATGTTATTTCTGGATATACTAGAGAGGAAGGTAGTAGTCAAATATCTGATTTAAACCATGCCTGGAATGCCGTTCAAATTAGGAATGATTATTTTTTTATTGATAATACTGCTGCGGCTGGATATTTAAATGATAAAGGAGAATATGTCCATGACTTTTCGGACGAATACTTTTTGATTTCTCCTAGAGAATTTATTTATACTCATGTGCCATTTGATCCACTTTGGCAATTTTTGAATAACCCAATCACCCACTTTGAGTTTGCTGCTAAAGATTTTTCAAAGTTGAATATAGAAGGTGATTTTTCATATAAAGACTCTATCAAACAAATTAATGAATTGGGCAAAGTCAGGCAAATTGAAAAAAGTATACAAAGAATTAAAAGGTTTGGAATTGCCAACAAACATATACGGGAAGAAATAAGAGAAAATAATGAATTGATTGAAAATCAAAAATACAGTGTATTTGTTTCAAAATATAATTCCATAAACTCCAAAGTGAATGCATTCAAAGATGATATAAATGATGCAATAACTTATAGTAATATGTTTATTAATTATATGAACAGAGGGTTTAAAAAGCCGAAAGTGGATGATGAGACAATCAAGAGCATAATTGAAAATACCAATACTTTTTTTTATCGAGGAAAGGAAGGGTTGAAAGATTGCAAAGATAAAATTTGGAGCCTTAGTTATAATGGAAATAGTCATATAAAAAGAAAACAGTCAGAGGACCATAAAAAAGAGCTTTTGAGTTTTATTACTGAATTGGAGTTTAAAATATTGGAAGTGGAGCCAGTTATACAACGAAACACAAAATATTCAGAAAAATATTTAAAAACTTGGAAACCTTTTAGATTTACAGTTCTTTACTGAAAAAGGATTTTTAAGAGCAGGCTAGTAAGAATTATTGAAGTTGAACATTGATATGATATTTGATTTAATAAAGAATAGAAGAAGCATTTTTCCCGCTCAATACAATGACAAGCCTATTGAAAAAGAAACCATTCAGCAATTATTGGAGGCAGCCAATTGGGCCCCAACCCATAAAAAAACCGAGCCATGGCGTTTTAAGGTACTGATGGGAGAATCTAAAGCTAAGTTGGGTATGTTTCTTTCCTATAAGTATATGGAAACCGAGCCTAAACCCAAACAGATTAAAGTAAAGAGGTTATTGGAAAACCCAAAACGGGCAGGGGCCATGATTGCAATCTGTATGCAACGAGACCCGAATGAG
The DNA here is from genome assembly GCF_965222555.1 of Flagellimonas sp. Lineage (GTDB taxonomy): Bacteria > Bacteroidota > Bacteroidia > Flavobacteriales > Flavobacteriaceae > Flagellimonas. Next base: position 602,894 of record NZ_CBDCUG010000005.1, on the reverse strand, counting down.
AGTTTACCGGAATGGGAAGAAGTTGCGGCTACCGCGATGGCGGTTCAGAATATGTGGTTGTGTTGTGCCGAAATGGGGATTGGGTGTTATTGGAGCTCTCCCGGCCTAACCAAATATATGGATGAGTTCATCGATATGGAGGAAGGTGAAAAATGCCTTGGTTTTTTCTATATGGGATATTATGATGAGGAGCCACCTTTGGTGGAACGCAAACCCATTGAAGAAAAAGTAGAGTGGTTAGAGTGATATTCATCTTGTCATTCCCGTGAAGGCGGGAATCTTTATTATAGTGGTTACATGATACTTTTTCCATTGATGAAAAAGTATCCAAAAAATCTAGACTGATTTTTTATTTCTTGAAATCCTTAAAAAGTTTTCAATTCCGCATCGTCCAGACGTTTTTGCAAAGCAAAAGCCTTTTTGGACGACTTTCTGATTTCTAACTCAAACTTTTTGGATTTACTACGAATTAAAAAATAGGTCGATTATGACTATGCGCAAGCTTAAAATGGGTTCAGCTCCGCAGCATATTTGATAGCAACGATGATAAAAAATATTAAATAGAAAAACGTTAGCACAAACTTCATAAAAGTACCGGTCAAGAAACCAATAAAGGAACCAAGAGCTGCCTTCATAGCGGTTTTTTGATCAGCCTTGTTCATCAATTCTCCTACCAACGCACCCACAAAAGGCCAAATGATGATGCCGAAAGGACCAAATATTGGAAAAAAGATGGCTACTAGAAGACCAACAATGGTTCCCCACATACCAGCTTTGCTGCCACCAAATTTTTTAGTTCCCGCAGCGGGAATCACATAATCCAAAACAGTCACACCTAGGGCAAGAATCAAGGTTCCACCCAAAATCCACCAATTATCAGGCACAGCTTTGGTCATGTAGAGCAGTAGTAGACCAACCCAACTAATAGGAGGCCCAGGCAATACGGGAAGAAAACTACCCAGGATACCGACCAACATCAAAAGAAACCCAATAATAAGGAGTACTATGTCCATGATTCAATTTCCTATTAGACAAATGTAACAGGGATTTGTTACAGAAGAAACAAGGGGGAATTAATTTTAAACTAAAAAATTAGTTTAAACTAGATTTTTAGTTATATTTGCATTGAAGTTGAACTAAAAACTTAGTTTGAAATGAAACAGTTGACAAAAGCGGAAGAGGAAGTAATGCAATTGCTATGGCAGTTGGAAAAAGCCAACGTAGCTGCACTACTTCAAGAATTGCCTGAACCCAAGCCGGCATATAACACGGTATCTACCATTATTCGAATTTTAGAGGACAAGGGGTTTGTGGATCATGAAAAGGTAGGCAAGGGGCACGTATATTTTCCATTGGTGAAAAAGGAGGAGTACAGCAATCAGTCCATATCAAAATTGGTGGATGGCTACTTTCAGGGTTCTTTTAAAAGTATGGTGTCGTTTTTTATGAAGAAGAACGATATCAGCTTAAATGAATTGGAAGAGATTATGCAGAAAATTAAAAACGAGGAAAAATGATCACCTATATTTTAGAATGCGTGACCATTCAATTGGTCTTTTTATTGGTATATGATCTGTTCTTGAAAAAGGAAACCTTTTTTCAGTGGAACCGAATTTATCTTTTGGGCACTTTTGTACTTTCCATGTTCCTCCCTTGGATAAAACTTGAGGCTTTTAAAACTGCCATTCCCGAAAATCTAGTTCAATATCAGCAGTTTTTCTGGCAATTGGATGAGGTTGTTTTGTCCACTAATAAATCGCAGAATGGATTTTGGGAAGATATCAATTGGGGTTATATATTTCTTGGGGCTGGAGCCATGATAATGACCATCTGGTTGGCAGCAAAATTGAATCATATTTACAAACTCAAAGAAAAAGGAGTGGTTTCTTGGGAGAAAGACTTCACCAAGGTTATTGTTCCCAAGAGTAAACAAGCTTTTTCTTTTTTTAGAAATGTATTTATGGGTGCCGATATACCACTTGCAAAACAAGAGAGTATTCTTGAACATGAAATGGTGCATGTTAAGCAAAGACATTCTTTGGATTTGATGTTTTTTGAGCTTATGCGTATTGTTTTTTGGTTTAATCCTATGGTGTATTTGTATCAACTGCGTATTTCGGAGCTCCATGAATTTATTGCGGATGCACAAGCATCCAAAGCAGGTAAGAAAAGTCAATATGAACTGCTGCTCTCAGAAGTATTTCAAAACCAAAATTTCAGTTTGGTGAATCAATTTTATAAAAAATCATTAATCAAAAAACGAATCGTCATGTTGACAAAAGAAAAGTCAAAGGCCATATATCAATTTAAGTATGCTTTGTTGTTGCCCATGGTAGTGGGGATGTTATTTTACACCTCTTGCGGCACCACAAAAAATGTTGCAAAAAATAATACTTCTTTGGTGAAGAAACCATCCGACATCAATAAGGAAATTGCTGTTCCATTTGCTGTAATTGAAGAAGTTCCCATCTTTCCTGGTTGTGAAGATGCCATTGATAAGAAAAGATGCTTTCAGGAAAAAATGCAGGAGCATATCCGTAAAAATTTTAGATATCCCAAAGAAGCACATGAGCAAGGTATTCAAGGAAGGGTCAATGTGATATTTGTTATCTCGAAGGATGGATCCATTACGAATTTTAGAAAACGGGGCCCACATAAATTATTGGAAGACGAAGCAAAGCGAATAATCGACAAGTTGCCCAAAATGCAACCGGGAAAGCAAAAAGGGCAAGCGGTGGAAGTTCCATTTAGTATTCCAATTACCTTTAAGCTACAAGGTGATTCAGGTCAAGCTGTTGCCAAGATAGGAAATCCTAATAGTTTGATTGTAACCGGAAAGGTCGATGAAAATGGTATTCTTAATGGTAAGGTTATGGGAGGCTCAAGAGCTTTACCAGGTGTGAATATAACTATTGAAGGGACTAATTCAAGTGCAGTGACCAACTTTGATGGGGAATATGGAATGAAAGTGGATATAGGAGATGTGGTTACATTTCAATTTAAAGGAATGTCCAAAGTAAGCTTTACCATTTCTGATAAAGGTAATTTGGTAAAGAGATAATTTTAAAGAAGTGGATGTTGAAGCAACTTGCTTTTCTTCTTTTTAGTATAATTATTGGTGTTAAAGCCGGAGCACAGTCTTCGGCTTTTGCGGTTGCCGATAGTCTGTACCTATTGGGCAACTATGTTGAGGCCATTAATACGTATGCAGGCATTGGAGATGAAAAATCCAGCCTTCAGATTGCTCGAGCCTATACCGCTATAGGCAATAATGAAAAGGCCATTGCCCAATACTTGGACGTTATTGGCAAAAATCAAGATCAGGTTCTTGCAAAATTTGAATTGGGGAAGCTTTATACTAAAACCAAGCAATGGGAAGCATCACAAAAAATATTTGAAGGATTAACTAAAAATGGCTCCGACAATCCTGAGTTCTATTTTTATCTGGGGAGTGCATTGCAAAAGCAAGGAGCGAGTGAAAATGGGAACAAGGCTTTGAAGAAAGCTGTGGAATTGGACAGTACCCACCTTCGCAGTATTTATCTTTTGGGGAAATATTATGTGGGAGCAGAGTTGCCTACCGAAGCACATAAAATTTTGGATTTGGGGTTAAAGTCAGCTCCAAATGATCCCGCCCTTATCAACTTAAAAGCGTTGGCTCATTTTAACAATGGATACTTTGCAGAAGCAATACCGCTATTTGAACGCTTGTTGGAACTTGGAGAAACAAAACCTTTTGTGTATAAAAAACTGGGCTATGCTTGTTTTAAAGACTGGGATTTTGAAAAAGCTAAGAAGTATTATCATCATCTTGGACAAATACCAAACTTTGAAGCTGATGCATACTTTGGCTTGGGGGAGGTTTTTTTCAAAGAACAACAATTGGATAGCGCCAAAGTCTATTTTAAGAAATCCATAAAGGAGCGCAGATATATTTTTGATAAGGAATATGCTAGTCTTGGTCGTATAGCGCGATTGCAAAACCAATTAAAAGAGTCTTTGGACAATTATACCAAGGCTTGGGAGGAGAATAAAACAAATTACTTTAGTTATTATCAAGTTTGTGTTTTGGCCGATGAATATTATAAAGACCCCCAAACCAAACTTCGCTACTATGAAAAATTGCTTAACGACTTTAAAAATGTAATGCCATTCATTAAAGAAAGAGCCGAAAAACGCGTGTCCGAATTAAAAGAGGAAATACACTTTGCCCAGAAATAATTCGTTCAAAAAATCGTAATTTCAGCCAAATATTTGGGGCTGTATGCGGAAGCTTATATTGTTGTCATTTTTGGGTTTGTTTACATCATGTGAGCTTTTCACGTCCAAAGAAGAACAGACCAAAAAGAAAGTTGATGAAGAACTTTTGGCCATAGACTGGAATGATGTAGATCAATACCCGCTTTTTGACGGTTGCGACGAAACTGTTTCCAAACAGATTCAAAGAGAATGTTTTCAGAACAAAATGTTACAAATAGCTGCTGATACATTAGACAGCCTATCTTTTGAAGTGGAGAACGATTTGGAAGACACCCTTTATATTGATTTTAAAGTGGACGAACATGGTTTTATCTCCATTCTGGAAATTGAAGAAAAGCAAACGATATTAAATGAAATAGCTGATTTTAATGAACAAATTTCAGAGAGATTGGTAGATTTAACTGTTGCTCCAGCACTAAAAAGAGGAATGCCAGTGAGTCTTAGGTTTCGTCTCCCACTGGTACTAAATACACGATGATAATTTGGCAGAGAAAATCATTTTAGGAATCGACCCTGGAACAACGATCATGGGTTTTGGAATCATCAAAGTGGTCAACAAACAAATGCACTTTGTGCAGATGAATGAACTGATGCTCAGAAAATACGAAGATCCTTATACGAAGCTTAAACTTATTTTTGAACGGACCGTAGAACTCATCGACACGTACCATCCCGATGAGATTGCCATTGAAGCTCCATTTTATGGAAAAAATGTGCAGTCCATGCTCAAATTGGGACGTGCTCAGGGCGTTGCTATGGCAGCTGGACTTTCCAGACAAGTTCCCATTACGGAATATATGCCCAAAAAGATAAAAATGGCCATTACCGGAAACGGAAACGCAAGTAAGGAACAGGTGGCTAAAATGCTTCAGAGTGTTTTGAAGCTAAAATCACTTCCCAAAAATTTGGATAGCACCGATGGACTTGCTGCGGCGGTTTGCCATTTTTATAATGAAGGTAGGGTTGAGGTAGGTAAACATTATACCGGATGGGAGGCTTTTGTGAAACAAAATCCTAAAAAAGTGAAATAAATGGCAGGAATATATATTCATGTGCCGTTTTGCAAACAAGCTTGTCATTATTGCGATTTTCATTTTTCCACACAACTGGGAAAGAAAGAAGCCATGTTATTGGCACTTCAAAAAGAACTTGAACTACGTAAAGATAAGTTTCAGTCTGAAGTCGTTGAAACCATATATTTCGGAGGAGGAACGCCTTCTGTCTTGGAAACTTCGGAAATAGAAGGTCTAATCAATACAGTATATGACAATTACGAAGTAACGGGTAATCCTGAAATTACCCTTGAGGCCAATCCAGATGATTTATCCAAGAATCGAATAACCCAACTGTCCCAAAGTCCAATTAATCGACTAAGTATTGGCATCCAATCTTTTTATGATGAGGATTTAAAGTTGATGAATCGTGTCCATAATGCCTATGAGGCCGAAGATTGTATCAGAGAGGCCAAAAAGTATTTTGACAATATCACCATCGATTTGATTTATGGCATTCCTGGAATGGACAACAATCGATGGAAAAGTAACATTGAAACAGCATTGTCCTTTGACCTACCGCACATCTCAAGCTATGCCTTGACGGTTGAACCCAAAACAGCTCTCAAAAAATTTATTGAAAATGGGAAGGTTCCAGACGTAGATGATGAACAGGCTCAGGAACAGTTCAATATCCTGGTTACGGTTTTGGAGAAAAATGGATTTGTAAACTATGAGATTTCCAATTTTGGAAAATCTGGCTACTTTTCCAAGAACAATACTTCGTATTGGCAGGGAAAGAAATATATGGGTATAGGTCCTTCGGCACACTCTTTCGACGGAAAAAATAGAAGTTGGAACATTAGAAACAACATAAAATATATTAAAGCATTGGAAAGCGGAACCCTGCCCATGGAGGTTGAGACTCTGTCTTTGACGGATAGGTACAACGAATATGTAATGACGGGTTTGAGAACTATTTGGGGTGTTTCGCTACAAAAGGTTGAAAGTGATTTTGGAAAACCTCATTCCAACTATTTACTTGAGCACTCAAAAAAATATTTAGACCAAAACTTGTTGTACTTGGAGGAGGGGAAATTGTTGGCCACCCAAAAAGGAAAGTTTTTGGTGGATGGAATTGCATCAGACCTTTTTATGGTTAACTTGGAATCATGATTGCCACCATAAAATATAACTCCAGAAACCATAAAATAGATTTATCCAAGCCTTTGGATCTTTCTATTCCACTTCAGGGAGGAAAAAATAATGTCAATGCTTGGTATTTAAACCCGCCCACCATCCAAGCACATCAGGAGGGGGATTTTATTGGAAAGGTATCCGAAGGAGCACCGGTAAACTTCAATGATATTTGGTTCAACCCCCATTCGCATGTGACACATACCGAATGTTTGGGTCATATTACTGAGGATTTCCATTCCATAAATCAGAACCTGAAACAGTTCTTTTTCTTGGCGGAAGTGATTACCGTTGCACCAGAAAAAAGAGGGGAAGATTTCGTGATATCGGATAAACAATTGAAATATGCTTTGGGCAACAAAAAAAGGGATGCATTGGTCATACGGACCATTCCAAACCTTAAGGACAAACTTTCCCGGCAATATTCAAATTCGAACCCGCCCTATCTTTTGGAGGAGGCCGCTAAATATCTTGTTGAAAAAGGAATTGACCATTTGTTGGTGGATCTACCGTCTGTGGATAAGGAAAAAGATGAAGGAGTACTGTTGTCTCATAATGCCTTTTGGAACACCACCGGGAAACCAAGAACCAAAGCAACTATTACTGAGTTTATCTATGTGCCGAATACGATTGAGGATGGTTGTTACTTTTTGAATCTTCAGGTAGCACCTTTTGAAAATGATGCCAGCCCCAGTAGACCGGTTTTGTTTGAAATTATTAAATGATTCAATCAAATAGTTCAAGATATGTCCGAGATATTCACTGAAGAGGTAATGCAAGAATTCTTTTTGCGAATTGAGGAGCTGACCATAGAACAGGAACCTTCCTTCGGAAAAATGAACGCTCATCAAATGATATGTCATTGTACGGATTTTTTTAGGATGGCAATGGGAGCAAAAAAAGCTTTGGAATATGGAAATGTGGATCCCAATGAGATCAAAGCCGCTGCAAGACAGGGAAAAACAGTTCAAACCCCAAAAGGCTTTGGGCAGGTTGAAGGAAATGGAACAAAACCCACCGATTTTGAAGAAGACAAGGAAACATTGAAAAAGTTCATTCTTGAATTTATGCAATTGCCAATAAATCACGAATTTGCACCACATCCATATTTTGGAAATTTAACCAAGGAGAAATGGGAACGATTGGCAATCTATCATTTGAACCATCATCTAGAACAATTTAATGTATAAATTAGTGGACGGATATGGATAGTATATTGGAAGCTTTCTTAGGACTTGTTCTTGGAGCGATACTCATGTATTGGGTGTTCTCCTTTTTTCGAAAGAAAAAGAACAAAGAGCAGACCAAGCAACAATCCACAGTGTTGTTGGACAAAATTAAAAGCGTTTGTAAGCTCATTTCAGTTGAAGGGGATTTTGCGGAGATCTATCATTATGAGAATACCAAGGGTGGATTAATGAACCTCTTGAGCAGTAAGAAGAAAGCATTGGTCATTGTAAAGGCCAAGGCCCATATAGGATATGACCTTCAAAAACTTGGTTTAAAAGCGGACAACACAAACAAAAGGATTGTTCTAACCAATTTTCCGGAACCAGAAGTGCTCTCCATTGAACCCGAGCTACAATATTATGATGTAAAGAATGGGTTGTTCAATAGTTTTTCTTCGGAAGACCTCACCAAAGTGAACCAGGAAGCTAAAGAACATATCAAACAAAAAATTCCAGAGAGTGGCCTTATGCAGACCGCTAGAAAAGAAGCCTTACAGGCCGTGTTGTTGGTGGAGAAAATTGTAGAGACCATTGGCTGGACTTTGGATTACTCCGCGTTGGAGATCACAAATAGGGAAAAACAAGCTTTGGAAGAATAACGGATTATGAAAACAAGAATTATTACTTTATTGTTGATAAGCGCAATAACAACAACTGGACTTGCACAAACTTCTGATGATATGAAAACCTTTGACCCGGCATTTGCCCATACCGTTTATTTTTGGTTCAAGAACCCAGATAATAAAACGGACAGGGCAAAGTTTGAAACCTCACTAAAGACCTTTTTGAAGCACTCCAAATTTGCAAAAACCAATTTTATTGGTACTCCGCCTGTTGCCACAAGGGATGTGGTTGATGGTTCATTTACCTATTCGTTAATAGTGACTTTTGAATCGGCTGAAGCACAAGAAGGCTATCAGACCGAGGAGGCTCATTTGACCTTTATAGAAGAATGTAAGGACCTTTGGGATAAAGTAATAGTGTATGACTCATTTGGCATTAAGCAATGAATGTAGAAGAACTTAGAACGTATTGCCTTAATAAAAAGGGAGTAACAGAAGAGTTTCCTTTTGATGAACACACATTGGTATTCAAGGTAATGGGAAAAATGTACGCGTTGATTGCTTTGGAAAGGATGCCGCCACAGTGCAATTTAAAATGCGATCCTGAAAAGGCAATTGAACTTAGGGAAGAGTACGACGGTGTCATTACCCCAGGTTACCATATGAGCAAAAAACATTGGAACACACTTTTTTTGGATCACTTGGCTCCAGATTTGATTAAGAAACTTGTAGACCATTCCTATGAGTTGGTGGTGTCTGGTCTAACAAAGAAACTAAGGAGTGAATTGGAATCTCTTAAGGAATGATAAGAAAAATCTCTTAGATTTCACCGAAACATTTTTACCATTCGTCGACAGTTTCCCCAGATTTAACTATTTTGTAGTCCTTTTCTGAGGATAATTTTAAAATTTTGTATCCTAAATTAATTGTGCCATGAATGTGCTTTTCATAGAAGACGATATGATTGAGACCATGAAATTGCAGCGTGCAATTTCAAAGTTTGAATCCAAGCACAAGATTATCGAAGCTAAAAATGGAGAAGAAGCTTTGGAAATCTTAAAGGATGGCGTACTTCCAGACATTATCCTTCTAGACTTAAACATGCCCAGAATGAGCGGGATAGAATTTCTATCTACAATTAAAGCAGATGAAAGGCTCAAATATCTACCAACAATCATTTTAACCACATCCGAAAACCGAGTGGATTTATTAAAATGCTTTGAAATTGGAATCGCAGGCTACATTATAAAACCTTTAAAATACGAGGATTACGAGTCCAAGCTTAAGAAGGTTTTTGACTACTGGGAAATCAGCGAATTGATCAAAGGCTAACAAAAATCGGTATTTCACAACATAATTTTTAATATTAGGTAGTACAATTCCTACTTTTAAATCATAATATTCTTATTATGAAAGGAATTGTTTTTACCGAGTTTTTGGAAATGGTGGAGGCTACCTATGGTTTAGAGGTTGTCGACTCCATAATTGAAAACTGTGATCTTCCTTCTGGTGGGGCATACACTTCTGTGGGTACATATGACTTCAATGAGATGGTCAGTCTAATATCAGAACTGAGCAACACCACGGGCATATCCCAACAAAATCTGTTATACTCTTTTGGATATTATTTGTTTGAAGGTCTTGTTACTGCCCATCCAGATGTAGTTGCCAGCTATAAAAGCCCGATCGGGCTTTTAAATTGTATAGAGGATCATATACATGTACACGTAAGAAAGCTATATCCTGACGCTGAACTCCCCCAATTTAAAATCCTTTCCAAGACCGATAATTCCTTGGAAATGATCTATACATCTTCACGAGGATTGTATGCCCTGGCTCATGGACTGATAGTAAAGACGTTTGAGCATTTCGAAAAATTGGTAAAAGTAGATTACAAATTATTGAATGAAAACGGCACTGAGGTCAGGTTTGCTATCGTCCAAAATGGATAATAACCAAGTTTCCATATTAAAACGTGCATTGGAACGGGAAAAAAAGGCCCGTAAAACAGCCGAGCACCTTTTGGAGAACAAGGCTAAAGAGTTGTATGATGCCTCACTCCATCTTAAGGAAGCCAATGGCCGTTTAGAAACTTTGCTGAACAATAAAGGAAACCGAATTGACAGTGCGTTCATCAACATTATAGATCCTTATGTGGTCATGGATATGATGACCAATGTGATCAATATGAATGCCTCGGCCAAGGAATTTTTGGGTTATGACCATACAAAAGAAGAGGTAAATCTTTCCAATCTTGTGCATCCAGATTATGTGGAGTATACGGCAGAATCATTCAAGACCTTAATGCAGGTGGGGATACTCAAAAATTATTCAGCCAAAATCATAACAAAAACTCTTGGAGAGAAATACGTAAACATCAATGCCAGCCTTATTTATAATGAAAGTGGAAGCCCAATAGCTGCCCAAGGCGTTATCCGTGATATTACTCAGGAAGTTGAGATTCGCAATCTCTTGGAAAACCAAAAAAAACAACAGGACATTATTGTTGAGAATTCCTCTTTGGGGATTTTGTTGATTGTAAAGGACAAAATAATAAAGGCCAACAAGTCCTTTGTGGAGCTTTTGGGATATTCAGAACTGGAACTTAAAAAATTATCAATTAATGATATATCCTCACTGGAGGATAGCAACCTATATGATGACTTGGTACAAAAAAGTTTGGAAGATGATACCAAGAAATTTTCCATAGTTCGAAAGTTCTATAAAAAGAATGGGGACACTTTGTATGGCAAAACATCCATGAGTTCCCTTAAAGATTCCAGCGGAGACATTGAATACAGTGTGGCCATGATCGAGGACATTACCCATGAAAAGATTTCAGAGGAAAAAATAAGGGCCTCCGAAGAACGTATGACCACCTTGATCAAAAATTTGCAAACTGGAATTTTATTGGAAGACCAGGACCGGAAGATTGTTTTGGCAAACCAAAAATTTTGTGACTTGTTCGGTATTCCCGTTTCACCAGATGTGTTAAAGGGTGTCAATAGCGAAAAATCCATTCATAAGTACAAGCATATGTTTTTGGAGCCTGAAGAGGCCATGAAAGGAATAGATCAAGTAATTGGGAAAAAGGAGGTGGTCACTGCAGATGAAATGGAGTTGTTGGATGGAAGGACCTTTGAAAGGGATTACATTCCATTGTTCAATAAAGACGAGTATCAAGGGCATCTGTGGAGTTACAACGATGTTACCTTAAGAAAGAACTACCGAAAGAACCTTGAAATACAAAAAGAAAAATACAGTAGCATAATAGCCAATATGAATTTAGGTCTTGTTGAAGTTGACAACGATGAAAATATCTTAATGGTCAACCAAAGTTTTAGTGATATGATCGGAAGATCAACAGATGATTTAATCGGGAAAAACGCAAAGGAAGCTATAACCATTATAGATGAGGATAGGCAGAAACTGGACCTGCATAACCAGAAAAGAAAAGAAGGGATTTCAGATTCCTATGAAGTGGAGGTGCAAGTCGCAAATGGCGAAAAACGATTTTGGTTGATCAGTGGGGCACCAAGATATGATGATGCAGGAAAAGTTATCGGTTCTATTGGAATCCATCTGGATATTACCGCTCAGAAAAACCTTGAACTTCAAAAAGAGAACCTTTTAAAAGAGCTGGAGGCAAGCAACAAAGGCTTGCAAGAATATGCACATATTGTGTCCCATGATCTTAAATCCCCTTTGAGAAGTGTTAGTGCCTTGGCCACATGGATGTATGACGATTATAAGGATTCCTTGGATGAAAATGGCAGGTACAATCTTAAAATGATGCAAGAGAAAATAGAGGGAATGGACAAATTGATTACGGGCATTCTTAAATACTCTACGGTGAACAGCGATACCTTGGACAATACAAGTGTGGATGTCAATGAGGTTATCCGAGAAATAGAAGAGATTATCTACATCCCCGAAAATGTAAAAATAAAGACCAAAAAGAAATTGCCATCAATTAAGGCGGATAAAACCAAAATCCATCAACTGTTTCAAAACTTTTTGAGCAATGCCGTTGTGAACATTGATAAAGAAGATGGATTGGTGGAGATAGACTATAAAGAAGACAAAACCCATTGGGAATTCAGTATAAAAGATAACGGAGTTGGAATCCCAAAGGAATACCACCAAAAGATTTTTCAAATATTCCAGTCCATTGGAAGCAATGAACGTTCCACTGGGATCGGACTTTCCATAGTCAAAAAAATTATTGATAGATATCACGGAAGAGTTTGGCTGGAAAGTGAGATTGGAGAAGGGACAACCTTCTATTTTACATTACAAAAAGAATCTAAAACTAAGAAAACATGAAAGTAAATCAGGCAAGACGTTTTAAAGGGAGTGAGTGGGAATTCATTCAGAATCAACCATTAAAAGAACCATTGGTGTTGGTATTTGGTGACAGATATCTCTTGGAATCGGAAAAAATACATGATGAGGTAAGAGAACTATACCCCGACGGGCATCTGGTTTTTGGGTCTACCTCCGGGGAGATTATGGAAACCAATGTATATGAAGAAAGCATTACCGTAACGGCAATTGAGTTTGAACGTACAAAATTTGAAATTGTAAGCGAAAATGTGTCCAACTATGTAGATATTGAAAAGATGGGATTGGCCATTTCAAATCAGTTCAATGCCAAAGAATTGAACCATATGTTCATTGTTTCCGATGGTAGTTTTGTAAACGGTAGTGGACTTATCGATGGACTTGAATCAGCTGAAGGATTTGAAGCTTCCATAACGGGCGGTTTGTGTGGAGATGGCGCTCGATTTGAAAAAACACTGACTTCGTATAATGAAAATCCGAAGCAAGGAGAAGTTATTGCCATAGGGTTTTATGGTGAAGATTTGGAAGTGTCCTATGCCAATTTTGGGGGTTGGACGCCTTTTGGCCCAGAAAGGACCATTACTAAATCTGAAGGGAATGTACTCTATGAAATTGATGGAAAACCTGCCCTTGATCTGTATAAAAAATACTTGGGAGACAAAGCAGATGAGCTTCCGCAGGCAGCTTTGCTATACCCGCTTACGGTTCAGCAAAATGATGAATCAGAGCCATTGGTACGTACCATTCTTAACATTGATGAAGATGCCAACTCCATGATTTTGGCAGGGGATATGCCGTTAAATTCCAAAGTGCAATTGATGATGTCTACAATGGATGACATTGCCGAGGGCGCTTCCAACGCAGCAGAATTGGCCATGAGGGATAGAAAAAGCAAACCTGAACTGGCCATATTGGTAAGCTGCGTAGGCAGAAAATTGGTGCTTGATCAGCGAACCGAGGATGAAATAGAAGAAGTGGCCGATATTATCGGAGGTCAAGCCAAAATAACAGGATTCTATTCCTATGGAGAAATGGCACCGTTTGCCGGCAAAAATGAATGCCAATTGCATAATCAAACCATGACCTTAACATTATTGAGTGAATAGATGCATTCTCTGCTTAAAAGACAAATAAAGAAGTTTTTGCCCAAGGAATTGGCCAAGCATCCAGAGTTGGAAGTGTTTTTTGATTCCGTTAGCAAGTCGTATTCAGATTTTGATGAAAAACTGAAAATGATTCAGCGGGCCACGTCTTTAAGTTCAGAAGAATTGTATGCCGCTAATTTAAGGTTGAATAAGGAAGCAGAGAGCCAGCGAAAGGTGTTGGAGTCCTTGAGCAGGGCTGTCGCTTCCATGCAAGACAAAACTAGCGACCGTGTAAATGGGAAACTGGAGTTTAATCCACAAAAATTGGTGGAGGACATTGAAAAGCAGGCCCATAAATTGGTCAAGATCACCGCAGAAAAAGATATGCTGCTCAAAAATCTGGAACAGCAAAACGAATCGCTGAACAATTATGCCCATATGGTGTCGCATGATCTAAAATCCCCTATCCGTAACGTACATTCTTTGGTTAGTTGGGTGTTTGAGGATGGACATGACGGCTTTAAGGAACAAAGCAAGGAAAATGTGCAGCTTATTTTTCAGAATCTGTCCAAAATGGACAGTCTCATTGACGGTATTTTAAGACATTCCACCATAGATTCCATTCAGGAAAATGCATCTACGGTTGATCTTAATCAACTCATTGCTGAAATAGAACAAACCATCTATGTGCCTGCAAATGTCACTATAAAGAAGAGCAAGCACCTTCCAAAATTGTATACAGGTAAATATCGCATAGAACAATTGTTTAAAAACTTGATTACAAATGCCGTAGCTGCAACTGAGGAAAAGGCAGATGGTTGTATCATGATCGATGTAAAAGAGGAGAAGGATGGATGGCTGTTCAGCATCACCGATAATGGAAAAGGAATACCTAAACATTTACAGACAGGAATTTTTGGTATGTTCAAAAAATTGGAAAACAACTCCGGAGCTACGGGGATTGGCCTTGCCTTGGTAAAGAAAATTATAAACTACTACAAAGGGGATATCTGGTTGTCTTCCGAAGAAGATATGGGGACCACTTTCTTTTTTACAATTAAAAATAACTATGATGGCTGAAACACCAAACCTTGATTATATAAAGGAGATTTCTGGAGGTAATGAGGATTTTGAAAAGAAGTTCTTGACCATTATTCAAACTGAATTTCCAAAAGAGAAAATGGATTATATGGAACATTTGGAATCCGAAAATTTAGAGGAATCCGCAAAAATTGTTCACAAAATAAAACACAAACTTGGGATTTTGGGACTGACAAACGGGTACAAACTTGCCGTTAAGTTCGAAGAGGATCTTAAGTATGGAGATACAAAGCTCAAAGATGAGTTTCATGAAATATTGCAATCCGTTGAGGAGTTCATTTTAAAAATAGCCTAAAGTGAGATGTATTATAGTAGATGACGAATCAAGTGCGAGGGCCATTGTAATGGAACTATGCAAAACCATTCCTGATATGGAGGTGGTTGCAGAATTCCCCAATGCTTTGGAGGCATTAAAGTTTTTGAAGCATACCTCGGTAGACCTTATTTTTTTGGATATCCATATGCCAAAGCTCACTGGAGTTGATTTTATTGAAATGGCTACAGACCCACCTATGATTGTATTAACAACATCCGACAAAGATTTTGCGATTGAAGCCTATGGTTATGAGTTTATAGTGGACTATTTGGTGAAACCAATAACGCAAGAGCGTTTTCAAAAATGTGCGGCAAAGTTGGAAAACGCTTTCAACAAATCACGTTCGGAAACTACAGTGGCCAATATGGGATTGAACGAGGATGAAGATTTGTATATCAATATAGACCGACGATTGATCAAACTGAAGTTTAGGGATATTCAGATTATAGAGGCTCAAGGGGATTATATTGAGATAAAAACTCAAAAAGAGCGTTACAGAGTGCATTCCACATTAAAAAAAATAAAGGAAAAACTTCCAGAGTCCAGATTTCTTCAAATACACCGGTCGTTCATCATAAATTTTACGCAAATTATAGATATTCAAGATAACAGTGTGTTGATAGAGCGAAATGTGATACCAATCAGTAGGTCCAATAGGCCGGAATTGATGCAACGATTGAACCTTTTATAAAAAAGAAGGAAAAGTACTACAATTTAACAGTTATTTTACGTTACTATATATGAACACTTGTATGAAAATGTTAGGACGATTGAATAACCAATTAAATCTTTAGCATATGTCATTGGAAATTAAGGAGAAGCACGGAATTTTTGAAATTTTGGGAAAAGTAACCACACAGCACGTAGGTGCGCTGAACTCATACTTTGATTCTATTTTGGAACGAGAAGATAGTTTTGTGGTAAGCTTGGAAAAAGTTACTGTGCTAGATTCAGGAGCTGCACATTTTTTTGAAAAATTATATCAAAAGTCCGTAAGACAGAATAAGGTAATCTCATTGATCGGCAGACAAAATTCCAGTGTAACCGATATTCTAAATGCTACAAAAACCAATTATATACTCAGTCCGGACAGAATATGAAAGATTTATTTCATAAAAGTAAAAAGCCCACCTTTTTAAAGGTGGGCTTTTTGTTTAAGACTATCTAATAATTAATCTATGTGTTTCTGAGCTTTCCCCGGATATTATTTTTAAAAAGTACAATCCAGAACGGTAACTCTCAACATTAAAAGGAGTACCCATGGTATACTTCCCTTCATAAATCATCTTTCCATCTAAATTGATAAGTTGGATAATAGGATTTTCTATGGCATCATTCCTCAAATAGAATGCAGATTTTGTCGGATTTGGATAAAAAACCGTCGATTCAAACCTATCAGGTAATACATCAATCAATTCTGGTTCATCGGGAATTGCAGCGCGCAGCGGAGTTCCTCCAGAGACCTGATATTCGTAGGCTCCAATATCAAATGCGGTCCCTGAGGGTCGGGAATCATTTTCCAAATCAAAAGTTACGCCCCAAGACGAGACATTGGATCCTGCATCCACAACATCTGAGGTTTGTGAGCTGGGACTATAATCATCATTTAAAATGTCGGTTAAACCCAATGTATCCATTTGGCGGGTCATGATATTGGAATAAATATTGGAAAGCAAACTGTCACGTGCCGATCGGTCGTTAAAGTCAAAATAACTTTCCTGATTTTGTTTCCAGGTATTGCCTCCTTCAAAATCATTACCTGGATCTACAATCAAATTATTTACAAAATAAGAGGGAACTTCATCTTGTGATGCGTACAATTTCGCCGGGTCATTGGTTTCCGTGATTTTGGTATTATAAAAAGTACCTGAATTGCCTGGCTCAATGATCGTGTTGTTCAGTACGTAGTACCCCTCATTGATATCATCAAATTCATGTCTGTTGTGCATAAAAATTCCATGAAAATCTGGCCTCACAATTACATTGTTGTAAACTTTGGTTCCGCTTTCAGCGCTAATAAATTGGATTCCCTGTCCATTACCACTGGATCCGTTGATCATAGTGTTGTTGTATACCTCATAGATTCCACCACCTATACTCATGGCAAAATCTTGGTAATACACATTGTCGCGACCATAATTACTAATGTAATTGTCCCTTATTTTTCCATTTTCCCGGATTAAGTTAAGTTGAATGCCATCCCAATCCACATCCTCTATAATGTTATGATGGATGTCCACGTTCTCAAGCCAATGCCCAAATATTTTGGTGCCGTTGCAACTTCTATTTGAATTGATTTTATATCCCCCGGTAAAGCCGACATAAATACCCTCACCACCGGTATCATGAATGTAATTATGGTGAATGTTGAGGTTTTCCAGAACAAAACCGTTCACACGCCAGGTATCCGGGTCATTGCAATAAGGATCTGTTTTGGCCATGATTCCGGCAAATCCGGCAGACGATATTTCAACATGATCTATTTCAATATCCGTGCTGAAATTTTCGACATAGATGCCAACCGCATGACTTCCGGTACCGGCTATTTCTATGCCATAGGTGTGGGATGAATCTCCTGTTCCGGTCAATCTGATGAACTTACTCTTTTTAAAAGAGATTCCGGTATAGACACTCTCGTCCAATACTACTTTCCCCCCACAGTTTTTAATGGTGAGTGGTTGTGCAGCAGTACCTTCAAAGTCATAAAACCGTATGCCGGCATAGTTTCCAGCTGGAATACAGATGGTGTCACCTGGAGAATATGTTACCTGTGATGCCCAAATAAGATTGAGTGAGGTTGAAGAAAGCCCCGATAAGGTAACATCACAGTTGCAACTCTGCGAAAAAGAATTGATTGCCCATAAAAATGGGACTAGGAGTAAAAATTTACTTTTCATATATATAGTGTTTGAGGTTATTTACAGTACCTGTTTATTAAATGCCAGCGAAGCACCAATAAGTTTGTGGGGGAAAGTAGGGGATGGTTTAAAGATATCTATTTTGTAAGATAAATCCTATAAAATAATATAATAACTACTGTAAAGCAATGCCTAACAAAAATTAAAAGTCGTCTAATGTTTTGCTGCATCTGTATATGATCCACTATGCGCAAGTGTTTTCCACATGAAAAGAACAAGAGTTTTTTATGGATAAACCTGATTGATCAAGTATCAGAATTATGTGTCTTGGGATTTTCATATACATTAATGTTAGATACACAACATAAATAAGAAAATACTTACAAATTATGTTAAAATTACGTTTTGTATTTCTTTAATACGGATGTAAATAACCAACTATGATCTTCAATTCACTTGAATTTGCCATTTTCTTACCATTGGTGTTTATACTTTATTGGTATGTCTTCAATAGAAATCTAAAGCACCAAAATCTATTGATCCTAGCATCGAGTTACTTGTTCTATGGATGGTGGGATTGGCGATTTCTTTCATTGATTATCTTCAGTACGGTTGCCGATTATTTGATTGGGAGGGCCTTGGTCAAGGAAGAAAAGTTAAATACCAGAAAGGCACTTCTATGGACCAGTATTTTGGTAAACTTGGGCTTTTTGGGCTTCTTTAAATACTACAATTTCTTCTTGGACAACTTTGTATCCGCATTCACCTTTTTTGGTAGTGAGCTGAACGCCAATTCTCTTAACATCATTTTACCAGTGGGGATCAGCTTTTACACCTTTCAGACATTGAGTTATTCTATTGATGTTTATAAAAGGAAACTGGAACCGGAGCAAGATTTTGTAGCCTTTGCTGCATTTGTTAGCTTTTTTCCGCAGCTGGTGGCCGGGCCCATTGAGAGAGCTACAAACCTTTTACCACAATTTCCAGTCAAACGACAGTTCAATTATAACAAAGCTGTAGATGGTTTACGACAGATACTTTGGGGACTTTTCAAGAAAGTGGTCATTGCGGATAATTGTGCGGAGTTTGCCAATATGATCTTTAATGGCTCAGAAAACTACTCGGGGAGTATGCTTGTTCTGGGTGCACTGTTCTTCACCTTTCAGATCTATGGAGATTTCTCTGGTTATTCAGATATCGCCATTGGTACCGCTCGACTTTTTGGGTTCAACTTAAAACGAAATTTTGCCTACCCCTATTTTTCAAGGGATATAGCCGAGTTCTGGCGAAGGTGGCATATTTCATTGTCTACTTGGTTTAGGGACTACCTGTATATTCCCTTGGGAGGAAGTAGGGGAGGAACTTCCATGAAAATCCGAAACACCTTTATCATTTTCATTGTTAGCGGATTTTGGCATGGCGCCAACTGGACCTTTATAGTTTGGGGGGCATTGAACGCCATCTATTTTCTGCCCTTGCTGTTGACCAATAACAATAGAAACAACCTAGAGGTGGTTGCAAAAGGCAAATTGTTGCCTTCCCTTAAAGAGGTTTGGGCCATGTCAACAACCTTTTTATTGACTGTTCTGGCATGGATTTTCTTTAGAGCCGAAAATCTGGGTCATGCACTTACCTATATCTCCGATATATTCTCGAGTTCTCTTTTTACCATACCCGAGTTTGATAGATACTTAGGTTTTAAGGTGGCAATGATCTTTGTTTTGTTGATTTTCTTTTTGATTATAGAATGGATGGGGAGAGAAAACGAATATGCCATAGAAGGGCTACGAGTGAGAATGAACAAAAGAGTGTACCGTTGGTCTTTCTACTTGATTATCTGGAGTTTCATCTTCATTTTTTCAGGTAACGAGCAAGAATTTATCTATTTCCAATTCTAATAATTCACCATGATAAGTAATTTGATCAAACAAGTATTGGCTTTTTCGGTAATCTGGGCTGTATTGGTGTATCTAATATGCCTTTTTCTGCCATTTCATTATTTCAATGCCGAATATCCCATGTGGAAAAGCAAGATGGAGGTGATGGAATCCAACAATACCTTCAGTAATCTTATTATTGGAGATAGTAGGGTGATAGCGGGGATCAATCCGGACGTCTTGGGTCCTAGCTACTATAATTTAGCCTTGGGAGGAGGTACTCCGATGGAAGGGTATTATTCGTTAAAACGAATGCTCAAAGTGGGTAAGAAAGTGGATACCATTATAGTTTCCTATGCTCCTCTCCATTTTGAACAATCGGAAATGTTCTGGGATCGTCAGGTAAAATATAATTTCTACAATTTGGAGGAAATTGAAGAAATTTTCAACGAGTTGAATACGGGAAACGAAACATTTTGGGAGTATGAAGGTGAGGCAAATTTTGAGGAATCGGAGAAAGGCTCATTGATAAGAAAGGCCTATAAAACCTATTTCAAGTTTCCAACGGAGTTAAGGACCGAATTGAGTAAATCATTCTTGCTACGCGGATACACCAATTATGCTGTTTACAATGAAATCAAAAATAGAAGGGGATGCTTTGACTTTGGTCGGGCGGATTTTTCCAACGATTTGAATGTGGAGGCACAGCGGATTCAATTTTCACCCAAAAAAGTCTTGGTCTCTTCATTGGAGAAAATGTTTGAATTGGCAAAGGAAAATGACATTGCCGTAGTGTATACTTCGTTGCCAATGAATCAGACTTCGTATAATGCATTGCATAAAGAATATAGAAATGGGGTAGAACAAATGGATTCTTATTTAAAGCTGAAACATCCCCATGTTCAGTTCGTAAACCCAGCCTTTGTCTCCTACGATGATACGTACTTTGGAGATGCCTCACATTTGAACAAAAAAGGAAGGGAAAAGTTCACTTTTGAATTAAAACAATTGGTAACCAAGAAGTTTTTCCAATCCGAGAATGTATTGACTGGGCTGGAATTTATGGAATAAGATGCTTCTAGTTTTTTAAAAAGAATAGGCCATATCATTGAATATGGCTTTTTTATGATGTTTTATCTCAAAACAGTGCAATATCACAATTAAAAGCCCTCACCACATAAAGCCTGCCTTTTACAACATTCAATTTATATAAAGTAATACAAATCCTACTTTTAAATAATAATAAGTACTACAAAAACAGATATCATGAAAATTCTAGTAGTAGATGACAAACAATCGCTTAGTGAATTGGTAGCCCAATTTTTGGGACAATCCCATTCAGTAACAACAATGGAAAATGGTTTGGCTGCCATTTCATGGCTCCAAGCGGGAAATTTACCGGATTTGGTAATCACCGATCTCGAAATGCCAGAGATGGATGGGTTTGAGCTTATTCGAAGGATAAAAGAGTCGGGAGTTTTCTCAGACATCCCAATTATTGTTTTAAGCTGTAGGGACAGTAGCTCTGACCGTGTGGAATGCCTACGGTTGGGAGCAGATGATTACATCGTAAAGCCATTCAACCCTGAAGAATTGATGATCAGGGTGGACAAGCTGTTAATTAGACAATAGCATGGAAATACTTACAAAGAAAAAAACAAGGATTGTTTATTTGGGATCCAACAAAAGATTTGCAGACGAGTTTCATCGCTTTTCTGAGGATGTTGAGGTCAATGCTTCGCAAAATGGTGTTGATGCCATTAGATGGCTGCACCTGAATTGCGATTTCAAAGCAAAAAAATGGATAAACGCACATCAGACCGTTGATGCAATTCTTTGTGAGCGAAATATTCCGCTAAAAGCTTTAAACGAATTTGAAGAGTACTTCGAAGAAGTGTTTGACCCCGCTCGGAAAATACCTTTTGTGCTCCTTAGTGATAAAGTCAGCAAGGAAGACAAATTGGAGGCCCTTGAACGTGGTTTTGATGACATTTTTATCCACCCCATTAGCTTTGAGCAGGTTCTGGAGAGGATAAGTTTTTTGAAAGACCTTAAATCCAATCTTCGGGAACAAAAGATCTCTTCTGGCAAAGAGGGAGTAAAGGAATACAAGATTGGATTTTGGAAAAGAAGCTTTGATATTGCCGTGGCCTCAACGGTTTTGTTACTGGCAGCACCTTTTTTGTTGCTAGTGATCCTAGCTATCCGATTGGAGTCAAAAGGTAAGGTATACTACATTTCCAAAAGGGTAGGTACCGGGTATAAGATTTTCAATTTTTTAAAATTGAGGTCCATGTACCCAGATGCTGACAAGCGCTTAAAAGAATTTCAGCATCTAAACCAATATGTGCATGATGAGGTTGAAGAAACCGAATCCAACACTTCCGAACAAAATTTGGAAAAAGGAACCACCTTGATTGGGGATGATACCGAAGTGGATGAAGTTATGCACAATGAAAAAAGAAAGCAAAGTGCAAAAAGTGCCTTTGTAAAATTTGATAATGACCCCAGAATAACAAAAGTTGGAAAGATAATAAGGAAACTGAGCATTGATGAATTACCACAATTGATCAATGTGTTAAAAGGAGACATGTCAATAGTGGGCAATAGACCATTACCATTATACGAGGCAGAAATGTTGACTACGGATGAATGGACCGATAGGTTCAATGGGCCAGCGGGCATTACCGGTCTTTGGCAAGTTGAGGCCCGGGGAAGGTCATCCAAAATGTCGCCTGAGGAACGAAAGCAACTCGATATCAAGTATGTGAAATATGCCAATAGCAAATATGCATTCTTGATTGATATGTGGATTGTACTCCGAACCTTTAAAGCAGTTTTCCAAAAAGAAAATGTATAACAATGAGAATGAAATTTATTGCAATTGCATCCTTGTTGCTATGCAATTGTGCCATTGGTCAGGAAATTGACGAGTTTATAGCCAAAAACCTTGAAAAGAATGATATAACCAAGGTGCTTCCATCATTGGATAGCCTAATTACATTGGCACATGAAAAGTCTCCCGAACTTAAATATCGTGATGCCGATCAAAAATATTGGAAGGCCAGACAACGTTTGGCGCAAACCAGATGGTTGGATTACTTTTATTTGGAGGCGGTCTACAGCTATGGCGTGTTTGATAACCTGACAGCTTCCCAGATATCTGGAAACCCACAAGCCAGTCAAACACTTTTTTCAACAGAACAGGACAGATACACTTTTGGACCTTCGTTGAAAATACCCATTTCGGCAATCCTAAATAGGAAAAACACCATTAGATCGGCCAAGGCCGAGGCGGAACGATCTGTATACGAAAAAGAAATTGACAAAGCCCAGCTTCGTGAATTGGTCATAACCAGATATAATGCTCTGGTCAAGGCGCATAGATTGCTCTTTGTTTACGGTTCCATTGTGGATACCTATAAGATACAGTCACTTAGAGCTGAAACTGAATACAAAAACGGAATTATTTCCGTACCGGAATACACCCGACTCAGTCAAATGTTGAATGAGGCCATTGTGGCCCATGAAGCCCAAAAATCCGAATTAAGTCTTGCCATTCTTCTTTTAGAAGAAGTTGTTGGGATAAAACTGAACATATAGAGAATGAAGTTTAATCTGCTGTTTTTTGTTAGAATCCTGCTTCGCCATATATGGTTGCTGATATCAGTACCTATTTTATTGGGGAGTTTGGTGTTTTTTCTAACCAAAAACCAGCCTAAGGTATACGACTCCAAAGCAAGAATTTTTACCGCATTTGCCACGGGATCTACCATTGAACTGGATAATACAAAATTTGATTACAGCAAGACCAATATTGCCTATGACAACCTTTTGAATCTGATAAAATCAAGAACCACTTTGGAAACGGTGGCGCTTAAATTATTTGCACAGCATATGCTTTTGGATAGTGCGGATGTCCGGGTTATTTCAAGAAAAAAATATGATGAGTTGATAGAGATTGTACCTGAAGATGTGAGGGCATTGGTGGTCAAGAACGATTTGCAAAAAACCTATGAAAACTTTTTGGCCTATAAGGAAGAGGGCCATGATAATTTCATCAATGAATTGCTCAATCTTGAGCACCCAGATTATAGCATTGGCAAAATATTGGAGAAGATAGGGGTAAGGCGTATTTCAATCAGTGACTTTGTTGATATTACCTATCAGTCTGAAGACCCGGGGATTTGCCAGAACACCTTATTGATTTTAACCGAAACTTTTATCAAGGCTAACGCCGATATAAAAGCCAACCAATCCGATGCGGTGGTCAGTTATTTTGAAACTCAGTTAAATAGGACTACGGATCAGTTGAACGCGGCAGAAAAAGAACTGCTAGATTTCAATAAAGGCAACAAAATCATGAACTACTATGAGCAGACCAAGCAGTTGGCCTCACGTAGGGAAAATTTTGAATTGCGCTATCAAGAAGTACAACAGCGTTACCATGCGTCCAAGGCGGTCTTGCCCAAGCTGGAAAAGAAATTGGGAACACATGAAAAAAAACGACTCCAGAGTAAGCGAATAATTGACTTAAGAAATGAGTTGGCGGAGCTAAACTACACCATCTCCATGAAGAGTTTGGACCTATCACGTGATTCTTCTGTTCAAGCTTCAAATGCCAAAATGATTGTGGAATCCACTAACAGGTTGAATGCTATTAAAGCTCAGCTTAAACAGGCTGTCGATACCGTTTTTGTTGTAGATCATGATAAAAATGGTGTTGCATCATCAAGTATTCTTGGGGATTGGTTAGAGAATACAATTATGTATGAGGGGGCCAAAGCAGAACTTCAAATCCTGGACCAAAAACGTATTGAGTTTGATGAACTCTATACTTGGTACGCTCCTTTGGGAGCAACCATGAAAAAACTGGAACGAAAGATCAATATTGAAGAACAAGAATATTTAAGTCTTTTGCACAGCTTGGGACTGGCTAAATTGCGACAACAAAATGTGGAACTCCAATCGAACCTGAAAATTACGGAGGCTCCTTTTTTTCCTATAAAACCCAATCCAAGTAAGCGAATCATTCTGGTTATAGTAGCAGCGGTCTTTGGTTTCATTTTGGTGGCCTTGACTGTATTGGTACTTGAGTTTTTGGATGGAAATCTGAACACCGCTAAAAGGGCTGAGGAAAAAATAGATTTGAAGGTCTCCTCCATTTTTCCGGTCATTTCAAAGAAAAACAAGAGCATTGACTACGAATACCTGACCAATAAGGCAGTAAATGCCATTTCGAAGAACATGATTCTTAACCAATTCAAGAAACAACAGGAGGGGCCGGTGGTCAATATGGTTTTTTCTACCCAGGAGAATGAGGGAAAATCATTTATCTGCGAGCATTTAGTATCCAAACTCTGTGAATTGGGATACAAAATATTACATATTACTTATGATCCTTATGAGGTCGAAATGTCGCATCAACGTGATACCGCCATTTCTTATGTGGTCAATGATCAATATGAGATTGAGGTAATTGACGAGCGTTATCAGCAGGCCATGAACGAATTTGACATTGAATGCGAAGTACAACCTATAGATGATAATTATGCACAGATTGTCTATGAGGTTACAGATAAGCTCTACAAAATTTCAACCATTGAAGAGTTTGACAGCTCACGTCGAATTTTGGATTTCAACTTTTTCGATTTTGTGATTTTAGAGTTGCCAAGTATTATCAAGAATCCATTTCCTGTAAAATTGGCCTCGACCATTGATTTTTCCTTTTTGGTAACCCGAGCAAACCGACCTTGGAGCAGTGCAGATGCCAATGCATTAAAAGTATTTACAGAAGCTACAACGGGACCTGAACCGACTATCATCTTGAATGGTGTAAAAGTGCTTGAGATGGAAACCGTTGTGGGGGATTTACCTAAAAAGCGATCACGATTTAGAAAATGGATGAAGAATTTGGTACAGCTACGATTCTTTTCTAAAAAATCAATAGCCTAATGCTAAAAAAACTGGGAAACATAGTACGCGAAAAAAATATGAGCTCATTGATGACCAATGTGCTGATAGCTGCTTTGGGTTTGTTCAGTTTTATGTTACTGACCCGGCAATTGAGCAAAGAATTATTTGGTGATTGGGTCTTATATGTCACCTTGGCCACTTTTGTGGATCTTTTACGATTTGGGTTGACGCAGACTTCTTCGGTCCGGCTATTATCCGGTGCAAAACAGGAGGACTATAAAAAATTGATGGGATCCAGTTTCAAGATTAATCTTAAACTGCTCGGAATCATAACCTTGTTTTGCTGGAGTTTGTACGCTTTGGTGATAATGGGGGATTTTCAAATCAACTACGGATATTTCCTCTTTCTGGCCTGGTATCCCATTTTGGCACTGACCAACTTAAGTTGGAACAATGCCATGGCTCTTTTTCAGGCTAAGCAAGATTTTAAAGGGATGATGTATGTGCGTTTGTCCAATATCGGGCTGTTTGTTGTTTTTCTAATTTTCAACCAATGGTTGCTGCATTGGGGAATTCTTGAAATTCTCTGGGTACACCTGGGTGTGAATGTGGTATCGAGCATTTGGTGTGTTGCAAAGAAATGGGATGGATGCCTTTATCTAAAACATGCTGAAAAAAAGACGACAAAAGAGCTTATAAACTTTGGAAAATACTCAATGGGAACCCTTATTGGATCTAGCTTGTTAAAAAGCGCCGATACATTTATTATTGGAATGAGCCCAATTTTGGGGTCGGCCGGAATTGCCATGTATGCCATTCCCCTAAAGCTTACGGATCTTTTGGGAATCCCATTGCGAAGCTTTACCATGACGGCCTATCCAAGAATGTCCAAAAAATGCATTGATGGTGATATGCAAGGAGTTCGCAAAACTTTTTACGCCTATTCCGGAGCCATTACCCTATTGTTTGTTCCCGTTGCAATTGTATGTTTCATTTTGGCCGAAGAGTTGGTGCTTATTTTAGGTGGGACCGAATACATTGAGGTATTGCCACAATTGACGCTTATTTTTAGAATTTTCACCCTCTACACGCTTTTGTTGCCTATAGACAGATTCACAGGTGTACTTTTAGATAGCATCAACAAACCCAGACTAAATCTGAACAAGGTCATTATCATGACTTTGGCAAATATTGTGGTGGATTTTATTGCAGTGTTCGTATTTGAATCCTTGGCTTGGGTTGCCGTGGGAACAGTGATCTTTACCATAATTGGGATCTTCTTAGGTTTTTACTATCTGCGTCGCGAGATTCAAATTCAATCCAAACGCATTTTTCCCGAAGGGATACTTTTTTTCAAGAGCCTTAATACCTATTTGGTACCATGAATCCGTTTGAGCGAACATATGGTCAGGATTTGCTCAAAAAGCCATTGCCGATAATTACACTATTTTCTTTGGCAATTGCATCCGCTTTGCTCATTGCTTCAAAGGGAATAATTGCTGGAATAGGAATCATTGCATTTCCTCTGGGGGTGTTGTACGTAATCAATCTATTTCTTAATCCAAGAATCGGAATTATAACCATTATTGCCTTTAGCTTTTTTGTTACTGGAATTTCAAGATACCTTCCGGGGACCTGGGGTTTAATGATAGATGGCTTGTTGTTTATGATGTACTTGGCTCTCTTTTTTAAAGAGTTCAGGATACGATTGCCATGGAACAATGCACGTTCGCAATTGACCATCTTGGTCAGTATTTGGTTTGGTTATGCCATGATGCAAGCAGTAAACCCAGAAGCGGTTAGCATTGAAGCTTGGTTCTATGCCATGCGGGGGATAGCGCTCTACCAGTGGTTGATTATTCCATTGTGCTTCATTTTGTTCAACCGGCAAAAGGATATGATGACCTTGTTTATGATTTGGGGTGTGATCAGCCTTTTGGGAACTTTAAAAGGAATCGTCCAACTTACGCTTGGAGTAGACCCTTTTGAACAAGCTTGGCTAGATGGTGGAGGTGCTGTTACCCATGTACTATTTGGAAAGCTTAGGATTTTCTCCTTTTATTCTGATGCGGGACAGTTTGGTGCATCACAAGGACATACTGGGGTTGTATTCGGGATTTTGGCCCTCTTTATGAAAGACAACTTTAAACTTAGGGCATTTTTTGGCTTTGTGGCGATCATGGGGCTTTATGGGATGTTGATTTCAGGGACCAGAGGTGCAATTGCCGTACCTGCAATGGGCGGGGTCATGTTCATTATTGTAAGAAAACATATTCCTAGTATTGTTTTAGGTGCGATGGCTGGAATAGCGATTTTTGTCTTTTTCAAATACACTACCATTGGCAATAACAATGACCAAATCAGAAGGATGCGTACCGCATTCGACCCTAACGATGCATCCTTGCAAGTACGTTTAGAGAATCAAAGAAAACTGTCAGGGTATTTGGCATCTAGACCTTTCGGAGGTGGTATAGGATCAACTGGAAATTGGGGGCAACGGTTTACGCCACATACGTTTTTGGCAAACACAGCAACGGACAGTTGGTTTGTGGCCATTTGGGCCGATATGGGAATCATTGGTCTATGGTTGCACTTGTTTATTCTATTTTTTGTTTTGATCACAGGGGCATACAATTGTATGTTCAAAATCCGGGACGATTGGTTAAAAGGACAGATAACCGCTTTGGTGTGTGGTATGGCCGGAATTATGCTGGCCTCTTATGGAAATGGGGTGTTCGGACAGTTTCCCACTGGAATCTTAATGTATGTGGGCATGGTTTTCATTTTTATATCTCCAAAGTTGGACAAGAAAATCCAACAGCAAAAAGCACAATTGGAACAAGAAGAATTAGCTCTAGCAGCATAAACAAAAAATTATGTCAGAAAAATTTCCTTTGGTGTCCATTATCACCATCAATTATAACGAATCGGAAGTAACCCTTGAGATGTTACAATCCCTAAAGGGATTAACCTATCCAAATGTTGAGGTGATTGTAGTGGATAATGCATCGCCCAATGATGATCCAGATATGATCAAAGAGCAATTTCCCGAGATAACTTTGATAAAAAGCAAAGAAAATCTTGGATTTGCCGGCGGAAATAACCTAGGCGTAAAACAATCCGAAGGGGAATATCTGTTGTTCATTAATAATGATACTATTGTTCCGGAAGGATTTATTGAACCTTTGGTTCAAACCTTACAAAAAGATGAAACCATTGGAATGGTAAGTCCCAAGATTAAATTTCATTGGAATCCTGAGTTGATTCAGTATGCGGGCTATACTCCCATGAGTCACTGGACCATTAGAAATAGTAGTATTGGATACCACCAAAAGGATGATGGACGTTTTGATATTGCAGGGGAAACCGAATCCATTCATGGAGCTGCTATGATGGTTCCCAAACAAGTAGTGGATAAGGTTGGAATGATGACCGAAATATACTTTTTATACTACGAAGAGCATGATTGGGCAGAGATGATCAAGCGTGCCGGATATAAAATCTACTATCAGCCAAAATCCTATATTCTTCATAAAGAATCAATTTCCACAGGAAAATTTAGTCCATTGAAAACCTATTACATTTCCCGAAACCGGATTTTGTTCGCTAGACGAAACTTTAAGCCATTGCAATTGGGAATCAGTCTGTTGTTTCAATGCTTCGTTTCCATTCCCAAAAACAGTCTTCAGTTTTTGGTTAAAAAAGAACTCCAACACTTCAAGGCATTTTGGAAAGCCATTTCATGGAATTTGACACACAAAGCGGAAATGGGATAAGTAAATTCAGAGGCATTTTTCGATTCTGTCAATGCAAAATAGGCTTTCATCAATTAAAAGATGGGGTAGGTGTAATATTTTCTATTTTTAACTGGATAGATTTTAATAAAGCACATATATATGTCACAAAGGAAAAAACCATGGGGCACCTATATTTTTTTAGGGGCCATCTTATTTAGTGGATTCATGTTCTATATGATGAGTACCAGTGAAACCAGTAATGGGGTGGTAAATTTGGTTTTAAAAAAGAATAATAAAGTGTATGTCTACTCAAATATGGGGTCAACAATAGTTCAAAGCAGTATCGCAAAAAGGGAAAGCCCTAGCACTATGGCATTTATACAGATGTATGAGGAAGATGATAAGCTCTACATTGCGCCAAATAATGTAAAAGATATAGTCAATCTGCTTTGTGGTAACTATCAAATACATGACTATCCTGAAAAAAGCTCGGATGGTTATGTGACTTCTGGTAGTTCAACATGTTTTGAAAGTACCTATGTAAATCAAACTACCAAAAATATTGGTGAACAGGTAAGTGTTAATACAGTGAAACTGACCAGCGAGAATACAGGTAAGACTTTCAACGTCATATCAGAAACAAACAAGAGGACATTTAAGTCTAAAGCTTTGAAAAACTGCTATGAAAAGTCCTTTATGATAAAAACATCGGTGCAGCCAGGCGAATTTGTCATTGCTTCAAAAGATTTCATAATGGTCAATCTGCAGGATGTGGTTGATTTTTATGGGAACAAAGTTACTCTTACCCTAAACAAAGAGGAGCAGATTTTATATGTAGAGTATCTTTAAAGAGTACAAAATCAACGAGTTATTGTTAGTATTGGGTTATTTTTCCTTTAGACGGCCTTTTGCCTAAAAAAAGCACGTATTCTTTTTTATGGAAACCGTTAACTCGGCGTTGACAACACGAATTGAACACTTTACAACAAATACTTTTCCTTCTAAAAATGTAGGATAATATTTACAATTGTATTTATTAAACCTACTTTAATGCTCAGAAATGTAAAAATAGTCGTCTTATCCATGCTCCTGTCCATTTCATATGGATGTGTGAGCGAAAAAGATCTGGACCCACCTGCGGAAGTGGAAGGTCCCCTTTCTGCATTTGATATACCATCAAGTTTTGATTTTTCTACAAGCAGAAATGTTACCGTGACTTTGGATGTTCCTGAACTTCTGGAAAATGCCGTATTTACACTACATAGTAAAAAAGGATCACAAGATAGTGTTGCCTTTGCAAAAGCAACATTTGATACAAATGGACACTTTGAAAAGAAATTTGATTTAGGAACCGAAACGGATTCTATCTTAATTACCACAAATTATTTGGGATTGACTCCATTGGTGCGATTGCCCATTGTAAACAATAGTATCAGTTTTGATTACAGTACTTTGTATGATCGTAGCAACCCAGTTTCCGGTAAAATAAAAAGTGTTGACCTAAGGGCAAAAACCAATAAACCGCCAGGAGATATCGATTTTGATTTTTTGAGTAGCCATAACTCAAATGGGGTTCCTGATGTAATGGAAACTCCAGATGTGATTACCCAGGAATTGTTGGATGATATCAATGCATCCCTTCCTGAAAATCAAAATGTAAAGGATCTCCATCCCGAATATTTGGACAACAAAGAAACCAATTTGGTGATTACAGAGGAGGCCGATGTTTGGGTCACTTTTGTGGCCGAAAGTGCGGTCTGGAGAAATACGTTGGGCTTCTATTCATTTCCTGTGGGCAATGCTCCCGCATCACCTGATGATATCACTTCCCATACCGTTATTTTCCCCAATGCTTCAATGAATGGGGCCGGAGGAGGACTTTTTCCTGGAGATAAGGTCCATATTGGAAGATTTCCAGCAAATACGGTGGTTTCGTGGTTTGTGGTTTCAAACGGATGGAAAGGGAACAAAGTGGGCAAAGGTCAACATACCTATTATTCCGAAGAAACTTTTAATACGGACAATAATAATAAGTCCCAAATGGTACTACTGCATGATTCGAGTAGAAATCTTGCAGTTTTGGGTATAGAGGATGGTCCTAGAAATGGGGATGACGGGGATTTTAATGATTCGCTGTTTTATATCACTTCAAATCCTGTAAGTGCGGTTCAAGTATTGGATTTTGCTACACTTGATGTGGCCAATGATGCCGATGTGGACGGAGTTGACAATACTCTGGATGATTTCCCTTTCGATTTTAATTTGGCCTTTAACAATTTTGCTCCTTCCATCAATTCCTCTGGGAAAATGGTTTTTGAAGACTTATGGCCACACGTTGGGGACTACGATTTTAACGATTTGGCGATGGACTATAACTTCAACCTGATGGCCAATGCCGATAACATGGTAACAAAACTGCAGGCCACATTCACTATAGAATCCATTGGAGGACATTTGGAAAATGGATTTGCTTTTACGTTTCCAATAGCACCCTCAAACATTTCAAGCATAACCGGACAGGTCTTAAATGCAGGTTACATCAATGTCGATGCTAATGGCACCGAGACAGGAACAGCCTCAGATGAGACTGTAATTTTTGTGATTGGGAATGTGGTTGGTAGAGAAGGCGAAACCATTAATATGGAAGTTACGTTCACCAATCCAATGTCTGTGACCTCGCTGGGGGATGTCCCATTCAACGCATTTTTAATTGCAGATGGAGTTAGGGCCAAAGAAATACATCTACCGGATTTACCTCCTACCAGTAAGGCTGGGTTTCTGGCCACGGGTGACGATTTTAGTAACCCTTCGAACGATAGGTATTATAAAACAAGCATGAACCTTCCGTGGGCACTGAACATTTACGAAGGTTTTGTGCCTCCTCGTGAAACAGTATCCATTAGTGAGGAATATCCCGATTTTGTGAATTGGGCCAACTCAGGGGGAACCCAGAATCTAGATTGGTATATAAAATAACATTTCAAGTAATAGAGCATTTAAAATCAACCTTAATAGAAATATCAAATTATGAATATAACAGTTATCGGAACAGGCTATGTGGGCTTGGTCACAGGAACCTGCTTTGCAGAAACCGGAATCAACGTCGTTTGTGTGGATATTGATGAGAAAAAAATTGAAAAACTCCGAAATGGGGAAGTTCCTATTTATGAACCAGGACTTGACGTGCTTTTAGAGCGAAATATGGACAAAGGAAGAATCTCCTTCACCACCAACCTCAAAAAAGGAATCAAAGAAAGTGATGCTGTTTTCATAGCTGTAGGAACACCTCCGGATGAGGATGGAAGCGCAGATTTAAAATATGTCTTGGGTGTGGCCAGGGAAATAGGTCAACATATGGAAGATTACAAAGTAATCATCACCAAAAGTACGGTACCCGTTGGCACTTCTTATAAAGTTAAAGCTACTGTCGAAGAGGAATTGGCCAACAGAAACGCTCGTATTCCTTTTGATGTGGCTTCAAACCCCGAGTTTTTAAAAGAGGGAAGTGCTGTTGAAGATTTTCTAAAGCCAGATCGTATTGTGGTGGGGATTGAAAGCAAGCGTGCCGAAAAAGTGATGCGCAAACTCTACAAACCCTTCTTAATGAATGGGCATCCACTATTGTTTATGGATATTTTTTCTTCGGAAATGACAAAATATGCTGCTAATTCCATGCTAGCTACCAAGATCAGCTTTATGAACGATATCGCAAACCTATGCGAATTGGTTGGCGCCAATGTCGATTTGGTGAGAAAAGGGATTGGTTCAGATTCCAGAATTGGAAATAAGTTCATTTATCCGGGAACGGGATATGGAGGGAGCTGTTTTCCCAAAGATGTTCAGGCTTTGGTAAGAACCGCAGATGAATATGGACATTCTTTGGAGGTTCTAAAAGCAGTTGAAGCAGTCAACTATCGCCAAAAATCAGTGTTGGTAGAAAAGATAAAAGCGCACTTTGGCGAAAATTTGAAAGGTAAACAGTTTGGTCTTTGGGGATTGGCTTTTAAACCCAAAACCGATGACATGCGGGAAGCACCATCGTTGGTCATTATAGATCAGTTAAAAGCACTTGGTGCAAATATTAGAGCCTATGACCCTGTTGCCATGGAAGAAACCCATCGAATTTTGGGAGACAAAATCGAATATGCTAAGGACGAGTACGATGCCATTATAGAAGCCGATGCTTTGATTGTGGTAACAGAGTGGTCTGAGTTTAGAATGCCAAATTTTAGAATTCTCGAAAAATTAATGAACGAGAAACTCATTTTTGATGGCAGAAACGTGTACGATCCCGAAGAAATGAACGAAATAGGATTTGCTTATTACAGCATTGGAAGGAATGCGGTGAACAGTAAAGAAAAAGAAACAATAAAAATTTAATAGGGGTAAAATGAAACGAATATTGGTAACCGGGGGAGCAGGTTTTGTTGGCTCTCATTTATGTGAAAGACTTTTAAGTGAAGGAAATGAGGTGGTTAGCATGGATAACTATTTCACGGGAAGAAAGAGCAAGATTGTCCATTTGATGGACAACCCATACTTTGAAATAATCCGGCACGATGTAACCTTGCCCTATTTCTTGGAGGTAGACGAAATCTATAATTTGGCATGCCCGGCATCGCCAGTACATTATCAGCATAACCCTATCAAGACAATAAAAACATCTGTTTTAGGGGCGATAAACATGTTGGGATTGGCCAAGCGTATCAAAGCAAAGATTCTTCAAGCATCAACAAGTGAGGTATATGGAGACCCTGAGCTGCATCCTCAGCCAGAGGATTATTGGGGGCATGTAAACCCAATTGGGGTAAGATCATGCTACGATGAAGGAAAACGTTGTGCAGAATCGCTGTTTGTCAACTATCACAATTCAAATGATGTTTTGGTGAAGATTATTCGAATCTTCAACACCTATGGTCCACGAATGGAACCGGATGACGGAAGGGTGGTTTCCAACTTCATTATGCAAGCGCTCCAAGGAAAGGATATCACCATTTTTGGCGATGGTACCCAAACACGAAGCTTCCAATATGTAAGTGATTTGGTAGACGGAATGATCAAGATGATGGATACCGAAGATGACTTCATCGGTCCAATCAACATTGGGAATCCGGGAGAATTCACCATGTTGGAGCTGGCAGAAAATATTATTGATCTAACAGGGTCCAAATCCAGAATCATTCACTTGCCATTACCGGCAGATGATCCCATGCAACGCAAGCCCGACATTTCGTTGGCGCAGGAAAAGTTGAATGGGTGGGAGCCGACTGTAGATCTTAGAACTGGCCTTGGAAAAACCATTGAATATTTTGATAATCTGCTCAAGGAAAAATCCATAAAAGAATTGATTGAAGGGTAATTGATAACTAATACGAATACGTACATGGATGTAATAAAAATTTTGGTCAATAGTTTGGAAATCCTTTTAATAGGATACTTCGGATTTGCATCCATTTATGTGTTCGTTTTTTCCTTTGCTGGACTTTTTTCGGTAAAAAAAAGGAAAGAAATACTCCAAAAACAACGGAAGTTTGCTGTGCTCATTCCTGGTTATAAAGAGGATAGTGTAATTGTGAATGTGGCCCAACAAGCCTTAAAGCAAACCTATCCACAAAATCTGTATGAAGTAGTCATAATCGCGGATTCGTTTCAGCAATCCACCTTGGACAAACTTCAAAACTTACCCTTAAGGGTAATAGAGGTTTCCTTTGAAAAAAGCACCAAATCCAAAGCACTCAACCAAGCAATGAAAATCATTGGCGATGATTATGATGTGGCTTTGATCTTGGATGCGGACAATATTATGGAGGAAAACTTCATTGAAAAAATCAACAAAGCCTTTAATCAAGGCTATAAAGTGGTGCAAGGACATCGCATTGCAAAAAACACCAATACTTCTTTTGCCATTCTTGATGCGATCAGCGAAGAAATCAACAACCACATTTTTAGAAAGGGGCATCGGGTTGTTGGACTTTCATCAGCGTTGATCGGATCGGGGATGGCTTTTGATTATTACTTTTTTAAGACCACTATGGCGAATGTGAACGCTGTGGGTGGTTTTGATAAGGAATTGGAATTAAAGCTCCTGAAAAACAGGACGAAAATCGAATATCTTGACAATGCCTTGGTTTTGGACGAGAAGGTTCAAAAATCAGAAGTGTTCGCCAATCAACGTAAGCGATGGCTTTCGGCTCAGTTTGTCTATTTTGGGAGATATTTTATGCCAGGACTGAAAGAATTGCTTACCAAAGGTAATGTTGATTTCTTCGACAAGGTCTATCAAATGGTTTCTCCACCAAGGGTGCTTTTATTGGGATTGGTTTCGGTTATCACATTTGCATATTTTATGCTGAATTTGATTTGGCCGTCAAACTTTATGGTAATTCCTGGAATCTACTGGTATGTCAGCTTTGGTTTGGTCATTTTAGCCTTTGTCTTTGCCGTTCCAAAGCAATTTTACAGCAAAGCCACCTTTAATGCAGTTCTTACCCTCCCCAAAGCATTCATGTTGATGTTATTATCACTTTTCAAATTAAGGGGAGCCAACAAAAAATTCATTCATACCCAACACGGGACCATTAACAGTCAATAAAAAGCAATGAAAATTGGAATAGAAGGACAACGTCTTTTCAGAAAAAAGAAGCACGGTATGGATATGGTGGCGCTGGAGTTGATTAAAAATCTCCAGAAGATTGACCAAAAAAACGAATATGTTGTTTTTGTAAAACCAGATTTTGATGACACCTGTATCCCAAGTGCACCCAACTTCAAGATTGTTGAGCTGAATTCCAGATTTGGATATCCAGGATGGGAACAAATAGCATTACCAAGAGCGGCCTATAAAGAAGGTTGTGATGTGCTGCACTGTACTAGCAATACAGGTCCTCTATTTTCCAAAGTTCCTATCATTACCACTTTACACGATATTATTTATCTGGAAAGCATCAGCCTCCTCAAGAAAGAAGGCACCTGGTACCAAAAATTAGGGAATATGTACCGAAGGTACTTTGTGCCTCCGGTCATTAGAAAAAGTAAAAAGGTGATTACCGTATCCAATTATGAAAAGGAGCGGATAAACAATCATTTTGGATTTAAAGATAATCGGTTGACAGCCATTTACAATGGTGTGGGATCTCACTTTAAAAAGGTGACCGATGCAGCACAATTAAAGACAATTAAAGAACAATACAATCTGCCAAACGACTTCTTTTTCTTTTTAGGAAACACAGATCCCAAGAAAAACACCAAAGGTGTATTGAAGGCGTTTGCCGATTTCAATAAAATTTACCCCAAAAAGTATAAGCTTGTAATGCTTGATTATGATGAAGGAGAATTGTTGAAGTTATTGGATACTACCGGAGGTCGAGAGATTAGGGAGTTGATTCATTTAACAGGCTATGTGCCCAATACAGATTTGCCAGCTATTATAAGCCAGTGCACCATATTTCTGTATCCATCATTGCGCGAAAGCTTTGGTATTCCTATTCTGGAAGGAATGGCCTGCGGTGTTCCAGTGATTACGTCAAACACATCGTCCATGCCAGAGGTGGCAGGAGAGGGAACAGCACTTATGGTGGATCCCTCAAAACCTATTCAGATTACTGAGGCTATGAGAAACCTTATTGAGGATAAAATGCTGGCCAAAGTACTTTCTGAAAAGGGAATCCAGCGAGCAAAGGACTTTTCATGGGAAGCCATGGCAAAAAATGTACTCGAACTATATGAAGATGTCCATAGTGAACTAAAAAGCAATTGATATGATAAAAGGTCAAGACATTGTTGTTGTGGGCATACAGGCCTGGGATATAGAAATTGGCAGTAATTGTAAAAACATTGCCTCTGAGTTTGCCAAGCACAACAGGGTGCTTTATGTGAACCCACCATTGGACAGGGCCACCCTAAAAAGGGAAAAAAATACCGAAAAAGTCCAAAAACGCATCAGGATAAAAAATGGAGAGGAAAATGGATTGGTCAAGCTAGAAGAAAATCTATGGAATCTTTATCCAGAATCCATGATAGAATCCATCAATTGGATTCCCTTTCATCCTATTTTCAAAATATTGAATAGAAGAAATTCAAGAATTTTTTCAAACGATATTCAAGATGCGATTGACCATTTAGGGTTTAAGGATATATTGATCTTTAATGACAGTTCCATGTTTCTGGGATTGCATTTAAAGGAATTTTTAGAGCCCAAAAGCTATACCTATTACATGAGGGATTACCTGATCAAGGTGCCCTACTGGGGAAAACATGGAAGCAGGATTGAACCTCAAGTTATTCAGCAAGCAGATGTAGTGGTGAACAACTCTACTCTGTATGCCGAGTATGGGTTAAAGTACAACACCAATAGTTTTATGGTTGGTCAGGGGTGCGATGTTTCCCTTTTTAATGATGAAAATGGAAGCATTCAGATTCCAAAGGAGTTTGATTCGATTCCAAGACCAATAATTGGCTATGTTGGCTATTTGACCAGTATGCGATTGGATATTGCGCTCTTGGAATACATGGCGAATATGAAGAAAGATTGGAGCATAGTTTTGGTTGGCCCGGAGGATGACGATTTTGGACGATCAGATCTTCATCAAATGGATAATGTCTTCTTTTTGGGAAGCAAAGATGCCTCTCAGCTTCCAGCATATGTAAAAGGGTTTGATGTGGCCATGAACCCACAGGTGGTGAACGATTGGACCATTGGGAATTACCCACGTAAAATTGACGAGTACCTAGCCATGGGGAAACCCACGTTGGCAACCCAGACCAAGGCTATGGAAATGTTCAAGGACCATGTCTATCTAGGGACCAACAAAGAGGAATATATCCAATTGGCTGAAAAAGCCTTGACAGAAGATTCACCAGAGTTGCAGCAAAAGCGGATTGCATTTGCAAAAAGCCATACCTGGGAAAACAATGTGCTTGCCATTTACGATGCCATTAAAAAATCAGCATAAAGCAAAAGATTATGGGATTAAAAGATAAAATCAAGAACAACGTTGCCATTAAAAAATTTGTGCATTGGTTGTTGGTGCCCAAGAATCAGGCAAGGCCGCGTTTATGGGTCAAATGGTTTGTAAATCCCTTTTACCACAAAAAAGGAAGGGGAGCAACAATTTGTAGAAGAACCCGAATGGATGTTTTGCCATGGAACACCTTTGAATTGGGCGATAATTCTACCATTGAAGATTTTTCCACGGTAAACAATGGGGTGGGAGCAGTAAAAATTGGGTCAAGGGCCAGAGTAGGCCTTGGAAATACCTTGATTGGACCTGTGACTTTAAAAGATGATGTGCGTTTGGCTCAAAATGTTGTGCTTTCTGGACTCAATCACAATTACGAAGATATTTCACAGCCCATTCATGCACAGGGAGTTTCCACCGCTGAAATTGTAGTAAAAGAAGAAACCTGGATTGGCGCCAATAGCACCATTTTGGCAGGAGTAACCATAGGGAAACACTGCATTATTGCCGGTGGCAGTGTGGTGACCAAGGATATACCTGATTATTCGGTGGCGGTCGGTAATCCAGCTAGGGTAATGAAAACATTTAATCACAGCACTGGGGAATGGGAACGTGTTCCCAAGAAAATGGTGGCTGTTTGATGAAATGCACCATGGTGAATTTGAAGATTTCGCATAAATAGTTGGAGATTAAGTGGAAGTGCGTTTCGCTTTAGCGAAAAAGAGCATGAAACGAAGAATCTATCAACGGTTTTGTGGCAACGACACAAAAATTTCCTCGAAATCATCTTGATTTTTTGGTTCGTTTTGTATCAAGACAAAATGAAAAAGGAATTTAAACCCTTGAGATTGGGGAGTAATAATAGGGTAGGAGCAAGCCCACATTAAAAGAAAAATATAATGGAAGTTTTAAAAGTAGTTTTTTGGATTTCGTTGTTCATCATTTTTTACTCCTATTTGGGATATGGAATACTATTGTTCCTGATCATTAAATTGAGAAGGATGTTGGGATTGGCAAAGCCATTCCAAGGCAATGAAGATTATGAGCCGGAAGTGACACTATTTGTTACAGCTTTCAACGAGAAGGATTTTTTAGATCAAAAAGTAAAAAACTCCCAAAGTTTGGATTATCCGCAAGAAAAAGTAACCCAGATTTGGGTGACGGATGGTTCAGATGATGGAACTCCTGAGTTGTTAAAAAAATATGATGGGGTAAAGGTCTATCACAAAGATGAAAGAGCAGGGAAGATTGCCGCTATGAATCGTGGCGTTGAATTTGTTCAAACTCCTATTGTTATTTTTTCTGATGCCAATACCGATTTGGGAAAAAAATCCATCAAAGAGATAGTGCGTTTGTTCCGAAATCCAAAAGTAGGATGTGTTTCCGGGGAAAAACGAATCTATTCCAAAGAAGCGGATAGTGCTGCTGGCGCCGGCGAAGGCATGTACTGGAAATATGAATCGCAGCTTAAAAAATGGGATGCCGAGTTGTATTCTGTTGTGGGAGCTGCCGGAGAACTCTTTGCCATCAGAACTGAGTTATGGCAAGAAGTTGAAAAAGATACACTATTGGATGATTTTATCATTTCATTACGAGTGGCAATGTCCGGTTATACCATCCAATATAACCCTGAAGCCTACGCCATTGAAACCGCTTCGGCAAACGTAAAAGAAGAACTCAAGCGAAAGGTTAGGATTTCAGCAGGAGGAATTCAATCAGTAGTTCGATTGAGAGCTTTGTTGAATTTCTTTAAATACGGAACATTGTCATTCCAATATGTTTCGCACAGGGTATTGCGATGGACATTGACCCCGTTGTTATTGTTGCTGATTATTCCATTGAATTATGTGCTTGCGCAAAATGAAGGCCTGTTCTCTTTTGGATTGTTCAGCATTCTATTTTGGGGCCAGGTGTTGTTTTATGCTGCTGCCTTGCTGGGATGGTTTTTGGAGAACAGACAGATTCGACTAAAAATACTCTTTATTCCCTACTACTTTTTCATCATGAACTTATCCGTCTACCTAGGTTTTGCCCGATATATCAAAGGAAATCAGTCCGTAAAATGGGAACGGGCCAAAAGGGGAGTGGGGACAGAGGCCGTTGCTTAATCCTGATCTGAATAAACAGGAAGATCGAAATAAAAGGTACTTCCCTCTCCAACTTTGCTTCTGATCTTTAGCTCGCCACCATTTTTTGTGACGAAATTTTGACAAAGAATCAGCCCTAAGCCGGTGCCTGGCTCTTTTTCAGTGCCCAGTTTACTAAAATGCTCATTGGGGTTTAGGATTTTTTTAATGTCCTCCTTAGGAATTCCATTGCCATTATCTTCAATTTCAATAACAAGAGTATCCTTTTTTAGCTTTCCGTTGACTTTAATCACTCCTTCGACTGGAGTAAACTTTATGGCGTTGGACATAATGTTCCGAAGTACAGTTTTAATCATATTGTTATCTGCAAAGGCAAAAAACTCTTCCGGAACATTGTTCTGCATTTCAATTTTTTTATGATCACTGCCCAATTTTAAAAGTCGGAAGGTCTGCTCTACCAAATCGTTAAGATTCAATTTCTCGGGAATCATTTGAATTTGATCACTTTCAGATTTGGCCCACCCCAATAGGTTTTGAAGCAAGTTGAGGGCTTCGTCCATGGTCTTTAATAGGTCATATACCGTTTCATCCAGGAATTTATCATCCTTGGGGTCAATAATGCCCCGCATGATGAAGTCCATCTTTAACTTGGCGGCACTCAAAGGTGAACGAAGGTCGTGACCAATAATGGAGAACATCCGATCTTTTAGATTATTGGATTGTTTCAGGTTTTGGGCCTGCTCTTCAATTTGGTTTTTGGCCCGTTTTAGTTCTACATGGGTCTGGATTCGGGCAATGAGCTCTTGTTCATTAAAAGGTTTGGTCACATAGTCAACCCCTCCAACTTCAAAACCCCTTACTTTGTCCTTTACATTGACCTTTCCGGTAAGAAATATGATGGGAATATCTTTGTACTCTTTGAATCCCTTGATTTTTTCACACAACTCAAAACCTTCAATACGTGGCATGATTACATCCAAAAGGATAAGATCTGGTTTTCTTTCCTTTAGAAGTTCAAAAAAATAATCATCATCACTGGTACCCACATAGTGATACTCATTTCGTTCTAAAATAAATCGTAAAAGTTCAAGATTTAGCTGTTCATCATCCACAGCTAGGACATAGGGTTTTTCCGTAACTTGGTTTTCCATTTAGGGTATTAAAGAGTCCATTACTAAAGTAGGAAAAAGATTTTAAGTATTTCAGGATTAACTGTCAGAATGGAAATATAAAGGCCATATGAATAGTTTATTTAGCCTTAAAACCTAATATTAAAGTGTTCCACCAACAAAATCCAACCATTCACAACAATAATTGAACGACAATAAAAAGTAGGATTATATTTACAAATATAGCAGTACAAAAATATAATCTGAATGACAAATGTTTTAGTCACGGGAGGAGCAGGATTCATTGGATCCAATTTTGTTCCCTATTTTTTGGAGGTAAATCCTGATGTTCATCTGGTCAATATTGATGCACTTACCTATGCAGGTGATTTGAACAACTTACGAGAAGTGGAAAATCATGATAGATACACTTTTATTAAAGGAGATATCTGTGATAGAAAACTTATTGAGAAGATTTTTGAAAAATATGATATCCAAGGTGTTATGCATTTCGCCGCAGAATCACATGTAGACAATTCCATAACCAATCCGGATGCATTTATGCAGACCAATATTTTAGGCACATTTAATTTGATAGATGTTGCTAAAAAGTATTGGATGGTCAGTCCAGGAGTTTATAAAGAAGCCTACAAAAATTCAAGATTTCATCATGTATCTACTGATGAGGTATATGGTACTTTGGGAAAAGAAGGGTTGTTCATAGAAACCACACCTTATGCACCCAACAGTCCTTATAGCGCATCAAAGGCATCTTCTGATTTTATCGTGAGAAGCTATCATCATACCTACGATATGAATGTGGTAACTACCAACTGTTCCAACAATTATGGGCCAAAACAACACGATGAGAAATTGATTCCGACCATAATTGGAAAAGCACTTGCCGGTGAACCTATTCCCATTTACGGAGATGGTTCCAATGTAAGGGACTGGTTGTATGTTTTAGATCATTGTAAGGGCATTGCGCTAGCCTATGACAAAGGAGTTTCTGGTGAGACCTATAACATTGGAGGAAGAAACGAAAGAAATAATCTGTACATAGCCCAAACGGTTTGTGAAATCTTGGACCAAAAACATCCAAGATCAGAGGGTTCTTATAAAGCCCTGATCACCTATGTAAAGGATAGGGCAGGGCACGATTTTAGATATGCCATTGACGCTTCAAAAATTGAGAATGAACTAGGATGGGAAGCCGATGAGAATTTTGAAAGTGGTATTGACAAGACCATTGATTGGTATCTGA
Organism: Flagellimonas sp.; assembly: GCF_965222555.1. Classification (GTDB taxonomy): domain Bacteria; phylum Bacteroidota; class Bacteroidia; order Flavobacteriales; family Flavobacteriaceae; genus Flagellimonas. The sequence continues at coordinate 560,002 of NZ_CBDCUG010000005.1, read as the reverse complement.
ACAAGTTCATTCATAACAACAAGACCAAGAGTTTAGCTTAAAATTAGACAGATGAAAGGAATAATATTAGCTGGAGGATCAGGAACAAGGTTGCACCCCATTACATTGGCGGTAAGCAAGCAACTGATGCCGATTTATGATAAACCCATGATTTATTACCCACTTTCAACTTTGATTGAATCCGGAATCTGGGAAATACTCATTATTTCAACCCCGCACGATTTGCCCATGTTTAAACTTTTGTTGGGTGATGGAGGAAAATACGGTTGTAGGTTTGAATATGCTGTTCAGGATGAACCCAATGGTTTGGCAGAAGCCTTTATCATAGGTGAAAAGTTTATAGGAAATGACAAGGTGGCGCTGATTCTAGGGGACAACATTTTTTATGGAACTGGATTGGAAGAGTTGCTGCAATCCAACAACGACCCAGATGGGGGCATTATATATGCGTATCACGTAAATGACCCTGAGCGTTATGGTGTTGTTGAGTTTAATGAAGATGGAAAAGTGATTTCCATTGAGGAAAAACCCCAAGAACCAAAATCCAATTATGCGGTTCCCGGTATTTATTTTTATGACAATGATGTAGTGGAGATTGCAAAGAACATTCAACCAAGTGCAAGAGGAGAATTGGAGATAACCGATATCAATCAGGAATATTTACGAAGGGGTAAGCTCAAAGTGAGCATTATGGATAGGGGAACTGCCTGGTTGGACACTGGAACTTTTCAATCGTTGATGCAGGCTTCGCAGTTTGTTCAGGTTATTGAAGAGCGACAAGGCCTTAAAATAGGGGCTATTGAATCTTCGGCCTTTAAAATGGGATTCATTACCAAAAATCAATTTAAAAAGCTCACCGAACCCTTTTTGAAGAGCGGCTATAGCAAACGGTTGTTAGAGGTTTTGACTTAGGTCAAGGGGATTGCAGAGCTAGAATGGGAAGAATATTTCCAAAATTTTTGCAGATAAAAGAGAATGTTTCTTTGAAATCGCACTGCTTTTTTGACTTGATTTACCCAAGGCATTGAAGGGTTTTGTTTGCGGCTAAATGGATTTAAGCAAATTGAATTTGGACAGTGATTGTTCACAAAATATTTAAAATAACAAGAATGATATGAAGATATTGGTGACTGGTGCATCGGGGCAATTGGGAAAAACATTTAAATCCATTGCCGTCCAAGGGCAGGCAAAAGATTTGGAATTTGTGTTCAAATCTTCTGCAGAATTGGATATTACTGACTTTGATGCGGTCCATGAAGAACTCGTTTCTTCGGATTATGCCTATTGTATAAACTGTGCGGCCTTCACCAATGTAGACAAAGCTGAAGCAGAGAACGATCTGGCCTACAGGGTAAACGTAAGCGGAGCTCGAAACTTGGCCATGAACTGCAATGAGAGCAGTACCGTATTGATTCATATTTCAACGGATTTTGTTTTTGACGGCTTCTTGAATACACCATATTTGGAAGAGGATATTGCCAGACCTATCGGGTTTTATGGTGACACCAAATACAAAGGTGAACGAGCAATTATCAATAATCTGGAAGAGCATTTCATTATTAGGACTTCTTGGTTGTATTCTGAGTATGGCCACAACTTTATGAAGACCATGCTCAAGCTAGGAGCTGAGAGGGAAGAACTTTCCGTGGTGTATGATCAGGTAGGAACCCCGACTTATGCCTTGGATCTGGCCAATGTGATATTGCATATCATTAAGGCGCACAGCATTGATTACGGAGTTTATAACTACAGTAATGAAGGAGTTGGTAGTTGGTACGATCTCGCCAAAGAAATATTTGAACAAAATAAAATAGATATTAATCTAAAACCTATTCGTTCTGAGGAGTACCCTACACCTGCAGAGCGACCTAAATTTAGCGTTTTGGACAAATCAAAGATCAAAAATACTTTCGGCATTCAAATTCCACATTGGAGAGAAAGTCTTGCCGTGGCCCTAAAAGCATATTCCAAGATTAATATTTAAAGCCCTTTTATCTGGGTATTGTGAAAAGCATTTGCTTGTAGTTTAAGCAACTCCTCCGCTTTTTCCTTTTTGTAACGGTATAGCTCCTCCTCGTTTTTAATATCCTCATAAATTTTTTGGTTGAGGTCACCATCTGTTGAAAAGAGCAATTTGCGTTGCGCCACTTTCTGATTTACCCAGGTGGCTACAACGCTTTCCTGTTCTTCAAATTTATAGTCGTACTCTCCTTTTGGGGCCAAAAGTTTGGCAATAATCGGAGCGGTTTCAATGGCTAAGAACAAGAGGAAGATGAAAAATGATGGGAACCATGGAAGTTTGCCCAAAGCATTGATTCGTGCCATAAGCCCATCAAAACCGTCAATAATCGGTTGTGAACCCGTCACTACTTTTTCGTATTCTGTGTTTAGCGCAGCAATTTGCCCTTCAATAGCCGAAATTTTAGCAGTATTGGTTTCTTTCAATTGCTGTAATTCGGCTAGATAGGCATCATGTTTTTCGCGTTTTTCTTTATAAACAGGACCTTTACCTAACAAACCTGTGCCCGCTGTTCCTTCCGCTTCCGAAATATAGGTGTCATAAAGGGCATTGGTCTCCGCTTCTTTTTGGGTAATCTCAATTTTTAAATTGGCTATGTCTTGACTCAGGCTTTGAATTTTAGGTGTGTACTGTAGTGCAAGCTGCTCTTTGTTGGCCAAGGTCATGGCATTTTTTTCTTCCAACAATACCTGATTGATTTCCTTTTCAAAAATCTTCATTTCAAGTGGCTTGGAAATCACTACGGCAATAATCATGGCCAAAATAATTCGTGGAGTGGCCTGGAGCAATTCACTTTTAAAATTGTCTCGTTTTTTAATAGTGGAAACAATATAACGATCCAGATTAAAAATCAACAAGCCCCAAATCAAACCAAAGAAAATGGAGGTGTAAATATTGTCAAAAACGGTGTAAAGTGCATACCCGCTGGCAATAAATGCCATTACAGCGGTAAAAAATACGGTAGCACCAATGCCAGCATATTTGTTGCGTTCGCCGTTGGAACAAGTGTCTAAAATTTGGGTGTCCGCTCCTGAACAGAAGATGAAAAAGCGTTGTAACATGATAGTGTTCGTTTGGTTCTTGATTGACTATTAGAACGCAATTTTGAACAATTTGTTACATAAATCACCCAGAAAACCATTTCACAACACTTTTTAAACCATATCGAAAGTAAATGGGAAGCTGTTTTTTATCCATAACTGTATTGTAGTATTGGTTTAAAAGGAGGTTAAATTTTTGATACTATGTAACTTATGTAACTGTGTAGGGATTAAAAACAATCTATTTTTAATATACAAAAACAGAAGCCATGAGAACAACAGTAGTTATAGGTGGAAATTTTGCTGGAATGACCGCCGCTTTGGAAATTAAGAGAAAAGGAAAAAAGGAACATAAGGTCATAGTTATAGATAAATCCCCGTTGTTCCTATTTATTCCGTCCCTGATTTGGGTTCCTTTTGGACGTAGGGAAATCAAGGATATTTCCTTCCGGAAAGATGATATCCTTAAAAAGAAAGGAGTGGATTTTGTGCAGGCGGAAGCCTTAAAAGTTGACCCGAACGCCCAAGTGGTATTGACTAATAAAGGTGAGTACAGGTATGACCATCTGGTAATAGCAACAGGACCAAAAGTGAAGTATGATGTTGCTCCTGGAGTAGCTGAACATGCCTATTATATTGGTACACCACAGGGAGCCATGAAAACGAGAAAGGCCTTGGAGGATTTTAAGAAGAACCCTGGTCCCGTAGTTATTGGTGCAACCCAAAATGCCGGATGTATGGGAGCCGCCTATGAGTTTTTGTTTAACATTGAAAAATGGCTCAGAGAACAAAAGATTAGAAAGAAAGTGGATTTGTATTGGATCACGCCTGAAACTTTTTTAGGTCATTTTGGTATTGATGGGATGACAGGTGGTGAAACCATGCTCAAATCCTTTATGAAAATGTTCAACATTCATTATCGTACTGAAGTTGGGGTAAAAGAAGTGACCAAGGATTCAGTAACGTTGACATCTGAAGAGGTGTTGCCGAGTAAGTTCACCATGTTGATGCCCCCTTTCTTGGGTGTTGATTTTGTGACCAATTCTCCTGAACTCAATGCCAACGCTTCAGGGTATTTGCCCGTAGGCGAGGATTACAGACACCCCAATTTCCCAAATGTTTGGGCTGCTGGAATAGCTGTTGATGTGAAATTACCTTTTAAACCGGGGAAAGTTCCTTTTTCAGGCCCTAAAACCGGATATCCTTCAGATGAGACCGGAAAAATAGTGGCCGAGAACATTGTTAGAATTACCAATGGAAAGACCAAGCTAAAAAAGAAAGCTTGGGGGAAAATTCCTGGAATCTGTGTTATGGATGCCGGTAAAAAAGAAGTCATTATCATCAGCGACCATTTATTTAAGCCCAGAAACTTTGCGATCATGATTCCCAATGTGTTTTACGATTTTTCCAAGGTGCTTTTTGAGAAGTATTTTCTTTGGAAAACAAGAAAAGGACATTCTTATTTACCTTAAGTAATAATTATAAAAAAAGCCCTGATTTCAGGGCTTTTTTATTTGGTCTAGAAATATTACCGATTAATAATAATGGGGTCTTTGGAGATTTTTACCACAGGTTTGCCATTTTTGGTATCCGCTCGTGAATCAATATTTAAACTCTTGTTGGCCTTGATCATATTTATGGCCTTTTCAGAGCTGATTTGCTTTCCCTCATAATAAAATACAGCTCCCTTTTTTGCCATTTTTATAACATGCTCCTGAGGGGTTGGAGGGGCTGGAACTTCAATAATCTCATCACTTGAAGGAGGAACAGGCGGTGGGGGAACTTCTTTAACTTCTTGGTTACGTAAAACTTTTGGAGGCGTTGGTGGTTCAGGGAAATTAGGAAAAGGTTCCGCATCTTTTCGTTGCTTCTCCGACATTAGATTATAAATATAGGTAAGGCGGTTCGCGTCTTTTAGGTATACCCTCATGTTGTTTTTGGGCATATCGTTATAGTGTTTGGCCAACTTGTTATATTCTGCCATTTGCTCTCTGGAGGCACTTTGTTGGGGTTGCTCAGGAAAGTTAGGAAAAGGCTCCGCATCTTTTCGTTGCTTCTCCGACATTAGATTATAAATATAGGTAAGGAGGTTCACATCTTTTAGATGTACTCGCATGTTGTTTTTTGGCATTTCGTTATAGCGCTTAGCCAGTTGGTTGTATTCTGCCATTTGTTCTCTGGTAGCACTCTTTTGAAGTTTTGGAGTACTGATTCCCATGATGTCATTGCCATCATTTGATTTGATATGTAATGTGTCGTTTGCTACGAATTGAGTTCCCTTGAAGGTTGCATCTAAATCGTTCTTGTTGATTATTATACTATCTGCGGTAATAATGGTTAATTCAACTTCAGATTTTATAAGCTGTTTTTTGATTGCCGTTAGAAGCTCAATATTAAGATGACCTTCGGCCTCCAAATGAACTTTTGAAGAGAGGTTATTTGAATGATTGGATTTTAATATACTGTTGAGTTCGGGAGAAAGATTTTCAAGTTGGACAATTTTTCCGTTAACAAAAATCTCTTGTTTAGCATTAATCTTGATTTTAATGGGATGATTTTTGGAAATAGCTGTAATGGGGTTTGATGCCCTGGATATTGTTTTTTTATCACTAAACCCATAGAGCAACAAGGAACAAAGCGGAAGCAATAACAAGCACCGGATTAACATTGATTTTTTTGACGTTTTTGTTTTCATGATGGTTAAACGTTTTTTGATTGATGAATAATTGATGGCGTTGGGCAATGTCGGCTGAAATTTTCTTTGTACACTCGAAAATGACAATAAGGTATTTTGATAGGTAACGGCGTCGATATCATTGGCCAATACTTCTTGATCTGCCAAAAACTCATGGTTTAATTTAATCGCTTTTTTGAAGAGAGGTACTAGCGGATTAAACCAAAACACGACCTGCAGCAACTCGATAAAAATTACATCCCAACTGTGTTTTTGAGTTACATGTGCCTCTTCATGAACCAACACTTCATTGGGTATTTCATTGTTTTCAAATTTGAGCTTGTTCAGGAAAATAAACTTAAAAAAGGTATGGGGAGGCATTTTTTCCTGCAATAACACTTTAGTGTGATGTCTATGTCTTTCCTTTGGATTGGTACGAATGCGTTTTACAATTTGGGCAAGGTTTTTAAAGAACATAAATCCAAAGAAAGCCGCTCCAATATAATAGATTGACCATACAAAAAAGCTGAGATCCAAGGGCGAAACGGACACATTCTGAACTTCTACAATTTCTCCGGCTCTAAATGTATTTATGGCATTTACTTCCTGCTGGAGAGGTACGGTTACGTATTCTACAAAAACCAATAATGGAATTATTAGTGATGCGATAAGAGAACCGATCAAATAGAATCGTTTGAACGTATGCATGCTCTCTTTTTCTAAAAGAATCCTGTAAAAAAGGAGTAGGATGGCTAGGCAGGCAGCGGATTTTAAAGTATACTCTACCATGGTTACTTTCTTTTTATTTGATCATCAATAAGTGTCCGTAAAGACTCAAGTTCCTCTTTGCTCAGATTGGTTTCCTTGGTAAAAAAAGAGGCAAATTGACTTGGGCTGTCTTCAAAGAAATTTTTGATCAAACCTTTTACATGTTTGGAGAAATAATCTTGTTTTTTAACCAAGGGGTAATATTCCCTAGATCTACCGAAACTTTTATAGGCCACGTAGCCTTTATCTATCATCCTTTTCAAAAGGGTCGCTACCGTTGTGGTGGCAGGCTTGGGTTCTGGATATGCATCAAGGAGATCTTTCATGAAAGCCTTCCGCTGCTTCCAGATGATATTCATAAGTTCTTCTTCGGATTTTGATAAAGACATGCTCTATAAGATTAGAATTAACTCTACAAACATAGAGTAAAAATTTAAATTCTACAAGTGTAGAGAATATTTAAACCTAATCATGATCTATACGTTATACTGATATGACCAAATGTTGAGTGTGGAATCTCAACTGTTTCGTTGGGGAAATGTCCAGTTAAACAGCTGTTATAGGGGCGACTGCTCTTAAATTGGAGGTTTCAGGTTTGTCTGAATATTGGAGAGTAGGGTTATCGGTACTTCTAATCTTGATTAGTTTTGGTTTTATTTTGATTTCGAATACTTTCAATAATTACCGTTGATAGAATAATCATTCCGCCCCAAAACGTGTTCCAACTTGGAATTTCCCTTAAGAAAATAAAGGCGATAACAATGCCCAAAACAGGTTGTACACTACTAATGATACTAGCCGTGCTCACGGTAAAATGTTTTAAGCTGTTTACCAACAGGGTATGGCCCACAGCTGTGGTAATAATGGCCAAAAGAATAATATAGGGATACTGTGTTGTAATGTTTGAAGTGTCCATAAACAATAAAGTAGGAGTCAGTATAATGGTCACAATACCAATTTGATAAAGCATAATGGTGGTTGCATTGTAGTGATGCTCGGAAATCAACTTTTTTGAAATAATGTTTCTTAAGGCATAGAACAATGCAGATACCAACCCGAAAAAGATACCCTGGAACATAGTGCTTTCCATATCAAATTCAGGAGCGAGAATATAAATGCCCAAAAGAGCCAAAGCTCCCAGTACAATGTACATGGGGTCAAACTTTGTTTTAATAAACAAAGGCTCTAGGAATGCGGTTATGATAGGATAGGTGAACAACGAAAGCATTCCCATGGCTACATTGGAGAATTTTAAAGCATAGAAATAGGTTATCCAATGTCCGGCCATGAACAAGGCACTTAGCACAAAAGGAATGATGTTCTTTTTCGATTTTAATTGATAGGGAATCTTTTTATACCTGCAAAAAGCATATAATACAAGTAAGGCCAACAATGAACGCCACCAATTTGTCACCGGAACGGGCAAGTCTATAAACTTTCCCAAAGCACCAGATGTGCTGATAAAAAGCGTTGCTAGAAGCAGATAAACAAGGTGGTTATTGTATTGGTTGCTCATGTGTTAGCGATACTAGCGGTTAGCTTTTGGCGAGCGTGAGCTTTGAGCCAAAACTAGCAGCGGATAGCGCGGCCCCACCAATTTTAATATTTGGATTGGTGGGGCAACACTCTTATTTTAATAATTCAGTAAAGTATTTATAAAAATATGGAATGGTCTCAATGCCTTTTAAGTAGTTCCAAACCCCAAAATGCTCGTTGGGGGAGTGGATGGCATCGCTGTCTAACCCAAAGCCCATTAAAATGGTTTTACTCTGCAAAACCTGTTCAAAAAGTGCAACAATCGGGATACTTCCTCCGGTACGCTCTGGTATCGGGGTCTTTCCAAAAGTGGTTTCATAAGCTTTGGCAGCGGCCTTATAGCCAATACTATCTGTTTTGGTCACATACGGAAGCCCTCCATGGTGTGGGGTTACTTTGACCTTCACACTTTTTGGCGCTATGGATTCAAAATGTTTTGTAAACAATTCAGTGATTTCCTCCGGATCTTGATCAGGCACCAAACGCATGGATATTTTTGCATAGGCCTTGCTGGCAATGACCGTTTTTGCTCCCTCGCCGGTATATCCTCCCCAAATGCCATTGACATCCAAAGTAGGGCGAATGGAATATCTTTCTGAAGTAGAATACCCTTCTTCGCCTTGTACATCTGCAATGTCCAATGCCTTTTTATAAGCATCTAGGCTAAAGGGAGCTTTGGCCATTTCGGCTCGTTCCTCAGCTGATACTTCTTCAACTTTATCATAAAACCCTGGAATGGTGATATGGTTGTTCTCATCATGTAGGGATGCAATCATTTTATTTAGGACATTTATGGGATTGGGTACTGCACCTCCATAGATTCCAGAATGAAGGTCACGGTTTGGTCCGGTCACTTCTACTTCTACGTAACTTAATCCCCTTAGCCCAGTGGTTATGGATGGTACATCGTTGGCCATCATACCTGTATCGGAAATTAAAATAATGTCGTTGGACAGTTTTTCTTTGTGATCTTCAAGAAAATCGGCTAAACTATCACTGCCTACTTCTTCTTCACCTTCAATCATAAATTTTACATTACATGGTAGCGTGTTGTTTTTTATCATGAACTCCACTGCTTTTACATGCATGAACATCTGTCCTTTGTCATCACAGGCCCCTCGGGCAAAAATGGCGCCATCAGGATGTAATTCAGTTTTTTTGATGACGGGTTCAAATGGAGGCGACTCCCAAAGCTCTATAGGGTCGGGGGGTTGTACATCGTAATGGCCATAGACCAAAACCGTGGGAAGGCTTGAGTCGATTATTTTTTCCCCATAAACCACAGGATATCCCTTGGTATCGCAAATCTCGGTGTTTTCACAACCTGCTTCAACAAGTGATTTTTCAACTGCTTTGGCAGTTTCCAAAACATCTTGGGAAAAAGCGGTGTCAGCGCTGATGGATGGTATTTTTAGAAGTTCAACCAATTCGGAAATGAATCGGTCTTTGTGGGTAGCAATGTAGTCTTTTATTTGTTCCATGTAATTAGTTAAAAAAGGAGACTAAAAGTACAAAAAACAAGTTTTTAAATGGAGGGTATTTATGAATCGGAAAATTGATTTATATTTGCACACCTTTTTGCGGGTGTGGTGGAATTGGTAGACACGCTAGACTTAGGATCTAGTGCCGCGAGGCGTGGGGGTTCGACTCCCTTCACCCGCACAAAAAGCTCTCAAAATTTTGAGAGCTTTTTTATTTATAACTTTCTGCTTTTCACTAGCTACAGATCCGAACAGTAAAACTTATTTGGTTTTAATTGGAATATGCACATTAAATGGGAGGTTATTCCCCTCACCATCTTTTAATTGTGCTGCACAGAAGAGCATAGCTGGTTTACCCTGTTTATCAAGCCATAATTGAGGTCTTTCCAAATATCGTAGTTCACTAGTTGTGCCATCTTCCCATTTGATTTTTGGAGTCATAACGTTCGGATTCTCTGCTGCATTCCAATCTTTACCATTGTTGGATGTAAAAAGAGCTAATCCATGGTCTCCTGTATAAAGACCCCGTTGATCATCCAATATGGCATAATATCTCCCGTCTTGAAACCATAAAAAGGGGTCTTCGGCCTCTTTGTCGGTTAAAATAGGGTTCTCCGCAATAACGAAAGGCCCATCCGGATTCAATGATGTGGCAGTACAATGAATCATTCGGTTTTTAAGTTCAGGAGTGTTTGATCGTGTTTTGAAAATCATAAGATAGGAACCATCAGGTTTTTGGCAAACACTTGGGTTTACCATATACCCTTCAGCTCCTTTTCCTTCTTGGTAGTCTATCAAGGGTGATTGGGAAACTTTCCAAGGACCTGTTGGGTTTTCCGCAACCGCAACACCAATCCTTTGCCCCCAACGGTGGTTTTCTGTGTCATTCTCCCTTCCAAAATCGTCATTAACGTGTGAAATAAAGTATAGGTAGTATTTGTCGCCAAACTTTTTGATATGTGGATTATGGGCGGACTGCTCGTTCCAATGCCCTTTGCCAAAACCTTCTAATATTACCTTCTCATGTTTATATGGACCTCCCGGGGAATCAGCTGTTGCATAGGCAATCACCGAATGGTCCAACCATCCTGGAAATCCTTCAGATTTGGGCCATCTTGAATAATAAAGGTGGTATTTTTGGTCATCTCCTTCCACCATTGAAGCTCCCCATATATAATAATTGGGATCTTTAAGTACCGAATGTAAAGGAGTAGGCTGCACAAGATTGCTTAAAACCAATTGCTGAGAGGGATTGTTTACTTCCTTTTGTCTTTCTTTCTTTTCTTTACATGATACGGTCAGTAATAGAAGAATCCCCAAAACTGATATTTTTCTATTTTTCATTTGACGAATTTATTTGGTTACCATTGTTTTGCCCTTTTCATTGCTTCCAGTGGTTTACAAAATGGAATTATTTGGTTGCTCTTTAGATGAAAAATGACCAAAAAGTAATAGGTATTTTTTGATTATTCATTCTTTTCTACCATATATAGCAATAAATGATTGTAAATGGCAAAAAAAGTACAGGATTAAGCAACCTATCAACAGGTAAGAACTAACTCCTTTCATTACATTTAACTTTTGACAAATGCTTTTTTTGATTAAAGCAGATAAACAGATAATTACGAGTTCATATTATGAAAGCTAAACAAACTATATACAACCTATTGTTGTTTTTTACTTTGATGTTGTGCTTTGGATGCAATGGCAAAGCTTCGGTTGAAAAAGAAAACGACCAAAACCCGAATGTCATAATTATCTATGTGGATGATATGGGCTATGGGGATTTAAGTAGTTTTGGCAACCCTACAATCTATACGCCCCATTTGGATAAAATGGCTGCCGAAGGGATGAAACTTTCACAGTTTTATGTTGCAGCACCTGTGTGTAGCCCTTCAAGAGCAGCATTATTGACAGGAGCTTACCCAAAACGGGTAGGATTGGAAAAGGGAGTGCTCTTTCCTCAATCCGTAACTGGTCTTAATCCGGAAGAACAAACTATTGCAGAAGTCCTTAAAGAAAAAAAATATTCCACAGCCTGTATAGGCAAGTGGCATTTGGGCCATCAAGAGAAATTTCTTCCACACAACCAAGGGTTTGATGAATTTTTTGGTATCCCTTTCAGTAACGATATGAGCAAAAAAGAGCAGGAATACATGGGGAGAAATGATTACAATTGGCAATTGCCCTTGCTATCACAATCTGATACTTTGGAACTGGACCCAGACCAGACCACACTGACCAAAAGGCTAACAGAGAAAGCAGTGACCTTTATAAAAAAGAATAGTGATGAACCTTTCTTCTTGTATTTGGTGCACCCAATGCCACACATTCCCATATATGCCTCTCCCAAATTTCAAAATACAAGTGTACGTGGACCATATGGTGATACCATTGAAGAAATTGATTGGAGTGTTGGGCAGATATTAGAAACGTTGAAAACAGCAGGAATTGATAAGAATACGTTGGTGGTTTTTACTTCGGACAACGGTCCATGGAAAGTATTTAAGACAGAAGGGGGGTCTGCCGGCCCCCTAAGAGGTGCCAAAGGGACCACATGGGAAGGAGGGCAACGAGTACCGTGCATTGTCAGGTGGCCAGGAAAGGTCCCCGCAGGTACTGTACAACGACAGGTCATTACCAATATGGATCTATTGCCTACCATTGCGAACTTGTGTGATGCCCAACTTCCCAAAAAGAAAATAGACGGGCGTGACGTTTCCAACACTCTTTTAGGAACAGGTCAGAATTTGGACAGTTCACCATTTTTGTACTATGCTTCCAATGGAAAACTTGAAGGTATCAGAGATGGAAAATATAAACTCCTACAACTTGAAGAAGGTACTTTTCTGTTTGATCTAGAGAGTGATATATCTGAGGAATACAATTTATTTGAAGAACATCCTGAAAAAGTGGCCTTGCTCAAGGAAAAAATGAAAAAGCTGGATTCTGTTATAAGCTTGGAAAGACGAACCGTTGGAAGCTTGTGAAGCACATAATGAATTTAAACCTAAACAAATTGGGCAAACTATGAAGGCATTTACGGAATCGAAGCAGTTGGTAAACAGTAGTTCAATCCAAAGAGGCATCATGAAAAAAATAAAAATAGAGTGCGTTACCATACATCATTTTTTGGTTTTATGGGTGGTATTGGTCTTGTTATCTTCTTGTGGAGACAAGAAAGCGCCAAAAACAATCGATGCAAACAAACCCAACGTCATTATCGTAATTACAGATGATCAAGGATATGGAGATTTAGGCCACACAGGTAACCCGATCATTAAGACGCCACATATTGATGAATTTTCTGAAGAGGCTGTTAACCTAACAAATTATCATGTGGGTACCACATGTTCCCCAACTAGAGCCGGCCTTATGACTGGCCGAAACTGCAACAGAAATGGTGTCTGGCATACCATTATGGGAGCCTCAATTCTTAATGAAGATGAAACTACATTTGCCGATGTCTTTAAAGCAAATGGATATGCAACCGGAATGTTCGGGAAATGGCATCTTGGCGATAACCATCCTTTCCTGCCTCAAGACAGGGGTTTTCAAGAAGCCTTTTACCATGGAGGTGGAGGTGTTGGCCAAACTCCTGATTACTGGAACAACGATTATTTTGACGACACCTATTTTAGAAATGGGATTCCGGAAAAGAAGAATGGGTACTGCACGGACGTTTGGTTCGAGGAGGCCATGAAATTTATGGAAAGCAGCAAAGAAAGTCCTTTTTTGTGTTATCTAAGCCTAAATGCGCCTCATGGCCCCTATAATGTGCCACAAGAGTATTATGACTTGTACAAGGAAGAAGAACAACTTTCAGAAAGGCAGAAGAGATTTTATGGGATGATTACCAATATTGATGATAATTTTTCAAAATTATTAAGACATATGGAGAAGCTGGGAATTTCGGACAATACCTTAATAATCTTCACAACGGATAACGGCACCGCTTCAGGTTCAGGGGGATATAATGCGGGCATGCGAGGAATGAAAGGAAGTGAATATGATGGAGGGCATCGCGTCCCGTTTATTGCGCGCTGGCCCAACGGAAATCTTACAGGAGGCAAAAACTTGGATGGTCTTACGGCCCATGTTGATGTATTTCCAACCCTTATGACCCTTATGGGATTGAACTTTACACCAGAAAAAAACATGGATGGTAAAGATATCAGTAGTTATCTCTTGGGTAAAGAGGATATTATGGACAGGTACTTGGTTACAGATACCCAGAGGGTGCCATGGCCTATAAAAGGAAAACAGAGCTGTGTAATGAATGGAAATTGGCGTTTGGTCAACGGAACTGAACTTTACAATATTTCGAAAGATCCTGGCCAACAAAAGAACATTGCCGATCAATACCAAGAAAAGGTCAAGGAAATGAATACTTTTTATCAAGATTGGTGGAACGAGGTAGCCGAGGAAACAAAATATTCCACAATCAATTTGGGGACTTCTAAGGTCATAGATGTTTTAACTTGCCATGATGCGCAAACTAAAGATGAGTATCCGCCTTGGAACCAGACTATGGTAAGAATGGGAAAACCGATGAAGCCAGCACCTTTTTCCGTAAATTTTGTAAGTGCAGGCACCTATCGGTTTTATCTGAGAAGATGGCCGGTTGAGAGCAAACTTTCACTCGGGGAGAGCGTAAGTGACTCCATACCACCAACTTCTTTTAAAAATGCAAGGGTAAATGGAAGGACCATGGAATTTGTAAATGCCCATTTAGAGGTTGCAAATCAAAAAAAATCGATAAAAGTGGACAATACAAAAGAAGCAGCAATACTGGAGATGGAAGTACAGCAGGGAACTACAGAACTTTTAGCTTATTTTGATATGAGTAATGGGGAACAGACGAATGCTTTTTATGTGAATGTTGAAAAGGTAAATTAATGGCCCAAGTTTGCTGCTAACCGATTCAAATTATTTTGGTTAAATAAAAGTGTTCCCTTGTAATATTGCTTAATACCGCAATCACGGCTATTCACTTTTTTTGGTCATCATATATTGATCGTTTCCATCGGTAAGCCATTCCAGTGAAACTCGTGTAAAAACATTTTCGGTATAATTATCTTTTTCAAAGAACAAACCAATATCTCCATTGGAAAGAATGGTCAAAGATGAATATGCGGAACCTTCTTTATAAATGGTTTTGCCTTTTGACCAAGTTTTTCCTTCATCATAACTGATTCTTAAGGTCAGGTTCGTTCGTTCGGATTCCATTTTTGCGTTTGAAAACAGGAGCCTATTTTTGTTGGAGCCATCCTTAACACTGGTATATCTAATAATACTGGCATTGCAACCAGGATCTATTAGGGTTGAATCAGGTTTTGAAAACCATGTTGTACCTTGATCTGTTGAGGTATGTACAAATCGTAACCCTTTACCATTTACACGACTGTTTATCATCCAAGTTCCATCCTCCAATTGAACAATTTTAGATTCATCTCCGGGCAAAATCGGGTTGTCAATTAAATACCAATTTTTACCTTGGTCGTCGCTGCCAAAAAGATGAAGGCCCTTATCCAAATTTACAAGGGTATGCAATAGCTTTCCGGAAGTGGTTTGAATTCCCCTACCTGAGGTTATGAACTTGAAATCTTTGTGCCAATTGGACTTTGTTATTTGGGAAGTAATATCAATTGGTGAACTCCAGGTTTTTCCGTTGTCCAAACTCTTTGTAAGCATCAAGTAATAGATGTCCTTTTCTTTGTCTAGATCCATGTAATTAAAGAACATGAATATTGTTCCCGTAATTTCGTCTATAATCATGGAAGGGTCAGAAGCAGATTTGCCTATGGGATAGTCTACGATGGTCTCAATGTTGGACCACGATTTCCCGTTGTCCGTGCTACGCCGAAGCACAATATTGATGTCATTGTTCCATTTTAAGTCACCACAAGAGGGGACCCTTTCGTCAATTGCTACCACCAAATCTCCATTTGGAGCAGTTACCATAGCAGGTATCCTATAGCAAGAAACGCCAGGTTTCAATGTAGCATCAAACAAATTTGTAAAGGTTAAGTTGTCACCAAGAGCCTGTGTTTCTTTATTCTGTGGGTGCCCCACTATTACAATTGCAGAAAAGAATATGGTAAATGGTAGTTTCATTGATCTGAATGAGCCATTTGAACTCATAACTGAAATTACAAAAATTAAACTTCAGAACTTTTTTAGAATTGATTTCCTGCTTGGATTAAATTCAAACTACTCAACAGTTGAAAACTTATAAATGCAAATAGAGTAGTATTCTTGGTCGGGATCTAATCTTACAGAGGGAAATTGTGGTTTGTTAGGACTATCGGGGAAATGTTGCGTTTCCAGACAAAAAGCAGTTCGGTAGCCATATGATTTTTCATATTTCCCTGTTACGGAACCATCCAAAAAATTACCGCCATAAAATTGTAAACCAGGTTCGTTGGTAAATACTTCCATAACCCTGCCA
The DNA here is from genome assembly GCF_965222555.1 of Flagellimonas sp. GTDB lineage: Bacteria > Bacteroidota > Bacteroidia > Flavobacteriales > Flavobacteriaceae > Flagellimonas. The sequence continues at coordinate 544,032 of NZ_CBDCUG010000005.1, read as the reverse complement.
GAGGTGGGTTCAACTACTTTGGCCGCAAAATTCAACCCATTTTTATTTTGATTCAATACAAAATTATGGTCGTAGCCCAATCCAAATCTGAGTTGTTCGTAAGATTCGTTTACCCGTTTGCCAATTGGAGTCGACTCTTGAAAGTCCATGGGCGTGTTTTCTACTTCAAGTAGTTCACCTGTCGGAATCAATCCTTCATCCACTGGGGTATAACGAGACGCGTTGATTTGTAATAAATGGTCATTGATGGTTCCATTTCCGGCCCCTTTTAAGTTAAAAAAGGAATGATGGGTAAGATTTACAATAGTGGATTGATCAGTAGAAGCCCAATATTCTATTTTCAACTCATTGTGATCTGTTAGTTGGTATTTTACCTTTATGGTCAGGTTTCCTGGATAACCTTCTTCCATGTGTTTGGATAAATAACTGAGTTCAAGTGCTTGTGGGTTTATTTGCTCCACATCCCATACCACGGCATCGTACCCTTTGTTTCCACCATGCAAATGATTGTTGCCATTGTTGGTTACCAAGGTATACTCTTTTCCATCCAAAGTAAATTTACCTTGCCCAATCCGGTTCCCATACCTTCCTATCAATGCGCCGAAATACCTTTCTTTGGTGGTCAAAAAATCATCAATGTTCGAATGCCCCAGAACAACATCTTCATAATCGCCATTCTTGTCCGGTATCCATAATGACACCACTTTCCCACCATAATTTGTGATTTGACAAACGGTTCCCATTTTATTTTTAAGGGTATACAGACGTACTTTTTTGCCATCCACTATTTTTTCAAAATCTGCTTCTTTGATCAGTGTAATTTCTTTGTTTGAACCCATTTGCGCTTTTGCTGCAATACTTGTAAATAAAAATAGGATAATCAATATCTTGTTGTTCACAGTATTGCTTTTTAAGATTGAATTTTTCATGTTATTGACCGCTCTTATTTCTTATTGATAAGGCCACTGTTGATTTTGTGTACTTTTTCAACATCCATTTTAATGATTTCGCGATCGTACGTAATCAATCCATTTACTTCGCCCTCAACATCTGTTGTCTGGGTATAAATGGCAGCGGCCAATCCTTTTTCAATTAAAGTAGGAATCTGAGCAGTAAGATCGGTATAAGATTTCAATAGTTCATCTCTGCCAGTTAAATTTCTATACCCCCAGTTCTTATCTTTTTGCCATAAATGTCCCTGAATGGGCAAGCCCAATCCACCATATTCACCCAATAATAAGACACGTCCGTTCAAAATATCAGGAGCGTGCAAGTTTGCCTGAGGCATGGAAGGTCCAGGGTATTGATGCTCATCAACCGTATGTCCGGCTGCAAAAAAATTTCCTCCACTTGGTCCATTCACCAAACGGGAGGGATCATAATCCATGGTCCAGTTAATGACTTCCACCGTATTGAACTGCCCCCAGGCTTCGTTAAAAGGAACCCACATTACTATGCTGGGCTTATTGTAATTGGCATCCATTATAGCTTTCCATTCCGTGTAAAATTGATGCGCGGATTGTGCAGTTCTTACCATTTCCCTGCCATCATACCCAGACGGTCCTCTCCAGTCTGCACTTTTATCTCCATTGGGCATATCTTGCCAAACCAACATCCCAAGTTTGTCGCAATGGTAATACCATCTGGCTGGCTCCACTTTTACATGTTTTCTTATGGTGTTGAAACCTAATTGTTTGGTTGCTTTTATATCATATTCCAGAGCTTCGTCGGTAGGAGCGGTATACAATCCATCTGGCCACCAACCTTGATCTAATGTTCCGTACTGAAAAAGTATTTTATTGTTCAATGCCATGCGTTCATGACCTTGGCCGTCTTTTACCACCGAGATTTTTCGCATAGCGAAGTAACTATCCACTTTATCCCTTGATCTTCCGTTTTCCAACATTTCCACTTTAAGGTCATATAAAAATGGAGTTTTGGGCGACCATAATTTTGCATCTGGAATAGTTAGGATAATTTTTTGACCAACTTTACCTTCGGCAACGGCTATTTTATTGCCCGAATCGTAAGCGGTTAACCTAATGGAATGGGTGGCTTTGGATGTTTTATTGGAAATTGTGGTTACGGCCAATTGTTGGTTGTCAACATCTGGTGTTATTTTGATGGATTTGATGGATTGGTCAGGAACGGGTTCAAGCCATACAGTTTGCCAAATTCCAGTGACCGGCGTGTACCAGATACCTTCTGGTTTTGATACTTGTTTACCTCGCGGTTGGGTGCCTTCACTTGAGGGATCCCATACGGAGACTACTAATTCTTGAGGACCTGATTTATGTAAAGCGTTTGTAATGTCAAAAGAAAAAGGATTATAACCGCCCTGATGTTCGCCCACCTTTTGCCCGTTTATATAAACAACTGTTTTCCAATCAACGGCACCAAAATGTAAAAGGATGTTCTGGTTTTTCCATGATGAAGGAGCTGTAAAGCTTGTTTGATACCAAACCTCTTCATTGGGACCTACTCTTTTTTGAACGTTGGATAAATGAGATTCAATAGGGAAGGGGACTGTTATTTTGCCATCATAAGAAGAAGGAATAGCACTGGCCTGTTTTTTAATGGTATAATTCCACTGCCCATTAAGATTTTTCCATTTGGCCCGCACCATTTGGGGACGGGGATACTCAAGCAATGGAGATTCTTTATCTACCTGGTCTGTCCATTTTGTGGTTAAAGTTTGTGCGCATAAGTAAAATTGAAAGGGTAATATGAATGCTAGCAGCGTAAGTTTGATTTTCATTTTTGAGCAGTATGATTTTGAGAAACGTAAAAGTTACGCTTAAAAGAAAAGAAATGCAAATCTTCCTACTTGCCATGATGGCTGAATCCAAGGAATAATTTAAAATGGTAAATTCTGTAAATCAACATTACCTCCTGAAAGGATCACACCTATTTTTTTGCCAGTTATCTCATTTTTGTGTTTGATTGCGGCGGCAAATGCTACTGCAGAAGATGGCTCACAAATTATCTTTAAACGCTCCCATATCATTCGCATGGCATGTATGATTTCATTCTCGGTTACCCTAACAATGGAATCCACATATTGTTGGATGATAGGAAAATTTCTATCGCCCAGCTGGGTCTTTAACCCATCAGCAATGGTATTGGTAGTTTTATTGGTTTCAATGTTTCCGCTGAGCATGGATCTGTACGCATCATCAACTTCATAGGGTTCTCCGCCAATCACCTTACAGTTATTTCCAAAATACTGGCTAGCTAGAGCGGTTCCCGCTATTAGTCCACCACCACCCACAGGAGCAAACACATAATCCAAATCTGGCTGCTGTTCCAAAAGCTCCTTGCATGCCGTTCCCTGACCTATTATTACATTGTCATCATTGGATGGATGGATGAACGTGGCCCCTTCTTTTTCCTGAATAGATTTTGATTTGGCTTCGCGAGCTAGAAGAGTGGGTTCGCATTCTATTACAATACCTCCATAACCCCTGACAGCATCTTTTTTTACCTGCGGTGCGTTTGAAGGCATTACAATAAAGGCCTTTACGCCCAAACTCTTGGCAGCAAGAGAAAGTGCTTGGGCAAAATTCCCAGAAGAATGGGTCACCACACCTTGTTGTCTTTGCTTTTCAGTGAGTAGCATGATGGCATTGGTGGCTCCACGCATTTTAAATGCCCCCATTTTTTGAAAATTCTCGCATTTAAAGAAAATAGAGGCATCCGCCATTGCATCAATGAGTTGTGAGGTAAGCACAGGGGTATTGTGAATAAAAGGTTTTATTCTTTTGTGACATTCAATAAATTCAGATTTATCCATCAAATTACCTTATACCATGAACTGCATAAAGATAGGAAGGGAATGGCAATTTAGATTGCCATTTTTTCAAAAGGGAAAAAAGGGTTTTGAGTTTAACGTGAAATTGCCTTTTCTTGTTCTTCAGGACTATTGGAAACCCCATCCATTCCCAATTCTGGAATCACCAATAAAGGAATTTGTGTATGGAAAGCTGTCCTTTTTACAATAGGTTCCCGTGTCATTTTTTCCAAATAACTATGTTGATAATTCAACAGAGCCAATAAATGAATGTCCAATTCTTCAGAAAACATTTCAAGCGTCTGTGAAACGGAGTGGAGTTCAGAAACGGTATGCACATAATGTTCAGTACCATTGAGGTACCTCCTGAGCATATTTAGGTTAAACTGTTGCAATTCAGATAAGGCCTTAATCCCATATTGCACATGTACAATACGAATGGTGGCTTGGAACATAGCGGCAAGTTCCAATAAGGGATTGAGTTCTGAAGCCGTATAAAATCGATTAAAATCGGTAGCAAAGGCAATCTCTGTCGGTGTGATAAAATCAAAGTGTTGGGGTATGGCCAAAACCGGACATTTTTTAATGTTCTTTATAATACGTACCGTATTACTGCCCATAAAAACCTCATCAATACCAGAAGCTCCCTTGGTGCCTGTTATAACCAACTCAATATTATGCTGATCTACCAAATCTTTTACTTCCTCAACCAATAAATTAAAAGAAGAAAAAGTCTCAAAATCATGTTTTGTATTGCCATATTTACTTTTGATGCGGGCAACTGTTTTCTGCAACCCTTCCTCTGATGAATTTCTAACGGCATCAACTATACGTACCCCATCAATCATTTTTGCCATAAACCTGCTACTTGGGATAACAGGGGTATAGGTGTTCAATAAATAAAATGTGCATTTTTTATTTCGGAACAATTGCATGGCATAGTCAATAGCATTCCATGCGTTCTCTGAAAAATCTGTAGGTATTAAAATCTTTTGCATCCGATTAAAAATAAGATGGAATAAAATTAGGGCTACGCAAAAGGGAATACTATGACAATTATCAGCTTTTTAAAAAGGTGGATTTAGAAACCTTCTACCAGCTCCTGTAATTTACGCTCATCCTTAATCCCAATCTTCTTGCCCGAAGCACGGATGAGTCCTTTTTTCTTGAATTCTGAGATGATTCGGATAGCAGATTCAGTAGCTGTGCCCACAACATTGGAGATATCTTCCCGGGACAAGGTCAGAGCCAAAAAGCCTTCTTCGTCCTCACCAAAATTGTTTTTAAGATAAAGGAAAGCCTCAGCAATACGCTGTTTCACCGTTTTTTGTGAGATGTTCACAATGACATCATCAGCTTCCTTTAAGTCGTGAGCCATATGGCGCAATACTTCCAAAGTGAAGTTTGGATTTTTTTGCAGTGTGTTTATAATGGTCTCCTTTGGAATAAAGCAGACCTCCATATCGTTCACAGCAATGGCAGATAGGTTTGCAGATTCTTCCGAAATAACGGAACGTTGCCCGATAACTTCCCCTTTTGTTGCCAATTTTACAATTTGATCTTTGCCATTGGCACTCAATTTTGAAAGCTTGGAAACCCCGTTTCGAACACAATAGACCCCATTAAGTTTGTCACCTTCTTCAAAAAGAGGGTCACCTTTCTTTACTTTTTTTGTGGTTTTGGAGTCCGACACTTCCTTCAATTCCTCTTTGCTCATGGCCCTGAGGGAGTTAAACTGTCTGATAATGCAATGTTCACACCTACTCTCCATAGTTGATCGATTTACCTGAATCACAAAATTACTTCCAAAGTATTGAATGGGAACTGATAAATGTCATATTTTAAAAAAGGATTGTGCTGCAATTTTGTCTCGGGTAAAGCAAATGTAAATGGCAAACATGACATGTTATCATTGTGGTGATAATTGTGACGGTGGCCGCATAAGTTTTGATGAGAAAAACTTTTGCTGTAATGGCTGTAAAACAGTCTATGAGATCTTCACATCCAATGGTCTGTCAGATTTCTATGAAATAGAGGCGCGGGCGGGTACCACGCCCAATGAAGTCCAAAAGAAATATGATTTTTTGGACAATCAGGAAATTGTGTCCCAACTTGTGGAGTTCGATGAAGAAGGAATTCAAGTTGTGAATTTGAGTATTCCCACCATTCATTGCAGTTCTTGTATTTGGGTCTTGGAAAATTTGAATCGATTGCATTCTTCCATTTCAAATTCGCAAGTCGATTTTCCAAAGAAAACCATTAGGGTTACTTATAAAATAGACGGTTTTTCATTAAAAGCACTTGTGTTGCTCTTGAGCAGTATTGGGTATGAGCCATACATTTCTTTGGAGGAATACAGTAAAAAAGACAGCAAAGTTGATCGTTCGCTCATTTATAAATTGGGTGTTGCAGGTTTTGCTTTTGGGAATGTAATGTTGCTGTCCTTTCCAGAATATTTTGAAGTGGAGGAATTTTGGCTGGATCAATACAAACAAGTATTTCGTTGGTTGATGTTTGTTTTTTCCCTTCCAGTGGTTTTTTATGCCGGTCAGGACTATTTTAAATCGGCCTATAAAGGATTACGCTCTAAACTATTGAACATTGATGTGCCCATTGCATTGGGTATTCTGACCTTGTTCTTGAGAAGTACGGTCGATATCATTTTTGATTTGGGTTCTGGTTTTTTTGATAGTCTTACCGGATTGGTGTTCTTTTTATTGCTCGGGAAGTTTTTTCAGCAAAAAACCTATTCGTTTTTATCATTTGAGCGGGATTACAAGTCCTATTTTCCCATTGCAGTGACCCGGCTGGGGGCTAATGGAGAAGAGGAAAACATACAGGTATACAAAATAAAAAAAGGTAATAGGATCTTGATTCGTAACCAGGAAATTATTCCCGTGGATTGCATTTTGATTAAAGGCGCGGCCGAAATTGATTACAGTTTTGTGACCGGAGAATCCCAAGCGGTTATCAAAAATTCAGGAGATAAGCTTTTTGCTGGAGGCAGGCAACTTTCAGGAGTTTTAGAAGTTGAGGTACTACGATCGGTATCTCAAAGTTATTTGACCCAATTATGGGGTAACTCCGTGTTCCAAAAAGATAAAGTTTCGGCCTTTCAATCCTTGACGGACAGTATTGGTAAAAGATTTACTATTGCCGTTTTGAGCATTGCAATCATCTCAAGCATTTTTTGGCTCTTCTATATGCCAAGTATGGCTCTTAATGTGTTTACGGCTGTTTTGATTATTGCCTGTCCATGCGCTATTGCACTAGCCGCCCCTTTTACTTTGGGCAATATGCTCCGCATTTTTGGAAAGCACAAGTTCTATCTAAAAAATGCCAATGTAATAGAACGATTGGCCAAAGTGGATACGGCAATTTTTGACAAGACAGGGACAATCACTTCTTCACAAAAGGAAACCATTACCTATGAAGGAATTGAGTTGACCGATGATGAAACGGTACTTTTAAAAACTACCCTAAGGGCTTCCAACCACCCCTTGAGCAGGTCGCTTTATAACCTTCTTAAGTCAAATGACATTGAAACCCTAGATGAATTCCAGGAATATACAGGCCTGGGCATTGAAGGAAAAATGAACGGGCATAGCATTAAATTGGGATCCGCGGCCTATGTGGGTAAAGAGGTGGTCGTGTCACAAGAAAATACGTCGGTATTTGTGAATGCTGATGAAGATTATAAAGGCCGATTTGTGTTCAAAAATAACTATAGAAAGGGTGTTGATGGGTTATTTGAAGAACTGGGAAGGTCAATGGAAATTGGAATTCTTTCTGGTGACAACGATGGTGAAAGAATACTGTTACAACAAAAGCTGCCAAAAAAGACCACCTTGTTGTTTGGTCAAAAACCCGAGGATAAACTGGATTATATTAAACAACTGCAAGATAAGCGCAGTGTGCTTATGGTGGGCGATGGATTAAATGATGCCGGAGCTTTGGCCCAAAGTGATGTTGGAATAGCGGTTTCGGAAGATATAAACGTTTTTTCACCGGCTTGTGATGGTATTTTGGATGCCTCGAACCTAACCAGGCTGCCCATTTTTGTAAGATTGGCACAGAAATCTGTACAGGTGATAAAAATGAGTTTTATACTCTCACTTTGCTATAACCTTGTGGGACTATACTTTGCCGTTACAGGTCAATTGGAACCTGTGGTGGCTGCTATTTTAATGCCGTTGAGCTCTATTAGTATTGTGGTGTTTGCCACATTGATGACCAACTTGTTGGGAAAAAAACTAAACTAACCAAAGGAGAATTAAATGATGAAGATTAAAACCGTTTTAGAGAATGTTAAGGAAAGGCTAGGGCCCGATTTATTAGCAATTAGTATTGGTTTTGTGTATTTGTGGTTTGGAAGTCTAAAATTCTTCCCAAGCCTTAGCCCTGCCGAAGGCTTGGCAAAAAACACCATTCATGCCCTTACGTTTGGTGTTTTGCCAGATTCGATTTCCATTGTCTTATTGGCTATTATGGAAGTTGGCATTGGTATTTTCCTGATACTTAATATTTGGCGAAAGATTACCATCAATATGGCTCTTTTCCACATGGCCTTGACGTTTGCCCCTTTATTGTTGTTTCCTACAGAGTCATTTCAAAGTGCTCCGTTGGTGCCAACACTTCTGGGGCAATATATAGGTAAGAATTTTATAATAGTCGCCGCACTTTTGACAATGATGAAAAAGGACAAAATTGAGGGAAAAACAATAAAATAGTAAAAGCTGACATATGTCATTTTTTTCAAAAAAGCCTAACAGTAGTTTTACCGCATAATTCAGGTAGGTATGAGTGTAATTTATGTGTTGTTGGCCATAAGCATTTCCGTTGCCTTGGTCTTTTTTGCCGCCTTTGTATTCTCTGTTAAAAAGGGGCAGTATGATGATTCCTATACTCCATCCGTGCGAATGCTTTTTGAAGACGAATTGATAACAGATCCAGAAATATTAAGTTCAGAAGAAAAAGAAATCAAACAAACTAAAAGTACAAACCAATAAATATGGAAATACAACAATTTCGATACGATAACAAGATCGTACAAAAGTTTTTATACGCCACCATGCTCTGGGGCGTTGTTGGAATGCTGGTAGGGCTACTACTGGCATTTATGTTTTTGTTTCCCAACCTCACTGATGGGGTTTCGTGGTTGAGTTTTGGGCGTATTCGTCCGCTGCACACCAACGCAGTGATTTTTGCCTTTGTGGGAAATGCCATTTTTGCCGGGGTATACTATTCTACCCAGCGGCTATTGAAAACACGTATGTTCAGTGATGCACTGAGCAATATTAATTTCTGGGGATGGCAATTGATCATTGTTGCAGCAGCAATAACGCTGCCTTTGGGGTACACAACATCAAAAGAATATGCCGAATTGGAATGGCCTATTGATTTGGCCATTGCGGTTGTCTGGGTAGTTTTTGGGTGGAACTTGATTGCGACTATTCTAAAGCGAAGACAACGTCACCTATATGTGGCTATTTGGTTTTACCTGGCTACGTTTGTTACCGTTGCGGTACTTCATATTTTCAATAGCTTGGAATTGCCGGTATCCGCTTTAAAAAGTTATTCGGTATATGCAGGGGTACAAGATGCCTTGGTACAATGGTGGTATGGTCATAATGCGGTGGCCTTCTTCTTGACCACTCCATTTTTGGGGTTGATGTACTATTTTGTTCCAAAAGCTGCTAATAGACCTATATATTCATATAGACTTTCCATAGTCCATTTCTGGTCATTGATTTTTATCTACATCTGGGCTGGACCGCACCACTTATTATATTCGTCATTACCAGATTGGGCCCAAAACCTTGGAGTTGTTTTCTCAGTGATGTTGATTGCTCCGTCATGGGGTGGTATGATCAATGGATTATTGACCCTCCGTGGAGTCTGGGACAAAGTACGAAGCGATGCCACATTGAAATTTATGGTAGTGGCCATCACGGGATATGGTATGGCAACCTTTGAAGGTCCAATGCTGTCCCTAAAAAATGTAAATGCAATTGCTCACTTTAGCGACTGGATTATTGCCCACGTACACGTAGGAGCTTTGGCGTGGAATGGGTTCCTCACTTTTGGTATGATCTACTGGCTTGTACCAAAAATGTTCAAGACAACATTGCATTCCAAAGGCCTGGCCAATTTCCATTTCTGGATTGGTACGCTGGGAATCATCCTTTATGCACTGCCTATGTATGTAGCAGGATTCACCCAAGCCTTAATGTGGAAAGAATTCAATCCTGATGGAACTTTGGTATATGGTAATTTTCTTGAAACTGTGACCCAGATTATTCCAATGTATTGGATGAGGGCCATTGGCGGGACCATGTTCATTGTAGGGATGTTGATTATGATTTACAATGTAGTGTTAACCATCAGAAAAGGAAGCAGTGTTGAGGATGAATTGGCAGAAGCACCTGCTTTGACTAGGGTTTCTAAAAAACGTGTTGCTGGGGAGACTTTCCACAATTGGTTGGAGAGAAGACCGGTACAGTTGACCATATTGGCCACCATTGCCATTTTAATTGGGGGAATCATCCAAATTGTTCCAACCATTTTGGTGAAATCCAATATTCCGACCATCACAAGCGTGAAACCATACACGCCGCTGGAATTGGAAGGTCGTGATCTTTATATCCGAGAAGGATGTGTGGGCTGTCACTCCCAAATGATCAGACCTTTTAGAAGTGAGGTGGAACGCTATGGCGAGTATGCTAAGGCAGGAGAATTTGTTTACGATCACCCCTTCCTTTGGGGAAGTAAACGAACTGGCCCGGATTTGTTGAGAATTGGAGGCAAATATTCAGATAACTGGCATTTGAACCATATGTACGATCCACAGAGCACCTCGGCAGGATCTATAATGCCGGCCTATCAATGGTTGGTTCAAAACGAGCATGATAGGAGCGGAGTGCAAAGTAAAATGGAGGTCATGGTCAAATTAGGGGTTCCTTATTCTGAAGAAGATATTGCCAACGCACCTCAATCCATGGCGGAACAAGCAGAACAAATTGAGAAAAATCTGTATACAGATCCAGAGTTTGAGCGGACATATGAAGCTGATAAAAAATACGCAGAGGAAAATGGGGAAGAATTTGTGGAAATGCGTAACCGCGAAATAGTTGCCCTGATTGCTTATCTACAGCGATTGGGAACCGATATAAAGATTAAGGATACTGACGAATCATTATCACAAAACCAATAGCCATGTTGAAATTTGTAAAAAACCATATGGAGAGTATAGAAGGTATAGCAAGCTATCCTATGATATCCCTAATGATTTTCTTCGTGTTCTTTGTTTTACTGTTTTGGTGGGTGTTTACCGCTACCAAGGAACACATAAAAGAGATGGGAGAATTACCATTAGATAACGATCAACACAACAAACTATAGTATTATGAGCACAAGAACACCTTGGTGGATACGAATTCCCGTATTATTCTTTTTGATCTTCGGATTAATGGAATACTTTATAGACTCTGGCGAAAAACCCGCCATTATTGAATATCCCATTACGCAGTTTTTCCTGCTACTGGTATTGATGATCTTAATCGCTATAGAACTGATTTTAAAATCAGTTGAGAACGTGATGTTCCAAACACTTTCACCTGAGGCCAAAGAGCGTTACCTGGAATCCAAGAACAAAAAAAGAGAGTGGAAATGGGCCAAAGAATGGTATAAACGCCTCACTAAAACGAAGGAAATAGAAAAGGAAAGTGAGATAATCATGGACCATAATTACGATGGAATCCGTGAGTTGGATAATGTACTGCCACCTTGGTGGGTGTACCTTTTTTATGCAACCATTGTCTTTGGGGTAATTTATTTGGTGCGTTTTCACGTTATTGGAGAGTATGATCAAAAATTAGAGTACGAACAGGAGGTGGCGGCTGCCAAGATTGCCATTGAAGAGTACAAAAAAACGGCCAAAGATTTGGTTGATGCAAATACTGTGGAACCTTTAACGGATGCTTCGGATTTAAGTGCTGGCGAAAAAATATACACGGCCAACTGCGTTGCATGTCACATGGCAGATGGAGGTGGTGGTATTGGGCCCAATTTAACAGACGAAAACTGGATTTTGGGAGGTGGTATCAAAAATGTCTTTAGTACCGTATCCGAAGGTGGAAGGGATGGAAAAGGGATGATAGCCTGGAAACAAACCTTGAAACCGGCCGAAATTGCTCAGGTGGCCAGTTATGTGTTAACCATGCAAGGAACCACACCTGCAAACCCGAAAGCTCCTGAAGGAGATGTTTGGGTGAATCCGGATGGTCAGTAGAGGTTTTACTAAGGAGATTGTCATGGTAAGGTCGAGCGCAGTCGAGACCCTAAATGTGAAAGAATAAAATGGAAGAAAATTTTAGGGATTCCATAGGAACAATAACCAAAGAAGGTAAAAGGGCTTGGATTTTCCCCAAAAAACCTAGTGGACAATTTTATAAGTATCGTAAATATGTCAGCTATTTTCTTCTGTTGTTCTTGTTTGCATCACCTTTTATAAAGATCAATGGACACCAGTTTTTGTTGTTCAATGTGGTGGATCGCCGATTCAATATTTTTGGTTTTCCATTTTGGCCCCAAGATTTTCATTTGGTCGTAATTTCAATGCTGGCAGGGGTCATCTTCATAGCCCTTTTTACAGTTGCCTATGGTCGCATTTTTTGTGGATGGATGTGCCCACAGACCATTTTCATGGAAATGGTCTTCCGTAGGATAGAGTATTGGATAGATGGAGACAGAGGTGCGCAAATGCGGTTGAAAAAAGCTCCATGGAACGGCCAAAAAATAAGAAAAAGGGTATTAAAGTGGATTATCTTTTTTATTATTTCCTTTTTGATAGCCAATGTTTTTCTGGCCTATTTAATTGGGAGTGAAAAATTGATTCGCTACATATTTGATGGACCATTGGCCCATATGGGAACAATGATTCCTTTACTGATTTTTACTGCGGTATTCTATTTTGTTTTTGCCTGGTTTAGGGAGCAAGTGTGTATCATAGCTTGCCCTTATGGAAGATTACAAGGAGTGCTTTTGGATGACAAATCCATTGTTGTGGCCTATGATCATAAACGTGGAGAAGGAGAAAATGGACGTAAGAAGTTCCGTAAAAATGAAGACAGGGATGCTTTGGGCCATGGTGACTGTATTGATTGTTTTCAATGCGTAAATGTTTGTCCAACAGGGATAGATATCAGAAATGGCACACAATTGGAATGTGTCAATTGCACGGCCTGCATTGATGAGTGCGATCATATTATGGAGAGCATTAAAAAACCCAAGGGCTTGATTCGTTATGCCAGTGAAGATGAGATAAACAAAAAAACAAAGTTCAAGCTTACTGCACGGATGAAAGGATATACCGCTGTTTTAACGGTATTGATCGGGATTTTAGTTGGAATGCTCTTCCTTAGGAACGAGATTGAGGCGAATATCCTTCGATTGCCGGGACAGTTGTACGAGCGCAAAGCCAACAACATTATTAGCAATGTGTATACCTATAAATTGGTGAATAAAACAAGTAAGGATATTGATGACGTGAGCTTTAAGTTGATATCCCATAAAGGGGAGATTAAAATGGTATCGCAAGACAGTTTCAAAGTCTCTGCAGAACAATTGGCTGAGGGAACTTTATTTATAGAAATCAATAATTCGGCTCTGACAGGAGATAAAGATAAATTGAAAATTGGGGTCTACAGTGGCGAAGAACTTATTGAAACAACCGTAACACAATTCTTGGCACCAAGGAGTTACAACTAAGAGGAAAAAAATGAAAATAAATTGGGGAACAGGAATAGTATTGGCTTTCATCGCTTTTATAAGTTTCATCTTATACTTCGTAATCAGGATGAGTACGGATAACAGGGCAAATCATGATTTGGTTACCGAGGAATATTATAAGCAAGAGCTGGCCTATCAAAATGAAATCGATGCATCCAAATCTGCTTCCGAAATGGATGCCAACCTAAAGGTTGAGAAATCTGAAGCTGGTTTGAAGATTATTTTTCCAGAACGGTTTGACCCAGAAAAAATTAAAGGTACAGTGTCCCTTTATAGACCGTCTAACAAGCATTTGGATATTGACTTTCCTATAAGTTTGTCCAAAACACATTTGCTCATACCTGACAATAGCTTGGTGGACGGTCGTTGGGACATTACGATAAAATGGCAATATGAAGATAAAGTCTTTATGCACAAGGAAAAATTGACCTATTAAATATGTTGTTATCTGCATTGGCACTAGGGTTTTTGGGAAGTCTGCACTGTTTAGGCATGTGCGGACCCATAGCCTTTATGTTGCCTTTGGACAGAGAGAATCAGGTTAAAAAAACGATTCAACTTTTTATTTATCATTTTGGAAGACTTTTGGCCTATGGTTCTATTGGAGTTCTTTTTGGGCTTTTGGGAAAAGGTCTTTATGTTTTTGGGATACAGCAAAAATTGTCCATTGGGGCAGGGATACTTATGATTCTCTTAGTTGTGCTGCCAAGTAGCTTTTTGGGTACCCATAAACTTTCAAGACCAGTGTATGCCATTTTGGGCAAGGTAAAATCAAAATTAGGAACTGAACTAAAGAAGAAAACCCCAGATGCCTTTTTGACCATAGGTTTTTTGAATGGGTTCTTACCCTGCGGATTGGTCTATATGGCGTTGCTTGGGGCCATTGCATTGGCCACTCCCTTACAGGGAGGGTTATACATGATGTTGTTTGGTGCGGGAACTATTCCATTAATGAGTTTGGTTGTTTTCTCAAAAGGCTTATTGGGTAATTCCATGAAGTCCCGTGTGCGAAAATTGATTCCGGTGTTTGTGGTGCTCATTGGAGTATTGTTTATTATAAGGGGACTTGGATTGGGGATTCCGTATGTGTCACCTAAACCTGTGCAAACGAATTTGGCATCATCTACAATAGAATGCCATCAACCTTAAAAATATTTTAAAGTGAGAATTACGTCTATAGAAGAAGTTGTAGGGATAGTGAAATCTGGTGATCGTGTCTTTTTGCAAGGAGCGGCAATGACCCCTAATGAACTAATTGATGGGCTGTGTGAACGTTACAAGGAGCTGGATAATGTGGAGATTATTTCAATTCATACCGAAGGTAGTGCCAAATACACGCAAGAACCTTACAGCAATGCCTTTACATTGAATTCTTGCTTTGTTGGAGGGAATGTAAGGAAAAGTGTAAATACACCCCATGCAGGGTACATTCCCATATTCCTGAGTGAGATTCCATGGTTGTTCAAAAGAAATATTTTACCATTGGATGTTGCCTTTGTTCAGGTTTCTAGCCCAGATAAACACGGGTATTGTTCTTTGGGCGTGTCTGTTGATGTAGCCCTTCCAGCAATACGAACTGCAAAGAAAATTGTTGCACAGATTAATCCAAACGTACCCAGAACACATGGAACGGGAATTATCCATATTGATCAAATAGAACTTGCTGCCGAGGTAGATCGCCCTATTCACGAACATAAAGCTGGGGAAATATCGGAATTAGAGCATAAAATAGGAGCCAATGTGGCCTCCTTGATAGAGGATGGCGCTACCATGCAAATGGGTATTGGTAATATTCCCAATGCTGTACTGGCCAATCTTGGAAATCACAAACGTTTGGGAATCCATACCGAAATGTTTTCCGATGGGGTTTTACCACTGATAGAAAGCGGTGTGATCACAGGTGAGGAGAAAGTGGTGAAGAACGGGAAAATTGTAAGTTGTTTTGCAGTGGGATCGGGAAGATTGTACGATTTTATTGATGATAATCCGATATGTGATTTCAGGGATTCTGGCTATACTAATGATACCGCACGGATAAGAAGAAATCCAAAGGTCACGGCAATCAACAGCGCAATTGAGATTGACCTAACCGGTCAGGTATGTGCAGATACCATTGGTAGTTATCAATTCTCCGGTGTTGGAGGCCAAATGGATTTTATTCGTGGTGCTTCACTTTCCGAAGGAGGCAAACCCATTTTTGCGATATCGTCCGCAACCAAAAAAGGGACTTCCAAAATAGTACCTTTTTTAAAAGAAGGTGCAGGGGTTACAACCACTAGGGCACACGTTCATTATGTAGCTACCGAATATGGTGTGGTGAACCTGTATGGGAGAAATTTACAGCAACGAGCCAAGGCATTGATTTCCATTGCGCATCCCGATCATAGAGAGTTGTTGCAGAAGGCCGCTTACGAAAGATTTAATGGACAGTAGTAGTAGTGACGGTGAGCTGAAAAGAAATAAGGGAAGCTATTATAGCTTCCCTTTTGCTTTTTGAAAAATCGTAAGTAATTCATCAAAAAACTCAACCAACTAAATTTTAAATGTAATCACTGGGATGTTGGAATGGTTGGCAATATCCTCTCCAATACTTCCCATAAAGAAATGGGACAAACCTCTTCTACCATGTGTTGGAATACCAATTAAATCTGCTGCAACCGATTCACTGTAATTCAACACCCCTTTTTCAACCGTATAATCGTTGTAAATTTCCACTTCCAATCCCAAGGTTGCCATGTTTAAGAGCTTTGAGATTCTTGTATATGCATCTTCAGTGCTTAAAAACTCATCCCCCGGAGTATTTATGTAGACAAGATGGAGTTTGGATTTAAAAAGGTTGGCAATTTCAGCGGCCCTTTTAAGGGCATGGATGTTTTCTTCCTTGAAATCACATGCAAACACAAATCGTTCTACTTTGAATTTTTCAATATCATCTTTAATGACCAAAACGGGGACATCAGAGGTGCGAACTACCCGTTCTGTATTGGAGCCAATGAATATTTCTTTCAATCCATCGGTGCCATGTGATCCCATTACAACAAGGTCTGCATTATGATTTTGGGCAATTTCGTTCACCTCACTGAAAACCTTATAATGTTTTATGATCGGGGTGATTTTTAAACCTTTCAGGTAGGGTTTGTCCAAGAAATCCGCAAAGCGTTTTTCACCAATCCTGATTAAATGGACCACCTGTTCTTGTGATACATATCCAGATTCGCTCATAATTGCTGGAGAGAGTTCCAGCATGTGGAGCACCAATAATTCAGCATCATAGTCTTTGGCCAAAGAGGCCGCCACTTTTAATGCTTTCTCTGATTGCTCTGAAAAATCTACGGGTACGATGATGCTTTTCATTTGTTTTAGTTTTAAGATTAAACGGTCATGGAGAACAACCTGGTTTCAGGTTTTTTCCGATGCAATTTTAAATCAAAGGCCATACTTATGTTCCGAACAAAAGGACGCCCCTTTTCTGTAACTTTTACATGGGTGGGTCCAATGGAAACCAGGCCATCTGATTCCAGTTCTGAAAGATTTTCAATTATTTTCTGAAAGTCACTTATTCGTGTTTCCCCAAATTCCCAGTTCGTTTCAAAACGACACATAAGATTTAGGATGTGTTTTCTTATCTGTTGATCTTCCTCAGTTAAAATATGTCCTCTATAGATTGGGATGACCCCATGGGATACCAAATGTTCGTATTCTTCAACACTTTTTACATTTTGGGCAAACCCGTACCAGCTATCACCAATGCTTGAGACACCAAGGCCAATCATTAATTTGGTCTTGGAAGGGCTATAGCCCATAAAGTTGCGATGTAAAGTCCCTTTTTCCATAGCTATACAGAGACTGTCCGTGGGGAGTGCAAAATGATCCATGCCTACATCTTTATAACCAAAATCAGTCAACATTTTTTTGCCCATCTCATATTGCTTCTTTTTTTCTGTTGAAGCCGGAAGGTCCGTTTCTTTATAGCCGCGTTGTCCGTTTCCTTTTAACCAAGGTACATGTGCATAACTGTAAAAGGCAATTCTATCTGGTTTTAGGGCGTTTGTTTTTAAGATGGTCCGTTTTACATCTGTCGTAGTTTGAAAAGGCAAGCCATAGATAATGTCATGCCCTACCGAGGTATATCCTATTTCCCTGGCCCATTCAGTAACATTTTTTACATTTTCAAAAGGCTGTATTCTGTTTATGGCTTTCTGAACGGTTTCATTGTAATCTTGGACTCCTAAGCAAACTCTTCTGAACCCAACATCAAAAAGAGCTTGTAGGTGTTCTTTTGTGGTATTGTTAGGATGGCCTTCAAAACTAAATTGAGGGTCATCTGCTTTTTTTGACCTGCGTAATATTCCTTCAATCAATAATTTTAGATGTTCCGGTGAAAAAAAAGTAGGGGTGCCCCCACCAAGATGTATTTCTTTGACTACCGGCTTGGAACCCAAAAGATCACAATACAATTGCCATTCTTTAATTACTGTTTTAATATAGGGGAGTTCAAGTTCGTGCCTTTTTGTGATGCGTTTATGGCAACCACAAAAAGTACACATACTCTCACAAAATGGCAGGTGAATATATAAGCTGATTCCATCTTCAGGATTCTCTTGAAAGGCCTTTAACACACTGGTTTTCCAAAGCTTTCCGGAGAAACCGTCTGAATCCCAATAGGGCACAGTAGGATAGCTGGTATACCTAGGACCTGGTACATTATATTTTTGAACTAGATGACACATAGTTGTTTAATGATATAAGTCAAAATTAGTCCTGTGTTTCTGCAAAAAACATGATAATTATCAGTATTGGTGAAATTGAGACTGACAAGTATCATGTTTTGGGGATTGTAAGCTTTGTAGATTAGTCAATGTTAAAACCAAGGTCGATAATTGGACATGGGAGAACACATTTTACATAGTAAATCCAATCAAGCTGAACGCAAAGCTTTTGTGGGACATTTGATTGATGACATCAAGGCTTTGGAGATTCTTTTGGAACAAGGTATGATTGAGAAAGATGTGGTCAGGATTGGTGCCGAACAAGAAATGTGTTTGGTAAATTCTGATTTTAGACCATCTGCAATATCACTTGATCTTATTGAAAAAATAAATGACACGCATTTTACCACTGAACTGGCAAGTTATAATCTGGAAGCCAATTTAGATCCTTTCAAGTTGGACAAAAATTGTTTTGCCAAAGTAGAAAAACAGCTCAGAGGATTACTTGGAAAAGCAGAGACGGAAGCAAATAAAATGGGGGCCAAGATTGTTTTAACGGGGATATTGCCAACAATCAGCAAGAACGAACTGGGAATAGACTTTATGACGCCCATTCCACGATACTACAAAATTAACGATATTTTATCTGCCTGGAGAGGGGATCATTTTACATTAAAAATAAAGGGTGTGGACGAGTTGTCCCTCCACCATGACTCCGTACTGTTTGAAGCTTGTAACACCAGTTTTCAACTGCATTTACAGATTTCACCTGAAGATTTTATTAAAAGTTACAATTGGTCACAGGCCATAGCAGGCCCTGTTCTTGGGATTTCATGCAATTCCCCTTTGTTACTGGGAAGAGAGCTTTGGAAAGAGACGCGAATTGCACTTTTTCAGCAAAGCTTGGATACCCGTAAATGGGGGCATTTGCCCAAAGAGCAGGTTGCCAGGGTCAGTTTTGGAGAGCATTGGCAAAAAGATTCAGCTGTAGAAATCTTTAAGGAAGATATTTCAACGCATAGAATTCTTCTGACAAAGCCAATTAAACAAAATTCACTTTTGAAATTGGAAAATGGCGCTATTCCCAAACTTGAAGCACTTAACCTATTTAATGGGACGGTTTACAGGTGGAACAGACCATGTTATGGCATTGGCAATGGTAAGCCCCACTTGCGAATTGAAAATAGGTATATCCCCTCTGGCCCCTCAGTAATAGATCAAATGGCAAATTTTGCCTTTTGGGTGGGGTTAATGGTTGGAAGACCCAAGAAATATGATGACATCTCGAGCATTATGGATTTTAGGGAGGCAAAACTTAACTTTTTGAAATCTGCCACCAATGGAAGGCAGACCATATTTTCATGGTTGGGTAAACCAATGACCTTAAAGAAAGTGGTACGTGACGAGCTTTTACCCATTGCTTATGATGGATTAAAGAAGTATGGCGTTGATATAAAGGATATTGACCGTCTTTTGGGTATTATTGAGGCAAGAACAAAAGGAGGCACAGGAGCTGAATGGCAAGTGAGGAATTTTAGAAGATTGAGAAAACAAATTAAGCTGGACAGCACATTGGTAGCGTTGACGAAGGCCATTTATACAAACCAGAAGAATAACCTGCCCGTGCATCAATGGAAGACTATTGAAGGAAATCAGCAAGCTCAGGAATCTTTACAATGGGTGGGGCAAATAATGTCAACAAAACTGATGAAACTCTACGAAGACGATTTTGCCAACCTCGCCATTTCCATTATGCAATGGAACAATATACACCATTTACCTGTGGAAAATAGCAAAGGAGAATTGGTTGGACTTTTAACCTGGAGCCATATTGAACGTTTGGGAAGCATTCAAGAAAACGATGCCAAAGTCTCGGAAATCATGATCAAGAAAGTGGTGACCGTTAGGCCCAGAACAAAAATAGAAACCGCAAAAAAACTCATGGAGGATTATCAAATAGGATGTTTGCCCGTATGCTCAGGTTCTAGTTTAGTGGGTATAATCAGTAAAGTTGATTTGTAATATGCCACAAATACATAGTCTGCAAAGGAAAGAGAATGTGATGACTGAGCGGGTAATTGGCCATTTACAAGGTGAGTATAAAGGTCCAACACTTGTTTTTTTTGGAGGCATTCATGGCAATGAACAGGCAGGAGTGGTTGCCCTAAAACATGTTGTGAAAGAGTTAAGAATGCATAAAACCCCAATATATGGTGAGATTTATGCCATTGCGGGAAACCTTAGGGCACTTGAGCAAAACGTAAGGTTTCAAAAAGAGGACCTGAACAGGATATGGAATTCTGAAAGAATATCCAGTATAAAATCAAAAAATGGAGAATGTAGTGCTGAGGAAATTGAAATGCTCCACCTGCATAATTTACTTTACCAGGTTTTAGAGAACGAAAACCCACCATTTTATTTTATTGATCTGCATACAACATCGAGTGACACATCACCTTTTATAGTGATGAACGATAGTTTGTTGAACAGAAAATTTGCGTCAAACTATCCATTGCCCATTATTCTGGGGATTGAGGAATATCTATCGGGCGCTCTGTTAAGTTTCATTAATGAAATGGGGTATGTCTCTTTGGGCTACGAAAGTGGAAGACATGATGATATAAAATCCGTAAAGAACAGTATTGATTTCATTCATTACACATTGGCAATTTCAGGAGCTTTTAATTTAAGCAATGATGAGGTAAAGGCATTGAGGCATAAAATTTTGAAATCAAGTAAGGTGCCCAATATGTTTTATGAAATTTATTTTCAACATGAAATTGGGAGCGGTGAAGATTTTAAAATGTTGCCCGGGTTTATCAATTTTCAGAAAATTACCAGAGGAGAGAAAATTGCCCAACAGGATGGCAATATGTTGATGGCAAACCGCAAGAGGCAAATTTTTATGCCCTTATATCAAGATCAGGGAGGAGAAGGCTTTTACTTTATAAGACCAATCCCTAAAATTTTTCTTTGGGCATCAAAAGGCCTAAGAAGATTTAAGGCGGACCATGTTTTGGTCAAGTTACCTGGGGTCAAATGGGCATCATTTAAAAGGGATGCAATGCTTGTAAATTTGAGAACCGCTAAGTTTCTCGCCAAATCAATTTTTCATTTATTGGGGTATAGGGCTCGACAACTGGATGAAACGCATATGCTAGTTAGGAACAGAGAGGCGGCTTCTAAAACGGAAGAGTATTTAAACGCCGCTTGGTTCAAGAATAAAAGGAGAGGCCCACATTAATTAGTGGGCCTCAAATGCTTATTGTATAGTAAAGCTTATGGGAATGGCATAGCGTACTTTTACTGGTTTACCCCTTTGTACGCCAGGTTTTACCTTTGGTAAAGCGGCAATAATCCTTTCAGCTTCCTTTTCTAAAAGTCTATCTGGACCTCTTCTCTGGATATTTCCTACCCTACCATTGGAGTCTATTTCAAATTGTACAAACACTTTTCCTGATATTCTCATTTCTAAAGCGGCCTGTGGGTATCTGAAAGTCTTTTTCACATGCTCCAACACCATTTGGTTAAAGCAAGCTTTACGTTCTTTTTCGGTCTCGTAGACCTCACATCCAGGAAATACGGGGACATTTTCAATTATTGCAAAGGGGACAATCTCCTCTTCTTCAACTTCTCCTACTTCAACATCATCAATTTTTACTATGGCATCTTCAATAAAAACCTCTTGACTACTTTCTGTACTTTCAATTAAGGTTTCTTCAATATCCTCAACATCCTCTACAATTTCTATAACATCTGGAGCGGCCGGTGGAGGTGGGGGAGGAGTAGTCCGAATAATTTCCGTGATGGGGACATCTTCCTTTAGATCATCCGTCAATTGGGCAACTTCCGTAAGTTGGGTTTCTTTTTCATAGGTCTTGACCTCAAAGGATTGCCAAGTAACAAATAACACGGAGGTCAAACCTATCATAAAATAGAGACTGCTATTGCGTCCTATGTCTGCGTTTGGATTCTTTTTTGGTTTCATGACTTTTCTTATTTAACTTTTATAAAAGTAGATAGGTCACAAATCAAATAATATGATAATAATCAGTTTGTTGTGTTAAAGAGCCCCTTGTTGTTTTATAAATTTAATTGGTGTTTTGGGCTATTTCTTTTGGCGAGAATTTGGTTCTAAAAGTGACGGCCATTCTAATAAAATTGCGATCACTGTATTTAAAATGATTTTTTAGATATCCGATTTCAATATGAATGGCAGGGGAAAGAATTTGTCCAAAGCCGATATAAAATCTGTTTTGGTTGAAAAAGGAATGATCTAAGCTTAAAAAAATCTCGTTGAAGGATTTTACGTAGGTATCATTATAAATTGGCCGTACAAATTGTAGTCTATAGCGAAACCTGTTGTTCCAATGTTTTTTTTGATCACTTTTGATCCATCTGTTTTCCAATCGCCATCTATGGGAAATAATATTTCTTTTGAACTTTGATTTTAATGCAAATTGCTCATAGACCCAATACTGATAGGTTTTGGTAGTTTCATGGATTTCAGAATAGTTTTTGGAGACTAAAAAAGCAACACCACCGGTAAAAATGGAA
Source organism: Flagellimonas sp. (assembly GCF_965222555.1). Taxonomy (GTDB): domain Bacteria; phylum Bacteroidota; class Bacteroidia; order Flavobacteriales; family Flavobacteriaceae; genus Flagellimonas. Next base: position 521,187 of record NZ_CBDCUG010000005.1, on the reverse strand, counting down.
GACTTGCTAAGTTGATATGAAATTCCGGTTCTAATAAAAGAAAAATCATATTTTTCCAGCATTTCATTGTGCCTAAGAATACCCGCAATAGGGATGCTCCAGTTGTCTCCGATTTTATTGTTTCCATAAACCTCCAACCAAGAGCCCGAGCTGCCATCATGCGGCAGTTGTGCATAGTCAACGGTGCATATAAAAAAGGTAAGGACTGAAATCAGGGAAAGAGGCAGCTTTGTATACCCCATAATACAGTGGTTGATGTTTTTATGTGCAAAGTTTCAGATTTAAGGACGGCGTATAATATGATACTTATCAGTATTACGATCTATATTTTACAGGAATGCCAGTGACATGGGATAACCTTGGTTTTTTTCTTCGATCCTATTCTGGCCACGAAGAAATATTATTGATAATGATTAACTCTATTTCCATAAGGAAGTTATCAACCATAATTTAAGAACTCATAAAAATTAGCGCCAAAGGTTTGCAATTAAAATCTGAAAACCTGATCTCCGTCATATTTTAGGTTATGGGTCAACTCTACTTTTGAAGTGAAGATTTTAATCACTTTTAAATAAATAGGTATGAGCAATATTGACAAAATTTTAGTTCCTTTTGATTTTTCAGAATCATCCGTAAATGCCCTTGAATATGTGATCAACTTTGTTGGACCCAATAGGGATATAAACATTCTTGCGCTATATGTGGCAGCTATGCCTATGACAGAATCCGAAGAAAACACCTTGAAAACGGATTTTGAGAAGGTGATACATTCTTTTCATAAGAAAATCAAAGAAAGTCCGGAGTTTATTACGATAACAGGAGACGTTATTGAATCCATACTCTCTGTCCAGGAAAAACACAACACCGATTTGATTATGATGGGGACCATGGGTGATAAAAGCACCGATGAGGCCATTACCAATACCTCAAGACTTGTATTGGAAGCCAATTGTCCGGTTATCTCAATTCCTTATGGATGTGCTATAAAAGAGCCAAAAGATATTGCCTTGGTAATGGGTGGAGAGGAGATTGAGGATAAAGAAGTGTTGAAAACCCTTTTGGATGTAGCTCGAACATTTAATTCAAGAGTTCATGTGCTTACCATTTACAAAGAATCTGTTTATGCAGAGGAGTCAATTGTAGACAAAACAGAAAGACTGTTGGAGTACTATTTGGAACACTTTTATGTGGAGCACACCTTTAACAAGAATCAAGACGTGGAAGAGGGAATCTTGGGGTATATCACTAAGAAAAATATAGACCTTCTGGCCATCTTGCCCAGGAACCACACAAGATTGAGCACACCATCGGAAGGTAGGTTGACAAAACTATTGACCTTGCATTCAGAGATTCCGGTTTTGACATTGGATTGATGACGCCAACACAAGAACTATGACCACATTACTTGTAATACTCGGTATTACTATTGTTCTATTTGTCTGGGGAAAGTTTCCGCCCGATGTTGTAGCGCTCATGTCAATGTTGTCCCTTTATCTTTCGGGGATATTGGATATAACGGAGACCTTGTCCGGGTTCAGCAATACAACAGTGATTATGATTGCTGCCCTGTTTATCATAGGAGAGGGACTTTCCAGAACGGGCTGGACAGCCGTGGCGGGAAGGTATTTTGTTAAATGGGCAAAAAATAGCATTCCAAAGCTATTGGTCATTGTAACCTTGGGCTCTAGTTTGCTCTCAGGTTTTGTGAGCAATACGGGAACTGTTGCAGCGCTGTTGCCAGTAACCGTTACGGCGGCTTGGAATGCAGGTACACTCCCTTCCAAATTATTGATGCCGGTGGCTTTTGGGTCCAATACAGGAGGTTTGCTCACCCTTACAGGGACCCCACCCAATATTATTGCCAGCAATGCTTTAGTGGAAAAGGGTTTTGAAGGATTCTCCTTTTTTGAGTTTGGACTTATAGGGCTTCCCTTGTTGCTGATATCCATTCTATACTTCAGGTATATTGGATTTCGGTTGCTTCCAAACCATAGGACAAAAAACAAACCTATGGCCATTGATCAGGAAATGCACAAATGGATGAAAAACTATAGTATTGGAGATAACCTTTATCGATTGCGTATAAGATCAATGTCCCCGCTTATCAACACCAAAGTAGGAGAGTGGGGTTTTGAGGAATCCTATAATGTTTCCCTGATGAGGTTAAAACGAAGGCACCCCCATCCACTTCAGGGTATTCATCAATTTGTGGAGTTGCCCGACTCAGAAACGGAAATGCGGTACCACGACATTATTACCATAAAAGGAGAAGTTGAGGATGTGGATAAATTCATTTTGAAGTTTCACTTGGGGGTTATCCCGTTAAAACCTGAAAAAGATGCCCTTAAACAAGAATTGATCAATCAAGAAGTGGGTATGGCCGAAATGATCATTACTCCTAAATCGGTTTTTGTGGGTAAGACAGTTCCATTGGGACATTATTTAAGACAAACCGGGGTCCAGTTGTTGGCAGCATCCAGAAACAATAGGCCATTTACGGGAAAGATAAAAATTGCAGCAGGAGATGCTTTTATCATTCGAGGGCAATGGGAAAACATAGAAGCCTTGAAATCGGTATATGAAAATCTGGTGATTTCTGGGAGTCCTGAAGCACTTTCCAAAAATGTTGATGTGTTGACTCCGAGAAGTTACATAGCCTTGGCAACTCTAGTTCTAATGATCATACTGTTGGTACTAAAAATATTACCGGGAGCCATTGCTGCACTGATCTGTGCTGGAATAATGATGTTGACCCGATGCGTGCCCATTACGAAAGCTTACAAGGGAATAAGTTGGACAAGTGTTATCATGATCGCTGCTATGATTCCTATGGGATTGGCATTACAAAAAACCGGTGTGGCCCAAATGGCGGCTACTACCATGGTTAAAACACTGGGTAGCATTAGTCCTACGATGCTTTTGGCAGGAATATTTCTGTTGACCACTACGTTTAGCCAGACTATCAATAATTCAGCTACTGCGGTACTTATGGCGCCTATTGCCATTATGGCTTCAACTACTTTGGGAGTATCTCCCAAACCATTTATGATTGCTGTTGCCGTAAGTGCATCAACAGCTTTTTTGACCCCTGTGGGCACGACCACCAATGCAATGGTCTTGTCCTCAGGTGGATATAAGTTTACAGATTACGTAAAGGTGGGAGGGCCGTTGCTACTCCTATTCTTCGTGGCCACATTATTAGTTGTTCCATTAATATGGAGCTTTTAACCTTAAAATAACAGTTATGAACGGAATTATGGAAAAAACAAAAGATTTAGACAAGTATGGGCTAAAGAACGTTACGGCACATTGGAACCTAAGTGCCGAGGATTTACAGCGTATTACCGTTGAAAAAGGTATGGGGGTGGAAACTGAAAATGGAACACTTTCCATAAACACAGGGAAGTTTACCGGTCGGTCCCCTAAAGATCGCTTTTTGGTAAAGGATGATTATACAAAAGATAGAATTTGGTGGGGACGAATCAACAAACCCATTTCACCTGAAAATTTTGATAAGCTTTACGATGAAGTCGTGAACTATCTTTCAGAAAAAGAAGTTTATGTTAGGGATGCGGCTGTATGTGCCGACCCCAGATATCAAATGAACGTACGAACCGTTACCGAATTTCCATGGTCAAACTACTTTATCAAAAATATGTTCCTAAGGCTTTCTGAAGAAGAGCTGAAGGATTTTGAAGAAGAATGGTTGGTACTTTGTGCTCCTGGCTATGAGTGCCCAAACCCAACGGAGTTTGGAATCATTGCAGGGAACTTCTCCATATTGAACTATACTCGAAAAATAGCACTTGTTGGGGGGTCCGAATATCCTGGAGAGATGAAAAAAGGGGTGTTCACCGCATTGAATTTAATTCTTCCTGTAGATAAAAATGTATTGCCCATGCACTGCTCTGCCAATGTGGGAGAAGATGGGGATACGGCAATTTACTTTGGATTGTCAGGAACTGGAAAAACAACCTTGTCTGCTGATCCCAATCGTAAACTGATTGGTGATGATGAACACGGTTGGACCGCAGAGAACACTATCTTCAACTTTGAGGGAGGGTGTTATGCAAAAGTGATTGATCTAACAGAAGAAAAAGAACCGGATATTTATAGGGCGATAAGACCAGGTGCGTTATTGGAAAATGTGATGTTCAAGGAAGGTACCAAAGAAGTGGACTATTTTGATAGCTCCATTACCCAAAACACCAGGGTGAGCTATCCAATTGACCATATCGATAATATACAGGTTCCATCCTATGCTGCAAATCCAAAGAATATCTTTTTCTTGACTTGTGATGCCTTTGGAGTATTACCACCGGTATCTAAATTAACACCTGGACAGGCAGCTTATCACTTTATTTCTGGCTACACAGCTAAAGTTGCCGGAACAGAAGCTGGAATCAATGAACCTGTACCTTCTTTCTCAGCATGTTTTGGAGAACCCTTTATGCCATTACACCCTGCGGTCTATGCTGAAATGTTAAGTAACAAGATGACGGAAGCCGGAGTGAACGTTTGGTTGATCAATACAGGATGGAGTGGTGGTCCTTATGGTGTGGGGTCCAGAATCAAGTTGAAATATACCCGTGCCATGATCTCTGCAATTTTGGAAGGGAAATTGGATGAAGTAGATTTGGAAGTGCATCCAATTTTTGGATTGCACATGCCAAAATATTGCCCGGGAGTGCCCACCGAGATATTAGATCCAATGAACACATGGCTGCAAAAAGGAGCTTATGTGAGCAAAGCGATACAATTGGCACACTCATTCCATATAAATTTTGATAAGTTTGCTAGTGAAGCATCCGAAGAAATACTTAGTGGTGGACCGTTAATTGATTCCCACCATGGTTTGGATGAGCATTTTTAATCAAAACAACAGTGGATAAAAAGGTTATATTCGATATTGATATTTTGGGAAAACCCAAATTTAAATCTCCCCTACAGTTAAGTACTGTTAGGGGAGATAGTATTTTTAATTTTATTAGTGAAACGGATAGATTGGTTTATGATCTTTCTCTAGAACATTATGAAAAATGTGTGTCGGATAACGATCAGCCCTTATGTCTTGAAAAAGCTGGACCGCGGCAGGATATTTTTTTTGACCCTCCAAATACCACAGCGGCAATTGTAACCTGTGGAGGGCTTTGTCCCGGAATCAATAATGTGATTCGGGGCGTGGTCATGGCGCTCCACTATTTTTATGGAATAAAAAAGACATTGGGTATTCCGTATGGTTATGAAGGATTGAACCCTGAATTTGGACATGAGTTGATGGAACTCAACCCTGATAAGGTGAAAGATATTCATCAGTTTGGGGGAACATTTTTGGGCTCTTCCAGAGGTGGGCAAAGTGTGTCGACCATGGTCGACACGCTGATTCAAAATAAAGTGGACATACTTTTTGCGATAGGTGGAGATGGCACCCTTAAGGGTGTGGATGCCATTGGCGAGGAAATCAAAAAAAGAAATGCAAATATCAGCGTAGTAGGTATACCGAAGACCATTGATAATGATATTGATCTTATTGATAAATCTTTTGGGTTTGAAACGGCATTTGATGTGGCCAGTCCAATTTTAAGGGACGCCCATAATGAAGCGGCTGGAGCCTATAATGGAATTTCCATTGTGAAATTGATGGGCAGGGATAGTGGATTTATTGCAGCTTCCGCATCGTTGGCAATGCCAGTGGTGAACTTTGTGTTGGTTCCGGAAATGGACTTTGCCCTTGAGGGTGAAAACGGTTTTCTGGAAGCACTTAGAAAACGCCTTCAAAATAAAAAGCACGCCGTTATTGTGGTAGCTGAAGGAGCAGGGCAGCATTTGCTCCAACAAAAGGATGTCATCAAAGATGCTTCTGGTAACGTGAAGCATGCGGATATTGGAGTTTTTCTAAAGCAGAAAATAGAAGAGTACTTTACCGATATACCAGTTACCATAAAATATATAGATCCCAGCTATATTGTTAGGAGTGCTCCTGCGAACTCCAGTGACAGTGTATATTGTGGAAGGCTGGCGTACCATGCTGTGCACGGAGCAATGGCTGGTAAAACAAGATTTGTTGTGAGCAAGGTCAACAACAAATACGTGTACATACCTATTGCAGAAGTGACCAAAAAGCGCAAAAAGATTGATTTGGAAGGTGAATTTTGGTTTTCCGTTTTGCAAAGCTCTGGGCAACCTTTTTCCCTGAAATAGGACCAAGTTTCAAACGCTGACAAATGTCATTTTTTTCCCTTTTACAAGTGGGTAATTTGGTGTAAATATTAATGCAAATTGTTATGGTAGTAAACATTCAATACCAAAAAATGAAAGTTAGCGAATCCTTGAGCAAACTTTTAATGAAAAAGCTGGATAGAATTGGAAAGAAGTATAGTTGGTTGATCAAGGCCAATGTGATTTTTAAAATTGAAAATGATAAGGCCGGAGAGGACAAGATCTGTGAGATTGAGTTAAGTGCTCCGGGACCCCGACTTTTTGCAAAAGCTAGGACCAATGACTTTGAAAAGTCCATGTCGGAAACCGTAGATGAACTTAAAAAACAGTTGGAGAAAAGACAGAGTATGTTTGCGACACATTAACAAGTAGATAATTCAGAACAAAATTTCTGAAGAAGTCCTACTCACAACAATCAAATAAAGCAACGTAGTATTAGGCGTACTAATGTTGAAAAGGTAATCCTTAAAGAGCAGGTTTGTACTGTGAAAATGGGTTGCCTTTTTTTAGACCAATTCTTGAAAGAAAAGGCGGGATAATGCTTTTAAGGCTTGCGTAATTCAATGAATCTGTACGAAAGAAATCAATATGGAACTTTTATAGAATACCCAAGAAATCCAAAAGTATGCAAACCGGTATTGCTACTAGTATAAGGACAAGAACAAATACCATCAGTCGTAAAAAGCCAACAAGCATTTTGTTGCCAAAAGAAATTTCATTGCTCATAATAGTGTAATTTCATTCAATGTACGGAATTATTCATTTATTAATAATGAATTACCCGTAGTTATTCGATTAAATGACAGATTTTAAGTGTGTCTTGTAGAGGATGTTAGTTCTTGGAGCTTAAATTTTTCCCCAGCTCTTCCAACGTAACTCCTTTTGTTTCTGGCATCATAAAAAAGACCCAAAGCAGTTGTAATACCATCATAAAAGCAAAAAAAGCAAAAACAATACCTGGTCCTATCATTCCAAAAAGCGTGGGAACGAAGGATGGTATCAAAGCAGCTAACACCCAGTGGGTAGAGCTTCCAAAGGCCTGTCCAGAACCCCTCAAGTGGTTTGGGAAAATTTCTGAAATAAAAACCCAGATTACGGCACCCTGCCCAATGGCATGTGAGGCAATGAACAGAAAAAGAAAAATAGGGACGGCCATTCCGGTCCAATTAAAAAAGAAGGCCATGGATACCAGAGAAAGTGATACGATGTATCCGACAGAGCCGAAATACATAAGTTGCTTTCTGCCCAATCTATCAATTAAATAAATGCCTAAAAAAGTGAATATAAAGTTGGTGACTCCTATACCAATACTACTTAATAACGCAGTACTTTCTCCGAGTCCGGCCAATTCAAAGATTCTGGGAGCATAATAAAGAAATGCGTTTATTCCCGACCACTGATTGAAGAATGCTATCAAAAAGGCCAAACCTAAAGGGAATCGGTATTTTTTCATAAAAATATGCTCGACTCCTTTTTCATTGGCTCCATCATCAAGGTCTTTTTTTAATTGTTCAATAGTTAGGTCCAATTTAAGCGACTTTAGAACACCATCGGCTTCAGCACCCCTGTTTTTTGTAAGCAACCAACGAGGACTTTTGGGTACCGTAAAAACAGCAAGAGTATACAAGATTGCCGGAACCGCCTCAGCTCCCAGCATAAATCTCCAATCTTCATTGCTGATTCCGCTTAAAAGATAATTGGATAGATAAGCCATTAAAATTCCAAAAACAATATTGAACTGGTACATACCCACCAATTTACCTCTGTTTTTTGCTGGTGCTATCTCCGAAATATAAGCGGGAGCGGCAATAGTGGATGCTCCCACGCCCAATCCACCAATAAATCTAAAAAAGGCAAAAGTATACGGGTCATTGACCATTGCAGACCCCAAGGCGGATATGGAATAGAGTATTCCAATCCATATCAAGGTCTTTTTCCTTCCCCATTTATTGGTTGGAATTGCACCAAAAAAAGCACCGATTACGGTGCCCCACAATGCCATTCCCATTACCACTACCCCATGAAAAGTGTCGGAAGACCCCCAAAGCAATTGAAGTTTTTTATCAGCTCCGGAAATGACCACAGTGTCAAAACCAAACAAAAATCCGGCAAGTGCCACAATAATGGCAATCAAAAATATTTTTCTTTCCATGGAGAGAGATTGAAGTACCTCTAAAACTAGGAAAAAATTATAGAATGGATTTTACATGGGTCATGATCTGCTCTGTTGCCCCTAGGTTTTCTTTGATATAATTTGAATTGATTTCTCCTGTTCTTTCTTTAAAATCTTCATCGGTCACAAAACGATCCATCAAGTTTTTGAATTCCAGTTGATTTGTGATTACATGAATCCCTTTTTTATCTATCAAGTCCTCAGCTTCCTTAAACCCTTCATGCTTGGGGCCTATAATCACTGGAATTCTAAAGGTGGCAGGCTCCAAAGTGTTGTGGAGTCCCGTTGCAAAGCCTCCACCAACATAAGCGACGTCAGCATAGCTATAAATTTTGGTCAAAAGCCCAATGGTGTCTACAATAAGTACTTCAAAATTGACAAGTTCTGTAGTATCCATCTCGGAAAAGCAAATTGACTTTTTGATAATCTTGCTTTTGAGAGTGTCAATATGTGGTTGTTTAATATTATGTGGCGCAATGACACATTTTAATGGCCTATCAGAAGTGTTAATGTAATCAATTAATACCTCTTCGTCTTCTGGCCAAGTACTGCCTGCCACCAGACAAAAAGTATCATTTTTGAAATCACTCATGAAATCCAGCTGGTTGTCCTGGATCATTATTTTGGAAACTCTATCAAAACGTGTATCCCCACTAATGGTGACATTATTGAATCCAACGGACTTAAGTAGCTCTTTTGAGTTTTTATTTTGAACAAAGAAATGGTCAAAAGCTCTCAAGCTCTTTTTCATAAAGCCACCATACCACTTAAAGTAAACCTGTCTTTGTGAAAATATGGCCGAAACCAGAAGGGTTGGAATGTTTCTTTGCTTCAATTCGTGCAGGTAATTGGGCCAGATTTCATACTTGATAAAAATTGTAAGCGCTGGTTGCAAGGTATCTAAAAACCTTTTTGCGTTGTAGCGGGTATCCATGGGCAGATACATGACCAAATCCGCTGCTTTGGTATCCTTTTTCACCTCATATCCCGAAGGAGAGAAAAAAGTAAGTGCTATTTTATGGGAAGGATAACTTTCTCGAATCTTTTCCAGAATGGGAAGTCCTTGCTCAAATTCTCCTAATGAAGCAACATGCATCCAGATGACCTTTTCGCCAGTAAGGGGAATTTTATTTAGAATAGCTTTTGTTCGCTTCCTCCCCTTAACAAAAAGATTGATTTTTGTGTTGAAAAGAGCTACTAGGTGTAGCACTATCCATGAAAAGTGCAATAAGATGTTATAAAGTTCGCGCACCAAGATCATTTTCCGCTAAAATACATTCTTTCGGCAATAGGTCACGGCCGCTTTATTTCTTAATTTTGTTCACTCATATATTTTTCGGATGAAGAAAATACAAATGGTTGACCTGAAAGGTCAATATGAGGGCATAAAAGAACAGGTAAACACCTCCATTACCGAAGTCCTCGATTCCTCAGCTTTTATAAATGGTCCACACGTTCATGCTTTTCAAAAAGAGTTGGAAGACTATTTAGGTGTAAAACATGTAATTCCATGTGCCAACGGTACCGACGCTCTTCAAATTTGCATGATGGGCCTTGGGCTAAAACCAGGTGATGAGGTAATTACTGCCGATTTTACGTTTGCAGCCACTGTTGAGGTAATAGCTTTGTTAAATCTAACCCCAGTTTTAGTGGATGTTGAGCCCGATACATTCAATATTGATCCAAAAGCGATTGAAAAGGCCATAACGCCAAAAACCAAAGCCATTGTTCCGGTGCATTTGTTTGGACAATGTGCGAATATGGATGCCATCATGGAACTGGCCGACAAGCACAATCTTTATGTGATTGAGGATAATGCCCAGGCCATTGGAGCCTCCCATACTTTTGAGGATGGCAGCAAACAAAAAGCGGGCACCATTGGACATGTGGCATCAACTTCCTTTTTTCCATCCAAAAATTTAGGATGTTACGGAGATGGCGGTGCCATTTTTACCAATGATGATGATTTGGCGCATACCATCAGGGGGATGGTGAATCATGGAATGTACAAGAGATATCATCATGACGTAGTTGGGGTAAATTCAAGATTGGATTCTATTCAAGCCGCGGTTTTAAGGGCAAAACTTCCCAAGTTGGATGAGTACAACAAAAAAAGAAGAGAAGCAGCAGATAAATATTCCAGAGCTTTTGAAGGACAAGCTAATATTATTGTTCCAAGAATACTTCGTGAGGAAGCTGATGGTCACGTGTTCCATCAGTATACCCTTCGAATTTTGAACGAAAAAAGAGACGAATTGGTACAACATTTAAATGATAATGGCGTTCCATGTGGAGTGTACTATCCAATTCCTTTGCACTTGCAGAAAGCTTATGTTGATGAGCGATATAACGAGGCTGATTTTCCGGTTACCAATCAATTGGTAAAAGAAGTGATTTCACTTCCTATGCATACGGAACTGGATGATGAGCAAATTAATTTTATTACCAACCTGGTCATTGACTTTGTAAATAATTAACCATGAAAATACTAGTAACAGGAGGTCTGGGATTTATAGGTTCCCATACTGTTGTTGAGCTTCAAAATGAAGGTTTTGAAGTAGTGATCATCGATAATCTTTCCAACTCTTCAGAGGATGTTCTGGATGGAATTGTTGCAATTACTGGAAAAAAACCCATTTTTGAGAAGTTTGACCTTAGGGATAAATCCGATGTTCAAGATTTTTTCACAAGACATAATGATATAGGTGGAGTCATTCATTTTGCAGCCTCCAAAGCCGTGGGTGAGAGTGTGGAAAACCCTTTGTTGTATTATGAAAATAATCTTGGAGTATTGGTGTACATGCTTCAAGAGCTCACAAAAAAGGAAAATGCTAATTTTATATTTAGTTCCTCCTGTACCGTGTACGGTCAAGCAGATAAATTACCTATAACAGAAGATGCACCGGTTAAGCCTGCAGAATCTCCATACGGAAACACCAAACAAGTAGGTGAGGAAATCATCAAGGATACCTGCAATGTAAACCCCAAATTATCCGCAATAGCATTGCGTTATTTTAACCCGGTTGGAGCTCACCCTACAGTTGAAATTGGGGAATTACCCATTGGAGTGCCACAGAATTTGGTGCCTTTTATTACCCAAACAGGGGTTGGGTTAAGAGAACAACTTTCTGTTTTTGGAGACGATTACCCAACAGAAGACGGTACTTGTATACGTGATTATATTCATGTAGTAGATGTGGCCAAAGCTCACGTTGTGGCGTTGCAACGTTTACTCAATCAAAAGAATGAGTCCAATTATGAAGTTTTCAATTTGGGAACCGGAAAAGGGAGCTCAGTTTTGGAAGTGATTCAGAGTTTTGAAAAAGTATCCGGCGAAAAGTTGAACTACAAAGTAGTGGACCGAAGAGCTGGAGATGTTATACAGGCCTACGCTGATACAAAAAAGGCAAATGAAGTGCTCGGATGGAAGGCAAAATCAACCTTGGACGATTCCATGAAATCAGCTTGGGATTGGGAACAGAAAATCCGCAATTAGAAAAACAAATAGGAGCCCATCTTTAAGATGGGCTTTTTTATTGATTTGTCTCGGTTTTTCTACTTTATGGCTATCACAAAATGTATGCTTACATTTAGAACCATAATTAGCTAACTCAAATAAAATGAAAAACTTCCTTCTATTCTCTTTTTCACTATGTTGTTCTATGATATTTGCGCAGGATACCTATCTGCATTGCGGAAATATTGTTGATGTGAATTCTGGAAAGATACTTTCGGAAAAAACCATTGTTGTTTCAGGAAAAACCATAAAATCCATTCAAAATGGATTTCAAACCGGTGGTTCCGAAGACAAAGTTGTCGATTTAAAAACCAAGACGGTCCTACCTGGATTTATAGATATGCACGTTCATATCGAAGGAGAATCAAGTCCTACTCGTTACTTGGATCGTTTCACTAAAAATGATGCTGATGTGGCATTTCAGTCAACAATTTATGCAAAACGTACTTTGTTGGCTGGCTTTACTACGGTGAGGGACTTAGGTGGCTCTGGGGTAAATATTGCTCTTCGCAAGGCCATAGCAAAAGGCTTAGTAGTAGGGCCACGAATTTTTACGGCAGGAAAAGCCATTGGTACCACCGGAGGGCATGCAGACCCAACGAATGGAATGAAAATTTCCTTAATGGGCGACCCCGGCCCAAAAGAAGGTGTGGTCAACTCCCCGGAAGATGCTCGAAAAGCAGTTAGACAGCGTTATAAAGATGGGGCCGATGTTATTAAAATAACAGCTACTGGAGGAGTTTTGAGTGTGGCCAAAAGCGGACAGAATCCTCAATTTACTGTTGAAGAAATCAAGGCTATTGTTGAAACGGCTAAAGACTATGGAATGCTCACGGCAGCCCATGCCCATGGTGATGAAGGTATGCGAAGAGCAATCCAAGCAGGTATAAAAACAATTGAGCACGGTACATTAATGAAGGAGCCTACTATGGATATGATGGTAAAACACAACACCTACCTGGTGCCTACCATCTCCGCAGGTAAAGCTGCTGCACAAATGGCAGAAATTCCAGGCTTTTTACCCCCCATTGTTGCTAAAAAAGCTAGAGAGATTGGTCCGGTAAGTGAAAAGAATTTCAAGAAAGCTTATGAAAAAGGAGTACCTATTGCTTTTGGCACTGATGCCGGTGTATCACCTCATGGTGACAATGGAAAAGAATTTACATATATGTATGAAGCGGGCATGCCAGTGATTGATGCATTACGTTCCGCTACAATAACCAATGCAGAACTCTTGGGAATGAAAGATGAGCTGGGGCAACTAAAAGAGGGTTTATCGCAGATATTGTTGCTGTTGATGAAAACCCATTGAAGAATGTTAAGACCCTGGAAAATGTAAATTTTGTAATGAAAGAAGGAAAAATTTACAAATCGGAGTAAGTCTCGTCCAGGAAATTGGACGTATATACCATAATGAAATCCAATTTCAATTCAAGTTTGGAAATACTACAATCGGCACAAGAGGAGTTGTTGTACAATAGATTGTTGCAACAAATAAAAAAAGATTTCACCTTGGCCAATGTGGAGTTAAAAATTTCCGAAGGAGTTGAACCAGTACAACTAAAGGATGTTCTTCGTGAGAAAATCTATTTTTTGCTGTTGGAGAAATTTCAAGAATATCTGAATCTATTATATGTGGTGGACATCCCCGAAAAGGAAATGAAGAAAATACACTCTTTGGATGCTGTGGATGCAGCTACGGAAGTATGTTTTTTAGTATTGAAAAGGGAGTGGCAGAAGGTTTGGTTTAAAAACAAATATAACTCCTAGGTCAATTTTGTCAAATATGCCCAAGTTTGTTGACCTACCTATTGTATTTGTTGTATTTTTGATTAAATTTTTGGATAGGTTTTAGCTAAAAACTGTCAATGGATAAATATTCATTTTTAAATGCTGCGCATACTTCATTTTTTGCGGAGCTGTACGATAAATACCTAACAAGCCCCGATAGCCTAGAGCCCAGTTGGAGGGCTTTTTTTCAAGGCTTTGATTTTGGTTTGGAAAGCTCGTTGGATGAGCTCGATATTGCCTCTGCCAATGGTACTTTGGCGTTGGCCAATGGGCAACAAGTAGAGATTCCACAATCTTTGCAAAAAGAGTTTCAGGTCATTAAATTGATCGATGGCTATCGAACAAGGGGGCATTTGTTCACCCAGACGAACCCAGTTAGAGAAAGAAGAAAGTATGAACCCACCTTGGCCTTATCCAATTTTGGGCTTTCAGAAGGGGATTTGGATACGGTATTCGATGCTGGAAAAGTTATTGGGAAAGGACCAAGTTCCCTAAAAGAAATAATTGAACATTTAGAGCGGATTTATTGCGATGCCATTGGGGTGGAGTATATGTACATTCGTACCCCTGAGCGTATCCAATGGATTCAGAATTGGTTGAATGTTAATGATAATCGTCCAAATTTTACTCCGGACGAGAAGAAGAACATCCTCCGAAAACTGAATGAAGCGGTTTCTTTTGAAGGCTTTCTGCATACTAAATATGTTGGTCAAAAACGTTTCTCACTTGAAGGTGGTGAATCTTTGATCCCGGCTTTGGATGTAATCATTGAAAAAGCTGCAGATGCGGGAGTGAAGCAATTTGTGATGGGGATGGCGCACCGCGGACGCTTAAATGTGCTCACCAACATTTTTGGAAAGTCGCCCAAGGACATTTTCAGTGAGTTCGATGGCAAGGATTATGAAGAGGCCATCTTTGATGGTGATGTAAAATACCATTTGGGCTGGACCTCCAGACGGGAAACTGATTCGGGGAAAGTGGTCAATATGAACATTGCCCCAAATCCTTCGCATTTGGAAACTGTCAATTCAATTGTTGAGGGGATATCCCGTGCCAAACAAGATCGTTACCATCAAGAAAATGTTTCTGAAGTACTACCTATTTTGGTGCATGGAGATGCCGCTTTTGCTGGGCAGGGAATCGCTTATGAAATTATACAAATGGCCCGCTTGGATGGATATCATACCGGCGGAACCATACATATAGTGGTCAATAACCAAATAGGATTTACCACTAATTATCTGGATGCAAGGTCATCTACCTATTGTACGGATGTAGGAAAAGTAACTTTATCACCCATACTTCATGTGAATGCAGATGATGCGGAAGCCGTGGTGCATGCAGCAACTTTTGCATTGGAATATCGCATGCGATACAAAAGGGACGTCTTTTTGGATTTATTGGGATACCGTAAATATGGACATAACGAAGGTGATGAGCCCAAGTTTACCCAACCTTTGTTGTATAAATCCATATCTAAACATAAGAACCCAAGAGATATTTATGCCGAGCGATTAATTGCGGAAGGCGTCATCGATAAGGATTATGTGAAGAACCTGGAAGCGGAATACAAGAAAAATCTTGAAGAGGATTTACTGGATTCACGCAAGGTGGAAAAGACGGTCATCACACCTTTCATGCAAGATGAATGGGAAGGCTTTGGTCAAGTGACCGAAGATGCCATGTTAAGTGAAATAAAAACTTCCTATCCACAGAAAAAACTGGATGCAATTGCAAAAAGCATCACCGCGCTTCCCGAAGGGAAAAAATTTCTAAGGAAATTGGAGCGTTTGGTTGGAGCTCGGAACAAAATGTATTTTGAAGATAACCAATTAGATTGGGCCATGGGAGAATTATTGGCCTATGGTTCTTTGATCGAAGAGGGATATGATGTGCGCATGACCGGGCAAGATGTGGAACGTGGAACGTTTTCGCACCGACATGCCGTAATCAAGACCGAAATGCATGAGGAGGAAGTCACTTTGCTCAATGAACTGGGAGCCAATCAAAATGGAAAATTCCACATTTATAATTCCCTGCTTTCCGAATATGCCGTAATGGGCTTTGATTATGGATATGCCATGGCAAGTCCAAAAACCTTGACCATTTGGGAGGCTCAGTTTGGGGATTTCAGTAATGGAGCCCAGATTGTTATTGATCAATACCTTTCTTCCGCAGAGGATAAATGGAAGCTTCAAAATGGATTGGTGCTTTTACTGCCTCATGGGTATGAAGGTCAGGGTGCAGAACATTCTTCCGCCCGAATGGAGCGTTACTTACAACTATGTGCAAAAGATAATATGTATGTGGCGGATGTAACCACTCCGGCAAACATGTTCCATTTATTGCGAAGACAGATGAAGGCTGGTTTTAGAAAACCATTGGTGGTATTCACTCCAAAAAGTTTGTTGAGGCATCCTAAAGTATTGTCCACAAAAGATGAAATGGCCAAAGGAAGTTTCCAGATGGTCATTGATGATGCGGAAGCTTCGGTATCCAAGGTAAAGACATTGGTGTTCTGTACCGGAAAGTTCTACTACGACCTGTTGGATAAAAAAGAAGACCTGAAACGGGATGATGTGGCCTTGGTGCGATTGGAACAGTTATTTCCATTGCCAACCAAGGAAATACGAAGCATCCTGAAAAAATATAAAAACGCCGATGATGTTGTTTGGGCGCAAGAGGAGCCCAGAAACATGGGGGCTTGGGGACACTTGTTGATGCATTTTGACGAGGCGAAACAATTTAGGGTGGCATCTCGAAGATTTTACGGAGCTCCTGCGGCAGGTAGTGCCGTACGGTCCCAAAGAAGGCACGCCCAAGTTATAGAATATGTCTTTGATAAGACAAAAGACAACACGGTAAGAAGATAAATTACAAAAGCGTAAAACTAGAATACAATGGTTTTAGAAATGAAAGTTCCCTCACCAGGGGAATCGATAACCGAAGTGGAAATTGCAGAATGGTTGGTGCAGGATGGTGATTATGTAGAGAAAGATCAGGCAATTGCCGAAGTGGACTCGGATAAGGCAACTTTAGAACTTCCAGCTGAGGAAAGTGGGATTATAACCCTAAAAGCTGAAGAGGGTGATGCTGTTGCCGTAGGTGAGGTGGTTTGTTTGATTGATACAAGCGCTGCCAAGCCCGAAGGTGATGCTGCGCCAGTAGCAGAAAAGAAGGAAGAAGTCAAAGAAGAGCCTGCTAGAAAAGAAGCTGCAAAGCCAGCCGAGGTTAAAAAAGAAACCTATGCTTC
Organism: Flagellimonas sp.; assembly: GCF_965222555.1. GTDB lineage: Bacteria > Bacteroidota > Bacteroidia > Flavobacteriales > Flavobacteriaceae > Flagellimonas. Next base: position 504,234 of record NZ_CBDCUG010000005.1, on the reverse strand, counting down.
AGGAACTCCTTCTCCCGCAGCTAAAAAGATTTTGGATGAAAAAGGCATTGATGCCGCTTCTGTTTCTGGAACCGGAAGAGATGGTCGTATTACTAAAGATGATGCGGTAAAAGCTGTACCATCCATGGGTACCCCAACTGGTGGAAATAGGGGTGAGTCCCGTTCCAAATTGTCCATGTTGCGCAGAAAAGTAGCGGAGCGTTTGGTTGCAGCCAAAAACGAAACGGCAATGTTGACCACTTTCAACGAAGTGGACATGTCTCCAATTTTTGAATTGCGCAAACAATACAAAGAAACTTTTAAAGAAAAGCATGGGGTAAGTTTGGGCTTTATGTCTTTCTTTACCAAAGCCGTTGTTCGTGCATTGGAAATGTATCCGGCCGTAAATTCCATGATTGATGGAAAGGAAATGATATCCTATGATTTTTGTGATATCAGTATAGCGGTTTCTGGACCTAAAGGATTGATGGTTCCTGTAATCAGAAATGCAGAGAATTTGACATTTAGAGGCGTTGAAGCTGAAGTAAAACGACTGGCAATTAGAGCTAGGGAAGGTGAAATTACGGTAGATGAAATGACAGGAGGTACCTTTACCATAACCAATGGAGGTGTTTTTGGTTCTATGTTGTCCACGCCAATTATCAACCCGCCGCAAAGTGCAATTTTAGGAATGCACAATATTGTGGAACGACCCATTGCCAAAGATGGTCAAGTGGTTATTGCCCCAATAATGTATGTGGCACTTTCCTATGATCATAGAATTATTGATGGGAAAGAATCCGTAGGATTCTTGGTAGCTGTAAAAGAAGCATTGGAAAGCCCGGAAGAATTGCTGATGAATGGCAATGTGAAAAAAGCATTGGAGCTTTAAGAAATAAGCTGCAAAATAAAGAACGGCCTTTACTTTTTTAAGTAAAGGCTTTTTTTATCATAATCAATCACAGCCTTTCCTTTTTTAAGGAGATCAGCTCCTATAATACCGTCTACAGGAAGAGAGTTGTGAGAGGTCAGGGCCTGGTTTACGTGCACCAAATCAAAAAGCACGATTTTTTGCTTCTTCTTTTTCCATTCCCCAATCTGGATTTTATTTTTAGAGGAAACCAAGGTTTCCATTTCAGTAGCCCCGGCCCCGGCAGCCTTGATTTCCGAAACCTCAGAGACCATTTTAAAAAGATCAATTTTATCCATACCAACACAAGTGTTGGATGCACCGGTGTCCAAAATAAACCTTCCTGAGACTCCATTGATCTTTGCCGATATTTCGAAATGGTTGGTTTCCGTGAGTACCAAGGGGATGCTCACGTAGCTTTTTAATTTTAAAAACTTTTTGAGGGATTTCATCAACTATTTTTCCTAAAGATAAACCTATTTTTGTGCTTAAACCATAAGTGTGATGAACAAGGTTTTCATATTGCTGTGTATTGCAACAATTGCTATTTCTTGTCATGAGAAGAAAAGTGAGGTTGATAAAGTTCAAATTATTGAAGATTATATTGGGGCTCTCAATGAAGGAGATCATGGTATTGTAATTGAATCTTTTTCAGATAGTGTCCGCTTAAATGAAATGGATTACAAAAGTGTTTTTTCAAAAGAAGATTATTATTCTCTGTTTCAATGGGATTCTACCTTTGTGCCAAAGTATCAGATTCTTGATATCGAACAAAAAGGAGAGGATGTTGAAATAAAGGTTTCCAAAAAGTGTACAAGAATTTTGTTTTTGAACGAAGAGCCGATTATCACAAAAGAACTGGTCAAGTTTAAGAGGAGCAAGATTTATAGTATTACGATTACGGATTATGAGGTTTTCAATGATGGGAAATGGAGTGGCAATAGAGCAAATTTGGTTTCATGGATAAAGACTCATCATCCTGAATTGGATGGTTTTTTAATTGATCAAAGCAAGAGAGGTGCTTTAAATTATTTAAAGGCTATTAATCTTTATCAAAATAATAAAAGTGAAGCCCAATAATCAGATGATAATTACAGATACACATACACATTTATATAGTGAGGCTTTTGATGAGGATCGCAATGAAGTGATTCAAAAAGCGGTGGATGCTGGAGTTCAGCGCTTCTTTATCCCGGCAATTGATTCTACATATACAGATGCTATGCTGGATTTGGAGTCACAATATCCAGAAAATGTCTTTTTAATGATGGGATTGCATCCTACCCATGTAAAGGAAAACTATAAAGAGGAATTGGCCCACGTGGAGCAATTGTTTTCTGAAAGAAGTTTTTATGCTGTGGGGGAAATAGGCATTGACCTTTATTGGGACAAAACTTTTTTAAAACAACAGCAGAAAGCATTTGTACATCAAATCCGATTGGCTAAGAAATATAAACTTCCCATTGTGATTCATAGCAGGGAATCGTTTGATGAGATTTTTGAAATACTTGAAATGGAAAAGAGCGATGATTTATATGGAATCTTTCATTGTTTCACCGGTACTTTAGAACAGGCACACAAAGCCATATCCTATAATATGAAACTGGGTATTGGTGGAGTAGCCACCTTTAAGAATGGAAAGATTGATCAATTTCTAAATGAAATTGATTTGAAACATATCGTACTTGAGACAGATTCACCATATTTGGCACCTGTTCCATATCGGGGAAAACGAAATGAGAGTTCCTATATAATAAAGGTATTGGAAAGGTTAGCAACAATCTATGGATTGACCATAGAGGAAATAGCGGCGATAACCACAAAGAATTCCAAAGATATTTTTGGTGTATAATATGAAGGACAAGACCAACATACTGCTTATTTATACCGGAGGTACCATCGGTATGATCAAGGACTATAAAACCGGGGCTTTAAAGGCGTTCAACTTTAAGGAACTGATAGCCAATATTCCGGAGTTGAATCAACTGGATTGTAAACTAAAAGGAATTTCTTTTGAGGAACCTATTGATTCATCCAATATGAATCCTAAACATTGGGCGACCATTGCCACGATGATTGAAGATAATTATGATCGTTATGATGGTTTTGTAGTGCTGCATGGTAGCGATACCATGAGTTATTCTGCCTCTGCACTCAGCTTTATGTTGGAGAACCTGGCCAAGCCGGTAATCTTTACAGGATCCCAACTCCCAATTGGAGATTTACGCACAGATGCGAAAGAGAATTTGATTACTTCCATCCAGATAGCCGCCTTAAAAGAAAAAGGCAAGTCAGTTGTGCAAGAAGTTGGACTATATTTTGAATACAAATTGTATCGTGCCAATAGAACAACAAAAATCAATGCAGAGCATTTTGAGGCCTTTGCATCTTTGAACCACCCACCTTTGGTGGAGTCAGGGGTGCATTTGAATATCCATTATTCAAACCTTTTTAAAAGACCGATAAAAAATAAACCCCTGCAGGTCCATAAAAACATGGATGATAATATTGCGGTACTAAAGTTGTTTCCTGGACTTAATGAATCAGTTTTGAATGCCATATTGGAGATACCTGGTTTAAAAGCACTGATTTTGGAAACTTACGGCGCAGGGAACGCTCCAATGGATGATTGGTTTTTGAATGGACTAAAAAAAGCGACCTTGAACGGATTACATATTATTAATGTTACACAGTGCTCTGGGGGTAGTGTTGCAATGGGGCATTATGAGACCAGTGAGAGGTTGAAAGAGATGCAATTGATTAACGGAAAGGATATTACGACCGAGGCAGCGATAACCAAAGCAATGTATCTATTGGGGAGTAAAGTTTCCGATGAGCTCTTTAAGACAATTTTTGAGACATCGCTCCGTGGTGAAATGCACTAAAATTAACGCCTCAAATTTCATTAACTAATTATTTTTTTGTTTATTGGGCGGCCTAACTATAACAATAGAGAGGTGGCCGAGTGGTCGAAGGCGCACGCCTGGAAAGTGTGTATACACCAAAAGTGTATCGAGGGTTCGAATCCCTTCCTCTCTGCTAGGTATTTTAATTTTTCAATTATAAAATTTTTATATCTTTAACATTATTAACTAACTAAATTTAAGTTTGAAAGAAATGAAAAAAATATCCTTTACTCTGGCTGCTGCCGGAATGTTTGTTTTGGGAACCGCAAATGCATCAGCAGCTATTTTACAAGACGAAGCTGCGGCCGAAGCCAGCAAAGGTTTCACTCAAGTATTGAAAGAACAGTTTATTCAAGGGGGACCTGCCTTCATGGGAATTGTATTGTTATGTTTGATCTTGGGATTGGCGGTTGCAATTGAAAGAATTATTTATTTGAACTTGGCAAGTACAAACTCTGCTAAGCTTAAACAACAAGTAGAAGATGCCTTGGCATCAGGTGGTGTAGAAGCCGCTAAAGAAGTATGCAGAAACACAAAAGGGCCTGTTGCTTCCATTTTCTACCAAGGGTTGGACAGAGCTGGTGAAGGATTGGAATCTGCAGAAAAAGCAGTTGTGGCCTATGGTGGCGTGCAAATGGGACAATTAGAGAAAAACGTTTCATGGTTATCTCTGTTTATCGCAATTGCTCCTATGCTTGGGTTTATGGGTACGGTAATCGGTATGATTGCGGCCTTCCAGAAAATTGCAGCTGTGGGTAACTTGAGTGCATCTTTGATTGCCGGTGATATTCAGGTAGCGTTATTGACGACCGTATTTGGTTTGATTACTGCGATTATCCTACAGATTTTCTATAACTATATCATTGCAAAAATCGATAGTATCGTAAATGACATGGAAGACTCCTCTATATCTTTAATAGATATGTTGGCGGCACACAAGAAATAATTACGAAATTAAAACTATCGAGAATCATGAATAAAATAATTAAAATAGTACTGATTGTCATAGGGCTGGTAGCTACAGTGCTATGGTTTGGTATGCCATCAAGTGATGACCCAGATGCAATAAATAGTGGTTCTATGAACTTTATGTTCTTGATCATGTATCTATTGCTGGCTATTGCTGTTGTGGCAACAGTATTTTTTGGACTTAAAAAGTTGCTTTCTACACCTGGCAGTCTTAAAAAGGCATTATTTGCTATAGGTGGTTTGGCAATTGTTGTAGCCGTTTCCTACGGACTTTCCTCTGGAGCTGAAGCAAAAGCAGTTGCAGATGCAATGGCTGAAAAAGGAGCAACTGAGAGTACAGTTAAAAATATTGGTATGGGATTGAATGTATTCTTTATCCTTACTGCTGTAGCTGTTGCACTCATGGTGTTGCCAGGCTTGAAAAAAATGTTTGTTAAGTAAAAACCTAAAGTTATGCCTAGAAGAAAAGGAGCACCCGAAGTGAATGCCGGTTCTATGGCAGACATAGCTTTCTTGTTACTTATCTTTTTCTTGGTTACCACAACCATTGAAACTGATGCGGGATTGGATCGTATGTTGCCACCTATGGAACCGCCAGAGGAGGATGTTGTGATCAAGCAAAAGAACATTTTTACGGTGAACATCAATAAAAATGGTCAACTTTTGGTTGAAGATGAACTGATGGATTTGAAAAACTTGAGGAAAGCTGCAATGGACTTTCTTGAAAATGGTGCGGATGGATCATGCAATTACTGCAGTGGAAGAAAAGACCCAGCATCATCTGATAATCCTACGAAAGCTATTATCTCTTTGAAAAATGACCGTGAAACAAAGTATAGTACCTATATAACAGTTCAGAATGAATTGGTAGGTGCTTACAATGATTTGCGAAATCGAGAGGCTCAAAAATCGTTTGGACGTGATTTCACGGATATGGAAGCAGAGTATCTGAATCCTGAAACACCGTCAAATGTTAGAGATGATTTAAAGGATAAAGTGAAACAGATTCAAGATAAGTTTCCACAGAAACTATCTGAAGCGGAAACAACAAGTAACTAAAGTAATTAACGTATGGCAAAGTTTGCAAAAAAGAAAGATGGCGATTTGCCTGCGGTTTCCACCGCATCGTTGCCAGATATCGTATTTATGTTATTGTTCTTTTTTATGACGGTAACTACGATGAAAGATAGTTCTTTGTTGGTTGAGAATACGCTTCCAAACGCAACTGAAATCAAAAAGTTGGAGAAAAAAGACCGAGTTATCTATATTTATGTAGGAAAGCCTACGCAAGAATATCAAAAGGTTTTTGGTACAGAACCAAAAATTCAGTTAAATGATAAATTTGCAAGTGTAGATGAAGTTGGTTCTTATATTTTGGCAGAGCGAGCCAAAAAACCACAAGAATTACAGAATGTATTAACTACTGCTTTAAAGGTTGATAGGGATGCCAATATGGGTCTTATTGCCGATATTAAACAACAATTAAGAGAAGTAAATGCCCTCAAGGTAAACTATACCACCTATGAAGGAAACGCTTTTAATAATTTGCAGTAGATAATAACTTAGATTTAGTGAAAACGTCCCCAATTATATAATTGGGGACGTTTTTTTATGCTCGTCCCTTTCATTTTTTTATGTCCAGCGCAATATAATGTTTTGGAATAGTTGTTGTGATTGATGTTGTAACCCTTTGGGTTATAACTGAATCATTAATTTCCAACAAAACATTTTATTATGGCTAGAAACAATGAGATTCCAGAAGTGAATGCTGGATCAATGGCAGACATTGCCTTTTTACTGCTGATTTTTTTCTTGGTGACCGCTACAATTCAGACCGATGTAGGTTTGGATAGAAAACTACCTCCAGAGGACACTACACCTCCTTTGCCTGTAAACGAACGGAATATCTTCAGGGTAAGTCTTAACAAGAACAATGAACTTTGGATTGAGAATGACCTTAAGCAGATTGAAGATTTAAAATCTGCCGCCATTGCATTTTTGGACAATGGAGGAGACACTTCGGTAGATAAGAACCACTGCAATTATTGCCAAGGAAATGGAAGCTCCGATGCTTCGGACAATCCAAAAGAAGCAATAATATCGCTTGCAAGTGACCGAGAGGCAACGTACGGTATGTATGTTATGGTGCAGAATGAACTTACAGCGGCATATAATGAACTCAGAAATAGGGAGGCGCAACGATTGTTCAACAGGGATTTTACGGAAATGGAAGACGCATATTATGATTCAAAAACTCAAGCTAAAGAGAAAGCAGAGTTGAAAAAGAACATATACCAAATACGGAATATGTATCCCATGAATTTATCCGAAGCGAAAACAAATATGAATCAGTAAAAGCAATCAACATGAAAAATTTTAGAAATAACAAGAATAAGTTGCCTGTCATTTCAACTGCGTCGTTACCAGATATTGTATTTATGCTCCTGTTCTTTTTTATGACCGTTACAACAATTAAAGATAATACGCTATTGGTAGATAATAATCTTCCCAATGCCACAGAGGTTAAAAAGTTGGAGAAGAAAGATAGGATAATTGAAATATTTGTAGGCAAACCAGCTCCAGAATTGGCAGCAGTATTAGGTTCGGAGCCAAAAATTCAATTGGACAATAAGTTGGCGAGCGTAAATGAAGTAAGTGCGTATATTTTATCTGAATTGGCAAAAAAACCAGAAGCCATCCGGAATTATGTGACCGTTTCACTAAAGGTGGACAAGGAAGTTAAGGTAGGTATTGTATCGGATATAAAGGAAGAGCTTCGAAAAGTGAACGTGCTAAAGGTCAATTATACTACCTATGAGGGTGATACTTCCATAAATGTGCAATAACATATAATAGCGTTGAGTGAAAAACAATCCAAATGCTTAATTTGGATTGTTTTTAAGTTATAGAATAAGCATGAAGAGCTTTTTGGTTTCATTAGTATTTGTTTTTTCCGGTGTGGGCTTAATTGCACAGGACAATTCTGGTAATTGGTCTAGCGCGGATAAATATCTTGAAGATCAGTTTTATGTTGGCTTGGGGTTTAATTTTTTACTTGAAAAACCTAACAATGTTGTACAGCGAAATCTATCCTACAATTTGCAAACTGGATTCATTAAAGATATACCGTTAAATAAAAGAAGAAACTTTGGATTGGGGTTGGGATTAGGTTACGCTGCAAATTCTTACTACAGTAACATAGAGGCAAGGGAAAGTGGTAATGAAATCACTTACGAAATTTCAAATGACCCGGAACTTGATCGAAGCAAATTTGAAACCCATACCGTCGAATTTCCATTTGAACTAAGATGGCGTACTTCCACAGTGGATGAATATAAATTTTGGAGGGTTTATGCAGGAGCTAAATTAGGCTATGTGTTTTCTGGAAGATCTAAACTGGTTAATGCCGAAGATACCATTGGTTTTTCAAATAAGGATATTCAAAAGTGGCAATACGGGCTTACAATTAGCTTTGGTTATAACACATGGAACTTACAGGCATATTATAGTTTAAACCCTTTGTTGGAAGATGGTGTAAGTTTGGAAAATGGAGAGTCTATAAATATTCGTCCATTACGAATTGGGGTGATTTTCTACATTTTATAGCCAGTATTTCAGAGTAATCAATTGGGAGCAAAACCCAATGAGGAAACCGATCAACAGCTCGGTTTTGCTATGGGCCTTAAGGTATAACCGGGATGAGGCCACAATACCTGTAAGCAATGTGAAGATGCTGATCGCCAACGTTATGTTGATTTCAAAATGGATGCTCAATCCGATCATGAACATCAATAAGCTTCCCATTCCCAAAAGGTGAATACTGATTTTAAACTTTAAAAAAAGTAGAATGAGGGCAGCTCCGGTTGCCGTTAAAAGACCAGTAAAAAAAAAGAAAAGTTCATGTACGTAATTATTGGGAATTACCTTGTACAAAATCATTAATAACAAGATGCAACTGATATAAAGTGGATATTTCCGTTCCTTTAGAGTGGGCAGGAAAATTGAATTTATCACCCCTAAATTCTTAAGAATAAGAAAGAAAATAATGGGAATAATCACTGTAAGAATAAAAATGGGAAGAATGTTTCCGCTCTGTATTTCCAGTGAGCTATACTTTGGGGTTACCATAAAATAAAGAACTGTACCTCCAATGGGAATAAACAAGGGATGAAAAATATAGGAGATGATGCTGAGAATATGGCGCATTAAATTTGCTTTCTTAACCTGGCTACGGGGATTCCCAACTGCTCCCTATATTTGGCAACTGTACGTCTTGCTATAGGGTAGCCACGTTCCTTTAATATTTTTGCCAATTTATCATCTGTCAAAGGCTTTTTCTTTTCCTCCTCGCCAATAACGGTCTCCAATATTTTTTTGATCTCTTTGGTGGAAACATCTTCTCCTTGCTCATTTTTCATGGCTTCGGAAAAGTATTCTTTTATCAATTTGGTGCCATAAGGCGTATCAACATATTTGCTGTTTGCAACTCGGGAAACGGTGGAGACATCCATATGAATCTGATCGGCAATATCCTTTAGGATCATTGGGCGCAATTTACGCTCATCCCCGGTTAAGAAATACTCTTTTTGGTAGTTCATGATGGTGCTCATGGTGATAAAGAGCGTTTGCTGGCGTTGTTTTATGGCATCAATAAACCATTTGGCGGCATCCAATTTTTGTTTGATAAAAAGGACCGTGTCTTTTTGCGATTTAGATTTTTCCTTAGAGTTTTTATAACCCTCCAGCATGTTGCTATAGTCCCTGGAAACATGAAGTTCAGGGGCATTTCTTCCATTAAGAGTAAGCTCCAGTTCGCCTTCAACAATTTTAATGGAAAAATCAGGAACAATATGTTCTATCATTCTAAGGTTCCCTGCATAGGAACCCCCTGGTTTTGGGTTGAGTTTTTCTATTTCTGATATGGCAGCCTTAAGCTCTTCTTCGCTTATGTGGTGTTTCTGTTGTAGCTTGGAATAGTGCTTTTTGGTGAACTGCTCAAATGATTTTTCCAAGATGGAGATAGCCAGTTCAACAGCCGGAGTCTTTTCTTTTCGTTTTAATTGAATGGTCAGGCATTCTTCCAATGATCTGGCTGCTACACCCGGAGGGTCAAGTTCCTGAACAGTTTTAAGAACACTTTCAATTTTATCCTCCTCTGCATAAATATTTTGGGTGAAGGCCAAATCGTCCATAATGTCAGATAACGGCCTACGGATATATCCACTTTCATCTACACTGCCCACCAAAAACTCGGCAATGGCCCATTCCTCGTCATCCAAATAAATGGTGTTAAGCTGGTTGATTAAATATTGGTTAAAGGAAGTGCCAGCGGCATAAGGAATGCTCTTTTCGTCATCATCAGGACTATAATTACTGGTCTGTGTTCTATAATCCGGAATTTCATCATCGCTTAGGTAATCATCTATGTTGATTTCATCCGCTGCAATGGTTTCACTATCCGCAGAATCATCGTAAGCATCTTCATAGCTATCATCCATTGAGTCACTTTCGGCCTTACCACTTTCTAGGGCAGGGTTTTCTTCAAGTTCCTGTTTTAAGCGTTGTTCAAAGGCCTGTGTGGGCAACTGAATCAACTTCATGAGCTGTATCTGCTGCGGCGACAGTTTTTGGGAAAGCTTAAACTGTAGATGTTGTTTTAGCATAAAGACTTACAATCTTCCTTTATATAAAATTAAGCATTCAATTTAAAACTCTGCGTTCTGGGGAGTCCTAGGGTAGGGAATTACATCCCTAATATTTCCCATGCCCGTGGCAAATTGAACCATGCGTTCAAAACCTAGTCCAAATCCACTATGGACAGCTGTTCCAAATCGTCTAAGGTCTAAGTACCACCAAAGTTCCTTTTCATCAATATCCAAAGCTTTGATTTTTTGCTGAAGCACCTCCAAGCGTTCTTCACGCTGTGATCCACCCACAATTTCCCCAATACCTGGGAACAGGACATCCATGGCGCGAACCGTTTTTCCATCCTCATTCAAACGCATATAAAATGCCTTTATGTTGGCTGGGTAATCAAACAAGATAACAGGGCACTTGAAGTGTTTTTCAACCAAAAAGCGTTCATGCTCACTTTGCAGGTCAGCTCCCCATTCGTTGATTGGAAACTGGAACTTTTTCTTTTTGTTGGGTTTGCTGTTTCGTAAAATATCAATGGCCTCGGTATAGGATACTCGTTTAAAGTTGTTTTCCACAACAAATTTGAGCTTTTCTATCAAAGGCATTTCCGATCGTTCATTTTGGGGTTTGGATTTCTCCTCATCTAAAAGACGTTTTTCCAAAAACTCCAGATCATCTTGACAGTTGTCCAAAACATATTGCAGAATCCATTTGATGAAATCTTCGGATAGGTCCATATTGGCATCAAGATCATAGAATGCCATTTCCGGTTCAATCATCCAGAATTCGGCCAAATGTCTTGAAGTATTGGAGTTCTCAGCTCTAAAAGTAGGGCCAAAAGTATACACCTTTCCCAATCCCATGGCATACGTTTCAGCCTCTAATTGACCAGATACGGTAAGATTGGTTTCCTTCCCAAAGAAATCCTGTGAATAATCAACTTCTCCATTTTCATCCAAAGGAGGATTCTTGGAGTCCAATGTGCTTACCCTGAACATTTCCCCTGCACCTTCAGCATCAGAACCGGTAACAATGGGAGCGTGCATGTAGTAAAACCCGTTTTGTTGAAAATAACTATGTATAGCAAATGACAAAGCGGAACGCACTCGCATTACTGCGGAAAAGGTGTTGGTGCGTACCCTCAAATGGGCTTTTTCCCTCAAAAATTCCAAAGAATGCTTTTTGGGCTGAATAGGATATGTTTCTGGGTCGGCTTCCCCATGAACAAAAATATCGTTAGCCTGAATTTCTATGCTTTGCCCCCTTCCCTGGCTTTCTACCAAAGTTCCGGAAATCTTTAGGGCGGCTCCTGTGGAGATTTGTTTTAGTAAGGCATCATCGAAATTCTCAAAATCCACAACGCATTGCAAATTATGTATGGTCGATCCATCATTCAATGCGATAAATCGGTTGCTTCTAAATGTTTTTACCCATCCGTTTACTTCAACTGTGTCTCCAATCGGCTGCTTTTTAAGCAGTTCTTTAATAGAATAAGAATTCATTTTAGGCTATCGTAAATTAAGCGGTAAAGATAGGTTTTTGGTGAAAAACGATAGCAATGGAACTAGGATTTATAACGGTGTAAAGTGCTATTTATCCTTGATATTATCCTCTTCTTTGGGTAAAATATCGATTTGTGGTTTTTTAAGCACTTCTTTGTTGGCTATGCTTCTTTCCAGAGAAAGAAGAAGGGATGGTAATAGGATTAGATTTGCCAACATGGCAAAAAGTAGTGTTGCCGAAACCAATCCGCCGAGTGCCTTGGTGCCTCCAAAACTTGAAATAATGAAGACCGAAAACCCAAAGAAAAGCACGATGGAGGTGTAGAACATACTCACACCGGTTTCACGAAGCGCTGCATAGACGGACCTTTTTATGTGCCATTTATGGGTGGCAAGCTCTTGTCGGTATTTAGCTAAAAAGTGAATGGTGTCATCCACCGAAATACCAAAGGCTATGCTAAATACAAGAATGGTAGAAGGTTTTATGGGGACACCCAAATAACCCATCAGTCCAGCGGTGATCACCAAGGGGAGAAGGTTGGGTACAAGGGATATAATGATCATTCTAAAGGACCGAAACAGATAGGCCATGAAGAGGGAAATAAGTCCAATGGCCAAAGCTAAAGACAATAAAAGATTTTTGACCAAGTATCTGGTGCCCTTTAAAAAGAGGAGTGCCTTGCCGGTCATAAAAACATTAAAGCGCTCGGAAGGAAAAATCTTTGCAATGGCTTGTTGCATGTCTTCCTCAATTTCTTCCATGCGCTCAATTTTCACGTCACGCATAAAAGTTGTTATGCGTGCTGTTTGGCCAGTACTATCTACAAAGCTTTCCAAAAGATCTCCATCATTTTGCGATTTTCGGGCCACATCCATGATAAATGTGTTTTCTTGGGATGTGGGCAACTGATAGTATTTTGGAATTCCGTTATAAAAAGCCTGTTTGGAATACTTTATCAAATTGACAAGTGATATAGGTTTGGAAAGTTCCGGAGTCTCTTCAATAATGGTCCCCAATCGGTCCATCCGCTTTAAGGTAGCAGGTTTTATGGCGCCATTCTTTCTTTCGGTATCCACCACAATTTCCATGGGCATAATGCCATCAAATTCTTCTTCAAAAAAGCGGATATCCTTAAAGTAATGCGTGTTCTTTGGTAAATCTTCTATTCTACTTCCAGTTATTTTTATTTGGTAGATTCCAATAATGCTAAGAATCAACACGCAAACAGTGGTGATATAAACAGCAATTCTATGGTGTCTCACCATGCGTTCCATCCAATTCACAAAAATGTCGATCCATTTTTTGTTCAAGTGCTTTAAGTGCTTGGTTTTGGGAAGCGGCATAAAGCTGTAGATAATAGGAATGATCAACAGGGAGAGAATAAAAATTCCGATGATGTTTATGGAAGCCACAATGCCAAATTCTTTGAGCAGGTCACTATCCAAAATAATAAAAGTGGCGAATCCCGAAGCTGTTGTAATATTGGTCATGAGCGTTGCATTACCAATTTTGGAAATAACACGTTGCAAGGATAGAGCCTGGTTTCCGTGTTTTTTGACTTCTTGCTGATATTTATTGATTAAGAAAATACAATTGGGGATTCCAATTACAATAATCAACGGGGGAATAAGGGCGGTCAAAATGGTGATTTCATACCTGAAAAGACCCAGTATTCCAAACGCCCACATTACTCCAATGATCACAACGACCATGGAAATGAAGGTGGCTCTAAAGCTCCTAAAAAAGAAAAAGAAAATAATAGAGGTGATCAATAGGGCTGCACCTATGAATATTCCAATTTCATCCACTATGGATTTAGTGTTCCATGTACGGATGTATGGCATTCCAGAAACCCTGACATCAAGATTGGTCTCTTCTTCAAAGTTTTTTACCAAATCTCCTAGGTCGTTCAGAATAAATTCATTCCTCACGGCTGTGTTCATAATGTCCTTATCCAAATAGGCTATGGTCTGTATGGTGCCACTTTCGGCATTATAAATAAGATTGTCGTAAAAAGGAAGTTCTTTGAATAGGTGGTTTTTTAATTGTTCAACCTCATCTTTGGTTTTAGGCGGATTTTTCACAAAATATTCCATGACAAACTCTTGCTTGTCATTGTCCTTGAGCAAAACCTTGAGGTTGTCCGTAGATACTACAAAATCTATTTCTGGAAATGCTTCCAGCTGTTTGCTTAGCTTATTCCAGCGATTGAACTTACTTGGGGTAAAGAGCGATGAATCTCTAATGGCCAGGACTATGGCATTTCCTTCTTCACCAAAAATATTCTTAAAAGCATTGTATTGAACGGTCGCAGGATGGTCATCGGGAAGTATGTTTGCCTCGGTGTTGGAAAACTGCATATTTTTCCACTGAAGCCCCAGAAAGACCGTGAAAGCAGCAACTCCTAAAAGAATCAGGATTCTGTTCCTTAAAATAATACGTGCGACCTTGGGCCAAAATCCTTGAGTGAGCTTTGCTACCATGTGGGTTTTGTTGCGCGCAAAGGTAAAAAATGATTATCGGTGTTCCTAGAGAAAGCGAACCGATATATCGTAAGATTATACCTTCATGATTTCGGCTTCTTTAACCGAAAGAATGGCATCTACCTTTTTGCTGTAGGTATCGGTAAGTTCCTGAACATCTAACTCGGCATTTTTTTGTCGGTCCTCAGATATTTCAAGTGCTTTAAGTTCTTTATTGGCTTCTTGTCTAGCGCTTCGGATACTGACCTTGGCATCTTCTGCCTCTCCTTTGGCCTGTTTTACCAATTGTACTCTGCGCTCCTCTGTTAACGGAGGAACATTGATAATAATCATTTCGCCATTGTTCATAGGATTGAATCCCAAGTTGGAATTCATAATGGCAGTTTCAATATCTGGAAGGATATTCTTTTCCCATGGCTGGACCGAAATTGTCCTGGCATCGGGGGTATTTATATTTGAAACTTGTGAAAGTGGGGTAAGGGAACCGTAATATTCTATCATAACAGTGGATAGCATTACAGGGCTTGCTTTACCGGCGCGAATTTTAACCAAGGCTTTTTCCAAATGGGAAATGCTTCCATCCATGCTTTCTTTAGCACTATCAAGTATAAATGTTACTTCTTCTTCCATAATTTTAAAAATTTAATAAACGGAATCAAGACGTATGCCAATCTATATATTGACTACGGTTCCAATATTTTCTCCAGATACTATTTTCATCAAATTTCCTCTTGTGTTCATGTCAAAGACCACAATGGGAAGCTCGTTTTCTTGACTTAAGGTAAAAGCCGTGGTGTCCATCACTTTTAATCCCTTTGACAGCACATCGTTAAAGGATAAGCTATCAAATTTAGTAGCGGTTTTATCTTTTTCCGGATCAGAAGTGTAAATACCGTCCACCCGTGTTCCCTTCAGGATAACGTCGGCCTTTATTTCAATGGCCCTTAAAACGGCGGCGGAATCTGTAGTGAAATAGGGATTCCCTGTTCCTCCACCAAAAATGACCACTCTACCTTTCTCTAGATGCCTAATGGCCCTTCTTCTTATGAAGGGTTCTGCAACTTCGTTGATTTTAATGGCGGATTGGAGTCTTGTTTCCACCCCTTGAATTTCCAATGCGCTTTGTAAGGCCAATCCGTTGATAACGGTAGCCAACATGCCCATATGATCTCCTTGTACGCGATCCATTCCTTGACTGGCACCAGACAAACCTCTAAATATGTTGCCTCCACCTATCACAATGGCTACTTCAACACCTTTTTCAATAACGCCCTTAATGTCTTCCGCATACTCTGCTAACCGTTTAGGGTCAATACCATATTGCTGTTCGCCCATTAGGGCTTCGCCACTTAATTTTAGTAAAATTCTCTTGTATTGCATTGAGGATATTTGAAGTCCGGACAAAAATAATCAAAATTATTTATGGCGAACGACTGAAAAAAGAGATCGTTGAGGAATATCATGATTAAAAAAATCATACATTTTGTAACCTTTTACAAAAACAAAAGTATATCCTTCAAACAGCCAAAAATAACATTCAATTGCAAAACCTAACCGATAATACATTAATGCTCAAAGTGAAGAATGGCGATGTGGACAAGTTGGGATTGTTGTATGAAAGACATAAAAAAACACTCTTTGGTTTTTTCTACAACCTTGGAAACAATCCATCGGTAAGTGAAGATTTGGTGCAAAATGTTTTTGTAAGGGTTTTAAAATATAGAACATCCTATTCCGGTGAAGGCTCTTTTGCAGCGTGGATGTATAGAATGGCCAGAAATGTGAATTATGATTATCATAAAAAGGTGTCCAGGCAAAATATTTCTATTGGAGTATCACCGGAAGATGTGAAAGTAGGGGTAGAGGATTATCAAATTGATGGATTTGAAAAGGAGGGGAACAAGGTCTTATTGCGACAAGCGCTGTCACTGTTACCGGATGATAAAAGAGAATTATTGGTGTTGAGCAAATACAGAGAACTGAAGTTTAGTGAAATCGCCAAAATTGTTGGATGCACGGAAGGAGCGGCCAAGGTTAGGGTGCATAGGGCACTTAAGGATTTAAGAACGATTTTTTTACAATTGGAAATTGCATGAAATGATGAATAAAGAGGAGTTTGAAACAAGAGCAATGGATTTTATGTCCGGGCATATGTCTGAGGATGAAAAAAGAAGCTTTGGACATTTTCTAGATGAGAATCCGGAATATGCAACTGAATTTGAAAAGTTGATAAACACATGGAAAATGGTTGATGCCTTGGAAACTCCGGAGGCATCTGAGAAAATGGATGAAATTTTCTTTGCCATGCTCTCCAAGGAAGTTGAAAAAACCAACAAGAAGAATGTTTGGGAAACTTTAATAGAAGGATTTTCAACGATTCTAAGGCCCCAATTGGCTTATGGTATGATATTGTTGGGAATTGGCTTTGGAGTGGGGTATTATATGAATCTAGAAGGCGAATCCAAGAGTACCGAAATCGTAGTGTCAAATGAAGAGACAGCAGGCGTGAGGCAAAAGTTGGTGTTGACACTTCTGGAGCAGCCCTCTGCAAACCAAAGATTACAAGGGGTGAGCGAAGCAAACAAATTTGAAGGTGTAGATGAGAAAGTAATCAAAGCTTTGTTGCAAACTTTAAACCGTGACTCCAATGTGAATGTGAGGTTAGCGGCTGTAGAGTCTTTGACCAATTATGTTGATAATCCATTGGTGCGACAGGGATTGGTGCAATCCATTCCCAATCAGGAGTCGCCAATTTTGCAAGTGACCCTGGCCAATTTAATGGTAGCTCTGCAGGAAAAATCATCCATTGAACCTTTTAAAGCATTGTTGCAAGAAAAGAAGTTGGATACCACGGTACAGAAAAAAATCAAAAATTCTATAGAATCCATTATCTAGATAAATCAATCATTAATCAAATTACGAACAGTCAAATTTTATAAAGATGAAACAGTTAATTATCATGGCATGTGTTGCCTTATTGATGGGAATGGCAAATTCAAGTGCCCAGCAAAAAAAGTTTACGGAAGTAATTAAAAAGGAAATTTCATTTTCCGAAACATCGGAGAACAGTGTAATAATCAGGAATATTTTTGGGTCCATTTCCGTTGAAGGATATAATGGGAACAAAGTTTTGGTGGAAGTGGAAAAAACAATCACTTCGGATGATACGGAAAGTCTGGAATTGGGAAAACAAGAACTTCAACTAAAGGTTATTCAGGATAAAAAAGGTGTAATTCTGCACCCTGATGCACCTTATATGGAGTTCGATAAAAACAATCTGAGGTATAATTGGTGCAACAATAATGAAGAACTTCCTTACGACCATAGATTGGATTTTAAGGTAAAAGTGCCCTATACCGCCCAAGTTGATGTGGGTACAGTGAATGATGGAGAGGTTTTGGTGGAGAACACCAAGGGAAGTTCAATTAAGGCCCGAAACATAAATGGAGGCATCACATTGACCAATGTTACTGGGAAAACACTGGTAAATTGTATAAATGGGCCAGTAAATATCTCTTATGCCGACAACCCTGTAAGTTCATCTGAGTATTATTCCTTAAATGGTGACATTAATATTTCATATCAAAAGGCGTTATCGGCAAATATTTCCTTTAAAAGCATGAATGGTGAAATGTTCACAGATTTTGATATTACAAAACA
Source organism: Flagellimonas sp. (assembly GCF_965222555.1). Lineage (GTDB taxonomy): Bacteria > Bacteroidota > Bacteroidia > Flavobacteriales > Flavobacteriaceae > Flagellimonas. Next base: position 486,187 of record NZ_CBDCUG010000005.1, on the reverse strand, counting down.
GTATATGAAAACCCGAAAAAATTCAAGCGATGGGAATAAACCAAAATATAAATACGAAGCCAGGCCAATGGTACAGATTGGAAATGGTCAGGTGGATTTTGATTTTGAAACACTGAACGGAAATGTATTCATCAAAAAAATATAAAGTCATGAAAAACTTCAAATTAGGTATAGTATTGATTGTGTCACTTTTAATGTTTGATTTATCTGCGCAAGAAACGAGCATTGATTTATTCTCAATTCCGTTAAGTGATTCTTCTGCTCCAGGAAAGTTGGTTATAAACCAGCTTTCAGGGTCAATAGATGTAGTGGCGTACGATGGAAAAGAGGTTGTGATAAAGGCTTCTTTTGAGAATAAGAAAGAGCACTATGGAAAAGACCACAAGCGGAATGGGATGAAGAGAATTGAAAACTCATCTTTGGACATCAGTGCTGAGGAAAAGAATAATGTGGTCCGTGTAATCAACGAACAATGGAATAGGCCTACTAATTTACAGGTAAAGGTCCCCAAAGATTTTTCCCTTAAACTTTCAACAGTAAATGATGGTAATATTTATGTGAAAGGTGTAAGAGGTGAAATGGAAGTTAGCAATGTAAATGGTGAGATTACCATGGAATCAATAAGTGGTTCTGCTTCCACGGATACGGTAAATGGAGATATCAAAGTAGATTTCAACAGCATAACCGGTGATGCAAACATGGCTTTTAGTAGTTTAAATGGAGATTTGGATATTACTTTTCCCAACTCCTTAAAGGCCGATGTTAAAGCGAAAACGGATATGGGTGAAATTTATACAGATTTTGATATGCAAGTTTCGGCTAATCAGCCAGAAGTGAATAAAAATAATTCTTCAGGGACCTATAAGGTTAAGATAGAGCAGTGGGTAAGAGGGAAGATCAATGGGGGAGGACCTGAAATGTTGTTCAAAACATTTAATGGAGATATCTTGATCAAATCAAAATAGAGAAAATTTATAGCTACAAAAAAACCGCTACTTTAAGTAGCGGTTTTTTATTTGATTTTTATGCTTTTGACTATCCCAAAGCTACCCTTGAAAATCCGGTAACCTCTAAATTAGAGTCTACAGATTTTACATACTGGGCAACGCTTTGCTTACTATCTTTGATAAAAGCTTGGTTTACCAAAGTGTTGTCTTTGAAGAAACGCTTTAATTTACCTTTAGCAATATTCTCAAGCATAGCTTCTGGTTTTCCTTCTTGACGCAACTGATCTTTGGCAATCTCAATTTCTTTGTCAATAACAGATTGGTCAACACCTTCCTCGTTAAGTGCAACTGGATTCATTGCAGCAGCTTGCATAGCAACATCTTTTGCTGCAACTGCAGCTCCATCAACTGAGGCTGATAAACCAACCAAAGTGGCAATTTTGTTACCAGCATGAATGTAAGAACCTACAAAAGGAGCGTTCAACTTTTCAAAACCTCCAATTTCAATTTTCTCACCAATTACACCAGTTTGTTCGGTAAGTTTTTCCGCAACGGTCATTCCGTTGAATGAAGCAGCTAAAAAAGCATCTTTATTATCAAAACCTAAGGCTAGGTCTGCCAAATCGTTAGCAAGAGCAACAAAGCTCTCGTTTTTAGCAACAAAGTCAGTTTCGCAATTCAAAGAGATGATTACTCCAGTAGAGTTATCTGCGTTTACTTTTGCAATGGCAGCACCTTCAGAGGAATCTCTATCCGCTCTTTTGGCAGCTACTTTCTGACCCTTTTTTCTTAGGATTTCTATTGCTTTATCAAAATCACCATCAGCCTCAACCAAAGCTTTTTTACAATCCATCATTCCAGCTCCGGTGGTCTTTCTTAATTTATTTACTTCTGCGGCGGTAATCTTTGCCATTTTTTCTCTTTTTAAATTTATTAAGGTGAAACACTGTTAAGGCGTTCCGTTTTTATAATATGATATAAGTGTTGATTATTCAACACCCCCTTTGGCGTTATCTTGCCATTCTTTTAATTCGTCCCACTTACCATCAGCAGCCATTTGGGCTTGTTTTGGCCAGGATGTTGGATCCAAATGAGCCATTCTTGAACTAGCCTCTGTCAAGATTTCCTTGATTTTTTCTGGATCGGCTTTGGCCAACTTGGCAAAAGTATCGATGCCAGCAGCGACTAAGGCTTCAGCGGCTTTTGGTCCAGCACCCTCAACCTTTGTTAGATCGTCTGCTTTGGCAGCAGCTTTCTTGGCTTTAGGCTCTTCTTTGGTTTCAGCTTTTTTCTCAGTAACTGGCTCTTCCTTTTTTTCAACAACAGGTTCAGCCACTACTTCCTTAACAGGAGCTTTTTCTTCTTTGGCAGGCTCTTTTTTGGCCTTGGCAGGAGCTTCCTCTTTTGCTGCGGGAGCCTCTTTTGCTTCAGCTGCTTTTTCGTTTTTACGCTCTGCCAAACCTTCGGCTACCGCTTTGGTAACTTCAGTCATAATGGCTTCAATGGATTTACCGGCATCATCATTTGCTGGAATCACATAGTCGATTGGCCTTGGGTCAGAGTTGGTATCCACCATTGCAAAAATTGGAATGTTCAATTTTTGGGCTTCTTTTACCGCAATATGCTCGCGCATGGTATCTACAATAAAAATTGCACCTGGCAAACGGGTCATATCTGCAATGGAGCCTAAGTTTTTCTCCAATTTCGCACGCAAACGGTCAACTTGCAATCTTTCTTTTTTAGAAAGGGTGTTGAACGTACCATCTTTCTTCATGCGATCAATGGCAGCCATTTTCTTAACAGCTTTACGGATAGTAACAAAGTTGGTCAACATACCACCTGGCCATCTTTCAGTGATGTAGGGCATGTTTACATTGGATACTTTTTCAGCAACAATATCCTTTGCTTGTTTTTTTGTGGCTACAAAAAGAATTTTTCTTCCCGATGCAGCAATTTTTTTAAGAGCCTCGTTGGCTTCTTCAATTTTTGCTACAGTTTTGTAGAGATTGATTACGTGGATTCCGTTACGCTCCATGTAGATGTAAGGAGACATGTTTGGGTTCCACTTTCTTGTTAGGTGTCCAAAGTGCACACCTGCTTCCAATAAGTCTTTGACTTCAATTTTACTTGCCATTTTTTTGTAATTAGTTTACGTTCCGTTGTAGTAGCAATGGATCGGTGGTTGCAAATTTTGCGCGCCCTATCCATTTAGATGCTAAACTAAATTCCAAAAAGTCGATTTTTTTTGCTCTTTGGAACAACGACAACTTGGTTAAAAATTTAACCCTGAAATTTTTCAGGGTTTTCAATGAACTTAATCCTAAAACAAGTCTAGGATATTTTTATAATAGATACTGAAAGTAAATCCAGTATAATATTAACGTTTAGAGAACTGGAATTTCTTACGGGCTTTCTTCTGACCGAATTTCTTTCTCTCCACCATTCTTGGATCTCTGGTCAATAAACCTTCAGGTTTAAGGGCAGCTCTGTTTTCTTCGTTGATTTCGCACATTGCTCTTGACAATGCCAAACGAACAGCTTCGGCCTGACCTGTTATTCCTCCTCCGTATACATTCACTTTTACATCGTAACTGTCCTCAGTGTCGGTCAATGCAAAAGGTTGCTTTACTTTGTATTGTAATGTAGCAGTTGTAAAATAATCCTTTAGATCTCTTTTGTTTATAGTGATGTTTCCTTTTCCTTCAGAAACATAAACTCTTGCTACGGCAGTTTTTCTTCTACCAATCTTATGAACCACTTCCATTATTTGTAGTCGTTTAAGTTTATTGCCTTTGGTTTTTGAGCCTCTTGACCGTGCTCGGCACCAACATATACTTTTAGGTTTCTGAACAAATCTGCTCCTAATTTATTTTTAGGAAGCATTCCTTTTACAGATTTTTCAACGATTCGTTCCGGATGCTTTTCCAACAACTCTTGAGCCGTAGTGGAACGCTGTCCACCTGGATAGCCCGTATACCTTGAATAGGTTTTGTCGGCCCATTTGTTTCCGGTCAAATTGATTTTCTCCGCGTTGATAACGATTACATTATCGCCACAATCAACATGAGGGGTAAAATTGGGCTTATGTTTTCCCCTAAGCAACTTAGCTACTTTTGATGCCAATCTTCCCAGCGTTTGTCCCTCAGCGTCAACCAACAACCATTGTTTGTCAACGGTCGATTTATTGGCAGAAATAGTCTTATAACTTAATGTGTCCACTTCTAGAATATTATTGATTTAAATACCTATCCCGATAAACGGGCTGCAAATGTACAATTATTAGATTGAATTACAAATGGTTGATTGGGAATATTTTTTACTTTTTCTATTTGACCTGCAAAGTTAAAATATAGGAAGGGTTCTTTGGGGCTAACTGTTAAAAAATAACCTAAAATCATAGGTTAGTGTAACTCTTCCTGTTTTTTAAGGTCTTTAGGGTAGTTGATCAAATCAAAAAACGGATAAAAGTGAAAAATCTAATCATTTTCTTCACACTTATTTTCTTTGCTATCAATACCAATGCACAGGATTCTACCCAAGTGATTCCAAAAAAGATTTATGTGACCAAATCAATAGGGGAGACTTTGCCTCCGATGGTGGATGGACTTTTAACGGATGAGGCATGGAACCTTGTGGAATGGGCAGGCGATTATATCGAATTTCAGCCTGATGAGAATACCCAACCCAGTGAGCGGACCAGGTTTAAAATTGTGTACGATAGCAAGAACCTATATATAGGTGTAAGATGTTATGATGCTGAACCGGACAAAATTGTGAAACGATTGTCAAGAAGAGATGGTTTTGAAGGTGATTGGATTGAGTTTAACATAGATAGCTATCACGACAAAAGAACTTCATTCTCCTTTAGCGTAACTGCAGCTGGTGTAAAAGGAGATGAGTTTGTATCCAACAACGGTAATAATTGGGACGAAAGTTGGAATCCCATATGGTATACCAAGACCAATATTGATGAAGAGGGTTGGACCGCTGAATTACGAATCCCCTTGAGTCAACTCAAATTTGGTAAAGGAGAAAATCAAGTTTGGGGGCTACAATCCACCCGAAGGTTTTTTTAGAGCCGAAGAACGTTCACTCTGGCAACGAAAACCAATTGACACCCCGGGCTGGGTGAGTGAATTTGGAGAACTGCACGGATTAAAGAACATTGAGCCACAAAACCAGTTGGAGATTCAACCTTATACTGTTACAAGTGCTGAAACCTATGAAGCTGAAGATGGAAATCCCTTTAGGGATGGCAGTGAAAATGATATTACCGTAGGACTTGATGCCAAAATTGGCGTTACCAATGATCTTACACTTGATTTAACTGTGAACCCAGATTTTGGCCAAGTGGAGGCTGACCCTTCTGCCATTGCTTTGGATGGATTTCAAATATTTTTTCGGGAACAGCGGCCCTTTTTTGTAGAGAACAAGAACATTTTTGACTTTAGGGTTTCACAGTCTGAAGCAGGGGATACTTTTGGTTTTGACAATATATTCTACTCAAGAAGAATTGGAAGAAGTCCGCAGGGGTCACCTGACACTGGAGATGGTGAATTTGTGGACCAACCGGACAATACTCCCATTATTGGTGCGGCTAAGTTTAGTGGTAAAACCAAAAATGGCTGGGCTATTGGAGTTTTGGAAAGCGTTACCGCAAAAAAATATGCGCTGATACGCAATGAAGCAGGTGAAGAACGTAGAGAAGTAGTGGAACCATTGACCAATTACTTTGTGGGAAGACTGCAAAAGGATTTCAATAATCGAAATTCATATATAGGAGGAATCTTTACAGCTACAAATCGTGATAATTTGACCCAAGAACTGGATTTTCTTCATAAATCTGCTTTTACAGGGGGAATAGATTTTAAACATCAATGGAATGAACGTGATTGGTACGTTGGCGGTAATATTACCTTTAGCCATGTGAGTGGGAGTGAAGAGGCTATAAAACACACACAAGAATCAATAACGCATCTTTTTCAGCGTGTTGGGGCAGATCACGTAGAATTAGATTCCACCAGGACCTCTTTGACCGGGAGTGGGGGTAACATTCAAATAGGCAAGGTGGGTAATGGACATTGGAAATTTGAATCTGGAGCAACATGGCGCTCCCCAGAATTGGAACTGAACGATATCGGTTTTCAAAGACAGGCGGATGATATTCGTCACTACACATGGATTGGCTATCAAACCTTAAAACCGGATAGCACCTTTAGAAGAGTGGGAATCAACTACAACCATTGGAGCGCATGGGATTTTAATGGAAACCATAATGTATTGCGGTTTAACACAAACAGCTGGCAAAACTGGAAGAACAATTGGTTTTCCAACTTGGGGATTACGTTTACGGCTATGCAATATTCCAATTTTGCGTTAAGGGGTGGTCCAAGGTTGAGACAGTCCCCAGGAATCAATATGTGGAACAGTGTTAGTACGGACAGAAGAAAAAAAATGAGTTTCAGTATGTTTCAACGAACGAGCAGGGCATTTGACAATTCAAATAGGTTTTACTATGTTGAGGCCGGAGTCACCTATCAGCCCATAAATGCGTTGCGTGTTTCTGCTTTTCCATCGTTGAGCACTAATAACGATAAACTGCAGTTCATTGATAATTTTGATGATGTAAACGGTTCGCCAAGATACCTTAATGGGCATATCCAGCAACGAACCTTGAGTATGTCTTTCCGCTTAAACTATACTATTAATCCCAATTTGACCATTCAATATTGGGGCCAACCTTTTATTTCTAGAGGGCGTTATTCCAACTTTAAAAATATTGTCAATCCTGTTGCCAAACACTTTGATGACAGATTTCAACTGTATGATGAAAGTCAAGTTTCGTTTGCGGATGATACCTATTCCATTGACGAGGATGTAAACGGAACCGAAGATTTTAGTTTTGACAACCCAGACTTTTCTTTTGTTCAGTTTCGGTCCAATTTGGTCATACGTTGGGAATATATACCAGGGTCTGAGATTTTTCTGGTTTGGTCTCAGGATGTTTCGCAGGATGGGGATCCTTCGGATGGATTATTGTCAAGCTTGGGCGACAATATCTTTGGTCAAAAACCTCAGAACATCTTCCTCTTAAAAGCTACTTATCGTTTCGTATTATAAGTATGTTGCCTTAACCATTGTGCATCTGTTATAAAAAACAACTCCAAGGCTTTGATTTATTTATTTGCTCGGTCGTCTATTCGATATCTGTGTATTTCACCGCTTCCCGTGCCAAGGCTAAATTACTTTTGATGCCTAATTTTTTATGTATATTTTTTCTGTGAGTATCTATGGTAAAACGACTTAGGTTTAGTTGTTCAGCCATTTGTTGACTCGTTTTTCCACGGGCCAATAAGCCTAAAATTTGACGTTCCCTTCGGGTTAGCTTTATAGTGTTGTCCGAGGTTTCTCTAGCAGTCCATTTTTCATAGATGCCTTCAAACTTTGGGCTAAAATAAAAGCCACCTTTCGCCACCTGATGGATTGCTGCTACCAATTCTTCTTTTTCCGCATTTTTTATAACATAACCCCTTGCGCCAGCATCCAACATTTCAATGACATCATCTTCTTGATCAAACATGCTCAGGGCTATTATTGCCGTGGTAGGATATTTCTTTTTAAACAGTTTGGTAATGGCAACACCATCCATAATGGGCATTCGTATATCGCTCAAAACTATTTTTGGCGAATGTTTTTCCATCATATCAAGCAATTCCAGTCCATTGGTGGCGGTACCCACAACATGAATGCCCATCTCATCCTTTAAAATGGAATCCAGCCCGTTCAAGAATAGTTTATGGTCATCCACTAAGATTAGGTCTATACTCATATGGGAACATTTAAAATTACCGTTGTACCATTTCCAGGATTTGAATCCACGGTTAAAGAGCCTGCTATTTTTTGTATTCTACTGTTAATGTTTTTAAGGCCGACCCCTTCCTTTGTAGCCATTGTATCATATCCGATGCCGTCATCTTCATAAACAACATTTAAGGTATCATTTTCTTCCGAGAATTGTATATTCACATTGCTGGCCTTTGCATGTTTAAGAGTGTTGGTGAGCAATTCTTGTATTATTCTAAAGAGTTGTAGTTCAATAAAGTTTTTGATTTTTTGCTTGAGGTCGATATTGGTTACTTCCACATTCAGTTTTTCTGAGGATTTCAAACGATTTGCAATAATGTTTACAGCGGGTATCAGACCTTTGTCTATCATTGCGGTTGCGTTTTTCTGATGCGAAATATTGCGCACATCATCATACGACTCATCCAAGACCGTTTTGATTTTTCCGTAAAGGGACTTGTCTGCTTTTTTGACATCTTCAACAAGAAGTTTTAGTGCCGATAATTTACCGCCCAAACTGTCATGCAGGTCCTCTGCGATACGTTGACGTTCTTTTTCTTGGCCTTCGATCATGGCATCTAACCCGATAAGCTCTTGTTCTTTCAACAATTTTTCAACCTTTTGGCTTTCCAGTTCCTGTTGCTGCTCTGCTATGATGCGTTTTCTCTTGGAGTTTTTTAGCCATAAATAAGCTAGAATAAGACCGATGAGTAAAAGACCAAGAGCAGCATAAAGCAGGTTTCTGTTCTGCTTTCTTTTGATGTCGGTTTCAAGGTTTACGTTCTTAAGGTTCAATATTTCCTTTTCCTTTTTTTCCGTTTCATATTTGGTTGTGATTTCCGCTATCGCCTTTTGGTTTTCGATTTTTAGGATACTATCGTTCAAAAAAGTTTTCTTGTTTGCATATTCCAATGCCGATTTATAATCGCCCAGTGCTTTATGTGCATTCGATAAATTGTTGAAGGTGATACTCTCATTGGTGCCCTGACCAAACGTAAGGGCATTATTTAAATACGGAATTGCTTTTTTTGGGCTGCCTTGTTGGAGATACAAATACCCCAAATTATTGTAAAGGGTGCCTATGCCATCATTGTTTTTGGTTTTTTTTCTGATGGAAAGTGCCTGGGAGAGATATTTTTCCGATTGTTCGTGATCAGTTTCCAAATACATATTGCCCAAGTTGTTATAGATTCTGGCCAATGAGAATTGGTCATTTCTTTTTTTAGCCAAATTTTCTGCTTCCAAAAAGTAGGTCTTGGCCTTTAAAGTATCTCCAAGTTTTAAAAATTCTCCAGCTAGATTGGGCAATGTGACGGCTTGATATGGAACCATGTTTTTGACATTGAAAATGTGCAATGCCTTTTCGCCATATTCAATGGCTTTTTTAGAGTCATTCAATTCGCCAAAAGCAGAGGAAACATTGCTGTAGCATTTTGCCATGTTAATGCTATCATTGATACCTTCAAAAAAAGCGGCTCCTTCGATCAGTGTATTGACCGCCGCCTTATAATCTCCATTGCGTAATTGCACAGCACCCAGGCTTATGCCAACAGCCGCTGCTTTATCAGGCAAATCCATGGATTTTAAAAAGTCGATGGATTTTTGAAAGTAATGGGCCGCGGAATCCAATTGATTGGAATAGAAATAAGCCCTGCCCAATTGGTTGGTAGCCTCACTTTTTATGGAGTCGTTGTTATACGCGAGGGCGTGTTTTGCGAATTGTTTACTTTTTGAAATATCTATTCGTTCATAAATTTTGGAAAGTTGCACATTGAGTTTGGCCTTTTCAACTGTTTCCTTGGTGTTTTCTAGGAGAACCAAAAGACTGTCCGCTTGCTGGATTTGGCCAAAAGTAACCTGGGTGCCCAAGAGACCTGTTAAGCAAAAAAAGATGTACAACTTATTGTGTGCCATAGTATTAAATATATCACATTTTTGGCGGGTACAGTGCTTTTAGGTTTTTTAGGGTTTCAAACGGAATTTTGGTGGTGTAGGATTTCAACATAAAATTTCCCATTGAAAGTTTGGGGTCAAAACTGGCATAAACCGTCACCATTACCTTATCCTTCAATTGTTGCACCAACCAGCTTGAGTAAAAATCTTCGATTCTTACATTCCCTGTATTCTTTTCAAGTGCATTGGGTCGTGAAACAAAATTGACCGTTACCGTACTATTATCGATTTTTTGGGTTTCCACCGCTACGCTCAGATCTCGGTTTTTTAATGGCCAGGGGGATTTACAGATTTGATATAGATAGGTCTTGCCATTATGTTTTTCAATATTGGACTCAATACAGTTGTAAACCCAAAGGGGGTGACTTTGGTAATCCACAAAGAAATTGAGTACCCTTTCCATATCGGATTCGTCTAAAATAGTGGTGGCCTTGTACTCAATGTATCCTTTTTTACGGTTGACTTTGTGATATATCTTAATGTTGTGAACATCTTTGACCAATTCAAAATCTTCATTTTGTAGATGATTTGTATCCGAACCATCCGTTTGAAAACCAAAATTGGATACTGACCAATGGAAAAAACAAAATAAAAGGACTGATCGCAGAGTCATTTTAATAGGTTTTAGCAACAGTGCATTGCATTATTGGCATGCAGTAGCTGTATTTTTGAAGGATATGAAAAATGTTCTTTTTTTCGACAACCATTGAATACATATTCACAAAGAGTTCTCACAATATCCTGCCGTTCAGGGATCAAGTAATTTCTGATGTATCGACTAAAAAACCCTTCTGGTAGCAACTTACAATGTGTTGCAGTTGCAAATTTTGGGATGATATGATCAAGATATTTGAGAGACGCATGAACATTCAGTCCGGCATGCATTAAATACTCATTGGAGTGTTCGGAAGGGCAAAGTGTCAATGCGCTGGCATAGCTGTCGATACCCCTTAGCCCTATAGCCAATGATTCATAATAAGTTTCGGTTTTTCGAGAAGCTACTGCCAGTACAATTGGAACTTCAATTTGGGTTCCCATCCATGTCACTAGATCTGATATTGACCTGCCATGAGTTTTATATCTGTTGATTTCTTGCTTGAGCAAATGAGGCATAAGTTTAACCGATAGATACAATAACCCAAAATTTTTGATGCCCTCTTCCCGTTGAATATATTTTAAAAGGATGTCTAAACAATCACTCAAGTGGGGAGAGGCCATTTTATATATGAATTCAGGAAGTGCTAATTTGTTCCCTTCACTCGCTATGATTTTATGATATCGCCTCACTTTTAGATGGACACTTTTATGAAAAAGGGGAAGTCCTGTAAAACGATTGTCCATCCATTCGGTGATGGTATCGAAATTTTCTGGCGATGAAATGGCAAAAGCAAAGTCACTAAGGGTAGAAAAATCGATTTTATAGGCCATCTTTTTGTAATTTTTTGGGATTCGATTTTCGAATGTGATTTCCGAATAGCGTATAAATGATAAAAGGAATTATAAGGAGTGCGATTACAAAAATGTGACGTCCCCAATCTATACTCCATAGGTAAAGCGCCAGTGCCAAAAAACTGCTCAGAACAATCCCTAGAATACCTGGAAGTTTGAACAACCAGAATGCCGCAATTCTCTTGGTGTTGCCAAACAGCCAACCCATGAGTGCCAGAAAACTGGTAAAACCCAGAAACCCAAACCCCAAAATGATTATGGCAAACCAAACCATAGTGGTTTCTGCACTTACACCCCCCATCCACCCTTCGGGGTCTGTGGTTATAGATTTGAAGGCGGCAAATGCGGGAACAAGCAGGTAAAAACTTGCTAGTATGGTCAAAAGTGTCAATATCTTTAGAAATATTCTCATTCTTAAGGTTTATTGGTGTTCGGATGCGATACGAACCGCATATTCAATGATGTTTTTCTGCACCCACTTTTTTCTTTCCTCATCGTTGCGAATAAAAAAGGCGAAAACCGGCCCAACCGTTTCATAGGTGTTCACAAAAGCGATTCCCAATGGGTTTCTTTTTAAAACCGTATCGCGGTATACCCTTAATTTTTGGATGTTGGGCGCATTGGGATCTCCATACACCGCCGTGGCTATAAAACAATCCTCGTCATGATTGTTATGCCTTTCTAGATCAGGTTTGATATTGTTTTCCCTATTATAGAGCGCATTGATTCTGTTCCAAGAGTCTGCTTCTGGATCCGAAAAAGTAGTATGGTCTACAACTTCTGCGTTAGGGTCGTTATTCATAAACCATCTATTGGTCTCTACTTCTTCCCTGGTAATGTTTCTGCCTAACCATGGGTCGACCACCAAGGCATTGTCTCCCCAAGTATTTGGTTTATCAATTCGTGCTGAGGGATGAATATCCCAAACCGTGAAACTATGTCTTTCGGTACGTACAATGCGAACGTGTTCTTTCACGCCAGCTTTTTGTAGGATGTAGTAGACAATAGCTGAATTTTCCTCACAGTTACCCAGACCAGTTGTCCAAGCCACGTTGGCGATATCGTTATATGCTTCACTTTTAAGATCTGTGTTCAAGTTGCGTTCACCCAGTAACCTAAACCAATTCAATGGGTCTTCAAATAGTTCTTCATTGTTGGTGCTTTTAATATTGTCATCAACAGTCTCGGTAATGTAATTTGCTATGGTTGTTCTTTCGATTCCTCTATTGTACATATCACGTACCTTCTTTATAATGTCTCCCAAGGATTCTTTAGGAGGTTCGGTGGCCAATACTGGATGAATGCCAAATACCAAAAGAAAAAGCAATAATTGTGGTTTCATACCGCAATGTATTTGGTATACAGTAGAAGACAAATACCTAACATTAGGTATTTTTTTTTGCTACAGATGCTTTTAGCTTGCGATTAGAACTTATATATCAGTCAGTTATGAAGAAGCTAAAACCATTTTTATTCCTACTGCTTTTATTGCCTCTAATGGGTTGTGAAGAATTGGAAGAATTGATTGAAGAAGAGTTTGATGTAAATGTTTCATTCACCCGTTTTATTACGGTTGATGTGCAACCGGCCGCGAGCCCTGAAGAGGCTGTAAATTTTGCGGAAGGTGTGACTATTGATTTAAGGACAGCACCTGAAATTGATGATGTTACGGATGACCGTACCCAGCTGAAATCAATTAAAATAAATAGAATAAGATATTTCTATAAAGATGTGGAAGGCAATGAAAATGCCGTGGTAGCAGCAGAATTTCTGATTCCGGTGTTTGTCGGGCCGCCAAGTAGTTTTGATACTCCCCAAGTGAATCTTGCAGTAGCGGATGCCAATAATACACTCTATTTGATCGAGGGTGATTTTACCAATATCAATTCAGCCTTGAACGACCTTCTTATCGGTAGAATTGAATTGCAATATGAGGGCAGTGTCTCTGACAACCCCGTAGAATTTACAGTTGATGTGACCATTGATGCTACGCTAACGGCACAAGTTGATATCTGATTTATTAATAGAAATTTGAAAGCTTTGAAACAAATTCCACTACTTTTTTTACTGATGTTGCTGTTCTCTTGTGAAGAAGATGAAATTGATGATTTCAGGGAAGCCCAATTTTCTGCTGTTTTTTTGAATTCGGGAACGAATGTCTGCAACGGAGCTGGGCTTACCTTCAACTTTGTAATCACATATCCTGACGAAAGGCAAGAATCGTTTGACTTGGCCCCAACTATGGAAAGTAGAAAGTCACTGGGCTTGGTAAGGGACAACGAATCTATCAATGTGAAAGTGTTTTTCCCTTCTTCGGAGGATCCAATTGCCGAGGCGAACATTCCATTTATTTTCAATGGTATCTCTGATGAGCAGCTTGAACCTCCTGGAAACGAACTCATGATTGTATACTGTCATAGTGAGACCAATGGGATTCAGTGGGATACATTTTATTGATTTTTCAAATAAAGATTTTAATTATGAAGAAGCTAAAACCATTTTTATTTCTACTTTTTGTACTGCCACTTATGGGCTGCGAAGAATTGGAAGAATTGATTGAAGAAGAATTTGATGTCACCATTTCATTTGCAGGTGATTTGGAAATTATAAGCGAGACAGCGGTAAGCGAACCTACTGACCCGATTACTGTTGTCACCGAAATAGCAACCTATAACATTCATTCCGATCCTGATATAGCAGAGGTTATCAACAGTAGGGACGAAATTACAAAGGTGAAAATAGATAGAATCCGATATTCTTATCAAGATTTTCAGGGAAATGAACAGGCATTTGTGATAGAGGCAGGGTTTTCTTTTACTGATGTCAATACAATGTCTACCCGTTCATATGAAATTTTGGATACCAATGTCAATATTGCCGATGCCGACTTTAGAAATGACGGATTCGTCCTTGAAGATGATTTTAGCGAGTTGGAAGAAGGTTTGTCCAAAGGAATTCCGAGTATTGCGATTCGCTATTTTGGTACCATTTCACATAATCCTGTGGATTTCAAAGTAGGTATAACCGTTGATGTTACGGTAACCGTTAAACCTGACCTTGACAATTTTTAAAAATATGTTTCAAAAATCCATCAAATGAAAACGAATATTAAATCACTAATTATAGTCAGCGTGGCACTTTTCTATGGAACCACTTTTGCCCAAGATCCCAATGCTCCAATTTGGGGGGTATACGCCTCCGGAATAGGCGAAAAACTAGCTCCTGGTATGGACCCTTGTCAAGTGACTTATACAGTGGCCTTGATGAGTGACCTGAATATTGTTGCGAATTTATCATACGGAACCATGGGAGCCGTGGGCACAAGTCTAACCTGGAATGAAGCTTCCGCTTTAAGAAGAACCTATGGTCGATATTTTGGCGATGAACCTGATGGCACCTATAAATTATCGCCCTGTGAGGTGCCTCCTTTTTCGGTAAGTGGAACATTCAATACTGGATGGGGTCCAATTATACTTCGACATTCAGGAGGTTCGGTTACAGGGACTTACTATGAGGGAAAGGCAAAGGTCACAGGCTCATTGAAAGGTTTGGTATTGACGGGCAAATGGACGCAAACCAGTGGTTCTGGTGATTTCGTTTTCACCTTTTCTGCTGATGGCTCCTCATTTAAAGGCAAATGGAGGAGTAAGGGTAATACTTCTTGGTATGAAAACTGGAATGGTACTAGGGTTTCAAATTAGCCATTCCCTTTAAGTTTTGTCAATGCCTTGATCAAAAACTCATTTGCTTCCTGTGTCCCAATTGTTATTCGAACTTTTCCTGGTGCTCCAAATTGAGAGACCGGCCTAACCATAATGCCCTGCTGCATTAAGAAATCGGTAAACTCAAATTCTGGTAACGGAGGATTCACCAAAAAGAAGTTGGCTTGAGAAGGCCAATACTTAATACCGAGCTTATCAAAAGCCTTGGCAAGAAATTTACGACCTTCTAATACTGTTTTGACTGTTTGTTCAATAAATTCTTTATCCCGTAATGCCGCTATCGCTGCTTCTGTTGAGGTGTGTGGTAATAGAAAAGGTTTGTGAATTTGCCTAATGTACTGCGCTATTTTGTGGGTGGTGTAGCAGTACCCGATTCGCTGTCCAGCCAAACCGTACGTTTTGGAAAAACTATTAATCGCAATTAGGTTGTGACCCTCTTTTACGTATGCTAAGCCCGAAACATAATCTTCTGCATCTGCAAAGTGACGGTAAACCTCATCAAGCACCACCACAATATTTTTTGGGATTCGAGATAAGAAGTCATCCAAAACAACTTTTGGAATATAGGTGCCTGTTGGGTTGTTCGGACTAGTGAGAAAAATGATTTTTGTTCTATCCGTTATGGCATTCAATATTCCTTCCACATCCAACGCATAGTCAGGTTCCCTTAAGGGAACGTCTACCTGTTTGGAGCCATACCATCTTGAGAAAACGGAATAGGGTAAAAAACAGGGATTGGAAAAAATGACCTCATCGCTTTCGTTGATAAAGGCTCTCAAAATCATATCAATAATTTCAGAGCCACTGTTTCCGCAAATAAACTGATCTTTATCAAGTTCGCCAGTAAAGTCCTCCACAAGGGCTTCACGTAAACGTATATCGGTTTGATCAGGGTAAATATGCACGTTTTTGGCAGCAGCAATCAAAGCTTCTGTTGCTTTGGGAGATTGCCCCAAAGGATTCTCGTTTGAAGAAAGCTTGTAGATTTTTTGTCCGCCATTGGGTGGAATGCCTTTGCCTCCCTCGTAGGCTTTTTTAGGCTGTAGATAAGGTTTGAAAATAGATTCTATTCCGTTGCTCATTAAGCTATTTTTTCGGCATATAGTAATATGGCCAATGCTTTTTTAGTGTTGTTTTCGTTTAAGACTTGTTGTGCTACCCAATGCAGTTCCTTTTTCAATTTATTTGGATTGCCTTTCAGTTTTTTGGATAGCATTTGGATTTCATCATCCTTACCAATTTCTTCAACATCTCCATTGGTTGGAAGCTGTTCCATATTTCCCAATCGCCCAAGATTGTTTCCGGTAAGCACATCGCTATTTCGGATACCTTCTGGCAATTGATCTACGCCAATACCTTTTGTTCGGATGGGTTTTGGTATTTCAAACAGCGAATCTCCACTTGCTCGGGTATACCAGCTGCCACCCATTCTGCCCACCAAATCTAATTTTAGCGGGTCCAATTTTCCGCTGTCATCCAAAAATTCAGAATTAATATGAATGAGTTCTACTTTGGCAAAAATCAGATTTCCCGCTCCTGGTGTGTCTGCAAGTTCAATAATTTCGGTCACGGTGCATTCAAAGGAAACTGGGGCTTCGGCAACACGGGGAGGTCGAACCTTCTCGCTGGGAACTTCTGTCAATCCAGATTTTACAAATTCGTTTACTCCTTTTTCATAGGCAGTGCTGGAAAGTGACATTTGTTCCACCAAAGGGAAGTCTACAATATTGATGACCACTTCAGGTATTTCCTTTACATTTTGATGTGAATGTTTCAACGAATTATCCCTTCCACTTCGTGCAGGAGAAAAAATCATCACAGGTGGATTTGAACTGAACACATTAAAAAAACTGAAGGGACTCAAATTCACATTACCTTCCAAATCAATGGTACTTGCAAAGCAAATAGGCCTTGGTGCTACCGCATTGAGCAAATATGCATGCAATTCGGGTTGTGGAATAGCTTTTGGATCTATGGTTTTTATTGCAGACATTATGTTCTTTAGTTTGCGTAAAGATAAAACCTATTTCGCTGGAAGCACCTTTGCTGAAACTTCACCGAAACCTACACGTTTACCATCTTTTTCTGCATAACCTCTCATGATCACCGTATCTCCATCTTGAATGAATTTACGTTCACTACCATCTTTCATTTTAAGGGGCTTTGTACCCATCCATGCCAATTCCAACATAGAGCCATACGAGTTTTCTTCCTTCCCAGAAATGGTGCCGGAGCCATAAAGGTCACCAATATTAATGTTGCATCCGTTCACTGTATGGTGTGCCAATTGTTGGGCCATGTTCCAGTACATATATTTAAAGTTGGAATGACAAACTACCTGTTCTTCACTTCCTTCAGGGGATATCCCAACTTCAAGTTTGATGTCGTAATTTTTTTCTCCCGAAAATTCCAAATAGGGGAGCACTTTAGGATTTTGTTCCGGCCCAGAAACGCGGAAGGGATCCAAAGCTTCCAAAGTCACAATCCAAGGGGAAATATGGGATGCAAAATTTTTGGCCAAAAATGGACCAAGGGGAACGTACTCCCATTTTTGAATATCACGGGCCGACCAATCGTTGAGCAATACCATTCCAAAAATATAGTCTTCAGCATCGCCTGTGGAAATGGATTCGCCAAGGGCAGTATTTTTTCCAGTGATAAAGCCCATTTCAAGCTCAAAATCCAATCGTTGCGAAGGTCCAAAAATTGGGGTGTCCGAATCTTTGGGAAGCGTTTGGCCTTTTGGTCTATGAATGTCTTCCCCGCTAGCTACGATGGAGCTGGCCCTACCATGATATCCCACGGGAATGTGTTTCCAGTTGGGCATTAATGCCTTGGCCGGATCACGAAACATTGTGCCCACATTGGTGGCATGTTCTATACTGGAATAGAAATCGGTATAATCACCAATATAAACCGGCATATGCATCTGTGCTTCGGATTGAAGGACAAAAAGCTCTGGCTTACCGGCCAAAACCGATTCATCATCTTGTAACCAATGTTGAATGTCCTTTCTAACCCTATTTGTAATGGATTTTCCAAGGGAAATGAAATCGTTGAGCACTTCTTTTTCAAGTACGGCAGTATTGAAATCGAATACATCAAGTTCGGCCACAGCGACCAAATCCAGAATGTGTTCACCAACGGCTACTCCGGCCCTTGGGCTTCGGTCTGCGGTTGAAAAAATCCCGAAGGGAATATTGTGAATTGAAAAATCTGAGTTTTCAGGTATGTTTATGATCATATTATATGTTATGTCATTCCTGTACTTCGTCTAGCTCAGCATAAACTTTGGCAGGAATCTGTTTTTATTTAGTTGGATTCCCATTTTCACGGGAATGACATTTTGTGTTTATGGATTATTCTACCCAAGATTTATAATAACTGCCGTCATCAATCTTAAGCGCATTTTCGGTTACCTGTAATGGTTTGAAGGTGTCTATCATCACGGCCAGTTCCAACGTTTCCTTTTTGCCAATGCTTGCCTCATAAGTCCCAGGGTGGGGGCCATGAGGAATTCCAGCCGGATGCAACGAAATGTGGCCTTGTGCAATATTAGTCCTACTCATAAAATCTCCATCCACATAATAGAGTACCTCATCAGAATCTATGTTGGAGTGATTGTAGGGCGCAGGAATAGCCTTTGGGTGATAATCGTACAACCTTGGACAGAACGAGCAGATAACAAAAGCATCCGTCTCAAAAGTCTGGTGCACTGGAGGTGGTTGGTGAACACGGCCGGTAATTGGTTCAAAATTATGGATGGAAAATCCATAGGGATAATTGTATCCATCCCAGCCCACAACATCAAAAGGATGGGTAGCATAAACAAGACTGTGCAACATACCCTGCTTTTTCACCTTAATCAAGAAATCCCCTTTTTCATCGTGTGTTTCCAAATCCTGCGGCAATTTATAGTCTCGCTCGCAAAATGGGGAGTGTTCCAACAATTGTCCAAACCAATTTCTGTATCGTTTTGGAGTGTAAATTGGACGAAAAGATTCAGAATACAGGATTCGATTGTCCTCGGTATCAAATTCAATTTGATAGATCATCCCACGTGGAATAATCAAGTAATCCCCATACTCAAAAGGAATATTCCCTACAAAGGTTCTTAACGTTCCCGATCCTTTATGAATGAACAGCATTTCATCGGCGTCCGCATTTTTGTAAAAGTAGGATGTCAATGATTTTTTGGGAGCGGCCAATCCAATATGGACATCACTATTCACCAAAAGAGGTTCTCTGGCTTCCAGGAAATCGTCTTTTGGTGCCACATCAAACCCGATCAGTTTTCTTGAGGTGATGTTTTTCTCCACCGCAATTTTTGGGTTCATATCAACTGCTTCACCAATCTCCTTGACCTGTGTAGGCCTGTGGTGCTGATAGAGCAATGAAGACATCCCATCAAAACCTATGGTGCCAAACAATTGCTCATAGTAGAGACTTCCATCGGGTTTGGTGAACTGGACATGTCTTTTCTGCGGAATTTTTCCGAGTTTATGATAGATAGGCATGAATCAATATTTTAGGTTCAAACTCAAGCTTGAAAAATAAGTTCAATAAATATTGAACGATAAAGTATTCTCTAATGAAGCGTACCTCTTATTTCTTGTTCGCGCTCAATGGCTTCGAACAGTGCCTTAAAGTTACCTTTTCCAAAGGATTTTGCACCTTTTCTTTGGATAATTTCAAAGAACATGGTGGGTCTTGGTTCTACAGGTCGAGTGAAAATTTGAAGTAAATACCCTTCATCATCACGGTCAACCAAAATACCCAACTCCTTCAAAGGAGCAATGTCCTCATCAATTTTGCCCACACGGTCCAATACAGAGTCATAGTAAACATCAGGTACGGTCAAAAACTCAATACCTCTGCTTCGTAACTCTTTAACAGTGGTGATGATATCGTCTGTTGCCACCGCAATGTGCTGTACACCTTCACCCTCATAAAAATCGAGATACTCTTCAACTTGCGATTTTTTCTTTCCTTCAGCGGGTTCATTGATGGGGAATTTGATTCTTCCATTTCCATTGCTCATTACCTTGCTCATCAAAGCAGTGTATTCCGTTGAAATGTCCTTATCATCAAAAGAAAGAATTTGTTTAAATCCTAGTACATTTTCATAGAAATCCACCCAATGGTTCATTTTGTTCCAACCTACATTGCCCACCATATGATCTACAAACTTTAAACCGATGGGTGAAGGATTGTATTCTGGTGTCTCCCATTTTTTGTAACCGGGCATAAAGATGCCATGGTAGTCTTTTCGCTCCACAAAAATGTGCACAGTCTCTCCGTACGTGTATATCCCCGAGCGAACAATTTTTCCAGTTTCATCTTCCTCGGTTTGTGGCTCCATATAGGATTTAGCCCCTCTTTCAATGGCAGTATTGTACGCATAAGTGGCATCGTCCACCCATAGAGCTACTACTTTAACGCCATCTCCATGTTGATCTATATGACGACCTATGTCGGTTCCACTTTTTAAAGGAGAGGTCAATACCAAACGAATCTTGTCCTGGACCACCACATAACTTTCACGGTCTTTTAAACCCGTTTCCAAACCTGCGTAGGCCAAAGATTGAAATCCGAAAGCGGTCTTGTAAAAGTGAGCGGCCTGTTTGGAATTGCCTACATAGAGCTCCAAATAGTCGGTGCCGTTGATGGGCATAAAGTCTTTGACCTCATCTTGTGCTTGGGTCAATGTTGATGTTTCCATAGGGATTATATTTTTTAGTTATCGAAATAATTGTTGTTGATGCAACAAAAATAGTAATTTTGAAATGATTTTTGACAGGGGACGAACAAATTATTGTTAAAATTGTGTGTCATTTCGAGCGCAGTCAAGAAATGACGGGATAATTACTGGATCACATCTCGACTGCGCTCGATGTGACAAAAGAAAATTTATGCTCAATCGTATTGATGAAATATCCGGAATTGGACTGCACTTGGATTTAGTACTCCGCAAGGTGCAGGATGCCTACTTGAGAAAGTTCAAGGAGTTGGGGATTGATCTTACCATTGAGCAATGGGTAATTCTTTACCGTATATATCAATTGGGCGAGGATGTTTCACAATCGGATATTGTAAAATCCAATTTTAGGAACCGTGCCACAACTTCTCGCGTTATTGGTGGAATGGAAAAGAAAGGCTGGATTGCCAAAACCCGTTTCGATGGTGATCTAAAGCGTTTTAAACTGGAACTGACCTCTTTGGGAAAAGAAGTAATCGAAAAGATTGAACCCCATGCCCGAGTTTTGCGGAAACAGGCTATTAAAGGTTTGGATACGGAAGAGTTTGAAACCTTTTTAAGGGTGCTGAATCAGATAGGAAACAATTATTAAATTCGATTTAGCGGTTTTTTACATTTCACTATAATGAGAAGAATCAACTGGCTATTTTATCCTTCCAAATCTCCAAAAGTTCCAACTCTTTAGTTCGGGTAATACCGTTAAAGGGCCTACTTTTATCAATAGCGGGATCGGTGGAAGAAGATTTTACATAATCGTACCAATTAAGCGCACTATCAAAGGTTTGTTCCATGGGTGTGAATGACATTCCAGCTTGTATGGCCTTTTTCGCACTCATGGTATGCCTGCCCGCCCTTCCAGTTTTTGGTTCCCAAATGGGAATATCTACGATGGGTCTAAGGTTTTGTTCAGCCAAGAATTCATCATCTACCCAGATAAAATCTGCCCGATTGCCAAAGTGCGTATTGATGCGTTCTAGAAATT
Organism: Flagellimonas sp.; assembly: GCF_965222555.1. GTDB lineage: Bacteria > Bacteroidota > Bacteroidia > Flavobacteriales > Flavobacteriaceae > Flagellimonas. Next base: position 464,533 of record NZ_CBDCUG010000005.1, on the reverse strand, counting down.
CCTTAAAAACCAAGGGTTCCTTCGTTGGCCCGATGGTGTTGTAGATTCCATTTAGGTTGGTTTCCATAGCATGCAGTAAAAAATGGGCCACATCCCTTACATCTATCCATTGCACAAAATCGGTTCCATCTCCCGGGGCAAGAACAGGGCCACCGGCTCTAACCCGCCATAACCAATAGACTAGGGACCAGCTTTCATCTCGTTTTCCAAATATTCCTGGCGGACGAACAATAACATGATTTTCAGGGAATGCGTTCTTGACAGCTGTTTCACAAAGCACCTTGGATTGATAATAAGACATTCCAGGTTTGAATTCGGTAACTTCATGTAGGGGTGATGTTTCTGTTATTCCAACCACGGTTTTGTCCTTGTAAACTGCAATTGATGAGACAAAAACATATTTTTTTACACGGTTCTTTAGTAGTTGGGTTGATTTATTGATCATTCTGGGGTCTGCCGTCCAGGTATCTATTACGATGTCCCATTTTCTATCCCCCTCAAGAGCGCTTAGATCTTCCTTTTCGATAGTTCTGTTGCCCTTTAGTTTTTCCAAGTTTGGATAAAGGTCAGGATTGGTAATTCCCCTGTTGAACAAAGTAATTTCATGTCCCATAGCAAGGGCCTGATTAACTATTGCCGGGCCTAGGTAGTTTGTACCTCCAAGAACTAGAATTTTTAATCCACTGTCAGAATTTAAACAGGCTGATAAGGGTGCCAGACCCAATGCCAAAGAAGCTAGGCCCGAAGTATGAATAAAGTCGCGTCTTTCCATTCCTTTTGGATTTTAATCAATTTAAAAATAATTACCTGATAGTCAGAATAGTGTATGTTAAATAAATCAAAAAAGAGAGGAGGTTATTGGTATAGGCATTTTGAATAAAATGTTAGATCAAACCTCTATATGTTCAATTCTAATCGCATTTTTATTGGGTAAGATCTGATAATTCATTTTATCACTCAAAATTTTCACAAAGGACGCTCCCAAAAATATAATCTGCGAGGTATAGTACACCCAAAGCATGATTAAGGCCAAAACACTGGCCGAACCAAAGGTTGTGGAGAGATGGGCCTTCCCCAAATACATTCCTATTCCAATTTTTCCGAGGACAAAGAGAAGTCCAGTAAACAAACCACTTAACAACGCAGGTTTCCAATGCACTTTGGTGTCACCCAAAAACCTGAACATGACGGCAAACATGAGGGAGACAATAACAAAGGAGGTGAGATGTTCGTAAAGCAACGAAAATTTATAATCAGGATGCAGGTTTGCATTGTGTTTGACGAGAAAGGAATTTGCTAGGGTGCTTGTCAATAAAATAAAAAATAGAGAAATAAGTACTGCGAACGAGGCCAAATGTTTGGTGAAATATCTGAGGATACTGCTTTTGGGTTTTGCCTTGATTCCCCAAATAGCATTAAAGGCATTGTGTATTTGGTTAAGCATACCTGAAGCGCTCAAAGCAAGTGTTACAAACCCAATAATGGTGGTCCAAACTGAGTTATGTTGGATATGCTGATTTTTTATCATATCCTGAATCTGCAAAGCGGCATCATTGCCCAAAACATCTTTTAATTGTCCAAAAATCTCACCGGCAACCGCTTGTTTTCCAAAGACCATTCCCAATACCGAAATTAAAACAATAATGATGGGAAAAATGGAAAACACCGCATAGTAGGCCAGAGCAGCTCCTTTTTGAAAGGTATTGCTATTAAAAAAATGAATAAAAACTTCCTTGAAAAATTTAAACATACTTGGCGATTAAATTAATGCGCCTCCAGCCAATTATCACCAATCCCCACTTCAACATCCAACGGAACCGCAAGCGTATAGGCATTCTCCATTTCGGTTTTGATGAGTTCCTTTACTTCTTCCAACTCTGGCTTATAGGCATCGAATACCAATTCATCATGCACCTGTAACAACATTTTGGTCTTGTACCCGCCTTCGGTAAGTTTTTTATGGATATTGATCATGGCAATTTTAATAATGTCCGCTGCGCTACCTTGAATCGGAGCATTCACGGCATTTCGTTCAGCCGCACCACGCACCACTTGATTACCTGCATTGATATCTTTCAGATATCGTCTTCGACCCAAAACGGTTTGTACATAGCCATTATCACGTGCAAAGTCGACCTGTTCGCCCATGTAGTTTCGCAATTTGGGATAGGTCTTATAATAGGTTTCAATAAGTTCCTTGGCTTCGGTACGACTCAAATCGGTTTGATTGCTCAATCCAAAGGCCGAAACCCCATAAATGATTCCGAAATTTACGGTCTTTGCATTCCCACGCTGCTCTCGGGTTACTTCATCAATGGGGACATTAAAGACCTTGGAGGCAGTGGAAGCATGAATATCTTCCCCATTTTTAAAAGCCTCGATCATGGTGTTTTCTTCACTTAAGGCCGCTATAATGCGAAGCTCAATTTGGGAATAATCTGCCGCCAACAAAGTGTAATTCTCATCGCGGGGGATAAAAGCCTTACGTACCTGTCGTCCTCGTTCTGTACGGATCGGAATGTTCTGTAAATTTGGATTGTTGCTGCTCAATCTACCAGTCGCGGCCACGGTCTGCATATAATCGGTATGTACGCGACCACTATGTTCCTGCACTTCATTCGGTAGAGCATCCACATAGGTGCTTTTTAGCTTGCTAAGCCCCCTAAAGTCCAATACATTTTGAATGATTTCATGATCTTTGGCCAAATAGGAAAGCACATCTTCCGCAGTAGAATACTGCCCTGTTTTGGTCTTTTTGGGTTTGTCGACCAGCTTTAGTTTATCAAACAAGATTTCGCCCAATTGTTTGGGTGAGGCAATATTGAATTCCTGTCCAGCTTCTTTATATATTTTGGTTTCCAGGTTTTTGATATCGTTGTTCAAATCTTCAGCAAGAGCATTTAAAAAACCTTTGTCCAGATTGATGCCTTCGGTTTCCATATCGGCAAGTACCCGCAGTAGGGGAACTTCAATATTTTGGAAAAGTTCATCCGTTTTGGCGGCTTCCAGTTCCGGTCTAAAATGATGGGCCAGTTGCAGGGTGATATCAGCATCCTCAGAAGCATACTCCGTTTGTTTTTCCAAAGGAACCTGGCGCATGCTGAGCTGGTTTTTGCCTTTTTTACCAATAAGTTCGGTAATGGAAACAGGGGTATAGTTCAGATAAGTTTCTGCCAATACATCCATATTGTGGCGCATATCTGGATTGATGAGGTAGTGTGCCAACATGGTGTCGAACAGTTTTCCTTTGACCTCAACCCCATATCTTTTCATTACCTTGATGTCATATTTTAGGTTTTGCCCCACTTTTTCAATGTCCTCCGATTCAAAAAAAGGACGGAGCTGTTCCAAAATTTCCATAACCGCTTCTTTCTCTTCCGGAATGGGAACATAAAACCCTTTTTTAGCCTCCCAGCTAAAAGCAATACCCACCAACTCTGCTTCCAACGGATTGATGGAAGTGGTTTCTGTGTCAAAACAAACCGAAGTTTGTTGCATCAGTTTTTCAATGAATAGTTTGAGCCCCAGGCCAGGTTGAATGCTTTGGTACAAATGAGAAACATCTGAAATGGTGTCTCTGCTGTTGGCATCTTTGATGGTTGCCGGAGCATCGGCTGGACTTCCACCAAACAAACTAAATTGCCCGCTACCTGCCACTTGTGGTTTTTCAGGAGTTTTGGGAGTGGCCGGGCTTGTTTCTGATGGAGCTTCTTCTTCAGAGAAAATTTTAATAAACTGATCTTTCAGCCTTCTAAACTCCAGTTCATCAAATATCTGCTGCACTTTTGTTCCATCGGGTTCGGACATTTCATAATCATCCGCATTGAAGGTAACATCGCAATCGATTTTGATTTCTGCCAATTTTCGAGAAAGTCGACCCAATTCGGCATTTTGCTCCACTTTCTCCTTCATTTTGCCCTTCAATTGGTCCGTATTGGCCAAAAGACCTTCCATGTCTCCAAAATCGGCAAGGAATTTTTTGGCAGTTTTATCACCAACTCCGGGAAGTCCTGGAATATTGTCACTGGCATCTCCCATCATCCCCAAATAATCAATCACTTGTTCTGGGCGTTCCACCCCAAAACGTTTTTGTACTTCGGGAATGCCCCAAATTTCAATTCCATTGCCCATCCGTGCAGGGCGGTACATAAAAATATTTTCAGAGACCAATTGACCAAAATCCTTATCCGGAGTAACCATAAAGACCTTGTAATCCTCTTTTTCGGCCTGTTTGGCCAGGGTGCCTATAATGTCGTCAGCTTCATACCCTGCCAGTTCCACCACGGGAATTTGCATGGCCTTTAAAATATCTTGAATGTAGGGTACGGCAATTTTGATGGCATCTGGTGTCTCATCACGATTGGCTTTGTATTCTTCAAAAAGTTCGGTGCGTTCCACACTGCCCCCCTTATCAAAACATACTGCTAGATGATCTGGTTTTTCACGCTTGATCACATCAAAAAGGGAATTCACAAATCCCATAATGGCAGAAGTGTCCATTCCTTTGGAATTAATCCTTGGGTTTTTGATAAGGGCATAATAGCCCCGGAATATCAAAGCGTAAGCATCAAGAAGAAAAAGTCGTTTCTGATCAGACATTTTTTTAGGTTAGAAGTGTGAAATTAGAAATAGAAGTTTGATTAATCGAACAGTTTTTAAAGGTAGAAAAAAGATGTTAGAGTTGAGACCGCTTCGCTCTTAGATGGGAGACGTAAGACATCTAGATTCTTGAATCTCATATCTCAATTCTGATATCTTAGACCTAATCTTGATAAAAACTCTCCACTTGTCTATTTTCATGTCCTTTTTCGGAATATTCCCGATAGGTAAACCCAGGATGCACACAATACCCTCCGGTTTCACCTTGTTTGTTGATGGCCAAGAAACCAATTTGGAAATCCTTACGGCCTTCGTTCTTTTTCATGATTCTTTTTACCCCTTCCTCACAGGCTTCCTGCGGACTTTTTCCCTGTCGCATCAGTTCCACAATTAAAAAACTGCCTACGGTGCGGATGACTTCTTCACCTACACCTGTTGCAGTGGCTCCACCAACTTCGTTGTCCACATAAAGCCCAGCTCCAATGATTGGGGAATCCCCAACGCGCCCAGCTACCTTGTAAGCCATACCACTTGTGGTACATGCTCCGGCAATATCGCCTTTTTCATCAATGGCCAACATGCCAATGGTATCATGGTTTTCAATATTGATGGTTGTCTCGTATTTGGAGGTTTTTTTCCATTCTTCATACTGCTTTCTTGTGCTCTCCGTAAAGAGATCTTCTTTTTTAAAACCTTGTTCGTAGGCAAATTGCTCAGCGCCCTTTCCCGCTAAAATAATGTGGGGCGTCTCTTCCATCACTTTTCGTGCTACGGAGATTGGATGCGCAATATTCTGCAAATACACTACAGAGCCGCAATTACCATCTTTATCCATGATGCAGGCATCTAAAGTCACGTTGCCATCCCGATCAGGGCGACCACCTTTGCCCACAGTTTCGTTGGTCACATCAGCCTCCTCTATCATAACTCCCTGTTCAACGGCGTCAAGGGCATTTCCACCCTCGTTGAGCACTTCCCAAGCTTTGGCAGTGGCATTCATAAAATTCCAGGTGCAAATGGCAATAGGTTTTATTGCAGGGGTGATGGCAGATGCAGCCATTTCAGGTTTGTTTTCGGTTTTGCATGAGGCCAGAACAGGAGCTGATATAAGTCCTGCGGTGGTAAGGCTGGATTTTTTAAGAAATTTGCGTCTTTGCATGATTTGGTTGTTTATTTTTAATCTCGCTAAAGATAGCAATATGCTTGTAGAAGTTTGTGCCAATTCGTTGGAATCTGCCCTTGTTGCGCAAGAGGCCGGGGCCGACCGAATTGAGCTTTGCAGTGAGTTGGGCGTTGGAGGAATAACCCCTTCTCATGGATTGATTCAGATGGTCCGAGAAAGATTGGATATCCCAGTCCATGTTTTGATCAGACCACGCAGTGGTCATTTCACCTATTCCGATTTAGAATTTGAGGTAATGCTAAAAAATACTGCCTTTTGTGTTGAAAATGGTGTGGATGGAATTGTCTCAGGGGTGCTTCTGGCCGATTGCAATTTGGATGTGGAACGAACCAAGGCTTTGATTGAAGCATCGAGACCATCGAAATTTACGTTCCATCGCGCTTTTGATTGGGTTTCAAATCCAAAGGAAACATTTCAACAGCTGGAATCATTAGGAGTAAATTATGTTTTGACCTCCGGCCAACAAACCACGGCCGAAAAGGGGCTGGATTTGCTTCAAGAATTAAATGGGATTTCAAAAAAATGTGCTGTAATGGCGGGTGGCGGAGTTCGACTAGACAATTGTGAAAAGTTTGTTGAAGTTGGATTGAATGCGATTCACCTTTCTGGGACGTCATTTGGAAATGAAGTTCCCATTTCAGAAAAAATCCCAATGAATTCTGCAACCCATTTACGAGAAGACGAAATCGCTGTAACAAACTTGGATAAGGTTCGTCAAATTGTAGGTCACGTTAAATAAACGCTAAATGGCTTAGTTCCAGAACTAAAGAAATATCTTTGCAAAAAAAATTGAATGACCCGATTTTTAATCATCATATCCATCATATATATTATCTCTGCCATTTATGGTTTTCAGGGTTTTAAAACGCTCTTTAAAAACGTATGGCTACACTGGGCTTACGGATTATTTTTTTTAGCTGCGTTGGCCAACTTTGCGATACGCGCGCTAAACTATGTTCCAGGGGATGGGGCACGAGGCCAAATTGCTAATGCGGGAGGTATTTTCTTTGCCTTCCTGTTGTTGGGATTGGTGTTTGGAATCTTCTTGTTGCTTGAAGATATCGTACGACTATTTGTGTTTGGTTATAATAAAATAGCTGGTCTTTCCGAAACACGAACCCAGTTTTTTCCTTCCCGTAGAAAATTTATTAGTGGTATAGCCTTAGGAATAGCAGCCTTGCCATTTGGTGCTTTGCTCTATGGAATGTACAAGGGCAAATACAATTATAAAGTGTTGAAGTATGCACTAGAGTTTGACGACCTTCCCGATGCTTTTGATGGATACCAGATTACCCAGATTTCCGATGTGCATAGTGGCAGTTTTGACAACAGGAAGAAAGTAGCCTATGGAATTGACTTGATCAATAAGCAACAAAGCGATGTGATTTTGTTTACTGGTGACATGGTAAACGATAAAAGTTCTGAAATGGAACCTTGGGCCGATTTGTTCGCCACTTTGGAGGCGAAAGATGGCAAGTTTTCCATTTTGGGGAACCATGATTACGGAGATTATGCTTCGTGGCCTTCGGAAGAGGCCAAGGCTCAAAATCTGGAAGACCTTAAAAATCTTCAAAAGGAAATTGGTTTTGATTTGTTGTTGGATACCCATCGATACTTGGAAAAGGATGGGCAGCGGATAGCACTTTTAGGTGTTGAAAATTGGGGCCGCGGAGGTTTTAAAAAAGCAGGTGATCTTGAAAAGGCCAAAGCTGGGGTTTCCAAAGAGGATTTTAAAATTTTGATGAGCCATGATCCTTCCCATTGGGAAGATGTGGTACTCCAAGATGACTATCACTTTCAATTGACCTTGAGCGGACATACCCACGGAATGCAGTTTGGAGTTGAAATTCCTGGTTGGGTTAAATGGAGTCCGGTAAAATGGCGTTATAAATACTGGGCCGGTATTTACAAAGAGTTAGGGCAATATATAAATGTAAACCGTGGGTTTGGATTTATTGGCTATCCGGGACGTGTGGGTATTTGGCCGGAAATCACTGTAATTACCCTTAAAAAGAAAGGTTTAACCTAAATTTAACGCCATTCTTTTCTCTATGAAATTTGGCTTGAGTCAAATTTTAACAAATTTTCTTACTTTTGGTAGGTAAACTGAACAAGTATACATGTCCAAATTTGGTGAACTTATAGATTTAAAAGTACCAGTGTTGCTGGACTTTTATGCAGAATGGAATGATCAATCCACTTCCATGCACCCTGTATTGCGCGATGTTGCCGCCGCATTGGGTGACAAAGGGAAAGTGATTAAGATTGATGTTGATAAAAACAAAGAGCTTTCACAGGCGCTACGAATCAAAGGACTGCCTACCTTAATGATCTACAAAAAAGGGGAGATGGTCTGGCGCCAGAGTGGGGAGCAAGATGCCAATACGCTTATTGGAATATTAAACGAATATATTTAGCAGATTGTTCGTTATGGGATGCTCGTTACTCGCTTGTTGAACAGCGATGGCGAGCAATTATCTTAATGGTACCAGTCTTTAGCTTTCTGTTGCTTTTCCTAACCCTTGCCTCAACACTTCTTATTTTTCCAAATAATTTAACAATAGGGTAATATAATTGCCATCCGTCAACTCAAAAGGGGCATTGGTCAATTCTGATGATATTCTTTAGCTATAACAGAATACTTTAGCTGTAGTAATCTTTTTTATTGATAGGGATTTAAAGTTAGCGAAGAGAGCCCTTAGGGGCTCTTTTTTATTGTCCCCTTGAGGAGACTTAGGCATGTCATTTTGAGCAAAACAAAAAATCTCAAATCTGTATATGGGATTCTTCAATCGCTACCCTTATTCAGAATAAAATAATGGTAGTCGGAAGTGTAATGTCCAACAATCCAGAAATCCAATAAACCAACCCTACTATTGCTCAACCACAGCTGAATCTGGTACTTCGCCAATAGTGTCCAAAGGAATGGAATCCTCCAAATCTGGGTCGGGTAGCGTAGGTTCTTCAAAAACATCTTCTTCTTCTCCAACAAATTGAGAGAACTTGTCTATATACTCATTAAAGATAATGGTCTCTGATTCTGCCAAATCCCTATCCTCATTCTCAATAAGGATATCAATATTCCTGCGGTAGGCTTGCATATCGGCCAAAATATCATCTATTTTTTCGTATTGCTCATCCAAAGGTACGTCTGCATAATATTCCAGACGCTCTTGATATATTTTCTTTAACTTTTCATAAAGGGCCCTAGCTTTTTCAGTTTCCCCAACCTTATAATAACCATCTAAAAAAGGTTCTACAAAGGCATAAAAACCATAATGTTCAACGGGCATATTGGTCATAACAATGTCTATGACGTCCTTGGCCTTTTCGATTTCGTTTTCAGCAATTAGAGTTTCCATCAATCTGGCCAAATTACTTCGGAAAGACAATCCTTGTGAGCGGGTCTGTGGATCATGGTAAATTTTATCGCTAGAAGAATTGCCCCAATCCCATTTTTTAACAATGTCGTACATCAAATCACTATCAACACGCCCCATTTCAAAGGAACTCTCGTTTTCAGTTTTTATCGGAACAAGTTTGTAAACCAGTCCGTCCAGTTGAAGGTATTCTTTCATCCAGATGTACTCGGCACTGTCAAAACTCCCTCCGGAAAAGTAAATGGGTCTTTTCCAGTCGTTGTTGGCTATAAGGTCCAACATTAGAATCCTATTTTTTGGCAGGGCACTTTTTGGAAGGTCAATGTCTATATAATCCACAATTAAAGCGGAATCTTTTTCTTTGACCAGACCACTTTCCAAAACGTTCTTTTTATTGACGGGAATCCTGATTTTGTTGGTAGGGTAATAAATGATATTTAAGGTTCCTTCAGGAACTTCGCTGATATCGGCTCCTTGTTTTTCCAAAAGATATTTGTACTTGGTCTGAGGTTTGTCGCTCCCGATCCAGTTCATGAAGTCCTTAATGTTCCACCTGTTTTCGGTTACGCCTTGATAGTAGACTGCATCCCTTGAACCATATCGATATTTGTCATGCGTCAATTGCGAAGGAATAGGGTCACTTTCATAGGCCTTTCGCTTCATTTGGTCAATGTACCAATCTGTGGCAAAAAGACTGGTGTTTACCGTACGGACATCTGTTCGGTGTCCTTCAATTTCTTGGGCGTACCACAACGGAAAGGTATCGTTGTCCCCAATGGTGAATAAAATGGCTCCCGCATCCTCCTGGCAGGAATCCAAATAAGCTTTTGCCGTGGAATTTGCGGTATATCTACCTGAACGATCATGATCGTCCCAGTTTTGATAGGCCATCAACAACGGAACCGCCAAAAGACATAGTGTTGTAATGGCGGGGGCCGCTATTTTTGCGGATAACAGTTTTCTGAATTCGTCAAAAAGGCCATAGACCCCAATGCCTATCCAGATACAGAAGATGTAAAATGATCCCACTAAAGAATAATCACGTTCCCTAGGCTGAAAAATGTATGGGTTGGTGTAGAACTGAATAGCCAAACCGGTAAACATAAAAAAGACAAAGAGTGCCCAAAAATGCTTCGGGTTTTTAGAGATTTGAAAAACCATTCCAATGATTCCCAATAGCAAGGGCAAAAAGAAATAGGTGTTTCTGCCTTTATTGTTCTCCCAATCACTGGGCAGGTTGTTCTGACTTCCCAGTCGCAGGCTGTCTATAAAACCGATACCACTGAGCCAGTTTCCGTTTTCATCGTACCTGCCTTGCACATCATTTTGTCTTCCAACAAAATTCCACATAAAGTAGCGCATGTACATATAGCCAAACTGGAACTCGAACATGTAACGAAGGTTCTGGCCCAAAGTTGGGGGCTCCACTTCAATATAATCCCCAAATTCACGTAAAAACCGAATGTACTGTTCTGAATCCAACTCACCTTGGGCATAGGCACTTTTAAATTGGGCCACAGCCTCCCTAAGATCGTTATTGGAGATATATTCTGATTTGATCCGGAATTCCAGTACGCCAAAATAACGCATGTAATTTTCGGCATGTTGATCGCTCCATAGTCTTGGAAGTAACCCAACATGTTTTTCATTGGGCCCTTGGATGGCATTTTTATAATTATTGACAATTACATATTTGCCCAATTTTTCATCCTTTTCATATTTTGGGCGATCATCTTTGTCCTCACCGGCAGGGGCAAAGGCATCAGAATAATAGGCCCCATAAAATGGACTTTCCACCCCTGGGTATTGTTCACGGTTGTAATAGGCCAAAAGGGAACGTGCATCCGACGGGTCATTTTCGTTTACCACGGTATTTGCATTGGCCCTAATGGGCAACATTAACCATGAGGAAAAACCAAGAATCAGAAACATTAAACATAACACTATGGTGTTTCCGGTCTGGAAATTGTTCTTTCGGGTATATCTGAGTCCAAAATAAAAGGCAGCTACAAAAAGTAGTCCCATTATTATGGTACCGGAATTAAAGGGAAGGCCTATGCTGTTGATAAAGAACACCTCGCTCCAACCAAACAGTTTTAATACATAGGTCAATGAAAATTTATAGACCAACATTAATATGGCCACTACCAGGATATTGGCCAACAAAAAGTTTTTGATCGTTGTTTTCTTGTATTTTTTGAAATAGTACAAGAGCCCTATGGTGGGAATAGCCAAAAAGCCCATAAATTGTATCCCAAAAGTGAGCCCGATCAAAAAGCAGATAAGCAATAGCCACCGATTGCCTCTTGGCTCTTCCAAATTGTCGACCCATTTTAGGCCCAACCACAACAAAAGGGCCATAATTAAACTGGCCATGGCATACACTTCTGTTTCCACTGCATTGAACCAAAAACTATCAGAAAATGTGAAAGCCAAGGCACCTACCAACCCGCTTCCAAAAATGGCGATGGCCTTACTATTTGTAATGGCCTTCTTTTTGGAAATCATCTTTTGGGTAAGATTGGTAATGGTCCAAAATGTAAAAAGCACTGCAAAAGCACTTGAAACTATGGAAACGGCATTCACCATCAACGCAATTTTGGATGCATCGCCAAAGGCGAACATGGCAAAAAAGGCACCGATCATTTGCAATAGCGGAGCTCCGGGAGGGTGGCCCACCTGCAATTTGGCAGAGGTGGTAATATACTCCCCGGCATCCCAAAAACTACCTGTGGGTTCAACAGTTAGCGCATAAACAATAAATGCGATGGCAAAGGAAACCCATCCTAAGATGGTGTCCCATTTCTTGAAGTCTTTTGCAAACATAAAGCTGGCGTTTACCAAGTTGGGGCGAATTTAGTAAATATAGTAGAGACGACTATTGAATTTTGGAAAAGCTTTAACAACGTGCTTGGTAAAAAAAATAAGGTTGGATTCTTGTCAAATTATTTGTCGAAACCAAAGTTTGTTTTAAATTTGCACGCTCTAATACCGAATCACGTGTTTGAAAATTTTACGTGTTCGGTACAAGTTTGGTAAATGGCCCATGGTGTAATTGGCAACACAGCTGGTTTTGGTCCAGTCGTTCTAGGTTCGAGTCCTAGTGGGCCAACTGAAAATCGTAACTGTTTTATTTTTAAATAGTTGCGATTTTTTTTGTTTTGTACCCAATACTTTTTTACCTCTGTTGGACACAACATGCAATCTTGTGATTTCTTTTACCAGCAGGTAGCTGGTCATGCATTAAGGGTAATGGTGAGTGAAGGACTCTTAATCTTCTTGCAAAAATAACGCGTGTAAAGGAACTTCTAATGCTTTGGCCATACGGTTTAAAGTGACCAAACTGGTGTTGTTTTCTGCTCTTTCTACCCGACCCACTTGAGTTTTTGGAATATCGGCTTCAATGGATAAGTCGTGTTGAGACATTCCTTTTTCTTCACGTAGAAAACGGATTCTTTTTCCTACTCTTTTTAAAACTTCTATATCCTCTGGTTGATATTCTCTATACACACAACCAAAATGGTGTCTTTTAGAAAAAGAAATGGTTACATCGTTGTGCTTTTTCATTTTTTTGATTAATATTGATATCAAATACAGCATAACCCTTCTAAATTGGAAAGCCTACAATACCATGTCCAATATTTTAGGGGAGATCAACACTTTTTTTGAGCGCAGCCCGGCAAAGGCTTTGGAAATTACCTTTGCCCAATTGAAAATTGATACCTATCACAATGGACAATTTTTGCAGCAAATACAACGACCCAACTGTAAGATTGTTCTGCAAAAAGTAGTAAACAACGCGTTGGCCAAGATGGATGTGGTGGACAATCTGGTGTTCCGTTTTTCTTTTTGGTTTGAAAAACCCACCACAGAGAACTATTTTAAAGGTGAAACGCTACAACTGCCAAGGCCTTTGGCCGAAGGCACATTGCAAATGGATGCGGAAAAGTTGACATTACAGTTTACCATTGATGCCCCGGATAAAAATTTGCAAGTGCATGTTAGGCATATCTATACCGAAATACAACGTTTGGAAACCAAAAAGCCAGCTCAAAAAGAACTGGCTTAAAAATCATCTTTTGTTTTCTCTTACCACTAGTTGGAAACTAGCGGTAACCGAACCACTAGATACAATCCAGCGGCAGCGGGGGATAAATTGAACAAAACCATAAGCTTGGCAACTTCGGTCACAGGTGTTGGCCTGTTCACTGCCTTGTACCTGAGCATTTACACAAACCTTTTCACAAGATATCAAAGCCATAAACAACTTGCTTGCTACTGTGGTGTCGTTCCTTTTGAACATATTTCTGGAACAAGTACCAGAAAAAGGGCCAGAGTGCACCACATGGCCAATAAAACATTAAAAAAGCAACTGCACCTATGCGCCATGGCTGCTTTGACCCACGACCCTGAAATCAAGGCTTATTATAAAAGGAAAGTAGAAGAAGGGAAATCTAAAATGTTGGTCATAAACAATATTAGAAACAAGCTTATTGTGAGGGTCTGTGCAGTAATAAAAAGGCAGCAACCTTATATAAAAGTTACTGCCTAATATTTATACATTATTTATTTGGCTTTATCATGGAAATCGGGGTGAACGGTTGTAAAGAAAAAATCCAGCAGTCAAAAAATGACCGCTGGATTTCAATTGTTTTCACGTAAACTACGTAAGGTAACTAGGTTATTAGATTACCAAGATAATCTATCTCTAAATAAATTGTTGTAAAGTGATTTCACAGGTCTTAAACTTTCTTTCTGAGGGCAATTGGAAAACAAACTGCCGTTAAATCCTGAATTATAAATATCTACAGAAATTTTTGTGACCGAATAAGCTTTTCTATAACAATCCGAGTTTGATACCTCATTTAGTATTGAAGGTCTTGTCATTATTTGATCAATATCACGTTTGTTTGTTTTTGTAAGCCGAAAAGATTTAAACTCGCCTATCTCCTCACCCCTATAATACGCACCTATTGCATGATACTTTTTATGTTTTTTCCATATTAATAATAATTTGCCCGAAGAATCATAAATTAAAATTGGTTTAGAAACATCTTCTTTATTAAGATGCTCTATTTTATCCATGATTACGCCATAAGCTTGAATACTATCCTTCTCATATCTATTTTGAGAAAATGATACTTGGATAAAGCATAAGATAATCAAAAATGTTGTTACTTTCATAAATCAGTTAATTATAAGTGGCTTCAAATAATCTGGGATTTGCCATGATAAAGTGCCTGGTATCTCATAGGTCAGGTCATGTGCCGTTCCATCCCTATAAAATTGTGAGCTTCCTCCAGAAATATGTCTTCGATACATATTTCCAACTTGAATTGCATTGACACCATTATCTCCATATGGATCCATATACCAAGAAAGACCATGTCCTACTAACTCATGAGCCAAAATAGCACGTATATCAAAAACCATTCCAGTTGCATAACCTCCGGTGCTATTATCCCTCAGGTCGGTTATTGATATTTTGGCATTAATGACAATAGCAGTATGTGTGCCATTTTTAGTTGGAATATTAAACCCTCCTGCAGTTTTAGCAAGGTCAGCACCCGTTATAGTGCCATCGCCATCGTCATCATTAATTTCATTGGCAGAAGTTGCTGATAGTTTTTCCGACATTTTTACTACTTCAACTTGATGAATTTCTGATTTTGAGTTAATTGCTTTAACATATCCCCTAGCTAATGCTTTTTCATCATCACTTGAATTTTTTGTTGCTTGATGGTAATCGCGCTCATTGACTCGTTTAAAGTTTTTCCCTTTTGTCTTGAAAAGCCTTGCCAACCTTTTATTGTTTCTAAAAGTTTTTCTTATTATTCTTTTTGCCCTCCTAGCTGATCGTCTAGATGTTCCTTGCAAACTATCTCCGTTAATCTCTCTGAAAAAATTTGGGTTATTAGCCGCAAATTGATATGGCGTTAAGTGCACATACTTCTCAGCGAACCTATCTAGTTTATTGAATCTTCCAATCGCCGGATCATAATCCCTCCATTGATAAGCCACAGTGTTTTTATCTAAGTCGTCCTCAAACTCTTCATTAGCAAATTTCCACCGATTGGCCACACTGTTCCCAAGGGCAGAGGTGCCACTGTTATACCCTTTGTGCTTGAGTCCAAAGGGGTAGTAGTTGTTTTCCTCCACAATTTCGGTAGTGTTGGGGTCGTTGGTCACATCAATGTCCCCGTCTCCATTGCCGTCAGAATAACTTAACCTTATGTTGCCCAAGTGGTCCTTATACTGGTATACATAGTCGTAAGCACTGGTACCGCTAGGGGTAACATAACCCTCTGGGTGGTTAAAGAACTGCAGTTGCATGTTCCCCAAGGTGCCAGAATATATATGGTTGCCAGCATAATCTGTCACAGAACCTCCCGCGGTCTTCCTTAATTTGGTTCCCGTGGCATCGTAAATATAGCTAATTGTACCAGAATTTATAGTTACGCTCGTAGGTAAATTCAGATGGTTATAGATAATGCCGTCTGCCTGTATGCCCTTGTTGAGGTCCATGGTCATGTTTCCGTTGGCATCATAGGCATAGTCATCGCCCGTGTTGGTGCCATCCTTAAACCCAAATTGGTCTACAGTAGCGGCATCGGTTACCCTCGTCAATTTATTGCCCGTATAGGCATAGGTAAGGTCGTCCATGGTGCCATAGTCGCTGGCCGTGTCAATATCTGGGATGGCCACTACGTGGCCCATACGCAACAGTTTGCCTATGTTCCCGTTTTTGTCGTATGTAATGGGGCTGTTGGTACTCCCAAGATTAAACTTACCGTCATTGCTTATGCCTATGGTTATACGGTTAAGGGCATCGTATTCGTAGCGATACCAACGTTGTACATTGTCGTTAGCGGTCTCCCACTCGGTTTCGGCAATGTTTCCATTAAAAAGGGCAGTACCGTTATGTGCCACGGTATTGTAATTGATACCAAAGTTGAACAGGTCGTTGTCATTTTCAGCGTCCTGGTTAATGGTCTTGAGCCATCCCCTTACATTATAGGCGTAGTTTACTGTCTGCAACCCTGCTGTAGTGACATAGCTGGAGTTAGGCGTACCGCCCACCTTTTTGGTCTCTAGTTGGCCCAGCTCGTCATAATCGTTGTATACGATCAACTCCTCTTGGCCGCCATTGCCCGTTACGGCAAGGGTAACGTTTCCACTGATGGTGGTCACAGGTTTTATAACAATATTGTCCTGTGCAGATCGGTCTGTATCCACAGTGGTGTTTTCCAGTACCAAACTGGTATTTGTAGCAGCTTCGCAAGTATCGCCCATGGTCTCGTCACCAATACATTGGGTCTGTTTGAGCAAACGGCCCACATGGTCGTACTCAAAATTGTCCAGGGTTACAATAGTGGTGCTATTTCGAGTGTGCGAACTTTTTACTTTTAGGGGCTTGCCCACAAAATCTAGATCGGTCTCTACAACATCCACGGTTTCAAGATACTCATTTTCACTGTAGGTATAAATGGATCGACCCTTATCGTCATAACGACTCACGGTGGTGATCCAATCATTGGTGGTGAGTACCTTTACCAAACTCCCAGTGGGCAGACCTTTGGTTCTGCTGTCCAAAGCGGTATCAAAAACCAAGGCTGGCGGGGTAGGTTCGTTGGCCCGATCAAAAGCATAATTGTCGTAATAGTTTACGGTAAGCACCTCGGTGATATCGGCTACCTCTGGATAACCATTGGTATTATAATGTACAGCTCTGCCGCCAATGGTATTGGTGCTGTTTTCATCAGCTGTACGTGCTGTCCATAATACATGGTTGCTTGGCAACCCTGTTACCGTGCCCTGTATGGTTGGGCGGTCCCCACTAATAGTGGCTTTTCCGGTGTAGGCAACCCTGCCAAAGGCATCGTATTGGGTAAAGAGCCATTCGCCCGTAGTGCGCTGAACACTGTCTTGGGTCATAATGGGCTGGTCCAGTTTGTTGTAGATGATATGTTCCCATCCCTTGCCGGGAATCCTTTTTTCCACCAAACGGTTACGGTGGTCGTAGACATATTGGTAGCCGAGCTCGTTCATATTGGTATTGATATTGGCAAGGGTCTCACTGCTAGCATCCATTTTTGGAGGTAGCACATAGGTAAGGTTGCCATAATCGTCATACACATAATGGGTGTCGTGCGCCTCCTCTGCGTTGTTCATCAGGGCATAGGTGCGTTTGAGTACCACACGGCCTTGTTTGTCGGTAAACTCCTCCGTGGTGTGGAGTTTGGTAGTGGTGCCATCATGGTTTTCATCTTTGGTGATGTTTTTGTACAACTCACCCTGTAGATAGTATCCATTTTCCGCAAGGACTGGTTCATCAGGATTGTTGTTGGCAAATGTTACCCTGAACAACCGTACATTGTCCATGGTTGGATCTGTTGGGTTTTGGTCGTCGTGCGTGTTTGTTAGATAGGCAAACTCTATGCTATGGTCGTCCGCGCCTTCCACCAACTTCCAATCCTCACCTGGGGCTGCCTGTTTTAGAACCCGACTTAGCGGAGAGGCCTCCAGTTTCTTTTTGGAATTTGCATTAATATCGGTACCGGTAGCCGTTGGAAAATCCAACCCGTAATCCACGTGATTTTTATAATAGGAACGGATATCGCTTTCCAAATCTCCTGTTCTATAATTCCCGGTGGCTTCCAATGGCTCGTACAAAGGGAGCCATTCGGTGTCCTGGCGGCCATAATCATCATAAGCGATATGGGTCACAATATCCTTCCCATCTGGTGCCTGTCGTATGGCATTTTGTTGTTTGGGCCTTCCAAGACCATCAAAAAAAGTGATTTGCTGAACATAATCATTGTCATTGGCAAACTTGGAAGCCGGTACGCTGCCTTTTTCATTTTGATAGGTTCGACTGTAGATATAATTATGCGTCTCTGGGTCACTGCTTTCCGCAACACAACTGTTCCCTGGATCATAGAGGCTAGGACAATTGTCCGATGAGTTCTGAACATAACCGGCCGGTTGATCGCATTGCACTAAGGACACTGCTGGATCACCAAGGCCATCACCATCATTCAAATCGGAATACCAGGTCGTGGCGGTAGGAGGGTTGTTGATAACCAAATTGTTGGATGTATTGGAGGTACATGCTCCCAAAGTGGCCGACACGGTATAAGTATTACCGGACGGAACGGTAACAGTGTCCCCGTTTATAACTACACCGGTAGATGGGCTTGCCTGATAGGTGTATGACGCATCATAATTTGTAATTACAAAACTGCCGCTGCTTACTGAGCATGTGGGTTGAACCACACTTCCCAATAGAGGAACAGAGGGGGTTAAGGGTTGAACATTTACGACCCTGCTATCCGAAGCAACTGAAGAGCAGCTACCATAACTTGCGGTAATGCTGTAGGTGTTGCCAGGGGGAGCGGTGACAGTGTCTCCGTCTATAACCACTCCTGTAGATGGACTTGCTTGATAAGAATATAATCCGTTGTAATTGGTAATCACGAAACTTCCGTTGGCCTCAGCACAAGTGGGCTGGGATACGGCACTCAGCTCTGGTTGAGGAAGGGTGGTTGGCTGTGGATCAATAATGACCTCCGTGGATTGGGAGATACAACCGGACCCATCCCTAAAAACAATATCATAGCGTCCTGGAGTTAATCCTGTGAAATTTGTATCAAGCTGGAAATTAGTTCCATCTTTACTGTATTCATAGCCCAGACCAATAGGATTGGTTACCGTAATACTCCCTGTTGCGGAAATACAAGTGGGGTCTGTATGGGTCACAGACGGACCCGATGTTGCGGATGGGGGTTGATTGATGGTTACTGTCAATGGTGCCGAATCACAACCAGAGTCAATATAACGGATGACCACATTATAATTTCCTGGTGATAAGCTGGATTTGGTGATGCTGGATTGAAATGTTGTCCCATTATCAAAACTGAACATATGCCCGCTGTTGTCCACTCCATTATTGGTTACCGTAATGCTGCCTGTTGTCAAAGTACATGTTGGGTGGTTCACCGATACTTGTGGAAATGGTGGACTTATAGGTTGTTGGTCGACCACTCTTGTAACTGAGTTTCCAGAAGAACAACCGTTGGATAAGGTTGCTTTAACTGAATAGTTTCCGGTGGGCGCGGTGATTGTTCCATTGGACGTATTTAGACTCACCCCAGAGGAAGGGGTCACGGAATAGGTGTAGGAGGCATTGAAATTGGTAATGCTAAACGTGCCGTTGGCATTACTACAGGTAGGTTGCTGCACTGCACTCAGAGTTGGTGTGGCCGGAACCGATTTTACTTCTGCCACAATTTCCAATAGATCATCGGTTTCACAGCCCGTTATAGTATTGATAGTAGATACCCAATAGGATTTGGTGGAAGTCACGTTTGGTGAAAATGAACTATTTGTACTTGCAGGAGTTCCCCCAATAGCAGGGACATCGTACCATCTAACCCCATTGCCACCAGCTCCAGGAGAAGCATTAAGATTTACAATCCCAGGGCCACATCTGGTATCACCTGTTCCACTGGCTTTGCTGGGAACCAAATTTTCATCGACTTGACCATCGCAATCATTGTCCAGGTTGTCACAGACCTCCGTTCCTCCAGGCTTAACGTTTGCATTGTTGTCGTTACAATCCGAATTATTGGAAACATAACCCGAAGGTTGGGAATAACCAGTGGTGGTAACATTAGGATTCCCATAGGTGTCCCCATCTTGATCCCTGTACCATGTGGCTGGGCTTCCTTGGTTTATTACAAAACCTTGTGTAATCCCTCCATCATAGGAATAGTCTATAATGGCTGTTCTGCCGCTACTTGTAGATTGACAGGTAATGGAAAGGGTAGTGGGACCAGTTTGCGTAATACTGCTCACCCAGCTTGGTTTTGTAAAACTGAAAGAACCATTACAAGGTGAGCCCGAAAAATTAATGGTTACATTTTGTGAACCCCCAGAGAGCGGAAATGAAACTGGATCTGGAGAAATTGAGGTGACCGTACATTGTGCTTCCGCCTTTGAAGTAAAAACAAGGAAACACAATAGGGCAAGACTGCATATTATTTTATTCTGAGTTTTCATGGCAAGATTTAGTTTTTATAGTTGTACAAGTAATCACTCACAAGATTGCTGTCCCCGTCTCTTATTTCCTTGAGCCTATTAAAGCTGTCATAGATGTAGGTCGTGGTATATCCCCTAGGATCGGTGGTGCTGGTCACGCCTACCAAAAGATCATAGGTGTAGGTGGTGATCATGGCCTGTGTAAGGTTAGGGTTTGTTCGAAGTCCATTGATCTGTGCAAGGTTGCTGTGATCATAACCCTCCAGTATAGTTTCTGTAATGCCCAACTCGGCTGCTATATCTGCGTATGAAGCATTCTCTATCTTGGCAATGGGATACTGTCCATTATGACCCCATATATAGGAAATGATGGTGCCATTTGCCCTTGAAGCTTCCAATGGATTGCCATGGGCATCATACCTATGGTAATTAAGGCGCTCCTCCATGGCAAGTCCACCTTTGGAAGTTGCTACAGATTTAGATAGTGTTAGCCCAACAGGGAATGTTTTATAATTGGTTCGCTGTACAGTGGTATTTCCATTAATGGTGGTCTCGGTCTGGATGGGTTCTGCAATACGATGTTCCCTTGATGGGGCTGCGCCTGTGGGTTCTTTTAGAAGTTCAATGGCATCGAATTCATCTGGAGATAGGTTGGGGGAGCCCAAGGAAGAAACCGCAGTGACATCCTGAGGGTAATAGGTCTTTGTTACACTGGTCTCTCCTTTGCTATTGATAGTCTCTATGCGGGTCGGTTGCAGATGGTCAACATTTTCATAGTAATATTGAGTAGTTGAAGATATGGGGTTTTGGCCATTATCATCATAATCAATTGTCTTCACCGAATCTAGTTTGACCCAATATGTTTCAACATCATAGAATGCATAGTCGTATAGAAAGGATTGGGCTTCTTGTGCAAGCACAGTACAACTTTCAGGTGGTATTAGCGGCATTTTCCTTTTGTTGTGTATTGCCAATCCATTTACCGGGTATCTTGGGATTTCTTGGTTGTCGAAAGAATAGGAATAATCCACTGCTTTGACAATATTTCCATTTTTGTTGCGAATGATATGCAAATCAAGTTTGTTGGTGATATCACTTATATCATCCTGAGGCGCAAACGGAGGCTCAGAAGTAGTATTGTCAATGGGGTTTATATCTGGAAAATAATAATGATATTCTGAGAGACCATTGCTCTCATCATTACCATCGACCAGTTCTTCTATCACTTTGGAATATACCACATGGCTACCTTGGGCAGATCCCAATACCGCTAAGCTGTTGGAGCTGATATTATGAACCTTGTATGGAGACCCCATGGTTGAGCCTTCCCAACAACCCATTGGAACATTGAAAGCACCTGAATCTACAATTAGTTGATCATAGGTTGAATAGTGAACGGGAAAAGTTATCAATTTGCCGTCCTGATAAGTATACTTCTTTTGGTCGATTAAAGCTCCATTGGAATCCTTGTTGATTATTTTGTTAATTCTAAGCCCACCAGCCATAATCTCGGTATTGCTCAAATCTGCGGTTGTTCCACCTAAGTATGAAAACTTGGCGTATGTGACAAATATCTTCTCCAACTCATCCGGTTGGGCAACATTGCAGGGAGGTGCTGAACATGGCATATCCGTGAGGCTAAATCTATACTCCCCTGGGGATAGTAGAATGGACGTGTCAAAGCTTTCGTCCGCCACTGCAGGATAGTTTGGTGCCCATCGTGGCCTTACTTCATTCCACTGACCACTCTCAAGCTTATGTAAGTAGGCGGCGGGTCTGTTGATATTATATTCTTCTCTAAAGTATGTGAAATCAATCTCGAAAAGTATATTCTGTTCAGTTTCAATGGAAAACAAGGCTTCTTTGTATTCTCCTTGAACAGAGGATAGGTTTACATTGTTCCCATTATTTAAAAGAAATGGTCCGTACATATCACCTACTTGTGGTGTAAAAGCTCTATGTGCTTCATAAACAAATTCGGTGCTACCTTTGGTGGGGTAGGTTATTTGCTTCAAAACCCCTCTTTTCATTGCTGACTCATTAGGTAATCTATTGGCTTGATATTGGCCGTAGGGATTGTTTACAGAATAGATGGCGGGTATCAGATTATTGTTCCCGGAAGCATTATAGAAACCCCAGAAATCTTGATCATAGACAGCTCCTGTTGGTATTTTCGATTCATATTGAAATGTATATGGTTTATATTCTTGGGTTGCCTTATCATACTCATCAACACCATTTAGGTATAGTTTTCCAATAAAATCATAATTAAATTGAAAGCTTTTGAGCAAGTTGGTGCTATTGAATATTTCTATTTTATCCAACTCAACTTCATCTTCAATATCCGTCCTATTTGCCGTCGTCGTAAATTCAACCTTGCCGTTGGAAAAAAGTATCCGTCTTAAAACTCTGTTTCCATAGACCGTGGTTTTTGTCGAGGAAGGTGACTGGAAATCTGGATTGGGAGGAAGGGTATTTAATCCTTGGAATTCAGCAAGGCCGAAAATGGGTTGATGAAAATACCATTCCAATGATTGGTTTTTGGGTTTTTCGACCTTGGAGGTAAGATCATCGTATTCAAAATAAATATTACCGTTTGTTTTTGGGTTGAATACTCTTACCAAGTACCAAGCAGAGGTATGGCTTGGTTGTGAGCCAGTTGAGGTAATTTCCTTCCCCAACCCAGAAATAGTATTGTTGTTCTCGCCAAAATAGTACTTAATACCATTTTGATCTGTTATCGTCCAAGTGTCTATTTCACCTCCTGAAAAGATTGGTTCCACTTTTATGCTAGCATAAGGTTTTGGAATGACCACATTATTTTCATCAAAATATAACTTTCCAGAGGCTCCCATGAAATTGTAATAAAAAAGATCTGGTTCCCTATCTTGAACACCCGTACCATCTGGAGATGCTTGTGGGCCGAAAAACTGATTAATATTTTGAGCCTGGTTAGGATCTAGAATTTGTGCATTGGTTGGCAAATTATTATTTAATAATCCATTTTGTGCGTCATCCGCGCTTCCACGTACTGATCTAGTAATAACACCACCTGCACTTAAGGACCATCCTAAGCCTACCCACGAGGCATTGTCTTCAACGCGTATCCCTGATGCATGGTAACTTAGTGATACGGGAACAGATATGCCTTCACTGGAGATTTCATAAATTGGAATGCTGATAGATGGAGATCCAATATTATAGCTTACCGGTATCTCGCCATATTTGCCTAGAGATGATGCAGTGGGCGACGGAGGAACAATATTCGTTAAGTTTTGGTCAAACTGTTGTGAGAAAATGCTAACAACATTCCCCAACACAATCATAAATAAAAGTTGTATTCTCATTGTTTGTTATTTTTTTCAACTAATGCTAATCGTTTCTTTATTTCCTTGTTTTCATTGGTGAGTTCTAGAATATACAATGTCAATTCCTCCACCTTCTCCAAGAGCAGTTTGTTCATCTCCCCAAGCTCCACGCCATTGGCTTCCACTTCTTTTGCGGATGGTATATTGGGCAGATGCCCTTTTTCCTCAATGTGTTTTTGGATTTCTTCCAAAGAGGGTAGGTCATAACCTTCTTTAAAAACATAATCGGGCCAAGTGTCTTGGTCCACCCTGATCTCACGGGTGCGTATCTTGCCCTCCACGGCCAATTTATAGCCCGATGGGACAGCGTTCGTGCCAATGCCTACATCACCACTGTAACTTGCTACCGAATTGGTCTCGGACCACACAGAGCTTCCATTGCTCCCTCCACCTCCTGAGCCTGCATTGGTGCTTACGGATATGGAATTACTGGTAGAACTCTCATTTCCTGCGGCATCCAAAGCAGTTGCTGTAAAATTATAGGAGGTGCTTTCTGTAAGCCCTGCCACTTGATAGGTGTTTACATTGCCCAAAGTGGCCTCGAGATTATTATCCTTGAATATTTTATATCCGGTCACCCCTACATTATCCGTGGCCCCGCTCCAAGAAAGATTAACTGTCGTATCCGTCTGTCCGGTACTGGACAGGGTTGGTGCCGTTGGATTTTGGGTATCTGAACTACCAGCATTAAAATCGGAAAATCCAAGATTTTCATTGATTAGGGTGTTCTGCTCTGCGGTGGTCAAGGCTCGATTCCAGATCATGGCATTATCAATATTGCCCAAAAAACTACGAGCAGCGGCAGGCCCGGCCAAGTCATAGGAGCCTATTGTCAGATCCCGATCAGCGCTTACGTCCTGGGTCCCCGAATATATCGAGGCATCTACATCTGTAGCTGAATTTATCCGAATAATCTTGGCCTCGCCTGATTTCCAGACACAGATAATTCGGGACCAAGTATTTAAGGGGGCAACAGTTGTACTAATAAAATCCCTTCGGACGCCATTCACATAGTTTCTGAACCGTACAGTATTGTTACTCTTATAGGATATTGAATAAATATTGTCGCCAGTAGCTCCTACGCCCTTCTGAAAGATTACACTATACCCAGATTGTCCATTGGCGGTGGGATAAATATCTACCATGAGTGTCATTTCGGCTCCATTCAAATCTAGGCTGGAGGAAGTTGGCACCACGCCCATGGTGGCCTGAGAGCCTGTAAAATTAAGGGCATTTCCTAAGTTTCCTGTTACCAAAGAGGCACCATTTACCGTTCCATTGTTTGTCCCCAGTTCATCGGTCAAAATGGTAGAACTTTCCATTGAATAAGCAGATACCAACCCGTTCAGGAAATTTGAATGGTCGGTAGTTTGTCCATTTAAGCTGATAGATCCCAAAATAATTAGGCATAAAATGTTAATTCGTCTATTCATTTCTTGTTTTTTTATTGGATTTGGTTTTTCAGATTTTCTATTTCTATTTGTTGTGCCTTGTTTTCCTTTTTTAACTCAATGATATAAAGCATCATTTCTTCTACCTTCTCCAAAAGGAGTTTGTCCATCTCACCCAAATCTGCACCATTGGCCTTGACTTCCTTGGCGGATGGTATATTGGGCAAATGTCCTTTTTCTGCGATGTGTTTTTGGATTTCTTCCAAAGAGGGTAGGTCATAACCTTCTTTAAAAACATAATCGGGCCAAGTGTCTTGGTCCACCCTGATCTCACGGGTGCGTATCTTGCCCTCCACGGCCAATTTATAGCCGGATGGGACAGCGTTTGTGCCAATACCCACATCGCCACTGTAACTGGCCACGGAATTGGCTTCTAACCAAATGGAGGAGCCTCCTCCGCCGCCCGAACTTGCATTGGTGGTGACGGATATGGAGTTACTGGCCGAACTTTCGTTTCCGACCGCATCCAATGAGGTTATGGTAAAACTATATGTGGTGCTTGCCGCTAAACCGGTCACCTGGTAGGAGGTGACATTGCCCAAAGTGGTTTCCAGGCTATTGTCCTTGAATATTTTATATCCAGTCACGCCAACATTGTCCGTGGCTCCGCTCCAGGAAAGGTCTACCGTGGTATCGGTCTGGCCCGTGTTTGAAAGTGTGGGTGCCGTTGGGTTTTGCGTATCGCTTCCTCCTGAAGGATTTAGCAACTCCATTATGGTTGGCTCTTGCCCATTTACTTCATAGATAGTTGGGTCCCAACAATATTGACGATTAGTCGAATTTTCATCTCCATATAGTAGAGAACGGTGTCTAAAAGTTGCTGTGTCGGGGAAGAATTTATAATCGGTGACAGGATGACTTGCGACCAAGTTTCCTGTCACACCGTCGTAAAGACCTCCAAGATGGGAACCAGAGTATGAATTGGGATGGATGAACCCAACAATGAGGAACCATTTGTCCAATTCGGGGAGATCTCCCGTCAAAAAATATGGATTGGTATTCGTGGTGCCGTCAAATCTTTGCGTGGCTTTGGCACCGGAAGATGAATAGGATCGAAGTCCCACATAAGTATGCCCTGAGTTGGACCCTGTTTTTTTAATCCAAACCGTAAACCTATAAGTTTTGGTTGGATTGATACTAATAGTGGAACTTTCAAATCCCCCATCTGCGGTATTGGTGGGTGATCCATCCGGTTTGGATACCCAGAGTACACTACTGGCTCCATGGGGGTCCGTACCCAAGGCACGCTCATTTTCAGCATCCGGTCCATAATTTGAGAAACCATTCACACTTGTGGTACCTGGGCCAACCGTCCATACCGATGTATCCAGTAAATTGTTTTGCCCCAACAATGCAATTGGAAAAAATAACAGGGCGACCAATTTGAATATCTTGATTTTTTTCATTTCTGGAATTCTATTTTTTGAAATGATAGTTTTTGATGATTTGGTTCTGCTTTTCATTTTCCTTTTTTAGCTCAATTACATAAAGTGTCAATTCCTCCACCTTCTCCAAGAGCAGTTTGTTCATCTCCCCAAGCTCCACGCCATTGGTTTCCACTTCTTTTGCGGATGGTATATTGGGCAGATGCCCTTTTTCCTCAATGTGTTTCTGGATTTCTTCCAAAGAGGGTAGGTCATAACCTTCTTTAAAAACATAATCGGGCCAAGTGTCTTGGTCCACCCTGATCTCACGGGTGCGTATCTTGCCCTCCACGGCCAATTTATAGCCCGATGGGACAGCGTTTGTGCCAATGCCCACATCGCCACTGTAACTGGCCACGGAATTGGCTTCTGTCCAAATGGAGGAGCCTCCTCCGCTGCCCGAACTTGCATTGGTGGTGACGGATATGGAGTTGCTGGCCGAACTTTCATTACCTGCGGCATCCAAAGCAGTTGCTGTAAAATTATAGGAGGTGCTTTCTGTAAGCCCTGCTACTTGATAGGTGTTGACATTGCCCAAAGTGGTTTCCAGGCTATTGTCCTTGAATATTTTATATCCGGTCACCCCTACATTGTCCGTGGCTCCGCTCCAGGAGAGGTCAACGGTGGTATCCGATTGAGATGTAATTGATAAAGTTGGGGCAGTGGGATTTTGAGTGTCTCCTCCACCGGTACCATATAATAAATCATTTAAGGGCATAGTATTTGGAACCTCCTCAAGCCTAGGGTCGTAGACATACATTTTTTCTCCTGTTGCACATGCCCACATGAATGCCCTTATACGTATCCTTATTTGGCTTACGGATGAAGGAAAGATAAAATCAGTTGTCCCGTAACTAATGGATGGAAGATTAGGCGCAGTGCCTAAAGACGGGTCATAAACACCCGAATCACCCATATCGCTTGCAGATGGTGGGCGTATATAGCCCACGACCAAAAACCATTTGTCGTTTGGATAATTCATGGATGAAACATATGGCCAGCTTACATTACCTCCATTTTCGTTTTCAAAAGGTTGAACAAGTCCTCCGCCAATGTGATAAGGGACGAAACCTATGGTGTTGGAACAATTGTTTAGCCCGTTAGACCTTACCCAAAATGAGATCCTATAAGTTTTATCGGTATCAACCACAACACCAGAGTGTTCCAGTCCACCATTCATGCCCGATGCACCATCCGCGCTTCCTTCCCAAACGGTGACTTGGTCGCCATAGGGTCCTGTCGTTGTGATTCTTGAATTCTGGGATGCTGTACCTTGGGAACTATAGTTGGTTGTTGATCCAGTGGTGCCGGAAATCCAATCATCCATATTGACCAAATTTTGTGATGACAGGTATGAATTGCTGGCTAAAAGAAGAATTAATAAAAACGTTTTGTTCGGGATATTCATTTATTGTTTTATTTAATGTTTTTAACCAGATTTTTTAGTTGGTCAATCTCTTTTTGTTGTTTAAGAATATAAAGCGTCAATTGTTCAATCTTTTCCAAGAGCAGTTTGTTCATTTCCCCTAGTTCGATACCGTTGGCCTCTACTTCATTGGCAGATGGGATATTGGGCAGATGCCCTTTTTCATCAATATGTTTTTGGATCTCTTCCAAGGTGGGAAGATCATAACCTTTTTTAAAGACATAATCGGGCCAGTTACCACTGAGTTGGACTTTAATTTCTTCTGTAATAAGTTTTCCATCTACAGCCATTTTGTAACCAGAGGGTACCGAACTTGTGCCAATAGCAACATTTCCAATATAACTGGCCACTGAGCCGGCTTCTGACCATATAGAGCTACCGGATCCACCTCCACCTCCTGAACTGGCATCGGTGGTGACCGATATGGAATTACTTGCAGAACTCTCATTTCCTGCTGCATCCAGGGCAGTCACCATAAAACTGTAGTTGGTGCTTGCCGTTAAACCGGTCACCTGATAGGAGGTGACATTGCCCAGGGTGGCCTCGAGGTTGTTGTCCTTGAATATCTTGTATCCCGTGACCCCCACATTATCAGTAGCACCACTCCAAGAGAGGTCCACGGTAATATCGGACTGGGAAATACTTGACAAAGATGGTGCTGATGGAGCTTGAAGATCCTCCTTCACTATGGAAATGTTATCGATATAGATTGCATCTCCGGCTATGGAAGGATGACCGGTAAAAATTTTGATCAATGCACTAGTGTTGCTTGCAGTTAGTGTCCAAGTATATTTGGTCCATTCTTGGACGATATTGTCCACGGCCACAAAGTCGGTAAACCCGTCCCACTGATAAAAACCTTGTCTTACCGGGGTTCCACTTTTTGCATGAATGGTTATTTTATATTTCTCTCCTGGAATCGTGGTAAAGGTATATTCTGCTCTTGCCCAGCCATCGGTTGCCGCTTCCAGTTTAATTGCGTAACTACCGCTAAAAACTTGGTCTGTAACAACGGTATTAACAGTACTTCCGGTCCAGCCGTCCGTTGCATTGGCTTCGTTATTGATACTTGCCGCATTGGCCTGGGTGTGGATTTCTTGGGCATTTAAAAAGGAGCAAACAAAGAATAAAGCCCAAACAAGTCCAAATAATGATAAATTTTTCATTTTGTTGATTTTGAATGTTTCTAGGGTTAAAAAAGGCTGAGATATCTGAAGTTCCAATGCTATGTGGTCAAGATTATGTGAAGCTATAATTGTAGGTGATTTTACAAGATTCTGTAAGTACTGTAAAAAAAGTACGGCTGTTTTTCAATCGATTTATAAACTGATGCAAATCTTATTGGTTTAGTGTGTTGGATGAATTAAATGTATTATTGATCCACTATTTTGCAGGTATTAAAAAAATCAGTAGGGGAAGCAGGAGTTCTAGGGAGAAGTACTTTTGACATAAAATTCGACTTAAAAAATGAGGTTTTAAGATTCAATACTGTAGGAAAAATAACTAATATTATCGATTAATTTTAATGATATTTATCATATTGGGTTTTAGAAATCATCAATTGGAATGGTTTAATGTTGTTGTAGCTTGTAAATCAACCATTTGAATGCATGGGATTTTGTTGATAATTTTTGGCAAGCGGTTTGGATAGGTTTCAATAAGAATGATTTTGAAATGCAAAAATCCCTTGGGATTCCAATGAGAAATTCCTTGATGATCCGAATCGATAGAAAAATGAGCTTTATTTCTTATTCTAAGAATGGATTGCATTAAAACAATAATTTCAGCGAGTTGTGAATATTTATGATAATTCCGATTTTTTACGAAATCGGGATTTTTTGTTTACGGTTATTTGGGTACATTTCCCCTTCAAACCAAAATACCGTTATGAACCATCCAAAAACCATTCTAAGTATTTGTCTAATATTCTTTGTTTTAAGTTGTGCCGAAAAGAACAATAAAAAGGTGCTGTCCAAACAGCATCCCAATATCATATTTGTACTAGCCGATGACTTGGGGTACGGAGATATTTCAGCTTTTAATGAAAACAGTAAAATACAGACCCCCCATTTAGACCAATTGACCCAAGAGGGAATGGCGTTTACCGATGCACACACCTCCTCGGCAGTTTGTACCCCTACACGGTATGGAATTATGACCGGGAGATATAATTGGCGAAGTACCCTGAAGGAAGGAGTGTTAATAGGGGCCTCCAAGGCTTTAATACCAAAAACACGAACAACCGTAGCTTCCATTCTAAAAAAGAGCGGTTACCACACGGCTTTTATTGGGAAGTGGCATTTGGGCTGGGATTGGGCATTGAAAAACCCGGAATTGGAACCCACAACAGGATGGCAGGATACCACCTTTACCAATATTGATTATACAAAACCGGTGAAAAACTCCCCCAATGACCTTGGGTTTGAATATGCCTATGGCCATAGTGGGTCTTTGGACATGGCACCTTATGTATACATAGAGAATGGAATGGCAACAGAAATCCCGGATTCCACTACGGTAAATACAGGTAAATACTCTTGGTGGAGAAAAGGACCTACTTCCAAGGATTTTATTCACGAGGATGTGACTCCAAACTTTTTTAGAAGAGGAATCGATTATGTGAAAGAGCAAGCAGATAAAAAAGCTCCATTTTTTCTTTATCTGGCGTTGCCATCTCCACATACCCCTATTTTGCCTACTGAGGAATGGCAAGACAAAAGTGGCCTAAATCCTTATGGAGATTTTATGATGATGGTTGATGATTACATGGGGAAACTAAATATGACGGTTAAAAATGCAGGGATAGAGGATAACACCATCATTGTTTTTACAAGTGACAATGGGTGCTCTCCGGCTGCCAAAATTGAGGAATTGACAGAAAAAGGCCATCACCCAAGTTATATTTACAGAGGACATAAGGCAGATATTTTTGAAGGGGGGCACCGAGTACCTTATATTGTAAAATGGCCAGAAAAGGTAAAAAAGGGCTCTGTTAACCCTCAAACCATTTGTACGACCGATTTTGCTGCCACCTGTGCAGCCATTGTTGGGTATGAACTAAAGGATGATGAGGCGGAGGATAGTTATAATATACTGCCGCTTTTAAACCAAGACCCGATTGAGGGGGATTTTAGGGAAGCTACCGTACACCATTCCATTAACGGGAGTTTTGCCATTCGAAAGGGAGATTGGAAATTGATAATGTGTCCAGACTCCGGAGGGTGGAGTTTTCCAACACCTAATAATGAGGAAGCTTTGGAAGGGTTACCCAGAGTGCAATTGTATAATCTAAAGGAAGATCCTACCGAATCCAAAAATCTACAGGTGTCGAATACCGAAAAAGTGGAAGAACTGAAAAAACTGCTCACC
The DNA here is from genome assembly GCF_965222555.1 of Flagellimonas sp. GTDB lineage: Bacteria > Bacteroidota > Bacteroidia > Flavobacteriales > Flavobacteriaceae > Flagellimonas. The sequence goes on along the minus strand of NZ_CBDCUG010000005.1, from coordinate 433,293 downwards.
AAATATATATTGGAAGGTAGGAGCACTCCGGGAATTGCACAACGGAATGATGGGGAAGAAAAAATTTGGAAACAATTATGGTGGATGGATGAGATGGATTGAGCATATTGAAGTATTGGAAAAAAATGCATTGAAGCAAAGCGACTTTCAACGCTCCTTTCAGTTTTGCAAACTCCATAATTATTGTATATTTGCACCACTGAACGGATATAAGTGTATTCATGAGGGGACTTCTAGTCCCCTCTTTTATTACTTGGTTTTATGTTGAAGGATAAAGTAACATCATTGTTGAACAAGGCTTTGGAAGAGCATCCATCCTTGTTTTTGATTGATTTTACAGTTGGAGGTGACAATACAATCCGGGTGGTTTTGGATGGTGATAATGGTGTCAATCTTCAGGATTGTATGGATGTAAGCAGGGCCATTGAGCACAATTTGGATCGTGAAGAAGAGGATTTTGCTTTAGAGGTAACCTCGGCAGGAGCTACATCCCCATTGCAATTGCCCCGTCAGTACAAAAAGAATATTGGTAGAAAAATAAAGGTTAGGACAGGTGAAGTAGAATTGGAAGGAAACCTGACCCAAGCCACCGAAGATAGCATTACCTTGGAATGGAAGGCCCGAGAGCCTAAACCTGTAGGTAAAGGAAAAGTTACGGTTCAGAAAAAACAAGAGATTGCATTTTCTGATATCCATGAAGCAAAAGTTATATTAAAATTTTAATTGTAGTTCAAAAATGGAAAACCTAGCGCTCATCGAATCCTTTTCGGAATTTAAGGACGATAAGTTTATAGATAGGGTAACCCTTATGGCAATTTTGGAAGATGTATTCCGAAATGCGCTGAAGAAGAAATTTGGTTCTGATGAGAATTTTGACATCATTATCAACCCAGATAAGGGGGATTTAGAGATTTGGAGAAACCGAATCGTGGTCGAAGATGGCGAAGTGGAAGAACCTAATGAGGAAATCTCATTAACAGAAGCCAGAAAAATTGAGCCTGACTTTGAAGTTGGTGAGGATGTATCAGAGGAAGTAAAATTGATGGATTTGGGTAGAAGGGCCATCTTGGCATTGCGCCAAAACCTGATTTCCAAGATTCATGAGCATGACAATACCACCATCTACAAGCAGTTTAAGGACTTGGAAGGTGAAATATACACGGCAGAAGTGCATCATATTCGTCATAAGGCCATTATTTTGTTGGATGACGAAGGGAATGAGATCATCCTTCCGAAGGAAAAGCAGATTCCATCCGACTTCTTCCGTAAGGGAGATAACGTTAGAGGGATTATTGAAAGCGTGGAATTGAAGGGGAATAAGCCTGCAATTATCATGTCAAGAACATCACCTATTTTCTTGGAGCAATTGTTCTTCCAAGAAATCCCCGAGGTTTTTGATGGACTGATCACCATCAAAAAAGCAGTAAGGATTCCTGGTGAAAAAGCTAAAGTTGCAGTGGATTCCTATGATGATAGAATTGACCCGGTGGGTGCCTGTGTGGGAATGAAAGGATCTAGGATCCATGGAATTGTTCGCGAATTAGGCAATGAAAATATTGATGTGATCAACTGGACCAACAATTCACAATTGATGGTAACAAGGGCGCTAAGTCCTGCAAGAGTATCATCTGTTAAGCTGAATGATGAAAAGAAAACGGCCCAAGTATATCTAAAGCCCGAGGAAGTTTCAAAGGCAATAGGTAGAGGAGGTCATAATATTCGTTTGGCAGGACAACTAACTGGTTATGAGATTGATGTATTTAGAGAGGGAGTTGAGGAAGATGTGGAACTGACCGAATTTTCAGATGAGATAGAAGCATGGGTAATTGACGAGTTCAAGAAAATTGGACTGGATACGGCCCGAAGCGTTCTGGAGCAAGATGTGAACGACCTGATCAAAAGAACCGATTTGGAAGAGGAAACCGTTCAGGATGTGGTGCGAATCCTTAAAGAGGAGTTTGAAGATTAAACTATATATTAGCAGCGAATTTTAGGGCAAGGAAATACAATTTATGGCAGGAAACCCAACAATAAGGCTTAATAAAGTTCTCAGAGAATTGAACATTTCACTGGATAGGGCTGTGGACTACCTTTCATCCGTAGGGCATGAGGTAGAGGCAAGACCTACGACAAAAATAACAGATGAGGTGTATCAAGTGCTGTTGGATGAGTTCCAAACGGATAAGAGCAAGAAAGTAGCTTCCAAAGAAGTAGGGGAAGAAAAACGTAAGGAGAAGGAGGCGCTCAGAATCCAAATTGAACAGGAGCAAGAAGAACGCAGGATTGCCAGGGAGCGCAGAAGTTCTGAGCAGGTAATTAAAGCCAAAGCCGAGCTTTCAGGTCCAAAAACGGTCGGTAAAATTGACTTGGATAAAAAGCCGGAAGCTCCTAAAGTTGAAGCTGAAGAGCCAAAAGAAGTAGAACAACCCAAAGTTGAGGAGAAACCAAAGGTTGAGGAAAAACCAGAGGCGCCACAACCAAAGGTCGAAACTAAGGAACCTGCCAAACCAGAGCCTGTAGAGGCAAAAAAAGAAGAAGTTGAGGAGCCTAAAGAGCCGGAGGCAATTCAAACACAATACAAAAAACTTAGTGGGCCAAAGATTACTGGGGATAAGATAGACCTTTCTCAGTTCAACAAGCCCAAGAAAAAGAAAGAAGAGCCTAAAAAGGCTGCTGAATCTTCAGATAGTAGTGCTGATAGAAGGAAGCGTAGAAAACGTATTGTCAGCAAAAATAACTCGCAAGGTGGAGGAAATCGCCCTGGTAACAGAGGAGGAAACAATGGAGCTGGAAGAAGAGGTGGTCAGAGATCATCTGTTCCAAAAGTTGAGCCTACTGAGGAAGAAGTACAAAAACAGGTAAGGGAAACTCTTGAAAAGCTTCAAGGGAAATCCAATAAAGGTAAAGGAGCCAAATACCGTAGGGAGAAAAGAGATCAACACCGTCAACAGACAGAAAAAGATCTTGAACAGCAAGAATTGGAAAGCAAAATCCTTAAGGTAACAGAGTTTGTTACCGTAAACGAGGTAGCTACCATGATGAATGTTTCCACTACCCAGATTATTTCGGCATGTATGTCGTTGGGGATTATGGTAACCATGAATCAGCGTCTGGATGCAGAAACACTTTCTATAGTGGCAGAGGAATTCGGTTATGAGGTGGAGTTTGTAACTGCTGAAATTGAAGAATCGATTGAAGAAGAGGTGGATGCTCCGGAAGATTTAAAACCGAGAGCACCTATTGTAACGGTAATGGGTCACGTAGATCACGGTAAGACATCATTGCTGGATTATATAAGACAGGAAAATGTAATTGCTGGTGAAAGTGGTGGTATTACCCAGCACATTGGCGCCTATGGGGTTACATTGGAAGATGGACAAAAAATTACTTTTCTGGATACACCGGGTCACGAGGCGTTTACTGCTATGCGAGCCAGAGGTGCCCAGGTAACGGATATAGCCATTATTGTAGTGGCCGCGGATGATGATATCATGCCTCAGACCAAAGAGGCGATCAGCCATGCGCAGGCTGCAAATGTTCCAATCGTTTTTGCTATAAATAAGATTGATAGACCAACGGCCAATCCCGATAAGATTAAGGAAGGACTTGCTGCTATGAACCTATTGGTGGAAGATTGGGGAGGTAAGATACAGTCCCATGATATTTCGGCTAAAACAGGTCAGGGCATCAATGAGTTGTTGGAAAAAGTATTGTTGGAGGCTGAATTGTTGGAATTGAAAGCAAACCCAGACCGATTGGCCACGGGAACTGTTGTTGAAGCGTTCTTGGACAAAGGTAGAGGGTATGTTTCCACAATTTTGGTGCAAACAGGTACTTTGGAGATTGGAGATTATGTGTTGGCAGGAACTTGCAGCGGTAAGGTAAAGGCCATGCAGGATGAACGCGGAAAAAACATCAAAAAAGCTGGGCCGGCAACACCAATTTCCATTTTAGGATTGGATGGTGCCCCGCAAGCAGGTGATCGATTCAATGTATTGGATGATGAGCGGGAGGCAAAACAAATTGCAACCAAACGTTCGCAATTGCAACGTGAGCAATCTGTAAGAACACAGCGTCATATTACCTTGGATGAAATTGGTAGGAGGATTGCATTGGGTGATTTCCAAGAGCTCAATATTATCCTTAAAGGTGATGTGGATGGTTCTGTGGAAGCATTGACGGATTCCTTCCAAAAACTGTCAACCGATGAAATCCAGGTGAATATCATTCATAAAGGCGTTGGAGCCATTACAGAATCCGATGTGTTGTTGGCCAGTGCATCTGATGCCATCATCATTGGATTCAATGTGCGACCAATGGGTAATGCTCGAATGGTGGCGGACAAGGAGGAAATTGATATCAGAATGTACTCTATCATTTATGATGCGATCAATGACCTTAAAGATGCCATGGAGGGTATGTTGTCACCTGAAATGAAAGAGGAGATCACTGGTAATGCCGAAATCAGGGAGACCTTTAAGATTTCCAAAATTGGAACCATTGCAGGTTGTATGGTGACCAGTGGTAAGGTATTCAGGAATTCACGAATCAGGTTGATACGTGACGGTGTTGTTATCTTCACTGGGGAACTAACTTCTTTAAAGCGATTTAAAGATGATGTCAAAGAAGTTTCCAAAGGATATGATTGTGGACTTCAGATCAAAAACTACAATGACATTAAAGAAGGTGATATCGTAGAAGCCTTCCAAGAAGTTGCAGTTAAGAAAAAACTGTAGAAAAAGAAGATGTCAAAAACTAAAAAATCCCGCTTACGCGGGATTTTTTTTATCTAGAATTACTTTCTGGTTTAAGGAGCATCGCATCTGGATATTTCTTACGCACTTCCAAGTGCTTTCGTTCGGCTTCCAATTTGGTTTTAAACTTGCCCAAGCGAACTCTATATGTAGGCGACTCAAATATAATTTTGGAATCCCATCCTGGAAAATCGATATCTACCTGGGTTTTTAGGTTTTGGGCCTTTTGATAGCTTCCAAACCCTACTTGAATTTGATAAAAGTCCGCTTTGGAATTCACTTCGGTATAGAGTGCTACCAGTTCTTCAATTCGTGGGTCTTGTTCTATGGTTATATCGCCTTCTTGGGCGGAAATGGGAAGTGCTAGGCCAATTAAGAATGCAATAAATAAAGGGGTTTTCATAATTGAATAAAACTTTTCAATATTGTTGTTTTACAAATGTAATTTTTTATGTTTTAAACAGTTGGACTTCCTTTTATTTAGAATGTTTATAAATTAGATATTATAAATCCCTTAACATTTAAAAAAATAAGTGTATGTTGTATTTTTGTCACCGATTTTAGCACGGTGGAACCCTATTGTTCTCAGTATCAGAAGAAAATATCGTGCCAAAGATTTCGATAGAAATTTCGTTAATATGAAAAAGGTTTTATACCGCCATCTATTTTCTAAAGTTTTAGGTCTTTCTCTCCTACTTTTTTCCATTTCGTCTTATGCTCAAGAAGAAGCTGCAGCAGAAGTTGTTGCGGAGGCTTCGGGTGGTGATGCTGCCAAGGGAAAACAGCTCTTCAATCAGAACTGTGCGGCTTGTCACTCATTGGATCGTAAGATGACAGGGCCTGCATTGGCTAATGTTGAAGCAAGATTGTCTGAAGACGAGGGATTGGACAAAGAATGGCTTTATGAGTGGATCAAGAACAGTCCGGGAATGATAAAATCCGGAGACGCTTATGCCAATAAAATCTACGCAGAGTACAATCAGGCTGCAATGACGGCTTTTCCTACGCTGTCAAACGCGGATGTTGATGATATTTTGGCCTATACGGCTGCTCCACCACCGGCTCCTGCAGCGGCAGCGACCACAACTGGTGATGCGAGTGGGGGAGCTGAATCAGAAGGAGGGGTTTCAAATGAAATCATTCTTGGTGCACTGGCATTGGTTTTTGGTTTATTGATTATCATGTTGATCTTGGTCAATAAGACCTTGAGGAGAATTGCAGAGGCCAATGGTGTTGTATTGGAAAGAGAAAAAGCGGAAAAGCATACGCCAATATGGAAAGCTTTTGTGCAAAACCAGTTTTTGGTTTTGGTAACTTCTATTTTCTTATTGTTGGCCAGTGGTTACTTTGCTTATGGCTGGATGATGCAAGTTGGGGTTGATCAAGGATATGCTCCTGTTCAACCTATTCACTATTCCCATAAAATACATGCTGGAGACAATAAAATTGAATGTAAATATTGTCACTCTTCGGCAAGAGTTTCCAAAACTTCGGGTATACCTTCTTTAAATGTTTGTATGAACTGTCATAAGTCCATTTATGAATATAAGGGCAATCCAGAAGGTCCAAGTGCTGAAGATATAGCTAATGGCTACACCAATGAGTTCTATACTGGTGAAATCAAGAAATTGTACAAGGCAGTTGGATGGGATGAAGAGAATCAGCAATATACGGGTGAGACACAGCCTGTGGCGTGGGTAAGGGTTCATAACCTTCCAGATTTTGCTTATTTCAACCATTCTCAGCACGTTGCTGTTGCTGGAATCGAATGTCAAACCTGTCACGGTCCAGTAGAGGAAATGGAAATCATGGAGCAATTTGCTCCATTGACCATGGGATGGTGTATAAACTGTCACAGGGAAACCAATGTGAAAATGGAAGGCAATGAGTACTACGAAGCTATTCATGCCGAACTTTCCAAGAAGTATGGTGTTGAGAATCTTACCGCTGCAATGATGGGTGGTTTGGAATGTGGTAAGTGTCACTATTAAGAATTAAAAGAAGATAATCTCAGATATATCGTATGGCATCAAACAAAAAATATTGGAAAAGCGAAGCGGAGTTAAATCCGAACGATTCCATTGTTGAGGCGCTAAGACAAAACGAATTTGCAGAAGAAATCCCGGTGGATGAGTTTTTGGGTGATAAGGAAAACTTGTCGGCTACAACTACCAATAGAAGGGATTTTCTGAAATATGTTGGATTTAGTACGGCCGCAGCTACCGTTGCCGCCTGTGAAGGTCCTGTGCATAAATCTATCCCCTATGTGGTAAAACCGGACAATATCATTCCAGGGGTTGCCAATTATTATGCGACCACCATTGCCGATGGGTATGATTTTGCCAGTATTTTGGTAAAAACCAGAGAGGGTAGACCAATTAAAATCGAGAACAATACCGATGCCAAAGTAAATGGAGGTGCTAACGCACGTGTTCAGGCATCTGTGCTGACGTTATACGATAGCAAGAGAGTTCAAGGGCCAATGGCCAATGGCGAGCCAATTGACTGGAAAACATTGGATGCAACCGTAAAGTCAAAGCTTGGAAGCTTGAAAGGTTCCAATAAGCAGGTTGTTTTATTGACGCAGACCTATGCAAGTCCATCTACGGATAGATTGATTGCTGATTTTAAAGCTGAATATGGTGATAATGTAAATCATGTTGTTTACGATGCCATTTCTGAGGATGCGGCACTAAATGCTTTCAATGCCGCTTATGGAGAGCGTGCTCTTGCGGATTACGATTTTGAAAAAGCGGATTTGATTGTCTCTTTTGGTGCAGATTTCTTGGGAGATTGGCAAGGAGGAGGATATGATAGCGGTTATGCTAAAGGACGTGTTCCAAAAAACGGAAAAATGTCCAAACATGTCCAATTGGAATCTAATATGACGCTTTCTGGAGCTAATGCAGATAAGCGTTATCCCATGACCCCGACTCAGCAAAAAATTGCTTTGGCCAAATTATATGGCAAATTGAACGGAAGCAATGTGGGTGGAGGTACTTCCGATGTTGACGAGGCTGTGGAGAGTGTTGCTGCCCAAATTAAAAAAGCTGGAAACAAAGCTGTTGTGGTTACAGGGCTTAACGATGTGAACGCACAAGCGGTTGTTTTGGCTATAAACGAACTGTTGGCAAGTGAGGCTTTTGATACAGAGAACCCTAAGTATGTACGCCAAGGTGATGTGGCCAAAGTGAATAAATTGGTTGCTGATATGAATGCCGGTCGCGTGGGAGCTTTGATCATGGATGGTGTGAATCCTGTCTATTCGCTGCCAAACGCTGCTGATTTTGTATCAGGACTTGATAAAGTGGATGTATCTGTAAGTTTTGCTTTTACTAATGATGAAACTGCACAATCATCCGATTATGTTGCTGCCGCTCCCCACTATTTGGAATCTTGGGGTGATGCACAATTGAAGAAAGGGCAATATAGTTTAATGCAGCCTGCCATCCGTGAGCTTTTTGATACAAGACAGTTTCAAAATGCATTGCTGACTTGGATGGGCAGCGAGCAAACGTACTACGATTATATAAAAGAGACTTGGAATACAACCATATTGCAAGATTCTAATTGGAATAAAGCGTTACAAGATGGAGTATTTGTGGCGGCTGCTACAAATACCGAATCGGATGCCGAGCAAGCTGCGGTTGCTTCCGATGAAACGGAAACTGAAGAAGTGCAAACGGGTATCGCTCCTATTGCATCTGCCATACGTTCCTTGGTGAATTCAACCAGTTCTGGAACGGAATTGGTATTGTATTCCAAAGTAGGAATGGGTGATGGTCGTCAGGCAAACAACCCATGGTTGCAGGAATTCCCCGATCCAATTTCAAGAGTGTCATGGGATAACTACGTGACAATCTCCAAAGCTGATGCTGAGGCATTGGAAATGGAAAACTTTAATGTGGCCGATGGCGGACTGAATGGAAGCTATGCAAAATTGACCGTTGATGGTGTGGTTTTGGACAACGTTCCTGTGATTATTCAGCCAGGTCAGGCAAAAAATACTATTGGTCTTTCATTTGGTTATGGCAAACAGGCCGGAATGAAAGCGGAAATGGCAACAGGGGTAAATGCCTATACCTTATATAACAACTTTTCCAATGTACAGTCAGTTAGCATTGAAAAAGCTTCGGGGGTACATGAATTTGCCTGTGTACAGCTACACAAAACATTGATGGGTAGAGGGGATATTATCAAGGAAACTACCTTGGAGATCTTCAATACAAAAGACCATCACGAATGGAATCATACGCCTCAGGTTTCTTTGAACCATCAGGAGATTCCAGTTACCTCTCCAGATGCCGACCTTTGGGAAGAGTTTGATCGCTCTATTGGGCATCATTTCAACTTGTCCATTGATTTAAATGCTTGTACTGGTTGTGGAGCTTGCGTAATTGCCTGTCATGCGGAGAACAATGTTCCTGTGGTAGGTAAGGAAGAAGTGAGAAAATCTAGGGATATGCACTGGTTGCGTATTGATAGATATTATTCTTCAGAAGAGACCTTTGAACAGGATGATGAGAAGAAAGATGGAATGGAAGGTCTTTGGGGTGATAATGGCTCTTTGGGCGGATTTAGGGAGATGGAAGATGCTTCTGCCAACCCTCAAGTTGCTTTCCAACCTGTAATGTGTCAGCATTGTAACCATGCACCTTGTGAAACAGTTTGTCCGGTTGCGGCAACCTCACATGGTAGACAAGGTCAAAACCAAATGGCTTACAACCGTTGTGTAGGTACAAGATATTGTGCCAACAACTGTCCATATAAAGTACGTAGATTCAACTGGTTCTTGTACAGTGACAATGATGAGTTCGATTTCAACATGAACAATGACCTTGGTAAAATGGTTATTAATCCAGATGTCAATGTTCGTTCCAGAGGAGTTATGGAAAAATGTTCGCTATGTATCCAGATGACACAAAAAACCATCCTGGATGCGAAAAGGGATGGACGAGCCATCAAAGATGGCGAGTTTGAGACCGCTTGTTCAGCTGCATGTAGCAATGGAGCAATTGCCTTTGGTGATATCAACGATAAAGAAAGTAAGGTTGCTGAGTTGAAAGAAGATGATAGAATGTATCACCTATTGGAGCACGTGGGGACAAAACCAAATGTATTCTACCATGTTAAGGTGAGAAATACCAACGAGGCTTAATCAATAATAAGAAGTAATTAGAAGATAAATTATGGCGTCGCATTACGAAGCACCTATTCGAAAGCCCTTAGTACTCGGAGATAAAGGATATCACGATGTTACCGTGGATATTGCAGCTCCGGTTGAGGGAAAGGCCAACAAACATTGGTGGATTGTATTTACCATTGCTTTGGTTGCATTCCTTTGGGGTCTAGGATGTATTATTTATACCATTTCCACAGGTATTGGGGTTTGGGGTCTTAACAAGACCGTTAACTGGGCCTGGGATATTACAAACTTTGTTTGGTGGGTTGGTATTGGTCACGCAGGGACACTGATTTCTGCAGTATTGCTATTGTTCAGACAAAAATGGAGAATGGCCATTAACCGTTCTGCGGAGGCGATGACCATATTCTCGGTAATCCAGGCTGGATTGTTCCCAATTATTCACATGGGACGTCCTTGGTTGGCCTATTGGGTACTTCCAATTCCCAACCAATTTGGGTCGCTATGGGTAAACTTTAACTCGCCCTTGCTTTGGGATGTGTTCGCAATTTCTACCTACCTATCCGTATCCTTGGTATTCTGGTGGACAGGACTGTTACCTGATTTTGCGATGATTCGAGATAGAGCGATTAAGCCTTTCCAAAAGAAAATATATAGCTTGTTGAGCTTTGGATGGACAGGTAGAGCAAAAGACTGGCAACGTTTTGAAGAAGTATCCTTGGTTTTGGCAGGTTTGGCCACACCACTTGTACTTTCGGTACACACTATTGTATCCTTTGATTTTGCCACATCGGTGATTCCGGGATGGCACACCACCATTTTCCCGCCCTACTTTGTTGCGGGTGCGATTTTCTCTGGATTTGCCATGGTTAACACGCTACTCATTATCATGAGGAAAGTATGTAGCCTTGAAGCTTATATCACCGTTCAGCATATCGAATTGATGAACATTGTAATCATGATTACAGGTTCCATTGTAGGATGCGCCTATATCACAGAGCTATTTATTGCATGGTATTCTGGTGTTGAATATGAGCAATATGCTTTCTTGAACAGAGCTACGGGACCTTACTGGTGGGCATACTGGTCAATGATGACCTGTAATGTGTTCTCTCCGCAGTTTATGTGGTTTAAAAAATTACGTACCAGTATCATGTTCTCGTTCTTTATTTCTATTGTAGTGAACATAGGAATGTGGTTTGAGCGATTTGTAATCATTGTTACCTCATTGCACAGGGATTATTTACCATCTTCATGGACCATGTTCTCTCCAACATTTGTGGATATCGGAATATTTATCGGAACCATAGGTTTCTTCTTTGTACTCTTCTTGTTGTATTCTAGAACCTTCCCTGTAATTGCACAGGCAGAGGTTAAATCAATCTTGAAATCCTCTGGAGAGCGATTCAAGAATCTAAGGGATGCAGGAAAACCTTTGTATGAAATGCCTTCTAAAGGTGGTGTCAAGACTGAAAAGGCGGCTCCAAAAGAAGAAAGTGCTGAAGTTGATCAAGAAAAGGTTTCTTCATTGTTGGGTACAATAGGAACATTTGATGCGGACAAGGAAACTGCAGATGATTTGAAAAAAGTGAAAGGTATTGGTCCGCAAATGGAACAGACCTTGAACCAAATAGGAATTTTCACGTTTGCGCAGGTGAGCAAAATGACCGAAAAAGAATATGATTTGTTGGATTCGATCACTGGTTCTTTCCCTGGAAGGGCACAACGTGATGATTGGGCAGGACAAGCAAAAAATTTAAACGATAAAAAGTAATTATGGCATCAAAAGTTATACAGGCACTTTATACGGATGATGATGTGTTGATGCATGCCGTAAAAAAAGTAAGGGCGGAGCACCATCATATTGAAGAGGTATACACACCTTTTCCGGTACACGGTTTGGACAAGGCAATGGGACTTGAGGACACCCGTATAGCAATCACATCCTTTATGTATGGTTGTTTAGGGCTTACGGTGGCCATCGTAATGATGAACTATATCATGATTGAGGACTGGCCTCAGGATATTGGTGGTAAGCCAAGTTTTAGCTATTTGGAAAACATGCCGGCATTTGTTCCGATCATGTTTGAAATGACAGTATTTTTTGCTGCCCACCTTATGGTTATCACGTTTTATTTAAGAAGTAGAATGTGGCCGTTCAAAAAAGCTGAAAACCCAGATGTAAGAACTACCGATGACCACTTTTTAATGGAAATTGGTATTCATAACAATGAAAAAGAGCTTACAGATTTGTTATGGGGTACTGGAGCAGTGGAAATAAATGTTACAGAAAAGGAGTCGTAAAAATATGAAGCACTTAGGTAAAATAAGTATTGTTCTGGTTTTGGTTCTGTCCATGGCGGCATGTGCCGACAAGAATAGACCAAACTATCAGTATATGCCCAACATGTACGAACCTGTTGGATACGAAACCTATGAAGGAGTGGACAATGGATTGTTTCCTCAGGGCACCGAAGCTATGCTTCCGGCGGAAAACACCATAGCCAGAGGGTATATGCCATATCAATTTGAGAATACCATTGAGGGAAAAGAATTGGCAAGATTACAGCCAAGTCCTTTGGATTCACTTCAAAGTGAGGTCAATTTGGCAAAGGGTAAAGAGCTTTACGATATCTATTGTGCCATTTGTCATGGGCCAAAAGGTAAGGGGCAAGGAACTTTGGTAAAACGAGAAAAAATATTGGGTGTTCCCAGTTATGATGATGTTGCACGTAACATTACAGTGGGCAGCACATACCATACAGTCTATTACGGATTAAATTCAATGGGATCATATGCATCTCAGCTGGCCAATGAAGAAGAGATGTGGCAAGTATCGGAATACGTAATGAAATTAAAGGAAGACCTAACAAAATAATTGGATAAGAGTATACTATGTACACGTTTTCAAACAAACTTAGAATAGGATCTTTCATTGCAATGGCAGTTGGATTCATTTGCTTAACAATTGGTTTTGTAACTGCTCCAAGCACTGTGGAAGAAGCTAAGGCAATTGTAGCATCAGCGCATGATGATGGTCATGGTGGAGGTCATGGAGAAGAAGCCACAGATCATGCCGAGGAAGATGCTCATGGCGCTGCCGCTTCGCATGATGAAGGACATGATGCCGCCCATGATGAGCATTTATTGCACCAATTGCAAAACAGACCATGGTCTGCCTTGTACGTTGCTGCCTTTTTCTTTTTCATGATATCGCTTGGCGTTTTGGCCTTTTATGCCATTCAACGGGCCGCACAAGCCGGGTGGTCACCAATGCTTTTCCGTGTTATGGAAGGGATAACCGCTTATTTGGTTCCTGGCGGAATCATTGTATTTGTGATTTTGCTACTTTCTGTAATGCACATGAACCATATGTTTGTGTGGATGGATGCGGATGTAGTTGCACATGATAAACTTTTGCAAGGTAAAGCTGGATACTTGAATCCAACATTCTTTTTGGTAAGAGCCGCTATTTTCTTGGGAGGATGGATTTTTTACAGACAATATTCCAGAAAGCTTTCCTTGGCACAAGACGAATCTGATGATAACTCAAATTTTGTAAAGAACTTTAGATGGTCTGCTGCTTTCTTGGTATTCTATCTGATTACGGAATCCATGATGTCTTGGGATTGGATCATGAGTGTGGATCCACACTGGTTCAGTACATTATTTGGATGGTATGTATTCGCCAGCATGTTTGTTTCCGGAATTACGGTAATTGCCATGATATCCATATACCTTAAATCCAAAGGATACTTGGAAAATGTAAACGACAGCCATATCCATGATTTGGCCAAGTTTATGTTTGCCATCAGTATTTTCTGGACCTATTTGTGGTTTTCACAGTTTATGTTGATTTGGTACGCAAACATTCCTGAAGAGGTGACCTATTATATAGCAAGGTTCCAAGATTACAAATTACCGTTCTTTGGAATGTTGGCCATGAACTTCATATTCCCATTATTGGTGTTGATGAACAGTGACTATAAGAGAGTAAACTGGTTTGTGATCATGGCTGGGATTGTAGTCCTATTTGGTCATTACTTGGATGTTTTCAATATGATCATGCCGGCAACTGTTGGCGACCAATGGTATATAGGATTACCTGAAATTGGAGGGATATTGTTCTTTGGTGGGTTATTTGTGTATTGGGTGTTCAATGCACTTACAAAAGCGCCATTGCAACCCAAGAGAAATCCATTTATTGAAGAAAGTAGACAATTTCATTATTAATACGATTAAGTCTTAGAAAGATATACAATGACTGCATTATTAACATTGACTGTTTTAGTACTGGTAGCAATTGCGATCTGGCAAATGACCAAGATTTTTGAATTGTCCCAACTAAAGGCAGAAAACGCGGAGATAGCAACTGATTCTGATAATAAGTACAACGGTTATCTATTGTTTGGGTTCCTGATTTTTATTTACGGGATTACCATATTTAGTTTTGCAAAGTACACCAAAGTATTATTGCCAGAAGCATCATCTGCTCATGGCCATGAGTATGATCAATTAATGTGGGTGTCATTTGCCATTATCTTTTTTGTGCAGTTTATCACCCAAGCATTATTGCACTACTTTGGATATAAGTATAGAGGTGAAGAAGGGAAAAAAGCCCTTTTCTTTGCAGACAATGATCGTTTGGAGTTTATCTGGACTATTATTCCGGTTATAGTTCTTGCCGGATTGATTTTATGGGGATTGTATACTTGGACCAACATCATGGAAGTGAATGATGAGGATGATCCATTGATTGTTGAGCTTTATGCCCAACAGTTTAACTGGACAGCTCGTTATGGAGGAGAAGATAATGTATTGGGTGATGCAAGTGTGCGTTTGATTGATATTGACCGTGCCAATGTGCTTGGTTTGGACGAATCTGACCCTAATTCAGCAGATGATATCCTTGTTAAAGAATTGCATTTACCGGTTGGTAGAAAAGTAAACTTTATGATGCGTTCCCAAGATGTACTGCATTCTGCCTATATGCCACACTTTAGAGCGCAAATGAACTGCGTGCCAGGAATGATTACACAATTTTCGTTCACTCCTACGGTGACTACTGCAGATATGAGATTAAATCCTGATGTGGTGGAAAAGGTTAAAACTGTAAATGGGATACGTGCAAAAAAAGCGGCCAAGGGAGAACCAAATTCGGACCCATGGGAGTTTGACTATGTACTACTTTGTAATAAGATTTGCGGAAAGTCCCATTATAATATGCAGATGAAGATAATTGTGGAGACGGAGGAAGAATATAACAAGTGGATTGCTGAACAAGCAACATTTAAAGAAACCATTGCTTCGGTTGAATAAAAACTGGGTAGAACACTAAATTAAAAATTTAAAGAGATTATGTCAGCTACTGGACACGACGATCACGGACATCATCATAAAGAGACCTTCATAACCAAATACATCTTTAGTCAAGACCATAAGATGATTGCCAAGCAATATCTTATTACAGGTGTATTGATTATGGGATTCATTGGAATAGCAATGTCGTTGCTATTTAGAATGCAATTGGCTTGGCCAGGTGAATCTTTCCCTGTTTTTGAGGCACTGCTTGGAAAATGGGCGCCCGATGGTGTTATGGACGCCGACATCTATTTGGCTTTGGTTACCATGCACGGAACCATTATGGTATTCTTCGTACTTACCGCAGGTTTAAGTGGTACCTTTAGTAACTTATTGATTCCTTTGCAGATTGGTGCCCGTGATATGGCTTCTGGCTTCTTGAACATGCTTTCCTTTTGGATGTTCTTTGTGTCGGCTGTAATCATGGTAATTTCATTATTTGTTGAAGCTGGACCTGCATCTGCAGGTTGGACAATCTATCCGCCCTTAAGTGCTCTGCCCATGGCGCAAGCTGGATCTGGGGCTGGTATGACATTGTGGTTGGTTTCCATGGCAATATTCATTGCATCATCCTTATTAGGTTCATTGAACTATATAGTAACTGTCCTTAACCTCAGAACAAAGGGAATGTCCATGACACGTCTACCGTTGACCATTTGGGCATTTTTTGTAACAGCGGTTATTGGTGTGATTTCGTTTCCAGTATTACTTTCAGCAGCCCTGTTGTTGATTATGGACAGAAGCTTTGGAACATCATTTTTCCTATCGGATATCTTTATTCAAGGAGAAGTGTTGCACTACCAAGGAGGATCTCCGGTATTGTTTGAACACTTGTTCTGGTTCTTGGGCCACCCGGAAGTATATATCGTTATCCTACCTGCAATGGGTATAGTATCCGAAGTTATGGCGGTTAACGCTCGTAAACCTATTTTTGGTTATCGTGCAATGATTGCCTCAATTTTGGCAATTGCGTTTTTATCTACCATCGTATGGGGTCACCATATGTTCATTTCAGGGATGAATCCATTTTTAGGATCGGTATTCACCTTTACAACCCTATTGATAGCTATTCCATCCGCAGTAAAAGCATTTAACTGGATTACCACTCTGTGGAAAGGAAATCTGCAATTGAATCCAGGAATGCTCTTCTCTATTGGTATGGTATCCACCTTTATAACAGGAGGTCTTACAGGTATTATATTGGGAGACAGTACGCTCGATATTAATGTGCACGACACCTATTTTGTTGTGGCGCACTTCCATTTGGTAATGGGTATATCAGCGTTATACGGACTTTTTGCGGGAGTATATCATTGGTTCCCTAAAATGTTCCAAGGTAGAATGATGAACAAGAATCTGGGGTATGTCCATTTTTGGGTAACAGCAGTTGGTTCCTACGGAATATTTTTCCCAATGCATTTTGTGGGTATGGCGGGTGTTCCACGTAGATATTATGAAAATACGGCCTTCCCAATGTTTGATGATTTGACCAATGTTCAAGTATTGATGACCGTTTTTGCCATAATAACTGCATCTGTTCAATTGGTTTTTGCTTTCAACTTTATCCGAAGCATTTTCTACGGAAAGAAAGGGCCTTTAAACCCATGGAAAGCTACTACCTTGGAATGGACCGCACCGCAAGAGCATATGCACGGAAACTGGCCTGGTGCTATTCCACATGTTCACAGATGGGCATACGACTATAGCAAGACCCATGAAAATGGTGAATACATCATACCAGGACAGGATTTTGTCCCTCAGCATATTCCGCTGCAAGACAATGAGGAAGAACTCCATCATTAACTAAGAAGAATAAACAAACCCATCCCAATACGGATGGGTTTTTTGTTTGCACAGTTTGGTACAGCAATTGTTACCTGTAATTGTAATATCTTTAATGGGCCTAATATCAGTTCATTATCAGATTGTGAAGAAAAGTATATTTGGACACTTCCTTTTTCGTAAGAATAATGCTGGCAAAGCTCCGAGATTCAGGAGCTAATGCGACGCGGAGTTTGCCAAGTGGTTTTCAACCTTGGTTGAAAAATTCCTGACGAAAAGTGTCATTTTCTTTGACTTGGTCTATCCTGAGCGTGGTCGAAGGGTTTCTTTTGGACAAGCAAAAGAAATGAATAATAAAGCAAGACATTTATGGATTTGACCCATGTTTTATGTTGAACCGATTTAATCTTAAAAAGCGAACACTTGTGAAAAATCTTTTATTGCTACTCCTGTTATTGTGCCACATTTCCATACTGGCACAGCGTAAACCCAAAATAAAAGGAAGTCGAATCGTTGCTGAAGTCAATGAGGAACTCCCAGCGTTCAATGCCGTCCAGCTTAATGATAATTTGGACATAGTACTCAAAAAGTCGTTTGGACCTGGCTATGAAATTACCGCAGACGATAACCTTATAGATATTCTAAAATTTAAAGTAGAGGACAGCACCTTGGTCATTAGTTCGTTTTATAATGTCACGGCGAAAAAACAATTCGATATCACCATAAATTATACAGAGCTAAGAGCCATCACATTAAAGGAAGGCAGTATTACAACAGATGATGTGGTCAATAGTGATGAACTCTTTGTGGATGCTTTTTCCAATTCAAGATTGAACTTGAAAGCTAGTGCTGCTGTAATGGATATTAATCTGGAAGATACAAGCAAGGGGGATTTTAATGTAGATGTGGATTCTTTAAATGTTGGTTTAAGTAACCGTGCCGAGGCCTATATTTATGCAGTAAATGGGACTAGTTTGGTGGATGTGGATGGAAATACCTCGTTGACTTTTGAAGGCACTTCGGATACAATTGAGGTTAACCTTGCAGGAAATGCAAGAGTTAAGGCCGAAAAAATGGAAGCTGGGATTGTAAGGGCGAGATTGGAGAATGCGGCCAATGCCCGAATCTATGCGTTTAAAGATTTAGAACTTAATGCTAAGGGAAATTCAAGAACGTATTTATACGGTAATCCCAAAGTGACCATACTAGAGTTTTTGGATACTTCGCAATTGATTAAAAAGGTGGAGTGACCTATTTTGCAATGGGTGCGGTCAGACAGTGCTCCGGAATCCCAAATCCATCCACCAAAACCTCAATATGTGGACGGAGTTCTGTGGATAAGCGCTCCACCCGTTGTCGAATCGCTTTGGACTTTACACCTCCAAAATAGCCTTGTTCCAAATACCATCTGGAATCGATATGCAACTGGTGCAGAGCGTATAATGTTCCCATTTTTTCTAGTAACGTTCTGTATTTTTTGTCAGTTATTGTTGCGCAATGCTCTGCAAATATTTGATAGGCCAATTCAATACTATATGCCTTTCCCAAAGCCAATAAATGAGTTTGGACCTTTAAAAAGGCTTGGTACGACGGAACTCCTTTTTTAATGTAATTTCGAATACGCATGGCCAGAGTATAGGTTAGCCTACGAGTTCTGTAATTAAAGGCATGCTTATGGAATTTTGGATTGTACAAATGCTCCGAATCAATTTTATTTGAATAAATGGGATTAAGAGTGCTTATTTTATCGGATAATTGTGTGCTTAACAATTTTAAGACCGAAATAAACCCCGCGCTGTTGAATTCAGCCTTAAAATCAGATAGAATTCCCTTGGCGGCTAGCTGTAACAGCACATTGTTGTCACCCTCAAAAGTGGTAAAAATGTCCACATCCCCTTTCAGGTCTGCCATCCGATTTTCCAGTAAATACCCTTTTCCGCCGCAAGCTTCCCTACATTCTTGAATAGTATTGTTGGCAAACCATGTGATTATCGATTTTAATCCGGCCACTTGAGTCTCTACTTTTCTTTTGTCGGGTTGGGAATCGTCACTGTACCTGTTCATCATTTCTTCCAGGGTAAAATGATACACATAGGCACTGACTACCGCAGGCGTTAAACGAAGTTGATGTGTGGGATAATCCATGATCAAATCTTCTTGGATTTTAACACTGTCATTGAATTGTCTTCGGTTCAGGGCATGCTTTACTGCTATGCTTAATGCCATTTTGGCCCCTCCCAGAGCACCTTTGGCCACACAGATTCGTCCGCCTACCAAAGTTCCCAACATGGTGAAAAAACGCTTGTTTGGATTTTTGATAGCAGAGAAATAAGTGCCATCGTCTTTAATTTCCCCATACTTGTCCAATAAATTTTTACGGGGAACCTTTACTTGATCAAACCATATCTTTCCATTGTCAACCCCGTTTAATCCCAGTTTATAACCGTTATCCTCAACAGTTATTCCGTTAAACAAGTTATGTTTCTCATCCCGCAATGGAACCAAAATAGCATGAACCCCTTCATTTTTCCCATCAACAATGAGTTGCGCAAAAACCGAAGCAATCTTTGAATGTAAGACGTTGCCTATGTATTCCTTGTTGTCGTTTTTGCCTGGAGTGTGTATAATAATGGAATCAGTTTTTTTATCGTAGGTGGCGGTTGTTTTTATACCCCTTACATTGGAACCGTGCCCTGTCTCTGTCATCGCAAAGCAGCCCAACAGTTTGGCTTTTCCAGCATCGCCTAGATATTGGTCATGGTGCTTTTTTGTGCCCAGTTTCTGTATACTTCCCCCAAAAAGTCCAAACTGCACCCCAAATTTTACGGCAAGGCTCCCATCAACAAACATTAAATGCTCAAATATGGCGGCATAAGATGGCATATTTCCAGTGCCACCATAAGCTTCTGGGTACGCCATGGTACCATACCCTTTTTCACCTAAAACAGAAACTTGTTTTAAAACCTTGTTCCTGAACTCGTCCTTGTTTCGGGTGATATTCCAATTAAAAAGAGGCTGGTTCAGAAAAGAGCGAAATGCATCAACCTCTAATGCATGGGGACCTTTTAGTAGTGCATCTAAATTTCTTGAATCATAATGATTGGAGGTTTTTTCATGTACCACGGCTACATCAAACAAATGGTTGTAGTGATTGGGCTGAATGCCCAAATTAATTTCAATATGCTTTAAATGTTCGTTAAAATCACATTGTTCACAATGCAAATTACCCAACCGTTGACTTAAAGAAGCCAATGGATAGGTATCACTTTCCACAAGTTTTATTTCGGAACTGTTAATGGTTTGTTTCCACTGCTTAAATGCTGCATCTGATGGTGGCTGTTCCTTGTTTAACCAAAGTAATAGCTGCTCCCGTTCTTTTGGATTTAAAGCAGAATCTTCTTCAATTGTTTTTTTAACAACGGAAACTTCAGAAGCTGAAAGTAGGTCATCGGACCAGATTACATAAAAAAAAGGAATGTATTGGATAATACCTATGGTATAATTGGGTGTTGCCATTATGCAAGTAATTGAGGAATTGGATTTTTATGTAACTAATTTAAGCTTTAGATTTTTAAGATATGCATCTAGGGTTATTTTGAGGGAATTGGTTTCAAGTGCATCGGGTTTCAACTATATTTGTTAGGATATGAATGAAAACCTAGACCCTACGCCGGATAACTTTTCACAGGAAGAGCTGGATATCGAAAGAGCTTTACGGCCTATTACTTTTGATGATTTTACCGGTCAGGAACAGGTGTTGGAAAACCTGAAGGTTTTTGTTCAAGCTGCTAACCTTAGAGGTGAGGCATTGGACCATACCTTGTTTCATGGCCCTCCCGGACTTGGAAAGACAACACTTGCCCATATTTTGGCCAATGAATTGGGGGTAGGCATAAAAATCACCTCGGGTCCTGTTTTAGATAAACCAGGGGATTTGGCTGGACTCTTGACCAATTTGGAAGAACGGGATGTGCTGTTTATTGATGAGATTCATCGGCTCAGTCCAATTGTGGAAGAATATCTCTATTCCGCCATGGAAGATTATAAGATTGATATCATGATTGAAACTGGCCCCAACGCCAGAACCGTTCAAATCAATTTAAGTCCATTTACCTTGATCGGCGCTACCACGCGTTCTGGTTTATTGACAGCACCAATGCGGGCGAGGTTTGGTATACAAAGTAGATTACAGTATTATAATACGGAACTCCTTTCAACCATTGTGGAACGGAGCGCTGATATTTTAAAAGTGCCTATCACAAATGATGCAGCAATTGAGATTGCAGGGCGCAGTAGGGGCACCCCAAGAATCTGCAATGCGCTTTTGCGTAGGGTGCGCGATTTTGCACAAATAAAAGGCAACGGAAATATAGACCTTGATATTTCCAAGTTTGGACTCAAAGCTTTGAATGTGGATGCGCATGGTCTGGACGAGATGGACAACAAAATACTGAGCACCATTATTGATAAGTTCAAAGGAGGACCAGTTGGAATAACAACATTGGCCACTGCTGTTTCAGAAAGTGCCGAAACCATTGAGGAGGTATACGAACCCTTTTTGATTCAACAAGGATTTATTATGCGAACCCCACGTGGACGTGAGGTGACAGAATTGGCCTATAAGCACTTGGGGAAAATCAAAGGTGGAGGGCAAGCGGGGCTATTCTAGTCACAATGTTGATTCTAATCCAGTTCACACCCTTTAAGTATCATTTCCAAGCCCCATTGTAAAGTTTGGATGGATTGTTCATTGTCCAAGCCGCAGACATCTTTAGTGCCGATTATTGCTTCTATTCCCATAAGTAGCACCATTAAGTTTATTAGCTTCTTCTTTTTTTTGGCGCTAAGATTCATGTCAGTTTGGTTGAAATACTTATGTAAGGCCATGGCTCTGTTTTGACCTCGTTCCAATTTGGAATCTGATGTGGATAAAATAGCCCCAAGAAACTTCTTGGAAGCCTTTTCGTTTTCCAGAATAAAATCTAAATACGTACGCTGTATCCCCAACAAAGATTTTTTTATGTTGGGACCGGTGAACTTTTCGAGGACAATGTCACTATTGGGGACATTGAGATGAAGAATCAATTCCGTTGACAATGAATCTATGCTGGAATAATATCGGTATATGGTTGCCCTCGATATTTCAGCCTCTTTCGCAACATCTTCAAGGGTTATATCCTTCCCAGATTCAACCAGATTATTGGCCGCTTCCAAAATACGGTTTCGGGTTTTGAGCTTTTGTTTTTTTCGACCAGATGCAATATGAGTACCGTTCATGAGACAAATGTCTTACAAAATTTTGAATTTTGAAAATTAATTGATATTATTGTGAGACAAAAATCTCATGAATATGAAAAAAACCGATAGTGTGTGGGTCTTGGGACAAAAAATAACTTTTCATCCAACCACAGGAGATTATGATTTAATAGTTTGTGAAACCCCTGCTGGTAGCCAAGGACCACCACCTCATATACATTCAAGGTATAAGGAAGCTTTTTTGATTGTTGAGGGTGAAATGGAGTTTTTCGTCAATGGAAATACCAAAACACTTAAAGCTGGAGAATCTTTGGATGTGCCGCCAGGTACATTGCACACATTTAACAATAAGAGTGATAAAAAATGTGTTTGGGTAAACATACACAGCCCAAAGGGTTTTACCGAGTTTTTTGAGACCTACGGTATTTCGGATAGTGAAGACGATGCGATTGCTAAGTCGGTTAATATGGAGATTGTTCAAAAAGTGCTGGAAACGGCCAAGGATTTCGATATGACCATTCCCGAAATGCCCCCGGTATAATCCCACCTCATATAAGTTAAGTACAAAGTTTCCCTCAATAGTTAACTAAGGTTTCATTTTAAATCCTATTCGTATGGAAACAAAACAAATTTCATTTCATTTTTATTTAGGTCTTTGGGTAACGACCTTGATTTTTACATCCTGTTCAAAAGAGGATGCAACATTCGACGAACTGACTTCAACCGCTTCAAAAACCAAGATAGAGTCTGTTGAAGACCAGTTGAAAAGGGTAAAGCAGATGGCAATGCGCTTTCATAGTTTTGAACAAGCAGCTAAAGCTGGCTACGCAGAACCCTTTCCGTTCAATCCTTCACCTTATGTTCCCAATATGGGATTTCATTATAGCAATGTAAGTTTGATGGATGGCGTTTTTGAGCTCGAAAAACCGGAGATATTGTTGTACGTTCCCAATGAACATGGTAAACTTAAGTTGGTTGGAGTAGAATATGCTGTTCCTGCTCCCGAAGATTCAATGCCTCCAGAAGGTTTTATAGGCGATGATGACCACTGGCACTATAACCCAAACGTAGCCGGTGGTTCATGGACGCTCCATGCTTGGGTTGTGATGGATAATCCTGATGGAGTTTTCGCCGCATTCAATCCCAACGTACCTGTAGAAAATCCTGCTGAAAACTAAAAACTGTAATTATGATGAATAGAAAAGAATTCATGTCCGCTTCAGTAATGGGGTTAGGTTTGTGCGCTGTAAACCCAATCTCTGCAGCTAGCACAAATAGGAAAAACTCTAGCGTGGACCCTAAAGTGGTTCGAAAAGAAGAAGGAAAAGTACAAAGTGTTATGGGGGATTATCAAAATTTAAAATTGGTAGGAGCCGACACCAATGGTCTTTTTACTTTGATTGAACAGCATAATGAACCGGGTTTTGGGATACCACTACATGTACATGAAAATGAAGATGAAGTATTTCAAGTATTGTCTGGTCAATTGGAAATGACCATTGGAGGTAAACTAACAATAATGAATGCAGGAGACATCATCTTTTGCCCTCGAGGTATATCGCATTCATTCAAAGTCATTGGGAACGAAAAAGCTAGGGTGATGCTAAGTATATTTCCCTCAGGGATTGAAAATATGTTCGAAGAATTGGCCGCATTACCATCCGGACCACCAGATTTTGAAAAGGTAAGCAAGATTTGTGGAAAATATCAAATACAGTTTGTATGAGAAATGTATTGGATTAGCTAAATTGTGTTCGAATGAACGCAATGCACTACAGTAAAATGATAAAAACCGAAGCCAAGCGCCTCGGTTTTTTGTCTTGTGGTATTTCCAAAGCTGAATTCCTTGAAGAAGAAGCTCCGCGTCTGGAGAAATGGCTTAGCCAGAAGATGCAAGGGGAAATGCAGTACATGGAAAATCATTTTGACAAGCGATTGGATCCCACAAAATTGGTGGAAGGTTCCAAATCGGTGATTTCTTTGTTGTTGAACTATTATCCTTCTGAGCATCAAAATCAAGAATCCTATAAGATTTCCAAATATGCCTATGGAACCGATTATCACTTTGTGATAAAGGACAAGCTAAAATCTTTATTGAATTTCATTCAAGAAGAAATTGGTGAAGTGCATGGAAGAGCTTTTGTAGATTCTGCCCCAGTTTTGGACAAGGCATGGGCAGCCAGAAGTGGATTGGGTTGGATTGGAAAACATAGCAATCTACTTACACAACAAGTGGGTTCATTTTATTTCATAGCCGAACTTATTATAGATTTGGAACTGGAATACGATGCTCCGGTGACTGATCATTGCGGGACTTGCACCGCTTGTATTGATGCTTGCCCAACAGAGGCTATTGTGGAACCTTATGTGGTAGATGGCAGCAAATGCATTTCATATTTCACCATCGAATTGAAAAATGAAATCCCAAATGAATTCCAAGGGAAATTTGATGATTGGATGTTTGGCTGTGACATTTGCCAGGATGTCTGCCCATGGAACCGATTTTCAAAACCACATAATGAGCCACTTTTTAACCCCCATCCAGAATTACTTTCCATGTCTAAAAAAGATTGGGAGGAAATCACAGAGGATGTTTTTAGGCAAGTATTCAAAAAATCGGCAGTTAAACGAACCAAATTTGCTGGTTTGCAGCGAAATATCAAATTTCTAAAATAAATCTTATTACATCGAAATCGATTGCGATGCCATTTTGGTTGTTTTGCGCATTGATTTTTTATCATAACAAGAAAGAAAACAGTATCTTGAAGGGATGTACAGTGACTTACATGGCTAACTTTTAACTACCGATCATCCTATGAAGATTAAAAAACCTGAGCTTAGTTTTTGGCAGATTTGGAATATGAATGTTGGATTTTTGGGAATCCAATATAGTTTTGGACTTCAACAAAGTGCCATCAATCCCATCTTTCTGTTTTTAGGGGCAAAAGAAGAAATCCTGCCCATTCTAAACATAGCTGGCCCGGTTACCGGTTTAATCGTTCAACCTTTGATTGGAGCCATTTCAGATAAGACTTGGTCACCAAAGTGGGGTAGGAGAAAGCCTTTTTTCTTGATAGGTGCGGTTTTGGGCAGCTTATGTTTGTTTGCTTTTCCGTTAAGTCCGGCCCTATGGTTTGCCGTTGGTCTGTTATGGATTTTGGATGTGGGAAACAATATGGCCATGGAACCTTACCGAGCTTTTGTTGGGGATAAATTACCCGATAAACAATTGAGTATGGGGTATCAGATGCAAAGTCTGTTTGTTGGCGCAGGAATTCTTTTGGCCAATGCATCCATCTTTTTGTTCCAAGATTGGTTTGGAGGGGGGCAGGAAGTGGAAGGAACCATTCCAAAATGGTTGTATTATTCGTTCTTCATTGGTTCTTTTCTGTCCGTAGCCACTATTTTATGGTCCGTTTTAAAAACACCGGAGATTCCGCCAAGCGATGAGGAGCTCAAAGAAATAAATAGGCACAAGGCATTGCCTTTTATAGAACGGTTTAAAATGCCATTTGTTGAGATTTCAGACGCGGTCAAGGAAATGCCAAAATTCATGTGGAAACTTTCCGCAGTTTATCTATTTCAATGGTATGCATTGTTCATTTATTGGCAATTTATTACCCCATTATTTAGAGCAACAATGGGATACGATACTTCTGAGGCGGCGGCTCAGGCGGCTAAAATGAGTACTACATACAACATTGTCACGGCCGTGGTTGCCTTGATATTGGTCCCCTTGACTATGAGGTTTGGAGGAAAGAAGATTTACGCCCTGAGCCTATTTGGAACTGCTTTGGCGCTTTTTGCCATTCCCCATATTGCGGACCCGGTTTATGTATTGGTCCCAATGGTTTTGTTTGGTATTGGTTGGGCAGCGATGATGGGAATCCCATATAGCATGGTTTCAAAAATTGTTCCTCAGGAAAGGAGAGGAGTGTATATGGGTATTTTAAACATGATGATTGTAATCCCAATGGGAATACAAACGTTGACATTTGGTCCTATTTTTAAAAACCTTTTAGGCGCAAACTCTGTCAATGCCATTCTCTTTGCCGGTGTGTTCTTTGTAATTGCCTCAATTTTGGCAATGCGGTTGAATGTTTCCAAAGAAGAAAATAGCGACTAACGATGCTAAAGGACATTGCCAATAAAGCAGATTGATTTTTATAGCGCATATCGATATAATACTATTAAATTTGCCCATTCAATTATAAGGTATGAGCAAAGAAAAACAACGTCAAGAAGCATTACATTACCATGCTAAACCCCAACCAGGTAAGATAAAAATTGTTCCTACCAAACCCTACGCAACCCAACGGGATTTGGCCTTGGCCTATTCACCAGGGGTGGCAGAACCTTGTCTGGAGATTGAAAAAAACAAGGAAGATGTTTACAAATACACCGCAAAAGGAAATATTGTTGCGGTAATTTCCAACGGGACTGCGGTTTTGGGATTGGGCAATATTGGACCAGAAGCTTCAAAGCCCGTAATGGAGGGAAAAAGTTTGCTCTTCAAGATTTTTGCGGATATCGATGGAATGGATATAGAACTGGATACCACAGATGTGGATAAGTTCGTTGAAACGGTAAAAACCATTGCGCCCACCTTTGGTGGAATCAATCTAGAGGATATAAAAGCGCCCGAGGCATTTGAAATTGAACGCCGCTTAAAGGAGGAACTGGATATTCCGGTGATGCATGACGATCAACATGGAACGGCCATAATATCGGCTGCTGCCTTATTGAATGCCATAGAAATTGCCAACAAAAAAATAGAGGACGTCAAGATTGTGGTCAGTGGGGCAGGAGCTGCCGCCGTTTCTTGTACCCGTCTGTACAAAGCTTTTGGAGCTAGGGCGGAAAACATTGTTATGCTGGATAGTAAGGGGGTAATCCGAAGCGATCGTGAAAACCTTTCCAAAGAAAAAATGGAATTTGCCTCGGACAGAAAAATAGATACTTTAGAGGAGGCCATGAAGGGCTCCGATGTTTTTATAGGCCTGTCCATTGCAAACATAGTGACCCCTGAAATGCTTAAAACCATGGCTAAAGACCCTATTGTGTTCGCCATGGCCAATCCAGATCCGGAAATTGAATTTAATCTGGCTTGCAAAACAAGAAAAGATATTATCATGGCCACGGGTCGATCAGACCATCCCAATCAGGTGAACAATGTATTGGGATTCCCGTTCATTTTTAGGGGAGCTTTGGATGTGAGGTCTACCAAGATCAATGAAGAAATGAAGATGGCTGCGGTACGGGCATTGGCAGATTTGGCCAAGGAACCTGTTCCCGAACAGGTAAACATCGCATATGACACCACCAGATTGGCATTTGGTAAAGATTATATCATTCCTAAACCTTTTGACCCACGATTAATTACTAAGATTCCGCCAGCTGTTGCCAAAGCAGCTATAGAAAGCGGTGTGGCCAAAGCTCCAATTAAGGACTGGAAAAGATACGAGGAAGAACTCTACCAAAGATCTGGGAACGATAACAAAGTGGTACGTTTAATGCACAATAGGGCTAAACTTAACCCTAAACGCATCGTTTTTGCAGAAGCGGAATTGCTGGATGTGATGAAGGCTGCCCAAATTGTACATGATGAGGGTATTGCAATACCTATTTTGTTGGGAGATAAAGGCATTATTGAAAACTGGAAAAAAGAACTGGATTTTGATGCAGAAGTACCCATAATTGATCCGCGTTCTGATGAATTCAGTGAAATTAGGACCAAATATGCGCTCAAACTATGGGAAACGAGAAAACGAAAAGGAGAGACCCAATACAGTGCTAGGGTAAACATGGGCAAGCGCAATTATTTTGGTGCCATGATGCTTTTGGAAGGCGATGCGGATGGGATGATTTCTGGATACTCTAGATCTTATCCCAAAGTGTTGAAACCTGTTTTTGAGGTTTTGGGACGTGCCAAAGGAGTTACAAATGCTTCAACGGTAAACATTATGATAACCGATATGGGACCTTTGTTTTTGGCAGATACCTCAATTAATGTGGACCCCAATGCGGAAGAACTCGCCGAAATAGGTCAAATGACCGCAAATGTGGCCAGTACTTTTGGATTTAACCCAGTCATGGCTATGTTGTCTTATGCCAACTATGGGTCATCAAGCCATCCCAATGCGCAGAAAGTAAGGGAGGCGGTTAAAATTTTGCATGAACGTAATCCAGAATTGTTGGTAGATGGGGAGATTCAAACGGATTTTGCGTTAGACCAGGAACTCTGTCATAACAACTTTCCATTTTCAAAACTCGCAGGTAAAAAAGTCAATACATTAATATTTCCCAATTTGGACTCGGCTAACATTACCTATAAATTGCTTAAAGGATTACATAATGCAGAGTCTATTGGACCAATCATGGTAGGTCTACGAAGGTCGGCACACATCCTTCAACTAGGGGCCAGTGTTGATGAAATGGTAAACATGGCCGCTGTAGCGGTGATTGATGCCCAAGAGCGTGAAAAAAGATGGAAAGCAAAACAGGAAAAAGAATAAGGCCCTTAAATATCAATGATCTAATAATCCAACAAGCCTAGATATGATTACCCACCTGAAAGGAAAATTAGTAGAGAAGAACCCTACCTATGTTATTATTGAATGCAATGGAGTTGGATACTTTTTGAACATTTCACTGCATACATATTCACAATTAAAGGATGAGGAAAACATTCGACTTTTTACCCATTTACAGGTCAAAGAAGATTCGCACACCTTGTTTGGTTTTGTGGAAAAAACTGAACGGGAAATATTTAGGCTGCTCATTTCAGTTTCGGGAATAGGATCAAGTACTGCCCGGACTATGTTATCCTCATTGTCCCCCGTCCAAGTTAGGGACGCAATTGCTAACGGAGATGTCCCTTCCATACAGGCAATCAAGGGAATAGGAGCTAAGACGGCGCAACGTGTCATACTGGACTTGAAGGACAAGATTTTAAAAGTCTACGATATGGGCGAAGTTTCCTACCAATCAAACAATACAAGCAAAGAAGAAGCGTTATCTGCTTTAGAGGTTCTTGGTTTTGTCCGAAGACAATCAGAAAAGGTTGTGGACAAGGTATTGGCCAATGATCCTACACTAAGCGTTGAGAACATTATAAAACTGGCGCTGAAAAATTTGTAACTAGTTTGAAAAGAGGGGCAAAACAATACTTAGATCATTGAGATTTAAGCATTTTTTCTTTTTTATATGCTTTCTGATGGCCACCACGCTCAATGGGCCAAGAAACCAATGAGCAAGTTCAAGATTCTGTGAAAACAGGAGTTGCGCTTGGGAAATTGATATTGGAGAACCCCGATAGCATCATTGCCAAATATACCTATGACGCTGAATTGGATAGATATATCTATACACGAAAGTGTTGGTGATTTCGATATCAACTATCCCGTTGTCCTTACCCCAGAGCAATATTTTGAACTCGTCCGCAAGGAACAGATGAAATCCTATTTTAAGGAGAAGATAGATGCTTTTACCGGAAAAAAGGCCGGTAGTGAAGAAGCAAGAAAGAATTTGTTGCCCAATTTTTATGTGAACAGTAGCTTTTTCGAATCCATTTTTGGTGGAAACACCATAGAGGTGATTCCGCAAGGTTCTGTAGCCATGGACTTGGGGGTTTTATGGCAAAAAAATGATAATCCTGCACTCTCGCCCAGAAACAGAACCAACCTGTCTTTTGATTTTGACCAACGAATAAGCTTGAGCTTATTGGGAAAGGTGGGTGAACGACTTCAGGTTACAGCGAATTACGACACCGAGGCCACCTTTGATTTTCAGAATTTGGTGAAGTTGGATTATACCCCTACTGAGGATGATATTCTTAGAAAAATTGAAATTGGTAATGTAAATATGCCATTGAACAGCTCCCTTATTACTGGGGCACAAAGCCTTTTTGGTGTAAAGACACAACTGCAGTTCGGAAAAACAACGGTGACTGCTGTGTTTTCAGAACAGCGTTCCCAAAACAATACCGTTGTGGCACAGGGGGGAGGTACCCTTAATGAATTTGCATTGACCGCTTTGGATTATGATGAGGACAAACACTTTTTCTTGGCCCAGTATTTTAGGGACAATTATGACAGAGCCCTGACAAATTACCCATTCATACAAAGTCAAGTTCAAATAACCAGACTGGAAGTCTGGGTTACCAACCGTAACCAGCAGACCTTGAACGTAAGGAACGTGGTGGCCATTCAGGATTTGGGAGAGGCTTTGGAAAACAAAACTAGAATTGGAATAAATGGTGGAGCTCCCGCTGGATTTTTCGATGCTTCGGCGATAGCCACTGGATTTCCGCAAAATGGGGCCAACGACTTTGATCCTAGTCAAATTGGAACTGGAGCACTTACCCAGTCCATTAGGGATATTGCCACGGTGGAACAGGGTTTTAACATTCCTGGCTATACTGCTAACCAAGGCTTTGATTATGCCATTCTTGAAAATGCCAGAAAATTGGAGCCAACTAGAGATTACCAGTTCGATTCCCAATTAGGGTATATTTCCCTGAATCAACGATTAAGCAACGATGAAGTCTTGGGTGTCGCATTCCAATACACGGTCAACGGAGAGGTTTTTCAAGTAGGAGAATTTGCCAATGGCGGAGTTGATGCAACCACGGTTTCGGGAGGTGTCAACCCAATCATTGAAAATAACACATTGATATTGAAGCTACTTAAAAGCAACATTACCAATGTGGAAGATCCCATTTGGGATTTGATGATGAAAAATATTTATGCCACAGGCGCATTCCAGCTGAGTCAGGAAGATTTCAAACTAAATATACTTTACTCCGATCCTACCCCTAGAAACTATATAACTCCTGTTGATCCCAATGCAGGTTGGCCTACAGGATTGGAAGAACGCATTCTGATAGATGTTTTTAATCTCGACCGCTTAAATATTTACAATGACGTACAGCCCGGGGGGGATGGTTTCTTTGATTATGTTCCCGGAATCACAGTGGACACACAGTCTGGACGAATCATTTTTACCAAAGTAGAGCCTTTTGGTAAATTCCTTTTTGATCAATTGGGAGGTGGAACCTATGATGTGGAAAATGATGCAGGATACAACGTCAATCAGCAGCGTTATGTATTCCGAAATATGTACGCCAAGACCAAGGCAGCTTCTTTACAAGATGCGGAAAAAAACCGCTTTCAGATAAAAGGGCGTTATAAATCGCAGGGAAACAATGGTATTCCAATTGGGGCATTCAATGTACCAAGAGGGTCGGTTAGGGTAACGGCAGGAGGAAGACAATTGCAGGAAGGAATAGATTATACCGTAAACTATCAAGCAGGGACGGTACAGATTTTGGACCCTAGTTTGGTGGCATCAAACACTCCCATTAATATTTCGGTGGAAAACAATGCTGTTTTTGGGCAGCAAACAAGAAGATTTACTGGGGTAAATGTAGAGCATAAGTTCAATGAAAACTTCGTGTTGGGAGGAACTTTGTTAAACTTGAACGAAAGACCACTAACCCAAAAATCAAACTTTGGGGTTGAGCCTGTAAACAATACCATTTTTGGACTAAACGGTAATTTTAGTACGGAGATTCCTTTTTTGACAAGATTGGCGAACAAGCTTCCAAACATAGATACGGATGTACCTTCTAACCTGTCTTTGCGGGGAGAAGTGGCCTTTTTGAAGCCAAATTCACCCAAAAATGCAGATTTTCAAGGAGAGACTACCACCTATTTGGATGATTTTGAGGGAGCGCAAGCTTTAATTGATATCCGTTCATCTTTGGGATGGTCTTTGGCTAGTCCACCGGTTGAATTTTTGGATGACAGGTCGGATATAAGTGTGGGTTATGAACGGGCTAAGATGGCTTGGTATACCATAGACCCTATTTTTTATACCAATCAAAGGCCATCAGGATTATCGGATAATGATGTCTCATTGAATACCACCCGTAGGGTGTTTATTAATGAGGTGTTTACCGAAACGGATATTGCACAGGGCCAAACGCAGGTTCAGGGAACCTTGGATATGGTCTATTATCCCAACCAAAAAGGACCTTACAACGCAAACCCAAGTTTTGCTACGGAAACTCCAGAAGATAAATGGGCCGGAATCATGCGTCCCTTGAGCAGTACCAATTTTGAGCAATCCAACGTGGAGTTTGTACAATTTTGGGTATTGGACCCCTATGTAGATGGACAAACAAACGGTGCAAATGCGGGAGAATTAGTATTGAATCTGGGTAATATCTCGGAAGATATATTAAGGGACGGTCGCAAGCAATATGAAAACGGTTTGCCGGCAAGTACAAATAATGAAACGCCAAGACCAACAATATGGGGACAAGTGCCTTCAACACAATCCCTGGTTTATGCCTTTGATGCGGATGAAGGGAACAGAACTTTGCAAGATGTTGGATTGGACGGTCTAGCTGATGCCGATGAACAAACAATTTATAATGGTCCAGCTGAAGACCCTGCATTGGATAATTACCAATACTATCTAAATAGGGAGGGAAGTATTTTGGAACGTTATCAGGATTTCAACAACCCTGATGGCAACTCGCCGGTAGCGGTAAGCAATACCAATAGGGGATCCACCACTTTGCCTGATGTTGAGGATATTGATAGGGATTTGACCATGAATACGGTCAATAGCTATTACGAGTATCGCATTCAGATTAAACCCAATACCACTATTGATGACCAATATGTGACCGATATTCGTGAAGGACTTACTCCAACGCTTCCCAATGGTTCTCAGTTGAACAGAAGGTGGATTCAATACAAAATTCCGTTGAGTGATTTTACAGATGCCGTTGGTGGAATAACAGATTTCCGTTCCATAAGTTTTATGCGGATGTATTTGACCGGATTTTCGGATGACGTAGTACTTCGTTTTGCAACTTTGGATTTGGTAAGGGGAGATTGGAGAACCTACACCAATTCCTTGCAGCCCGATGTGGATAATGACCCATCCGACGATGGCACAGTAACGGATGTAAACACAGTAAATATTGAGGAAAACTTTGGAAGACAACCTATTCCCTATGTATTGCCTCCAGGGGTAATTAGGGAACAACTCAATAACAACAATACCATTATTAGGCAGAATGAGCAATCACTTTCCTTTGTAGTCGAGAATTTGGAATCCCAAGATGCCCGTGGAGTGTTCAAAAATGTGAATATTGATGTGCGACAGTACGAGCGCATTAAAATGTTCATGCATGCGGAAAAAATCATGAACGGTGATTATTCCGATAGTGATACCCCATTGGTTGGTTTCCTTAGAATTGGAACCGATTTTTCAGAGAACTTTTACCAAATAGAATTGCCCTTGCAGTTCACTTCATTCAATGTTACTTCACCAGATGAAATTTGGCCTGATGTAAACCAGATAGATATTGCTTTGAGCGATTTGAACAAAGTAAAATCCAAAGGAATAGCAGAGCAGACGCTGAACCAAATCAATTATTATGAAATTGTAGATGGCGAAGCGGTGCCAGTTGATGAATTTTCTCCAAGAACATTGGGGAGATTGCGCATAGGTATTCGCGGAAACCCGTCT
Organism: Flagellimonas sp.; assembly: GCF_965222555.1. Classification (GTDB taxonomy): domain Bacteria; phylum Bacteroidota; class Bacteroidia; order Flavobacteriales; family Flavobacteriaceae; genus Flagellimonas. Next base: position 399,450 of record NZ_CBDCUG010000005.1, on the reverse strand, counting down.
TTGGGAAGTATTCGTGGTATGATGGTGGGGGTCAAGAACATTGATGACCTGCCTGCAAGAGGGGAAGTTTGGTTCAATGAGCTTCGCTTGGCGGGCTTGGACAATAATGGTGGTTGGGCGGCAATTGCTGCTTTGGATGCAAATATGGCCGATTTTGCCAATGTAACCGCTACAGGAAGTAGGAGTACATCCGGTTTTGGTTCCATTGATCAAATGCCCAATGAACGATCGCGAGAAGATGCTATTTCCTATGATGTGGTCACCAATGTCAACGTTGGTCAATTGCTTCCAAAAAAATGGGGAATCCAGATTCCGTTCAACTATGGAATTTCGGAAAGTCTGATTACCCCAGAATTTGATCCTGTTTATGATGATTTGAAACTGGATGATCGTATTGCTGCAGCTGCAACTCCTGAAGATGCCGAGACCATTAAGAAACAAGCAGAGGATTATACCAAAAGAACAAGCATAAATCTTATTGGGGTTAGAAAGGACAGGGGAGAAGAAGCTAAGGAGAACTTCTTCGATATTGAGAACTTTACCTTTAACTATTCGTACAACGAAACCAACCATCGTGATTTTGAAGTGGCAGATTTAAAGGACCAAAATGTGACCACAGGATTTGTGTATAACCACAATTTTAAGCCCGCACCCGTTGCACCATTTGCTAAAAAGGATTCGCTCTTTATGAGTAAGTACTGGCAATGGCTTAAGGAACTTAATTTTAATGTGTTGCCTACAAGCTTGTCCGTAAATGCCAATTACAACAGATCGTTTAATCAGCAAAGATTTAGGGATGTGTTGGAGCCCGGAGTGGATGCTTTGGAACTACCATTGTTGCAACAGCGCAATTACCTGTTCAATTGGCAATATGCGTTAAATTATAGCATTACCAAATCTTTGCGCTTGAATCTAACGGCGTCAAACAATAATATTGTGCGCAACTATTTTAATGTGGACGATGATCCTGATTCAGGAATTGACCAAACGTTGGATCTTTGGGATGGTTTTTTTGATGTAGGTGAGCCCAACAGGCATGCACAACAAATGCAACTTAACTATAAACTGCCCTTTGATAAATTTCCTTTTTTGAATTTTGTTGATGCCGATTACACCTATACGAGTAATTTTGATTGGCAACGTGGGGGAGATGCTTTGAACGAGGTTGCAGGTGAGAATATAAATACGGTTCAAAATGCCAGCACGCATAATTTGACGGCAAATTTGACCATGCAGCGTTTTTATGACTTTTTAGGGTTGAAAAAACGGGATGGCAAGGTTACGGCAAATCAAGTTCAGGTACGTCGAGATAAAGCTGGTAACCCGGCTTCGGGAACTGAGGACCAAAAATCACCAAAAAAGACCAGCAAAGCATTCAATACTTTGGTTGATATTGTGACCATGGTAAAGCGGGTTAACGTGACCTATAGTGAGAACAGTGGTAAGGTACTGCCGGGATATACCCAATCCATTGGTTTTATTGGAACTACCCGTCCAAGTTTCGGGTTCGTTCTTGGAAGTCAGGCGGATGTACGCTTTGAAGCGGCAAGAAATGGTTGGTTGACGACATTCCCCGAATTCAATTCGCAATACATGCAGAATTCAACAAAACAGTTGAACATTACTGCCACAGCACAACCTACGCAAGATTTGACCATTGATTTTACAGCTGACCGTCTACTGGTGAACAACTACCAAGAGAATTTCCAGGTAAATGACTTGGGCAATGGCCAATTTGAGTATGAAAATTTATTAGGTAACACTTTTGGTAATTTTAGTATCTCCACCTTAATGATAGGGACTGTTTTTAGTAAAAGCGACGAATTTGATTCTGAGACCTTTGAAAAATTTAAAGAAAATAGGATTACCATTGCTAACAGATTGGTTTCGGACAGAGGGCAGAATCCTGGAACCTTGGATGAGGATGGATTCCCGGAGCGTTACGGAAAGACCCAACAAGATGTATTATTGCCTGCCTTCTTTGCTGCATATACAGGACAAGATGTAAACAGGGTCAACTTGGATGCTTTTCGTGAGATACCTATTCCCAACTGGACGATTAAGTATACCGGGTTGATGAAAAACAGATGGTTTAAAAAGAAATTCAAACGTTTTTCGTTGAGTCATGGGTACCGTGCCGCTTACAGCATCAATTCTTTTCAAACGAACTTAGCGAGACAACAGCTGATTAATGAAAACTTGCCACCAATAAATACTGAGAATGGAGATTTCCTTCCGGAGAATATCATTAATAATGTGGTGCTAAATGATGAGTTCAATCCTTTGATGCGTGTGGATTTTGAGATGAAAAACTCTTTTAGCTTTTTGGCCGAGGTACGTACGGATAGAACCTTGTCATTAAGTTTTGACAACAATCTACTTACTGAGATCAATGGAAAGGAATATACGTTGGGATTGGGGTATCGTTTTAAAGATGTGAAGTTTGTGACCAATATTGGGGGACAAAAAACCAGATTGAAAGGAGACTTAAACCTGAAAGCGGATGTATCCCTTCGGGATAATATAACCATTATCCGAAATCTTGATATTGATAACAATCAAATTACTTCGGGCCAAAAATTAATGTCGGTCAAGTTTACTGCGGACTATGCCTTGAGCAAAAGTTTAAATGCACTTTTCTTTTATGACCATTCATTTTCCCAGTTTGCCGTATCAACAGCTTTTCCGCAAACTACTATCAATGCAGGGTTTACCATTAGGTATAATTTTGGGAATTAATTCCACAGAAAGAGCATAGTATATTGTTTTTTGTAGCGAACAATTTTCTTGTAAAATTTGCTTGAAAAGCAAAATGTGATCCGTTACATTTGTCATCGTACTAAAACAAGAAACAACTATGAACATACCAGCAGAACTAAAATACACAAAGGACCACGAATGGATTAAGATTGATGGCGATGTGGCTACAGTTGGAATTACGGATTTTGCCCAAGGTGAGTTGGGGGATATCGTATATGTAGAGGTGGAGACTTTGGATGAAACCTTGGATAAAGAAGAAGTGTTTGGCACCGTTGAAGCGGTAAAAACAGTTTCTGATTTGTTTTTGCCTTTGAGTGGAGAGATTATCGAATTCAATGAGGTTTTGGAAGATGAGCCCGAGAAGGTAAATACAGACCCCTACGGTGAAGGTTGGATGATTAAAATTAAGATGAGTGATACTTCTGAAGTGGAAGGGTTAATGAGTGATGAAGAGTACAAGGCATTGATTGGTGCTTAAGAACTATATATATACAGTATTGTTTATAAGCTGGGTGTTGTTCATTACAACGCTCAGCTTATTTTCATTTTCGGGATTGGATTTGGATGCGGGAAAATTGAATATTCCATATGCCGACAAAGTCACCCACTTTTTTTTCTATACCATATTTGCCATCTTGGGATGTCTGTTTTTACGGGAACGTACCAAAGGAAGTTTGGGATTGAACAAGACCATTAATTTAATGGTTTTTGTTGCCATTTTTTATGGTATGCTTATTGAGGTACTTCAGTACACATTGACCACTGATCGTATGGCCGAATTTGGAGATGTCCTGGCAAATACTTTTGGGGCAATTGTAGGGGTTAGCCTAATTAAATGGTATTTTTCTAAAGAAAGGCCGTTAAAATGGAAATTTTAATTGTTTATTTAACCAATTAATAATTAAATTAGCAAACACTAAAATCAAAACGATGGAACTAAAAAAGAATCCAAAAGCAGATGTAGGAAAAAACAGTTCGCTCTATTTTGTTATAGGGTTGGCCGCTGTTTTGGGGTTGGTTTATGGAGCTATGGAGTGGAAAAAATATGATAAATCCAATGATTATGATATTTCAATGAACGTTGAAGATCAGTTGGATGAGGAAGTGCCCATGACAGAGCAGATCAAGACTCCACCGCCACCACCGCCACCAGCTGCACCAGAAGTTATAGAGGTTGTTGAAGATGAGGAAGAGGTAGAGGAAACTGTTATAGAATCAACTGAGACCAGCCAAGAAGAAGAGGTTATGGAAGTTGAGGAAGTAGAAGTTGAGGAAGTGGAAGAGGATATTTCAGTTCCATTTGCCGTAATTGAAGATGTGCCTGTATTCCCTGGTTGTGAAAAATCCAGTAACAAAAAAGCATGTTTCCAAGAAATGATGCAAAAGCACATTCGTAAAAACTTCCGTTACCCAGAGATTGCCCAAGAGATGGGTGTTCAAGGAAGGGTTAACGTAATTTTCGTAATCCAGAAAGATGGAAGTATAGGAAACATTAGAATGCGTGGACCGGACAAAAATTTGGAAAAAGAAGCATTGCGTATTATCCAAAAACTTCCAAAAATGACTCCTGGAAAGCAAAGGGGTAGAGCAGTAAAGGTACCTTTTAGTATTCCAATTACCTTTAAGTTGCAATAAAAATATTTTTGATTCCTGCTGAGGTAGGAATAGAAAAAGCCCTAGTTGAAAAGCTAGGGCTTTTTTATTTTAGGCGGTTCGCCGACATCTTTTAGGCGTGATAATAACGCTCGTTTATGATTTTTCCATCTTTCCACCGTGTTCTAACAACCTGCTCAAATCGGTGTTTTGTTCCGTCATTGGTATCAAATTCCATCACCGCCTCATAGAAAGTGGTGTCTCCCTTTACGGCAGGACCATTGACAACTTTGTAGCCATGAAAGGCTGTTACCGTCTCCAATAATTTTTGCTCTTCTGCAAGGCAAAATTCCTTCCCTACCTTAGCTGCATTGTTGCCTTCAAAAAGTTGCACATCATCCGCCAGATAATTTTCCATGGCTTCAATAAATTTTCCTTCGGCCAGTAGATTGGTCACTTCGTTAGCTTTTGTCAACAATTCTTGCTCTTGTATTGTAGTTTCCATAATTAAATGTTTAAGGTTAATAACTTGTTTTGAGCAAAAATAGATGCGCGCCACGCCTTTTCTATTGCAGATTTTTCCCGAATACTATTACTGATTTCCTTTAATGGAAAAAGATGCTGTTAGTAGGATGCTTTAGGGGAGTTTTAATCAAATATGAGGGGGCGATTGTGTCAAAATACAATCAATGGGCAAGTGAGAAAATCAAAACCTCAAAAAAACCTTGAAATGGAGAGGAAGCTATTTCTTAATCAAACTCTTGTACACCTGTTCCCGCATTTTTTCGGGATTTATATAGCCGTTGCCATGTGTGGCATCATATTTAGCAAGTAAAGCTGAATTGCTTTTTACAGCTTCCAAAGATTTTCCGTCCGTAACCTCTTGTTGTACGGTTGCCCTAATATCTTCAAGCATGGCAACATAGGTTTCCAATTCACTCTTTTTGGATGGCCTTCCATGCCCAGGGATTATTTTGGTGTTTTCATCAATCACCATCAATGCTTTTTTATGGGCCGCAATATATCCATCGATGCTTCCTCCGCTATTTATATCAATATAGGGATAACGCCCAGAAAAGTAGGTGTCTCCCATATGCAACACATTTTCGTTGACAAAATAAATCATAGTGTCTCCATCGGTATGGGCATTATGCACATGAAATGCCATTATGATCTCGTCAACGTCATAAAAAGTAAGGTCCTCTGAATAAGTTATCTCAGGGAGCGTCTTTTCATAATCTTGCTGGCTCAGTTTATTGGCTTTCACATTGGCAAGACCCTTTTGTACCAAGCGTTTTCTAACATTATCTTGAGCCACTAAGGTAGTTGCCTCCGTGTTAAAGTTTACATTTCCTCCAGTGTGGTCACCGTGCATGTGCGTATTCACCAGATAGGTAATGGGTTTGTTGGTCAATGTTTTTATGGCTGCTTTTATTTTATGGCTCAAAGGGGCAAATTGGTCATCGACCATAAATACATTGTTTTCCCCTACATAAATTCCAATGTTGCCACCCCTTCCTGTAAGCATATACACTTTTTGGGATAATGTGTCTATGGATATGGTTACTTCCCGATCTTGGCCTTGGACAAAAGTGACGAATAGAAGGGCAAAAATAATAGTGAAACGCATGGTATCGGTTTTATAAGTTGATGTAATGTAAGACGTATCGTTTGTTCAAAAATAACATAAAGACCTTCAATAGGTTGGAAAAGAAATATGACGGCATTATCTTTGCCAGCCAATATAAATGTGGATGAAATCTGCTGTAGGTTCCGTAAAAAGTACATCCTTGTCCTTGATTTTTACAGATTTTAAGGAAATCACCAAAGCCAAATTGGCCGTTAGTGTGGTTTTTTCATCCATTGCCGGTTATTTTTTGGGTGCTTCCCAAATTGAGTTAGGATCTCTATTATTACTAGGTTTTGGTGGATATTGCATGGTGGGAGCTTCCAATGCTTTCAATCAGGTGATTGAAAAGGATTTGGACGCCTTGATGAACCGTACCAAAAATCGTCCAATCCCATCTGGAAGGATGTCGGTAGGTACTGCAATGGCCATTGCCATTATACTGACCATTTTAGGGGTGATCTCGCTATACATATTGAGTCCAAAAACAGCTATGTTTGGGGCTATTTCCATATTTCTGTACACTAGCGTCTATACACCATTAAAAACAAAAACACCACTTTCCGTATTTGTTGGGGCTTTTCCCGGAGCCATACCATTTATGTTAGGTTGGGTTGCTGCAACCAACGATTTTGGAATAGAACCAGGGACTTTGTTCATGATTCAGTTTTTTTGGCAGTTCCCACATTTTTGGGCCTTGGGGTGGATGTTGGACGAAGACTATAAAAAGGGCGGGTTTAAAATGTTGCCAACCGGAAAAAAAGATACAGGAACTGCATTTCAGATTATACTTTATACCATTTGGATGATTGTGATTTCGGTAATGCCTGCTTTTGGTTTCACGGGAAGATTGCATTTATCCATTCCAGCGGCAATTATTGTATTGTTGGCAGGACTGGTAATGCTCTTTTTTGGATTTAAATTATATGAAAGACGGGACAACCCATCCGCAAGAAAATTGATGTTGGCCAGTGTCACCTATATTTCGTTGATTCAAATAGTATATGTTGTAGATAAATTTATTAGTTGATAAAAAGATGGATTTGACCCAGATAGATATTGAAGAGAAGAACAAGCGCGCAAAGAAAATGATGCTCTGGTTCGGTATTGTGAGCTTGATCATGGGCTTTGCAGGTTGGACAAGTGCTTACATTGTTAGTAGCAAGCGAGAAGATTGGATCAGCGACTTGGAACTTCCGCAAGCATTTTTTGTGAGTACGGCCATAATTGTTTTAAGCAGCTTGACCTATTTCATGGCAAAACTGGCTGTCAAAAAGGACAATCAAAAACAGGGAAGTATCTTTTTGTTGGTGACTTTGGTTTTGGGAATTTCCTTTATCATTTTACAATTCAAGGGATTTTCACAAATGTTGGACAATGGATATTATTTTACCGGCCCTACCAGTAGCATAAAAATGTCCTACGTTTTTTTGATTGCGGCGGTACATATTGTTCACGTGGTAGCAGGGTTAATTTCACTTTTAGTGGTTTTGGTACAACAACTTAGAAGAAAATACATGCCCGGAAATACTTTAGGTCTTGAATTGGGTGCTACTTTTTGGCATTTCTTGGATTTTCTTTGGGTGTATTTAATACTATTTATGTATTTCGTGAAATAAATTTTTGAAGAGAAAGTTTTCATTAAACTTTGTCTTTTTCAATACATCAAAAGGTGTATTTTTGTGAAAGTTTTATTAAAACGACCTTTTTTATGAATACAACGGTGACTACCGGTACAGAAGAAAGTGTTTGGGGAGGTGGAAATAAACCCCTAAATGCTAGCTATGGAAAAATGATGATGTGGTTTTTTATTGTCTCGGATGCCTTGACCTTCTCTGGGTTCTTGGTGTCTTATGGCTTTTCTAGGTTTAAGTTTATTGAAACTTGGCCAATTGCCGATGAGGTGTTTACACACGTTCCTTTTTTCCATGGTAACTATCCCATGTATTATGTGGCTTTTATGACCTTTATTTTGATTATGTCTTCCGTGACCATGGTATTGGCTGTGGACGCAGGGCATAAGATGATGCAGAAAAAAGTCATCATGTACATGTTCCTTACCATTATTGGAGGTGCAATATTTGTGGGTTCCCAAGCTTGGGAATGGGCAACTTTCATTAAAGGGGATTATGGAGCTGTAGAAACCAAGGGAGGTAGAATACTTCAGTTTGTGAATGCGGACACTGGACAGCGTGCCGCTTTGGCCGATTTCTCCAAAACCTTACCTGAAGATAGGGTTAAGCATTTAAGCAATGAAGGAGTTTGGTTTGAGAAAGAAGGGTATAAAACTTCCTTTTCGTTGAATGAAGTAATTGAAGGATTTAAGGCTACACCAAATATCTTGATTCGTACAGAGACTATAAATGAAGAAGGAGAGAAGACCTTATTGTCTCGTCCAGAATCCTTGGCCAAGCTTAAAGATGCGGCACTGGTTGTAGAAGGGGCAAACCTTATCCGAAATGAATATGGAAGCCGACTTTTTGCCGACTTTTTCTTTTTCATAACAGGTTTTCACGGATTCCACGTATTCTCTGGGGTGTTAATCAATATCATTATCTTTTTCAATATCATTCTGGGGACCTACGAACGTCGTGGACATTATGAAATGGTAGAGAAAGTGGGACTGTACTGGCACTTTGTAGATTTGGTATGGGTTTTTGTATTCACATTCTTCTATTTGGTATAAATTTTATGTCATTCCTGCGAAGGCAGGAATCCAAACAATAATAATATAATGGCACACGAACATAAACTGGAAATTTTTAGAGGACTTGTAAAGTTCAAGTCAAACATTCAAAAGATTTGGGGTGTATTGATTTTCCTAACTATTGTAACTGCAGTTGAGGTAGCTCTTGGGATTACCAAACCAGAATTTCTGACCAAGACCTATTTTATTGGGATGAAACTCTTGAATTGGATTTTTATCATCCTAACCTTGGTAAAGGCTTATTACATTGCCTGGGACTTTATGCACTTAAGGGATGAGAAGAGCTCTTTGCGCAGGGCTATAGTTTGGACACCGATCTTTTTGATTTGTTATCTGATATTCATCTTACTTTTTGAAGCAGATTATATCTATAACGTGTTCAAGGATGGTTACCTGTCTTGGAACTTCTAGTAAAGTATTAACAAGTATAAAAGGCGGTTTTTAAACCGTCTTTTTTATTTTTGCAATAGTAAGATTAGAATGAAACCGACATGGTCAAAAATATCATTAAACGTATAGAGTCATGATTATTTTTGACCATCAAAGGTTACATGGGACCTTTGAAAAACGATAAAAATAAACACATGAAAAAGGGCTTTGTTTTAGTTGTGTTGTTCGTTTTCCCCTTGGTGGCCTATCTGTTTTTTGCCTCGGGCGTCAACAACTTTGGAAGACTACCTGTCCTTACCCAGAACATTGCGGATTTAGAACGTTTCGGAACCGAAGTTAACCTTGAGGGTAAAATCACCATTTTAGGTTTTTTGGGTAATGAAATTGAACTGAAAAAGGGAAATGCCTTTAATCTAAATCAAAAAATTTACAAACGCTTTGGAAAGTTTAAAGACTTTCAAATGGTGATGATCGTTCCCAAAGGAAATGGCAATGAAGAGAAGGTAGAATCTTTAAAAATAGAATTGGGAGCTTTATCAGATATTGAAAAATGGTTTTTTGTTTTTGTGGAAACTTCGGAGATAAAATCCTTTTTTCAACATTTGAAAACAGATAAAACCCTGGATGAGAATTTGAGCACCCCTTATGTTTTTATCATAGATAAAGAGCTTAACCTTAGAGGGCGAACAGATGATGAAGATGAAGGCGTGAAATACGGTTTCAATACAACCTCGGTAGCGGATCTAAACAATAAAATGGAAGACGATGTAAAGATTATCCTCGCAGAATATCGTCTCGCTTTAAAGAAAAACAATGCCGACAGGAGCAAATAGCAAGAGAAAATACACCTACGTCTGGGTATCGACCATCATTTTGATTTTTGGAATTTTTGCAGTGTACGAAATCACCAAAAGACTCAAAGAAGGTACCGTGGTTGAAGACGATAGGTTAACAGGGGCATCATCCATTAATGACCTGTCCTTTATATTGGCCGATGGTAAAAAAAGAAAAGTGCCACAGTTTTCTTTCTTAAATCAAGACAGTCTGCTTGTTTCAAATGAAAGTTATTTGGGAAAAGTGTATGTGGTGGAATTTTTCTTTACCACTTGTCCAACCATTTGCCCCATCATGACCAAAAATTTAGTGGAGTTGCAGGAAACATTTGTGGAGTATCCTGACTTTGGTGTTGCTTCGTTCACCATTAATCCACGCTATGATACCCCGACTGTTTTGAAAAAGTATACGGAGCGCTATGGAATCACGGATTCAGATTGGCATTTAATGACTGGTGATCAAGATGAAATCTACAAATTGGCACAAGAAGGATTCTATATTGTGGCCAATGAGGTTGAAGATGCGCCTGGCGGATTTGAACATTCTGGAATGTTCGCTTTGGTGGATAAAAACGGGTATATACGTTCCAGATATGATGAAAATGGAAATCCGTTGATTTATTACCGCGGCACGATCACAGAAAAGCAAGGGGTAAACTCCGAAGGAGAGCCACAGCAGATTACGATGTTAAAAGAGGATATCAAAAAATTATTGTTGGAGAAATGAAAGAAGTACTTTCAGCTAGTGAAAAGCAGTTTAAAAAGTGGGTGGTAGCAGTATCCATAGTGGTGCCATTACTTGTGGTTTTGCTTTTTATGTACAAAATACCCAATGCGGAACCTTTGACCTTTTTGCCTCCCATATATGCATCAATCAATGGACTAACAGCAATTTTTCTTGTAGTTGCCGTATGGGCCATCAAAAATGGAAAAAAAGTACTTCACCAAAGGTTAATGACCACTTGCATTGTGTTTTCTGCCTTGTTTTTGATCATGTATGTTGCCTATCACATGACATCGGAAAGTACCCCTTTTGGAGGTGAAGGTGTAATTCGGTACATATATTACTTTGTTTTACTTACGCATATCCTACTTTCAGTAGCAGTAATTCCTTTGGTGCTGATTACGTATTCCAAGGGATATTTAGAAAATTATAAGGCCCACAAGAAATGGGCCAAATACACTTTCCCTATTTGGCTGTATGTTGCCGTAACCGGGGTAGTTGTATACCTGATGATTTCCCCGTATTATCAGTATTAAATCAAAGAAAGTGAAGATAAAACTGTTCTTGCTCCTAATTATTTTCTTTATGCTTCCACAAATTACCGAGGCCCAATGTGCTATGTGTAGAGCCGTTGTGGAGAGTGAAGCCGATGGAAAAACCGCTGAGGGAATAAACAACGGGATTGTTTATTTAATGGCTATACCTTATATTTTGGTTGGTGGACTGTTTTATTTTGTCTATAAAAAAATGCGAGGTTAAAGGCATTTCTTAAATTTTAACATTTTTTTTAACGATAAAGTGTAACAATCTGGTACGACTTTTGTCATATTAGGGTACGCTTGCGTATTTCATCAATCATCAAACACCAACCACTATGTTCGACATTGAAAGGTGGCAAGAAATATTTGACACCATACGGAAGAACAAATTACGCACTTTCTTGACCGGGCTATCCGTGGCCTCCGGTATTTTTATTCTTGTTATTTTATTGGGTTTTGGGCAGGGAATGCAAAATGGTATTGAACACGAGTTCAAACAAGATGCCACTACCAGTGTTTGGGCATGGCCTGGGGTTACTTCAAAAGAATTTAAGGGACTGAATCCCGGAAGGCGTATCCAGTTTAACAATGGAAATTTTGAAACGGCCAGTTCCATGTTCCGGGAAACCGTTGAATATGAATCTCCCCGAATATTTGTGAGAGGTGTTACCGTTAACTATGGTAAAGAGGCACTGGTTTATAGTATTCAAGGAGTAGGTGCGGAGTTTCAGTTTATAGAGGGGCCTAAAATGATGCAGGGACGTTTTATAAACATTCAAGACGAAAACGCTACAGGCAAGGTGGCCATTATTGGAAATAAAATCAAAAAAGATGTCTTCAATGAAGTGGAATCGCCAATAGGCGAATTTATAGATATTTCCGGAATACCCTTTAAAATAGTTGGGGTTTTCAAGGAAATGGAAGATAGAGAGGAAGAACGCATATATATTCCCATTACTACTGCTCAAAGGGTTTTTAATGGTGGGGATAGGTTGAATAGCTTGTCATATACCCTTCCTGAGGTCGAAAACTTTGAGCAGGCCGTTGCTCAAGCTGTAAAATTCAAAAATGACTTAAGGTCTTATCTTCAACAGGCGCATACGGTGGCGCCAGATGATAATGGAGCTATGGAGGTTTGGAGTGCCATGGAAGAAGCCAAAAGATATTATGGTATAACAGGAAATATGAAGTTGTTCTTTTGGTTTGTTGGAGTCTGTACTATAATTGCCGGGGTTGTTAGTGTAAGCAATATAATGCTCATTGTGGTTAAGGAGCGTACACGTGAAATAGGAATCAGAAAAGCTTTGGGCGCCAAACCTTGGTCCATAGTGGGGATGATTTTGCATGAATCCATTTTTGTTACCGCAATCTCTGGTTTTTCGGGACTCATTTTCAGTATGGGATTGTTGGAACTTGTCGGTCCCAATATAGAAGTTGATTATGTTCTAAACCCTTCAGTGAGTTTTCAGGTAGCGTTCACGACCGTTTTGGTCTTGATTTTGGCCGGAACCCTAGCTGGTTTTGTGCCAGCGTGGCGGGCGGCCAAAGTCCAGGTAATTGAATCTTTACGAGATGAATAAAAGACAAATGTTAAATACTAATAGCGATGTTTAGCAAGGATAGATGGCGAGAAATTTTAGAAGTCCTTACCAGTAATGTGGGCCGAACCATCCTTACCGCTTTTGGTGTTTGTTGGGGCATATTTATTTTGATTGTGCTCTTGGCAGCAGGGAAAGGTTTTGAAAATGGGATTAAAAAGGATTTTGGTGATATAGCCACCAACACCATGTTCATGTGGACCCGAAGAACTACCAAACCCTATGAAGGACTGCCAAAAGATAGGAGCTTTGAATTTAAAGTAAGCGATATTCAGGCCATTTGGGATAATGTGCCCAACCTTCGGTTTGTCTCTCCAAGAAATCAATTGGGCGGATTTAGAGGAGCTGGAAATGTGGTAAGGGGCATTAGAACCGGTGCATACAATGTATATGGGGATTACCCGGAAATTATCAATCAAGACCCTATGTCTGTCACTTCAGGTCGATTTATAAACTACAATGACATTCGCGAAAAAAGAAAAGTGGCAATTATAGGGCAGGGCATTAAAAATGACCTCTATGAAAAAGGGGAAGAAGCTTTGGGAACCTACATTAAAATACAGGGCGTTAACTTTTTGGTGATTGGAACCTACAAAAAGAACAATAGCGATGGTGGGGAAGAAGCCCAAAAGGAAATTTATGTCCCGTTTACCTCTTTTTCACAGGCCTTTAATAGAGGTGAAGATGTGGGTTGGATGGCGATAACTGCCCATGATGGTAGTTCCATATCACAACTTAAGGAAAACATTATTGATGTAATGCGCCAAAGGCACAAGGTGCACCCTGAGGACAAACGTGCCATTGGATATTTTGATCTCTATGAGCAATATAACCGGGTGGAAAGCCTATTCGGGGCATTAAAAGGCGTAGCATACATTGTGGGTATTATGGTATTGTTGTCCGGAATTATTGGGGTAAGTAATATCATGCTTATTGTGGTAAAGGAGCGTACCAAGGAAATAGGAATACGAAGAGCATTGGGAGAACAACCTTGGTCCATTAAAAAACAGATTCTGATGGAATCCATTTTCTTGACCATTATTTCTGGAATGACCGGAATCATTTTTGGCTCCCTGGTCATTTATGGTATCAATTCCTTGTTGGATAGTGTGGGGCCTGTGGACATGTTTTTGAACCCTAGTGTAAGCGTTGGCGTGGTAGGTGGGGCACTGATGATATTGATGGTGTCTGGGCTGCTTGCAGGATTTATTCCGGCCAATAGCGCCATTAAAGTACGGCCCATTGAAGCTTTAAGAACCGAATAAAATAAAAATACATATCAATCAAAACAATTAGATAAAATAAAATGAAAAAGTCCGTAACCATTATCATCCTGTTGCTCATCGTAATAGTATTCGGTGGCTCCATGTACTATCTATACCAAAAGAATTCTGAAGACCCCATTGTTTATGAAACGGAAAAACCTTCCAAGCAGACCATTGTGAAAAAGGCAGTGGCAACGGGAAGTATTCTTCCTTTGGAAGAAGTGTTGATCAAACCCAACATTTCTGGTGTAATCGAAGAAATTTATGTGGAAGGAGGAGATTATGTACAATCTGGGGATTTGTTGGCCAAAATAAAAGTGGTGCCTAATCTAAATGCGTTAAATGACGCCAGAAATGCCATTGATGAGTCCAAAATCAATTTGGATGACCAAAAAAGAAACTATGACCGTCAATTGTCCCTTTTTAATAAAGGGGTGATTTCCCAAGCGGATTTGGACCGTGCCCAAGTGGCCTTTGATCAAGCAAAGCAATCCTACAGAGCGGCAAATAAACGTTTTGATATCGTCAAAACAGGAACAACAAGTGGCTTCAGAAATGCGGCCAATACCTTGATACGCTCAACAGTAAGCGGAATGGTATTGGAGGTTCCAGTGGAGGTCGGAAATCAGGTTATAGAAAGCAATAACTTTAATGAAGGAACTACCATTGCGGCTATTGCCGATGTGGAAAAAATGATTTTTGAAGGCAAGGTGGATGAGTCGGAAGTAGGAAAGATCAAAGAAGATCTGCCACTTGAGATTACCGTTGGAGCAATTGAAAACCAAGTTTTTGATGCGGTTTTGGATTATATCGCACCAAAAGGAAAAGAAGAAAATGGAGCTATCCAATTTGAGATAAAGGGGACGCTTAAAAAACAAGATACAGTTTTCATCAGAGCGGGCCTTAGTGCAAATGCCTCAATTATTTTGGCAAGGGCCGACAGTGTTTTGGCCTTAAAAGAAGCCTTGGTGCAGTTTGATGATGCAACAAAAAAACCTTTTGTTGAAATAGAAACCTCAGAGCAGGATTTTGAACGTAAAGATGTGGAATTGGGTGTTAGCGATGGCATTTTTGTGGAAGTAAAATCGGGTCTAAATGCTGATGATAAGATCAAAGTTTGGAATGCCATTGAAGAAGAGGAAAACATCAATTGATCATTTAACAAAATATTTCAATAAATCTTGTAACATTTTAACAACTTGTAAGTCCTATTACAAGAGTTAAATCATCACATAGCTAACATCACCAACTATGATTGAAATCAAAGATCTTCACAAATCCTATAAAATGGGGAGTAATTCCCTGCATGTTTTAAAGGGCATCAATTTTACGGCAGAAGAAGGAGAGCTTATTGCCATTATGGGGTCTTCCGGATCGGGAAAATCCACCTTACTTAATATTTTGGGGATGTTGGATGAGGCAGACTCCGGAGAGTATACGCTGGATGGAGTTCCTATCAAAAACTTGAGCGAGACAAAAGCGGCGCAATACAGAAACAAATTTTTGGGATTTGTCTTTCAATCGTTCAATTTGATCAACTACAAAAATGCAATGGAAAATGTTGCACTTCCACTATACTATCAAAAAGTATCCAGGAAGGAAAGACAGGAAAAGGCATTGAGTTATTTGGAAAAAGTTGGTTTGAAGGAATGGGCCACACATTTGCCCAATGAGCTTTCTGGTGGGCAGAAACAGCGTGTTGCCATAGCTAGGGCCATGGCAGCTGAACCCAAAGTGCTTTTGGCGGATGAGCCTACCGGAGCTTTGGACAGTACCACTTCTTATGAAGTGATGGATTTGATTCAAAAAATTAATGACGAAGGAAATACCATTTTGGTTGTAACACATGAGGAAGATATTGCACATATGTGCAAGCGCATTGTGCACCTTAGAGATGGTGTGATCGTTGAGGACAAAAAAGTAAAACAAGTAAGAGCATCTGAATATGTTCAATAGAGACACATGGCAAGAAATATTCTTGTCCATTAAAAAAAATAAGCTCCGTACTTTTCTAGCTGGCTTTACAGTGGCATTGGGGATTCTTATTTTTGTCTCTTTGGTTGGGCTGACCAATGGACTCCGAAACACTTTTGAGGAGTTTTTCAACGATGATGCCACCAATACCTTCTTTCTTTTTGCAGGCAGGACGTCTATGCCATACAAAGGCTATAAATCCAATAGGCGAATTGAATTTGACAATTCTGATCTAGAGGATATCAAAAAGAACTTTGCCATGTTCTTGGAATATGTTACCCCAAGAATATCACGTTCCGCTTTGACCAAGTATAAGGAAGAATCCAACAATTACAATACAAGAGCAGTAGGTCCAGGTCACCAGTTCAATGAAAAAACGATCATGATGAAAGGTCGTTACCTCAATGAAAGGGACATAGAAGACAAAACAAAATACGCTGTCATTGGACGTTTGGTAGAGCAGGATTTGTTCGGTACAAAAAACGCCATTGATAAGTATATCGATATAGGGGGAAGTGTTTTTAAGGTAATAGGGGTTTTCCAAGATGATGGCGGGGATAATGAAGAGCGCTATATCTATATTCCGTATACCACAAGACAACTTATTGAAAAAAATACCGATAAGATCGATCAAATCATCCTAGGTTTCAAACCTGAGATTGGATATGCCGGTGCGATGGCGTTCCAAACCAGTCTGGATAAATTTTTAAGGGATAAAAAATACATCAGTCCTCAAGACCCCAATGGTTTGTTTATCAGAAATGTTGCGGATCAATTAAAGCAGAACCAGCAATTCGCCAATATTTTGGCATATATAGCCTCTGTTTTTGCATTGGGTACCCTAATTGCGGGTATTATCGGAATCAGTAACATTATGGTGTTTGTGGTCAAGGAGCGTACCAAGGAAATCGGTATTAGAAAAGCGATGGGGGCAACACCTAAAGCCGTAATTAGTTCAATTTTGATTGAATCTGTATTCATTACCACAATTTTTGGCTATTTGGGAATGTTGATTGGCCTAGCGGTCTTGAATTCTATTGGCACAAAGTTGGAAGATTTCTTTATCAAAAATCCATACATAAATACGACCGTAGCAATCATAGCAACCATATTCCTTATTCTTTTTGGTGCTTTGGCTGGCTATATTCCTGCTAGAAGAGCAGCAAAGATCAAACCAATAGTGGCACTAAGAGACGAATAAGATGAAACTTTTATTTGATAGAAATACGTGGCAAGAAATATTCGGATCTATTCGAAAGAATAAGATACGTACCATTATTACCATTATTGGGGTGCTATGGGGGATTTTTGTCTATATCGCCATGTCAGGTGCAGCCAAAGGAATGGACAACGGCTTTGAAAAATCGTTTGAAACAGTGGCGATGAACAGTCTTTTTGCATGGGCCCAAAGCACTAGCAAACCATATGATGGTTTTAAAACAGGTCGTCAATTGCAACTAAAATTGGGTGATGCAACAGTATTGCAGAATCGCATCCCTGACCTTCAATATGTCGCACCAAGAAATGTAAAAGGAACTTTTGGCTCGGCACCTGCTTCAATTGTAAGAGGTTCTAAATCGGGGAGTTATCCTGTTTATGGTGATTTTCCGGTGTTTACCAAGATTGCTACCAAAAAAATATACGATGGCGGAAGATTTGTGAATGATGATGATATTGAGCAGGCCAGAAAAGTATGTGTTATTGGTGAACGGACCCAACAAGAGCTGTTTGAAGAGGATGAGGACCCTGTTGGGGGATACATCCGTATAGATGGTATTTATTTTCAAGTAGTTGGTGTGCACAAGTTTGTACAAAATGCTCCGTTTGACTCTGATAGCGATATTTATATTCCTTTCACCACCTATAGAAGATTGTACAATTCGGGAGATCAAGTGGGATGGTTTTCAATGGCAGCTTATGACGATGCGGATGTAATACAGGTAGAAGAAGATGTTAAAGCTGTTCTCAAGAGCATCCATAGGGTGGACCCAACAGACGAACGTGCTTTTGGGACTTTTAACCTAGGTGAAGTGTTCAGCAAAATAATGGGTTTTTCAAAAGGATTGACATTTATCTCGTTGATCGTGGGCATTGCCACAATTTTGGCAGGTATAATTGGTATTGGGGCTATTTTGTTGATTTCGGTAAAAGAACGTACCAAAGAACTGGGAGTAAGAAGAGCTTTGGGAGCTACGCCTGGTGAGGTAAGGACCTTGATTATACTCGAGTGCTTGTTCCTTACGCTGATTGCTGGTGTCATGGGAATCATATTGGGCGCTTTGACACTGAATATTGTAAATAATGCAACACAGGGAATTGATTTTCCCTATACAAACCCAACAGTACCTATTCCTTTGGTGTTGGGGGCTTTCGCGCTCATGCTGATTTTAGGAATATTAATTGGGTTGATTCCAGCGCAGAGGGCCGTGAGCATTAGACCAATTGACGCATTAAGAGAAGAATAAAAAAATAGATAAAACTAAATAATCAGGAAAATGAAGAAAATTTTAAAATGGGTAGGACTTGCAGTACTTGTTTTGGGTGCTTTATGGGCGGCAACTTTTTTTATAAAGTCCAATAGCAAATCAACCATAGAATATGAAACCCATAAACCTTTCATTTCTAGTATTGAAAAGAAAACAGTTGCCACTGGTAAGGTAATTCCAGAGGACGAAATAGAAATAAAGCCCCAAATTTCAGGGATTATTGATAAGATTTATTTGGAAGAAGGAGTCCAGGTCAAAGCCGGAGATTTGATTGCTGTAATAAAAGTGGTTCCCAATGAGCAATCGTTGAACCAAGCAGCGGGTAGGGTCAGAAATGCAGAATTGGCATTGAACAATGCCAAAATAGAATATGACAGAAACAAGGCCTTATTCGAAAAAGGAGTCATTTCAAGCCAAGATTTTAACAATCAACAGTTGACGTATGATCAAGCCCAGCAGGAATTGAAAAACTCCAGGGCGGATTATCAGATCATTAGAAGAGGCTCTGCAGGTGGTTCTTCAAGTGCCAATACAAACATAAGGGCTACGGTGACGGGAACTATTTTGGAAATTCCAGTAGAGGAAGGTGACCAAGTAATTCAAAGTAACAATTTTAACGATGGAACCACTATTGCTTCAATCGCAGACTTGGGTAAAATGATTTTTGAGGGGAAGGTTGATGAAGGTGAGGTTGGTAAATTGGAGCTTGGGATGCCTTTAAAAATTAGTCTTGGTGCCATAGAGGACAAGGAATTTGACGCAAATCTAAAGTTTATTGCACCAAAGGGAATTGAGGAGTCTGGAGCTGTTCAATTTAAGATTGAAGGAGATGTTGCCATCGAAGATGATTTTCTCATTCGTGCGGGATATAGCGCAAACGCTTCTTTGACCCTTGAGAAAAAAGATAGTATTCTGGTTATACCGGAGGCATTGCTACAATTTGATAAGGAAACCGACAAACCTTATGTGGAAGTTTCAACTGGGGAACAACAATTTGAACGTCGTGATATTGAGATTGGAATCTCTGATGGCATAAACGTTGAGATTGTTTCCGGATTGGAAGAAGCGGATGAAGTAAAGCAATGGAACAAAACCGAACCAATCAAAAAAGGGCTAGATGAGGAGAATTCTGATGAAGACGCCTAATCCAATAAAACCAAAAATCAAAAAACGAATGAAATTAAGAGTCACTTTATTCATGATTATTTGTGCCACGTTCATCACCAACGCACAAATGAAAAAATGGACGCTT
Organism: Flagellimonas sp.; assembly: GCF_965222555.1. Taxonomy (GTDB): domain Bacteria; phylum Bacteroidota; class Bacteroidia; order Flavobacteriales; family Flavobacteriaceae; genus Flagellimonas. Next base: position 379,702 of record NZ_CBDCUG010000005.1, on the reverse strand, counting down.
CAAGAATGTGTCACCTATGCTGTTGACAACAATTTGACCATTGAGCAATTTGAGCTGGATTTGGAGAATGCCAAGATTGATAAGTCAGATGCGTTGGGAAATATGCTGCCTAACTTGAATGCATCTGCAACTGCCTCCAAAAATGTAGGTTTTACCATTGTGAGTACTTCAAATATACCAGTAACTGGAAATCAGTCCACATTTAATACAAATGGAGGTTTCAGCTCGAATGTCAATATCTTTAATGGATTGCGTAACATGAAACAGTTGCAAAGAGCCAAACTAAATGCCATTTCTAACCAATATAGATTAGATGATCTAAAGGATGATATTCGCTTGAGTGTGGCCAATGCCTATCTTCAGGTACTTTCCAATAAAGAACAATTGAAAACATTTAAAGCACAGTTGGCCGTTACCGAACAAGACTTAAAACGAACCACAGAGTTGGTAGAGTCTGGCGTATCACCACGCGGTGATTTGTTGGAAATTGAAGCCACTGCTGCCAATCAAGAACAACAGGTGGTAAATGGTGAGAGCCTTGTACTTATTGCCCGTGTAAATTTGGCACAATTGTTACAGATTACGGATTACGAAAATTTTGATATTGCCGATGAAGAATTTGATGTTCCACCATCTGATATTTTGAAGAATTCCGCTAAGGTGATTTTTGACAAAGCGTTGACGTTTAGGAATGACATTAAGTTTTCAGAATCAACTGTGGAACTGGCCAAAAAAGATTTGGAGATTGCCAAAGGTGCAAATTATCCAACATTATCAGGGTTTTTTCAATATGGAGCTAGATATTCTGATGCAACCCAACCGATTCCAGATGGGAGTGGTGGTAGTTTTACCCCTGGGTTTATAGACCAACTATGGATATTTGATGGAATTTCTTATGGAGCACAATTGAACGTTCCTATATTCAATGGGTGGAGTACCCGTAATAATGTAAAACGTTCTAAAATTGATTTGGAGAAGGCCAAACTGCAATTTGAGCAAGATAAGTTGGATTTGGAGACCAATATTCAACAAGCTTATGTGGATGTGACTACCTTTTATAAGGCCTATGAAGCTGCCGTGAAAACTGAAGAAGCAAGAAGGTTGGCCTATAATTATGCCAAAGAACGTTTTGATGTTGGGTTGATGAATGCCTTTGACTTTAGTCAGGCACAATCAAGGGTGGATAATGCTGAAGCGGATGTGATCCGTACCAAGTACGATTATATTTTCAGGTTGAAGATATTGGAGTTCTATTTTGGCATTCCCATTTCTTTAAACTAGTATCTTTGTGGCCGCTATGGCCAGAATACTTAATTTAGAAACAGCTACGACAAATTGTTCCGTAAGCATTTCAAACGGTAATGACATTGTTTGTGTAAGAGAGAACAATGCAGCCAATTATTCGCATTCAGAACAACTACACGTTTTTATAAAAGAAGCCTTGGAAGAGGCTTCTTTGTCATTTTTAGATTTGGATGCTATTGCGGTAAGTAAGGGGCCAGGGTCTTATACAGGACTGAGGATAGGCGTTTCGGCAGCTAAGGGACTCTGTTTTTCTTTGGATTTGCCTTTGATTTCTGTTCCAACTTTGCAAAGTATGGCTTGTCAGGTCCAAGCTTTGGAAGGAGATATGGTTATTCCTGTTTTGGATGCCCGCCGTATGGAAGTCTACTCCGCTGTTTTTGATTATCAGTTTAAAGAAATAAGGGAAACCAGAGCAGAAATAATTGATGGGGATTCTTTTAGTGAATTTTTGAGCGCCTCAAAAGTACATTTGGTGGGTAGTGGAGCTGAAAAGTGCAAAGAAGTTTTAAACCATCCCAACATACATTTCGACACGACTATTGTTCCTTCTGCCAAAGAAATGGCGCAAATTGCTTTCAAGAAGTTTCAAGAAGGTGCATTTGAGGATGTGGCCTATTTTGAGCCCTATTATTTGAAGGATTTTGTGCTTCAGACCAAAAAGAAAAACTAGTTGGGCTGGTGCATGACACGTTGAGGGAACGGAATCTCAATTCCAGCTTCATCAAAACGTGATTTGGTTTCTTCAATAACATAAAAATGCGCAGGCCAAAACAGCTCATTTTTTGCCCAAAAGCGTAAGGTGAGATTTACGGAACTGTCTCCCAATTCGCCCACATAAACTTCAGGAGCGGGTTCTTTAAGTATATCAGGATTATCCACGCAAATCTGCAGTAAAATCTCTTTCGCCTTTTTTATATTGGAACCATATCCAATGCCTACATCAAATTTATCTCTACGGGTATCCTCTTGGTTATAGTTTATAATGCTGCCGTTGGAAAGTTGTCCGTTGGGAATTATGGCCACTTGATTGCCAAAAGTGTTCAATTTGGTGCTGAAAATACTGATCTGTTTGACTGAACCTTCCACACCTTGGGCGGAAATCCAATCACCGACCTTAAATGGCTTAAAAATCAGAATGAGCACTCCTCCCGCAAAGTTGGCCAACGAACCTTGCAATGCCAGACCAATGGCCAAACCTGCGGCCCCGACCATGGCGACCAATGACGATGATTTTACGCCCAGTTGGGTTATTACCACAACAAACAAAAGCACTTTAAGGGCAATACTGATAAAACTTTGAAGAAAGCTTTCCAATGTTTCATCATAATCCTTACGCTCAAAAAAACGATGGACCATTTTATTGATGAACCGGACAATCCATAATCCAACAAAAAAGATGACAACTGCCAGAATAAGATTGGGCATGAAATTCCAAAACCAATCTATGGCATTTTCTAAATGTTTCTCAAAATCATGAAGTTCTTCCATATCATTTCTGTCAAAAACAAGACAAAATTAAGTTGCTTTTGTTTACAAGACTGTTATTTAGTCCCTCAGTTGCTCAACGGCATCACTAGCAGAGGTTACTGGGAGTTTGCAGGTACCCTCAATACAAACGTAGACCAAGGTTTGTCCTTCATTGAATCTGCTTTTTAATAAATCAAGATTACCTTCTCTTTTAGAGCCTACCAAAATACTGTTGGGTATATAGCTATGGCTAATCTCCTTGCCAATTTCCATATAGTTGTCGCCAACTACCGCTATTTCGTAAAAATTGCGGTTCTCAAAAAGAATTAGATTCATCCAGTTGGCATAACCCTGTGCACTTTCGGTAAAGTCATCTTGCACATTTTTCAGCATTTGCTTGGCCATATCCCCATAACCATCATCTGGAAAGAGCTTGTGTAGCTTTAATAGGTTTTTGGCCATAATGGAATTGGATGAAGATATTTCCTTGTCAATAGTTTCTATGGAACGCCTGATTAATGAACTGTCAGTATCTGTGGTATAAAAGAACATTCCTGATTCCTTGTCCAAAAAGTGTTGCTTGGCATACTCCAGAAGTTTTTTGGAATGATTCAACCATTTCTCATCAAAGGTAACCTCATAGAGTCCAATATAGGCTTCTATTACTGTAGCATAATCCTCTAGAAAGGCATTGATGCTGCTTTCACCCTTTTTATGATTTCTAAACAAGGAGTAATCATCCTTGATCATTTCTTTTTCAATGAATTTGGCATTTTCAAGGGCAAGTGTCAGATATTCTTCATTGCCCAAATAACGATACGCATCAACAAGGCCACTGAGCATAAGTCCATTCCAGGAAGTTAGTATTTTGTCGTCCAATCTGGGTTTGGAACGTTTTACCCTTTCCTCTTTTAGTGTTTTTAGGGATTTGTTCAATGTTTCTGTTAAATCAGAAACCGATATTTTGTGTTTTTCAGCTATCTCTTCATCGGTTTTATCCCTGATCAACACATAATTTCCTTCTTCCCAAAGACCATACGAATTGATGTTGTAATAATCTTTGAAGATTTCATAATCAGTACCCAATAATTGTTTCAATTGCTCCTTGGTCCATACATAATAGGCACCCTCTTCCAGCTCACCATGCTCATCCAGGCTATCTGCATCCAAGGAAGAGTAAAATCCTCCACCGGAATCTAAAAGTTCCTCTTTGACAAAGTCAATGGTCTGTTCCGCAACCTTTTTGTACAGTTCGTTTTTGGTCACTGCATAGGCTTTGGAATATAAACTGGTCAAAGGGCCATTATCGTACAACATTTTTTCAAAATGGGGCACGTGCCATTTGGTATCGACCGCATATCTTGAAAATCCTCCACCTACATGATCATAAATCCCTCCATATGCCATTCGGGTTAGAGTGACGTTCACTTGTTCCAAGAGTTCAGGTTTGGAATTGGCTGTGGCATAGTGAAGCAGAAAATCCCAGTTGTTGGGCATCATGAACTTTGGCGCACGTTTGTATCCTCCCAGATAGTTGTCAAAATGCTGGGACCAGTTTGCAATGGCCGTATCCAATTGTTCAGGAGTGTAAATGCCGGAATCCGTTTTGTTCTCTACAAGGTTGATAGCGTTGATTCCGTTGGAAAGATTTGTGGCATACTCCACAATCTTATTTCTGTCATTTTTGTACAGGTCCGTCAACTGCTTTAGGGATTTGACCCAATTGTCCTTTGGAACGTATGTAGCTCCCCAAAATGGCCTTCCATCGGGTAGGGCGACAATATTTAGGGGCCAACCCCCATTTCCGGACATCATCTGAATGGCATCCATATAAATTTGATCTACATCTGGCCTTTCCTCCCTGTCTATTTTAATATTGATGAAGTTTTCGTTCATCATTTTGGCCACTTCTTCGTCTTCAAAGCATTCCTTTTCCATAACATGGCACCAATGGCAGGCCGCATATCCAATGCTTATGAGCAGGGGCTTGTCTTCTTTTTGTGCGCGTTCCAAAACCTCTGGCTTCCAAGCTTCCCAGTTTACTGGGTTATGCGCATGTTGCAATAAGTAAGGACTGGTTTCGTGGATTAGGTTGTTGGTGTGTTTGTGGTTCACTTTGGTCGCTTTTTGTGTGCATCCTTGCGTCAAGGAAAACAGAACCGATAGAAGGGTAATTCTTTTGATCATAACAATATTTAAGCATAAAAAAAAGCGCCCGAAAAGGGCGCTTTTTGTTGCCCTTTAATTATTTTACCTCGAAGGTAATCTTTACATTCACTCTATACTCATCAATTTTGCCATCTTTAACAGAAGCGCTTTGTTCATTGATATAGACGGAACGGATGTTTTTAACAGATTTGGATGCTTGATCCACTGCATTTTTTGTGGCTTGTTCCCAACTCTCATCGGAGTTGGCCAATACCTCGATTACTTTTAATACTGCCATAATAGTTAATGATTTTAAATTTATCCAATTTATGAAAAATTGGCCATAGGGGCAGCATAAAGACTGGAAATTAACCGTTAATGGCCACTACCTCATTGACTTTGTCGCCCATCATATTCTTGAGCATGGTCTCAATCCCATTTTTCAAGGTAAATGTTGAGGACGGGCATCCGCTGCACGCACCCTGTAAGATCACGTTTACAGTTTTGCTCTCCTCTTCATACGATTGAAATAGAATATTACCTCCATCACTAGCAACGGCGGGTTTAACATATTCATCCAAAATATCAATAATCTGTTTAGAGGTATCATCATATTGAACTTGAGATGCACTTTGTGCCTCTGTTTCTTTTGATTTCTGAATGGTTTCTTGGGAGATTACTTCCTTGCCATCTGCCAAAAAATCTCTTATGAATTCTCGCAATTGCATGGTAATCCCCTCCCAATCTTCAACATCATATTTTGATACAGAAACATAGTTCTCATCAAAAAACACCTCTTTTACAAATGGGAAATGAAAAAGTTCCTGGGCAAGTTGCGAATCCTTAGCCTCGTCAATATTCTTGAATTCGTATGAAGTTGGAACAATACGCTTGTTTGAAACAAACTTCATTACGGCCGGATTTGGCGTTACTTCGGCATAAACCGTAATGGGTTCCTTTTTTTTAGTGTCTTCTTCGTTGACTATTGGTTCTCCCGCATTAAGATATTCGACCAATTGTTGGGCGACTTCATCCTTGACATCTTCCCATTCAACAATATCAAAACGTTCCAGGGCAATAAAATTTCCGGAGATATAAACTGTTTTGATAAATGGAAGGTAGAACAGTTGCTGCGCTAAAGGTGCATTTTTAGCCTCATCGATGTTTTTTAGCTCATAATTCCCCTTGACCAAGAAATGATTGACTTCAAATTTTAGTATTTTGGCGTTGTTTGTAGGAACAACTGTGATATTAAATTCTTTCATAGCTCAGATTTGATGCAAAAATACCAAAGTAATAATGAGGGGCAAAATATATAATAATGTACTGCTACAGCCGTTATCTAAATGTTTGATTACCTTTAAATCTCAACTAGAGCCCAAAATCGTTGCATGAGACGCTATTTAACCCCATTGATCATAACCCTTGTTTTTGGGCTGACAGCCAAGGCCCAAGAGGGTATTCCTGTATATTTTGATTATTTAGCTGATAACTATTATTTGGTCTATCCTTCAATGGCTGGTATTGCTGAAGGAGGAAAGATTAGGTTGACGGCCAGGAAGCAATGGTTCAATGTTGATGAAGCACCTAGTTTGCAGACCTTGAATGTAAATATGAGAGTAGGCGACCGAAGTGGTGTTGGAGGTATTTTATTCAATGATTCCAATGGATATCACTCCCAAACAGGCTTTAAGGCCACGTACGCCCATCATTTACAATTGGCAGGGGATTTCAGGACATTGAACCAAATATCATTTGGTCTTAGTGCTGGAGTAATTTTAAGCAGCTTGGATGAAACTGAATTTAGGTCTGTAATACCCGATCCAATTGTAACAGGAACCAAGAACACCACAAGTTATTTTAATGTGGACCTTGGGGTATCTTACAACCTTTTTGAGTTTTATGCCCATGCCGCTGTTTTGAATATTTTGGGAAGTGGACGAGATCTTTATACGGCAGCTGAATTTGATAATTTACGCAGATATTTATTTTCTGTAGGCTATGTGTTTGGCAGAAAAACAAGAATAGAGCCATCGGTGCTGTTTCAATTGACGGATTTTACGAAGGAAAAAACGGTTGACTTTAATGCAAAAGTGTACAAGGATGTTAGTTTTGGTACCGTATGGGCGGGCTTGTCGTACCGTAGGAGTTTTGATGGCGCCCAATTCCAGACCAATGGAGGTTTTGGAGAACAGCGACTACAGCTGTTTACCCCAATAATTGGAGTTAATGTTGACAAATTCATGTTCTCGTATAATTATTCCTATCAATCTGGGGATATTCGCTTTGATAACGGAGGGTTTCACCAAATTACTTTAGGGTATGATTGGGGACAGAGCGATCAAGGAAAACGCTACGATTGCTATTGTCCTGCGGCCAATAACTAAAAAAGGCCTATCCTTTACGAATAGACCAATTTTTTCAACCTGTATTAGGAGTTAATCCCACTTATAATTTTTCTTGGCAGCCTGAGCCTTTATAGCTGATAATAGCGCATTTTCCAATTCGCCAGTTTCCTCTTTTTGGTTTTTAGCGATGAACGCCTCACGTTTTTTATTCAATTCCTGAATTTGTTTTTGAATCTTTTCCCGTTCCGTCTTTTTCTCTTCAAGGTATTTTTTTATCTCATTTTCTGATTTATCCTGGAGTTCGGTAGGAAGATCCTCGGTCACTATTTCTTCCAATAATGCTTCATCCTCTTCTATGGCGTCCACCAAATCCCACGCAGAGTTTTTATAGAGCCTGGAACCCTTGCTCACAGTTCTTTTAACGGCAACAGCAGCTGCCATCTCTTGGGCATTGCTATCCTGCATACTCTGTTTTGCTTTCTTTTCCCTGCCCAAGGCACCATAAGAAATATAGGTTTTGTTCAATTGTGAGTTGAGTCTTATGATCACATCATCATAAGGTGTTTCAATATGAACCACCTGTCTGTTATGATCAATGGCCATGTAGTCACCACCAGTTAGGGTTGCGCCATTTTTCCAACTGGTAGAGATACCCTGCTCATAATTACCACAGAAAATAGTATTTACAATAACGTCCTTTTCCCGTGCATTGGATGTGGCATCCTTGTAATTTAATTTGCCTTGTGTAAAAGGCTCGTTTCCTGCTATGAAAATCATTTTTAGATCATCTGCATTTTTGCCCCAGTCCAGTTGTTTTAGGGAAGTTTGAATGACCTGTCCACAATATTCCTCACCACCATTTGTTGTTAGGGAGAATAGTTTTTCAGAAATCTCATCCAGATCACTGCTAAAATTGATTACTTGTCTAATATACCCTTGGTTGGAAGATAAATTGTCATTCCCATATTCGTAAAGGGCTATTTGCAAGGAAGGCCTTGACTCGTTTCCACATTTGGCATGGGTAAACTCATTTACAATATCCCAAAGTTGGGCTTTTGCCTGGTTGATGAGACCGTCCATACTATTGCTGGTATCCAATAACAGAGCGATTTTTACATACTGCTTGGCAGGCTTGTCCATAATGGATTTTGTTACCAAAGCTGTGTTGCGGTGTTCTGCGGGTTTTAAATTACAGCCATAAGCCGTTCCTGTTATAATGGTGAAAAATGTAATTCCTAATAGATGTTTAAAATATTTCATAGTTCAATGTTTTAAAAGTATGGGCTAAAAGTATTTCCAACTTTTTTCAATAAAAATTAGGAATGAGGCAACAAGGGGTTATAATGAGTGAATTGACCAATTGGTTTTGTGAAGTAGACAAATGAGTCAAGTTTTAATAGAGATTCAATGAAAGGTCATTTTTTAGTACGCTTTAGATGAATTAAGTTTACCTGAGCATTTAAATCTCAATGATTAAAAAAAGGCACATATTATTTTTCTTTTTAATTGCGCTTTACTCGGGATTTTCACAAGTGGACAATAAAAGTTCAAGGTTTGAAATCAAAGGGACGGTAAAGGGCAAGGAGAACTTTGCTCCAATTTCAGGAGTGGAGATTTCAACAAGTTCAGGAAGATATACCAAAACCAATGCTTTTGGAGAGTTCAAGATTGAAGCATCTGTTGGGGAAATGCTTATTGTGGAGAGTCCAGAGTTTGAAACGGTAAGACATCGCATTAAATCTGATGAAGATATAGATGTAAGAGTGGCTGGATATAAGGGCTACGGAACCGCGAAAAAAGAAAAACGGTCAAGTTCCAGAAGTATTGTAAATCACCAGAAACTGCTGGATTCTGCAGATTTTTATAAAAGGACCGATCTTGAAAAGAGTATAGATTTCATCGCCCAGTCCATAACACTTTTGGGAAAACGTGGCAATAAAAAAGAATTGGCATCTTCATTCACCACCTTAGGTGAAATTTATCTTTATCATAAACAATATGATTTGGCTATAACCAATTTTGAAGATGCTTTGGCAGCTCAAAAATCTATCGCAACTACCTTGTTGTTGGGTAAGGCATATATCTTGAACAATGACTTTCAAAAAGCCGAATCTACACTTTCACCCTTGGTGTCCGTTAAAAATATGGTGCCCTATCAGCGCATTGAACTTTATGAAGGATTAGGGGATAGTTATAGAGCATTGGAGGATTTGAAAAAAGCATTGGATTTTTATCAAGAAGGGCTTCAAATCGCCCAAAAAAATCAAATTTCCCCAAAAGTCATCGACTTAAACTCCAAAATTGCGGACGCCTATGCCAGTGATGACCGCTTTATAGAAGCGGAAGGCTTTTACAACAACTCTTTGAATTTGTCGAAGGCAGTGGCCCCAGAGCGATTGATAGAAGAGAACGAGAAAGTTGCTGATTTTTATAATGATGAAAACAGGTACGACGACGAAATCCAGTTGCGTAAAAAGAGTTTGAACGAATTGCAGCAATTACCTGTACAATCGGTTGTCACAGAAAATAAAGGTTTGGGGAGACCGGACTCCATTACCTCACAACGGATCAATTATAAAATTGCTAACGCCTATATAGCTCAAGATAAATTGGACGAGGCCATTCCGTATTTGGAGCGCAGTATTGTTGAAGCTGATAATGAAGATGACCTGGTGGTTCAAAAAGATGCGACCAGGAAATTGTCGGAGGTATATCGATATAAAGGCGATTTCACCAAGGCGTTGGAATCGTATCAAGACTATGTTGCCGTGGTTGATAGCCTGTATGTTAGGAAAGAACAGGAAATCTCCAGAGCTGCTCGATTTAACCGGGAGATTGCCACTAAGCAGAATAGAATCTCCAGTTTGGAACAAGAACGGGAATTGAACCAAAGTAAATACAGTTTAGCGGTAACAGAGCAGCAATTGTTTGAAGAAACCAGCAAAAGACAAAAATGGATTATTTACTCCTTGATTTTTGGAATTGTGTTGATGGCCTTGACTACTTTCCTATATTATCGGAGTGGCAAGCAACAAAAGTTGGCCAACAATCTTTTGGCCTTAAAATCATTGCGCACCCAAATGAACCCGCATTTTATTTTCAACGCTCTTAATTCCGTCAATAATTATATTGCGAAGAGTGACGAACGCAGCGCAAACCGATTTTTGAGCGATTTTTCAGTTTTAATGCGCAGTGTGTTGGAAAATTCAGAAGAGGATTTCATTCCGCTTTCCAAGGAATTGGAACTTTTGGAACTCTATGTGAAATTGGAACACTCCCGCTTTTCGGATAAGTTCGATTTTGAAATAGATATAAATGACAAAATTGACATAGAAGCTTTTGAGATTCCGCCCATGTTGCTTCAGCCCTATATTGAAAATGCCATTTGGCACGGTTTACGATATAAAGAGGAAAAAGGCTTCCTGAAGATAAAAATAGATCAGATTGATTTGGAAACATTGGAGATCAACATTGAAGATAATGGTGTGGGAAGAAAGAAATCCGCAGAACTAAAAACTGCAAATCAAAAGAAACAAAAATCAAAAGGAATGGGGAACATCAAAAAACGTATTCAAATCTTGAATGACATGTATAAAAATAAGGTAGACGTTTCCATTTCAGATTTGTACGATGACCAAACAGGGACCAAGGTATCCCTAAAACTCAAAAAAGATTAATGGAATTACGCGCTATCATAGTGGAAGATGAGGCAAATAGCAGGGAAATACTCCGTAACTATTTGGCCAAGTATTGCAATGGGGTCAAACTGTTGGGGGAAGCTTCCAATATTACTGAAGGATTGGAGTTGGTTCAGAAACAGCAACCAGATTTGGTTTTTTTGGATGTGGAAATGCCTTTTGGGAATGCATTTGACCTATTGGATAAGGTTCCCGATCGTACTTTTGAAACTGTTTTTGTTACAGCCTATAATCAATATGCCATGGATGCCTTGAACAACCATGCGGCCTATTACTTGATGAAACCCATTAATATTGATGAATTGATCAAGGCCGTGGATTACGTAAAAGAGATAAAAGAAAAAGAAAATGCCCTGGAAGGACAGGTTTTGGAAGCTAAAACCATTAAAACTGAAGGGAAGATTACTTTACCCCAGCAAGACGGCTTTCAGGTATTGGATGTAAGTGATATTTATTTTTGCAAGGCCGACGACAATTACACGGAAATTTATCTGGAAAACAAAAGAATTGTGGTAAGCAAAACCTTAAAGTATTTTGAAGATGCCCTGTCAAATTACGCTTTTGCCAGAATCCACAAATCGTATTTAGTGAACGTGGGCGAGGTTGTAAAATATAAAAAAGGAAAAGGGGGGAGTGTGGTACTTTCCAATGGTAAGGAACTATCCGTCTCAGCATCCAAGAAAGCTACATTGTTATCCTATTTTAAATAAATACAAGAATCACAAATGATTATTAAACCAGTAAGAGGAAAATCCCCAGAAATTGGTGAAGATTGCTTTATCGCTGAAAATGCAACGATTGTTGGTGAAGTATCAATGGGAAATCAGTGCAGTGTATGGTTCAATGCCGTAATTCGTGGAGATGTACATTTCATTAAAATGGGGGACAAGGTCAATGTGCAAGATGGTGCCATTATCCATTGTACCTATCAAAAATCGCCAACTACAATTGGCAATAATGTTTCCATAGGCCATAATGCCATTGTGCATGGTTGTACGGTAAAGGATAATGTGCTTATTGGTATGGGCAGTATTATTATGGACGATTGTGTTGTGGAAAGCAATTCCATAATAGCAGCAGGTGCTGTAGTTACCCAAGGTACCCATGTTGAAGCAGGTAGCATTTATGCGGGAATGCCTGCCAAGAAAATAAAAGATATAAGCCCTGAATTAAGTTCTGGTGAGATTGACCGCATTGCCAATAACTATGTAACCTATTCCAGTTGGTTTAAATAAACCGGCAATATAAAATATCCCTATTTTTGCAGCACTAAAACCTAAACTGATGAACGCATATATTTTTCCTGGGCAAGGAGCCCAATTTGTAGGTATGGGACTCGATCTTTATGAAAACCATGCCTTGGCCCAAGAATTATTTGAAAAAGCCAATGATATTTTAGGGTTTTCCATTACGGATATTATGTTTGAGGGAACTACTGAGGATTTAAAACAGACCAAGGTTACTCAACCTGCAATTTTTTTGCATTCGGTCATTTTAAGCAAGGCTCTTGGAGATAATTTTAAACCGGATATGGTTGCTGGTCACTCTTTGGGCGAGTTTTCCGCTTTGGTGGCCAATGGTACTTTAAATTTTGAAGACGGATTAAAATTGGTCTCCCAACGTGCTTTGGCCATGCAGAAAGCTTGTGAACTGCAATCAAGTACCATGGCAGCCGTTTTAGGGTTGGATGATGAGGTTGTTGAAAAGATATGCGGTGAAACTGAGGGAATTGTAGTGCCGGCAAACTATAACTGTCCAGGACAGTTAGTGATTTCAGGTGAAGTAGAGTCGGTAAATAGTGCTTGTGAAAAAATGAAAGAAGCAGGAGCAAGAAGAGCATTGTTGCTTCCTGTTGGTGGAGCTTTCCATTCCCCTCTAATGGAACCTGCAAGAGAAGAATTGGCCGCGGCCATTGAAGCCACAAATTTCAGTGAACCAAGCTGTCCTATTTATCAAAATGTGCCAACCACTGCTGTTACAAAAGCCGATGAGATAAAAACCAATCTAATTTCACAATTGACCGCTCCGGTAAAATGGACACAAAGTGTTCAGCAAATGGTTAAGGATGGAGGAAAATCCTTTGTTGAAGTTGGACCTGGAAAAGTACTTCAGGGATTGGTCAGAAAGATTGCCCCTGGAACGGAAACTTCATCAGCAGCGCTTTAAATAGGATTTTTCCGACCTTCTGGGCATTTCACCCAAGAAACGTAGATTTAATCTGTTAAGTTGTGGGGTTCCTTTAATTTTTAGTAATATTGGTTCTTCCCAAATCACCAACCCAAATGGAATAAAAACGATATTCAAATTTATTTGAACAGGTAATGTTGCCCTTCATGAAAAAAACCTCAAAAGAACAGTTTTCCAGCTATGGATATAGGACTATTCTGTTTATAGCACTTACCTTTTTTACATGGAATTTTGGATTTGGGCAAAACTTCACGATAGTTGAGAGCGGCGGTTCGACGGCGACCTCTGAGACGGGGACCACGGACGACTTCACGGTTGTGCTGGACGTTCAGCCTGCGACCGATGTTGTCCTTGACGTTGTGTCGGACGACACGGGGGAGGGTACCGTTGATTTGACCCAGCTGACCTTCACCAATGCGGACTGGGACACCCCACAGGCGGTGACGGTCACTGGCATAGACGATGCTTTTGTGGACGGGACCCAGAACTATGACATAACAATCAGCGTGAATGTGGGCAGCAGTGATGCCGCCTATGCCGGAGTGCTCCCGCAGACCGTATCGGTGGACAATGCCGATGACGAAGTAGCCGGCTTCACGATAGTTGAGAGCGGCGGTTCGACGGCGACCTCGGAGACGGGCACCACTGACGATTTCACGGTTGTGCTGGACGTTCAGCCTTTGACGAACGTTGTGCTTACGGTGACCTCTGGCGACACCGGTGAGGGGACCGTTGACGTTTCGACACTGACCTTTACCCCGGCGAACTTCGATACGGCGCAGACGGTGACGGTCACTGGCGTGGACGACGGGATCGTTGACGGGACCCAGAACTATGATATAACGGTGAGCGTTGACGATGCGAACAGCGACGACTCCTTCGACCCGTTGGCTGACCAAACGGTATCGGTGGACAATGCGGACGACGATGCCCCGGGCTTCACGATAGTTGAGAGCGGCGGTTCGACGGCGACCTCGGAGACGGGCACCACTGACGATTTTACGGTTGTGCTGGACGTTCAGCCTTTGACGAACGTTGTGCTTACGGTGACCTCTGGCGATACGGGCGAGGGGACCGTTGACGTTTCGACACTGACCTTTACCCCGGCGAACTTCGATACGGCGCAGACGGTGACGGTCACTGGCGTGGACGACGGGATCGTTGACGGGACCCAGAACTATGATATAACGGTGAGCGTTGACGATGCGAACAGCGACGACTCCTTCGACCCGTTGGCGGACCAAACGGTATCGGTGGACAATGCGGACGACGATGCCCCGGGCTTCACGATAGTTGAGAGCGGCGGTTCGACGGCGACCTCGGAGACGGGCACCACTGACGATTTCACGGTTGTGCTGGACGTTCAGCCTTTGACGAACGTTGTGCTTACGGTGACCTCTGGCGATACGGGCGAGGGGACCGTTGACGTTTCGACACTGACCTTTACCCCGGCGAACTTCGATACGGCGCAGACGGTGACGGTCACTGGCGTGGACGACGGGATCGTTGACGGGACCCAGAACTACGATATAACGGTGAGCGTTGACGATGCGAACAGCGACGACTCCTTCGACCCGTTGGCTGACCAAACGGTATCGGTGGACAATGCGGACGACGATGCCCCGGGCTTCACGATAGTTGAGAGCGGCGGTTCGACGGCGACCTCGGAGACGGGCACCACTGACGATTTTACGGTTGTGCTGGACGTTCAGCCTTTGACGAACGTTGTGCTTACGGTGACCTCTGGCGATACGGGCGAGGGGACCGTTGACGTTTCGACACTGACCTTTACCCCGGCGAACTTCGATACGGCGCAGACGGTGACGGTCACTGGCGTGGACGACGGGATCGTTGACGGGACCCAGAACTATGATATAACGGTGAGCGTTGACGATGCGAACAGCGACGACTCCTTCGACCCGTTGGCGGACCAAACGGTATCGGTGGACAATGCGGACGACGATGCCCCGGGCTTCACGATAGTTGAGAGCGGCGGTTCGACGGCGACCTCGGAGACGGGCACCACTGACGATTTCACGGTTGTGCTGGACGTTCAGCCTTTGACGAACGTTGTGCTTACGGTGACCTCTGGCGACACCGGTGAGGGGACCGTTGACGTTTCGACACTGACCTTTACCCCGGCGAACTTCGATACGGCGCAGACGGTGACGGTCACTGGCGTGGACGACGGGATCGTTGACGGGACCCAGAACTATGATATAACGGTGAGCGTTGACGATGCGAACAGCGACGACTCCTTCGACCCGTTGGCTGACCAAACGGTATCGGTGGACAATGCGGACGACGATGCCCCGGGCTTCACGATAGTTGAGAGCGGCGGTTCGACGGCGACCTCGGAGACGGGCACCACTGACGATTTCACGGTTGTGCTGGACGTTCAGCCTTTGACGAACGTTGTGCTTACGGTGACCTCTGGCGACACCGGTGAGGGGACCGTTGACGTTTCGACACTGACCTTTACCCCGGCGAACTTCGATACGGCGCAGACGGTGACGGTCACTGGCGTGGACGACGGGATCGTTGACGGGACCCAGAACTATGATATAACGGTGAGCGTTGACGATGCGAACAGCGACGACTCCTTCGACCCGTTGGCGGACCAAACGGTATCGGTGGACAATGCGGACGACGATGCCCCGGGCTTCACGATAGTTGAGAGCGGCGGTTCGACGGCGACCTCGGAGACGGGCACCACTGACGATTTCACGGTTGTGCTGGACGTTCAGCCTTTGACGAACGTTGTGCTTACGGTGACCTCTGGCGATACGGGCGAGGGGACCGTTGACGTTTCGACACTGACCTTTACCCCGGCGAACTTCGATACGGCGCAGACGGTGACGGTCACTGGCGTGGACGACGGGATCGTTGACGGGACCCAGAACTACGATATAACGGTGAGCGTTGACGATGCGAACAGCGACGACTCCTTCGACCCGTTGGCTGACCAAACGGTATCGGTGGACAATGCGGACGACGATGCCCCGGGCTTCACGATAGTTGAGAGCGGCGGTTCGACGGCGACCTCGGAGACGGGCACCACTGACGATTTCACGGTTGTGCTGGACGTTCAGCCTTTGACGAACGTTGTGCTTACGGTGACCTCTGGCGACACCGGTGAGGGGACCGTTGACGTTTCGACACTGACCTTTACCCCGGCGAACTTCGATACGGCGCAGACGGTGACGGTCACTGGCGTGGACGACGGGATCGTTGACGGGACCCAGAACTATGATATAACGGTGAGCGTTGACGATGCGAACAGCGACGACTCCTTCGACCCGTTGGCGGACCAAACGGTATCGGTGGACAATGCGGACGACGATAATGCATCTGTTACCATTGCCAATGCCAGTGGGGCAGAAGATGGCCCCAATATTAC
This sequence comes from Flagellimonas sp., assembly GCF_965222555.1. Classification (GTDB taxonomy): domain Bacteria; phylum Bacteroidota; class Bacteroidia; order Flavobacteriales; family Flavobacteriaceae; genus Flagellimonas. The sequence continues at coordinate 363,149 of NZ_CBDCUG010000005.1, read as the reverse complement.
AGTAACAGCTACTTTGGATAATGATGTGGCTGGTGGTTTTACGGTACAAGTTTCTACAAACGATGGTTCCGCTACGCTTGTAGATAATGATTATACCGATATTGTTAATCAAGTACTTACTTTTAATGGAAATGCGGGTGAGACAGAGAACTTTACCGTTAATCCTACTACAGATGCAGTTATTGAACCCAATGAAACATTAACAGTTTCTATGAGTGGTTTGGGAGGCACGGCATTAACCGTTGATATATCGGATACAGCTACCATTACCATAAATAATGATGATACCTGCGCAGCAGGTAACACGGCACCAACCCTTGATGGTTCTGTGATTACTACATTTTGTGATGCTTTTGTACAAGACCTTGATGCATATACCTTGAGTATCCCTCCAGCAGGATCGGATTTAAGGTGGAGCACCAATTCAGATACGGATGCCACTGGGGATTATTTGCCAACAAGCACCGTAAGTACCCCAGGTACTTATTTTGGATTTTTCTATGACGCTTTGAATGACTGTGCAAGTCCAACCTTTAGTGTAACATTGACTCAAAATACGACACCATCTCCGGGAACAACAACAAATATAGCTACTTGTGATGACTCTGGAGATGGAGACAGCGTTGTGGACTTGGATGACCAATTAACGGGAGCTGATGCTGGAACTTGGTCATTGACCAGTGCTCCAGGAGGTGCTTCCATAACTATAAATGCGAGCAATATTGTAAACTTCAATGGAGAGCCTTTAGGAGATTATGTGTTTACATATACCACTTCTGGAGCTGTGGCACCATGTGTTGATCAGTCGGTTGATCTTACGGTAACCGTTCAAGATTGCGCAATCCCATGTAATGCAGGTAGCGAAGCACCTGTTCTGAATGCTTCTGAACCAACAGAGTTTTGTGATGTGGTCTCAGCAGACTTAAATGACTATGTAACCAATACTGCACCAGCTGGCAGCATACTCACTTGGAGTACGGATCCAGACCCACTTCAGGATGCGGCACATAGAAGTAGTATCGTTACTGCCCCGGGCTCCTATTTTGGATTCTTTTATGATGCAACTAACAATTGTGCAAGTCCAGTGCTTACGGTCACATTAACACGAAATATTACACCAGTGCTTGACAGCAGCTCAGGAGATAGCCGTTGTGGAGAGGGAACTGTAACTTTAACGGCTTCGGTAAGTGATGGTAGTTTGATTAATTGGTATGCTAATGATACTGGTGGAGCGGTCTTGGGAACGGGAGCGTCTTTTGAGACTCCTACAATTTCAGAAACCACTTCGTTTTTTGTAGAGGCATCTGCCAACGGTTGTTCCTCTGTAAGAACTGAAGTCGTAGCAACGGTTAATGCGGAGCCTTCCACGGGGACTCCTAGCAATATTACAGCATGTAACGTAACCGGTATTGGAGGCTCTACCATTATTGATTTGGGCGATACCTTAATGGGAGAAGACCCTGGGACATGGGCAATTGTGACAGATCCATCCAACGGAAGCCTAACCATAGGAGGGGATAACAATATTGATTTTGAAGGTCTACCGGAAGGAAATTATGTTTTTGAATATACCACCAATGGTGCCTTGGCTCCATGTACAAACAGTTCAATCCAAATTACTGTTCCGGTAAGTAGTTGCATTGTAGATACTGATGGTGATGGATTATTGGATAGTGAAGAGAATACTCTGGGAACGGATCCCAATGACCCTGATACTGATAATGATGGTTTAACGGACAATGAAGAATTTTCCGGAAATGATGATTCAAGTACCACAGCGGTTCCGACCGGGGTATCCAATCCTTTGGATAGCTGTGATCCTTTTTTGATTCCTTCATGTGATCCAGACCCTATAGATTTGGCCATTGCCAAGGAGGTAAATAATGACACACCTTTGTTGCAAAACAATATCATCTTTACCATCACTTTGGAAAATAATACCACGGATAGGGTTTTGGATATCATTGTTAATGATGTACTTGATAGTGGATTTGAATATGTGTCCCATACGGTAACAAAAGGTGCTTATGATCAAACTACAGGAGTTTGGTCTATTTCAGAGTTAATCTCCGAAGAGCGTATAACGCTGGAAATTACGGTTACCGCGGTAGCAGCTGGACAGATTCAGAATACGGCAACAATTGCCAGTTCGTTTCCAATAGATGGAGACACTTCCAATAATACTTCCACGGTTACGGTTCAGGTAAACCGAAGCCCTTGCGAGACTCCTGGGACCATATGCAATATATTTTCTCCTAATGGTGATGGTATTAATGATAGATTAGTGTTTGTCGACCCCAATAATGAATATCCAAATAACAGCCTTGAGGTTTTTGATCGCTATGGAAACAGTGTTTTTGAGATGGAACGTTATGACAGTTCTTGGGATGGTACAGGGAGTAGTGGTGATTTACCAAAAGGAACTTATTTTTATATACTAGATCTTGGAGACGGTACAGAAGTTGTCAAGGGCTGGATTCAAATTATCAGATAAAGAAATGCCAAATAACACTGGGTTAAAAAAATACGGAATATTTGCTTTCTTGATAGGTATGGTCAGTATTGGCAATGCCCAAAAAGAACCCCAATATACACAGTACATGTACAATATTGGTAGTTTCAATCCGGCATATGTAGGCACTGTGGAATCTCCTGAAATAGCTGGGCTTTATAGGGCACAATGGACGGACATTCCAGGGGCACCTACCACAATGCGCTTCGGAGCCAATGTTCCCCTTGCCAATGAAAAAATGGGACTTGGCCTTAATATAGTACTGGATGAGTTGGGACCATCAAAACAAACCTTTGCCACACTTTCATATTCCTATCAAATCAATGTTTCCGATATTACAAAATTATCTTTTGGCCTTTCGGCCGGAGGGTCTTTTTTGAATCTGGATTATTCTGAAGGGACTTTTGAGAATCCGGCGGACCCAACGATATTTGGAGAAAATATAAGCAGTTTTTACCCGACGGTAGGTGCCGGGGTGTTTCTTTATGAAGAAGATTGGTATACTGGCCTGTCAGTTCCCAATTTTTTGACCAACGGACTTTACAATGATGAAGTGGCAACCATTGTAGAAGGCAGTATGCAGTTTAATTTGATAGGTGGATACGTTTTTCAATTGTCAGAGAGAACTAAGTTTAAACCTGCATTTTTGATAAATTACCTTCAAGGCTCTCCGGTCAACGTGAATTTATCGGCTAATTTCCAGTTTATTGATGCCCTCACTATAGGAGGGGCGTATAGATTTGATAATGCAGTTAGTGGTCTGGCGGGTATCCAGGTGTCCAATACCTTGTTTTTAGGATATTCGTACGATTACAACACAAATGGTTTGGGAGAATTCAGTGGAGGTTCACACGAAGCGATATTGAAATTTTATATAGGACGAGAAAGTTCTAGAAGTAGAACTCCCAAGACAAAAAATAAAAATAAGAACACAAAAGGCAAACCAAAACAGATTGACTCCCCCAGATTTTTCTAATATGGTACAAGCTAAAAAAATATATACTACGCTATGGTTCTCTATCTTGGGCATGGTGATTTGCTTTGCTCAAGGAAAGCGGTCCAAAGGAGATGATTTCTTTTTTCAATATGAATTCCACAAGGCGATAAATGCCTATAAAGCTGAGCTGACCAAAAGTGCTCTGACTGAACAACAATTCTTGAATTTGGCTGATGCCTATTTCAAGGTAGGGGATTTTGAAAAAGCTTCAAAGACTTATTTGGAATTATATAAAAAGGAAGATTCACTGTTGGACAATTATCATTTGAACATGATGCTCCAAAGTCTGTCAAAAACAGCAGGTGAAGGAAAAACAAATGCTTTTTTGGCTACAATGTCCTCTGGTTTTTCAAAGGAATTTATTGAAAATGTTGAGTTCAATAATCAGTTGCTAAAGGGAGGTAATGCCAACGATGATATAGGTTTTCAGATTTTTAACCTTAGCAGTAATAGTCCCCAATCCGATTTTTCACCTTCATTTTATAAAGAACAACTTTTGTTTGCCACGGGTAGATCACAGGAGAAAAAGAAGAAGAGGTATTCTGCATCAGTTGAGGGCTATTTGAATATTTATGGTGCAATTGTCCAAAATGATGGACAAATTTCTAATGCAGAACCGTTTTTAGAAATCGCACCCTCAAATTTCCATAAAGCTACACCTCATTATTCGGAAGGATTAAAAAGTATATTTTATGTTCTGTCCAATAGTGAAAATGGGGAGCTGTCTTTTGATGAGAATGGAAAAAACGCACTGGCCATAGGGATGCAACCCGAAAATGGTCCATTTCAGTTATTGCTCAAGGACTTGAGTACATCTTTCTATTATCCATATTATGATGAGAAGAGCGGCAAACTCTATTTTTCGGCAAACTTTGAAAATGGCTATGGTGGCACGGATATTTACTATGTATATACCAACAATGGGCAAATTATGTCGGCGCCAATAAATTTAGGCCCTAGAATTAATTCTGGAGGTAACGAAATTGCACCATTTATTTTTGAGAACAGTTTTTATTTTTCATCCGATGTTTTCTATGGCTTGGGAGGTATGGATATATACAAATCCAACATGGAAGGTGATATATTCAGTATTCCTGTCAACCTTGGGAAAGGAGTTAACTCAACAGAAGACGATTTTGGATTGATAATGAGGAATGAAGGAGAGGGGCTTTTAGGGTACTTTGCTTCAAATAGACCCGGCGGAAAGGGGAAAGATGATCTTTATGGATTTAAAGTGGATAAAAAACCTGGACTAAAAACTTTTACCATAAAAGGAAAAGTAGTCAAAACCTATAAAAAATCCGATATTATTGAAAAAGCAGCGGTCAGACTGTTGGATGCCGAAGGCACTTTACTGGCGGAAACATATTCCGATGATAATGGAAATTATAGGTTAGAGGTTCCATGGCAAAAAGAGCTTATATTGGAATCTACTAAGCAAAGATGTTCCGAATATCGAAAACATTTTAAAGAAGAAGACTTAGGGACTTTGGAGAGTGTGAACCATGATATAGAAGTTGCACTTTATGATGATTTGGTAGAGGAAACAGAGGGGCAAAAAGCGGTTAAAATGAAGAAATTCTTCTTTGGAAGAAGCAAAACATCATTGACACCTGAAATCAAGACCGAATTGGATAAAGTAGTAAGCTTTATAAATGGATTTCCATCTGCACAACTTAGAATAGAGACGTATACGGATAGTAGAGGAGGGAGTAGTACGAATTTTAGACTTACACAGAGTCGTTCAGATGCCATAAAGAGTTATCTGATTGAGAGTGGAGTTCCAGCTTCAAATATTCTATATTCTATTGGTTATGGAGAGGACAAAATCCTGAATAATTGCACCAATGGAGTTTTCTGCTTGGAAATGTTACATCAACAGAACCAAAGATCATTAATCGTAGTGCTTAACGACAACGTACTTTTTGACTGATCATACCAGAATAATCCAACAATAGTACAAAGCAAAAAGGGAAAGAAAAACTATTCCCAAATAGGACAATAGTTGTAGTCCAAACTTAGGATGATTTTCTTCGATTATATCCTTGCCCATTACGGTTTTTAGGTTCATCCACCCAATTAATGGGGCCATAACAAAGGAAACAAAAGTGGCCAAAGCCACTAAATTGGCCATGTTGGCACCAAAAACCGTTATTACCACCCAGTTTATGATGGCCATTGCAATTACGGCAACAGCAAAAGCATGCTTACTTCTAAAGGATTTGGCATTGGGATAAAGTTTTTCCAATACATCAAGACTTACCCTGGAAACTGCATCATGAGCAGTCATACAAGTGCTGAACATGGTGGCAAAAGCCGCTATGGCAATAAAGATATAAGCCCATTTTCCGATGTTCACCGTAAACAGGTTTACCACTTGATCGGCAAAAACCACCGCTTTTCCACTGAGCTCGGTTCCTGTTCCGTATAAGGTCATCCATCCAATGATCAAAAAGAAAATGGCCAAAAGAGCGGTAAGAAAGTAGCCTATGTTAAATTCTTGGAGCGCTAATTTAAGGGAGGGCTTTTCCTTCATAGTTTTCATATTTTCCATACTCCAAAGGCTCACCCAACCCGAAGCCTCAACCGCTGTGGGCATCCAACCCATGAGCCCTATCAAAAAAAGAATCCCAACTTCATTGAAGATTTCGGGGCGTTGGTATGAACCGGCATCTGGTACCGGACCTTTTTGTATCACAACAACCGTAGTAACTATCAGTGCAACAAACAAAATGGAAATCACTGCTTTTAAAGAGTCCTCAAGAAATTGATATTTTCCAATAATCAGAATGGCGCCAATAAAAACAAAAAGACAGAGGGCTACAAAGCCCACACTTACACTGGAAATTTTAAAAAGATTCATAAAGAGTCCAGCGGTTACTACATAAAGAGCAGCTAAAATGGTAAAAGTGGAAATGATGGTGACAAATGCATAGATCCATAAGTATTTTTTACCTAGGTTCAGATATCCTTCCACCAAGCTTTTTTTGGTTGTAGTGGTATATCTGATTCCAAATTCAAAAAAGGGATATTTAAGAACATTGGCCAAAATAATTGGAATGACCATGATCCATCCATATTGGGCCCCCGCTTTGGTGGATAACACCAAATGTGAAGTGCCAATGGCCATACTGGCAAAAAGAAGCCCTGGCCCCAATTGTTTTAAAAATACCTTTAAACTTGTCATAGTATCGTGTGATATTGTCCCCTAAAATAGGTTTTTTGAATAGATGAAAGAAATAATGGGCTAAAGGGGAAGATACTATTCCACTCGGGTAACTTTATAAAACTCTTTGCGATATTTACTGGGTGTACACCCTTTGGATTTTTTGAAGATTCGGTTAAAATTGGCAATATTGTTGAATCCGCATTTGTAGGCAATCTCCGAAACACTGAAATCCAGTTCTGCCAGCATTCGGGACGCGTTGTCCACCCGAACATCATTTAAATATTCCACAAAAGTTTTTTCCGTACTTTTCTTTATAAATCGATTAAAAGACACCTTACTCATATTAAGTAGACCAGATACTTGGGACAAACTTATTTTGGAAGCATAGTTCTCCTGGATAAACTTGTATAATATTTTTATTTTATCACTGTTCTCAAAATCATCTTTTGGCAATTGCGAAACTGAAAGTAATTGCTGGTTGGGTGTAATGGAGAGGCTATACAGAATGGAAAAGAGCTCTAAAAAGTAATTTATTCCAGCTAGTTTGGAAACATTCATGATTCTTGGTGCAATTTTTTTGGATTCTTCTTTACTAAAAAGAATGCCATGCACAGATCTGTTGAGCATTTCACGAAGTGGTTTCATTATGCTTTTGTACAATAACCCATCCTCAAACAAATTATTATGGAATTGAATGGTTACTTCATGTACCTTGTTGGTGCAATTGTGCATTTCCCAACCGTGATAGACATTGGGTCCAACCAATACTAACTCATAATTGTCTATCTCTTCAATGTTATACCCAACCGTTCTTTTCATTCCTTTCCCGTTCTCAATAAAATTGAGCTCAAGTTCTGGATGAAAGTGGACGGGATAATCAAAACTGTCCCGCTCCCTATCCATGACCAAAAAACTATCCTGTGCAGATAGTGAGGTAATCTCTCTTTTATGTTTTTTAGAAGCTTTCATGCCATTTTTCAGATGAAAAATATACTAATACTATTTTATACATCAATTCAAGGAAGTGTTTATGTTATACAAAATCAATCTTTTTTGTTAGAAAAAACCTATACCCAAAAGTATCAACACATCCAATTGAAAAGATTCTGGTTTAGGTGAATTGCTAAATATTTAAAACTGACTTAATTATAGAAAGAATTTGGAGGAATGTTCAAAGAGTCTGGGATTACTGTCCAACTATTAAAACTTAAAATGGTTCAAGTATATGGAATATAAGCAGATTTGAAAGGTACTTCATGCTACGATTACCTTAGATGAATGCAAAGAAATCAAGAAGTATTTACAGAAAAATCTGTATTGAATATAAGTAGAATGCTAAGAAGATATAATAAAATGACTATTCCATATAGATGGTACGGGTTTGATTAATGTGCTTTGCTCCATGTTGATTAATTCATAGATAAATACTTCAACAATATAAGTACAAGTAAAAATGTATCATCATTTTTTATATATTTATCAGTAATTAACTTAAAAACTACGTATTTGTCAAGTCTGTTGAATTGATAAATACATTGAACTTAATGTAGCTACTAACTCAAAACATTCTTAACTATGATTCAGAAATCAAGGGGAACATAATTTTCCATGGCCATAATGTTTTATGTGGAGCAGTTGTTATTTGCTAAATGTTATTGGCTGGGCAATTTCTTTAAAAGCCCAAAATAGTTTTCATATCAATTTATTGTTGTGGTGAGCACATTTTACCACATTTATTGAGAAACAGCACTATAATATATCTGATTGTATTATAGGTATTCAAGGATTGTACGATTTGATGTGTTGAATGTAGACTAGAATATGTTGGAAAATATAAATAGAGAAGAAATAGTTTTATGGAATGAATTAAGAAAAGGGAATGTCATTGCCTTGGGTCGGGTATATGATATTTACATAGATGATCTTTTTTCATATGGTATGCAGTTTTCAGAGGATAGAAATTATGTGATGGATTGTATTCACGACCTTTTTTTGGATCTGTATAAGTACCAATCCAGGCTATCAGAAACCAACAACGTTAAATATTATCTACTAAAATCGCTTAAAAGAAAAATCAATAGAAAACATAAGGAGAAAGCGACATATTTCAACAATGATGTTCCTTTTAAATATGTGCTTAGGAGCCATGTCCCATCTCCAGAAGAAGAATTGATTGCGATAGAAAAGGCTGCCCAAAAAAGCCAGAGTCTGCATAAGGCCACTGAATTTTTAACCAAAAGACAACAAAAAGGATTGTCCTTGAGGTTCAACGAAAAAAGGTCATACGAGGAAATTGCAGAGATTATGAACACTTCGGTGGAAACTTCGAGAACAATTATTTATAGGGCAATAAAATCATTACGGAAGAACATTGTTTTACCATTGCTTTTTTTGGTGAAAGTACTTTTTTAAGCATCCTATTGTTCAGATTTTGGCAAAATATCTGTTGAATTATCCTTCTTAAAACCCTTATTCTCAACACTTTTTAAGATTTTCTTAAAAAAAGTCTAAAAAAGGTGTCTATATATCAAATATTGCGTGCTTTTATTAATAAGGGCGCATGATAAATCCAATTTTCAGTATAAAATCAAAATGCGCTAAAGTTTAAGATGGAGAAAGAACATTTCCGAAAAGAACATATTGACCAAGAGGAAAAAGAACATTTAAAGCAAAGGATTACAAGTTCTATCTTTAAATATCGACGTTATAAAAAGCGCATTCGATATGGAATCGGTGCGGCAGCCTCAATTGCCTTCATTGGTATCATAGGGGTAAATAATTATAGCAAAGACTCTTATTCAATAGAAGATTATGTGAAGACTACTGTGGCCAATGTTAAATCTGAAAATGCCACAGAGGTTACTTTGGTTTTGGATAATGAAACGAACATAAACATTGATCCGGACAATACAGATATTAAATACTCCAATACCGGAAGTAAAGTTAAAATAGGCACTTTACAGGAGGTAGATCAAGCCACGGTAAAAAATAATGAGATTGTTTACAATACACTTATTGTTCCTTTTGGTCGAAGATCACAGATAGAGTTGTCCGATGGTAGTAAAGTTTGGCTGAATTCCGGCTCAAAATTGGTGTATCCAGTAATATTTAAGGGAAAGAACAGAGAGGTCTACCTTGAAGGTGAGGGCATATTTGATGTGACCCATAATAAGAAACAACCTTTTATTGTAAAAGCAGAAAACCATGAGATAGAGGTTTTGGGAACTACTTTTAATGTAAGCAATTATCCTGATGATGAAAGCATCAGTACAACCCTGAAAAATGGAAGCGTACAGATCAATTATAAGGGGAACTCCTTTCTTGGTAGAACGAAGAGCATGAAAATTTCACCTGGAACGCAAGCAGTTTACACCAAAAATGCTAACGCAATTTCGGCAAGAAAAGTTGATGTTAACAAGTATTTTTCTTGGCGCGAAGGTGTGTTTATTTTCAAAAGTGACAATCTAAAGTACATTATGAAAAGGCTTTCCAGATATTATAATGTGGATATTGTCATTAATGACAAAGTATTGGAAAATCAGACTTTTTCTGGCTATTTGGACTTAAAAGAGGATGTTGAGAACGTGGTGAAAATAATTAGGGAAACAGCAAATTTTGAATATACTAAACAAAACGAAAATCAAATCATTATTAATTAAAAGTGCCAACCATATGAAGTGAAAAAAACCAATAAAAAAACCAGAAGATGCGCCAACATCTTCTGGCTAAAAGAAAACATTGCTGAAGTATTGTGACAGCAACATTTACTAACATAAAAAACTAAAATATGAATAAAATTGTTAACCTCAGTCCTTTAGGTGCAATTGTGCCTTTGAGATCTTATTTCTGGACGCTTATGAGAGTTCTACTTTTATTAATTGGACTTGGTCTTGGTTCTGTTTATGCCAACTCATCGTATGCACAGACCAAAATAGATATTGACGTAAACGACGTTGTACTTGAAGACCTCTTCAAAGAAATTCAAACAAAAACCGAATACATCTTTTTTTACAAAGACGATGTTTTGGATAGAAACAAAAGAGTATCGCTAAAATTGAGAAATGTTAAGTTGGCCGATATTCTGAAAAAAGCTTTTAGAAATACCGACTTGAGCTTCAAAATTGATGATAGACAGGTTGTTATTGTAAGAAAACTGCCCGAACCAAAAACTACAGAAGAACCAAAGCTTGTATTGCAAAGTGACGTCACTGGAACAGTGACCGATGCAGATGGCGCGCCTTTGCCCGGGGCCAATATTGTTGTAAAGGGAACTACAAATGGTACCCAAACAGATTTTGATGGTAACTATACCATTTCAGCTGCTGCTGACGCAACATTGGTGTTCAGTTATATTGGTTTTGCGACCCAGGAGGTTGCGATTGATGGACGCACAACGGTCAACGTGAGTATGACAGAGGATTCCAGTAAACTGTCGGAAGTGGTTGTATTGGGGTATGCAACACAAACACGTGGAGATGTTACTGGGTCGGTTGCTTCCGTTGATATTGATGAGGCGGTAAAAACTCCTGTTGTAAATGCTGCAGAAGTCCTTCAAGGAAGGGTAACTGGAGTTCAGGTAATCACTAGTGGTGATCCAGGGACAGCACCAAAAATTAACGTTCGTGGATTTGGTACCACCAATAACACTAACCCTCTTTACATTATTGATGGTGTACAGACGGATGATCCAAACGTTCTAAACAATATCAATCCAACTGATATTGAACAAATGAACGTCTTAAAAGATGGCGCGGCATCCATTTATGGGGCTAGAGCTTCCAATGGTGTTGTTATTATCACTACCAAAGGCGGAGGTTACAATATGGAAAAGGCCGAAGTTTCTGTTGACCTTTATACAGGTTTCTCCAAAGTTGGTAACCCAATTGACCTGTTAAATGTACAGCAGCATGCTGATATGATTTGGCAGAGTAGAACCAATGATGGTATTGCTCCAAGCCACCCACAGTATGGCGATGGTGCTTCTCCTGTAATTCCATCTTCAATTGTTGGGTATACTAGAGTACAGTCCTATGACCCCATTGTTTTCTTTCCTGCTGGTCAAGTAAATGCAACCGTACAACCGGGAGGTACCGATTGGGTAGAAGAAATTACCCAAACAGCTCCCATTTCCAACGCTTCCATTTCCATTGCAAATGGTAATGAAAGTGGAAAATACTTTATGTCCGCTTCCTATCTTAGCCGTGAAGGTGTGGTAAACCATACTGGATTCAAGCGTGGAGGCACAAAGCTTAACTCCGAATTCAAAATAGGTGAAAAATTACGTATTGGAGAGCATGTCAACTTTTCTTTTTCCAATACCTCACCGGGTAATGCTGAGGCCATAGAAATGGCTTATAGAATTTCCCCATTGGTACCTGTAAGGGACGACGATGGTTTCTTTGCGGGCTCTGCACCTCCGGGAATTGGAAATCCAAGGAACCCTGTGGCTCAATTGTATAGAACAAGAAATGATTATGATAAGCGCTATGCCGGTATTGGTGACATTTATCTAAATTATGAGATAATAGACGGTCTATCCTTTAAGTCTACATTGGCGGGTGGTTTTGAGATTTTCGATTCAAGACGATTTGTTTCATTGGATCCAGAAAATGGTGAACCTATATCCACCAACACTTTAACTGAAAGAGATCAGACTCGATACAATTGGAGTTGGACAAACATCTTGAACTACAATAAGACGTTCGGAGATCACAGCTTAAATGCCATTGCAGGTATAGAAGCTTTGGAAGAAGGCCAAAAAAGTAAGGAAGTCTCAAGAACAGGTTTCTTATTTGAAGATCCCAATTTTTACTTGTTAAGTAATGGATCGGGTGCTCCCAACGTTCCCACCACAGCTAATAACGAGGATGTGACTTTTGACCGGGAAAATACCCTTTATTCCATATTTGGCTCTGTAAATTATTCTTATCAAAGTCGTTATTTCCTTACGGCCACGTTACGTAGAGATCAGTCGTCCAGGTTTTTGGGAGACAACCAAACCGGAGTATTTCCTGCTGTAAGTGCGGGATGGCTTATCAGTGACGAGGATTTTTGGCCTTCAGATGGTATTGTTAACCGTCTGAAACTGAAAGGATCTTGGGGAGAACTGGGCAACCAGACCCTACCGGCCAACAACCCAACCATCAATATTTCCAGCTTGAGTGAGCAATTTGCAAACTATTCTTTTGATGGAACAAGCATTGCCACTGGTGCATTATTGACCCAAGTAGGGAATTCTGATTTAAAATGGGAAACTTCGCAAACCACAAACTTTGGAGTTGAACTTTCACTTTTTGAAAGCAGTTTGAATATTTCTGCGGAATATTTCAATATCAAAACCGAAAACTTGATTACTAGGGATTTTAGTCTGATCAGTTCAACAGCGATAGATGCACAAGCTCCTTTGGTGAACTTAGGGGATGTTGAGAATAAGGGAATAGATCTTTCAATTGGTTACGGTAATACAACAGCAAGTGGCTTTTCTTATGATGTCAATTTGAACCTGTCGCATTACAAGAACAAAGTGACAAGATTGATCAATGATTCTCCTGTTCCTGGAAGAGGTGATTTAAGAAATGGTTCCGTAACACGTACAGAGGTAGGTGATGAAATTTCTTTCTTCTATGGACGTAAAATTACTGGCTTGGATAGCAATGGTAGATTCATGTATGAAGATATCGATGGTGATGGTGAGTCCTTAGTGGATGGTGATGACAGAACCAAGATAGGTTCTCCGCATCCAGATTTCACTTATGGTATCAATGCCAATCTTTCTTACAAAGGATTTGATATGCAATTGTTCTTTACCGGTTCTCAAGGTAATGATGTTTATAACTATAGTAAGGTATTTACGGATTTTGGTCTATTCTTTAATAGTAACAGAAGTACAAGGGTACTCAACGCTTGGACGCCATCCAATACCAACACCAATGTTCCAGCATTGACCGCTTCATATCCATTGGAAGAAGCTTCTTCCAATACATACTTTGTTGAGGACGGTTCATACTTTAGATTAAAGAACATGCAAATTGGTTATACCTTGCCAAGTGATGTGACTGACAAGATTGGTCTGGGATCCTTGAGAATTTACCTTCAAGGAACCAACATCTTCACAATTACAGATTATGAAGGTTTTGACCCTGAAGTGATACCAATCGATGCTGATGGGGTAGGTCAAAATTTAAATTTAGGTATAGATAGGAGGGTTTATCCTCAACCAAAAATCTACACCTTAGGGATTAACTTAAAACTCTAAAAAAATGAAAAAGAAGAATTTTATTAATTTATGTTTGGTTTTACTGATCCTGCTAATTGGATGTAGCGATGATTTTACAGAAACACCGGCCGTTGGAGCCTTATCTGATGAAGCTTTGGCAAATGAAGAAGGTGTCTCATTGTTATTGACGGGGGCTTATTCCTCATTAAATGCCGTAAGTTCAACCAGTTTTGGAAATGGTTGGGGTAGAGCAGCAGACAATTGGTGGATGGATGTATTATCCGATGACGCGCACAAAGGGAGTACAAATGACGACCAAGCAGATTTAAAGGAAATCGAAATTATGAACTGGTCATCAGCCAATGGTTATTTCTATGCACGTTGGGGCGAACTATTTACTTTGGTAAATCGTTCTAATGCTATGCTGGCATTAACAAGTTCTTTGGAAAATCCAGCAGAATTTACCGATCAAATTGCACAAGCAAGGTTTTTAAGAGGACTGGCAAATTTTCAATTACAGGTAATGTTTGGTAATGTACCCTTCATTTCTGAGGAGAATTATGCTGCATCTGAATTCAATCAACCAAATCCTGGTCCTATATGGGACCAAATTGAGGCTGATTTTCAGTTTGCCATAGATAACTTGCCAGCCACGCGTGACTCAGGTAATGTGGGAAGGCCAACTTCTTGGACCGCTAAGGCATTTCTTGGAAAAACGCATTTGTATCAATCAGATTGGGCCAGTGCTTTAACATTGTTAAATGATGTAATCAACAATGGTCCATATTCTCTTTTGGCCGACTTTGTAGAAAACTTTAGGTTGGCTGGAGAAAATGGTTCTGAGTCCGTATTTCAAATTCAGTTTACTACAGATAGTGGTCAATCCTACAATGGTAATGTAGTTGGTGCGCTTAATTTCCCAAATCCAGGTCCTTTTGGTTCTTGTTGTGGATTTTATCAGCCAACGCAAGATTTGTTGAATGCATTTCAAACTGATGGCAGTGGCCTTCCGTTACTGGACACTTTTAACCAGACAGATGTAACAAGTGATTGGGACCTTCTTTCTTTTGTTCCAGATTCTGACCCTCCGGTACCTACAGATTTTACCCCATTTGCGGGTAATCTTGATCCAAGAGCGGATTATACCGTAGGAAGAAGAGGAATTGACTACAATGGTTACGGTGAACATATAGGTGAGGCATGGATTAGGGCCAAATTTGCCAATGGAGATATTTCCGGCCCATATTTACCAAAGAAGAATGTATACTGGGCCGATGATGCTGGAACGCAGCAAGCAACCGGATCATGGGGACAGCAACTTTCTGGGGTCAATTACAACGTTATGCGTTATGCCGATGTTCTTTTGATGGCTGCTGAAGCTGCAGTTGAAACTGGAGATTTAGCAACTGCTCTCAATTATGTAAATCAAGTTCGAAACAGGGCAAAAAGTTCCAATTACATGCAGGCTACTGATGGTTCCGGGGATGCTGCCACATACGTAATTGAACCGTACGCGGCTTTTGCTGATGCGGCTTTTGCAAGAAAAGCGGTTCGTTTTGAGCGTCGTTTGGAGCTTGGTATGGAAGGACACCGCTTGTTCGATCTTAGAAGATGGGGTAATTCCCAGTCTGTCCTGACAGAATATTATACAAATGAAGCACGTACTATACCTGGTTTTGGAGCTTTGATCAATCCTTATGACAGCAAACATGATCTATTCCCAATTCCTATTGGAGCGATAGACCTTAGTGCTGGCTCTTTAACTCAAAACCCAGGATATTAATTTTAAGTTTGGTTGAGTTTATTAGTTTAAGTTTAGCTGCACAGGGCATTTTATTAAAATGCCCTGTTCTTTTTGCAGCAATTTCAAGTCTAATTATATTAGTATAGTTCAAATTCCCGGTAATGCACATCATTGTTAGAAATAGCTGTTTTTTTCTGTTGGCCTTGTCTTGCATCACATGTAAGAAGGCAGAAAAAACAGCCGAAATACACCAAGAAAAAATATTTAGAAAACTGGACCATAAGAAAACGGGTGTCAGTTTTGCCAACAACCTTAAGGAAAATGATTCCCTGAATTATTTTACCTACGCATACATCTATATGGGAGGTGGAGTATCTGCAGGGGATATTAACAATGATGGACTTATTGACCTTTTCTTCACTGGGAACATGGTTTCCAATAAGCTATATTTGAACAAGGGCAATCTACAATTTGAAGATATCACGGAGCAAGCTGGAATTTCTGGGGACTCAAGATGGTATACGGGAGCAACGATGAGCGATGTGAACAATGATGGTTATTTGGATATTTATTGTTCCGTGGGTGGAAAATTCAAACCCAAAGAGAACCAACTTTTTATTAATAACGGAGATAACACATTTTCCGAGCAAGCAAAAGAATACGGCATTGATGACCCCAGTAACAGTGTTCAAGCAACCTTTTTTGATTATGACCTGGATGGGGACTTAGACCTTTATGTGGCCAATTACCCTCCTACTCCGTTCAATGCTCCAAATTTTCATTATGCAATGAAGCAGAAATTCCCAAAACCTCTGGAAACGGATAGACTTTATAAAAATGACAATGGCAAATTTATGGATGTCACCGAAAAAGCAGGACTTAAAACGTTCGGCCTTTCGCTAAGTGCAACCGTAGGTGACCTTAATCAAGATGGATGGCCGGACATATATGTTTCCAATGATTTTAGTTCTCCAGATTACCTCTTTGTCAACAATAAAAATGGAACTTTTACAGAACAGGTAAAAACTGTGACCAAGAACACTTCGTTCTACGGAATGGGGGTCGATATTGCTGATTTTAACAACGATTTGCTGTTGGATGTGCTTCAAGTGGATATGACAGCGCAGATCAACCGTAGAGCCAAGGCAAATATGGCAAGTATGAACCCCGCTTTGTTTTGGAGTACGGTGAATTCAGGATTTCATTACCAATACATGCAGAACAGCCTTCAAATGAACAATGGAAACCTGTTGGATTCTTTGCCTGACTTCAGCAATGTTTCCCGCTTGGCTGGGGTATCATCAACTGATTGGAGCTGGGGACCTTTGTTTGCTGATTTGGATAATGATGGATGGAAGGACATTTTTATATCCAACGGAACAAGAAGGGAAATAAACAATAGGGATTACTTTAAAAAAATTGATAAGTTTGGGGTACATAAGGATAGCACTTTGGCAAAAAGCCTTGCAATTCCATCTGAGAAAATAGACAATTTTGCATTCAGGAATAATGGAGATCTAACCTTTGAGCGAACAAATAAGGCATGGGGAATTGAACATAAGGGGTTTTCAAACGGATCCGTTTATGTTGATTTGGACAATGATGGGGATTTGGAAATAGTGACCAATAATATTGATGACCATGCCACTATTTTTGAAAATAAGAGTTCAGAATCCAATAACCACCTAACTATAAAATTCAAGGGTACGGATAAAAATCCTTTCGGAATAGGTACAAAGGTTACTTTATTCAGCAATACCGGTCAGCAGTATCAAGAAATGACACTGACACGAGGATTTCAATCCTCTGTTGCCCCACGCTTGCATTTTGGTTTGGGAGATTCCCAACAAATTGATTCCATTAAAATTGTTTGGCCAGACAATAAGGTGCAAGTTATTGAACAACCCCAGATGAATGCTTTGGTGACCATTGATCATTTGGAAGCTGGGAACCCGTATGAAGCCCTGGACAAACTATCCACATCGGAAAAGATGTTTCAGCAGGTGGTTGATACTTCTTTAGTGGTACACCATAGGCATATTGAAAATTATTATAATGACTTTGATAAAGAAATTTTACTGCCCCATCAAACATCCATGTTTGGCCCCAATGTGGCCGTAGGTGACCTTAATATGGATAATTTGGACGATTTAATTGTTGGTGGCTCCTCCCAAAATACGACTTCAATATTCTTTCAAAAAGAGAAAGGATTTGAGAAGGTTGAGATGGATGTCTTTACTACCGGAAGCGGACATGAGGATATGGGGATTCATATTTTCGATGCTGATAATGATGGGGATAATGATGTTTATATCGTCAGTGGAGGGAACGAATTCTCACCGGTTTCCAAAATGTTACAGGATAGACTTTATGTGAATGAGGGAAAAGGAACTTTTAAAAAGTCCGATACCGCACTTCCGAGTATGGTCACCAGTGGATCAAGGGTGCATAGTTTTGATTATGATAAAGATGGTGATTTGGACCTTTTTGTAGGTGGAAGATTGGTTCCCGGCAATTATCCTTCCCCAGCAAATAGCTATATTTTAGAAAATGTAAGCGAAAAAGGAGCTCCAAAGTTTGTGGATGCGACCACCAAGATTGCACCTTCACTTCAAAAAATGGGGCTGGTTACTGATGCCTCATGGACAGATTTTGATAATGATGGTTGGACTGATTTAATGATCGTGGGCGAATGGATGCCCATAACCTTGCTCAAAAATGACCAAGGATATTTTACGGATGTCACTGAGGAATATGGCCTTGAAAATTCTAGAGGTTGGTGGTTCAGTGTTAAAGAAGGGGATTTTGACAATGATGGCGATAAAGATTTTATTGTTGGAAATCTAGGTCTCAATTATAAATATAAGGCAAGCGAAAATGAGACTTTTGATGTCTATTTGAACGATTTTGACAACAACAGCACCAATGATATTGTATTGAGTTATTTTAATGAAGGAGAGAAATTCCCGTTGAGGGGAAGAGAATGTTCATCACAACAAATGCCGGGGATAAAGCAAAAATTCAAGAATTATGAATCTTTTTCAGAGGCGACCCTCGCAGATGTTTATACAGAAGATAATTTAAAGGAATCTCTGCACTATCAAGTTAAATCCTTTGCAAGTGTGTATTTGGAAAATAAAGACGGAAAATTCATTAGTCATAAACTTCCCAATTTGGCACAATTATCGGTTATAAATCAAATACTTGTGGATGATTATACCAAAGATGGCCATTTAGATGTACTGATTGCCGGAAATCTTCATAGCTCAGAAGTTGAGACACCACGAAATGATGCTGGAAACGGTCTGCTTTTACAAGGTGATGGCAAAGGTAGATTTGAATCCGTAGAGGGCAGGAACAGTGGGTTTTATGCGTCAGGAGATGTAAAGGACATGCAGGGCATTGAAATTTCTGGAGAAAGGTTTATCGTGATTGCAAAGAATTCTGATTATCTGCAGTTTGTGAAAATCAAGGGATAAAAGGTATTTTTAGGCAAATTCTCATAAAACATCCCAATGAAGGTACTTTTTAATGTCTTAAAGGGCGTATTCCTGTTGATCGCCATTCTTGTGTTGGTCTATTTTCTAGGACCAAAAGTTGAAAAACCAAATCTAGATACCACACTTCCGAAGATGAGTACAGATTTGGCCCAGTTGGAGAAAGAGATCAATAGCCGAGAAAATGCTATTTCAAACATTAAAGCAGATAATGAGGCCAAAATTATTTGGTTCGATAGCATCCCGACGAAAACAGCGTACAGCATTGTCTATTTGCACGGTTGGTCCGCCAGTAGGATGGAGGGGAATCCATTGCATAGGGAAACCGCTAAACGTTATGGTTGCAATCTTTATCTTCCCAGATTGGCTGGACATGGGCTTAGTGAAAAAGAAGCCATGCTAAGCCTAACGGCAAATGAACTGCTTGATTCTGCCAAAGAGGCTATATCGGTAGCCAAGCAAATGGGCAATAAAGTGATTATTATGGCAACCTCTACCGGGGGTACTTTGGCGTTGCACTTAGCAAAGGGTGATAAGGATATTGCAGGAATCCTATTGTATTCCCCAAATATTGAGATTTACGACAAAAACGCAAAACTATTGACAGGCCCATGGGGCGTACAATTGGCCAAAGCTGTAAAAAATGGGGATTACCATATTTCTGAATCAACGGAGGAAGAAAAGAAATACTGGACAAGTAAATATAGGGTAGAGGCATTGACCCATTTGCAAGCCTTGGTGGATAATACCATGAATTCAGAGACTTTTCAGGAAGTAACCCAACCTTTGTTTTTGGGCTACTTCTATAAGAATGATTCCATTCAGGACAATGTGGTATCCGTTCCGGCTATGCTAAAAATGTATGATGAACTGGGCACAGACTCTTCGTTTAAAAGAAAAGTGGCCTTTCCCAATGTTGGAGATCATGTAATGACAAGTTACATAACCTCCAAAGATTTAAAATCCGTTCAAAACCAAACAAATCGTTTTTTGGAGGATATTTTGGAACTCAGGCCACAATAATTATCACACTTTTAGCCTGCTACTTTAATTACTTTTTTTAAGGTATACCCGTTGGTGGTATCTCCGGTAACAGCATCTGCCAAATTTTGGGATAGGGAATCCCTAAATTCACCATCATTGGTATTGGCAGTGTCAAAATCACCCTTATAATTGGATGTGGCATACACTATTTTGGAAACATTTTCTGGAAATGCGACTTGGGTGACCAATAATGAGGTATTTCCCCTTTTTATTTCAAGATGAAGATGAGGTGCCCGCCCTGGATACCAACCCGGATATATACTTGTAAAGGTGACTTCACCTTTGGCATCTGTTGTTTGTCGTCCTCTTAAAAAGTGCTCATTGGTGAAATTCCCATCCAGTTGATCACTGTACTCTGAATAATTGCCTTTGGCATCGCACTGCCAAATATCAACAAAAACACCCTCAAGTGGATTACAGTTGTTATTAGTGTTTTGTATGGTGAAATTGATTACCAAGGGTATCCCCGCACGGTTTCCAATAATATTTTCACGTACCCTTTCCGTTGGGCTTTTTATAGGAAAAGGACCCGCAGTCTCCGATGGGGATGGAGCGCATGTGTTTGGGTTCATATTTTCTATGTCATCACCCTTATCACAGGACATGAAAGAAGTGGTCAATATTGGGGTCACTACCCCAATTCCTAGTTTTTGAATGAATTTTTTTCGTTCCATTTGTATTGAATGTTAATGATTATTCTTTGATTATACCATACTTTGCTATCTCCTCATTGGTCATCCAATGAATATTTGCCGCGGATGCTGCGTTAATGGTGAAATAATAGAAATCCTCTGCTTGCTTTTGGGTAAACCCTATGGATTTATAGTAGTTGATATAGGGTAAATGGTTGGTATGGCCTACAGGAAAATTGGTGGCTTCATTGGTGCCATCGGACCATGAGTGGACCCCAATTTTAGTGTTCTTGCCACGAGTCCTTTTTTTTCCGGCCAGAAAAAAATCAACACCGCCCGAAGCTATGGTGCCATTGTCCAAAATATGGATGTTCAGGCTTAAATCATGAACACGTTTGGACAAAAGTAAATTCACCGTATCGTCCGAAGAACCATCACAGTTTTTAATATTGATCGTCTTCACTGTAGGGTGTTTGGCATAGAGCCTATTGAAATCCTTAAGCGAGGAACTTCCAATGGTGCCATTCATTTCTATGGTGTCGTCGTCCAGCACTTTGAATATCCCAAATTGTCTTTTGGAAGAATCAGCAATGGAATCATCTTTTTCACAAGAAGTCA
Organism: Flagellimonas sp.; assembly: GCF_965222555.1. Classification (GTDB taxonomy): domain Bacteria; phylum Bacteroidota; class Bacteroidia; order Flavobacteriales; family Flavobacteriaceae; genus Flagellimonas. Next base: position 341,720 of record NZ_CBDCUG010000005.1, on the reverse strand, counting down.
AAAGACCAAATGCCAAAAAGAAGAACAGGATATTTTTTATCATGATTTTATGTTTTGATGATTACTTTTTTTGTGGTTGACGGGCTGCCTTCTAACCCAAAAAAACATGACAGCCCGCAACACTTTTAAACAAAAACAAACACAATGTTTATCTTTTATAGGTGCCATCTGGTAGCACAGTAGGCATTTTGTAAATAGGATTGGTAAATATGGCCCAGGCTTTGGTATCACCTGATTCGACCTTGGCCCGGGTATTGAGTTTCCATTCATTATCAATCTCGGTCAATCTGTTTTCCTGGGCGCCTAGCATGGAGCTCATCACCCAATACAGATATTCCCCAACTTGACAATTGTAGTCACAGGTAGTGTCGTCATAAGTGTACCAAGCATTTGTTGGGTACGATGCGGGTGGATTCTGAAAATTTCCGCCCCTGGCTACATCCATGGCTTTACTGATCTCAGAACCAGATTGTGAACTAAATATATTTGGATAGGCTCTTTCATGCCCTCCGTTGGTTATAATATGCCATACTTCTTCAATAGCAGCATCAAAAGTGCCTGTATGGCCATTGGTATGCCATTTGGGTACGGTTTCATCAGCTCCCAAATCCTGACCCACGGAAAATCCACTTGGCGGATTAAAATTGTCCCTATCTGCCTCCGTTTTCCACATAAATAGAAATGCCTTGTTGGTTTTCATGGAGTTGTGGATGGTAACATTATCAACAGTGCCGTCTTCGTCATTGTCCAGATATTGCGCCATTAGATTGGCTGCGTGCAACAGTTTATTGTCTTCCACAGCTTTGACCGCATAAATGGGAATATCAAAAACAACAACTTTTCTGTTGAAATTTCTGAATCCAGAATCTGTGTTGGCAACTATTTTAAAATTGGGATCATTGCCAGACGCAATGGCTGTCTCTGAATCTGAAGGACCATCATCTTTGGAACAGGATAAGAAACTTGTGCCCAAAGAAAGTGCGAGAATGAACAGTGAAACCTTTAAAATTTGAATGATTTTCATGATGTTTGATGTTGTGTACAATGTTTTTTGTTTCTAGCACAACAGGAACACTTTCAATCACCCTATTTTTTTATTGTTAAGAAAAGCATAAAACTTGAAAAGGAGTTTTTATGAGACAAATAGGTTTTGTTGAAACTATGTTATCAGTGATTTTTTTGAACTAAAAACCAATATTCTAAAAAAGAATATCAGTACTTTGGACATCTTATTTGCATGTAAATAGTATTAAAACCAAACTGAATGAACCTATCAAAAACATTAGTTGTTGCCATGGCCTTGGTATGGGGGTTGGGTACCTTAAAAGCACAGAATCCAATTTTCCATTTGGATTTTGACTCACATGGATTTAAAGATTCACTCATTTCCAAAGAGGATGCAGTGTATATGGTGGACTTATTACAATCCCAATATGCAAAAGGATTATCTGGAAGAGCGTTAGATCTTTCGGCGAATGCGGTGTTAAGAAGACCTGTAAAACTGAAGGAGGAAAAGGTGATTCAGAATACGGAAAAAACATCGTTTTCTGTTCAAATATGGGTTAAAACCCTACCCAATGCCTTAATGGGAACACCGATAATAGGTAATAAAAAGGCAAATGATCCAACAACAAAAGGATGGCAGATTTATACTCGGGAAAATGGTGCTTGGGCGCTTGTACTAAATGATGGAAAAAGCCAGTACGAGTATAGACCAACGGCTAAAAGACAAAGCGTGAATGATGGGGAATGGCACCAAGTTGTTTTTACCGTCAATCGTGAAAAACAAGAGGTGTGGATGTATTTTGATGGGAAAAATACTGCCATTTATAATACCCCGGGCATTGAAGATTTTGACGCAGATTTGGCTACCGTTATTGGAGGGTCCGATGAAAAATGGGAATATGGCTCCAACGGTCAGTGGAACGCATTCAATGGTTTTTTGGATGAGGTAAAAATATGGGATAGGGCAATAACGGCACAAGAAGTTAAGAAACTATATACCCAATTTTATCCTATTGCAGATGGGAAGAATGAGGACTTTCAACCTCAACATTTAAAAGTGCTTTCATGGAATATTTGGCATGGCGGACATAGGTATGGGGAAACGGTTGGAGTGCAACGTGTGATCGAAACAATCAAATCGAGCAATGCGGATGTGATAGGACTGATAGAAACCTATGGTTCCGGTGAGATTATTGCGGATTCTTTGGGGTACTATTTTTATTTGATCAGTTCCAATTTATCCATAATGAGCCGTTATCCAATTTCGGAGACCATTACGGCATTTAAACCCTTTAATTTTGGCGGCGCCAAGTTAAAATTGGGAAAGGAAAAAGAACTCATTTTTTTTGATGCCTGGCTGCATTACCTGCCAGATTATGGCAAAAGCCTTATAGAAGGAAGCAAAACTCCTGAAGAATTGATAGCAGATGAAGGGGAGACGCGATATGCTGAAATAAAGGAAATCCTTAAAGAGATAAAACCGTACTTGAAAAATACTGCCAATATTCCTGTGGTTATGGCCGGCGATTTCAATGGAGGTTCGCATCTGGACTGGAATGAAGAAACCAAAGCAATCCATTACAATTCTGTTGTAGAATGGCCGGTGAGTAAGTTGATGGTGAAATCGGGATTCATTGATAGTTACCGCGAATTACATATAAATCCATTACTTGACCCCGGATTTACATGGACACCACGCGCAGCGACCTCTTCAACCAAATATGGATTAAGGGATAGGATTGATTATATCTATTATCAAGGTAAAGCCCTAAGTGCCATAGAGTCCAAGGTTATAGATTACCATCCTATAATGTTTCCTTCCGATCATGCAGGAGTGATTACGGTTTTTCGTGTGGAGTAAAAGTCCTTTGTAGGATTTTGGTAGCCAACGCTACATTTTAACAACAAAATTTTAAATAATTCTTGTTAAGCTCACGTGAGCATTTTATATTTGTATGAATTAAACATCAAATGAAAAGCACTGTTACCATAAAGGATGTGGCTCGTGAACTAGGCATTCATCATGTAACAGTTTCCCGTGCCCTAAGGGATACCGGCTCGGTGAAAGAAGAAACAAAAACGCTTATAAAACAGAAAGCCAATGAGTTAGGGTATAAGCCCAATCGTTTAGCACAAAACTTTCGAAATAAACGAAGTAATGTATTGGCAGTTGTAGTGCCAGATTTACGACCGTACTTTTTTGCAAAGTTTGTCTCTGACTTCATGGAAACCGCTCAAGAGGCTGGTTATTCTGTTATGATATTTCAGTCTGGTGAAAAGCCTGGGGTAGAAAAGGAGATTGTTGATTCTTTGATTGGTTATAGGGTAACAGGTGTTGTTGCCTCTGTGACCAAAGACACCATACATGATAGTCATTTTGATGTTTTGAAAGATGAGAATATTCCATATGTGTTCTTTGATAGGGCACCGGAGCAGACTGAGGCTTCCCAAGTGTTAGTCAACAATTTTCAGGGAGCATATAATGCGGTAACGGCGATGATTAAATCGGGAAAAAACCGTATCGCATATATTTCTACGCATTATAAACACCAAATATTTAGGGATCGCCTTGCCGGATACAAGAAAGCATTGGAAGACCATAATCTGCCTTGCCTTGAGGAAATGGTGGTTGAAGGAGGATTTTTTATGAAGGATGGATTTGCTCACGCCGAAAGATTAATGAATTTGGAGGAAAAACCGGATGGAATATTGGCGGTAAGGGATGAAATAGGGATAGGAGTTATCAAATATTTGAAAAAAAAGGGAGTTCGGGTGCCTGAAGATGTGGCGGTAATTGGGTTTGATAATGATCCAATGGGTGTGGCATGTGAACCAGAATTAACAACTGTGCAGCAATCCATTCCCTCAATGGTAGCTGGTTCTTTTGAGTTATTGTTGACACAGATTCAAAGTAATTCCTTGAGTTTTGAAAAGAAGGTAATTGAACCGAAAATTATATATAGGGGATCGGCATAGTTTTTTTGAGGCACTCAGCACACGTGAGCATTTTGTGTGAACAAAGAAAATTTCCGATCAAAAGAATTTTATAACTTGACTAGGATGTACAAATTCATGGATGGTATCAGAAATATTGGAAGAATAGGGGCGCTATATGTTGCGATCACCGCCCTGTTTTCCTGTGGCAATTCTGATTCCAACTATGAACCACTACCCAAAACCGTTGATTTTAATTTTCATATTCGTCCCATACTAGTTCAAAACTGTTATTTATGTCATGGTCCGGATCCAAGTAGTCGTAAAGCTGAACTAAGATTGGATACCTATGAGGGAGCAACTGCCGAACTAAAAGAAGGAGGCTTTGCCGTGGTGCCAGGAAAACCAAATAAAAGTCAATTGATGTTTCGGATAAACCATGAGCATGAAGATAAGATCATGCCTCCACCCGAAACCAATAGCAAACTTACCCAAAGGGAAAAAGACCTTTTGGAAAAATGGATTAAACAAGGTGCGGAATGGAAACCGCATTGGTCGTTCATTAAACCCAGCGTAAATGAAGAAGATAAGAATGCGGACATTGATTTGCTTATAAACCGACAATTGGAACAAAAAGAGCTTGTTAAAGCACCATTGGCAAATAAGAATACACTAATTAGAAGAGTAGCTTATTTACTGACGGGACTTCCGCCAGCTCCAAAAGACGTTGAGGCATATATTTCTGATACATCTGAAGATGCCTATGAAAAAATGGTGGATTACTATCTAAATTCTCCAGCCTATGGTGAAAGATGGGCCAGACATTGGATGGATTTGGTAAGGTATGCGGAAACCAAAGGGCATGAATTTGATTATGCCATTACCGGAGCTTGGAAATACAGAGACTATCTCATCAGGGCGTTTAATAATGATCTCCCCTATGATCAGTTGTTGAAAGAGCACTTAGCAGGAGACCTTCTGGAGGAAAAAAGATACGATTCCGAAACCGGAATTTTAGAATCTCAGATCGCAACGGCATTTTATGCCATGGGCGAGGGTACCCATAGTCCTGTCGATATTAAACAAGATGAGGCCAATCGCATAGATAATATGATTGATGTGACCACAAAGACCTTTCAGGGGCTTACGGTTTCCTGTGCAAAATGCCATGACCACAAATTTGACCCAATAACCGCCGCGGATTATTATGCCATGTACGGTGTTATGGAAAGCACCCGATTTACACCATTGGATGCAGACCAATCTGTTTCAAAAGAGCTTACGGCTAAAGAAATACTGGACATCCATAGCTATGTGAAAACCACCGTTACTGAAAAAATCACGGAAGAATTATCCTTCCAAACGGCATCTAATACAGAATCAAATTTGGATGCTGTTGATGGCTATAAAATGATTGGCGATTTTAGAAATGCGGATTTTGATGGATGGGAAACGACTGGATTGGCCTTTGGTGATAGAACAACTCTGGGAAATCCTATTTTTCAAACCCCCTCAGGAAAGTTGTTGTCATTGGAAGAAGGAAAGGCTTCAAGCAAGTTTTTTGAGCCTGGTGCAATGGGAACGTTGCGATCACCTGATTTCATTTTGGATTCCAATTTTATAGGTATCCGGGCTAGAGGAGAACAAAGTACTATTCGAATTATAGTTGACAACTTTCAGTTGATACAATGGCCCATTTATGGCGGACTTACCCATTCAGTGAGTAGCGCCAAATGGAATAATTATAAATTCAATGTTGAGCCATGGAAAGGACATAAGGCTTACATTGAAATTCTCCCCGGAAACTATGATCAACATAATTTCAAGTTGTCCCCAAAGGCTTTTATTGAGGCTCAATACGCGATTTCCTATGATTCGGAATGGCCTAGGGAGGTAGAGGCTTCAAACAAGGAGAAACCCTCTAAAGATTTTTCCTTGGATGGAATCAAGGCAATCAATGCCCATATCAAAAATGGAAGGTTAAAACTTCAATTTCCAGAATTGGTAACTGCAATTGACAGCAGTAAGAAGTTGTCCAAGCCCTTAAAAGACGGTTCGATTATCTATGGGGTGTCAGATGGATCAGCTACTGATAGCCCGGTTTTTATTAGAGGGAGGTATCAAGAACCTTCAGAAGAGAATATTCCAAGAAGGTTTTTGTCAGCACTTCCTCAAGGAGATATTCCTTTTCAGTCCATGGGAAGTGGACGATTGGAATTGGCCGAAGCTATGCTTCATGGAGACAACCCACTTACCTCTAGGGTGATGGTCAACCGTATTTGGCACCATCTTTTTGGAAAAGGAATTGTTGAGACCGTGGATAATTTTGGGCTTCAGGGAAAACTACCTTCACATCCCCAACTGTTGGATCACTTAGCCATCAAGTTTCAAGACGAAGGCTGGTCAATTAAAAATATGATCAAGTACATCGTTACTTCGGAAACCTTTAAAAGAAGCACCTCAAATGATTTTGACCCCTCTGATAAAGACCCAAACAATACATATTTAGCCTCATTTCCTATAAGACGATTGGAATCAGAAGCCATTCGTGATGGAATTCTTGCCGCCTCTCAAAGTTTGGACTCAACATTTTACGGTCCTCCAATTCCAACGTATTTAACTCAATTCATGAGAGGTAGGGGAATGCCAGAAGAATCTGGGCCGTTGGATGGAGCTGGTCGAAGAAGTATCTATCAAGAGGTAAGACGAAACTTTTTGGAGCCTATGATGACCACTTTTGACCGTCCAATTCCATTTACCACCTTTGGTAGACGTGACGTGACTAATGTGCCTGCCCAGTCACTAATCTTGATGAACGACCCTTTTGTGATTCAGCAATCAGAGATTATGGCCGGAAAACTATTGGCACAAAAGAATTTATCCTTTGATCAAAGGATTGAATGGATCTATATGCAAATGTTTTCAAGAAAGCCCACTGAAAAAGAAATTGACAATGCCTCACAATTTATGGCCGCCATTGAAGAAATGAAAGATATGGATGGAGCTGATGAAAACAGGGATTTGGAAATGTGGAAGGAGTATTGCCACAGCATTTTTAATCTAAAAGAATTTATATACCTGATCTAATGAGCAAGTACCACAATTTTATGCAAAGACCGCTTTCACGGCGTGAAATGTTGACCATATGCAAAGGTGGATTCGGGTCTCTTGCTTTTATGAGCCTGTTTGGAGCTACAACCTTTTCCTGCAGTCGTTCCAAAACGGCGCTGGATTCGAGTTCCAGTTTACTTTTGGGGCCTCACCATCTACCAAAAGCCAAAAATGTCATTTTCCTGTATATGGATGGTGGTGTTTCACAAGTGGATTCCTTTGACCCCAAACCAAGATTGGCCAAAGAGAACGGACAAGACCCCAGGAAAAAATTCAAGGTAGATGCCACACAGTTCGATAATGTAGGAAAGATTCTGAAAAGCCCTTGGGATTTTAAACAATATGGAGATTGTGGCATGCCTGTCAGTGACCTCTTTCCACATATAGCCACTTGCGTGGATGATATTGCTTTGATAAGGTCGATGACCTCCCAATTTCCAGAACACACCAATGCCAATTACTTTTTGCACACCGGAAGCGGATTGCAAGGAAGGCCAAGCATGGGATCATGGATGACCTATGGCTTGGGGAGCGAGAACAAGAACATTCCCGGTTATGTGGTTTTGGATGGTGGATTGATTCCACCAGGAGGATTGGACAATTTTAAAAATGGATTTTTACCAGCTTCGTATCAAGCATCGATACTAAGGGCTGGTCCGCAACCTGTGGCCAATATTATTCCAAAGGAAAATATTCCAAACCTTCAAGAACGAAAGTTGGATTTCATCAAACAGTTGGATGATAAACAGTTGGAAGCACTTGGAGAAGCAGATGCCATAGAATCTGCTATTTCTAACTATGAATTGGCCTATAAGATGCAGTCTTCCATTCCTGAATTAACCGAATTCAAGGAAGAAACCGAAGCGACAAAGAAATTATATGGTTTTGACTCCGATGACCCACATACTAGAGGATACGCGGCCCAATGCTTATTGGCGCGTAGATTGGTGGAAAGAGGTGTCAGGTTTATTGAATTGACATGCCCAAAAGTAAGTGCAGATCGCTGGGATCAACATGGAGATTTAAAAGACGGTCATGAAAAAAATGCCCACGCCGTTGACCAACCTATCGCAGGATTGATCAAGGATTTAAAATCCCGTGGAATGCTTGAGGAAACTCTGGTGGTTTGGACGGGTGAGTTTGGAAGAACTCCCTTTGCCCAAGGAACGGATGGACGAGATCATAATCCATCCGCATTTAGCATGTGGATGGCAGGTGCAGGAATCAAGGGAGGAACCATTTTTGGAAGAACAGACGAATACGGTTATCGGGTCATTGAAAACGAAGTCACCGTGCATGACCTTCATGCCACCATTATGCATTTGATGGGGATAGATCACGAACGTCTTACCTTCCGTTTTGGAGGCAGGGACATGAGGTTAACAGATGTCCACGGGCATGTAATCAAAGATGTTTTAGCATAAAAAGAAATCAAATGAAAATGAAATCAACTTTTAAGGTTGGATTAATCTCCTTTTTACTCATGCCCCTTTTTTTAGCTGGGCAACAACCCTCTTCAAGCATTCACCATTCATTTTTTATTGCTGGGCCACAATTCACCGGAATTATTGGCGAAGCGGGTGAGGTAGTTTGGGATTCCAAGAAACCGAGTGCCCGAGATGGCTACGTGCTCAAAAATGGAAACATCTTGATTTGCTGGGCTGACGAAGTACGGGAGTACAACAAAAAAAAGGAAGTTATACTTAAGTATAAAAGGTCGGAAGATGATATGGAGTTGGGTACCGCAGTTCGACTTTCCAATGGCAATACCATGATTACCGAATCTGGTACCCAACCAAGGATTGTTGAAATCAATAAAAAGGGTGAGGTGGTGAAAAGTGTTCCACTTCAACCTGAAACGGACAATGTGCATATGCAGACCCGTATGGCCAGAAAGTTGAAAAATGGAAACTATCTAGTTCCACACTTATTGGCCTTCGCAGTTAAGGAATATCAACCCGATGGAACCATTGTAAACACTTTTAGTACCGATTTTGAAGCATTTGGGGGACGCAAAGCGGAGACATGGCCGTTTACAGCGATTCGGATGAAAAATGGCAATACCTTGGTCACGCTTACCCATGGGAACAGGGTTGTGGAATTGGATCCTAAGGGAGAAATTATTTGGCAGATAGATAATTCCATTTTTGAAGGGGACCCATTGGTTGATCCCTGTGGAGCACAGCGTCTACCCAATGGCAATACCGTAATTGCAAGTTATGGTGCACAAAAGGGAATCAAGATGTTTGAAGTGGACAAAAACAAGAATATTGTATGGACCTATAATGACCATAGGGCGCATCATTTTCAAATATTGACCACCAATAGTAAACCATTAAAAGGAGCACCGCTTAAATAAAGAATGAATTTGTTTGATGTTTTGTTGAATAGTGGTGTAGCTGAAAATCCTTCGGACTTTCTGATTTTTTTGGGCAGAATACATCCATTGGTCGTTCATTTGCCCATTGGGTTTCTGTTATTGGCGGCCTTGGTAGAACTGGTTGTCAAAAAGCCAAAATTTCGGCCACTAAAAAATTACACCCACTATTTATGGGCATTGGGAAGCATAAGCGCCTTATTTGCCGTGCTTTTTGGCTACTTTCTTTCCCTTTCTGGAGATTATAATGAGAGTACACTGTTCTGGCATAAATGGCTGGGCATTGCAGTGTTCCTTTTTTCTCTTGTTTGTTATTTCGTTTCCAAAAAACAATGGAGACTTCCTTTTTATGGAAGGCCTATTTTAATATCCCTGGTTGTATTTACCATTTTTTATACTGGTCATTTGGGTGGAAACCTAACCCATGGATCTACCTATTTGTTGGAATACGCTCCAAACGTTGTTCGGAATTTGGCCGGGATGCCAGACAAAGCTATTCCTAGGGAAAAAGTAACGGTATTGGATTCTGCGGATGTGTATTTGGATTTGATTTCACCCATTTTGGACAGGCGTTGTTTGAGTTGCCATAATGATGACAAAAAGAAAGGTGATTTGAATCTAACCTCTTATGCTAACCTAGCTTTGGGAGGAGAGAACGGTGAAGTTGTGGTCCCGGGAGACCTTAATGCAAGTGATTTGTACAGACGCATTACGCTCCCCGAAACACATGATGATTTTATGCCTACCGAGGGCAAGCCACCCTTGTCCGAGGATGAGGTGGCCATTATGGGGTGGTGGATTGGGAAGAATGTTCCTCCCACGGGCTATTTTGTGGAAATGGAGCCTGATGAAAAAATACGGGACTTGGTCGAAAAATACCTAGGTCTGGACAAGAACAATCTGTTGAGCCAGCAAGTTGAGGTGCCCAGCAAAGCAGTTGTTGATTCCTTGTTGAACTATGGTTTTATCTTGAATCCATTGATGATGGACAATCACTTTTTGGAAGCAAACTTTAGTTTGAGTGAACAAGAATTGAACGATCAGGCTTTGAAAACGCTATTTGGATTAAAAGACCAGGTTATTTGGCTGAACTTGAGCAATTCCGGAATTAAAAATGCCCATCTGGAACAAATAGGGCAATTGGAAAACTTGATAAAGTTGAACCTGAGTACCAACACAATTTCTGATGATGGGTTGGTGCATTTGTCCCAATTGCAAAACTTGGAATCCATCAATCTTTATAAAACTGGTGTTTCTGATGGGTTGGTTGGGCTTGTTCCCAAACTCCCCAATTTGAAAAGGCTTTACCTCTCAGAATCCAAAGTAGATAGCATGACCGTGGCCCAGCTTCGAGAGGAATATCCAGATTTGAAGATAGTCTTTGAAGAAAAGCCTTAAGGCTTTAACTTCACACGCATCAATTTAGGACCTGAGGTGATGTACAGGACTTCTTCTTTATCATCTAGAACACAGTTGGTATTGAACTCATCATTCAAAATGGTACCCAAATGCTTTCCTTCGGGATTCAAAATATAAACTCCACCAGGGCCGGTGGCGAAAATAATACCATGCTTGTTGACTTTCAATCCATCAGGATGACCCTTTTCTTTGGGGGCATTACCTGTTGCGTCAAAAAACTTTCTGCCGTTGGAAATAACTCCATTTTCGTCTACATCAGCAGCTATCCAAATGGCATTTTGCCAATCGGCGTTGGCAATATAAACGGTTTTCTCATCGGGTGAAAACGCAATACCATTGGGACTGGAAAGGGTGTCGGTAACAACCTCGATTTCTCCTTTTGGGGTTATGCTGTAAACTGCAGCCTTTAAACCACTTTCTTCAACCGGAGGCGGGTCGGACATGATCATATTTCCATTGGAATGGAAGGTGGCATCATTGGTATTGTTAAATCGAATGCCGTTATAATGGTCCACAAATACATTAAAATCATTGGTCGGCTTATCAATTGGACTTTTCATTCGCACAGCTTCACCATGTCCGTACCGCAAAATGACCAATGAATCATGCTGGTCCATTAATAATGCACTAGGCCCAGGTCTATTCGGATCAGGATCCTTCATGTCAAGGTATAGGGTTACACTGTCCTTTTCCGTCCACTGATATAGTTTTTGATGCCCAACATCGGTATAGACCAGCTTTTGTTCATCCTTGAGCCAAATAGGCCCTTCGGACCAGGCATGTCCTGTTGAAAGCACCTCGATGACTGCATCGGGCGAAATGACCTCGTCCAAGGTCTTATCCAATCGTTCTATCTTGCCAACGGTTTGGAAGGTCTTTTGTTGAGGTTCGGTCTTTTTCTTTTCACCGCAAGAGGTCAAAATCATAACAGTTACGAACAGACCTAAAATTTTGTGGATTGAATTCATTGATCAATTGATTTTTATGCTGTCAACTTTTATAGGTTGGTTTTCTTTTAAAGATTTATTGGCGGCCTCTGCCAGTATCATGGCCTTGAGGCCATCCTCACCAGAAACGGGCATGGGTTTGTTATGTTGAAGTGCATCAACAAAGACCTTTATTTCTTCAAGATAGGAGGATTCGTAACGGTCCATAAAAAAGTTTAAATGGTGGTCCAATTGGGTGCCGTTCTCTGTGGCTATTTGCAAATTACTCTTCAAAGGATTGTCCACTTTGATGAAGCCTTTAGACCCAAAAACTTCCAAACGTTGATCATACCCATATTTGGACTCACGGCTATTTTCAATGGTGGCTATAGCGCCATTTTCAAATTTCAACAAAACCGTAGCACTGTCAATATCTCCAGCTTCTCCGATGGCAGGGTCAACCAGGCAATTGCCATAGGTAAAAACTTCAACCACTTCACACCCCATGATAAATCTTGCCATATCAAAATCATGAATGGTCATATCCTTGAACAGACCTCCCGACTTTTTGATGTAAGAAATAGGAGGGGGCTGAGGGTCTCTGCTAATGATATGCAAATTGCGAAGGCTTCCAATTTTACCATTGGAAATTTCGGTTTTAACCCTGGAAAAATTGGCATCGAACCGTTGATTGAAACCGATCATAAGCGGAACATCCAAATCAGCAATGGTGCGTATGGTTTCGCTGGCTTTTTTTAGGGATTTGTCAATGGGCTTTTCGCAGAACACTGCTTTTCCAGCTTGGGCGGCCTTCACCGCATATTCGGAATGGGTGTCACTGGGCGAACTGATGAGTACGGCATCAATTTCTGGGTTTTCAATTATGGTATCAACGTCGCCCGAAACATCTTTTACCCCATGATCTAGCGCGAATTTTTGACCTTCCATCCCTGGGTTGACCGCTGCGATCAAGTCTACCCCGTTAATTTTCCTGGAAAGATTCTCAAGGTGGATTTTCCCCATTCTTCCCACCCCAATAATTCCAATTTTTATCATGTGGCTTGGTTTATATAAAAATACGTTTCACAGACCACTATTGCAACTGGATTTTGTTGTGAAAATGCAGATTCTGAAAGGAATGTCGTGTAGTGGTCTACCTTGAATGACAAGCTGAGTTTTTTTCAACAGTTTCGGTCATGATTCTCCAAGAAATCAGCCATTGTTACTTTTAATTATTAATGCACATAATAACATAGAGTCCAATTGATTCTAATGGGGTAAAACTAGTTCATGGATTCTAGAACAAGTAATCTGAAATCTATGAATTGAGGGCCATTTAGGCCTGAAGATTTCAATGAAAGGGAATGATGACCTTCATCTAAATTCAATACGCCCATTTCTAAGGCCTTAAAATTTTTTTCAAATGATTCTTCCCTTGGGAAGCGGTCAAATTCAACGCCCTCAAAAGGAGGGTCATGCGGTTCAGAAATAGTTGTCAGCACTTTGTTTTTACCCTGATGCAATGATAGGACAGCACCAACAGCAGATTCAGTACACGTGTAATATATTGTTGCTTTGTACTTGCCCCTTGTAAGGATATTACAATTCCACGAAATACTGTCGGATTCACTTGTCCAATTCGTAAAATATGAAGAGTTTGGCCATCTATTTGATCTTTTAATGGTACCATGGGGTATTCCGTCCCGGGCAGGAAGTTGGGTAATGTTACTACCTCCAAAACCTACGGGAAAAACTTCTTTTCTATTTCGGTTTAGTTCTGGCAAAACGGAGTTTGTCCATTCACTTTTTGTGTTGATCAATTCAGAAAGTAAAGAATCAGAAGGTTTCTCAATAGGGGTATGTTGACCAGGATCTTTGATTAGATCATATAATTGATTGTCCTTATCCAACATGTATTGTTGATTTCTCAAGCTGACATTTCCATTCCAATGACTGAAAATATATCGATCTTCCCACAAAAACTCCTGATCTAACAACAATGGTTTTAAGCTCAAACCATCCAACGGTTTGTCTCCAGAAATGGATATTTCCGCCAAATCGGTTAACGTGGGCAAAATGTCTATTGCACCGGCAATCTTATCTATTTTTTTGGGTTTTAATTTGTCCTTCCAATACATAATAAATGGAGAGCGCACACCACCTTCATCTGTATGACCTTTAATTCCTTTTAATCCATTGTTCCACCTCCAGCCGTTTGGTCCGTTGTCGGACATATAAATGATAATTGTGTTTTCTAGCAATTTTAAACTATCCAATTTATCCACCAATCTGCCTACATTCCAATCTATGTTTTCGCAGAGCGCAAGAGCGGCACGTGTTTTATCTGTCTTTTCTTTCGAATCATATCGATGTGGTTTAGGAGACACATCTTTGTATTTATCCCACCATTTATCAGGGACTTGCATTGGACTATGGGGAGTATTGTAGGCTAGGTAAACGAAAAAAGGGTCATCGCTTTTGTCCTCAATATATTCCATGGCATTTTTGGTCAGGTCATCAATGATAAACCCATTGCCTTTTACTACTTCACCATTTCGTTCCAACATAGGGCTGAAATAGTTGCCCCAGTGTCCGGAACAAAAACCATAAAACTCTTCAAAACCCCTGTTGTTTGGATGATATGGAGGTTGGGAACCATTGTGCCATTTACCAAATGCCGCAGTATTGTAATTCGCTGATTTAAAGGTTTCAGCTATGGTTCTTTCATCAAGATCCAATCGTTCACCTCCTTGTGACGTAGCATAAATACCTCCTCTTGGATGATATCGTCCGGTAAGCATTTCTGCTCTTGTTGGAGAGCAGACTGGACTCACATAAAAACGATTAAATTGAGCACCTTCATTTGCAAGTTTATCAAGGTTTGGTGTTTCTATTTTAGAATTTCCGTTAACTCCCAAATCGCCCCAACCTTGGTCATCTGTAACAATTAGAACAATGTTTGGTTTATTCGTATTTGGTTTTGTTTTACACGATTGAAAACCGAATCCTATGATTCCAACAATGAAAATTGCTGGATAGAATAGTTTTAATTGTTTTTTTGGCATCACTTCTACATTTGTAATAAAAAATCCGCTTCGGTTAAATTTGCTCCAACCGTCTCGATTATGAGTAGTTGTGTGAGTTAGTATTTAACTTTGCAAGTACACGCCTCACTGAAAATCAGAGATGATTTCCAGTAGTGGGTGGGAACAAGTCATTATTTATGGCCATTGTTAACAACCGGACTTTTCTTGAATTCTTTAAATCGTTCTTTTTTTAAATAATTCCAATCCTCCTTAATTATGCTGTAATAAACATCATTTCTGCTCTTTCCTTCTGAATCGATATAATTGTTTCTAAAAACACCTTCTTTTGTTGCGCCAAGTTTTTCAATTGCTTTTTGTGAACGAATATTTTCTTGATCGGCACTAAATTGTATTCTTCGAAACCCAACGCTTTCAAATCCGAATTTTAACAACTCGTATTTGCAAGCTTTATTCAATCCTGTACCTTGAAAATCTTTTCCATACCATGTCCAACCAATTTCACATTTTTCACTGGCAATATTCAAATATCCATATCTACTACTTCCTGCTATTCGTCCCGATGATTTGTCAATAATCAGAAAAGGATAGCAAATTCCATTTTTTTGAGCATTCAAGGTGCTGGTTAAGTAACTTTCAAAGTCTAATTCGGTTCGTATGCACATTCCCATATATTTCCATATTACATCATCAAAGATTATTTCTTTAAGTTCTTGATTTCTATAGCTGCCAAATGGGATGAGTTTAACCCTGTCGTTTTCAAGTTCTATTTGAGTATTTAAAATTTCTGCGTTCATTTTCTTTGCTTGTTGCCAACGGTCTCGGCCATGAGTAGTTATGTAGGTTGGCAGTTAACTTTACAAGGATACACCAAACTGAAAATCCGAGAGGATTTTCGGAAACCTGTCCTGAGATTGTTGTAAGGCGTATTTAGTTTGTAACTAATGTCATTTTCCATGCTTTTTGGCATGAATTAGTTGAGTAGCGATCCAGCTGTTCTTGTCTACACTAAAAACTTCTTGTTTCCACTCAAAGCTTTTCTCTTCCATATCAAAATACGTTATTCTTATTTTCTCCCCCTCATTATTGGTCTGATAAAGTATAATTTCATTGTCATCGGATGATGCTTCTCTAAACTCAAGTTTTTTATTCGAGGTGTCTACCCAAACGGATTCCCACTTGTTAACTTCTTCATTATAAATTCGAATACCCACACCATAAAATATCGTTTTTGGATCTTCTGCTTTCTTGCGTGGTGGTAGGATAAATACATCTTGAATTGCAAACCCATTTAGAATGTAGAACCAATTCCACTCCCCATCAAAACTTTGTTGGACATTACCTTCGGAGTCAATACTTTCAAAAATAATATCCCAATTGCCAACTAACTTACCCCAATGGTCAGTAGCTTTAGGGGCATCATTATGTTTTGATAAAGCTTGCAACCCATTATCACGTATAGTTTCTTGCGCAGATAGTTGAATCGACACCAAAACAATGGCGAAGAAAATAAATATTCTTTGAATTTTCATTGTACTATTTTTTTATGTCATACAACGGTCTCGTATAACCGTCAGTTAAGGGTAAGTTACTATTTTTTGGCAAGGTATCAGCTTTGGCAATTCCAGGTTAGTTAGTCAGTTTGCCATGAGTGAGGCCAAGGGATATTCGAATCCAAGGTATTTTGCTTAAAAGTAAAAAACCCCATAAACATTATGTTTACAGGGTTTTTATGTACTCGAGGCGGGACTTGAACCCGCACGGGCAAATGCCCACAGGATTTTAAGTCCGGCGTGTCTACCAATTCCACCACTCGAGCAGGACTTAAACAAAAAAACGCTGCAAGCAGCGTTTTGAGCGAAAAACGGGATTCGAACCCGCGACCTCCACCTTGGCAAGGTGATGCTCTACCAACTGAGCTATTTTCGCATTTTAAAGAACATTCCAAACACCAGTTTTACCTGATGCGGATGCAAATTTAATACATTTCTATAAAATAAAAAGAAATATTTTAGGAGGAAGCCTTTTTCTTTTTGCCCAACAAACGTTTAATTTCATTGAGCTTCATCAATGCTTCCACAGGAGTGAGGGTATCAATGTCCAAATGTAGGATTTCCTCTTTGATTTCTTCCAAAAGCGGGTCGTCCAAGTTGAAGAAACTCAATTGCATTTCGTTTTGGGTAGCCTGTAATTTATCGGTCATTTCTTCACTGGAATGGGATTTTTCCAGCTTTTTAAGGATTTTGTTCGCTTTTTGAATCACTTGTTGGGGCATTCCGGCCATTTTGGCCACATGGATACCAAAACTATGCTCGCTACCGCCCGGTACCAATTTCCGAAGGAAAAGCACATTGTCCTTTAGCTCTTTTACCGAAACATTATAATTTTTGATTCGGGAAAAAGTGTTGGTCATTTCATTAAGTTCGTGGTAATGGGTAGCAAAAAGGGTCTTTGCCTTTGCCGGGTGCTCATGTAAATACTCTGAAATGGCCCAGGCAATGGAGATGCCATCGTATGTACTGGTTCCCCGTCCTATTTCATCCAAGAGTACCAAGCTCCGATCAGAGAGGTTGTTCAAAATGGAGGCCGTCTCGTTCATTTCCACCATAAAGGTAGATTCGCCCATTGAAATGTTGTCACTGGCTCCAACCCGGGTGAAGATTTTGTCCACCACACCAATTTGGGCAGATGCTGCTGGCACAAAACTTCCCATTTGAGCCAGCAGCACTATAAGTGCCGTCTGTCGTAAAATAGCCGATTTACCACTCATATTGGGTCCGGTGATCATGATGATCTGTTGGTCGTCACAATTTAAGGTCACATCATTGGTGATATAACTTTCACCAAGAGGTAGTTGTTTTTCTATGACCGGATGCCTTCCGTCCTTAATTTCAAGTTGGGTAGATTCATTAACATTGGGAAGTACATAGTTGTTTTCCCTGGCCAATTGTGCAAATCCACACAGGCAATCCAGTTGGGCAATCAGATGGGCATTTTTTTGAACGGTTGGAATATATTCCTGCATCCAGACCAAAAGCTGTTCAAACAATTGTTGCTCCAATTGGTAGATACGCTCCTCTGCCCCTAAAATTTTAGCTTCATATTCTTTGAGTTCCTCTGTAATGTATCGCTCCGCGTTTACAAGAGTCTGCTTGCGAATCCAAGCTTCTGGCACCTTGTCCTTATGCGTGTTGCGTACTTCAATGTAATACCCAAATACGTTGTTGGAAGCTATTTTTAGTGAAGTGATCCCAGTTTCTTTGGTTTCCCGCTCCAACATTTTATCGAGGTAATCCTTGCTGGAAAAGGCAAGATTTCGCAGTTCATCAAGCTCTTCTGAATACCCTTTGGCAATCGTATTTCCTTTTACAATGGAAATGGGAGCTTCCTCGTCCAAGACTTCTTTGATCTTGGTACGAAGGTTTTCGCAGGCATCCAATTGTTCCCCCATGTTTTGTAGAGAGGTATTGGTGCTTTCCAAAGCCAATTGTTTTACGGGAACTATAGCTTCGAGCGAATTTTTTAGCTGAATGACCTCTTTGGGGTTGATTTTGCCAGTTGCCAGTTTGGAGATAAGGCGTTCCAAATCACCCATCTGTTTGATCCAATGCTGCACTTTTTCAAGCACCTCTTCTTCTTCACCGAGATAGGAAACCACTTGATGGCGTTGCTGTATCTTTTCAATATTTTTCAACGGCAGTGCCAACCATCGTTTTAAAAGCCGCCCTCCCATGGGAGAGATGGTCTTGTCGATGATATCCAGAAGTGTAACCGCATTGAGGTTGGTAGAATGGTACAGCTCCAGATTGCGAATGGTAAAGCGATCCATCCAAACATATTCCTCTTCCGCTATTCTTTGGATTTTGTTGATGTGCTGCAATCGTCTATGTTGGGTCTCCGACAAATAATGTAGCACAGCACCAGAGGAAACAATGCCATGGCTCAAATGGTCGATGCCAAAACCCTGTAATGTTTTTGTCTTAAAATGATTGGTGAGACTTTCGTTGGCATAATCTTCCTGAAAGATCCAATCCTCCATAAAAAAGCTATGGAATTGTGTTCCAAAGACTTCTAAAAACTCCTTTTTATGGTTTTTGGACACCAAAACTTCGTTAGGGGCAAAATTTTGGAGCAATTTGTCCACCTGTTCAGCGGAACCTTCAGAGGTTAAAAATTCTCCGGTTGAAATATCCAAAAAGGAGACACCGATTTTGTTCCTGCCAAAGTGTATGGCGCATAAGAAGTTATTGCTTTTGGCAGAAAGAATATCGTCATTAAGGGCAACTCCGGGAGTAACCAATTCCGTCACGCCACGTTTTACAATGCTCTTGGTTTGTTTGGGGTCCTCCAATTGATCACAAATAGCTACACGCTGACCTGCTTTTACCAGTTTTGGCAAATAAGTGTTCAAAGAATGGTGTGGAAACCCGGCCAATTCGGTCTTATCTCCCCCATTGTTTCTATGGGTAAGGATAATGCCCAAAATCTTGGAGGCCTTTATAGCGTCCTCGCCAAAAGTTTCGTAAAAGTCCCCAACCCTAAACAACAACAATGCATCAGGATGTTTAGTCTTGATGGTGTTGTATTGTTGCATCAATGGGGTAACTTTCTTTGTTTTAGATGTAGCTGCCAAAGCGATATTATTCCGTTATTTTTGCGAAAAGGGTAAGAACGAATGTACCGTTTTCCCAATACACCCAAAATTTTTGTTGATATTTTACGGGTAATGGTTGAAAAATATGAAGCGTAAACTGGAAAATAGCGAATTAAAGCGATTGGATGTGGCCGAATTTAAGCAAGCGGAGAAAACACCTATCATCCTCATTCTTGACAATATCAGAAGCTTGAACAACATCGGCTCCGTTTTTAGAACAGCCGATGCATTTTTGGTTCAAAAGGTTTATTTGTGTGGTATCACAGCTACTCCGCCTCATAAGGATATCAGAAAAACCGCCTTGGGGGCAACAGAAAGTGTGGATTGGGAATATTGTGAAAATACATTGGAACTTGTTGATCGGTTAAGGAGTGATGGTGTTATGACAATTGCCGTGGAACAGGCAGAACAGGCGGTAATGCTGAACAATTTTCAGGTGGAAGAAAATAAGACGTTGGCCTTTGTTTTTGGTAATGAGGTGAAAGGGGTTTCCCAAGAAGTGGTTTCTGCAAGTGATATAGTTTTAGAGATTCCACAATTTGGAACCAAGCATTCCTTGAATATTTCGGTAAGTTGTGGGGTTGTGGTTTGGGATATTTGGTCAAAAATGAATGCTCAAAAAACAAAAAAGCCCTGAAAAATCAGGGCTAATCATATAGTTTGAGTTAGTTAGTTTCTCATTTCGAGAGGTCTAATAAAATAAAACCATTCGTTATATGCAAACATTTTCCAAAAATTCTCTTAAAAAGGTAAAGAAAGAATTTTCTCTCCAAGCTGCTCCAAAATAGCCTCATAGTCCTGTTTGTTGTGTACAAAGTCCAGATTACTAAGGTCTAAGACCATACTATTTTGATTGGGATGCCCTTTGATGAAATCGAGATAACCCCTATTAATTTTTTCCAAATACGAGGCGGAGATATTTTGTTCATAATCTCTTCCCCGTTGTTTGATATTTGAAAGGAGCCTATCTGTGTCCTGATAGAGATAAAGGTAAATTTCAGGCTTTTTGACTTCTTTGTACATAAAGTTGAAAACCTTTCGGTACAAATTGAACTCCTCCTGTTGTAAGGTGATTTTTGCGAAAATCAAAGATTTAAAAATATCATAATCGCTGACCATAAAACTTTTAAAAAGATCAAACTGTGAAGTGTCATCGGTAAATTGCTGGTAACGGTCCGCTAAAAATGACATTTCCAAAGGAAAGGCATATCTGCCCTGGTCTTCATAGAATTTGGGCAAAAAGGGGTTGTCAGCAAATCGCTCCAACACCAATTTCGCATTAAAATCTTCCGCAATCATTTTGGACAGCGTAGTTTTTCCTGCACCTATATTACCTTCAACAGAGATAAACTGTAGTTGTGAGAACAGTTCTTGTCTATTTTTGAAGAGTTTATGTTTTGTTTTTTTCAAAACACCTCGATCCTTGGACTGCTGCAATAAATTTCGAATGTCTTTGTTGATGACAGGGTGATAGTATTGCGGTGCAATATCGGCCAAAGGTTTTAGAACAAAATTCCTGCTATCCATGTTAGGGTGGGGGATGACCAAGTCATTGGTGTTGATTACCTCATTACCATAAAAAATAATATCAATATCCAACGTTCTGGATCTATAACCTTGTGCGCTTGAACGTTCCCTGCCAAAATCCTGTTCAACCTGAAGAAGGGTGTGCAATAAATCCAAAGGGGGTAACTCGGTTTCAATACAAATACAGGCATTCAAAAAATCAGCTCCTTTAAAACCAACTGCAGGGTTTTCGTAAACCGAAGATACCGCCAGAACTTCTCCACACTTTTTTTGAATGCTGAAAATAGCTTTTTGCAGTGTTTGGTAGCGGTTTCCCAAGTTACTGCCCAATGAAAGATATACCTTTTGTTTTAGACCCATAATCCAGAAAACAAAGTAAACAAAACAATACAACAATGGTTATATTTGGCTAAGAATAAAATTGAATTAAATGAATTTTTTAAGAAATCTATTGGCGGCGATTTTGGGCTGTTTGATGGCGTTTGGAATACTTATGGGGATGTTCTTCATTTTCGCAGCTTTGATTGGTAGTGCTGATGACGGGGTAGTGGTTAAAAAGAATTCTGTATTGGAATTAAGTTTGATGGAACCCATAAGAGATTATGTGGGAAGGGACAAAACGGACCCTTTTGCAGGTTTGTGGGATGATGAGGTTGGGTTGGATGATATTGTACATGCCATAAGAATAGCTTCTGCAGATGAAAATATTAAGGGAATTAGCATGACCACCAGTTTTGTGCAAGCAGGTTTGGCCCAGACCCAGGAAATTAGAAAAGCCTTGTCCGAGTTTAAGGAAACAGGAAAGTTCATTTATGCACATTCGGATTTTTATACCCAAAAAGATTATTATTTGGCTAGCGTAGCAGATGAGCTGTATCTAAATCCTGTTGGAGGTATGGATTTTAAAGGGCTAGCCACAGAAGTGCTGTATTTTAAGGATTTGCAGGAGAAAGCAGGGGTTAAAATGGAAGTAATTCGTCACGGTAAATATAAAAGTGCGGTGGAACCCTATCTTTCCAACACCATGAGCCCTGAAAATAGAGAGCAAATTAAAGCGTTGATTTCCTCTATTTGGGAAGAAATGCTTGGTGATATTGGAACCTCTAGAGGTACAAGTACCAAAAGATTGAATACAATAGCAGATACTTTGGGTGGTAGAACACCAGATTACGCGGTAGAATCTGGACTTATTGATGGAAAGGTTCATTTTGATGAGTATGAGGTACTTCTCAAGAATAGACTTGGAATGGATGAAGATGGGGAGATTAATTATGTAGATTTCTCGGATTATGTTCAACTTGCCGGTAATAAAAGATTGCTTACAGGGAAAGATAAAGTAGCCGTTGTATATGCCCAAGGAGAAATTTATTATGGCGAAGGTGGAAAAGAATTTCTTGGCCAAGGATTGGTTACCAGAGCTATACAAAAAGCGGTGAACAATGAGAGTGTAAAAGCGATTGTCCTTCGGATTGACTCCCCGGGAGGTAGTGCCTTGGTATCCGATATCATTTGGCGGGAAGTTGAGCTGGCCAAAAAAGAAAAACCTGTTGTGGTTTCCTTTGGAAATGTTGCAGCTTCCGGCGGGTATTATATTGGAGTTGGAGGCGATGAAATTTTTGCGGAACCAACTACCATTACAGGGTCTATTGGTGTTTTTGGAACCATCCCAAATGCCAGTGAATTGGCAGGTGATATTGGAATAAATGCAGAACAGGTAGGGACCAACAAGAATTCTGTGGATTACTCGCTATTCGAACCTATGAGCGATTCCTTTAGAAATGTGGTACAAGAAGGTATAGAAGATACGTATGAAACCTTTTTGGAGCGTGTGGCGGCCGGAAGAAATATGAGTATTGCTGAAGTGGATTCTTTGGCGCAGGGCAGGGTTTGGAGCGGTGTGCATGCCAAGGAAAATGGCTTGATCGATGAGTTGGGCGGTTTGGACGATGCCATTGTCGCTGCTGCTGAGATGGCCGAATTGGACACCTACGGAATCCGAAAGTACCCAAAATACAAATCCGATTTTGAGCGTTTCATGGAAAATATGGGTGGAGTAAAGGCAAAGATTGGCGAAGCCCTTGTCCAAGAACAGATAGGTACAGAAGCGTTCATGCTATTAAAAGAGTTTAAACAGATTACGAAACAAAAAGGAATCCAGGCCAGAATGCCCTTTTCCCTAAACATTAAATAAACGGATGACGCAAAAAGATAAAAGAACTGCGTTCTCCATTTACCTTTATCTGGGAGCATTGTTCATCACTTCCTTGGTGGTGTCCAACCTTATCTTTCAAAAGTTCTTTTATTGGAACCCTTTTGGGGACGTTACCATTTTTGGTGCACCACTATTTGAGCTTTCGGTAGGGATTCTTCCTTACCCAATTACCTTTTTAATTACCGATTTGATTTCAGAAATCTATGGAAAGAAGAAAGCCAATCAGGTAGTGACCGCCGGTATTTTTGCCTCACTGTTTTCAATGTTGATTATTTTTGTTGCCAATTCGGTTCCGGCCATCCAAGGTTCTCCTATAGGTGATGAATTATTTACAAAAGTTTTTGGGTTATCTCCACTAGGGGTACTGGCATCTATGCTGGCCTATTTGTTTGCACAATACATTGATATTTCCATCTATCATTTTTGGAAAAGGACCACAAAAGGCAAAATGCTTTGGCTCAGAAATAATTTTTCCACCTTTTCTTCCCAATTTGTAGATACCTTAACCGTGGTTGGTCTACTGTGTATTTTTGGGGTATTGCCCTGGGATAAATTTTACGGTCTGGTCATCAGTGGATTTGTCTTCAAAATTTTTATTGCCCTGTTGGACACCCCTTTGCTTTATCTTTTCGTATATGTATTACGGAAAAGATTTAACTTAAAAATAGGTGAAGAAATAGCACTTGATTAAGAGCTTCTTACTTATTTTGTTTTAAAATTCCCAAATTATGAGAACAAAAGCCCTAAAAATTACAGGCATAACCCTACTTGTCCTGATTGCAATTATTGTTGCCCTTCCTATGCTACTTGAGGGTAAAATAGCTGAAATCATTAAAAATAAGGTCAACAATAATATTAATGCCACCTTGGATTTTGATGAAGCCAGTTTGAGCTTGTTCAGGAGTTTTCCCAATGCCAATGTGCAACTAAAAGGTGTTTCCTTGGTGAACAAGACCCCTTTTGAGGGAGATACCCTATTTGCCTCCAAGGAGATTGAGTTAAAAATGTCGATAAACGAGCTGTTTAAAACAGCCGAAGAACCCATTGCCATTAAAAGTCTCAATGTTGATGGTGCAAAACTCCATATTAAAGTGGATGAAGCTGAAAATGCCAACTATGATATAGGAAAAGAAGGAGAGGGAGTGTCAACTGAGAGTGAAGAAGAATCCTCCAGTAGTTTTTCCTTGGTCATGGATTCTTATGCTATCACCAACACGGAGATTATTTATGATGATTTGGCTAGTGGGATGCACTTGGCCATTTCTGAAATGAACCACGAAGGGGCGGGCGACCTTTCCTTGGAAACCTCCGAACTGAAAACTACAACAGATGCGTTGGTCTCTTTTGAATTGGACAGCACTAAATATTTGAACAATAACAAGTTGTTTTTAGATGCACTCATCGGAATTGACCTCAAGGAAAATAAATATTCCTTTTTGGAAAATAAGGCCATGATCAATCAATTACCCTTGGTTTTTGATGGATTTGTACAGGTGAATGAAGAAAATCAGGAGGTGGATATTAGCTTTAAAACACCATCTTCAGATTTCAAGAATTTTTTGGCGGTCATTCCAGAGGTATACTCAAAAAATATTGAAGAGGTACAGACCACTGGTAATTTTGAGGTCAATGGGCAATTTAAAGGGATTGTGGATGAGGAACATATTCCAACGTTTGACATAAGCATCAATTCTGAAAATGCCTCCTTCAAATACCCAGATTTGCCAAAATCCGTTCAAAATGTGTTTATCGACACGGAAATCAAGAATACAACGGGTATCACAGAGGATACGTATGTTGACATCAAAAAACTGTCGTTCACTATTGATCAGGACAAGTTCAACCTTACTTCCCGAATCAGCAATTTGTTGGGCAACACCAAAGTGAATGCACATTTGGATGGAAAAATGAATCTTGCCAATATATCCAAGGCATATCCAATACCATCCGATTATGATTTAAAAGGAATATTGATTGCTGATGTAACCACGGTTTTTGACATGGCCTCTTTGGAAAAAGAGCAGTATGAAAAAACAAAGACAAGTGGAAACCTGGAACTTTCGGATTTTGAATACAATTCAGAGGAATTGAAGAATCCTGTAGTGATAAATACTGCAGCCATGACGTTCAATCCTCAAACTGTATCCTTGAATACTTTTGAAGGCAAAACTGGGAATACTGACTTTAATTCAACAGGAACCCTGACCAATTTATTGGGTTTTATGTTCAATAATGAAAATGTAGAAGGACATTTTGAATTGACCTCCAATATATTTGCCTTGGATGATTTTATGGTTGAAGAGAGCGGTGAAGAAACGGAAGGGGAAGGCACGTCTTCGGAAGGTGGGGAACGCATCAAGATTCCGTCATTTTTGGACTGTACCATTGATGCCAAGGCAGGCAGTGTGCTGTATGATAATTTGAATCTCAAAAATGTAGAAGGGACATTGATTGTCAAAGATGAAACAGCCACGGTAAAGAACTTGAAGTCTGACTTATTTGGTGGTACTTTGGGTGTGAACGGTTCCGTTTCTACCAAAGAAGAAACCTCCACGTTTGATATGGATTTGGGCATGAGCAATTTCAATATTGGTGAATCTTTCTCTTCAATGGAGTTGTTTAAAGTGTTGGCGCCCCTTGCAAATGCCCTTCAAGGAAAATTGAATTCGGATGTAAAGATTTCAGGAAATTTAAAGGAGGATTTTACGCCCAATTTAGCAACCATTTCAGGAAATGTACTTGCTGAATTGTTGTCCACCAAGGTAGATGCAAAAAAGGCACCACTATTCTCCGCTTTGGACAACAAACTCAACTTTTTGGATACGGAGAATTTGGATTTAAGCGATTTAAAAACCGCTTTGAGCTTTGATAATGGCTCAGTAAAAGTGAAGCCTTTTACAATTAAATATCAGGATATTGCCATAAATGTTGATGGAAGCCACACCTTTGATAAACAACTGCAGTACAAAGCTACTTTGGATGTACCTGCCAAATATTTGGGGAGCGAGGTAAATAACTTGATTGCAAAAATGGATGACCCCAGTTTGGAAAATCTAACCATTCCGGTAGTCGCAAGCGTAGGAGGGAATTATACCAGTCCAACGGTAAGTACCGATTTAAGCAGTGGAGTTTCCAAATTGACGAAGCAATTGGTGGAAATACAAAAACAAAAACTGTTGAACCAAGGAAAGGATACGGCCAAAGACTTAATTTCCGATGTGTTCAATAAAGATGACAAAGATTCTACCACAACGGAATCATCCGGAGTAAAAGAAGCATTGGGAACCCTTTTGGGTGGTACAAAAAAAGACAGTGTTAAGGGCAAAGATTCTACAGAAACCAGTGAAGATCCTTTAGAAAATACGGCAAAATCTATTTTGGGAGATCTTTTGGGTAAGAAGAAAAAGGATACCGTGAATTGATTTTTATAGCCCTAATTCGCATATTTCATAGTTTCCATTCCTGTATGCGGTAACCAGTATTTTGTTCTCTGTTGGATGCCAATTGGGCAAGGTTTCCCCATTCTCGTTATAGGTCAATCTAATCTGGTTGCTACCGTCAGGGTCCATTATATAAATTTCAGGACGCGTACCTTCCATAGAGGTAACATAGGCTATTTTTTTGCCATTATGTGACCAAGATGGACAAAAATTATGTTTGGGCCAATTTGTTAATCTGGCTTTTTCTCCTGTTTTTAGGTTTAGCCTATAAATTTCATCATCTAGGTTATCCGTATCTTTTCTAGAGAAAAAGACAATTTCTTTACCATCACCCGACCATTTTGGATAAAAGTTTCTCCTTTCATTGTTTGTGAGTGTTTGGAGAAACCTACCTCTTTTATTGAGCAAAATAATGTTGCTTTTGTTTTCAGACTCCCTCAAACTAACTGCTATCCTTTTTCCGTTAGGGGAAAATGAAGCAAAAATGGGCTCTCCATCTCCTATTTGGTAGGAGAGCTTAGCAACTTTTTTGTTTTTGACCGTTAATGTAAACAGCTCAAATTTTCCATTTCTGTTAGATTCAAAAAGTACTTTCCTTCCGTTGGGGTGCCAGGACGGTCTTCTGTTTTCGGCAGTAGTTGTGGTGAGCCGTTGCACGTTTTTACCGTTTTTGTCCATCAAATAAATTTCCCAATTACCATCTCTATTTGATTCAAATAGGATGTTTTCTCCATTTGGGGAGTAGGAAGCGTACCTATCTTCATATGAATTGTTGGTAAGGCATTCCTGGGTTATTGGTATAACCGGCGTATCAGTTTGGTATTTTTCCAGAATGGAGGTGAAACTGGTTACATAGATGTTGGTATCCGTACTTTTTAAACTATCACTGCTTGTAAAGTACAGCCATTTCAGATCGTCTGTTAGAAATGGATAAAGATCACTTCCTGAGGTATTTAGTTCTGTAATATTTTGGGGTTTGGTCCAAGAACTATTCTTTTTAAAACTGATGTAGAGGTCACCATAGGGTGAAATATTCTCTTTTCTTTGGGATGCCTCAAAAATCAAAATCTCACCATTGGAACTGATACCCAGGTTCCATTCCCCTGTAGTTGAATTAATGGTATTACCCATGTTTACAGGAGCTCCTAAATTTCCTTGATCGTCATTCATAGTTACGTATAAATCACCTTGGCCGTATCCTCCATCTCTATCCGAAGCAAAATACAAATTGCCCTCCCCATCAGTTCTAGGACTATATTCCCTATTCTTGGAGTTAATGGGATAGGGTAGCCTGGAAGGTATGCCCCATTCTCCCAAATCATCCTTTTTGACCACCCAAATATCTGAAGATTGAATGCTGTCATAGGAAGGTCTATTGGAAATAAAATAGAGCGTATTCCCATCTTTTGTAACATGGGGGTCGCTATCGTCATACTGACCTGAAAACGATGCAATTTTTGGTTTTGACCATGTTTTACCATCAAAATTGGAATGGTAAATAGTGCTTTTCATGTCACCCTTACCCCATTTTTGACTACTTCGGGCAAAGTATAGTTCCTTTTCGCTATTAGCAAAAGAAGAAGAATATTCTACAGCGCTGGTGGAAACATTCCCTGCTTCAAAAAGAGTTTTATCGGATTTTGATGGTTGCTGAGCCCATAGGAAATAACCCATGAAAAACGAAGCAATAAGAAGTGCATTTTTTTCCATGATTCTATTTCCCATGTTGGATTCAATTAATGGATATCCCTACAAAATAACCCTCGTTGCCTCTAATATTGAAGACTGTACTATCCTCAAAGATGAGATATTGTCCTTTAATTCCTTTTAGTGTGCCTTTATAACTGGGGGTTTTATCCAAATTGAGGCTTTTTACTTTTTCCGGATACTGAAGTACTGGAAAAGCCAAATGGGTTTCCGTATTGCTGTCCAAAAAGTACTCACTTGCTTCGTCTGGTATGCTAGAATGCAATTTATCACGCCATTCAACCAAATCCACATCTTCTATACGGTTGGTCAGCATTTTTTGCCAGCTTGTTTTATCACTTACATGTGATTTTAAGGCAACTTCAGTGATTCCAGCTAAATATCTATTGGGCACTTCCACAATCTCGATGGCTTCGTGAGCTCCTTGATCAATCCATCGGGTAGGCACTTGTGTCTTTCTGGTAACACCTACCTTAACATTGCTGCTGTTGGCCAGATAAACAATATGCGGCTGAAGCTGTACCTGTTTTTCATATTCCAAATCGCGATCTTCTTTGTCCAAATGGGCGGTACTCAGCTCAGGTTTCATAATCCAATCCCCGGCAGCGGGAGAATCATAAAAACAGGATTTGCAAAACCCCTGTCGATATATTGGCCGTTCCCTTCCGCAGTTCAAACACTGGAATTTGATGAAATCTATTTGGATTTCCTTGTCCAACAGTTGATTCATGTTGATGAAATCATTTTCAAAAACTAAAAAGTATTGGATAGGGTTGCCAATTTCGGTTCGCATTTTGCGCAGGACTCCTTGGTAAAGCATGGTGGAATTAATTGTTTTTTAACTGATTTGATAATGAATGCCAGATGCCCTATTTTAGCTACTGCACCCAACCTTGTTATAGGTTAAAGATACCTAAAATGCCAATACCATTATTTAATTCCATTGCTTCTTGGTTACTAAAAAAACGTTATCACCAGATAGAACTTTTTTTAAAGTACCCTTTAGATGTACAGGATGAGGTGTTGCGGCATTTAATAGATTTTTCCCAAGATACTGTGTTGGGAAAGCAATATGGGTTTGGAGATATTGGCAAGTATGAAGATTTTGCCAGCAGAGTGCCTATAGTAAGTTATGAGGAAATTGCTGGTTTAATTGAGCGAACCAGAAGGGGAGAGCAAAATTTATTTTGGCCAACCGCCATAAAATGGTTTGCTAAGAGTAGTGGTACTACCAATGCCAAGAGCAAGTTTATTCCCGTAAGTACAGAGGCTTTGGAAGATTGTCATTATAAGTCCAGCAAAGATTTACTCTGCTTATACTTGAACAATAATGAAAACTCGCAATTGTTCCGAGGGAAAAGCCTACGATTGGGAGGTAGCAAAGAACTTTACGAGGACAATGGAACCTTTTTTGGAGACCTTTCGGCTATTTTGATTGACAACATGCCACTTTGGGCAGAGTATAGCAGTACTCCAAGCAACAAAGTATCCCTCATGAGCGAATGGGAATCCAAGCTGGAGGCCATCATTGATGAAAGTATTCATGAGAACGTAACAAGTTTGGCCGGAGTCCCTTCCTGGATGTTGGTCTTATTAAATGATGTGTTGGAAAAAACCGGAAAAAACCACCTTTTTGAGATTTGGGAGAATCTAGAAGTGTATTTTCATGGAGGAGTGAGTTTTGCACCCTATAAGGACCAATACACTAAATTATTGCCAAGAAAGAACTTCAACTACTACGAAACCTACAATGCATCCGAAGGTTTTTTCGCCATTCAGGATCGAAATAATTCGCAGGATCTTTTACTGATGTTGGATTATGGGATTTTTTATGAGTTTATCCCCATGAGTTTATGCGGTAAAGATGAAAAGGCAATTCCTTTGTGGGAGGTAGAGTTAGGGGTAAACTATGCCATGGTCATCTCCACAAACGGAGGTCTATGGCGATATAAAATTGGAGACACCGTGAGGTTTACATCCAAAGACCCGTATCGAATTCGTATTACCGGGCGCACCAAACACCATATCAATGCTTTTGGAGAAGAGCTGATTATTGAAAATGCAGAAGAAGCTCTAAAACAGATATGCCAAAAGACCGATGCAGAGATCATGGACTATACCGCGGCGCCAGTTTTTATGAGTGGGAATGAAAAAGGAGCCCACGAATGGGTGATAGAATTTAGAAAACAGCCACGTGACATTGCTTACTTTACCGAGTTTTTGGATAATGCCCTTAAATCCCTTAATTCCGATTACGAAGCAAAAAGGTATAACAACATCACATTGAGAATGCCAAAAGTACATGTGGCGAGACAAAACCTGTTCCATGATTGGTTGAAGTCCAAGAATAAACTGGGAGGACAGCACAAGATTCCCAGATTGTCAAATGAACGGGTATATATTGAAGAATTGCTTCAGATGAATATGAAACCTTCATAGAACAAGTAATTAGAGGTTGCGCAAACGTTTTCGTACACACTTTCCATTTATCGAACAAATTTTTCTTTTGGACAAATAAATATGGATTTTTCCCGTTTATGACTGAAGTTTGATTCAGATATTTTGAGTTCCCTTTTCTTATAAACTAAAAATTAAAAACTAGGTTATGGCTGAAAAACTTATTGTTATCTCAGATATGTGGGGTGTAAAGAAGGGACTTTGGATTACTTCTTATTTTGGATACCTCCAACAATACTACAATATTACATTTTATGACTGCCAACAATTGGGAAATATTGATGTTCCTGTTTCTACGGAAGAAAATATCCATAAGGCATTTGTAGAAGGTGGGATTGATACTGCCGTTGCTCACTTATTGAAAAAAGAAAAAGACCCTTGTCATTATTTGGCCTTTAGCACGGGTGGAACCATTGCTTGGAAAGCTGCTTTAAAAGGGTTGCCCACTAAATCGCTTACAGCTATTTCACCAACTAGGATTAGATTGGAAAAGGAGAAACCCGGTACTCCATTAAGCCTGATTTTTGGTGAACGCGATGAGTTTAGGCCTGATGCTGAATGGGAAAAACAAGTTGGAGCTGACCTCAATGTAGTTCCAAGTTTTGGGCACCAGTTGTACTCTGACGAAAAAATAATTGCCCAGGTTTGTATGGATCTTTTAGAAAAAGTAACCAAAAAAGCGGTTTAGTTTACGAAACTGCTTTTAGCTTTTTAATGGTTTCATGGGAAAGCTTTTCCTCGGCATACGCTTTGGTTACCTTAAACTCGTTTTCATCACTACTTGGTAATGTAAACATTGCATCGGTGAAAACCGCTTCACAAAGTGAGCGAAGCCCCCTAGCTCCCAATTTATATTCAACGGCCTTTTCAACAATGTAATTTAAAGCCTGCTCTGTAATGCTAAAGGTTATTCCATCCATGGAAAATAGCTTTTCATACTGCTTTATAATTGCATTCTTGGGTTCCGTAAGAATTGCTCTTAGCGTTTTTGAATCCAAAGGATTCATATGTGTAAGTACAGGAAGACGACCAATAATTTCAGGGATGAGTCCAAACTCCTTTAAATCTTTTGGAATGATATATTGCAAAATGTTCTCATTGTCCAATCTATCTTCAGCTTTAGAAGCGCTGTAACCAACAGCTTGCATGTTCAAACGCTTAGTAATGATGCGATCAATACCGTCAAAAGCGCCGCCGGCAACAAAAAGTATATTTTCGGTATTGACTTCTATGAATTTCTGATCAGGATGTTTACGTCCTCCTTTTGGCGGAACATTTACAACAGTTCCTTCCAGTAGCTTTAAAAGTCCTTGTTGTACACCTTCACCAGAAACATCCCTGGTTATGGAAGGGTTGTCACTTTTGCGGGCAATTTTATCTATTTCATCAATAAAAACAATACCCCGCTCCGCTTTTTCCAGATTATAATCAGCTGCCTGGAGTAATCTTGTGAGAATACTTTCCACATCTTCCCCTACATAACCAGCTTCTGTAAGCACGGTTGCGTCAACTATGGCCAAGGGAACATTGAGCATACGGGCTATGGTCTTGGCAATAAGGGTTTTTCCTGTTCCGGTCTGCCCAACCATAACAATATTACTCTTCTGTATTTCTACATCGTCCTCTTTGCCCTTGGGTTGTAAAAGTCTTTTGTAGTGATTATATACGGCAACGGACATTACCTTTTTTGTGCGTTCTTGACCTATAACAAAGGTGTTCAAGAAATCCCTGATTTCCATAGGTTTTTTTAAAACCAACTCTGAGGAAAGATCTTGATTTTTGGATTGTTTCGATTCTTCTGCAACTATACTATGGGCCTGTTCAATGCATCTATCGCATATATGGGCATCCAAACCAGCAATCAAAAGATTGGTCTCAGGCTTTTTTCTTCCACAAAATGAACATTCCAGATTTTCCTTTGCCATATTCTATCTACACATAAAGTTCAACCACTAATAACGTAAAAAAACTTGGTTTGGTTTGTTCCAAACCACAGTTTTTCCGCTTATTTGTTCGAGATTAGGACTTTTCCCTTACCAAAATCTCATCGATCATACCATATTTTTTGGCTTCTTCTGCCTTCATCCAGTAATCACGATCACTGTCTTCATAAACCTTGTCAAAAGGTTGCCCAGAGTGGTTAGATATGATTTGATATAATTCATCTTTTATTTTGAGTACCTCTTTTGCCGCAATCTCAATATCGCTCGCCTGACCTTGGGCTCCAGACAATGGTTGATGTATCATAACACGGGAATGTGTTAATCCACTTCTTTTGCCCTCATGCCCTGCACACAAAAGAACTGCAGCCATTGAAGCGGCTATTCCAGTGCATATAGTCGCAACATCGGGTTTAATAAATTGCATGGTATCATAAATCCCCAATCCGGCATAAACACTACCGCCAGGAGAATTAATATAGATTTGGATATCTTTAACGGCATCTGCACTTTCCAAAAAGAGCAATTGCGCCTGCACGATGTTGGCTACTTGATCATTGACTCCGGTTCCCAAAAATATAATGCGATCCATCATCAATCTGGAGAAGACGTCCATGGCAATAGCATTCAACTGTCTTTCCTCAATAATATTGGGAGTCATGTTCATAGGGTACATACTACTCATAATCTGATCATAGTACATACTGTTTATTCCATGGTGCTTGGTGGCGTATTTTTTGAATTCTGTTCCGTAATCCATAGGATTTTCTTCGATTTTGCTTAAAAAAAAGGTGCCGAAAACTGAATTTTCCGGCACCGTAAAGATACTTAAATTTCTTTTAGCTCAATCTAGCTATAGGCTTCCTTTACAAAGTTATCATAAGTAACCTCTTTTACTTTGAGATTAGCATGCTCTTTGTAGAAAGTCAATAGCTTTTGGCTCATCAATTGCTCAGAGAGTCTTTTTACCTCATCTTGATTGCCCATAACACGCATAGCAATGTTCTCCAACTCTTCTTCTTGTGGGTCCAAATGACCATATTGGGCCATTTGTGACTTGATGAATCCTTTGGCAAATTCTTTTAATTCATCCATTTGAACCTGAAGGTTGTTTTCTTGGATGATCTTACCTTCAATAAGCTGATAACGGAGTCCTTTTTCAGATTTTTCAAATTCTTCTTTGGCCTCATCATCAGATAGTGGATTTTCGCCACTTACCTGAATCCATTTTTGCAAAAATTCTGAAGGAAGGTCAAACTTGGTGTCATCAATAAGTTTTTCCGTGATATCGTTCAATAATTTTTGATCGGATTGCTGTTCAAACTGTTTTTCTGAATCTTCCTTGATTCTGTCGCGGAGTTCTTTTTCAGACTTCACAGCATCCTTGCCAAACAACTTGTCAAATAGTTCTTGGTCAAGTGTAGCTGGCTGGCGTTCGTTGATTTCCTCGATGGTAAAAGAGACCTCCGCGTTCAACTTTTCAGCTTTTTCCCTATCAATTCCAAGGGCACTGGACAAAAAGTAATCTTCTTTAAAAAGACCTTTGGTCTTTAATTCCACTGAATCTCCAACTTTTTTTCCGGTAAGCGCATCGATGGCTTTTTTGCTCTTGATTTTATCAAGCTCAATGGTGGTCTTGTGCTCTATTTCTTCAGATTCATTTTTGAATGTGCCTGTAAGTTCGTCGGTTTTGCCAACTTCATCCTTGGAAACTAATTTTCCATATTGCTTTTGGATACGCTCCACTTGCTCCTCGATCATCTTTTTATCGGCAACAATTTTGTATTGCGTAACTGCTTTTTTGGTTTTTACCTGAACATCAAAACTAGGGGCAAGGCCCAATTCAAATTCAAAATCCAGATTCTCACTGTCCCAATCAAAGTTGTCCTGTTGCTTGGGTAATGGATTGCCCAAAACATCTAACTTTTCTTCAGTAAGATATTTATTAAGATTGTCTTGAAGTAATTTGTTCACCTCATCTACCAAAACAGCTTTACCATATTGCTTTTTGATAAGTCCCATAGGAACTTGGCCTTTACGAAAACCAGGAATATTGGCCTGTTTTCTGTAATCGTTCAAGATTTTTTCAACTTTATCTTGATAATCGTCCTTGCTTATGGCAACTTTTACAACTGCATTTAGCTCGTCAATCTGCTCTTTTGTAATATTCATCTCCTACCTAATTTGCTATTCAAAAAATGGGTGGCAAAAGTAAGGTATTTTATGTTTGGCAGCAACTTTTTAAAACATTGAATGCCAAACAATATCATTTCTTTTTGTCCTCTTTTAAGATGGAATGCAAAATGGACTGCAAAAAAGAAAGTAAAAGACTAAAAATAAGAGCCCACCATATGCTGGAAACCTGAAATCCTGAGATAAAATGAGCGGCTATAAGTATTATGATCGCATTGATGATCAACAGGAAGAGCCCAAGTGTGACAATGGTAATGGGCAAGGTCAATATTATAAGAATAGGTTTTACCAAAAAGTTGAGAATACTCAATACTATGGCGACGATAATGGCGGTGGTTATGGAATCTACGCCAACGCCTGGCAGCACATATGAAAGTATGATAACGGCCAAAGCGTTCAACAATAATTTTATAATAAGTTTCATCTGATGGTTTTTAATAAAAAAAGGCACCGTTTTAACGGTGCCATCAATATATAAAAAATTGAGTTAGAATTTAGAATATTGATTATTCGATATAAAGTCCGGTGAAATCCAATGGATTTACTCCTGGTAGATCAGAACCGTATTTTGTGTTTATGGCCTGGATAAATGCATTGGCCAAAATGGCATAACCCCTTGGTGCAGGATGTACTCCATCTAAAGAGAAACCGCCTCCTGTTGCAAATGTAGCTGTAACCGTACTTCCGTCCGCTTGTGGAAAACCTGTTGCCTTTAACTCTCCCAACAACGCATTTGCATCAACAAAAGCAAGGTCAAATTGGGTGGCCAAAGCTTCTATGGTTACGTTGTACGCCGTAAGTGCGTTGTCAATTGCAGTTTGTTCTTCTGGGGTTAAAACCCAGTTATCCGCTAATGGGACCGCTACTCCGTTAATGGAAGTTGGGTCAAGCGGATTGGCCAATGTGCCAATAAAAGAACTTGAGGGAAGTACCATTAGATCTTCAGCTGTAGCTTGTCTCATATTTATAAGTGCTGCATTTACACCGGTAAGATCGGTAAGGTCTTCATCAATTATAACAACAGCATTGCCTTCACCTGGAGAAAATGAAATGGTTCTTTTTGCTATTTCCAAATCTGCTTCTTCTTGGGTTATAGCAGATAGGCCGACAAGAAAATTTAAAGCTCCTGCTACACCTGCATTATAGGCTGCATAAGATCCATTTAAAAGTGTCGCCGTAGCCTCATCAAGTGGAACTGGGTTATGCGGTACAGTCGTAAAAAATGGGATATCCGTTACGTTGGGTATGTTGGCGATTACACCGTCCGCACCACCTGCTGTCATTGCCCCAAGAATACCGTTTAAGGAACCTGCAAAAACTGTAGGGTCCGTAATGTCATTTCTGGAATAGCTTGCTGGATTCAAATTGCCCGTTTGATCCGTGCCGGAACCTCCATTGGTGGCATATAGCAATATATCGTTGGCACCAACCCAGGCTGAGAAAAAAGTCGCACCCTGTGCGGCGGCATCACCAATAACGGTTGCATCCTCTGCGGATGAGATGCGGACATAGTAAGGATTTGCTGCTCCAACGGCCAAACCTGCCAAACTTCCATAGCCTGGAGCTAGCAGTTCATAGCTTTTAGCACCTGGAATACCCATATTATTGAAGGGTCCGGGCAACTTGGTAGTGATTTCGGTTGAACCTTCTCCGCTTTTGGGTGTTGGTGCTGGTCCATCTGGTGTAAAAAGTAAAATCAATCTGTTTCCAATATCATCTGCTCCATCCATATTTGCATCTCTAACACCATTGATTGTTGCACCTCCCAAATTGTCTGCCATAAAAGGAATTTCAAAGGGTCCGCCACCTACCAAAGCAAAATTGGAGGCCAGCATATTGGGAAAAGAAGCTTCTTGTCCTGCTTGGAACAGTGCATTATCTGAAAATCCTGCGGTAAGCGAATTGCCAACAGCTACGTATTTTGTAAAATCCGCTGATCCCGAGGTATATTCTATTGGGTCTGGATCTGGTGTGGGGGTTAATGGGGTATCGTCATCTTCACAAGCTATTAGAAGCAACCCTAAGAAGGGGAGTAGGGCATAAAACTTTTTCATATCTATAATCCGTTAGAGTTAGTTTAAGTTAAATTATGGTAAAACCGATAGTACCAAAACTATGTCAAATTTGTTATACAGACAATAAAATGACCAAAAAAATTATGCATGCATAATAAAAAGGGTGGTTTTTTACGAATTTAGAAAGTGAAGTGTTTTTTCAAGAAATTGTTTTGGGTTCTCTGCATGTAACCAATGGCCGGCATTATCAATGCTCTCAATTAGGGCATTTGGAAAGTGTTTGTGTATTTCCTGAAAATCATTTGGCATGATGTATTCCGAGCGGTCCCCACGTAGAAAAAGAGTGGAACCTGCAAAAGTGGCGGTAGGAGCAATGTTTTCTCCAATTTCATCCATTTTATCCTTAAGGATGTCAAAATTGAATCGTAGCCCTAGTTTTCCAGGTTCTACCCAATGTAGGTTTTTCAACAAAAATTGTCGTATGCCAAAATCTGGAAGATAGGCAGATAACACTTCATCAGCTCCTTTTCTGCTGGAAATAGTATCAAAATCCAATTTTTTCAACGCATCAATAATGGGTTGATGGTGTGGAGGGTAATATTTTGGTGATATATCGGCCACTATTAATTTATCTATTCGATTGGGGTTTGTGGTGGTCAGTTGCATTGCTGTTTTGCCTCCCATGGAATGCCCGATCAAATACGCATTATCAATCTGATAATGGTTCATGTATTGAAGAACATCAGAACTCAGGTATTCATAATCAAAATCATCCGAATGAAAACTTTTGCCATGATTGCGCTGGTCAATGAGATGTACTTGATATCCACTTTTAGCATATTGAGCACCCAACGTTTTCCAGTTATCGGACATGCCCAAAAAGCCATGCAGAATCAGTAACGGTTTTCCTTCTCCTATGATTTTTGAATGAAGTAGTTCCATTATTTCAATCGATGCAAGTACATATTAACAACATTTTCCAACCCAAGATAAATGGATTCGCAGATAAGAGCGTGTCCAATGGAAACCTCCAACAGATTTGGAATATGTGATTTGAAGAACTGAATGTTGTCCAAACTTAAATCATGACCTGCATTGATGCCCAAGCCAAGTTCATTTGCCATAACGGCGGCGTCAATAAATGGTTGTATGCTTTCTTTTTCCTTTCCTTTGGAAAACTCATGGGCGAAGCTCTCCGTGTACAATTCAATTCTGTCGGTGCCAGTTTCTGCCGCGCCTTTTACCATTTTTACATCAGGGTCAACAAAGATGGAGGTGCGAATTCCATTTTCTTTGAAAGCTTTGATGACATCAACTAAAAAATCTTTGTGTTTTACGGTGTCCCACCCAGCGTTGGAGGTAATGGCATCCTCAGCATCAGGCACCAAGGTAACCTGAGTAGGTTTAATGGCAAGAACCATATCCACAAATTTGGGAATGGGGTTCCCTTCAATATTGTACTCAGTGGTAACCACCTCTTTTAAGTCATGAGCATCTTTATAACGAATGTGGCGTTCATCTGGTCTTGGATGAATGGTGATGCCCTGCCCTCCAAAGGACTCAATATCTTGGGTCGATTTTATCAAGTTGGGTACATTTCCACCCCTAGAGTTTCTAAGCGTTGCCAATTTGTTGATGTTGACACTCAATTTTGTCATGACTTCCTTTTTTTGAAAGGCAAAAATAAGAATTAGGCACGCCTTTTGCGATTTAAAATTAGTATTTTGCGCTTAATAAAATTGTTATGCAAATCCAGAATCAAATTATATCCACGGTTCCTGTTTTTGAGGTTTCTGAAACCTTGGAGGAGGTGATTCATTTTTTTGAGGAAACCACGTATTCGCATGTTGCCGTTACAGAAAATGGGGGTTATATCGGTGTTCTTTCAGAGAATGATCTGGCATGCTTTGAACCCCAGAAAAAAATAGAGGATTTTAGGTTTGAATTGGAAACTTTTTTTGTGACCAAAGAAACGGCATGGTTGGATGTTTTGGAACTATTTTCTAGAAATGAAGCCAACATTCTTCCTGTATTGGACGAAGACGAGGTTATTGTTGGATATTATGATTTGCAAGATGTTGTCTCCACTTTTATTGACACTCCTTTCTTTAAAGAGCCCGGTGGGATTTTGGTAGTCTCTATTGGGATGAAAGATTATTCATTTAGTGAGATTGCCCAGATTGTGGAAGGCAATAATGCACGCTTGTTGGGAGCGTTTATTACCGGTTCGCAGAACGATATGGTTGAGATAACGTTAAAAGTAGGGTCTGAAAACCTGAATGAGGTGGCCCAGACTTTTAGAAGATACAATTACACCATTGTTTTTGGGAATAGTGATGATCAGTTTCTGGAAGATTTAAAACAGCGATCTGACTATTTGGAGAAATACCTTAACGTTTAGCATGAAAGTAGCAATTTACGGTCAAGCCTTTAACAGCGAGGACAAAGAATACCTGATTGGACTTTTAGATGAACTTCAGGCGATTAATGCTTCTTTTTACCTAGAAGAAGGGTTTGCCCAGCTTGTAGCCGATTTTATTGCAAACTACAAGCATGGTACATTCTCCCAATCTTCTGGTTTGGATGCTTCTTTTGATATGTTTGTGAGTTTTGGTGGCGATGGTACCATGCTCAGGGCAGTTACCTATGTTAAGGACTTGGGAATTCCAATAGTTGGGGTGAATACGGGTAGGCTAGGATTTTTGTCCACATTTAAAAAAGAAGATGTACGTAAAATCGTAACAGAATTTGTTGCAGGTCATTATAGCATAGAAGAAAGAAGCTTGGTGGAAGTTTCGTTGAACAGCGATTTGGACGAATTTGGAAGTATGAACTTTGCCCTGAATGAAATTACCGTCAGCCGAAAGGATACCACTTCTATGATCAATGTTGAAACCTATTTGAACGACGAATATCTGACTTCGTATTGGGCCGATGGATTGATTGTTTCCACGCCAACTGGTTCCACTGGATATTCCCTAAGTTGTGGTGGTCCAGTAATAGAGCCTTCGGCAAAATCCTTGGTTTTAACTCCAATAGCGCCACATAATCTAAATGCACGGCCTCTAGTGATTTCTGATGACACCAAAATTAGATTGAAAGCATCTGGAAGGGAAGAAAACCATTTGGTTGCTTTAGATTCAAGGATTGCCAGTATCCCCAATGGAAGGGAAATCAGGATTCAAAAATCAAACTTCACAGTCAAAATGATAGTATATAAATCGGAAAGCTTCCTGAAAACCCTTCGCAATAAACTCCTTTGGGGGCAAGATAAGCGCAATTAACCTTTTCAGAAACAATAAAAGAAGCTAAAAACTGTTTAACAAAGAGAACATTTTTAACAGCAGATTGTATTGACCTTCCTTTACCTCTAACATGTATAATTTTTGGATAGTATGCGAATAGTTTTGGCTATTTTTTTGTGCTGTATGCTTAAAGTCAATGCCCAGACCTATGAAATTGGACTTTTTGCAGGTGGCGCCAATATGATTGGTGATGTGGGAAGGACAAACTATATTTTACCTTCGGGACCTGCTTTTGGAGGTGTTTTTAAATGGAACAAAAGCAAAAGGTATGCATGGCGTGGAAGCGTTTT
The DNA here is from genome assembly GCF_965222555.1 of Flagellimonas sp. Lineage (GTDB taxonomy): Bacteria > Bacteroidota > Bacteroidia > Flavobacteriales > Flavobacteriaceae > Flagellimonas. The sequence goes on along the minus strand of NZ_CBDCUG010000005.1, from coordinate 301,164 downwards.
GTACGGAACTTTTAGCGCAGATGACTCAAAATCAAGCATGTCTTCCAGAAAACAAAGGGGATATGCCATAGATAATTCCGTTCTGGAAGCCTCCGTGGGCATTGAATTTAACTTTGTTGAATATAATCTTCACAAGCTCGGACCCGCATTCACACCCTATCTTTATACGGGTTTCACCTACTTTAGGTACGATTATAATTATTTTGATGCCCTTCAAGTGCAGGATATTAACCAAAAAGAAGGTAGTTTTGCAATTCCAATGACGGTGGGGGCAAAGTATCGTCTAAATCAATTTTTGATTCTAGGTGCTGAGATTGGGGCTAGGTATACATTTACCGACAATCTGGATGGAAGCAATCCAGAGGGTTCCAATTTTGAGCAATTTAGATTTGGGAATATTTTAAGCGATGACTGGTACGTCTTTTCTGGTATTACTTTAACGTATACCTTTGGACGTAAACCCTGCCAGGATTGTTTTGAATAAAAATGCACACATTAGAGGACGTAAACAAGGATAAGCTTCCAAAGCACGTGGCTGTTATCATGGATGGTAATGGCAGATGGGCAAAGCAACGGGGCAGACTTAGGATTTTTGGCCATGAAAATGGGGTAGAAGCGGTAAGGAAAACCGTTGAAAGTTGTGCAAAACTACAGATAGCATATTTAACCCTTTACGCTTTTTCCACAGAAAATTGGAATCGACCAAAAATAGAAGTGGAAACCTTAATGAAGCTTTTGGTATCCTCTCTCCGTAAGGAACTGAAAACCCTCAACAAGAACAATATAAGGCTAAGTACCATTGGGAATATTGATTCCTTGCCTTCAAAAGCGCAAAAAGAACTGGCTGAGGTAATTTCAAAAACGGCTAAAAATACCGGAATGACGCTAACTTTGGCGTTGAGTTACGGCTCTAGGGAGGAAATTAAAACAGCTGTAAAAGAGATAAGTCTCAAAGTTAAAAATAATATAATTTCACCTGAAAATATTGACGAAACCGTTATTAATACTCATCTTTACACGCATTTTTTGCCTGATGTGGACTTGCTTATTCGTACCAGTGGGGAACAAAGGATAAGCAATTTTTTACTTTGGCAGATTGCATACGCTGAATTATATTTTATTGATGTATTTTGGCCCGATTTTAGCGAGCATCATTTGGTGGAAGCAATATTAAGTTACCAAAATAGAGAACGACGATTTGGAAAAACTAGCGAACAACTCAATTAAGGATCTAAAAAAATCCATACAACTATACCTAACACTACTCCTTCTACTACTTATTTCCGCTCAAAGCATTGCTCAGGAAACTTCCTTTGAGGATGGTAAGGACTATATTTTAGGTGGTTTAACGGTTACAGGTCTTCAAAGTTATAATGAGCAAACCGTTAAAACGTTTACAGGACTTCGCGTGGGGCAACCTATCAGGGTCCCTGGTGATGAGATAAGTGCCGTGATCAAAAAATTATGGGGCTTGGAGCTTTTCAGCAATGTGGAGATGTACTACACCAAAATAGAAGGGAACGAAATATTTTTGGAACTTAATATTTTGGAACGCCCAACACTTTCAAAAGTAACGGTGTTTGGGGTAAAGAAAAGAAAGGTGGAGGATATCATCAATGATACCGACCTTAAAAAAGGAAAGAAAATAACGGAGAGTCTTATTGCCAATACCAAAAATTACCTTCAAAACAAGTATAAAAAACAAGGATACCTTAATGCCAAGGTCAATATAGCAACTGCTGCCGATACAACGGGAACCAATACGCAAAGCATGGTCATCAATGTTAAAAAAGGTGACAAGGTTAAAATTCGGAGTATTGTATTTGATGGAAATGAACAACTATCGGACAAGAGACTTCAAAAATCATTGAAAAAGACCAAGAAGAAAAAGTTCTATCGCTTCTGGAAAAAGTCAAAATATATACAAGATAACTATAAGGAAGACCTTTCCAACTTAATAGATACTTATGCGGAAAGGGGTTATAGGGATGCACGGATTTTGTCGGATACCTTTGTTAAGGTTGATGAGAACAACATTGATTTAAGGATAAAGGTAGAAGAAGGGAACAAATACTATTTTGGGGACATTAATTTTGTCGGGAATTCTGTGTATACCGATAGACAGTTGGGTCAAGTTCTTGGACTTAGAAAGGGACAAACCTATAATGGGGTGTTGTTAAAAAAGAGGATTGCAGATGACTCCAAACCTGACGGCGAAGATTTAACCAACCTTTACCAAAATAATGGTTACCTGTTCTCGAGCATTAATCCAGTTGAGGTATCCGCCATTAACGATACCATCAACTTTGAGATACGAATTATAGAAGGTAAGGAAACCTTTTTAGATCATGTTACCGTTACCGGAAATGATAAAACCAACGACCACGTAATTTTTAGGGAACTACGCACAAGACCGGGTCAAAAATATAGCAAGGATAATATTGTAAGAAGTATTCGAGAATTGGGACAGTTGGGCTTTTTTGATGCAGAACAGATTGTTCCAGACATTCAAAATCCAGACCCAAATGCCGGTACTGTGGATATAAAATATAGTTTGGTCGAAGCAGGTTCCAGTCAAATTGAACTTCAAGGAGGTTTTGGCGGGGGAGGTTTTATTGGTACCCTTGGGCTGTCTTTTAGCAATTTCTCGCTAAAGAATATTTTTAACGGAGAAGCGTACAAACCTGTTCCCATGGGGGATGGACAGACTTTTGCACTCCGGTTACAGGCTAGTAGAACCTTTCGTGTATATAGTTTGAATTTTGCAGAGCCATGGTTGGGAGGTAAAAAACCGGTACGTTTTAACCTTTCACTCTCTAGAACCCAGCAGTTTGCTACAAGTTTTAGCAATAGAGGGAGGATTGATGTAAACAAAGATCGTGGATTCTCTATTACCGGGGTTTCCGCAGGTTTGGCCAAACGGGTACAATGGCCGGATGACTTTTTTACCATTTCCCATTCCTTGAGTTATCAGTTATATGATTTCAACGATTTTAATAATGGGCTTTTCAATTTTGGAAATGGAAGTTCCAATTCCTTAAGCTACACCTTTGGAATATCCAGAAGTTCGCAAGGACCAAGTAGAATATTTCCAATGACGGGTTCAAATTTTGAACTAACCGGTAAGTTTACACCTCCCTATTCCCTTTTTGGTAGCAAAGATTTTAAAGAAATACGAAATCAGATTGATGAAAAAACGGAGCGCTTAGTGGAAATTGGAGGCCCTAATACAGGAACGGTTGAAGAGCAAGCGGAATTTGCACGGTTGAGCGATGACGTGGAGAAACTTGAAGAGGAACGTTTTAAGTTATTGGAATTTTACAAGATAAAATTTAAAGGAGACTGGTATACTAGATTGGTTGACAAACTGGTATTGCGTACCAATGCTGAATTTGGATTTTTAGGAAGCTACAACAATGATATTGGTGCAGTACCTTTTGAACGTTTCTTTGTAGGAGGTGATGGTCTAGGAAACTTTACTTTGGATGGCAGGGATGTGATTCAGCTTAGAGGGTATGAGAACAGTTCATTGACTCCTTTTAGCAGAAATGCGATAACCGGACAGCAGGAAAGAGATGGGGGGACCATCTACAATAAGTTTTCTTTGGAACTGCGATATCCGCTTACGCTGAAACCATCAGCTTCCATTTATGCGCTTTCCTTTTTAGAAGCAGGAAACGCCTTTAACAATTTTAGTGAGTTTAATCCGTTTGAATTAAAAAGATCTGCCGGAGTGGGGCTACGTATTTTTATGCCGGCATTTGGTCTCTTGGGTATTGACTTTGGTTATGGGTTTGATTCTGATGCGAATCCGTCCTCTGTTGGTCCAAGCGGCTGGCAAACGCACTTCATCATCGGGCAGCAGTTTTAACCAATAGAAAATAGTGTCTTTTTAATTTCTAAGTAATTCATTATAAATTAATTAACTATTTTGGCACGATATTTTCTATGTAAAAAGCGGAATCAAAAATGAATACCAAAGTTCTTTTGTCATTAGTTGTTTTGATGTTGTCCTTTAGTGGATTTTCACAAAGAGGGGTGCGCATAGGATACGTGGACATGGAGTATATCCTTGAAAATGTAGAGGAATACAGGGATGCAACCGAGCAGTTAAACACCAAAGCACTTAAGTGGAAACAAGAAATTGAGCTTAAACAAAGTGTTGTTGAGCAGATGAAAAAGGATTTAATGGCAGAAAAAGTATTGTTGACGGATGAATTGATTGCAGAACGGGAAGAGGAAATTGAGGTATTGGAGAAGGAAATGTTGGATTACCAGCAAGATCGTTTTGGTCCTCAAGGAGATTTGGTGCTGCAAAAACAGCTGTTGATTCAGCCTATACAGGACCAAGTTTTTAATGAAGTGCAAAAAATAGGTGGAAATAAAAGATACGATTTTATTTTTGATAAATCCGCAGATGTCGTAATGTTGTACTCCGAAAAAAGACATGACATCAGTGACTTGGTTTTAAGGGAGATAGCTCGGACAAGAAAGGTGAGCAAATCCAATAAAAAAGAAAAGGAAAAAAGTCGCTTGGACAAGTTTAAGGAGGAAGAGGCCGAAAGTGAGAAAGAAATTAGCGCTGCGCTAAAGGAACGTCAAGAAAAGGCTGCAGCGGCTAGCGATGCTAAGGCAAAAGCGGTTGAAGATAGAAGAGCGGAGCAGTTAAGACTGCGTGAGGAGCGAAAGAAAGCATACGAGGCTAGAAGAAAGAAATTATTGGAAGAGCGTGAAGCCAAACGGAAGGCCAAATTGGAAGAACGAAAAAAAGCGCAGGAACAAGAAAAGGATTCAATACAACAATAAATATTGAAACACTAAAATTAACATTCAAAATAGTAACTTAGAATCATGAAAAATGTAAAGAAAATTGCTGTAGCACTAGTTTTATTTGTTGCCGCTACAAGTTTTGTAAATGCACAGAGTAAGGTTGCCCACATTAATGTACAGCAATTGTTATCTGAAATGCCGGAGATGAAAGCTGCTCAAGCCGAACTTAAGAAATTACAGGAAACCTATAGAGCGGATATAGAAAGTTCTATGACCGAACTTAAAAATAAATACACGCAATATTCTAATGAAGCTACCTCAAAATCTGAGGAAGAGAATCAAAAAAGAGCGGTAGAGCTTCAAGGGTTTGAAAAAAATATTCAAGAAGCAGAACAAGCTGCAGTTCAAGAAATGCAAAAAAAGCAACAAGAATTGTTTGCTCCTATTTCTGATAAGGCCAAAGCAGCTATCGAAAAAGTTGCTGCTGCCCAGGGGTATGATTATGTGGTGGATGCAAGCCCAGGATTGAGCCTTATTGTGGCCAAGGGAATGGACTTACTGCCAGCTGTGAAACAAGAACTAGGCTTCTAAAGGTTACACAACAAAATAGTGAAAGCCGCTTTTCTTAATTGAAGAGCGGTTTTTTTATGCTGTTTTGTGAATAGTATCTATTTTTGAGCATGTCCAAATCCATTGGCATTTTTGATTCAGGAGTAGGAGGAACATCCATCTGGCAAGAAATCCATAAACAGCTCCCTTTGGAGAACACCATGTACCTTGCAGACAGCAAGAATGCACCTTATGGTGCAAAATCCAAAGAAGACATACTGCAATTAAGCATAAAGAATACTGAGTTTTTACTAAATAAAGGCTGCAAGTTGATTGTGGTGGCCTGTAACACAGCAACTACAAATGCTATAGACTACCTGAGAGCGAACTATGATGTGCCCTTCATTGGTATTGAACCGGCCATAAAACCTGCTGCCCTTCATACCAAAAGCAAAAAAGTGGGTGTTTTGGCAACAAAGGGCACACTTTCAAGCAGTTTGTTCCATAATACCTCAAAAATGTTTGCTGAGGGAATTGAGGTATTCGAACAAGAAGGAACCGGACTCGTAGAACTTATAGAAGCCGGTGAGACCAATTCAAAAAAGACAAAGGAACTTGTAAAGAAATACGTCGATCCAATGTTAGGGCAAGGAATAGATTGTTTGGTGTTGGGATGTACCCATTACCCATACTTGATTCCTGTTCTCAAAGAAATACTTCCTAAAAACATTACCATAATAGATTCTGGTGAAGCAGTAGCTAGACAAACAAAAGCAGTTTTAATCAAAAATAATTTACTGGAATCAGTGGGTAATAATCCAGAGCATGTTTTCTACTCCAATTCAGATGTAGGCATACTTAAAGAACTGGTTGATAATCCACTCGCCAAGATAGAATACCTGGATTTTTAATGATTATTTCCTGCGATAGGTCAGGTAGGTAAAATCATGTTGATGCCTATCATCCTTTGGATGATATTCTTCAGTGATGACCTCCCAATCATTGGGATTGATTTCTGGAAAAAAAGTATCCGCTTCAAAAGAATCATGAATTCGGGTCAATTCAATATCCGTGGCCAAATCCATGGCCTGCTTATAAATTTGACCGCCTCCAATAATAAAAGCACACTCCTCACTCCCAATAAGGGCTACAGCATCTTCCAAAGAATGTACAATCGTACAGGGAAACTTTGGTGTATAGTTTTGATCTCGGGTAACCACAATATGTTCCCGATTAGGGAGGGCCTTTGGGAAACTCTCCAGTGTCTTCCGTCCCATGATGATCTTATGGCCCGATGTCAAGGTTTTAAAGCGCTTAAAATCATCCGGTAAGTGCCAGGGTAGATCGTTGTTTATGCCAAGTGCGTTGTTTTCGGCCGCCGCCGCTATAATAATGAGTTGCCTCACTGATCTTTTTTTTTATTGATGTTGGAAAGCGGAAAATCCGTTTCTATTTCCTTTTGAATTTCGGCAATGCGCTTCTTTTGCATGGCAACCAATTTTTCGCGTTGTTGACGCTCCCATTCCTTACCCATAAATCTACTTGTAACAAAAACATTAAAGGCATGAATGGCAAACAGAAACGCCCACAAAAGAATGGCCCAAATAAACCAATCATAAGCTTCGCCGTATTTCAGAATCTTATTGATCAAGATCAAAAACACGCTTCCTATCAAAAAAATCACAAAATGCGAAAACAGCCTTTTCTTTTGCCGTACTCGCTTTTGAGCATTTTCCAATAGCTCGTGTTGCGCTATATCAACCTGGGTTTCCTGTTTCTTTTTTGATAACATTGAATGGCTATCTTTATCAACAAATATAATTGAATTGCACCCAAAATTTAAGCAATGCAAAACTTAAGAAAGAAATTCCCGGTCTTAAATCAATGTATCTATGCCAACACTGCTGCCACAGGCCTGTTATCAGAAGATTTAATGGAGTGGAGACAGGAACATGATCTAGATTATTTGATAGGTGGGAGTACGATGAAGCAAAAAAGTTTTGAGCGTATGGGTGAAATCAGAAGTTCGGTAGGGAGCTTTTTTGGTTGCAGTTCCCAAAATGTGGCTTTGGTGCCCAATTTTACTCTGGGATTGAACATGCTGTTGGAAGGGTTGTCCAAAAAACTAAATATTCTACTTCTAGAGAACGATTATCCATCGTTGAATTGGCCCTTTGAAACCCGAAATTTCCAAAGAGAATATGTGGATGTTGATGAAGATTTGGAAGAAAACATTTATGAAAGGGTAAAAACGGGAAAGATAGATGTTTTGGCCTTGAGCTTGGTGCAATGGGTAAGTGGAATCAAAACAGAGCTGGATTTTCTCAAAAAACTTAAAAACGAATTCCCAAATCTGTTGATCATTGTGGATGGCACCCAGTTTTGTGGTACACAAAAGTTCAATTTTCAAGACTCTGGAATCGATGTTTTGGGGGCTAGTGCATACAAATGGTTATTGGCGGGCTATGGTAATGGTTTTATGTTGGTGAAAGATGAGGTCATGGAAAGATTTGACCTCAAATTCATAGGGAATGGTTCCGTGGACCAAGATATTACAAAAAGAGAGGATATTCCGTTTTGTAAATATTTGGAACCAGGGCATTTGGATTCCCTCAACTTTGGCAGTCTTCAATTCTCTTTGAATTTTCTGGACACTATTGGTCCAAACCATATAACAGCCCAACTTGAAAAATTATCGCAGAAGGGCAAAGAGGAATTTGGCTCGTTAGGGCTATTGGAAGAAAAAATAATGAAACGACCCAATCACAGTACCATTTTCAATATAAAAGGTGATGAGAAGTTGTTTCATAAGCTCACACAAGAAAATGTTGTCAGTGTGCTGCGGGGAAACGGAATTCGACTCAGTTTTCACTTTTACAACACAGAAAATGAGATTGATGCCATTGCGGATATACTCAAATCCTAAGGGATAAAAATCATTTTTCTCGAAAAATCAGCTACTACTTTTGTAAAAGTAATCCTATTGTTAGGCGCATTTTATCAATATGATAAATCGACTTTAACTTATTGTGAATAAGCGGTTTTATCTATTGCTTTGTGCTTTATTCTATAAAGAAAAAACAGAAAACCATGGCAATAAAAAAACAGTACCTAAAAAGCAAGCCTGTTTGTAAAGTTACATTCACGGTTCCTGCAGAAGAAGCAAAAAAAGTAGCGGTAGTTGGAGATTTCAACAACTGGAATCCCAAGGGAAGTACTTTGAAGAAATTAAAGAACGGAACCTTTAAAGGAACGTTTGACCTTCCACAAGAAAATTCATACGAGTTCAGATATCTGGTTGATGATACCTACATCAACGATACAGAAGCGGATCGTTACCAATGGAACGATTATGCTGGAACAGAGAATGCTGTTCTTGACATATAATTGACCAAATGGTCACTTCGAGCGCAGTCGAGAAGTCTTAACAGTCTAAAAGGTCTCGACTCCGCTCGACCTGACACATGTCATTAGAGGAGTTAAGCTTCAATGGTGACTCCTTTCCAAAAAGCTACCCTTCCTTTAATGCCTTTGGCCAGTTCGCTGGTTTCCGGATAATACCAGGCGGCATCTGCATTTTCTTTCCCATCTACCTCCAATGAATAATAGGAGGCAACTCCTTTCCATGGACAGGTGGTATGGGTGTCACTGGATTTAAAATATTCTTTTTTGATACTATCTGCCGGGAAATAATGGTTGTTTTCTATAACCACTGTATCATCACTTTCCGCTATGACCGTATTGTTCCAAATAGCTTTCATATCCTATTTTTTAAAGACATAATTTTTATACTGTTGTTCGGAATCCGAAAATTGTGTCACAATTTTTAATCCAGCCTTTTCAGCCAGCCACTCCACAATTTCGTCATCGTACTTTTGGGAAATTTCGGTATGAATGGTTTCCCATGCTTTAAGACGTATTTTTAGCTCCAAACTTTCAATTCGTACATTTTGAGCTTCTTTGGAGACCAAATAACTCTTTGCAGTGCCCGTTTCAGGGTCATAGACCTCCCAGTGTAAAAACTTGTCCAAATCAAAGTTTCCACCCATTTCCTTGTTAATACGAGCTAGAATATTCTTGTTGAAGGCCTCCGTTATTCCCGTTTTGTCATTATAGGCATCCAAAACTGTCTGTGGATTCTTTTTTTGGTCAAACCCCATAAAGATGAGATCCCCATCATTTATGGAATCCCTCATGTTTTTTAAAAACTCAACGGCTTGCGGATGCAACAAATTCCCTATGTTGGAACCCAAAAATAAGATGACCTTTCTTTTGCCATTGACTTTGTCAATATCCCGAAGGGTATCAAAATAAGTGCCCTGTAAAGTATTGATCTTAACATCTGGAATTTCTTCCTTGATGGAGTCTTCTAACTTGTCCAAAGCATTTTGGCTGATATCAATGGGCCTGTAATCAAAACTGATCTGGTTTTCCACAAAATAGCGCAGCAGAATTTTTGTCTTTTTTCCATCTCCGGCCCCCAATTCAAATAAGCTGAATGATGCAGTGTTTCCACCAAACAGCTGGGCAATTTCTGCCTTATTTTCTTCAAGGATATTAAATTCAAGATCGGTCAGATAGTATTCGGGCATGGCCATGATATCCTGAAATAATTTGTCACCTACTTCATCGTAAAAATATTTGGAGGACAAATACTTGGGAAATGCGGTCAAACCTTCATAGACCTCTTGTTTAAAAGTAGAGGTAAAAGTTGGCGTGTTTTTATTTTGCATAAGGGATATGTCGAAATTACTTGGCCAACCTTAAACCGGTAAACTGCCATCTAAGTTGGGGGTGGAAAAAATTTCTATAGGTGTGCCTGGTGTGTTTCTCCGGGGTAGCCACTGAACCGCCCCGCAACACTTTTTGATTGACCATAAACTTTCCATTATATTCGCCCAAAGCCCCATCAGCCTTTTGATAATTAGGATAGGGGAGATAGGCACTTTCCGTCCATTCCCAACGTTTGCCCCAGGGAAAGAAAGCTTGGGCTGCTTCCCATTCAAATTCTGTGGGCAATCTATGCCCTTTCCATTGCGCATAGGCAAAAGCCTCAAAATAAGAGATATGCGTTAACGGTTCCTCTTTGTTTACTTTTTGAAGGCCTTTGGAAGTATAATGGTGCCATTCCCCATCAATATTATGCCAATAAAGTGGAGCGGTAATTTGATTTTGGTTTACCCAATCCCACCCCTCAGCATGCCAAATATCAAACCGTTGGTAGCCTCCTGCTTTTATGAATTCCATATATTCTCCATTGGTGACCAATTTGTTGGAGATTTCATAGGTGTGCAAAAAGATTTTGTGCCTTCCCAGCTCATTGTCGTAACAAAAATCATCCGTGTTGTGCCCAATCTCATAGATTCCCTCTTCAACGGTAATCCAATCTTGGGAATGGGTTTCCACAGGATGATCCTCAAAGGCATCAGAGTAAGTTGGAAGCAAAGGGTTGTTTCCCAAGATATATTTAATATCGGTCAACAACAGTTCCTGATGCTGCTTTTCATGGTGGATTCCTATTTCCAAAAGTGCATTAAGTTCCTCACTCTGTGTAGCATTAAAGAACTGTTTAATGTTGTTCGTTACATATTCTCGATAGACATATACTTTTTTAACCGAGGGCCGGGACAAATTTCCTCTATCCGAACGAACCACCCTTTTGCCAACAGTTTCATAATAACTGTTGAAAACAAAAGAGAAATCCTCATCAAAAAGAACATAGTCTTTAGCATGTGGTTTTAGGATGAACTCTTCAAAAAACCAGGTGGTGTGTCCTAAATGCCATTTTGGGGGACTTACATCTACCACAGGCTGAACCACATAGTCCTCAATCTCCAAAGGAGCACATATGTTTTCGGAATGCTTTCGGGTTTCAAGAAAAAAATCCAAAAGGGAATCGGTAAGAATCATAAATGGTTTTTATCTCTTTAAAGATAACGAATAATGCCTTAGTTCATGGCATGTACTGGAAGACTAAAACTAAAGGATGTACCTTCATTGGGCTTGCTAAAAACCTTGATGCTACTGTCGTGAATCTCCATGATTTTCTTTACAATGGCCAGCCCCAGACCTGCTCCTTCTTTTTGTTCCCCAACTTTGGTTTGTCGGTAACGCTCAAAAATAAGTGCCTGATTATCTTTTTTGATTCCGGGCCCCGAATCTTTGATGGTAACCTCCACATGGTCATCTTCCGTTTCAATCTTAACAGTGACTTTTCCACCTTCAGGGGTGAACTTTAGGGCATTGTCCATCAAATTTTGAATGGCCCGTTCCACCAAAGAAATATCGGCAAAAACCAATGGAATGCTATCTTCCATGGACAGTTTTAGGTCAATATTCTTTTGTTTGGCCAACAAAGAATAGTTTTGGTGAATGTCGTTGGCCAATTCACTGATCAAGAAAGGTTCTTTTTGGGGCTGGATCTGGTTCGCTTCCAATTTGGAATATTCAAACAGTTGGGAAATCAACTTGGAAAGCCGCTCACTACTCCGCGAAATTGTTTTCAGGTATTCGCCCCTTTCCTCAGCGGAAAGTTCGCTGTCCTTCATATGCAAAGTTTCAATATACCCTTGAATGATGGACAACGGAGTCCGCAAATCATGGGAAATATTGGCAATGAGCTCCTGACGCAATTGCTCCACTGATTTAATTTTTTCAATATCGGACAGAATGGTGTCCGCCATACTGTTATAGGTACTGGCTACATTGGCCAAATCGGTTTTTTCAGCATTTTCAATGCGATATTCCAAGTCCCCTTGTTGAAAACGTTTCGCGGCATAGATGATTTTTCGAAGGCTGCGGGTAAGGTACCAAATGGCAAGGATGCCCAAAAGTGTGGCAAAAACCAGGGTCAGTAAGGAACCGCCAAGCCCCAAGCGCATAAAATAGCTGTTGAACAAGGCACTACGCGTGTCCAAAAAATCTTCTCCTGCCAAAACAATGTACATATAGCCTTCATGCCCATCTTTGTTAAAATGTGCTGCGGAGAAAATGGTCTGTTTGGATAGATCTTTGGGATCATCACCCAAGGTATAGCTACTGCCGTTTTCAGCGATGAATTTTTTAATGGGGTCCAAATTGACCCTTTTTTGTTTGGTCTCCGGCGCATCATGATCTAATACCACAGAATATTGTACATACCCTTCATTATCTAATAAATACACCTCTATGGCTCGGTTAATGGCCATCATATCGTGCATAAGATCACCAAAAAGGGCTTTGTTTACCGTACCGGTAGAATCAAAAGGGTGTGTGTTTTTGAACTTTTCATCAATGAGGTCCTGTGCAAGATTGGCATGCAACCGTTGGGTGGTCTCATAAAAATATTTGTTGGACAGATAAATGGAAGTAATGGTGTACCCAATGCCCGCCAATAGCAAAATGGCCAAGAAAGACAAGGTGAGTTTTAGAACAAATCTGGCAGAAAGTGTATTGTTTTTCATGGATAGTGGTTTGGTCAGGCTCCTATGAGTTCCTCATTAAATTTGTAGCCCACGCCCCAGGTGGTCAAAATAAATTTTGGATTGCTCATATCCGGTTCAATTTTGGAACGTAAACGGTTAATATGTGAGTTTACGGTATGCTCATATCCTTTAAAATCATAGCCCCAGATCATGTTCAGTAATTTTGTGCGGTCATAACTTTTTCCAGGGTTTGAGGAGAGAAGCACCAACAATTCAAACTCTTTTGGGGAAAGTTCTATTTTTCTACCATCCAAAAGCACTTTTCGCATGTCGATATCAATGGAAAGGATATCAAACTCCATAAGTTTTGGATTTTTCTCCGAAACGGATTCCACAATATCCATTTTTTGTCGCCTAAAAATGGCCTTTCACCCGAGCTATAAATTCCCGTACGCTAAAGGGTTTGGTCAAATAATCATCGGCTCCAACCTCAAGACCCAATACCTTATCAATTTCCTCAGAACGTGCCGTGAGCATCATAATGGGGGTTTTAATCTCACGTGCCCTGATTTTTTGGCAAATTTCAATACCGTCCATTTCAGGCAGCATTACGTCCAATATAATAAGGTCGGGATTTTCATTGATGGCCTTTTGCAGTCCAATATCACCTCGGATAGCTGTCAGCACCTGGCAACCCAAATCTTTAAGGTGTATTTCCAAAAGACGGATGATCTCAATATCGTCCTCAACAATCAACACTTTTTTCATGGTTCAACGAATTAAAAAGTAAAGTATCACGGAAAGTTCACCGTTTGCTATAATTTTTTGATGAAATGATGTTTAAAAAGTCAGGTTTTAAGGTAAATCTTTACAAAAAACACCAATTTTTATCGTAACAAGTTAAAAATCAGCAAGTAATATTTTTTGATTTTTATGTGATACTTCTGCAACAACTTCCCTTTTCATTTGTGGTACAATTTAAAAAACAAGAAAATGAACAACTTAAAATCGTTATTGATGCTATTGTGCATCGGAGTAATATTGAGCTCTTGTGACGGGGATACTGATGATGCACCTGTTGTACTGGATGCTGGAACACTCTCAGGTGGTCCGTTTACTTTTACCATGGATGGAACCCCAGATATGGTAAGTGGAATCACTTTGGACAATTCCAATGTGAATGGAACAAACAAAACCTATGTAATTACAAATGATGAAGGGAAGATTCTAGGACTTCCCCCGACCCTTGATGCCTTGGAAGGGGTGAATTTTGACCAGGCGGGTGTCGGGAATTTGCTTCATCTGGCATGCTGTTTACGAAGATGGACTTACCGGACTGGAAGTTGATATGAACACCAGCGACCTTTCTGGTGAGTATGACCTTTCCAATTCAATCATGGTTACTAGAAATGGATTGAACGCAGGAACACTTTCTGGCGGACCTTTCTATTTTACGGTTGATGGAACTCCTGATATGGTGAGTGGAATCACTTTGGATGATACCGATTTAAATGGAACCAATCAGACCTATGTGATCACGGATGATCAAAACAACATTTTAGGATTGCCTCCAACACTTGAAGCTGTGGAAGGCGTAAACTTTGATGGTGCCGGTGCCGGGGTCTGCTATATATGGCATTTGACCTATGAAGATGGTTTAACTGGACTGGAAGCAAGCAAAAATGTATCCGATTTTAACGGAGAATATGCACTTTCCAATTCCATTAAGGTAACAAGGAGCGCACTTAACGCTGGTGTACTTGCTGGTGGGCCATTTACTTTTGTTGTTGATGGTGAAGCGGACATGGTCAGCGGAATTACTTTGGACGATGCCGAGTTAAATGGAACCAATCAGATCTATGTGATTACGGATGATCAAAACAACATTTTAGGATTGCCTCCAACACTTGAAGCAGTGGAAGGCGTAAACTTTGATGAAGCTGGTGCTGGGGTCTGCCTTATTTGGCATTTGACCTATGAAGATGATCTAGAAGGATTGGAAGCAGGTAAAAATGTAGCTGATTTTAACGGGAACTATGCGCTTTCCAATTCCATAACGGTTACCCGAAATGAGCCTGTAGCTACTAATTTTACCGTTACCATTGAAAATGTGTTCCAACCCAGGGCGTATTTTGCCAATGGCACTACCGGGTTGATCATGCCTGGAAATTCAGAGTCAATTACGTTTAATGCTGGGGTAGGACATTATTTGAACTTTGCCACCATGTTTGTGCAGAGCAATGATTTGTTCTTTGCTCCGGATGAGAACGGAATTCCCTTATATGACGCCAATGGATATGCCCTGACAGGGAACATCACCGATAAAATTGAATTATGGGACGCAGGTACCGAAGTGAATGAAGAACCTGGCGTGGGTCCAAATCAGGCTCCTAGACAATCTGGTCCAAATACGGGAATGGATGAAAACGGAACCGTGGAACTGATTGAGAATATAAACGATGGCTATACGTATCCAGCAGTTTCAGAAACCATTAAGGTGAAACTGGAACATGATGGAGGAACGCAATTTACACTGACCATTTATAACATTTCCAACACCTGTTCCATTCCAACGCCATTTGCCCCAGGTACTTGGGTGATTCACAGCGCTGACCAAACGCCGTTGTTCGTTGAAGGTGAGGCCGCCTCAGAAGGTTTGGAGCGTATTGCCGAAGATGGTGATACCAGCATCTCAGATGCGGAACTATCCGCTGCCAGTGGCTTGGTATCCCCATTTGCCCCGGGTGCCTATGAAATAAACGGGCAAGTGTTCACAACAGGTGAAGTTTCTTCCGCAGCCTTTGAAGCTCTTGCAGAGGACGGTAACCCTTCGGGTTATGCCAATGTGTTCAACACACCTGTGGGCGCTGGCGGACCTGCTCCTATTTTCCCGGGAGAATCCTACAGTTTTGAATTTGCTGGCTCGGCAGGAGATGTACTCTCTTTGGCCACCATGCTTGTACAGTCCAACGATTGGGTAGTTGGTGCCAATAATATTGCGCTGTTTGATGGTAACACCGCACTATCCGGAGATATTACTTCCATGTTTAGTATTTATGATTCTGGAACCGAAGTGGACGAATATCCCGGAGCGGGTGCCAACCAGGCTCCTAGACAAGCTGGTCCAAACACGGGAACGGATGAAAATGGCTATGTGGAACTGGAAACGGACCTACCCGCAAATGTACCTGCTATTGCTGATATGATTAAAATTACCATTACAGCAAACTAGCACTATTGAAAAAGAAAATTAGGTGATTTGGTTATTTTGTTTGTAATGAAAACACCCAGGTGAAAGCTTGGGTGTTTTTGTATTCTATAGGTCATTCCGAACGAAGTATGAGGAGGAATCTCTTCAAATTTGGATTTCTCGTCGCTCATAAAATCGCTCTGTCGAAATGACATATAGAATAATACGAATCAGTGATTTAGGTTATTAATTAAGGATGAGAATTTCTTTCTCAGCGTAGAGCCTGACTCTTAAGCAAATGCTCCTGAAACATCCTGTATAAATTGTAGGGTGCCTTTTTCCAAGGTTTGCGTTAAGGTGTCCAAATCACTAAAATTGGGATTCTCTACCAAAATGTGTTCAATTATGGACTCTTTTGGGGTAGGTGAGAGGGGATATTTGTTCCAATTGTTGTTTTGGAACACTTCCCAATAGTTTTTTTGGATCTGTTTGTTCTGCCCAACCAGCCAAATCTCAAACCGAAGTTTTTCATGATTGAAAACCAAGCCTATTTTTAGTTTTTGGCTTTTTAGGGATTTTGGAGTAATGGGAAAATAGCTCATGTCCATATACCCTTGATAAAAATTGCCCACGATAAATTCCCCGGGATATTGATTGATAAAATGGTTCCTAAGACCCATCAGATATTCCATAAGTGCCTTATAGGCTTTGGGAACATGGCCTAATGCCATTTGTGCTTTGTACTGCGGGAAATGTTGATTAAGAGATTCTTTCATTTATTTGATTGTTGAGATTTTAGGGTCGGAATCCAGCACCGAACTTTTTTTTGATAAGCTAAGTAAGCTTCGCCAAAACGATTGACCATGTTTTTTTCCTCAATAGGTTTTACAACAAGGTGCCAAATCAGTCCTCCGATCAAAGTGTAAATTAAAATATGAATCGAGTTAAAATATAGGCTTACCGCAATTCCTTGCCCCATGCCCGCAATGGCCATAGGATTTCTTACGTATTTGTATGGCCCGCTGATGACCAATTTTTTGGTCTGATCTATGGGAAGGGGAGTGCCCTCTCCCTTTTTCACAAAAGTATAGGCACTATAAAGACCCAAAAAACTTGAAAAAAGAAACAAAACAATACTAGGAATGGCATTGGTGTTGTTGAAAATAATATCTATTTCAAAAGCCTGCATGATCATCCAAGGAAAGAATACAAGGGTTATTATCCAAACACAAATAATTTGGACAAACGTTTTTAATACGTTGACCCATATTGCACTGGATTTTGATTCTTTAAATGCATGGTCGTAATGGACCAAGAATAGATTGTAGCCCAAGCCAAGCAACATGATCGTTGTTGCCAAATAACCTCCTCCTGAAAGTATGGATGCATTGAGACAATAAAAACTTCCGTAGGCAAAACCTCCAAGAATAATAAGCTCCAAATCCCTTATGGGGCGATAAGCCCTTACAATGGATAGCACTGTTATGATGATAATATCCGGAGCAAAAAAGGAATTGAATGCCAGGCTGCTGATCTCTGGAAATTGGAACGCCGCAAAGAAATTGGGACTTATGGATAATCCCAACCACCAAAGTAGTATTATGGTAGCTTGTACTAAATAGGCTGTTCCTTTCAAATGAAGCAATTACAATTTGTAATTCTTAAAGATGCAAATATTATTAAAAAAAGAACAATCAAAATTTGAAATCCAATAAGAATTTGTCAAAGTCATAATTTATTATGACCCTTAAAACTGGGATGGGACATATCTTTGATTTGAAACGATAATCAAATGGATATTGATAAAAATATGGTACAGGAAAGTTTAATGGAACTGGTTAAAGAAGGATACGGCTCTCCAGATAAAATGGCCAATGTTTTGGATTTGGGAGTGGAAATGTTGTTTTATGTGGAAGAAGGTGCCTTTACCCAAAGGGAAATACAGCATGTGGTTACAGCTATCAGAGATATTGTTGGGGTTTTGAGAGGGTGATTGTAATTGTTTTAGTGAATTATCATTGTTACATATTCAGATTTGCACCAGTCAATTACCTTTCCATTTATATCCAGTTCTAGGTGATAAATGTTTCCCTGCCTTTGGGTAAGTTCATAGACATTTATAAAAAACCTGTTGTTTTCGGCAATTCTTGGATAGCTCAAATAGAGCTTCGGAAACCTTCCCATATTATTCCTTCTGATTCGGAATAGTTTTTTATTTAGATTGCTGAGGTCTAGTTCAAATTTGTCGGAATCAATGTGGTCTTGACCGTATTCTTTGCGATTTAGCTTTGAAACATCTTTTTTAAATACTGGTTTTTTTAAACATTCACCTTCCGAAAAATACATGTTGGAATCCTGAAAATCCATGTAATAACGATAAATCGTTACTTTTTTCTCCACGGGGTAACGTTTCAAGATTTCCGATTGGTAAAAGTCAAATGCCGCTTGTTCGAAAAATGGAAATTTGGATTGCGCCCATCCCATACAAAAACCAAAATTCCAAAGGGTAATGATTAGAAGTGTCCGTTTGATCACATGAGTTTTTAATTGAATTCTAATTTACCGATTTAATGGTTAAGAATACAAATGTTGTTTTACGTTGAGGAAGGTGCCTTTTCCCAAAGGGAAATACAGCAGGTGGTCACTGCCATTAGAGAAATTGTTGGGGTTTTGAGGAAAACAAAAACTCAATATGATTTCTGATAACAAAAAATGGCAAATGTTTTTTAGTTCATTATTGGTGTTTGTGGTAGTACAAAACTCAGTCCATAAAAGTAAATGATTCCAATTATAGTTATTATAATGTAGATTGCTTTGAAGTGTACTTTTTTTAAATCCCGCCATAGCGAATTAAGTTTCTCCTTATTGTTCATAGTAACTTTCGTATTGGCCAAAAAATCTCCTATCCGTCTTTCAGGATTGATATACCCCACGACTACTTCAATTGGCCATATAAGACAAATGGTCAGATTCCGGATGAAACATTGTAATTCACTTGCGGGTTTTTCGGTTTTTCGGTCTATTACTTGATAGCCTAAAATCCGTTTTGCTGGGCTCTTTCCGTTCAAAAAATCCTTGTTTAAATAGATAAAAAATGGGAAAAACATTAAACTAGTACCAATCCAATTATTAAGGCTTTGTTTAAAATTTATGACAAGCACGAAAATCAAAATTGAAAGGGGGACAATTACTATACATAATACTACGTGATCTAGCAGCATGCTTGAAATTCGATGAAATCTTGGATTGATATTGGAAAGTTTTGAAACTTCTTTATGCAAGGGCCCTTTATAGCTTGGTTCATTCATTTCAAATGGCTTAAAATATGTTTGTATAGATTGAAACACATCATTATATACCACAAATGGGACATAAATCTATGGTTTTACAACCTTACACAGCCACAACCCCTTTAATATGTGGGTGAGGGTCGTAGTTGAGCAATTCAAAATCGTCAAAGGTAAAGTCAAAAATGTTCTGTACACTAGGGTTCAACCGCATGGTAGGCAAAGGGCGTGGATCACGGCTCAGCTGTAGCTCCACTTGTTCCATATGGTTGTTGTAAATATGGGCATCACCAAAGGTGTGTATAAAATCCCCGGGTTGGTAGCCGCACACCTGAGCCATCATCATCGTAAACAAAGCGTAGGAGGCAATGTTAAAGGGTACGCCCAAAAAAATGTCGGCACTACGTTGGTAGAGCTGGCAGGAGAGTTTGCCATCGGCCACATAAAACTGGAAAAAGGCATGGCAGGGGGGTAGAGCCGCCTTTCCGTTGGCCACATTTTCACCAAAAGACACGGAGGTGTCTGGTAATACGCTGGGGTTCCAGGCAGAGACCAACATACGTCGGCTATTGGGATTGCTTTTTAGGGTATCAATTACTTCTTTTATTTGATCTATTTCCTCGCTGTTCCAATTGCGCCATTGGTGTCCGTACACCGGGCCCAAATCTCCGTTTTCATCGGCCCATTCGTTCCAAATACGTACACCGTTCTCCTGCAGGTAACCCACATTGGTATCCCCTTTTAAAAACCATAGCAACTCATGTACAATGGATTTTAAGTGCAATTTTTTGGTGGTCACCATTGGAAATCCTTCGGATAGGTCAAACCGCATCTGGTAGCCAAAAACGCTCATGGTTCCTGTTCCGGTACGGTCGCCCTTTTGGTTTCCGTGCTCCAATACGTGTTTTAGTAAGTCGTGGTATTGTTTCATTCTATATGTTGCTAAATCGTCATTTCGAGTGATTTCAGTTAACTGAAATCGTATCGAGAAATCTTTGATTGGGAAAGCCTTGTTTTCGATATTAAATCCATATTTAGGATTTCACTCAAACTGACGGCTTTTTTTAACCCATCTAAATTACACTAAGTATAAAGTTGTATAAAGTTAATATAGTTGGACTTATAAAGATTTTATTAACCAAGTGATTTTTCTTGTTCATTTTGTCTTGAAACAAAACGAACCAAAATTTCAAGAAGATTCCTAGGAAATTTTTGTGATGAATCACAAAACCGCTGATAAATCCAACCGCTACATGCTCTTTTTTGCTTTGCAAAACGCACTTCCACTCGATTTACAGCTATTTCTGGGGAATCTTCCGAGGGCTAGCCTTAGAATCATCCCAGCGATGGTAGCAGAAAGCAGCGAAGCCAGTGATCCTCCCAAAACGGCCTTCATGCCAAATTCGGATAGGGTTTTGCGCTGACCGGGAGCCAAAGAGCCAATCCCACCAATTTGGATACCGATGGAAGCAAAGTTGGCAAATCCGCAGAGCATATACGTAGCCATGATTACGGATTTGTTATACGTGAAATGTAGGTTGCTGGCCATATTTTTTAGTTCGGCAAGCTGAATGTAGCCGATGAATTCACTGGCAGCCAATTTTATTCCCAACAGCTGCCCCATGAGCATTATATCGTCTCCGTTTACACCAATCAACCACATTAAAGGAGCAAAAACGGTCCCTAAAATGGCTTCAAGCGAAAAACTGTCGTAAGGTGAGTTGGCAGCAATCCATGTGTTAAACGTGGTTAGATCGCCTACCCAACCTAAAATACCATTGATCATGGCGATAAAGGCCACAAAAACGAGAAGCATGGCACCTACGTTCATGGCCAATTTAAGCCCTTCAGTGGTTCCATTGGCAATGGCATCTAAAATATTGGCCCCGATTTTTTCTGTGGATACTTTTACGTCGGTATTTACTTTTTCGGTCTGTGGATATAAAATTTTGGAAACCACAATGGCACCAGGTGCAGCCATTACAGAAGCTGCTAACAAATGCTTGGCAAAGATCAAGCGTAATGCAGGGTCGTCTCCGCCCAAAAATCCAATGTAGGCCGCTAACACGGCTCCTGCCACCGTTGCCATTCCTCCAATCATCACCAAAAGGATTTCTGATCGGTTCATTTTTTCCAAATAGGCCTTGATCAATAATGGAGCTTCGGTCTGACCCAAAAAGATGTTTCCGGCAATAGAAAGACTTTCGGCACCTGAAATGCCCAAAGATTTAGTGAGCAACCAAGCCAACGCCCTTACTACTTTTTGGATAATGCCCAGGTAAAACAGTACGGATGTCAATGCCGAAAAGAAAATAATGGTAGGCAGTACCTGAAAGGCGAAAATAAACCCGAAAGTGTCCATATCTACTACTAGGCCTTCAAATAGGAACTTGCTCCCTGCACGTGTGAAATCAAGAATACTCACGAATACTTGTCCGATTTTTTCAAATATCAATTTTACCAAAGGCACTTTCAATACCCCAATGGCTATCAATAATTGAAGTGAAAGCCCTATTCCCACTGTTTTCCAGTTAATGGCTTTTCGATTAGAGCTGAAAAGAAAAGATATAAAGATCAATACTGCCATGCCCAAGGCTCCCCTCCAAAGACTATTTATGGTAAAACCTTGATTGGGTATGATCTCTGGTGCCTGGTTTTGTGTAATATCGTCAATGATGGTAGTCTCGGCAACAACGTTCAACGAATCTGCTGGTAGGGCATTCTGACCAAAAGTGGCTATACTGGTAAATAATAAGAGTATGAGAAAACTTCTGGTTTTGTTTGGCATGTAGTTGGTTTATTTACGCTTGGAGATTTCGTCCCGTAGTTTTGCAGCTTTTTCGTAGTCTTCGTTGGCCACTGCTTTGTCCAATTCTTTGTGGAGCTCCTCCAAGGTCATTTCCCTGTACCCTTGTGATGAAGCGCCTGACTCAATTTCCACGGTTTCTCCTTCTTGAAGGATTTCATCTACCACTATGCTGTCGTCATCTTCATTTTCCTCACTTTCCTTTGATGAAAATTTGAGAAAGATTCCCGCTTTGTCCAGTATGGTCTTGTAGGTGAAAATTGGCGCATCAAAACGTAGGGCCAAAGCTATGGCATCACTTGTCCTTGCATCAACAATCTCCTCTGCTTTATCGCGCTCACAGATGATGCTGGAATAAAAAACTCCATCCACCAATTTATGGATGATCACCTGTTTTACAACAATCTCAAACCTGTCCGCAAAATTTTTAAAAAGATCGTGCGTAAGCGGTCTTGGGGGTTTTATTTCTTTTTCAAGCGCAATAGCAATGGACTGTGCCTCAAAGGCACCAATAACTATTGGAAGTTTTCTGTCTCCTTCAACTTCATTCAAAATAAGGGCGTAGGCACCATTCTGTGTCTGGCTGTATGAAATTCCCTTTATTTTTAATCGTACTAAGCTCATATTATCTTCCTAAAAAGCAAAAAAGACTGTTCAAATAAGTGGCATTACCTTTTATCTGAACAGCCCCTTGCAAAAGGCAAATTAACAAAAATTAAGCGTTCTGGGCTTTAAATTCCTTTAATTTTTCGATGAGTTTAGGCACTACTTCAAAGGCATCACCAACTATTCCGTAATCTGCCGCCTTAAAGAACGGAGCTTCGGGGTCGTTATTGATCACTACTTTGGTTTTTGAGGCACTTACCCCTGCCAAATGCTGAATGGCACCAGAAATACCTACTGCCACGTATAGATTACTTGCCACGGGTTTTCCGGTTTGTCCTACATGCTCCCCATGCGGGCGCCACCCTAGATCGGATACAGGTTTGGAACATGCTGTTGCAGCTCCCAAAACTTCGGCCAGTTCCTCGATCATGCCCCAGTTTTCGGGTCCTTTTAAGCCTCTTCCGCCAGAAACCACGATATCGGCATCGGCAATAGTGGCTTTTCCGACCACTTTATCCACTTCAACGGATTTTGTGGCAAAATCTGCATCGCCAAGAGTTGGATTAAAATCTTCAACCGTAGCCGTACCTCCATTTTCGTGAACTCCGTAGGCATTATTGGACACACCAACTATCTTTACTTCGGAACTGATTTCAGTATGGGCAAAGCCCTTGTTGCTAAAAGCGGTTCTTTTCACTACAAATGGAGAGGTACTCTCTGGAGCAGCCACTACATTGGGAACGTAGCCCGCACTTAAATTAGCGGTCAAGATGGGTGCTAAAAATTTGGAGTCCGCACTTGAGCTTACTATGATAACCTTAGCTCCTTCGGCCTGAGCAGCCTGTGCAAGTATGTTGGCATAAGCTTTTGCGTTGAAGGTGCCCAATTGGTCATTGGAAACTTTTAAAACCTTGGATGCCCCATAATTCCCCAAAGAAGCATCGTATTCCGCATTTATGGTTACTGCTGTGACACTTTCACCTAGTTCTTGTGCCACTTTATGCGCATAAGATGCTACTTCAAAGGCGTTTTTTTTAAATTTTCCTTTATCTGATTCGGTATATACTAATACTGACATAATTTTTTGAAATTTCAAGATTCAAATTCCAAATTCCAAAATGGCGTTTGGTGCTTGGAAGTTGTGGTTTGATTATTTAGATGACTTTAGCTTCGTTGTGCAATAGGTTGACCAATTCTCCCACATTATCGGCATCTACCAACTTAACGGGTCCTTTTGCCGCAGGTTTTTCAAACTTTTGGTCTTGTGTTGGTTTGGGTGCGTCAATAGGTTCAACAACATTCAAAGCCTTTTTACGCGCCATCATTATTCCCCGCATATTGGGAATGCGAAGATCACTTTCCTGCACCAATCCTTTTTGACCTCCAATTACCAAAGGTAAAGTGGTGCTGATGGTTTCTTTTCCACCATCAATTTCGCGGGAAGCGGTTGCATTGTTTCCATCCACTTCAAGCCCAATACAGGTGTTTACAAAGTTCATGTCCAATAAAGTGGCCAATATGCCCGGGACCATTCCACCGTTGTAGTCTATGGATTCCCTTCCTGCAATAACCAGGTCATATCCGCCATTTTTGACCACTTCGGCCAATTGTCTGGCTACAAAAAATCCATCTGTTGGCTCTGCATTGATACGGATGGCCTCATCGGCCCCAATGGCAAGAGCCTTGCGGATGGTGGGTTCGGTCTGTGCACCTCCCACAGTAGCTACATGTACTGCGGCCCCCTGCTTTTCCTTGAACCACATGGCGCGTGTCAACCCAAACTCATCATTGGGATTAATCACAAATTGTACTCCGTTTGTATCAAACTTGGTGTCCCCTTCGGTAAAATTGATTTTGGAAGTGGTATCCGGTACGTTGCTAATGCAAACTAAAATCTTCATATGCTCTTTAGGTTTATCGCATCAAAGATAGCTATAAAAATCTGAAATTTATTATGCATGCATAATAAATTTTTGTTCTTTTTTTTGGAACCCATCAGCGTAATATTCCTGTATATTTTGCTATTTTTGCGTGCATTTTTAATGCGAGCTAAATCAACTTTTTAGTACTATTTAATGAAAACACTACAGTTTAGGGAAGCCATCAAGGAGGCGATGTCCGAGGAGATGCGAAAAGACGACTCTATATATTTAATGGGTGAGGAGGTTGCCGAGTACAATGGAGCCTACAAAGCTTCAAAGGGAATGTTGGATGAGTTTGGACCGGAAAGGGTTTTGGATACCCCAATTTCCGAGTTGGGTTTTGCCGGGATAGGAGTAGGTTCCGCCATGATTGGGAACAGGCCTATTATTGAGTTCATGACCTTTAACTTTTCACTGGTTGGAATTGACCAGATTATAAATAATGCAGCAAAAATCAGACAAATGTCTGGCGGACAGTTTGCTTGCCCGATAGTATTTAGAGGACCAACAGCTTCTGCAGGGCAGCTGGCGGCTACGCATTCGCAGGCTTTCGAAAGCTGGTACGCGAACTGCCCTGGTTTAAAAGTGGTGGTACCATCAAATCCAGCTGATGCCAAAGGGCTTTTAAAATCGGCTATTCGTGATGATGACCCGGTTATCTTTATGGAATCTGAGCAGATGTACGGTGATAAGGGTGAAGTGCCAGAGGGAGAGTATACCATTCCATTAGGAGTTGCTGAAATTAAAAGAGAAGGTACCGATGTTACCATTGTTTCCTTTGGAAAAATCATCAAAGAGGCCTATAAAGCAGCAGATGAATTGGAGAAGGAAGGTATTAGCTGTGAGATTATCGATTTACGTACCGTTCGTCCAATGGATCATGATGCCATCTTAAACTCGGTAAAGAAAACCAATCGCATGGTTATTTTGGAAGAAGCGTGGCCTTTTGGCAATGTTGCTACCGAGATTATCTACCATGTGCAGGATAAGGCATTTGATTATTTGGACGCTCCAATAGTAAAACTGAACACGGCGGATACACCAGCTCCGTATTCGCCAGTACTTTTGGCGGAATGGTTGCCAAATTCCAATGATGTGATAAAAGCTGTTAAGAAAGTGTTATATAAATAAACAGCTTATATTTGTAAGGTATATTAGCCTCGTCAACAAAAAAGTTGGTGAGGCTTTTTTTAAGGAACAGTTTTTGATAAAAAAATACTTTTAAACCAAAAATGACCGTTGCACTTCTGAAATTCCCGCTAGGATTTTCAATTGCGGCATATATCAAAACATGAAAAGATTCCTTTTAGTTTTTTCTCTCGTATTTAGTGTTTTAGCTTTTTCCCAGACCAAGGTAGGGGGTATTGTGGTGGATGATTTGGGCACACCCGTTGCTTTTGCCAATATTGTTTTCAAAGATTCTTCCGAAGGAACCATCACTAATGATAATGGACGTTTCTATATAGAATCCGATGAAACCTATAGCACCATTCTAGTTTCTTTTATCGGTTATGAAACCAAAGAGATTGAGCTTCAACAGAAGGTGAATTTTAATATGGAGATTGTGTTGACCGAATCTACCGAGCAACTTAAGGAGGTAATCGTGTACACCGGGAAGCAATCCAAGAAGGACAATCCGGCTATAGAGATCTTAAAGAAAATCTGGGCCAAGAAAAGGGAAAATGGCGTTCGGAAGTTCAAGCAATATCAATATGACAAGTACGAAAAAGTAGAGTTTGACCTGAATACGATTGATAGCGCCTTGATCAAAAGCAAAATGTTCAAAGGCTTGGAGTTTATGTTTGAAGATTTGGATACTTCGAGAATTACCGGTAAGACCTACCTACCCATGTTCTTGAACGAAAGTTTTTCCAAAGTTTATGGTGATAATGTTATAAATGAGGAAAAAGAAGATGTGCTGGGCAACAAAAATTCCGGTTTTAGCGGGAATCAGGCGATAACCGCTTTTGTGGAGGATTTGTATTCGGATTATGATATTTACAATAACTACCTGAAATTTTTTGACAAAAGCTTTACCAGCCCTCTTTCTAAAACTGGGGTTGATACCTATAACTATGTATTGTCCGACAGTACTTTTATAGACAACAAATGGTGCTATAACATTATATATTATCCCCGTCGTAAAAATGAGTTGACCTTTAAAGGGGATTTTTGGGTAAACGATTCTACATATGCCATAAAAAAAATAAATCTTCAGGTAACCAAGAGTGCCAATATCAACTGGGTTAAGGAAATTTATATTGAACAGGATTTTGACGTGGTCAACGATTCGGTTTTTTTGCTGAAACGGGATTATATGCTCAGTGATTTCAGTTTTTCAAAAAAGGAAAAATCACGTGGTGTTTATGGTAAACGAACAACGGTCTACGACAACTACCAATTTGATACGAGCAGGCCCGAGGAATTTTACAAGGCAGAATCTGACCCCTATGATCCTAGGGTGTTTGCCCGCGACAGTACTTTTTGGAAGAATGCGAGGTTAGAAACCCTTAATGAAGACGAATCGGGTATATTCAAACTGTTGGATACCCTAAAAACAGTGCCCAAGTTCAGAACCTATTACGACATTGTAAGTATTTTGGGTTCAGGATATATCGAAATTGATAAGTGGAACATAGACATTGGAAATATCTACAGCGTTCTTGGATTTAATGACGCCGAAGGAACACGGGTTCGGTTAGGTGCAAGGACCTATTTTGGACAAAACGATACTTGGCGCTTGGAAGGTTATATGGCTTATGGCTTCACCGATAAAAAAGCAAAACACGGTTTTTCGGGTAAATTTTTACTGGATAGAAAGAGCAGACTCATTTTTTCTGGGGGAAACCGGCGGGATATTGAGCAGTTGGGGTTGAGTTTAACCAGCACCAATGATGTGTTGGGAAGGAGCATAGCCTCTTCTTCCTTGGTCACCGTTGGGGCCAATGACCGGTTGACCAACATTAACCTTTCCACCGTTAACCTGGAAATGGAACCCGTTAAAAACTTTAGGGTTAGACTGGGCAGCTCCTTTAGGACATTAAGTTCCGCATTACCTGATGCATTTAGTTTGGATTATGTGGATTTGGAGTCTCCAACCGGAATATCATCGGAAGTAAAACAGTTTGATATTAATACCACCCTAATCTATACCCCGGGGAAAAGAACCATAGGTTATGGTGTGGAACGTGCTGATATCAATGATGATTATAGTACACTACTTTTAAACTATACCAAAGGAATAAGTGGGTTTTTGGAAAGTGATTTTGACTATGAGCGCATCCAGTTTTCATATCGCCAACCATGGCAGATTGGTGGTTTTGGAAGATTGACAAGCAGTATTGAATTGGGTAAGACCTTTGGAGAGGTGCCTTTGTCGCTTTTGAGTGTAGTTCCTGGAAATCAGACACTTTTTTCCTTATATAATGTCTTTCCCAATCTTGATTTTTACGAATTTGTGACCGATACCTATGCAACCCTGCATTTGGAACACAACTTTAATGGTAGGTTGTTTTCTAGGATTCCTGTATTGCGAAAACTGAATCTTCGGGAAATAGTTGGGCTTAGAGGGGCTTGGGGGCAGCTTTCTGATGAAAATATTGCGTTGAGTGCACCTACCAATATTCCATTGATGGCGCCTGAAGACCAAATATATTGGGAGTATTCCTTCGGAATAGGCAACATCTTCAAAATCCTCAGGATTGATTTTAATTTCCGAGGAAACTATCTCGATAATCCAGATGCCCGCCCATTCGGAATTACAGGTACCTTCGGATTTAATTTTTAATTAACAGAAAGGTCTGGATTTGTTGACCGTATTCCTTTTAACCGTGTTATTTTTGCAAAAAATTAAAACCGTATAATGTCAAAGAAAGAAGTAACCTTCGATGTGCTGATTGAAATCCCAAAAGGAAGTAGAAATAAATACGAATACGATTTCGCCTTAAATAAAATACGATTCGACAGAACCTTATTTTCCTCCATGATGTACCCTGGAGATTATGGTTTTGTGCCGGAGACCTTAGCGTTGGACCAAGACCCCTTGGATGTATTGGTATTGGGTACGGAACCAACCTATCCTATGGTGGTGATGGAGGTGAAGCCTATTGGAGTATTCCACATGACCGATGAAAAAGGCCCAGATGAAAAAATTATCTGCGTACCGGTTAGTGACCCGGTGTGGAATAATAAGGAAGATATCACTGATATCAATCCACATAGAAAAAAAGAAATTGAGCACTTTTTTGCCGTTTATAAGGATTTGGAGGAAAAAAAGGTAGATACTGGTGGTTGGGGCAATGTTGATGAAGCCATAGAAATCTACAATCAATGTGTAAAGCGTTACGACGAAAGTGAACACAAAAAGAAAAGGACCTTTACTATTTAGATAAAATGGACTTAAAAAAATGCGCTTTTGATATCAAAAGCGCATTTTTTTTATTAGGGTGTATTTTACTACATTAGCTGCCATTAAAAAAATCATAAATAACAACTAACTATGGATTTAATTGTAAAGTTTCTGCCCGCATTTGGTGTTTTGGGCTTGTTGTACGTGTTCATTAAAAACGTATGGGTCTCAAAACAGGAGGTAGGGGATGATAAAATGGCACGTATTGCCAAGAATATTGCTGATGGGGCAATGTCATTTTTGAAGGCAGAATATAAAATACTTAGCATTTTTGTTATCGCCGTTGCGATTTTGTTGTACTTTAAAGGAAGCAGTGAAGAGGGGTCTAATGGAATGGTGGCCGTTTCTTTTATTGTTGGTGCTATTTGTTCAGCTCTTGCTGGTTTCATCGGAATGAAGGTTGCTACAAAGGCCAACGTTAGAACAACAAATGCAGCCAGAACTTCCTTGGGGAAAGCCCTTGAGGTTGCCTTTGCAGGTGGTGCAGTAATGGGGCTTGGTGTTGTAGGATTGGGAGTTCTAGGATTGAGCGGGCTTTTCATGTTGTACAGTGGACAAGGCTGGGCACTTGGTGAAATATTGAACGTACTTTCTGGTTTCTCTTTGGGAGCTTCTTCCATCGCACTTTTTGCACGTGTGGGAGGTGGTATTTATACCAAAGCGGCTGATGTTGGTGCCGACCTTGTTGGTAAAGTTGAAGCAGGTATCCCTGAAGATCACCCGTTGAACCCTGCAACCATTGCGGATAATGTTGGGGATAATGTTGGGGACGTTGCCGGTATGGGTGCTGACCTTTTTGAATCTTATGTAGGATCTATCATTGGTACAATGGTATTGGGAGCTGTATTTGCTACACTTCCAGAATTTGCTGGTGCTTATGATGGTTTGGGAGCTGTATATCTTCCTTTGGCATTGGCTGCCATTGGAATCGTAATGTCGATCATAGGAACATTCTTTGTTCGTGTTAAGGATGGTGGTAACCCACAAACAGCATTGAATATTGGTGAATTTGGCTCTGCCGCCCTTATGTTGATAGCTTCATACTTCATTATAAATGGTATGTTGCCAGAGGCTTGGGTTGAAGGTGGAAAAGAATATTCTGCAATGGGTGTTTTCTGGGCAACTATTGCTGGTCTTGTTGCTGGTCTTGCCGTTGGTAAGGTTACAGAATATTACACGGGAACTGGAACAAAACCTGTTAACTCTATTGTACGTCAATCAGACACTGGTGCTGCAACCAATATCATTGCTGGCCTGGGTGTGGGAATGATGTCTACGGCTATTCCAATCATCTTGATTGCCGCTGCTATTTTGGTTTCACATCACTTTGCTGGTCTTTATGGTATTGCAATCGCTGCTGTAGGAATGTTGGCAAATACTGGAATCCAATTGGCTGTTGATGCTTATGGGCCTATTTCCGATAATGCAGGTGGTATTGCTGAAATGGCTGAATTGCCAAGCGAAGTTCGTGAACGTACCGATAAATTGGATGCTGTAGGTAACACTACTGCTGCTATTGGAAAAGGATTTGCAATTGCCTCTGCTGCTTTGACGGCTTTGGCGCTTTTCGCAGCTTTTATGAAAACAGCGAATGTAACCTCAATTGATGTCTCTCAACCCGATATCATGGCAGGTTTGCTGATTGGAGGTATGCTTCCGTTTGTATTCTCTGCACTTTCCATGAATGCGGTTGGAAGAGCTGCCATGGCGATGATTGAAGAAGTACGTCGCCAGTTTAGAGATATTCCTCAATTGAAAGCTGCTTTGGAAGTGATGCGGGCTGTTGATTCAGATATGTCCAAAGCCACGGATGAACAAAGAGCAACTTTTGACGCTGCCGATGGTGTTGCGGAATACGATAAATGTGTTGCTATTTCAACACAGGCCTCTATTAAGGAAATGGTATTGCCTGGACTTTTGGCCATTGCCGTACCCGTTGCTATTGGATTTATAGGCGGAGCTGAAATGTTGGGTGGATTGTTGGCCGGTGTGACCACTGCAGGTGTGTTGATGGCAATTTTCCAATCCAATGCTGGTGGTGCATGGGATAATGCCAAAAAGACTATCGAAAGTGAAGGACGCAAAGGTTCCGATGCCCATAAGGCCGCTGTTGTTGGTGATACTGTTGGAGATCCTTTTAAAGATACCTCAGGTCCATCATTGAACATCTTGTTGAAATTGATGTCCGTTGTGGCCTTGGTTATCGCTCCAAGTTTGGTGAATTTGGATGCATCGGATGAAATTAGCATGTTGAAGGCTGATGGAACTACAATTTCCATTACCGAAGATGGCATGAAAGAAACCATGCAGGTTGAAAAGCAAATCCGTGTAGAGATCAGCAACACCGCCGAAGGTGCTTATAAAGCTGTAGTGACTTCAACCCATGAAGTGGCGGGAAAAGCTACAGAAGAGGTAAAAGAATTTACTGCTGCTACCAAGGAAGAAGTCCAAAAGTTGGTAGATGAGTATAAAGAAAAGAAGGAGTAATATTCTTCACTTTTTAAAATATAGAAGAGCCACACCTTAAGGTGTGGCTCTTGTTTTTCAAGCTATTGTCAATTCGAGCACAGTCGAGAACTTAAGCAATTGCATCTGGACTGTACTTCGATATAATACTTATTGAAGTTGAAACACTATCGGAATGGAAAAAGGCACCTTTACAGGAGTACCTCTTTGCTTTCCAGGTGTCATTTTGGGTAATTTTGACAAAATGCGAGCGGCTTCGGCCTCCAATATCTTGTGCGGTCCACGCATTTTAACCTCACCAATACTGCCATCTTTTTGAATAGTAAACTGTGTGAATACTTTTCCTTGTAGGCTCATGTCAACAGCATTTTCAGGATATTTAAAATTCCTTCTTATGTGCTTTTGCATCATTTCCTGAAAACATGCTCTTTTACCCTCTTTGGTTTTTTCATTTTCACAACCAGGAAAAACGGGTACATCTTCAACAACAATAAACGATACTTCACTTGGAATATCTTCTGGGATAAAATCAACATCTTCAACATCCATTACTTCTGTGTCCTGATCTGGTTCATTGGATTCAATTACGGTTTCAATAATATCCTCCTCATCGTCAACAACTTCAATTACTGGTGGGGTTTGAATTTTTGGTGGCGGAGGTGGTGGGAGTTTCTGAAAGGTAATCGGTGCTTCTTCAATCAATTCTTTATCAGGGTTTAAACTTGCAAAATCATTATCGAATGCAGGGTAATATGTTTTCCACTCCATGGCCAAATAAGCCAACAACAAAATAGCTGTTAGTCCTATCATAAAATAAAGAGTGCTGTTCTTTTTCAGTTCCAATTTTGGATTTTTCTTGAATTCCATACGTTCAAATTTTATGAAGCCTAAGCTTCGAGTTAGAAATAGTGGGTGTTAACCCTAATCTAAAACTAGGTTGAAACTAAAGAGGATAAAACCAAGAATGAGGGAACGGGCCTTTTGAGTGAGGGAAAATTCAAATTTTGTCATGCTGAACTCGTTTCAGCATCTCACAAGAAGATATCTACCTATAATGCTCGGGTGTGATTCTGAAATAAATTCAGAATAAGGAGTGCTGATTAAAGCTTAAAACAATCCATGAATCTCAGCATCAATTTTATTGATAACCTGGCCTAAATCCTCTGGTTCATCAACAAAGTTGATGTTGTCCACATCAATGACCAGAAGCTTACCTTTTTCATAGGTGTTTACCCATGCTTCGTAACGTTCATTTAAACGGCTGAGGTAATCTATGGAGATACTGTTTTCGTATTCCCGACCTCTTTTATGGATTTGATTCACCAAATTGGGAATAGAACTGCGTAGATAAATCAATAAATCTGGTGGTTGCACCAAGGTTTCCATCAATTCAAAGAGACTTTTGTAATTTTCAAAATCCCGGTTGGTCATCAATCCCATAGCGTGTAGGTTGGGTGCAAAAATATGCGCATCTTCATAGATGGTACGATCCTGAATCACATTTTTGCCACTTTCCCTGATTTTGAGAATCTGCCGATAACGACTGTTCAAAAAATAAATCTGGAGATTAAAGCTCCAGCGTTCCATTTGCGTATAGAAATCATCTAAATAGGGATTGTCCACAACATCTTCAAATTGGGCGTTCCATTTGTAATGTTTGGCCAAAAGAGTGGTCAATGTGGTTTTTCCTGCTCCGATGTTTCCTGCTACGGCAATGTGCATGGGTGTTAATCTTGAATGGTTATTAGTTTACAGCGTTTAGTCGCAAAGGCATACAATATACAACGAATCTTGTGGACGATAAAACCAACTTTAGCGGTTTTATCAACGTTTCGATGAAAAACCATTATCAGTGCTTTAGCGCATGGCAACTGCAACCTGGAATGGTGAAACTCTGGGTCTGTTCGTGCCAGGGAAATGCTTGGTTGTACTTGTTGTTTTCCCAATAAAATTTACTACGCTCTTTAGCCTCATTACCAATTTCGTTCATGGTCTCTGTGTCATAAAGCCGTCCATTTATCATGGTATAGCGAACAGAGTGTGTGTTCTCAATATCTTCCAATGGATTTTTATCGAGTACGATCAAGTCGGCTAGTTTGCCCACTTTCAAAGAACCAATTTCACTTCCCATACCTATATATTCGGCTCCGTTGATGGTGGCTGCTTTTAAAGCATCCATATTGCTCATGCCCCCAGCTTGTAACATCCAAAGCTCCCAATGGGCACCCAAACCTTGCAACTGCCCATGAGCACCAAGATTGGCTTTCACCCCTGCATTTGTAAGATCCGTAACGGTTTTGGAAACCAATACATGTCCGTTGGTATATTCTTCTTGCGGTGCCTTGGTTCTGTGACGACTTCTGGAATCAATAATATGTCTTGGAGTATACTTCAACAACTTTTCATTTTCCCAAACATTATCCCGTTCGTAATAGAAATATTCTCCGTTTAAACCTCCGTAATTTACGATTAGAGTCGGGGTATATCCACTTTTACTATTGCTCCATAGCGTAAGAATGTCATTGTAGACCGGAGCAACAGGAATATTATGTTCAATACCCGTGTGTCCATCCATGATCATGCTCATGTTATGGAAAAAGGTAGAACCTCCTTCGGGAACCACATTGACTCCCAATTCTTTTGCAGCCTGCATGATCTGTTGTCGTTGTTCCCTTCTTGGTTGATTGTAGCTCTTGACCGAAGTGGCTCCAAAAGCCTTAGTTCTTCGAATGGCAGAACGTGCATCATCCAAACTATTGACCAACGCTTTAAAATCACCATCCGCACCATAAAGAATGAATCCAGTGGAATAGATTCTCGGACCAACCATTTCACCACTTTTCACCAATTCGGAAAGTCCAAATACGGTCTCGCTATTAGCAGATGGATCATGTGCCGTAGTGACACCAAAAGCAAGGTTGGCGTATAATTGCCAATGTTTTTTTGTATTCAATCCAGAACGGAACGCTCCAATATGAGCATGGGCATCCACAATGCCGGGCATGATGGTCTTGCCTTTGGCATCAATTATTTCAGTATTTGAAGGGATGGTGATTTCTGAAGAGGCACCTATGCTTTCAATTTTGTTGTCCTTTATAATTATAGTGGCATTTTCCAGAACTTCATCGTTTTCCATGGTGATGATTCTGGCATTGGTAAATGCGATACGCCCTTTTGGTCTATCTGTTTTCGTAACCAAGCCTACTTGTAAACCTTTTTCTGTTATTGGAGGAATGCTGTCAGGTGAATTTTTAAGGTAGGTGAATCTTTGATTCACATCATTGGAGAAATATTCACTGCCCAGGGTCCAATGCAGTTTTTGACTGTCGTTGGACCAATGTAGGCTATATCCGGCATCCTTTGCCACTTGTGTAACAGGGAAAGCTTTGCTTTTTGGGTCAAACTCTATCGTTTGACCAGTCATGGTCATCGGTGCTACATAAGCTTTGTGCAGATTGGAGAACAGCAACCATTTATTGTCAGGAGATGGTACAATATGGTTGGCATATTTGGATTTGAAATGTGTGCGTTCATCCTTCCCGTTCAAATCGATGCTTTTGAGTTCCTTGGTCAAGGATCCAAAGAATTGCCCTCCAGTTTGAAAGAAAATCCGCTTATCATCCACACTAAAGGTTGGGGTCAACCCATTGCCGGTAAGTTTTTTGGCATTATTTCCATTGAAATCCATCATATAAATCCCAGGTTCTTTGGTGAATGTATGCCCTTGATCATTGCTTCCCCCTTGTTTTCCATAAACAATATGTTTTCCATTATTGGAAAAGGAAGGGAATCTGTAGATTCCTTTAACCGAAGTCAGTTTAGTTGAAGACCCTCCAGTAGCGGGTATTTTATGAATGGCGCCCAGGTTCCCATCATCCCAGGTCACATAAATAATCTCCTTTCCATCTGGAGAGAAAGAGGGTTCAAATTCCAAATCAGTACCTTTTGTTAGACGTTTTGGTTTGCCATTGGGCAAAGTTTTGGTCCAAAGGTGTCCCAAAGCACTGAAGACAATTCTTTTGCCATCTGGAGAGGTTTTTACATGACGGATTACTTTGGCGGTAAACTCATCTGAATCTACTTGATGCTGCACCCGATGTGTCTCCGCAATTTTGATTTTTGTATCTATTTGAAAAGGAATACCGCTGACCTGAAGGGTTTCAATATTGATTTTTTGGATTTTACCCCCCGCCCAGAAAACAATTTCCTTGTTGTTGGGCATCCAACTAAAATTGGGATACGTACCAAAAATGGCCCAAGCTTCCATCTGGTCTTTATTCAACGCATCATAAATTGGCCACTCTTCACCAGTTTCCAAATCATGGATAAACAAAACGGTTTTGGTACGGACACGTTTTACAAAAGCTAACTTTTTATTGTCGGGCGATACCGTTGGTCTTGACGCACTTCCGGGACCTCCGGTTATGGTAATAGTCTTTCCAGTTTCAAAATCGTAACGTTTGATCGCATAGATCTGTGCATTCGGATTCTTGTTGTATTGGAAAAATCCACCTGGATACATGTCCTCACAGTAGTACAAATATTTGCCGTCGTTTGAAACGAAAGGTTCGTTAACATCTTGCTGGTCGTTTTTTCTCTTTGTCAACTTTAACCCACTTCCTCCAGTGATATGATACTGCCACATTTCACCCGCGCCCAAGGATCGTTGTGAAGTAAAGTGTTTTCTTGCTATTAAATGATTGCCATCCGGTGTCCAAACAGCATTGTTCAACAATCTGAAATTTTCTTTGGTGACTTGTTTTGCATCGTTGCCATCAACATCCATCACCCATATATTGTCACCGCCCCCGGCATCGGAAGTAAAGGAAATTTGTTGTCCATCTGGACTAAAACGAGGCTGAACTTCAAACGGAAGTCCAGAACGTAAAGCTTTGGCATTTCCTCCTGAAATGGGCATGATATAGATATCCCCAAGCATATCAAAAACAACTTGTTTGCCATCAGGACTGACATCTAGGTTCATCCATGTGCCTTCATCGGTTGATAAATCTACTTCATTGATTTTCCAATCGGTATAAGGATTGGAAACATCCCATTTTTTTTCGTCCTTTTTATCTTGACCTATAACTAGGAATGTAAATGAGAATAGAAGAATGGAAAGTAAAGCTTTGTTTTTCATGATCTGTGGATTAGTCGGACAGCAAAATACGGATAAACTGATAAAAATTATCCATGGAGATTTTAAAAAACTGTTCGAAAAGTAGTTTTTAGTACAAGAATGTCTGGGGATGTTTTCCTATGTAGAAATTAACAAATCAATTTATAGCCAAAGCCGCGGACATTGATGATTTGAATATTAGGGTCTTGCTTTAATTTTTTTCGGAGTTTGGTGATAAATACATCCATGCTACGAGCATTAAAAAAATCGTCATCTCCCCATAATGTTTTTAAGATTGTGGAACGATCAAGGACAAGGTTCTTTTTTTGGACCAAGTGATATAATAGTTGCGATTCACGATGGGTAAGCATGACTTCTTCAGTTTCCCAGGTCAATAATTGTTTTACACTATTAAACCGAAACTTACCTATAACAATGTCTTCCAAATTTTCTTGTAGTGATACACGGTTCAGAAGTGCCTTTATACGAACAATAAGCTCTTCCATGCTAAATGGCTTTTTTAGATAATCGTTGCCACCATGTTCAAACCCCTCAACAATATCTTTGGTCTGAGATTTTGCCGTTAGAAAGATGATGGGAATGGTCGGATTTTCCATTCTTATTTCTTTGGCCAGTGTAAACCCGTCTTTTTTGGGCATCATTACATCCAATACCAAAAGATCTGGTTTATTTTGACGATAAGCTTTAAGGGCTTTTTCTCCATCTTCACAAAAGGTGACCTCAAAATTCCTTGTTTCCAGACTTTCCTTGATGATTGTACCCAGCGCGGTCTCATCCTCCGCTAAAATTATTCTAATCGTTTGAGTCATAACTGGATTTTGAAAATAGTCAGTTTTTTGTCAGCGACCAGTTGTAGGGTGCCTTCGTGTTTTTCGATTATTTTTTTGGAATAGAAAAGCCCGATACCAAACCCCTTTACGTCGTGCTGGTTTCCAGTTGGGATGCGGTAAAACTTTTCAAAAATGCGATCTTTTTGCGTTTGGGAAATGTTGCCCCCGTTATCTGCAACTGTAATCTCAGTTTGATCAATCA
Source organism: Flagellimonas sp. (assembly GCF_965222555.1). GTDB lineage: Bacteria > Bacteroidota > Bacteroidia > Flavobacteriales > Flavobacteriaceae > Flagellimonas. Next base: position 263,585 of record NZ_CBDCUG010000005.1, on the reverse strand, counting down.
CCGAGTTGAGGTTCACCTGTATTTGATTGCCTCCATATTTAATGGCATTATCGATAAGGTTGGCCACAGCATTTTCAAAATGGAACGGATCTACTTCAACCTGAAGTTCAGGACAATTGGCACTGAACAACAATTCCTTTTCTGGGGCAATCATCCGATATTTTTCAACCAATTGCTTTAGCATTTTTATAAGATCAATGGGTTCCTTGTTTATAATGAGTTTATCATTGTCCAAGGTAGCTGTCTCTAAAAGCTTTTCCACCATTTGATTCAGCTTTTGCAATTGTTGGTTGGAAATGTCCAGATATTTTTCCGTTTTTACTTTGTCATTTTGCTGATTGAAATTCTTGATTCCCTCGATAGCTGTGGTTACCGTGGCAATGGGAGTTTTGAACTCGTGGGTGATATTACTTATAAGATCATTTTTGATTTCCGACAGTTGCTTCTGCTTGGTTATGATGCGAAGTAGGTGTAAAAGACAGAGAATGATGGCGGTGGACAGGACAAACGAAAGTAAGATGCCCGTTAAGCTTCTTTTGAGAATTGCCAAAGTCGGGTTTGAAAAAAATAATTGCAGGTTTTGTGAAGCAGGTAAATAGGTAGATTTTGAAAAGGTCTTTAGTTTAAACTTTTTTGGAATATTTCCTTTGGAACCATAGAGTATGGAATCATCTTCACAATGAACCAATTTGTAACCTATGGTGATGTCCTTTCTCTTAAGCTCATGAGCGAGCAAGCTGTCCATAGTGGTAAAGTTTATGCTGTCGTTTATGGCAGCTATGACCAATCGGTTGGCAAATTTTCGCATCTCTCCCGAGCTGTCCCTCATCATTTGTCTGAATATATGTAAAGGTTTTAGTGATGGATGATTTTCTCCTAATTCTATTATTGAAATTGATTCCTTAGAGCCATCCTTCCTGTTGAAAGCTCTTTGTTGGATAAATAAAGAGTCTAATCTGGATTTTATGCGCAGCGAATCCTCCCCAACTGCTTTCCAAAAGAAATCATTTCGTTTTTGCCTGTTTTTTTGATTGGTTCTTCCAGCAAATGCAAAAAAGTCGGTTTTGGCAAGTCCTGCATAGTAGGCCTCTACGCTGTTGTCCAAACTAATTTGTACTTCATTGATCAATCGCTGCTTATTGGTGGCATAGTTTTGAATGTTCCAATATATCTGGATGCCAATGGTAACCAGTATTGTCAACCCGATGAGATAAACTAACGTCCTATGTTTTTTGTAATCCACTACCTCTAAAGTAAAGGTTTGTGTCGGTAATTTATCGACGGTTAACACTAGTTAACACTGGTTAACGGTATTTTCTCCGCTTGGAGTTCAAATTTGTGGAAACGTTGAACCTATAAAAACAGTCATGACAAGTATTAAGTACATTATTCCAATTCTAGTATTGATTTTGTTCCAAGGCAATGGAATTGCCCAAGATTTCCAAGGAAAAGCCACATATTTTAGCAAAACTTCCATCGATTTGAATTTGGACGGAAGACAAATTTCCGAAGCACAGAAGCAGCGCATACAGGAACGGATGAAGAATTTATCGGAACGTACTTATGAACTGACCTTTGATAAAACGACTTCATTATATGAGGAAGAGGAAAAACTGGAAACCCCATCCAATTCCCAGGGAAGGGGGAGAGGTGGAGTTCGGATGTTTGCTAGCTTTTCCGGTGCAGATGGCAAATATTATAAGAATGTGCAAAATCAAAAGTATTCAAACCAAACCGAAATGTTTGGGAAACAGTTTTTGATTCAGGATAGCCTTAATCAATGGGAATGGAAGTTGGGTTCCGAGACCAAAAAAATAGGGAATTATACCTGTTATAAAGCTACAACGATAATTCAACCGGACACCACTGCATTTGATCGCTTTAGAAGAATGGCCCGTAGGGCACGTGGGAGGCAAGGACAACAAGTAAGGGAAAATGACACCATTGTGAAGGATAGTACCGAAAACAATTCTCTTTTGTCCCGAATTGAGGAACCTGAGGAGCGGATTGTCACAGCATGGTACACTCCAGAGATTCCAATTAGCCAGGGACCTGGACCCTATTGGGGATTGCCTGGTCTCATATTGGAAGTGAATGATGGAAGAACCGCCATTTTATGCAATAAAATTGTAATGAACACAAAGGATAAAGAAGAGATTAAAGTGCCCACTAAAGGAAAAAAGGTGAGCCAAGAAGAATATGATCAAATATTGGTTGAAAAAATGGAGGAAATGTCAGAGCGATTTCGTTCTGGAAATAGACGTGGTGGAGGTTCAATACGAGTCATAAGAGGTTAGGGAACATGTGGAATTATAAATTAATAATCTGTACCATACTTTTTGGTGCACTGGGAAGTTTTGTCCAGGCTCAAAAAATAACGGTAAGCGGAATGGTAAAAGATAGTTTGGGCAATGTATTGGATGTGGCCAATATTGTTGCCATCAATCAGACGGACCAAAAGTTGGATGGTTTTGGGATTACCAATCCCGAAGGTTTTTATAAAATCAACATCAAAGCGAATTCAACTTATATATTAAAGGTGAGCTATTTGGGGTTCCAAACTCGAGAAATTCAGCTAACTACCCAAGAAAATGATGTTAAGCTAGACGTTACCCTGTTTGAAAAGCCTGAAAGCCTTGATGAAGTAGAAGTGGTTTATGAAATACCCATTACCATTCAGGGTGATACAATCGTGTATAATACGGACTCCTTTGTCTCTGGCACAGAAAAAAAATTGGCCGATGTTCTGGAAAAGCTCCCTGGAATTGAAGTAAACGATGACGGTGAAATTGAGGTCGAGGGTAAACGTGTTTCCAAGGTGATGGTGGAAGGTGAGGATTTTTTTGATGGGGATTCCAAATTGGCATCAAAAAATATTCCTGCCAATGCATTGGACAAGGTAGAGGTATTGCGCAATTATAGTGAAGTGTCACAGTTACGCGGTGTTACCAATAACCAAGATAATGTAGCGCTGAACATCAAACTAAAAGAAGGAAAGAAAAAATTTTGGTTTGGTGAAGTCACGGGAGGTACAGGACCTGATGGTCGTTATGTGGCCCATCCCAAGTTGTTCTATTATAGTCCTGAGTATAGTATCAATATACTTACAGATCTTAACAATATTGGAGACTTACCTTACACCGCGCGTGATTTAAGAAATTTTACTGGGGGCTTGCGGGGAGGCACTAGGCAAAATAATGGGACTATTTTCAATACGGGGTCCAATGATTTGGGGTTGAGCCTACTTCAAAATAATAGGGCCAAAGAAATCGATTCACGATTTGGAGCTGTCAATTTCAGCTATAAACCTTCGGAAACGTGGCGTTTTAGTGGTTTTGGTATTTATTCATACAACAACAGCCTTATGGAAACCAATGCCATGCGAACCTTTATCACTACCAATCAACAGGAATCAACCATGACAGAAACAGATCAGGTGTCCAAATTGGGATTGATAAAATTTGAATCCAATTTCAGCCCATCATCCAACTTTCAATGGAATTATGATGGGTTTATAAAATTCTCAGATGAAGAGGAAGCGGTAAATGTCCTTTCTATAGCCAACGTAACCGACAATATTACAGAAAACAAGGTGCAACGACCAACAAACTTCACGCAGAATTCAAACCTGTATTACACCCTGAACAAAGACCATATTTTTGCTCTGGAACTGCAATATATACACAAGGATGAAGACCCTTTCTACAACGCTATTCGTGAAGAACAGCCTTTTTTGAACATTATTCCGTTTGATGACACGCAAAACAATTTTGATATTGGTCAAGAACAACGTGTTTTGACCAATAGAGTTGATGCCAAATTGGATTACTATTGGGTCACAGGTCCCAAAAGCAATTTGAATTTTACTTTTGGAACCACGCAGAGCAGCCAAAATTTTGACTCGGGAATCTTTCAGATTTTAGATAATGGCTCAACCTTGAATTTTGGTGGGGATGAGTTGAACAATAGGGTCAGTTATAATTTTTCCGATACCTTTTTTGGGTTTCATTATAAACTTATTTCCGGGAAGTTCACTATCAATCCAGGGTTTACCATACATGATTATACCGCGACCAATTCCCAATTGGGGACCGATGTAAAGGATGGACTTTTTAACATCGTTCCGGATATGTTCGTCAACTTGCAGTTGAAACAATCAGAAAGCCTTAGGTTGAATTACAATGTAAGCCGCAACTTTTCTGATATCAACCGTTTTGCACAGGGGTATGTGTTCAATAATTACAATTCGATATACCAAGGGAACAGAAATTTGGAAAGTGCCCTTTATCACAATGTGTCATTGAATTTCTTCAGCTTTAATATGTTCAATCTGCAGAATATTTTTGCCAATGCTTCGTACAGTAAAAGAATTGATGCTTTTAAAAGTAGTTCGAATATCCTTGGTATTAATCAGGTCAATACTACGATCAATTCTAACCTGGAAGATGAGACCTTCAACCTAACAGGGAATTTTCAACGCACATTTGGAAAGATAAAAATTAGTTCAAGGGCAAGTCTAAACTATTCAAACACCAATAATATTGTGAATGATGCCCCTAGAAATTCCACTTCATTGACACAGAGCTACAGTGGATCCGTGGGAAGTAGTTTTAGTAATGCGCCCAACCTGGAATTGGGGTATCGCTATACCGTCAATGACTATGATAACGGCGGAACGGAATCTACCTTTTTTACGGATCGCCCGTTTGCCAAATTCGATATGGCATTCTGGAATGGCTTTATTCTTTTAGCGGATTACGACTATTATTTTTATCGTGATAGATTGGGCACGGTGGAAAACAAATATGGGTTTCTAAATGCCAGTCTATCCTATCAAAAGAAGGATAGTAAGTGGGAGTACAGCATAAATGCTACCAATTTGACCAACAATCAGGTGTTGAACAGCGATACTTTTAATGACTTATTCTTCAGGACATCATCCTATGTGGTTCAACCCCGTTATATTGTCTTTAAAATAAAATACGATATCTGATCAGCGCTTTGAACGGGGATTAATTTTGCGGATTTTAAGTTTTCCCATACTTTTGCCCTTCATAAATATTGAGGAAAGATTTGACTGATTGCAACCTCAGAAGCTGAAACAAATTCAGCGGAAACAAAAATGCTAAAAGGAGTGTAAACTTTTTTGGGCTGTACCGTCAAATCTCTCCGTATAAATATAAGTACATGCCATATTTGTTTACATCAGAATCTGTAAGTGAAGGACACCCAGACAAAATAGCCGATCAAATCAGTGATGCACTTTTGGATAATTTTTTGGCCTTTGACCAAGAAAGCAAAGTAGCTTGCGAGACATTGGTGACCACGGGTCAGGTAGTGTTGGCAGGCGAAGTAAAGAGCAATACATATCTGGATGTGCAAAATATAGCACGGGATGTAATCAATAAAATAGGGTACACCAAAGGGGAATACCAATTTAGTGGGGATTCTTGCGGTGTAATTTCATTGATTCACGAACAATCCCAAGATATCAACCAAGGAGTTGATAGAGGAAGTAAGGAAGAGCAAGGTGCGGGCGATCAGGGTATGATGTTCGGCTATGCAACTAAAGAAACTGAGAATTACATGCCTTTGGCATTGGATATTTCGCATAAAATTCTTCAGGTCTTGGCAAAATTAAGACACGAAGGAACGCAAATAGCTTATTTGCGGCCGGATGCCAAAGCACAGGTGACCATTGAATATTCAGACGATAACGTACCACAACGAATAGATACCATTGTGGTGTCCACCCAGCACGATGAGTTTGATTCTGATGAAAAGATGTTGGCCAAAATAAAAGAGGACATTCTTTCAATTTTGATTCCGGAAGTCAAAAAATTGTTGCCAGAATCCATACAAGAGCTATTTAATGATGATATTAAATATCACATCAACCCAACAGGCAAGTTTGTGATTGGTGGACCTCATGGTGATACTGGCCTGACAGGGCGTAAAATTATTGTGGATACCTACGGTGGAAAAGGTGCCCACGGTGGCGGTGCTTTTAGTGGAAAAGACCCCAGTAAGGTAGATAGAAGTGCGGCCTATGCGGCCCGACACGCAGCCAAAAACTTAGTGGCGGCAGGAGTAGCCGATGAAATTTTGGTGCAGGTGAGTTATGCTATTGGGGTAGTTGAGCCCACTTCCATTTTTGTGGATACTTACGGTACCGCTAATGTCAATCTATCCGATGGCGAAATTGCCGAAAAAGCTTCAGAATTGTTCGATATGCGCCCTTTTGCCATTGAAGAACGATTAAAGCTGAGAAATCCTATCTATCTGGAAACTGCCGCATACGGACATATGGGAAAACAACCTCAAAAGTTGACCAAGGTCTTTGAATCGCCATACAATGGAAGGGTCGAAAAAGAAGTGGAGCTTTTCACCTGGGAAAAACTGGATAATGTTGATGCAGTTAAAGCGGCGTTCAATTTGTAAAACGCATTCCTATATCTTTCTTAACTAAGAAGATTTCTTTGTAGTTTTAGGCATCAATCAAAATTTCCTTAAGATGAAAAGAATACTTCGTCCCATAATGCTAATGTTTGTTTTAACATTGGCAATCTCAGCCTGTAAAAAAACTGTCAAAAAAGAGATTCAGCAAGAGGATACCTACGTAGCTGATAATTACAACAAGGAAGAAGTGGATATTGAGATGAGGGATGGTGTAAAGCTGCACACCACCATTTATTCACCAAAAGATACTTCAAAGGAATATCCCATTTTAATGCAACGCACACCGTATAGCTCAAGACCCTATGGCGAGGGGAATTTTAGAAAGCAGATTGGTCCCAACGTACATTTAATGAAGGAAGGAAACATTGTTGTATATCAAGATGTTCGCGGTAGATGGTTAAGTGAGGGACATTATGAGAATATGAGGGCCTATATTCCCAATAAGACATCGGACCAAGATGTAGATGAAAGTTCAGATACTTACGATACCATTGAATGGTTGGTGAACAATGTGGAAAACAACAATGGAAGAGTTGGTGTTTGGGGTATTTCGTACCCCGGATTTTATGCGACCTATGCAACGGTTGATGCCCATCCAGCATTAAAGGCATCTTCTCCACAAGCTTGTATTGGAGATTTCTTTTTTGATGATTTTCACCATAACGGAGCTTATTTATTGAGCTATTTTAGGGCGACTTCACTTTTTGGAACACCTAGGCCCAATAATGATCAACCTATTGATACGGCCTGGTATACTTTGCCAGATATTCAGACCGATGACCAGTATCAGTTCTTTTTGGATGCCGGCCCATTGGAGAACCTAAACTCTTTTTTTGAGTATGAAACGGCGGATACACCTACCATACGACCAGATGGACAAACTGATGATTTTTTCTGGAACGAACTAAAAGAACATCCCAATTACGATGAGCTTTGGCAGAGTAGGGGAATCATTCAGCATTTAAAAAATGTAAAGACCAATGTAGCCACCATGATTGTTGGTGGGTGGTTTGATGCAGAAGATTTGTACGGGCCTTTGGAAACCTATAAAAATATTGAACGCCATAACGAAGGAAACTACAACACCATGGTTTTTGGACCTTGGGATCATGGCGGATGGGCAAGAAAAAGAGATAGGAATGTAGTAGGCAATTATTACTTTGGAGATTCCATTTCTTTGTTTTATCAGAAGAATATTGAAACAAAATTCTTTAATCACTTTTTAAAGGGAGAAGGTGACCAAAACAGTGGACTTCCAGAGGCCTATGTTTTTGATTCTGGAAGAAAAGAGTGGAAAACATATGATGCATGGCCTCCACAAGGTGTTGAAAAGCAGACCATGTTTCTTTCAGAAGACCAAGAATTGACCACAGAACAAAAAGAAGTTTCCGGGATTCAATTTATTAGCGATATCAAAAAACCGGTTCCGTATTCTGAAGATATCAAATCGGTATTTACACCCAGAAAATACATGACGGATGATCAACGTTTCGCCGCACGTCGGTCGGATGTACTGGTTTTTGAAACTGAGGTGTTGGAGGAGGATTTGACCTTAGCTGGAGATATTTTAGCGAAACTAAAAGTAGCGACAACGGGCACTGCAGCGGATTGGATCGTGAAAGTGATAGATGTGCACCCTCCGGATTCCGAAACCAATGAAGAGATGCAAGACCATTTAAAAATGGCCAATTACCACCTAATGGTTCGAAGCGAGGTGCTTCGTGGACGTTTCAGAAAAAGTTTTTCCGACCCAGAGCCATTCACACCAAACAAAAAAACAGATGTGACCATAAAATTGCAAGATGTTTTCCATACCATCAAAAAAGGACATAAGCTGCAGATTCAGGTGCAGAGTACTTGGTTTCCTTTAATAGATTTGAATCCACAGACCTACGTGGACAATATTTTTAAGGCGAACGAGGATGACTTTAAAACCCAGACCCATACAGTTTTTACAGACTCGAGTATTGAGTTTTCGGTTTTAAAATAAAATGACTTCACCTAAGAAAATTAAAAGACCATGGCCCACCAAAGCGGCAATGGAGCAAATTTATGAGGCCAAGCTATGGGGGGATAATGGTTCCCATTTTTATTCAGGCGATGGGTCACATCATCCTGAATTGGTCGAACCCTACATAGCTATTCTTCAATCCTTTTTAAAATCTTTTGAAAATCCATTGACCGTAGCTGATTTAGGTTGCGGAGATTTTAATATCGGTGCCGCATTGGTTGTGGACACCAAAAAATACATTGCAGTGGATATTGTTGAAGACCTAATAAACTTCAACAAAAGGAAATTCCAACGTCCAAATTTGGAATTCCATTGTTTGGATATAGCAAAAGATAACCTACCTATGGCGGATTGTGCCATTTTAAGGCAAGTATTGCAACATTTATCCAATTCCGAAATCAAAAACATTGTGGACAAACTCCCTGACTTTAAATTTGTGATTTTAACCGAGCATTTGCCCCAAGGTGATTTCGTTCCCAATATCAATATCATTTCCGGTCAAGGAACTCGATTGAAAAAGCAAAGCGGGGTGGATTTATGCGAAGCGCCCTTCCACTTAAAAGTAAAGGAAGCAAAGCAACTGTTGTCAATTAAGTCTCCAAACCATGGTGGACGATTGGTAACAACTTTATTTAAGATGTTTTGAGTTCGATAAAACGTACATGGTGGGCTCATTTTGAACGAACGTGAGAAGTCTATCCGCCATGTCCTTATAAAATGATGTGAATTTGTAAAATTTCCCAAAATCATTAGGATTTTAAAGAATTCTGCCGTTATATTTGTCCTCACAAGTTCAAACACGTATTGAATAGTTATCAAGAAAGGTGGAGGGAATAGACCCTATGAAGCCTTAGCAACCCTTGACTCCTTATGTCAAGAAGGTGCTAAATTCTATCCCATTTGGGAATAGATAACAACAACTGAATTATTTCAGTTTCACTTTCTTATAACTTTTTGATTTTTCCTATCGACCCAAAGGTCGAGCAGGGTTTGGCTTTTTTGTGTTTTTAAAATGAAATTTTAAAACATTGTCATTCCTACGAAAGTGGGAATCTAAAAACAGAACAAGTTTAATTAAAAGCAAAAAATCATGAGTGATCAAAAATTTTCAACCAATGCTTTGCATGCCGGGCATGACACAACACAAACAGGCGGAACCAGAGCTGTGCCTATTTATCAGTCAACTTCCTATGTGTTCAATGATACGGACCATGCGGCAAATCTATTTTCCTTGGCCGAATTGGGCTTTATTTACACGCGCTTGAACAATCCCACCAATCAAATTTTACAAGAAAGAGTGGCAGCTATTGAAGGCGGGGTAGGTGCTGTTGTTTTTGCATCTGGAACTGCGGCAATTTCAACGGGATTGCTAACCCTTTTAAGGGCAGGTGATCACATAGTGGCATCAAGCAGTTTGTATGGAGGTACATACAATTTATTGAACGTTACCTTGCCAAGATTGGGCATTACCACCACTTTTGTGGATGCGTCTGACCCATCTAATTTCGCTGGTGCTGTACAAGAGAACACCAGAGCCTTCTTTGTAGAGTCTTTGGGGAACCCAAAATTGGATGTTTTGGACCTGAAAGGTATCTCAAAAGAAGCTAAGGCCGCTAAAGTCCCATTTATTGTGGATAATACTGTCGCTACTCCAGGGCTGTTGAATCCTATTGAACATGGTGCCAACTTGGTAATCCATTCATTGACCAAATATATTGGTGGTCAAGGAAATTCACTTGGAGGGGCCATTATTGATGCTGGAACATTTGATTGGGCCAATGGAAATTTCCCGGAATTTACAGAACCATCTGCTGGATACCATGGTTTGGTATATAGCGAAGCATTAGGTGCGGCAGCTTTTACATTCAAGCTTATTTTGGAAGGGCTTCGAGATTTTGGTGGAGCGTTGAGTCCCTTTAATGCATTTCAAATCATCCAAGGTTTGGAAACTTTGCCAGTTCGAATCAAGCAACATAGTGAAAATGCATTGGCTTTGGCAGAATGGCTACAGGATAGGGAAGAAGTTGCATGGGTGAATTACCCAGGTCTAAAGGGCAACAAGTATTATGATTTGGCACAGGAATACCTTCCCAAAGGACAAAGTGGTATTGTGACTTTTGGAGTAAAAGGAGGTTTTGAAGCTGCAAAAAGTTTAACTGATGCAACAAAGGTGTTTTCACTGCTGGCCAATATTGGAGATACAAAATCTTTGATTATCCATCCTGCCAGTACCACGCACCAACAATTGGACGATGACCAGCAAGAATCTGCTGGTGTCACTAAAGATTTGATTCGTTTGTCGGTTGGTCTTGAAGATATATCCGATTTGAAAGCAGATTTGGAACAAGCATTTGCCGCTATCGATAAATCAGTTTTAGCTTGATAATACTCTTTCGGTTTGAGTGCAGTGGAGAATAATTCCTTAAGGAATACCTCGCTTGGCACAGACTGATATCAATTTTTATAAAGAATGCTCCATAAAACGGAAATAAAGAATTACAGGACCATAAGTGGTGTAGCCCAAGATTTGCAGTTGTCTTATCAACTCTTTGGAAAAGAATTGCATACTGCGCCCATTATTCTGGTAAATCACGCCCTTACAGGCAACTCGAATGTCACGGGAGAGTCAGGCTGGTGGTCCGATATCATTGGTAAAGGTAAAAGTATCGATACTGATAAATACACCATTTTGGCCTTTAATATCCCTGGGAATGGATATGATGGTCTTGTAATTGATAACTACAAAGATTTTGTGGCCGGAGATATAGCCAAAATATTTCTTCGAGGGTTGCAGCAGTTGAAAATTGACCGTTTGTACGCCATTATCGGAGGGTCTTTGGGAGGAGGAATTGCTTGGGAAATGGCCGCTTTGAACCCCGAGATTACAGAGCATTTGATTCCAGTGGCATCAGATTGGAAGTCTACCGACTGGTTGATTGCCAATTGCCAGATACAGGAGCAGTTTTTGGTGAATTCAAAACAACCAGTTCATGATGCCCGCATGCATGCTATGCTTTGTTACCGAACACCAGAATCTTTCAAAGAGCGATTCAAACGTAGCACCAATGAGGAACTTCAGGTTTTCAATGTAGAAAGCTGGTTGATGCACCACGGGAAAAAGCTACAGGAACGTTTTCAATTATCGGCCTACAAACTGATGAATCAGTTGTTGAAGACCATTGACATTACAAGAAATGGGGATGAGGCATTTAAGGCGCTTCAAGAAAGCGATACCAAAATCCATATTATTGGTGTCAATTCTGATTTGTTTTTTACTGCTGAGGAAAACAAGGAAACTTTCAGGCGATTGGCATTGGTCAACACCAATGTCACCTATGGCGAAGTACAATCCCTACATGGTCATGATGCCTTTTTAATGGAGTTTGAGCAGTTGGAAAAGCTCCTAGAGCCCGTGTTCCAAAAAAATGGAAAGTCGGAGCGCATCAAAGTTTTAAAATTTGGCGGGAAATCTTTGGCCAACGGAGAAGGTATTGAACGTGTGCTTAAAATCATTTCAAAAAAGGCGAAAGAAAAAGAACATTTTGCGGTGGTACTTTCGGCGAGAGGAAAAGCTACGGATCAATTAGAGTCCTTGTTGAAAAAGGCTGCAAAAGGAGATGGTTTTGATGAAGAACTGAAACACTTCTCGGATTATCAAAAAGAAGGATTGTCTGATGCGTCAATTATTGCGAATGAGCTCAAAGCGGTAGAAAAAATCCTACAAGGAGTTTCATTGACAGGAGATTTTAGTCCTAAGACCAAAGATGAGCTTATGGCTAATGGCGAACTGATTTCGGGCAAAGCTGTGACTGCAATGCTAAAAGAGTTGGGAGTCAAGGCCAAATTATTGGATTCACGAGAGTTGATCAAAACAGATGATACCTTTACCAATGCTGAGGTGGATGAAGGGGTTTCCAAAGAAAATGTAATTCGGTCTTTTAAAAGTCTAGATTCAGATGTAGTTCCTATTGTAACCGGCTTTATTGCATCCAATAGTGAAGGAGAGACAACTACATTGGGAAGAAACGGAACCAATTATTCTGCCGCATTGCTTGCCAATTTTTTAGATGCCGGTGAATTGCTCAATTATACTCATGTAAATGGAATTTACACGGCCAATCCTGATTTGGTAGCTGATGCCAAGCTTATTGACGTTATTTCGTATGCCGAGGCGAACGAATTGGCCAATTTTGGAGCCAATATTTTGCATGCCAAGACCATTATTCCATTGATTGAGAAAAATATCCCACTTCGGATTCTTAATACTTTTAATGATGATAATGAAGGAACATTGATTGGCCCAAAAACTGATAACGGGGGGATAAAATCTTTGTCTGTTTTGGAGAATGTTGCCCTTATAAATCTTGAGGGAAGAGGGCTTTTGGGAAAAGTAGGTATCGACGCGCGGATTTTTAAGTCACTTGGGCAGAACAATATCAATGTCGGGATTATTTCCCAAGGGTCATCAGAAAGAGGCATTGGTTTAGTGGTAGATGCCAAAGAAGCACAAAAAGCCAAAAAAGTGCTTGATTTGGAGTTCGAAACTGACTATTCCTCCCATGATGTTAACCAAATCACGGTGGTAAATGATGTTTCTGTCATTTCCATTGTAGGAATGGATTTGAGTACTTTTCACGAACCCTTCAATGCATTGGTGAAGAATCAAGTGGTTCCCTTACTTTTTAATAATACCGTTTCGGGAAAAAATGTGAGCTTGGTATTGAAAAAATCTGATTTGCACAAAGCAATCAATGTGGTGCACGGGCAGATTTTCGGCATCGCCAAAAAGGTAAACCTTGCCATTTTTGGTCACGGTAACGTGGGAGGTACTTTAATTGATCAAATATTGGATTCCAAAGTTAGCATTGAAAACAGAAAAGATATTGATTTACGGGTTTTTGCGGTGTCCAATTCCAAAAAGGTATTGTTGAATGCTGGCGGTATTTCGGAAAACTGGAAAGAGGATTTGGATAAAACGGGAATTCCTTATCAAATTGAAGATGTTATCGAGTTTGCTAAGGCAAATCATCTGGAAAATTTGATTGCAGTGGACAATACGGCTAGCGAGGCATTTGTATCCCATTATGAGCACTTTATTGATAACGGGTTTGATTTGGTTTCCTCAAACAAGATTGCAAATACGCTTGGTTTCGATTATTACAAATCAATTCGAAAGCATTTGGAGAAAAATCAAAAGCAATATCTGTATGAAACCAATGTTGGAGCAGGACTTCCACTTATAGATACCATTAAACTATTGCACCTTTCTGGGGAAAATATTACTAGAATAAAAGGAGTGTTCTCTGGTTCGTTGAGTTATATTTTCAATACATTTTCAGAGAATGAAATTCCATTTTCCAATATTGTAAAAGAGGCAATGGAAAAAGGGTTCACCGAGCCTGACCCTCGTGAGGACCTTTCTGGAAATGATGTGGGTAGAAAATTGTTGATTTTGGCTCGCGAACTCGATTTGCAAAATGAGTTTTCGGATATCCAAGTTGAAAACCTTATTCCGAAGGAATTACAACCTCTGAATTTTGATGAATTCATGGGGCAAATAGAAGTTATGGACATGGTTTATGGTGAAATCAAAAAATCTCAGGATGAAGGTCATGTACTCCGATATATTGGTGATTTGCATGGAGATTTACAGCAAGACAAGGGTGTTTTGGATGTAAAACTGGTTTCAGTGCCCAAAGAAAGTGCGTTGGGTCAGGTAAGTGGTTCAGATTCCATAATTGAGATTTATACCGAGTCGTATGGGGAAAATCCTTTGGTGATTCAAGGTGCCGGTGCTGGAGCCGCGGTTACTGCTAGAGGGGTTTTTGGAGATATTTTAAGAATAGCAGAAAAAATATAGAATAATAATTGTCCTCTTGAGGGGACTTTAGGGGTGTTTTTTATGAAGAACGATAAACAACTTGGTTTTGAAACAGAAGCGATTCGTACACAAATAGAACGATCGCAATTTTTGGAACATTCCAGTCCGATGTATTTGACCTCAAGCTTTGTTTTTGAGGATGCAGAGGATATGCGAGCTTCTTTTGCGGAAGAAAAGAATCGGAATATCTATTCCAGATATTCCAACCCAAATTCAACGGAATTTATAGATAAGGTCTGCAAAATGGAGGGAGTAGAAAGTGGTTTTGCTTTTGCCTCGGGTATGGCGGCGGTATATGGCACGTTTGCGGCTTTGTTGGAGAGTGGCGATCATATCGTTTCGTGCAAAAGTATTTTTGGCTCAACCCATACACTATTTACTCAATTTTTTCCAAAGTGGAACATTACAACAAGCTATTTTAATGTTAATGATTTGGATGCGGTTGAAGGTTTGATCACGGATAAAACCAAGATTATTTATGCCGAATCCCCGACTAACCCCGGGGTGGATGTTTTGGATTTGGAAGTTTTGGGGAATCTGGCTAAGAAACACAATCTCATCTTTATTATCGATAACTGTTTTGCTTCTCCGTATTTACAGCAACCTATTAAGTTTGGAGCTCATTTGGTCATTCATTCAGGCACAAAATTAATGGATGGACAGGGACGTGTATTGGCAGGAATCACTGTTGGGAATAATGATCTTATTGATAAGATTTACCGTTTTTCAAGAATCACTGGACCGGCGCTTTCCCCATTCAATGCTTGGGTATTGTCGAAAAGCTTGGAGACTTTGGCGCTTCGAGTGGACAGACATTGTGCAAATGCCTTACAATTGGCCACTTTTTTGGAAAGCCATCCTGAAATAGCATGGGTAAAATATCCATTTTTGAAATCTCACCCCAAATATGAAATTGCGAAAAAACAGATGAAAGCCGGTGGCTGTGTGGTAGCGTTTGAAGTAAAAGGAGGATTGGAAGCGGGAAGAAAATTCTTTGATTCGGTTAAAATGCTGTCACTTTCAGCCAATTTGGGAGACTCGCGAAGTATTGTCACACATCCTGCATCAACAACGCACAGTAAATTAACGGTCGAAGAACGACAATCCGTTGGAATCTCGGATGGAACTGTTCGAATTTCAGTTGGCTTGGAGCATATTTATGATATCATTGCCGATATTGAACAGGCACTGGATTAAGTAATTTTGACTTTCATTTAAATGAAGATAGCCAATTGTTAAATTTCGCTATCTTCGTGAGATGCTCTCCAAGAAGACCAAATATGGGTTAAAGGCACTTACTTATCTAGCTTCGCTGGAGAGTAGGGAGCCCGTTCAGATAGCTGAAATTGCCAAACATGAGAATATTTCTCAAAAGTTTTTAGAAAGCATCTTGCTTACCCTTAGAAGAAATGGTTTTTTGGGTTCAAAGAAAGGCAAGGGCGGGGGGTACTATTTAATTAAGGAACCCGAAGATATTCTGATGACTGCGGTAATGCGGGTATTGGAAGGTCCTATTGCAATGGTACCATGCGTTAGTCTCAATTTTTACGAAAAATGTGATGATTGTCCTGATGAAAACAAATGTTCGGTAAACAAGTTGATGCTTCAGGTTAGGGATAGTGCACTTGAAGTCTACAGAAACAATACCTTAGCGGATTTGATAGCCTCTTAAGTTAAAATCCTTTATTATTTGAGATTTAGGATCGATAAATCTGTAAAATTTCCTGTCTCATTTGTTAAAATCTATAAAAACGATAGGGTAATGGTAATTTTATATGGTTTTTAACGATTCCAATTAAATAAAACACGTATGTTTGTATTTCCTAGTAAACCGATAGGAAAATAAATAAACAAATGATTGCAGACCAATTAGTACTGAATTCAAAAAAGACCAAGACATCCTTTGAGAAGGATAAAAATTCGGAAAAACCGCTTCGAAGCATAGCAAAAGCTGTTAGTTGGAGAATAATCGGAACCTTGGATACTCTGATTATCTCCTATTTTTTTGTTGAAGAGGTTGTCTTGGCAGCATCAATAGCCTCCATAGATTTTGTGACCAAAATGATTCTTTACTTTTTTCATGAAAGAATTTGGAACAAAATAGGTTGGGGCAAATAAATTAATATGTCATGGCATTTTCAGAAGAAAGCATAGCAAATTTAAATAAGCACTTTAAGGGTATTGACCCCCAAGAAATAATTTCTTGGGCTATAGCCAATGGAAATACTCCAGTGGTTACCACAAATTTTCGTCCTTACGAAGTAGCCATTCTTCATGCGGTTACCGATATCGACAGGAATATTCCGGTTATTTGGTGTGATACTGGGTATAATACACCAAATACCTACAAGCATGCTGAAGAATTGATTTCCCGTTTAGGACTGAACATCGAGCTATATGTGCCCAAACAGACTTCATCGCATAGAGATGCCGTTATGGGAATTCCACAAATCGATGATCCATTGCATGCCACTTTTACGGAGCAAGTAAAGTTGGAACCTTTTAGAAGAGCTATGGAAGAACATAAGCCGGATGTTTGGTTTACCAATTTACGTAAGGGGCAAACCGCACATAGAGATTCACTGGATGTATTGAGCCTGGGTAAAGATGGTGTACTTAAAGTGAGCCCATTTTATTACTGGAGCGATACGCAGTTGGATGCCTATCTACGCGAACGTGATTTACCCAACGAACATAAATATTTTGATCCCACCAAGGTTTTGGAAAATCGGGAATGTGGATTACATACATAAAAGAAATAGAACATTGAGCACACTTTTAGAAGAAATACAAAAACCAGAACTATTGGACTTGGAAAAAAGACCAAAGGCCAATGCATTGGAGCATGAGGCCATTTATATCATGCGTGAGGTTGCGGCCCAGTTTGAAAAACCCGTTTTATTGTTTTCGGGAGGAAAGGATTCCATAACATTGGTAAGATTGGCTCAAAAAGCCTTTTGGCCGGCAAAAATTCCTTTTCCCTTGATGCATATTGATACTGGACATAATTTTCCTGAAACCATTGAGTTTCGGGATAAATTGGTTGAAGAACTTGGGGTTGAACTTATTGTAAGAAATGTTCAGGACTCTATAGATCAGGGTAAAGTGGTTGAAGAAACTGGAAAATATGCCAGTAGAAATATGTTGCAGACCACTACTTTATTGGATGCCATCGAAGAATTTAAATTTGATGCATGTATAGGTGGGGCGCGTAGAGATGAAGAAAAAGCACGTGCCAAAGAGCGTATTTTTTCTGTCAGGGATGATTTTGGCCAGTGGGATGAGAAGAACCAACGCCCAGAGTTGTTCGACATGTTGAACGGTGAAATTGAAATGGGACAAAATGTCCGTGTTTTTCCGATTAGCAATTGGACGGAACTTGATGTTTGGAGCTACATTGAAAAAGAAAATATTGAGATTCCATCCATCTATTTTGCGCACAAACGAAACATCTTTTTAAGAGATGGTTTGATTTGGTCGGCAGAAGATGGTGTGGTATTTAGAGCAGAAGATGAAGTTGTTGAAGAACGAATGGTTCGTTTTCGTACCGTAGGAGATATGTCTTGTACAGCGGCGGTGGCTTCTTATGCAGATACTATTGAGAAAGTAGTAGCCGAAATCAGGGAATCAAAAATTTCAGAGCGTGGAGCAAGAATTGATGATAAACGTTCCGAAGCAGCAATGGAAAAACGTAAACAACAAGGATATTTTTAAAAAGATTATGGAAGTATTGAAAATTGCTACCGCAGGTAGTGTGGATGACGGTAAAAGTACCTTGATTGGACGACTGTTGTATGATACTAAATCATTGACAGACGATAAATTGGAGGCCATTGAGCGAACCAGCAAGCAAAAAGGATATGATTATCTTGATTTCTCTTTGGCTACCGATGGTTTGGTGGCTGAAAGAGAACAGGGTATCACTATTGATGTTGCTCACATCTACTTTTCAACCGCGAAAAAAAGCTATATCATAGCCGATACTCCTGGTCACGTGGAATACACCAGGAATATGGTTACGGGTGCATCCACTTCCCAAGCGGCAATCATATTGATTGATGCTAGAAAAGGAGTGATCGAGCAGACCAATAGACACTTTTTTATCAACAATCTACTTCGTGTCAAAGAAGTGATTGTTGCCGTGAATAAAATGGATTTGGTAGATTTTTCGGAGGAAAAATACAACGCAATCAAAGCCGACTTTGAACAATTGATGAGCAAGCGGGATTACGCAGATCAAAAAATAACATTTATCCCCATAAGTGCATTGAAGGGAGATAATGTTGTGGAGAAATCCAAAAATACACCTTGGTACGATGGCGAAACCATATTGGAACACTTGGAAAGTTTGGATTTGGCAGCTGTATCTAATGTAGGAACTCCAAGATTCCCTGTGCAATATGTGGTTCGACCAAAAACAGAAGAATTCCATGATTTTCGTGGCTTTGCTGGAAAGGTATATGGTGGCGAACTTAGTGTGGGAGACGATGTTGTGGTACTGCCATCAATGACAAGAAGCAAAATCAAGAATATTTATTTCTACGACAAAGAATACCAAACAGCACCAAGAAGGTCTTCTGTTACTATTACTTTGGAAGATGAGGTCAATGTAAGTCGCGGAGATATGTTGGTCAAGGCGGGTGATTTGCCTACAATAGACAAACAGCTCACCGCAACAGTTTCCTGGATGGATTCTGATAATCTGACTGCCGGTGGCAAATATGTGATACAACATGGAATAAACAAGGTATTGGCGAAAGTTGATGCCATTGAGCATAAGATTCATCCCGATTATTCAGGGATTGAAGAAAATGTTTCAACCTTACAAATGAACGACATTGCCAAAGTAAGGTTGAAATTGAACAAGCCCATTTTTTACGATCGGTTCAAAGACCATCGTACAAACGGTTCCTTTATAATTATCGACAGTAGAACAAATACCACCGCGGGTGTTGGCTTCATAAATTAAATGGAACAACACTAAAATAGGAGGTGATAGAATAGTTGTTAATAAAATCTATTAACCAGATAGGAAAAATAGAATAATGAAAAGCTTTAGAACAGAAATAGAGAACCCTATAGTTGAAAAGGACATCATTGAGTTGGAAAGAAAGATTCGCCAGTTTAAAGGTGGCGAATTGGACGAAGAAAAATTCAGGAGTCTACGTTTGGCACGGGGAGTTTACGGCCAACGGCAGCAAGGTGTTCAGATGGTACGAATCAAATTACCGTATGGCAAGGTGACTTCCAATCAATTGCTTCGCATTTGTGATGTTTCTGATGAATATTCTAGGGGAAGACTACATATCACCACACGTCAGGATATTCAAATCCACTATGTGGACCTTGACCGGACCCCAGAGCTTTGGGCTGAACTGGAACGAGATGATGTGACCCTTCGCGAAGCCTGTGGAAATACCGTACGTAATGTAACGGCAAGTGAAACTGCAGGAATCGATGTTGATGAACCTTTTGATGTTTCTCCGTATGCCCATGCCGTTTTTCAGTATTTCCTTCGGAATCCTATTGGACAGGAAATGGGAAGAAAATTCAAGGTTTCCTTCTCTTCGAGTGATGCCGACACTGGACTTTCCTATATGCACGATTTAGGCTTCATCGCCAAAATCAAAAATGGAGAAAGAGGATTTAAAGTGATGTTGGCCGGTGGTTTGGGTTCACAGCCCCGCCATGCCGATGAGCTCTATAGCTTCTTGCCAACAGATAAAATTGTTCCATTAATGGAAGGCGTAATCCGTGTTTTTGATAGATACGGAGAGCGTAAAAGTAGAGCCAAGGCCCGTATGAAATTCTTATTAAAGGATATTGGTCTTGAGGGATTCAAGGTATTGTTGGAAGAAGAGCAATTGGCTATTCCTATTCAAACCTATCCCATAGATTTTGAAAGTTACCCAAAACCTGTGGTTGCCAATGTTAATGTTCCTTCGGTTCAGATTGAAAAAAATAAGGAGTTCCAACAATGGAAATCCACCAATTTAGTTCCACAAAAGCAAAAAGGGTATGTAGCTATCGGAATCAAGGTCTTGTTGGGGGATTTTTACACTGATAAAGCAAGGGAATTGGCCAAATTGGTTCAAAATTATGCGGCAGGCGAAATTCGTTTATCACTGCGTCAAAATATTCTTATTCCTTATGTAAAAGAGGAATTGGTTCCATTTTTCTATTCGGAACTGAAAAAATTAGGCTTTGTAGAAGCCGGATACAACAAAGCTTTAGATATCACAGCATGTCCAGGTACTGATACCTGCAACCTTGGAATTTCAAGCAGTACAGGAATCGCCGAGGAATTGGAGCGTGTAATTAAAGCAGAATATCCGCAATATATAAGCAACCCAGATGTGGTCATTAAAATAAGTGGTTGTATGAACGCTTGTGGGCAACACAATATGGCGAACATTGGATTCCAAGGAATGTCCATCCGTACCAAGGATAAATTGGTTGCTCCGGCACTTCAGGTGTTATTGGGCGGTGGAAACTTTGGAAATGGTAAAGCCAGATTTGCAGATAAAGTGGTAAAAATTCCAAGTAAAAGAGGCCCCCAAGCCCTCAGATTGATTCTGGATGATTTTAATGCAAATGGGAATGGGGCTTCCTTTGCTGATTACTACTGGGAAAAAGGAGAACAATATTTCTATGAGTTCCTAAAACCGCTTACAGACATTGAAAATCTAACCCAAGATGATTTTATCGATTGGGGTACCGAAGAAAAATACAAAAAGGAAATTGGGATTGGTGAGTGTGCAGGAGTTATTGTCGATTTGGTGGCGACCTTATTTTTTGAAAGTCAAGAAAAGATTGAAAAAGCAGAGGAAGCATTGGCCGAAGAAAAATGGGCTGCAAGTGTTTACTATGCTTATCAATCCATTGTAAACTCAGCGAAGGCACTTCTAACATCTGAAAAGGTCAAGGTTAATACCCATTCAGGAATCATCAAGGATTTTGACAGATTGTATGTTGAAACTGGAAAAATTGATTTAGCAATCAGTTTTGAAGACATAGCACTTCAGCTAAATAAAAATAAGCCAACCAAAGAGTTTGCAAACTCCTATTTAGAAGATGCAAAACAGGTTTTGGAAACATTGGAAGCTTATAGAAAATTGGAATTGGCTCATGTTTAACGGAAAATTGACAGTAGTTGGGGCTGGCCCTGGGGATGTGGATTTGATAACACTAAAGGGAATCAAGGCATTGCAACGCGCAGATGTGGTGTTGTACGATGCCCTTGTCGACTCTGAACTATTGGAATATGCACCTAATGCCGAACACATCTTTGTAGGCAAACGAAAAGGGTGTTATGCTTACCAACAGGAACAAATCAATGAGTTGATTGTGCAACGCGCAAGTTTGAACAAGCATGTGGTTCGATTAAAAGGAGGTGACCCATTTGTTTTTGGAAGAGGAGCCGAAGAAATGGAATATGCTGCATCACACGGTTTGGATGTTGAGGTTGTTCCAGGAATTTCTTCATCTGTTGCAGTGCCAGCAGCTCAAAACATTCCGGTGACTAAAAGAGGTGCAACAGAAAGTTTTTGGGTGATTACAGGTACAACCAAAGAGCATAAACTATCCGCGGATGTAGCTTTGGCGGCGAAGTCCAATGCTACTGTTTTGATTTTGATGGGAATGTCAAAATTGAAGGAGATCACAGAGCTCTTTAAAAAAGAAGGCAAATCCAATCTTCCGGTGGCCATCATTCAAAATGGTACAACGGACAATGAAAAAATTGGAATTGGTACGGTTTCCACAATTGTAAATCAAGCAAAAGAGCAACAATTGTCAAACCCAGCCATAATTGTTCTGGGCGAAGTAGTAAAACATCGTCAAAAAATAATGGAGATTCAAAAGAATTATAAAAGAGAGGGAATAAAATTGTTTGAAAAAGTATAAATATCAGTTTATGCTGAGACTTTTAAATTAAGATTATGATCAAGACAGATATACTAATAATTGGAGCGGGACCAACGGGATTGTTCACGGTTTTTGAAGCAGGATTGTTAAAGCTGAAAACGCATTTGATTGATGCGCTTCCACAGCCTGGAGGCCAATGCTCGGAGATTTATCCAAAGAAACCTATTTATGATATTCCTGCCTATCCAGAGATTTTGGCGGGTGATTTGGTAGATAGGTTAATGGAACAGATCAAGCCGTTTGAGCCTGGTTTCACCTTAGGTGAAAGAGCCGATACGTTGGAAAAACAAGAAGATGGTTCTTTTATCGTTACCACAAACAAAGGGACTAAACACCATGCACCGGTAGTGGTCATAGCCGGGGGATTGGGCTCTTTTGAGCCAAGAAAACCCCTGATTTCCAATATTGGTGATTTTGAGGATAAAGGTGTGGCATATATCATCAAGGACCCAGAAGTATATCGAGACAAAAAAGTGGTCATTGCCGGAGGAGGAGATTCAGCTTTGGACTGGGCAATTTTCTTGGCGGATGTGGCTTCAGAAGTGTCTTTGGTTCACCGAAGAAACGAATTCAGGGGCGCCTTGGATTCGGTTGAAAAAGCATCCGAATTGGCCAAATTGGGCAAAATTCAACTATACACGGAGGCAGAGGTGAAAGAGTTGCATGGGGAGGATGAGCTAAAAGCGGTTGTTGTTAAGCATAATGATGAAGCAAAAGGAGAAACCTATGTGGAAACAGACCATTTTATTCCACTTTTTGGACTTTCACCAAAACTTGGACCCATTGGCAGTTGGGGCTTGGAGATTGAGAAAAATGCCATCAAGGTCAATAATGCTAAAGATTACCAGACCAA
This sequence comes from Flagellimonas sp., assembly GCF_965222555.1. Lineage (GTDB taxonomy): Bacteria > Bacteroidota > Bacteroidia > Flavobacteriales > Flavobacteriaceae > Flagellimonas. The sequence continues at coordinate 240,455 of NZ_CBDCUG010000005.1, read as the reverse complement.
CATACCCGGAGTTTTTGCCATTGGCGATGTAAACACCTATGAAGGGAAATTAAAACTGATTCTATCAGGATTCCATGAGGCAGCGGTAATGTGCCAGTATGCCTACCAAATCATAAATCCAGATAAACGATTTGTAATGAAATATACCACAGTTGGCGGTGTAACCGGATTTGACGGTTCCAAAAAAGAAGCCAAAAAAGAAGTGGTGCAAAGTATAGTCTAAAAGTTTTTTTAGGTTATTTGAGTTAGTCAAACCTTCCATTGTTCCACTTTGGAAGGTTTTAACGTAGAAAAAAGGGACAATAAGTTGCTTTTAAGTATAAAGTGTGGTTATTTTGTCCCCAGTTCATTTAAAAATTGAAGTTGTTATCAAGAAAGGTGGAGGGATTGGACCCTGTGAAGCCTTAGCAACCCTTTACTTATAAAGAAGGTGCTAAATTCTACCCTTATCACAAGATTGGTTCGGGAAGGATAACATAGGATACATTCCTAACGCATTTCCAATATTTTTCTTGATAGCATTTATAACCCTAATTAGGGGTAATCGTGTTATGAAACGAATTGAAGAAATATTGCAAGAGCGAATTTTAGTGTTGGATGGAGCCATGGGGACCATGCTACAGCGCTATAAGTTTGAGGAGGAAGATTTTAGGGGAGAACGTTTTAAGGATTGGGAACATCCGTTAAAGGGAAATAACGATTTACTTTCGCTGACCCAACCAAAAGCCATTGCCGAAGTACATCGAAAATACTTTGAAGCAGGAGTGGATATTGTTGAGACCAATACCTTTTCTGGGACTACCATTGCCATGGCAGATTACTATATGGAAGATTTGGTATATGAACTCAACTATGAATCTGCACGAATTGCCAAGGAAGTTGCAAACGAATTTACGGCTAAAGAGCCCCATAAACCTCGATTTGTGGCTGGAAGTATCGGTCCGACCAATAAAACGGCCAGCATGTCACCAGATGTCAATGACCCTGGATTTAGAGCTGTTTCCTTTGATGAGCTTAGAATTTCTTACAAAGAGCAAGTAGAAGCTTTGTTGGATGGAGGCTCCGATATTCTGTTGGTAGAGACCATTTTTGATACGCTAAACGCAAAAGCAGCATTGTTTGCCATTGAAGAGGTAAAGGATGAACGAAATATTGAAATTCCAATAATGGTGAGCGGCACTATTACGGATGCATCAGGTCGTACGCTATCAGGACAGACAGCAGAGGCATTTTTGATTTCTATTTCCCACATTCCAATTCTATCCGTTGGATTTAACTGCGCTTTGGGTGCAAAACAACTGGTTCCGCATCTAGAGGTGGTTTCGGCCAAAACAGATTACGGGGTTTCCGCGCATCCCAATGCCGGTTTGCCCAATGCCTTTGGCGAATATGATGAATCTCCTGAGGAAATGGCTTCCCAAATCAAAGAATATGTGGAAAAAGGGTTGGTAAACATTGTTGGTGGATGCTGTGGAACCACTCCAGAGCATATTAAGGCCATAGCTGATTTAGTGGCAGAATATGAACCAAGAAAATTGACGCAGACCCTAACCTCATAAAAAACAAACAAATGAAAAGTAGTCTATTCATATTAGTATTGATTTTGGGACTGTCCTGCAAGGATAAGACCAAGGTTCCCGCACCTGCAGAACCTAAAAAGGATTCTGATAGAAGCATTGTTGGAACATGGAAGTTAGTCTATGGAGAAATAAAAGAGGAAGATTCCGTCCAAATTAAAGATTTATCCGAAGCTGATTTCATCAAAATAATCAATGAAGATCATTTTGCCTTTTTTAACCAACCCAAGGAGGGTGGCGAAGGTTTTTATGGTGGTGGAGGTACGTACACCTTGGATGGAAACAATTATACAGAGGTGTTGAATTATGTTGCTGTTGATGAAGTTAGGGGCCATGAGTTTCCCTTCAGCATAGAAATAAAAGGGGACACTTTGATACAATCTGGGATTGAAGATGTACCAGAAGCTGGTATCAAAAGGCATATTGTGGAAAAGTATATTAAAATCGATTAAGTAAGGAATTGGCAAAAATGACCGAACCTAGATATTTAAAGCTATCGGGCCTAGAACCCTTGGTGATAACCCCAGACAGTAATTTTGTTAATGTAGGGGAGCGGACCAATGTGGCCGGGTCTAAAAAGTTTCTTCGTCTGATCAAGGAAGAAAAATATGATGAAGCTTTGGATGTTGCCCGACATCAGGTAGAAGGAGGGGCCCAGATCATAGACATCAATATGGATGATGGGCTTATCGATGGAAAAGAAGCTATGGTACGGTTCCTCAACTTAATTGTGGCTGAACCTGATATCGCTAGGGTTCCCATCATGATTGATAGCTCAAAATGGGAAATCATTGAAGCTGGGCTGCAAGTAGTTCAGGGTAAATGTGTGGTCAATTCCATCAGCCTAAAAGAAGGAAAAGAGCAGTTTGTCCATCAAGCCAAATTGATTAAACGTTATGGTGCAGCTGTCATTGTAATGGCATTTGATGAGGTTGGGCAAGCAGATACGTATGAGCGACGGGTTGAAATAGCCGAACGCTCGTACCGAATATTGGTGGATGAGGTGAATTTTGCACCAGAAGATATCATTTTTGACCTTAATATCTTTCCCGTGGCCACCGGAATGGATGAACATAAGCTCAATGCCCTCGATTTTATTCAGGGAACCAAATGGGTACGGGAAAATTTACCCCATTGTAGTGTTAGCGGTGGAGTCAGCAATGTTTCTTTTTCATTCAGAGGGAACAATCCGGTAAGGGAGGCCATGCATTCCGTTTTTCTTTTTCATGCAATTAAAGCGGGAATGAATATGGGAATTGTAAACCCAGCTTTGCTGGAGGTTTATGATGATATCCCCAAGGATCTTTTAGAACATGTTGAGGATGTGATTCTTAATAGACGAGATGATGCTACGGAACGATTGTTGGAATTCGCAGAAACAGTTGTTGGAAAAGCCAAGGAAAGCAAGGTCGATTTATCATGGAGGGAAGAGCCTTTGCAGGACAGAATAACCCGTGCCTTGGTCAAGGGAATTGACCAATACATTGTTGAGGACGTTGAAGAAGCAAGATTGGCAGCTTCTAGACCATTGGAGGTGATAGAAGGCAACCTAATGACCGGAATGAATGTGGTGGGTGATCTGTTCGGAAGTGGAAAAATGTTCTTGCCCCAAGTGGTAAAATCTGCCCGGGTGATGAAAAAGGCGGTGGCTCATCTTACTCCATACATAGAAGCATCTAAAGATGCAACAGCTTCTGCAGCTGGTAAAATATTGATGGCTACTGTAAAAGGAGATGTCCATGATATTGGAAAGAACATTGTAAGTGTGGTTTTGGCCTGTAACAATTATGAAATTGTTGATATGGGCGTAATGGTTCCACCGGAAAAAATCATTAACAAGGCTAAAGAAGAACAGGTTGATATTATTGGTTTAAGTGGTTTGATTACACCTTCTTTGGATGAAATGGTTTTCTTGGCCAAGGAAATGGAACGCCAAGACTTTAGTGTACCATTGTTGATAGGCGGAGCTACAACCAGCAAAGCCCATACAGCGGTAAAAATCGACCCACAATACAGTCATTCAGTGGTACATGTAAATGATGCTTCACGTGCGGTTACAGTTGTTGGGGATTTGTTACAAAAAGAAACATCTGATAGTTATAAAAAGTCTATCAAGCTGGATTATGAAAGTTTCCGGGATAAATTTCTGAATCGAACTAAGGCAAAGGAATATTTGACCCTTGAGGAGGCCAGAAATAACAAACTTCAAATAGATTGGGATTCGGATGATATCAAAAAACCCAAGGAACTGGGAATTCAAGTTTGGGAAGATTTCGATTTAAAAAAGCTGTTGGATTTTGTGGATTGGACACCTTTTTTCAGAAGCTGGGACCTGCATGGAAAATATCCTGACATCCTTAAGGATGAGATTGTGGGAAAACAGGCCACTGAGCTTTTTGAGGACGCCCAAAAAATGTTGAAGAAAATTTTGGACGAAAAGCAGTTAAAAGCAAAAGCTGTTTTTGGATTGTTTCCGGCCAACTCAGAGAATGATGATGATATCGAAGTCATTTCGAATGGAGGACAGAAAACTATCTTCAGGACCCTTCGTCAACAACTGAAAAAAAGGGTAGGGGTCCCAAACATTGCTTTAGCCGATTTTATAGCTCCAAAATCTTCAGGAATTCAAGACTATATGGGCTGTTTTTGTGTGACTACTGGATTTGGAACCCAAGAACTGGCCAAAAAATATGAAAAGAAGCTGGATGATTATTCCTCCATAATGGTGAAGGCATTGGCCGACCGTTTGGCGGAAGCATTTGCCGAATACCTTCACAAAGAAATCCGAATCGAGCATTGGGGATATGCCTGCAAGGAAAGTTTGTCCAACAATGAGTTGATTGATGAGAAATACCAAGGAATAAGGCCAGCGCCTGGTTATCCTGCTTGTCCAGACCATTTGGAGAAGCTCACTATTTGGAAATTATTGGATGTTGAGGAAAAAATAGGCGTTCAATTAACTGATGGTTTGGCCATGTGGCCTGCAGCCAGCGTAAGTGGATATTATTTTGGACATCCACGGGCCAAATATTTTGGATTGGGGAAAATTAAGCAAGATCAGGTAACAGATTTTGCGAACAGAAAAGGAATTGAATTAGAGAAAGCACAAAAATGGCTGGCTCCCAACATAGTGGACGAATGAATTTGAGATTTATTGAGTTGACCCTGGGGAATTACACAGTTTCCCATGGATATGAAAACAATAAGGAAATACTTGAAGATTTTAAAAGCGATGCGCCTTCTAAAAAGTTGGTGGCCATTGACAGGATTAAATCGTTAGGTGAAAAATACATTTTGATAGACTATCTGGATGGACGTTGGGTGTACTGGGAATATGAGGAGAGCTATCAGCACGTTAAAAATCTTTTGACCGCAAAGTAAGATGAAAGTAATCGACCATATAAAACAAGCAAAAGGAGAAACACTCTTCAGCTTTGAAATTATACCGCCCGTAAAGGGAAAGAGCATACAGGAACTCTATGACAACATTGACCCGTTGATGGAGTTTAAACCTCCATTTATTGATGTTACAACCTCTCGTGAAGAATATGTATATATAGACCGGGATGGTCTTTTGGACAAAAAACTGACCAGAATGCGCCCAGGAACTCTAGGTATCTGTGCCTCCATTACCCATAAATACAATGTGGACACAGTTCCCCATGTACTGTGTGGCGGATTTACCAAGGAAGAAACTGAGTACTTGTTAGTGGATTGCCATTATTTGGGAATCGACAATGTTATGGCCTTACGAGGGGATGCCATGAAAGAAGAAAAATACTTTTCGGCGACCAGTGGTGGACATCAATTTGCTTCAGATTTGGTGCGGCAAATCAGTGATTTGAACAAAGGTAATTACCTGCATGAAGTTATCGAAACCGACAATTGTGCCGATTTCTGTGTAGGTGTGGCCGGATATCCAGAGAAACATATGGAAGCACCTTCTTTAAAATCCGATCTAAAAAGATTAAAACAAAAAGTTGATTTGGGTGCTGATTACGTGGTGACTCAAATGTTCTTCGACAATAAAAAATTCTTCGAATTTGTGGAAGAGGCCCGAAAAATGGGAATCAATGTGCCTATAATCCCTGGAATAAAGCCTATTGCCGTAAAGCGACATTTACAATTGTTGCCTCAAGTATTTCGAGTGGATATACCTGAAGAGCTGATTGATGCTGTTGAATCATGCAAAAATAACAAGGAAGTAAGGCAAGTAGGGGTGGAATGGTGCATTGAACAATCCAAAGAGCTCAAAGAAGCTGGTGTACCAGTATTACATTACTATTCCATGGGAAAATCAGATAATATCAAAGCTATTGCAAAGGAGGTTTTTTAATTTCCTACTTTAGCGCCTCATGAAGCGCCTACTTTATTTATGTGTTTTTTTAAGCTGCTTTTATGGATTCTCCCAGCAAAAGGAAATCTCTAAAAAGTATGTGTTGGATGCCAGTCAGTTCTATGGCTCCGTACTTTTACACAACACAGATATTTCCCATTTAATCACCAATCACCCAGGAGGACTCATTCTTGGATTTAACCGGAAGAGATTCGGAAACGAAGAATGGGAATCCCTTTATGGATATCCTGACACTGGGTTTACGTTTGTCTATCAAGACATGAACAATTCCACTTTGGGAGAAAATTTTGGACTATATGCCCATTATAATTTCTATTTTTTTAAGCGGAATCTACAATTTCGAGTGGGGCAGGGGGTAGCCTATAACACAAACCCTTATGATAAGAACAACAATTTCAGGAACAATGCCTATGGGTCACATTTGTTGAGTTCCACCATGGTAATGCTTAACTATCACAAGGAAAATTTGTTTTCGGGATTAGGGCTGAAGGCGGGACTTTCGTTAATTCATTATTCCAACGCTAATTTTAAGGCACCCAATACTTCCACCAATACGATGGCCTTGAATATTGGACTGACCTATGATTTGGATGGAGGAAAAACGCATGAATTCCTTACTCCCGAGTCCAAAGAAAAAATTACGGAGCCAATTCGCTATAACCTGGCTTTTAGAACCGGGGTTAACGAAAGTGATGTGATTAATTCAGGGCGTTATGGATTTTGGATACTTTCAGCCTATGCGGATAAACGATTAGGAAGAAAAAGTGCAGTTCAATTGGGCACCGATGTGTTCTTTTCTTATTTTTTAAAGGAATTGATTCGATTTCAGTCCATTTCATTTCCTGAACTTAATGTAGCTCCAGATACCGATTTTAAGCGAGTGGGATTGTTTTTGGGGCATGAGCTGTTCATCAACAAAATGAGCGTTGTGACCCAATTGGGGTATTATGTCTATTATCCGTTTGATTTTGAAGGTCAGGTCTACAATCGAATTGGATTGAAACGTTATTTCGGAGATAAAGTTTTTGCAGCCATTACGCTAAAATCCCATGGTGCTAAAGCTGAAACTGTAGAATTTGGAGTTGGAATTAGACTTTAGTATTGAGATGAGAGTATTGAGAAAAAAGATAGATATTAAAAATGTCACCTTGAGCGCAGTCGAGAGGTCTTTTTATTTGGTTTTGTTTCTCCTTTTCTTTGCTTGCAATGGCGAGAATACCCCAGATTGTTTCCAAAATGCCGGGGATACAATAAGAAGGACCGTTGAAGCTTCAGATTTTACAACGATAACTGTATTCGAGAATATCAATTTGGTCGTAAAGGAAGGAGCAGAGCAAAAAGTAGAAATTGAAACGGGAGAATTTCTGCAAAACGAAGTTACGGCGTCTGTTGAGGACAATAGACTTGTTTTACGAAATGAAAACGGCTGTAATTTTATTCGTGATTACGGATTGACTACGATTTATGTTACCTCACCTAACATAACGGAAATACGAAGCAGCACGGGATTGTTGGTTTCAAGTGATGGAATTTTGAATTACCCCAACCTTAACTTGATCTCAGAAAGTTTCAACAATCCGGAATCGGAAACCACCGATGGTTCTTTTGATTTAAATGTAAATGCAGAGAATGTTCGGATTACGGTCAATGGGATAGCATTTTTTAAAGTGCAGGGGAGTACCACAAATTTCAATGTCAACATAGCTGCTGGCGACTCTAGAATAGAAGCAGAGGGTTTATCAGCTCAAAATGTAAACTTGAATCATCGTGGTTCCAATGATGTAATAGCCAATCCACAACTAAGAATTTCCGGGGTGATACGAGGTACAGGGGATGTCATTAGTATCAACCGTCCACCAGAAGTTGAAGTAGAGGAACTTTTCAATGGACGGCTGATCTTTAGAGACTGATTTACTGGATCGGAATGTAAATCTCGGTCTTCAGTTTATCTTCTGCTGTTTTTTCAGGATTGTTCAAGTATTTTTCGCGCACAGGTTCATCGCGAAGTTCATGGTCGCTTTCCATTAGCCAGGTGTTAAAAATGTAATCGTAAACACTCCCAAGATTGGAATAACTTCCTTGATAGTGGAAAACAACAAACCTACCACCCTTCAGTACTTTTGTTCCCACTTGTCCAGAAGATTTGGCCTCTTTGTGGATAACAAGGCAGGCATCATATCGGATATTGTTTTCTTCGGTGACATTGGGGTCATCAAACGGTTGACCAAAATGTTCGATTCCTGCGGTAAAGAGTTTTTGTTCCTTCACTACTTGCCATAATTTGGTCCATGCAGAAGGATAGTCCAATTTTTCGTAAGCACCCTTAAGGGTGAGATAAATACAGTTTTTTTGGTCAAGACTGACCACTTTTGGTTTTTTGATATTCAATGCTGTTGCTTCCATATGTACTGCTGTTTTAAAATTGATTTTTTTGTTTTTTCTATATTTTGATGGGGTTGTTCCAAAATGTTGTCGAAATGCCTTGGTCAATGATGAAGGGGTTTCGTAACCCACATGATAACAGATTTCTTCAATGGACAACTCGGAATACCGAATCATTTTGGCCGCTGTTTCCAATCGAATTCTTGTGATATAAGTGCCAATGGGTTCTCCCAGCAATGCACGGGTAATCCTATGAAAATGAAATGGCGAAAAATGAGAGAGTTCGGCCAAGGTTTTTATCTCAATTTTTTCATCCAGATGATTATGGATGTATTCCACAACCTTGTTCAACTTTTGTTGGTAGATTTCCCTATTGCTTTTGACTTTTGGCACTTTGTTCAGGTTTATGACACAAATGTATAGGGAAATGGCGCTATGAACTTTTCCAATCTTGCGGACTTTTCATAAGGTTAATAATTGGGGATAAAAATCTTGGAAATGTTGGATTTCTCATTACATTCGGAACTAGGAAATCCACGGAATTGAAATCACTTATTAGTTTTTTTAGAGAATTGTTGACTGACTCACCAAAGCAATCTTTGGAAGGTTTGTCTGCATTGGAAAAAGCTGATGCCATGCTTCATAATTTAGCTGTTGAAGCAAAGGTTCCGGGAATGGCCGTCACCATTTTGAAGGAAGGCAAGATTGTGTTGGAAAAGGGTTATGGCTATGCCAATCTTGAAAAAAGAACTCCGGTGTACCCTCAAAATACCCTATTTCGAATTGCAAGCATTTCAAAATGCATTACAGGAATCGCTTTGGCCAAGATGGTAGAGGAGGGGTTGGTGGATTTGGATTCTTCATTCTACGCATATGTACCGTACTATCCCAAAAAAGAATACGACTTCACCTTACGGCAATTGGCAGGACATACGGCTGGAATAAGATCATACCGTGGAAAGGAATTTGCCTTGAACCAACCATTTTCCATAAAAGAGAGTATAGAAGTTTTTAAAAATGATCCCTTGGTTTTTGAACCTGGAAAGGGGTACCTGTACAATAGCTTTGATTTTGTGTTACTTTCCTTGGCCATGCAAGAGGCTGCTGGAATCCCTTTTGAGGATTATGTCATGGAAAAGGTTTTGGGCCCTTTGAGCATGAAAAATACCCATCCCTCAAGTAAATACGATATTGATTTGAAAACTAAAGTGAATCTGTCAGAATTCTATACAAAAACTGCAACGGGATTTAAAAAGGCAGTGGCGGTAAACAACAATTATAAAATAGCAGGAGGAGGCTATTTGTCCACAAGCAATGACATAGCCAAATTAGGAGATGCAATATTGAATCAGAAATTGGTAGCGCCTAAAATTCTTAAAGAGGTTCTTACTTCCCAAACCGTTAATGGTGACTCCACCTACTATGGCTTGGGTTTTCAGGTCAGTCAAGATATAGAGGGTAAAAGCTTTGTTGGGCATGTGGGCAACAGTGTAGGGGCATACTCCAACTTTTTTGTGTATCCCAATGAGCAAACGGTGATTTCCATTTTGATTAATTGTACTGATCCCAAAGTGCAAAATGAACTTGATTCCATAAATATTTTATTTAATTAGGAATCCTTACTATATTTGCAAAGCAATATTGCAAAAACCTTAAAAAATAGAAGAAATGAGTAAATCAGTTTTTTATCACGCAGGTTGCCCTGTATGCGTAAGTGCCGAACAAGATTTGGTTAATCTTATCGGTTCCGAGAATGTTACAATAGTTCATGTCGGAGAAAATGAAGAAAAAGTAGGCGAAGCCGAACAAAAAGGCGTTAAATCAGTTCCAGCTTTGGTGACCTCAAATGGAAATGTGTTGCACATTAATTATGGCGCATCCATTGAAGATTTGAAGAATTAATTTTTTTAACTTTAAAAGTTAGGATTCCTAATTAAATTATTCGAAATGAGAAATAGAAATTTATTTATGATGAGCTTGTTAGTGGTTTGCGGACTATTCACTTCTTGTGCCCAAAAAAGTCCATATAACAATGCTGATTTTCAAATTAAAACAGTTGAAGTTACTAATAAGCCTGATTTAGGCGTCATGGTATGGGAGATTACGGTTAATGGTCAAGCAGGCAGTACTCTTCCAGTTCCGGCTGGAAAGTTGGATGGAGCACCTGTTTTAGGTTATGTTTTTCCAACAAGCTTAAAACCCACCGATGTTGGTTTTAGCGCTACAGAAGGTATTCTGGCATTGGCCCTCACCTCCCATCCCGATTTTGATGACACTCCTTTATGGGACGAGAACAATGATTCAGTTTTTGACAATGACGGAATCATATGGCATCCCCATTGGGTAGTACTTACTAAAGATGAGCGTGTAGCGGGTGGACTTTCGGTAAAACAGTTCAAAAAAGCAGATGAAACCGTTGTATTACCACCAACCAATCCTGGTATGCCCATGTATATGGATTCTCCTGGATATCCAGTAACGGCTGCAAGCAATAGCATAAAAGTTGTTGTGCCCAATTATCGGATGAACAATAAGACGGATTTCAACTATGACGGCGTTGCAGCTTTTATGAAAGTCAACACTAGTGTTGATGATTTACCCATGCTGGGTGTTTATGAAGTCTTTAGTGTGGCAAGTGGCGACCTGTCCTTACCCTATACCGTTAAGTAATGGAAGTTTCAGTTTGGGATACCTATGTGCCAAGGGAGGACGGAAAAGTAATGCATTTTGACATTTTGGTCCCTTCGTCCATGACCGATACTAATATTATTTTTGAATATGGAAGGGAATATTTGAAGTCCAAATCCTTTCCGTCTGGAAAATTATCTGCTAACGAGTGTCGATTCTGCCATATGCAATCGGCACCAGAGAATGTGGTAAAAAACATTGAAGCGGAAGGATATCATATCATTGAAATGGAAAATTGTTCCTAATTTAATTAGGATAACTAACTTTGCCTGTCGAGACTGTCGGCAGGCATTGTTCACTATGGATAGAGGAAGCGTTTTTGACCCGGAACAGCAGCAGAATGACCTTTCGAGCAAAATAATTGCTGGATTGGAGCGTATTTCACAAGCGTTCAAGGCACTTTTATGGGAAAAAGCGAAACAATTGGGGTTAAGCCCCATCCAGATTCAAATCTTGATTTTTGTTGCGTATCATAAAAGTGAGTTCAACAATGTGAGCTTTTTGGCTCAGGAATTTAATGTGACCAAACCTACCATCAGTGATGCCATACGTGTTTTGGTCAAAAAGGAATTGGTAATCAAGGACCATTCCTCTGCAGATAACCGTAGTTATTCCATTCTTCTTTCTGGAGAAGGAAAAAAGATTGTTGCCGAAACAGAACATTTTGCGAATCCGCTGGCTGAACAGTTGGAATTTGTTGATGCTCACGAAAAAGAAAATCTGTTCAAAACCTTGAGTAAATTGATTTATCAACTGAATCAAATTGGGGTGTTGACGGTTCAGCGTACCTGTTTTGCTTGTAAATTCTATCAAAAAACTGCGGACAATCATTATTGCAATCTATTGGAAAAACAATTAAAGCATTCCGATATTCGATTGGATTGTGTGGAATTTGAGGAAAAGCCATGATTTCTACAGTGTTGTTGAAAAAATATGGTGCTTCAGAGATACATCTTGAAAAAAGGGAAATACTCTTTAAGGTGGATACCCAAGCTCGATACTTTTATCAGGTGAACTCTGGCAAAATCAAAATGAACAATTTCAATGAAGACGGAAAGGAGTTTATTCAGGGAATATTTTCGTCAGGTGCAAGTTTTGGAGAACCTCCCTTGTTTGCTGAATTGAAATATCCTGCCCAGGCCGAAGCTGTGGAAAAAAGCTCGGTTTGGAGATTGGAAAAAGAAAGTTTCTTTAAACTGCTCAGGGAAAATCCGGAAACACATTTGGAATTGACCAAAGTACTTGCAGGCCGTCTGCACTATAAAGCCACCATGGTTGCTGAGATTTCAACGGAAAGCCCGGAGCACCGATTGCTAAAGTTGATAGATTACTTCAAAACCCATATCCATAAGATTCCGAAAGAGGAACCCTATTTGGTGGAATTATCTCGGCAACAAATGGCCGATCTTACCGGTTTAAGGGTGGAAACCGTGATTAGGGCCATTAAATCCTTGGAGAAAAAGAAGATGGTTCAGCTACAATCGCACAAGATTTTACGATAGAAGTAGGATTACAATCCGTTTTTATGATTTCAGTCATAAACAATAGCAGTTCGGCTCCGCTAATTTTGTTCCATAATATGACAAAAATCAGGTATTATGGAACTCTACCACAAAGGACTATACGAATTTAAAAAGAACATGAGCGGGTACGCTGCTATTTTTATTATTGCCCAAAGCTGTTTGGGGTCTGTGGCCGCTCTTTATATTCTTGTAAACGGAGTTGCTCCACTTCAAATGTTTCAGTTGTTTTTGATTACCATAGCCTGTATGGGATTCAATGCTGCGGTTTTATCCCAGCAAAAGCCAAAAGTGGTTTTCAACCTATTTATTGTTAGCATTTTACTGAGTACCGCCGTATTAATCCTAAATTTGCTGTAGCATGCAGAGAAAGAACATAGAAACCCGGGAGGATGTTAATTTTTTGGTGACCAAGTTTTATGAAAAGGTCAGAAAAGATGCTGAAATAGGTCATTTTTTTAATGAGACTATTGAGGATTGGCCTGAACACATAGAAAAATTGACCAATTTCTGGGAAACCAATTTGTTCTTTGTTCAAAAATACAAAGGTAATCCGCTGATGGTCCATGCAGAAGTGGATGAAAAAATGGATCGGACCATAACCAATTATCACTTTGGTATTTGGTTACGGCATTGGATCGATACCATTGACACCAATTTTATTGGTGAGAATGCCGAAAAGGCCAAACAACGGGCAAGAAATATTAGCGTACGGATGTTCATGACCATTTTTGAACATCGCAAACGTCTATCAGCAAAATAAGCTACATTCTGCCTAACTGTAGTCTTTGGCAAAGTCTTCGCAGAGTGTCAAAGTCTCCTTCACATCATCAAAAGTGGTCCTTGGGTTGATCAGGCACATACGCAAAACCACTTGTTTGTGTAAAATGGTTGTGACCAATAGCGCTTTTCTGGAAGAAACTACCTTTTCTGAAATATGCTGATTGATTGCATCCAGTTTCTTTTGCGAATATTTTTTTCCGATGGGATTGTACCTAAAATTGATAACGGCCAGTGTTGCCGGAAAAACAACCTCCCAATTTTTACTGGCTCTTAAGAGATTTTCTACCTCTTCCGCTAAATCAATGTTATAGGTAATGGCATTTCTGAACTCCTTAAGACCGAACGTTTTAATGGACATATAAAATTTAAGTGCCCTGAACCTTCTGGTCAATTGAATACCGTGATCATAAAAATTGATTTCAGAGGTATTTCCTTCAATGTCCCTTAAATATTCGGGTTTTTCTGTGAAGGTGTGGCTTAAATGTTTGTGGTTTCTCACCAAAAGACATCCCATCTCATAGGGTTGAAAAAACCATTTATGCGGATCTACGGTCAACGAATCGGCTTTTTCAATACCTTTCATCAACTGTTTTCCTTTCTGGGATAGAATGGCTGCTGCGCCATAGGCGCCATCAATATGAAACCAGATATCTTCTTTCTTGCAGATTTTGGCCAACTCTGGTAGCTGGTCTACCGTCCCTGTGTTTGTTGTTCCTGAGGTGGCAATCAAACAAAATGGGAAAAGACCTTCCAAACGGTCTTTGGCAATACAATTTTTAAGCTTATTGATGGCAAATTTGAATTCAATATCAGTTGGAATGATTCGAATCTGTTCTTTTTTGAATCCTAAAACCCGAATTGCCTTAATATTTGAAGAATGCGCCTGATCTGAAAGATAAATTACCGCCTTGGAGAAATCTTCTCCACATTTAACCCTTCTTGCCGTGGTTAAGGCCGTCAGATTGGCCATTGAACCTCCGCTGGTAAAAATTCCTCCACCTTTTTTCTGTGGAAACCCGAAAATTTTGAGTAACCATTGAATAGTGATAATTTCCAATTCTGCCGCTGCGGGTGAAGCTGCCCATCCACCAGAGAAAATGTTATACCCAGTAGCCAACGTATCGGCCATAACACTCACATAATTGCTAGGACCTGGCACAAAGGAATAAGATTTGGGGTGGGACATATTGGTACTATTGGTCATCACCTTTTCAAGGACAAAATCCAAAACCTTTTTCGAATTCATTCCTTCTTCTGGGGCTTCTTCCAAAAAAAGAGAATCCATTTCTTCCCGTGACCCCATGGCTACGGGTAGTTTTTTGTTTTGAGTGTGAAAATGGTCGACAATGGCATCAATGACCTGATAACCATAGTTTTTCATCACTTCCTTGTTCAATTCTAGCTTGGAATTGTTCTTTTTCATGGATTTGGTTTAGACCTAAGCTGCAAAAATACCTATTTGGCACTTCAGATAACATGATATTTGGCGTAAAATGAAATTGTTTCTAAAAGCAAATACCGTAAATTTATTCAGTAAGTATTGGCGATGTACAAATCATTTTTAGTTTTCATTTTTACCCTTTTTGGATTACAGCTTTCGGCACAGAATGCTGTTTCAGGTTTTGTGAATTTTGATGATTCAGAGGCTTGGAAACCTAAAATATATCTGAGTCAAGTTCCATTATCTGGCTTGGAGCATAACAAAAGACAAATGCGCATTGCTATAGCTGATATCCAGGATAATGGTTTTTTTAAGTTTGATAAAAAGCATTTCTCCGATAGTAACAAGATTTATCAATTGCATGTTGAGCGAATACGTCAAATTGTGAACGATACTGTGACCACCAATGTGACCTTCATGCTATCCGGAAAAGATAAAATTGAATTCAAAAGAGGGAACCAGGTTTTTGGGGAGTATTCCACAACTAATCACGCTGACAAGGAATGGCAAAAATTAAAGGCATTTGAGTCAAACCTGGTAAGTCAATACTTGGTGCAGGGTGAAATGACAGACTCTAGAAAGGGCTTTGTAAAGGACTCGCTTCAGATTTTAATGGTAAAATTGATAGGAATAAAACAGTTGGAGAGCAAACAATTGTTGGACAAGGATATTTCTGAGAACCCGTCCTATTATCTTGATGTTTTGGCAGACCTAAAAGAAAGCACCATTGATGCATCTGAGTATTGGTTTTTGGAGAAAAAAACCGCCTATTTGACCCAAATGGTTATGGAAAAAGAGCTACAGAAAAGTAGATGGTTGAACATGGGGCTTGGCTTCTTGGTTTTGGTATTGGGTGTAGTTATTATTGGAATGAAGAAAAAGCGACAAGCAGTGTTGATTTCAGGATTGAGCAAACAGGAGAAAACAGTTCGAAACCTTATTCTTCAAGGAAAAACCAACAAAGAGATTGCCAATGAACTTTTCATTAGCTTGAGTACGGTAAAAACCCATATCACCAATATTTACAGCAAGCTGAATGTTGGTAGTAGAAAAGAATTAGTACAAAAAAGTACAGGTACTAGTACCTAATTCAGACCCAAGAATTCCCTTATAAAGCCTAGAGTCTTTTTAATTGCATCAAAAAAGCAATGGTGCAGGTATTTTACAGATACTTTTTTCCCTTTCACAAACAATTTAAAAACTGGAACATCTTACTAGGGTGGGTGGTCTTTTTTAATGCCCTCATCACTTATAGCCTAACCGTTGAACCCACAGTTAGTTTTTGGGATTGTGGCGAATACATTGCTACATCAGCAAAACTTGAGGTGCCCCACCCGCCTGGCGCTCCTTTTTTTCAAATGGTGGGAGCTGTTTTTAGTTTTTTGGCACAGGATAAAACCCAAGTGGCGTTAATGGTCAACTATGTATCGTGCTTATCCAGTGCATTTACCATTTTGTTTTTGTTTTGGACCATAACTAATTTGTTGAAAAAACTATTGAAGGATGACCAAAAGATTGATGGTTCAAGAACGTTGGTGATTTTGGGGAGCGGAGTGATTGGTGCTTTGACCTTTACATACTCGGATAGTTTTTGGTTCAATGCTGTTGAAACTGAAGTTTATGCCATGGCAAGCTTGGTTATGGCATTGTTAATTTGGCTTGGTTTAAAATGGACGGATAATCTGGATAATCCAAGAGGCAATAAGTGGTTGTTGCTAATGTCATTTGTCGTGGGACTGACCTTCGGTATTCAGTTTATGGGTTTTTTGACGATTCCTTCACTAGTGTTGCTCTATTTTTTCAAAAGATACAGGGAAATTACTTTAAAAAAGTTCATTGTTTTCAATTTGATTGCGGTTGGAATATTAATGTTGGTGTTTAAATTTTCTTTGACCAACATTTTAAAACTATTCTGGGGACTGGAAATTTTTTCGGTTAACCAATTGGGGATGCCATTTAATACCGGAACTTTATTGGCCCTACTTTTTTTGATGTTTCTCGCCTACTCAATTTTAAAATATGCGCATAGAAAGAAACACTATACACTGCATACGGCCATTTTGTGTATGTTGTTTTTGGTTATGGGCTTTACTCCCTGGTTGGTACTGCCCATAAGGGCAAACGTAAACGTGGGCATTAATGAAAACAACCCGTCAGATGCACGTTCATTGCTGGCGTATTATAATCGGGAACAATATCCAAGTACGGACAGCCCCTTTTATGGGGCTTATTATTCGGACAGATTTGTGGCATCTGAGGGCTACAGAGACGACAATCCAAAGTACGAACAGAATACAAAGTTGGAGAAGTATGAAATAGTCAACCCGTATAAAAATGCGCTGCATAAACCCAACCAAAAGCACAAAGGTTTTTTACCACGGATGTGGAGTGGAGAAAGTGCAGAGAACTATATGAAGTACTTTGGGGCATTGCGTTTCCATATTAAACCAAAATATGTGTCCAACGAAGAACTTAGAACGATTGTGGGTGATATTAGGGACAAATTGAACAGCGGAGAGCTTGATGTTGGCCAGTACATTGAATTCCTAAAGAAGTTTCAAGAATACATTGAGGTTGAACCGCCATCGCTTTGGGATAACATCAGATACATGCTCCAATATCAGTTCAGTTACATGTATTTCAGATATTTCATGTGGAATTTTGTGGGAAAGAACAATGACATTCAAGGGCGTTATGATGGCAATGGGGAATGGTTGAGCGGAATTGAGTTTTTGGATGCTCTGCGTCTTGGGGACCAAAAACATCTGCCAAATGATATGCAAAAAAACAAAGGACGGAACACTTATTTTTTTCTACCCTTGTTGATAGGAATTATAGGTTTTGTATTTCAAATCTCGCGAGACCCAAAGCAGTTTTGGGTGCTTTTTGTGTTCTTTTTATTTACAGGTTTGGCAATTCAGTTTTATACAAATCCACCCATATTTCAACCTCGTGAAAGGGATTACTCCCTTGTTGGTTCCTTTTATGTGTATGCTATTTGGATAGGTATGGGAATTTATGGACTTTATCATCTGTTTCAAAAAATCATTCAATCCAAAAAATCCATAGTGCTGTGCCTCCTTTTAGGTGTTGGTACAGTGCCCTTGTTGATGGCTTTTCAAAATTGGGATGATCATGATAGATCCAACAAATATACAGCCAGGGCTTCGGCAAAGGCTTATTTGGATTCCACAAAATTAAACTCGGGAGCCATACTATTCACTATTGGGGACAATGATAATTTTCCATTATGGTATTTACAGGAAATAGAAGAATATAGAACGGATGTTAGGGTAATTGTAACAAGCTATTTTGCAACAGATTGGTTTATTGACCAGATGAAGAGAAAATCCTATGAAAGTGACCCTATACCGTCACAACTGAAACATGAACAATATTGGTATGGGACCAGAGACTACATATATCATCAACCTTTAACGGATAAGCGGTGGGATATCAAGGATTTTATGAATTGGATAGCAAGCGATAATCCAGTGACAAAACGAAGAGATTTGTTGGAAAAAAATGGAGTTGACATAAGTCAATATTCCGAAAGTGAATTGAACACCGTCTTTTATCCCACCAATAAGATTAGGGTGCCTGTGAATAAGAAGAAGGTTCTAGAAAATGGTTTGGTGAATGAAAAGGATACGGCACTTATTGTGGATTATATCGATATTGACCTGCCAGATATATTGTATAAGAACAGGATTATGATGCTGGATGTTTTGGCCAACAATGATTGGGAGCGGCCCATCTATTTTTCTGGAGGAAGTTTTGATGATGGAGAATACATTTGGATGAAAGAATATTTGCAACTAGACGGGCTGGCATATAAACTGGTGCCCATACATACACATTATAAGGGGGGAATTGATATGGGCAGAGTAGATGCAGACCTTTCCTTTGAGATGGTAAAAAAATGGGATTGGGGCAACTCGGGTAGCGATAAAATTTATCATGACCCGCAAACCAGAAGACAATTTGGGGTTACTTTCAGAATTTGTTTGGCTAGATTGATGGAGAAGCTGATTGAGGAAAACAAAATAAAGGAAGCCAAAGAAGTGATTGATATGGCTATGGAGAATGTCCCTTTTGAACATTACGGATATTTCATGTTTGTAGAACCTTTTTTGGATGGATATTATAAAGTAGGGCAAACAGATGATGCCCGAAAGTTGTTCGAAAAACTTAAAACCGTTTATCAAGAACGATTGGATTATTATGCAAAGCTTTCGGTTGATGATCAATTTGACCGAATTGAAGAAATCATTTCGGATATCCAGGCTTACCAAAGAAATATTGATATACTTCTGGAGAACAAGGATGGGAAATTCGGCAAAAAAGAAACAGAAAACTTCAATCCGTATCTAAAAAAGTTTCCCCATTTTTTGGGAGAATAGATTATGAAGAGGTCAACTCCGTGAACAAACTTTCCAAGTTTTTGTTTTTTCTACTCAACTGAAGTGTTTTTAGCTTGTTGTCATGGGCAAAATCAAAAACAGCAGGTCGCATATCCTCAGCCGTGGAAAAAGTAAGTTCGTAAACAAACCCTCCAATGTTTTTGACATTTGTAATATGGGGAAGGTTTTTCAGCAATTGTTCTTCTACCCTATAATCAAATTCCACCTCAATGATTTGCTCATTGGCCGTTCGTAACTCTTCTAACTTTTTGTCGGCCACCAATTCACCTTTATTGATAATGATGACCCGATCACAAACCGCTTCCACTTCTTTCATAATATGTGTAGAAAGCAAAATGGTCTTTTCTTTCCCTATTTTTCGAATCAGCTTTCTAATTTCCACCAGTTGATTGGGATCTAGACCAGTTGTGGGTTCGTCCAGGACCAATACTTGTGGGTCATGTAACAAGGCAGCCGCCAGGCCCACACGTTGGCGGTATCCTTTGGATAACTGTCCGATTTTCTTGTGAGCTTCCGCTGTTAACCCAGTTTCTTCAATAACATCAGCTATTTTGGTTTTGGGAACATTATACACATCGGCATTAAAGGTCAAGTACTCCCGTACGTACATTTCCAAGTACAACGGATTGTGCTCAGGTAAATACCCAATACTCTTTTGAACCTCGCGTTCAGCTTTTAAAACATTAAACCCATTGACTTCGGCTTCGCCAGAGTCTGCCTTATAATACGTGGTTAAAACCCGCATCATAGTCGATTTTCCAGCTCCGTTCGGACCCAAAAAACCTACAATCTCACCCCTATCAATTGAAAAAGAGATATCGTTCAATGCTTTTTGTTTTCCAAAAGTCTTGGTGATGTTCTGAACTATAATGGACATTCAAGTTTATTTGAATTCAATTTTCCTGAAATACTGTTTTAGATTTCTCTATGGGAAAGAGAGGCCATATTTTGGAAAGGGAACACCAATTTTGAGGAATCATTTATCATTTCAAAAATTCCAAATCCTTAAAAAATCAATGGTTCTGCGGAGCAAAATGTAACAAATGGAACAAATTCCCTAAAAATCGAAAAAATTTTGACTTTGTCTTTTGTTTTTCAATTGAATACCTATCTTAGCCCAAGATTTTAATGAAATGACAAAGACGTATTTCTGGAACAGCTTTTATTTCTACTTCTTTTTTAAAGGAAGTACGGGACTGTTCTAGATATACTTTAAGTATAAAAAAGATATGAAGTCCCGATGTAAATCGGGATTTTTTTTTGCCATGAGTTTAAAAGTAGCCATTCAGGGAATTAAAGGATCGAACCATCATCAGGTGGCTAACGATTTTTTTGGAAATAATATTGATTTGGTCGAATGTCTTTCATTCGATGCCATGATCGATAATATATGCAACGGTACAGCTGACAAAGGCATTATGGCCATTGAAAACTCGATTGCAGGCTCCATAATTCCAAACTACAATTTGGTTTACCATAATAATATTCACATCATTGGGGAGCATTATCTAAGCATACATCACAATTTGATGGTTTCGCCTGGAATAACTATTGAAGGTATCCAGGAAGTGCATTCACATCCTATGGCCCTGTTGCAGTGCAAGGAGTTTTTTAGACAATATCCCGAAATCAAATTGGTGGAAAGTGTGGATACCGCAGAAACGGCAAGGAGAATCAAGGAGGAAAAATTGACCACTATTGCAGCAATTGCACCCAAGAAAGCAGCTGAGCTATATGATCTTGAAATAATTGCGCCAGAAATCCAGACGATAAAGAACAACGCCACAAGGTTTATCATTCTAAAAAAGCAGAACAAGGTTCTTCCGAAGGAAGAAATCAATAAGGCATCATTGCGTTTTATCACGGATCATAAGCGCGGGAGTTTGGCAACGGTATTGAATGTTATGAGCGATTGTAATATGAATTTGACCAAAATTCAGTCTTTACCCGTGATTGAGACCCCATGGAAATATGCATTTTTTGTGGATGTGACCTTTGAAACATACGATCACTTTGCCAAAGCAAAATCATTATTGGAAATTATGTCTGAAGACTTTAGGGTCTTGGGCGAATATAAAAATGCATTACTGCCATGATCACAGCTGAGCGATTAAATACGGTTCAGGAATACTATTTCTCTAGAAAACTAAGGGAAGTCAGGGGCTTGTTGAATAACGGAAAACCCATCATCAATATGGGTATAGGCAGTCCAGATTTGGCACCATCACCAAAGGTGTTGGAGACATTGAAAGACTCCATAACCGATATGGGCGCACATCAATATCAAAGCTATCAAGGTCTACCTGAGCTAAGAGATGCCATTGCAAGCTTTTACCAGAAAAAATTTGCGGTGGACATGGATCCATCCAATGAGATTTTGCCTTTGATGGGATCCAAAGAAGGCATTATGCACATTAGTATGGCCTTTTTAAATGAAGGCGATGAGGTACTGCTGCCAAATCCCGGCTACCCGACCTATGCTTCGGTGACCAAATTGGTGGGAGCTGTTCCCAAAACGTATGATCTAAGTGCTGATAATGGATGGTTCCCAGATTTGGAGGCACTTGCTGCGCAAGATTTGTCCAAAACCAAGTTAATGTGGGTAAGTTATCCGCATATGCCCACAGGAGCAACCGCGAGCAAAGGACAGCTAAAATCTTTGGTGGATTTTGCCAATACACATGAGATTTTATTGGTGAACGACAATCCATACAGTTTTGTCCTCTCCAATAATCCTATAAGTATTTTGTCTGTTGAAGGCGCCAAAAATTGCGCACTGGAACTGAATAGTTTGAGCAAAACCTTCAATATGGCAGGTTGGAGAGTTGGGATGATATTAGGAAGTCCAGAGCATATCAATGCCGTACTGAAGGTAAAGAGTAATATGGATTCCGGGATGTTCTACGGAATCCAAAAAGGAGCAATTGCCGCCTTGCAAAGCGGCCCCGAGTGGTTTGAAGAACTCGATAAGATTTATACCAAACGGAGAGAGCTAATTTTTCAACTGGTTGAAAAATTGGGTTGTGATTATGATAAAAATGCGGTGGGCATGTTTGTATGGTGTAAACTTCCAGAAGGGTCGGTTTCTTCTGAAGAGTTTATTGATCAAGTGCTATATGACAAAGATATTTTCATTGCCCCTGGAACTATTTTTGGAAGCATGGGTGAAGGATACATTCGATTTTCACTTTGCGTTAAAGAGGAAAAAATCATGGAAGCAATAGAAAGATTTTAAACATGAATATTGTTGTAATAGGTATCGGTTTAATTGGAGGGTCTTTTGCGAAGGATATGAAACTAGCGTATCCCAATGCCAATATTGTGGGAATTGATAAGAATGAATCCCATTCTGCTGAGGCTTTGGAACTTGGTATTATTGATGAAAAAGGGGATTACGGCACTTTGTCTTCGGCAGATGTGGTATTTATCAGTATCCCAGTGAATGCATTGGTGTCGGAACTGCCCAAAATTTTGGATGCTGTTGGAGATGAAACTGTTGTAATCGATGCAGGATCAACGAAGGGCCTGATCTGTAAAGTGGTTGAGAACCATCCCAAGCGTAGAAACTTTTTGGCAAGTCACCCTATTGCGGGAACTGAATTTTCTGGACCTTCGGCAGCTATCAATGGTTTGTACGATGGGAAAACAAATATTATCTGCGAAGTAGAAAAGACAGCATTTAAGCTTCAAGAAAGGGCATTGGAGCTTTTTCAAAAATTGAAAATGCGTATTCGTTATATGAATCCCGAGGCACATGATAAACACATAGCTTACGTATCCCATTTATCACATATTAGCTCATTTATGTTGGGAAAGACGGTTATTGAAAAAGAAAAAAATGAGCGCGATATTTTTGACATGGCGGGCAGTGGTTTTGAGAGCACGGTGCGTTTGGCAAAAAGCTCTCCAGCAATGTGGACACCAATTTTTGAACAGAATAAGGACAATGTTATTGAAACCTTGGAAGAATACATTCAAAATCTTGAAGAGTTTAAACAATTGCTTTTAAACAATGATTTTGAAAATGTGTATGAAGAAATGAACAATACCAATAGAATAAAACAAATATTAAAAGGAATACCACTTACCAAAAATGTAAAATAGATTATGGAAAACAATAAGGAAATGAGAAAATGGTTGGATGATATGAGTTTGCCGCATCCGTTGGTGATAGCCGGACCATGTAGTGCAGAAACCGAAGACCAAGTACTAAAGATTGCCCACGATTTAAAGGATACCGATGTGAACTATTACAGGGCTGGTATCTGGAAGCCAAGAACACGGCCAGGTAATTTTGAAGGCGTTGGGGCCATTGGATTAAAGTGGTTGCAAAAAGTAAAAGAAGAGACGGGCCTAAAAACTGCTACAGAAGTTGCTAATCGTGCGCACGTGGATCTTGCCTTGGAACATGATGTGGATTTATTGTGGATAGGCGCCCGTTCTACAGTGAGCCCGTTCATTGTTCAAGAAATTGCGGATGCACTGGAAGGAACTGATAAAATTGTATTGATCAAGAATCCTGTAAATCCAGATTTATCATTGTGGTTGGGAGCTGTAGAAAGACTGTACTCGGCAGATATTAAAAAACTAGGGGTAATCCACAGAGGGTTTTCAACCTATGAAAAATCCAAATACAGAAACATTCCTGAATGGCAAATGGCGATTGAATTGCAATCCAAGTTTCCAGATTTACCAATTATCAATGACCCAAGTCATATTACGGGTAAACGAGATATGATTTTTGATGTATCGCAAACTGCTTTGGACCTGAACTTTGACGGTTTGATGATAGAGACCCATCACGATCCTGATAATGCCTGGAGTGATGCTGCTCAGCAAGTGACCCCAGATACCCTGGTACAAATCATGAAAGATCTTCGCATTAGAAAAGAGACTGATGAGGAAGCGGAATACAATAGTAAATTGAGCAACCTAAGAGCTCAGATTGATGTGATAGATAATCAATTGATTGATATTCTTGGAAAACGTATGAAGGTTTCTGATGGCATTGGACAATTGAAGAAACAAAAGAATGTTGCCGTATTGCAATCAAACCGATGGAACGCGATTTTGGGTAAGATGATTTTGGAAGGGGAAACCCAAGGTCTCAGTGAAGAATTTGTGTTGAGAATGTTCAAGGCAATTCACCAAGAATCCATTAATCATCAAGAGAAGATTATTAACGCGTAGGCAATTTAGATTTAATTTTGAATGCCATTAAGGTTATGAAAGTAATTTTCAATCCTTAATGGCATTTTTTATGGACAAAACTGTAACAGTTGCTGAAAAACTTCATCTTTTAAAAAGTTAACACGAACAATTATGAAAAAACTGTTTACACTCGGTCTAATATTCTTTTCTACTACCATTTTTTCACAAAGAATGATTGATACAGAGGTAGGGGAGTTTAGCAAAATCAAGGTTTTTGACCTAATAGAAGTAAATCTTATCCAATCTGATGAAGATAGGATAGTGATAAAAGGAAGAAATGTGGATGATATTATCTGGATGAATAGGGATGGTGTACTGAAACTAAGGATGAAGTTGGATAGGAAATTTTTAGGTGAGGATACCTTGATTGAAGTTTTCTACACCAATTTGGACGTTATTGATGGCAACGAAGGGGCTAAGATTACCTGTAACGAAATGGTGAAGAAAAACAGAATCGAACTCAAGGCGCAAGAAGGGGCTGTGATTCGTATTGGGATGGATGTAGGATATGCCGATATAAGAGCGGTAACGGGTGGGATTGTTCAAGCCTCGGGATTGGCTCAAAATCAAAGTATAGTAATAAATACTGGAGGTATTTTTGATGGTAAGGATTTAAGAACAGCTACTACGGATGTAAGAATTTCAGCGGGAGGAGAAGCAGATGTCTTTGCGTCCGATCAGGTGGATATCAATGTAAAGGCTGGAGGGGATGTACATGTGTATGGAAAGCCTAAAAAAGTTTACAAGAACACTTTTGCCGGAGGAAGAATCTATATAGTGGACTAATATTTTGAAGCTATAAAAAAAGGCCCCTTATCAATAAGGGGCCTTTTTTGTTTTTTTACTGGTTTATTTTTTGAAGATGTATCGGGTCACAAAGATTCCTTGGCCATCATCTTCACCTGCGTCGCTTTCAACGGCGCTGTTTACAAAGGCCAATTCCCAACCGTTGGCTACCATGTCATTGATCATGGAGGTTAGCATGGCGTCATTGGCGGCAATATTCTGAAAACGAATTCCACCAATGTTATAGAAGTTCAACAATTTGGTTTCCTCAAAGTTTTTTACCCTGATTTTACCTCTTTTCGATTTGTTCCGAGTATTGTCATCTTCGGTTTGTACACTGGTGTACTCCCTATAATCCTTATCCTCTAAGGCATTGATGATTCTTGATCTACCCAACCCGTTGGGTACAATGGACTCAACACTGGTGATTACCTTATACTCTTGGGCACTTGCCCCAAAACTCATGGTCAATGCTAAACTTGCAACAAATAAAATTTTCTTCATGATTATTTTTCTTTTCTATACCAAAAAGACAATTGCATGGGGTAAAGGGTTGCATTTAGGGAAATAAAAAAGCCCTTTGCTCAAGCAAAGGGCTTCGTATATGGCTAAAATCTTTAGATTTTATTTCTTAAAAATGTATCGGGTAATAAAAATACCTTGACCATCACCTTTCCCGCCTTCACTTTCTACGGCGCTGTTTACAAAGGCCAATTCCCATCCATTGGCAACCATATCATTGATCATAGAAGTAATCAAGGCATCATTGGCAGCAATATTTTGGAATCGGATACCACCAAGGTTATAGAAGTTCAACAGTTTGGTTTCTTCAAAATTCTTTACACGGATATCCCCTCTTTTTGATTTGTTTCGGGTGTTGTCCTCCTCAGTCTGTACACTGGTATATTCCCTGTAATCTTTATCCTCCAAGGCATTAACGATTCTGGAACGTCCCAGACCGTTTGGTACAATGGATTCCACGCTGGTAATAACCTTAAATTGTTGTGCATTCATTTCAACTGTTGCAGCTAGGGCTATCACTGCGATAAAAAAGATTTTTTTCATGATTAAATTATTTTGGTTTAATAAACTGTTAACTACATATATCGTACCAATAAGAGGATTATTGTTTCTTTGCAATGAAAATGTTAAAAAATAATGTTGGGAACTGTCTATAAATCTACTGGAAGCTGGTACACTGTTAAAACAGAGGACGGTAGTTTTTATGAATGCCGAATCAAGGGCAAGTTCCGAATTAAAGGTATTAAAAGCACAAACCCTGTTGCCGTGGGCGACATTGTAACTTTTGATTTGAAGGAGATTGGTGACGAAAAAGTTGCCGTTATTTCCGAAATTAAGGAACGCAAGAACTACATCATCCGAAAATCCGTAAACCTATCTAAACAGACACATATTATTGCAGCCAATTTGGATCAGGTTTTTCTGTTGATTACATTGAACAACCCACCTACATTTACCAGCTTTATAGACCGTTTTTTGGTTACTGCGGAGGCTTATGGCATTCCTGTGGTGCTTTTGTTTAATAAGATGGATATTTACGATGATGGGGAAATGGTTGAGGTGGATTATTTGGTGCAGTTGTACAAAGAAATTGGATATCATTGCATAGATATTGCGGCCAAGGAGGGTGTTAATGTGGAATTGGTGAAGGAATTGATGGTGGATAAAACCAGCATGTTTGCAGGTCATTCCGGTGTAGGAAAATCCACTTTGGTCAATGCATTGGAACCTGGGTTAAAACTAAAAACTGCAGAAATTTCAGAACAACATTTACAAGGTCAGCACACCACAACCTTTGCCGAAATGTATGATCTTTCCTTTGGTGCAAGAATTATAGACACACCTGGAATCAAGGGATTTGGTATTGTGGATATGGATCAGGACGAGATTGGCGATTATTTCCCCGAGTTCTTTAAACTCAAATCAGAGTGCAAATTCAACAATTGCCTTCATTTGGACGAACCTAAATGCGCCATCAAGAAAGCACTGGAAAATGATGAAATCTCTTGGAGTCGATATCGAAGTTATGTACAAATGGTAACGGGGGAGGACGAAAATTATAGAGTGGATATTTATAAATAACAAGGATTGAGAGCAGTTGTACAACGCGTTTCAAGGGCTAGCGTAACAGTTGAGGGCAAAACTATTTCAAGCATTGAAAATGGACTCCTTGTCCTTTTGGGCATTGAGGATGCGGATGGCAAGGAAGATATAGATTGGCTGTCCAAGAAAATTACTAATCTTCGCATTTTTGGAGATGATGATGGTGTTATGAACCGTTCCGTTCTAGATGTTGAGGGAGATATTATAGTGGTAAGTCAGTTTACGCTACATGCGCTTACCAAAAAAGGAAATCGGCCATCATACATCAAGGCATCCAAGCCTGAAGTAGCCATTCCAATTTATAAGGCTTTTGTGAAGCAATTGGAAATGACCCTAGGAAGAAAAGTTGGAACAGGAATTTTTGGGGCCGATATGAAAGTGGATTTGCTTAACAACGGGCCTGTAACTATTCTAATTGACACAAAAAACAGGGAATAGGGGCTGTTAGTCGAAATTGTTTTTATATTTTGTGAGAAAATTAACAATTTAGCGCTACACAATTCAACCTACCAATCTTAATGCGAATTCTTACTTTTTTTCTATTCTTAGCCAGTATACAATTTTCTTTTTCACAAAATTACAGTTACAGCACCATTCCTGAAGAACTTCTAAAGAATGCCAATGCTATTGCGAGGTTGGATGAAATGAACATCCAAATAGAGGCCATTGATAAAATGACCTATAACGTAAGGCAGGTTGTGACTGTGCTCAATAAAGAAGGGGATAGGTATGCAAGAACATCGGCATCCTATGATAAGCAAAGGAAAATAAAAAAGATAGAGGCGTTTGTATATGATGGTTCTGGTGAAGAACTGGAGCATATCAAAAGAAAAGATTTTAGGGATATTGCTGCCGTCGACGGATTTTCCCTGTACTTGGATGACCGAATTCTTTATTATAGATATGTTCCAACACAATACCCTTACACCCTTGAGTTCACTTATGAGATAGAAACCACCGATACGGGTGCATTTCCTTCTTGGTATTTTGTTTCAGGATATGGGCTTAGTGTGGAAAAAAGTAACTACACAATTTCGTATCCGTCGGAGGAGTTAAAACCAATAATCAAGGAACAAAACCTATCTGGGATAGCATTTCAAAAAACAAATGATTCCAATATTACAGGTTACACATCGGATGGCATTGCGGCCATTAAACAAGAGAGTTTAAGTCCTCCGTTTAATAAGCTTTCACCAAAATTATCCGTGCGACTGCCCAATTTTCATTACAAAGGGTTTAATGCCAAAATTGACAATTGGAAAGAAATGGGGATTTGGATAGATGAGAAACTCTTATCCGGAAGGACAAAATTGGACGAAGGAACCATTGCTAAAGCAAAAACGCTTGTAAACGGAATTGAAGACGATTTGGAAAAGGCCAAGATTATTTACCAATATGTGCAGGAAAATACCAGATATATCAGTGTCCAGATAGGAATTGGTGGTTTTCAGCCCATTAGTGCAGTTGAGGTGGATAGAGTTAAATATGGAGATTGCAAAGGACTTTCCAATTATACAAAAGCATTGTTGGAGGCGGTTAACGTTGAATCTTATTATGCAGTTGTCCAAGCGGGAAATACCAAGGTGGATTTTGAAGACGATTTTGCTGATTTGATTCAAGGAAACCATGCAATTTTGGCCATTCCCTATAACAATAAATTGCATTGGATAGATTGTACCTCACAAGTACATCCTTTTGGATTTATCGGTGATTTTACGGATGACAGAAAAGTGCTTGTTGTTAAACCTGAGGGAGGTGAAATAGTTAGGACCACTGCATATATCAATGAAGATAACCATCAAAAAGTTGAAGGGAAATATAAGATTTTGGAAGATCTTTCCATTGTGGGTGAAACAACAATTAAAACCCAAGGTGTTCAGTACGATAACCGTTTTGGCCTGGAAACCGATTCAAAAGAAGATGTAATTAAACATTACAAGAATGCATGGAACAACATTAATGGACTTAAAATAAAGACTTACAATTTTGATAATGATAAAAATAAAATAGTCTTTACCGAAGAAGTGACTATGGAAGCAACAGATTATGTTTCCAAAACAGGGGAAGATTTGATATTTACGTTAAACGCATTTAACAACAATAATTATGTTCCCACCAGATACAGGAACAGGAAAATGCCCTTTAGAATTCAGAGAGGATATTTGGACGAAGATGAATATGTTATTGAAATACCGGAAAGCTTTCAATTTAATGCGCTTCCTGCAAAAATTGCAAAAGAGACAAAATTTGGTTCTTATGAAATGGAGGTTCTAAAGAAAAATGAAAACCAACTCTTGTATAAAAGAAAATTGTTGATAAAAAAAGGAGATTATACCAAGGAAGAATATGGTGACTATAGGTCATTTAGAAGATTTATTGCCAAGAACGACAACCAAAAGATTGTTTTAACAAACCAAAAACAGTAATGAAAAAAAACCTTTTTATCCTACTCCTGATTGTAGCGGGAAATCTAAAAGCGCAAGATTATAAATTTGGAAAGGTTTCCAAAGAAGAGCTTCAAGAAACGGTGTATGCCAAAGATTCATCAGCGGTAGCAGCTTATCTCTACAAAAAAAGAAGCTCATACCACAGGTATATAAAAGGGCAGGGACTGGAGCTTATCACCGAAGTTCATAAACGCATAAAAATCTATAATACTGAAGGCTTCGATTTTGCAACGGAGACCATCAATTTATACCAAGGTAGTGGTGATGAGGAAAAAGCTTCTTCCATTAAGGGCTATACATACACATTGGAGAATGGTGAAGTTGTCAAAACAAAGCTTAGTAAAGATGGGGTATTTAAATCCAAATATTCCAAGAATACGAATCAGGTAAAATTTACCATGCCTAATGTCAAAGCAGGTTCGGTGGTTGAATTTGAGTATAAAATTTCATCTCCCTACGTTCAGAACATAGATGAATTTATATTCCAACATTCCATTCCAATAAAGAAATTGGATGCAAGTATGAAGATTTTGGAGTATTTCAAATTCAACCAAAGGCAAAAAGGATTCCTCCCACTGATTCCTAAAATTGAAAAAATCAGAGATCATACATTAGACGCTTCAATAACACAGACCTCATTTAACCTTACTGATGTTCCGGCCCTAAAAGAAGAGAGTTTTGTCTCGAGCATAAAAAACTTCCGTTCTGGGGTGAAATTTGAAATAGTTTCTTTGGAAATACCCGGGAGTATTCACAGGGTATATTCCAAAACTTGGGATGATGTTGTCGAAACGATATACAATAGCAGTTCTTTTGGAGATGAATTGAATAAGGAAAAGTATTTTAAAGAAGAATTGGATGTGGTTCTACAAGGTGTTTCGGATCCAGAAGAAAGAATAAAAAGGGTATTGACATTTGTAAAACAAAAAGTAAAGTGGAATTCCTATAAAGGATTTAGTGCTTACGAGGGAGTTAGAAAAGCATATAAAGAAGGTACGGGTAACAGTGCAGATATTAATTTAATGCTGGTGGCCATGTTAAAATATGCCAGAATAACAGCACATCCGGTGCTCGTAAGTACAAGGGATCATGGAGTTCCGTTGTTTCCAACCCTTAATGGATACAACTATGTGGTTGCCGCGGCAAAAATTGGTAGTGAATATTTTCTTTTAGATGCCACAAGTGTATATAGTACTTTGGATGTTTTGCCAACTAGAGCCTTGAATTGGTACGGAAGAATGGTTTCTGAGGATGGGAATTCCATTGAAATGGATTTAATGCCAAAGAAAAAATCCTTGGATGCGGTTATGATGAATGTCGATTTGCATGAGGATGGTTCTTTTGATGCCCAATACAGGCAACAGTATACCAATAACAATGCTATGTTATATAGAAACATGTATAACAAAGGCACCGAGGATTCTTTTTTGGAAGAACTTGAAAAAAAACAAGGAGATATAGAAATATCAGACTTTGACCTAAAAAATAATGCAGATTTGGATAAACCCATTGTTCAGAGCTATAACATATTTAAAGAAGATGCATTTGAATCTATAGCAGGCAAACTATATTTCTCCCCCATGTTCCATTTGTGCACCACAGAAAACCCTTTTAAATCTGAAAAAAGGGAATATCCCATAGATTATGGGTTTCCTTGGGAAGATAAATACATCATCACCATAAAAATCCCAGAGGGGTATAAAGTGGAGTCATTACCCGCTCCAATGGCCATAGCACTTCCGGACAATATGGGGTCTTTTAAATATAATTTGTCCTCTAACAATAATACGGTCAATTTACGAGCTTCCATTAGTGTCAATACAGCAATAATGCCGGCTCTATATTATGATGGATTAAAGGAATTTTATAGACAACTTGTAGAAAAAGAATCAGAAAAGGTAGTTTTGTCTAAAATCTAGATTATGAACATTCAAAACGCCCAAAAAGCTGTTGATGAGTGGATTAAAAACCACGGAGTACGTTATTTTAATGAGCTTACCAATATGGCCCAACTTACGGAGGAAGTGGGTGAAGTGGCCAGAATAATAGCTAGACGCTATGGGGAACAGAGTGAAAAAGAATCAGACAAGACCAAAGATTTGGGCGAAGAATTGGCAGATGTATTGTTTGTAGTGCTATGTCTGGCCAACCAAACAGGAATAGATTTACAGGAATCATTTGATAAAAAACTGGATCTGAAAACAAAACGGGACCATGATCGTCACCAGAATAACGAAAAACTTAAATAAAACAGGTTACATCACAGCTTAATAAAGGTGTTTTTTCTAGCTTTGGGCTTTCAATCAAATTAAAACCATTGAGACTCCAACTTTCCTTTCCTGCCAATAAAAAAATAACCAAAGCAATAAAGATTACGGGCTCCAAAAGTGAGACGAACCGATCTTTATTGCTACAAGCTCTTTTTCCTAATGTCAACATTGAAAACCTGTCCAATTCAGATGATGGCCAGGTCATGCAAAAGGGATTGGCAACATCCCATGGTGAGGTCGACATTCACCATGCAGGAACCGCAATGCGATTTTTAACGGGGTACTTTGCCTCCCAAGTTGGAAAAGAAGTGGTCTTGACGGGTTCGAAACGTATGAAAGAGCGTCCAATAAAGGTTTTGGTCGATGCCCTTCGTGAACTGGGCGCTCAAATTGAATATGAAGGTGAAGAAGGCTGTCCTCCCATTAAAATAAAGGGGAAAAAGCTGGATAAAAGCAAAGTGTCTCTACCAGCAAATATCAGTAGTCAGTACATTTCATCACTATTGCTCATTGCGCCAAGTCTTCAAAATGGTCTGGAATTGGAACTTATAGGTAAGATTACCTCAGTGCCATATATTAAAATGACTTTGGCACTTTTGGAGGAGATAGGTGTGGACACAGAATTTGAGGCAAATACCATAAAAGTAGCTCCAAAGGAACAAGTGAAAAACACAACTTTGGTAGTAGAATCAGATTGGAGTTCGGCAAGCTATTTTTATAGCATTGCTGCCATGTGTGAAGTGGGTACTGAAATCAAATTGTCCTCTTATAAGGAAAATTCGTTGCAGGGTGATAGCGTTTTGGCAAAACTCTACAAAGATTTTGGAGTGGAAACCAAGTTTTCCAATAACCAGATTACCCTATCCAAGGTTAAGGAGTGTGGGCTTAATACGGTTAATTATGACTTGTCCAATGCCCCTGATATAGCACAGACCATTTCCGTTACCTGTTTGGGGCTGGGAATGGGGTGTCACCTCACAGGCCTGCACACACTTCCCATAAAAGAGACCGATCGTTTGGCGGCGATGAAGATAGAATTAGAAAAATTTGGGGCAAAAGTGGACATTGACTCCGAAAGCCTTACGCTACAACCAACAAAAGAGATCCTTTCTGGAGTATCGGTAGATACCTATAATGATCATCGAATGGCCATGGCATTTGGTCCCTTGGCAATTAAAACAACCTTTGCCGTCAATGATGCCGGGGTAGTTTCCAAGTCGTATCCAGATTTTTGGAATGATCTTAAAACCCTCGGTTTTAGTGTTCAGTAAATGTAATTTGCATTTAATCACCAAATTACTTGACATCCCCTATACCGAGATTGTATATTTGCCCTCTTTTAAGAAAAACCAAAATAGCTCTACATGAAATTATCAAACTTCAACTTTGAATTACCCAAGGAATTATTGGCTGAATATCCTGCAGAAAACAGGGATGAATCCAAATTGATGGTGATTCACAGAGAAACAGGAAAAATTGAACACAAAATGTTCAAAGATCTTATTGATTATTTTGATGAAGGAGATGTAATGGTCTTGAACAATACAAAAGTATTTCCTGCAAGATTATACGGTAACAAGGAAAAAACCGGAGCGCGTATAGAGGTGTTTTTGCTGCGTGAACTAAATCAAGAACAGCGCCTTTGGGATGTTTTGGTAGACCCTGCAAGAAAAATAAGAATTGGTAACAAACTTTATTTTGGAGAAGATGAGAGTTTGGTGGCAGAAGTGATAGACAACACAACTTCCAGAGGAAGAACCCTTCGTTTTCTTTATGACGGGTCGTATACCGATTTTAGAAGAAAACTTCGTGAGTTAGGAGAAACTCCACTTCCTAAGTACATAAAAAGGGATGTTGAACCGGAAGATGAAGAACGTTACCAAACCATTTATGCCAAATACGAAGGTGCCGTAGCGGCTCCAACGGCTGGATTGCACTTTTCTAAACATTTGTTGAAACGTTTGGAAATCAAAGGAGTCGATTTTGCCGAAGTAACCCTTCATGTTGGTCTGGGAACCTTCAACCCGGTTGAGGTAGAGGACCTGTCCAAACA
This sequence comes from Flagellimonas sp., assembly GCF_965222555.1. Classification (GTDB taxonomy): domain Bacteria; phylum Bacteroidota; class Bacteroidia; order Flavobacteriales; family Flavobacteriaceae; genus Flagellimonas. Next base: position 206,392 of record NZ_CBDCUG010000005.1, on the reverse strand, counting down.
TAAAATGGATAGTGAGGAGTTGGTGATTGACGAGAAAGCTACCGAAGTGGTGAACAATGCAAAAACGAATAAAAAACGTGTTTGTGCAGTGGGAACTACAGTAATGAGAGGACTGGAAAGCGCTGTATCATCAGAACATACCTTGAATACTTTTGAGGGGTGGACAAACAAGTTCATATTCCCTCCATATGATTTCAGTATTGCCAACTGTATGATTACCAATTTCCATTTGCCAAAATCTACATTATTGATGATGGTTTCGGCATTTATTGGACACGACTTAATGAAAAAGGCCTATAAACAGGCCATTTTAGAAGGATATCGTTTTTACTCCTACGGAGACGCGATGTTGATCATATAAAAATGAAATGCCCATTTAAGTGGGACCATAAGGCAAAATCCCGTTCAGCAAGTGAGCTTTTCGGGATTTTTTCTTGATTATATTTGACTTGTGGAAATCAAAAAAAGAGACATAAGGGCACTTACCAAAGAACAGCTACGCGACTTTTTTGTAGCGCAGGGCGATAAAGCTTTTCGTGGTAACCAAGTGTATGAATGGTTGTGGCAAAAATCAGCATACTCCTTTGATGCCATGACCAATATTTCCAAAGAGACAAGGAAGATGTTGGAAGATAATTTTGTAATCAACCACATTCAAGTAGATCAAATGCAGCGCAGTTCCGATGGGACCATTAAAAATGCTGTACGACTTCATGATGGATTGATAGTGGAGTCCGTTCTTATTCCCACGGAAACAAGAACAACAGCTTGTGTTTCAAGCCAGGTAGGCTGTAGCTTGGATTGCCGGTTTTGTGCCACCGCACGGTTAAAGCGTATGCGGAACCTAAATCCGGACGAGATCTATGATCAAGTGGTCGCTATAGACAATGAAAGCCGATTGTATTTTGACAGACCGTTGAGCAATATTGTTTTTATGGGAATGGGAGAGCCATTGATGAATTATAACAATGTGTTGAAGGCAATTGATAAAATCACTTCCCCTGAAGGTTTGGGCATGTCACCCAAGCGTATTGTAGTTTCCACCTCTGGTGTTCCCAAAATGATCAAAAAGATGGCGGATGAAGAGGTGAAGTTTGGATTGGCAGTTTCACTGCATTCGGCAATTGATGAGGTACGAACATCCATTATGCCATTTAATGCTACTTTCCCTTTAAAAGATTTGCGCGAAGCCCTGGAATATTGGTATAGCAAGACCAAAAATAGGATTACCTATGAATATGTGGTGTGGGAAGGAATCAATGACACTCAAGAAGCTGCCAATGCTTTGGTCAAATTTTGCAAGTTTGCCCCTTCAAAAGTAAATCTGATCGAATATAACCCTATTGATGACGGTGAATTTCAGCAGGCATCCAACCAAGCTGTAGAAATGTACCAACGCACTTTGGAAAAAAACGGAATAACGGTCACCGTTAGAAGATCACGGGGAAAAGATATTGATGCAGCCTGTGGACAGTTGGCCAATAAAAGCTAAATTCAATTATCACAGTTTATGATAAACTGTTTAATGTCCACAGCATTTCACCGAAGGTTTTGCCATGCCATCCTAAAACTTGGAACATCCAGCAACGAACTCTATCATTTTCCCTACTTTTAGGCTTTCAAACCAGATTAACCAAACACGGTTGCATTGAAGGTAGTTTCGCAGATTAGGGAGCCCATTGAACAAGAAATGGAACTTTTTGAAGATAAGTTCCTGAAGTCCATGTCTTCAAAAGTGGCATTGTTCAATAGAATAACGTACTACATCGTCAATAGAAAAGGGAAGCAAATGCGTCCCATGTTTGTGTTTCTTACAGCGAAAGTGATCAATGATGGCATTGTGAACGATAGAACATATTGTGGAGCATCCATTATTGAGTTGATTCATACCGCAAGTTTGGTTCATGATGATGTGGTGGACGATAGCCATAAAAGAAGAGGATTTTTCTCCATTAATGCCCTTTGGAAGAACAAAATTGCCGTTTTGGTTGGCGACCTGCTGTTCTCTAAAGGAGTTCAAGTAGCGTTGGAAAATAAGGATTATGACCTTTTGCAAATTATTTCGGATGCTGTCAAGGATATGAGCGAAGGAGAATTGCTTCAGATAGAAAAAGCAAGACTCCTTGATATTACCGAAGAAGTGTATTACGAAATCATTCGCCAAAAAACAGCAACTTTGATAGCTGCCTGTTGCAGTATGGGGGCTTGTTCCGTTAAACCGGATTCAGAACACGTAGAAACTTTTAGAAAATTTGGGGAGCTTTGTGGCATGGCCTTTCAAATAAAAGATGACCTGTTTGATTATGGGGCCGACAAGATTGGAAAGCCTACGGGAATAGATATCAAAGAGCAAAAAATGACCCTTCCACTGATTTATGTTTTAAACCAAAGCAATAAGGAAAAAAAGCGCTGGTTGATCAACTCCATTAAAAATCACAATAAGGATAAAAAGAGGGTGAAAGAGGTCATTGCCTATGTAAAGGAAATGGGAGGATTGGAATATGCCGTCTCCAAAATGCTGGAGTTTAAGGATGAAGCATTATCCTTGTTGGACAACTACCCAGATTCCAACTATAAAGATGCCCTTACCTTGATGGTCAATTATGTGGTTGATCGCAAAAAATAAATCGCAATAAAGGTATTTACCTGTCATATCGAGCGCAGTCGAGATATGCTTTCAGTTAAAAAAAAATGAATTTGGTTGTATGTGAACATGACCAAAAACAAAAAAATCCTATACCTAGACAACCTTTTTAAAAACTACCGCGTCTATCTTTATAGAAAACAAACCAAGACCACTTTTGAAAATTGTGTCATTATATACCAACGAAAAGCTTTTGATTAAAAAAGCTGTAGCTGGAAACCAGCGAATACAAAGGCAATTGTATGAAAAGTATGCACCCAAAATGTTGGGTGTTTGTAGACAATATATCAAGGATCTACAATTTGCGGAAGATGTTATGATAAATGGGTTTGTAAAGGTTTTTCAAAACTTGAAATCCTTTCAGCATAAAGGAAGTTTTGAAGGGTGGATCAGGAAAATTATGATTAGGGAGAGTATTTCCTATTTACGAAAAAAACAATTTGTGGTCTATGATGATGAGGTTTATGAGTCTAAATCCAAGGAATTGGAAAATGACTCTTCATTATTGGATGTGGAATACGTACAACATTTGATTGACACATTGCCCGAAGGGTATAAAATGGTCTTTCTGTTGTATGCCATAGAAGGCTATAAGCATCATGAAATTGCAGAGATGCTAAAAATATCCGTAGGGACATCGAAATCCCAGTTGTTTAAAGCAAGAAAAATGCTTCAGGAAAATTTACAACTGAAAGGAATGTCACCTCGAGCACAGTCAAAAGGTAAATAGAAAAAATGATGGAAAAGTTGGAAAAGCATATCAAAGAAAAATTGGGAGAACGAAAGATCACCCCCTCTCCAAAGTCTTGGGATAAAATAGCTTCCCAAGTGGCTATAGATGAGAATCCAGGGCGAAGAAAATGGTTTCCCTATGCCATAGCGGCAAGCTTTATAGGTATCCTGATTGTTTCAATGCTGTTTTTTATATCAAAATCACCCGATAAAGACCCTATTCAGGTAGTGGAGGAAAACAAGTCGAAAAAGACCGGTGTTCAGTCAAAAGAAGAAATATTGGAGATAAAAACTAAGGAACAGGAACAATTGGAAGTTGTTGAAATAAATGCAAAAAAGGAGGTTCACCAAAGAGAAATGAAACAGGAAAGAACTTTGGAATCCACTTCTGAACAAGAATTGGTAGAGCATGTGGTAAAGCAACCCATCAATGATGATTTTTTACCTGAGTCTGATCCATTGATAGCTCAAAAGATCAATGAAATTGTGGAGCAAGTAGCGATTCTGGAAAGCACTAACACAGAGGTCACGGAAGCTGAAGTAGATGCTCTTTTAAGAACGGCCCAAAGAGAAATTCTTACGGAAAAACTTTTTGCTTCGGACGGTACAGTAGATGCCATGGCTTTATTGGCGGAAGCTGAGGACGAGCTGAACGAATCGTTTAGGGAACAAATTTTTGATGCCCTCAAAGATGGTTACTCCAAACTAAGAACAGCCGTGGCCGAACGAAACAATTAAAATATTCATCAATCAAAAACACCTTTTTAATTTTCCCATCTTGAGATTTTCAGGATGGGAGGTTAGAAAGGGCATAAATCAAAAACAATCATGAGTAAAATTACACTGTATTTAGCATCAATCTTAGTATTGCTTCTTTCCCAAACTGTGATGGCCCAAGAGGTTTATGAACGTAAGATAGAAGTCTTAAAGGCTCAAAAGGAGAAGATTACCGAGCAGGAAAAGGAAGCCCTGAAATTTGAGATAGAGGAAATCAACAAACGGTTGAAGAACAGGGATATTTCTGAAAGTGAAGCCAAAATATTAAAGGAAGCGGCGGCAAAGAAAAGAGCCTTGAATATTGAAAACAGAATTGGCATTATAGATAATCAAATTTCACTTCTGGAGCGTAATGAAGGCAAGACTCTGGCTAAAATAGAGGTGGATTCCCTTGATATAGACCGAATAGGTTTTACCATAGATGTTAATGGCGAACCTTTGGTTATTTCAAGATCACGTAGGTGGAAAAGGGAGATAAAATATGACAGACGCACCTATTCTGACTTTGTTTTTGCAATTGGATTGAACAATGCCTTGATAGAAGGGCAATCTTTGGACAATTCACCCTATAAAATTGGAGGAAGTCGGTTTTTTGAAATGGGTTGGCAGTGGCGTACTCGAGTATTTAGTAGATCAAATTGGTTGCGGTTCCATTACGGATTTTCATTTCAATTTAATGGTTTAAAACCGGATAACAACCAGATTTTTGTCCAAAATGGAAATCAGACCATGTTGGAAGAGTTTGAATTTGAATTGGACAAATCCAAATTACGAATGGACAACTTGGTATTTCCGGTACATTTTGAGTTTGGCCCCTCCAGATTGCGTAAAACCGAAAAAAGCATACGATATTCCATTCAGAACCAATTTAGAATGGGAATTGGCGGCTATGGGGGATTTAACTTGGGAACCCGGCAAAAACTAAAGTATAGCCGTGAAGGGGAACAGGTAAAAGATAAATTTAAACGGGATTACAATACCAGCGACCTCATTTATGGTCTAAGCGCTTACGCAGGCTTTGATGGGGTACTCCTATACATTAAATACGATTTAAATCCCATATTTAAGGATGCGGCCATAGAGCAAAACAACATTTCCTTGGGCTTTCGGTTTGATCTGTAACCAACCACCATTTTATCAGTTTGAGCGAGGTCGAGAACAATTGTTGCGTCTCGACTTCGCTTTACACCGTATTAAAAAAAAGAATCTGTTTTATAGTGCCCTTTCCATTTCGGAAGTAAATTCTTCCTTATAAAAACCGCGCTTGCAATGCGAACATTCCGCAAATTGGGATGTTTTCAGCTTAAAAATGGGAATCCAGAACAAATGCACATAGTTGGGTTGTGTGATAGCGGTCAAAGTCCCTGTTTGGGAACAATGTGGACATGAAACATTGGACAATGTTTTGGTCTGTTTTTTACCGGAACGTGTGCCGAAGAATAAAATCATCACTACAAAACTACTATTCTTCAAAAAACATGGCGATGTTTTTGAGTTAATACATGATATGCTGCTTGGATTTATCTTTCCAGCCCGCTTTATAAGCAGAGTCCACAAAATAAATTCTTAAATCGGCCTTATAATTGGAATCAACAAAGTAAATCTTCTTTTTTGCTTTATATTCAGCATCTGTGAAGAACCACTTGCCTTCATTTTCCTTGGTTTTGTACTCGGCATCTACTTTATAGACCAAAAGGTCTGCCTTATACTCTTGATCAACCACAAATACTTTAATATCTGCTTTATATGCTTGGTCGGTGGAATAGACCTTTTGTGCATGAATATCATGGGCTATAAACAGCATCGCGGCAAATGGAAGTATTCTTTTCATTGGTATGGATTTAACTTGATTATGCTGTTGATATCAAGTTTTGTTCCAAAAGGCATTTTAGTAACCGTCTAAATCCAAATATCCATTGGACCTAAGCCATTTTATCATCTCATTTCCAACTTGAAGATGTTCTGTTGAGTGATTAGGTACAATCTTGTTTTCAGACTTTAAAGATTCCTCTTTTATGGAATTACCACTACGCGCACTGAATTTTTTTGATAATTGCCTTAGTATTTGATCGTTTTTATAATAATATCTTTCTTCTGTTACCGATACTAAAGGTTTGCTATTATTGAAATGGTTATAACTTTGATATTCCGAATAGGAAAAGAATATCCTCTCTTGATCAAAATGGAATTGGTTTTTTCTAAAGAAGTTGCCATCAGGCCAATCCCATTTTGAAACCTCAATTTTTTTGACTTTGCCATTCCAAAAAAACACTGTTATCTCTGCATCCAAAGTAAAGTTTTTAACCGTATCCTTTAAATCTACTTCATAGGCACCGTGATAGGAAAGTACCCATAATTCTGGAACGTTGTCAAAAACTCTGTTTAGAATAATCCTTTTGGCATGGGGCAGTGAATCCTCAATATTTTGGTATTTGATCCTGATTTCTTGGATGTCAGATTCTATTGGCTGGCCTAAGCAGGTATTGAAAACCATGGTTAAAACAAGGGAGAGGAATTGTTTCTTCATTTTAACTTATGTTTTAATAGCCATCCAAGTTCAAATATCCATTGGAAAACAGGAATTGGATGATTTCATGCCCATCCTTAATATTTCCCATGTCGCCTTCAACAATATCAATTTCTTGGTTAGGAGCATTTTCAGATTTGCGTTTAATCTCATCTTTATTGTCATTTGGATGAATGGAAAAATTCTTTTCCAAATGTTTTATCAATTTTGAATGCTTATAGTAGTATCTTGATTCTGTAATGGTTGACAAACAATCATTCTCAATAGAGGAGTCATTATCCTGGAATTTTGTATTTGAGAAAAAAACTTCCCCATCGAAAAATTCGGGTCCATTATCAAAATAAAAAAACACCTCCCGGAAATTGGAATTATCAATGGCTTTTCCTGAGTATGCTAATTTTTTGATTTTGTTGTTCCAATAGTATACAATTAATACTGCATCTTCTTTATGATTTTTGGCACAATCCAAAAAATCTATCTTGAAAGTATCATGAAAGGAAAGAACCCATAACTGAGGATGGGTATTTGGTAATCTTTTTAATATAATTCTAGTGGCATGAATTAATGAATCCTCAATATTTTGGTATTTGGTTCTGATTTCTTGGATGTCAGATTCAACGGATTGGCTTAGACAGATGTTGGAGGCCATTATTAAAATGAAGGACAGGAATGGTTTTTTCATTTGTGTTTAAGCAGTTTTCTTGCAATGGTAGATTAGCTCGGCTGAATCAAAACCATATCTGTTTTGATCTTTAAGCGAAAAGGTATTTACGAAATCATCTTTGAATACCTCGAAACCAACTTTTTCAAGACGTTCTTGGTAATCTTTGCCATACCACCTCACATGATCATATTGGCCGAATTCTTTTTCCCGTTCTTTGGGATTGGTAATTGATGGATCTTCGTAGGTGACCTCCCTGGAATAATCTATGGGTACTTGAAAGATACCAAACCCACCACTCTTCATAACCCTAAATAATTCGGACATTGCTTTTTTGTCATCGGGAATATGTTCTAAAACGTGATTGCAAAGAATGAAGTCAAAATAATTGGATTGAAAAGGGATGTCGGTAATATCTCCTTTTAGTATTTTATGGGAGTTGGGATAGTTAAAACTATCTGGATATAAATCACAGGGATAATATTCAATAACCTCATTTTTGGACAGAATTTCAAAAAACTTTTTTTCAGGAGCAAAATGCAAAACCTTGATTGGCCTGTTTAATATGTCAAACTTGTCATTTAGATATTTCCAAATTAATCTGTGTCTTTGAAAAGAACCACAATTATAACATCTGGGTTTCTTTTTTCCTCTCCACCCAAACGTCTTAAACTTTTTAAAGCCGGATTCACATACACAGCAATATACGTTGTCGCCTTTGTACAGGTTTGAGTTTAGTTGCTGTTTAAAAAGGTCAAATGTTCTCTTTATCATGGAATGTGTACATTTTTTGAATTCTTTCAAAGAAATCGGTTAAGTGAGAATTTTGTGGCTTGTTTGAATATTTGCGTCTAGTGGAAAAAATTGGTATTAAAAATGGCAACAAGCTGGAGTTTGGGAGGGTTTAAATTGATGGATTGCCAATATGATCTGACCGAATGGTTATTTCTAGGAAAATTTCGTTTTTTACTTACCTTTAAAGGCTATTTCAAAGCACTGATTTGATTTCAAAAACTACCATAGATCAAGTATATGAAACTGCCCGTCTGGAGGAGGTCATCGGGGACTTTGTGCAATTGAAGAAATCGGGTTCCAATTTTAAGGGGCTGAGTCCCTTTACCGATGAACGCACCCCTAGCTTTATGGTTTCGCCTGTAAAGCAGATTTGGAAGGACTTTAGTAGTGGAAAAGGAGGCAATGTGGTGGCTTTTTTAATGGAGCATGAGCATTTTACCTACCCAGAGGCCATAAAATATCTGGCCAAGAAGTACAATATTGAGATTGAGGAAACCGAGCAGACCAATGAACAAAAGGAGCAGGCCAATGAAAGGGAAAGTATGTACTTGGTATCGGAATATGCCCAAAAGTACTTTTCAGAAACATTGTGGGACACCGAACCTGGCAAGGCCATAGGGCTCACCTATTTTAAAGAACGTGGGTTTACCGATGAAACCATAAAAAAGTTTGGTCTGGGCTATGGCCTGGATGAATGGGAAGCCTTTACCAAAACAGCCATGGACAATGGCTACCAATTGGAATTCTTGGAGAAAACTGGTTTGACCATAGTCAAGGAGCAAGCTGGGGGAGAATCCAGAAAATTTGACCGTTTTAAAGGCCGTGTACTTTTCCCGATACACTCTATGAGTGGTCGCGTGCTTGGTTTTGGGGGTAGAATCTTGACCAGCGATAAAAAAGCGGCCAAGTATTTAAACTCTCCGGAGAGCGATATTTACCATAAGAGCAAAGTGCTTTATGGTATCTATTATGCTAAACAGGCCATTGCGAAAGAGGATAATTGCTATTTGGTGGAAGGGTACACTGATGTAATCCAATTTTACCAAAGTGGTGTGCAGAATGTGGTGGCCTCCAGTGGAACAGCTCTGACTCCCGAGCAAATTCGGTTGATCAATAGGCTTACGAAGAACATTACCGTACTTTTTGATGGCGATGCTGCTGGTTTGCGGGCTTCGTTACGTGGAATAGACCTTATTTTAGAACAGGGAATGAACGTTAAGGTCTGTACCTTCCCCGAAGGGGAGGACCCAGATAGTTTTGCCAAAAACAATACCTATGAGGATTTGGTACTCTATTTAGAGGAAAATGCCAAGGATTTCATTCAGTTCAAGACTTCGCTTTTAGCAAAAGAGGCAGCAAATGACCCAATAAAACGGGCGGATACTGTTAGAGATATCGTAAATAGCATCAGCAAGATTCCTGACCGCATTAAAAAGGAAATCTATATTCAGGAGTGTTCCAAAATGATGCAGATTTCTGAAGAGGTACTCTACAATACGCTGGCACAAATAGATAAAAAAGGCTTTGCAGATGCTGCCAAAAAACTAAAACAAGAACAGAAAGCTTTTGAGGTCGTAAAAAATGAACAACCTGCTGAGAAGGTCGATGTTCAATACGAGTTGGAGAGAAAAATCATTGAAATGCTCCTTTTGTACGGAAATCAAAAGCAAGAGTTTGAAGATTTGGTACTAAAAGAAAACGAGGAAGGAGATTTAGTATTGGAACCTGAGATTGTAGAGGCTAAAGTATATGAAAAGGTATACTTGGACCTTCAGGAAGACGAAATTGAGCTGACCAATGAACAATTTAAGGCCATTTATTACAAACTTATTGAAGGATTGAACGAAAGTGAGGATTTTACCGTAAACACTTTTTTGGCCAATCTGGATCAAGAAATGGTAAATGAGGTTTCTTCAATTTTAATGGAGGAAGAGCGTTATGTGCTCCATGATTGGGAACGGAAAGACATTTATCCCAAGGAAAAAGGAGAGGGAGTGGCACAATTGGTAGGGGAGACCATACTTACACTACGCTGCAACCTGATAAAAAACCGAATTCTTAAACTTCAAAAAGGAACAGAGGGAAACAATGGTGATAATTCTGAGGTATTGGAAGAAATTGTGAACTACCTGCAGTTGAATAAACTATTGAATGCCAAACTGAACCGAGTACTTTCCTAAAATAAAAATCCCGAACAACTGCTCGGGATTTCCAATAAATTGTACTGAGCTGTCCAACATTATGAAATATTGGATAGATTATAATCAAGGTCTTTTATCAGATCTTCAGGTGATTCAAGCCCTATTGATATCCGCATATCTCCTAAACTTATTCCCATGCCTTCAAACTGTTCTTTGCTGAGCTCTTTTAAATAACTTATGGCAGGAGCATAAATTAGACTTTCATGCCCTCCCCAGCTAACACCTATTTGAAATAGGGACAGACCGTTGAAGAATTTCTTTATTTCATCCAAATTATTGGTTTTCAATTGAAAACTCATCAGCCCACTATACCCACTCATTTGTTTTTGTCCCAATTCATATTGAGGGAAACTCTTTAGTCCGGGATAATTCACTTTTTCAATCTTTGGATGTTTCTCTAGAAATTGAGCAATGGCCAATGCACTTTTTTGATGTTGCTCCATCCGTATTTTTAGTGTTCTCAAACTTCGCAACAGCAACCAAGCTTCAAACGGTGCAACCTTTGCCCCAAACAATTCAAATTCCCGAGTGAACAAATTGTCGATATCATTTTTGGAACCAATGACCACACCTGCAACAACATCGCTATGTCCACCAATGTATTTGGAACAGGAATGAATCTCCAAATCCACACCTAAACTCAACGGTTTTTGAAAAATTGGAGAAGCCCAGGTATTATCAATCACCGTTTTTATTCCGTTTGATTTGGCCAAACGACCAATTGCTTCAATATCTTGCAAACTTAATATTACGGAAGATGGACTTTCCAGATAGATTAGCGAGGTGTTTTCTTGAAGTGCATCTTCAAATTCATTAACATCGGTCCCAGAAACATAGGTAATCTCAATATCAAACTTGGGCTTAAAATAGGTTTGGAGCAAATTATTTGCTGGCCCATAGATGTTTTTCACGGTTATTATGTGGCTCCCTTTTTCTATACAGGACAGTATGGATGCGCTAATAGCGCCCATTCCGGAAGCGAATAATTTTGCAGAATCACCACCGGCTATTTGGGCCAATTTTTCCTCAACTATTCTGACGGAAGGGTTGTTTCCCCTAGTGTATATGTAATTGTTTATTCTATCATCAAAGGTCTTGTCCACATCGTCCCAACTTTCCATGGTGAACAGGGAATTTTGATAAATTGGAGGAACCACAGCGCCTTTACTATGCGCCTTTTTACCATCATGGACCAATAAGGTCTCCGTACTCAACTTTTTCATTCTTAACTATTATAATTTTTTGGGTGCTCTTTCATTTCGAAAACAGCCTATTCCTGTTATTGCGAGGAGAGGAGCAATAAAGATATTCAATAATGAAAGCAGTTGCCAATGCCAATAATCGGCATAACTTACCCCTAATGTTGCTACCACAAACAGGGTTGAGGCCGTCCATGGAATAAGTGTTTCGATCATGGTGCCATAATCTTCTATAGATCGGGACAATACTTTTCTTGATACGCCTAATTTATCGTAGGCGGGTTTAAAGGCATCTCCAATAATAAAGCTGGTGGCACTTTGGTTGGATGTGAAAGCATTGGTAAATGCGGTTGCAATTAAAGAAGAGATGATCAAGGTCCATTTTTTTTTCACTCCTTTAAAAACAATATTTACTAGGGTGGGCATAGCCTTGACCAAATCTAAAATTCCTATAAAAATAAACACCATAAAAGTGAAAAAGATGGCTTCGTTGAGGGCATACAGTCCTCCTCTGTTAAAAAGCGTGGCCACATTGTCGGGCACCGCTGTTTCCCATATAGCCATATCCACATGATACCCTTTTAAAAGGGTCTGTACCAAATCTTGCAAGGAATAATCCTGGAAAATAGCTGATAGTACACAGGCAGCAAAAGCCGAAAACAACATCACCGGAACGGTAGGTTTCCTTTTTATAGATCCATATAGGATTATGGCTGGTGGAATAATCAGCAAAACGTTAAAATTGAACAAGCTATTTATAGCTGTTAATGTCTCTTCGGAGGTTGCACTACTACCAATTTCAGCGGATGGAGGATAAACAAAGGACAAACTGAAAAAGATAGTTGCTGCTATTATTGCAGAAGGCACGGTTGTATACATCATTGAGTGAATGTGATCGTACAACTTCACCCCTGTAGCCGCGGAAGCAAGATTGGTGGTATCGGATAATGGGGACATTTTATCACCAAAAAAAGCGCCTCCTATTATGGCCCCGGCGGTGATTCCCAAATCAACTCCAGCGATGGATGCAATACCGATAACGACCACACCAATTGTAGCTATGGATCCCCATGAAGTTCCAGTGAGCATTGAAAATACAATGGAGACAATAAATGCGATGATATAAATGTAATCGGGGTTGATTATTTTGATTCCGTAGTACACAAACATTGGGATTGTACCAGAAATCATCCAAGAACCTATCAGAATTCCTATGGAGAAGAAAATGAGTATGATAGGAAAGCCTTTAGCTATTTTTTTAACGACCGCCTTTTGAATTTGTTTCCACGTATACCCAAGAATCATTAGCTGGGATGCGGAAAAAACGGCAGCCAGTAAAAAAATGATTTCTAAGGGGAACTGTTTGAGTCCTAAATAATTTGGACCGATTACCAGACCAAACGAAATAAGTACAAACAAAAAAATGACGGGTAGTAGAAGTTGGTAGGTTTTTAGGTTAGAATGCTCCAAACTTTATATCTGATTTTTGGCGGTGAGTACCAAATATAACGTTGTTATTTGTTTTAAGGCTGTGTTACCCTATAACAATTGCATAATTGTACTTTTCTGTACCAATATGTTATAACATTAGGGTAAAAAAAATCCCGAACAAAATGCCCGGGATTCCTAAATAGTTTGCACTGGTTATTTCAATATAGCTCCAAAGCTTTCGCCTGTTGCAATAAGTCTACCAGGTTGTCAACGTTTAATTTTTTCATTAAACGCGCTTTATAGGTACTAACGGTTTTTTCATTTAAGTTTAACCCTTCAGCAACCTCTTTGTTTCTTTTTCCGCTAGCCAAAAGCTTTAGAACTTCTACTTCTCTTGAAGAAAGTTTTCTAAAGAACCTTCTTGGCTTTTGTGTTCCTTCATCAAATGCTAGGCGTTGGGCCAGCTCATTGGTGATGAACATGTTTCCTTCACTAACCTTTCTAACGGCAGTGATCACGTAATCTAAATCTGCTGTTTTGGATAAGTATCCAAATGCTCCGGCACGAATGGTGCTTAGGGCATAAACATCTTCAGATTGTCCACTGTACATTAGGGATTTAACGTTGGGGAACTCTTGTTTCAATTTTCTTAAAGTGGCAATCCCGTTTATTTCAGGAATGTCCATTTCAAGCATAACTACGTCTGGGGTAACTTTTTCAAGTGATTCAAATAATTCGGATGTTGTTGAAACATCGGCAATGACCTCAATATCTGGACTTGATTCGAGCACCTGCTTAATGCCCAGTCGAACTATGGGATGATTGTCAGCTATTAATACTTTTATCATTTGGTTTGAGTTTAATTCTGTTTAGTACTTAATTACTTACGTGGCGTGGCAAGCAAGTTAACGATTTAGTGACGTAAAACTGTAATTTTTTTCTTAAAACCACAGAATTTCTGGGGTTTTTTTCGTCTTATGCTGGGTTTTTTGGGTTAAAAGGTCATTTTAGACGAGCAGGAATTTCACAAATAGGTATAGGAATCATCTTATGTTTGTTAGAAGTATTAAACTTTTTATAGATGTCGAATACTACTTTTTTTCTGTCAGAAAAATCATCAGAACTTTTTCCCATTGAATCCATTTCCATGGCCCATTCCAATTCTGGGTAGGAGGCGCCTATTTGGTCTTCGTCCGTTCTGCTATCTCCCCAAAGCCCATCAGTAGGGGCTGCTTCCATAATATCTTGGTTGATGCCAAGTACCCTTCCTATTTCATAGACCTCTGTCTTTAGTAGATCGGCAATTGGGCTTAGATCAACGCCACCATCGCCATATTTGGTATAAAATCCTACACCAAAATCTTCAACCTTGTTTCCCGTGCCTGCTACCAAGTATCCTTCCAGTGCGGCAAAATAATATAATGTTGTCATTCGCAACCGGGCCCGTGTATTGGCAAGGGACATAAAACGTTCCTCTTCGTTATCCACTTTTGGGAACGCGTTTACCAGAGTATCAAAAACAGGAGTTAGATTAACCTGTTGTCTCTTAACCTTAAAAAAGTTTGTAACCAACCAATCAATATGTTTATCTGCACGGGTAACTTGATTGGCTCCTTGATGGATGGGCATCTCCAAACATAATAAGTCCAATCCCGTTTTGGCACAAAGTGTAGAGGTGACTGCAGAATCTATTCCACCAGAGATGCCAATGACAAATCCTTTGCATTTTGCATTGGTTGCATAATCTTTTAACCAGTTAACAATATGTTCTATTACCTTTTCGGTTTGCATGTCTTACATTTTAGATTCAATAAATTACCTTTGTGCCCTGTAAATTTAAACGCTGTTACCTTAAAAATGAAGAGGTTGTTAAAATACTTTGCTAGCAATGTATTTGTTGGTGCTGTTTTTCTGATGCTATACCTATTTTTCGGTTGTAGAGAAGAAGATAAAACGGCAGCGGCCATTTCCAATATCCAGGTTGATCTTTCAATAGCACGTTTTGATCGTGAGTTTGCAAAAGCCAGTGTGGATGATATCCCAAAGCTTAAAGAAAAGTACCCTTATTTGTTCCCGGAACAGTTTGCTGACAGCATTTGGATTGCGAAATTAACAGATACCATTCAGTTGGAGTTGTCCAGTGAAGTGGATAAGGCCTTTGGAGACTTTAAAAAAGAGACAACAGATTTAGAATCTCTTTTTAAGCATATTGTTTATTATTTCCCAAAGTATAAAGAACCAAAGGTGGTAACGGTCACCTCAGATGTACGATATAATGATAGGGTAATACTTACTGATTCACTTTTGTTATTAGGGTTGGACAATTATCTGGGACAGGACCATCATTTTTACAATAGTATTCAGCGGTATGTAGCCAAGGGACTGGATAAGGAATACCTAACATCGGATGTTGCCAGTGCATTTGCAAAAAAGGTGGTAAAGCGTCCCGGCAACCGTTCCTTTTTATCACGAATCATATATTATGGTAAAGAGCTTTATGTAAAGGACAGATTACTTCCATTAATTTCGGATGCCCAAAAAATTGGGTATACCAATGAGGAAATGGATTGGGCACAAACCAGTGAAGAGGATATTTGGAAATATTTTGTGGAGCGCGAATTGTTGTACAGTACGGATTCAAAGTTGGACAGGAGATTTTTGGACCCTGCTCCATTTTCAAAATTCCAACTGGAATTGGATAGTGAGTCTCCAGGACGGTTGGGAAGATATATGGGATGGCAGATTGTTAGAAGTTTTATGGAAAAAAATGATGTTTCCCTAAACCAGCTTCTTACTATGTCTGCGGATGAAATTTTTAAGAAATCAAATTACAAACCAAGAAAATAAATGGCGGTAGCACATACTTCAGAAATAAAACTAACAGTGGGACTTGATGAAAACAGGGTTCCCGAGCAACTAAATTGGTCTGCGCAAGATGGCGGAATAGAAAATGAGGAAGCCAAAGCAATGATGCTTTCCGTTTGGGACAGTAAGAACAGAGAATCCCTTAAAATTGATCTTTGGACCAAGGATATGCCGGTTGATGAAATGAAAATCTTTTTTCACCAGACTTTGGTGACCATGGCAGATACATTTATGAAGGCAACCCAGGATGAAAAAATGACCGCCACCATGAGGGACTTTTGCGATTATTTTGCTGAAAAACTGGAAATAAAATAGGTGTAATTAGTTCAGAGGCTGATTGCCCTTGTTGAACGCTGCTTTGTCACTCCCTGTAAGATTTAGGGTGCGAATTATTTTCTCTCTTGTTGGCCTGAGCATAAAGAAATATAGTATCAGAATGGCAGATATCAACATAAAAACAAGATTCCCGGTCATGTAATATGCAATGATTCCAAAAAAGGCTGCAGCCTCAACCAGGGCGTACCTAATTATGGAAGCAGTCTGGAATCGTACCAACTTTTGCCTTAGGCTACTTGTCCTTGCAATATTTTTAATGGATTGTCCAAAGATAAAATTCCCTAAAAAAATACTGGACAGTGCAAAAATGGGAATTACAATCAGGAACATATCATCCGTATTGGAGAAATTGATATGTGTACTTTGGCTATTGAAATAAACAATCAAGCCAAAAACCAGGGGACCGGCAATCAGTCCCAAATGGATGATCGATAAGGTTCTGATAAACCTTTCTGGAGTAAAAGGGTCCGATTGGTTTTCCATGTTTTTTGCGTTGATCGGTTCTCAATATATAAAGGAATGTAAAAATAACACAGTATTTATGTGTCAATTGACCAAACCATGTTATGGAATAAAAGATACTGGGTTTGGGTTGATATTTTTAATATTTACCTATTGCTGAAAAATGGTTAAAAACGTTTGGTGTAAGATCCAATATCTTTTAAAAGACTCAGATTAGAAGTATGACATTCATTGTTGTTTAAACAGCTCTGCGGTGTAATCCAACAATTCTGTACCTCCTTCCTTACCATGTCCTGGAACCACAATTTCAACATCTGGAAATTTTGTTTTTATTCGTGATATTGTTGCGGACCACTCACTTACATTGGCATCTGAAAGATTACCTTTACTAGCTCCCATTTCTTTGACAAGGCAACCACCAAAAAGAAGTTTATCATCTTTAAAATAGCTAACTACATTGTCCTTTGTGTGACCTTCTCCTAAAAAGATGGTCTCTGTTTCCATTTGTCCCACCTTAAGTAAAATTTTGTCATCGAACGCATGGTTTGGCGGAACCAGGCTATCTTTTTTGGCCTCAGCAATAGTTAGAGTACTGCCATAAGATGGAATATCGTGTTCATGAATCGCCTCAAGTCCACCTAGGCAATCATCATGGAAATGGCTTGCCACCACGCCTTTAATAGTACATTCCAACTCCTTTTGAATATAATTTATCAATTCTGAGGTAACTTGAATGTTGGAAGGAGTGTCAAATATTATAGCGTCCTTGTTGTTCACGTAAATTACTCCATTACAGGGAAAAGAACCATAATCTGGAATGTGAAGGTAGGAGGTGTGTAGATAGACATTTTTGGACAAAGATTTTATGGAAAGTGTCTTGGATTCATATACCGTTGAGAGACGCTCTTTTTTGCATCCTAAGATGCTCAGGCTTATGATGACCGTAAGTGTTAGCACTTTCAAGATTTTACGACGAAATGTAGATGTGTAGGCCAATGGGAATGAAATATGTATTTTCAATAAAAATAAGCTGCTTTCCTTTACCGTGAAAAAGAAATCCATCCAAAAACTGCTTTTTGTTTACAATGCCAATTCTGGAACCCGCAATGCCATAATGGATAGTATGCACAAAGTTTTTAGTCCAACTACGTATCAATGCAGTCTTTGTGATATCACCTTTGGAATTGTTTCGGAAAACAAAATCTGGAAAAAGTTCAGGCAAGAAAGTGAACATGAAATGGTATTTCTGCATAAAGATGAATTCGCCAAAGAGTATACATCAAAATCGATGAATAAATTTACCTTCCCAATTGTGTTTTCAGAAAGTGAAAAAGGATTGGAGGTTTTTATACGTACTGAAGAGTTGAATCAATTAAAGTCGGCACAAGAACTGGTACGGCTAATTGAAGAAAGGATTTAAGCAATCGGTTACTTGGACTATGACTGGGAAGAAAAAAACTCCTGATTGATTTCACCAATATAATTGAGCAACTCATCCCTGCCTGTACGATTTGATGAAGAGGTAATAAAATGTGGAGGTGTTTCTTCCCAAGCACCTTCAAGTAATTTTTGAAGATAAGTATTGGCCTGCTTTTCAATTACTGCGGGTTTTAGCTTATCGGCCTTGGTGAAAATTATGGCAAACGGAATTTGATGCGAGCCCAACCATTCCATAAACTCCAAATCTACCGGTTGTGGATCGTGCCTAATATCCACAAGCACAAAACCACAGACCAATTGTTTTCTTTTTTGAAAATATTCGGTAATGTATTTTTGAAAAACCTTTTTGTCTTTTTTGGAAACTCGTGCATAACCATATCCTGGTAAATCCACCAGAAACCAATTATTATTGACCTTAAAATGATTGATGAGCTGGGTCTTTCCGGGTCGACCCGAAGTTTTGGCCAAACCTTTGCGTTCCATCAACATATTGATCAACGAGGATTTTCCCACATTGGAACGTCCAATAAATGCATATTCAGGTAAGGGTTCGTTGGGGCATTTGGCCACATTGGAATTGCTCATTACAAATTCGGCCGAGGTAATTTTCATGATTTAGAAGTTCCGCTTGTTGAGCCAGGCTTCAAGAATCCTGTTAAAATCTTCTGGGTGTTCCATCATTGGGGCATGGCCACATTTTTCTATCCAGAACAAATCGGAATCTGGAAGCAATTCATGGAACTCTTTGGCTACGTTGGGAGGGGTGACTGTATCATTTTCGCCCCAAATAATACAAGTTGGCGTATTCATATGCGGCAAATCCTTGGACATATTATGTCGTATGGCACTTTTTGCAATGGCCAATGTCTTTACCAGCTTCATACGGTCGTTTACCGTGGCAAACACTTCATCCACAATTTCTTTGGTGGCAACTTCAGGGTCATAGAAAACATCTTGCGCTTTCTTTTTTATGAATTCATAATCGCCGCGTTTAGGGTAACCATCTCCCATGGCACTTTCATAAAGTCCTGAACTACCTGTAATAACCAGAGCTTTGACCATTTCAGGGAACATTTTGGTGTGTAGCAGTCCAATATGCCCGCCTAGCGAATTCCCCAACAGAATAACATCCTTAAGGCCTTTGAACTCGATAAACCCTTCCAAGAACTTCGCAAAATTCTTGACTGTGGTTTTTAGCATGGGCATATCATAAATAGGAAGCTCTGGAATAAGAACCTGGTATCCCTGGGATGGAAAATACTCGGATACCCCTTGGAAGTTGCTGAGTCCCCCCATAAGGCCGTGCAATATAATCATGGGAGTACCTTCGCCCATTTCAATATATCGGTATTTACCTTCCTTGATAATATGTTCTTCCATCTATAGTTAGTTGGTCCTAAGAAGGGCAAATATAGGCAATTCAAGTTACACAGATTTTAGGTTTTTGGGATTGTAAAACCTTACCTTTTTTATGCTTCTCAAAATCATTCTAAAGGTTATGTTTTTCCTGTAAGACATTTTATAACCTATAAATCCATTTTTTCTGTAAAAGTGGAGAATTTATTAACAAAAGTGATGTTAAGTGGAGAAATGTGGAAATAAAATCTATATATTTGAGTTATTAATTGTAACCAATTGATTTCTAGTGACCCATATCATAGGACAACATGACTGTAAAGCTGATACCAAAGGAAGGGTGATTTTACCTATTTCCCTAAAGAATCAGTTGTTGCCCGTTTTAAAAGATGGTTTTGTGATAAAGCGCTCTGTTTTTCAACAGTGTTTGGAGCTTTATCCCAAGAGCGAGTTTGATGTATTGATGCAAAAGGTCATGAAAAAAAGCAAGATTAACAGAAAGTATGATGCTTTCGTAAGAAATTTTGTGGCGGGAATGAAAGAGGTCACAATAGATGGTGATACGGGAAGGTTGCAGATACCAAAAAATTTAGTGGAGCATGCTGAAATTGGAAAAGAAGTCGTGTTGAACGCTGTTTTTGACAAGATAGAGATCTGGAACAAGGATAAATATGAAAAGGTCCTGGCTGAGGGTGAAAAGGACTATGCAGACCTAGCGGAAGAGATTTTTGCAGACGATGACTAGGGAATATCATAATCCGGTATTGCTGCAAGAATCTGTGGATGGATTGAATATAAAGGAAGATGGGGTATATGTAGATGTCACCTTTGGTGGCGGAGGGCATTCCAAAGAAATATTGAAAAGGTTGGGAGAGGGTGGAAAATTGTTTGCATTTGATCAAGATGAGGATGCACTGGCCAATGCCATTGACGATGACCGGTTTCAGTTGATCAATCAAAATTTTCAGTTCCTCAAGCAATTTTTAAAGTTCTATGGCATTCGGAAAGTTGATGGAATCTTGGCGGATTTCGGGGTTTCTTCCCATCAGTTTGATGAGGCGGAACGTGGCTTCTCCATTCGTTTTGATGCGAATCTGGATATGCGGATGAACAAAAACAGTGAGTTGTCGGCTTTTGAAGTGGTGAATTCATATTCCCAAGAAGCTTTATCATCGGTTTTGTTTCAATATGGTGAATTGCGCAATGCAAATGCCGTGGCCAAAACCATTGTTGAGGCGAGGTTACAGGCTCCAATTAAAACAACGGATCAACTTAAGGCGGTGTTGAAGCGGTTTTTACCCAAAATGAAAGAGAACAAGATTTTGGCGCAGATCTATCAAGCTATCCGAATTGAGGTCAATCAAGAAATTGAAGTTCTAAAGGAGTTTTTACTGCAGGTACCAGAGGTTTTGGATAGGGGAGGAAGATTAAGTCTGATCAGCTATCATTCTTTGGAGGATCGATTGGTGAAACGATTTATCCGTGCTGGCAAGTTTGAAGGTGAGCCCGAAAAGGATTTTTATGGGAACATAAATGTTCCGCTAAAAAAAGTGGGAGGATTAATAGTGCCATCGGCAGAAGAAATTGCAAGGAACAATAGGGCAAGAAGTGCAAAGCTCCGTATCGCTGAGCGGATTTAGATAACGAGAACAAGAATGAAAAAAGGATTACTGGACATATTAAAAGGAAAGTTTTTGGTGAGTGGCGATGCTCCCAAAAACTGGATGTTCTTGCTGTTTGCCTCCTTTCTGGCGGCCATGATGATATCCAGTAGCCATAGAGCGGATAAGAAAGTGCATGAAATTGCTGCACTTAGCGAAGAGGTAAGAAAACTTAAAAGCGAATTTTTTGAATATAGGTCAACGGTGCAGCAATTAAAGTTGGAATCGTCCTTAAGGGAATCAGTAGCTGTTGAAGGGCTTTTGCCGTCAAAAAATCCACCATATAAAATCAAAGTGAAATCTAGCAAGTAATGGCGATTACGGAAAAAAATATTATGAATAGACTGTACCTGGTAGCGGGCTGTCTGGTCGTTTTTTCCATTTGTGTGGTAGTCAAGTTGGTGGATATTCAAATGATCAAAGGTGAGGATTACAAAGAGTTGGCCTTGAACAAAACTGAAAAAATGTTCACCATAGAGCCAAATCGGGGAAATCTATATTCGGATGATGGCAGTTTATTGGCGGCTTCCGTACCAAAATATGAGATTCGATTTGATGCAAAAACAGTTTCCGAAGAAAATTTTCAGAATAACGTAGCGGCACTTTCCGATTCTTTGGGCAAACTTTTTGACCGACCTTCTTCATATTATAGGAAGCTCTTCAGAAAAGCACGGGCAAATGGTAATCGTTACAAATTGGTGGCCAGAAATGTGGATTATTTGGATTATGTGCGGATAAAGCAATTTCCATTGTTCGAGCTTGGACCGTATAAAGGCGGTTTTATAGAAACACACCGGGTTGTTCGTGAATACCCTTTGGGTAAAATGGCCGCTAGAAGTATTGGTTACGAAAAGGTGGATGAAAATGGCTACTACACTAGAGTTGGATTGGATGGTGCTTTTGGGGAACAATATCTCCGTGGAAAGGAAGGAAAACGCCTAAAGCAAAAAATTGCAAAAGGGCAGTGGAAACCAGTTGGGTTGGACAATATTGTAGAACCGCAGGATGGATTGGATGTAGTATCCACTATCGATATCAGTATTCAGGATATTGCCCATCATGAGCTTTTAAGACAATTGGAAAAATACAAAGCCGATCATGGTTGTGTTGTAGTGATGGAAACCGCTACAGGTGAGATTAAGGCCATTTCCAATTTGGGAATAACCTCTAAAGGAAAGTATTATGAAAAGCTGAACTACGCTGTTGGCGAATCCCATGAGCCAGGTTCTACTTTCAAATTAATGTCCATGGTGGCAGCTTTGGAGGATAAAGTGATCGACACCAGTACAGTTATTGATACAGAAAAAGGTAGGTATCGAATCTATGACAGGGTGGTTAAGGATTCCAAATGGGGTGGATACGGTAAAATTTCGGCAGCAAAGGCTTTTGCGCTTTCTTCCAATACCGCTTTTGCTAAAATAATCCATGAAAACTATAAGGAAACACCAGGGAAATTTGTGAACCGCTTGATGAACATGGGATTGCATAAAAAATTGGGACTGCCCATCATAGGAGAGGGGAGTCCGGTAATCAGATACCCTGGGGATGAAGGATGGTCGGGAATTTCATTGGGTTGGATGTCTCACGGATACGAAGTGTCTATGACTCCAATGCAAACCTTGGCCTTTTATAATGCCATTGCCAATGATGGTGAATTTGTTAAGCCAAGATTGATCAAGGCGGTCAAGGAAGGAAATAAAGTTATTAAAAGCTTTGATAAAGAAGTTGCCAACGCCTCCATCTGCTCCAAAGAAACCATGCTCAAAGTACGTCAGCTTATGAAAGATGTAGTGGAAAAGGACTATGGAACTGGGCATGGACTTTATTCCAAGAATTTTTCAATGGCGGGCAAAACAGGTACTGCCCAAAAGAATTATGTAGCTAAAGATCCAGATAAATTACAATATATCTCATCTTTTGCAGGGTATTTCCCAGCAGATAACCCTAAATATTCATGCATTGTGATAATTCATGAACCAGATCGGGATTTGGGGATATATGGAGCTGATGTAGCTGGTCCTGTTTTTAAATCCATGGCGCAAAAAATATATGCCACCTCGCCAACGGTAGATGAAGTTGAAGGGAAAGCCATGAATGGGGAGGTTTTGGAAAAGAAATATGAACAATACTTTGCCCAAGCGCAAAAAAAATATACCAAAGTCCCTAATGTAAAAGGGATGAGCGGAATGGATGCAGTTTCATTGTTAGAGAATCTTGGACTTAAAGTTGAGGTTCACGGTAATGGAAAAGTGAAAAAACAATCCATTGTTCAAGGGACGGAAATCAATCAAGTTAAAAAAATAGTACTGGAGCTTTCATGAAGTTGTTGAAGGACATATTATATGGAGTTAGACTATCCGCGGTAAACGGGGACACCAATGTAATGGTAAACCAGATTCATTTTGATTCTAGAAAAGTTGAATTGGATGATGTTTTTGTGGCAATAAGAGGTTTGGTGACAGATGGGCACAAATACATTCAAAAGGCCATAGAACTTGGAGCCAAAGCTGTTGTTTGTGAAGAATTCCCGGAAATATTGGTCAATGGGGTCACCTATTTAAAGGTAGTGGATAGTAACAGTGCTCTGGCCATTATTGCTGCCAATTACTACGATAATCCTTCCAAAAACCTAAAATTGGTTGGAATTACAGGTACTAATGGCAAGACCACGGTGAGCACATTACTTTATAATCTGTTCAAGAAGGCAGGTTTTAAGGTAGGGTTGATCTCCACTATCAAGGTTTTGGTGGATGATAAAGAATACACTACCAGTCATACTACACCCGATGTGTTGACGATTAACGGTCATCTTTCTGAAATGAATGAAGAGGGAGTGGAGTATTGTTTTATGGAAGTGAGCTCTCACGGAATCCATCAAAAGAGATCCGAAGGATTGCATTTTGAGGGAGCCATATTCACCAACTTATCCCATGATCATCTGGATTACCATAAAAGCTTTGCAGAGTATAGGGATACCAAGAAAAAACTTTTTGATAATCTTCCGAAAACCGCTTTTGCGCTAAGCAATATTGATGATAAAAATGGTTTGGTGATGTTGCAAAACACCAAGGCAAGAAAAGTTAGCTATGCGCTCAAAACGTATGCTGATTATAGAGCGCAAATCTTAGAAAAACAGTTTAATGGCCAGTTGCTGAAGATTGATGACAATGAAATTTGGTCCAAATTGATAGGAGATTTCAATGCTTATAATTTGCTCGCCATTTATGCAACGGCAGATATTCTGGGGCTGGAAAAAATGGAAACCTTGAAGCTTATCAGCGAATTGGAAAACGTTGATGGCAGGTTTCAATACTATATATCAAAAGAAAAAATAACGGCAATTGTTGATTATGCCCATACTCCGGACGCGTTAAAAAATGTGTTGATTACCATCAATGCATTGAGGACTGGAAATGAAAACGTCATCACCGTAGTGGGGTGTGGTGGTGACCGTGATAAGTCTAAGCGTCCGGTTATGGGTCATATCGCTTCAGAAATGAGCAATCAGGCCATTTTCACCTCAGATAACCCAAGAACAGAGTCTCCTTCTATAATTATTGAGGAAATGGAAGCGGGAGTAGAGCCGCAAAACACGAAAAAAGTGCTTTCCATTGAAAATAGAAAGCAGGCCATAAAGGCAGCTTGCAAATTGGCTTTGGCCAATGATATCATTTTGGTGGCAGGAAAGGGACATGAAACCTATCAGGAAACCAATGGGAAAAGGGTGGATTTTGATGATTTTAAAGAGGTAAAAGAGGCTTTGGCGAACTTAAATAAATAATGTAGTCCATGTTATACTACTTGTTTGAATATTTAGAGAAACAATATCAATTACCAGGAGCATCACTGTTCCAGTTCCAAACCTTTAGGGCTGGAATGGCGGTCTTGTTCTCGCTGTTGATTGCTATGGTCTATGGTAAGCGGATCATTCTATTCTTGCAAAAAAAACAAATAGGAGAGAGTATTCGTGATTTGGGACTGGAAGGACAACGGCAAAAAGCAGGAACGCCCACCATGGGTGGTCTTATCATTATAATGTCCACACTTTTACCAGTGGTACTGTTCGCTGACATAAAAAACATTTATATCATTCTCTTAGTGGTCACCACTATTTGGATGGGTATTATTGGCTTCATCGATGACTATATCAAAATCTTCAAAAAAGATAAAAAGGGACTAAAAGGAAGATTCAAAATAATGGGACAAGTGGTATTGGGGCTTATCGTTGGCGCTACCCTTTATTTTCATCCAGAGGTCACCATAAAAGAAAAAGATACTACACGAATCACTGAAAACTTTAAGGTAGAAAGGGTGTTTGGTCAAGAAATGAAAGAGGTGATGACCAATGTTCCCTTTCTAAAAGGTAACGAACTGAATTATGCGGATTGGATTTCTTGGACAGGGGAAGGAATGGAGGAGTATGCTTGGTTAATCTTTATCCCTGTGGTGATATTGATAGTTACAGCTGTTTCCAATGGCGCAAACCTTACGGATGGAATTGATGGCCTTGCAGCCGGTTCTTCGGCAATAATTGTGTTGACGCTTGGAATCTTTGCATTGGTATCGGGGAACATCCAATTTTCAGATTATTTGGACATATTTTATATCCCAAGAGTTGGGGAGCTATTGGTTTTTATAGCGGCCTTTGTTGGTGCATTGATAGGTTTTTTGTGGTATAACACTTTTCCTGCCCAGATTTTTATGGGAGATACGGGAAGTTTGACCATCGGCGGGGTAATAGCAGTTATAGCCATCATCGTAAGAAAGGAACTGTTGATTCCCATTTTGTGTGGAATTTTCTTTGCGGAATCACTTTCAGTGATGTTACAAGTGGGTTATTTCAAACACACCAAAAAGAAATATGGTGAAGGCAAGCGAATATTCTTAATGGCACCGTTGCACCATCATTTTCAAAAGAAACTATATCACGAGAGCAAAATAGTGACCCGGTTTTGGATCATTGGAATTATGCTGGCCATTATCAGTATAGTGACGCTAAAAGTGAGGTAGATGACACGTTTGGTGATTCTTGGTGGTGGAGAAAGTGGAGTGGGAACGGCCATATTGGGGCAACAAAAAGGATTTGAAGTCTTTGTCTCGGACAAAGGAGAAATAAAAAAAGAGTACAGCAAAGTTCTTGAACATTTTGAGATTGAATGGGAGTCTGGTAAGCATACAGAATCTAAGATTCTAAATGCCGATGTAGTTATGAAAAGCCCTGGAATTCCGGATAAGGTGCCACTTGTAAAAAGGTTGGTGGAAAAAGGAGTTCCAGTAATTTCAGAGATTGAGTTTGCATCCAAATATACTGATGCTACACTGATAGGAATTACGGGAAGTAACGGCAAGACCACAACTACCATGTTAACACATCATGTGTTGAAAAATGGCGGATTAAACGTTGGAATGGCGGGGAATATTGGTGATAGCTATGCTAAGATGGTCGCAGAGCAGGATTTTGACCAGTACGTGCTTGAAATAAGCAGTTTTCAGTTGGATGGTATTGTGGATTTCAAACCACATGTTGCAATCCTTACGAATATCACGCCGGATCATTTGGACCGATATGATTATCAGTTTGAAAACTACATAGCTTCAAAATTTCGCATTGCGATGAACCAAGATGAAAATGACTACTTGATTTATGATGCCGATGATGAAGTTATTGAAGATTGGTTGCAACAACACCCGATTCAATCCAAATTGGTTCCTTTTTCATTAAAGGAAAAGCAAGAGCAGGGAGCTTGGCTCGAAAACGATACAATTAAAATAAAAATAGAACATAAAACCTTGGAAATGAGTACTGATATTTTGGCCTTGGAAGGGCAGCACAATGTAAAAAACACCATGGCAGCTAGCCTTGCAGCGCTATTGGTAAATGTGAGGAAGGAGACCATTCGTCAGAGTATCCAAAACTTTCAGGGAGTTGCCCATAGATTGGAAAAGGTGCTCAAAATAAATCATGTGGAATACATCAATGATTCCAAGGCAACCAATGTTAATGCAACCTATTACGCCTTGGATGGGATAAAAAAGCCCATTGTTTGGATTGTTGGTGGGGTGGATAAAGGAAATGATTATTCCGAATTGATGCCCATTGTAAGGGAAAAGGTCAAAGCCATTATTTGTTTGGGAATGGACAATTCCAAGTTAAAAGATGCCTTTGGCAATGTCATTGAGCCTATGGTAGAGACCTATTCCATGGAAGAAGCGGTGAAAGTGGCCTATAAAATTTCAGAACGGGGAGATTCAGTTTTGTTGTCACCGGCATGTGCCAGTTTCGACCTTTTTGAAAATTATGAGGATAGGGGGAATCAATTTAAAGCAGCAATAAAAAATTTGTAAATAATGTTAGCGGTTTTTAAAAATTTGAAAGGTGATAAAGCCATCTGGGGTGTAGTGGCCCTTTTGGCACTTTTCTCATTTTTACCGGTGTACAGTGCCAGCACTAATCTGGTCTATGTAAATGATGATGGAACAACCGTAGGCCATTTGATAAAACATGCAGTCTTACTGTTTTTAGGCTTTGGAATTATCTATGCGGTTCACCGTATACCCACACATTATTTTAAAGGGCTTTCCATCATAGCACTGCCCATTGTACTCATTCTTTTGGCGTACACATTGACCGTGGAGACAAAAATAGGTGGAGTTACGGCAAACCGATGGATAAAAATTCCCTTTGTTGGGGTAAATTTTCAAACATCAACCTTGGCGTCGGTGGTACTGATGATATGGATAGCTCGGTATTTGACCAAAATCAAGGATGTGGCCATCACATTTAAAGAAAGCATACTGCCACTTTGGTTACCTACTGCTTTGGTGGTACTGCTGATTTTGCCCGAAAACTTTTCTACGGCTGCCATCATTTGTTTTTTAGTATTGGTGTTGTGCTTTTTGGGAGGATATCCTCTAAAATATTTGTTCAGTATTGTTGGGGTTGGTCTTGTTTTGGCTTCCATGTTTTTGTTTGTGGTGTTCAAAACTCCAGAGGTGATACCGGGTCAAAGAGCCACTACATGGAAATCTAGAATAGAAACTTTTTGGAGTCCTGAAAAAGCTGGAAAAGATGATTTGCACCAATTGACTTTGGCAAAGATTGCCATTGCCGAAGGGGGAGTCGTTGGAAAAGGAGCTGGTAAGAGCGTGATTAAGAACATGCTCTCGCAAAGCACATCCGATTTCATTTTTGCCATCATTATTGAGGAATATGGACTTTTAGGTGGAGGAGCATTGTTGTTTTTCTATTTGTTGTTGCTGTTCCGGATTGTGGTTGTGGCAAATTCGGCCAAGACGGTTTTTTCAAAATTATTGGTGATAGGCGTGGGCTTGCCCATTGTTTTTCAAGCTTTTATCAATATGGCGGTAGTGGTACAATTGTTTCCGGTTACCGGGCAGCCCTTGCCATTGATCAGTATGGGAGGGACATCCATCTGGATGACCTGTATGGCTATTGGAATTGTATTGAGCGCAAGCAATAAAAAAGAAAATTTAGAGGAGGAATCCTTAGATATAGATGAAAGCAATCCTTTAGAAGTATTGAGTGGGCAATTATAGGTTTATACTTTCTGGAGGAGGAACGGGAGGACATATTTATCCGGCGATAGCCATAGCCAATGAGCTAAAGCGACGGTATCCAAAAGCGGAATTTTTATTCGTAGGAGCCAAGGATAAAATGGAAATGGAAAAAGTGCCACAGGCTGGTTATAAAATACAAGGCTTGTGGATCAGTGGATTACAGCGGAAACTGACATTGAAGAATCTAATGTTTCCGATTAAAGTGATAAGTAGTTTGATAAGAGCACGTAAAATAGTAAAGCAGTTTAAGCCAGATGTTGCCATTGGCACCGGAGGCTTTGCCAGCGGTCCATTATTAAAAATGGCCGAAAAGGCTAGTGTGCCGTGTGTGCTTCAAGAACAGAACTCTTATGCTGGCATTACAAATAAGCTCCTTGCGGGTAAAGCAGAGGCCATTTGTGTGGCGTATGATGGAATGGAACGCTTTTTTCCGAAAGATAGAATTGTAAAAACGGGAAATCCAATACGGTCAGATTTAGTGAATCTGAAAGTAGGCAGAGAAGAAGCTATCCAATTTTTTGACTTAGACCCAAACAAGAAAACCATTTTGATTATAGGTGGGAGCTTGGGGGCAAGAAGAATCAATCAATTGATTGAAAAAGAGCTTGGTTTTTTTAAAGAACAGGGAATACAGTTGATTTGGCAATGTGGGAAGCTCTATCACGATGAGTATAAAAAACATGATTCTGAATCCGTAAAAGTGCTGGCATTCCTAAATAGAATGGATTGTGCATATGCGGCGGCCAATATTATCATATCCAGGGCAGGAGCGGGGTCGGTTTCAGAACTCTGTTTAGTGGGCAAACCGGTAGTATTTATTCCATCACCCAATGTTGCAGAGAATCATCAAACCAAGAATGCCGAAGCATTAGTTTCCAAAGAAGCGGCTATACTATTGAAGGAAAACGAGCTTGATGAAAAATTTGAAACGACTTTTTTGGAAGTAATGAATTCTGAAAAGTTGCAGGAATCCCTAGGGAGCAATATCAAAAAAATGGCAATGCCAAAGGCTACAGAGCATATAGTTGATGAAATAGAAAAATTATTACAATGAATCTAAAGGACATACATAACGTTTTTTTCATCGGTATCGGTGGGATAGGTATGTCCGCCTTGGCACGCTATTTCAATTTTGTTGGAAAGCAGGTAATGGGCTATGACAAAACCAAGACTCCAATTACGGATGAATTGATTGAAAATGGAATTGCTGTCCATTTTAAAGATAGCTTGGATTTGATTCCTGAATCCTTCAAAAATGTTGAAAATACATTGATAGTCTATACTCCAGCGGTGCCTTCATCCCATTCCCAACTGCAATTTTTTCAAAATAATGGTTTTGAAGTAAAAAAACGTTCTGAGGTATTGGGCATTGTTACCCAAGATACATTCTGTTTTGCCGTGGCGGGTACTCATGGTAAAACCACCACATCTTGCATTCTAGCGCATATTCTTAAAGAAACGGGCACTCCGTTAACAGCGTTTTTGGGAGGTATTTCAGAAGATTTCAATAGCAATTTTGTGTTGGAGGGAACAGACTACTCAGTGGTAGAGGCTGATGAGTTTGATCGTTCCTTTTTGCAATTGTCGCCCAACGTGGCCTGTATAACTTCCATGGATGCCGATCACTTGGATATTTATGGAACTGATACGGAATTACAGCAATCCTTTAAGGATTTTACAAAAAAGATAAAGCCAAACGGAACTCTCTTTGTTAGAAAAGGTTTGCCACTTGAGGGAATCACTTTTGGAATACAAGACGGTTCTGATTACAGCATAGAAAACATTTCAATTGAACATGGTACCTACATATTTGATTTGATCACGCCTTCGGAGGTCTTGAAGCAAGTTCGCTTCAACAAACCTGGAAGGCACAATTTGCTCAATGGATTAGCTGCTTTTGCAATGGCGGTGCAAATAGGATCCCCACCCCACCGCCTAGCCAAAGCTTTAGGGACATTTAAAGGCGTTCAACGGAGGTTTTCGTATCAAATTAAGGAAAAGGACTTTGTTTTTATAGATGATTATGCGCATCACCCTACAGAAATAAGTGCTGTGCACCAAGCAATAAAGGAAATGCATCCCAACGAATTGGTGACTGCTGTTTTTCAACCCCATTTGTTTTCAAGAACAAAGGATTTTGCAGATGATTTTGCGGCAAGTCTATCAAAATTTGATGTCATTTTGTTGTTGGATATCTATCCGGCACGGGAAGAACCCATTGAAGGAATTACATCAGCTTGGTTATTGGATAAAATTGATGGCCCTAAAAAGAAATTGATTTCAAAATCAAACCTAATAAATGAAATAAATAATTGTAAAACAGGTGTTTTGGTGACCATGGGGGCGGGTGATATTGGACTGGAAATACCAAAACTCAAAAAAGAATTGGCGTATGCGAGTTAATTGGGATTATATAAAATTGACATTGCTTTCTGTGGCCATAATTGGGCTTTATGGCTTTGCAGACCATAGGAACAAGAGCAAAAAAGTGAGTGATATTTCCATTAAATTTTTGGGAGACAATAACTTATATCTTACCGAGGCCTCAGTTAATAAATTGTTAATACAAAAATATGGAGCGGTAAAAAATAGGGCAAAAGAACAACTAGCTTTGAATACCATAGAGGAGGTAATTCTGTCCAACGCTATGGTGAAAAACGCCCAAGTCTATCTTACTATAAATGGAGAACTTATATCTAAGATTGTTCAGCGTAAACCGATTGGGAGAATAGAGGGAATCTCCAAATTTTATTTGGATGATTTGGGTGAACGTATGCCGTTATCCAAGCATCATTCAGCAAGAGTTCCCATAATTACAGGTAAAATCACGGGAAAAAGCCTTGAGGATGCCTATACTATTCTGAATTACATCAACGAGGACGATTTTCTTAGGAAAAATGTTATCGGAATACATATTGAGGAAGAAGGAAAATATCAGCTCAAGTTTAGGTTGGAAAACTTTGTGGTGAATTTGGGAGGAGTGGAGAATCTCAATGAAAAGTTTAAAAATTTTATGGCATTTTATGCCAAGGCATCCAAGGACAATTCTTTGGAAAAATATGCAACAGTGAGTTTGGAGTTCAACAATCAAGTGGTTTGCACCAAAATATAAAGTATGGAACAGGGTAAGTATTCAGTTGGTTTGGATATTGGAACTACTAAGATCGTAGCGATTATTGGTAGGGAAAATGAGTATGGAAAAATTGAGATTTTAGGAACGGGGAAATCCAAAAGTCTGGGTGTCCACCGGGGAGTGGTCAACAATATTACCCAGACCATTTCATCAATTCAACAAGCTGTGGAACAAGCAGAGGTGAATTCTGGGTTAAAGATTGGCTCTGTTGTGGTTGGTATTGCTGGACAACATATCAGAAGCCTTCAGCATAGTGATTACATTACCAGGCCAAACTCTGAGGAGGTCATCAATGATGACGATTTGGAGAAACTCTGCAACCAGGTTTACAAATTGGTGATGCTTCCAGGAGAGGAAATCATCCATGTACTGCCTCAAGAATATAAAGTGGATGGTCAATCTGAGATAAAAGAACCCAAAGGAATGTATGGTGGACGTTTGGAAGCCAATTTTCATGTGGTAGTGGGGCAGGTTTCGTCTATAAAAAATATTGGCAGATGTATTAAAAGTGCCGGATTGGATTTGGGGAATATCACTTTGGAACCGCTGGCATCCGCCGAAGCTGTTTTGAGTCAGGAAGAGAAGGAAGCTGGTGTTGCTTTGATAGATATAGGTGGTGGAACCACTGATTTGGCCATTTTTAAAGATGGCATAATCCGTCATACCTCTGTAATCCCATTTGGTGGAAATGTTATAACCGAAGATATCAAAGAAGGCTGTTCCATTATTGAAAAGCAAGCCGAGTTGTTGAAAATTAAGTTTGGGTCTGCTTGGCCAGGGGAGAACAAGGACAATGAAATTGTGTCCATTCCTGGCTTAAGAGGTCGTGAGCCCAAGGAAATAACCTTGAAGAACCTATCCAAAATTATCCATGCCCGGGTGGTGGAGATAGTGGAGCAGGTGTACGTGGAAATCAAGAACTACGGACACGAGGATCAAAAGAAGAAGCTTATTGCCGGAATTGTACTTACCGGTGGAGGTAGCCAATTGAAACACTTAAAACAATTGGTGGAATATATCACTGGGATGGACACGCGCATTGGGTATCCCAACGAACATTTGGCCGGAGATTCCGATGAAGAGATAGCAAGTCCATTATATGCTACGGCTGTAGGGCTTTTAATGAACGCCTTGGAGACCAAAACCAATAATGTGCTGGAAAGCGAAATGGAGCAGGAGGAAGAAGAGGTTTTGGTGGGACAAGAAAGCGTGGCAGGTCAGTCGACAAGTACGCGAACGGCACCTAGAAAATCCATTTTTGATAAATGGTCCGAGAAGTTGAAGGACTTTTTGGACAATGCAGAATAATAACCCCATTAATAGTAACAAAACAGTCATGAGTAAGAGCACCGAATTTGACAACATTTCTTTTGACCTTCCAAAGAACCAAAGCAACGTAATAAAAGTAATTGGCGTTGGTGGCGGAGGTAGCAATGCCATTAACCACATGTTCCAGGCCGGTATTAACGGAGTGGATTTTGTAATCTGCAATACAGATGCCCAGGCTTTGCAAAACAGCGCAGTTCCCAACAAGATTCAGTTAGGAGTATCCCTGACCGAAGGACTTGGCGCTGGAGCTAATCCAGAGGTTGGTGAACAGGCAGCTTTGGAGAGTATGGAAGACCTCAAGGCCATGTTGGGAAATACCACAAAGATGGTTTTTATTACTGCCGGGATGGGTGGTGGAACAGGGACAGGTGCAGCTCCCGTTATTGCCAAAGTAGCTCGGGAAATGGATGTTCTAACTGTGGGAATTGTTACTATCCCTTTTCAGTTTGAAGGTGCTATGCGAAACAAACAAGCGCAAACCGGGATTGAAAAGTTACGCTCCAACGTGGATTCTTTAATTGTAATCAATAACAACAAACTACGTGAAGTATACGGAAACCTCGGGTTTAAGGCCGGTTTTTCAAAAGCAGATGAAGTATTGGCAACTGCAGCAAGGGGGATTGCAGAAGTAATTACACATCACTATACGCAGAACATTGACCTTAGGGATGCCAAGACAGTGCTTTCCAATAGTGGAACGGCTATAATGGGCTCTTCTACAGCTTCTGGCTCTGCAAGGGCAGGTGAAGCCATTATGAAAGCCTTGGATTCTCCGCTGTTGAATGATAACAAAATTAACGGCGCCAAAAATG
The DNA here is from genome assembly GCF_965222555.1 of Flagellimonas sp. Classification (GTDB taxonomy): domain Bacteria; phylum Bacteroidota; class Bacteroidia; order Flavobacteriales; family Flavobacteriaceae; genus Flagellimonas. The sequence continues at coordinate 172,453 of NZ_CBDCUG010000005.1, read as the reverse complement.
TGTTGTTGCTTATTGTCTCCGGCACGCAGGAAATCACTATAGATGAGATTGGTGAAATCAATGATTACATTCAGATTGAAGCTGGACATGGAGCCAATATCATTATGGGTGTCGGTGAGGATGAAAACCTGGGAGATGCCATTGCGGTTACCGTTATTGCAACTGGATTCAACATTGATCAGCAAGACCATATTGTAAATACGGAAAGCAAGAAGGTGTTTTACACCTTGGAAGACGAACAGACCGCCGAGCAGGAATTGGCACCTGAAACAACATCCGTTCAGGAAATCAATGTTGAAAAAACTCCGGTGGAGGCAGAACCAATGATTGTAAAGCATACATTGGAAATGGAAGAAGAGGAAGTGGTTGAGCCAAAACAACAAGAATCTGATCTTATTCCTACAACAAATTATATCAGAAACTTTAATGTTTTCTATGAAGAAGTGGTACCGGAAAATGTTGAGGATGATTTTGTGATTATAGAAGCCAAAAGTATCCTAAACGATATCGAGGTGGTAGATCCAGAGGTAATCTCACCAAAGGCTGCAGAAGATCAGTTTGCCTTAACTTTTGATATGCCGTTAAATGCTTCCAAAGAAGAGGAAGAAAAAGAGCATACCATTACGTTTGACCTAGATGAAGATGTGAAGGATATCGATGTAAATGAATATGTAGAGGTAAAACCTGTTTTGGAATATAAAAAAGAGGGTGAAACCAGATACAATTTGGAAGAGTACATGGAATTGGAGACCCAATTAACGGGCGCTAAATCCGTTGCGGAGACCCACGAACCCAAATTGGTGGAAGATGAACTGGTTTTTGAAAAGAAAACTATCAAAGTTGAAGCTAAAGCGGAAGGTGATAACAGTGGCAATGTGGACCCATTCAATAGTTCCATCAATGAATTGTTGAAAGATAGAGCGGATGAACGCAGAAAAAAATTGAAAAACTTCAACTATAAATTTCAGAACAGCAGAAATAGTATTGATGAGATAGAGAAGCAGCCTGCATATAAAAGACAAGGCGTTGATTTGGACGATACACCACAAGAGCAGAAGGTCTCCAGAACAACATTGAGCGAGGACAGCAATGATGATTTGCAATTGCGATCCAATAACTCCTTCTTGCACGATAATGTTGATTAGTAGTGTTTAAATTGACTCCATTTTTAATGGAAAACCTAAACCCGTAAGTTAAGAGACTTTCGGGTTTATTTTTTATCTTCGCAGCCCAAAATAAAGACAACATGAGTTTGCAAGAACAAATAATGACAGAGATGAAATCGGCAATGAAAGCCAAGGATACTGTTGCTTTGGAATCCTTGCGAGCCATAAAATCTGCAATTTTGTTGGCCAAGACCGATAAAGGTGGTGGTGGAGAGCTTTCGGAAGCCGATGAGGTAAAACTGGTTCAAAAATTGGTGAAACAGCGTAAGGACAGTGCAGCAATCTTTACTGAGCAAGGTAGAGATGATTTAGCGGCTCCGGAGTTGGCACAAGTTGCAGTTATTGAAAAGTTTTTACCCGAACAGCTTACGGAAGAAGAGATTGAAAAAGTTGTGGTTCAAACGATAGATTCCATTGGGGCATCTGGAATGCAGGATATGGGGAAGGTAATGGGGTTGGTTTCCAAAGAATTGGCTGGTCAGGCCGATGGAAAGACCATTTCAACCATAGTTAGAGCAAAACTAAGTTAGTAATAATATAATGGCCACGTAGCTCAGCTGAATAGAGCACTGGATTTCGGCTCCAGCGGTCGTAGGTTTGAATCCTACCGTGGTCACAAAAATTACGATAAAAACGTTCAAGTTTACCTGAACGTTTTTTTATTTTCAGTCCAAAATGCAGCTGGGTTCGCTTTGGAATAGCTTAATCGTTTGTCATCCATGAGGAGATATCATCAATTAATTGTGATGCTTCGGGTATGGTTGGTGAAAAGTTCCAAAATGTATGGAACATATTGGGATATAATTTGTAACGGGTTGGTGTACTATTTTTTATGAGTTCGGTTTTAAGAGCCTCAGTTTGATCTAGTAAAATTTCGGCACTACCTACACCAATAAAGGTTTTTGGAAGCTGTGGTATGTTATCCACATTGAATGACATAGGGTAATCGGAACTTTCCATCTTATTTCCTAAATAGAGTTTATAACAATTGGTTACAAAAGTTCGATCTCCAATATCATTGTCATTATTATAGTTTATTGATCCAATTTCAGAAAGAGGATCTACCCAAGGTGATATAAGTACCGTGCCATGGATATTTTTCCTTTCGGTTGTATTGAGATTTTTGAAAGTTGATAGTGCCAGAGCCGCCCCCGCCGAATCACCTGCAAGTATTAAGTTGTCACAGTCTTTCATGATTTCCCTTACAAAATTTAAACAGGCTATTTGAGCTTTTGGATATTCTGCTTCTGGCGCCGTAGGGTACTCAGGGATTAATATCACCGTTTTTAGGGCAATGCTGAGTCTAGTTATGAATTCCAGAGAAGCTTCCGGAGAGCCCAGGGTGTATCCGCCACCATTAAAGTAAACAACTGTTTTATTGGAATCTGCAATAGCATGTGGGGTAACTTTTATATAGTTGATGCCTTTTATTGAATTATGATCTATGTTGATTTGCTTTTTCAAAGTAGGTTTTGGCATAAACTTTTGTGATATTCTTTTCAACCATAATAAACCATATTTGTTCGAAGCGAGAAGGGTCATACGTGATGTGGCCCAAATGATTTCTGTTTTGACGGACCAATTAGGATATTTTTTATAGCCCAATAGTCTTTTGAGCAAAACTTGTACAGTGACCCCAACTAATGAAATGATATACAACAGACTATTCATACTTCAATATTTTGCCCTTTTCTTTCAGCAAGGTTTTAGCTACTCCCCATTTAGGAAACTCATTTGCATCTATGGTCAGGGTTCTTACTTCCTTGGCAATTGAGCTGGTTTTTTTTACAGCGGCTAAATGATTGCCACTCCTGGAAAATTTATTCATTTCCTCTTTATTGGGCCAAAGGGTCATGGTATAGTGTTCTGTCCAAAAACCTCTTTTTTTGAGCCCTATACACGAAGAGCCCTTTATTTGATGGACTACGCGCATAGCTTTCATGGACAAAGAAAAAAACATCCAAGGAGATTTTAATTTAATGCAGGTAACTACTAATATCATATTTGATTGTTTCTAAATTTTTTTGAGTAATTAAAAGTGACTAAGAATATTAGAAATCAAAAGATACGCCCGTTTTGAAAAAGACAATGAGGTACTAGTTGTTTTTTGATAAGATTAACTATTACTTTTTATATGGGTTCTGGTTAGACGCATTATTTCCCACATAATTGCCTGACTTTTATCCCCATTATTAGTTAAAATGATGACTTGTAGGTCTAGATCAGGGTTGATTGATAAAACCGAACGATATCCATCAAAACCTCCGGAATGCCAAAAATCATTGGGGTCGGATAATTCATCGGTATGCCAATATTTTCCTGTTCCAGTCATCCAACCATAGCCGTAATCCGCTATTTCTTCCACAGGCCCTTGTGTTGCCGTCATAGTATTAAGACTTTGTTCTGTGATTATGTCAAAATTCAAAAGTGCTTCAGTAAATAGGTTAAGGTCGTGGGTTGAACTCACCACACCACTACCTCCATAAATCAATGAATCAAACCCCAATACCTTTATTGAATTACCAAAGGATAGTGCATAATTAGCATTGACATCTCCTAAGTGTTCATCCTCGTAAATTACAAAAGTATTGATCATTCCTATGGGCTCAAAAATATTTTCCTTAAGGAAATCAGGGTACGACATACCACTAACTTCTTCAATGACCAGCGCAAGAAAAACATAGCCTGTATTTGAGTATTCACCTTCAGAACCGGGCTCAAATAAAAGGTTGCCCAACCCAGAACCAGGGATAATGGACGGAATTTGGGAAATAGTGACACCATCAAGGGAAGATAGATTGTTGTTATCGTCTATATAATCCAATAGACCAGACCGATGTGATAACAGATGTGCTATCGTGATATTTGTAAAAGAGTTGGGTAAATCTGGTAGAATGTCAAGCAGTCTATCCTCTAATGAAATTTGGTTTTGTTCCACCAATTTCATTATAGAAATTGCCGTTATGGTCTTGGTTATCGAACCTATTCTAAAACCTGTGTGCTGATTTATAGCATGATTGCCTTCTAATCTGGCAAGCCCTTTGTGATTTTGATACAAAATTTCTCCCTGGTACTTGATCAATATGCTTAATCCAGGATCAGAATCGGATTGGTTCTGGTCTAAATATTCTGTAAGAGTGGTTGTAAGGTCTTTTTCTGTAGGTATTGAAACATCGTTGTCATCATTACTGCAGGACATAAAGAACAATACAAATGGAGCAATGAAATACAATTTGAGGTTGGTACTGGTGTTTTGAATTAGCATGGTATCAGTTTTTTGTTCGATATTGAAATCGAATGTTACAGATACAAATGTGAAGCGTCTCAACCAATAAAATGCCTCATGCGATAACCTGAGACCTAATTGTTACTTCAGGATTGAGCCCAATTTATTAAATGGTACGTGGTGATTGGTTTTGCTGAAACTCTTTTGGGGATTGCCCAACAAAATTTTTAAAGACCCTGTTCATTGAAGCTTTTGAATTGAAACCGCTTTCAATTCCCATAGATAGAATTGTAAATTTATGATTATTGGGATCGGACAGCAGTTTTTTGAAATGTTCTACGCGATAGCGGTTTACAAAGTCAAAGAATGTTTTATTGGACTTGGAGTTGATGATTTGTGAAACTTTATGGACAGAAATATTGAGTCTTTGGGCTATTTCTTCAATTTTGAACTGTGGCTCAAGAAACAATTTCTCCTGATCAAACAATTGTACTATTTCTTTGAAATAAGTGTCGATATTTTCTTTGGTCAAACTTGATGATTGATACTTCTCGGTTACCAAAACATTTTTTCGTGAACCAGAAACCAATATTATTTCGTCATTGTTCCTTACTGAGGCTAAAGAGTATTGTTTTATTCCATTGTAGCATAGGTAAAACAATAGAATTATGAAGATCATGTATTCAATGCCAAAGGGAATTTCTATGTTTTTGATTATACCGGCACTGAAACTTGTGAAAATTACAAGACCTATACTACTAAGGCACAAAAAAGAAAGGATAAAAAAACGAAACCAATTTAAGTTGATATGTTCAATGGTTGAATAACGGCTCTTGATTTCCAAAGTATATGCTTTAAGTTTTTTCCAAAGCCATATTAAAAGAACTATGACATAGATATACTGCGTCAAATAAAAGAATAGCTGATATTTTGATGGTTCTGTAAATAACTTCTGAACAGCTACTGGGGAGCCATAGTCGTTTAATACCAAAACATCAAGAAGTATAAAAATGGTATAAACGATCGGATAGCCATAAATCCACAACCACTGTTTATTGAACTTATTATTACCACTCAATAAAATTAGTCCATAGATCATCAGGACTGGAAAATAGTAGGTGTTAAAAAACAAACTTATTAGATAGGCCTCAATAGAAAGCCATTTTTCCATTATGATGTGGGTACCAAGTATTCCTGCAAAAAAGAAAATAATCGCAATCAAGTAATAATCGCTCAAAACCTTGTCTTTTTTGGGTAAGATGAACAACAGGAATATTGCTAGAATGCTTAAGCCAACAACGATGAGAAAAATCATAGAACTTTAACTTAAGTTATAAAACATTTTCCTGAGAATACAGTTTTAAGAAATGATCAAAAAGCATGATAAATAATTGCAAGTTAGCGAAACCTAGTTATCAATCTCAAAACAATTGCCCTATTGGATATGTCAGTTCATTTTAATTTTGAAAACACCTACGGATGAACTCCATTATGAACAAATGTTTTTTTGGGTTACATTGATCTATGACCAATTTAAAATATCTGTTTTTTAAAAGCTCACCCTAAAAACAAAATTGGGCGTAGTACCCAAAGAATACCTTGTTATTTCCTGCAGCTCTATTGTGCTGTTGTTTTGCTGATCGGTTATCTGAAACAACCCAAAATTCCTATTCAGAATGTTCTTTTGGCCATAAATGTTTTGAACGGAAAGACCAATTTTGGCGGTAACTGGATTTTCTTTTTTGGATAGCACAAAATCGTAAATCAATGAAAAGTCCAAACGATGATAGTCTGGTAATGTTTTGGCGTTGATGGCTCCATACTGAATTTGGATATCATCACCTTCCCCAATTGTCCCAATAGCTTCGGTAAACGGAATCCCCGTTCTATATTTCCACCCCAATGAAAATTGAAGATTTCTCCAAGTATAAAAATGAGACCAAGTGAGGGAATGCCCAATGTTGTTGTTGCCCTTAAAAGCATTTCCCATATTGAGTTCGGAAAACTTGAAGTCGGTGTTGGAAACCGTATACCCTAACCAGGAGGAATAATTGTTCCATTTCTTTTTTATAAACAGGTCTATTCCTTTGGTAGTACTTTTTCCTTCGGTAAAATTGGCATCAACGGACTCAAAACCCCTTGTAAAAGAGGTAATCCCATTGATGGTTTTATGATATGCCTCAAAATCCATGCTCCATCCTTTTTTGTACCATAAAAGCCCCGTGGAGAACTGATAACTTTCAAGCAACGGAATATCATTACCGTTGGCCAAAGCCCAAATTTGGTTTTCCAGTCCAAAATCTTGGGTGGCAAACTCCAGAATTTGGCTAATGGCCTGCCCCCTGACTTCTGCCGACCCTTTTAATCTAAAATTATCTCCAATTTTTTGTTCGGCATAAAGCCGTGGTTCAGCAAGAAAACGTTGCAATTCTGAATAATAGGAAGTTCGAAGTCCCATCTGGACATAACTTTTTCCAAACTGATAGACCAGATTTTGAAATAACGTATGGGTTGGATTATCAACTTTGTCAGTTTCGGATAAATCATCCTGTTGCAACAGAAAATCAACTCGATTATTAAAAAATTGATAACCATTGGATAGCGACCATTTCTCATTGATTTCCCAATCCATTTTGAATGAAAACCCAGTTTCCTTGATAGTGTTTCTTTTAGAAGTGATTAGTTCCGATCCAAAGTATTCGTTTCGTCCATCATAACTGAAATCATATGCAGAATGGTACAGCTGCAACTCTGAAGAAGTTTTGCTGTTCCAGATGCTACTCCAAGTGGCATTGGCCCCATAGTTTTTGATGTTAAGCTTGTCACTGGAAGCATCTGTAAATTCAGTGTCCGCAAAAGAATAGTCCAATTTGTTCCTTGTGGAAAGTCCTGAAACCATTATTTTATCTTTTTCCGAGACATCCCAAATGGTCTTTAGGGTTATGTCCGTAAAATAAAAGGATTGGGTACTTTCAGTAAACTCCGGTTCAAATACTTCTTGATTTCTCCGAATGCTGGTATTCTGGAATGCTTTGTCTGTAAATTTGCCAAAAGTAGGGGAGTCAAAGAGGTCAGTAAACGCTCTCCTTGCAGATACCTGAACTCCAAATTGTTTGGTTAGGGGAATTTTAAGGAAAGCGTCCCCATGTGTCATGTTAAATCCGATACCACCTTGAGCCATGTCCGCGACGGTATCATCTGTATTGATATCCAATACTCCGGAGACCCTATCTCCATATTCCGGAAGGGCGCCACTACGGTACACTTTTACATTTTTGACAATGTACGGATTGAATGCCGATAACATACCAAAAAAGTGATCGGAATTGTACATTTTGATGCCATCCCACAGAATAAGGTTTTGATCGGGAGTACCACCTCTTATGTACAGTCCTGATGCCGTTTCATTGGGGCTTTCAATTCCAGGCAGCAATTGGGTGCTTTGAAGCACATCAGGTTCGGGCAGTCCTGAAAGGATATCCTGGTTATTGGGAGCAATTTGTATGGATCCGTCTTGGTTTTTGGATATCCCCCGAGCCAAATACTCCTTGACCACGACTTCTTGAAGAGTTTCGGCATTGGCGGATAATTCCAAAAGGGTACAATCATCTTTGTTGACAGCACTGCCCGGTAGAACAAGTGTTCCATATCCCAAATATGAAATGGAAAGAGTATCGGTTTCACCTACGTTTTCCAGTTTAAAAAAACCATTGTTATTGGTAATTATTCCAGTTTTCTTTTTGGTATTTGCCACGGTGGCACCAACTATGGCAAGACCATCAGCTTTGTCCTTTAGATAACCGCAAAAAACGTGTGTTTGTCCCTTTAAAATATAATAACGTTCATTGACTCTCTCAAAGGTAAGTCCGGCAGAATTGGCCAAATCCCCAATAGCCTTTTTAAGAATCGCATTATCAATATTTAGGGTAACATGTTTGTTTTTGACCAATATGGCCTTGTAAGAGAATTTAATATCGAAAGTTTTGGCCACTTGGTCAAGGGCCTGCGATAAAGGAACATTATTGAACGTGAACGAATGCACGGCTTCTTGGGCGGATGCAGCAATGCACAGTAGGAAAAAAAAAGAAACAAAAAGGTTTTTCATCTACTTCTCAACAAGAATAACGGTATTCTTGTTGGTAAAAGTATATGTAATATCCATGGACTCAAAAACAATTCGTAAGGCGGCATTTAGGTCTCCGTGGGTAAAACTTCCTGTAAATCGCGCATCCGTGTCCACATTTTCTGCATTGATGGAGATTTCAAACTGATTTTCAAGAGCTTTGATGACCTGTGATAGGGGAGCATTGGTAAAATTGCTCTCACCTTGTATCCAAGTAGGTTTTGCATCTGACAATTTCCAATGCTCAACAGTTGCCCCATAAATTCTCAACGCATCTCCTTGATGTAATACTTGGGTAAGATCATTATTAGTTACCTCTACTTTTCCTTCATAACAAATAACTTGAAAAACACGGTCGCCGGAATTTACGGTGAATTCGGTTCCTAATACGGTCACATTGCCATTGGTCGTTTCAACCTTAAAATCTGACCCTTTCTGTACTATAAAGAAAGCTTCTCCTTTTAAATTCACTGTTCTGTCTCCGTTTTTCCAATCTTCTTTTATATAAGATAGAGCGGAGTTTGAATTGAGTATGATTTCGGAATTATCAGGGAGTTGGGCGGTCAACTGTTCTCCAAAGCCTGTTGTGTAATCAACCGTGGTACCGGCAAACCATATGTATCCAAAAAGCAATACTGCAATTGCTGCAGCGGTGGCATACACCCATTTGGGAATAAGCGTAACAACCTTTCCACTGTTTTCTCTTTGCTGCTGTACCTTTAGGTACAGGTCTTCTTTTTTATAAGATGGCACATCCAATGCCTCTGTTCCCTCCAGAATAGCTTTGTAGTACACATACTCTTCTGATTGTTCAAAAGTTTTCTTTTCAGCATCGGACAGTTCCCCACTTGCCCATTTGGCCAAAAAATCATCTATGTTATTCAATTCTTCCATTTTTTTGTCTTAAATGGACCTTCCTATCTTTTCCCTAAGCTTTAACAGCGCAAGATGCATGCGACGCTCTACCGCTTTTTGGGTAATGCCTACGATTTCAGCAATTTCCCGATATGTTTTTTTATCTTTTCTGCTCAATAAAAACACTATCCTTTCCTTTTCAGGAAGACTGGAAATGCTGCGTTGTAATTTTTCCATGAATTCTTGCTCTTCCATTAAAAAATCAGGACTTTCTGTAAACATCTTTTTAATGGAAACGGTCGAATTGTATTTCAAAACCACTTTTTCATGGGCAGCTTCATTGTAAAATGCATTTTGAGCAACTTTCATTACAAACGACTTTGCTTTGCTAAAGACCACTTTCTTGCAATTCTTCCAAAGTTTTACAAAGGCATCCTGAGTTAGATCTTCTGCCTGCTGCATGTCTTTGCATTTGTAATAGATGAAATTTCGAATCACTTCGGAATGATCATCAAATATCTTCTTAAAAGTGTTTTCGTCACAAACGGATTTATGCTCAAATCCCATATTTTGAAATAAGGTTTGTATTTCAAAACTAATTATTTCAAAAAGGTTATTCCCATCATTTTTCCATTATTCCGGATTTCCCCTTGTTGATGATACAACAGGAAGGTCTGCACATACCCTATTTTTTTAATGGTAGTTTTTTTTGTCCGGAGGGTTATCGAAAAATTCTGAAAAAAAATAGGGTACTCCAAAAGTTGCCTGTTGTGGTGTTAAACAATGTTCAATTAAAGATTTTATTTATGAAAAGGCTGCAACAACTAAAATGGATTTTATTACTATTCTTTGCTATACTCACCATTCAATCCTGTGAGAAGGATGATGTTCTTATAAATGGCGATTCCGTTGCGGATACTACAGGCACGGATGGCAATGATAATTCCGGAGGAGATGACAATGTAGATAACAATGGCAACGACAACTCTGATGGTGATAATAATGGAGACCAGGGAGATAATTCGGGAACGGATGGTGAAGAGGGGGAAATAACCTTATATAAGGTTGACGGTGCCAACATTACAAAACAAACGGACTATAAGGTATCGGGAACCGATCTGGAACTTCAAAAAGACACCAATAAACATCAAGAAGTTTGGGAGTTGGTAAAGAAGATTGTCCCGACCAGCTATCTTTCCAAAATGAGTGAATTTATGATATTCTCAGGGGAGAGTAGTGGAACGGCCGGATATGTGTTTCCCACTGAAAATGACCTGTCTAAATGGCAAATGGGCATAGCCATAGATTTTGCATACGAAGGTGGTTTTAATGCCGGGGGAGAACTGGCCTATACCATAATCCATGAGTTTGGACATATTTTAACCTTGGATATTGACCAAGTGAATGTCTCTATTTCCCAAAGCGATTGTAAAAACTACTTTACTGGGGAAGGCTGTGCAAAGACCGATTCGTACATCAATAAGCTGCAAACTCGATACTGGGCAGATATATGGAGCGAGTTTGAGTCGGCTCAGGAAAATGAAGATAAAATGGAACAGTTCTATCAAAAACATAAGGAGCGCTACGTAACTGCTTATGCATCCACAAATCCGGGTGAGGACATTGCTGAGGTATTTGCCACTTTTGTGACCAGAAAAGGAGGTCCCAATGGTAATTCCATTGCCGAGCAAAAGATTCAACTCATGTACGATCATCCGGAACTGATATCCTTCAGAGATTTTATCCGAAACAACATGGCATCTGCCAAAGGTAGAAGTTACCTGCCAGTTGCAGGTTCTTGGAAAAAGGCAAAAACAATTGGACACCCCAAAAAGGGCTGCACCCATAAAAAGGCCGGGTGATAATAAAGAATTCAATGCCCCTTGACCAAGTTCAAGGGGCTTTATTACAAAAAGATTCAATTATGAAAAAAATATATATGATTTTGGTTTTTACATTGTTTGCTTGTAAATCTGGCGAGGGAACATCAGCCATTCCTCAAGGAGAACCGTTACTTCAGTATTCCAAGGGTCCTTGTTTGGGAAGATGTCCGGTTTATGATTTTATGGTTTATCCGGATGGAAACTTCACCTATAAAAATGTAAGGGCAATTGGGCCCAACAAGGAAATAAAAGGAAGGTTGGCCACAGAGGAAATGGAAAAATTGACAAGTGCCCTCAAAAGTGAACTTGGAACACCGAGTGCCTTTAAAAGGGTAAGGGATCTTCCTATTACTAAATTAAAGTTTGACACAAAGAAGTATGAGTATCATGCTTCCAAAATAAGTGAAGGGTTAAAGAAGGTCAACACACTCATTGAAGATATGGTGGCAGGGATTGTTGTAGGGCAGTAGTTGGTCAATCCTCTGAGCCCTATATTTTTATGAGATCAATTAAGTATAAACCGGTTTTTAAATATTGAAATAATATGTGCTTACACAACCATAAATTCTAAATTCCGTCTATGGATGTTCATGAACAAAGCTTAAATATATTTTTTTAAGTTTGTTTATATTCAACCTAAGGTAAGAGCAGGTGTGGGCTCAAACATGCACTAGATTATCTATGGATCAGGGCAATTTATGGTCAAAATTTAAAGCTGGAGATAAGACTGCATTCGAATCGGTGTATAAGTCATGTATTGATGATATGTATGCCTATGGTTTGAAGCTAGATTCTGATAAAGAATTGGTAAAGGACAGCATCCAAGAAGTGTTTATAGACATTTTTGAACATCGAAACGCCATATCCGAACCCAACAATATCAAGTTTTATATTCTTAAGGCGCTAAAGCACACCATATTTAAGAAAAAGAAAAAGGAAAGAAAAAAGACAAAACTTCACGAACAGCCTGGATTTAGTGTTAGTGCGGGCTATAACTTCGAGGACAAAAGAATCCTATCAGAATTGGATGAAGAAAAGCGTAATCTGGTGAATGAAGCATTGGATTCCCTGACACCAAAACAAAAAGAGATCATGTATTTGCGCTTTAGCGTGGGGCTGGGCTATGAAGAGATTTCTGAAATTGTAAAAATTGACCATTCCTCGGTTAGAAAACAGGTATACAGGGCGGTTAAAAAGCTTAGGAACAGTAAAGCCTTTGATGATTACAAGGGCATAGTCCTGTTTTATTCCATGCTAAAGATTTTTTAGCATTGCCTTCTTTTTTGATCAATTTAGTTTTAAAGATTTTTAAAATACAATACATTGATTTTGAGCGTATTGTGTTTAAAAGTGAAAAAAAACTTAAAAAAAGTGTCCACAAAATGAAAACTTCTGTCCCTATAGAACAAATAGCATTGAATTGGACGATTTTACCAAATATCTTGATGACGAAAAATTTGTGGATTGGATTGCCCATCCAACCAATGAAAAAAACGCCTATTGGGAGAACTACATAAAAGAAAACCCTGAAGAGGGAGCAAAAATCCAAATTTTAAGGGATTGCCTTGGAACTTTAGGGGCAAGCAATGAAAAGCTTTCACAGCACGAAAAGCGCGAGATTCTTGATAAGATTTATGAAAAGGTAGGTAATAAGGAGTCTAGACGTGGTCCAATCTATCTTAGCATATTCAAATATGCTGCAGTTCTGGCGATTGTTGTGGGAACAGCCATTTATCTGACTACGAGCCGAGATAAGAATGAAAGACCAAATATAGAATCGCTATTGCAGGTTTCCATCGATTCAGCAACAGATACAAAACTGATACTAGAGGATGACCAAGAAATTGCGATAGACCAAAAAAGGTCTAATATCAACTATTCCGGTAGCGACAATCTGGTTATCAACAACAAAGATACTTTAGACATTGGTGGTGAAGATACCTCTGGAGTGCCTCAAATGAACCAGTTGATAGTTCCGTTTGGCAAGCACAGCAAGATTACATTGAGCGATGGGTCAATTGTACATGTGAATTCAGGATCTAGATTGGTTTTTCCAAAAAAGTTCATTGGAAATTCGCGGGAGGTCTATTTGGATGGCGAAGCCTTTTTTGAAGTGGAATCCAATGTGAACAAACCTTTTACGGTAAGGGTGTTAAAGGATGATGAGTTTTCCATTACTGCCGTTGGAACCAAGTTCAACGTAAATTCTTATAGCAAAAACGATAAGGTGACCACTGTTTTGGCAGAAGGAGAAGTCCATTTGGTAAAACAAACCAAAAACACCTTGTTTGGTAAGGAAGACAAAACTATTATGAAACCGGGAGAGCTTGCAGAATGGAGCGTATCAGCCAAAGTTGTCCAAAACAGAATGAAGGTTGATACCGAAATTTATATTTCTTGGATTGAAGGACTTTTGATATTTAGGGGAGAACCGTTGCAGGATATTGTGGAACGGGTGGAGACTTACTATAATATTAAAATAAGCCTGGCAGAAGACATTAATCAACAATTTAAACTAGCTGGTAAACTGGATCTTAATGATTCAGTTGAAAAGACCATGGAAAATTTGGCCATGTCAGCATCAGCTAAATATGAAAAAACTGGAATCAATGAATATTTGATAACCAAATAAAAAACCAGAGCATGTTCGTACCATGCTCTGGCGGGTAACCTGTAAAAACAGGAATTGTTAAAACTAACAACTAACTAAATTATGGAAAAAAAGGGGTTTCCGTATGGTCGTTCAGGCGATTTTATGGACAAAATCAAAAAAGTGATGAGGTTTCTGACACTATTTTTATTGCTCTTCACACTTTATTCTTACACTGACTCTTACTCACAAAAGACAAAGTTAAAAGTCAACCTAAAAGATGCCACGCTACTGGATATCATTTATAGCATTGAGGGGCAAAGTGAGTTTGTTTTTATGTATGGAGAGGATTTGCTGCCTGCCTTGAACAAGAAAAAGGGGGATTTTAATATCAAGAATGAGACAATTGATGCCACTTTGGAGCAGCACTTTAAACCAAATTATATTGACTACCATATAAATGGTAGGCAAGTTGTCTTGAAAAAAAGCGCGAAACAGTCCAAAAAAGCTTCTGTAAAGGGAGTGCAAATGGCAGTTTCGGGAACAATTACAGATGATACCGGCCCATTGCCAGGAGCAAGTGTTGTCGTTAAAGGCACAACAAATGGAACCACATCGGACTTTGACGGTAATTACACTTTGGAAGTAGACGATGGGAATGCCATTTTGGTTTTTAGCTATATCGGTTATGCCTCCATGGAGGTTCCCGTTAATGGACAAACTACCATCAATGTGGTTTTAAAGGAAGATGCCCAAGCCCTGGATGAGGTGGTGGTAACGGCTTTGGGTTTTGAGGTACGTACAGATAAATTAGGAAGTGCGGTCTCAAGTGTAAAACCAGAAGCTTTGGTGCGATCAGGAGAGACATCGGTGGCAAACGCAATTCAAGGTAAAATGGCCGGTGTTAATATAACCAGGTCCAATGGCGATCCCGGCTCAGGTTCCAATATTAGGATTCGTGGGGCAAATACCATTTTTGGGAGTACCCAACCTTTAATCATCGTAGACGGAATCCCGATAAGTAACAGCAGTACCCAAGGAGGTGCAAGCAGTGCTACTGGTAATGGTACATCCCAGCAATCGCGTTTAAACGATATCAACCCCAACGACATTGAGACGCTGCAAGTGCTTAAAGGAGCTTCTGCAGCTGCATTATGGGGGTCAAGAGCATCGAACGGTGTGGTTATCATAACAACGAAATCAGGGAAAAGAGGGTTTAGGGTCAACCTAAAAACTTCCATATCCTTGGATGAAGTGAACGCTATAGCACCTTTGCAATCAAATTATGGGCAAGGACTTAGCGGTAGGTATAGATACGGCTATCTACATGGATGGGGAGATGAAATATCAACAAGGACAGGTGGTGAAGATACCTTCGATACTTCAGGCGGCTTTTTTATAGGAGACCAAACGGGTAGAACATATTATCCCATTGCTGATGGAACAACTGATAATCTGCATGGAGGCAAAAACTCCAGGGAAACCTTTTTGGACGAAAACTTCGACCAGGTGTTCAGAACAGGTATTTTGTTGGAGCAGTCTGTTAGTATAAGCGGGGGTGATGAAAAGAGCAATATTTTCTTCAGTTTGGGAAATACGGATCAAGAGGGAATCATTAGAAACAATGATTACAGACGCCATACGGTAAATCTAAGCGCTTCGCACAAATTCAATGAATACATCAACCTTAAACTTAAAGGGAAATATTCCAGGATAAGCGCAAACAGAATTCAGCAGAACTCAAATACTGCTGGATTGTTGCTCGGATTTTACAGAAATATTTCCGACTTCAATATTGAGGATTATACAGGAACCTATGTAAGTGATACCGGTGCAGAATTTAGTGGTAGACATAGATCTTACCGAAACCCAATTGGGGAAACGGAACGGCCAAGGTATAACAATCCATTGTGGACTACCAATGAACAAAAAGCTCCAAACATTGTAAACAGGCATATTTACTCTGCTGAGATTGATGTTTATCCTGTAGATGGATTGAACATTAAACTTAGGGGAGGTGTGGATACCTATAGTGATGATAGAACCTATTTATACCCGCGAGGGTCTGCAAGAACTGGTCTTATTCCAAGATTGGAAGGAAACCTGACTTTTGAAAGTATCGGCGCCACAGAATTAAATTTCGATGCCATAGCAAAGTATGATACAAATCTGACCGAAAATATTACCTCTTCCTATATTTTGGGGTGGAATATAAATGATAGAAAGTTCAATAGGGAGACCACTATTGGTAGCGACTTTATTGTGAACGATGAAATCTATACGCTGGACAATTCCAGGATTATCCAGGGAGATAATTTTATAAGCCACAGAAGATCTAATAGAGGTTTTGCCACAGCAAATTTTGGACTGTACGACCAATTATATATTGATCTTTCTGGTACAGTTGAAGCTGCTTCAACTATAAAAGATCCGTTCTTTTATCCATCTGCCAGCGTTGCTTGGCAATTTTCAGACGCTGGATTTTTCTCTGAAGAAAGCTTTATCAGCTTTGCAAAAGCGAGGTTGAGCTGGGGTAAAGTGGGTATTCAACCTGCCATTTATAGAAGCTCAACAAACTATGAGGGTGATTTTACCTATAGTAATGGAATTTTTGGAAATCTTTCCTCTACAAATCATGGTGGTGGATTTAGATTGGACAACCGATTGGGGAATGCCAATTTAAGGCCTGAGATAAAAACAGAAATTGAAGGAGGGCTTGAGTTACGGTTTTTTGATAATATGTTGAATACCAGTTTCACTT
This sequence comes from Flagellimonas sp., assembly GCF_965222555.1. GTDB lineage: Bacteria > Bacteroidota > Bacteroidia > Flavobacteriales > Flavobacteriaceae > Flagellimonas. The sequence goes on along the minus strand of NZ_CBDCUG010000005.1, from coordinate 155,849 downwards.
ATTACACCAACGACATTGAGGATATATTGTTGACCTTGGATAGGTCGCCTTCAAGTGGTTTCTCCAGTATTTATACCAACGGGGCTTCTATGAAAAACCGAGGATTTGAATTTGAATTCAGCGCAAATTTTTTAAGGGATAGTAACAACTGGACGTTCACGCCCTATGGTAATTTTGCGACAAACAAAAATGAGGTCACTAGTTTGGCTGGGGCAGATGTACAGCGCCTAACCGGTTTTGGTACTGGTGATTCTGTGGCTGCCGTAGGTTATCAGATGGGTGCAATTTTCGGAGGAAAATTACCGCGCAATGCAGATGGTAGCATAGAATTGGATGCCAATGGATTTCCTGTCGGGACACCTGAGTATGATGTCATCGGAGACCCTAATCCAGATTGGACTGGAGGACTCGGATTTAACCTAGGGTTTAAAAATTTATCATTGAATGTACTGTTTGAGCATTCACAAGGAGGTGATTTTTACGATATGACCCGCCAGATTAATAGTCAAAGAGGTTTCAGTAAAGAATCTGGTAACAAAGTTACCATACCCTCCGATGGTATTACCGATGTAACGGGTGCCACCTATACTTCTGGACAAGTTGTAAGGGGAAATCTATACGATTTTGGCGCAGGGCCGGTTCTTTTGGAACAAAACTGGTATCGCGGAAATGGAGCTGGAAACAGAGGCTTTAGCGAGCTTTGGCTTCAAGATGCAACTTGGACCCGTTTAAGGGAATTGACCCTTACATACTCTTTGAGCAAAAAGATTGTTGAGAAATTAAAACTATCTGATCTAAGTCTGAGTTTCACTGGAAGAAACCTAGTGCTTTGGACCGATGTTATTGGCAATGATCCAGATAAGAATTTTGCCGGAGTTGGGAACTCAAGAGGATTGGATTATTACACAAATCCATCCACCAAGTCCTATTTGTTCAACTTGAGTTTAACGTTTTAAAAAAAAGAGTTATGAGATTATTTAAAATAGCTACAGTTATAGTAATTCTTTTCAATTTTCTTGCATGTCAAGAAATAGTTGATGATATAAATGACAACGACCCCAATACCATTAGTAAGGTAGATGGTCAGACGCTGTTTACCGGAATGCAATTGGCCAATATTACTGCGCAATTGGGATATTTAAATTGGGCAGCAGGCGTGTGGACCGGAAATTTTGTGGGAAGCGGAAGATTTGCACCTATTCAAGAATATCAATATGGAAATACCAACTCCAATACACCTTGGTTCAATATTTATGTTGGAGTTGTACAACAAGCCAGGGAACTGCGAAGCGGAATTCCGGTGACAAATAAGGATTTTTTCTTTGGAGCCTCCAGGGTTTTGGAAGCACATGCCTTGGGTACGGCGGCCAGTATGTTTGGAGATGTTCCTTTTACCGATGCTGTAAATGCCGAGATTCCAACTCCAACCTACGATGGTCAAATTGCGGTTTATGGCAGTGTACAGAGTTTACTGGATGAAGCCATAGCCAACTTGCAAGCTGCTGGTACAGGAGGGGGAATCTCTGAAGATTTGTTCTTTGGAGGAAACTCCACCAACTGGATCAAAGCAGCATATTCGCTTAAAGCCCGTTTGTATCTTGAGGTTGGGGATTATAGCAGTGCAATTGCTGCAGCCCAGAACGGGATTTCTTTACAATCTGAGTCAATGCAGTATCACCCACCTGCTGTTGTTTTGACAGGGGATACAAACTTGTTGAACCAGTTTTTTACAGGAAGTTTTCCTGATGATTTAACTACCGAAGGGGCATACTTGATTGATTTGATGACTGGCGCCAATAACAGGAATAATGCCAAAACAGATGAAGTGGACAGAGCGGCCTATTATTTTGATGGGACCCAGATTAACCTGAACGGCATTGCTGGAGTGGATGAACCTATGAATCTGATTTCATTGCAAGAAAACCTGTTGACATGGGCCGAAGCAGCCATACGATCAAATGATTTTGCCACAGCCTTGGCTAAATTGAACGAGCATCGGGGCAATTTGAGAAACGGAGAGTACTTTGCAATAAGCACAGGAATATATGATGACTATGTTGAAGCGGATTTTGAAGCCGCTGGAATAGAAAATGTAGATGGGTCGTTGTCCAAAGAAGATGCACTTTTGAGGGAAATTATTCAAGAGAGATACGTTTCTTTCTTTGCCGAATTGGTGAGTTTCAACGATTTGAGAAGAACCAAGAAAGATCCAACGGCAATACAAGTAGGTGTTCCGTTCAATACAGGTAGTCAACATCCAGAAAGATTCCTGTATCCATTTTCAGAAGAAAATACCAACGGCGCCAATGTTCCTGACATTGCGGACATATTTGTAAAGACGCCTGTCAACCAATAAGAAATTGAGTTAGCTAAGTTTAGTGATTTTAGATTAAGTGATGTTCTGTGAACAGGCTGTCCAGATCCACCTTTGGACAGCCTGTTAACCCAGACTTTCCTATAGCTCAGATAATCAACCCATTTTCAATACCAGTTATGTCAGCAAAATATATCATTACTGTTCTTTGCCTTGCCACATTAATGGTGGCATGTAAACCTGAAAATGGCAATGCTGATATGGTTTTTGATACTTCTTTTAAAGGAGCAAGACTCAGTAAGGTGGAAAATATAGGAGAAAAGAAATATGTTGGATATGTCCATCCAGAATCGGAACCGGTGAACAAAAGTCCATGGTTTGCGTTTGCGGTTACTTCCAAGGTTAAAAAAAATATTGAACTAAGGCTGGAATATGGAACGCATAAACATCGCTACATTCCAAAACTAAGTACCGACAAAGTACATTGGAAACCAATGGAGCTAAATAAGATAAAAGTTGATACAACTTTAGGAACGGCAACACTCTTACTGGAAGTTTCACCCAAAAAGCTTTATGTAGCTGCCCAGGAAATAGAAACTTCTGTGGATACCTATGGTTGGATGAAAAAGTATGTTGATGGAGACTACGGGGTCAATCTCAAAGTGGCTGGGAAAACAGCTCTCAACAATGCCAATTATGTCTTGGAGCATGAAAAAAAAGATGTAGAAGACTTCATTGTTTTGGTGGCAAGACAACACCCCCCGGAAATACCTGGTGGCACCATTGGGTTCAAAAGTTTTTATGAAACTGTTTTTTCTTCTTCGGAAACAGCTAAAAAGTTTAGGGAAAAATTCAATATCTACACATTTCCATTGCTAAATCCAGATGGGGCAGATAAGGGAAATTGGCGCCACAATGCCAATGGGGTTGATTTAAATAGAGATTGGATTGATTTTACGCAACCTGAGACCAAAATGGTAAGACAGTTTGTTGCGGATAAGGTTGAACAGGGCGGAAAAATCCGTTTTGCGCTGGATTTCCATACTTCGTACAGCGGTCCGTACATGTTGGTTTTGGACAGTATAAATGAAACTAAAACTTCTGGGGTGATTCCCAAATGGATTGAAACTATTGAATCTACTTCTTCCTTTAAGGTAGAAGCAAGACAAAGAAGTCAAGAACTGCCTTATTGCTATAATTACTTTTTCAATACCTACGTGGCAGAAGCGGTTACTTATGAAGAGGGAGATGAAATAAATCGCGACACCATTCGAAAGCGAGCTAGTGTATATGCCGAAAAATTGATGCAAACCTTGTTGGAAAAACAAAAAAACAATGCTTTTACGAAGTAAAGTGCTATATGCATATGTATTGCTGCTTACAGTTGTTTCTTGCTCAGAACCACAGCTCAAGGTCGATTTGCTTATTGTAAACGGAACCGTGTACAACGGCCTTGATAAAGAACCTACCTTGGTTTCTATAGGTATCTCTGAAGACAAAATTGTTTTCGTGGGCGATGAAATCAACAACATTTTCGCCAAAAAAAAGATTGATGTTTCTGGAATGATTGTATCACCAGGATTTATTGACCCGCATACCCATGCAGATAGGGATTTGAACAAACCAGAGACCGCACATAATCTTCCTTTTTTAATGCAGGGAATCACCACGGTCATTGTAGGCAATGATGGGGATAGCTTTTATCCGCTGTCAAAATACAAGAAACTTTACACCGAACAGGGTGTAGGAACCAATGTGGTTCCCTTGTTGGGGCATCATGAAATTATAGAATCAGTGGTGGGCAAAAGTGATAAGAGACCCTCTCCGGAGGAACTTCAAAAAATGCAGGAATTGGTGCAAAAAGAAATGGATGCTGGTGCTTTTGGAATGTCCACAGGCTTGTATTATGCCCCGGGGAGCTACACAAAAACCGATGAGGTAGTGGAATTAGCCAAGATAGTTGCCAAAAATGATGGTGTTTATGATACCCACCTCCGTGATGAAGGTTCTAGCAGTATAGGTCTGGTCAATGCGGTAAAAGAAGCTATTGAAATTGGCAGAAAAGCCAATTTACCTATTCATCTGTCCCATATCAAATGTTTAGGGGTAGATGTTTGGCACAAAAGCGATTCCATAGTGGCCTTAGTCGAAAATGCGCTGTCGGAAGGCTTGCAAATTACGGCTAATCAATACCCTTATGATGCTTCGGCTACCAGTTTAAATGCAGCGGTTTCACCAAGATGGGCTGAGAGCGGGGGTAAAGATTCCTTATTGTTGAGGGCAAAGAATCCCAAAATCAAAAAAAAGATTTTTAAGGAAACAAAAGAGAATATTGTCCGCAGGGGAGGCCCTGATAAATTGTTGATCGTTAAGTGCGATGACAATAGGTTTCTTGGGAAAACACTTTTGGAAGCTTCCAACATTTTGCAGATGCCCCCGGAAGAAGCTGTATACCCCATTCTGGAAACCGGTTATGTACGGGTGGCCTCTTTCAATATGAACCCATACGATATTGAAAATTTTATGAAACAAGATTGGGTTGTGACCGGTTCTGACGGGAACACCGGACATCCTCGAAAATATGGCTCCTTTCCCAGAAAATACTACAAATACGTAAAACAAGATAGTGTAATCGGTCTTACTTCATTTATCAACGGAAGTACGGCAAAAACAGCCAAAATCTTTAAGATACCCAACAGAGGGGCGATCAAGGAAGGATTTTATGCTGATATCATCATATTCAATCCTGATACGTTCAGGGACAAAGCTGACTATTCTGATGCCTTTCAATATGCTGAAGGATTGGAATACAGCATTATCAATGGAAAAATATCAGTGGAAAAAGGAGAGTTCACCAAAAAACTGAATGGAAAAGTATTGACAAAATAGCGACCATCAAGTTGTTGGTACTGCAAAACAAAAAATCATGAGAAGATTAAAAATTTCCGCTTCAATTATAGTTGTGTTGCTCGTAACGGCGTGCAAGCAAAAGGAAACTGCTGCAACAGTGCATACTGAAACGGTCAAAGAAAACATCATAAATACCATCATTAATGATGAGGATAACTTTTATCATATTGATTTTGAGAATTACCCAACCAATGATAAAACCTTACCTATTGGTGTTTTTGATTCCGGTACAGGTGGATTGACCGTGTTGAAAGCCATTGTCAATTATGATCAAAACAACAATAAGTCTTTGGATAATGGGGGTGACGGTCAACTCGATTTTAACAATGAAGCTTTTATTTATCTGGGAGATCAGGCAAATATGCCCTATGGTAACTATTCTGAAGTCGAAAAAGTCGATTTGCTCAAAGAGCACATCATCAAGGATGCCCAATTTCTATTAGGCAACAAATACTATTCTGATGAATTGGATAAAGATGCGAACACTGATAAAAAACCTGTAAAGGCCCTGGTCATTGCATGCAATACAGCTACTGCCTATGGTAAGAATTATATTGAGGAATTTCTGAAAAAAGCCGATGCCAATATCAAGGTTATTGGGGTTATCGATGCAGGAGTAAGAGGAACTTTGGAAGGAATAGGTAAAAATGAAGATGCCATAGTTGGAGTTTTGGCAACAGCCGGCACAGTGTCTTCAAAGGGATATCGCAATACCATTTTGAAACTAAAAGATGAAATGGGGTATACGGGTAACATTCAGGTTTTTTCACAAGGTGGTGTAGGTATAGCCGAAGCTGTGGATGAAGACCTGGATTATTTCAACAAAAACTTAGAGACTCCAAGAGAAGATTACAAGGGGCCGGGATTGGAGGGCAACCTAAAAATAGACAAGACTCTCTTTGATATCTACAATTTTGATTTTGAAAGTAATAAGATGCTCTGCGACACAAAAAATACGGATGATTGTTCCATAATGCAGATCAATGATGCTGAAAATTATGTGCGGTACCATTTGGTCACACTATTGGAAAAAATCAGGAAATCAGGAATCGCCAATAAGCTTAAATCATTGATTTTGGGTTGTACCCATTATCCTTACATGACAGAAGAGATTAACGATATTCTACAAGAGTTATACAACTACAGGTCAAAAAACGGGGATTATTTGTATCGCCCTTTTATGGTGGAAGAAATCAGGTTAATTGATCCTGCGGTGGACACTGCTAAAGAACTATATGCCCATTTAAAGGAAGAGTCACTCTTCAATCCAGAGGGAAGTATGAAGGAAAGTGAGTTTTATATCAGTGTGGCAAATCAAGACAATAAGGCAAATGTAATTGACCAAACGGGACGCTTTCCATATGATTTTAAATATGGAAGGAATGCTGGGGAGATACAGGAATACGTGAAAGTGGTTCCCTTTAGTCGGGACAATATCTCGGATGACATCCTGGCTCGTTTTCAAAAACAGATTCCCCATGTGTACCAGTTAATGCAGAATTTTAATGAAACCAACACCAAGGCAAAAGAGCTAAGAAAGGAAAGCAAAATTTAAACAATGTCGATGAAATTAAAACTTGCACTTCACTGGAAAATTTTGATAGGAATGACACTGGGTGTTCTGTTTGGTCTGATGATGTCTTTGTTAGATGGAGGAAAAGGGATTGTACAGGACTGGGTGAAACCTTTTGGGAAGATATTTATAAATGCCTTGAAACTGATTGCCATTCCCTTGATATTGGCAGCTTTGATAAAAGGAGTATCCGATTTAAAGGATATTTCAAAACTCTCTAAAATGGGAGGTAGAACCATAGGAATTTATTTGGCCACCACCCTTGTTGCTGTGAGTATTGGATTGTTTTTGGTGAATATTATAAAGCCCGGCAATTCCATAACGGAGTCCACGCGAACAGAAATGGTGAGCAACTATACTGACAATACCCAGACGTATAAGGAAACGGCAAAACGGCAAAAGGCAGCGGGGCCTTTAAAACCACTGGAGGATTTGGTGACCGATAACATTTTTGCATCGGCCACTAGTAATAGGAATATGCTGCAAGTGATCTTCTTTGCGGTCTTTTTTGGTATAGGACTTATTTTGATTCCGCCAGAGTTGGGCAGTACTGTAAAACACTTTTTTGATGGATTTAATGAGGTAATCCTTAAAATGGTGGACCTTATAATGCTGGCAGCACCCTATGGCGTATTTGCATTGCTGGCCGCAATTGTTGTAGAAGCCCCCAGTGTGGATTTGTTCAAAGCATTGGCTTGGTATTCTTTAACGGTGGTCATTGGGTTGTTCATAATGATATGTATCTATACACTGTTGGTGTTTTTGATAACCAAAAAACCTCCCCGCTTTTTTATCAATGGGATTTCGCCTGCACAACTCTTGGCATTTTCCACCAGTTCTAGTGCTGCAACCTTACCAGTGACCATGGAAAGGGTAACAGAACATTTGGGTGTAGAGGAGGAGGCTGCAAGCTTTGTACTCCCTATTGGTGCTACCATAAATATGGATGGCACTAGTCTTTATCAGGCCGTAGCAGCGGTCTTTATAGCACAGGCATTTGGTATGGACCTGGATTTCTCTACCCAATTGGGTATAATCGCTACAGCAACCTTAGCTTCAATTGGTTCGGCTGCGGTACCTGGCGCGGGAATGGTAATGCTGGTAGGGGTAATGGGATACGCCGGAATTCCAGAAGCAGGTCTCGCCCTTATTTTTGCTGTTGACCGACCATTGGATATGTGCAGGACTATGGTAAATGTAACTGGAGACGGAGCAGTGTCCATGATAGTTGCCAAATCGGTGGGGAAATTAGGAGAACCTCAGATAAAAAATTGGGATGACCACTACAAAGGTTAGTGTGGAATTAAATAATCAGAATCAATTGAACAGTACACTCATGAAGAAGCGTAACAAATTAATAAGAAGAAATATCCAAATGTATTTGGGGTTGATGCTTGCCATTTTGGCAAGTGGTTGTAGTTCACTGAAAAGAGTGGCTTTTGAAAAACCCATAGATACAAAAAACAAGGAAATTTCCCTTCAGACCAAAAAGAACCACTACTTTGAGGGTTTGGATGTATGGGTTGGCAATCAATTTGATGGAGCCCGATTAAATGGTGCATCCCAATTAAATGATTCTACCATAGTATTGCAATTTGATCCAGAGAACCTTCCTATTAACAAGAGTCCATACTATGCCTTCAATACTTGGTCAAACACCCCAAAACAAGTTTATTTCAAGTTCGGTTACCCAGAGGGATTTGAGCATAGATATAAGCCAAAAAAGAAAACAAATGGGCATTGGGATGTATTGGATTCCTTGGATATGATCAAAACAGACAATGGGGTCTTGTTAAAACTGAACGTGGGTAAAGCCCCTGAAATAGTTGCTGGTCAGGAAATCAATTCATCAAAAGATGTACAGCAATGGTACATGGAGAATATTGTAAAATCAAATGATTTTGTGCACTTGAAAAGCGCTGGAGAAACCAAATTGGGAAGAAATCTTCCTGTTTTGGACATTTATCACGGTAATCCGCAAAACAAGCCCATCATAGTTTTATTAACAAGGCAGCACCCACCAGAAGTTACAGGATATTTTGCGTTTCAGAGTTTCTTGAAAACAATAGTGGACCAAACAGAACTTTCTAAAGCCTTTTTAAACAAATACAGAGTTTTGGCATTTCCAATTCTAAATCCCGATGGTGTTGATTTGGGTCATTGGAGGCATAACGCTAATGGTGTTGACCTAAACCGGGACTGGTCAAAATACCGTCAACCAGAAATTAAGAGTGTAGTGTCTTTTGTAACAAATGCCAGTAGGGAAAATGACGGTAAGATTATTTTAGGGTTGGATTTCCATTCCACCTATGAAGATGTATTTTACACCAATGTTAAAAGAGAGGGAACCACGTTGCCCAACTTTATTGATGAATGGTTTCAATTATTGGAAAAAAATATTTCTGGATATAAAGTGAATGAAAAAGCTGCGAATAGCACTACACCAGTTTCTAAGGGTTGGTTCCTTTATGGACAACAAGCTACAGGGATTACCTATGAAATAGGAGACCATACACCAAAGGATAGGATTTTGGAAATCGGCACCCATTCAGCAACTGCAATGATGGAGGTACTTTTAAAAGAATAGGTTTAAGGCCATGTTTGGATGAGGTGGTTTGGGCTTGATTCCATAGTTTTCCAACTACCTAAAATGTGGAATGTGTCTTATGGGAAATATTCTTTTTCCTTTGGGATTCTTTTTAACCATTATGGATTACTTTTGACTTCTTATAAAAAGGTTGAAGGACGTCCTGATGAAATATTTGATTCACACTATTTGCTTTCGATTTAAGCACGCACCTAAGTGCTTTGTATTGTTCATGCTGATTTTATCGGCATGTAAAGAAAAAAAGGAAGAAAAGACTACTGTCAAGGCTGAGGCAAAAACACAAAAAAGTGTGGAAGTCGATACCGTTGACTTAATTAAGGCTCAACCTGCAGGTATTGAGGTTCCTAAAGGAATGGTATGGATTCCAGGGGGAACCTTTAAACAGGGAGCCATACCTCAAGATAAAGAAGCCATGCACCACGAAAAACCGGCCCACCAAGTTGCGGTTGATGGCTTTTTCATGGATACCACTCACGTGACCAATGCAAAATTCTCAAAATTTGTAAAAGAAACGGGATACCTTACTGTCGCAGAACGCAAACCGGACTGGGAAGAGCTTAAAAAGCAACTTCCAGAAGGAACGCCTAAGCCCCATGACTCGATAATGCAGCCGGGGTCCTTGGTTTTCAAGAAAACAAAATCCTCGGTACCTAATCTATATGATTTTTCCCAATGGTGGACATGGTCCATTGGAACCAACTGGAAAAACCCTGAAGGACCTGGGAGTTCCATAAAAGGGAAAGATGATCATCCTGTAGTACATATTTCATATGAGGATGCATTGGCCTACTGTAAATGGGCTGGAAGGCGTTTGCCTACGGAAGCAGAATGGGAATATGCCGCTAGAGCCGGAAAATCTGATAACACCTATTTTTGGGGAAATGATGTGAGTGAGCTGTCAAAATATGCCAATACCTGGGAAGGAGAATTTCCGGTAAACAATACCAAAGTAGATGGTTTTGAGGGCAGTGCACCTGTAGGAACATTTCCATCCAATGATTTTGGACTGTATGATATGTCGGGGAATATTTGGGAATGGACCAGCGATTGGTACAATACAAATTATTATAAGGAATTGTTGTCAAAGGGTATCGTTCTAAATCCGAAGGGAGCGAAGCAGCCCTTCAATTCTACCAACCCCTATGCGAAGGAAAAAGTAATTCGGGGTGGATCATATTTATGCAGTGCCTCATATTGTGCCAGTTATAGGATTTCTGCAAGAATGGCCTCCACTATGGACTCTTCAATGGGACATTTGGGTTTTAGGACAGTTTTAAGTGTTGATATGCTTTCTAAATAAACTAAGATTTAGCGTTCAAATAAATACATTTGCCAAAATAAAAATTGATAATTACACAACCGAAAACCAAATTCTTTTATACATATGGAATTGACAGGTAAAAATATATTGGGTTATACCCAGTCTGCTAAAGGAGAAACCCTTTTTTATGCTAAGAACCCGTCTACGGGAGATCAATTGAAAACACCGTACCACGAAGCTACGCAACAAGAGATAGACGAAGCTATGGCTCTTGCGGAAGCAGCTTTTACGGAGTACAGGGAGAAAAGTGGAAAAGAAAAGGCGGTTTTTTTAGAAACCATTGCGGATGAATTGGCTTCTTTGGAGCAAGAAATTGTTGCCATCGGGACTCAAGAAACTGGATTGCCTGGAGGTAGATTGACAGGTGAGTTGGGACGAACCACAGGTCAATTGCGATTATTTGCTTCTTTGTTACGCGATGGATCATGGGTAGATGCCAGAATAGATGCTGCTGACCCCAATAGAACACCGGTTCCAAAACCAGATACACGACAAATGCAGATTGCATTGGGGCCGGTTGGAGTTTTTGGGGCAAGTAATTTTCCCTTGGCTTTTTCAGCTGCAGGTGGTGATACAGCTTCTGCCCTTGCTGCAGGCTGTACGGTGGTAGTCAAAGCACACCCTGCACATCCTGGAACTTCTGAATTGGTGGGAAATGCAATCATCAAGGCAGCCAAGAAATGTGATATGCCAAACGGAGTTTTTTCAATGGTCAATGGAGCTTCCATTGCTGTGGGGCAGGCTGTTGTTCGACATCCTTTAATTAAAGCGATTGGGTTTACAGGGTCTTTTAGAGGAGGAAAATCTTTGTTTGATGAGGCAGCCCGACGTGAGGAACCTATCCCGGTTTATGCTGAAATGGGAAGCTCTAATCCTGTTTTTGTACTTCCAGGTGCTTTAAAAGAGAATCACCAAGCTTTGGCGGAAGGCTTGTCCAGTTCCGTTCAATTAGGAGTAGGACAGTTTTGTACCAACCCTGGGTTGACCATAGTTCCAGAACAGGAGGAAGGTGATCTTTTTGAAAACATATTAAAGGAAAGTATTTCTGGTGCTGAATCGGCAACCATGCTTACGGAGTCTATTCAAAAAGCATATAATTCAGGACTTGAAAAACTAAAGGCAAAAGCTACTGTTGCATCTGTTTCTTTCGGAAAAAAAGGTGAGCAACAGTCACAAGGAGTTCCAGAAGTTCTTTCTGTTTCTGCCAATGATTTTCTATCCGATAAAGAATTGGAAGAAGAAGTATTTGGTCCATCAACACTTTTGGTGAAAACGCAGGACAAAGCCGAGATGATCAAAATAGCCAAAGGATTAAATGGTCATCTTACCGCTACGGTACAGGGTACGGAAGCTGATTTGGTTGAGTATGCCGATTTGCTTAAGATTTTGGAGCGAAAAGTAGGTAGATTGCTTATAAATGGATTCCCAACGGGGGTGGAAGTATGTCATTCCATGGTACATGGTGGACCTTTCCCTGCAACTTCGGATGCTAGAATGACGTCTGTCGGAACTGCTGCCATAACAAGGTTTACAAGACCTATTTGTTATCAGAATTATCCGGATGCATTGCTTCCAGAGGAATTGAAAACTGCAAATCCACTTAATATCTTGAGGCTGGAAAACGGTGCTTACGTGCTTCCAAAGCAATAGGGTAAGGCGCTAGAGCTCTTTTTTTAAGGTTTTGATATCAGCTATCAATTGGGAAATGGCCGTTTTGTTGAGTCCGTTATAGATTCCTCGGATATGTCTTTGTTTGTCGACAAGGATAAAGTTTTCGGTATGGAGAAAATCGTCTTCCTCTTTGGGAATACCCAAATCCTCCTCTACAAAATAGGCAAACCTCCCAAGGTCATAAATTTCCTTTCGGGCTCCAGTGGCCAAATGCCATTTATTGGGCAACACACCCTTGGCGTCTGCATAGTTTTTTAAAATGGATACAGAATCGTATTCCGGTGTTACCGAATGGGACAACAACAATACATCGTTGTCGTCCTTAAAAGCATCTTGGACCAAAGACATATTTCGAGTCATTTTAGGGCAAATGCCCGGACAAGAGGTGAAAAAGAAGTCGGTCACGTATATTTTATCGGCGAAGGTCAGTTCTGAAATGGTATCTCCGAACTGATTGACCAGCGAAAATTTGGGAATGGTATGCATGCCCCAAATGGAATCGTTTCCGGGTGTTATCCATTTTGGAGTAAAAGAAGGGTCATCATAAAAAGGCAATATATGTACCCTGCTCTCCCTCTCCGCATTTGTTTCTTTACAACTGGAGAGCAGGGCTGCTATCAACATCAATATGATCTTGTTAAAACTAACGTTGTACCACTTCATCCTTAAGTTCATAGCAAAGATTTGAACGTTTTAATCCAAAAAACCGACCATTTTTGGCTTCATAATTGGCATATAGCTTGCCAGTTTTTAACCAAGCTTGCTGCAAACCTTCTTCAAATCCATTGTTGAGGTGCGTTTTGCGAGCCAATTGACCGTTTGGATACCATTTCTTCTGTACTCCATTCCGAATTCCCATAACATAAGTGGATTCCGTACTTAAAACGCCATTGGGCCACCATGATCTAGAGGTGCCATCCAATTTATTGGCATTGTAAACCATCTGGGCCCTCAAAACCCCAGAATTGAACCATTTTTTGGCGATACCTTCCTTTTTGCCTTGGGAATAGCCGGTTTTAGTGGCAAGAATGCCATTTTTATGATATTCCACCGCATATCCGTCAAAGGGAAGGTTTAAATAATACCATCTACCTGCTGTCTGATCTAATTTCAACTCACTTTTGGGGACCTCTGTTTGTTTGATGTATCTCTTTCTGGTATGGTTTTGCGAACAGCTTTCAATAAAAAGTAGACAAAGTGTACAAACAGAAACCAGTTTAATTGATGGCACTTGGAGTGCCTTGATAATCTCCTGGGAAAATGACATAATATTGATTTAAGTAAAGTTCATTCTCTATATGATAATGGTACTCTTCCTCCGTGGCATACTGGGTTGTGGAAGTATGCCCACCTGAAGCATCCAAATCACTGGGATAATCCCCTGTGGAATCACATTTTCTTCCATAGATGAAGAATCCGTCTGCTAAAATTCCAATAAGTTCCCCATCATCTTCCGACCAAGCAGTTGGTTCCAAATGATAATGATACTCAGCAGGGCCAATATGTCCACCAGTGTAATCTAGACTTACGGCAGCATCATTTAGCGCTCCATTGCCCTCCTGATCATTGAAGATTGCTGCTCCGCTTACAGCAATACCGATGGCACCCATATTGGTAGAAGTGCTGCTTGAAGCTTGCTGTGGATTTTGTGGCACCCTTAGGGTAGCATCTGCATTGAAGTTGGGAATAATACTTGGAGTGGTTTCCACATCTGGTTCATCAATATATAGATCTTGGCCATTTCCCCAGTATACAGTAGTGTGGTTGGGGAGTCCGTTGGTCTCAATCACCACATTGGAACCTTCCAGATAAATGTCAGTATTGTTTTCATCAAACGCTGCAAAAGCGGCATGTAACTCACCAGTGGTTTCCTCATCAGCTTCGACATCATCAATATCTTCACTATCCGAACTACAGGCAATAAAACCAACAAAAAGGAATGAAATACCTGCTAAAATTGTGGGGAATTTGTACTTGATCATAGACTTTTTCATAACATATAATTTTATTATTGCTTTTTTGGCCCTCTTTTGGGTTTCGGGGCTTTTTCAAATTCCTCTTCGGTTAAGAGGCCATCTTCATTTAGATCAATCTTGTCAAAATGTTTTTCCAAAGGACCCTTGGCTTCCTCTTTGGAAATTTTCCCATCTTCATCTGCATCCATTTTTTCGAGAAGTACTTTAAAGGAAGGAGGGCCTTTACGTTCGCCTTTTTTATCTTGTTTTTGTGCTGATAAATTGCAGGAGACCAATATTCCGATAACTCCTAAATAAATGCCTAGCTTCATGGATTTACGCATCATAATTCAATTGTTTTGCTTTTTTGTTTTAGATGCGAGTCTTTTCAAAAACTTGTGCATACCGATTATTTTTTTCTCTTTTTATTCTAAAAAACCTTCTAAATTGCATGAAGATTAACCACGCAATTTATTGGAAGACAAGCAGTTTTTAGCGGATCTTAAAGATCACAAACAGTCTGCATACAGTAGGCTGTTGGACGAGTATCAGTCCAAGGTCTTCAATACCTGCATATCATTTGTCCCCAATAAGGAAGATGCAGAGGACATTGCCCAAGAAGTTTTTGTGGAGGTATATAATTCCATTAAAAAGTTTAAAGGAAATTCCAAGCTTTCTACATGGATATACAAGGTTTCGGTAAACAAGAGTTTGGAATTTATACGGAAGAAAAGCGCTAAAAAGCGATTTGGTTTTATGCAATCCATTACAGGGGGAGATATTCCAATGGACCGTTCCAGCTATTTTACCGAGTTTAACCATCCAGGAATTCAACTGGAAAATAAGGAGAAGAGCGAAACGCTTTTTAATGCAATCAATAGATTGCCCGAAGCACAAAAAGTGGTGTTCACATTGCACAAGATAGATGGGTTGAGTTACAAGGAAGTTAGCGAGATCACCGAAAAAAGTGTGTCCTCTATTGAATCATTGTTGTTCAGGGCCAAGAAAAATTTGAAGAAGATTTTAACTGTTTACTATAAAAATGAGCCATAGACCGCAAGGTTGGATAAAAAATTACATCTAATTAATATAACGTTAACAATTATGGATGGTAAAAAAATTACGCAGCAAAAAATAGATGAGGTTTTGGAAACAGCTTCCCAAATTGACACTGTCGATACCTCACCATTTTTTAAGGACAAGGTGCTTTATCGATTGGCCAATGTGGAAGAGGAGAAAGAACCTTATTTTCCATTGGGATGGTTCACCCCAAAATACCAGGTTGCTGCCCTGTTCCTCTTTGCAATTCTGAATATTGTGGCTATCTACACATATCGTTCTTCAAATCAACAGGAGCAAATAACTGCTTTTGCTGAAGCTTTTGGTCTTTCAACTTCGGATGACGAATCATTTTTAAATTAGGGGATGATGAAAAAAAATATACTCCTTGCAATTTTGTTGATTTTTTTAATGGTGATGAATGGCGTTCTCCTGTTTTTACTATTGAACAAACCTGAAAAAAGAAAAGGCCCGCCGGGAACATTTATTTCAAGCCAACTTGGATTTGACCTAGGGCAACAGTCCGATTTTTTGGAAATTGATAGAATACACCATCTAAAAATGAGGGAGATAGGTAATCGCTCTAGAAACCTGAAGGAATATCTCTTTGCCAACATGGACGACGTTGATTTCACTGATAAAAAATTGGATTCCATTACCGATTTGATTGGGAAATTGGGTGCGGAAAAAGAAAGAGAGGTTTTTAGTTATTTTAAGCAAATTGAAAGTATTTGTAACAAAGAGCAAAAACTTAAATTGGAAAGTATTCTTCAACAAGCACTTAGAAGGGGTCCTGGACCCGGGCCTGGACATGGCCCTCCAGGCCCACCACCACATTGATAGTACTTAAAATTTTGATTTATCGCACAAGTTTTTGAAAAGATTCGCATCTAATCATAATACAGGCTTACAAAGTTTGGAGTTGTGTTCATTTTTTGGCAATAAACGGAGTAACCTGCCATGTTTTTGATTGGGGATTAGATTTTTTGGTTATTGAAGGCCTGGGAACATTGGTTTCTGGGCCTTTTCTTCTGCTATCCTTTTAGTATTGGTTTTTGCATTAACTTACTGTTGTAATGCGAATTAAAACATTTCGACCTAAAAGCTAGTATCAACTAACTCTAAATACCGAACCAAACATGTCACAAAAGCTTATTGAGATTGCCAAAGTTTCCAACCTTGAAGAGAAAAAACCAGCTTACGCCTTAGTCAAAAACACGGATTTAGTCATTATAAAACATGAAACTGGGATATCTGTTTTATATGGCCGTTGCCATCATCGAGGTGCTCTTTTAGCTGATGGACATGTGGATGGACAGAATCTGATTTGTGGTGTGCACGGATGGGATTACAGGTATGACACGGGTATCAGTGAATACAATAATGATGAACAACTCCATAAATTCCAAGAATATATTGAGGGCGATTCACTTCAGGTTGATGAGAACGAGGTGGCCGCTTTTGAAAAAGAACACCCGCAACCGTTTGACCGAGAGACTTACTTGGGCACTTATGCCGACACGCATCCTGAAGACACCGAACCGTACACGGGATATATTAAAGAATTGGCTAGAAATGGATTGAAGAATTTGGGCCATCATGGATTTTCAGCCTCCATGGGAGTGGATAGAAATACGCTTCCCAAATGGAGTGACATCCAATTTTTACCGGCCCAATTGGCAACAAGACCTTTGTTGGACCATGAAGAAGTCGCCACCAAAGTGACCATTGGCCCAAAAGCAAAAAAACCGTTGATATTGGACATTCCGCTTTTTGTGAGTGATATGAGTTTTGGTGCTTTGTCCCAAGAAGCCAAAATAGCATTGTCCAAAGGGGCAGAGATGGCCGGAACTGGAATCTGTTCGGGAGAAGGAGGTATGCTGCCCGATGAACAAAAGAACAACTCTAGATATTTTTATGAATTGGCCTCGGCACAATTTGGTTTTTCTTGGGATAAGTTGGACAACGTACAGGCTTTTCACTTTAAGGGAGGTCAAGGAGCCAAAACGGGTACCGGAGGACATCTGCCAGGAAACAAAGTAAGTAAGGAAATTGCCGAAGTACGTGGCCTAAAAGAAGGCCAAACCGCAATTAGTCCTGCTACATTTCCTGATTTTCATGGAGTGGAGGACTTTAAGTCCTTCGCCGAAAAAGTAAGGGAGCGAACTGGTGGAATTCCCGTGGGTTTTAAAATTGCAGCAAGCCATATTGAAAAAGATATTCAATTTGCGTTGGATGTTGGTGTAGATTATATCATTTTGGATGGAAGGGGAGGAGGAACCGGTTCCGCGCCCACCATTCTTCGTGATAATATCAATGTGCCTACAATTCCCGCACTGGCCAGGGCCAGAAAATATTTGGATAAAGTTGGAGCAAAAGACGTAAGCTTGGTCATTACCGGTGGGTTACGAATTGCAGAAGATTTCGCCAAGGCCATGATGCTTGGAGCGGATGCCATAGCGGTTTCCAATTCGGCCATTCAGGCGGTAGGTTGCTTGGGAATGAGGGCATGTGGAACCAATAATTGCCCTGTGGGTATAGCAACACAAAAAGAAAATTTACGAAGTAGGTTGATCATTGAAGCTTCTGCCAAGCAACTCTATAACTTCTTTACGGCTACCAATGACCTGATTAAAGTGGTGGCACGTTCATGTGGATATGATGATATTTCCAAGTTTAATCATGATGACCTGTCAACCTTCAACAAGGATATGCACCAGTTATCTGGAATCAATTATGCGGGTGTGCAGTAAGGCTATTTGTATAAGGAAAATGCTTCCTGAAAGAAATTGACAGCTGTTTTTTCGGTTGTGCCGGATGTTTTTAATATTGCACCTTTAAAACCATCATTTTTCCATTCACCTTGAGCAAGGTTTTTAAATGTTGAGGTGTCAATCCCATCATGGCCATGATATCCGCTGATATAGAAATAATGCCCGTTGACCATACTATCTGGAATGGCCAGACCCAAGCCGATGGATTTGCCTGAACCATCATTTAGTACCACAAATGCCCCAGTATCAAAATGGTGTGGCCAAATACGGATATCGGATTCCAGATTTTCTTTTTGCAAGAAAAATTCCAAAGCATTTTGCGCCAATGTTCGGAGATTGGTCAATTTTTGTAATTCTTCGGAATTTGGATCGCCAAACTTAAAACTGCCTTCATTGGAGTAGGGCAGGTCATAGTGCAGATCATAGACGTATGGTTTAGAAAGTTTGGATTCCACAGCTATTTTCGAAATCCATTCCACAATTTCACCATGCGATTTACCCTTAAGGGTAAACGTCTCCTTTTTGTCCTTTGAAACCCAGTTCAATGAAAAATGGTCATACTGAAAAGCCAAATAAGTTCCAGATTCATCTAAACCCCATGTGCGTAATGTATGATCTTCAGAGAAAAAGCCAACATTGGTGTGGCTGTCATCAGATTTTGCTTCCAGAAAGCTTTTACCTGCCGTGGCCAAATATTGGGATGCCAAATGTACTTGTGCTAGTGTGTCCATGCTATAAATGTATGGAATCTTAGTCGTGTCAAATACAATTGATTACAAAAGAGTGTCAGGACTTAACAGCTGATTGCTTATTGATTATGGCATCCATGATTATGGGTGCATGAATCCGAGAATTCTCAATAAACCATTTATGAGTTTCCATTCCACCGCAGATTACTCCGGCCAAAAACAAACCTTCAATGTTGGTTTCCATGGTTTCGGGATCGTAATTGGGAAGACGTTTTTCATCCTGTGAGAGTTCAATCCCCAGTTTTTCCAAAAACTCAAAGTTGGGCATGTAACCAGTAAGTGCCAATACAAAGTCATTTTCCAATGTAACCTCCCCCTCTGGTGTATCAAGGATAAGCTCCGTAGGTTTTATTTCCTTGACATTGGAATTGTAGTAAGCTTTTATGCTTCCTTCCTCAATTCGGTTGATGATATCCGGACGGACCCAATATTTGACCCGTTGTCCCACCTCTGGCCCCCGAATGATCAAAGTGACCTCCGAACCTTTACGCCAACACTCCAAAGCAGCATCTATGGCCGAATTGCTCGCCCCGACCACAGCCAATTTTTGACTGGCATAAAAATGCGGGTCTTTATAGTAATGCGATACCTTGGGTAAATCCTCTCCTGGCACATTGATCTTGTTTGGTAAATCATAAAACCCTGTGGCTACGACGATATTTTTGGCCGAATACTGTCCTTTATCTGTTTTAACGGTGAAAATTTGGGCCTGCTTTTGTACTTCCAAAACTTTCTCAAACAGATGGATATTGAGTTGGTTTGATGTCACAATCCGACGGTAGTACTCCAACGCCTCATTACGTTTGGGCTTGGCTTCTTTGCTGATAAAGGGAATATCATCAATCTCCAATCGCTCCGAAGAGGAAAAAAACTGCATATTGATGGGATAGTTGAACAAGGAGTTCACTATAGGCCCCTTTTCAACAATGAGATAGGAAAGTCCTTTTTTCTTGGCTTCAAGACCACAGGCAATACCAATAGGGCCTCCTCCAATGATCAATACATCAAGTTTTTGCATTAATTGATGATTTCTTTTAGATTTTTAATGATGTCGATGGGATTTTCACTTTTAAACACAAAACTGCCTGCAACCAAAACATCCGCTCCGGCATCCACCAACTTTTTGGCATTGGTCGCATTTACCCCACCATCAATTTCAATTAGAGCCTTGGAATTTTTCTTTTCGATGATATTTTTTAGGTCCGAAACCTTTTGATAGGTGTTTTCGATAAAGGATTGTCCCCCAAAACCAGGATTTACGCTCATCATACAGACCAAATCGATATCTTGGATGGTATCTTCCAGCAAGTTTACGGAGGTATGTGGGTTCAACGCCACTCCTGCTTTCATGCCTTCAGCTTTTATGGCCTGTAAGGTTCTATGAAGGTGGGTGCAGGCTTCATAGTGAACAGTGAGGTTATTAGAACCCAAATCTGCAAAGGTTTTAATGTATCGGTCTGGGTCGACAATCATTAAATGAACATCCAAAGTTTTTTTTGCATGTTCGGCTATGGCTTTAATCACAGGCATTCCAAAGGAAATATTGGGAACGAAAACACCGTCCATGATGTCCAAATGAAACCAATCGGCTTCACTTTGGTTTACCATTTCCGAATCACGTTGAAGATTGGCAAAATCTGCTGCCAATAGGGAAGGAGCTACTAATTTTGTATTCATTTGTGCTTTATATGCGTACAAAAATAAGCAAATGAAGTGGGTTTAGAGGGCTGTTCTGTTTCCTAGAGCCAATAGGTAGCCTTTAACACTATGGACCTGTTTTTTATCCCCAAACCAGTGGTATCATGATTTTCATTGAAGATGAGAAAAATGTCGGACATTGGGCTATATCGCCATTGCAAACGGGAAAAAACACTAAAATTATCTCCTTGGGTATTGTATTGGACCACATTTCTCCATGATAATTTGTTGGAGAAGCTGATGTCTCCATTAAATCGCATTAAATGAATTTTATCCTTTCCAAAACTTTCCGCCAAACGTACATCGTTGTAATCATAGGTAATGCCAAAACTACCCCAAGGTCTAAAACGAAGTGAACCTTGGATCATGGCACCTGACCGGGTTCCGTTAAAAAACTGTCCGTAGTTAATGTTAGTATTCCAAACAAAAGTCTTTCTAACATCCGAACTGTACCGAAGCTCCGACCAAGCAAATGAATAGTCGCCAATTGGTATTGGGGTATAATCATCACCAAGCAAAGAGGTTGGAAACAATAAATCTACCTTTCGATAACGGGCCAATAAAAGCATCCGTGCCGTATTCTTATATTCAAAATCATATCCAACATTATTTTGACTTTCATTAAATGTTCCATCGGAGTTTAAATACAAGTTGTGCCAGGTACGCAATCCATGATAATTGAGTTTTTTGTCTTCGTCTTTGGTAAAAGTTAAATAACGCAACCATGGATTGATCAAGGTATAGCCCAAACGAACAGTTTCTTCCGTCTCAGCATTATAATTTTCTAAACGAGGGTTGATACCAAGTTCGGTAATGTAGTTATCACCAACTACATTTAAGGTCCAACCAGTCCGAAGTCTTTTGGAGCTATAGTAGCCATCCAAACCATAAAAATGGGTATCCTTATAGTTTTCAGGAGTTATTGAAGTATGGTATAAAAATGTGGTATTCAATTTTCCACTTTCTGAAACATAGCTAAACTCCAGGCCAGCATTTCTGGAATATTCCAGCTCAGGAGTTGTGCTGGTCGCTTGTCGATTAATAAATATACCCTTGATGACCGATCTTTTTAGTACTTTTTGTTGAAAAGCCCCTACACTATAGTTTTGGGAGGCATATTCCCCAATTTGCCTAGTTTGTACGTTCATGACCCCAATACGAAGGTTGGGGGAGATATTACCTGTCAATCTGCCGCCGAAATCAATGGGAACTGCATCACCTTCTATAATGCCTATTCTTCTTGAAAAGAAGGGCTTTATGTCGTAAGTCCCAAAATTTGAAAAGATATCGTTGTTTTCAAGAAAAAAGTTACGTTGTTCGGGTAAAAAGATGTTAAAACGGGTAATATTGGTTACCTGCTCATCAACATCTGCATTGGAAAAATCAGGGAACAGGGTAAGATCTAGGTTGAGGCTACTTGTCAGTGCAATTTTCACTTCACCCCCCAAGTCACTTTTCAGTTGTGCTTCTGTTTGATCTGTATCTTCATAATCCCGAACAGAGGAAGAGGTCACATAAGGATTTAAGATAAAAGCCCCTTTTGCTTTCTCTGGACTTTGATCCCATTCCAAAGATCCCATATAGTTCATACTGATACCGTTGAAGTTTACCGGAAACTGGGTCCAAGTAGTGTACATGTTGTTTTGCTTGTCCCCTCTTATAAAATTGATTCCCCAAGTTTGCTGATTGGCATTGTAACGCAATGTTTTAAAGGGGATGGCTATTTCGGTAAGCCAATAATCGGGAAATTGTGCAGTTTTGGAGACCCATTTGTTGTCCCAGTTTT
This sequence comes from Flagellimonas sp., assembly GCF_965222555.1. Lineage (GTDB taxonomy): Bacteria > Bacteroidota > Bacteroidia > Flavobacteriales > Flavobacteriaceae > Flagellimonas. The sequence goes on along the minus strand of NZ_CBDCUG010000005.1, from coordinate 133,431 downwards.
CTGAAAGCCAGGTAAGGGAGCCTTCAATGGTTAAACTTCCTTCAATTTCTGCCCCTCCTGCTGTGACTCCAAACATAAAACCACTTTGTTTGGTATTTACAGGGTCCAAGGCCACAGAAAAATTATCACTCCCCCAGTAATCTTCATCCCTATCCCTGGTCAACGATTGTACAATACGTTCTCCATTGTCATAACACTTGGCCAAAATGTATAGGTTTTGGCTATCATAGGTCATTTTAACCTCTGTTTGGTTTTGGGCCTGACCCGTGTCGTTGGGCCAATGGTTGTAAAAGTTGGTGATGGGTGCGTGATGATTCCATTCATTTTCCCCAATGGCGGCATCCAAGGTAATAGGATTGGTGGTTTTTTTGATATGGTATTTATAGAGTGACCTTGTGTTACCGCCACCGTTTTGGGAAAAACTAAGTATTGGAATTAAAATAAAGATGATTATCCAAACAGTTTTCATAAGCTGTTCGTTTTTTGATGATGATGGCTCAAAGAACAGGCACCTTAAAACTATTCACAAGTGAATTTTGGGAATGTAGGCCTATAACTAGGAAACGACACTTAAGGGCAGTTTGGAGCCGAAAACGTATGTAAAAGTGTCATAAATGGGTTTGGAGTGACACTGAAGCTTGATTTAAGGAATGCTTAACACAAAAGGGATGATAATATTTGATTTTAGGCTAGTTGGAGCTTTTTTGAAGTATGCTCAAAGCCTGGGAACGATAGTTTCGTCCAATTGGCAGTTCCTTCCCTTTGACTTCAACCATAATACTATTGAAAGCGGCCACTTTTTTTGCCGAAATTATAAAGGACCTATGAATCCGGATAAATTTATTTTTCGGTAATTTCTCCTCAAGATAGCCTATGCGCTGGGTGGTCATTACCTCATTCTCATTGGTGTGGATGATTACTTTATCGTTTAAGCTTTCAATATAATTGATATCACATAGGTCCAATTTTATGATTTTTCTTTGTGATTTAATGTAGAGTAGTTCGGGTTCTGAGGTTTCCTGATCGGAAACTGTGTTTTTCTGGACCGTTTGCTCGTTAACCTCAAGGGCATTGCTACCCATAAGATATTTGTTGGCTTTGGATATGGTTTTCATAAAACGGGCCAAGGAAACGGGTTTTAGCAAATAGTCTATGGCATCCAGCTCAAAAGCTTTAATGGCAAACTCCCTGTACGCGGTTGTAAAAGCTACCAAAGGCTGGTGATCTAGGGATTCCAGTAGTTCCAAACCGCTAATTTTTGGCATCTTTATGTCTAAAAAAACAAGATCGATCTCCTCTTTTTGTAGGTGCCCAAATGCTTCTACAGCATTGGCGCAGACCGCAACAACTTCCAGTTGATCAATTTGATCCGCATGGTCTACAAGAACACTCCTTGCAAGGGGCTCATCGTCTACAATAATGCATTTAATATTTCTTGCCATTTGCATAACACCAGATTTAGGTACTTATACCGCTAAGATCAATCTCCAATTTAACCAAAAAACTGTCTGGTTCTTCCAATATTTTTAGCTCATGCTTATCTGGAAAAAAGAGTTCCAATCTTCTTCGCACATTTTTAAGGCCAATATTCTTATCACTATCCAAAACTTCATTGGTTTGTACTGGTGCCTTACTATTTTCCACCATAAATAGGAGTTGCTGGTCTTTTAAACGTAAATCAATGTTTATCCACGAATCTGAAATCAGGTTATCCGCCCCATGTTTAAAAGCATTTTCCACAAAAGGCAACAATAATAATGGTGGAATTAGACTTTCTTGGTTATCGTCCTTCAATTTGGTCGAAATCGTGAGTTTATCACCATATCGAAGCTTTTCCAGTTCTACCAAGTTCATTAATTGTTCCCATTCACGCTCCACGGTAATAAATTTATCATTGCATTCGTAAAGCATATAATCCAAGAATTTTGATAGGCCCAAGACGGAATCGGGTGTTTTTGTGGATTTTTTTAAGGAGAGAGAATAGATACTATTAAGTGTATTGAACAAAAAGTGAGGGTGGATCTGCGCTTTTAAGAATTTTAGCTCGGTTTCTATCTTTTCTTTTTCAAGTGCTTTGTTAATCTGGTCTTTTTGATAGTAAAACCGCTGCAATTTAATTGCCATTGCAACAAATACCGGTGTGTAAACTCTAATAAGCGAGTTCAATATTTTGGGGAAATACCAAACAGAATGGTCCCAATGATCTACTTCATCAGCATAGAACCAAGGGTACAGATAGCTCCAGGTCATGTATCGGTCTATCAAGGCCATACTAATGGCCAATATAACTGAAAGTACTATATATGCCCCCATTTTTTTGAGGTATAAGTACTTGGGCATCAGATAATAAAGTGTAATGTAGGTGGGGATGATTTTCCAGGGCAATAGGAACAACAATTGAAGGAATTGGTCCCAGTAATTACCCTCGTAACTTCCCCAAAAAACAGTATAAAATAATATATATCCCAACCAAAAAAGGATATGATAGGATATTCTATTCTTTGTATTTAAAATTTTGTCAATCATCCAATACACATTTTATCGGAAGCTATACTTTCTGCGTTACCCGATTTGTATAAAATAGAAAGATATTGGGCGTGAAAGTACAAAATAGCGCTAAGGATTGGGAGCCAAAACGGCAGACAACAGCTTTTTATGGTCAAATGTCTTGTTCTCTCCGTAAACGCATTCCATTCATATGCAAAAACAAATGAATGGTGTTAATAATTGTTTGTCAGTCTATTAAAGCAGATTCAGACAAAATTATTGGGTCACACCGAAGGATTTTTTTGCTGCACATCTTACACTGATTATTTGCGTTTAGCTCTTTTAAAGATAATAGGGTAGGATCAGGAAGCTCATATGCATCCGCAGCTTTATAATCAACTTGATAGCCCATATCTTGAAAGGCTCCAATGGACATTTTACTTATTGGATTGTCCTCATTATCAATGAATCCAGTCATCAGTTCATTGTCAAAAACAAGTTCACGCCAATGGCCATCCCGGGTTCCCTCGCCTCCTGTATTGGCCAAAGGAACTGTGTCCAATTCAGTGTTGTTTGCCAAGGTTTTGTACTCGTTAATGGCATTTTCACCTGTAAATTGTGGATTTTCCGTACCCTCTCCGGTTATTAGATTCAAAAACTGACTGGACCAAAGGGTGCCAAATCCCAAAACATGTCCCATTTCATGAATGATGACGTCTTTTAAGCTGTTTTCGGCCTCCAAACGTGCTAGATCGGCACTGTCAAACCGCATGATTCCTGTGGCAGGTAAAAAGCTTCCAGCCCTCAGCTGTGTTGGACCGGCCTGACCTAAAATTCCAGATGCGCCATCAATATTAGTACCCTGGGCATCAATTCTCACATCATCAATAATCTCACCATTGGCTAATTGAACCCTTGGTAATTCACCAGTAATAATTTTTTGCCACCTACATGCGGCGATGTCAAAAATCTCTTGTTGACTTGGGGTCAATCCTCCCAAGAACCTTACTTCTATTGAAAAACTCATACCTATACCTTTAGATTAATATGTAGCCCTAAATATTTACGTTGGAAATTGATGAAAGGGAAGTGATTGAAGAAACTTTAACAGGGAGTGGAGAATGGTGTCAATTTTTTTGACAATGTACTTAGGTATATAAATGAAAAAACTCCGGTAATCAGCCGGAGTTTATTCATCAATCAAAAAACGAACAGTCATGATAAACTGTTGTAGGATTACAAATTACAACTTTCTTGCCAAAAAACAAATTTAAGGTTTGTTTAACTGTAATTTGTGCGGATAATCTTATGATTATCCCAAATAAGTCTTTAATATTTTACTTCTAGAGGTATGTTTCAACCTTCTGATCGCTTTTTCCTTTATCTGGCGAACACGCTCTCTTGTCAAATCAAAAGTTTCACCAATTTCTTCTAAAGTCATGGAATGTTGCCCTGCCAAACCAAAATAAAGTCGGATAACATCAGCTTCCCTTGGGGTCAAGGTTTCCAATGCACGTTCTATTTCAGTACGTAATGATTCGTGCAACAATTCCTTGTCCGGATTTGGAGATTCCCCACTACGCAATACATCGTAAAGGTTAGAATCTTCACCATCGATTAATGGTGCATCCATAGATACGTGTCGACCAGAATTTTTCAGGGATTGCTTTACATCTTCAACGGTCATGTCCAATTCTTTGGCAATTTCCTCAGCGGAAGGAACACGCTCATGTGCCTGTTCCAAGAAAGCAAAAGTCTTGTTGATCTTGTTGATGGAGCCAATCTTGTTCAATGGCAAACGAACAATACGGGATTGCTCGGCCAATGCCTGAAGAATAGACTGACGGATCCACCATACAGCGTACGAAATAAATTTAAATCCACGGGTCTCATCAAAACGTTGTGCTGCTTTGATCAGTCCCAAGTTTCCTTCATTTATTAAATCAGGAAGGGTCAATCCTTGGTTTTGATACTGTTTTGCAACAGAAACCACGAATCTGAGGTTGGCTTTAGTTAATTTTTCCAAGGCTATCTGGTCTCCCGCTTTGATTCGCTGTGCCAATTCTACTTCCTCATCGGCAGTGATTAAATCCACTTTACCGATTTCCTGTAAATATTTGTCCAACGAAGCGGTTTCCCTATTGGTAACCTGTTTTGTGATCTTTAACTGTCTCATTATTTTCCCTTCAAATTAAATTTGTGAACCGAAGCTCATTAAGTTATACGTAGGAAAATGCAAAAAGTTACATTTTACTAAAATTTATTTGCTTTTTTGTTGTAAAAAAGGCCCCAAGCGGTGCTTGGAGCCTTTAAAATCTATTATTTGACTAAAAAATTAGTCTCTTTTCGGCTTTCTATCACGATTACCACCTCTACGGTCGTTGTTCCTGCGATCTCCACCTCTACGGTCATTGTTTCTAGGAGGACGTTCTACATAACCTTCTGGTTTTGGTAAAAGCGCTTTTCTAGAAACCTTTTCTTTTCTGGTTCTAGGATCTAACCCGAAGTATTTCACGTCAAAAACATCTCCCATGTTTACTACATCAGAAACGTTTTCGGTGCGTTCCCAAGCCAATTCGGAAACGTGAAGCAATACTTCGTTGCCTGGAGCTTCAGCATATTCCACTACAGCACCGAAGTCAAGCATCTTGATCACTTTTACTTCGTAAACGCTACCAACTTCTGGTTTGAACATTACCGCATCGATTTTGGCGATTACGGCATCGATACCACCTTGGTCAGTACCCAAGATTTCAACAATACCTTCTTCGGTGTCAGGATCTTCATTGATAACAATTGTAGTATTGGTCTCTTTCTGCAATTCCTGAATCACTTTTCCACCAGAACCGATTACTGCACCAATATATTCACCAGGAATAATTTTGGTAACAATTTTTGGTGCGTATGATTTTACCTCTGCATTAGGTGCAGCAATAGTATCGGTAAGTTTCTCAAGGATATGAAGTCTTCCATCTTTGGCCTGCATCAATGCTTTCACCAAGATTTCATAAGAAAGTCCTTTTACCTTGATATCCATTTGACAAGCAGTAATACCATCAGAAGTACCAGTTACTTTAAAGTCCATATCTCCCAAGTGATCTTCATCACCCAAAATATCGGAAAGAACGGCATATTTGCCAGAGTCGGTATCGGTAATCAATCCCATTGCTATACCGGAAACAGGCTTTTTCAATTGCACACCCGCATCCATCAATGCCATGGTACCGGAACAAACTGTTGCCATAGAAGATGAGCCATTGGATTCCAATACTTCGGAAACCACACGTACCGTATATGGGCAGTCTTCAGGAATCATCCCTTTTAATGCTCGTTGGGCCAAGTTTCCGTGACCTACTTCACGTCGAGAAGTTCCACGAATTGGCCTTGCTTCTCCAGTTGAGAAAGGAGGGAAGTTGTAGTGCAAATAGAATGTTTCTTCACCTTCATAAGATGGCATATCTATCTGGTTGGCTTCTCTAGATGTACCCAAAGTAACAGTGGCCAAAGCCTGTGTTTCACCTCTGGTGAAGATCGAAGAACCGTGAACAGATGGCAAATAATCGATTTCACACCAGATAGGTCTGATTTCATCGGTTTTACGTCCATCCAAACGAAGGCCTTCTTCTAAGGTAAGGTTACGAACAGCTTCTTTTTCAGCTTTGTAGAAGTATTTTGAGACCAAATCCCCAATTTCTTCCAATTCTTCTTCAGAAAATGTTGCTTTTACTTCTTCTTTAATAGCATCAAAAGCAGCGCTACGCTCATGCTTGGCAGAACCTGCCTTTGCAATGGCGTATACCTTATCGTAGGTAAGATCATGAACTTTCTTTTCAAGCTCTTCATCTTCAACTTCTGGCTCATACTCTCGGGTTTCTTTCTTTCCGAAAGCTTCTGCCAGTTTCAACTGTACTTCACACTGTACTTTGATGGCTTCGTGTGCAAACTTGATGGCCTCTACCATTTCCTCTTCGGAAATTTCGTCCATTTCACCTTCTACCATCATAACAGAATCTGCGGAAGCACCGATAACCATATCAATGTCCGATTCTTTAAGTTGTGCTCTTGTTGGGTTGATGATCAATTCACCATTGATTCTACCAACACGAACTTCTGAAATGGCACATTCAAACGGAAAATCCGAAAGTTGGATAGCCGCAGAAGCAGCAAGTCCAGCCATGGCATCCGGCATAACATCATCGTCATGGGACATTAACTGAATCATCACCTGTGTTTCGGCATGATAATCTTTAGGGAATAATGGTCTTAAAACCCTATCCACCAAACGCATGGTCAATACTTCACCATCACTTGGTCTTGCTTCACGTTTAAAGAAACCACCGGGATAACGCCCAGCAGCAGCAAATTTTTCACGATAATCTACCGTAAGCGGTAAAAAGTCAACATCGCTTTGTTTGTAATTGGAGACAACTGTACACAACAGCATACATTTGCCTGATTGGACAACAACAGAACCATGGGCCTGTTTTGCCAATTTTCCGGTTTCGATAGAAATTTCCCTACCGTCACCGAGGTCAATGACCTCTTTAAAAGTTTTTGGAATCATAGAATTAGTCTTACCCACTAAAATTTGCGTGGGTCGTTAAACATTTGGTCTACCGCCATCCGGACGGTCGGGTTGTGTTGTTGTTGTGTGTGCCAATGGCACTGACCAATGAAAAACTGTAGGCAGCTTTTTGTATTTGCCCAATCTTAAGATTGGGATTTAAGTACCAAAACGAGTTTGGCAAAACAAAAGGGGAAGCCAAGCCTCCCCTTTTTATTTTTATTTTCTAATACCTAGTTCTTTAATTAACTCACGGTATTTTACAATGTCTTTTTTCTTTAGGTAATCCAAAAGACTACGTCTTTTACCTACCAATTTTACCAAAGAACGCTCGGTGTTGTAATCTTTGTGGTTCTTCTTAAGGTGTTGTGTCAAATGGTTGATACGGTGCGTGAACAATGCAATTTGCCCTTCCGTAGAACCGGTGTTGCTCTCAGAGCCGCCGTGTTTCTTAAAGATATCGGCTTTTACTTCTTTAGTTAAATACATTCCAATATTTATTTAAATGATTTTTATGTATTGATTGTCTTTCAATCAGCGTGCAAAGATAACTCCTTTTTTAGAATGAAAAAATTTTAACCCTTTGATTAAACCTTTTGTTTTAAGATCGGTCATAAGACCAAACCCAAAAATTTAATCATTATGAAAAAGAATCTTAAACAATTTAATTTGACCAAAGTTGCTTCATTTTTTCTTGGAGCCTTGCTTTTGGTGGCAATATCGTGTTCAAAAGAAGAGGACTCCACAGAAGAACTATCAAGTTCCGAAGTGATTTCTTCTACAGAATTAAAATATAGTGATGAAACCGAATTGATTTCGGAAGAGGTTACTGCAATTGCCGAGGATGTGTATGCTTCCGATGAGATTTCGTTTGTTTCCAAAATACCGCATAGGTCGGATTTTCTTCCTGATTGTGTTACCATTACAACGGTGGTCACGGACACAACTAAAGAAAAGACCATTGATTTTGGAGCCGGTTGCGAATTGCCCAATGGAAATGTATTGAGCGGAATTATTAATCTCAGCTATGCAAAAGATATGGAATTGGCCACTAAGACATTGGTTTTAAATCTGGAGGATTTTACATTCAATGGTGTAGCTATTGAGGGAAGTGCCGATATTCTTCGTGAGCGTTCCAATGAGAACGAAAACCCGCAATCGACGGCCAATGCATCTTTTACTGCCACGTGGCCTGATGGTGATATTGCTTCCTTTGAAGGAACCCGTACCAGGGAGTGGATTGAAGGTTATGGTTCTGGTTTTTGGGGTGACAATGTTTTCTTGATTACTGGTAAGCGAACCTATGTAGGTAGGGAAGGCAATGTTTTTATCAAAGAAGTAATTACACCACTACGTAGGGAAATGGCCTGTAGGTTTATTGTAAGTGGAGTGTTGGAAATCACCAGAAATGACAATACGGCCAGTTTGGATTTTGGTGATGGAACATGTGACGCAGTTGGTATTCTGACTCAGCCCGATGGAACTGAAAAAGAAATATTCTTAAGACGGTTTAAGAAATAAGAATCCTAAAAAGGAAAATGGAGGAGAGGTGTAAAACCTCTCCTTTTTTATGCTTTAAAATGAATGAAACAATTTTATGTGCCAGAGTCAAATAAATTGGGAGTTTTCAAGTTTATAAGGAACCTTTTTTTATGTAAACTTTAAATTTATGAGAATAAAACTTGGAACATATTCACTTAAAATAAAGTCGTTTTCTGCTGGAGAACTTGGCCTGAAGGGTGCTGAAAATCTTAGTTTCAATATATATCAAAAGGTTTTCCATTTCTGGTATATCCCAATTTTTCCCGTTGAAAAGCATTGGAAAATAAAGGATAAGGAGACGAAGAAAGAATTTGCCGATACCACTCCCGAAATGCGCTCTGCCATAAACTTGAAAATGCTGAAAAAGCGTAGTCCCATTTGGAGCTATGCAGGTTCTATAGTTTTGGCTCTTCCCATTTTGTTTTTATTGGGTTATGTGATTTATGGAGCAGTTGATGTCTCCGCAGAGAATATTGGCAAGAGTTGGAGCAAGAATTCCAGAATATCTGCAAAAGAAGATTTAGTGGAAATACCCGAAATTGATGATCGGTATACTTTTAAGGTTATAGAGGTAGAGGCCGTTACAGATATGAATGGTCATATTGCCAAATATCAACCCAGTCCATATTTTTCACCCCAAAAAATGGATTTTATGGTTAACTATGTTTCCAAAGACTCTGTAGGTTTTGACTTTGTTGAAGATCAAGGTTTTGTAGTTTACGGAGATGATGTTAAAAAGGAATTTAGACTTTCCAAAAAAGCCCTATTGGGTGCAATTAAGGGATATAAAAATTTGAATATACTTAAACGTCCCAATGAAGAAGGGAGTAAGACCAAAAAACTGGCGGGTATCTTTCAAATAAAAAGACCAGAAAATCTAGAAGAAGAAAATTGATTTATAAAAGAAAAGCCCCGAATTTCGGGGCTTTTTTATGTTATACTCTCATGGGTTGATTGGTAATCAAATCAATGTACTGATTGATTTTCTTTTTCAAATCCCTTCGGTGGGAGATGAAATCCAAGAACCCATGTTCTTTTAAAAATTCCGATGTTTGGAAACCTTCCGGAAGGTCTTTTCCAACAGTATCCTTAACTACTCGTGGCCCTGCAAAACCGATCAGTGCTCCAGGTTCGGCAATATTGATATCGCCCAACATGGCATAAGATGCTGTGGTTCCACCAGTAGTTGGGTCTGTACATAATGATATGTAAGGAATCTTTGCCTCGGCCAACTGAGCCAATTTTGCCGATGTTTTGGCCAATTGCATTAATGATAATGCGGCTTCCATCATTCGTGCACCACCAGATTTTGAAATCATTACAAATGGAATCTTCTTCTTTTTGGCATGGTCAATGGCACGTGAAATTTTTTCACCTACCACACTTCCCATAGATCCACCGATAAAGCTGAAATCCATACAGGCGATGACCAAGTCCTTGCCCATGGATTTTCCAACCGCAGTGCGCACCGCATCCTTCAATTTTGTTTTTTGCTGTGCAGCCTTAAGTCTTTCAGAGTATTTTTTTGTGTCCACAAACTTCAAAGGGTCTTTTGCAGACAATTTTTCATCCAACTCTTTGAACTTGTTGTCATCAAAAAGAATCTCAAAATATTCCTTGCTGCCAATTCTTACATGATAATCATCTTCCGGACTTACATAAAAATTTTTTGCAAGATCCTCAGATTCAACGATTTTCCCAGTGGGGGACTTGTACCAGAGGCCTTTAGGTGTGTCCTTTTTTTCCTCGGTAGCTGTTTGTATTCCTTTTTCCTTTCTTTTAAACCAAGACGACATGGAATCAATATTTTGGTTAAACCGCTTTTAGAACTCTAGAGTGTATTGATGTTGTTAAGGTCTTCAAAGGCCTTTTTTAATCTTTCAACAAAGGATTTTTCTCCTTCGCGAAGCCAAACCCTAGGATCATAGAATTTTTTATTGGGCTGATCATCTCCATCAGGGTTTCCTATTTGAGCTTGAAGATATTCAGATTTGTCCTGAACATAATCTCTTACTCCTGAAAGAAATGCGTACTGTAAATCTGTGTCAATATTCATTTTGATGACACCATAACCTATGGACTCTCTGATTTCCTCCAAAGTAGATCCTGATCCACCGTGGAAGACAAAATCAATATGATTGTGTTCCACTCCGTACTTTTCAGAAACAAATTCTTGCGAATTCTTCAAGATTTTTGGAGTCAACGTTACATTCCCAGGCTTGTATACCCCATGAACATTACCAAAAGCGGCAGCAATGGTAAACTTTGGGCTAATTTTTGACAATTCTTCATAAGCATACGCCACTTCTTCTGGTTGCGTATAGAGTTTGGAACTATCAATATCGGTATTGTCAACACCATCTTCTTCACCACCGGTCACACCAAGCTCAATTTCCAGAGTCATGCCCATTTTGCTCATGCGCTCCAAATAACCTTTACAGATTTCAATGTTTTCTTCAATGGGTTCCTCGGATAGATCGATCATATGTGAGCTGAACAGCGATTTTCCAGTAGCTGCATAATGCTCTTCGCTGGCATCCAAAAGTCCATCAACCCATGGCAACAACTTTTTTGCACAATGGTCTGTATGAAGAATTACAGTAGCTCCATAGGCTTCGGCCAACTGGTGCACGTGCTTGGCTCCGGCAACAGCTCCTTGTACGGCTGCTCTTTGGTTTTCATTGGACAATCCCTTTCCGGCATTGAACTGTGCTCCGCCATTAGAGAACTGTACAATAACGGGTGAGTTTAGGGCAGCGGCAGTTTCCAATACGGCATTTATGGTGTTGGACCCGATTACATTTACTGCAGGAAGTGCATAACCATTTTCTTTTGCGTGGTTAAAAATAGCTTGGACTTCATCGCCTGTAGCAACGCCCGGCTTAATATTGTGGGACATACGTTTAGTTAATTTTTGGTTAAATAAGTGAACAAAAGTAATAAAATATTCGGTCTAGAAAGGATAATTTATACCGATATTGAAACCTGCGTTTTTAAAGTTGTACTGCCTAAACCAACGTTTTGATGTTTCTTCGGCTGGATTATAGGTTTTAAAGCCTACGTCAAGCCGGAAAACAAAGTACGTGAAATCGTACCGGAGTCCAAAGCCAGTTCCTAGAGCTATATCTGCTAACGAATCGAATCCACTGAAGATGGCATCTGGGTTATCCTCATTGTCAAAAACATTCCAAATGTTGCCGGCATCAGCAAAAAAAGCACCTTTGACATCACCTGCTATGGGGAATCGATATTCAAAATTTAAGGCAAGCTTTAGGTTGGCCTCATTAAAATCATTGATGTTGTTTGTTCTTCCGGGGCCAAGTTCGTACGCCCTCCATGCCCTATTATCGTTAGACCCTCCGGCAAAGTAACTTCGGACAAAGGGAATGCTTTCCGAGTTTCCATAAGGTATAGCTAATCCCAAAAAGCTGCGGAAGGCCAATACTTTTGAGTTTGATACTTCCCAATGTCTGATGAAATCGAACTCAGTCTTGAAGTATTGCGAGAAAGGCACTCCAAAAACCAAAAGTTGGTCATTATCATTTTTATTGTAGGGTACTATCCCATCCAAAAGGGAAAGCAGGTTGCCCGCACTCTCTAACTTCACCCGTAGTTGATAGAAATCGTTGTCATTGATATCAACCTTACTGTTTTTTGAAAAAGAATAGTTGCTTGCAAAAATCAGGTTGTTCTCTGTTAACCGCTGTCTGCGTTCCTCAATACTGTTTATATTGTTACGTTCCTCTTGGTTCACTGGAATTTCATCATTCAATACTCCTTGGACAAAACTATTGGCTCCTGTAGGAATATTTAACTGTAACGGGTCGTCCACATTGTCTACTGTTTCATAAAATGACGCATACTGTGGATCATCCTGAAATTGATCCGCAATATTATCCAACCTTGCAAAAGTGTTTTGGTATTGATTATAAAAATTGTCGGGGTTTACATTTCGGACAAACTCTACGTTGATAAGCTCTATATTGTTTCTCAGGCTATTGGAAGGATTCCAATTATAAGAGAGAATTGTATTAAAGGATTGCTTGTCCAAGCCAATATTCTTTTGAAAATTGGTACCCACCAAGAATCTACTTTGGGGTAGCATATAATGCGGAATTATTTTCTCTGTATTCAATGGAAACCAGATACGTGGAAATGTAATGTTCACATCTCCGCCCAATTCCGATGTAAAAGTTCCGTTGGCCAGGGATGGATTCCGGTCATTGAGAAGTCCGATAGATCCCCTAGCTGATATATTCAATGTTTCTGCGCCTCCAAAGACATTTCTGGTAATTACAGTGGCACTAAATGCAGTGCCGATTTGATGAATATTGGAGTGGGTGACATCAAAATCAAGATTTAACGAGAATTTGGGTCTTGGAGTAAGGTAAATACTTGAGATGAGTTTGTTGTTCTCAACCAGCGAATCAATGATACTTGGATATTTAAAAGTGTTTAGGTTGGTAATCTGTCTATAGGTACGGATTCGATCCAGGTCTCTATATATACTATCCTTTTCAAAGAAAATGGCATCGGTCAGTGCTTCCGGTTTGTATTTGAGCTCGCCATTATAATATATGGTATAGTTCTCATGCTCTATCGATTTCAAGGAATCCTTATCCTCACCAATGAGATAATCGGCATAAATGTTCACTTTTTTAAAGCGATGTATTCTATAGGGTTCACCTGCTGAGTTATTATCATCGGCATTTCTGGGCTTTTGAATATTGAGTTGGACATTCATGGATTGGTCATCCGCTAGTCTCGTAGTATCCCTTAAAATGTCATAATTTATAGAACTTTCCTGAAAATTGTATACCCCCGAGTTCCTAAACAAAGTTGTTAAACGTTCCCGTTCACTATTGAAATTGGCCAAATCAAATTGTTCACCAGTATTGACAAGCGATTGTTCAGTGGAGCTATTGTAGATTGAATCCAGTTCTGGGGAGGATATATTTTTTTGTACGGTGTCAATAAAAAAAGGTTTTTGCAAATTGATTTTGTATTCAATTTCAGCCCTTTTTTTTCTTTTCTTTTGAACAATATTATAAGTTCCGGTGCGGTTAAAATAACCCTTGCTATTGTAATAAGCTTTTAATCGATCCACAGATTTTTGGGCCTGGGCAGTATCTATTATCACTGGAGCTTCACCAATTCTTTTTAAAAAATCACTGGCTCCTTTTACCATAAAAGATTCCCTTAATCGGTTTACTTGTTTTTGGGAAAGTAGATTGTTCAATCTTTTTTCCCTTTTTTCTTTTCTGTGCAGCCAAGACTGAAATGAAGAATCCGGGTTTTCCTTGGCAAGATTGTATAGATTTAAGCGTAATGGATATCCTAAAAGGCTACTATTGGGTTTTTGGGCAATCAAACTCCTTATGTCATCACTCTTTATCTTCTTGTCATCAGCAAAAATGGAGTTTTTGGTAAGGAGCAATTCATCATCCCCCACTTTTTTTAGGGTATTGCAACCAACCATGGTTAACATAAGCAACAATAATCTTATTTTTGCCCAGTTGCACATTAGACCTGAAAAACCCCTCATAGACGCCAAAAATACGCGATTTAGATGGTTACCAAAAACCAAATTAAACTAGTTACCAGCTTACAGCAAAAAAAGTACCGAACTCAACACGGACTCTTTGTGGTTGAGGGAAAAAAGACGGTAAACGAACTTTTGCAAGCTAGTACAAGGTTATATAAATTGTTTGTTACTAATGTGCAAGCAGTTCAGGATTTTGAAGGGACAGAGCTTGTTTCGCAAGCAGAATTGAGGCAGATGAGCAGTTTAAATACACCGAGCGACATACTGGCTGTATTTTATAAACCAAACAGTGTTGAAATAGAAAACAAGGATTGGATCATTGCTTTGGATGCCGTTCGTGATCCAGGAAATTTGGGAACCATAATACGATTGTGCGATTGGTTTGGGATAAAGCATTTGGTGTGTTCCTCAGATACTGTGGATTGTTATAATCCCAAGGTGTTGCAAGCAACCATGGGTTCTATTGCCAGAGTGAATGTTCTGTATAAAGATTTATCCATTTTTCTTAAGGAAACATCCTTGCCAGTCTACGGTGCTTTTATGGATGGAAATACTGTGCATAATGAAAAATTGCCCAAAAAGGGTATTTTGGTTATGGGTAATGAAGCCAATGGAATTTCAAGCGCTGTTGAACAAGTGATTTCCCATAGAATTTCAATACCACAATTTGGAGATCAAACAACAGAAAGTCTAAATGTAGCAACTGCTACAGCCATTCTTTTAAATGAGATCAGAAGGACGTAACCCTAAAAACAGGCAAAGTTTCCTGAATTATTCAAATGTAAAATTGATGAAAAATCCCCTGGTGCGCATGGCATCAATGTTTCCTGTCCAAGGACTATTGGGGTCATTGTCAGGAACCAGCTCATCAGATAGGGCAAAAACACCGCGAATAGAAGGTGAAAACTTAAAGTATTCTGTGTAGATATCTATGCCAAAACCAAGCTCATAACCATAGACATTCTTTTTCATTCTGAACTCACCACTGCTGTTATCATCCAAACTATCTTCCTTACTCCCCAAATTCATCGAAGTATAAACCCCTCCGGTAACATACGGCTTCCAATTGCCAAACCTTTTGGCGCTTACTTTCAACAATAACGGAAATCTAATGTATGTTGATTTTACCTCTCGAATAGCATCTGCTTCAGAAGTAAAACCCGGAAATCCCAAATTTCTTGCCGTATATAGTAGGCCTGGTTCAAATCTTACATCCAAAAATTCATTGACACGCATTTCCCCAATTAAACCAACATTGAATCCAACACTCTTGTCCACCAATATATCTTGCCCAATATCATTTTCGTATTCAAACTGAAAATCATACTGGTTAAATCCAAGATAATAACCCCAATTCAAAAACTTTTGATCCTCGGTTTGAAGATTTAAGATGGGGTCTTTTTTAAACTGTGCCATGGAATTTGGGCATGCCACCAATAGCAGGCCAAATAGAAGAAGGACGTTTTTCATTAATTTATTTTGTAGCGACATAGATGGATGCCACCCCAAATGTCTGGGGCTTGTTCTCTATACCTATAAACCCAATTTTGTCCAAAATATTGTTGAATGCCGGTCCATGCGGAAAAACAGACGCCGATTTACTCAAATAAGCATATGCAGATCTGTCTTTAGAGAAGATTTTTCCGATAGTTGGTAAAATGTATTTAGTGTAAAAGCGATATCCCTGCTTAAAAGGTATTTTTGTGGGTACGGAGGTTTCTAGAATGACCAAACTTCCATTGGGTTTTAACACTCTGCGAATTTCACCTAAGCCTTTCTCCAAGTTTTCAAAATTACGAACCCCGAAGGCCACGGTTATGGCATCAAAAGTATTATCCTCAAAAGGAAGGTTTTCACTATCACCTACTACCATTTCAATGGTATTTTGAAGGTTTTTTGCTGAAATTTTGGCTTTGCCCACTTCCAGCATGCCTGGAGATAGATCTAGACCAACAATTTTCTCGGCTCCAGTAGCTATCATGGCAATGGCCAGATCACCAGTTCCTGTGGCAATATCGAGAATATTCTTCGGAGCTTTCTTTTTGAGAATGGAAACCACCTTTCTGCGCCATTTTATGTCAATACCAAAAGAAATAACCCTGTTCAACCCATCATAGTCCTCTGAAATTGTATCGAACATTTGTTTTACCTGTTCTTTTTTTCCTAGGTCGGAATCCTTATATGGTTTAACTTTTTTGGACATCTGAAGAATTTGCTGGCAAATATACAACTTAGGGATATGGAAGGGGTACAAAAATAATTACGTAATTTTGCCCAACAACAATGGAAATCTTTTCCGTATTATGTTAAGTATTCGTCTTTCAGACAGTGGGGACCATTCATTTTTGTTATTCAAATTGCACGGATTGGTTTTTTTTAAAACATCTTATTCTAATCAATGAAGATTATAATTGCGGGAGCAGGTGAAGTAGGCTTTCATTTGGCAAAGTTATTGTCGTATGAAGCACAGGATATCACATTGATCGATACCGATAAGGAAAGTTTGTCCTATGCCGATAATCACTTGGATATTAGAGTGCTTCGTGGCGATGCTACATCAATAGAAGTACTTCGGGATGCCAGGGTTGAAAGCTCGGAACTAGTAATCGGGGTAACCGCATCCGAAACCACAAATTTGACACTTTGCCTTTTGGCCAAGCAACTGGGTTGTAAACGGACCATTGCCAGGATTTCCAATACCGAATTTATGGATAACCGTGAGCTCATTAAATTTGATGAGCTTGGTATTGACGAATTGATTTCCCCTGAAGAATTGGCGGCCACTGAGATTCAATTGCTGTTGAATCAATCGGCATTCAACGATACTTATGAATTTGAAGAAGGGTTGTTGACCATGATTGGTGTTTTCTTGCCAAAATCGGCACCTTTTGTGGGAAAAATGGTCAAAGAAGCAGCCAAAATTTTTCCAGAGCTTCATTTTATGCCCATAGCGTTACAGCGCATGGGGACACAGTATACATTGATTCCAAGGGGTGACACTGTTTTTAAGGAAGGTGACCAAGTGTATTTCATTACATCCGATGAAGGTGTGGATGAGTTGTACAAGCTTACCGGTATGCAAAAAAAGGAGATCAAAAATGTGATGATTCTTGGAGGCAGTAAAGTTGGATTTAAAACTGCCCGTGATTTATGCAACAAAAAGTTCAATGTAAAACTTATAGAAAAAGACAAGGAAAAGGCCTTTGATATTGCTGATGACCTTCCACATGCACTGGTAATCAATGGAGATGGTAGAAACGTGGAGCTTTTGGATGAGGAAAGTCTGGATTCCATGGATGCCTTTATTGCTGTTACGGGAAATTCGGAAACCAATATCATGTCCTGTTTGGTGGCCAAATCCAAGAAGATTAAAAAGACTATCGCAATGGTAGAGAACATGGATTACTTTCAACTCTCCCATTCCATTGGTGTGGATACCTTGATTAATAAGAAATTATTGGCTGCCAATAATATTTTTAGATATATAAGAAGAGGAGAAGTTTTGGCCTTAACCCGTTTGAACAACTTAAATGCCGAAATTCTGGAGTTTGAGGTAAAAGCAACTTCCTTGGTAAACGGTGAGATCATCAGAGAACTGAACTTCCCGCGCGAGGCCAGTATAGGTGGGGTAATTAGAGATGGAAAAGGGATTATTGCATTAGGGGATTTTAAGATTATGGAAGGAGATCGCGTAGTGGTCTGTTGTCTTCCAAAAGCCATTCCACGAATAGAAAAGCTGTTCTTGTAATGGGATTGAATACCAGAATAATCATTCACATTATGGGGCTGTTGCTACTTTGCAATGGCTCTTTTATGCTTTTGGCCGCTTTTGTAAGTGGTATTTATAAAGATGGCGCAACATTGGATATTACGTTGGCAGCCATTGTGACCATGCTTTTTGGGGTAATGGCCATGTTTTACACCAGAGGTCATAAAAAAGAGGTCAAAAGGAAAGAAGGTTACATTGTAGTAACTTTTGGGTGGATAATCATGTCCATTTCCGGTACGTTGCCCTATCTTTTTTCTGGAGCAATACCTTCTGTTACCAATGCTTTTTTTGAAACAATATCAGGTTATACTACAACAGGTGCCTCTATATTGGATGATATTGAATCCCTTCCCAAAGGAATACTTTTTTGGAGGAGCCTGACCCATTGGATAGGTGGGATGGGTATTATTGTACTGGCCATTGCCATTTTACCACTTTTGGGCATAGGGGGAATGCAGTTGTTTGCAGCTGAGGCTCCAGGTCCGGCAGGAGATAAACTGCATCCAAGAATCACAGATACCGCTAAACGTTTATGGCTTATCTATTTTGGATATACAGTAGCGGAGACCATTCTTCTAAAACTGGCAGGAATGACATTTTTTGATGCCATGAACCACTCACTTGCCACACTTTCAACAGGAGGGTTTTCCACAAAAAATGCAAGTCTGGCGTATTGGAACAACCAACCGTTGATTCAATACATTACCATTGTATTTATGTTTTTGGCGGGAAGCAATTTCGTTTTGAGCTATTTCGCATTTACAGGGAAAGTACAACGGGTTTTAAAGGACGAGGAATTTAAATATTATACAAGCTTTATTGTGCTCTTTACCATAGCAGCGGCCTTGGTGGTATATTTTAGGGCAGATGTGCCCATTTCGGATTTTCACCCCATGGTTTTGGGAAAAGCAGAGAGTGCCTTTAGGCATACACTTTTTCAGGTGGTAGCTGTGGTGACCACAACAGGGTTTGTAACAGCTGACTTTACCAGCTGGACACCCTTTTTGACCGTTTTCTTTTTTGGATTAATGTTCCTTGGAGGGTCTGCAGGATCAACTGCTGGCGGAATTAAGGTAATGCGCCACCTTCTTATCATCAAAAATGGACTGCTGGAATTTAAACGTACCCTACACACCAATGCGGTTATACCGGTTAGATACAACAACAAGACGGTCACCGAACATATCGTCTACAACATTATAGCCTTTTTTGTGCTTTATATGCTGTTGTTTATTATAGGATCATTGGTTTTGGGCTTTTTGGGGCTTGATTTTGTGTCTGCCATTGGAGGGGCCGCTTCATCCTTGGGAAATGTTGGTCCGGCTTTGGGAAGCCTTAATCCTGTAAGCAATTATAACAGTTTGCCCAACGCTGGAAAATGGTGGTGTGGCTTTCTTATGATACTGGGAAGGTTGGAACTGTTTACAGTGTTGATCATACTTACCCCTTATTTCTGGAAAAAAACGTAGCTTACCTTCCATTTTAAAACGCAACTTCGAATGCTATGAAAAAAATCGTTTTTCTTTTTCTAGGTACTTGTCTATGTTTTTTTGGTTGTAAGGTTTCCGAAGAAGATGATAAGGCGGAAATTATGCAAATATTACATGATCAAGAAGAAGCTTGGTCCAATCATGATTTGGAAGGATTTATGCAGGGCTATTGGAAAAATGACTCACTACAATTTTATGGAGCAAGAGGGCTGACCCTGGGCTGGGACAAGACCCTTTCAGGATACAAGGAAAGATATCCTTCCAAGGCAGATACGGGGAGTTTGAAATTTACCATTGATGCGGTTACCAAAATCGATTCAAATTCCTATTATGTTATGGGACAATATCACCTTACCAGAGAAGTTGGTGATGCCAATGGGGTATTTTTGATCGTACTGCGAAAAATCAATGGTGAATGGAAAATTGTTGCAGATATGTCTTGCTAAAACCCCTTTTCAGAATTGAAGCAACCTATCTATATAAATGAAACATTTATTGAGGAAAACACAAATTTCCTTGAGCTTGTTGATGAACTGAGTAAAATTTTTAACTCAGGTTCCATTGTGGTGCCCAAACGCCATCATCATGACTTTCCAAATCCGAAAACCAATAAAGACAGTACTCTGCTACTTATGCCCGCTTGGAACCCGGGAAAAGAAGCAGGGGTCAAAGTCGTTACCGTGAATCCCGGTAACGATAGCTTTGGGTTACCTTCCATTCAGGGAACCTATCTTTTTATGGATGCTGTCACGGGAACACTGAAGGCAATAATGGAAGCCAAGAGTTTGACCGCAAAACGCACCGCTGCTGCGTCGGCCTTAGCTTCAAGCTATTTGTCCAAAAAAAATGCATCTTCCATGTTAATGATTGGCACAGGAGCACTTTCTGTGAATTTAATCAAGGCACACGCTTCTGTTAGACCCATTAAAAATGTGTTTGTTTGGGGAAGAAATCAGGAAAAAGCAATAAAGGTTTGCAAGGCACTTTCCAACGAAAAGTTTCAGATAGAGGCTATTTCCAGGATAGATGAAAAAGTTGGGAAAGTTGACATTGTTTCTTGTGCTACACTTTCGGAAACGCCATTGATATTTGGTAAAAATCTGGTCTCAGGACAACATATTGATTTAGTTGGGGCGTACAAACCGAATATGCGTGAGGCTGATGACGAAACCATTTTGAAATCTTCTATTTTTTTGGATACGTTTGAGGGTGGACTTAAAGAAAGTGGGGACATCGCAATCCCTCTAAAAGCTGGAATCTTCAAAGAATCTGATATTAAAGCAGATTTGTTTGGTCTGTGCGGCAAAAAACATGGGGGCAGAACAGATGAAAATGAAATTACGATGTTTAAATCAGTTGGACATGCTTTGGAGGATTTGGCCGCGGCAACGTATTACTATTCCAAATTTCAAAAATGAGCAACACCTATAAAAATATACTTGAAAAAACCACTTTTTCGCCTCCTTCAGATTGGTTGCAGATAAAAACCATTGATATGCATACCGGTGGAGAGCCTTTAAGAGTGATTGTGGATGGATTTCCAGAGTTAAAAGGAAATTCTGTTTTGGACTACCGAAGGTATTGCAAGGAAAATTACGATGATTTGCGCACCTCCCTAATGTTTGAACCTAGGGGGCATGCCGATATGTATGGGTGCATTTTGTTGCCACCCAACGATGAAGATGGAGATTTAGGAATCTTGTTTTTGCACAATGAGGGCTATAGTACCATGTGTGGTCATGCAATAATTGCCATTTCCACCCTTGCGGTTCAGATGGATTGGATTCAGGTGATGGAAGGTGAAAACATGCTCAAAATTGATGCGCCATGTGGGCGGATTATTTCCTATGTAAATGTGGTGGATAAGGAAGTAAAGAGCGTTCGTTTTCACTGTGTGCCTAGTTTTGTGGTTGGACTCGACAAAAAAGTCAATGTGGAAGGGTTGGGAGAAGTGATATATGATTTGGCGTATGGCGGGGCATTTTATGCCTACGTGGATTTGAAAAAGAACAATTTGAACCTGGATTTATCGACTGAATCGTACCAAGATTTAATTACAAAAGGAATGACAATTAAACATGCAGTAATGAGGCAAGACACAGAGGTATTGCACCCTTTTGAAGATGATTTGAGCTTTCTTTATGGAACTATTTTTATCGATGGTTCTTCTAAAGAAAATGTTGACAGCAGAAATGTGTGCATTTTTGCCGAAGGAGAAGTGGATAGATGTCCGACAGGTTCAGGAGTTTCAGGACGGATGGCCATTCATTGGGCCAGAAAAGAGTTGGAGTTGGACCAAACCATGACCATTGAAAGTATTACGGACTCTGTTTTTAAGGGAAGTGTGGTTTCCGAAGAGGATTATGGTCCATTTAAAGCGGTTATTCCACAAGTTGAAGGTACTGCCCATATAACCGGGGCACACACTTTTGTCATCGACCCAAAAGATCCCATGAAAAATGGATTCATCCTTAGATAAAAAAAGGAACCCTTAAGGGTTCCTTTTTAATTCAATTTCAGTATTTGGCTATGATACCGCTGAAGCGATTCGAGAAATAGCTTCCTTGATTTCATCAACGCTGGCAGCATAAGAAATACGAATGCTATTGCCATTTCCAAAAGCATCTCCGGTAACTGTTGCAACATTGGCTTCTTCCAATAAATACATGGCAAAGTCAGAAGCATTGTTGATTTGCTTACCATTCAGTGTTTTTCCAAAGAAGGCACTTATATCGGGATATACATAAAATGCTCCTTGGGGTTCGTTGCACTTGAAGCCTGGAATATCATTCAATAACTCCAAAATAAGCTTTCTTCTGTTTTTGAATTCATCGACCATATATTGTACACGACTCGGTGATTCCAAAAGCGCTGTAATTACAGCGCGTTGTGCAATACAATTGGCACCACTGGTAACCTGTCCTTGCAATTTATTGCAGGCTCTGGCAATATAAGTTGGAGCACCAATGTATCCAATTCGCCATCCTGTCATGGCAAAAGCCTTGGCCACTCCATTAACGGTAACTGTTCGGTCGTACATATCATCAAAACCGGCCATGGAGGCATGCTCTGTTACGCCATAATTGATATGTTCGTATATCTCATCACTCACAACTACTATTTGCGGGTGTTTTTGCAGTACATCTGCTAGGGCCCTGAGCTCCTCTTTACTATAAATAGACCCACTGGGGTTGCATGGAGAGCTGTACCAAAGCATCTTGGTCTTTGGTGTTATGGCAGCTTCCAACTGCTCTGGGGTCATTTTAAAATCATTTTCAATGGAAGTGGCAACTTCCACTGGTACGCCACCGGTAAGTTTAACGATATCGCTGTAGCTTACCCAGTATGGGCATGGAAGAATAACCTCGTCACCCTTGTTCAAACAAGCTTGGGCCACATTATAAAGTGACTGTTTTGCCCCTGTGGAAACTACAATTTGAGAACGGTCATAGTCAATGTCATTGTCTCGTTTGAATTTGGTGATGATGGCATCTTTTAGCTCAACATATCCATCCACCGGAGTATACGAGTTGTACCCGTCGTTTACGGCCTGAATGGCTGCTTCTCTAATGTAATCAGGTGTTTTAAAATCTGGTTCTCCCAGACTTAGTCCAATGATATCTTTTCCTTCAGCTCTCAGTTCCCGAGCTTTTGCAGCCATTTCAAGGGTTGCGGAAGGGACTAAACTATTAATCCTATCCGAAAGTTGGTTGCTCATAAATCCAATTATTTTACTGGTATTGAAGAGCTGGGTTTTTGCCTAACTCTCTCAAATGTTTGAAGTGCGAAATTATAGCTTTTCTAGTAGTTTTATATTCGTTGTAAGGCAAATTAAACTCCTTAGCCGTTTGTTTCACAATTTTGGAAATTTTTGTGTAGTGAACATGGCTGATATTCGGAAAAATATGATGCTCAACTTGATGATTAAGACCTCCGGTAAACCAGTTTACGATACGGTTTTTTGTGCCAAAATTTACCGTTGTGGCCAGCTGATGGATGGCCCAAGTATTTTTCATAGTCCCATTTTCATCGGGTAGAGGAGTCTCTGCTTCATCAACAATATGGGCCAATTGAAAGACCACACTTAAAATTACGCCAGCCACATAATGCATGATAAAGAAACCTAAAAGAACTTGCCACCATGCAATTTCTACAAAAATCAATGGAAGAACAATCCAAATGGTAATGTAAAGTAGTTTGGTAATCACCAAAGTACTCCAGTTGATAACAGGATTGGGTAATTTACCATAGGACAACTTTCTTTTCATGTAACGGTACATTTGTTGAAAATCTGTGGTAATCGCCCAGTTAAAAGTCAACAGACCATAAAGGAATATGGAATAGTAGTGTTGAAATTTATGATGCTTTCGCCATTCGGCATGCCTTGAAAAACGAAGGATTCTTCCTGCTTCCATGTCCTCATCATGGTCTTGGATATTGGTATAGGTGTGATGTAGTACATTATGTTGTACTTGCCAGTTGTATACGTTACCGGCCAAAATGTATATGCTGCCACCCATGAGTTTGTTCACCCAATTTTTATTGGAATAAGAGCCGTGGTTGCCATCATGCATAACGTTCATTCCAACACCGGCCATACCTACTCCCATTGTTATGGACAAAAGAACATAGCCCCAAAAGGGAAGGTTCAATGTCAACATTAAAAAATAGGGGGTTAGGAACACGGCGAACATTACCACTGTTTTCAAGTGGAGTTTCCAATTTCCGGTTTTCTTTATTTGGTTTTCACTAAAGTATTGGTTTACCCTTTTGTTTAGTGTTTTGAAGAATTGTGCTGAATCTTTTCTTGAAAACCGGATAATCTCCTTTTCCATAAAATAAATTTTTTCAAAGGTAACTAAATTGACCTGTCAAGCGAGTTACCTTTTTATAAAACGATGTTAAGATGCCAAAAGTATTAATTTTGCGCAAATTAACAGATTGTACATGGATGTAAACCTAATATTCAAGTATTTTACGAAACTCACCGAAGTTCAAAGACGTCATTTTGAGGATTTAGATGCGCTATATCAGGATTGGAACAAAAAGATAAATGTGGTATCCAGGAAGGATATTGATGAGTTATACCTTCGCCATGTGTTACATTCCTTGGGCATCGCAAAGATTCAGCAGTTTAATGAAGGTTCGCAAATTTTGGATGTAGGGACTGGTGGAGGTTTTCCAGGAATTCCATTGGCAATTTTATATCCAGAAGTACAATTTACTTTGGTAGATGCCATTGGAAAAAAGATTAAGGTGGTACAAGAGGTTATAGATGGGTTAGGGTTGAAAAATGTTAGTGCACATCATTCCCGCGTAGAAGATTTAGATGGTCAATTTGATTTTATTGTAAGTCGTGCGGTGGCGGCCATGCCTACTTTTGTGCACTGGACCAAAGGAAAACTCAAGAAAGATTCCGCTCATGAGCGGAAAAATGGAATCCTTTATTTGAAAGGAGGAGATTTAGCAGAAGAGTTGAAGGATTACAAAACCGTACAGGTTTTTGATTTAAAAGAGTACTTTTCCGAAGCATTTTTTGAGACCAAGAAAGTGGTATATCTGCCTCAAAAATATAAAGTCCCCTCTTAAATACTCAACATTCTATTATAGACCAATCTGCATTTTCTGCTATACTCCCTAACGGATTGTATAAAGTGATAGATTCGCTTTTTCATAGGAAACAAAGTTTAAATTGCGTTAATTTTACAATTACTTAACGTTAAATTTACATAGAAAATTGCTTTCATCCAATTTGGATGTCAATTTTAACTTAAATATGCGGTTCTGCAATTGGATGTCCTATATGTGTAAAAGCTTTAAGTATAAGGAATTACGGTCTTGGCTCGGATTTGAGTAGTGGGTTTAGTTTACTAAACATAAACTCCCATGCTTTGGTTCTATTTTCCATATCTGGAGGTAATATTTCAAACTTTTGGACAAATGTTAGTTTTGTAGAGCTTGGAGTTACTTGTTCCAAAAGAATTTTTACGACACTGTCCGGAGGAGGTTTCAAAAGGCCATCATATGTAAGGTTGAAAACGATTTTCTCTGGAGCCAGGATTTCTTGGTAAATACCAGTAATGTAAAAAGAGTCTCCATTTTCTTTTTTTAGTTCGATACGATAAGCTCCGTTTATCTGAAAATTCACACTGATATTTCCAATATTTAGGTGTTTTGGGCCGAACCATTGAGCAATCAAATTGGCTTTGGAGAACCATCGGAATAGCTCTTCAATGGAACAGTCAAAGGTTCTTTCTAAGTAAAGACTATTTGTTATCATTCCTACTGCTGTTTTTGAATCAATAGTTCGAGCTTGTCAAAAGATTGATTCCAAAAGTTACTGTAATAGGTAATCCACTTTAGGGCAGGTTCCATGGAGTCTCTATTCAAGGATAGGATACGATACTTACCCTTTCTTTGCTTAGAAACAATCTTAGCTTCTTCTAAAACCTTGATGTGTTTGCTCAAGGCTTGAAAGGAAATGGAAAAATTCTCTTGTAGTTCCAATAACGTTGAATCCTTTTGGTGTAGTAACTCCACTACCTGTCTTCTATTGCTATCTGCTAACGCCGAAAA
The DNA here is from genome assembly GCF_965222555.1 of Flagellimonas sp. Lineage (GTDB taxonomy): Bacteria > Bacteroidota > Bacteroidia > Flavobacteriales > Flavobacteriaceae > Flagellimonas. Next base: position 107,458 of record NZ_CBDCUG010000005.1, on the reverse strand, counting down.
TATATTTTCCATGGCTTATGCTATTTCAAAAGATGCGCTCACGATGTCCAATGTGGTCTGTTTAGGTGGGGATTTAGGTTGGCTTGCCTTTAATGCCATTCTAAAAGAGATGAATTCAGGAACATTATTAAGTTTGGCCATGGTTTCGTTATCCGCGGCCATATTTATATGAATGAAGGTATTGGGGTTTTCTTGATCTGTGTAGGATGAGTAAAGCATTCCCTCAATTGGGTTGTCCTTAAGAGCTTGCATTACCTTCTGAATGTTTCTTTTGTTTTCTTCAATATAATGTTCCTGTACTGTGTATTGAACCTTCACTGCTTTCATAATACAATATTTAAGTTTTTGATGTGATAAAGGTATTTAATTTAATTCATTCAACCAATTGGTTGAATGAATGACTTGAAAAGGATAAAGTCCATCGGAAAAAATCGTACTAGCGTCTACCTGAAACTAAAAGTGACTTGTATTCCTTGAGCCTGGATATTACTGTTGGAATGGAACATGGTTTTGGTCATCCTCACCAAGAATCCCTACTTCAGATTCGAGTTGTTCCAGTGATTTGGATTCCTCAAGAATGGGGTCCTTCGTAATGTAAAGTAATTCGACCACCGAAATCAAGTCTTTGACTATATTGATCGTGGAGTCGCTATCGTTCATCAAAGAAGTGGCCATTTCATTGGTAATGTGGTTTTTTCGGATCAACTGGTTGATCGAGCCATTCATGATTACGTCACTTTTATCTGCTTTGTCCCTAAGCCTATCCAATTTGGTAAGATATAAGGATGGGTTTTCGGCATTTTGGATATCCGTTATAATACGCATGACCTTTACTATGATTTTACGCAGCGCATTATATTCTCTTTTAATATAGGAATTGTTGGAATCCATATACAAAGAAAGATTTCGATGTATAGGTTTCATGGCTTTAACCACGGAAACAATGTGCCTGTTTGCAATAAGGATGTTTCTAATTGTAGCTATAAGATCTTTGTCCAGTTCATGCTTACTTTGTAGAATGGTGGCATACTCTACAATTTTGTTATAGATTGATTTGATTTTCAGATAATACAGTTGATCTAAATCCACCTCGATAACCTTTTTACTGTCTGCAAGGACTTTGGCTTTTTTGTCTGACCGAATGTCCTCTCTTCGAATATGTATTCCATGAGCGATCGCCTTAAAGGCCGATTTTTCAAAAAGTCTGGTTGATTCTTTAACAAGTGCCGCTATCCCAGTTTGGGGATACTTAAGGTCCGCCTTGTTGAGGTACATGGGTTGGTCAATTTCTTTTTCTGGATCAATTTGTTCCGGGACAAACCTTTCGACAATTTTGGCTATGGTGGGTACAAACCAAATCAATAAAAAGGTATTTGTTATGTTAAATGTGGTATGAAATACCGATAAGGCCACAGGAATGGCGGTCGCCTCAACAAAAGGAGATGCCCCTCCATCCTTTGTAACGAACCAATTAACCGTATTTAAAAAAGGGACAAAGAGAATGAGCAACCATATTACCCCTAGCAGGTTGAATATCAGGTGCGCTCGAGCAGCACGTTTAGCTTGAAAATTGGCCACTATGGCCGCCAAATTGGCTGTAATCGTAGTTCCTATGTTTTCCCCAAGAACCATTGCGGCTGCCATATCAAAAGGAATCCAGCCCTCATAACACATAATCAAGGTCAGGGCCATGGTGGCACTGGAAGATTGAATGATGACGGTCAATAATGTGCCAATCAATAAAAAAATCAGGATTGACCAGAATCCAAGTTGCGTGTATTTTGCTAAAAAGGCCAAGGCCTCTGGATTGTTTCCTATATCTGGAACGGCATCCTTTAAAAACTGAAGCCCCATAAACAGGATGGCAAACCCTATAATAAAACGTCCCCATTCTTTGGCATTTTTGTTTTTTGAAAAAGTCAACATAAAACCAAGTCCTACCAGAGGGAGCGCTATCGCTCCCATATTGACCTTGAATCCCAACAACGTAATTAGCCATGCGGTTACTGTGGTGCCAATATTAGCACCCATAATTACCCCAATTGACTCAGTAAGGGTAAGCAATGATGCATTGGCAAAACTTACTACCATTAAAGTTGTTGCCGATGAGGATTGAATAACGGAGGTAATCAAAAAACCTGTAAAAACTGCAAAAAGGCGATTTGATGTCATGGAAGCTAGAATCTTGCGCATTTTATCACCGGCAACCTCCATGAGTGCATCACTCATTACCTTCATTCCATAAAGAAAAAGCCCTAGCGAACCGAGCAATGTGACTATTTCAGCAAAACCATATTCCATAAATGAACAAGATTGTTAAACAATTCCTTGAAATGAAAGTACAAGAAATACTCGAAAATTAAAATGACGGTTGGAGTTCCAAATCATTTATATGGGTTTTATGTGAGAATCATACAGGTCTTAATAAAAAAGCCCCATTCTCCTTTAGGAAAATGGGGCTTTAATTACTGTTTTTTCAGGAAATTATCCCAAAAAAGGATATCTGTAATCTTCTGGTGTCACAAAAGTCTCTTTGATCAACCTTGGAGATACCCAGCGTAGTAAGTTCTGTGCAGAACCTGCTTTGTCATTGGTTCCTGATGCCCTTGCTCCACCAAATGGCTGCTGTCCAACAACAGCACCGGTTGGTTTATCGTTGATATAGAAGTTTCCAGCGCAATTTTGCAATGCTTTGGTGGCTTCATCAATAGCATAGCGGTCCGTGGATAAAACAGCACCTGTCAGTGCATATTCCGATGTTCCATCGACCAATTCCAAGGTTTTGCTCCAATCTTTGTCTTCATAAATGTATATGGTAACTACAGGCCCAAAAAGTTCAGTGCACATTGTTGTATACTTAGGATCCTGAGTTAGGATAACCGTAGGTTCTACAAAATATCCTACGGATTTATCGTAACCACCACCTGCAATGATTTCCGCATTATCATCCGCTTTGGCTTGGTCAATGTATTTGGCCAATTTATCAAAAGAACCTTCATGGATTACCGCAGTGATAAAGTTGCTCATATCGGCTGGAGAGCCTGGCTTGTTCATTGAATCAATATCAGCTTTAACCAAATCCAAAACTTCCTTTGCAGTTGATTTTGGTAGGTATACCCGAGATGCAGCACTGCATTTTTGTCCTTGGAACTCAAATGCGCCCCTGACAATTGCAGTTGCTACCTGAGCTGGTTTTGCCGTTGGATGTGCAAGAATGAAATCTTTTCCTCCAGTTTCCCCAACAATTCTTGGGTATGTTTTATAAGTATGAATATTGTTTCCAATTTGTTTCCACAATTCTTTAAAAACAAAGGTTGATCCAGTAAAGTGAAGCCCTGAAAAATCTGGATGGGAAAGTACGGTTTCCGTAACCATGACAGGATCTCCAAAAACTACGTTTATAACTCCATCGGGTAAGCCAGCTTCCTTAAATACATCAATAAGTACTTTTGCAGAGAAGACCTGACTGTCACTAGGTTTCCAAACCACAACATTTCCCATCATAGCCGCACTTGCTGGCAGATTACCTGCAATGGCCGTGAAGTTAAAAGGTGTAATGGCATATACAAAACCTTCCAACGGACGATATTCCACACGGTTCCAAATACCATCGGCGGACTCTGGTTGTTCCGAATAGATTTGTGACATGTATTCCACATTAAAGCGTAGAAAATCGATAAACTCACAGGCTGCATCTATTTCTGCTTGGTGAATGGTCTTGGATTGAGCCATCATGGTAGCTGCGTTTATTTTGGCACGGTAAGGACCTGCAACCAAATCTGCGGCTTTTAAGAAAATTGCTGCTCGCTGTTCCCAGGTTAAGTCTGCCCAAGTTTTCCTTGACTCCAAACAACTGGAAATAGCTTGCTCTACATGCTTTTTTTCTGCTAAATGGAACTTTCCAACTATATGTCCATGCTCATGCGGAGGTGACATTGATATGGTGTTTCCGGTCTTGATTTCTTCAGAACCGATGTACAGTGGAACTTCAACATTTCCATTGTAATAAGCGTCATATTGCTTAAGTACTTCCTCACGTTCTGGAGTGCCGGGAGCATAACTTTTTATTGGCTCATTATAAGCAGTCGGAACTTGAAAAAAACCTTTTCCCATTATGGTGAATTTTATGTGTTAAAAATTCCGACAAAGGTACTAAAAGAAAAAAGTATTTACAGATTAATAATTACAAGATATTGTAATTGAATTAATGAAAATAAAGAGCTCGAAATTTTAATTTATCGCAAAAGGAGCAGCAAATTTGAAAGTGGGAATATCTACTTCAAATTCTTCTGTTGAGGTGAAGTTTACCATATGGTAATACCCACGCATGGCACCAATAGGAGATGCCAATAAGCAACCGGAGCTATATGTGTGGGATTTGCCGGGCTTAATAACGGGTTTTTTACCAATTACACCTTCACCATCTATAGTTTCCATTTCTTTTAAAGCATCAAAAATATCCCAATGCCTGGCAATTAGCTGGACGGCATCTTTGCTCTGGTTTTCTATAGTGATGGTATACCCAAAGGCATAGTGCATTTTGTAGTTCTTAAAAAAAGTACCTTCAAAAGTGGTTTGCACAGATACCTTTATTCCCTTTGTAATTTGAGTAAACATAAGCTTAATAAGTAAAAATACTTCCTGTAAACAGCACAATGATAACAAACAATGCCAAAAAAGCAAACATCGTGTTCAGGAAAATGTATTTAACAATCGTTTTAACCCTTCCTTGCCCATAGAACCTTCGCATTGACTTATACAGGTAAAAACTGAAAATCAGAAAAAAGATACCCATACTCGCCGTATTGAAAATAGTATCTATTATCAGGCTAAGGATGAGCAAGATAAATAATAATGATTGGTTGTGGAAACTAAAGATAAGATGATCGGTGTAGGTGTATTTTTTTCTGATGTATACCACCCAAATGAAAACCGTAAAGATGGGAAGGAAGAAGAAAATGACCAAAGGTAACTTGCCAATGGTGTTGTTTACGTATGTGCCTGGCTGTTCCATGGCTTTTAAAGAACTCTTAGATCCATTAAAGGCTATTCTGTTTCTCCATGAAGTGTTTGCTCCATATTTTTCCTGTGCTTCTTGAAAGGTTTTTATGGAATCCTTTTGTAAAAACGTAAAGAAAAATTCCATTCTTTTTCCAAGACCTCCTGCATTCTTATTTTGAATACTTTCAAGGTATTTTCTTGGATTTGCCAACATAAAGGAATCTTTTTTGGCCTCTGCCCGTATTCCTTGACCTATAATGGACTGTAATGAGTCTATGCTTTGGATTCCAGGAATAGGAATTTTTTCTAGGTTATCCAGAGAATCAAGTTGATTTAGCGCTTCTTCAGTCTGTTTCTGTATGTTCGTGCTGTCTTTGGGAGTTTCTCCGTTATTAAAACTATAAGATAGCGGGCCCGTCTTCTCAATTCTATCTTTCAAACCAAGATCATCCCAAGTGTAAAGATTGTTGTCATAGGTAAACATTAGGATGTAGATAAACGCTAAGCTCAATAAAAATCGAAATGGATTGGTATAGGCAACACGCTTTCCGTTAATGTAGTCCTTTGTTATGGTCCCTGGTTTTATAAGAAGGGCATAAAGGGTTTTTAGAAGCTTGGAGTCGTAATTGATGAGATTGGAGAAAAACTCATCAAAAAAATCTTTTAGCACCAGTTTTTTTGTGCTATTGGCTTGGGAGCAGTTGGGGCAGTATTTGTCACTGATGTCCAGTGGGTGATCACAGTTTAGGCACTTGTTTCCCCTGTATTTAAGCTCATATCGGCCCTTGGTGACTAAGGTTGGTTTTTTGTCCATTCCCTTTCAGGATTTGGCACTAAAGATAATTAATTGCTGATATTTCTGGAGTTGACGGATCCTATACCTATTATGCTGTCATATAGGTCTCCAAAATTTCGATAATACACTAGAATGAGATAGTTGTTCTCCGTAAAATGAAAGTTTCCACTTATATAGTTAAGGTCAATAGCTCCATCTTGGCGTTCCACCACATACTTATAATTATAAAAACCTTGTTTTATGGGTAATGTGAGCTCAAGCTTTCCATTCTCTTCATTAAAAACCATCTTATTCTCTTCTCCCAGGGCATAATTGTTGAATTTTCCAACGACATAGACATTGTCCAGTCCAATTTCGTTGGAGTAGGGAAGGCTAAAATGCACGTTAGAATATTCAGCTTCACGGGATACATCATCCCCTTGCAAGGTGCGAACCACAAAATCCCCATTTATATCAGGAAAATAGGTGTACGCTTTGTCATTTCTGTACTCGTTGGTGAATAAGTAATGGTTATATAACTCTTTAAATTCTACTTTGGAAATGGCAAACGTTGGTGATCTTAGGTCTTTGGTATCAAAATTGAGAAACTCATTGCTCCCATAAAAACTTGTTTCTTGGTCATATTTATAGACAAGCTCTTTGCCTAGGGTAAATTGTGGTTTAATGTTGTATAGTGTTGTTGGCCAGAAGTGATTTTGAAGAATGGCCACTTTAATTTCTTTCTTTGGGTTAACCACTGGAAAGCCTGCTGTATTAATGTTGAACTGGACTACTTGCTTTTCGTTTAAAAAGTTGAAATCCCTTGAACGCTTTACTACCCCGCCAACCTTCACCAAATCTTTGTAGATTACAAATCGTCTGGAAAACTGAAGATCGCCATAACTATTATAAATCTCAATAAGGTAGTTGCCACTTACTTTTAACCGCACATTGTTATTGGGAATGGTCAATCTATAATTGGAATAGGGCTGAAGTGTGTTATAACTGTTTTCGTAATCAATAATACGTTGGTTGTCCGCTCCCACCAGATATTGCGATTTTAAAAGCTGGGAAGGAGTCCAATCATAATCGCAGTGAACAATTTTATAGTAATAATCTTGTTCGCTTGCCGTAAGATCGTCAAACTCCAGATTTAAGGACTCCCCTAATTTAATGACTGGGAATTGATCTTCCGTGGGCCCTCTAAAAACTACGGTCTTTATATGTTCGGGAGGGTTGATTTCCTCTTGTACCTGACCAAAAACACCGGTAATAAAAAGGAAAAAGAATGTTTGTTTGATTAAAAAGCGCATTCAGGGCTTATTTTTGGGTAAAGGTAAACAAAAAGTGTGCCTGGCAAATTTAGCTCGATGTAATCCCATTTTTATGGTCAAATAATTATGAAAACAATCCTTTTAGTGCTAAATTTGCCGCGATTTTGATAACAAAAGGTCTATAACAATATGTCTAAAGACATCCGGATTAAAAAAGGGTTGAACATCAACCTTATCGGGGCAGCTGAGCAGACTACTTCTAAAGCCGTTTTAAGCAACGTATATGCCCTAAACCTAGACGATTTTCATGGAATAACACCAAAAATGTTAGTAAAACAGGGAGCTGAGGTAAAAGCCGGCGAACCACTATTTTATAACAAAAACAAAGAGGAAATGCTTTTTGTTTCTCCGGTAAGTGGAGAATTGGTTGAGATTGTCCGTGGGGCTAGAAGAAGAATTTTGACCCTCAAGATTCTTGCAGATAAAACTCAGGAATATGTAGAGCATAAACCTTTGGATTTGGCTAAATCAGATGCTGAAGGCATTAAAACCTTTTTATTGCAATCAGGAGGATGGCCCTTTATAAAGCAACGTCCTTACGATATCATCGCAAATCCTGATGCTATGCCCAAGGCTATTTTTGTTTCAGGATATACAACGGCGCCGTTGGCAGCTGATGCTGATTATGTTTTGCAAGGAAAAGAAGCAGAGCTTCAAGCCGCCGTTACTGCTTTGGGTAAGTTAACACCTGGTCAAATACACGTTTCTGTAGGGAAATCAAACAATTCGCCATTGGCAAATTTGGACGGTATTTCGCTTCATAAGGTGAGTGGGCCCCACCCTGCGGGATTGGTAGGCACCCAGATCAATAAAATAGACCCTATCAACAAAGGAGAAGTGGCATGGACCATTACTCCACAAGATTTGGTGATTCTCGGAGAGTTGTTCCTCACGGGTAAGTTTAATGCCGAGCGAACCATTGCATTGGCTGGTTCCGTAATCAAAGCACCAAAATATTATACCACTAAAATAGGGGCTGAAATTTCTACCTTTTTATATGCAAGTGGTGTCAACGAGGATAAATTCAGGTTGATTAATGGAGATGTCCTTACAGGTTTAAGGACAAACACCGAAGGTTATCTTGGTTTCTATAATAATACCGTAACGGCCATTCCAGAGGGTGACGATTATGAACTTTTTGGATGGAACAAGCCTGTTTTCAATAAAATATCGACAACAAGGGCACTTACCTTTTCTTGGATGCAGCCCAAAAAGAAATATGACCTTAACACTAATACCAATGGTGAGCATAGGGCATTTGTGGTAACCGGACAGTATGAAGAGGTGTTCCCAATGGATATTTACCCTTTACAACTGCTAAAAGCATGTATGGTAAAAGACCTTGACGAAATGGAACAATTAGGATTGTACGAAGTGGCTCCTGAGGATTTTGCCTTAACAGAGTTCATTTGCATCTCCAAACAACCACATCAACAAATAATCAGGGAAGGATTGGATTTATTACATCAAGAAATCGGATAAAATGGGATTAAAAGAGAACTTACATAAATTCAGAGTAAAGAATCAAGGCAAAAAATGGTTCCCCGTTTTTAGTGGTTTCCATACTTTTTTGTTTACTCCAAATGAAACTACGCACAGTGGAACCCATGTTAAGGGAGCAGATGATTTAAAACGTACCATGAACACCGTGGTCATGTCATTGATACCCTGTTTGATTTTTGGGATGTTCAACACTGGATATCAACATTACTTGGCTTTAGGTGAAATTCAAGCAGCTGCAGATGGTTTTTTCAGCGCAGCTTTTTGGACTTGGGATAATTTCATTCTAGGGTTTTGGAAAATGATACCCTTGGTGGTCGTCTCTTATGTTGTAGGACTTACCGTTGAGTTCATATTCTGCGTAATCAAAGGGCATGAAATTGAAGAAGGCTATTTGGTGACGGGGATGTTGGTGCCGCTGATTGTACCTATTGATATACAACTTTGGATGTTGACCGTGGCCGTTGTATTCGGTGTCGTTATTGGTAAAGAAGTTTTTGGTGGTACTGGAATGAATATTTTGAACCCGGCATTGACCATTCGGGCCTTTTTGTTCTTTGCTTATCCAACTTGGATGAGTGGCGACAAGGTTTGGGTACATGGCGCAGTTGATACGGCCGGAACAGCGGACGCAATTTCTGGTGAAACGGTTTTAGGCTATTTGGCACAAGGTAAAGGAGTGGATGAATTTTCATATTCCCTTTCAGATATGTTCTTTGGATTTATTCCAGGTTCCGTTGGTGAGACATCAACACTATTGATTCTATTGGGAGGACTTTTCTTGGTATTCTCGAAAATTGCTTCGTGGAGAATTATGTTGAGTGCTGTAATTGGCTCCTTGGTCATGGGATTGATTTTTAACAGCATTGTTGCTGCCGGATGGATTCCAGAGTATAGTAAGTTCTATGGACTAATGAGTTTTGAATACTGGCAACATTTGCTTGTTGGTGGTTTGGCCTTTGGTATTGTATTTATGGCCACAGACCCTGTAACAGGTTCGCAGACCAATAGAGGAAAATGGATCTATGGATTTTTGATTGGATTCTTATCCGTTATGATTCGTGTATTCAACCCAGGATACCCAGAAGGAGTGTTCTTGGCGATCCTATTGATGAATGTATTTGCACCTACAATCGATCACTACGTGGTAAGAGGGAACATCAAAAGAAGAATGAAGCGATTGAAAAACGCTACCATATACCCAAAAACATCGGGTGAAGTGGAAGCATTAAAAACGGAAACAGTTTAATTATGGCAATTAACACGGATAAAAATAGCTATACTGTAATTTTTGCAGCCATAATGGTAGTCATTGTGGGCTCCCTTTTGGCTTTTTTGGCATCTGGATTAAGACCACGAATTGATGAGAATGAGCGTTTTGAAAAACAACAGAACATTCTTTACGCCATGGGGGTCAACCAGAATGAAGAAGGCGGAGGTGCAAATTTTGTTCCTACGGATATTGTTGAAGAAGAATTTTCAAAATATATCAAACAACAACTTGTTGTTGTAGGTTCCGAGACCAAAGAAAGGGAAGAAGCATATTTAATTGATCTTAAAAAGCAATTGAATATCATCAAAAATGGTGATGAGGCGGAGTTGCCACTTTTCATTGGGGAAAAAGAAGGAAAGAAATATTATATCATTCCAATGTATGGAAAAGGCCTTTGGGATGCTATTTGGGGATTCATTTCCTTGGATGAGAACATGGTGGTGCAGGGCGTGGTATTTGACCATAAAGGAGAAACTCCTGGATTGGGTGCCAATATAAAGCTTCGCTTTTTTATGGACGATTTTACAGGAGAATCCATTTTGGATGGAAACCGTATTTCGGGAATCTCCGTGATAAAAGGAAACAATGATCCTTTGAACAACGATAAAGAAGACAACGAAGTGGATGCATTGGCTGGAGCTACCATTACTGGAAATGGAGTTTCTGCTATGATCAAGGAGACGCTTAAACTTTACAAACCTTATTTAGAAACTATTAGAACCAAATAATATGGGGCTACTTTCAAAAAAAGATGCAAATCTAATATTAGATCCATTAGCGGATAACAACCCAATCACCATTCAGGTATTGGGAATCTGTTCCGCACTGGCAATTACCGCCGAACTTAAAGCATCCGTGGTGATGGCAATTTCTGTAATATTCGTGCTTGGTGTGGGTAACGTGGTAATATCGCTTTTGCGTAACATCATCCCATCAAAAATCAGGATTATTGTGCAGTTGATCGTAGTTGCCACCTTGGTAATTGTGGTAGATCAGGTGCTAAAGGCCTTTGCTTACGAATTGAGCAAGACTCTAGCAGTTTTTGTAGGGTTGATCATTACCAACTGTATTATCATGGGGCGGTTTGAAGCCTTTGCTTTAGGAAATGGACCATGGAGATCCTTTTTGGACGGAATAGGAAATGCACTTGGTTACGGAGTTATATTGATTATTGTTGGATTTTTCCGTGAACTGTTAGGTTCTGGAACCTTGTTTGGAATTCCGGTATTGGGAGATCCCATCGCAAAAACTGGATTGTACGCTACAGGATATGAAAACAACGGGTTTATGATTATTCCACCAGCAGCATTGATTGTTGTGGGGATCATTATCTGGGTACAACGTTCCAGAAACAAAGCATTAATAGAAGAAGCATAAATAGGAAGATATGTTAGAGCATTTAGAACTGTTTTTTAAGTCCATTTTTATAGATAATATGGTATTTGCGGTCTTTTTGGGAATGTGTTCCTATTTGGCCGTATCCAAAAAAGTATCCACAGCCGTAGGATTGGGAGCCGCTGTAATCTTTGTATTGGCGGTTACTGTACCGTTAAACTGGTTGTTGGATCAATACTTGTTACGTGATGGTGCCTTAGTTTGGTTAGGGCCTGAATATGCCGATTATAACCTAAGCTTTTTATCATTCATCCTGTTTATCGCAACAATTGCTACAATGGTGCAATTGGTAGAGATTGTGGTTGAGAAATTTTCTCCATCCTTATATAACTCCTTGGGTATTTTCTTGCCATTGATTGCAGTGAACTGTGCAATCTTGGGAGGTTCGCTATTTATGCAGGCCAGGGAAATTCCAAGTTTGGGATTGGCCTTCAACTATGGGGTAAGCTCGGGAATTGGATGGTTCTTGGCTATTTTGGCCATTGCGGCTATCCGTGAGAAGATTAGATATTCAAACGTTCCTGCACCACTTCGTGGACTGGGGATCACATTTATCATCACAGGATTGATGGGTATCGGTTTCCAGAGTTTTGGTGGAATGTTGACCGGTGACAATGAGCCACCAGAAGAGGTTGAAACTTCTACTGCCAAAACCATTGAAGAGAAAGAAATTAAAAAAGAGATTGAAGACGAAGAGAAAGCAGTCTCCTATAACGAAGTTATAAACGAATAAAGATGATTTTAGCCACCAGTACCGGAGGTACTATTCTAATTACTGTAGTAGCATTTCTTATCCTGTTATTATTGTTGGTAGCACTTTTGTTGTTCACAAAGGAGAAACTATCTCCTTCTGGCCCCGTGACCATCACCATTAATGGCGAAAAAGAGATTGAAGTAGCTTCTGGAGATTCCCTGTTGACCACATTGGGTAACCAAAAAGTGTTTTTGCCATCTGCCTGTGGTGGAGGTGGAACCTGTATCCAATGTGAATGCCATGTACTTTCAGGTGGAGGAGAGGCGTTGCCAACAGAAACTCCCCATTTCTCTAAAAAGGAATTAAACCACGGTGCACGTTTGGCTTGTCAGGTGAAAGTAAAACAGGACATGGAAATTACCATTCCTGAAGAAGTCTTCGGTATTAAAAAATGGCCTGCAAAAGTTGTTCGTAATTACAATGTGGCATCTTTTATCAAAGAATTTGTGGTTGAGATTCCGGAGGATATGAACTACAAAGCAGGAGGGTACATTCAGATTGAGATTCCACCTTGCGAAGTAAAATATTCCGATATTGATATCACTGCACACCCAGAAGAACATGAAACCCCGGATAAGTTTAAAACGGAGTGGGATAAGTTCAACCTGTGGCCTTTGGTAATGAAAAACACGGAAACTGTTGAACGTGCCTATTCTATGGCCTCTTACCCTGCAGAAGGACGAGAGATTATGCTAAATGTACGTATTGCAACCCCACCATGGGATCGTTCCAAAAACGGATGGATGGATGTAAACCCAGGTGTGGCCTCTTCCTATATCTTCGGATTGAAACCAGGGGACCCTGTAACCATTTCAGGACCCTTCGGTGAGTTCTTCATCAATGAGTCTGAGGCAGAAATGTTGTACGTAGGCGGTGGTGCCGGAATGGCTCCAATGCGTTCGCACTTGTATCACTTGTTCAAAACCCTTAAAACCAATAGAAAAGTAACCTATTGGTACGGTGGACGTTCCAAAAGAGAGTTGTTTTACATAGAGCACTTCAAGGAATTGGAAAGGAACTTCCCTAACTTCAAATTCTATATGGCACTTTCAGAGCCAATGGAAGAAGACAATTGGAAGGTAAAAGAAGATATTGATGCAGAAGGAGATGGTTTTGTTGGGTTTATACACAATTGTGTAATTGACAATTACTTGAACCATCATGATGCTCCAGAAGATATTGAACTGTACTTCTGTGGTCCGCCATTGATGAACAAAGCTGTTCAGAAAATGGGCGAGGATTTTGGAATCCCAGATGAGAACATCAGATTTGATGACTTTGGTGGATAAAACCTCACGCTAAACTTTTCAGAACTAGGTTCTAGGAATCGTTAAAGTATTCTTATAAAAATCAACCGATGCGAAAGCATCGGTTTTTTTGTTTGATATTTAGTTTTATGAAAAAACTTGTATTCATTGTATTGGTGATTTCAGTTTTGGGTTTGATCGCATACAAAATCAAACCGGTTAATCATGCAGTTTCAGCGATTGTTGTCGAACCCAAATTGGTGAATGAGGACAGCCTTAGTATTAAGACTAGGGTAAATGTACCGGAAGGATATGAACGAGTTGCTTACCCCGAGGGTTCCTTTGAAGATTATTTGCGGAACTACAAGCTAAAACCTTTTGGAAGCAAGATTATCAATTATGATAGCTCAGAATATTTCTGGCAACACGGACATATTGGTATTTTGGAGATTCCGGTTCCCATAAATGGATTGCAGCAATGTGCCGATGCTTTGATTCGGATTCGAAGTGAATATTTGTGGGACAACAACAGAAAGAATGAAATAGGTTTCAATTTTACCAGTGGGCATTATTGTTCCTGGGAGCAGTATGCCAACGGGTTCAGACCAAAAATTGATGGAAACAGGGTTACTTTCTATAAAACCGCCCAAGAGAATCATAGCAAAGAAAATTTTTATCGTTACCTGAATTTGATTTACACCTATTCCGGTACTTTATCGTTATTCCATGAGCTTCCCAAAATTGAGGATGCCAAAAACTTGAAGATTGGAGATATGCTCATCAAAGGAGGAAGTCCTGGGCATATAGTAATGATTTGCGATGAGGCCGTCAATGCCAAAGGAGAAAAGCTATATCTACTTTTTCAGGGCAATACGCCCGCACAAAGTGTACACTTGGTTAAAAATTTGGAAGAAACATCCATTTCCCCATGGTATACGTTGAAAAAAGATGCAGTCATTCCCGTTTCAAATTATACGTTTGATAGCGCTAAATTTGTGCGGTTCAAATAACTTTAAACCCTAATTTTGCGCAATGGGCAGACCACTAACAGAACAAGAATTGCACAATTTGGCAATGAATATTGTTGGAAGACAACTAGAGGCCGAGGGTTATGAATTTATGGCCATCAATAGCAAGCCTAAAAAGAATCCGCAATACGTTTGTTTAAAGGAGAAGGTACTTCATTTTATCGTGGTTAGGAATGTGGAATACCCCAACAATCCGAAAGATTATGATTTGGAAGTAATGCAAAAGGTGAAAAACCATGCGGAAAAGTTTGAAGCTAGAACTTATTTTGCTGGTGTGGGACTGTCAAATGCATCAAACAGGGAACAACCTGTTTACTTAAATGAAGAGTACGTAGTAGATTACCAAGGTTTAATAGAGATTTTAGAATGAAACAATTGATTTTTGTATGTAGTGCAGCACTGTTATTTGGGTGCACCACTAATCCACTGATAAAAAACCAAACAGTGGGCAATGCCTTGGGTACAACCTATTCCATCATTTATTTAGACGATGAACAACTGGATTTTCAAAAAGAGATAGACTCTGTCTTTCAAGTGCTCAACCAATCGTTATCAACCTATATTCCTACCTCCGACATCTCAAAAATAAATAAAGGAGATTCCACTATTGTGGTCGATCATATGTTCAAGGATGTTTTTGAAACCTCCAGCCAAGTCCATAAGGCTTCTAACGGCTATTTTGATCCTACAGTTGGCGTATTGGCCAATGCATGGGGTTTTGGTCCTGGTGAACAATTGCGATTGGACAGCTTGAAGGTGGATAGCTTATTAAATTATGTTGGGTGGGACAAAGTACATCTGAATGCTGATGGAACTATTTCCAAAACCCATCCAGAAACATACTTTGATTTTAATGCCGTGGCCAAAGGATATGCCATTGATCGCTTGGGCGCTTTGCTGGATGCCAAGGGCATTGAAAATTATTTGGTTGAAGTAGGTGGGGAGGTTGTAACCAAAGGAATGAACAAAATTTCAGGGAAACAATGGTCCGTTGGGATTGATGACCCCCAGGTTGAAATAGGACGACAATTAAAATTGATTGTATCGATACAAGATATGGCCATGGCATCTTCTGGCAATTACCGCAAGTTTAGAATTGACCCAGAAACTGGAGAAAAACACGTGCACACCATAGATCCGAAGACTGGATATACCAAGAACGCAAAAGTTTTGGCAGCGAGCGTGGTGGCAAAAACCTGCGCAGAGGCGGATGCTTTTGCCACAGCCTTTATGGCAATGGATTTGGAGGAATCCAAGCGTTTGTTGGCAGCTCATTCTGAGTTGGAAGCTTACATTATTTTTTTGAATGAAAGTGGGGAAACAAAAGAGTATATGACTTCCGGTTTTGAAAAACTGATAGTAAACGCCAATAATTAGCGTGTTAAACGGTTGTGCGTTGGTACTGTTGCCAATATCTGATGTACCCTTTGTATATTTAGCCTACATCAATCAATTTTTCTAGGCTATTCCACATGTTTTCCTTTACCAATGTTATCCATATCATCATCATTTTTCAAGGAGCATTGCTTACGTTTTATATTCTAATCTCCAATCCTAAAAAAAGTAAAGGGGATTTTATATTAGCAGCAATAATTGGAACACTTACCATCCAGGTTCTAGGATTGTTTTTGGTGAACCGGGGCATTGCCAGTGATTTTTTTCAAAGTATTAATTGTGCCTATGGTTTTTTGTACGGCCCATTGCTGTTTTTTTACAATAAATGTATCACTCAAAGGCAGTTTACCTTTAATAAGATGAGTACCATGCATTTTCTTCCCTTTATTACAATCTGTTTTGGTATTGGGTTTACCAAAGGGAATATTTGCCAACCGGAGCTATATATTGGATACGTAGCTCATGTTCTCATCTATATCTTTCTCTGTTTTTTGGAAGTTAGGCGATATAAAAGAGTTATCCGGGATAACTATTCAAGGTTGGAATGGTTGAACGTTGGTTGGCTGCACTGGGTCTTCATCATATTTAGTTTGATTGTCTTGGTGGACATTACCCAGTTTGTTGCCTTTCTTTTGAGGTTGAACACTTACTTTTTGGAAAATGCTGTATTTCTTTTAATGTTGATAGCTATTAATCTGCTATATTTCTATGGATTTACCACTTCCAGAAACCCTTTTGGCTATAACAAAGATGACTTGGAATTCTCCACTTCATTAACATCTCGAAAGCGTATAAACACAACTTTGGAAGAAAACAAAAAGCTCATTGGTCAGTTGGAAGCACATTTGTTGAATAAAGAATCATTCAAAAACTATAATCTTACCATTGCTGCCCTTGCTGAAGAAATTGGTATCCCAAAAAGAAGACTTTCCGAATTGATCAATGATCATTATGATCAGAATTTTGTGGACTTCATCAATACATATAGAATCAACAGGGCCAAAGAACGACTGATGAACCCTCAAAATCCCAATGAAACCATATTGGAAGTGCTGTATGAGGTCGGTTTTAATTCCAAGTCGTCTTTCAATACTGCATTTAAGAAAAAAACAGGAATCACACCTTCGGAGTTTAAGTCCAGGTATAATTAAGAATTACAATTGTTTTAAAAGGGTTCGGATTCGCGTTTTCGGACGACAGGTGTTTATTGTGAAGGTACTTTTGGTACAAATTCTAAAAGACATCAATCATGAAAACAATCAAAATTTTATTACTTCTATGCCTTTTTGCCAATGGTTGTAAATCGCAACAAATAGAAGAAAACACCTTTTTCTTTAAGGTAAGCTCGGAGAATATCACAACTATAACCATTTCCAAGTATGATTACGATCAAGAAAAAATGATTGAATGGAAATCCATTACCAACATTAATCCAAATGAAACCTACAATGTGGCCAATCAATTTTTAGAGCCATCAATTTATGGAGTAAAATTGAATACGGGCAAAGAGGTGAGAATTGCTGTGGAGCAGAGTGGTACAATCAACCTTCAATTAGATGATGGGATTACGCTGGATTCAGAAGTTGCATCGGAACTGAACTTTAATCAAAGCATTGAAACCCTCAATAATAAGTTTTTTGCAGGTATGATTCAAGATTTTGATCAGGCCATGAAAGAGAATGACCAACAAAAAATAGCGGCACTTGAAAAAAAGAAAGATCAGGTACTGGTTGAATTTATAAAGGCCATGGAAAATCTCATACGGGAAATGGGACCATCAGCTAAGGCTTATGATGCCTTAGGCTATCTAGATCTTTACAAGAACAATAAATTCTTTAAAGAAATGCTCGGAAAATTTGAAACTGATTATCCATCAAGCGGAATGAGCAAATCTTTGGGAACCAGGATTGAAAAAGCTGATCAACTGGCCTTGGGGAGTAAAATGGCAAATTTTAAGGCTATGAACAAAAATGGAACTTTGATAAGCCTTTCTGATTTCAGGGGTTCTTATGTCTTGGTAGATTTTTGGGCGTCATGGTGCAGACCATGCAGGGTGGAGAATCCTAAACTGTTGGAGCTGTATAAAACTGTAAAAAATGTAAAGTTTGATATTGTAGGTGTAAGTATAGATTCAAACAAAGATCATTGGGAAAAGGCAATTGAAAAAGACAAATTGGAATGGAATCAAATTTTGGATTCAGAGCAGACCATTTATAAACAATATCTCTTATCGTCCCTGCCAGCCAATTTTTTATTGGACAAAGAGGGAAAGATAATTTCTAAAAATATCACTGCGCAAGAACTGAAAGCAAGACTTGAGGAGTTAGAATAAAGGAATAAGAAAAAACAGTTTTGGAGAGGAAATCATTTCTTTACCAAAGGAATGATTTCTCCCTTTGCCAATCGATATTTTTCAATGGTTTTGGCTGATAGTTTTTGGGAATAGTCAATTTCTTCAACCCGGAAACCTATCCGACGGAGTTTATCAAAATAATCTCTTCCATAAATTCTGACATGATCATACTGACCAAAAATTTTGGCTCGCTCCTTTTTGTCGGTTATGGAGTCATCTTCAAAGGTTTTTTCGCGCTTTAAATCTTGCGGAATCTGAAAGATGCCCCAACCGCCTGGTTTCAGTACCCTATACAACTCCTGCATGGCCTTGGTATCGTCAGGGATGTGTTCTAAAACGTGATTACAAAGAATAACGTCAAAAGAGTAATCGGCAAAAGGAAGGTTGCAAATATCTGCTTTTACGTCTGCAAGAGGCGAATTTAGGTCTGTAGTGGTATATTCTAAGTTTTCTAACTTTTTAAATCTTTTGTAAAAAGCTTGTTCTGGAGCAAAATGTAAAAGGCTCAGCTTTTTAGTGAAAAAGTCTGTTTCCGTTTTCAAAAACAGCCAAAGCAAGCGATGCCTTTCTAAAGAAAGGGTAGAGGGGGAGAGCACATTTTCCCTTGGGTTTTCGTAGCCATAGGGCAGAAATGACCTAAAACTTCTCCCATCAATGGGATCTACATGTTTTTTTCCTTTTAGAAAAAGGGCAATGATGGGACGCACCCAATAGCTTAGTTTGATGAGCAACGGTCTGGGAAAAAGATTCAAGAAAAATTTGAAGAACCGTTTCATTTCTTTTTTGATGAAGGGCTAATTGGTTTAAACCTGAAGCTTTTTTCTTCGGAACTCCTCTTCTTCATCACTTTTGATTCCCAGGGCATCATAAATATACTGGAATGTGGACAAAAGTTCTGGCTTGCCATCAATTAGTGCCACATCGTGTTCAAAGTGTGCGCTTGGCTTGCCATCTGCAGTTAAAATGGTCCAGCCGTCCTTAAGTTGTTTTATTCGTCTGGTGCCCATATTGATCATGGGTTCAATGGCGACCACCATCCCATTCACAAACTTTTTCCCCCTGCCTCGCTTTCCATAATTGGGCATTTGGGGATCTTCATGAAGTTCGGTTCCCAAACCGTGACCTACCAGCTCTCTTACCACTCCATAACCGTGATTCTCACAATATTTTTGGATAGCATAACCTACATCGCCAACACGATTTCCTTCCTTAAATTCCCGAATGCCAACATATAAAGATTCTTTGGTAACTCTAAGCAATTTTTTGGTTTCCTCGGCAACTTCACCCACTTCAAAAGTATAGGCATGATCCCCGTAATAGCCATTTTTTAAAGCACCGCAATCAACTGAGATAACATCACCTTCCTTCAAAGGTTCATTATTGGGAATACCATGTACCACTTGGGCATTTGGACTCCAATTTAAGGTGTTGGGAAAGTCATACATCCCCAAAAAACCTGGTTCTGCACCTTGCTCGTGTATAAAATCCTCAGCTAGTTTATCCAAATGTAATGGATTGGCACCCGGTTTAATTTCTGAAGCCAACATTCCCAGAGTTTGGGAAACGACCAACGCACTTTCGCGCATCAATTCAATTTGCTCTGCTGTCTTAATTTTTATCATGGCTGCAAAGATAAGTTGAAATCAATTAATGGCAGGCCTTCCAATAAATGGATAACTGTTTAAACCAGTGATTTTTGAGTCATCAAACTAGGTTGTTCAATTCCCAAAAGGTGTAAAACTGTGGGAGCAATATCGCCCAATACACCATCTTTGATTTCTTTGATTTCCTTGTCCACCAAAATTAGGGGTACGGGATTGGTGGTGTGTGCTGTATTTGGGCTGCCATCTGGATTGATCATGGTATCGCAATTTCCATGATCTGCAATGACTATGGTTGAATAGCCATTTTCCAATCCAGCAGTTATAACATCACGGGCACAGGAATCTACTGTTTCGCAAGCCTTTACAGCCGCTTCCATGACCCCAGTATGCCCCACCATATCAGGGTTGGCAAAATTAAGACATACAAAACTGGCCTCTCCGGTTTGCAATTCAGGTATAATGGCATCCCTTATATCATATGCACTCATCTCCGGTTGAAGATCATAAGTGGCCACTTTTGGGGATGGACAGAGAATTCGTTTTTCACCGTCAAAAGGTTCTTCCCTGCCTCCGTTGAAGAAAAAGGTAACGTGGGGATATTTTTCGGTTTCAGCTATACGGATTTGTTTTTTGCCATAAGACGCAAGCACTTCCCCCAGGGTGTCCTTTATATTTTCCTTGTCATATACGACTTTGATTCCTTTGAACGAATCATCATAATTGGTCATGGTGACATAGTACAGGTCCAATTTATGCATGTTTTGCTCATGAAAATCTTCCTGGCTCAAAACCTGCGTCAATTCCCGCCCTCTGTCAGTTCTAAAATTGAAGAAAACAATGACATCACCTTCAGAAATCTTAGCAACCGGATTATTTGCACCATCCTTTAAAACCAAAGGTTTGATAAACTCATCTGTGGTACCTTCATCATAACTTTTCTGCATGGCTTCAGAGATGTCCGCTACTTTTTCCCCCATACTGTTCACCATTACATTATAGGCCAGTTTAACCCTTTCCCATCTTTTATCGCGGTCCATGGCATAATATCTACCTACAACGGTAGCTAGCTTGGTGCTTTTGTCTGAACAAAAATTATTCACATCTTCAAGAAAACCCTTCCCACTTTTGGGGTCAACATCCCTACCATCCGTAAATGCATGAACAAAGGCCTTTTGAACTCCATTTTCATCTGCTGCTTTTATCAAGGCTTTTAGGTGGTCAATATGGCTATGTACCCCACCATCACTTACCAATCCCAAAAAATGAACGGCCTTATCATTGATTTTGGCATGTTCAAAGGCATTTTTAAGTACTTCTTCATGCTTTAAGGTATCTTCTGTGACGGCCTTGTTGATTTTTGCCAAATCTTGATAGACAATTCTACCTGCTCCCAGATTCATATGGCCTACTTCACTATTTCCCATTTGCCCCTCGGGTAGTCCAACATTCATACCATCCGTTAACAAGTTTGCGTCAGGGTATTTGGTGTACAATGAATCGATAAAAGGTGTGTCTGCTTGCTCTATGGCGGATACTTTTGGATCTGGTGATTTTCCCCAGCCATCCAAAATCATAAGGATTACTTTCTTGTTCATGCTATCAAGATTAAACACCAAAAATAGCTTGATTTGGCTGGATGCACCAGTATTTGGGCTAATTTCTGCCTACGGATTTGTTAATTATTTATGTTAAAAAATCTCGTGTTGTTAAAGTTTAGTTATTTAAGTGTTAATGCTGTAACAAATCATGAAGAAGGGAGTCTATTTTTATATTAATTAATCATTAATCAAAAATTATTCATCATGAAAAAAACAATCTTAACCGTAGCTGCGGCATTTATGTTCGTGGTTACAGGCAGTTTTGCCAACGAATCAACAACTACATTTAAAGAAGACCTAAAAGTTACAACCGCAATTCCAGATGAGCTTAGCTCTTTTTGTAAAGCTATATTGAAGGGAGATGTGGACACGGTTAAAAAATTAATTGAACTAGGAGAAGATGTGAACAGAAAGTCTATGGGGATGGCCCCGATTCATTTTGCGGCCCGCTACAACAAGGCTGAAATCCTAGAACTGCTTATTGCCAATGGCGCAAATGTGAAGAAAAAATGCGACAAAGGCTATACTGCAAAGAAATATGCAGAGCTTTCTAATGCAACAGAGTCATTGGAAGTATTGAAATTGGCTATGAAGAAATAGGAAGAGAGTTTATTCATCCAATTAAAAAGCCCATCCAAACGGATGGGCTTTTTAGGTCATTTACCTTATAGTGTTCATGTAAAAGAGTAAATAATATCGTTTTTAAAAATCAAATCCTGTAAAGGCCCTGTATAAAAATGCATATACCGCCATAGACAATAAAATACCACAAAAGATTGCATATCCTTTGAGCAAGACAACCACAAAACTTGGTTTGCAATTATCAAACGCCTCTGTGTAAAGGCTTCTGAAATGTAATAGTGTTCCCATATGCTGTTCTCGTTAGATAGCAAAAATGGGTTAAAGAATGGTATTATTGATTTGGGGTCACACAAAGGTAACTAAAACTGGCGAATGAAACTTTTTAATCGACGAACGTGCCAAATCTATCGACCTGAATATTTTTCAATGGCTTCCTTTATCTTTTCTATCCTATTTTCGGGGTCTGGGTGCGTACTCTGGAACTCTGGAACCCTATTTGGCCCAGCTGCTGCCTTTAGAATTTTCATCACTTCAATCATTTCATAAGGATCATAACCAGATTGTTTCATTAATAATACACCCAGTTCATCGCTTTCAAGTTCATCGCCTCTTCCATTTTTTAATAAAGTGTTCTGGCCTATACCACTCACCAAACCTCCCATATCTCCACCTACGGAAGCACCCATGGTCAAGGTCTGCCAAAAACTGCTTTCCGCAATCCGTTCTGCAGAATGTCTTCCAATTACGTGTCCAATTTCATGCCCCAATACTCCAGCAAGTTGTGCCTCTGTAAGTTGAGAGAACAACGCATAGGTTATAAAACATTGTCCACCTGGCAAGGCAAAGGCGTTTATGGTTCTGTCATCAGCAAGCAGGTGGAAGTCATATTTGTATGGAGTTTCCCTGGCAATGCTGCTATTGACCAGCTTTTGCCCTACAGCGTCCACCAAAGCTTGCATTCTCTCATCAGGGTATAGTCCGCCATGCTGTTGTGCCATCTCTGGGGCACTTTGCAAACCAATGGCTATTTCCTGATCTGCAGTCATGTTTATATTTTGGACCCTTCCCGTATATGGATTCTCCTGTTTGTTGTTACAACGTTGGATAAACGCAAAGGCTACAATGGCAAGTCCGATCAGGATACGGATTTTCCAACTTCCTCTTCTCATAATGTTAGTGTTCTTGAAAACTCAAGATACAAAAAATGAGCTATAATAGGTTTTGGTTAATATCTAAAATATTATCCTGAATGTATGTTCTTAAAAATCCTGAAGTAAAATGTTCGCACCCCAAGAACTCCTCTTTTTGAAGTAGTTTTAAAATATTCAGTTTTCTATATGCGGTCAGCATGGGAATGGAAATGGGGGCATAGCTGTAATGCCATGGCTCATATTTGAAGCCGCGTCTTTTGGGTTCATCGGTATAAACCAGATAATAGCCAAACCTTTCCGAGTTTTCATCCAACCAAACCTTAAAATCCGCGAACGGACCTCCAGCCTCAAATTTTTCGGGAACCAAAACATCGCCCGATGTTTTTGGATAACCATCTATAATGTCAATATCTGTTCCCCAATGGTGTCTACTGGTTCCAGGGATTGTGGAGTATTCAATTATCTTATCTATGGCATCCAAAGGTTTCATTCCGTCATCTTCTGTAAAACGAAGATATTTTCGCTCCCAAATACCTTCCTGCCTATAAAAATCCCTAAAACTAGAAACCATCTTTATATCAAATCCATCTGCATAGGCCGCTTTTTTCATTTTTTCAAAAGCTTCAAAGGCCTCCTTGCGCAGGTTGATTCCTTTTCCAAAGAGCTCGATATCTGCTTTTCCCATTAGTTCGTCCACAGAATATCCCAAATCTGGATTCATTGGAAAAAAAGGAGGGAGGGTGCAAGCCACTCCTGAAATAGCAGTTTTTTTGATAAAAGTCCTACGCTTCATTAAATGGAATTTGTTTATGAGGACAAGTTAAGAAGTATTTTTTTTGTCTGATAAAGAAAATATAGCAGAATGTGGCCCATGATTATACCCTATTATTCTGATATGTACATGTATCCCTGAAATTTTTGTCGGGTATCCTGCACCGTAAGTGTATAAAAATAGATTCCCGAAGCTAACCCAGAATCTCTGCTAACAACAGAATTTCGATTGGAAATGCCCTTAAATTCATTAGCATAATTCAATTTGGAGTATACTAATACCCCATAGCGATTGTATATATTCAAGATATTATTTGGAGCATTTTCTATGCCGTCGATTATCAAATAATCGTTGACCCCATCATCATTTGGAGTTAAAAAGTAGTTGTCAAGTTCAAGGACAGAAAATGGTTCCAACAAATCGTCCGTTCCACCTATAGTCAAAATTTCATAGTCATCTGGAATAAAAGTATTGGAAGTAATGCTTCCAACCTGGATGTTACCACTTATGGAAGAGTTTCCCAGTTGCTCCCATTGATTTTCTGCCTTGCTCCAACCAACCACTACCAATTCTTCAGGAGTGTTGGCCAATTCATCTGCATTGCTATTTATGTCCCATGTAAGTGTCACCACAGAAGGGAGATTGCCTTCCAATCTCCAAAACTCAAGTTCACTGATTTGCAGATCATCAAATTCTTTGCTTTCAGTATTAAATTGCATTCCTAATGAAACGCTGTTATTAGGATTTTCAAAATAGTAGGCACATTTGGCCAAACTGTTGATAGCACTTGATGTTAGCGTTAGATATCGCAATCGATTCCCATTGCCAACGGGAAATGTTATGATTTCCTTATTGGTGGCACCTGAATATCCGTTAATATGGGTAGTGTTTCCGGTTCCGTTGTAAAATGCGGCATCCATAAAGTTCAAGTAATTGTTGGAAGTGCCTTTTTGGGTGAGAACGTTGCCTATCACGAAATTAGTGTTATTGGTAACTCCCACCCAAGTATTTAATTGTAATCCATTATCAACAACAATTTCAAGGTCATTGAAAACTGGGTTTGAGGAACCCGATACCGTCAATCTGTTTGAACTATAAAAACCTGCCAGCCCTTTATTATTGTTAAATACACCGTCATCTATCAAATCAATGTGGAACCCAACCGAAGCTGTGGCATGGAACTGAAGGTTTCCGAAGTTATGTACTGCATCTTGACTCCATGAGAATAGTGTCAGACTTAAACTTAACCCTAGCACAAATGGCGTTATTTGTTTTTTTACTTTTAACATATGTTCATTGATATGCTTGAAATGGCACTGTATTTAATTAAAATAGTTGCTTCATTTTTGTGAAATCATCTTGAATAGGTTTGTTTTAATCCCTTACTATTTGTTGCCATTCCACACCATCACTTTGTAAAACATAGCATCGTCCATTGCGAATTTGAGTGCTTGAACCCCCATTATCTGCTCTGTATGTTGAACTGAACCTATTGCTTCCTGAATAATTTTTAATAATGTAAACCCTACCTTGACAACTATTAGCATTTGGCAAGGTTATATTGGGAGAACCACCTGTCATTATTATTGTGTGATGATCCTCTGTAAGCGTAATACTGTTGGTGATTCTTGTAATTGCGGTTGACATAGATCCATTGACCTGGAAGGTGGAATTAGCCATTTGCCCGGTATTTACACCTACTCTGGGTTTGGCATTTTGAGCGTTGGCACTTCCTTGAATTCTAAAAAGTTCTTTAAGTTGTTGATCCCTATAATCAAAACGTTTGAAAAGAAAAGGTTCTGCACCATCATCAGCTATAATGAACTCTAGTTCTCCATTGTTGGAAACCCCATTGGAACCAATTTCAAAAAAGTCAGTACCTGCAGCACTTCCTTTAAGTCTGAAATTCCCATCGCTATTTGTAAAGAACATGGGTTTATAAAAGGCTGCAGCGTCTGCTTGAAATTGCAGTGCGGAAACTCCATTATTACCTTTAACATAGGTTAGATATTGATTTGCATCCGTGTAATCAACATAATTCTGAACCAATCCCAGTGTCTGTCGTCTACCAAATTCAAGAGTGCTAACATTGTTAGATCGTATGTCCATGCTGACATCATTTGTTGTGCCTAAGAAAGACCCATTACTGCCTACATTTCCTGTTAGTTGCCAGTTGGAATTAGCTGTGGTTACCCAATTACTTCCGTTAAAAACCAATAATTCACGGGTATCAGAATTGAATAACATTTGACCCTGTTGCATGCCAGTAATAGCATTTATTTCTGACGTAGTTCCTGTGTTGAGGCTAAACAATAAGCCTGCCTCAATTTGAGCATAAGAAGCGCTGGCTGTTAAAACAAAAATTAATATTGTAAGTGCTTTTCTCATAGTTATCTATAAATCTAAAATGGTAAACATAAATTCGGAATTAAACCTAAATCGATTACCTCCGCCATTGTCATTGTCGCCTATAATGACCTCAAAACCTGATGGCGTTTGATTGTTATAGGATATTCCAGGATCATCATTACCAGCACCGCCTCTTCCTGGCTGAGTTAATTGTATTATATAGTTGGCATCCGATACTAATCCAGAGGGTAGATTCACCCTATAACGGCCATTCCCACCCAATTTGGTAACCGTAATGCCAGAAGTTGCCCTCAGGATTGATCCGTTTGAAGCTATTTTTCCAAATGCTTTGACAGGGCTCTCATAATATGCCCCACCATTGGCTCCCACTGCTATACTGTTATCAGTTTCAGCCCCTACCACATTGGCGGTTTGGTCAGTAGAATTTTCATTGGTATAGGTTATTACCCCGGTTCCATTGTTTTGTGATAAGCTGGTTACAGTTTCGTCAACTGATCCCCCACCATCACTTAAGGTAATGGTAATACCAGATTTGCTTAAAGTTTGTGGCGGACCCACTGGTCCCTCGGGTCCTATCTCGCCCTGGATTCCCTGTGGCCCTTGTGGCCCTTCGGGTCCGATCTCGCCCTGTATCCCTTGTGGTCCCTGTGGTCCTTCGGGTCCGATCTCTCCTTGTATCCCTTGTATGCCCTGTGGTCCCTCGGGTCCTGTTTCACCTTGTATGCCCTGTGGTCCCTGTGGTCCCTCGGGTCCGATCTCTCCTTGTATGCCCTGTGGCCCTTGTGGCCCTTCGGGTCCGATCTCGCCCTGGATTCCCTGCGGTCCCTCGGGTCCTGTTTCACCTTGTATGCCCTGTGGTCCCTGTGGCCCTTCGGGTCCGATCTCGCCCTGGATTCCCTGTATCCCTTGTGGCCCTTGTGGCCCTTCGGGTCCGATCTCGCCCTGGATTCCCTGTGGTCCCTCGGGTCCTGTTTCACCTTGTATGCCCTGTGGTCCCTGCGGTCCTTCGGGTCCTATCTCGCCCTGTATCCCCTGTGGTCCCTGTGGTCCCTCGGGTCCGATCTCACCCTGTATCCCTTGTGGTCCCTGTGGTCCTTCGGGTCCGATCTCGCCCTGGATTCCCTGTGGCCCTTGTGGCCCTTCGGGTCCGATCTCACCTTGTATCCCTTGTGGTCCCTGTGGTCCCTCGGGTCCTATCTCGCCCTGTATGCCCTGTGGTCCCTGTGGCCCTTCGGGTCCGATCTCGCCCTGGATTCCCTGTATCCCTTGTGGCCCTTGTGGCCCTTCGGGTCCGATCTCACCTTGTATCCCTTGTGGTCCCTGTGGCCCTTCGGGTCCGATCTCGCCCTGGATTCCCTGTGGTCCCTGCGGTCCCTCGGGTCCGATCTCACCCTGTATCCCTTGTGGTCCCTGTGGTCCTTCGGGTCCGATCTCACCCTGTATCCCTTGTGGTCCCTGTGGCCCTTCGGGTCCGATCTCGCCCTGGATTCCCTGTGGTCCCTCGGGTCCTGTTTCACCTTGTATGCCCTGTGGTCCCTGCGGTCCTTCGGGTCCTATCTCGCCCTGTATCCCCTGTGGTCCCTGTGGTCCCTCGGGTCCGATCTCACCCTGTATCCCTTGTGGTCCCTGTGGTCCTTCGGGTCCGATCTCGCCCTGGATTCCCTGTGGCCCTTGTGGCCCTTCGGGTCCGATCTCACCTTGTATCCCTTGTGGTCCCTGTGGTCCCTCGGGTCCTATCTCGCCCTGTATCCCTTGTGGTCCCTGTGGCCCTTCGGGGTCCGATCTCGCCCTGGATTCCCTGTGGTCCCTGTGGCCCTTTCGGGTCCGATCTCACCCTGGATTCCCTGTGGTCCCTCGGGTCCTATCTCACCTTGTATCCCTTGTGGTCCCTGTGGCCCTTCGGGTCCGATCTCGCCCTGGATTCCCTGTGGCCCTTGTGGCCCTTCGGGTCCGATCTCGCCCTGGATTCCCTGTGGTCCCTGTGGCCCTTCGGGTCCTGTTGCCCCGTCAGCACCATCTGCGCCCGGTAACCCCTGTGGTCCCTCGGGTCCTGTTTCACCTTGTATCCCTTGCGGTCCCTGTGGCCCTTCGGGTCCTGTTGCCCCGTCAGCACCATCTGCGCCCGGTAACCCTTGTGGTCCCTCGGGTCCTGTTTCACCTTGTATCCCTTGTGGCCCCTGTGGTCCTTCAGGTCCTGTTTCACCTTGTATCCCTTGCGGTCCCTGTGGTCCTTCGGGTCCGATCTCACCCTGGATTCCTTGTGGTCCCTGTGGTCCCTCGGGTCCTGTTTCACCTTGTATGCCCTGTGGTCCCTGTGGTCCCTCGGGTCCGATCTCTCCTTGTATGCCCTGTGGCCCTTGTGGCCCTTCGGGTCCGATCTCGCCCTGGATTCCCTGTGGTCCTTCGGGTCCTGTTTCACCTTGTATGCCCTGTGGTCCCTGTGGTCCTTCGGGTCCTATCTCACCCTGTATCCCTTGTGGTCCCTGTGGCCCTTCGGGTCCTATCTCACCTTGTATCCCTTGTGGTCCCTGTGGCCCTTCGGGTCCTATCTCGCCCTGGATTCCCTGTGGTCCCTCGGGTCCTGTTTCACCTTGTATGCCCTGTGGTCCCTGTGGTCCTTCGGGTCCTATCTCACCTTGTATCCCTTGTGGTCCCTGTGGTCCCTCGGGTCCGATCTCTCCCTGTATCCCTTGTGGTCCCTGTGGCCCTTCGGGTCCTGTTTCACCTTGTATGCCCTGTGGTCCCTGCGGCCCTTCGGGTCCGATCTCACCCTGGATTCCTTGTGGTCCCTGTGGTCCCTCGGGTCCGATCTCTCCCTGTATCCCTTGTGGTCCCTGTGGCCCTTCGGGTCCTGTTTCACCTTGTATGCCCTGTGGTCCCTGTGGTCCCTCGGGTCCGATCTCACCCTGTATCCCTTGTGGTCCCTGTGGTCCCTCGGGTCCTGTCTCTCCCTGTATGCCCTGTGGTCCCTGTGGTCCCTGTGGTCCCTCGGGTCCGATCTCGCCCTGTATCCCTTGTGGTCCCTGTGGCCCTTCGGGTCCTGTTTCACCTTGTATCCCTTGTGGTCCCTGTGGCCCTTCGGGTCCTGTTTCACCTTGTATCCCTTGTGGTCCCTGCGGTCCTTCGGGTCCTATCTCGCCCTGTATCCCTTGTGGTCCCTGTGGTCCCTCGGGTCCTATCTCTCCCTGTATCCCTTGTGGTCCCTGTGGCCCTTCGGGTCCTGTTTCACCTTGTATGCCCTGTGGTCCCTGCGGCCCTTCGGGTCCGATCTCGCCCTGGATTCCCTGTGGTCCCTGTGGTCCCTCGGGTCCTGTTTCACCTTGTATCCCTTGTGGTCCCTGTGGTCCTTCGGGTCCTGTTTCACCTTGTATCCCTTGTGGTCCCTGTGGTCCCTCGGGTCCTATCTCGCCCTGGATTCCCTGTGGTCCCTCGGGTCCCTATCTCGCCCTGGATTCCCTGTGGTCCCTGTGGTCCTTCGGGTCCTGTTTCACCTTGTATCCCTTGTGGTCCCTGTGGTCCCTTCGGGTCCTGTTTCACCTTGTATCCCTTGTGGTCCCTGTGGTCCCTCGGGTCCTATCTCGCCCTGGATTCCCTGTGGTCCCTGTGGTCCCTCGGGTCCTATCTCGCCCTGGATTCCCTGTGGTCCCTGTGGTCCCTCGGGTCCTATCTCGCCCTGGATTCCCTGTGGTCCCTGTGGCCCTTCGGGTCCGATCTCACCCTGGATTCCCTGTGGTCCCTCGGGTCCTATCTCACCTTGTATCCCTTGTGGTCCCTGTGGTCCCTCGGGTCCGATCTCACCTTGTATCCCTTGTGGTCCCTGTGGTCCTTCGGGTCCTGTTTCACCTTGTATCCCTTGTGGTCCCTGTGGTCCCTCGGGTCCTATCTCGCCCTGGATTCCCTGTGGTCCCTGTGGCCCTTCGGGTCCGATCTCGCCCTGGATTCCCTGTGGTCCCTGTGGTCCCTCGGGTCCTGTTTCACCTTGTATGCCCTGTGGTCCCTGTGGTCCCTCGGGTCCGATCTCTCCTTGTATGCCCTGTGGCCCTTGTGGCCCTTCGGGTCCGATCTCGCCCTGGATTCCCTGTGGTCCTTCGGGTCCTGTTTCACCTTGTATGCCCTGTGGTCCCTGTGGTCCTTCGGGTCCTATCTCACCCTGTATCCCTTGTGGTCCCTGTGGCCCTTCGGGTCCTATCTCGCCCTGGATTCCCTGTGGTCCCTCGGGTCCTGTTTCACCTTGTATGCCCTTGTGGTCCCTGTGGTCCTTCGGGTCCTATCTCACCTTGTATCCCTTGTGGTCCCTGTGGTCCCTCGGGTCCGATCTCTCCCTGTATCCCTTGTGGTCCCTGTGGCCCTTCGGGTCCTGTTTCACCTTGTATGCCCTGTGGTCCCTGTGGTCCTTCGGGTCCTGTTTCACCTTGTATCCCTTGTGGTCCCTGTGGTCCCTCGGGTCCTATCTCGCCCTGTATCCCTTGTGGTCCCTGTGGCCCTTCGGGTCCGATCTCGCCCTGGATTCCCTGTGGTCCCTGTGGCCCTTCGGGTCCGATCTCACCCTGGATTCCCTGTGGTCCCTGTGGTCCTTCGGGTCCTATCTCACCTTGTATCCCTTGTGGTCCCTGTGGCCCTTCGGGTCCTATCTCGCCCTGGATTCCCTGTGGCCCTTGTGGCCCTTCGGGTCCGATCTCACCCTGGATTCCCTGTGGTCCCTCGGGTCCTATCTCACCTTGTATCCCTTGTGGTCCCTGTGGTCCCTCGGGTCCGATCTCACCTTGTATCCCTTGTGGTCCCTGTGGTCCTTCGGGTCCTGTTTCACCTTGTATCCCTTGTGGTCCCTGTGGTCCCTCGGGTCCTATCTCGCCCTGGATTCCCTGTGGTCCCTGTGGTCCCTCGGGTCCTGTTTCACCTTGTATGCCCTGTGGTCCCTGTGGTCCCTCGGGTCCGATCTCTCCTTGTATGCCCTGTGGCCCTTGTGGCCCTTCGGGTCCGATCTCGCCCTGGATTCCCTGTGGTCCTTCGGGTCCTGTTTCACCTTGTATGCCCTGTGGTCCCTGTGGTCCTTCGGGTCCTATCTCACCCTGTATCCCTTGTGGTCCCTGTGGCCCTTCGGGTCCTATCTCACCTTGTATCCCTTGTGGTCCCTGTGGCCCTTCGGGTCCTATCTCGCCCTGGATTCCCTGTGGTCCCTCGGGTCCTGTTTCACCTTGTATGCCCTGTGGTCCCTGTGGTCCTTCGGGTCCTATCTCACCTTGTATCCCTTGTGGTCCCTGTGGTCCCTCGGGTCCGATCTCTCCCTGTATCCCTTGTGGTCCCTGTGGCCCTTCGGGTCCTGTTTCACCTTGTATGCCCTGTGGTCCCTGTGGTCCTTCGGGTCCTGTTTCACCTTGTATCCCTTGTGGTCCCTGTGGTCCCTCGGGTCCTATCTCGCCCTGTATCCCTTGTGGTCCCTGTGGCCCTTCGGGTCCGATCTCGCCCTGGATTCCCTGTGGTCCCTGTGGCCCTTCGGGTCCGATCTCACCCTGGATTCCCTGTGGTCCCTGTGGTCCTTCGGGTCCTATCTCACCTTGTATCCCTTGTGGTCCCTGTGGCCCTTCGGGTCCTATCTCGCCCTGGATTCCCTGTGGCCCTTGTGGCCCTTCGGGTCCGATCTCGCCCTGGATTCCCTGTGGTCCCTGTGGCCCTTCGGGTCCTGTTTCACCTTGTATGCCCTGTGGTCCCTGTGGTCCTTCGGGTCCTGTTTCACCTTGTATGCCCTGTGGTCCCTGTGGTCCTTCGGGTCCGATCTCACCTTGTATCCCTTGTGGTCCCTGTGGCCCTTCGGGTCCGATCTCTCCCTGTATCCCTTGTGGTCCCTGTGGCCCTTCGGGTCCTGTTTCACCTTGTATGCCCTGTGGTCCCTGTGGTCCTTCGGGTCCTGTTTCACCTTGTATCCCTTGTGGTCCCTGTGGTCCCTCGGGTCCTATCTCGCCCTGTATCCCTTGTGGTCCCTGTGGCCCTTCGGGTCCGATCTCGCCCTGTATCCCCTGTGGTCCCTGTGGTCCCTCGGGTCCGATCTCACCCTGTATCCCTTGTGGTCCCTGTGGTCCTTCGGGGTCCGATCTCGCCCTGGATTCCCTGTGGCCCTTGTGGCCCTTCGGGTCCGATCTCACCTTGTATCCCTTGTGGTCCCTGTGGTCCTTCGGGTCCTGTTTCACCTTGTATCCCTTGTGGTCCCTGTGGTCCCTCGGGTCCTATCTCGCCCTGTATCCCTTGTGGTCCCTGTGGCCCTTCGGGTCCGATCTCGCCCTGGATTCCCTGTGGTCCCTGTGGCCCTTCGGGTCCGATCTCACCCTGGATTCCCTGTGGTCCCTCGGGTCCTATCTCACCTTGTATCCCTTGTGGTCCCTGTGGCCCTTCGGGTCCGATCTCGCCCTGGATTCCCTGTGGCCCTTGTGGCCCTTCGGGTCCGATCTCGCCCTGGATTCCCTGTGGTCCCTGTGGCCCTTCGGGTCCTGTTGCCCCGTCAGCACCATCTGCGCCCGGTAACCCTTGTGGCCCCTGTGGCCCTTCGGGTCCTGTTGCCCCGTCAGCACCATCTGCGCCCGGTAACCCCTGTGGTCCCTCGGGTCCTGTTTCACCTTGTATCCCTTGCGGTCCCTGTGGCCCTTCGGGTCCTGTTGCCCCGTCAGCACCATCTGCGCCCGGTAACCCTTGTGGTCCCTCGGGTCCTGTTTCACCTTGTATCCCTTGTGGCCCCTGTGGTCCTTCAGGTCCTGTTTCACCTTGTATCCCTTGCGGTCCCTGTGGTCCTTCGGGTCCTGTTGCCCCGTCAGCACCATCTGCGCCCGGTAACCCTTGTGGTCCCTCGGGTCCGATCTCGCCCTGTATCCCTTGTGGTCCCTGTGGTCCTTCGGGTCCTGTCTCTCCTTGTATGCCTTGCGGTCCCTGTGGTCCTT
This sequence comes from Flagellimonas sp., assembly GCF_965222555.1. Lineage (GTDB taxonomy): Bacteria > Bacteroidota > Bacteroidia > Flavobacteriales > Flavobacteriaceae > Flagellimonas. The sequence continues at coordinate 74,400 of NZ_CBDCUG010000005.1, read as the reverse complement.
CGGGTCCTTGAGCCCCTGTAAGGTCTGGTGAGGTAAAAACTATTCCATTATTATCATTGACAGTAAATGTACCATCTCCATTGTCTACAAAAGATAACCCTGAAGTATTTGAGGAATTACAAAGATTAATCCATTGTGAACCATTATAATAATGAACGCATGATGTTTCTATGTTATAAACCAGTGCACCATTCAGAGGATTAATGCTTTGCATCTGCGCAGATGTTAACCGGGTTAAGACCAGTGCTTTATTGGAACTTTCCAACTCAATAATTGACGAAGGGTCAATATTATTGGGGTTGTTTCCAACCTTAACCTGTGAAAAGGCAATTACTGAAAAGAATAGGGCAAAAAAGGGTAATAATATCCTCAATTTCATCACAACTAACTTTGGTAGTTGTTAAAAATACCTGCACGAAGAAGAAAGAACCATTAAATGTTGTGTAGTTGGGAAAGAATGTTGTAAAACAAGGAAAACAGTTTTAACGTGCTAATTTTAAATGCTTTATAAATATTATTTGAAGTATTTTTCCTACTTTTTTAAACAATAAAGTATTTTTCAAACTACCAGACTAGATGCGTATTCTGTTTTTTGAGATTTAGCCTTTAATATTATCTCTTCTATTTCATTAATGAGTTTCATAGGGGAATTTAAGAATAACTTTGGTGCCCAAAGATTTTTCATTTTTATCCATTTTATCAATGATTTGTATATCCCCACCTTCATCCTCATCAGTATTTAGCGCTTGCATTCGTTGTATAGTGACTTCCAGCCCCCTGGATTTTCTCTTCTTTACATAGTTATTTTCCTTTTTATCTTCTCTTATTCTGCCAATTCCATTATCATCTATTTCACATGTGATGAACCTTTCTTCTTTCTTAAAGTTAATAGTAATCTTCTTTGATGCTTCTTTTTTAGGAAGGAGTCCATGGATGATGGCATTTTCCACAAAGGGTTGCAATATCATAAAAGGGACCTCTACAGTATTGATATCTATATCCTTTTCCACAGTGATTGCATAGGTGAAGGTATTATCAAAACGGACGGATTCCAATTCTAAATAATCTTGGATCATTTTTATTTCATCAGCTAAAACAACATTTGTTTCTATGGAGCTTTCAAGAATGTTTCGTGTCAACCTACTGAATCTTGTGAGGTATTTTATAGCCGAAACCTTATCGTTTTTGGTAATAAGACCTTGAATAGAGCTTAGGGAGTTAAAAATGAAATGCGGATTAATCTGTGCTCGCAACGCTTTCGTTTTGTTTACAAATGCTTCCTGTTGCAGCTGTAAATTTTTCTTATGTTCCAATTGCATTTTATAATTAAAACCCAAGGCAAAAATTATCATTTCTATGGAACAACCTATAATTAAATAGTAGAGACTGTCCATAAATAATCCATCACCAGGAGCAGCGAAATACATACGCATTAAAGAGGAAATACAGAATGCCAATGAAGCAAACGCTATAATATAAGGTAATGGCCGCCTACTGGAATATATTAAATAAATTAAGGCTATCACCGCACTGGCATATCCTAACTTAAATGTTATATTGATGAGGTATCCTAGACTGTCTATAAAATCAAAGACGTGAAAAATGGAAATCAGAATGAAGATTACAATGTTATAGCCAATAATAAATTGTACAAGTTTATGGACCCAAGGATAGTCTCTTTTTGTCTCAAGATAGTATGCAAGAAATAGGGTGTAGGCTACATTGGCCAATAGTATAATGATTTGGGAAAACCATAATTGCACTATGTGATTTCCACCAAACAAAAATTGATAGATTCCAAATTTGTTTCCAGCAACATAGGTAAACAACAAAATAATGTAAACCGAATAAAATAAGAATTCAGGTTTCTTCAACATAAAAAAGAACGAGAGTGTCAAAAACCACATGATAAGGCACAATCCCGCAAAAAAGTAATAACTGTTTTTGTTTAAAAAATTCTCCGAGGAGGCTAATTGGTTTGGATGTTGGTCACTATAGATAAAATTCCAATTGGCAATATCTTCTTTAAAGGTTAGGCGTTTTACCTTAAGAATCAAATATCTACTTTGGATAAGGTTCTTTGTTTTAAATGGTAGAAAAGCGTAATAATGAGAGAATTTAACCTTTTTGCTTATCGAATTTGGATCAAATAACCCAATGCTTCTTTTTACTATATGGTTATTGTCCTTATAAAATAATTTTCCATAATCGAAACTGTTGAATTTCAGATATAAAGTAGTGTCAGGATAAATATCGATAGTAGCTTTGTCCTTAAAGTCCAAAAGAATCCAGAAGGTGTCATCTGGAGAAGTTTTTTCTGAAAAACTGGAAGCAGTCCTAAAAGTATCTTTTATATCTAAAATGTCCTTGACCGTATAACTATCATTATTTGTTTTTAAAATTTTGAAATCAACGGTAAGCTTTGTTCCATTTTGGGAGGAAACAAAAATGGGAATGAGCAGGATAAAAAAAAGCAAAGATTTTGGTAGGCTCATACAGTTTGATTGATGATTTACTGAAGCTAAGATTGGGGAAAACACTATCAGTAAATATTGTATGACAAGTTAAGCATGTTGTAAAATGGAAGCAAACATCCTTAAGTTGTTGTTGTTAAGTGTGTTGTGGTAAATAAGCGAGCTATAATTCCTACAAAATCATCTGTCAAGGAACAAAAAGCCCTGATATTCGAGCTCCAGGTCATCAAGAGTGACCAAGTAATAATAAACCCCTTCAGGCAAGCCAATATCCTGACTTAGAATGAAATTTCCAGTATTGGAAACTCCCGTGAACTCATCGACATAGTTTATTTTTTCAAAAACCTTTTGACCAAAACGATTGAATATCCTCAAACTGTTATTGAGTGACTCGGACATGCCGTCAATAACCAAAAAGTCATTGGTGCCATCTCCATTTGGGCTTAAAAAATAGTTTCCCAAGGTGGGATTGTTTACCACAAAAGTATCTGTTGGTAATGGAATGGTTCCAAAAGTGACGGCGTCATACTCGCTAGGAACAAATGGATTGGAGGTTATAAAACCTTGGGTAATATCTCCGCTTTGAGCAGAATTTCCAATAATTACCCACTGATTGGAAGATTTGCTCCATCCAACCACTATTATTGCGTCTACTGTAGTGTTGGGAATCGATGCTAAAGCACTTCGTTCATTCCAACTTATGGTCACTGTAGATGTAACATCACTTTGAACTATCCAAAACTCCTTGTCGGTTACGGTACCAATATCCCTTACTTTTTCATCCACATTAAAACTTTCCAGTAATGAAGGAGGGTTTGAAGGATTCTCAAAAAAATACGCACAGATTGCCAATGGAGCTTCACTTTGTGACTCCAATAGTAAAGGACGCAATTGGTTTTCATCCCCAACTGGAAACGAGAAGAAACTTCGGTTGGTAATGGCAGCAAACCCGGTTACCTTGGATGCATCACTTTCACCAGTGAAAAAACCACTATTTGAAAAATTAAGGTACAGGGTTTGATCATTAAAGGGGGAAAGGACATTTCCATCCACAAAATTCACATTGTTAAGTACGTTGACGGAGTTTTGTAAAACCACATCGTTCGAAGCCATAAACTCTACATCCCTAAAGGTGGGCGAAATACTTCCGGTTACCTGTATCACATTGTTACCATAAAATCCTGCCAAACCTTCATTTTGGTCAAAGGAGGTGTCATTGATCAAGTTGGTATGAAATCCAAGGTTGCCATTGGCATGGATACGGATACTACCACTATTGTATAAAGCGGTTTGGGCGCTGGTAACAATTCCCAGCAACAAGATTGGTATATAAATTAACTTTTGCATTAGTTGATTTGTTGCCAAGTTGTACCGTCATTTTGAAGCCATAGGGCCGAATTGAGATTTACGATTCCAACCGATGCAGTTCCAGTAATATTAACATTCCCACCACTGTTATTACGAATAACAAAAATTTTTCCAACAGTAGTAACTCCCGGAGCTGGTAAGGAAACACCAGTGGTGTATACGCCAGCATTTAAAATAACTGTATAGTTGGCATTTGTAAGTGCTATATCGGTACCTGTTGATATAATTGGTTTGACCGTGGCATCTAAATAGGCCCCTCCGTCGGTTCCGCTTGCGGTAATCGAGTTTCCGGCATCGGCGCTGACGATGGTCTGGTTGGATGCGGTTATCTCGGTATCGACATATGTCTTGACGGCCTGTTCCGTTGGGAAATCTGTTGCCGAGTTGCCCGCCAGAGTCCCGTCATTGGACTTGTTGGCTGAATCCTCTTTTGCTGCGATAGCCGTGAGCACCGCGGCATCATCGTAGAACGCCCCTCCGTCGGTCCCGCTGGCGGTGATCGAGTTTCCGGCATCGGCGCTGACGATGGTCTGGTTGGATGCGGTTATCTCGGTATCGACGTATGTCTTGACGGCCTGTTCCGTTGGGAAATCTGTTGCCGAGTTGCCTGCCAGAGTCCCGTCATTGGACTTGTTGGCTGAATCCTCTTTTGCTGCGATAGCCGTGAGCACCGCGGTATCATCGTAGAACGCCCCTCCATCGGTCCCGCTGGCGGTGATCGAGTTTCCGGCATCGGCGCTGACGATGGTCTGGTTGGATGCGGTTATCTCGGTATCGACGTATGTCTTGACGGCCTGTTCCGTTGGGAAATCTGTTGCCGAGTTGCCCGCCAGAGTCCCGTCATTGGACTTGTTGGCTGAATCCTCTTTTGCTGCGATAGCCGTGAGCACCGCGGCATCATCGTAGAACGCCCCTCCATCGGTCCCGCTGGCGGTGATCGAGTTTCCGGCATCGGCGCTGACGATGGTCTGGTTGGATGCGGTTATCTCGGTATCGACATATGTCTTGACGGCCTGTTCCGTTGGGAAATCTGTTGCCGAGTTGCCCGCCAGAGTCCCGTCATTGGACTTGTTGGCTGAATCCTCTTTTGCTGCGATAGCCGTGAGCACCGCGGCATCATCGTAGAACGCCCCTCCATCGGTCCCGCTTGCGGTAATCGAGTTTCCGGCATCGGCGCTGACGATGGTCTGGTTGGATGCGGTTATCTCGGTATCGACATATGTCTTGACGGCCTGTTCCGTTGGGAAATCTGTTGCCGAGTTGCCCGCCAGAGTCCCGTCATTGGACTTGTTGGCTGAATCCTCTTTTGCTGCGATAGCCGTGAGCACCGCGGCATCATCGTAGAACGCCCCTCCGTCGGTCCCGCTGGCGGTGATCGAGTTTCCGGCATCGGCGCTGACGATGGTCTGGTTGGATGCGGTTATCTCGGTATCGACGTATGTCTTGACGGCCTGTTCCGTTGGGAAATCTGTTGCCGAGTTGCCTGCCAGAGTCCCGTCATTGGACTTGTTGGCTGAATCCTCTTTTGCTGCGATAGCCGTGAGCACCGCGGTATCATCGTAGAACGCCCCTCCGTCGGTCCCGCTGGCGGTGATCGAGTTTCCGGCATCTGCACTGACTACAGTTATAGCGGCAATGTTTGCAGTATTTGTTGCAATATTTGTAGTATTCGTTGTCACAGACGTCTGCAATGCTGAGTCATCGTAGAACGCCCCTCCGTCGGTCCCGCTGGCGGTGATCGAGTTTCCGGCATCTGCACTGACGATGGTCTGCATGGAGGCTGTTATTTCGACATCAACATAATTTTTAGTGGCTGCATCTTGAGCAATTGTCGGATTTTGAAGATTATTGATTTGGAAACCACCTAGATCTACATTGTTTCCGGCTGGCGCAAAACCACTCAGTGGTATATTGGCCTTATCTAATTTTCCATTGGTCACATTACCATTCAAAATTTTATCCGTAGTGACTGCATTTGTGGCCAATTCATTGTCTGTAATTCCACCAGTACTTACATCCAAAAGAAAAGGGTTTACTTCTGTACCCATTCCAGAAAGCTCCAAAGTAGCATCTGCCGGACCTGTTACCTCATTTCCAACTACAGCGTCCTCTTCGGTAATACCAAGATCCGATTCATTTACATATACCCAGCCTGTGCCAGGCCCATCCCAACGTATAAGTTGACCAGAGGTTGGCAGTGTGGTTGGGGCAAGTTTGTCTAAGGTTATAGCTCCGTCTGCGATTCTTGTGCTTGTAACGGATTTTGGCTGAAGATCCGCATCTCCATTGATGGAAGTATCCACAATATTGTCCCCGGTAATCATGTTTACCTCAAAATTGTAATTGTTGCCAGTTTGGGTAACTACAACGGTACTATCCCTAAAAGACGGATTAAAAACTGCGTTTGTGCTTATGGTAAAGGAATTGTCAAGGGCTTCGCAAATGTTGACCCAAGTAGTGCCATCGTAATAATGAATACAATCTTCGTCTGTGTTGTACACCATTGCACCCTCCAAAGGGGAAATCGTATTCATTTGCACATTGGTGACTCTGGTTATCACAAAAACTTTTGATGTGCTTTCCAGTTCCAGAACCGAAGAAGGGTCCAGGTTTTGAGGATTATCGCCAATTTTAATTTGCCCTTTTAAGGAGGTGATCATCAGTAGGCCTATGATCAAAAATGTTATTTGCGTTTTCACAGGGTTTGTTATTTGAGGATTTCCAAACGTAAACGGCAAAACTAAGCCTATCGTCGGATTATTCTAATTATTACCGTCAAAATACCCTAGTTTAAAGGTGAATGGACCTTAATATTCATTTGATCATTTTTGAGAATTAACAAAAGTTTAGAACACGATTATTTTTTTTTATGACGTTCAAGGGTTTTCTTTAACTTAAGCTAAAGGCTTTCTTATGAAAAACACCATTCTGGTCTTATTTTTTTTGGTTTTCTCAAGTGTATCAATGGCACAGGAAACCAGGCAAGTTTTAAGAGGTAAAGTATTGTATAGGGGCGGAAATGTACCCAACGAAAATGTAATCAACGCAACATCGGAAAGCGCCACAATTACCAATGATAATGGAGAGTTTATGATTTTGGTGAAAGAAGGTGACCAGTTAGTATTTACGGCCGTGAACTATCAGTTGGAGGTGGTTCCAATTACCCAAGAGATTTTGGATAAAAATAGATTGGTGGTTGAAGTGACCGAAAAAATCACTGAATTGGAAGGGGTTATTGTTACTCCGGAGAATCAAGAGAAATTCCTTCAGGTAAAAAACGAAGATTTTAAGGGCTTTGAATATGAAATCGATCGGGGCACTGAGGTAGAGAATATTGCTGAGTCCAGAACCGTTAGAGGCATGAGGGATGGTATTAATTTTGTGAACATCTTTAAGGCCTTGTTCAAAACAAAAAGGGAGAGCGGGGAAGATAAAAAACCTTTAAAAGTAAGTGAGGTATTAAGACAGGTTTATGACGATGAATTTTTTGTTGTGGACCTAAAACTGCCTCAGGATAAGATAGACGCTTTCTTGTATTATTGCGATGACAAGGTACCATCCCAGACCTTGTTGCGTAAGGAAAATGAATTTCAGTTGATTGACTTCTTGGTTACCCATAGTAAAACCTATTTAGAAGAGTTGAATGAGGATTAAGCTCCTTTTTTCATTGTTTTTGTTGGTTACTTTTTCTGCTTTGGGCCAACATGGGGTTTCAAAACAGCTGAAAGGGAAAGTCTACGGAAAAGATAAGGATGTTGTTGGCGTTGTAGTGCAGAACATTTCTTCCCAACGCGCTGTAATTACTGATGTAGACGGAAACTTTTCCATTTTGATAAGACAAAATGATACTCTTGTTTTTTCGGCAGTTCAGTTTAAAAGAAAGGTAATTTACGTTAACGATGAACTTTTCAACACCAGTTTTATCACTGTTCCTTTGGAAGAATTTGTGAACCAGCTAAAGGAAGTTGTGGTAAGACCCTATGATCTTTCTGGGGATTTGAACCAAGATTTGGATGACCTGCAATTGGAAAAAGATGTAAGTGCCGAAGCTTTGGGGCTGCCCAATGCACATGCCAAAATAATTACGCAAAGTGAACGAAAACTACAAGAAGCCTCCGGAATGTCTATAAAAGGAGGTGGAGGAATTGGGGGAGCCGGGGGTGCGCTAACGTTGAATCCTATCATCAATGCCATTACGGGTCGGACCAAAATGCTCAAGAATAGGGTAAAGGTGGACAAAACTTATGCAAGGACCCAAAGGGTCCAAGGTTTTTACGTTGATTCCCTCTTTGTGATGACTTTAAAAATACCAGCAGAAAAAGTGGATGATTTTATGTATTTCTGTGAAGTGGACCCGACATTTCAAGATATGGTTGACTCTAAGGACAAATTGAAAATATGGGACTTTATGGTCTCTAAGAGCAGGGCTTATAGAGAAAACAACAACCTTGACTGATTTTGTTCGGGGCTACCATTCATATAAGATTTCATGTACTGGGTTTTTTATTGATGTCTGGTATTGCAATAGCCCAGGAATCAAAAATTTTGAAAGGCAGGGTTGTTGGTAAAGAAAAAGATGTTACTGGGATCGTGGTGCAGAATGTCACTTCCAAGCGCTCCACAATAACAGTTGAAAATGGAGAATTTTCCATATCGGTTAAACCCAATGATACGCTTTTGTTCTCTGCCGTTCACTTTAAAAGAAAAATGCTCCATGTCAATGAAGACATTTTCAATACCAGTTTTGTTACGGTTTTCTTGGAAGAGTTTGTAAACGAGTTAAATGAAGTGGTGGTAACCCCTTATAACCTTTCGGGGGATTTAAACCAAGACTTGGGTAATCTGCAACTGGAAAAAGATGTGAGTGCCGAAGCTTTGGAATTGCCAAATGCCAATGTTAGAATAATTACACAAAGTGAGAACAAGCTTCATGATGCTGACCACGGAAAATTTATATATTTCTACGGAGCTTTTTCAATCAATGTGAATAAGATTCTGAACAGGCTCAGCGGAAGAACCAAAATGTTGAAAAAAAGGGTGCTTTTGGATAAGGAATATGCCAAAGTGAAAGAAGTTGAGGAAAGTTTTTCAGATTCGGTTATGGCGAATTTTTTAAAAATTCCAAAAGATAAATTTTACGACTTTATTTATTATTGTCAAATGGACACTAAATTTGAGAATTTGTCCAACAGCCAAGACAAGCTGTTGTTATGGCAGTTTTTGCTTTTGAAGAGCAAGGCGTATAGGGAGGAAAATAACCTGGACTGATCTAACTTGGCACATGCTTTGCATTTCTGAATTGTGGAATGAAATACGCACATAAAAACAGCGAATATATTTTAACATAAAAAATGTAACATAAACGCATACCAAAGAGTCCTAATTGTACCATGATGAAATTTAAAATAACCCAGAATATTGCCATTCTGTTTTTAGCAGTATTTCTGCTATCCTTTACCACTGCTCATAAGTTTTATGTTAGCGTAACCAATATGGTCTATTCGGAGAAAAATACTTCGTTTCAAATTACCAGCCGCATTTTTATAGATGATTTAGAAGAGGTTTTAAAGGAACGGTATGGCATAAATGCCAAGCTGGCTACTGAAGACGAAGCGAAAATAGCCGATGAGTACATAGAAAAATATATTCGAGCAAAGTTTACCATTGAATTAAATGGTGAAATAACGGACTATGACTTTTTGGGAAAAGAATATGATAACGATGTTATGATTTGCTACATGGAAGTAACCAACATAGATATTTCAGACTTAAAATCCATAACCGTACAAAATGAAATTCTGACAGATTTGTTCGAGGAACAACAAAATATTGTCCATTTAAAATGGAAGGGAAAGAAGAAGAGTTTTGTGTTGATCAAAGAGAATAATAAAGGAATGTTAAACTTATAACCAATTCTTAACAGTTGGTTAAAAAAAAGTTATTTTTCACCGTTTAAAAATCAAATAAGAAAATGAACAAAGTCAAGTATTATTTTGCTTCCATGTTGTTCCTTTTGGGTGCCATTGCTATTGCACAAGAAGGAGAGGAAGGCAAAGAAGAGAGGAAGCCCGGTCATTATAACCAAAGTAAATTTAAACAGTTGTATGAGGAGTTTTCTACCCCAAACACATATCGTTCCGCTTCAGGGGCGCCAGGTCCAGATTATTACCAGCAACGCGCAGATTATGCCATGAACATTGAGTTGGATGATAAAAACTCAAAACTTTATGGTGAAGAAACTATTACCTATTTCAACAATTCACCTGATGATTTGGAATTTCTTTGGGTTCAATTGGACCAAAATGTTAGGGCGAAAGACTCCAAGTCTCCCTTGCGCAATGGTAACGGTGTAAATTTTGCATATACAGCGGATAATTTCGCCAACACCTATATCAATGAACCTTTTGATGGCGGTTTCAACATAGAATTTGTGAAGGATGCCAATGGAAGACCATTGTCATACACCATCAATCAGACCATGATGCGGGTCAATATACCCAAGCCACTAAAAAGTGGAGAGCAGATTTCATTCTCCATCAAGTGGTGGTACAATATCAATGATCACGTTAATGGAAGAGGGCGTTCAGGATATGAGTATTTTCCAAAAGATGGAAACAAAGCCTATGTAATTGCCCAATTTTTCCCAAGAATGGCAGTATACAGTGATGTTGAAGGATGGCAGAACCATCAGTTCTGGGGAAGTGGAGAGTTCGCACTGCCATTTGGTAACTACGAGGTGAACATTACGGTACCTGCCGATCATATTTTAGATGCCACCGGAGTGCTGCAAAATAGAGATGATGTCTTCTCCAAAGAAATGATGAAGCGCTACAAGATGGCTAAAAAGTCATATGATAAGCCGGTAATTATTGTAAACCAAGCTGAGGCGGAAGCAGCAGAGAAAGGTTTTTCAGAAAAGAAAAAGACATGGAAATTCAAAGCAACCAATGTCCGTGACTATGGTTTTGCAACTTCCAGAAAGTTTATCTGGGACATGCAGGCCGTTAAAATAGGTGGAAAAGACGTAATGGCCGTTTCCCTGTATCCAAAGGAAGGAAACCCACTTTGGGAAGAGCAATCTACCAAGGCCGTTGCCCAAACTTTGGAAACCTATTCAAAACACACTTTCGATTATCCTTACCACAAGGCTATTTCCGTTCATGCAAAGAATCAGGGTATGGAATACCCAATGATTTGCTGGAACTATGGCCGACCTAATGAGGATGGTACCTATTCCGACAGAACAAAATACGGAATGATCAGTGTAATCATCCATGAGGTAGGACACAATTTCTTCCCAATGATCGTAAATTCTGATGAGCGTCAGTGGGGTTGGATGGACGAAGGATTGGATACTTTTATGCAGTATTTAACAGAGCAAGAGTTTGGTAAAAATTATCCTGAAGTAATTGCTCCAAATAAAGCTTATCCTTCCCGAAGAGGTGAAGCAGCAAAGATTGTTCCTTACATGGCCGGAGATCAAAGCTACATTTCCCCGATTATGTCAAACCCGGAGAATGTGTATCAATTGGGTCCAAACGCTTATGGTAAACCTGCAACGGCACTGAATATTCTTCGTGAAACCGTAATGGGCAAGGAATTGTTCGATCATGCCTTTAAAACATATGCGCAACGTTGGAAGTTTAAGCATCCTACCCCAGAAGATTTTTTCCGTACTATGGAAGATGCATCTGCAGTTGATTTGGATTGGTATTGGAGAGGATGGTTCTACACAACCGATTATGTGGACATAGGTGTGAAAGGTGTTAAAAAATACTATGTTTCCAACAAGCCTACCAAGCAAATGGAAAAGTATATGGCAGACAGAAACCTTACAGAAGCTGACTTGCCTCCTCTGGTATATTTGGCGGAAGAAGGTAGTGAGGACTATGACCCTGAACTAAAGGGAAAATCGCCAACAGAAACCTCCCAAAACCTGAAGGAGTTTATGATGGACAACATGACCGAAGCAGAAAGAGCTCAGGTCAAAGAGCCTAAGTACTTTTATGAAATAACATTTGATAAGCCAGGAGGTATTCCAATGCCATTGATCGTTGAGTATACCTATGCGGATGGTAGCAAGGAAAACATTACTTATCCTCCTGAAATTTGGAGAAAGAACGATGCTGAGGTAAAGCGTGTGCTGTCTACTCAAAAAGAATTGGTAGGTATTGTAGTAGATCCCAAGTTGGAGACTGCAGATATTGATACTGCCAATAACTCTTGGCCAATTAAAGAAGAGAAATCTGATTTTGATAAGTTCAAAGAGAATATCAAAGGAAAATAATTTCGAGAATAAAGCATAAAAAAGCCCTGTGAATTCACAGGGCTTTTTTTGTTAGTCAAAATCAAGTTCTACAACCGCTATTTTTTCATCCGTTATGAAATCGTAGAGCGTCAACTTTCGTAGAAGGTAGTAATCGGTCCAAAATTTTTCCAGGGAATTTAAATAGTCTATTACGGCCTTATCCTTTTCTTGCTGCGCCAAATTAAGGTCGGTTATGGAAACCTTGCCAAGAACATATCTTTTTTTAGTGATATCATATCTTTTAAGAGCGACCTCTTGGGCTTTTTCCGCAGTGGACAAAAAACTCCTTTGATTGGACCAGTTCAAGGTATGAAGGTATATCTCTTGCTCAAAAGCCTGACTTTCCTGTTTTATATTGGTATCCGTAAGGTCAAGATTGGCTTCTGCCATTTTTCTCTTGGATTTTGAAACTCCCCAATCAAAGATTGGAATACCCAAGGTAACATTCACATTTTGTTGTTGGTCATAATCTTGGAACAACGTACTGTATTCATCGGATTGACCGTTAAGCCCAAAATTGGCATTTACACTTAAACGTACCCTATTGTTGCCCTTGGCTTCGGCAAGTTCTTGTTCCATTTCCAGCCTTCTCCTTCTAAACTCAATAACTGCTTTTCGATTATCATAAGCTTCTTCCAAAGCTTTTTCCACACTCACCGTAAACTCTTTGAGTTCTTCCGGGATAGATAGCTCGATGTCCTCTGTATTCAAAGAAAGGTACCTGGCCAAATCTTGCGAGGCCCTTTTAAAGGCCACTGTATTTGTGGTAACAAAGTTTTGGGAATTTAAATGACGAAGCTCCATTTGCAGTAAATCGTTCTCAGGTATTTTCCCAATTTTGTATCTTCCTTTTGCAATTTGCAGCAAGGTATCTTGATTGGACAGGTTACGTTTTGCAATTTCCAACTGCATTTGTGCCTTTAATAAATCAAAATATCGCCTACACGTATTTAGGGATATATCCTCCATCCGTTCTATAAAATCCCGTTTGGACTCTTCGTAGCGCAATGGTTCAATCTTTTTATCCCATTTAAATGGATTGTAGAACAAGGAATTCTGGAAATACCGGATTGAAAAGGGAACAACGGAGAAGCTGGTAGAATTGTCGTCACCAAACCGATCTATTCGCTGTAATTGTGAGTTAATGGAAAATATACCTCCGGTATAGGGTACCTGTTGGCGCAGACTAAGGCCACCATCAATGATGGATTGATTTTGTCTGACAAAAATATCTTGCCCCAAATTATTGGTGATTCTGTTTATGGAATTGGTATAACGAGGAGAAAGGTTCAAGCTCAGTTCCGGTAAAAAACTGGCAATGTAATTACGGTATCTCCAATAACGGGCCTGAGTGTTGTTTACAAGTGCCTGATACTCTGGCGACTTTTTTTTTGCCAATGTAATGGCCTCTTTTAGTTGGATTTGTTTTTTTTGGGAGAATATGGCTAAATGAAACGCCGCGAAAAGGAAAAAAAGAAGCTTCTTCATCTTCATATGTTTTGTTGTTTATGGTTTGGTCTTATGATTGATAAATAAGAAAGTGGTCTTGTCCATTATTCATGTCGGATTGCTTCGATGGGTCTTTTATTGGCCGCAGATCGCGCGGGAAAAACCCCAAATACCAATCCAACCAAAGTGGCCACAAAAAAGGATAATAGAATAGAACTTATGGTCAGGATGGTTTCTATGCCCGTTAGCTTTTCTAAACCAAAAGATGCAATTATTCCAAGTATTACACCAATGATACCTCCGCCCAAACTAATAAGAATGGATTCTGACAAAAACTGCCAAATCACATCCTGACGGGTGGCACCCAAGGCACGTACTATTCCAATCTCTTTGGTACGTTCCAAAACAGAAGCCAACATAATGTTCATTATCCCAATTCCACCAATCAACAAGGATATACCTGCAATAATGCTCAATACAATATTGAATATTTGTTTGGTCTTTTGTTGTTGCTTTAGAAGATTTATAGGGATGGAAATTTCAAAATCGAGAACATCATTATGTTTTCGTTTGAGCATTCTGCTTATGACCTCTGCTGTACCCTTAAGCTCACTGGAATTGTTGACCTGAACGGTCAACCGGTCAATTTGATGGTAGTTGCCCCTGGGAATTCTTTTTTTCGGCCCATTTTGGTTTCCGACCATGATGATTCCTCCACTAAAATCCAGTTGCTTGTCATGAATGATTTTTCTGTCCTTATAACGGACCAAAAATGTTTTTATAGGAATATAGACATCTTGGTTAAGGTCCCTAATGCCCAAATTTTCCTGGGCTTTTTCCGATATCAATTTTTCCTCGATGATGCCAATAACTTTAAGCCAGACATCCTTTACCTTGATTTGCTTTCCCAGTGCACTTTCCCCAGTAAACAGTTTTTTCTCTACTTTTTCGCCAATAATACAAACCGGCATTGCGTTGTTGGATTGTGCTTCTGAAAATTTTGTTCCACGCCCCAACGATATGTTCGATGTCTCAAAATAAGCATTGGTGATGCCTATTAGTTTAACCCCATTCTGTTTTCCTTTGTTGATGACGTAGGTGTCCATTATAATTTCAGGGCTTAGACGTTTGACAGAAGGAACAATTTTCGATATACTGGACACATCTAAAAGATCAAGCCCTTTTGAAAAACGCTTTTGCTCTGTCGCTCCCCCTTCCTCATCGCTTTCTTCGTCTGAAGAATTCTCATCCTCTTCATCTGGAATGGGTTCAATTACAATGTTGTTGACTCCCACCAATTCCAATTGGGATAATATTTCTTTTTCAGCACCATTGCCAATGGCCAACATGGTAATTACGGCGGCAACACCAAAGATGATGCCCAGTGCCGTTAGGAAAGTACGTACCTTATTGATTACAATAATCCGATAGGCCTCAATGAAATTGGACTTTATTTGTTCTAAAAGTATCTTATCCATTACTCTAGCCGCTTGATACCTTTATTCTCCAGTCCATCCGGTTTACTTAGATAAACAACATCGTTTTCACCCAGTCCTTTTAGTATAATAACTTCATCTACATTTGATCCACCCAGCTCCACTTCTTTTTTGTCAATGGAAAAACCGGTTTTTTTATACACATAGCTAATGGAATCTTTTGAAAAAATAGCTTCCAGCGGAACGGTAACAACATTTTCTTCCTTATTGATCAATATGCGGTTAGAAGTGGTCATGCCCGGTCTAATGTTGGAATTGGTTTCATTCAACTTGATAAGAACCTGAAAGAGATTAATGTCCGAGCCTCTTTTCTTTTCTCCCACATTGGCCACGCTGGTAACTACACCTTCAATGGTCACATCTGGGAAAGCATCAAAGCCAATGGTTACAGTTTGGTCCTTTTTTATTTTTCGGATGTCCACTTCATTGGCGTAGGTTTTGGATTCCATCTTGGTCAGATCAGGTAAAGTTGCTATCGTAGGATCCCATGGACTTATACTGGAACCTACCTTTCGTTTGGATCCATCCCAATTTTTGTGATAGGTTATCATTCCATTGGCGTCTGAATGGATTGTGAACGATTTTTGCAGATTGGTAAGGTCATCCAATCGCTTTCTAATTTTGGAAACCTCTGTTCCAACCTCGACCATTTTGGCAATGGCCTTACGTTTTTTTATTTGGTAATCCTCCGTTTTCTCCTTTAAATCTCTTACGTTTCGTTCTATCTTGATTTCAAGCTGTTTAATAGTGCTTGGGGGTTCATAAATAGATCTTTCCAACTCCAACTTATCCTCAGCCAATGTAAACTCCAAATCTTTTATGGCTGTTCGTTCCTGTTTCAGGGTTAAGGTGGTGTCCAATTGTTCCTGGGTGAACTTGGATTCCGCTTTTTCAAGGTTCAGTTGGGCATCAATAATTTGCCCGTTGAGCTCTGAGGGGTCTAACCTGCCCACATAATCGCCACTCTTTATTATGGTTCCTTCTGGGATTAGGTCTTGAATTTTTACGTTGTTCAATCGATATTTTCGAATATCGGTTGGGCCATTGATTTTTTTTAGACTTGTGGACTGTGCTTCACCAGAGATAATTACTTCATTCAAGAAATCTCCTTTTTTTGCTTCCGCAGTAATGGAAACATCATTTTCCGTGGTACCAGAGAAAAAAAAGTAAGAGAGAAGAATCAACAGAATAGGTAAAGCTATTAAGCCAAGCTTTTTTTTGGACATGGTTTTTTGGTTTGATTTATTGGTAATGTTTCAAAAATATAGAATGAATAGCCTCAACTATTATACCACTGTGTTATACTTTTCATAATATTTTTATTACAAAGAGGATAGGGGGTTATTTAGGTTTTTTTTCAGGATTACAAATGAACTTCTCATTATATTTGTCCTATGCATTTTTTATTTATAAGCGGCGGAGAAATCTTTTTTATCCTCTTTATTGTGGTCATGGTGTTTGGTGCGGATAAAATTCCGGGGATAGCCAAAGGATTGGGCAAAGGAATGCGCCAATTGCGTGATGCCACTGATGATATAAAACGGGAAATTCAGAAAAGTGCTGAAAAGCAGGGTATTGATACCGACTTCACCAAAGACATTCGTAACGAACTGAATGAGGTCAAAAAAAATGTAGATGAGGTTACAGGTGCCGTAAAAAGAAGCACTAAATAATCCATGCTGGAGCAACTTCTAACATGGGACCGAAATACTTTTGTCTATCTCAATGGTCTTGGTTCTCCCGAATATGATCAATTTTGGAGCATAGCAACGGAAATTAGTACTTGGATTCCTTTGTTCTTGCTTTTTCTTCTACTTTTTGTGCTAAAATTTCCAAAACGGAAAGCGCTTTTCAATATCGTATCAGTTACATCCATTGCTTTGTTCATTACTTTTTTAACCCATTTGGTCAAGATTTGGGCAAAAAGACCACGTCCATGCAACGATGAGAGTATCAACTCGTTTATTCGGATACTAAAAACCCCGGTTGATTATAGCTTCTTTTCGGGGCATGCATCCAGTTCATTTGCCATAACCACATTGGTGGTATTGCTCATGCGGAATAATATTAAATGGGCTTGGATTTTCTTTATATGGCCATTACTGTTTTCCTACAGCAGGATTTATGTTGGGGTACATTTTCCATTGGATATTTTGGTGGGGGCATTGATCGGAACGACAACTGGAATTCTGTTTTATAAGGTTCAGGGGAAAATTATAGCACACGACACATAGTAAGACCATCTCTTACAGGAAGGATTACTGTCTCTACCCGAGGATCATTTTTCAATTTTTCGTTATACGCAACCAAGGTTGCGGTTGCTTTGTCCGATTGGACAACAGGTTCCACAACTTTTCCTGACCACAATACATTATCCGAAAGAATAATGCTCCCCGGCTTGGTCTTTTCAATAACCGCTTCAAAATAAAAATCATACTGTACTTTTTGGGCATCAATAAAGATTAGGTCAAAACAAATATCCAATGTAGGTATGATTTCCAAAGCGTTTCCAGTATGCTGTATAATTTGTGAACCATATCCACTCCTGTCGAAATAACTCCTTTGCAGATCACGCAGTTCCTCATTGATCTCTATGGTGTGTAACTCCCCGGTCTTTTGCAAACCTTCCGCCAGACATATAGCTGAATAACCAGTATACGTGCCAATCTCTAAAATATAGTTGGGAGTAATAATTTTTGAAAGCATGCTCAAAACCCTTCCTTGAAAATGCCCGGTGATCATTCTAGGCTGTACTACTTTTAGGTGGGTTTCCCTGGTGAGCTCGGTTAAAAGTTGAGGCTCTGCCTCAGAATTTTCAGTAATATAATTTTCCAGTAAAGGAGACAGGAAATGCATCTCTAAATTTTTCGTAAAAATATAGAAAAGAACTACATTGGATTTTAGTTTTTAAACGGTTTACAATTATGGCATCAAATGATATCATCCTTAGGAGAGCTACTTTAGAAGATTTACCCATCCTTTTGGATTTTGAGCAAGAACTTATCAAAGCGGAACGACCATTTGACGTGACCTTGGCAGAGGACCCCATAAGTTATTATGATATAGGTAAAATGATCAAAGACGACGAAGCTTGCGTAATGGTTGCCGAATCAGGGGGTCAACTTATAGCATCGGGTTATGCTATACCAAAAAAGGCAAGACATTATCTAGATCACGAGTATTATGCTTACCTAGGTTTTATGTATACACATCCAGATTTTAGAGGGATGGGAATCAATGCTAAAATAGTTGAGGAACTCAAAAAGTGGTCACATCAAAAAGGATATGCAGAAATTAGGCTAACAGTGTATTGTGATAACATTCCAGCGGTAAAAGCCTATGAAAAGGTAGGCTTTAAAAAACATTTTATAGAAATGCGCTTAGAGTAGTTCCCCCAATAGTTATACAAATCACAAGTTGTACTTTTGAAACAAACCTTGACAATGACTTTTCAGAACTCGCTCAAATTTGCGCAACAATTGGATGCTGAAGATAAACTCTCCAAATACAGACAAGAGTTTCATTATCCACAGGTGAATGGAAAAGATGTAATCTATTTTACTGGAAACTCTTTGGGGCTGCAACCCAAACGAACACAAAAGTTTGTAGATGAGGTAATGAAAGATTGGAAAGAATTGGCGGTTGAAGGTCATTTTTATGCTGAAAAACCTTGGTGGGATTACCATGAAAGATTGTCCAAAGGTTTGGGCAAGGTGGTTGGGGCCAAACCAGAGGAGGTTTCAGTAATGAACACATTAACGGTTAACCTTCATTTGCTCATGGTCTCCTTTTACAGGCCTACTACCAAAAGGTTCAAGATTCTATGCGAAGAAAAAGCCTTCCCATCCGATCAGTATATGTTGCAAAGTCAGGTCAAATTTCATGGTTTTGACCCTAAAGATGCTATTGTGGAAGTGAAAAAAAGAGAGGGAGAAAATGCATGGAGAACACAGGATATCATTAATAAAATCAAGGAGGTTGGAGATGAGTTGGCTTTGGTGCTCATTGGTGGTGTAAACTACTATAACGGTCAGGTATTTGATATGAAGTCGATTACCCAAGTTGGGAAATCCGTGGGTGCCTTTGTGGGTTGGGATTTGGCGCATGCAGCTGGGAATGTGAAATTGGAACTACATGATTGGGGTGTTGACTTTGCTTCTTGGTGCAGTTACAAATACATGAACAGTGGACCAGGTAATGCCTCGGGAATTTTTGTGAATGAAAAATATTTGTCTAAAAAAGACATTCCCCGTTTTGAGGGGTGGTGGGGAACCAAGAAAGAAACCCGCTTCCTTATGCAACCAGATTTTGACCCTATTGAGACGGCAGATGCTTGGCAACTGAGCAATCCACCAATATTGTCCATTGCTCCTTATTTGGCCTCACTGGAACTCTTTGATCAAGTTGGAATGGAGGCCCTTATTGAAAAACAGCAAAAAATTGTGGCTTATCTTGAGTTTATTTTGAATGAGATTGACAAAGAAGTCCACAACAGTTCTTTTGAAATTATAACCCCAAACGAAAGAGGTTGTCAACTTTCTGTTTTCCTACATGGGCAGGGGAGGACCTTGTTTGATTATTTAATGAAGAATGGAGTAATCACGGATTGGCGGGAACCCAATGTAATAAGACTCGCTCCAGCACCATTCTATTGTTCCTTTGCGGATATGTACAATTTTGGACAAATATTGAAGCAAGGAATCTTAAACTAATTGTCCATAGCACAACTTTAAGTAATGGGAGGGTGTTGTGCCCTGATATCTCTTAAATTGTCTTGTGAAATATGAGGCATCATTGAAACCGGATTTATACATTACGTCGGCCACCGTTGAATTACTTTCGTTAAAAAACTGAATGGCTTTCTCCACCCTAAATTCATTTACAAAGTCGATGAAGGTGCGGTTGGTCATTTTTTTAAAGAATCGGCAAAAAGAGTTGGTTGTAAAGCCCAATTGTGATGAAACCTTAGCCACGGAAATGTTTTTATGGAAATTGTTGTTTACATATTCAAAAGCTTCTTCCAATCTCCAAATCTCATTTTTTTTGAATCTACTTAAGTTAATCGTGTCAAATAGGGTTTCATAAGTGTCGTTTTTAGATAATCGGTCAAGAATTGAAAGGAAATTAATCAACTTTCCTTGATTGTCAAGATTTTTAAACTCCTCAAAATTATTCCATAATGCATCCTTTATAGGTTGCTCAAAGATTAGCACCTGTCTTGATTTTTCAATAAGCTTCTTTATGGCCCCCAATTCAGGAAATATCTTGAGTTTTTCTTCCAAAAACTCTTTTTTGAATTGGATTACAACCTCTAAGTTGTCTTCGTGGTCTTTATTTCCAAAATCTGCATGGGGAATGTTCCCTGCCAAAAAAATAAGAAGACCATTGGTGTACCGTTTTTTTGTAGAACCAATATGAACCACTCCCGAGCCATTTTTTACACATACCAGTTCATATTCTGGGTGAATGTGCCAACCGCTGGATTCACAGTAACTGGAATTACTGTAGGTTTCTATCTTTAACGATGAATTTACTGCTACATTAATAGCTTCTAACATGGGTTTCATGAGGTAAAATTACCTAAATGATTATAGTTGAGATATAAAAATGAATAAAATGTCTTATATCTGGAATAATTTCTATTAACCGATATGAACCAAGCCTTAGTTATTTTGTGTTGATATTTAATAGTATGAAATCCCTTAGGTTAATTCTTTCCACTCCCAGATATTTTGCACCTGCATTTGTTTTTACAAGTCTTAATATCTGGTTTGGCACCTGGGCAATTTATATCCCCACTATCAAAGAAAAATTGGGAATCAACAAAGCAGATTTGGGGATTGCTCTTTTTTGCCTGTCCATTGGAGTTTTCACCATATTCCCAATAGCTTCTAAGATTATCAATAAACTAGGGGTTGGTAAGGCTACATGGTATAGTGTTGTTTTGTGTAGTGTCACAGCTCTTTTTCCATTTTTGGCACCTAATTATTATCTGCTGATGGGAAGCCTCTTTTTGTTTGGGATGTCCCATGGATTATTGGATATTTCCATGAACACTTTGGTCACTGAAATTGAAAAAGAGGACAAGCAAAACTTTATGACCGCAGCCCATGGTTTTTTCAGTCTGGGAGGTATATTGGTCGGTTTAGGAAGTTTTTTGATTCCTGTAATTGGTAATCCTGTATTGCATATGGGGATTACGGCAGTGTTGATTTTTATACTTAATCTTTTCATCCGTAAAAATTATGTTGATGTTGTAGCCGCTCCTATGGACAAAGAACCCTTTAGTTTGAAACTGTTCAAGCCACTGTTTTTATTGGGATTAATAGGGTTTTTGGCCTTTGGCGGAGAGGGAGCTATTATAGATTGGAGCGGTCTTTATCTTAAAGAGGTTGCTCTTGCACCTGAGGTACTAATTGGTTCCGGTTTTTTGGCATTTTCGGCAGCAATGACCCTCGGTAGGTTTTTGGGAGATGGAATTAGCGCCAGAATTGGCTCGGTAAAAATTGTGATGTTGGGGGCAGTGATCGCAGCTATAGGTTTTCTGTTTGTATTATCTGAGGATACTGTTTTGGCTATTGTTGGTTTTGCTTTGAACGGACTTGGTTTTTCCGTGATTATCCCGGAATTGTTCCGCATTGGCGGAAACATCAAAGGAATAGATTCGGCCAAAGGGGTATCTTTTATTGCAGGGACCGGATACTCAGGTTTCTTACTTGGACCAGTGATTTTGGGCTTTTTAGCCGAAAGCGCTTCTTTAAAACATTGCTTTTATGCACTTTTGGGTTGTATTCTTTTGGTATTTGGTGCTACAGCTCTATTACGAAAGAACAAGGTTTAGAAAATCATTGTTTAATCGGTGGTCACGGCCAAATTGGTGAAATTTAAGCTAAAACCTTCTTCTGCTTTTTTGTGATCTTGAGCTAATTTAAGCCCTTTAATTTCTGCATAATCTTCCCACGTAGTGGTCATGGAAGGTTCAACTTGGTTTGCCTTTCTGAAAACCCATTCCCGGATTATAAAATCATCCTTAAAATAGAAATCGTAGGCATCCCCTGGGGTGTATCCCCCTTCATTACCATAAACAATGGTCAATTTCTGCATGGTGTCCCCACTAATAGGTGCTTTTTGATTTTCCGCAAGTTCATGGGTAAAGTTCCCAGAATCCCAAATAAGATTGAAGGGCGCCAAAATCCAATACCTGTCATTGATGAAACCCCCATTAGTTTTAAGTGCTATGCTGTCCATTGATTTTCGGTTGTAAGCAAGAGTGTCTCCACCCGTAATGGCTATAATATCATTGGTTTTGGGCTTCCACTTCCAAGTCCTCTCAAAATGTGAACTGTCTCGATCCACATTGAATGTAAAGGTGAATTCCTTTACCGATTTCCAATTGTCATAGCCATGGGCATGGGCTATTTTTTCAAGAATGGTTTTCTGTTGTATTTCTTTCTGTTCAACCTTTTTAGGTTCGATTTTACAGCTCCATAAAAATAAAACAGATAAAATAGCGAAAAGAGAAGTGGTTTTCATATACAAGTTTGTAACAAATATAAGGTCATTTTAGCTTATCTTTCCATACGCTTCTGCATAGAACCTTAATCGACCCAAAAACCTTTTCAAGTGACTTTTCTAAAAAGGCTGTTTCTAATTTTTATACATAATCATGATAAAAATTCATTGGAAACAGATAATCCATATGCCCATCTATCAGATGAGGAATTGGTAAAACGAATTGTTGCAACCAACAACCCGCTATTGTTTGGGAAATTGTACGATCGCTATGCAAAAATGGTCTATAACAAATGTTATGGGTTTGCAAGATCGGAAGATGAAGCAGAAGACCTGACCCAGGATGTTTTTTTACAGCTCTTCATTAAACTGAAGATGTTCAAGGGGAAATCCAAATTTTCCACTTGGTTGTATTCATTCACATATAACTTCTGTGTTAACTATGTGAATAGGAACAAACAACGGAAGATGAGTGATAAATCGGTTCCTGTGGAGGATTCCGAGTATAAGTTTACCGAAGAAGTACCAGACGAGAGCTTGTATGAAATGAAGGCAAGCAAACTAAAGGAAGCGTTGGAGATGATCTCCGCCGAAGACAAATCCATTTTGTTGCTAAAATATCAAGATGGAGCCACCATAAAAGACCTTGTTAACTTATTGGAACTTGGGGAAAGCGCCGTAAAGATGAGGTTAAAGAGAGCTAAAGAAAGACTATTGGAAATCTATAATACTTTATAATAGATGGCAAAGAAAAAAAGAAATCCGTTTAGAGAGTTGGAAGCTTCTTTGAGGGAAGTCCCTCCAGGAATGAAGAAAAAAGTAATGAACGATATCGCCGCGGCCAAGTTGATCATGGATATGGCATCCCTGTTCTCGTTTAATATTGGCTCCGCTTTGCGAAAACTTTTTAGAACCCTTGGAAACAATTAATGACAACACTATAAAACTATAAGATATGGAAACAATTACCGAATGGAAGAATTTAACATTTGACTCCCTTGCAGCCATGGGGCGCGATGTGGCCTTGGCACTGCCCAAAATTATTGGGGCCATTATTATCCTTATTATTGGATGGTTGATAACCAAAATCATCCTTTTTGTTTTGGGCAAAATTTTAAAATTGGCCAAAGTGGATACTCTTAGTGAAAAGATAAATGAAATGGACTTGTTTGGAAAAGCAGATTTTAAGATCAACATCATTAAAGTGATCTTGGGCTTTGTAAAATGGTTATTGCTTTTGGTATTTTTGATTGTTGCCGCGGATATCCTAAGCTGGGAAATCATATCTACTGAAATAGGAAACCTTTTGCGCTACTTGCCAAGATTGTTCAGTGCATTGGCATTGATGATGATTGGGCTTTACATTGGAAATTTTATCAAGACCACGGTAAAAAAACTGTTCGATTCCTTGGAGTTTGGTGGGTCAAATTTGGTCAGTAACCTGCTGTTTTATATTATCGTCATCTTTATTTCCATTACAGCTTTAAATCAAGCTGGAATAGATACTACAATTATCACCAATAACATAACCATGTTCTTGGGGGCCTTTTTATTGGCCTTTGCCATAGGCCTGGGACTGGGTTCCAGGGACGTGATTACTGATTTGTTACGTTCTTTTTATACTAGAAGAACTTATGCCGTTGGGGATAAAGTAGTGATAGGTGATTATGCGGGAACCATAGAGGCCATTGAAAACAATACCTTGACCTTGGTGACCGAAACAGGAAAATTTGTGATTCCCATTAAAGATGTTGTTTCCGAAAAGGTGGAGATTAAATCTTGATTGCAATTTTCTAAAAAAATAAAAGGCCGCTTAGAATTATTTTCTGAGCGGCCTTTTTTAAGTATCCCCTATACTTATTTTGATTTAGCCAGATAATTGTTTTTTAATTGAACCACCGGAAATTCTGTTCTTCTGTTCAGCTCCAGCTGATCTTGGTCACAGTCTTCCAGACCGCTACAATCATTGATCAGTTTTCTTTTCCCGTATCCTTTGTACGATATAATTCGATGTTGTGAGATACCATTGGCAATAAGATATTCGTAAGTTGATTTGGCCCTCCTCATGGATAGTTTGTCATTATAATTATGACTACCAACAGGGTCTGTATGGGATTCCAATCGGATAATCATCTCAGGATAGGTCTCGGTCATCAACCTGACCACTTTGTCCAATTCCCTGGCCGCATCTGGTCTAATATCACTTTTATTGAAATCGAAATAAATTTTATTGAGATCTGCCAAGACCTTAACGTCCAGTACAGGTTCTAATTCAATATTTTGCATTACCGTTCTTGTAACCCTTTTTACCGTTTGCGTATTAAAATATACATGCTTGTGTGGGTGGGTCTTTCTAACAGCTTCTATCATATAATTTTGTCCACGGTTTACTTCCATTTCGTAACGACCTTGTTCATCCGTTACCGTACGATTTACAATCTCTCCGGTCTTTTGGTCGAATAGGGAGATGGTTACATTGTCCAAAGGTTGTAGGTTAATGGCATCTGTTACCATACCTTCCAAGGTCAAGGAAGGTATGAATCTAAATTTATAGATATCGTCGCTACCTT
This sequence comes from Flagellimonas sp., assembly GCF_965222555.1. GTDB lineage: Bacteria > Bacteroidota > Bacteroidia > Flavobacteriales > Flavobacteriaceae > Flagellimonas. The sequence continues at coordinate 49,223 of NZ_CBDCUG010000005.1, read as the reverse complement.
TTCCTCCTTTTCGGTTGGAACTTACATATCCGTCAACTCCGTTATCCAATGCGTAGTAACCAAAATCATCCTTTTCACTGTTTAAGGGCTTTCCTAGGTTTACAACTTCTTTTATTTCCCCATTCTCATCAGCTACTGTGGCAAAAACGTCCAATTGTCCAAAGCCTACATGGCCATCCGAAGAAAAGAACAACTGTCCTTCATTATTAATGTAAGGGAACATTTCATTGCCTGGGGTATTTACAATTGGACCAGCATTGATTGGCATCCCAACACCTCCTCTTGGATGGATTTTACAATAGTAAATGTCGGTTCCACCATAACCTCCAGGTCTATCCGAAGCAAAATATAGCAATGTTCTGCTAGAGTTCACCGTAGGATGTCCAGTAGAATAGTGGTCGGCATTGGTCTTCAAGTTTCTGGTAACTTTCCACTCTCCATCTATTTTTTCAGCCTTAAAAATTTTAAGATTGTTGAGTTTTTCTATGTTTTTATCCTCTTTTTTAGTGTAAAAACTCTCCTTGTTTTTGAAGTAGCTATTACGGGTAAAGTAGATAATGGTATCATTTTTATAATCTGTGGAAAAAACCATGGAGCTTTCGTGGAACTTGGAGTTGATTTCACCTTTAAATTTACGGGGAACATCCATTGAACTACCTTCGGTAACATGGAAGATATCCAACCATGATTCATTGTTCCAACCATAAACATCTTCGGAGGCAACTTCCTTGCGGCTAGAGCTGAAATATAATTGTCCGTCATGGACGTAAGATCCAAATTCGCTATATCTTGTGTTGAAATGAACAGGTTCCACTTCATAGCGTTCCTTGCTGTTGAACACTACAGAGGCCAGGTTGCCATCTTTTAAAAACTGTTTGACCCTAGCATCATTTTTATGAATCTTTTTATAGCGTTTCAGCCATTTTAAAGCTTCTTTTTCCTGACCAGAACTTTTAAGGGCCATTGCATATTTAAAGTAGTAATTAGTTGGGGTTTCTGGTTCATTGATGAAACGTTTAAAATAGGGTAGTGCCTTTTCAAAATCCCGTAACATCAGGTAACATTCTGCCAAGCGTTGGTAGGCATGTACCGAGTTTCTGCCGGTAACCATTTTTTCATACTCTGGAATGGCCTTGGCATAGGCAAATTTATAGAACAATTGATCCGCTCTCTTCTGGACAGTGGATTGTGCAGTTAAGGATGTAACTCCAAAGAAAACTACAAACAGGAAGGTTGTGATTCTATAGTGCTTCATTGGAAATGTTTTTAAAAATATCTTGGTGATTTATAAAGATTGGTCTTTTTGGAAAGCCTAGGCTCAAAAACCAAAATAACTTCATGTGTTCCTCCGGTATAAGGTCTTATGGTAGAGGTAGGAAGGTCATAAGCATATCCAATTCTGATGTTATTGGAAACTTGATAATCCAAAAAAGCGCCAAAATTGGAAGCATCGTTAAATCTATAGGATCCTCCTAGCCAAACTTTTTCATAGAATAGAAAACTGGAGGTAATATCATAAGTGGAGGGTGCTCCGTTGGTGAACTTGGTAATAAATGCAGGTCGGAATTTAATATCCAAAGACAAATCTAGGACCAGTCCACCTATGGCATAATAACTGTTTCTTTCCAAGGCTTCAAATTCACCTTCGTTCAAATCAGTATTCAAGATTCTTGGAGTGGAAATACCAGCATACCATCTGTTTGTACTCAAATATACCCCAGCACCAAAATTAGGCTTCCAACTATTAAAGTTGGCATTGAAAAAAGGATCGTTAAGATCAGGGTTTTGTAGTTTGTAATTGGTGAACCCAGCCTTTAACCCAAATGAGAGTTTTGCTTCTGCAGTTACAGGAATGGTATATGAAAAATCACCATATACATAATTTGTATTTTCAAACCCTAATTGATCGGTAATATAGGAAATCCCTAAACCTACACGCTCATTGTTCAAAGGAGCATGAAACGAAAATGTGCTTGTGGTTGGATTTCCATCCAGACCGGCCCATTGGTTACGGTGCAAAGCGGTCATGTTGATACTTTCCCTGCTGCCTGCGTAAGCTGGATTTACAGAAATAGTATTGAACATGTACTGTGTAAACTGGGGTAACTGTTGGGCCATTGTAGTGGTGCCAACAAGAACCAAAAAGAGCAGAATGGATTTGTGTAGTGCTTTCATGCTATATAGGTTAAGTTTTGCCTGATTGCTCAAGCCGGAATTTGGGTTTTAATTCAATAACAAAGCAAGCGTAAATCTATGTTAAGGAGGAATATAGCCGTTAAATGAACCCTAAAAATCGGTCTGAAACCCGTTCGTCGATGAAGTGTTATTTTCTCTGGACAAGTGCGAGGTTTGCCAACGGTTTATAATGGGGCTTGGTCTAAGAAATTGGTCAATTATCGGCATAAAAAAAGGCCAACAAATATGTTGACCTTTTTTGCGTAGTTATGTTTGCTTAGTTTGCACCTGTTCCCAGATAGATATATCCGTTCAAAGGTTTAATATCGGTATTCTTTACATTGATAATGTAATAGTAAGTTCCAGAAGGTAACATTCCTGAATTTCCAAAAGAGTTGTTTGGTGCAAAACCACCCCAATCATTCTGATAATCCATGGATTCGTATACCTTATCGCCCCATCGGTTGAAAATCATGACTTCAAAAGAGTAGTTACAGTATTCAACACCAGTTATAGTGAACAAATCATTAATGTTATCTCCGTTTGCCGTTACCGCATTGGAAACAATAATTTCATCTCTTCCGCAAGGCACGCAGTCACTGTTAACAGTAATTGTGAAATCAACATAGTACTTACAGGTACCTTCAGTAGAACTATAACTGATCATATAGTCACCAACTTCCAGATTAGCTGGATTAAAGATACTTCCCTCCAAAACAACATTGCCGCTCACAACTTCAAACACACCATTGGTATCAAAAGAAGCTGGCAAATAACTGATTAGGTTGATGGCATCATCCTCCACACAGATAGTAATTTCAACTTCTTCAGGTTGTGGTTGCATCACAAAAATCACCTGTTCGAAAGAAGCCATATTTCCACAAGAATCGATAACATCCCAAGTTCTGGTGATCATAAAGTCTTCAGTATCTGATAAAGTTGTTGTTTCTTCAGAAAATTCAACTTGATAGTTTCCACATCCACCCATAAAGGTAAGTTGTGGTACTTCTGGAATTTCATCACCACAGATCAGATTTATTTCCTCCTCATAAGCACTTGCAGTTATTGGCCCAGTAGGAGCAATTGTTATAATTTGAGTATGTGAATTAGGGTTGCCGGCACAATCTATGGTAGACCATGTTCGTGTAACTGTATAACCGTCAGCACAGTTGGAATCGTTAGTGATTGTTTCATCAAATGTTACCGAAACGTCTGTACTACAGTTATCAATTGCTGTTAAGGTTACAGCATCCGGTACTTCATTACACATTACGGTCATGCTCTGTGGTAAGGTTTCTACAAACTGAGGAGCCTGGGTATCTTCTACCGTAATAATTTGTACATGGGTAGCAGGATTTCCAGCACAATCAACTGTGCTCCAAGTCCTTGTAATCGTGTAATCAGAACCACAACTGTCGGTATCCGTGATCTGTTCATCGAATATTACCGTGATGTTAGGGTCACAATTGTCCGTAGCGGTCAAAACAGCTGCCGCCGGAACATTGTCACAAGAAACGGTAATATCGGATGGAAGTGTCTCCACAAAAGTAGGAGCCGTAGTATCCTCAACAGCAATCACTTGCGTATGGCTCACTGGGTTTCCGGCACAATCAGCTGTACTCCAAGTCCTTGTAATCGTGTAATCGGAACTACAACTGTCGGTATCCGTGATCTGCTCATCGAATATTACCGTGATGTTAGGGTCACAATTGTCCGTAGCGGTCAAAACAGCTGCCACCGGAACATTGTCACAAGAAACAGTAATATCGGATGGAAGTGTCTCCACAAAAGTAGGAGCGGTAGTATCCTCAACAGTGATCACTTGCGTATGGCTCACTGGGTTTCCAGCACAATCGGCTGCGCTCCAAGTTCTTGTAATGGTGTAATCAGAACCACAACTATCGGTATCCGTGATCTGCTCATCAAATATGACCGTAATGTTGGGATCACAACTGTCTATTGCAGTTAGTACTTCAGCTGTAGGGACATTATCACATGAAACCGTAGTATCTATTGGTAAGGCCTCTACAAAAGTAGGAGCTTGTGTATCAACCACTGTGATTACCTGTACATGTTCCCTAACATTGTTGACACAATCTGTAAATGTCCAGGTTCTTGTAATGGTATAGTCCATGGCACATCCGTCATCTTGCCCTGTAATGGACTCGTTAAAATCAACAGTTGTTGCACAAGTGCTATTTACTGTAATCACCTCTGCTGTTGGTATAACATCACAGGCTTCAATAGTAATATCCGTAGGATAACCTTCATTACCATCATTGTCGATGATGTTTACAGTCGCCGTATCATTGCTCAAAATACTGACCAATGAAGTAGAGATGTTTGAAAGCAATACCTGGAAATCTTCAGTAGTTTCTATAATGATATCATCGATTATAGGGATAGTAATGGTCTGATTGTTACTGTTTGTTCCACCAAAAGTCAGTACTTGGGTGTTTTGTGGAACTCCAGTATAATCGAATGCATCTTGAGCAGAACCATTAGCGGTGTGAAATTCGACCGTAAATACTTCTTGTACATTTACGTTAAGACTTACTGGTAAAGAAACAGTTCCTGCATCTTCATCTATGTCGATGTTGGTTATGTCAAACTGAACTCCATTACCTGCACCCCCGTCATTGTCGTCTATGGTACCCGTTGCGGAACCGTCTATGATGCCGATAAGGCTTGTCGAAAGGTTGGACAGTGCAATGGAGAGTTCCTCGGTGTTCTCGATGATGGCATCGTCAATGATGGTCACGGTCACGTTGTGCGCCTCCCCGGCAGTACCTGTAAATGCGATGTTGCCTGTGCTGGAGGCCACGCTGTAGTCGTCCCCTGCGATTGCGGTCCCGTCGGCGATGGCGTAGTCGATGCTGAAGCCTCCCTGGACGTTTGCGTTGAGGGTAATGGTAAAGTCTGCGGTCCCCGCACCTTCGTTCACGTTGAACCCGGTCACGGACACCCCGTTGGCGGCACCCCCGTCATTGTCGTTGATGGTACCGGTCGCACCACTGTCTATGATGCCGATAAGGCTCGTGGACAGGTTGGACAGTGCAATGGAGAGTTCCTCGGTGTTCTCGATGATGGCATCGTCGATGATGGTCACGGTCACGTTGTGCGCCTCCCCGGCGGTACCTGTAAATGCGATGTTCCCTGTGCTGGAGGCCACGCTGTAGTCGTCCCCTGCGATTGCGGTCCCGTCGGCAATGGCGTAGTCGATGCTGAAGCCTCCCTGGACGTTTGCGTTGAGGGTAATGGTAAAGTCTGCGGTCCCCGCACCTTCGTTGACGTTGAACCCGGTCACGGACACCCCGTTGGCGGCACCCCCGTCATTGTCGTCTATGGTACCCGTTGCGGAACCGTCTATGATGCCGATAAGGCTTGTCGAAAGGTTGGACAGTGCGATGGAGAGTTCCTCGGTGTTCTCGATGAGTGCATCGTCGATGATGGTCACGGTCACGTTGTGCGCCTCCCCGGCGGTACCTGTAAATGCGATGTTCCCTGTGCTGGAGGCCACGCTGTAGTCGTCCCCTGCGATTGCGGTCCCGTCGGCAATGGCGTAGTCGATGCTGAAGCCTCCCTGGACGTTGGCGTTGAGGGTAATGGTAAAGTCTGCGGTCCCCGCACCTTCGTCCACGTTGAACCCGGTCACGGACACCCCGTTGGCGGCGCCCCCGTCGTTGTCGTTGATGGTACCGGTCGCACCACTGTCGATGATGCCGATAAGGTTCGTGGACAGGTTGGACAGTGCAATGGAGAGTTCCTCGGTGTTCTCGATGATGGCATCGTCGATGATGGTCACGGTCACGTTGTGCTGTTCCCCGGCAGTACCTGTAAATGCGATGTTGCCTGTGCTGGAGGCCACGCTGTAGTCGTCCCCTGCGATTGCGGTCCCGTCGGCGATGGCGTAGTCGATGTCAAAACCTCCCTGGACGTTTGCGTTGAGGGTAATGGTAAAGTCTGCGGTCCCCGTACCTTCGTTCACGTTGAACCCGGTCACGGACACCCCGTTGGCGGCGCCCCCGTCATTGTCGTCTATGGTACCCGTTGCGGAACCGTCTATGATGCCGATAAGGCTTGTCGAAAGGTTGGACAGTGCGATGGAGAGTTCCTCGGTGTTCTCGATGAGTGCATCGTCGATGATGGTCACGGTCACGTTGTGCGCCTCCCCGGCGGTACCTGTAAATGCGATGTTCCCTGTGCTGGAGGCCACGCTGTAGTCGTCCCCTGCGATTGCGGTCCCGTCGGCAATGGCGTAGTCGATGTCAAAACCTCCCTGGACGTTGGCGTTGAGGGTAATGGTAAAGTCGGCGGTCCCCGCACCTTCGTTCACGTTGAACCCGGTCACGGACACCCCGTTGGCGGCGCCCCCGTCATTGTCGTCTATGGTACCCGTTGCGGAACCGTCTATGATGCCGATAAGGCTCGTGGACAGGTTGGACAGTGCAATGGAGAGTTCCTCGGTGTTCTCGATGATGGCATCGTCGATGATGGTCACGGTCACGTTGTGCGCCTCCCCGGCAGTACCGGCAAATGCGATGTTGCCTGTGCTGGAGGCCACGCTGTAGTCGTCCCCTGCGATTGCGGTCCCGTCGGCGATGGCGTAGTCGATGTCAAAACCTCCCTGGACGTTGGCGTTGAGGGTAAGGGTAAAGTCTGCGGTCCCCGCACCTTCGTTCACGTTGAACCCGGTCACGGACACCCCGTTGGCGGCACCCCCGTCATTGTCGTTGATGGTACCGGTCGCACCACTGTCGATGATGCCGATAAGGTTCGTGGACAGGTTGGACAGTGCAATGGAGAGTTCCTCGGTGTTCTCGATGATGGAATCGTCCAATATGGTCACGGTCACGTTGTGCGCCTCCCCGGCAGTACCTGTAAATGCGATGTTGCCTGTGCTGGAGGCCACGCTGTAGTCGTCCCCTGCGATTGCGGTCCCGTCGGCAATGGCGTAGTCGATGCTGAAGCCTCCCTGGACGTTGGCGTTGAGGGTAATGGTAAAGTCTGCGGTCCCCGCACCTTCGTTCACGTTGAACCCGGTCACGGACACCCCGTTGGCGGCACCCCCGTCATTGTCGTCTATGGTACCCGTTGCGGAACCGTCTATGATGCCGATAAGGCTCGTGGACAGGTTGGACAGTGCAATGGAGAGTTCCTCGGTGTTCTCGATGATGGCATCGTCAATGATGGTCACGGTCACGTTGTGCGCCTCCCCGGCAGTACCTGTAAATGCGATGTTCCCTGTGCTGGAGGCCACGCTGTAGTCGTCCCCTGCGATTGCGGTCCCGTCGGCGATGGCGTAGTCGATGTCAAAACCTCCCTGGACGTTGGCGTTGAGGGTAATGGTAAAGTCTGCGGTCCCCGCACCTTCGTCCACGTTGAACCCGGTCACGGACACCCCGTTGGCGGCACCCCCGTCATTGTCGTCTATGGTACCGGTCGCACCACTGTCGATGATGCCGATAAGGTTCGTGGACAGGTTGGACAGTGCAATGGAGAGTTCCTCGGTGTTCTCGATGATGGCATCGTCGATGATGGTCACGGTCACGTTGTGCTGTTCCCCCGGCAGTACCTGTAAATGCGATGTTGCCTGTGCTGGAGGCCACGCTGTAGTCGTCCCCTGCGATTGCGGTCCCGTCGGCGATGGCGTAGTCGATGCTGAAGCCTCCCTGGACGTTTGCGTTGAGGGTAATGGTAAAGTCTGCGGTCCCCGCACCTTCGTTCACGTTGAACCCGGTCACGGACACCCCGTTGGCGGCGCCCCCGTCATTGTCGTCTATGGTACCCGTTGCGGAACCGTCTATGATGCCGATAAGGCTCGTGGACAGGTTGGACAGTGCAATGGAGAGTTCCTCGGTGTTCTCGATGAGTGCATCGTCGATGATGGTCACGGTCACGTTGTGCGCCTCCCCGGCGGTACCTGTAAATGCGATGTTCCCTGTGCTGGAGGCCACGCTGTAGTCGTCCCCTGCGATTGCGGTCCCGTCGGCAATGGCGTAGTCGATGTCAAAACCTCCCTGGACGTTGGCGTTGAGGGTAATGGTAAAGTCTGCGGTCCCCGCACCTTCGTTGACGTTGAACCCGGTCACGGACACCCCGTTGGCGGCACCCCCGTCATTGTCGTCTATGGTACCCGTTGCGGAACCGTCTATGATGCCGATAAGGCTCGTGGACAGGTTGGACAGTGCAATGGAGAGTTCCTCGGTGTTCTCGATGATGGCATCGTCAATGATGGTCACGGTCACGTTGTGCGCCTCCCCGGCAGTACCTGTAAATGCGATGTTGCCTGTGCTGGAGGCCACGCTGTAGTCGTCCCCTGCGATTGCGGTCCCGTCGGCGATGGCGTAGTCGATGTCAAAACCTCCCTGGACGTTGGCGTTGAGGGTAAGGGTAAAGTCTGCGGTCCCCGCACCTTCGTTCACGTTGAACCCGGTCACGGACACCCCGTTGGCGGCACCCCCGTCATTGTCGTCTATGGTACCCGTTGCGGAACCGTCTATGATGCCGATAAGGCTCGTGGACAGGTTGGACAGTGCAATGGAGAGTTCCTCGGTGTTCTCGATGAGTGCATCGTCGATGATGGTCACGGTCACGTTGTGCGCCTCCCCGGCGGTACCTGTAAATGCGATGTTCCCTGTGCTGGAGGCCACGCTGTAGTCGTCCCCTGCGATTGCGGTCCCGTCGGCAATGGCGTAGTCGATGTCAAAACCTCCCTGGACGTTGGCGTTGAGGGTAATGGTAAAGTCTGCGGTCCCCGCACCTTCGTTGACGTTGAACCCGGTCACGGACACCCCGTTGGCGGCACCCCCGTCATTGTCGTCTATGGTACCCGTTGCGGAACCGTCTATGATGCCGATAAGGCTCGTGGACAGGTTGGACAGTGCAATGGAGAGTTCCTCGGTGTTCTCGATGATGGCATCGTCAATGATGGTCACGGTCACGTTGTGCGCCTCCCCGGCAGTACCTGTAAATGCGATGTTGCCTGTGCTGGAGGCCACGCTGTAGTCGTCCCCTGCGATTGCGGTCCCGTTGGCAATGGCGTAGTCGATGTTGAAGCCTCCCTGGACGTTGGCGTTGAGGGTAAGGGTAAAGTCGGCGGTCCCCGCACCTTCGTTCACGTTGAATCCCGTCACGGACACCCCGTTGGTGGCACTCCCATCATTGTCGTTTATGGTAATTTCACCAGAATTGTCATTAATTGCGGGAGTATTGGTATTTGGAGTAAGGCTCACTGAAAGTGCTTCAGTTTGCTCTATTACATTGTCATCATTTATTGGAACAATAATAGTCATGGTTTCTCCATGTGTTCCATTAAAAGAGAGAACACCAGATGTTTGGGTATAATCTTCAGCTTGTACAGCTGTACCATCTATAGTAGTGTAATTGACAGTAAATCCACTTAATACTTGACCAATATGGAATACCTCCAATATGGCATTGCCTGCATCTTCATCTATGGTTATATTATTAATGGACAAACCTAATGGACCTCCATTTTCTGTTACGAATACCAGCTGTGTATGTGGAGTGGAATTTCCAGCACAATCGGAAGCAATCCAATTTCTAACAATAGTGTATGTAGTACTTGTATTATCGCCTATATAACTTTCTGTAAAATTAACATTAGGGTTGTTGTCACAATTATCATTGGCTGTCAATGTTTCAGGACTTGGAATATTGTCAAAAGCAGCCACGGTATCAACAGGTAATGTTTCATTGAAAGAAGGTGCCTCGGTGTCCTCTATGGTAATTACCTGAGTGAAAGTTTCACTTGTTCTGCCACAGGCATCGGTAAATGTAAATGTATTGGTATAGGTACCTTCCGAATCGCATCCTGGGTTGGCAACAAAACTTCCAGAGATTTTGTTTAAGGTAAAGTTACAGAACTCCGTTGCTGGCTCAAGATTTTGTGCAGCACTTAATCCAGCGGTGTCATCACAAGATAAGGTTCTGTTTAGTTCGTTAGCCGTAGTGGTCCAATTTACCTCATTTGGCTGATTGATATCTACAACTGTTGGGTCAAAATTCCCAATCCCACAATCATCTACCGTTCCAGAACTGGTAGCAACAACGGGATTTGTATTGGTAACTCCGCTAAATGTGGCGGTCGCCTGCATTGCAAAATTGGCTGAACATGCCGATTCAAGAAAGTAGCATTGATCTTTTATTTGAACATTGAAGTCCAATGTATATAATGGATCGCCGACATCTGTGTTTCCATTAGGAACAAAAAAACGAAGTTCTCTATTTGTTGGGTTGAAATTATAAGTGACCCCAGAAGGAAGTGTTTCGGTATCGATGAAATCAACTTCAGGTGGCAATGTTGTATAAATCTCTAGATTTTGAATATCGTCGTTACCCGTATTCTGAACACTTAAGGTCATTTGGACATTGTCTCCAGGATTAAATCCTCCACTAGCTGTGGATGATGTAAACCTCAATGCTCCAAGACTTGGTTCGTAAACCTCCACGCTTAATCCTAATAGATAAAGACCGTAACTTTCCCTATCCGATGTAATTTTAAAACGAGCAGATGTTTGGTTATTGTCTATAAATTTGTTTCCCGTATTCTGAAGGTCAAAAACCCCTGCATCAAAACCAAGTGTATTTGTACTAGCGGGATTTCTGTCGACATAATCAAGATTGTTCAACGTAATTCTACTGTTAAAGAAGTTGTTGGAATCTCTAAGAGTGGTTGAAATGTTTGACCAAGTACTATTGGTATCAAAAATTTGCAACTGATCGCCATCGATATCCCTATCTCCTTCCAACGAGCCTAATATAATATCTGCATTTACATTTCCTGTTGGTACGGTTTGAAATCCGTTAAAATCAAACTCTACTTCCCCTTGGGTTTGTGTAATATGAACGTAACCATCAAAAAGGGTTACATTTTTTCCTAATAGATCAGGACTTTCATATACAAAAACGATTTGCCATCCTCCAGAGGTCCCGGTATGGCCCCCAGAATGGGAATACAAATCACCTTCGGTTGCTTTTACATTAGCAACCTGGAACTTTCCATACGGATTGTTGAGTCCTACGACGTCGCTAGTTATATCTTTTACACATACATATGGGTCATTTACAAAATGCTCATCACGACCTCTAAAAATAACTTCATCAGCTGTGTACGTGGCATATGATGACTGTCCAGGTAACATTAATTTTACTTGATTGTAGTTCCAAACAGGTTCTGTACCACCGTTTCCTGTATTGTCGATAGAGGAATATTCTTTATCTGCCCCGGCCCAATAAAGCAGTACTTTTTTAAAGTTCAGACAACTGATTCCAGGTTCAGGGTTTGAGAAGTTTGCACTACTGGAGTTGAATGTGGATGTATCAAAATCAATATCTACAAAAACGTTATCTGAAAAATCATGGTTACCCTCCGTCCCAGTATATGAGTTAGTGGCATGACGCGATAAAACGTTGTTTGCAATAATCGTCACATCCCCATTAATGGTTTCGGAATATCTTGGTGAAAATGATTTTTTTACCTGACCGCTCAGTACAAAAGAGAATAGTAATAAGACAGATAAAATAAGTTTGTTGCTGGTGAAAGTAGTTTTACTTTTCATAGGTTTCAATTTGAAGTGGCTTGGGGCCTGATCATCTAAACTTTATGAAACGCTAAACCTATTGGATGTGTAAAGAAAATATGTTTAAGTAGTACAATCACAGTAGGTTAAGGTTTTGTAATAGAACTAGAATTATTTTTTGATTTGGGTTTATAATTCTGATTCAAAGAAATGGAAGATGTTCAATGTCTTAAAAGTTACACGATATATGTGCGGCATAAATCGGTATAATACCCATTTGTCGACAAAGGGATAAATTCATAGACAACTGTCAATCAACGACTTAAAATTCATGTTTTCTCGATTAGCTGCATGGAATATCCGATGAAAGATTGGTTTTTAAGTATACATCCATTTTACCAAGCTATTCTGAAGGAATATTTTGTAAAATTATTTGTCCAAATAAGTATGTATAATTTGATTAATTTTGAAACTTTCAATAAGGAAAATATGAGTTCAAAAAAAGGAAAGGTTCAAGAGTTGATCCAAGAAAAATTGTTAGAGGAACGTAAGGTGTTTTTATGGGGAATGGTAGATGATGATTCTGCAAAGCACGTTATTGATCGTTTACTGTATTTGGATCTACAAAACAATAAAGAAATTCAGCTTATCATTAATAGCCCTGGTGGGTACGTAACCTCTGGTTTTGCCATTTATGATACCATCAAGCAAATTAAGAGTCCGGTTTCTACGGTATGTTCAGGTTTGGCTGCTTCTATGGGCTCAATATTGCTATCGGTAGGAGAAAAAGGAAGGAGATTTATCCAACCACATGCCAGGGTTATGATTCATCAACCAAGTGGTGGAGCGCAAGGACAGGCTTCGAACATTGAAATTCAAGCTAAAGAAATCATCAAGACAAAAGAATTGGGTGCAAAGATTTTGGCGGATAACTGTGGACAGGATTATGACAAGGTTATGAAGGATTTTGATCGTGATTATTGGATGGGTGCTGAAGAATCTATTGAATACGGTATTGTAGATGGAATTTTGAAATAAGGTTCTTTTTTACAAACCTTTTAAAAGGGAAAAAGTCCTTTACAGATTCTGTAAAGGACTTTTTGCATATATATGGACGCCTAAGCGGAATATTTATAATATATACGTCAACTTTAATACCAAAAGCTTACGGTCATATGTTAAAAATTGCAAAAAGTTTAAGGTAAAGTACTTTATCTGAAGGCATATTAGTCGGTTGAACACCTATATCACTGTTTTTCAGAAGGAGCTACCACAACTAAATAAGCTTTGAATTCATTATTTTTATGGCTTAACACCAATTGGCCGAAGGGCGCATATGACACAGACTTCAAAAAATATAGCCATCATCGGTTCTGGATTGGTGGGTTCTCTCTTAAGTATTTATTTAAAGAAAAACGGACACTCCGTAACCGTTTTTGATAGAAGGCCGGATATTAGAACAATTGAATTCTCAGGAAGATCCATCAATTTGGCTATGAGTAACAGAGGATGGAGATCTTTAAGGGAAGTCGGTTTGGAGGAGCGAATTAAGAAAATAGCCATACCACTGGACAAACGTGCCATGCATGTAAACGACAAACCTGTTTATTTTCAGAAGTATGGAAAAGAAGGAGAGGCTATTTGGTCTATTTCCAGAGGGATTCTGAATAGAAAAATGATTGACTTGGCCGAAGAGGCAGGTGTTGTTTTTAGATTTAATGAGAAGGTATGGGATATAAATTTGCCTGAAGCTAAAATATTTACAGGCGAATCGGAAAAAAGTGAATGGAAGGAATATCACTATGATTTGATTTTTGGCTGTGATGGGGCCTTCTCCAGAGTACGACATAAAATGCAACGACGCAGTAGGTTTGACTATTCGCAAGATTTTATTGATGTTGGATATAAAGAACTTACCATTCCGCCAAATGAAGATGGTACCCACAAGTTGGATAAAAACTCTTTTCACATTTGGCCCAGGGGTAGATTCATGCTTATTGCCATGCCCAATATAGATGGAAGTTTTACATGTACGCTATTTCTACCATTTGAGGGAGAGGTATCTTTTGAAAGCATTACCACAGAAGAGGAGGCCAAAGGTTTTTTCAAGACTTATTTTCCCAATGTGAGGAAAGAGATAGAAAATTTGACCGAAGATTTTTTCAAGAATCCGACCAGTGCGATGGTTACCATGAAATGCTATCCTTGGACCTATTGGAACAAGGTGGCCTTGGTGGGTGACTCTGCACATGCTATTGTCCCATTTTATGGGCAGGGGATGAATGCAGGTTTTGAGGATATCTATGTGCTCAACGAATTGATTAAAAAACATGGAGATGATTGGGATGTTATTTTTGATAAATACCAGAAGCAACGAAAACCAAATGCGGATGCCATAGCTGAATTGAGCTATCGTAATTTTATTGAAATGAGCAGTAAAACAGCCGACCCATTGTTTTTACTGCAGAAAAAGATAGAAAAATGGTTTGCTGCCAAACATCCCAACAAGTGGATACCGGTGTACAGTCGGGTTACTTTTTCTGAACGACCATATGCGGAAGCACTAGCCATAGGGGATAGGCAAGAAAAAATAATGCAAATGGTTATGGGAATTCCGGATATTGAATCTAAATGGAATTCTGAAGAAGTAGAAAGCAGAATTTTAGAGTTGTTGTCGTCAAAACAGCCGTAACCACCATAAAAATTCCATAAAATAAAAAAGCCACCTTAAAAAGGTGGCTTATATTTTAAAAGCAAACGCGCTTATATCTTAGCGAACATTGCCTGCATTCTTTCCTGTTCCTCTTCAGCTAGCAAAGGATCAACCAAGATTCTGCCGCTATGCTCGTCTGTAATGATTTTTTTACGTGAAGCAATTTCGACCTGCACCTGTGGTGGAATGGTAAAGAAAGAACCACCAGAAGCACCTCTTTCTACAGGAACTACGGCCAAACCATTTTTTACATTATGGCGAATCCTTTTGTAAGCCTGTATTAAGCGATCTTCAATTTTTTCTTCAAATTCCTCCGATTTTTTCAGAAGTGCCTTTTCTTCTTTTTCAGTTTCGGCAAGAATGGCATCTAGTTCTCCTTTTTTATGTTTAAGGTGACTCTCTCTTTCCGATAGTTTCTCTTTGGTTTCAGAAATAACTTCTTTTTTCTGCTCTATTTGGGCTTTGAACTCCTTGATGTTCTTTTCCGCCAATTGAATTTCCAGTTCCTGGAATTCAACTTCTTTGCTCAAAGAATTAAATTCACGGCTATTTCTTACATTCTTCTGCTGCTCAGCATATTTTTTGATAAGCGCCTTGGACTCTTCTATTAAGTTTTTCTTAGCGGTAATCTCAAAATTTACGGTCTCAACATCCGTTTTTAATTTGTCCATTCGTGTTTTAAGACCAAGTACTTCATCTTCCAAGTCTTGCACTTCCAGTGGTAATTCGCCTCTAACATTGCGTATTTCATCCACCCTGGAATCAATTAACTGTAAATCATACAGTGCTCTTAATTTTTCTTCCACGGTGTTTTCCTTTTTTTTCGCCATAAATTATAAATACTTGATGGGATTTGTTATACTTTCCGATAACGAGATTGCAAAATTAGGAATTTTTTTGATAAGATAATCAACTAATAAATCTTTTGTAAACTGCTCAGTTTCAAAGTGCCCAATGTCCGCTATTACCAATTGTTGTTCTGCTTCGTAAAACTGATGGTATTTTAAGTCGGCCGTTATAAAAATATCAGCATTTGCCCTTTTAGCTGCGGTTATGGCAAAAGCGCCGCTACCGCCCAGAACTGCTACTCTTTTCACCTTTTTATTTAAAAGTTGTGAGTGCCGGATAACCGAAGCGTTCATTCGCTTTTTGATTTCATTCAAAAAAGTCAGTTCATCCATTTCATGCTCAAGGGTGCCCACCATGCCCATGCCAATATCCTGATTGGCATTGTTCAATGTGGTGATTTCATAAGCTACTTCTTCATAGGGATGGGCTTCAAAAAGAGCATTTAGAACAGCTTTTTCCCTTTCAAAGGAGAAGATCATATTGATCTGCGCTTCTTTTTCCAAATGGGTTTCTCCTATTTTTCCCAATGTTGGATTTGTTCCTTCTTCAGCTTTAAAGCTTCCCAGCCCTTCCAAGCTGAAGCTGCAGTTGCTATATTTTCCAATTGCCCCACCTCCTGCTGCAAAGAGTGCAGATTTTACGGTTTCAACATTTTCCAACGGCACATAAGTAGTCAATTTTTTGATTGTCCCCTTTTTTGGAATTAGGATTTTTGGGTTTTGTATGCCCAGAACCTCACAAATTTTGGCGTTGACACCCATGTTGCTGTTGTCCAATGCGGTGTGCATGCTATAAATGGCAATGTTGTTGGCAATTGCCTTAATAACAACACGTTCCACATAATTGCTTCCTGTAATTTTTTTGAGCCCTTTAAAAACAATAGGGTGGAAGCTTACGATCAGGTTGCATTTTTTGGCAATGGCTTCATCTACCACACTTTCAAGGGTGTCCAGCGTTACCAATATGCCGCTTACATCCATAGTATGATTGCCAACAAGCAGTCCAACATTGTCAAATTCTTCTGCATGAGCCAAAGGGGCAAGTTCTTCCAGTATTTTTGTAATATCCTTTACGGTCATTTGGTTTTTCTTAGAATGCTAAAGATAAAATATTATATTTTCGCTTCATGCTGCAACTGCTCCGCAAAATAGCATTTCCGTTTTCCTTGATTTATACCCTGGTCGTCTTTGTTCGAAACTTTTTGTACGATGTGGGCTTCTTTAAATCAGCATCCTATAAAACACCGACCATTTGTGTTGGCAACCTTAGTGTGGGCGGTACGGGCAAGACCCCAATGATAGAGTATTTGGTTAGATTGTTGAAAAACAGGAATATTGCAGTTTTAAGCAGGGGGTACAAAAGAAAATCTAAAGGATTTTTGTTGGCAGGTCCTGAAATTCTAGTTGAAGATTTGGGAGACGAGCCGTTTCAAATCCATAAAAAATTCCCGGAAATCATGGTTGCCGTTGATGCTGATAGAAGAAACGGTATTACAAAACTTGAAAGTTTGATAAAACCTGATATGATACTTCTAGACGACGCTTTTCAACATAGAAGGGTGAAACCTAAATTTTCCATCTTGTTGACTGCTCACAATAATCTATTTGTGGATGATTGGTATTTGCCTACCGGAGATTTAAGAGATAGTAAGTTAGAGGCTAAACGGGCTGATATTATTATTGTGACCAAATGCCCCGATCAATTGTCCCAAGAAGAAAAAAGTAAGATTTCGGAAAGGATAAGACCCAATCCGAATCAGCAGATACTTTTTTGTTCACTGAAGTATGATGACCTGGTCAAGAATGGTTCTGGCAAAAATTTGGAATTGAAGGAACTGAAAGGTAAAAAAGTTGCTTTAGTAACTGGTATTGCCAATCCGGAGCCACTTATTTCCCATCTAAAGTCCATAGAACTCGAATTTCACCATTTTAAATATGGGGACCACCACTATTTTTCGGAACAAGAGATGGCACAGTTCAAAAAATTTGAAATTGTATTGACCACGGAAAAAGATTATGTACGATTGGAGGGAAAAGTGGAAAACTTATATTATTTGGAAATAGCCCATAGTTTTGATGAAAGGGATGGCAAACTGTTGGAGCAAATGATTTTGGAACAGATTTAGACCAATCCTTCCATTTTTCTTTTGAAGATGTTTTCTCCTATTTTCTGATAAAAAACCTCTGGCTTAAAGGGTTTGGTTACCACGTCATTACAACCGGCTTCGTAAAAACTGTCCAAACTATCATCCAAGGAGATTGCGGTCAATGCTATAATTGGAATTTCCTCATCGAACTTTCTGATTTGGCGCGTAGCTTCTTCGCCACTTATTCCGGGCATATGGATATCCATCAAAATGGCATTGTATGTATTCGCTTTTGCCAAATCAATTGCTTCGTTGCCATTGTTGGCGATATCACAAGTGATTTCTTTTTTGGTAAGCATTTTTTTGGTGATGACCTGATTGATTTTATTGTCCTCTACCACTAACAAATGCAGTCCTTTAAAATCAAATTCCTCAGGATTTAACTCAAAAGAAACTTCCTCCAAATCATTTTGGTTGCATTTTACATCCATTTCAAAGAAGAAAGAACTACCATGGCCCAACTCACTCTCCAAATTGATTTTACTGTTAAAGAGACCAAGCAGACTTTTTACAATGGTGAGTCCTAAACCAGTGCCCCCATACTCCCTGTTGATTTGTACTGATCCTTGTTCAAAGCTGTCGAAAATGTTTTTCTGTTGATCTTCAGAGATTCCAATTCCATTATCTTTTACCTCAAAATACAGTTTTACCTGATCTTCATCCTTTTTCAAAAGCTTGGCTATTACTTCAACCTTACCGTCTTTGGTAAACTTTAAAGCGTTCCCTACCAGGTTCATAAAAATCTGAGATATTTTTATGGGATCTCCAAGAAGTTGATACGGGATGTTTGGATCATAGTCCAAAATTAGGCTGGTGTTCTTTTCTGCTGCATTTTGTTGTAATGAATCGACAACATCTGTCAAAACTTTTTGAAGCTTGAACTCAATGTTCAGCGGTTCCAGTTTGTCAGCATCAATTTTATTGATTTGTAGGATGTCATTGATAAAGTTCAGCAGGTAGTCCCCTGAAAACTTCAAAGATTTTAAGTGTTCCTTTTGGTGCTCCCCGGGATTTTCCTCCAATAACAAGTGGGTCAGTCCGGTTACCGCATATAAAGGGGTACGCAACTCGTGGGTTACTGTGGACAAAAAGTTGGTTTTTGCCTCCATTGCAGATACGGCTGAATCCCTTGCCAACTCTAGTTCCTTATTTTTTGTGTACAACAGATCGTTGGTTTTTAGCTTGATCTGGTTATTTCTAAAAAGGGAAACGGCCAGCAACGAGATAATGGTCAAGAATGCAGACGTAAGTATGGCGGTAATTTCAGAACGGTTCTTGGACTCGCTCAGTTCTTCATTTTTGGCAGTGAGCTTATTGATTTCAGTCATTTGATGCTCAAACCTGATCTTGTCTGCCGTATTGGCCTCCAATTTCACTTTTTCCACATTAAAAATGGAATCTTTTATCTGTTCCAGATTTTTTCTGTAATGTAGGGCATTATCAAAACCTCCTGTTTTTTCGTAGATAATGGAGAGCCTCTGGTTGGCAGCTTTAATTTCTTTAAAATATCCATGTTTGTTGGCCAATTCCAACGCTGCTTTTGAATGGATGATTCCTTCTTCCAAATCATTTAGGTCAAGACTTATTTTTGCCAGCTGTAAGTTTGCCTTGGTTGCCAAATAAGCTCTTTCCTTGTCATCTGAATTAACAATTAAAGCATGCAAATTTTTGATGGCATCATCATAATTTGTGATGTTTGCGAATATGTAAGCCTCCAAAAGGAGGATGTTATTGCTTAAGTTTCTGTTATTGCTCAGTTTTCTTGATTCTTCCAACAACTTGAGTGACTGGAAATTGTTTCCTTCATCAAAGCGAAGGGCAGCTTCCAGATAGTTATGAAAGGCTTGGCCGTAGGAGTAAGAAAGGTCCTTTAATAGAATACTTGCGCGATCCCAATAAAAAACGGTGGTCTCTCTATCTCCCTCTTCCAAGAATAATCGAGCATATTGGTGGTATGTATCAAGTAGTAATTTGGCATCTTCATTGTTTTCCGCAATTTCGGCAGCTTTATCCAAAGTCTCCAATGCCTTGTCAACTTTGTTTTGATGCCTGTAGACCATGTATTCGTCAAAAATTGCCTGGACTTTTGCTGTAGAACTGATATCCTTTTGACCAAAGGAAGCCTGAGTGCATAGTAAAATGCACAGCACAATGAATTTTGTTCCGCTTATATATTTATATATTGCGCTAGAGGTCAAACGTAGTTTTTCTTTATAAACAAAGCTATTAAATCAATAATTCTGGAACAATAACCAGTTTCATTATCATACCATCCAATAATCTTGACCATCTTTCCAATAACAGAGGTCATTAAAGAATCAAACGTACAAGAATAACAACTATTGTTTATATCGATAGAAACAATGGGGTCTTCGGTATAATGAAGTACGTTTTTTAATTGATTATTGGCGTAATGTTCAAAAGTATGATTTATTTCTTCAATGGAGGTTTCTCTTTTAACATTGAAGGTAATATCTGTTAACGAGCCATTTGGTACCGGAACGCGTATACCACATCCCCCTATAACATCGGATAAGTCAGGGAAAATTTTAGTCAAGGCCTTGGCGGCTCCCGTAGTAGTGGGAATAATGGATTGTCCAGCCGCTCTGGACCTTCTCAAATCGCGATGCGGCTGATCGTGCAAACTTTGATCAGAGGTATAAGAATGCACCGTAGTGATATAGGCCTGGTCTATACCACATAGCTCATTGATTACCTTGATCATGGGTGCTGCATTATTGGTGGTACAAGAAGCATTGGAAACAATATGGTCGTCAGGGCCAATTTGCCCTTCATTCACCCCAATGACCACCATTTTAATGTCATCTTCTTCCGGTGGAACGGATAATATGACCTTTTTTGCCCCATTTTTTAGATGGTGGTTTAAATCTTCTCTCTTTTTGAACTTTCCCGAAGCTTCCACTACAATGTCGACGTCAAACGCACTCCAATCAATTTGTTGAGGGTTTTTATGGTTCAGCACATTTACTTTTTTCCCATCAACAATGATTTCACTTTCTGTTGCGGTTGTTTCTGCATCAAATCCTCCATGAATACTGTCATACTTTAATAGATGGGCTAAGGTTTTGGCATTGGCCAAATCGTTAACAGCAACAACAGAAATGTTGGCATGGCCTTGAAGTAAACGGAACAATGTTCTACCAATGCGACCAAAACCGTTTATGCCAATTGTAACATGCTTCATTGAAATAAATAAGTGAGGTAATGTTAGTTAGTGTATGTGTTTGTGGGCTTTGTAAGAGGATCTAACCAATGCGCCACTTTCTACATGTCTAAAGCCCATTTTTAATCCAATTTCCTCATATTTTTTGAATTGCTCTGGAAGAATAAATTCCTTTACGGGCAAGTGTTTTTTGCTGGGCTGCAAATATTGGCCTATGGTAACTACGTCTACATTCACCTTTCTCAGGTCTTCCATAGTGCTGATTACTTCCTCTTCCAATTCACCAAGCCCGAGCATAATACCAGATTTGGTGCGATTGGCTCCATTTTTTTTCAAATAGTCCAAAACACCCAAACTTCTTTCATATTTGGCCTGAATACGAACTTCACGGGTAAGGCGCTTTACCGTTTCCATGTTGTGGGAGATAACTTCGGGAGCCACTTTGAGAATTCTATCCAAATGTGTTTCAATGCCCTGAAAATCTGGAATTAGTGTTTCAAGAGTGGTTTCTGGATTCATTCTTCTGATGGCCGTTACTGTCTCTGCCCAAATAATGGATCCCATGTCCTTCAGGTCATCCCTGTCCACTGATGTGACCACGGCATGTTTTATATCCATGATTTTTATGGATCGAGCGACTTTTTCAGGTTCTGCCCAGTCAACACTTTCGGGTCTTCCAGTTTTTACACCGCAGAACCCGCAGGAACGGGTACAAATGTTCCCCAAAATCATAAAGGTAGCTGTTCCTTCACCCCAACATTCCCCCATATTTGGGCAACTTCCGGAGGTACAGATAGTATGCAGGTCATACTTGTCCACCAGTCCTCTCAACTGGGTATATTTCTTGCCTGTTGGGAGTTTTACCCTCAACCATTTGGGTTTTCCTTTTGGCGGTTGAACATTGTCAACAACGGTTGTGCTCATATCAGAAATTTGATGTGCAAAGATACGAAACTGGGAAGGAAAGATACGGCGTGAAAATGAGTCACTTTTTCTTAATGATCTCCGCCAAAAGTTTTTTGGCCCGCAAAAGCTTTACCTTAATATTGTTTACAGGTTCATTGAGCTGCTTAGCTATTTCAGCATAACTCAACTCATTAAAATATCTAAGGTTGATGACCTTTTGGTAATGGGGTTTTAATTTTTTGATATCCTGCAATAGGTTGGCAAGATTTTGCTCTATGATCAATTGATCTTCTGCAGAGGGGGTTTCATCCAAAACTTTTCTTACGGCATCTCCATGGTTGTCCATTTCATCCAGAAGGCTTCTTTTTCTTTTTCTGATGAGGTCAACATGAAGGTTTTTGGAAATGGTGATGAGCCAAGTCTTGAACTCATAGGCATCATCATAGGAGTTTATTTTGTCGAAAGCTTTGGAAAATGTTCTGATGGTGATATCCTCCGCATCATTTTCATTTTTGGTGCGGGCAAGTTGAAACGCGTAGACCTCATTCCAAAAAGTGTCCAAAAGAATACTAAAGGCAATTTGGTTTCCATCTTTTGCCTTGGTAATATTTTCCTTAATGGACAGTTCAGTTTTATTCAAAAACCTGATTTTGTGGGGTAGATTTCACAATATTATTGTAATTCAGGAACCGAATCCTTTTTACAGTCTTGTTCACTTGGAAGTTTCCCGCAAAACCCACAGGCTTCACCTTCTTTATTCAAATAAGGGTTTTGACTTGCACAAGTACCAGCAAACTTACCATCTTTTTTAGACCATATTTTAATGGCGATTCCTGCAAATGCAAGTCCCAAAAGGCCTATGGTCAACAAAACTAGCTTCATATTCCCGTTTTGTGCAAAGGTACAAAATACCTTTAAGGAAGTGGAATAGGATATTGTTTTAATATTTGATGTTGGCAACAATATTTTTGACCGTCGGAGCGGTATTGCCTCCTTCAGGTTCAATGGTTATATAGCCCACGGCATTTTCAGCATAGGGCAGTGCCAAAAGCTTGTCCTTGTCATCAAATTGCTTGATCACACCTAAATTGACCAACTCTCCGTTTACTTCGGCCCACATCTGGAAACATTTGTTTTCTGGAAGGTTAGGTACATTGCTGACATTGATGTATGAGAGCTTTTTAACTGGATTTACATAAGCTATCGCCTTGAGTTCCCTGCCCTCTTTTTTTCCATTTACCGCATATTTTCTGGTAGCTGGATTGTTCAACACGATAAATTGGTTCCTTACGTCTTCCAATTGATTTTTCATGTTTTCCTCTAGGTTCTTGAACTGGCTGGCAACTCTGGTGTTTTCTTCCTGCAAGCTTTTATTTTGCTCCCATTGGAAATAAGAAAACCCTGCAAAAAGCATAATAGCTACGCTAGCTGCAACCGCATATTGGTAGAACTTTCTTTTCCGGCCTTTTCCTTTTTGGCACTGTGAAGAATAATCTCTTTAAGCCCCTCTGGGGTCTTTCTTGCATAAAGTTTGGCAAAGGCCTCTAAATTGTCTTGAAGCTCATTGTAGGCTTCCCTGACCTCAGGATACATGGTAATATATCTTTCGGCCTTAAGGGTTTCTTCTTTTGTAGAATCACCCAACAGGTATTTTTCCAGTATGTCGGAATCTAAGAATAATTGTACTTTTTCTTTCATGACAATAAAGTTATCAGTAAGAGCATGGTCATCGACGTCCCATAAATTTTCCCTAGTTCCCTTAAACCAATCTTTAATCTTGATTTAATGGTTCCTAGCGGAATATCCAATTCATCGCTGGCTTCTTGTTGTGTCATCCCCTGAAAAAACAGGGCCTCCAAGACAACTTGATATTTAGGCTCTATTTTTTCCAGGTTCTCCTGGATGTCCATAAATTCTGGCCTAATGCCATTTACTCCTAGGTTATATACGTCTGAAACGTCTATTTGGACTTCTTTATCGGATTTATTGCTGACACTTCTTAACTTATCATGGCCGTGTTTCTTGTAATTCGAAACAACCATGTAAAAAGTTTGGCTTTAGATGAATCATAGGAATCCGCCTTTTTCCAGATCTTAATAAAACTTTCTTGAAGAACATCTTGGGCCAGGTCTTCATCCCTCACAACCTTTAGTGCCACACCATAGAGCGTGTCTCCGTAGTTATCATATAACAAAGAGATTGCTTTGTCGTCTTTTTCGGCAAGCAATGAAACAATATGTTTCTCGATTAGTGTACTCATTTGGTTAGGGCAAAATTTTGGGGGCTAAAATCTAAAATAACGTTTATATCGTATATAATACAACGCTAAGTTAGAAAAAGGATTATTTGTTGGCGTTCAAATATAAGATAAAGACAAAATACTGATATAAGTATATACAATTTTGGTTAGTTTGGTTTGGTATAACCCCTGTTATTGTTTCAATGCAGGGGTTATTTTATGATATTGACTTCTGG
This sequence comes from Flagellimonas sp., assembly GCF_965222555.1. Lineage (GTDB taxonomy): Bacteria > Bacteroidota > Bacteroidia > Flavobacteriales > Flavobacteriaceae > Flagellimonas. The sequence goes on along the minus strand of NZ_CBDCUG010000005.1, from coordinate 25,230 downwards.
ATGTATGCGAATTTTGAACTTCCTATCCACTTCTTGATGGATGAGTTGTGCCAATTCAAGGATTTCAGAACCTGCTGCATTCCCATAATTTACAAGAACCAAAGCCTGTTTTTCATGTACTCCGGCGTCACCAAATCGTTTTCCTTTAAATCCGCATTGCTCAATTAACCAACCCGCCGGAATCTTAAATTGATTTTTATCAACTTCATAAGAAGGCACCTCTGGGTGGACTTTTTTAATCTTTTCAAAGGTTTTTTTGGAAACTACCGGGTTTTTAAAGAAACTCCCGCTATTTCCTAGTTCCTTTGGATCGGGCAACTTACTCTGTCTAATAGCTATTACTGCATTGGATACATCTTGGATGGTAGGATACACTATTCCGTTCTTTTTAAGCTCATCTTCAATGGCACCATAGCCGGTATTTATTTGATGGTCACGTTTGGTGAGTTTTAAATTTACCGAAGTAATAATGTATTTGTCCTTTGCGTCATTTTTGAAAATAGAATCCCTATATCCAAACTCGCAGGCCTCTGTATCAAACTCCACAAGTTCTCCGGTAGCTATTTCCATAGCTGTGCAACTTTCAAAAACATCCTTTAGTTCTACACCATATGCACCAATGTTCTGAATTGGGGCCGTACCGGTGTTCCCTGGAATCAATGAAAGGTTTTCTATACCGCCATATCCTTGATCAAGGGACCAAAGCACTAGTTCATGCCAATTTTCCCCGGCCATGACCTTGATCACAACCTCATCTTCATTTTCATCTACAATGGTGATGCCCCTTAGATTTATATGTATGACCAGAGCATCAACATCCTTGGTGAGCAACATATTACTACCGCCACTGACAACAAACTTTTGGGGATATGCCTTAAGTTCCAATACTTTTTGGAGCTGCGCCAAACCATTGATTTCTATAAAAAACTTGGCTTTGACATCAATACCAAAGGTATTGTACGCTTTAAGTGATATGTTTTCTTGAATGTTCATTAACGATTATAAGCCTTTAAAGCTTTTCCGAGTATTTGGACCGCTTTCACCAGCTGTTCTTTTTCAAGGACATAGGCAATTCTAATTTGATTTTCTCCCAATCCCTTGGTGGCATAGAATCCAGCTGCGGGAGCAACCATTACGGTATTCCCGTCCATTTCAAATTTTTCCAAGAGCCATTGCGCAAAATCATCAGCATTGGAAACAGGCAATTCAACAACACAATAAAAAGCTCCTTGCGGAACAGCTACTTTAACACCATCCAGTTTTTGCAACTCGGAAATCAGGATATTTCTTCGCTCTACATATTCGTTGATGACATTGTCAAAGTACTCTTGAGGTGTCTCCAGAGCAGCCTCGCTCGCAATTTGGGCAAAAGTGGGAGGGGACAAACGAGCTTGTGCAAATTTTAGAGCGGTTTTCACAACATCTTTGTTCCTAGATACCAAACAGCCAATACGTGCTCCACACATACTATATCTTTTAGATACAGAATCCACAACAATGGCATGCTCTTCCAAGCCAGCTTCCTGTAATATGGAGTAGTGTTCCCGACCTTCATAGGTAAATTCACGGTACACTTCATCCGCTACCAAAAAGAGGTTATGTTTTTTGACCAACGCTGCCAATTGTTGTATTTCCGATTTGCTGTATAGATAACCGGTTGGGTTTCCCGGGTTGCAAATAAGTATGGCCTTTGTTTTTGGTGATATCAATTTTTCAAAATCTGCAATGGGAGGCAGTGCAAAGTTGTTTTCAATGTTGGAGACAATGGGAACAACCTTTACCCCGGAAGCTGTGGCAAAACCATTATAATTTGCATAAAACGGCTCTGGGATTATGATTTCATCATCTGCATCCATAATGGTGCCCATAGCAAAAGAAAGTGCCTCTGATCCGCCAGTGGTTACAATAATATCATCAGAGGATACTTTTATATCATTTTTAGCATAGTAGGCAGCTATTTTTTGTCGATAGGTCTCTGAACCTTCGGTCATGCTATAGGCAAGAACCTCAATGTCATGGTTTCTGACGGCATCCAGAGCCACTTTGGGAGTTTTAATATCAGGTTGTCCAATATTAAGGTGAATTACATGGGTACCTCTTTTTTTGGCCGCTTCTGCATAAGGAACCAATTTGCGAATAGGTGACGCGGGCATCCGGTGCCCTTTTTCAGATATTGAAGGCATGCATTAAATTTTAGGCAAAAATGGTAAAACCAAGACTTGCAAACAACACATTTGGGTATTATTTGAAGGGTTAGGGTAATGTTAAATAAAAGATAACGTCAGGGATAATTTTGTATATTTAAGAGGTATAACCCTTTAGGAGCAAGCAAATTGAAAAAAAACCTACACCTTCTTACGCTTCTTTTTGTGTCACTTCCTTTTTTGATTTCGGCACAAAATTTTAGGTTGCCCAATCATCAGAAATTCCAAAAAATCAACTTTGAGTTGATTAATAATTTGATGATTATCCCTATCGAGGTCAATGGAGCTGACTTGAAATTTGTACTGGATTCTGGGGTAAGTAAACCTATTCTGTTCAACCTTTCAGATACGGATTCGTTACAAATAAACAATGTTTCGGAAGTTACCATTAGGGGACTTGGCGATGGTGAACCCATGAAAGCATTGAGTTCCATGCAAAACGTGTTTAAGCTAGGTAAGGCCAGAAACTATAATCAAGACCTTTATGTGGTTTTGGATAAGGAAATCAATTTCTCCACATCCTTGGGTATACCAGTGCACGGAATATTGGGGTATGACTTGTTTAGGGATTTTATTGTGGAAGTAAATTACCAATCACGTCACATCAAGCTCCATAACCCTGATCTATATAGCCAGAAAGAGAAAAAACGATCACAAACATTGCCAATTTCCATAGAAAATAGAAAAGCCTATGTTGAGGGAACCGTTTTAATGAAGGATAAGGAGGATGTTCCTGTTAAACTGCTTGTGGATACTGGTAGCAGCGATGCACTCTGGCTTTTCCATGAACCGGAAAAAGGACTGGAAATACCTCAGAAAAACTATGAGGATTATCTGGGCAGAGGATTGAGTGGTGATATTTTTGGAAAACGAACCAAGGTAAGTGGAGTAAAAATAGGGGATTTTGAGCTCAAAGATGCAAAAGCAGCTTTTCCATATAGAGAATCCTTTGGATTTATTAAAAATTTAGGAGATAGAAATGGTAGTGTTGGAGGTGAAATTTTAAAGCGATTCAATATTATTTTTGATTACGGCAAAAATCAGGTGACGTTTAAAAAGAATGGAAATTTTAGAGCTCCGTTTCAATATAATTTGGCAGGGATAGCGTTGCAACATAATGGACTTAGGTATATTGCGGAGAGTATTGCCGATTTTAATGGGGTTGTACGAAGTGATGATGATACCTTTGGCAATGTCCAAATTTTATTGGAAAACAAAACTCGATTAAGCCTGGTTCCTGAAATTATCGTTTCTGGTATTAGAGCGGGAAGCCCTGCGGCTGAGGCTGGTTTGCAAGAGGGAGATGTAATACTGGCGGTCAATGGAAAGAAAATCCATAAATACAAACTTCAAGAGGTCTTGAAAATGCTCAACGAAAAAGAGGGAAAGCGTGTTCGCGTACTTATTGAGCGCTACAACAGGGATTTGTTGTTCTCTTTTGTGTTGAAAAACGTATTTGACTAAATAAAAAGCCTCCTAAAATTTCTTTTAGAAGGCACTTTTTTTGATTTTTAAAACCTTATTTGCTAGGGTTTGCGCCCTTAACCAGTCCTTTTATTTTAAGAACCTTTGTTGGGGTATCTGCATTGGAGGTGACTGTAATTGCCTTTCTGATAGGACCTACCCTTTTAGTGTCGTATTTAACCTCAATTTGACCTTTTTTTCCAGGTAAAATAGGCTCTTCAGGCTTTTTTGGAATGGTGCAGCCACAGCTGGATTTTACATTGCTGATCACCAGTGGAGCTGTACCAGTATTGGTAAATTCGAATACTCGAACACCATTACTGCCTTTTTCAATTTCACCATAATCAATGGTCTCGCTCTTAAATTCAATTTTTGCTGTTGCTTCTTGGGCGTAGGTACCTAAAGAAAGAAGCCCAACAAATAACATGAGTACAGATTTTTTCATCATTTCTAGTTTTGGGTGAACTTCAAATGTAAATGTTTTCACACCTGCATCCAAAATTCTTTTGTTATGTAATAACGTTACTTATTTTTGTTTCGTATTTCGAGATTGGCTCTCGGCCGAAGAATAGCGTTAATTTAACATTGCGATTTTCCTTCCAAACACCAATCCGGGTCAAAAAAGACAAAAACTATACCGAAAAATGGAGATTCCATCAAAATATGAGCCCAATAGGGTAGAAGAGCACTGGTACCAATATTGGACAGAGCATGATTTTTTTAGTTCAAAACCAGATGAAAGAGAACCCTATACCATTGTAATTCCGCCACCAAATGTTACCGGAGTACTGCATATGGGCCATATGCTCAACAATACCTTACAAGATGTACTGATTAGAAGGGCAAGGCTTTTAGGGAAAAATGCCTGTTGGGTACCTGGTATGGACCACGCTTCTATTGCCACGGAGGCCAAAGTAGTAGCGAAATTGAAGGATGAAGGTATTGCAAAGACCGATTTATCCCGCGAAGAATTCCTAAAACATGCTTGGGACTGGACCAACGAATATGGGGGGGTAATCCTGCAACAGCTTAAAAAACTGGGCTGTTCCTGCGATTGGGACCGTACTAAGTTCACCATGGATGACGATATGTCAGCTTCTGTAATCAAGGTTTTTGTGGATTTGTATGAAAAAGGACTCATTTACAGAGGTTTTCGTATGGTAAACTGGGATCCAGAGGCAAAAACCACCCTTTCAGATGAAGAGGTGATTTATGAGGAGAAACAAGGCACTTTGTACTATTTGGCCTACCAAATTGAAGGTTCAGATGAAAAAGTGACCATTGCCACCACGCGTCCAGAGACTATTTTGGGCGATACTGCGGTCTGCATCAACCCAAATGATGAAAGATATCACCATTTAAGGGGGAAAAAGGTAATTGTGCCTATTTGCAATCGAGTTATCCCAATTATTGAAGATGAATATGTGGACATTGAATTTGGTACAGGTTGTCTAAAAGTAACCCCAGCCCATGATGAAAACGATAAAAACCTTGGAGATAAGCACAATTTAGAGGTCATTGACATCTTTAATGAAGATGCGACATTGAATTCCTATGGATTGCATTATCAGGGCAAAGACCGTTTTGTAGTTCGAAAAGAAATCTCCAAAGAGTTGGAAGAGAAGGGATTTTTGGTCAAAACCGAGCAGCATACCAACAAAGTTGGTACTTCGGAGCGAACCAAAGCGGTGATAGAACCCCGTTTGTCTGACCAATGGTTCCTGAAGATGGAAAATTTGGCAAAACCTGCCCTCGATGGGGTTTTAAAGACAAATGATGTCAAATTGTACCCCAAAAAGTTTGAAAATACCTATCGCCATTGGATGGAGAACATCCGCGATTGGAACATTTCCCGTCAATTATGGTGGGGACAGCAGATTCCCGCCTATTATTTCGGGGATGGAAAGGATGACTTTGTGGTTGCAGAGACCAAAGAAGAAGCTTTGGAAAAGGCCAAATCCAAAAACCCAGAAATTCAAGCCTCGGACTTACGTCAAGATGCTGATGTGTTGGATACCTGGTTTTCATCTTGGTTATGGCCAATTAGTGTTTTCGGGGGCATTTTGGAACCCGAGAATGATGAGGTCAATTATTATTATCCTACCAGTGATTTGGTCACAGGACCTGATATTTTGTTTTTCTGGGTGGCACGGATGATCATTGCTGGGTATGAATACCGTGGAAAACGACCTTTTGAGAATGTGTATTTGACCGGATTGGTTCGTGATAAGCAGCGTAGAAAGATGTCCAAGCAATTGGGAAATTCTCCGGATGCACTCAAATTGATTGAGGATTTTGGTGCCGATGGGGTTCGTGTTGGACTTTTATTGAGTTCAGCGGCAGGAAATGATCTAATGTTTGATGAAGCTCTGTGTCAACAAGGAAAAAACTTCGCCAATAAGATTTGGAATGCCTTCCGTTTGGTGAAAGGATGGGAAGTAGATGATTTACCACAACCTGAAGCTGCTAAAATTGGAATTGAATGGTATACTGCTAAGTTTAACCAAACTCTGGCTGAAATTGAGGACCATTTTTCCAAATATCGAATTTCTGATGCATTAATGGCCATCTATAAACTGGTTTGGGACGATTTCTGCTCTTGGTTACTGGAAATTGTAAAACCAGCTTATCAACAACCTATAGACAAGACCACTTTGGATGCTGTTATCCATTTGTTTGAACAAAATCTAAAGATTTTGCATCCGTTTATGCCATTTTTATCCGAAGAAGTTTGGCAGCATATTGCTGAACGAACCCCGGAACAAGCATTGATTGTATCCCAATGGCCTAAACAAGGAGAGGTGAACGCTGCGATCATAGCAGATTTTGATTTTGCCGCAGAGGTAATTTCAGGAATTCGTACAATCCGAAAAGAAAAGAACATTCCACAAAAGGAAGCTTTGGAGCTTTCCATCTTAAACAGTGAAAAGGTTGGCGATAAAATGGATGCCATTATTACCAAGTTGGGAAATCTATCCACAATTACACCTGTTGATTCTGGGTTGGATGGAGCTTTGAGCTTTAGGGTAAAGAGTAACGAATACTTTATCCCAATTAGTGGTGCCATCGACATAGAGGCAGAGATCAAAAAAATTACAGAGGAACTAAATTATACCCGTGGCTTTTTGCAATCTGTGCAAAAGAAATTGAGCAACGAGCGTTTTGTAAACAATGCACCTGAAAAAGTGGTGGCTGTAGAGAAAAAGAAAGCTGCTGATGCCGAAGCCAAAATAGAAACTTTGGAGAAGAGTTTGGCGAGTTTGGGGTGATTGACAACGCCTTTCTAGTTTAATTTTGGTGTTTGGTGTTTGGTGTTTGAGATTTTATTTCACCTTCTCCGTCCACCTGAATACTGCATGGCTTCCCCTTTTCCAAAACCATAACTAAAGCCAAAGGCTACGAAACGACCACGTAAGCGGCGGTTGTACACCTCAAAATCTGCTTGTGCAATCTGACTTTCACTGATTCTTGACGCAAAGAGGTCCCGGACACTCAGGTTTAGGATGGCTTTTCCCTTCAAAAGCTTTTTGCGAAGGCCCAAATCCATAAAGGCGTAGTCATTAACCTCACCTTGCACTGTTTGGTAGCTAGATCTATAATTTCCAGTAGCTTCAAGGTCAATATCAGCCGGAAATTTCACCTTGCCCATAAGTTTGGAGGACCATCTATCTGCATCAAAATCAAAGACAACGGCCTCAAAAATACCTTCTCTGCTAAATTTGTTATAATTGAAATCCGCATTAAAGGTGAGCCACTTCACTGGACTATACTTCGTATTGAATTCGATTCCTGTGGTTTTATTGGTACCAATGTTTTCCGGTCTTGTGGTGTTCACATTGTTTTCAAACGTGGAGACACGTTCAATAACATCTGTGGTATAGCGGTGATAAACACCAAGATTGAGCGCCGTTTTCCCAATGAAGAAGATACTTGTAACTTCATACGAATCTGTAAATTCAGGCATAAGCTCTGGATTGCCTTGTCGGATGCTAAAATTGTTTCTGATATTGAAAAAAGGATTCAAATCCCACATTCTGGGCCTGTAGATTCGTTTGGAGTATCCAGCCTGCAGCGAAACTTTTTCCGAAAACTTGTAAGATGTATGTAAACTGGGAAATAGATTGTTGTAATCCTGCGAATTATCCTCGCCTGTGTTGGTCAAAAAAGTATTCAAATTGGTCTGTTCCAGGCGAAGTCCGCCCTTTATGCCCCATTTTTTACCTTCATAAGCTCCTGTGGTGTATAGGCCCAATACTTTTTGGTCGTACTCAAAAATGTTAGTCAGGCCTGGGTCTACTTCAAAGTCGCCATTGACTAAATTTTGAACCTCATAATCGTTGCTAACATCATTCAGTACGTATTGAGCGCCGGCTTCCCAGGTCAATTCTTCCGAAAAAGGTTTGGTATAATCCAGTTTAAAGGTGAATACCGCTTCTTTAAAATCCGTTCGCGTAAGTTGGCTGTCATCGTTGTTTGTGCCTGAAATAGTGATGTCCGTAAACTCTGAGGACTGGTCCTTGCCAAAAAAGTTCCCCAAAGCACTGAACAAAAGGGTGTGGTCTTCATTTCCCTTGAAATCCTTTTTGTATTGCAATTCATACTGAAATTTCGGGTTTGTGGCTTCGGTAATCTCCGTTCTTTCCCATTCCGAAGTAACAACATCAACTCCCGATAAAGAGGAAAAATTGGTAGTTGAAGGTTGATCCTCAATTTCGAGTGCAAAATTTCCCGAGAGGGTCAACACACTCGTTGGATTAAAATAGTAATCCGTTCCCAGTACAAAATTGTAATAGGCTTCATTACGAAATTCTTCTCCAACAGATAAAATGGTGGTGTTGGTCGTCAAGTCGGTATTTCGGCTTTCCCTGTCGTTGGGCAGCTCACGATAACCAGCACCCAATTGGGTAAACAGGTTGAATTTCTCAGTTCTTCGATTTAAACTGATGCCTACACTGTGACTATCGGGAGCGCCGGTGTTTACCGAAACTGAACCGTTTAAACCGCGCCGTTCTTCTTTTTTAATTACAATGTTGATAATGCCTGATGTGCCTTCGGCATCATATTTAGCAGATGGATTGGTAATGACCTCTACGCGATCGATCATATCGGCGGTAATGGTTCCCAGTGCATTGCTTTCATCACTGGCGATTATGGATGGTTTTCCGTTGATAAGCACCTGAACACCTTGACTTCCCCTTAAACTGATTTGACCTTCAATGTTGACATTTACCGAAGGGACATTATTAAGTACTTCCAAAGCACTGGCTCCTGCACTGCTCAAATCCTTTCCAACGTTGAAGACCCGTTTATCCAGCTTAAAAACGGTTTTTGAAACTTCTCCTTCTACCACAACCTCTTCCAATTTTTGGGCATCTTCGGAAATTTCAATAATGCCCAAATCTATTTTAAGGTCATTTGAGTCCGGTTTTTGAAGTATTTTCTTTTCAAAACCAATAAAACTTATTTCTATATAGTAATCCGCTGCATCCGTTTTTAGCGTAAAAGAACCGTCCTCCAGAGTGGTTGTGCCAACAATAGCTTTTTTAGTATTGCTGTCCGCAACCATTACCGTGGCATATGCAACTGCCTGTCCCGTAGATGTGTCAACCACTTTTCCAGAAAACTCAACAGTTTTATCCTGAGCTTCAATAGTCTGGAATGAAAGAAAAATGGTTAAAACCAATAAGAAACAGTGTTTTGGTTCTCTCTTAAATGTCATGCGTATTCAATTTCTTTTCCAAAGATGGCATGGAACAAGAAAAAAATCTAGGGAAATTCTGTGAACAACGTTCATTTTGCTCCAATCGACACAGATTAAGAAAATTTAACATTTCCAATGTTGTTCAAGGCCATAAAAATGTTGTTGACAGTATTACTTTTCTTTTGTTACCTTTTGACAAATAGTTTTGTACGCTGTTAAAATTGAACACGTGATTACTCGAAAGGAGCTTACTTTTCAGATCATACTGCATCTTCTGGTCTTTCTATTCTATTCTTTTGACCGGAGGGATCCTCGTATTGATATTCCTGAAGTTGCATTCTTTCTAAGTTATGCTGTGGCTTCAGGAATCATAGCTTACTATTTAATGCCTAATTTTTTATATAAAAAGAAGCCCTTAAAATTTTTTGGTAGTGTTTTGGCAATCATAGTTGCACTGATCCTGTTAGAGGAACTTGTGATTGAACAGATTTTTTACTCTGGCACAAGACGAGCCAATGTTTTCCCTGGAGCCTATTATGCTTTGTTTGACATTGTTCCTATACTTGCCATATTATCTGGGTTCAAATTTGGATGGGATGCACTCCAAAAACAAAAGCAGATAGATGAACTGAAAAGCACAGTGCAAGAAAGTGAACTTCAATTCTTGAGGTCGCAGATCAATCCACACTTTTTGTTCAACAATTTGAACAATTTATACTCGTATGCTTTGGAAAACTCTTCCAAAACCCCTGAAATTATTTTGGAAATGAGCGGGGTACTTCGTTATATGCTTTATGAATGCAAGGAAAAATTTGTTCCTTTAAAAAAGGAAATAGAACAATTGGGCAACTTTATTAAGTTGTACAAATTACAGATTGAAGAAAGAGGAGATGTTCAATTTAAAGTACAGCAAATTAAATCAGGCTATAAGATTGCGCCACTTATTTTAATTGTGTTTATTGAAAATGCCTTTAAACATAGCCAATCAGGTCAATCTTCTAATATTGAAATTGATATCGAAGTGATTCAGAGGGATAATCAACTACAGTTTAGGTGCGCCAATAACTTTGAGCCTGTGGCCGGTTTGGATTCCGTTGCCAAAGGTATTGGATTGGAGAATGTAAAAAAGCGATTGGAATTGTTGTACCCTAATAGGCATCAGCTTTTGATCAAGGAAAAAAACAACCTGTTTAGCGTATCCTTGTCCATGGAACTGGAAAAATCGTAATGTAATGAGATGTATCATCATTGAAGATCAGCCACCTGCACAACGTATCTTGAAAAAGTTTATCGAAGACGTGAATACACTAGAACTTAAAGGGGTGTTTTCAGATGCTTTGCTTGCCATGAAATTCCTCAAGACTGAAGAAGTAGAGCTATTGTTTTTGGATATCCATTTACCGAAAATCTCAGGAATTGATTTTTTAAAAACGCTACCAAAGCCCCCCCATGTGATTTTGACAACAGCTTTTTCCGAGTATGCCTTGGAAAGCTACGAACTCAACGTGGTGGACTATTTATTGAAACCCTTTTCGTTTCAAAGATTTTTAAAGGCAATCGCTAAGGTGCCCTTAAATCAAAACGCAGAGGTAGTCATAGATACTGGCCAATTGCAAGAAGAACAAAGAGGATACGTTTACATAAAATCGGGCCATGAACTTATTAAGGTCGACCTGGATGCGATAGAGCATATTGATTCTGATTCCGATTACACGGAGGTTGTTACTGCTAAGAAAAAATATCTTTCCAATGAACCGTTGCGGTATTGGTTGGAATCACTGCCCAACCAAAAGTTCAAAAGGGTTCATAAATCGCATATTATTAATGCGGATAAAATTGAAAAACTGATTGGCAACCAGGTGAACCTTTCAGGAGGAGGTAAAATCCCGATAGGGAGAGCTTATAAGGAGGCTTTTTTAAAAGAAATCCTTAAATAAGGATGGGTGGGATTAAAGACAATTGTATTTTAGTAATATGTCGAATTCCACAAAACGAAATATCTCAGTTACTGGAAATATTGAATTTTCAGATTTAAAGGTTACAGACCCCAAAAATTATGCTGCCGGTATTCCTGGAGTGAAAGCTGCATTGGAACATGTGAGCAAAGAGTCGGGTTTGTTTCGTTCGTTGAAAACCCTTTCCCGAATGAATCAAAAAGAAGGCTTTGATTGCCCGGGCTGTGCTTGGCCTGACCCCGATACACCTTCAAAATTAGGCGAGTACTGCGAAAATGGAGCAAAAGCTATTGCTGAAGAAGCCACTTTTGAACGTGTGGACAAGGCTTTTTTTAAAAAATACTCGGTTGAGGAAATTTCTACATGGACGGATTACCAAATTGGAAAAAGCGGTAGAATTACGGAACCTTTTATTTTAAAACCGGATTCGATTCACTATGAACCCATTTCATGGCCAGAGGCTTTCCAACTAATCGCTGAGCAACTTCATACTTTGGATTCGCCGGACGAAGCCATTTTTTATACCTCTGGACGTTCTAGCAACGAAGCTGCCTTTTTATACGGGCTATTTGTTCGTGCTTTTGGAACCAACAATATGCCAGATTGTTCCAATATGTGCCATGAATCCAGTGGAGTGGCCCTTTCTGAAACTTTGGGTATCGGAAAAGGCTCGGTGGTGCTGGAAGATTTGCACGAGGCTGAGGTGGTTATGGTCATTGGTCAAAATCCGGGAACCAACCATCCTCGAATGCTAACGGCACTTCAAAAGTGCAAGGAAAGAGGTGGAAAGATCATAACCGTGAATCCACTTTCCGAAAGTGGACTCAATCGATTCAAAAATCCGCAACAGCTAAGTGGGATTTTAGGCAAGGGCACCCAGCTGACCGATATTTTTCTTCAGGTAAAGATTAACCAGGATGTATCGCTGCTCAAGCTGCTCATGAAGCGATTGGCAAAGAGGGAAAAAGATGAGGAATCTGTTTTCGACCATGATTTTATCAAAGAAAAAACCAATGGCTTTCAAGAGCTTTTGAAGGATTTGGAAAAGTACGATGAAGACCAACTACTGGAACTATGTGGAGTTGATTCAACTCAAATAGATGAAGCGGTTGATTTATTGGCAAAAAAATCAAAAATCATCATATGTTGGGCGATGGGCCTCACGCAGCACAAAAATGGGGTGGAAAACATTAAGGAATGCATGAATCTCTTGCTGGCCAAAGGGAGTATTGGCAAAAAAGGCGCAGGTACTTGTCCTGTTCGTGGTCATAGCAATGTGCAGGGAGATAGGAGCGTAGGAATTATGCACCACGTTTCGGAACCCTTGAACAAAGCTATAAAAGAAACTTTTGGTTTTAACCCGCCAAATAAAGAGGGGTTGGATACGGTCAATGCAATTCAGGCCATGCATCAAGGCAGGGCCAAGGTGTTCATTGCGCTTGGGGGAAACTTTGTTTCCGCAGCCTCAGATACGGCCTATACTGCTGAGGCACTGGAAAACTGTGATTTAACCGTTTCGGTGAGCACTAAATTGAACCGGACCCACTTGACCGTTGGTAAAACAGCACTGATATTGCCCACTTTGGGAAGGACAGAGCAAGATAAAGACCGCTTTGTAACCGTAGAAAACAGCATGGGCAAAGTGCATCAGAGCAAGGGGCGAATGAAACCCGCTAGTGATAAGCTCAAAAGCGAACCTGAAATTGTTGCCGAAATGGCAAATGCATATTTTGGCGAATCCTCGAACATTGATTGGATGACTTTGGGAAGTGATTATGACTTGGTTCGAGAAAAGATTTCTGAGGTTTTAAGAGGTTATGAAGACTATTCCGGTCGTTCCAAAGGGTCGGGATTTTATTTGCCCAACAATGCCAGGGATGCGGATTTTTCAAAATTACCTGGAGGGAGGGCCCAATTCTCTATTTGCGGACTTCCAGAACACAATCTTGCGGAAGATGAGTTTGTTTTGATGACTGTTCGTAGCCATGATCAGTTCAACACCACTATTTATGGAATGAATGATAGGTATAGGGGTATTTATGGGGAACGAAGGGTAATTTTCATGAATCCAGATGATATCAAAGAAAAAGGGCTGAAACCACTACAAATAGTTGATTTGATTAGTAATTATTCGGGGAAACAACGCAAAGCGGAAAACTTTAAAATAATCCCATATAACATTCCGTCCAAAAACCTTTGTGCCTATTTCCCAGAAACCAATATGTTGGTTCCCATCGACCTCTACGCTGATAAGAGCAATACTCCTGTTAGCAAATCCGTAATTGTTAAAATCGAGGTCAGGTAATATAGTTTTGTGCCTGTGAATTAACAGAATCCGTTGTTTGGATGATAGTGTTAAGAATTGTATGTTAATCCTGTTCAACAAAATGGGATGATATTATTTTTTTTGTATTTTCGGAGAATGTAATGTTAACGTTAACACAACTATAAAAACCACCATGAAAAATATCGACAGACGTAATTTTATCAAAAAAACCTCGCTCTCTGCGGCAGCTGTTTCCATAATGCCTAATTATCTAAAAGCAGGAGCTGACAGACCTTTAAAATCACAATATATGGGTGACTTTGCAGCACCAAAGTTGGAAAAGGTACGGGCTGCATTTATTGGTGTAGGTGCAAGAGGTGGTGGACATGTTAGGTTTTTTGCTGATCTGCCCAATACAGAGGTGGTCGCTATTTGTGACCTCTATGAGGATTTGGTCAAACAAAAGACAGGTTGGGTAAAAGAAGTTTCAAAACCAGGCAGACATAAAAACATCAAGCAATACTGGGGAGATGAGAACAAATGGAAGGTGATGCTGGATGAAGTTAAGCCAGATGTGGTTTTTATAGCAACTAACTGGAAAAATCATGCGCCCATGGCCATTGAGTCCATGAACAAAGGTGCCCATGCCTTTGTTGAGGTTCCCATTGCTGTAACATTGGAGGAAATGTGGGATATTGTTGATGCTAGTGAGCGTACCCAAAAGCATTGTATGATGCTTGAGAATGTAAACTATAGCAGAGATGAACTGATGTTTTTGAACATGTGCAGACAGGGAGTTATAGGAGAGGTTTTGCATGGAGAGGCAGCTTATATTCACGAGTTGCGCTTTCAGATGGAAGAACAGAAAAGAGGGACAGGTTCTTGGCGAACACCCCATTATGCCCATCGCAACGGAAATTTATACCCCACACACGGTCTGGGACCGGTTGCGCAATATATGAACTTGGGTAGGGGAGAAGATAATTTTGGTAGTTTGGTATCATTTTCAACACCATCAAGAGGTAGGGCCGCATATGCCAAAAAGAACTATCCAGCTGATCATAAATGGAACCAACTGGATTATAAAGGAGGAGATTTGAATACCTCAATAATTAAGACAGCATTGGGCAAAACCATAATGGTACAATGGGATGAAACAAGTCCCAGGCCGTATACCCGTTTAAACCTAATTCAAGGTACAAAAGGAACTTTGGCTGGTTTCCCAACTAGAGTGGCCTTGGAAGGTGGAGTGGAAGGATTGACCAAGGATCACCATTCCTGGGTGAAAGGCGAACAATTACAAGCGCTTTATGAAAAATACGATCACCCATTATACAAACGATTGAACCAAGCTGCCAAAGGCAGTGGTCATGGAGGTATGGATGGAATTATGATATACCGTGTCGTTGAGTGCTTGCAAAAAGGACTTCCTCTTGATCAAAATGTGTACGAGGGTTGTTTCTGGAGTGCCGTGGCACCACTTAGTGAACGTTCTGTAGCTAGTGGCGGGGCACCACAGCCATTCCCAGATTTCACTAGAGGAAACTGGAAGGATACAGCTCCTTTGGACATTGTTAGCTAAACTTTACATGACATAAGGGCAGTAATTGGTATTGGATTCCATGCAAGATCATTAAAGATGATTTTGTACATTTAGAATATGGAAACCTACGCTACCGCATTATTATATGCTATCCCATTTTTTATCGGATTGGTGCTTTTTGAGATTCTGTATGGGCATTTTGTAAAAAAGCAGATGCACAATGTAATGGATACCGTTAGCAGCCTCAGTTCTGGACTTACAAATATTGTAAAGGATTCATTGGGATTAGCCGTTGTTTTGGTCACATATCCCTATTTGGTGGAACATCTGGCCTTGATTCAGATAGAAGCCACATGGGCAGTATGGCTAATTGCGTTTATCGCCATTGATTTTGCAGGTTATTGGAATCATAGATTGAGCCATCACATCAATATTTTTTGGAACCAGCATGTAATTCATCATAGCAGTGAAGAATTTAATTTGGCTTGTGCATTACGACAATCCATCTCAAATGTGGTGGGCTATTTTCCGCTATTGTTGCTTCCTGCTGCCTTCCTTGGAGTGCCTGGCGAGATAATAGCAATTTTGGCACCTATCCATTTGTTTGCACAGTTTTGGTATCATACGCAGCATATTGGTAAGATGGGATGGTTGGAATATATTATTGTTACTCCTTCACAACATAGGGTTCACCATGCAATAAATCCGGAGTATATTGATAAAAACCTAGGACAGATACTTTGTATTTGGGACCGTTGGTTTGGGACCTTTCAAGAAGAGTTGGATGATGTTCCTCCCCAATACGGGGTTTTAAAACCAGCGGCAACTTGGAACCCCATTTTAATCAACTTCCAGCATTTTTGGAGGTTATGTGTAGATGCATGGCGGACTGAAAACATATGGGATAAATTTCGCATTTGGTTTATGCCCACTGGATGGCGTCCGGCAGATGTGGCACAGAAGTATCCCATATCTAAAATTGAAGATGTCTATAACTTTTCAAAATATCAACCAGAAACTTCTTTAAGCCTAAAAGGATACGCAATTTTTCAACTATTGTTCAATACCGCAATGTTGTTGTTCATGTTCTATAACTATGCTGAAATTGGGTTTAACAACTTGATTCTTTTTGGAGCTTTCGTTTTTCTTGGGATTTATGGCTATACCAGTTTAATGGATAGAAAAATTTATGCTGTATGGATAGAGGTTTTTAGAAGTGTTGCCGGTATACTATTGATTTTTACGACGGGGGATTGGTTTGGTTTGAATGCATATTTGCCATTTGGCAGCTATTTGATTGGGCTTTACTTCGTAATATCCATGTTTGGAGGTATTTATTTCACTTTTTTTGATCAGAATAAAAGAAAGGTTGGTATAGTTTCGCAGACTTAAGGATTACATTCAGAATCCTTAACATTAAGAATGCCAATACTATGGTGGTCGATACTAACCAATCATACATCAAACAGTGCTTTCCTATACTTGAAGAAAGACTTTACCAAGAAATTATATCATCTTGTAGTTATCATGAATTTCCGAGTAGCTCCTATGTGGTAAAACAAGGTGCATATCTGAACTTTTTGCCTGTAGTATTAAAAGGTCGGATTAAAATGTATGCGGAAGAAGAAGATGTGCAGTTTTTGTTGTACTATATCAACTCAGGAGAATCTTGCATTTTAAGCTTTAACCATCTTTTTGACCCAAAACCCGTACAATTTTCGGCTATAACGGAAGAAGATACCGTTGTTATGACCCTTCCAGTTAATAAGGTGAAGGAATGGTTTGTAAAATATCCAACCTTTGCCAGAATCATCATAAACGATTTCCAGCGGAACTTTGAAGATTTGCTACAGACTACAAAAGAGATTGTTTGTTTTGGAATTGAGGACCGCTTGGTCAAATATTTGGAAAACAAAGCGAAAAGGGATAATAGTCAATTAATACACCTATCCCATAAAAAGATAGCCTTGGATTTGGGCACCTCACGTGAAGTTATTTCAAGAATCACTAAAAAGCTTGAAAAGACTGGAATTTTGGTACAGCATAAAAGATATATCGAACTAGTGAACTGCTAGAATATCACAAAAGTATAACGGCTTTTAATACGGATTTAACAGAAAACGGTGATTTTGATCACCGTTTTTCGGTTGTGGGTGGAAGTAGTTTTGGATCATAATTAATCTAAAAAAAGAATTATGAAAAGAAATTTATTCAAAGTACTGCTGTTTGCAGTTGTTTTTGCATCATGTAGCGATGATGACAATGACATAGTTGGTGAAGTACCAACTGAGCCAGAACCGACCGC
The DNA here is from genome assembly GCF_965222555.1 of Flagellimonas sp. Taxonomy (GTDB): domain Bacteria; phylum Bacteroidota; class Bacteroidia; order Flavobacteriales; family Flavobacteriaceae; genus Flagellimonas. The sequence goes on along the minus strand of NZ_CBDCUG010000005.1, from coordinate 7,792 downwards.
AGAGGTTAATGTAAGACTCAACGAAGTTCAATACCTTGGTAATTGGGTAGAAATTGTAAACAATGGAGATAATACCGTTGATTTAACTGATTATTTTCTTTGTCTTGGCCCTGGGACCTATAGAAAAATAGGGGATTTAACTGTCGATGGGAATTTACAGCTAACGGCTGGAAGCTTTTTATCCGTTTCGTACGAAATGCCCAATGCAGAAGGGGGAATAGGATTATATAGTAATAACTCTGATTTTACCGATGCATCTACCTTGGTTGATTTTGTACAATGGGGTGCTGGATCAACAGCAAGAGAGAATGTGGCGGTTGAAGCGGGCGTTTGGACCGCCGGAGAGTTTGTACCAGTTATGGGCAATGCGGATTACACCATAATATTTGATGGGGAAGGCACAGGAGCTTCCAATTGGGCGGAAACTACAACCGTTACTATTGGTGCGGATAATCAACTGACCGTTCCTGAAGAAGTTAGGTCCATTGTGATTAATGAGGTACAATATGGAAGCAAGGATTTGGTGGAACTTTACAATAATGGCAATGTTACCGTGGATTTAAGTCAATATTGGTTATGCTTAGGACCTGGAAGATATAGTCAGATAAATGAAATTACCCCGGAAAGTGGCAATATTATGTTGGAACCAGGGGCATTTTTGGTGTTGCCATTTACAATGGGAAATAGCGAGGGATTGGGCCTTTACTCCAATAACTCGTTTACAAGTGCTGATGCCATTGTTGATTTTGTACAGTGGGGTGCAGCTGGAAGCGCACGTGAGAATGTAGCCGTTGAAGCAGGCATCTGGACAGCAGGCGAATATGTTTCCGCAGTAAGATTGGATAGCTACAGTATTGAATATGATGGAGAGGGCAATTCTGCTTCTGATTGGTCGGAGGAGATAAACCCATCTTTAGGATTGGCCAATGACACCGAAGTGGCTAAAACCACTTTTAACATTACCATCAGCAATGTGATAAATTACCTGAATGTCCATACGTTTACAACTCCTGTAGGAGCTTCAGACCCGGGACCATTGGCAACCAATGGAGCCAAATATCAGATATCATTTAAAGCAGTGCCTGGAACTAAGTTCACTCCTGTAACAATGATGGCAAATAGCAATGATTGGTTTTTGGCCCCAACGGATTTAAACGGTATCGACCTATTCCCTAATGGACAGGCCCTGAACGGAGTGGATATAGCTGATCAGCTTTCGTTGTACGATTTGGGTACGGAAGCGGACAATGACCCGGCTACTTTTCCACCAGCAGGTGCGGATGTAGGGCCTGCTGATTCCAATACACAGGTTAGATTGGTAGAAGGGAGAGATACAGGGGATATTTATTTAACTGCCGTATTGGATTACGCAAACGGAGATGGAAACTCTGCCGGTACCTTTACATTGACCATTACAGCCATAAATACACCTGACCCAGGTCAGCCAGCAAGTTCAACCAATGGATTTGTGGTTACACCGGGTATAGTTGTACTTCATGCCCAACCTGAACCTTTGTTCACTTTAGGAGAAGAAGATAGAGGAGTAGGTTTGGAAAGAATTGCTGAAGATGGTATGCCTGGAGAACTTTATGGATGGTTCACAGAAACTGGAAGTAATGGTTCACCTCTACGATTGGCTTCATCCTTGAGTGTTTTTTCTCCTGGAATTGTTTATGCCTTTAATACAGAAAGTGATCCTTTCTTTACGCAAGGAGCAGAAGTTATATCAGGAAGTGGATTGGAAGAACTGTCTGAAGATGGTAACAATGCAATAGCGGTGTCTTATTTTGATAACCTTGGACTTCCGGTTGCGGCAAGCAATGAAACTGCGCCAATTGGTCCAGGAGGATATTTATCGTTCAGTATTGATGTGCCACAAGGTCAAGATTACAAACTAGGAATTAGTACAATGCTGGTACAGACCAATGATTGGTTCATTAGTTATAACAACAATGGAGTGGCATTATTTGATGAGAATGGAACTCCCTTCTCTGGCACTTCTGAAAGTGATGAGTCCTATTTGTTTGACGCGGGTACTGAGACAGACCAGCCCGTTGGCTTTGGAAGCTACCAAGCACCAAGGCAGTCAGGCCCTAATGAAGGCCCGGCAGATACAAACACTACCATTAGGAGAGTCAGTAGGTCACTGTTAATGCCTTTAGCAGGTGAAGCTGTGACATCAACGTAGTGCAAAGTACAGTGTAAGATCTGAATTACAGCCAGCTGAGTGGATGGGGGCCCTTTTTCCAACACCTGTCAAATGAAATGTCAGTGTTTAAATTTAAAGGTGGAACAAACTGCTCTGAATCTTACAATTATTGAATAAGTAGAAACTCCTCTTCATTCAGACAAATTTTAGTTGTCCAAAGTACCAAACTTACTGCAATCTGTTTGTATGACCACTCTTTACTTTAAAGTTAAGAAAGTAAAATGCCACAAAACAGATATTTTGAAATAAAACATTAGTAGTCTTAAATTTTTGCCCTTCCCAAAATACTGTTAAAAGTTCAATTTCATACAACTACTTAATTATTAAAATTTATCTTAAGGCCAAAAAAATTAGTAGTATGTTTCTCAGGCACTTTTTTTAGAAATGATGCAGAAAGGCAGCTTTTAATTTTTATTTTTTTAATAAAATGTTATAAAAATGTTATGTATCTGAGTACTTTCCAGAAATTTTAGACTTTTAGTATGTGCTGCAACCAGCTGGTTATCAAACAACCAACAAAAAAAGATGCAGGCATATGATGGCCAACTTAAACTGACAATTCACGAAGGGTATATACGCATTTATAGGTGATCTATTTAGAGAGGATCCATTCCTCTTAATACAAAAATGCTCAAAGTGGCTTAAAATTTAAAGTTTTCTTTTACCTCAACAAGAAATGCTACCATGGGAGTACTAAGATTCGAGTACACATCATACAGATATTTGATGACACATTTGGTCCATTGGAAATTATCTTTGGCAAATGTTCCTCGGCTATAGAAAGTCATTACTGTAGCCAGATTGTCAAGTTTATCAGAGTGCTCCATACATTTCTGAAATTTAAATAATAAATGTAAAATACTTCAGTTTTTAAAATTTTTAAGTTAAATGTTAGTTCTTCACCCTTGTAAGTACCTGTGAAATATACTCAGCAGCCTCAGTGCAAGTCTTGTTCGGAGATTCATAATGTTCCACCATGTATGGTAACAGGGCTATCACATTCATAGGAAATGCTGATGGAATGAAAAATAACACTTTTAATACCAAATTTAAGTTAAAGACAGAAACAGAAAATATGACATAATGTAACAAGATTTGATAAAGAAATCCTTTTGACTGGAAACATTTGGATATCACATGATTAATAGTTAAAAATTTTTAAAATAATTACCAATGCTCCCTGATGGATCAATAACTGGGGCCTGAATAGACTGTGTTAACTTAGACAGCAAGGTCCATGTAGCTTCAGCCGTCACAGGTGAAGTACAGCCCTTCAAATAACACAAATTTACATTTCACCTTGTCGTTTGATACTCAGGGGTATTTACACAAAGATATCACTGTACAATGTAATTTTATGATAATTTTTTATAAACTGTCATGACTTGTCACCTTTAGCAAAAGAGCTTGAACTCCAGGAAAATCTGACCAGTTCAGCTGTTGCTGAATTTTTTCCAACTTTTCCCTGCATTCCGGTCTGTCAGGCTGTAATTGCTTTAATATCTAAAAATACAATAAAAAGTGTACACAGTTTCCTTATTCTGTTTATTTGCACTTCCCACAAAGTAATTTTTAGTCCTTCTCAAGAAAAAAAACTACTAGGTAATCAAGTTATTTCAAATGCTTTAAAAATGTAACCCATTTCATCCGGAGAAATACGTGTAATTTTATATTCAAAGAGGCTAATAAAGTTCTAGGTTGATTCTGGTACTTTATCCTGTAAAAATGGTAGTGTACTAACTATGTTATCAATTTCAGTGAGACAGGTATAAAATTTCTTATCAAAATTATTGTGAATCGCAGGATTCCAAAATTACAACTCAGAACCTCCCTACTGAGCATCAAGTTCAACCATTTTAGCCAGAAAAGCATGCATTACTAGCTAAAGGTTAATTAATACAATGCACAATCAAGCAATATTCGCACTACTTAGGCCACGAAAACTTAATTATATGTTTCTCAGGCACTTTTTTTCGGAAAAAGATGCGGGAGGGCGACTTTTTATTTTTATTTTTTTTTACCTTTTGTGAATAAAAATGATGTTCCGACGATGTTCCGTAAAAATTCCGACTTTTAATAAGTGGTGCCGAATCGCGAGAGCGGGTGCACCAGAATTCAACCAACCAACCAACCATAAACAAGGCAAATGGCGGCCAGATTGAACTGTTAATTCACTATGTGTCGACGATTTTTCACATTTATCAGTTCGAATGCAATAAAATTTTTGATGCGGGGGGGGGTTGAAAGTGACGCGGGCGGTGCCTGAGAAACATATAATTAACTTTTTGTGGCCTTATTACTAAAAAACCTTATCTAGCAGCCGAACAGATAGAAGAAACTCATGTTCGTAATCAGACTCCAGCACACAGACAGCCAACCAGAACATCTGTGACAGTATTGTCAGTTTGTCATCAGTGTTAGCAGGGTCTGACAGCTGTTTGAGTGACTGAGCACTTCGTGATCGAGAGAGGTTTGTGTTCACTGTACGACGAGATTCGTTCTCATACATCGACATCCGGTGCTGGCGTTGTTCAGCTGAAATAATCATACAATATATCAGGAGTGTATCTGATTATTTAAAATTCAACATATGCTTCATAATTTGGTATTTTTTCTTTTTCTCACTCATAAAATTCATTGTTTACATTGTCTGAGAACATTCACAGTCCCCAGAATAAGAAGCGCAGACCTGTTAATTCACTTTTAAATGATCTACTGCAATTCTAAAGATTCAATCTGGTTTCCTTTTTCTTTCTGTACTGGAGAAAGTTCCTCTTAAGTTGTGAAATTTTTTTATGAATTTATGAATAACTTTAAACTTACATCTATCAAGAGGAGCTGAAGTAACAAGCCTCCTAGTTAACATAGAAGGTGTGTAACTAGTACTTCGGAAATGGTGTACCGGAACATTCTGTCTCATGACTACCGTCGCCACCTTACGACTGTCTTTCATCTCTTTAGATAGGTTTGGAGTGGACATAAATAACTCTTTCATATAGTCTATTGGTCTGATATCCATGTCTATGTTGTCTACCGATGCCTCTAATGTTAACATTATTTCAGTCACATAACCCTAAAAAATAAAAAGTAACCCTGAAATTAAATTAGCAAATTCTAGATAAATAAATCAATTTAAATTTTTATGGGTAAAACACAACTTAAGTCTGGCCTAGGTGGGAATCAGGCTTTCAACCATACCTGCATGTCTTCCCAATGTTCAGCAACTGTCTCCACAAGCCGAGACAAAATATCTGACAACATTTGTGAACTCAGTGGCACTTTTAATGCTCGAAATACCTAGAATCAAACAAATCATATTAAAATAAAGATGTATTAACCAAAAGGTATATACCCCAGTGGGTCATTTTTTAATACATAATTAAACCTCAGAATTCTTTTATGCATTAGTAATTAATCCTTTTAATCATCTTCAATTACCTTATGTATACTTTATTAATTAAAAAAGTCAAAATTTTTTATCACAAATATTGAACAAGTGACAACACAATAATGAGAGACACTCAATTAATGTTGCTAAAAATGGAAAAATTAGCCATCAAAAATAATTTATTTGTATCATCCTACCTGGAGAGACCTTCCAGCATAATGACGTGAAGAACATGACAGGGCCAGTTGGAGAGCCACATGAGCCCACCGTTGTTCTATATGAGCCAGTGGTACCGACTCCTTGAACACTCGTAACACATGTTTGAGGAAATGTTCTAATTGGTCAGCACTCTTTATATTCCATACTTTAGCTGTAATGTCTTCATAGCTCCACAGAGGTCGCCGTCTCCTGTTAATGATAAAAGCAAAAATGTTAGCAGGGAATTTCAAGAAATGTCTAAGTAAGTACTGGATTATTTGTAAATTATTTGTTACATAATGGAAGAAAGTTCAAAAGGATAGCAGATTTGCATGCCTACACCTTAATGGAAAATCTGTTTTTTTGGATGTACGCTTTTGGCATGAACCAAATTATACTGAAAATTTTGATTCCAAAAGCAAATAAAAAACAGGTTCTTTTGAGAGATTATTTACCAAAAATTCAGAATATTCAATGTCACCTTGTGGCCAGGAATTCAATGAGAGCCTTGGCATCTTGTTCTGTAGTCTCCAATGATTCTACATCGACCAGACTGGACACACTGTCTGATGTAACCACAGCTGAACTGTTAATACTGAACATAGACTGTGTCACCCCAACAGATTCCATACCATCTACAAAGTATTGTAATGATACAGTTTCAGCTATTCCATAACATGGAAATAGGACATTATAATTAAACTACATTCTTTACTTCATTCTCAGGGGTGCATCTGCAGGATAAAAGCTGAGAAGGCCACAGAGGAGGAGAATGAATCTTGGTCCACTAAGCCCCTCAAATGTTTTATCTGGATGTGAAAATTTCCTAAGAAATTGTCCAAAGAAGAAAATAAAGAGCTGTCGAGAATTAGAAGAACTCTACCTGTACAAAGGAGATGTGGAGGTTCTTTAAAGGTAAAAAAATAAAATTAGTAAGACTTTAACTGCAACATTATAACATTTAATCATTCACCTGAGGGTGCATGACCTTTGCTGTTGCAGTTTGGTATTGTTAGTGCAAAGTCATCGTTGATGGTCTTATTGCTGAGAAGAATCCGAGCTACCTCAAAATGGTCGTTGTGTGCAGAAAGTGTAAGAAGTAGATTCAATAGTAGCTTCTTACAGTGCTCATGTATCAGAGACCGACTGTGGTCCAAACCTAAAAGACAATCAAATATTTCAAGCTGATGACAGTATTACAATATCTAATGAATATCTTTACGAAATATAATGATGTTTCAGTAGTCGTGAAAATTGCTTTTTTTTTTCAAGAAAGTCTGAAACATCTCCCTTACGCTTCGGTTCAAGGTGAGATTGAACTTTTTCAGATGAAATCCACAGCATTTTTTATCTGCAAATTTGTGTCAAAAGGCCTGAAATCAACCAAAAGCCTGAAGATTCTCATGCCAGTGATACTTATATAAGGAATAGTTACCTAAGAATATGATGTGAAGCATGAGAGGTAAATGAACAGTCCAGTCTATACCTATACCATCTACAACCAAGTCTGAGAGAAGCATCACTGCTAAATTACATCTAATTTAAAGAAAATATACATATTTATAACATATAACAATATGTATTGTGAAATTTTTGTGACTTTCTTAATAAAAATTATATAGTGTTTTAGTAATGGCTAACAACCAAGTTCCCCAGGCCGGTAATATGATTTGTAAAATTTTCTTTTTTTACACAATTCTTTTTTGGATATAAAAATATGTTCAATAGATAATTAAGACTGACTGGTGTTTCTTTCAGTGCAGAAATCCTTTAAAGTAATTGATATTTCATATTTACTTAAAATGCATCATTATGTGGGTCTTAAATTAATGTGATTGATAAATTTGACTTTTTAACTGTTAAATTTATATCTGATTTATATCTATACCTCTGTAAAGGTGGATGTGGGAAGTTCTCTGGTAGAAAATCAGACAAAGGGGCAAAGAATCCTCCATAAGCTGGCATTGGTAGAGGGAAGGGTACTGGAGAATCATGAG